>NZ_CP091313.1:0-2253457 GCF_050885545.1 Moraxella sp. ZY200743 | reverse complement strand
CTTTGAACAATCCTCAAAACAAAAATACCTAAAAGTTTGTTTATTTTAAAAATATTAAATAAACCTTTAAAAAAATATTAATTAAGAAAAAATAATTAATATATTAATTTTTATTAAACAATAAAGAAAAATCTAGGTATTAAGCAAATTTTGGTGAAATATTAGCATACTTTTGCCAAAATTCAAATATAAATTTTCTGTGGATAACTTTATGGAAAATATTGTGGATAACTAAAAATACTGTTTTTCCCACATATTCTCAACACTTAATATACAATTTTTTCCACAAGTTAACTTAATGATTTTTATTATTTTTTATTAGTTATCAATATAATTCTATATACTTTATTATTACCATTATTATCTCTATAATATAATAACAGAGAAAATGAAAATCTGTGGATAACTTTTTTATTAACCGCAGTCAAAGCCTTGCTATTATTACATATTAACCTACCAAAACATAGTTCAGCTCTTCAAATTTTGTGTTACGCTACAAATACACAAAAAAATATTATGATTGCATAATGATGTTTTTATAAGAGAAACCTGCTTTACTCTAAGCATGAAGTTTTATAACAACAAACCCATTTGAATTTAAAAAAACAACATGTCTTGACAAGCAATTTTATTTTTGATAGAATTTCTGCGTTTTTGCCTTATTTGGCTAAATGACAGTTTGAGACGGCCACAGTTGTTAAGCTGCGGCATATACAGTATTCACCATTTCAGGCTTCTGCAGAGCTTAGTGATTCTAATTAACCTTAAGGTGTAACATGAAACGTACTTTTCAACCAAGCGTTCTAAAACGCAAGCGTACCCACGGTTTCCGTGCTCGTATGGCTACTAAAAAAGGCCGCCAAGTTTTGGCTCGCCGCCGTGCTAAAGGTCGTCATCGTTTGACCGTATAAGCAACCACGCACTAAAAAGCACCACCTTGTTGGTGCTTTTTTATTTACCATTTTTTGATATTCCTATATACTGATATTTTTTTTAAGCATGATTATATGACCATTGAGTTGTTTTCTTTTACTAAAAATCATCGATTACTGCAGCCTACTGAATTTAAGTTGGTGTTTGATGCTCCCATAAAAAAGATTCATAGCAAACACTGCATTGTGTTTATTAAACCCAATCAAAAAAATACACCCAGATTAGGACTTGCTATTACTAAGAAAAAAGTTAAGCGGGCTGTGCTTCGCAATAAAATCAAACGCTGTACCAGAGAAGTGTTTCGTTTGAATCAGCATTGCATTGGTGATATAGATTTAGTTCTTATTGTTAAGATTAGCTTAACAAAAGAAGTAGATATTTATGCTGAGATAGCAGAGATTTTTGAGAAAATTAAGAGCTTGTATCCAAAATCTTATTTATAGAATATTTTTATAAATAATGATTGGTATGGATTAATCATTAAAAATGTTGTGCTAAGTCTGTCATGATAAAAAAAGTGCTAATTGGATTGATTTGGTTTTATCAAAAGGCCATCAGTCCTCTGATGTCTGCTCGCTGTCGCTATTATCCAAGTTGCTCGCACTATGGTAGGTGGGCGATTTTGTGGCATGGGACTTGGGCAGGATTGCCTTTGGTGGCTAAACGCATTTTAAGTTGTCATCCCTTGGGTGGCTCTGGTATAGATTTTGTGCCTGTGCCAATGTCTGTGTATCACTATCGGTATGTCGGCAGTAAATCAAATCATTCTGGTATTGGGGTATTTACTGATGATTTTGATTATGTTGGTAGATTAAATCACTTGATGCGAACCACTTAGTCTGCCAGCTTTTTAAGAATTTTCTAGGTTTTTGGCGTAAATTTTAGTAAAATAAAGGGTTTACTCACAATTTATTCATAAAATGTTGTCAAGGTGCGTCTTTTTGTGTCGCCCAAACGCATTATTAGGAACGATTCCATGCAAAAGATTCTGCGGATTTTAATCATCATTGCCATCTTAATCACAACCTATTTGCTTGTGTTGGCTTGGCGAGATGACTTAATGAATATACCAAAAGCCCCTTCTGTGCCAACACAGTCAAGCGTGGCTGATGTCCCTGCCGTCAGCAGTGGAGATGTGCCAGTGGCAGCAGGGCAAACGGCTGATGTCCCTGCATCTACTGCAAGTACTGCCAATCTCATTAGCGTCTCAACTGACCGCTATGACATTCGTATCAATCCTGTGGGTGGCGACATCGTTTATGCCGCCCTTAAACAGTACAACGAAACACTAGATAGCAAAGAGTATTTCACCTTACTTGAGTCAAATGCTCGCACTTATGTGGCACAGTCTGGCTTGATTGGCAAAGATGGCATTGATACAGCATCAGGTCGTGCAACTTATACCAGTCCTAAGACGCATTATGAGTTAGATGGTTTGGGTGAGCTAAGAGTACCATTAACTTACCAAAAAGATGGTTTGACCATTACCAAGACCTACACTTTTAAGTCGGGTGAGTATCCAATTAAACTAAGTTATAATATTAACAATGCTTCTGCTACAGCGTGGCAAGGTCAGATGTATGCACAATTAAAGCGTGATGATAGTGCTGACCCTGGTGTTGAGAACAAAGGCATGATGGGTATGGCAACTTATTTGGGCGGTGCTTGGGGCACGCCTAATGAGCCATATAATAAGCTTAAATTTGGCAAATTTAATGATGGCGAATTAAACATCACCAGCAAAGATGGCTGGGTGGGTATTGTTCAGCATTATTTTGTCTCAGCATGGACGCCTGGTGAGTTTGATGGGCAATTTTATAGCCGAACCAGTGGACAGGATCATTTTATTGGTTTTAATAGCCCTATGGTCAATGTGGCATCAGGCAAGCAAATCACTTTGGATGCAACTTTGTATGCAGGTCCAAAGGTACAAAAAGAGCTTGCTCCTGTGGCGGTTGGTCTTGAAAAGACGGTGGATTATGGCTTGCTTTGGCCAATTTCTAAGACTTTATTTGCGATACTAGAAGCACTTCATAAAGTGCTTGGTAATTGGGGTTGGGCGATTATTGGCTTAACCATTTTGGTAAAAATCGCTCTATTTTGGCTGTCGAATAAAAGTTATGTATCCATGGCAAAAATGCGAGCCATTGCCCCAAAACTACAAGCCCTAAAAGAAAAGCACGGTGATGACCGCATGGCGATGAGCCAAGAGATGATGCAGTTGTATCGTGACGAGAAGGTAAATCCAATGGCGGGTTGTTTGCCAATTTTGCTACAAATGCCGATTTTTCTAGGTTTGTACTGGTGTTTGGTAGAGTCTGTGGAACTTCGCCACGCCCCTTGGATTTTATGGATTAAAGATTTGTCAGCAATGGATCCATGGTTTATTTTGCCTATCATCATGGGTGCGACCATGTTCATTCAGCAGTTGCTAAATCCGCAACCAACCGACCCCATGCAAGCAAAAATGATGAAAATCATGCCGCTTATCTTTGCTGCATTCATGCTGTTTTTCCCAGCGGGCTTGGTGCTTTACTGGACGGTAAATAACTTGTTTAGTATGGCACATCAGCACTGGGTGAATAAGCGTGTTGGAAAAGAGATGCAATCTAACGCTTAATTGGTGCTTATACTTATAGCAATCCCGCCTTTTGGCGGGATTGCTTATTTTGTATTATGCCTTTTTTTATAAAAATGTTACAATAAACAATCTAAAATTTGAGTATTATCATGTCATCAGCTAGCACCATACAGCAGCCAACCATCGCCGCCATTGCCACACCTATTGGTCAAGGTGGGGTAGGTGTTATTCGTCTATCAGGCAAGAGTGCCTATGATATTGGTTGTCAGATCAGTCAAAAAGCCGCTTTGAAACCCCGCCATGCGTATTTTGCTAAGTTCATGGGTGAGCATGGATTGATTGATGAAGGGGTGATTATTTATTTTAAAGCACCACATTCGTTCACAGGTGAGGATGTGGTGGAGATTCAAGGGCATGGTGGCATTGTGTTGCAAAATCTGCTGTTATCTCGCTGTTTTGAGTTGGGGGCAAGGCAGGCGGTAGCGGGCGAGTTTTCCATGCGTGCTTTTGAAAATGATAAGATTGACTTGGTGCAAGCAGAGGCAATCAGTGATGCCATCAGTGCTACTTCTATCGCTCAAGCGACCAGTGCGATTCGTTCTTTATCTGGTGAATTTTCCAATAAAATCAATGACTTATTAGACAATCTAACCACGCTCCGCTTGTATGTAGAGGCCAGTATTGATTTTCCTGACGAGGAGGATGTGGATTTTTTGTCAGATGGTGTAATTGAGTCAAGGATTGATGAAATCTTGAGGAAGCTTGAGTTGATTTTATCAACAGCTGAACAAGGTCAGTTGCTTCGAGACGGTGTTCATGTGGTGCTTGCAGGTAAGCCTAATGCAGGCAAATCTAGCCTACTTAATCGCTTAGCAGGTACAGAGCGTGCCATCGTAACTGACATCGCAGGTACGACCCGAGATACGCTAGAAGAGCAGTTAAATCTAGATGGATTGATGGTGCATCTGATAGACACTGCAGGATTAAGGCATACTGAAGATAAGGTAGAGCAGATTGGTATTCGCCGTGCCAAAGAGGCGATTGGTCAAGCAGATGTGCTACTTATGGTGTATGATGTGGTGTTAGAGAGCGATCCTGTTGCGTTGGCTCGCACGCTGTTTGATGCAGATGACTTTGATTTGATTGCTAAAAAGTTAATGATGGTTGCCAATAAGTCAGACTTGTTGAATGGCATTCAGATTCCACATGAAACATTGGAAGTTGGCGAATGTATCATTTCTCCAACTTATGTTTCATGTGAAACAGGTGGGGGCATTGATGAGCTTGTGGCTCAGCTAAAGCAAAAAGTAGGATTTCATCCACCGGAAAATAGCTTAATTGCTCGTACCAGACATCTTGACGCTTTAAAGCGTGCCAAAGATCATGTGCTAGATGCTAAGGAGCAATTAACAGTGTTTTTTGCTGGTGAGTTAGTGGCGGAGAGTCTAAGGTTGTCACAGCAGGCATTGGGCGAGATTACCGGTCAAATGACAGCAGATGAATTATTGGGTAGGATTTTTTCAAGTTTTTGTATTGGTAAATAAAAAAAGGTGGGTTTGTGCATTGTCCTTATTGTGGTGTGGTAGATACCAAAGTGATAGATTCTAGGCTTGCTGCAGAGGGTTCTCAGGTGAGACGGCGGCGACAATGTGCTGAATGCGGAGAGCGGTTTACGACTTTTGAGGTGGTTGAGGTGGTTATGCCACGCATCATCAAAGCAAATGGGCGTATTGAACCATACGATCAAAACAAATTGAAGCGTTCCATTTTTCTGCCCCTGCAAAAACGCCCAATCATGACCGAAGAGATTGACGCCACCATCAGCCGTATTGAACAAAAAATACGCAATATGGGAGAGAGGGAGGTGTCTAGTAAGATACTAGGCGAGGTGGTGATGTTGGAGTTGAAATCGTTAGATGATGTTGCTTATGTGCGCTTTGCCAGTATTTATCGAGATTTTCAAGATATTGCTGCATTTCAGGCGGAGCTTGCCAATATCCATGCTGATGTCATAACTAAAAAGTAATGAGATAATACCCGTGAATTTATCAAGTTTACCAATAAATAAAGCAAAAATAGCATTTCATTCAGATGATGTGTATTACATGAATTTGGCAATTGAAGAGGCAAAAAAAGGGCAATTTACTGCCAGACCCAACCCTATAGTTGGCTGTATTCTTGTTAAGAATAACTTAATAATAGGCAGAGGGTTCCACCCACAAACTGGATTGTCTCATGCTGAGGTTTTTGCCTTACAAGATGCTCAAAATTGCGGTGCTGATGTACAAGGAGCGACTGCCTATGTAACGCTTGAGCCGTGCAGTCATACAGGTCGAACGCCACCTTGTGCTGATGCACTTATCCGATCAGGGGTGTCTAAGGTAGTGGTTGCTTGTCTTGATGCTAACCCTTTGGTGTCAGGGAGGGGTGTTCATAGGTTGGAGCAGGCGGGCATTGAGGTTGTTGTGGGTGTTTGTGAGCAGGCTGCCCATGAGCTCAATCGTGGGTTTTTAAAAGCAATGCAAACCGGCAAACCTTATGTCCGCCTAAAGATGGCCATGAGCCTAGATGGTCGGATAGCCATGCAAGATGGTGAATCAAAGTGGATTACAGGTGCAGAAGCCAGAGAAGATGTGCAATTACTAAGAGCAAAAAGCGGTGCCATCATCACAGGTTCTGGCACCATCATCGCTGATAATCCTGCTTTGTCGGTGCGATCATCTCGCTTGGGTGTACCAATGGATAACATTGTGCAGCCAAAAGTTGCGATACTTGATAGGCGTGGCAGGTTGCATGCCAACAGCCCCTATCAAGTATTTGACCGTGCAGATACTATGATTTGGCGTGAAGGGCTTGATGAGCTACTTGATGAGTTGGCGATGTCTGAATGCCGTGATGTCTTGGTGGAGGCAGGTGGTGGGTTGGCAGGGGCTTTTATTGCACAAGATTTGGTTGATGAGTTGATTATTTATCAAGCACCTTGCATCTTAGGTAGTGGTGCGAAGGCGGGGTTTGAGTTGACGCTTGAGCGACTCTCAGCACAAAAACGATTTGATTTGGTTGAATATCAAAAAATCGGTCAAGACTTAAAAATAGTACTAAGACGCAGTTAGAATGGGTTTTGGGATTGTATGAAATCTTAAAAATTAAGTTATCTACAGTATAAATTCATTGATTTTATTCAAGGATTCTTTTATTTATATATAAAACATTTGCTGTGGATAACTTTGCATTGATCTATGTTTATTTGGTATTTTTTTATTTAACTTATTGATTTTTATTGATAAATAATTTTGTTTTTTACAAGATTTGTCTTGTGGATAAGTTTTTAATAGAATGTTGTTGTCAATAAAATGTATGTGCTTGCAGTTGGGTTATCCACAGGTTTATGTGTTTAAAATTTGACTTGATTTCTTGGGTTAAGATTGGTAGTGATAAAGAGGGTGGAATGATTAAGGCGGAAAGATGTTTACAGGAATCATAGAAACAACTGGTGTACTAAGTGCTATTACTCCGATAGGTGGAGATGTTCGATTGGTTATTCATGCTCCTAATTTGGATTTTAGCGATGTGAAATTGGGCGATTCTATTGCATCTAATGGCATTTGCTTGACGGTAGTGGCGGTTGATGGCGATAGTTATGCGGTTGATGTTTCACGGGAAACATTGTCCATGACAGCACTAAATGACTGGAAAGTTGGCGACACAGTAAATCTAGAAAAAGCAATGCTTCCAACCACTCGTTTTGGGGGGCATATCGTGGCAGGTCATGTTGATGGTGTGGGCAAAATCGCAAAAATCGCCAAAGATGCTCGCTCAATTTATATAGAGGTTGCTATACCTGCTGAACTTATGAAATATACAGCCGATAAAGGCTCTATCACGGTAGATGGCATTAGCCTGACCACCAACCGCATCAAGCCTGCTGAAAATATTGTCTGCCTAAATATCATTCCGCATACTGCAGACATGACAAATATTGCTCGCCATTGGACGGTGGGTCGAGCGGTGAATATTGAAGTGGATTTGGTGGTGCGCTATCTGGAGCGACTTATTGGCATAAAATCAAATACAACCCAAAGCAACATTACTGAAGAGCTGCTAATTAAAAGCGGGTTTTTTAGGTAGTTTATCAAGTTTTGTCATCACTGATAAAGATGTGGTTGCTAAGGTAAGTGATTAAACAACATTATATAAATAAAACATAGATAAAGTATGCTCAAAGGACAGGTATGACCGATAAAAAATTACGCTTGGTGTTTGCAGGAACGCCTGAATTTGCTAAAGTTGCTCTACAGACTTTGCTTGATAACCAAGATGCTCTTAATATTGACATCGTGGCGGTTTATACACAGCCTGACCGCAAGGCAGGTCGTGGACAAAAATTGACCGCAAGCCCTGTTAAACAATTGGCATTATTGCATGATATCCCTGTGGAGCAACCGCAGAGTTTTAGTTTAAAGAGTGAGCAAGGCTTGGTTTCACGTGAAACATTGGCGAGCTATCAGCCTGATGTCATGGTTGTTGCTGCATATGGGTTGATATTACCATTGGGTGTGCTAAATATGCCAACCTATGGTTGCCTAAATATTCATGCTTCGCTACTGCCCAAATGGCGTGGTGCAGCTCCAATTCATCGAGCGATTTTGGCAGGTGATAAGACAACAGGTATTACCATCATGCAGATGGCGTTGGGACTAGATACAGGCGATATGTTGCATAAGGTAGAATGTGCAATCAGCGATATTGACACAACTCAAAGTCTGCATGATAAGTTGGCTGACCTTGGCGGACAGGCGATTGTTTCGGTGCTAAAAAATCTCAAAGATTATCAGCACAACGCCAAAGCTCAAGATGATATGCTTTCTAGCTATGCCGAAAAAATCACCACTGATGAGGGGCGGGTTGATTGGACAAGCTCTGCCGAGCAGATCAATCGCCAGATTCGCAGTTTAAATGCCTATACCTTTATGAATGGCGAACGCATCAAAATTGTTGAGTGTTTGCCCATTAAACATGACCAGACTACCACAGCACCTGTTGGTACAATCGTCAGTGTTGGGCGAAAAGCGATTTTAATCGCTTGTGGGACTGCTGATAATGGTGAACAACATCTGATTAATATTACCAAAATGCAATGGGCGGGGGGTAAGCCATTGACCGCTGAGCAAATTGCAGTGGGCGATAAGTTGCAAGATGGGTGGGTGTTTGATTGAGAATATGCCAAAATTTAAAAAAATAATTCAAAAAAATGATTAAAAGCGATTTATATGAATAAACAACCATCGGTGCGTGCTAATGTTATCGCCACTCTTGAAAAAATCCATCAGGGACAATCGTTGTCATCATTGCTTGATGGGCTATTAAATGCCACTCAAGATAATGAGCGAGGCTTTGCTCATGAGTTATTGTTGGGTACGCTACGCCAGTGGCACGCCATCAGTCGTATTGGTGAAAGTCTAATAAAGATACCGCCCAGCGATGTTAGCATCACTTGTGCGTTGAACATGGGGATTTATGAGCTTATCTACATGAGTACGCCTGCCTATGCGGTCATCAATGAAACTTTAAATGCTGTTAAAGAACTTGACAAGAGTTATGGCGTGGGGTTGATTAATGCCATTTTAAGAAAAGTGGCTACAAGTCCTGAAAAGTTTGCCAAAAAAATCAATAAAAACCACAGTTTACCCAACTGGCTTGCCAAGCAATTAAAGAGCGATTGGGGAGTGTATTATGAGCCAATCGGACAATCTTTGCGTCAGGTAGCCCCTGTATTTTTAAGGGTTAATCCAAAGTATATTACGCTTGATGAGTACGCCAAAAAGTTGGCAGATGCTAGCATTGCTTATGATATCCTGCCTTTGGGGGTTGGTGATGAATGCGTAATTAAACTGGTTGATGGCGTTAGAATCGCTCAGTTACCAAACTTTACTGATGGTTATGTCAGTGTGCAGGATCGCCATGCTCAGTTGTGTGGGCATATCTTGTCAACACTAAACTTGCCTGATGAGTTAAAAGTTTTGGATGCTTGTACTGCCCCTGGCGGTAAGCTGGCACAGCTACTTGAGCTGAGCGGTGTAGGTAAGTTTCATGTGAAACGCATTATTGCTTTGGATAATGACGAAAAACGCCTAAGTAGGGTGCATGACAACCTACTTCGCTTATCGCTGACAGATGGTGTTCAGGTCATCTATGCTGATGGGCGAACCTATCAGAGTGATATACCTTTTGATATGATTGTGCTAGACGCACCATGTACTGCCACAGGGGTAATTCGTAGGCATCCTGATATTGCCCTGCTTAGAGATGAGCAAGATATTGTGCAAACGGTGCAGTTGCAAGCCCAAATCTTAGCCAATTTATGGCAAAACTTAAAGGTTGGTGGCTACCTTTTGTATGTTACTTGCTCGCTGTTAAAAGCTGAAAACGAATACCAATTATCAAACTTTTTAAATGCACACTCAGATGCCAAAGTGGTGGATTTTGATTTAACCTTACTCAATCAGATTAAGCAAAGTGTTGGCTATCAATGTTTGCCTTTTGACAATGATGATGGCGATGGGTTGTATTATGGTTTATTACAAAAAATAGCCGTGTAGCATTATTGTCTTTGTATTTTTTGTGTATAAATTATTACATAAACTGGGCGTGGATTATGCTAAAATTTAGTGATTTGTTGTGATGAGATGAGAGAAGAATGAAATATATCAGTACTCGTGGGCAGACTGCCCCTATGTCCTTTAGTGATGTACTACTCATGGGGCTTGCACCCGATGGTGGTCTGATGTTGCCTGAATGCTATCCACAGGTTGATCGTGCGACTTTGGATGCTTGGCGACAGTTGTCGTATCCTGAGTTGGCATTAGAAATCATGAGTTTATTTGCCACCGACATTCCTTGTGAAGAGTTGCAGGCACTTATTAACAAGACCTACACTAAAGCGGTGTTTAACAGTGATGATATCACACCTGTTACTCATCTGTATGATGAGCTGTATTTACTTGAGTTGTCGAACGGTCCAACCCTTGCTTTTAAAGATATGGCGATGCAGTTTTTGGGCAATGTCTTTGAGTATGTACTGGCAAAAAAAGGTGAACGCCTAACCATCATTGGGGCGACATCGGGCGATACAGGTTCGGCTGCTGAATATGCTTTGCGTGGTAAAGAAAATATTCAGGTATTTATGATGTCTCCGCATGGCAAGATGAGTGCCTTTCAGCGTGCCCAAATGTATAGCCTAGATGATGACAATATCCATAACATTGCCATCGAAGGAATGTTTGATGATTGTCAAGATATCGTCAAGGCACTGCAAGAAGATGCTGATTTTAAGGCAAAATATAGCCTAGGTACGGTTAATTCCATTAACTGGGGTCGTATTCTGGCTCAAATTGTCTATTACTTTAAAGGTTATTTTGGGGCGACGACCAACAATGACGAAACGGTGAGTTTCTGTGTGCCGTCTGGCAACTTTGGCAACATCTGTGCTGGACACATTGCTCGTGAGATGGGTCTGCCGATTGACCGTCTGATTGTGGCGACCAACGAAAATGATGTGTTAAATGAATTTTTTAATACAGGTAATTATGCCCCACGCAAGGCGGATGAGACTTATGTTACATCAAGCCCATCAATGGATATCTCAAAAGCATCAAACTTTGAACGCTTTATCTATCTACTCTTGGATAAAGATGCTAATCGGGTAAGTCAGCTATTTGGTGATGTGAAGACTGGCAAGGGGTTTGAATTGTCTGAGCATCTGACTGATATTCAAGATAAATTTGGGTTTGTTGCTGGTAAATCTACCCATGCTGACCGCCTGACCACCATTAAGGAGGTGTATGCCAAGGCGGATCGTCTGATTGACCCTCACACTGCAGATGGCGTAAAAGTTGCTCTTGAGCTACAAAAAGCGGGCGAGCGTATTGTTGTTGCTGAGACGGCATTGCCAATTAAGTTTGAAGAGACGATGACTGAGGCATTAGGTCAGGTAACTCTACCAAGACCCATTCATACGGTTGGTTTAGAGGACAAGCCCCAGTTTGTAACAGTACTTGCTAATCGCTCTGAACTGGTTGCTAAAGAAATTGAGCGATTTGTTTTGGCTCGTTGATTATTAATGAGTTGGGGTGAATGATTGGTAAACAGCCATGCTCTTTGGGTTTGGCTGTTTTTTCAAAATGGTTATTTATAAGCATTGTTATTTTTAAAGGGTGGTATGACTTATCAAAATTTAAATAGTCATGAGGCGGTGTTGGCATTATGGTATATTGTCAATACCTCACTGTCGTCTTATTATAAGCTGATCGATGCTTATGATGATGCACACACAGCTTTGCTTGCGACAAAAGAAGCATGGCAGTCGCTGTCCATTCATGTTGCTCATCTAAAGCGATTTGAAGACAGTAGTGATGTACTTGCCTTTGTTGGTCGGGTGTATGATGAGGTGTCTCGTGGGGCATATGGACTATTGTTTATGGATGATGACGATTATCCTGAGCAATTGCAAACCATCTACGACCCGCCACCTGTGTTATTTTATCGAGGGGAGGTTGCACGCCTAACAGATAGGCAGATTGCTATCGTTGGTAGCCGAAATCCGACCGAACATGCCCGAAAAATCACCTTTGATTTGGCACAGTATTTGGTGCAATCTGGTTTTAGTATTACCAGTGGTCTGGCACAGGGTGTGGACCGTGAGGCACATCTGGGGGCACTAAGTCAAGATAAGCTAAAAGGCTGTACCATCGGTGTGATGGGTACAGGCATTGATGTGTGCTACCCAAAAAACCATAATGCTTTGTTTGCTCAAATCATCGCACAAGGTGGCGTGCTGATTACTGAACTTTTACCAAGCACGCCTGCTAGTAAACATACCTTTCCACGCCGCAACCGATTGGTAGCAGGTCTGTCATTGGCAACGGTGGTTACCGAAGCTGCCCTACAAAGTGGTTCGCTGATTACTGCACGCCTAACCGCTGAACAAGGTAAACAGGTATTTGCTGTGCCAAGTTATATTGATAATAAGAATGCAGAAGGTTGTCATCATCTGATTCGTGAGGGGGCAACATTGATTTATCATCCTGACCAAATTATTGAAGATGTCTGTGGCGGTATGCCATACAATGCCTTACCCAAATCATTCTCTAAAGGTGTATCGGCTTTTATTGATGTCACGACTGACACCAGTCAAGAAACAGCGGGGCGACAGACGCAGACATCAGCCATCACATCAGAAATACCATCACACTTATCATCACTGATGCAGTGTATAGAACTTACACCTAAAGATTTAGATACTTTGGTTGCACAGACAGGCATGGATATAGGTATGCTATTGGCACAGCTTGTAGAACTAGAACTGCTTGGATTGATTACAAGTGTTGGAGGTCGTTATGGGCGAGTATAGAGTCTTTGAGATGGATGATACCGAGGCGGTGGCAACATTCTTAAAGTCAGGCGGTGTGCTTGCCTATCCAAGCGAGAGTGTGTGGGGGCTTGGTTGCGATGCGTATCATCAGCAGGCGATAGAGCGGATTTTTAGGCTAAAGGTTCGTTCAGAGCATAAAGGTCTGATTGTGCTGACAGATGGTGTGGAGAAGTTGTCGCCTTTGTTGGCGGAATTACCCCAAAAGATGCAAGATATGCTCATGACAGACATAAGGCAACGATACAATTCGTTTGATGTTCGCACTGCCACGCAAGCTCAGACTTGGCTAATGCCTGTGGCAACATCGGCTGGCTTGCCCTGCGTACTGACGGGTGGTTTTGATACTTTGGCGGTGAGGGTAACGCATCACCCTGTACTAGCAGGGATTTGCCAAGCGTTGACTGATGTGAATAATCCTTATGGTTTTTTGGTATCAACCAGCTGTAACTTAAGCGGTCAACCATCTGCCACCACACTACAGGAGGCGATGGCGTATTTTGGGCATCAGGTGGGTTATTTAAACACAAAGAGTTTGGGTTTTGGTAGTCCTAGTCAGATCGTTGATATTAAGACAGGTAAAATTTTGCGATGATTTAACCGTCACTCCATTTATCAAACATATAATCCATCATTATTGATGGATTTGTTAAATCATTCATGGTGTTGTGTTATTACATTTCTATGATATTAATGATATAATATTTCTATTTTTCTGATATGGAGTTTTTGATGGTAAAAAATGCGTTGCATCTGTCAGTGGGGGCGGTTTTGTTTGGCTGTAGTATGAGTGCGTTCGCTGATGAGGTGTTGCCTATACCGTCCATACCATCTGCACTGCCTGAGGTGCTATTAGATACGCTGGTGGTTGAATTGCCTACAGCAAGGGTGGATGCCACCCCTTTTGGTGGTGCTAAAAAGATCGGTGATGTGGTTGTTAACAAAGAAACACTGCAAACCAAACCCACCACGCTAGGCGATGCTTTAGATGGGGAGCTTGGTATTCATTCCAACCAGTTTGGTGGCGGTGCATCTGCCCCCATCATTCGTGGACAAGAAGGAAAACGCATTACCATCTTGCAAAATAACGCTGATGTCATCGATATGGCACACCTATCACCTGACCACGCAGTGATGGTGGATACAGCTTTAGCACGGCGTGCTGAGGTGGTGCGTGGGGTTAGTACTTTGTTATATAAGTCTGGCAATTCGGCAGGTGTGGTAAATGTTGTGGATAATAAAATTCCACGCACTCTACCTGCCAAGCCCATTGATGCCGAAGCGAGCGTTCGCTTTAACACAGGCAATAACGAAAAGCTAGTAACGGGTGCATTGACTACCCAGCTTGGCAGTCATTTTGCCTTACATGTTGAGGGGCTACATAAGACTTCGAGCGACTACGCCACGCCTGACTATATTCATCAGAGCTTTGATTCTTTGAAGGATTTGGATAATTATGTAGCCGCTCCCAATCGCCTTGCTAGCTTGAATGCTGAATATGAGGTATTCAAACAGGGTAAAAAACTACACTGGCGTGATGAGAATCACTACATTCGCTCCGATCGGGATTATCTAGAACAAAAAGAGCAGTATGAATCGCATCTAAATGCCGTTAAAGAAACTCGCCTTGATCATCTGCCACACAGCTGGGCAGACTCAAAGTCGGGCAGCGTTGGCATATCTTGGGTGGGTGAGACTGGATTTTTGGGGGCGTCAGTTAGTGAGCGAAAGGATAAGTATGGCTTGCCTGCACATAACCACCTGTACGAAGGTTGTGGTGTGATTTCTACCTTTGATGCCATTCGCACCAAGCCTTACTTGGCAAGATACCCACAGCTCATCAATGCTGATGATATTAACTATATCAATCCACGCCCTGACTGTGGCAAACACATTCATAATCATAGCGGTTCTCAGCATGGCTCGCATGGTGTGGTTGCGGAACACGAAAAGGTTGGCAACCCATATATTGACTTAACCACTCGCCGTTATGATGTGCGTGGCGAATGGCAGAACCCAACGCCACTCATTAATAAAGTTCGCATCAATGCAGGCGTGGTGGACTATCAGCATGATGAAAAAGAAGGTGGCGTCATCAATACTTCTTTTAAGAATAAAGGCAAGACTGCACGGCTTGAGTTGACGCATCGCCCAACAGACCGCTTTAGTGCTTTTTGGGGTGTGCAATACATCAAACAGGATAACAGCGGACTATCACCGCAGACAGAGTGGCGAAAATTGCCACTACTTACGCACAACACTTTAACCAATCAAAGTTTGTTTGGCGTGGGACAATATAAACTGGGTAATGTTGAGCTAGAATTGGGCGGGCGTACCGAAAAACAGACAGTCGCGATGGACTATGACATTGACTATATCAAAGATAGAATCAAGAATCATCGTCTCGTGGCTCTAAAAGGCGAGGCGTTGGACAAAGCCATCAATGATGCGATTGATACAACCAAACCGCATGAAAGCCATGCCAATTCGTATGGCGTGGGTGTGCATTGGAGATTTTTGCCAAATTATCGTCTGTCTTTTAACGCTTCTTACCAAGAGCGATTACCAAATGCTCAGGAGTTATACACGCATGGTATGCATCTGGCGACAAATTCTTTTGAGATTGGTAATCGCAACTTAACCAAAGAGCAGTCAAAAAGTTATGAATTAAGCCTTGATTTTAAGGGAGAGAAGTTTGATTATCAAGTATCTGGATATCTGTATGACTTTGATAATTATATCTACCTGCACACCATTAACGAATATCTAGGCACTGCCAAAGTTAATCATCCGCTACACCTACGCATCAACCGCTATGATCAGTCGCCAGCCAGATTTTATGGCGTGGAAGCGAAAGTTGGCTATCGATTCTCACCGAATTATTATGGCTCAATTTTTGGGGATTATGTGTATGGTAGGCTACATGATTTAGCACCGATTGTCAGTCGCTATGAGCCAGCAGGATTTTTTGGCAAAGAAATCAAAGAATATACCAAACCCAACGACCGCTACACGCCACGCCTGCCACCGATGCGAGTAGGGGCAAAAGTTGAGGCCGAATTTAATGAAAGCTGGTCGGGGGGTGTTGAATATATACGAACCTTTAAGCAGACCAAGACTTCAGGTTTTGAAAATGCTACAAAAGGGCATCATTTGCTAAATTTAGGGCTAAATTATCAAGGCAATCAAGGCGATGTGGATTATTCAGTGTTCTTTAAAGCAAATAACCTACTGAATCAAAAAATCTATGCTCACGAGACTTTTTTGCCAAACATTCCACAGATGGGTCGTAATTTTAGCATTGGGGCGACCTTTAAGTTCTAAGGTTGTGGTTAATAAGTTAATTAGCATGAATAAAAAGATGGGTGTGATACCCATCTTTTTATTTTAAAAAACAGCTTAATTAATCTATAAATTGGTTTTGTCATTAAGTGCGTTTGGTAAAAAACTCATAAATGAACAATACGATGATTGCACCAATCACCGACAGCACCAAACCGCCAAATCCACCGTTCGCTTGGATGCCAAATGCACTGGCAATAAAGCCACCGACAGCTGCACCAACAATACCTAAAATAATGGTTAAAATCCAACCCATGCTATCAGCACCTGGCTTGATTGCACGAGCTAATAAACCTACCACAAGTCCAGCAATAATTGACCCAATCATCTTTTTCTCCTCAATTTTGTGTTTTAAGATTTTGCAAAACCTTTAAGATTTTTAAAAAATTTTTTACAACCTTGAGATTTATTATACAAGATTATGTGAGCTTGTGCTGTGATCTATAAGATGGATTTGTATAGAGTTTGTGGCTTAAAAAACCATCTTTATCCATAGAGCAACCAAACAGTTATTTTATGTGAATCATTCACTACCCGTATCATCTAAGGGCAGAGACCGACTCAACAATGTTTAAATCAAAGCCTGAGACATTAAATTTGGCAGGGCTTGATAGCAGTCGCATGTCTTGAACACCCAAGAGTTTTAAAATCTGAGCACCCACACCAATACTGCGGTAAGGTTCTTGGGATTGATGTATGCTACTATTGACTTTGCATTTATCCAAAGCATCACTTAGGTTTAGTGGACTGCCATCGTCAATCCATACAAACACGCCTCGCTCGCTGTTTCCGATTTCTTGTAGGGCTTCACGGATTGTCCAACCTGTCTTACCTGTGGTATCATCACTTGCACCCAATAGGTCTCGTAGTGGGTTTAGACTGTGTACTCTTACGGTACTAACACCGCTTGATGGGTCGCCTTTGGTGAGAGCAAGGTGAATTTCGTTAGCACCATATTCTTGGAAGCGATGCAAGGTGAATTGTCCAAATTCGCTATCAAAATCCTGTGAATCAATAAGCTCAACTGTCTGCTCATTCGTCATGCGATAGTGAATCAAGTCAGCAATCGTGCCAATCTTTAATCTATGCTCTACCGCAAAGACTTCAAGGTCGCCACGACGAGCCATCTCACCGTCCTCTTTGATGATTTCGCAGATGACCGCAGATGGCTCAAGCCCTGCTAGGCGAGCCAAATCGCAACCTGCTTCGGTATGTCCTGCTCTGTGCAATACACCACCTTTTTTGGCAACGATAGGGAAAATATGTCCCGGACTGACGATGTCGGTTGGCTTGGCATAAGGTGCAATGGCTTTTTGGATTGTCAAAGAACGGTCGGCTGCTGAAATGCCTGTAGTAACCCCTGTGGCAGCCTCAATGGATACAGTAAAGTTGGTGCTAAATTTGGCACCGTTTTTACCGCTCATCAGCCCAAGATTGAGTTGGTTGGCTCGCTCTTCGGTGATGGTTAGGCATACCAAGCCTCGTGCGTGCTTGATCATGAAGTTGATGGCTTCAGGTGTGATGTGGCTTGATGCGATGACAAGATCGCCTTCGTTTTCACGGTCTTCATCATCCATTAAGATGACCATTTTGCCTGCTTTGATGTCTTCGATGATTTCTTGGGCGGTATTTAGAGCCATGAGAGTCTGCCTGATTTACTGATGATTTATTAAATATGGGGGTGGTCTGGGTTTTATAAAGAGTGATTTGTAGATTTTTGTATTTTGGTTTTTATTTACCAAAAATATAGGGTCGGGTGGCAAACCATGCAACACCAACATTTACCACCATGAGTGCTAGCAAGGCAGTAAGTGGCATTTGCCAATCTTGATAATAATTAAATAGCTTGCCAAGCATGAGCGGTCCAAAAAATGCAATGGAATAACCGACTGCCTGCACCATGCCAGAGACATCTCGTGCGGTATCGCTGTCGTATGTGCGAAGTGAGAACATCATGAGTGATAGTGTAAAAATAGATGCCGCTCCTAGTCCCATTGATAGCGACCACAGATGCAAGTATCTAGGTAGCCAAATTAGACCTGCTACGCCAATCGTGTTCAATACCGCTGCCATCATTGCCACCATACGCACAGGTACACCACGATTAACCAACCAAGTTAATCCGATGATGGTAAAAGGGGCGGCTATTTGAAAGGTCAAAGCAAGCTGAGTGGCATCTTCAAGGATAAGCCCTTTGGCAACGCCAATCATTGGCAAAAAAGTCGCCAAACCGTAAAACAACATTGACTGAATACCCATAAATACCGCCAAAACCCATGCGTTGATATCCTTCCATGCGTTAAATCTTAATTTGTCTTGATTGGTAGCTAAGGTGTTAGGTGGTGATAATGCCGACCTTGATGATGGGTAGCGAGCAATGATGAGCCATACGATGAGTGTTGCCATACCAACGAACGCCCATAGACCCATACCAAGTCGCCAACCAACAGCGTGTGTGATGGGCAGTACCGCCCATGCGATAATCCCCGCAAACACTGACATACATAGGCTAAGTAGCCCTGTCATTAAGGCGATGTGATTTGGGGCGTGTTTTTTGATGATGGGAGCACCAAGTGTATTAATAAAACCAATGGCAATCGCCATCATCGCCGTTCCCATGAAAAATAGCGATGACTCATCAAGCACACGCACAAGAAGGCTTAGGGTAATCAGCCCAATCATTGATACTAGTGTCATCTCAAGACCAAATCGCTTGGCGATATAAGGTGATAGCAGTGAGCCTAAGGCAAATGCAGGCATTGGTAAAGCTCCAAGCCAACCAATCATGTCGTCATTAAGCCCTAAAGCATCTTTTAAGATGGGTGCAACCGAGCCTAGCATCACGATGGGTGCTCGCATATTGATGGCGAGCAGTACCAATGCTATGGCAAGAAAGGCGATGGGAATGGCTTTGGCTGATGATGGCTTTGGCTGTTGTTTCACGTGAAACAATCCTTGTGGCTGCTGAATAAAACGAACTTTATATGCGTGTTTGGCGATAAAGTATCTGGTACATATTTAGTTGTATGGGTGTTATTTGTTGGGTTGGTATTATTCTATCACATATTGAGCGTGCTGGTGTTGGGAGGTTGTGATTGTAAGCCAAACACCCAAATGACTAAATTGTCTTATTGGGTCTTTACGCTTGCCCTTTTAGCCACTTGATAAAAGCAAAACTTGCCTGCTCTTTTTGGTTATCCGCAAATTGATAAAAGCATTTACCCATAAGGTGATCGGGTAGATACTGCTGTGGATAATAATGATTGGTATAATCATGCGGATAAACATAGTCAATGCCGTAACCTGCTTTTTTCATCAGTTCGGTTACGCCATTTCTAAGGTGAAGTGGTACAGGCGAACTGTCGTTTTTGACGAAGGCAAGGGCTTCATTCATTGCTTTATAGGTGCTGTTGGACTTAGGCGAGGTGGCAAGATAAACGGCTACTTGGGCAAGAATGATTCTTGACTCTGGCATACCAATAGACCGCACTGAACGCAAGGCGGTATCAGCAAGCAGTAAGGCATTGGGATTGGCAAGCCCGATGTCTTCAGAAGCTAAAATGACCAAACGGCGAGCAATAAATGCAGGGTCTTCGCCAGCACTTAGCATCCGAGCAAGCCAATAGATACTAGCATCCGCATCCGAACCACGCACCGATTTGATGAAGGCGGAGATGATATCATAGTGCATATCGCCTGCTCTGTCATAGCGAGGTAGCACGGTTTGGGCGATATTTTGTAGTAGGGTATCGTCTATGATTAGTTGGTTGTTGTCCGAGTTTTGACAAGCGATTTCTAATAAATTTAATACCTTACGAGCATCTCCATTAGCAAGATATGCGATGTCTGCAAGGTTGCCTTGCACCGTGAAGTGTTTTAGCACCTTATCAATCGCCAACGCTCTTTGTAGCACCTTGACCAGTTCGTCTGCTGTCAGTGGCTCTAAATGATAAACCTGACAACGAGACAGCAGGGCATTATTGATACTAAAAGACGGGTTTTCAGTGGTTGCACCGATGAGTGTGATTTTGCCAGACTCTACCGCTCCAAGCAGGGCGTCTTGTTGGGATTTGTTAAAGCGATGAATTTCGTCAATAAAAAGCACAGGTGAGCCAAAATCTAGACCGCCAACTGTACTTTTATCACTGTCTATCAGTTCACGAAGTTCTTTGACGGTCAAGTCAAGAGCGGATAGTAAATGAAATTCACGCCCAATCGCATTGGCAAGCAGTCTTGCTAAGGTTGTCTTACCAATGCCTGCTTCACCATACAAAATCAAGCTTGGTAGATGGCGGTTTTTGACCATTTGGGCAATGGGGGCATTCTCGCCCAGTAGGTGCGTTTGACCGACAATGTCGGCGAGCGAGCGTGGGCGAACTCGCTCGGCAAGGGGGGTGGTGGGGGTGCTTGTCATGAAATTTGTCTTATTTTAGGGGAAGATGGCAAAGGGGTTGCTGGTGGTTTTTTCTTTTGGTAAGAGGGTGCCGTCATAGATGGTTTTATTACCATATAGGCTAATGTGGGCACGATAAGTCTTATCCATGTCCAAAGGTGGGATAAAGCCGTAATCTAGAGGAATGAGCAAGGAGAGTTTTGAGCCTTTAAGAAGATGAATACCGTTATCAAGGCAGGTTAACTGGGGGCGAATATGGGTTTCTTTTGGGTTGTCGTCGTTGATTAAGGTGATGCCGATAGAATCTTTGCAGCTGCGAATGTTTAGGGGTTCTTGGTTGGCAAAGATGATGAGTTGGAGTGTCTGATTGGGCAAAGAGCGAGCGGTAACATGGCTGGGTGATGTGGCGGGTTGAACTTGCACTGACGGCATGATGTCGCTGATGGTGGTTTTTGGGGTATTGGTTGGCGATTGGCAGGCGGTTAAAGCCAATAGCAGGGCTAGGGCGGCATGGATTTTCATGGTTTTTGATAATTATAGTTGAGCTTAAAAAATAATAGCACAGAATACTATTTTTGCAAACTCACCAAAGCAACCCATGATTGTCAAGCAATCAGTTCAGTTGCCGCACGGTCAAAATCTGTAGAGCACGACCAAATGGACCAAGCTCGTCATGCAAAATACTGCTGGTCAACCCTACGCCACTCTCCCCAATCTGCTGAACGGTCTCAAGCCCAAGCCATCGCCCAACAGGGGTGCGATGCAGGTGAATTTGTAGGTCAATGCTGGGGAAAATCCACGACTTATCTTGGGTTCTGGCAGCAATCCCATTGGCGGTATCCACCATGCCAATCAAATGCACAAAATCCGATGTTGCCTCGCCTAAGACCATCTGAATATCGGTGTCTAGCCATACCACACTTTTACCTGCTCTATGCTGTGCTGACTTTGCTTGTAGGCTTTGAATGTAGCCGCCGCCCCATATTTGTAGACCTTGCCAAGTGGGCAGGTTGCTTGGGTCTTGGATGGCGTCTTCAAGCCCTGAGATGCTGCGGGTGTCGCTTTTGGCAAGTCGCCATGCACGCATGATGAGGCTTACTCGCTCACGCCCATCGCCATCAATGGTAGATAAGGTGCTTTCAATCAGCTCAATGGTGCGTCCTGTGCGGATAAAGTGAGTGCGTATGATGGTCTCCCCCAAATAAATCACACCCAAAATATCCAGACTAAGACGAGCAATCATCAAATCATCTCTTGGGCAAAACTGCTCAAGCTCATGTGCCAAAAGCCCTGTGGCAACTGCCATGTGCTGCTCAAAGTCATTCCAAGCCCCTTGTGCGTGCTTGGTGGATTGATAATGGCTGATGGTCGTATCATTGTCATGGTGACGACTGAGGCGAGTGTAGTAGGCGTTCATGATGACCTCTTTTAACTAGTGGCAATTTGCCAGATAGGCGTTGGTAAATTTTGAGCCATTGGGGCGAGCTAATTTTTGACATATGGCATGACTGGCTTGTACCAGTTTATCAATGTCAATGCCTGTAGATAGCCCCAAGCCTGTCATCAGATAGTGTACATCTTCGGTAGCGACATTACCAGATGCTCCCTTGGCATAAGGGCAACCACCCAAACCACCAACAGAGGCATCAAAGATGGCAATGCCTTGTTCAAGCGATTCATAAATATTGGCAATCGCCATACCATAGGTGTCATGAAAATGCCCTGCTAATATGCTAATATCAAGCTCATCACGGCACGCTTGCCAAAGTCGTCTTACCTGATTGGGCGTGGCTGTGCCGATGGTCTCTCCCAAAGAAATCTCGTAGCACCCCATATCATACAGACGGCGTGCGATGCTGGCGACTTTAGTGGGGTCAATCGCTCCTTCATAAGGACAATCCACCACACAAGAGACATAGCCTCGCACCTTAACATCATGTTCTTGGGCTAAGGATATGATGTCTAAGATTCGCTCAAAACT
Organism: Moraxella sp. ZY200743; assembly: GCF_050885545.1. Taxonomy (NCBI): domain Bacteria; kingdom Pseudomonadati; phylum Pseudomonadota; class Gammaproteobacteria; order Moraxellales; family Moraxellaceae; genus Moraxella; species Moraxella sp. ZY200743. Next base: position 2,230,800 of record NZ_CP091313.1, on the reverse strand, counting down.
CTCATCAATCGTGCAATTAGTATTTTTTTTAGTAAAAGACTCACTGGCAGCGGTAAAGACAGCAACCTCTTGGCAGCCCACCGCTAACGCATCTTTGATGCCCTGAGTGTTGGGAGTTAAAAGAGAAAAACTGATGTCTGTATCTTTGGGTAGCTGACGATATACTTCGGTGCTTGATGCCATTTGAGGAACCCATTTTGGCGATACACACGAGCCTGCCTCAATGAATTTTAAATTTGCCGCCATTAGGTCATGAATAAGCGTCAGCTTATCATCAACGCTAAGTGGGGTTTTTTCGTTTTGTAATCCATCTCTTGCACCGACTTCAACGATTTTTATGTGGGTCATAATGCCATCCTTGATACATTGGGTTGATGTGTGTGCTGTATCTTAAACACAGCACGCTTAGTCATTATTGTTTTGCCTCAAAAGATACCAGCTCATCGCCTGCTTTGACTTGGTCGCCAGTTTTATAATAGCACTCTTGTACGATGCCGTCATCGGGGGCTTTGATGGTATAAATAATTTTCATCGCTTCCATCGTGAGCAGTACCTCATCTTTGGCGACCGCTTGCCCTGCTTGAACGCAGACATCAACGATGATACCTGGCATGGGGGCGGTTAGTCCGCCTTGTGCTTCACTATCGTTTTGACCACAGCCAATCTTGGGTAGAGCGAACGGTACGGCATTAATCCCATATGTATTGTCATACAGAGTAAGAGTATCTTTACTGTGATTAAAAGATACTTTTTGATGATGATCGTCTAAGGTGATGCTGGCGGTATTGGCATCCAATAATTCACCATTCACGACAAAGGTGCGTTGATGATGATTCGCCAGCCACCGCTTGCCATCATTATGCCATGAGACGACATACTCCTGGTCTTGATATTTTAGATGAATGCGATGACAGGTGGTGGTATTTGGTCGCCACAATGGGTGCATCTGCCATATATTGCCTTGACCAATCTGCTTCATCAGCTTAATGAATGATGCTTTAATCACCAGCTCATCAGTGATGTTAATGACAGGATTGAGTAGAAAATCTTCTTCTTTGTTGATAAGATTGGTGTCTAACTGTATGTTTTTAAAGCGTTCAGATTGTAAGATGCGTCCTAAAAAGGCGATGTTGTTCCCCAGTCCGTCAATATGCGTCTGACTAAGTGCATGATACAGCTTTCCAATCGCCTCATCACGATTTTTCCCCCAAACAATCAACTTGGCAATCATGGGGTCATAAAAAGTGGTGATTTCATCACCCAAGGTGATGCCGCTATCAATGCGAATGCCATCGCTACTGCTTGGGTAGGTTAGATGGGTAATTTTACCAGTGGCGGGCAGATAGCCTTGCTCTGGAATTTCAGCATAGATGCGAGCCTCGATGGCATGACCTTGTGCCATTAGCTCATCTTGAGTTTTTGGTAGTGCTTCCCCATCGGCAATTCTTAGCTGCCACTCAACCAAATCAACCCCAGTAATCATCTCGGTAACAGGATGTTCTACCTGTAGCCGAGTGTTCATCTCCATAAAATAAGCAGTGCCATCTTGTTCAACAATAAACTCAACCGTACCAGCACCCACATAGCCGACCGCTTTGGCGGCATTGATGGCGGCAGTACGCATCTGTTGTAGCTTGTCTTCGCTGATGTTTGGAGCGGGAGCCTCTTCGATGACTTTTTGATGTCTTCTTTGCACCGAGCAGTCTCGCTCAAACAGATGTACGACATTGCCAAAAGTATCGCCAAAAATCTGCACTTCAACATGACGAGGATTGACGATGTAGCGTTCGATGAGCACATCATCATTACCAAAGCTTGACAGTGCCTCTTGTTTACAGGATTTTAACTGGGTAAGAAAATTGGCTTCATGCTCTACCAAGCTCATGCCCTTACCCCCACCACCAGCACTTGCCTTAATGAGAACAGGGTAGCCGATTTTGTCAGCTTGTGCCTTTAAAAAATCAGGGTCTTGATTATTGCCATGATAACCAGGGGTTAAAGGCACGCCAGCTTTTTCCATGAGAGCCTTTGAGGTTGCTTTTAATCCCATGGCAAGAATGGCTTCAACAGGTGGTCCGATAAATACAATGCCGTTATCATGACAGGCTTTGGCAAATTGGTCATTCTCGGACAAAAACCCATAACCAGGATGAATGGCACTAGCACCTGTTTGCTTGGCGGCATTGATGATTTTGTCGATTTGCAGGTAGCTTTGGGTAGCAGGCGAGGCACCGATATGAACCGCTTCATCCGCAAGTAGTGTGTGCTCAGCGTCCGAATCTGCGTCCGAATAGACAGCGACAGTGGCAACCCCCAGCTTTCGACAAGTTTTGATGACTCGACAGGCAATTTCACCACGATTGGCAATGAGTATTTTATGAAACATGATATGGTCCTTTTGTAGAGTTGTTATTTTATCCAAGTGGGTGTTTGTTTGCTCAAAAAAGCACCTAAGCCTGATTTGGCTTCATCGCCTGTGCGAATCTTGGCGATGTGATTGGCGGTCTTTTGTAGTAGTTCATCATCAATGTCGGCATGAGCGACCATGTCGATGAGTTCTTTGGAGGCGTGCTGTGCTTTTGGAGCACCCTTTAAAATGTTATCGATAAGATCATCAATCAAAGCATCCAAACCCATCTCGTCATCAGTAACTTCATGCACCAGTCCTATGGCATGGGCTTGCTTAGCATCGATGCGTTCGGCGGTTAAAAAATAACGACCAGCTTGTCTTGCACCGATGGCTTTGATGACATAAGGACTGATGGTGCTTGGAGACAGCCCTAAGCGAACCTCTGAGGTGGCAAATTTGGCAGCACTACTGGCAACACAAATATCACACGCTGACGCAAGCCCCATACCACCGCCCAATGCCGCCCCATGAACACGGGCGATGGTTGGCTTAGTCAAGGTGGCGATACGATGAAGCATCTTGGCAAGTTTTAGAGCATCTTGGCTGTTGGTATTAAAATCCGCTTCACCCATTTGCTTTATCCAAGTTAAATCCGCCCCTGCTGAAAAACTTTTGCCACGCCCACCCAGCACAACGACACGCACATCATCACGCCCATCAAGCTCATCAAAGCAGGCGTGCAGTTCGGCGATGACGGTCGCATTAAAGGCGTTATGCACATCAGGTCGGTTTAGCCAAACATGGGCGATTTGGTCGTGAATGGTGCATTCTAAGGTATCAAAATTCATGGTATTGTCCTTTTTATCTGTCGTCTAAATGTTGCATTGCATACCAAATTACATTCTAAATACCCCAAAGCCCATATCATCAATCGGTGCATTCATGGCGATGGCAAAGCTAAGACCGAGAATATGGCGACTTTGAGCAGGATCGATGACACCATCGTCCCATAGGCGTGCCGAAGCGTAGTAGGGATGCCCTTGTCTTTCATATTGTTCACGAATGGGTGCTTTAAAGTTGTTTTCTTCATCAATAGACCAAGACTGACCAGCTTTTTCAATTTGTTCACGCTTGATGGTCGATAGCACACTTGCTGCCTGTTCACCACCCATGACAGAAATGCGAGAGTTTGGCCAGGTCCACATAAATCGTGGTGAGTACGCACGACCACACATACCGTAGTTGCCTGCCCCAAATGAACCGCCAATCACTAGGGTGATTTTGGGTACATTGGCAGTAGCCACCGCCATGACAAGTTTGGCTCCATGTTTGGCGATGCCTTCGTTTTCGTATTTTTGCCCCACCATAAAGCCTGTGATGTTTTGTAGAAATAATAATGGGACTTTGCGTTGGCAACACAGTTCAATAAAGTGAGCACCTTTTTGGGCAGATTCTGAAAACAAGATGCCATTGTTGGCGATGATGCCGATTTTTTGACCATAAATTTGGGCAAATCCCGTAACCAAAGTTGTGCCAAATCTTGCCTTAAATTCATCAAAGCGTGAGCCATCGACCAATCTTGCAATAACCTCTCTGATGTCAAAAGGGGTTTTGGCATCGGCAGGAACGATGCCATACAGCTCATCTTGAGAAAAATTCGGCTCCTCAAACTCATTCTTAAGGGTTTGTTTTGGCTGATTCAGATTGCTTACGATGCTACGAGCAATCATGAGGGCATGTTCATCATTTTCTGCCAAATGGTCTGCCACGCCTGATAGTCGAGTATGTACATCACCACCACCCAAATCTTCGCTGGACACCACCTCGCCTGTGGCTGCCTTGACCAATGGCGGCCCACCCAAAAAGATAGTACCTTGATTGCGTACGATGATGGTTTCATCGCTCATGGCAGGCACATAAGCACCTCCTGCAGTACAGCTACCCATCACCACCGCAATTTGTGGAATGCCTGCTTTTGACATCTGTGCTTGATTATAAAAAATCCGCCCAAAATGCTCTTTATCGGGAAAAACTTGGTCTTGTAATGGCAAAAAAGCACCGCCAGAATCCACCAAATAAATACAAGGCAGGCGATTTTCTTTGGCAATTTCTTGGGCTCTTAAGTGTTTTTTGACAGTCAAAGGATAATAAGTACCACCCTTGACCGTCGCATCATTGGCGACAATCATACACATGACACCACTGACCATGCCGACCCCTGCCACCACACCAGCACAAGGAATGTCGTTTTCATAGACCCCTAAGGCAGCAAATTGCCCAATCTCCAAAAATGCAGAACCTGTATCAAGAAGAGTGTTGATGCGTTCACGAGCAAGTAGCTTGCCTCTGGCGGTGTGTTTGGCTCGGGCTTGTTCATGTCCCCCAAGACAGATGCGAGTCGCTTGTTGGTTTAAGTCTTCTACGAGCGACAGCATGGCGGCTTGATTGGTTTGAAACGCATCGCTACGGATATTGATTTTACTGGTCAATGTATTAAAATCGGCGGTCATAATCTGTCCTTGTTTTAGTTTTTGGTTGGGATTTTGCCTGTATTGAATTGTCCGCTTGATGCTTATTTGGTTTCGTTGAATAGTTCACGACCAATCAGCATACGGCGAATCTCTGATGTGCCTGCACCGATTTCGTACAGTTTGGCATCTCGCCACAGTCTGCCTGCGGGAAACTCATTGATATAACCGTTGCCACCTAGCGTCTGAATGGTTTCGCCTGCCAGCCATGTGGCTTTTTCGGCGGCATACAGTATTGCACTGGCACAGTCTTTTCTTAGACTTCTGTCGTGATTTGATTTATCACAAGCACTACCGACTGCATAGACTAAAGCTTTGCAGGCGAGCATGGTAGAGTACATGTCAGCGATTTTGCCTTGCATGAGTTGAAACTCGCCAATCGCTTGCCCAAACTGCGTGCGTTCATGCACATAAGGCATCGCCAAATCCATACAAGCATCCATGATGCCCAAAGGACCGCCACTAAGTACAGCTCGCTCGTAGTCCAATCCGCTCATCAGTACTTTTACACCATTGCCCACACCGCCAAGCACATTTTCCTCTGGGATTTCAACATCATCAAAGAAGATGGGATAAGTGTTTGAGCCACGCATACCCAGCTTATCAAGGTGTGTGCCATGACTAAAACCTTTCATGCCTTTTTCTACCAAAAATGCCGTGATGCCCTTAGCACCTGCACTTGGGTCGGTCTTGGCATAGACGACCATCACATCAGCATCACCACCATTGGTAATCCACATCTTTGAACCGTTTAGAATAAATCGATCGCCTTTTTGTTCGGCTTTTAGTCTCATGCTGACCACATCAGAGCCAGCATTCGGCTCACTCATTGCCAATGCACCGATAAAATCACCGCTGATGAGCTTGGGTAAAAAACGCTCTTTTTGTGTTTGATTGCCGTTTAGGTTGATTTGATTGACACATAGATTGGAGTGAGCTCCATAGGATAGCCCGATAGAAGCAGAAGCACGAGAGATTTCTTGCATGACCAGAATGTGGGCTAGGTATCCCAAGTTGGCACCGCCAAATTCTTCGGAGACGGTCATGCCAAGTAGCCCCATCTCGCCAAACTTTTTCCAAAGATGGTTGGGAAATTGATTGTTCTTGTCCGTCTGTTCAGCGAGTGGAGCAACCTCTTTTTGGCAGAATTTGCGTACCTCATCTTGTACTGCCAATAAAGTTTCATCGATGCCGAAAGTTAGATTGCTTAGATTCATGGTGTCGTCCTTGTGTAAATGCCCAAACAAAGAATGGCTTGTGTTAAAATATTTGACTTGCCAGCAAAAACCAAACAAGGTAAATCGACCCTTATGAGGTTGGTTTTGGTGGTTGGGAATAATGTAGCATAATATTTTTAATAAAAAAAGTGAATTTTATTAAAAAAATGATTGACAATTCATTTTTAAATGAGAGAGAATAAAAGCATGAGTTATAAGCGTTCTGTTTTGATGCAAGAGCGACTTCGCCAAAACCGTGAAGCCATCTTGCAGGCGGCTAAGCAACTGATTACCCAAGGCGGTATCAAAGAAGCCCAAATTCAGACCATTGCTGAGATGGCAGGGGTATCTAATGGGCTGGTGTATCGATATTTTGATAATAAAAATCACATTATCATCGAGGTTCTGTCAGCTGCCATACAAGCAGAAATTGCGATTTTAATGCAGATTGCCAAACAAGACTCGCCAGCTTCCGATAAGTTACAGCGAGCGATGAGAACTTTCGTCAAGCGTGCATTAAACAGCCCAAAACTTGCCTATTCTTTGATGCTTGAGCCTGCTGATGCACCAGTAGAAGAGGCACGCTTTAAAAGTAAGCAAATCGTCAAAGAGGTCGTAGAAGGTATCCTACAAGAAGGCAAAAACCAAGGCGTATTTGCTGCTATGGATATCGGCACGACCGCCCAATGTATCGTTGGTGCGATGACATTTGCGGTGATTGAACCTTTAAGCCTAAATCCGCAAGCGATGAACAAGGATGAGTTTGCCAAAGCGGTCGCTGATTTTTGTTTAAAAGCGGTACAAAGTTAAGCAGGTCTTGCTTGTTTAGCTTAGAAGCGACATGAAGTTGCTTATCTTGTCGTCAAGGCGGATTTATCATGATTCAAGGAGAGTATCATGTACCAAAAATTAAGCTATCTTTCAGGCATCAGCGACAAGCCGCTGATTGGTTTGACGATTGGCGAGATGTTCGACCGTGCTTGCATCAAGTACGCTGATAAAGAAGCTGTAGTCAGCATTCATCAAGACTGCCGGCTCACTTATCAACAGCTATCCGAGCAGGTAAATGCTTTTGCAGCATCGCTGCTTGAGTTGGGTTTTGATACAGGTGATCGCTTGGGTATTTGGGCGTTAAATAGCATCGAGTGGGTCATTACGCAGTATGCGTGCTTTAAGATCGGGGTAATTTTGGTCAATCTAAACCCCGCCTACAAAGCCAAAGAATTGGAATATGTACTCAATAAAGTTGAATGTCGTGGTATTGTTATTGCAGATTCCTTTAAGACCTCAGACTATCATGCCATGCTTGCCAGCATTGCCCCTGAGCTTGAAAGCAACCATAGTAAACTGCTTGTCTCTCATAACCTACCACACCTAAAAGTCGTGATTAAAGCCAGCGACGAAGAGCATGATGGTGTTTATCGTTTTAATGATTTATTAACACCGCCAACACTCGCCCAAAAGCAGCACATCGAATATATCGCCCAAAGGCTACAGTTTGATGATGTGGTCAATATCCAATTCACCTCAGGCACCACAGGCAACCCAAAAGGCACGATGCTCACCCATCATAATATCCTAAATAATGGCTATTTTGTTGGTGAAGGCATCAAACTTACCGAAGATGACAGAATCTGTGTGGCTGTGCCACTATTTCACTGCTTTGGCATGGTCATGGGTAATCTTGCTGCCATGACGCATGGGGCGACAGTCATTTATCCTGATTTTGCCTACAACCCAACCCAAACCTTACAAGCGGTGCATAATGAGCGTTGTACAGCATTATATGGTGTGCCATCGATGTTCATTACCATGCTAGAAGATAAGCGGTTTGATGAATTTGATTTATCAAGTTTACGGACGGGCATCATGGCGGGTTCTCCTTGCCCTCGTGAAATCATGCAAAGGGTCATCGACCGTATGCACATGAGCGAGATTACCATTTGCTACGGTATGACAGAAACCTCACCCGTCTCCATGCAAAGCCATGTTGATGACCCGATTGATAAGCGAGTCAGCACAGTTGGTCAAATCCACCCACATTTGGAAGTAAAAATTGTTGATGAGGACGGTAAAATTACCCCCGTGGGTGTGTCTGGCGAGCTATGTACTCGAGGCTATTCGGTGATGGCAGGCTACTGGGGTGAGCCTGATAAAACCAAAGAAGTGGTCGATAAGCATGGTTGGATGCATACAGGAGACATCGCCGAGATGGACGAAGACGGCTTTGTCAAAATCAAAGGTCGTATCAAAGATGTGGTGATTCGTGGTGGAGAGAATCTGTTCCCTAAAGAGATTGAAGATTTGATATTTCAGCATCCTGCCGTGCTGAGTGTGCAGGTTGTCGGCTTGCCTGATAAACGCTATGGTGAGGAGCTGTGTGCTTGTATCATTTTGAATGACGGGGCGGCTTGTTGTGAAGATGACATTCGAGAATTCTGTCGCACCCAAGTCTCACATCACAAAGTACCTCGCTATGTCAGCTTTGTCAATGAGTTTCCGATGACCGCTTCTGGCAAGCCCCAGAAGTTTAAACTCCAAGAGCTGATGCGAGTGGAATTTAATCTGACGGGCAATATTTTTGAGTGATTAGAGGGCTGATATGTAAACAAAAAGGCAGGCGATGAGCTTGCCTTTTTTTGTGTCTAATGGGTGTTGCAAAATGATAAAGAGTAGATAAATTAGGCTTTATGGATGATATTTTCACATTTTCCTAGATAAATATGCTCAGCGATTTTGCCTTGTTGCTCGATATTATAATCCCAAAAGCTCTTGGATTCATCAAAGACATAGTGATAGGGGTTGTATTTTTTAAACGAAAGATAATACAGACTTTGTAACCACGCCCCACGCAGTAGCACATTATAGCCGTGCTGATATTGCATGATATGCGTCATCTCGTGGATAAAAATTTGTCGATACAGTTCATCTGCTGCCGAAAAATCCGTCTTATAATGCTTGTCAGGTACAAAAATAAATCCATTGGGGGCAATAAATACTTCATCAGACTGCCAAGGAATGTAAGGGTAGTTGATGATTTTTACCTGTTCATAGTCAATCAAGTCGCCAAAGACGCTTTGAGCCAGTCCAATCTCCCCAGCGGTCAATGAACGCATGATAAAGCGGTCTTTTTTGTGCTTGATGAGATGATAAGGTGTGCGAAGTTTCATGGTGTTATCATTCCATCAACCCAGCCCCACGCCTGAAAGCTCTCGTGCCAGTCGCCCTGCTGAGTTATCAGTTAGCCCACCCATAAAATCTAGCACCTTCATGTAGCCATCATACAGTGTGTCGGTATCTTTGATGGGGGTGTCTTTTAATAGTTCTAGGGCAAGGCGATGTTTGGTGGTGGTTGTTTTACCTGTTAGTTTGGCATGAACTGCAGGGACAAGCAAATCTAGTATCTGCCCTAAACAGCCGAAACTGGCTATTTCGGTAACAAGTTTGCTATGATGATTAAAGATTTGATTTTTGGCAAGGTTTTTGGCGTTTTGTAGGGTTTGCTTAACCGAATCATCACAGACGGCAAGCAAGTCTTTTTGGTCAAACTCTCCTGCGAGTAGTGCATCGTGATGCTCAAAGAACTGCTTGGCGACCTCATGTGTGGCATTGCCGATGGCACGCCCACGCATGACACCAATGCGTTGTCTTTTGTCGTTGATGTTTTTGTAATTTTCAAAATCTGCCCCCAAAATTGGTCGCATGACATTGGAAAATTCATCAAAGCTAATCAGCTCAAGCTCTACGGCATCCTCAAGGTCTAATAAGGCATAACAGATGTCATCGGCCGCTTCCATCAGATAGGATAGGGGGTGTCTTGCCCATCTATCCACACCCAAAGGGGGTAGTCCAAGTCGCTCGGCAGTCATACGCATGAGTGGCAACTCGCTTTGATAAATATTAAATTTGCCATCGCCATATTCACTACCCCAAGGGTATTTTAATAGTGTACCTAAGCTGGCACAGGTCAGACGCATACCGCCTGCATGGGCATACATTTCTGTGCGTGCTACGATGCGTAGGCTGTGAGCATTGCCCTCATAGGTGGTTAGGTCGGTTTTTTGTGGTGGGCTAAGTGATTGTAAATATTCATCATTTTGGCAGAACCATTCTCGGAGTGCGTCCTCGCCTGTATGCCCAAATGGTGGATTGCCCAAGTCATGTGCCAGACACGCCACCTGTACGAGCGTGCCAATGTCGCTAGGTGAGATGTGGTCGGGTAATAGCTTTCGTTGGTGAAGTCCTAGTCCAACACCATTGCCCAGACTACGCCCAACACTTGCCACCTCAACGCTATGCGTTAGGCGGTTGTGCGTATGATCAGACTTGGCGAAAGGGTGAACTTGGGTTTTACGCCCTAATTTACGAAAGCTTGACGAGAATACCACTCGGTCATAGTCGGCATGAAAATCGCTGCGTACGCCATCGTTTGGCGTATGGCTTGGAGTTAGGATAATGATGCCGTCATCTGGCCTTGGGCGGTCGGTGGAGAGTAGGTCTGCCCAGTTCATGTGCGTCCTTTTGGTTTAGCTGTCTTTGACCGCCATGGTGATGGTGTAGGTCTTGCCTTGTTTGATTTTGTCTGAGTTGCCAAACACTTCTGTAAATGAACGCTTCATAAAGTCTCTTAGTCCATTGATGGTAACAACATAAAAGCGTCCACCCATTTCCATTCGCTCATAAGCGTCTAGTAGGTAAAGGTAGTGTTGTTCTTTGCTTGCTTTGGCAGGCAGATTACTCATCACAAGGGAGAATTTACGCTCTTTTGGTACATGGGCGAAGCCATTTGAGAGCATAACTTCGGTGTTTTTTAGACCATTTTTTTGGCAGTTTAGGCGAGCGTATTCTACCGCCACAAAATCTTTATCAATGAGTAAGTGCTGACCTTCTGGGCATTCACGAGCGGCTGTCATGCCTAGCACGCCATAGCCACAGCCTAGGTCGATAGAATCATCGTTTGTTTTAAAGTCAATATAATCAAGTAGCATCAGACTGCCATCATCAAGCCGTTCGGGACTAAAGATGCCCCAAGTGCTACTAAAGTCAAAAGGCTTGCCAAGCACTTCTTGACTAAAGCTGATGTCTTGTCGCCAGAGTTTGGCTTTTTGTTGTAGTTCGGCTAGGGTGGTGCTCATGTGATTCTCGTTATGGCTAGGTTGGGGATATTATAACAAAAGATAAGTCGGATAAAACATTGATTAAAGGTATTTTTTGATTGAAAAGCATTGATTATGTGATAAAATTTATTAAAACAAGAGTTGTTTTGTAAAATTATGATTGATGTCTTGATTAAAAACGCTATAATGCACACCTGCACACCTGCACACCTGCACACCTGCACACCTGCACACCTGCACACCTGCACACCTGCACACCTGCACACCTGCACACCTGCACACCTGCACACCTACTAAAGCTGCGCCTATTTTCTGTTAAACTATTTTGGTTTGGCGGACTTTTTGTTCGTGCCTTAAAGTTCATCTCCATTGGGGGTGAGCTTTTTTGTTGTCAAAAATTTAAGGTAGGCGGTGCAAAATGACTGATACCGCCCCAAGCCAAGCGAGCAACAAACAAGTCAAGTCCAAAAAACGAGTGGCGGATTTTGGCGAAGTGTTTACGGGTGAGCGAGAAGTAAACGCAATGCTGGATTTATTGCCCCCAGAAATTTGGCACAAAATCACCGCCACATTTTTGGAGCCTGCGTGTGGCAATGGCAATTTTTTGGCAGAAATTTTAAGCCGAAAATTAAATGTTGTCCTTGAACTTTTATCCGCCAAAAAAATCAAAAAGAAACACCAAGCCTTTAATTATGGCTTTTATGCCATTGGGGCGGTATCTAGTATTTATGGCATAGAAATATTGGCAGATAATTGCTACGAGTGCCGTGAGCGATTGTTAAATTTATTTATAGAGCATTATCAAACGCATTTTAAAGAAACCGACCAAAATATCATCAAGGTTGTTAAATATTTGCTGGGTCAAAATATCGTCAATGGCGATGCGTTGTTTAACACACCGATTGTATTTAGTGAGTGGGCATTTGTGGGAGAGATGGTGTGTCGTACCGATTATATTTATCAAAATATGGTTGATGACAAACATTATCGTACCGAACACCACTTACATAAAAAATACAAGCCAGTTCATTATTTAGAATTAAATGAGAGTACAGAATGGAAAATCTAAATTTATCAATAGACAGCCAATTTATCCCCGATTTGGACAATATCGGCAAAGGTCAATTAAACCTATTTGAACTCGCTTACAATCCTGATGTGCTTGATTGTTTATCCAGTCTATCCAATGATGAGGTATTTACATCGCCAAAACTTGCCAACCAAATGCTTGATTTGTTGCCAGATGAATTATGGTCAAATAAAAACGCCAAATTTTTAGACCCTGTGTGTAAATCTGGCGTGTTTTTGCGAGAGATTGTCAAACGCCTAGATAAAGGCTTGGCAAATCAAATTCCTGATAAACAAACTCGTATTAACCATATTCTAAAACATCAAGTGTTTGGCATTGCCATTACCCAATTAACCGCCCTATTATCCCGCCGTAGTGTGTATTGTGCCAAAGTTGCCAATTCGCCATTTTCTATCTGTGATGAATTTGATAATGAAAGTGGCAATATTATTTTTGGGCAGGTTCATCATCAATTCAAAGACGGCAAATGTACAGAGTGCGGAGCAAGCCAAGATGTTTTTGGTAATCGGCAGGGGTTAGAAAATCACGCTTATGCGTTTATTCATAGCGATAAAGACAATGAATTTAAAGAGATTTTAAAAATGAAATTTGATGTGATTATTGGCAATCCGCCTTATCAATTAAAAGATGAAAAAGATGAAAAGCGTGCAAGTGCGTCCCCTATTTATCATTATTTTGTGGAGCAAGCCAAAAAATTAAATCCCAATTATCTGATTATGATTACCCCTAGCCGTTGGTTTGCAGGTGGTAAGGGATTGAATGATTTTAGAGATGTTATGCTTGATGATAAACGCATTAAAGAAATTCACGATTTTCCCAATTCAAAAGATTGTTTTGATAATGTAGAAATTAAAGGGGGTGTGAGTTATTTCTTATGGGATAAAACTCATAATGATGATTGTATGGTGTTTACCTATGATAATGGTCATTGTATTTCGCAAGTAAAACGACCTTTAAAAGAAAACGGTTTAGATGTATTTATTAGGTATAATCAAGCTGTTTCTATTTTAAATAAAATTAGAAAGTTTAATGAACCTAGTTTTAATGAAATTATTAGCAGTGCAAAACCTTTTGGATTGAGAACTTATTTTAAAGGAAATTCTAAACCATATAAAAATAAGAATGACAATGTAACTTTATACCAAAATGGCGGTATTGGTTATGTCAGCAGAGAAGAAATACCCAATAACAGGGATTGGATTTTACGCCATAAAGTGATTGTTCCTTATGCAGTTGGTTCGGGAGATGGAAAAACTGATAAAGTCAATCCAATTTATGCGGGTATCAATACTGCTTGTACAGAAACTTATTTGGTTATCGGACCTTTTGAAAATGAATATATTTGCAATAATGTAATGAGTTATATTAACACCAAATTTTTACATTTTATGCTAACTTTAAAGAAAAATACGCAACACGCCACAAGGGGTGCTTATCAGTTTGTACCAATGCAAGATTTTAGCCGTGCGTGGACAGATGAACAGCTTTATGCCAAATATGGCTTATCCAAAGATGAAATTAACTTTATTGAAAGTATGATACGCCCAATGGATAACGATACTGGTGTAAAACTTAAAAAATCTCGTGGTAAAAATAAAGCACAAGAGAAATTGGATTTGGAGAATGGTGATGAGTAGAGCAAAACCACATTTTTTAAAAACTAGAAATGTTTTATTTCCAACAAAGGGCAAGTTTGTAGAGCATTTACAAACCATTTATCATAGAGCAAAATCAAGCAAAAATGGTTTAGTTACGACAAATAACGATATTTTGGATTTAAAAGATTTTATTCAAGATTATTGTGATAAATCAGAAGAAATACTATCTTATATCGATTTAGAAAATTGTTATTTTGTTGTTAAAAAATCATCAGATTATAATACACCTTGTTTGTTTATTATTGAAAACAATACCAATAAAGAAAAACATTTTAGTTTTCGGAATTTTGGTTGTCCGCCAATTTCTTATATAAATTTTAAAAGATTTTGTATTCATACAATTATAGATTTTAAATTTAATTATCGCATTAAATTAAGCAAAGAACTTGGAAAATCTTATGATGAATATGATTTATGGCATAAAAAACCAACAACAAAAGAAATTGTTGACGAGTTTATTGCCATAAAAGATATTGGAGATAAATTAGATGAAGTAATTTCCCCAAATGGTAGTGGTTTTAATGTTCCTGTTTTAAATCAAAAATATGCAGGTCTAAAACAGGAGTTTATTGATTTTTATCAATCCAAAGTTGCAACCCAATTAAATTTTGAATTAAAGCCGAGAAACTAAAATGACCAACCCAACCTTTGCCCAAATACACGCCCCAAAGATTTATGTTTATTCTGATAGCCGTTATCCAAATTGCTTAAAAGTTGGCTACACCGCCCAAGAAACGGTAAGCCAGCGAATGAAACAGCATTATCCAACCATTACCCCAAGCCAAAGTTGGAAACTAGAATTTGAGACTTTGGCGATTAAAGATGACGGCAGTTATTTTAAAGATTTTGCCGTGCATAAAATGCTAGAAACAATGGGCATTAACCGCATCGCAGGCGAATGGTTTGAATGTAATATTGATACCATCAAAAACGCCATTTTAAACATCAAGCAAGCCAAAACTTTTGAACGGCAACGCACACAAGATTTTAAAATGCGTCCAGAGCAATTAGACGCTGTAAATAAAACCGCTTATTATTTTAATTCTATTAAACAAGATAAAAATAATGGGCGGACACCGCATTTTTTGTGGAATGCCAAAATGCGATTTGGTAAAACTTTTGCTACTTATCAATTAGCCAAAAAGATGAATTGGCAACGAGTGCTGATTTTAACCTTTAAACCTGCGGTCAAAAATGCGTGGCAGGAAGATTTGACAAGCCACAGCGATTTTAATGGTTGGCAATTTATCAGCCGTGATAGTGAATTCAAGTTAGAAAACTATGATAAAACTCGCCCGATGGTCTATTTTGCGTCTTTTCAAGATGTTTTGGGTAGAGACAAATTTGGTAATATCAAAGCCAAAAACCAAGAAATTCACGCAATGAATTGGGATTGTGTGGTATTTGATGAATATCATTTTGGGGCGTGGCGTGATAGTGCCAAATCGCTTTTTGCCAAAGATGATGAATTGACAAAAATGCAAAATGAATATCAAGAAATGGAAATTGGGGTAGAAAGTTTTAATGAAAATGAATTACCCATTACCACAGAGCATTATTTGTATTTATCAGGTACGCCATTTCGGGCGATTGCCAGTGGTGAATTTATTGAAGAGCAGATTTTTAACTGGACTTATGGCGATGAACAAAAAGCCAAATTAGAATGGGATAAGACAAAAGGCGATAATCCTTATTTGTCATTGCCACAAATGATGTTATTAACTTATCAATTACCAGAAAATATTCGCCATATTGCCACACAAGGCGAATTTAATGAATTTGATTTGGGCGAATTTTTTAAAGCAGATGGCAATGGTGAAACGGCTAAATTTAAACACGAAAATTATGTGCAAAAATGGCTGGATTTAATTCGTGATAATCTTGATGAGATGATTGTTAGCAATTTAAAACAAGGCAATGCCAAACCGCCAATGCCATTTAGCGATGTGAATTTGTTAAACAGTTTATTACATACGCTTTGGTTTTTGCCTAGCGTGGCAAGTTGTTATGCAATGGCAAATTTATTAAAAGCTCCCAATAATAAATTTTATCACGATTATCAGGTTATCATCTCAGCAGGTAATCAGGCAGGTATGGGTGATAAAGCCCTAGAGCCTGTCAAAAAAGCGATGGGTGATAATCCTTTGTCCACAAAGTCTATTACGCTATCGTGTGGTAAATTGATGACAGGCGTATCTGTATCTCCTTGGACGGGGATTTTTATGCTTAGAAATTGTGCCAGTCCTGAGACTTATTTTCAGGCGGGATTTCGGGTGCAGACTCCGTGGACGGTGAGGGGTGATGACGGGGTAAATATTATTAAAAATCAATGCTATATCTTTGATTTTGCTCCCAATCGTGCCTTACGCCAAATCGCTGATTATGCCCACAAACTAAACCCAGCCGAGGGCAATCCAGAGAGCAAGGTGTCTGAATTTATCGCCTTTTTGCCTGTGCTTGCCTATGACGGCAGTGCGATGCAGCAGGTGGACGCAAAACTACTCCTTGATATGGCGATGAGTGGCACAACGGCAACGCTACTGGCTCGCCGTTGGCAGTCGGCACTTTTGGTCAATGTTGATGATTTTACCTTGCAAAATCTGATGAAAAATCAAGATGCCATGGATGCTTTGATGAAAATTGAAGAGTTTAGAAGCCTTAATGATGATATTGAAGTTGTCATTAACCGCTCTGAAAAAATCAAAGGTTTAAAACAAAAAGCCAAAGACAATGATGGCGAATTATCAAAAGAAGACAAAAAGACATTAACCGATGAAGAAAAGGAACAAAAATCCCTACGAAAACAAATTCAAGAAAAACTCATCAAGTTTGCCACTCGCATTCCGATTTTTATGTATTTGAGTGATTTTCGGGAACACAGATTAAAAGATGTGATACAAGAGCTTGAACCTGAATTGTTTACAAAAGTAACAGGTCTAACACAAAAGGATTTTCAATTATTGGTGTCCTTAAATGTCTTTGATGAAAGTGTGATGAATGAGGCGGTTTGGCAATTTAAACGCTATGAAGACGCAAGCCTTGAATATACAGGGATTGATAAGAAAGATGAATATGTAGGGCTGTTTAACACCGTCATCAAAAGACAATTTACTACCCCCTAGGGTGATGTTCTTTATGTAGTGTCTGCAGGCGAGCGGTGGCAACATGGGTATAAATCTGCGTGGTGGATAGGTCGCTATGCCCAAGCAATAGTTGCACACTACGCAAGTCCGCCCCATGATTGACCAGATGCGTGGCGAATGCGTGGCGAAGGGTGTGTGGACTAATATCGGTTCTGATGTCTGCTTTTAGGGCATATTTTTTGATCATGTGCCAAAAGTTGTGCCGTGTCATGTAGCCACCTTGCTCGGTTAAAAAAACCGCTTGGCAGTCGGATTTGCCGATGAGCAGTTCAGCTCGGTGGTTTAGGTAGCTTTGTAGGGCTTGTTGGGCGTATTCACCCATGGGAATGAGACGAGTTTTGTTGCCTTTGCCAGTGATTTGTAGCCAGCCTGCATTCATGTTGAGCTGTTCAAGCGATAGATTGACCAGCTCGCTTACTCGCAATCCGCAGGCATACATGATTTCTAACATGGCTTTATCACGCAGACCAAGCAGACTGCTGTCTGGGGTGTCTAGTAGGCGATTGATGTCGCTTTCTGAGAGTGTTTTTGGTAGAGATTGGATGGTTTTTGGGGATTTGATGTCCTCGCAAGGGTTGTCTTGCCTGCCCTCGTTGCCGATTTGCCACAAAAAAAACTGACGCAAACTGGCGAGTAGTCTTGCGATGGTGCGTGGATTTTTGCCCTGTGTTTGGGCAAGTTTTAGGCACGCTAGCACATCTTTTTTATCCCATAGGGTTAAGGGTTTGTCTAGGTGCATAAGGCAAGCACGCAAATCCTGAACATAGGCGTTACGAGTACGCACAGACAGCCCACGAGCCAGCATTGCTGAGCGAAACTCAGTTAGGTAGGCGGGGTCGCCATCAACATGGGTGATGGTGGGTGTTCGAGGATTTTTGGCACGAGTTTTGCTCATGATGGAATCTTTTTGATGACCAAGTAACGATAGCTGCCATCATCGAGCGTTTCTTGAGTGTTAAGAGTATGCCCCAGATGGCGACAAAAATTTGGAATGTCTCGGGTGGTTGCAGGGTCAGTGGCAAGAATTTCGATGACATCGCCATCTTGTGCCTGTCTGATGGTCTTGTGTAGCAACATGATGGGTTCTGGGCAGATAAGCCCTTTGGTGTCTAGTAGGTAATTACTCATGAGGATTATCCTTTTGTTTGTCTTGTAAGAAATTTAGGAATTTGTTTAGGTTCACTCGAAACACATAAGGCATGGCAAACCAAGCCATCATTGCCAAAAACACCGCCATAAAGAAATTTGTTGTCATGCCAGCGACCGCATACACTCCCAAAGCGAATAGCACAAGGCTAATAGCGGTGATGAGTATGACAAATAAAATACCGCCTTGCACGATGTGATAACGCCTTAAAAACAGCACATGAAACAGGCTGATGGGAATGCTAAACCCAATCAGTACATAAGGCAAGTAATGAAATGAATAATAAATTAGTGTACTGTCCTTAAAGTTTGTCATGCTAGCTAGTGTGCCGAACACGACAAAGCAGGCGATGGCAATCAATCCCAGATAGATGCTGATATTCGCCAGACGAAGTGCTTCAGTGGTGCGAGTGATGAGTGTGGTAGTTTGGCTCATTGTAATTTTGGCATTGCCTTGATAAGAATTGATTGAAAAAATAGCGGATATAAAAACTTAGGTGTGCCCAAAGATGCGTTAATCAGTCTTTGCCCTTATGCTCATTATCATGATAACTGCCGACATACTGGGCAAGACTTGGCTCATAAAAATATCCGTTAAGTACGATACAAGCAGCGATGTCGTCAATGGGGTCTTTTTCATCATCAATCCAGCCATGTTCCCATGCCAACGCTCGTGCTTCTTTGGAAGATAAGCGTTCATCATGCAAAAAAACTTTGGTAGGAGAATGGCGTTCACCCAAGCGATGTGCCAAGCGACGAGCGAACTTGTGTACTCGCTTAGATAGCATGGAGTCAGTGCCATCGATGTTGAGTGGCAGACCAACCACGACCGTGCTGATTTTCCAAGTATCAATAATACCGAGCAAATTATCCCAATCAGGCTGACCATTATTCATGGCTAAGATATCAAAGGGTCTGGCATCACAGCTTAGCGTATTGCCCAGTGCCATGCCCATTTTTTTGATGCCAAAGTCTAGGGCGAGAATGAGAGCGGGTTGATTATTGGTGGTCATTAGGCATATCCTGCGGTCGTTACAAAATTGTCAGGGTTGATGCCAATTTTATCATAAGCTTGCATCAGTCGCTCATCAAACGGTACT
The DNA here is from genome assembly GCF_050885545.1 of Moraxella sp. ZY200743. NCBI lineage: Bacteria > Pseudomonadati > Pseudomonadota > Gammaproteobacteria > Moraxellales > Moraxellaceae > Moraxella > Moraxella sp. ZY200743. The sequence continues at coordinate 2,211,451 of NZ_CP091313.1, read as the reverse complement.
CGAAATAAAATCTGTAAATCAGCAGGGCAGATAAACCAATCACCTGTGTTAATCTCCGCTTCTAACTGTCCTGCACCCCAACTACAAAAACCCATGCACATCAAATAATGTGCCAAGCTGTCTTCAGACAGTCTATCTAAGATGTCTTTACTGGTGGTCAAGCAAACATTCTCACCAATGGCAAAAGATGAATTAAAATTAGGCAAGCCGGTATGCAGCACAAAACCGGCTTCAGGTCGTATCGGACCGCCAGCGATGGCAGGCGTATTCATGGCAAGCTGAGAGCTTGGTAAATCCAGCTCGTTCAAAATCCCACCCACCGAAGTTGGCAGTGGCTGATTGATGACAAATCCCCATGCACCATCAGCAGTATGCCGACAGACATAAATGAGCGTCTGTTCAAATCGCTCATCATTCATGTATGGACTTGCCAATAAAAAATGATGAGCCAGATTTTTGGTGTGGGTAGTTGTATTCATGAGTTATCTATTGTGGTGTTTTGGTGCGTTTTGTGGGTTTGGTCTGATTAGGTAGCGTCTCGATGAATTCGGCGTTGGCACCGATTTGGTCTGCTAAGGCGATATCTGCTAGCAGACTCTTGACATGGGCACGAGTGGCTTCGGTGATGTTCACGCCACCTGACATGCGTGCCAACTCATCAACTTGATGCTCGTCTGTGATGATGGCGATGTCGCTTGTGGTATGCTCACCATGGTCTTTATGCACAAGAATATGACGATGAGCCGCTGCTGCTACTTGGGCTTGATGAGTGATGGCAAGTAGCTGCTGATATTTGCCAAGACTACGCAACAACTCACCTACCACCTGTGCTGTAGCACCGCTGATACCCACATCCACCTCGTCAAATACCAAAGTTGGTCGGCAGCCTTTGCCATCATTTGCCGCCATGACTTGCATGACAAGGGCGATGCGAGATAACTCACCTCCTGATGCAACCTTGTGTAGGGGCTGAAGTGGCATACCAACATTGGCACTAAACAATAAAGCAATGTCGTATCTGCCATGGGCATTATAGGCACTTTCGTCTTTGGTATTAAAGGCGAATTCACAGCGAGCATTAGGCAAGGCAAGTGGCAATAGGCGTGCCTCTAGGCGTTCACAGATGTCTGGGGCGATCTTGATGCGTGCGTCATCAAGTGCAGTTGCTGCTTGTAGATACTGCTCATAAGCTTCATTAACCTTGGCATCTAGTGTGTCGTTATCGGGCAATAAGTTTAGTTTGTCTAGCTCTTTTTGCCAATTTTTAGCATCGCTGATGAGTTCTTTGGTTGGAGTGTGGTATTTACCAGATAGGCGATGGGCAAGCGACAGCAGTGTGTTGAGTTCGTGCAGGCGTTCTTCATCAGGTAATGACTGCTCAGCATAGTCAGATAACTTTGCTGATGCGTCCATGATGCTTTCTTGGGCAAGGGTAAGTAACTGACTACATTCGCCAAAGATTTTGCTTTTATCGGCACTTTGGTCGCAGATACGCATCGCTCGCCCAAGTAGGCTTGCTACGCTAGGCTCGTCATGACTATTATCTAAAAAATTGGCTGCTGTCATCGCTTGTGTCATGAGTGCTTCTAGGTTTGACAGCTCGTCATATTCGCTTTCTATCTCATCAAAGTTCACTGATAATAAAGGATTGATGTCTGATAGTTTGGCGGACAATAGAGCCATACGGTCAACTCGTTGAGCCAACTGACTTTTTGCTTCATCGGCTTGTTTTTTGATGCGTTGCCATGCATGATAAGTTTCTTTGGCGTTGTTTTTTAGGGGAGTTAACTCACCCACTTTATCTAGCCAATCGATGACGAACTGCGGTTTTAATAGTTCAAGCCCTGCGTGCTGTGAGTGGATATTGACCAAAATTTGCCCCAGTGATTTTAATTCACCGATGCTGGCAGGCACGCCATTTATCCATGATTTTGAGCGTCCTTGAGCACTGATTTTTCGGCGAATGAGCAGGGTATCATCTTCTAGTTCTCGTTCATGCTCGGCAAACCATGCCACAATCTCGTCATTGCCCGTGATGTCAAATTCCCCAAAAACCGTTGCTTCATCACAGCCATGTCTTACCATGGTGCTGTCAGCTCGTTCACCAGTACACAAAGATAATGCGTCTAAAATCAATGACTTGCCTGCACCAGTCTCACCTGTAATGACATTAAATCTCTCATCAAAGGCGATTTCTTTTTCATCAATTAGGGCAAAATTGTTAAGACTTAAAGATACCAGCATGGCGATATGGATTCCTAAAAAATCGGTGGCTTATGATAATCAATTTGGACAGTTTTGGCAATTTGCAAAATGTTATTTTGCGACCTTCTTATGGTGCTTGCAAGTTTTATTGATGATAAGAATGGTCTTTTTAAGGCTTTGCACAAGATGAGTACGACTTTTGATTTGATATGGGGGCAAAATACCATATCAAAAGTAGTGCGATAAAAATTTCTCGCTAGGTGTGGCAGATGTTTTGACAATCAAGTATAAATTTGCCACAATATAATCAGTCTTTACAAGTTTATCATCCATTTTACCATTCCTTTTATCTTCCATACTACTCATTACTATCTTACGATTATTACTGGTTTATTTATGTCAAAGTTACGCAAAAATTTCTCCCAAAAATCTTTTGAAAAAAAAGATGTCAAACCCCACAAACTCTCCAAATCCAATATCAAATCTACCGCCAAAACAAATAAGCAAGGACGCATTCCGCATTTTTATGGCATACACGCTGTGAGAGCTTTATTAAAGCACCGTTCGCATGATGTGCTGACGCTTTTTGTGCAGTTACGAGATGATGGTGGGGTGAGTCAGACGCATGATGAGCTGATAGAGTTTGCAAAAAATGCGGGTGTGAGCGTGCAGATGACGCACAAAGATAGGCTAGCTGAGCTGTGCGATAGCCACCAACATCAAGGGGTGGTCGCTGCTGCCAGATTACCGCAGCTGTACGATGAGCATCATCTAGCAAGCATGACAGATCAAGGCGATGTGTTGTTTTTGGTGCTTGACCAAATCACTGATGCCCACAATTTAGGGGCGTGCTTGCGTTCTGCCAGTGCGATGGGTGTGGATGCGGTCATTATTCCTAAGCATCAAAGCGTCTCTATCACCCCAACTGTTGCTAAGGTCTCGGTTGGGGCAGCAGAAGTAGTGCCTGTGATTGCGGTAACAAATTTGGCTCGCAGTCTTGAGCTTCTAAAAAAAGCAGGTGTATTCGTATTTGGTACGGCACTTGATGACACTGCCAAACCTTTATACGACTGCGATTTTAGTGGCAAAGTTGCCATCATCATGGGATCGGAGGGTGACGGCATGAGACGGCTGACCCAAGAGCATTGCGATACTTTGGTGTATATCCCAATGGCGGATAATCCCGATCGTCCGCAGAGCTTAAATGTTAGCGTTGCTACAGGCATGGCACTATATGAAGTGGCAAGACAGCGGGCAGGCAGGGGCTGATTATTTATTCGTAGGTTGATGATTTTGATATCGTGTTTCATGTGAAACATCAAGAATCAATAAAAGGATAATAAAAAAGGTGAATCATTCACCCTTTTGTTTTTTGTTGGTATTATGCTTTTTTGGCGATTTTATCCAATGTTGTCTTATTAGTGAGCATGGCTTTTTTGTCGGCATCGGTTAGGCTTTCGCATTTGTTAGGGTCGTTGCCACAAAACTGGCAAAACTCATCACCCATCAATGTCGCCACGCCACCGCAAGATCCTTTTAGAGGTTGTTTTTTGATGATATAGCCTATGCCCATAAACAGGAAAAATAAAACAAATATGCCAAGTGTTATAAAAAACATGGGAATGAATTGGGAAAAAAGGTCGGTCATGGCGTTCTCCTGATGTGTAACCAATAAGTATTATAAAAAATTTTACCAAAAAAGTCAGTCTGTTTTTGTAATGATAGTAGATGGGCTAAAGATGGCAAAACATAAAGATAAAACACACCTATGGGTATGATTGCAAGATTTTATCTATCAATGAACACGCCTTTTTAATCAAGGATTATCGTCATCAGGCTAGATAAATGAACTTTTATGATTTTAAAAGTCGCTGTTTATTCTTGTTTTAGGGTTATAAAAAATTAGCCTTATTACATGATGCTAATAAGGCTAATGTTATGGATTTATTTAAGCCCCTGCTCAACTAAGTCGTCATAACCGCCGTGGTTGGTGACATTGGTGTAGCCAAGCTCGATCAAAATCGTGCGAGCAGCTTCTGCACGGCGACCACTGCGACAGTACAGATTAATCGGTGCGTCTTTGTTGGGCTCTAGACTGGCAATTTTTTGGGCGATTTCATTAGGCGTAACATTCACGGCATCTTGTAGATGACCTTGATTGTATTCTTCGGCTGAACGCACATCAATCCAAATGCCATCGGCTTTTTTGGGCGTCTGCACGACCATATCATCACTTTGATTGGCTATGGTGGTCGGTCTGGATTCTGCGGTTTTATCGCCACAAGCTGACAACGCAATCGCTGTTGCTATTATTGCCAAGTATTTAATTTTCATGATACTTCCTTTTAGAATTGCCCGAACAAGTCATTTAAGCTCTCTGACATGGTTGGATGGGTAAAAATGTGATTGGCGATGTCGTGAGCGGTTAAGCCTTGGCGAATCGCTAAATCCACAAAATTAATCATTTCATGTGATGCTTCGCACAATAATTGTACGCCCAAAATCTCATCATTATCGGCATTAACAACGGCTTTTAATAAGCCGTCCGTTTGGTTTAGGATTTTGGCTTTTGGTATGCTGTTGGCACTGAGCGTTGCTGTTTTGACATGATAGCCTTGCTCTTTGGCACTTTGTTCGGTCATGCCAACCACAGACAGTGGCGGGTTGGTAAATACTGAATAGGCAAAAGTTCGCCCAACGGTGGTATAACTGCCATCGCCGATAAGATGGCTTTTGACTATCCGAAAATCATCAAGCGACATGTAAGTAAACTGCGGTGAGCCTGCCACATCGCCCATCGCATAAATGTGTGGCTGAGTGGTTTGTAGATGTTCATTGACATGAATATGCCCACGCTCGGTTAATTCCACCCCCGCTTTTTGTAACTGTAAATCAGTATTTGGCACACGCCCTGCAGCAATCAGTACCGCATCAGCGATAATCTCTCCGTCTGTTGTGATGATTTTGGTTTGGTCATCTGCATTTTCAAGGCGTGTTATTTGTGTGTTAAGTCTAAACTCAATTCCCTGATTTTGCATGATTGTTTGCAGTGTTTGGGCAATTTCTACATCTTCTCTTGGAGCGAATTTGTCACTGCTGTCTAGCACGATGACCTTTGAGCCAAATTTTGCAAACATACTGGCAAATTCTAGTCCAATATAACCACCGCCAATAATTGCCAGTGTATTTGGCAACTGGCTCATCTGCATAATACCTGTGCTGTCATAGATGTTGTGAGCAGTATCAATGCCATCAATGTTCGGAACACGATTGATTGCTCCTGTGTTGATATAGATGTGATCAGCACGGATGGTCAGAACCTCTGCATCGGTTGTAACTTGCACGGTGTTTTGGTCAATAAATTCGGCTTTGCCTGTAATGACTTTTGCTACTTTATCAACCATTTCAAAATTGGCTTGGTTTAGTTTTTTTATCAATTCATTTTTTTGTAGGACTGCTTGATGAAATTCGCTGCCATTTTCTGCCAAAAATTTTAGTTTTTTGCTGGGGATACAGCCGACATTAATGCATGTACCGCCATACATTGCTTGTGATTGCTCCACCAAAATGACATCTTGCCCTTGACTTGCCAAGGTTTTGGCAAGCGTCTTACCGGCTTTACCAAAGCCGATGATTAAATGTTTGGTTGTGGTCATCATTTTATCCTATGGTGTTATTGTACGGTTGTTTTGATTAGATTTTCTGCTGCCGCTAAGGTATTTTTAACATCATCAAAGCTGATGTCGCTACCGTTAATCAAGGCTTTGGTGTCATTAAAACTCACCAAAACATCGCCATTTACCTCAGTGATTAAGACCTTTAAAGGTAGTTGTAGGGCAAAATTTGGATCTTTTATCATCAGTGGTGTGCCGGCTTTTGGTGTGCCAAAGACAATAACAGTGGCAGGCTGCATGGATAAATTGACATCGGCGGCCGCTTTTTGATGGTCGATGGTAGCAAAAATTGTCATGCCTTTTGATGTGATGGCTTGGCTAAGTTTGGCAGTGGTGGTGTCAAAATTGTAGGCACTCTTGATGGTGATAGTTTTGGCTGTCATGGCTGATGTATCGTTTTTGGATGTTGGGCTGATTTGATTGATGATTGGTTTGTTGTTTGGTGTAAAATGGCTACACGCAGTCATCATGACAGTAGCACAGACGGCAGCGATAAGTTTCATAAAATCTCCTTTGGGGCTAAAAATAATAAATGACTGATTATAACAGAAAAATGTTGCCCCATTCAATCAGTCTATGGTTGGTCTAATATTGCACTTGTTGCAAATCTGTAAGCAGAGAGCAAGACAGAATGATTTTGGTGATTTGGTTTGGACTGTCATGATATCAAAATCGTTTTTGTTTTGTTAATCAAGTTTAATACGCCTTAATTGCCTTAAAACAAAATCACCCAATTTGGGTGGTCAATGTGGTGAGTGCAAATGCTAAGTTTATAATGTGCCACTAAACTCATAACGCCCACCTACATGACTCATTTTGACTAAGGTTACTGCACATCCTTTTGATAGCGTTGTGCGTTCTAAAACCAAAATAGCATCTTTTGGCTTAATATCAAGTGCTGCTGCGACATGCTTATCGGCGTTGCTTGCAAAAATCCGATAATGTCCACGCTCCAACGGTACGGTATCAATGAGATATTGGCTTGTATTGATATTCTCAAAATCTTGGTGAATAAAGTCAGGCACAAGCTTTGCTGATACCCAACGCTCTTCTAGCTGTAGTGGTACATTATCAGCATAATGTACAATTGCTACAAAGTACACATCCGTTGGTATGTCAAACACCGTCTTTAATTTACCCAAGTCTTGATGGTTGATAATTTTTTTGTCCAGTACTGTTGCATGATAAGCCTGACCATTTGCGATAATGTCATAAGCAATATTCCTAACTTCCACAAAGGTGTGATGAAACTGCTTTTGGGCAACGAATGTCCCTGAACCTTGACGGCGTTCTAAAACATGCTCATCAGCCAATTCTTTTAGGGCACGATTGACTGTCATGCGAGATACGCCAAAGCTATCACATAAAGCGTGTTCGGTTGGAATAGCTTGCCCTGCCTGCCAAACTCCTGCATGAATATTTGCTAAGATGGTATTTTTGATGGTTTGGTAGGCGGGTGTTTTCATGGCAAGACTAAAAAAATGATTGTGCAAATAATATTATAACAGTTAATTTAAAATTTTTTTTAAAAACCATTGTCAGATACCAAAATTTTTGCTACATTAAGCCTTAAATTTGTATAGACAAATTTATCTGCATCAATTTAACTTTTTTAAGGAAAAATCATGAGTCAATCTGTCCGTACCGACACAAGCCGTGTCATTAAAGCTCCCACAGGCACTCACTTAACCTGTAAAAGTTGGCTAACCGAAGCCCCATACCGTATGATTCAAAATAACTTGCACCCTGATGTGGCAGAGAACCCCCAAAGTCTTGTGGTGTATGGCGGTATTGGGCGGGCGGCTCGTAACTGGGAATGCTATGACCAGATTTTAGCGAGCCTAAAAGAGCTTGAAGATAATCAGACGCTACTCATTCAATCAGGCAAGCCTGTGGGTGTGTTTAATACTCATGAAAATGCCCCACGAGTATTGATTGCCAACTCAAATCTGGTGCCACGCTGGGCGACTTGGGAGCACTTTAATGAACTTGATAAAAAAGATTTGTTTATGTACGGGCAAATGACCGCTGGTAGCTGGATTTATATTGGTACGCAGGGCATTGTGCAAGGGACATATGAGACTTTTGCCGAAGCAGGTCGTCAACATTATCCAAGCGATGATGGTAAAAACTGGCAAGGTCGTTGGATTTTGACCGCAGGACTTGGCGGTATGGGTGGTGCTCAGCCTCTGGCGGCAACTTTTGCTGGGGCTGTGTCTTTAAATATTGAATGTCAGCAGTCAAGCATTGATTTTCGCTTGCGGACAGGTTATGTAGATAAACAAGCCCGTGATTTGGACGATGCTTATCGCTTGATTAAAGAACACACTAAAAATGGTGATGCGATATCGATTGCTCTGCTTGGCAATGCTGCCGAGATTTTACCAGAAATGGTCAAGCGTGCCAAAAATGGCGAGATAAAACCAGATTTGGTTACTGACCAAACCTCTGCTCACGATTTAATTAATGGTTATCTGCCAATTGGTTGGACGGTTGAAGAGTGGAAAAATGCCGCCTCCGACCACGCACGCCACGCCGAGCTAAAAGCTGCTGCTGCCAAATCCTGTGCTGTTCATGTGCAAGCAATGTTGGATTTTCAATCCATGGACATACCTGTAACTGATTATGGCAACAACATTCGTCAAGTGGCTTTTGATGAAGGGGTAAAAAATGCCTTTGATTTTCCAGGCTTTGTTCCTGCCTACATTCGTCCGTTGTTTTGCCAAGGAAAAGGGCCGTTTCGTTGGGTTGCTCTATCTGGCGACCCAGAAGACATCTACAAAACCGATCAAAAAATCAAAGAATTATTCCCTAATAACACGCATGTGCATCATTGGCTTGATATGGCAAAAGAACGCATTCATTTTCAAGGCTTACCTGCACGCATTTGCTGGTTGGGATTGGGTGAGCGTGATAAAGCAGGGCTTGCCTTTAATGAGATGGTCAAAAATGGCGAGCTAAAAGGCCCGATTGTCATTGGGCGAGATCATCTAGATACAGGCTCTGTGGCAAGTCCTAACCGTGAAACCGAAAGCATGAAAGATGGTACGGATGCTGTGTCTGATTGGGCATTGTTAAATGGCATGCTCAATGTGGCAGGCGGTGCAACTTGGGTTAGCTTACATCACGGCGGTGGCGTAGGTATGGGTTACAGTCAGCATTCTGGCATGGTCATTGTGGCAGATGGCACAGATGAAGCTGCCAAACGCCTTGCTAATGTTTTGGTGAATGACTGCGGTAGTGGTGTCATGCGTCATGCCGATGCAGGTTATGAGCTTGCCATTAAAACCGCTAAAGACTATGGGCTTAACTTGCCAATGGTTAAGTAAATTGACATAAAATGACATGCTAAGATTGTTTTTTTACCATCTTAGCATTGTTAAATTAAAAGCCATTCAAAAACCATTTATTGTGTTATTTCATCAAAAACTTAAGGAACAAGTCATGAATGAATCACCTAAAAAATTGAAGTCTAAATCACTTGCCATTACTCAAATGGCCGTGTTTAGTGCTATCGGTATTGTTATGTTTTTTGTGCCGTTTGATTGGCGTGGTAAAGAAACGATTGCTTTTGACCATTTGGCCAGTTTTTTGGTCAGTGATTTAAAGCCTTTGGCGGTGGGTTTGCTTTTTTTGATGATGATTTATGGCGTTATTAGGCCTTTTGTCAGAATAAATGGGATGAATGATTGGCATAAAAATACCACCAATAAAATTTTAAGTCTATTTAAAATCATTGGACTGATTTTAGCAGTGATGTATATCACCAACACAGCCCCTGATGCTATCATGACCAAAGATATGTTGCCATTTTTATTTGATAAATTGGCATTAAATGTTGGCATGATTGTGCCGATTGGGGCGTTAATTTTGGCTTTTTTATTGGGTTTTGGTCTGCTTGAATTGGTTGGTGTGCTGATGCAACCTGTTATGCGTCCACTATTTAAAACACCTGGTGAGTCCGCCATTGATGCGGTGGCAAGTTTTGTGGGTAGCTATTCAGTAGCACTGCTTATCACTAACCGTGTGTATCTATCAGGGCAATATTCTGCCAAAGAAGCCATCATTATCGCCACAGGATTTTCAACCGTTTCTACCGCTTTTATGGTCATTATCGCAAAAACCCTAGACCTAATGGCGTATTGGTCGCTGTATTTTTGGAGCTGTCTTATCATTACCTTTGTAATTACCGCCATTACGGTACACTTGCCACCCATTCGTGGTATGGATAACACAAGCCAAGCTAAAACAGCCAATCTTAACGGTCGGTCACGATTAAGTCTTGCTATTGATAAAGGGGTTGATGTTGCAAAACATAGCGACCCTGTGGCTAAGGTTTTATGGGATAATTTTAAAGATGGCATCAATATGGCAGCGGCGATTGTACCGTCCATTATTGCTATTGGGCTACTTGGTTTGCTGCTTGAAAAATATACACCAATTTTTGATGTGCTTGGTTTGCTGCTTGCACCATTTACATTTCTCGGTGGTATGAGTGAGCCATTGGTTGCTGCTAAAGGTATATCTACGGGGCTTGCGGAGATGTTTTTGCCAGCACTTGTATTAAAAGATAGTGATATTTTGACGCGTTTTGTTACTGCTATTGTATCGGTGAGTAGCATTATCTTTTTTTCGGCGATGATTCCTTGTGTCTTGGCAACCAAACTACCTGTAACTGTTGGTAAAATGGTTGTAATTTGGCTAATTCGCACAGCTTTGGGCATTGTGCTTGCCTGTTTGGTTGGGCATTTGGCAATGACTATGGGCTGGTTGGCTTAATTTTTTAGACAACATTCATTCATACTAAATTTTATAAACTTTTTGACTCTAAACGGAAGTATACTATGAAACCCACTTTAACGCTTACCCCTCGCCAATTAACCTTTAAACAGCTTCGTCAAATTTATGATGAGCCTGTAACCATTAGTCTTGATGGTAGTGCTTATGATGCCATTAACAAATCACACCAAGCGGTGCAAGATATTATTGCCAAAGATGAGCCTGCTTATGGTATTAACACAGGGTTTGGGCTACTTGCCAAGACTCGCATCAATGATGATGAACTTGAATTGCTCCAAAAAAATCTTATCTTAAGTCATTCGGTTGGCACAGGTGAGCTGTTGTCTGACAAGGTGGTTCGCTTAATTATGGTGATGAAGTTATCTAGCCTTGCCCAAGGATACTCTGGCGTTCGGGCTTGTGTGGTTGATGGTATTATCGACTTGATAAATCATGACATCATTCCTGCCATTCCTGCTAAAGGATCAGTTGGGGCATCTGGCGACTTAGCACCGCTGTCGCACATGACCTTGGCTTTATTGGGTGTGGGTGATGTACTGGTCAATGGTCAAAGAATAGACGCCAAAACCGCCCTAAAAAATGCCAAGCTTAGCCCCATCACTCTTGCCGCCAAAGAAGGTTTAGCACTCATTAACGGCACACAAGCATCCACCGCTCTTGCTATTCAAGGTTATTTTTTGGCACAGGATTTATTGCAATCTGCTACCGTTATTGGAGCATTATCGGTTGAGGCTGCTCGTGGCAATATTTCGCCATTTGATGCACGCATTCATGCGGTGCGTGGTCATCATGGGCAAATGGCACTTGGGGCAACTTATAAGGTACTGCTTGATAATAGCGGTTTTCGCCACGAAATTCATGGCAAAGAACCTTTGCGTGTGCAAGACCCGTATTGCCTACGCTGTCAGCCACAAGTTATGGGGGCGTGTTTGGATTTGATTAACCAAGCGGGTAAGACACTGCTCATTGAAGCCAATGCAGTAACTGATAACCCATTGATTTTTAATGATGATAATGACCCTATAGCAGTCTCTGGCGGCAACTTTCATGCAGAGCCTGTTGCTTTTGCTGCTGACACGCTTGCTCTTGCCATTAGTGAGATTGGTTCGATGAGTGAACGCCGTGTTGCCCTGCTTATTGATGCAAGTCTTTCAGGTTTACCTGCATTTTTGGTTCGCAATGCGGGCGTGAATTCAGGCTTTATGATTGCCCATGTTACCGCTGCTGCTTTAGCCAGCGAAAACAAATCGCTTGCTCACCCAGCTAGTGTAGATAGCATTCCAACATCTGCTAATCAAGAAGATCATGTATCTATGGCAACCTTTGCTGCACGCCGCCTGTTTGATATGGCACAGAATACCGCTTGTGTTGTAGGTATTGAATTTTTGGCGGCGGCTCAAGGCGTGGACATAGTGCGTGATGATTTTGGCTATCAGACATCTAATCTACTTGATTATATTCACAAAGCTCTTCGTGAAACGGTCGCTTATTATGATCAAGACCGCTATTTTGCCCCTGATATTGAAAACGCCAAAAACTTGGTGCTATCAGGCAAGCTGTCACAAGAATGGGCAGATCTGCGTGATGAGTGGTATTTAAGTGCCTGATTTTTAAGCAAAACTCAAAATACTTTTTGGGTTTTGTTTTTTTAACTCATTACAAACCAATTTGATTAAATAATCCAATGATAAAAACTACCTCCTATAATCCAAAACTTTATACAGGTAGGGCTGAACCTTTCGAGCTTGATGCCGCCCAATACTGGTATCAGCATGTTCATGCCTTTAATGAACACCCTAATGTCCAGAGCATTGGACTTCTTGGGTTTGCATCCGACCAAGGGGTTAATCGCAATCAAGGTCGTATTGGGGCAAAATACGCCCCTGATGTTATCAAATCCGCCTTTGGCAAATTACCCATGACAGGTGTTCAGGGCTTTATTGATGGTGATAAGTTGTCCATGCTTGTGGGTGATTGTGGCAATGTCATTTGCGATGATAATGATGCTATTGCTCATGATAGTTTGGAGGTCGCCCAAAAAAAATATGCGGACAATATTCAGCACATACTGGATGCAAACTCTGTTGCCATTGGGCTTGGTGGTGGACATGAGATTGCTTGGGGTTCATTTTTGGGGCTGTGGCAACATTTGCAAAACCAAAAATTAAGCTCTAATATTGGTATTATCAATTTTGACGCACATTTTGATTTACGATCTGATAAATACGCCACATCTGGTACACCATTTTTACAGATTAGTGAATTTTTACACGCCCAAAACACCGATTTTAATTATATGGCGATTGGTATTAGCCGATTTGGTAATACCAAGGCGCTATTTGATAAAGCTCAAACATTGGGCGTGCAAGTTATCAGTGATGATGAATGCTATGAGATTGATTTTAAAGATATTATCAAAAAAATCGATGATTTTTTGATTGATAAAGACATTGTTTATTTAACACTTGATATGGACTGCCTAGCGGGAGCGATTATGCCGTGTGTCAGTGCGGTGGCAGCGTTTGGGCTTGATTTGCCATTTTTGAAACGGTGTGTTAAGCATATTATTAACAGTGGTAAAGTCAAGGTCATTGATATTGCCGAAACCTGCCCGAAATACGATATTGATGGTCGTGGTATAAAGGTGGTGGCAAGACTGCTTGGTATGATGATTGAACAAATTTTAGTAAATAAGATAAAGTGAGAGTAAGGAAAAAATCATGACAACACATTTTGATATGCTACTTTTTGCCAATCTAGCTACATTCAATGAAGAATTCGGCTTTACACACAATACCCCTTATGGAGTAATTCACCAAGGGGCGATGGGTATTGTCGGTGGTGAAATTGCGTGGATTGGCACAAAACAAGATACCAAAACGCTTCAATTAACCGCGGATAACAGTCTGGATTTTGGCGATAAATGGATAACACCTGCCTTAATTGATTGCCATACACATTTGGTGTACGGTGGCAATCGCAGTAATGAATTTGAAATGCGACTAAATGGGGTTAGTTATCAAGATATTGCCAGCTCAGGTGGTGGCATTATGGCAACGGTCAATGCCACAAGAGACCTAGGTTTTGATGATCTGTACAAACTTTCTGCAAAACGCCTAAAAACGCTTATCAATCAAGGAGTTGGTACTGTTGAAATCAAATCGGGTTATGGACTTGATTTAGATTCTGAACGCAAAATGTTGACTGTTGCCAAAAAATTAGGCGATGATTTTGGCATCACAATTAAAAAAACTTACCTTGCTCTACATGCCATACCACCAGAATTCAAAGATAACCGAGAAAAATATGTTAAAAATGCCTGTGAGTGGCTAAAAATCTTGCATGATGAAGGGCTGGTTGATGCTGTTGATGCCTTTTGTGAATCCATTGCGTTTAATCGTGATGAGGTGGCACAGGTCTTTGATGTGGCAAGGTCGTTAGGCTTACCTGTCAAACTGCACGCTGAGCAGATGAGCGATATGGGTGGTGGAGCATTAGTGGCGGATTTTCATGGATTATCTGCTGATCATATTGAGTATCTAAGTGATGAAAGTATCGCCAAAATGGCGGAGCATGGTGTGGTTGGTGTGCTTTTACCGACTGCTTTTTATATTTTAAAAGAAACTAAGCTGCCACCGATTGATAAAATGCGACAAATGGGTGTTAATATGGCAGTTTCTACCGATTCAAACCCTGGTACATCGCCAAGCACATCTTTACTGCTTGCCATGAATATGGCGTGTACGCTATTTGGGTTGACCTGTGAAGAGGCGTTAGCGGGGACGACACTTTACGCAGCAAAAGCATTGGGACTACAAGAGAGTAAAGGCAAATTAGACATTGGTTTTGATGCTGATTTAGCGATTTGGGATATTGATAGACTTGCTGATTTGTGTTATTTGATTGGGGCAAGTCCTATGCATGGGCTTTTGGTAGGTGGCAAGGTGGTTTAAACCACTCTTGTTCTATCAAAGACTGTACTGAGTGTTGAATCTTCAATCTAAACAGCTCTTTTAATAGAAATAAGTTTGATGTCTGAACTTATGAGGCAACGGTAGCGATATACCCAATGTTGTAGTGAGATAGACGGTGCTGAGTACCAGCAATAAAATACATTTATTGACAAATAATGCCATGAATGATAAATTAAGTTAAGATGGATTACAACATCTAATCAATACTAAAAAATCGATTAAGTTTCCAAGAAAATTGGGCCGGTAAATTGACGCTTGTCAAAAGTATCATGAATCATATTGGTCAAATTTTTAAATCTGTTTATATGATTCAGTCACAAGAGGTATTATGCAACCGGCTCACTCTACATCAGTACACGACAAAAAAACTAACGCAAAAATCATCCTTTGGACAACCTTAGTTGGTGGTTTCATCAGTTCTTTGGTTAAATGGGGTTCTGAGGTTAATACTCCGCCACGAGTCAAAGGTGAAATATCACCACCAGGAGCACACATTGATGCGTGGCTTGGTTGGACAGGCTTTAACCAGCATTCGTTGGATTATGTTTATCAAGGCAATACCGTATTAGGAGCAGTAAGTTTATATCACTGGTTATTTAGTTTTGCCTTTGCCTTTGTTTATGTAATGCTTGCTACACGCTGGAATAAGGTGACCCGTCTATGGTATGGGGCATTTTATGGGATTATGATCAGCATTATTTTTCATGGTTTTGTAATTCCTGCCTTTGGCTTTAGAAATCCTGTTTATGCTGATGGCAAAACAGGATGGTTGTGGAATTTAAACTTTGCTGAAAACTTTAGTGAGCTTTTGGGTCATATTTATTGGGCGTTTTCTATTGAGGTATGTATGATTGCAGTGCTTGCACATTTTGGTAGACCTATCTATGGCAAATGGATAAAATAATCTCAATCCGGCTACTATGAACTGCCTTGTCTGAACCAACCCCCAAATCTTAAACACAGGATTAAAGGCTAGGTTGATAAAACTAAGTGGTTTCGCTAAGGACTAAGTTTTTGTACTTTACAGGACTTAGTCCTTTTAGCTTGCTCTTTATTCTATCATGATTGTAGTGGTGTATGTACTCATCAATGGTGATTTTAAGTTCATCAAGACTTGTAAACTTAGTTTGTTCATAAAAGACTTCCTGTTTTAGTGTGCCAAAAAAAACTTTCTATCACTGCATTATCAAGACAGTTGCCTTTTCTTGACATACTTTGGATGATACCATTGTTCTTTAAGGTTTGTTGATAATCAAACATCTGATAATGCCAACCTCTATCAGAATGGATAATAAGTTTATCATCTTTACCAAGCCTACAAAGTGCGTTACTTATCATCTCTTGTACCAACTCATAAGTGGGTCGTTCTTTGATGGTGTAGCTGATGATCTCCCCATTAAACAAGTCTATAACGGGGGATAGGTAGAGTTTGTGGTAAGTTTTGTTGTTACTTTTACCACTGCTATTGGCATTATCATCACCTCTGCTTGATGCAACTTCAACCTTCAACTCTGTGATGTCGGTTGCCCACTTTTGATTAGGCTTTGTGGCTTGAAAGTCTCTTTGTAGCACATTGTCTTTTATCTTGTCTTGTTGTTCACCTTGATAAGATGAATAAGGTTTGTGTCTTTTTTGTCTGATTTTAGCTTTTAAACCCATGACTTGCATTAAGCGTTGTACCTTTTTGTGGTTGATGACAATACCTTGACTGGCAAGTTGGTTGTTCAGTTCTGCATAAATCCTACGATAGCCATATCTGCCTTTATGGGTATCGTAGATGTGCTTGATGTACTCTTTTAAGGATAAATCTTTGTCAGGCTTTTTGTTTTGATGAATGTGGTAATAAAACACACTTCTTGGCAAGTTAGCAATACCAAGTAAGGTGTTTAGGGCATGCTTATGCCTTAATTCTTGCACGATGGTTATTTGTTCTTTGTTTGTTGTTTCTGACGAATTAAGGCATCTAGCTTTGTTAGGTAGTCGTTTTTTGCTCTAAGGTAAGCCAGTTCAGCTAATAAGTCATCAACGCTTTTTTCATTGTCTGGTTTGGTTTGCCAATGGGATTTTGGTTTGCTTACTTGGTTTTTGTTGGTGCTGTGGCTTGAATTAGACATTATTTTTCTGCCTTTGGGTTTTGGGGCATTCCCCATTATACCAAAGGACTGATAAGACTAAAACCAATTGAGTAAAAGTGCGTGATTGCTAATGTTAAGCTCTATTGCCAATTGATGAGAGGGTTTACCAGCCATCATTTCTAAAACAGCGTTGTGTTTAAAATCTGTATCATAGACAGCTTTGGTATTGCGTCTTTTAATACCATCAATGCCATGTGCTTGGTAGAGTTTGACCCATTGTTTAACAATGCTGTCTGTGGGTAGGTTAAACTGTTTATCAGTTTGTTTGTAGCTGTGTCTGCCCTGATAATATGCTATTGCAGACAACTTAAAGTTGGTTGTGTATTTTGCCATAGAAAAGCACCCCAAAGGTTAGAGTGTCTAACTTTTGGGGTGCGGTTCAAAATTCATATCGCCACACGAAAAAACACCGCCCAATCAAATTGAGCGGTGTTTCGTTTTTGCCTAACGACTAAAGATTATTTATCATCTTTAACTTCGGTAAACTCAGCATCTACCACGCCGTCATCAGCAGGTTTGGCTTGTTGCTGTGCTTGACCTGCGTCCGCACCTGCACCGCCTTGCTCTTGGCTATAAATCTTCGTGCCGATTGGCAAGAATGCGTTATCAAGGGCTTCTAGCTTGGCTTTGATTGCGTCCACATCATCTTCTTTGGTTGCAATTTCTAGCTCGCTGATTGCTGTTTCTACCGCTTGTTTTTCTTCATCGGTGGCTTTATCGCCATTTTCTTTTAGGGCTTTTTGCACCGCACTGATGCGACCATCTGCTTCATTGCGTGCATCTGCAAGCTCGGCAAATTTCTTGTCCGCTTCAGCATTGGCTTCAGCATCACGCACCATTTGTTCAATCTCTTCATCCGTCAAACCGCTGTCGGCTTTGATTTGGATAGATTGTGATTTGCCAGTGCCTTTGTCTTTGGCTGAGATATTCATAATACCATCGGCGTTGATGTCAAAGGTAACTTCAATCTGTGGTACGCCACGGGGTGCAGGCGGAATATCGGTTAGGTCAAAGTTGCCCAACAGTTTGTTTTGGTTGGCAATTTTACGCTCGCCTTGATACACCTGAATGCTTACCGCTGGTTGGTTGTCGGCAGCGGTTGAGAACACTTGTGATTTTTTGGTAGGAATCATTGTGTTTTTCTCAATGATGGCTGTCATCACACCGCCCATGGTCTCAATACCCAATGTTAGTGGTGTAACATCAAGTAGCAAGACATCTTTTTTATCGCCAGAGAGTACCGCACCTTGAATGGCAGCACCGATAGCCACCGCTTCGTCAGGGTTAATGTCTTTACGAGGCTCTTTGCCAAAAAATTCTTGTACTTTTTGTTGAACCAATGGCATACGGCTTTGACCACCAACCAAGATGACATCATCAATGTCGCTCGCTGATAGACCTGCGTCTTCTAGGGCAATCTTGCAAGGAGCGATGGTGCGAGCCACAAGCTCTTCGGTTAGGGCTTCTAGTTTGGCACGGCTGATAGTTACTACCAAGTGCTTAGGACCTGTGGCATCGGCGGTGATATAAGGTAAGTTCACTTCGGTAGAAGTTGAGCTTGACAGTTCAATTTTGGCTTTTTCGGCAGCTTCTTTTAGGCGTTGCATGGCTAGCGGATCGCCTTTTAGATTGACATTTTGTTCTTTTTTGAACTCTTCTACAAGGTAGTCAATCAAGGCAATGTCAAAGTCCTCACCACCTAAGAAGGTGTCGCCATTAGTCGCTAAAACCTCAAACTGTTGCTCGCCATCTACATCGGCAATCTCAATGATAGACACATCAAATGTACCACCACCTAAGTCATAGACAGCAATCGTGCGGTCTCCGCCTTTTTTGTCAAGACCGAAAGCAAGGGCGGCAGCGGTCGGCTCGTTGATGATTCGTTTAACATCAAGTCCTGCAATTCGTCCTGCATCTTTGGTGGCTTGACGCTGAGCGTCGTTAAAATAAGCAGGCACAGTCACCACCGCTTCGGTTACACTCTCGCCAAGATAGTCTTCGGCAGTCTTTTTCATTTTTTTCAAGACTTCGGCAGAGATTTGTGGTGGAGCTTGTTTTTTACCATTGACCTCTACCCACGCATCGCCGTTGTCGGCTTTAACGATTTTGTAAGGTACAAGACCGATATCTTTTTGTACTGCTTGTTCGTCATAACGACGACCGATTAGGCGTTTTACGGCAAATAGAGTGTTTTGTGGGTTGGTAACTGCTTGGCGTTTGGCAGATTGACCAACCAGTGTTTCACCGTCTTTAAATGCAACGATAGATGGTGTGGTTCTAGCACCTTCTGCATTTTCAATGACTTTTACATTACCATTTTCTAGAACGGCCACACAAGAGTTGGTAGTACCTAAGTCAATACCGATGACTTTACTCATGATTCTTCTCCGATTTGTTAGTTGATTTTGGCAGTGAATGAGTTTTGCCAAATTTGTCTTATATATTTGTGTCAAATTTTTATTTTCAAGAGAAAAATTGACAAATTTTTCAAAAATTTTTATAAAAATTTTGTTTTAAGCCATTGAAATTTAAAACAAAATCCATAAAAGAAACACCATTTATGGTTGGCTGTAGCAATCAGTACTCAATATAAGATAAGTTCAGCCTGATGCAATGGCGAGTATCTACAGCGGAATTATGCTCCCACCAGTACCATTGCAGGTCTTAATGTGCGTTCATTTAAGGTGTAGCCTTTTTGTAGCACTTGCCCAATGGTGTCTTTGTCTGCATCAGGGAAGATGCCTACCGCTTCGTGTAAGTCGGGGTTGAAAGTCTTACCAACTTCACCTACTGCTACCACGCCATTTTTCTCAAGGACGCTAAGCAAAGATTTATGAGTGAGTTTTAGACCTTCTAGTACGCTCTCATCGGCACCTGATTTTTCGCTTGCTTCAAGTCCACGCTCTAGGTTATCTACGACATCAAGTAGCTCTTTGGCGAATTTTTGTAGGGCAAATTTTTTGGCCTTATCGGTTTCTTGCTCCATACGGCGTTGGGCATTGTAGGATTCGGCATTGGCACGAGCGGCGGCTTCTTTAGCTTCTTTGACTTCGTTTTCTAGTGTCTCAATGGTTGCGGTCAGTTTGGCAAGCTCGTCTGTCTCGTTTGATTCTGGCTTTTCTTGGTTGTCATTTAAGATTGGGTCTTGGGTTTGTTCTTGTTCGTTCATGGCGTCCTCCGATTGGGTTAAATTTTTCTTATTGATAAAGGTTGTGGTGTAAAATTTCAAGCCGTATTGGTTAAATTATTCTAAAATGACGCAGGGTTTTTTGTTTGTAGTTGTTGCTTAAAAAGATGATTTTTAAGCAAAGCAGACCGACTCACCACTTGTGGCGGTATTTATGGTGCAAAACTTGTAAGGATAGTTGGTTGATATCAGATGGGCTTGTGCTTGGTTTGTTTTTAAGATGATAAAACACTTTTGTGAATATCTGCAATAACCTTTTTAAGATGATTGCTGCTCAATTCATCAATCAGATGTACGCAGGTGGTAGGGCTGGCGGATTTGACAATGTCAAATAGTCGTACGCCAAGCGTCAGATAATGGATGTTGTTGGCAAAAGGACTATCTAAGTTTTGCCAATGCTCAAATACCATTTGACTGGCAATGAGCATAAACATGGGTATATTGTGGGTGTTGGCATAAGCCAGTTGTGGGGCGATGGCGTGATAATTTTGTGCCAAATCATGGGGAGCGACTCGTTCATACCACGCCATTGCATCCACTTGTACGCCCCTGCCTGCCAGTGTGTCGTGCAATAGCCTGCGACCACCGACCCCACGCCAGATGAGTATTTTATCCCCTGCCTGCAATTTATCAATTACTGGCATTGCTAGCATACCTTCGTTGTTGGCGATGGCGGGGAGAGCGACAGATAAGCCAAAGTCATACAATGCCTTAGCGGTCGCCTTGCCTACAGTGATGGTGGGTGTGGCAATAAGTTTGGGCAAATCATCTGCGTGCTGATGCCCTAGCGTCCTTAGATGACTGATGGCACGCTTGGCAGCCTCAGCACTGGTAACGACTAAGGCTTGATAGACCCCATTCATCAGGGCATCAAGCATAGCTTGTTCTTGAGCGTTTGGCGATAAGTCGTTAATGGCAAGCAAGGGTAGGTTGACTATTTGCACGCAACCATCACCAAGCTGATTTAACTCATGGCTTCGATGGGTGGGGCGAGTGTTGATGAATAATGGTTTATTTACCATAGACTTCTTTTAAGATGGCGTCTGCACCTTGGCAAAGCAGGTCTTTGGCAAGACTTTCACCCAACCTTTCAGCGGTAAGCTCATCATCACTACTGTGAGTAAGGGTGATACAACCTTCGCTTTTTAGGAGAGTTTTGCCATCAATACTACCCACACGCCCTCGTAGCGTTAGGGTGTCGCCAGAGATGGTGGCAAAGCCTGCAATCGGTACTTGACAGCCTCCTTCAAGGGTGCGATTCATGGCACGCTCGGCAAGAACGCACAGGCGAGTTGATGGGTGGTTTAGTACGCTAAGTAATTGTAAAATCATCTCATCATCAGATCGACATTCAATCGCTAATGCTCCTTGACCGACCGCAGGCAGGCTTAGGCTGTCGTCTAACTCATGGCGGATGCGTTCGTGCAGTTCTAATCGCTCAAGCCCACTGGTGGCTAGGATAATGGCATTGTATTCGCCGGCATCAAGTTTGGCTAGGCGAGTGCCAACATTACCACGCAGGGATTTGATGTTGAGATGCGGATAGGCGTGAGCAATTTGACATTCACGGCGTAGGCTTGATGTGCCTAAAACTGCCCCATTGGGTAAGTCGTCCAAGCACTCATATGTATTTGACACGAAGGCATCTGTCGGCGTGTGTCGTTCGAGATAAGCTCCTAAAGTCAGCCCTTCTGGTAGCACCATTGGTACATCTTTTAGTGAATGCACAGCGATGTCGGCACGCTTTTCGTATAGAGCGGACTCTAGTTCTTTGACAAACAGACCCTTACCACCGATTTTGGCAAGCGGAGTGTCTAGGATTTTATCACCCTTAGTTACCATTTCTAGTAGCTCAACCTCCATGGTTGGATAGAGTGTCTCTAGGGTGGTTTTGACAAAATGAGCTTGCCATAGTGCCAGTGGCGATTGGCGAGTGGCGATAGTTAGGGTGTCTGGAATGGTTATTTCTGGATTAGTTATTGAAGTGTTCATATTGAGTCGCTGTTCTTTGGGCGGTCTGATATTTGAAAGATTAAAGTTTAAAAACTGTTAATATTTAACCATAATAATCGCATTTGGGCAAATGGCTTTTGGTGGCTTGGTGTGGGTTTGGAGCCTGCCCATCAGTTTTTGATTAAATCATGGTTATGTCATGGTGCCACATTGGTTGTTTGTTGGGAGTTTATCAAGTCTGACAATCTTAATCTTAGCTTGGGCAGGCAGCGTCTGGAGATGGCAAATGGCTCATCAAGGGGGTAGAGCAATAGCCAGTGTTTATCTTGCGGTTTGTCGCCGTCATGATTATTGTCATGGCGACTGTTATTGTATGACTTGTGACCATTGGCAGAGCTGATTTGCTGAATGTGGCGAATGCCAACTAGGGTGTGCCGATGAATACGAATCAAATCGTTAGAATAAGTGGTCTCAAGTGATTTTAGGGTTTTGTCAGTGAGTGTGATGCCGTGTCTGTGGTGTATTTTGGTGTATTTTTGTTCGGCTTGGCAATACCAAATATCATCAATCAAAATGCGTTCATCGCCACGATGGCTCCGAATAATGATGGTAGATTGTTGGGGTGGAATCTGAGCTAAAGTTGGTCTTTGTGCATGGCTGATGAGTGATGCAAGCGGTGGCATCTGGGTGTCATCATAGCGAGCAAATCCGCCAACGCCAAGCTCTAACACCCCATCACAGGGCTGTGCCACTTGGCTTAGGATAATAAGAGTAGGCTGAGTGCTGTGGCGGTACAGAACACTTAATTGTTGCACAAAAGATAAGACATCAACGCTATCAATGTCTAGCAGAATAATGACTGGCTGATGTAGCTTGCAGGCTTTGACGGTACCTGTTACGGTGCTAGCCGTGATGAGTGTGTGAGCGTCATCACTTGCTAATTGGCGTGCATGGCGAATGAGTGGGGCGTGTGTGCTGATGAGCAGAAGAATCATGGGTGGTTAAGGCGGATAAATTGGGGCTATCATAGCATTTTTGTATGAATTTTCCCATATTCGTGCCGATATTTGTATGTGGGCTGTGCTATAATTTATCATCGACCAATTCTATTATCCATCAATAAATGATAAGGCAATACCATGACTAATAACACTTCTAGTATGTGGGGCGGACGCTTTAGCGAGGCTACTGATAAATTTGTGGCAGAATTTACCGCTTCTGTGAGTTTTGACAAACGCATGGCACATCAGGACATACAAGGCTCTATTGCTCATGCTACCATGTTGGGGCAATGTGGTATCATCACTAAGGATGAAAGTCGTCAAATTGTGGAGGGTTTGACCCAAATTCAAGGCGAAATTGAGCGTGGTGAGTTTAAATGGCGTGTGGAGCTAGAGGATGTTCACATGAATGTGGAGAGTCGTCTGACCGCCTTGATTGGCGATGTTGGCAAAAAGCTACATACAGGTCGTAGCCGAAACGACCAAGTGGCGACAGACATTCGTCTATATCTGCGTGATGAAACTGATAAGATTGTCGGTTTGATTGGCAAATTGCAACATGGATTGCTTGATTTGGCAAGTCGCCACACCCATACCATCATGCCTGGTTTCACTCATCTACAAACTGCCCAACCTGTCAGTTTTGCTCATCATGTCATGGCGTGGTTTGAAATGCTTAGTCGTGATAGCGAGCGATTTGTTGAAACTCGCAAACGCATCAATCAAATGCCATTAGGCTCAGCAGCTTTAGCGGGAACGACTTATCCGATTGACCGCACATTGACCGCACAGTTGCTAGGTTTTGAGGGGATTTGTGAGAACTCGCTAGATGCGGTTTCTGATCGTGATTTTGCCATTGAATTTACTGCCAACGCCAGTATCTTGATGATGCACCTATCTCGCATGAGTGAAGAGTTGATTTTGTGGATGTCGGCACAGTTTGGTTTTATTCATATTCCTGACCGCTTTTGCACTGGCTCATCCATCATGCCCCAAAAGAAAAACCCCGATGTACCAGAGCTTGTGCGTGGCAAGACCGCCCGTGTATTCGGACAGCTCACCACCTTGCTTACGCTCATGAAAAATCAGCCCCTAGCGTACAACAAAGATAACCAAGAAGATAAAGAGCCTTTGTTTGACTGTGTGGATACACTGACAGATTCGCTCATCGCCTTTGCTGATATGTTGCCAAATATTACGCCAAACGAACAAAATATGCGTACCGCCACAATGAAAGGCTATGCCATAGCGACTGACTTGGCGGATTATCTCGTCAAAAAAGGCTTGCCGTTTCGTGATGCTCATGAAGTGGTCGGCTCGGCGGTGGCGTTGGGTGTATCAAAAGGCGTGGACTTAAGTGAGCTTAGCCTTGATGAATTAAAAGGTTTTAGTCCGCTTATCGGCGATGATGTCTTTGATTGCTTGACTTTAGAGGGTTCACTAAACGCCCGTAATCATATCGGCGGCACTGCCCCAGAGCAGGTGTTACAGGCGATTGAGCGTGGCAAGAATAAAATTAGATGATTAACTCATCAAAAACACAGTTTGTATGAACACTGCTTGGTTATAAGGTTTTGATGCGTATTTGGGTATCAAAACTGGATTGTTAGGCTTTGTCATCTTGTTTGATTTGTATGTTGATGGGCATTGTGCTGTTTTGCCAAAATATTTACATTTGTTATAATGCGGTTTTATCACTTGGAGAATGTCATGGAAATCTTTAACCCTAAAGCCAACCTTGTTATGTGTCGTAAATACAAGCAGGAGTTGCCTAAATTACCTGCTCCACCATTCCCCAATACCAAAGGTGAGGAAATCCAAAACACCGTTTCAAAAAAAGCATGGGATGAATGGATTGAGCTACAGACCATGCTCATCAATGAAAAGCACCTAAGTATGGTGAATAAAGATGCCAAAAAATATCTTGCTGAACAACGAGAGTTGTTTTTGGATAATGGTGATTATGAACGCCCAGCAGGTTTTAAACCAAAGGCGGATGTTTAAATGATTGAGGCTCAAGGAATTTTCAAGCCGATATTGATAGGCGATGACCGCCCATCAGAGTTGGCGGACTACCCTAGCGTACATGTACAGCCTGTGGCTTGGGGGGAGATGGATGGCTTTCATCATCTCAATAATGTGGCATTTTACCGTTATGCTGAATCGGCACGCATTAGCTATCTGCGGGCGGCAGGCATGGTACAAACACGCACCGACATCATGACCATTTTGGCGGCAAGCAGTTGCCAATACAAACGCCCTGTTACCTATCCTGACACACTGCTTATCGGTGTGCGTACCAAAAGTTTGGGTAATACAAGCATTGTTTTTGAAAAGGTGTTTTATAGTATTGCTCAATCTGCCATTGTAGCGACAGCTGAGTCGGTGATGGTTAAGGCAGATAGTGATGGTAAAAAAATGGCATGGGGTGATGATGAGCGTGCGATTTTTGAGCAGTTTGAAGGTCGAGCATTGTTAGCGTCCTAAATGTTATCGTAGTTCATAAAAAATCCGAATGTTTCGTTGGGCATTCGGATTTTTAGATGGCTTTATCAAAGGTGGATTATTTGTGTAGTGCATCAAGCAATCTGGTATGAATGCTCTCAAAGCCACCATTGGACATGATGATAATGACATCGCCTGATTTGGCGTGCTTGACCAGATGGTTGATGATGGCATCGGTACTGGTTAGTACTAATTGATTGGGTGTGTTGCCGATGGCTTGGGTCAGTCCCCAAGTCAAATTCTCAGGCTCATACCATAGCACATGGTCAGCAAGCAAGGCAGAAGGAGCAAGTTGCTCACGGTGGCTACCAAGCTTCATGGTGTTACTTCGTGGCTCAATGACTGCCCAGATGGTGCGACCGTTTAACTTTTTCTTGGCACCGTCTAGAGTGGTGGTGATGGCGGTAGGGTGGTGGGCGAAATCGTCATAGACTTGAATGCCATTTATCTCACCAATCAGCTCCATGCGGCGTTTTATGCCACCGAAGTTTGATAATGCTTCACACGCCTTGCTCACACTGACGCCGACATGATGGGCTGCAGCGATGGCAACTAAGGCATTATGGACATTGTGTGTGCCACTCATATTCCAACTGACCGTGCTCTTATCATCGCCGTGTTTCACATGGAACAGCGAGCCGTCTTCTTTTATTAGGCTAGCTTGCCAATCTGAATCGCCATCAATACTGGTTCGCCATACAGGTGTCCACACGCCCATGTTAAGCGTCTCTTCTAGGCTGTTGGTATTGGCAGGCATGATGATTTGCCCTGTTGCTGGAATCATGCGAATCATGTGATGAAACTGAGTCTGAATCGCCTTTAAGTCAGGGAAAATGTCAGCATGATCGTATTCTAAGTTGTTTAAAATCGCAGTTGTTGGACGGTAATGCACGAATTTGGAGCGTTTGTCAAAAAATGCAGAGTCGTATTCGTCCGCTTCAATGACAAAGTAATCTTTGCCAAGATGTGAACTGTGAGCAAAGGCGGATTTTAGTCGCTCATCATCAGTATTGACGAGTGGCACACCGCCGATTAAAAAACCTGTGTCAATCCCTGCGTACTGCAAAATCCAAGACAGCATGGTCGTGGTTGTGGTCTTGCCGTGCGTGCCTGCCACTGCTAGAACATGGCGATGTTGTAAGACATGCTCGCAAAGAAACTGCGGACCTGAAGTGTATGGCAGATGATGGCTTAGCATATATTCAACCGCTTCCATGCCACGCTTGCAGACATTGCCCACCACGACCAAATCAGGGCTAGGATTAAGATGGGCGGCATCATAACCTTCTAAAATCTCAATGCCAGCTTGCTCAAGCTGTGTGCTCATGGGCGGATAAATGGCAGTGTCTGAGCCTGTAACGGTATGTCCAAGACTACGAGCAATCAGAGCAAGAGACCCCATGAAAGTCCCACAGATACCCAAAAAATGAATGTGCATGATGATGCCTTATAGCAATGTTGGTAATTTGGCAAATTATAACAAATTTTTTATCAAGGGCGGTTTTTTATTTGTTAAATGGTATTGGCGTGCATGGCGTTTGTGATTTTGATGATGATTTGTTTGAATTTTAAAAATCAGCTTGAGTGTTTTTTGATGATACTGCCCAACTGAACCAACAAAATCAGCCAATCACCACAAACAAAATCAGTGTCTGCATGGGAATGGATAACCCCAAAAAAGTCCAGTCAATTTTGGCACATTCCCCTGAGCCTTTTAATACCTGCTCAAAGACCTGCATGATGGGCAGGGTTTCCACCCAGTAGTTTAGCCCTGGACCGCAGGCAGGTACTTGGTCGGGTGGTAAGTGTTGTAGCCAAACATGGCGTGCTGCTACTGCTGTTCCCCATAGCGTGCCGATGAGCGAGCCTAGCCACAGCACTAGGCGAGTGCTTTTTCTTTTTGGATTAAAAATCAGTCCGAGCAAAGCAAAGCCACCCATCACCCAAAGCCCAATTCGCTAAAAGATGCATAAAGGGCAAGGTTCAAGCCCTAGGGTGTGTTGAAGGTAGCCAATGGCAAATACGCTACCTACCATACAGATGGCAAGTAGCAAGGCGTTGCATTGACGATAAGCCATAAATTTTCTTAAATGAACTAAAAAATCACTGACGATAAGTCTGAATGTACTCATAAAATGACACACTGTCCTTTTGTTCGATGGCGGTTTGTTCTGCGATGGAGTCAGTGGCGAGCTTAGCAAAGCGTTCTTCGTGCTCTTGACTTAAAGCGTGTTTTTGTAGTTGTTCTTGGTGTTTTTTAGCGAGCAATTTGCCCAGCTCCCAAGTGCCACCTAAGCGGCGGCTATCTGCTTCAATTTGGGCAGAGAGTGTAAACTCTGGGTTGGTCGCCTTGCCTTGCATCATTGCCAATGCTTCACGGTAGGCATTGCCACCATGATGATGATCGAAGGCATCGGCGATGATTTGCATATTAGTTAGGTGTTTGACAATCCAGTCGTGCAGATACATATCGCCTGACTCGGTTTTGATGACCACGCCTGTGCTACGACCGTGATTGACCACAGTGTCAATATTGGCTTGTAGGCGTTTTTCTTCGTCTTTATATAAAGCAGGCGAATCAAGTAGCAGGCAGTATATTGCTAGTACTTCTAAGAAACAAGCGGTCTGCATACGAATACCGATGTCGCTGTATGGGTCTAGGTCAATGGCACGAAATTCCACATAAGCGATGCCACGAGCATCAAGGGCTGCAGTCGGTGTTTCGCCAGATTTGGTAATTTGTTTTGGGCGAATGGGGCTATAAAATTCATTTTCAATTTGCAAAATGTGGTCATTGATCTGTAGAGGATTGCCATGTTCGTCATCTACACCAAGGGCGGTAAAATCGGCAAACGGCGTACCAATGGCGGCACGCAGTCCTTTGATGTATTCATCTAGGTCGTTGTATTCGATGTTTAGGTCCTCTTGGACGCTGTTGGTGTAGCCTAGCTTGCCCATGCGTAAGCTAGTGCCGTTAGGCTGATAATAAGTACAGCTACCCTCAAAGAGTGGAACAAGGTTATGATTGCGACCTTTGATGAATGATGCACAAACTGCAGGACTTGCCCCCAGTAGGTATAGTACAAGCGGTGTTAGGCGTTTAAAGTTGCGAATAAGAGCAAGGTATTTGTTATTTTTAAATTGGGTAAAATCAAGGCTTTCATCTTGGCAATCAAACCAAGTCTTAAACAAGTCATCACCTACCGACAGATTATAATGCAGTCCTGCAATCGTCTGCATTTTTCTGCCATAACGCACGCCAAGCCCTGAGCGGTATAGGGTTTTTAGTTTACCGATGTTGCTTGTGCCATAATCCGCTAGTGGAATGTCTTCATCATTATCTGAGGTCATGCAGGGCATGGAAAGAGGCCACATCAGTTCGTCATCTAATGAGCGATGTACCAGCACATGCAGTTCTCTTAGCATGTCCAAGGCTTCTTTAATGGATGAGAACGGCTCGGTGATGAGTTCAAGCAGATTTTCTGAATAATCGGTCGTGATATAAGGGTGGGTTAGTTTAGAGCCGAGTTTGGTGGGGTGTGGGGTCTTGGCGGCAAAACCATCGGGACGCATACGCAGTCCTTCTTTTTCAATGCCACGCTGTATACCTGCAATCAATTTAGGCGAAAACCATGTTGGTAGATAAAAAGTATTGATTGTCATAAAAATTCCTTGAAAAATCGTTGCTTGAGTAAAATGTGCTGATATTATAAGGCTTTTTTGGGTCCTTGTTTTTGCCAATTTTGCATATCACTAATGGTAAAAGCGAAGTTGTCTGTGCTTATTATAAAGCTAAGGGCGTACAATGGCAAAGAAAATCCCAACTTGGGCATTTTTTCACAAGAAAAAGTTTGCTATACTAGGGCGATAATTAATTTTTATAAATAGGTGTATCATGTCAAACTTTTTACCGCCCCAAGAACAGCTTGAACTGTTAAAACGAGGCGTGGTTGAGCTTTATTCAGAAGAAGATTTATTAAAAAAATTGGCATTGGGTCGCCCTTTGCGTATCAAGCTCGGCATGGACCCTACCGCCCCTGATTTGCATTTTGGGCATACGGTGGTACTAAATAAACTGCGTCATTTTCAGGATTTGGGGCATGAGGTGTTATTTTTGATTGGTGATTATACCGCTCGTATCGGTGATCCTACAGGCAAGAACACCACCCGTCCGCCATTGTCCGAAGAGGATGTCAGACGCAATGCCAAGACTTATGCCGAGCAAGTCTTTAAAATCCTGGATAAAGATAAAACCAAAATCGTCTTTAACTCTGAGTGGTTTTCCAAAATGTCAGCAGGCGACATGATTGGTCTTGCCAGTCAGGTTACGGTGTCTCGTATGCTTGAGCGAGATGATTTTTCAAAGCGATATGCCAGCCAAACACCCATCGCCATTCACGAATTTTTATACCCTCTTGTACAAGGCTACGACAGCATTGCGATGGATGCTGATGTGGAGATTGGCGGCACCGACCAGACCTTTAACCTACTGATGGGGCGTACCCTACAAGGTCGCTATGGTAAAGAGGTTCAAGTCTGCTTAACCATGCCTTTATTAGAAGGCTTGGACGGCGTGAACAAGATGTCTAAATCGCTTGGTAATTATATTGGCATTGATGAGAGTGCTGGCGTGATGTACCAAAAGATTCTGTCAATGCCCGATACGCTGATTGCTCGTTATTTTGAGCTACTAAGTTTTAAGCCGATGAGTGAAGTAAATGCCCTACTTGATGAAATGGCGAACGGTCGCAACCCACAAGAGATTAAACGCATTTTGGCGTTGGAATTGATTGAGCGATTCCATGATAAAGAAAGTGCGGAGAATGCCCATAAATCGGCAGGTAATCGTTTGGCAGATGGCGAGTTACCGATTGATTTGCCAGAAGTGGCGTTAAACTTGGCAGACGGTCAAGATAAGTTGTTCATCACTCAAGTGCTAAATCAAGCCGGTCTTGCCAAAAACTCTGCCCAAGCTAAAGACATGCTCTCTCGTGGGGCGGTTAAGGTCGATGGGCAAGTTGTGGACGCATCTTTTGCTTTAAGTGTGGGGCAAACGGTTGTAATACAAGCAGGCAAAAAGGCGTATGCTAGGGTGAGTGTGGCTTAATTTTGCATGATGATGTTGCAAGATGGTTAAGCAGAATTGCTAGAAAAAATATCTGATTGCCATCATACATGCTGTTTGGTTTTGGTTGTTTGCTAGGCAGTATGATAATGAATGGGTTTTTAAAACCACCTTAAATCAACAAGATGCTTATGAAAAAAATCTATCTAGTCCGCCATGCCCAAAGCGAATCTAATGCTCGGCTCGCCATTCGCCCAAACTCTCTGATTAACCTGACTAAGGTGGGTAAGGTAGAGGCTTTGGAGCTGTCGGATTGGCTATGTGAGCATCTACCGCACATTGATGGGGTGTTTATCTCTCATTATGTGCGTACTGCTCAGACAGCTGAGCCATACCTGATGGCGACAGGGCAAACGGCAAGTGTGATTGAAGCGTTGCACGAGTTTGATTATTTAGATTTTGAGCGTATTAAAGACTTGTCTTTTGAAGATTTGGTTGCTACTGCAGAGGCGTTTTGGCAGCAGGGCGATACCGCCTATCAAGACGGTACGGCAAGCGACAGTTTTGAGCATTTTGTTGGGCGTGTGCGTCAAGTTCGACAGATGTTTGATGAGTTGCCTGATGGCACTTATGTGGTGTTTACGCATGGTATGTGGATTGGTATGCTCATGTGGCAGATTCTCCATGACGATGGTCTTCGCATGATGGATATGGCCGCATTTCGTGCTTATGAACTTGCCATTCGCCCAAAAAACTGTGAGGTGTTTTTATTGAGCGATGCGTGTGGCGTGCAGACGGTGGCTAAGGTTCGGGTGCGTGATGAATGAGCTAAAGTTGGGTATTTACCGCCACCATAAAGGCAATCTTTATCAGGTTCTACACACCGCTTGTCATTCTGAAACTGGCGAATGGCTCGTTGTTTATCGTGCCTTATACGGTGATTATGGGGTGTGGGTACGACCGTTGGCGATGTTTATAGAAAATATCAAAATTGGTGAGCAAACTGTGCCACGATTTGAGTTTATTCGGGAGTTATCATGACTGCATTTAAAATAACCGACCTTGTCATTGGTGCAGGAAAATCAGCCGAACGAGGGGCACTTATTACCGCTCATTATACAGGCTATTTGTCGGACGGCACGGTGTTTGATAGCTCGCATCAGCGTGGACAAGCCTTCGAGTGCGTCATTGGCACAGGGCGTGTCATTAAGGGCTGGGATTTGGGTGTGCTAGGTAGTGATGTGGGCAAAAAGCTACTGGAGAAATGGGGGCTGACCTTTGATTTGTCAGAATACGAGCCGATGAAAGTTGGTGGCAAAAGACAGCTTGTCGTGCCCGCCCATCTTGGCTATGGCGAGCGAACGGTGGGGAGCATTCCGCCAAATAGTGATTTAACCTTTGAGATTGAACTGCTTGAGGTACGGACAAGAGACTAATCGGTCAGTTCAAGTTGAATCGCTTCCCAAAAATCTAGCTCGCCTTGTCTTTTTTGTTGTTTGGCTTCTAGCAGTCGTTTTCGTCTTTTGGTGATGAGCATCAAAATCTTATGCTTATCGCCATCGCTGAGTGTATGCCATGATTGGCGTTCGGTGCGATTGCGTAGGCAACCGATACAGTAGCCCTTTTTGTTCATGGTGCAGACACCAATACAGGGGGTATCAATGGCGAACAGCTCAAATTGTAACATAATGGCACATCTAAAATTTATTCAAAGATTACTATAGTAATTTTTTTTAATTTTATCAATATTTTAATGTTGATTTGGAAAAACTTATGACCATCATCTATCTACACGGACTAGATGCCGACCCTAACGCCAACAAAGCCATTATCACTGCTGACCATGCCAAGAAAGTTGGCATTGAGACTATTCGTCCTGATTTGAATTGTCCACCTGATGAGGTGGTAGCAAAAATCTTGGCTCTCATCAATGACCACCCTAACTGCGTACTGGCGGGTTCATCGCTTGGGGGTTATTTTGCCACGCTGTTATCTGATATGACAGGCACGCCATGTATCCTGCTAAACCCAAGCATACGCCCTGATTTGTCATTCAGACGCTTTTTGCAGGATAATTTTGACACCAAAGATCTTAGCAATGATAGCGTGATTTATCGCACAACTGGCGGTTGGCAAATCAAATATGCCGATCTTGGTTGGTTTGAAAACCACCGCCTAACAGTCAAGCATCCTAATAAAATCAAAGTTCTATTAAAAATGGGTGATGAACTATTAGATGCTGATGCTACCAAAGATTTTTTTGAAAGCCATTGTGTTGGTGTAACCGCCCAAGATGGGGGCGACCACCGCATGAGCGACTACGATAGTCAGGTTCAGCAGGTGATGGACTGGGTTTTATTATTCACTAATTAATCATTATGGAGTTTTTATGCACACTTTATACGTCAGCACCACTTCGCCTTATACTCGTATTTTACTTATGATTGCCAAGCTAGAGCAGGTGGACTTGGCATTAAAGTTTGTCATGCCTTGGGATAATCCTACAGAGCTTGTCTCTGTCAATTCGTTCAGCCAAGTGCCAGCTTTGCTCTTAGATACAGGCGAGGTCATCACTGAGACCATGCTCATCATTCAGGCGATTGCTCCGCAATTTTATGCCAATAACAGCACCGATTTGCCTTCAATTGCCAAAGCATTTGGGATTTTGGCTCAGGGTGTGCGTGCTTTTTCAATCCAGCGATTTACACCAGAAGGACAAGAGCTTCACCCCTTTGTGGCTCGCTCCACTGAGTTATTAAAAGGTACTTTGCCAAATCTAGCACCCCTATCGGCCGACAGCAACTCGTGGGGCGATAAGGTGTTGATGTGTGCATTGATTTGGATTGGTGTGCGACTGCCCGATGTATTTGAGACGCTAAGCGAATCAAATAAACAAGCGGTTTATGATTTTCATCAAAGTCCGCTCATGCAACAGCTCAACGCTGAGGCACTAGAGGCAAAACCAAGTAGCGTCAAGGATTTATAATCCTGTTTTTAAATAAAAAGGAATGCAGTGTTGCATTCCTTTTTTGTCAGATTGTATTTTATAAACCCAAAAGGTGATTATGAGTTGTTAGACTTGCACGCTAATTGGGTGCAGGCGGTAGCCTACCAAGAAAAGAGCGGTTTTATTTATTTGATGTTTTCAGATGTTTTGGCGTATTTAATCCAAAAAACAGGGGAAGCATACACAAAATATCCATACGAGAAAACCATAGATTTAAAGCGTTTTCATACAAAACGCCTTTATGAATTATGCTGTAAACGAGCAGGGGCAAAACCGCCACAAGGCAAAAAACACCCACAAGTAACAATGGTTATTGATGAATGGAAAGATTTCTTTGGGTGTATTGATAAATATAGTGCGGTCAATAATTTTAAAAGATATGTTTTAAACCCAGTTATAAAAGAAATTAACGAACAAGGCGAATTTGAATTGACCCTTGAACAGGAAAAACTAGGTAAAATCATCACGCATTTTACGCTAATTATCAATGATAAACGCAAAAAGGCTGACTCATTGGCAAATGCTTTGAACCCTAGTAGCAAGGAAAGAGACCCTGACACGCTAGACATTTTGCATGGCTTGACTGATAAAGAGCTTGTTATTGTCCGTCAAAAAGTCGCTGAATATATTACCTATTTGGAAAGCAAGGGCGAAACAGTCAATCATTTTCGCAAAAGAAACATTGAGAATAAAGCCATTGATGAGCGTTGGGGGCTTGATGAGTACTATGAGAACCTACAAAAAGCCGAGAATGAACGCCTAGCAGGCAAGGAACAGGCGGAGCGTGAAAGACAAGCCAAAATAGCGGAACAAGCCGAGAAACAACGCCAAGAAAGCGAAAACAGGGCATTTATTGAATATTTTGAGAATTTGCCCCAAGATGAGCAAAGTTGGATTATTGATGAAGTTGGGCATACTATTGAACCATTTTTAAAACAATTTTTTGATAAATCCGTCAAAAATGGTTCATTTCATAAGGATTTGATGTATCGTGGAGTATTTAAGCAAGTTATGGGAGTGTAGGCTTGATTTTTAATAATTCAACAACCCTTTGCCAAGATTTTACCCATTCTGCGGTATCTTGTGAGCAGTAGCCAATGATTTTAATAATCCGTTTGTAGTCGCCTTGCAGATTGCGGTTAAAAATTGGTTCGTGGTGGGCAATACGATTTCTTAGTTTTCTAATTTTTTCAAGATTATCAAATACTTCTGTTCTCATTGTGGCTAAATCTGCGTGCTTGGCATTGGGTAAGGCAACAGCCCAATGCTTCTTCCAAATCTCATCATCAAAACGAGCTGTAAAAAAATCCTTGCCAAAACACAAACGGCAATTCGCAAATGGTCTGTTCTGTGGTTTCTTGACGTGCGTTTAGGAGTTCATTTCGACGGTTTTGTTGCATACTTCGGACAAATCGCACATTGAAAGCCCAATCTGCACCATGTTCAGCTTGTGTAGCATTGGCAACGGAATTTATAATAACCACTTCGCACACCGCCAAACACTCAAACAGGGCGGATGATATTTGTAAGTTCCATTGATATAAACTTATTGCCTGTTCGGCATCTTTGGCAAACTTCTCGTAAGTGGCAAGGCGTGGATGCGATAGGGTATTTTTGACATTTGGGTAATTTTCACTTGATTTCATAGGGATAAATCCTTAAAATATTACTGTTTGCTAGGGTCTATTGAGGGCTTACGCCTACCCCCTAGTATTAAGTGAAAAGCCCGCCTTATGGTGGGTTTTTCTTTGTTTGCAATATACTAAATCAAAAATTTTAGCAAATACAAACCTTGTGGGGGGGTAACCCAAAGTCATCGCCCAAAATCCCAATTTTTATCCCCCTATCTAGGGCTTTTGTTATTCTGTGTTGTCAAATTGCCTTTATTTGAATATAATGATAAAAATTTTTATAAAATGTTTTAATTGAATAGGGATGTATTATATGCACATGGATCTTGGTATGTCATCTCAAGATTTTAGGCGGCAAGTGCTATACCAAGCACCCAAAGTATTCAAGGGTGCAGTCAAAGATTTGAATATTACTTGGAAACAAATCAACGAATTATATCAGCGAGCCAATCCCACAGATGAGCTTTTTCGCCTTAGAAAGGGTGAAATCGTACCCATTTCTGAGTATGTAGAAAGCTTTAATGACATGGGACGAACTCGCTATCGTTTTATTAAATCTGCCATTTATCATCATATGAAACATGGTGCAACCATTGTTTATAATCGCATTAACAATGAACCTTTTGTAGATAATTTGGCAAAACAAATTTCCCATTTTGTACAAGCGCCAACGGTTGTAAGTGGTTATTTGGCGTTTGGTAGTGAGGCCTCTTTTAAAAGCCATTGGGATACTCGTGATGTGTTTGCAGTGCAACTGATGGGCAAAAAACACTGGGCGTTATACAAACCCAATTTTGAAAGTCCGTTATATATGCAACAATCCAAAGATGTGGATGTACCAGAGCCAACCACACCTGACATGGAGATTGTATTGGAAGCTGGTGATGTGCTATATATCCCACGTGGGTGGTGGCACAATCCTGTTCCAATGGGTTGCGAGACATTCCATTTAGCGATAGGAACATTTGCCCCAACAGGCTATGATTATATGCAGTGGTTAGCCAAACAAACCCCCAACATCCTACCCTTAAGATACAATTTGTCTGACTGGGAAAGTGACAAAGATAATATTATACAAGCTTGTAATGAATTGTCTGCCATCATGACAGACCCAGTGATTTATGATAAATTCATGCAAGAACATATGGCGAACTATCGCAGTGACAGTGCTTTTAATATGCAGTTGTTTGGTAATGCCAATGCTGACGCAAATGACATTCCTGATGATGCGTTGATTATCTCTAACATTGTAGATGGCAGAACGCTTGAAAAAGGCTATGTCATTGCAAATGGCTTAAAGATTAATATCAATGACGATAGTCAATATTTGCTTAAGAAAATTATACAATATGAGCCAATTAGTTTATGCAATCTTTTACAGACAACTGATAAAAGTATGTCCAATGATATTAGGTCGGCGATAGCCAAAATGGCTGAGTTGGATATTATTGAATTGGTACTTTAAGTTGTTTTTTATTCACAGGAGTTTATTATGTTTGAACTAAACATTGAGCAAATGAAGATGGTATCTGGGGGTGGGTTGGATAGTTCTGGGAACAATTATGGGGATAGCGGTAATCAGTCTTTAGGATTACCAAAAACAGATTTATCAAAACCGCCTAGTTGGGGCGCTCTAATAGGAGGTATTGCTGGACAAAGGCTTGGTGGAACAAAAGGTATGGAAGTTGGTGTAGTTATTGGACATTCTGTAGAAAATTTTGATTGGGAATGGTATCGTAAATATAGAACAATTGCTGAACCTTACGAATTAGAGTATTCTGGAGGACTACCTTAATGAAAAAATTATTAAAAAATATTGTTGGTGATTGCGGATGGGTTTCATTCACAGTAGGCTTCTTGATATATATGTTTATTAAATATTTATTTGATTTATCAAATGCAAGTTCATGGTTATTGTTTATATTTATAATGATTATTTTTTCTAAGATATCAAAAAAAATGATTAAGACTAAATCGCAATCTCGCTAATTTTTTTAGAATATTTTAAATTAAGCATAAATCAAGAAATTAAAATCGGCAGCTATCACACGGATTAATATTATAGACAAAAAGATGACAATTATTACTTTAGAAATGTCAGATTTAAATTCTTTTATTTTATCTGTATTGATAACAGAATATAGAGAATAGTGAGTTAACAAAAGAGGCATTAGATATGTATCGCAAAGTTCAAGATCATCGTGATAAATTAGGTATTATTTTACCCTAGCTTATTCTTTGAAGTGGTTTTGGTTTAAAAAATATACTATAAAGAAAAACATTCGTCACAAACTTAAAATGGTATGATTTTCCTGTACTTCAACAAACTTAATCCAAACAGGAAATCTGATTAGTGTATTTTTTTATTATTACCCTTTAATTTATTTTCTTATTAGGATGTAAATATGGATTTAATCCCAAGGCCTGTTGTTGTATTTTTTTATATTTTAGCTGTCGGTTTATTTGTTCAAAAAATAGATACGATAACAAATTTTGACGTCTATATTTATTGGGTAATATATTGTTCTTTGGTTTTTTTGGGTATATTTTTTATATTTAAGAAAAGAAAATTTTCTAACAAGAATGACAAGTCTTAATGGTATCTGGGGGTGTCGGATAGTTCTAACACCAAACAAAAAAGTAGCGGCAGTATTTACCATAGGTCATGTTGTAGAAATACAGGATTATCATAAAATGGGTGAGGATTACAAAAATTACGTAGACAGACATTTGCAAAATGGTCTATTTCATAATGACCAATACTTTTAATGATTAGAAATATGTATGAGTATGCGCGATAAAATGATGACCATATCTAGAGTTTTGGCCATTCTATCATTTTTTACATTATCAAAAGTTGTTTATCACAATTACAATGACATAATTCCTGATAATGCTATTTTAGGGATGGCTGTATATGTGCTTGTATTATGCCTTATGATAAATTTATTTATAAATCATAACACCTATCATGTCCAGTCTATTTCGTCCTGAAGCTTTATCTGCCCAAAAAATAGATTGGGTGGGTAAAGTTGTGATAGTAACGCCGATTAGCTTTGCTTTTTTGACGTTTTGTGCGTTTATGGCAGGGCTTGTACTAATGATATTTTTGGTATGGGGTGAATATACCAAGCGTAGTACAGTCAAAGGTCAACTCATTCCTGACAAAGGGTTGGTACAAGTCTATACCACAACAGCAGGAGTTATTATAGAAAAATATGTATCAGAAGGTCAGGCGGTTAAGGCAGGAGATATGCTATATAAAATCTCTACCACTCGTCATACCGATGCAGGTAATGTACAAAGTATTATAGATAAAGAGCTCGCCTTTAAAAGACAGCTGATAGAACATGAAATCACTCGCACCAAGCAAGCTCAAGCTGCTGAAAAAAGAAATATCGCAAATACCATAGAGCGTCTACAAGTAGACATGGATAAACTGCAAGCTCAAATAGATTTACAGGCACATTAGGTTGCCATTGCCAAAGAGACTTTGGCACGATATGAATTTGCCATGCAAAGTGAGGCGGTATCCAAACAAGAGCTAGAATCACAAACAATGGCACACAATACACAGTTAAATAGTCTGACCGCCCTTGAGCGAGAAAAGGAGATGATTGCTAAGCAAATCAAAGAGCAAACCATCGCCTTATCCCGTCTAGAACATGAGCATAAAACAACACTTTTGCAGTATGAACGCACATTGTCTGACAACAAAAGCGATAGCATCCAAAACCAAGCCAACGATACTTTGATTATCAAAGCCCAAGTAGATGGTGTGGCAAGTGTCGCTCATGCCGATGTGGGGCAATTTGTGGATAGTAGTCAGTCACTTGTAAGCATCCTACCTAATGACAGCCATTTGATTGCAGTGATGTATGTACCGAGTCGTGCTATTGGTTTTGTTAAGACGGATGATGAAGTATTGCTTCGCTATGTAGCGTATCCTTATCAAAAATTTGGACATGCCAAGGGGCGTATTATCTCTGTGCCAAAACTGCTCATGCAGGACAAAATTTACCCACCATTGGCACAGTATCAGCCACTGAACAAATCGCCAATGAACCGATGTATGTCATCAAAGCACATTTAGATAAGCAAACCATAACAGCCTACGGCAAAGAACTACCCCTAGCAGTTGGCATGACCTTGGAGGGTGATGTCATGCATGAAACACGCAAATTATATGAATGGGTGCTTGAACCGCTATATAGTCTCACAGGTAAAATTTAAACCAATCAATTTGTCATAGGTGCAATTGCACCTTTTTTGTTGTCAAAGTTTTTATGGATAATCTTAGTCATGGATTTTTTAAAACGCATTAATTTTGGTTTATCAGCCAAAATGCCCGTTATTTTACAAACCGAATCTGCTGAATGTGGTCTAGCCTGTCTTGCTATGATAGCTCATTATCATGGGTATCTTACTGATTTATGGAGTTTGCGCCAAAAATATCCTATTTCTCAAAAAGGTGCAACTTTGCACACGCTTATTAAGATTGCTAGACAAATAAAGCTTAGCACACGCCCTTTAAGGCTGGAACTGAATGAGCTTAATCAGCTGCGTACGCCGTGTATTCTGCATTGGGATATGAATCACTTTGTGGTATTAAAATCTGTATCCAAAACTAAAATTACCATCCTAGACCGAAGTGCTGGACAAAGACTAATGACACTTCAAGAGGCATCAGATCATTTTACAGGAATAGCCCTAGAGGTATGGGCGGATAGTGATTTTGAGAAAAAAGAAGATAAGGTCAATATTCGTTTATCCAAACTGATTGGTGAAATAAAAGGACTTTACAAGTCTTTGGGTCAGATATTAATACTGGCATTGGTGCTAGAGATATTTGCTCTAACCAGTCCATTTTTTATGCAGTGGGTGATTGATCATGCTATTGTTTCGGCTGACAAAGATTTATTAACGACACTGGTTATTGGCTTTGGCATACTTATGTTTTTAACACAGCTAACCAGCTTGCTTCAGTCATGGATAAGTATGTATATCTCTACTACACTCAATATACAATGGAAGTCTAATGTTTTTCATCATTTAACTCATCTACCCAGTCAATTTTTTCAAAAAAGACATTTGGGTGATATTATTTCTCGTTTTGGAGCAATTGATAGCATTCAGTCTACGCTGACCACAACTTTTTTGACCGTTGTCTTAGATGGTGTGATGACAGTATTTACACTTGTATTGATGTTCTTTTATAGCCCGGCTTTGGCATGGGTTGCAGTGGGTGCAATGATGATCTATGGACTCCTGCGCTTTCTCTGGTATACACCCCTAAAACAAGCTACCGAAGAGCAAATTATACATGCAGCTAAGCAGAGTACGCATTTTATGGAGACTATGCACGGTATTCGTGCTATTAAACGTTTCAACAAGGAAGATATAAGAA
The DNA here is from genome assembly GCF_050885545.1 of Moraxella sp. ZY200743. Lineage (NCBI taxonomy): Bacteria > Pseudomonadati > Pseudomonadota > Gammaproteobacteria > Moraxellales > Moraxellaceae > Moraxella > Moraxella sp. ZY200743. The sequence continues at coordinate 2,170,907 of NZ_CP091313.1, read as the reverse complement.
AGAGTACATGGCTTACCTTATTTGTTAATACCATTAATGCAGGACTTTATACCCAAAAATTAGGGCTTATGTTTGGATTTATTAATGGTATTATTTTTGGGTTTGAAAACCTTATCATTATCTATTTGGGTGCAAATTTAGTTATTGATGGTACTTTTACAGTTGGCATTTTAATGGCATTTATCGCCTACAAAAACCAGTTTGGTGGACGAGTGAGCAATCTAATAGATAAATTTATTGAAGTAAAAATGTTAAACTTGCATGGTGAAAGGTTAGCAGACATTGTTTTAGAAAAAACAGAAAAAAATAGCTATCTACCTCTAATAGAGCAAAAAGATAAACTGGTTTATGATATACAGGTAAACAATCTATCCTTTGCTTATAATGATGATGAACCCTATATTATTGACAATTTGAGTTTTCACATCAAAGATAAAGAATCGGTAGCCATCGTTGGGGCAACAGGTTGTGGAAAGAGTACACTGATGAGCTTACTTATGGGTGAACTTACGCCCAAATCAGGAGAGATTAAAATTGCAGGCAAGGTTCACCACAGCATGGCAGAGCTAAATGCCCGTGATATTATTGCCTGTGTTAGTCAAGATGACACACTATTTGCAGGCTCTTTAGTTGAAAATATCAGCTTTTTTGATGATAAACCAGATAATGAATGGGTGGAAAAATGCGCCATTATGGCTGGGATTCATGATGAAATCATGTCAATGCCTATGGGCTATCAGACGCTTGTCGGCGATATGGGTAATATACTATCAGGCGGTCAAAAGCAACGTATTTTTATTGCCCGCGCCCTATACCGCAGACCAAAAATTTTATTTTTGGATGAAGCCACTAGTCATTTGGATGTTAAAAAAGAGCATCAGATTAATAAGATGATCAAATCACTAGGTATCACACGAGTGATGATAGCACACCGACCTGAAACAATTAAGAGCGCTGATTGGGTATTGTATCTCTAATAGTTTCATGGCGTTACTCCTTATGTTTTAAGATAATTTATGAAAATAATACAGAATTTTGAATATTGCTAGTAAAGTAAGGCTTGCGAGACCATCATAATTAAACCTGATTTGGTTTTGGGATATAAAATCTTTGATAACATCATAGAGCTACTATACTATCTTGACAGCCATAGCAAATTATTTAACCAACCTACCGTCCAAAATCAAAGCCCTTGCCCTTATCTAGGGCTTTTTGTTGCCCTGCAATAAGTTCATTAGCCTGTTGTTCTCGCTGTTTAATCTGCTGATTAACCCCTGTAATTGCTCGTTCTGCACTCTCAAAGACTGATTGGCTGCCGTTAATTTCTGTATCCGCTCGTTCTGATTGGCGTTCGTCTCGGTAAGTTCGTTTAATTGCTGTTCTAACTCGGTTAGTAAATTGTTGTAGTCGTTCATGAAGCTGTTTTGCACGGTCAAAAACCCCTAGTTGCTTGGAAAGGTCAATACTTGTTGTTTCTTGTCTGAGGTATAAGTTGTCGCTTTCTTGTGGTTGCTGATGATGAAATATGTACCGTTCTCCTCCCCAATCTCCACTTTTGATAATATCTTGGCTTCTAGGGGTGATTGGTCTATCTTGTCTTGTATCTGTATCAATACTTCTGTTTGGTCTTGGGACTTCTTGTAAAGCCATAGGTTGCCAAGACCTAGCCCTATCATCAAAATTACCATTATGGCTGATGTCATTGCTGTAATTCTGTTGATAATCGCCAATTTGGATAGGCTTTGGCGTATGGTCGCTTGCTGGTCGTCTAAAATTTTTTGTGTTGCTTTCAGATTTGATTGCAATAGCTCGTTGTAACTTGCCAAGTGCTGATTGGTAACGCTCTGTATTTTCTCGGTCATAATCTTGTTTTGCTCTTGTGCGTTCCGCTCCAAGTTCGCCACTAAATCGTCTATTTTCATAAATAAAACCCTCTAATCTGATGTTTCTTTTGCCGTTAGGATTTTTAACGCTGATTGATTTGTCCGTAACTCGGGCGATTTCAAAGCCTGATTGCCCTAATAGCTCTAAAACGCCCGTACGGCTCGTTATAGCCCCTTTCTCAATTTGCTGGTTTATTATACCTATGGTCTCTTTAATCGCCTGTACGCTCTCTGGGAGCCTGTGAGGGTCTATTTTGATTGCTTGGGCTTTTCTTGGGTCGTTAGGGTCAGATAATCCGTAATCGTGGTTAATGACTTGTTTCCAGTTTTCAACCAGTGGGCGGTCGGCTCGGTCATAGTAGGGTTGTAAGCGTTTGCCTGTGGTAAGCTCTACATTGGGTATCACAAAGTTAAGTTCTAGGCGGTCTTTGTCTTTGTGTTCTATCCAAGTAATGTCGTATTGGTCTTGGTCTAGTCCTGCCAGTAATGATTTCTCAAAACTTGCCATAATCTCACGCTTGGCGTTGTCGTCAAGGTTACTTTCTTGAAAAGATAGCACGCCAACCGTGTAACGGTTTTTAAACTCCAAATTATCTGCTAATCGTTCAGTTAGCTCTGGATTGCCCTGCAATACTTTGGCTTGTTCTCGGTCTTTGTCTTTGCCTAGCAAATAATTCATTGTTGCCGAACAATTACCACGCCCACGAGAGAAAAATTTTACAATCATCTTAATTGCCTATGCTGTCATCATAGCGTTTCAAAAGCTCGTCTAATTGTTCACGAATTATGGCTAATTCCCCTAGTAGCCGTAAACGGTCTATTTTGTCCCCTAATGCGTCCGTATTGGCGTATTTGGCGATTTGGTTAAGGTTGCCCCTATCTTGCCTAATTCACGCAGTAAAAGCGGTTCTACGGGCTTGTATGAGCGTTTAACACTTTCAGCCCCTAAACAGGTATCACGAACCCAAGCCCCATAAAATATGCCATAAGCCCACAAGTGCTTTACTCAAAGTGTAAGTCTGATGATGATATCAAAAATGTCTTTTTGATAATACGCCATAATAAAAATAAATAAAATCAATCAGTTAAACTAAGCATTCAAATTAAATCAAAAATCGGCTAAAATACTCTCTTTCATCATAACATTCCAATACATATGAGCTACACCACCCAAAACCTAGAAGTCCTAGAAGGGCTAGAACCTGTCCGCCGCCGCCCTGGTATGTATACCGACACCACTCGCCCCAATCATTTGGCTCAAGAGGTGATTGATAATTCTGTGGATGAAGCGTTGGCTGGACACGCCAAAAATATCATTGTTACCCTGCATACTGACGGCTCGCTATCTGTGCTTGATGACGGACGAGGTATGCCCACCGATATTCACCCTGAATTTAACCAGTCAGGTGTGGAGCTTATCTTGACTCGTCTGCACGCAGGAGGAAAATTCTCCACCGATAATTACGCCATCTCTGGTGGTCTGCATGGCGTGGGGATTAGCGTGGTCAATGCTTTATCCAAGCGTGTGGAGGTTACTGTGTGGCGAGATGGCATACAGTATCAGATGAATTTTGAGCATGGCACAGCGATCAGCCCCTTGATGAATCAGCCGTCTGCCATCAAGAAAAAACGAGGCACGCAGGTGCGATTTTGGGTAGATGAGCAGTATTTTGATAATCCTAAGTTCTCCATCAAAGCCCTAAAGCACAACTTAAAAGCCAAAGCCGTCCTATCAGCAGGGCTAAAGATTGACTTTATCAACGAAATCGAGCCTGATACCAGCGAAAGCTGGCAATACACAGATGGTGTGGTGCAATATTTGACCGAACAGCTTGGCGAGCTTGCCATCATTCCTGAGGTGCCTTTTTATTTTAGTGGAGAGCCGACAGCAGGCGAGCGTGGTGGAGCGACTTTTGCGATTGCGTGGTTGCCTGAGTCTGGCACGCCCATTTGTGAAAGTTATGTCAACCTTATCCCCACAGCACAAGGCGGTACGCATGTTAATGGACTTCGCACAGGGATTACGGACGCTTTGCGTGAGTTTTGTGAGATTCACAGCCTTTTGCCTAGAAATGTTCGCCTAACTGCTGATGATGTGTGGGACGGCGTTAATTATATTTTATCCTTAAAATTTGCTGAGCCGCAGTTTAGCGGTCAAACCAAAGAACGCTTATCAAGCCGTGAAGCGTCGCCACTGGTGCAGGCACTTGCTAAAGATGCGTTTAGTCTGTGGTTAAATACTTATCCTAACACTGCCAAAGCGATTGCTGAGCTTGCCATCAGTAAAGCAGGCAAGCGGTTAAAATCTGCCCAAAAAGTCGCCCGAAAAAAAATCACCCAAGGTCCTGCCTTGCCAGGTAAGTTGGCTGATTGTAAGGGTGAATTCAAAGACGGTGCAGAGTTGTTCTTGGTGGAAGGCGACAGTGCAGGTGGGTCTGCTAAGCAAGCCCGAGACAGACATTTTCAGGCAATCTTGCCCCTGCGTGGCAAAATCCTAAATACATGGGAAGTTTCGCATGACACCGTATTATCCAGTCAAGAGATTCATGACATCGCCATCGCCATAGGCGTAGATCCAGCATCTGATGATTTATCTGAATTACGCTATGACAAGATCTGTATCCTAGCGGATGCAGACTCGGATGGACTGCATATTGCTACGCTTATTTGTGCATTGTTTGTCAAGCATTTTCGCTCGCTGGTGGAAGCAGGGCATTTGTTTGTTGCCATGCCCCCTTTGTACCGCATAGACATTGGTAAAGATGTGCATTATGCCCTAGATGATAATGAGCTAAACGCCATCTTGAAACAAACCAAGTCTAAGGGTAAGCCACAAATTACCCACTTTAAGGGTTTAGGCGAGATGAACCCTGATCATTTGCGTGAGACAACTATGAATCCTGATACTCGCCGTTTGGTGCAACTTGATATTGATGACTTTGGCAGCACCAGTAGTGTCATGGATATGCTACTTGCAAAAAAACGCTCGTCCGATCGTAAGGCGTGGTTAGAAGATAAAGGAGACTTGGCAGATTTGGCGGTGTGATGCACTCTAACAACAAATCTGCCATAAAAAAATAATAAAAGTCCTGCGGTTGGTAGGACTTTTATTATACTGGCATACACCTAATGATCGGCACTCACCGCTCCAGATTCTGCTAGTAGCGTCAAAATCTCATCGGTTTTGGTTGTTAGGAGCGTTGAGTCGCCTTTGGTTTCAATATTAAGGCGAATGAGTGGCTCGGTATTGGACGAACGCAGGTTGAATCGCCAATGACCAAAATCTAGACTCAAACCATCTAGGGTGTTTTTGGTGGGGTGAAATTCTTTGTATGTTTGTTCAAGTTTGGCACAAATGTCATCTGCGGTCAAAGCACCCAAGCGAAAGTTTAGCTCTCCTGAACTTGGAAAATCGGCAATGTAGCCGTTGACCAACTCTGATAATGTTTTACCTGTTACCGATAAAAGCTCAATGACAAGTAGCCAGACAATCATGCCACTATCGCAATAGGCAAAATCACGGAAATAATGGTGGGCGGACATTTCGCCACCATAAATCGCCCCTGTTTCACGCATGACTTGCTTGATGAATGAATGCCCTGATTTGCTGATGGCAGGTATGCCACCATTGTTGACGATGATGTTTTGGGTGTTATAAATCACACGAGGGTCATAGACGATGGATTGACCTTGATGTTTTTTTAAAAAGACCTCGGCCAACATACCTACGATGTATGAGCCTTCAATAAATCTGCCTTGTTCATCAAACAAAAAACATCTGTCAAAATCCCCATCAAACGCCACACCAAAGTCTGCCTTGTGAGCGATGACCGCCTGTGAAGTGACTTGTTGGTTGGCGGTAATCATGGGATTTGGAATGCCATTGGGAAATGAACCATCTGGGGTGTGGTGTATTTTGATGAGCTCAATTTTATCGCCAAGACGCTGTTCAAGCTCATCAACCACAGGACCTGCTGACCCATTACCGCTATTGACTACGATTTTTTTTGGGCTAAATTTGGCGGTGTTGGTGAAGCTCATGAGCTTGTCAATATAGGCGGTTTTGTTGGTAATTAGGCTAACTTTGCCTTTGGTGGCGTGTAAAAACTCACCGTTTTCGGCGATGGTACGAATGTCTGTCAGACCTGTGTCAGCACTGATGGGGCGAGAGTTTTCACGCACCATTTTTAGACCGTTGTAATTGATGGGGTTGTGGCTTGCGGTTACTTCAACACCACCGATGGCGTTGTAGTGGCTGGTGGCAAAATAAACTTCTTCGGTGCCTGTCATGCCCAAGTCAATGACATTAACACCTGCATCTGTAATGCCGTCAATGACAGATTGTTTTAGGCATTCGCTAGAGGGGCGAATGTCTGAACCAACCACGATGGTGGGGTTGTCTTTGCCATTGTTTAAATACTGGGCAAAAGCACGCCCAATGCGATAAGCAATGGTGCTATCTAAATTAACATCAAGCTCGCCACGCACATCATATGCTTTAAAGCAGGAGATGGAGATGGGGGCAAAAGTGGTCATAGGTTATCCTGATTATCAATAAAAATAAGTTTAATTTTACCATGTTTTTACCAACAAAAATGATGGGTTGTTAAAATTCTAAAATAGAATAACTCTTAACTTTTTTTGCCTATAAATTTTAAGAAAAGTTTGTTATGATGATTATGCTATTATATATCGGAGACCTATCATGAATATCGCTAAGAACATCACAGATCTCATTGGCAACACGCCTTTGGTGGCGTTAAACCGCCTAACTGAAGGTCTGCCTGCTCGTGTGGTTGCTAAACTAGAGTATTTCAACCCAGCAAGCTCGGTTAAAGACCGCATCGCCATCTCTATGATTAATGAAGCTGAAAAAGATGGCTTGATTGACAAAAATACCAAAATTGTAGAAGCCACGAGTGGTAATACAGGCATCGGGCTTGCCATGGTGTGTGCTTCTAAGGGTTATCAGCTTGTCATCACCATGCCAGAGAGCATGAGCTTAGAACGCCGTGCTTTGCTTCGTGCATACGGAGCAGAGCTGGTGCTAACCCCTGCATCAGAGGGTATGGGTGGGGCGATTGCTAAGGCAAATGAGCTGGCAAGCCAAGACGGCTATTTTATGCCACGCCAGTTTGATAACTTAGCCAACCCCAAGATTCACCGTGAGACAACCGCCGAAGAAATCTGGAATGATACGGACGGACAGGTGGATATTGTGGTGGCAGGTATCGGCACAGGTGGCACGATTACAGGCGTGGGCGAGGTATTAAAGTCCAAAAAACCAAGCGTGCAAATCATCGCAGTAGAGCCATCTGATTCACCCGTATTTAGTGGCGGCGAAAAAGGACCTCATAAATTACAAGGTTTGGCTCCTGGTTTTGTACCAAGTATTTTAAACACCAAAATTTATGATGAGGTCATCACGGTTACGGCAGACTCTGCTTTTGCCACAGCTCGCCAGATGGCAGAAAAAGAAGGGATTTTGGTGGGTATTAGTGCAGGAGCAGCCGTTTGGTCAGCACTACAAGTGGCAAGTCGTCCTGAAAATGCAGGCAAAATGATTGTGGTGGTGATACCTTCATCAGGCGAGCGGTACTTATCCACGGCGTTGTTTGCTGATTTGGCTCAATAGTATCTCTTTTATCAAACCCCATGATGTGCTATCATGGGGTTTATTTTTGGATGGTGTCATGACTCCTACGCCCAATTTTACTGACCTTGTCGCTCTCATGAAACGCCTTCGTGCCGATTGCCCTTGGGACGCTAAACAAACCAACCAATCTTTGCAAAAATACGCCCTAGAAGAAGTCTTTGAACTCATAGAGGCAATTAGCAATGATGACCAAAGCCCATCTGCCACAGATGATATTAAAGGTGAGCTTGGCGATGTGTTGTTGCAGGTCATCTTTCATGCTCATCTATATGCTGAAGCAGGAAGATTTGATATGGGTGATGTCATTCATGCCTTGCAAGAAAAGCTGATACGCAGGCACCCCCATGTCTTTGACAAAGAAAACCTACAAACAGATGAAGATGTCAAACGCCGTTGGAACGAGATTAAAGCTGCCGAAAATAAAAATCGTCCAAAACGGTTGCTATCAGAGGTAAGGGCAGGTACGGCACTGATGACAGCCCAAAATTTACAAAAATCATCTGCTAAGGTGGGGTTTGATTGGGAAAATCTGGGTGGTGTATTGGGTAAATTGCAAGAGGAACTAGGCGAGTTACAAGCCGAATTGCCCACGCCTGATTTTGCTTATAAGACCGATAAGCTCAATGACACCCAAAAAGACAAGATTGCAGGCGAGCTTGGCGATGTGTTATTTGTGCTGACCAATCTGGCTCGTCATCTAGATATTGACGCTGAAATGGCGTTGCAAGATGCTAATAGTAAATTTAACGCCGATTTGCCTATGTTGAGCAGTCGTTGATGGCACAAGGCAAAACGCTAGCAGAAAGCGACTTGGCTGAGATGGATAACTATTGGAACATGGCAAAGGCTGATGAAAAGCGGTGATGGTATGTGTGCACGATTGAACATCTTACTTGTCATGGGCGTGATTGCTACGGTTTTTCTTTCACCTACCGCCACCGCCAAAGAACAATGCTATCTTGATGCCATCAGTGCCTATGAGCAACTCATTAAAAAACCACGCACTAAGCCCATCAACATTAACACCGCCACTGCCAGCGACTTTGCTAGCCTGCAAGGGGTGGGTGTTGCCACTGCCGAACGCATCATCAAGTACCGCACACAGATAAGACGGTTTGAGCGGGTAGATGATTTGATGCAGGTAAAGGGTATTGGGCAAGCGATTTTGGATAAAAACAGGCACCGATTGAGTGTTTTGGATTGATCAGATGGGTGTTTGGGCAGTATTTTTGGATAAAAAAGAGGCGGTTGTCGCTTTTTTTGTCAATAACAGTTAAAATAGATGGTTTTATCATAAAAAATATTTTATAACCATCAAGGAGAAGTTAAGCATGGCGTATCAGCCAGCGAACTTTGGTAGATCCAATAAGTCAAGCCGAAGCAGAAAAACCAAGAAAACACAAAAAATGGTTGTGCATCATGATAAAGCACTTGGTCTGAGCAAGTCGGCTTTGCCACACAGCATTATTGAGGTGGCCAGTACCTTGACTAAGGCGGGCTTTGAGGCGTATATCGTGGGGGGCGGTGTGCGTGATAGTCTTTTGGGGCTTGTGCCGAAGGATTTTGATGCAGTAACGAATGCTCGTCCGCATGAGATTAAGGCAGTTTTTGGCGGTCGTTGTCGTATCATTGGTAAGCGTTTTCAGCTTGCCCATGTTTATTCTGGGCGTGAAATGATAGAAGTGGCGACTTTTCGTGCACCGCCTAAGGACGACACACATACCACCGAAGACGGCATGATTACTCGTGATAATGTCTGGGGGACGATAGAGCAGGACTTTGCTCGTCGTGATTTTTCTGTTAATGCTTTATATTATCAGCCAATCAAAGGCGAAGTGCTTGATTTTTGTGGGGCAACTGCTGATATTAAAAGCGGTGTATTAAGGCTTCTAGGCGATGCTAAAGTGCGAATAGAAGAAGACCCTGTGCGTCTGCTTCGTGCCTTGCGATTTAAGGCGAAATTGAGCTTTGAATTTGATGATGAGTTGGTACGGCAGTTTCATGAGACTAACTGGTCGCTACTTGAGCAGGTGTCTGCTCATCGCTTATATGATGAGACGGTCAAAATGTTTGTGGGGGGTTATCTGACCCCACTGTTGCCACTGCTTTTTCAACATGGTGCGATGAGTAGCTTGATGACCTATGCACCAAAACAGCCGACACCATTGATGATGGCTATTGCAAATAATACCGATAAGCGTGTTAATATGGGCAAAGGGGTAAATCCTGCGTTTTTTTATGCGGCACTTTTGTGGGAAAATTATTTGCATCAGCTTGCCAAACTTAAGAAAAAAGGCTTGCCTTTTTATGAAGCACAGCAAAAATCTGCTGCCAAGGTCATTGACGCTCAGCGTCTAAAAACCGCCATTCCAAAATTTGCTGAAGAATTTATCACAAGTATTTGGCTAATGCAGCCCAAACTTACCAATCCTCGTGTGCGTGATATTGCTACTCTTGAGCGTCACGCCAAGTTCCGTGCGGCGTTTGATTTTTTGGTTGTAAGAGAGGCGTATGATAAGCATGAACTGTCCGAGTCGACCAATGGTATGGGTAAGTGGTGGCAGGCTTATCAAGATGCAGATGCTATCCAAAAAGCACAGATGATTGAGGCTTTTGCCAATGGTGGTAGCACTGCAGGCACCCCATCACGCCGCCGCCGTCAAAGAAGTGGCATGAATGATGAGCTGTTACAATTACAGCAGTTATCAGCATCTGAGTATGATGAAACTGATCAGACGCAAGTTCGCAAGCCACTCTTTGTCGCCAAAAACCTTGATGAGTTTTTACCAAAAGACCAAAAAGCCACGCCTCGCCTGCGTGAGGTGATTGTGCCGACTTTTGAGCAGGTGAATTATACGCAAGCAGAATTTTTAAAACTACTCAATAATGATGAGCCATACATTCCTGCTCGCCGCTACCGTAAGCGTCAGCCATCATCGCTATTATCCATCAAAGATAAGCTACTTGGATTGACTGAGTCAGATGTCAGTGGTCAGCCTGTGAAGTCTGCCAAACCAAAATCCAAGCAGACACAACAGCCCAAAAAAGCCAATGCTAACGACAAAACCACCAAATCCAAAAAACGCAAAAAACCCAACGCCAAACCACGATTGCAGGACTAATGGGTGCAATCATGACGGAGATGGTACGGATTTATTTGGGGCTTGGTGGCAACATTGCTAATGAATTGGGCGACCCGACCAGCCACATTTTGGCGGTGCGTGATGCCCTGCTGACCGATGAGCGTTTTTGTGATGTCAGGTTGTCATCGTTGTATTCATCAAAGGCTTATGGCGTTACCGACCAGCCTGATTTTGTTAATGCGGTGTTGTCTGCTAAGACTACGCTTGCCCCACTTGAGCTACTTGATGTTTGTCAAGCTCTAGAAAATAGTGCAGGGCGAGTACGGCTAAGACGCTGGGGTGAACGCTCGCTTGATGTAGATGTCTTGCTGTATGGCGATGAGATAATTCATAATGAACGCTTAATTGTGCCACATAAAGAGATTTTGCTAAGAAATTTTGTGGTTATTCCACTGCTTGAGTTGGACCCTAGCCTTGTGATTGGTGATATCAAAATTGCCGAACTGCCCATCGCTTCTTGTCATGACGGATTGATAAAACAAGAAAAATAATATGACCTACTTAGCCGAAAAACCAACAGTTCCTACTACCTTATCCACCCTAACCAAATTTAAAAAAACTGGCGAAAAGTTTAGTTGCTTGACCTGCTATGATGCGTCTTTTGCCCATCTGATGGAACTTGCTAAGATTGATGCGATTTTGGTTGGTGATAGCTTGGGTATGGTGGTGCAAGGACAGGCCTCTACTTTGCCTGTTACGGTGGCAGATATGGTCTATCATACCGCCAATGTCGCACGAGCCAATCAGCATGCCTTGATTTTGACTGATTTGCCATTCATGAGCTATGCCACGATTCATGATGCGATTGTCAGCAGTCGTGCGGTGATGCAGGCGGGGGCGAATGTTGTCAAGATTGAAGGTGGTAGTGAGCTTGCACCCATTGTTGAGATTCTTGCCAAAAACGGTGTGCCAACCTGCGTGCATTTAGGATTGACACCACAGTCGGTTAATGTCTTTGGCGGATATAAGGTACAAGGCAAGACAGATGAGCAAGCGGATAGACTTATTAAAGATTGTGAGATTTTAGTCAATGCAGGGGCGAGCATCATTTTGCTTGAATGTGTGCCTGCAAGCCTTGCTACAATCGTTACTCAGCAGTTTGCCGTGCCTGTTATCGGTATTGGGGCAGGTGCAGGTACAGATGGTCAGGTGCTTGTGATGCACGATATGTTGGGCGTGCATACTCGCAAGCCTGCTAGATTTGTTAAAGACTTCTTAAAGGATGATGGCAATACGACAGGCGATATTTTAGGAGCGTTTGTTAATTATCATCGGTCGGTCAAGGACGGTTCATTCCCTAGTGTAGAACACAGTTTTTAAGTCAAAGTTTGATGAATATGAAAATTCTTAACACCATTGCAGACCTGCAAGCTCAACTGACGGCACATCGCCATCAAAAAATCGCCCTTGTCCCCACAATGGGTAATCTGCACGCAGGGCATATTCAGCTTGTCAAAACCGCCAAACAATACGCTGATATTGTTGTGGTGAGTATTTTTGTTAATCCTACGCAGTTTGGCGTAGGCGAAGATTTTGACAGCTATCCACGAACGCTAGATGAAGATTGTCAAAAATTACAAAACGCTGAAGCTAACTTCGTTTTTGCACCCAGTGTGGCAGAGATGTATCCGACTTATCCGCCGAATGTACAGGTATTAAGCTGTGAGATAACCAAAGTTTTATGCGGTAAAAGTCGTCCTACGCATTTTGATGGGGTGGGGTTGGTGGTTTCAAAGCTTTTTAATATTGTGCGTCCTGATGTGGCGGTCTTTGGCAAAAAAGACTATCAACAGCTTGCCATCATTCGCCAGTTAAATGATGAATTAAATTTTGGCATTGATGTCGTTGGGGTGGATGTTGTGCGTGCTAATGACGGCTTGGCGTTGTCGTCAAGAAACGGCTATTTATCTGATGACCAAAGAAAAATTGCCCCAGTCATTCAGCAAACCTTGCAAAAAATTAAAAGCGACATTCAAAAGGCAGATTTTGCTGACTATGCCAATATCATTCAAAAGTACAATGATGAATTGACAGCCCTAAATCTAAAAGTTGATTATTTAGAGCTTTTAAATGATCGGCTACAACCGATTAGCCCTGACGATAAAAATTTGGTTGTATTGGCAGCTGTCTTTGTGGGGCGTGCAAGGCTTTTGGATAATTTGGAGATGGTCTTGTCATAAAGCAGATGACTACGGTAAGGAATTTTGTATGACAGATACACAAATCATCATCGTCTCAGGGCGATCAGGCTCTGGCAAAACCTCGATACTCAATATCTTAGAAGATTTTGGTTTTTATGTCATTGATAATCTGTTGTTGTCATTGGTTGGTCAAGCGGTGGATGATTTGATTGGCAACGACATGAAAAAAGTTGCACTTGGCATTGATGTGCGTGCACCGAAAGCGGATTTATCTAATTTTCCTGCGGTTTATGCCACTTTGATGAGTAAATATGGCGATGCGGTTAAGGTGTTGTATGCCACCACCCAAGAGAGCGTACTGGTGGCTCGTTTTGGAGCGACTCGCCGTGTGCATCCGCTCATGCCAACTGTCAATAGCCTGCCTAACGCACTGGCCAAAGAGATAGAGTTATTACAGCCTGTCGCTAACCTTGCAGATATTAAGATAGATACCAGTATGCTTAATATCCACGAGCTAAAAGAAAAGGTAAGAGACCACATCGGCGTGGATAATGTCGTGGTGGTCAATCTGCTGTCTTTTGGCTTTAAAAATGGTGCACCTATTGACGCTGATTTTATCTTTGATGTGCGTATCTTGCCCAATCCATATTGGCAAGAGCGTCTTCGGGTGCGGACAGGTCGTGATGATGAAGTTAAGGCATTTTTTGCTGGTTATCCAGAAGTGGATGACATGGCACATGACATCGCAGACTTTTTGGAAAAATGGTTGCCTAGCTTCTTAAATAATAACCGCTATATTGTTACTATTGGCATCGGTTGCACAGGTGGTAAACATCGCTCGGTGTATATCAATGAGATGGTGGGTGAGCTGTTAAGGCTTAGATTGCCTGCCAATATGCCAGTCATCGTCAAGCACCGTGAAAAACGCCACTGGTGAATTTATTCAGTTAATCAAAAAGAGAATATCCATGAACATCGACTGGTCAAAACAAGACATGCGAGTATCTCGCACCGAGATTAAAAAAGCTCATGAGCGTCTACAAGCTCTATGCGAGCCACTTGCCAATTTATCCAAAAAACAGTTAGACAATCTGCCTGTCAGTGAGTATTTTTTGGAAGAATTAAAGCACCTTATCCAAATCAATAGTGTTGCCGCCAAAAACCGTCAAATCAAGCGAGTGGGTAAACTCATCATTGAAGAAGATCGTCATGTGCTGACGCAGGCTTTATTTGAGATGTTGTTTACGCCTGAGCAACGCACCAAGATTGAAGCGTGGTTCTCTCGCTTACAGCTACACGATGATGGTGCGATGAAGCAGTTTGTTAAGCAGTTTAAAAAGGCAGAATACAACAGTGTCTATCAGTTGTTATTGTGGATAGCATACGCCAAGCATTTAGGTGATGATGAACTATTGTTGGAGAGTGAAGCAGATTTTACAAGCTATGTCAAAGAAGTGGCAATCTTATCAATGTGATGAATGTCCATGCATCATCGCCCATGCCAATGTAATCAAGCGAATAAATGCACTAGACTAAAGTAATAAAGCCGAATGTCAAACACTCGGCTTTATTACTTTAGTCCTTCGGCGATCTTGTCCTTTGCGTTTACTCCATGTTACAGCATCTATCCTTAGTTGGTAGCTCCGTTTACCTTATCCTTCGCTGTGTGCATAGTATCTCAAAATCAGCCATGTTTTGCTATTGGTAAATGTCGTCAATGAGTGTAAGCGATTGCCGACAAAAAAGCCTGCATGAGAATGCAGGCTTGGTTTTTGAAGGGATTTGTATGAGTTATTGTTTTTCATTACGCACTTTATTAATAAGAAAATCAACAACTTGTGTTACTTTTTCATCTGTACCAGGTACGACATATTTACCATGTACTACGACCGCAGGCACGCCTGTCAACTGGTAGCGAGTTGCCCCTTGTTTGGCACGCTCAATCTTAGTGCTTACGGAAAATGAGTTGTAGAAGCTGTTAAATTTGCTTTTGTCGGCACCTTGTGAAGCATACCAGTTCGCTAAATTTTCTTGATTAGAGATGATGTTTCTTTTGCCATCTTTATGCACAGCGTCAAATAGTGCTTGATGGGTTTTGTTTTCAAGCCCCATCTGCTGAGCAGCATAAAAACCACGAGCAGGCACTTCCCAGACAGGATTCATGGCGGCAGGGGTGCGGAAAAATGCCACATCTTTGGCACGAGTTTTTGCCCATTTTTGCATATGTGGTTCTAGGGCGTAACAATGGGGGCAACCATACCAAAAGAACTCACGAACAACGATGATGTCCCCTGCAATGTTTTCAGGGTTGGCGACTTTTTGATAGTCTTTGCCTTCAACAAAATCGGCAGCAAATGCCTGACCTGCTAAGGCGATGGCAGTTACCAGTAGAGAGAACTTTGGGATGTATTTCATTGGAAATCCTTATAAAACGGCATTGGGCAAGAAACTTTCACCCGCTTTTGTTAGCACTCATTGATAAAAATTGTCAAGATTACTCATTTTATCAAATTTGACTCGTCATTGAAATAATGCAAATAAAAATATTGCGATAGTTTACCGCATTTTTGGTAAAAAAGAGTAACAGATTTATTAACACTCTCTTACAGATTGTGGTGATTTTGCATACTCATGCGATTTGATAGACTGTGTTTGGCTGATTGGGGTGATACTTTGGCATTTTTGTGGGTTTTGGTGGTGTTTTGGTGAGCAGGTTAATGGTTGTGGTTTATTGGTGCGTATTGTTAGAGATGTATTGCCAGAAGCGTAAATTTTTGCTTAATTTTGCCTAAGATGATAAGATATTGGCAGTATGCCTAATCTTGGAATAAATATGCACACAGCACAGCAGAATGTTGATTTTGATGAAATTGGTAAATTTACCCGTCTTGCCGATGAATGGTGGGATAGAAATGGGGCATTTAAGTCTTTGCATGACATCAATCCGTTGCGATTAAACTGGATTGAAGATAAGGCACACGAGCAGTATGGCTCACCACTGTTAAACAAAAGCGTACTGGATGTTGGTTGTGGCGGTGGTATTTTGTCGCATTCGATGGCGGTGCGTGGGGCGAAAGTGTTGGGTGTGGATATAGGAGAAGAAAACCTTCATGCTGGCAGGATTCATGCTGAGCGGACTGGCATGGCAGACAGCCTGTCGTTTCGATGTGTGGCGATAGAGGAGCTAGCCAAAGAGCAGGCGGGCGTTTATGATGTGGTTACTTGCATGGAAATGTTGGAGCATGTGCCCAATCCATCTGCCATCATTGAGGTGTGCTTTACTCTATTAAAAGCTGGTGGCGTATTTGTTGCTTCAACCATCAATCGCAACCCCAAATCCTATTTGTTCGCCATTTTGGGGGCGGAGTATGTGTTGAGATTGGTGGATAAGGGTACGCATGATTACCATAAATTCATCACGCCAGCCGAGCTTGATCAAATGGCAATCCGAGCGGGTTTTGACCGCATGGATATGACAGGACTGCATTATAATCCACTAACCAAAAGATTTTGGCTATCTAATGCGAATGTTGATGTTAATTATATGATGGCATTTACCAAAAAGCATGATGGTAAGTAAGCATGACAACAATCAAGGCTGTTTTATTCGACCTAGATGGCACGCTCATTGATACCGCCCCTGATTTTATCCGCATCATCAAGCAGATGTGTCATAAATACGACCACTTACCGCCAACAGATGTTGCCATTCGTGAGCAAGTTTCGGCAGGTGCAAGGGCGATGGTACGCCTGATGTTCGGTGATGAGCTTGCTCAGAGTATGGATACTGATGAGAGATTGCTTGCCTACCGCCAAGAATTCTTAGACCTTTACGAGCAGGATATCTGTGTGGATAGCCGACTCTTTGACGGACTAGATGAGCTATTAACGACCCTTGAGCGTCAAGGTGTGGCTTGGGGCATTGTTACGAATAAACCTAGATATTTAGCCGAGCAATTATTGGCTAAACTTGCCTTAACCGACCGTTGCTGTGTACTGGTCTGCCCTGATGATGTGGTCAATACCAAGCCCGACCCTGAACCGATGTATTTGGCAGTCAGCCTTTTAAATGATAAGTATGACACAAAAATCACTGCTGATCACTGCATTTATGTGGGCGACCATATCCGTGACATACAAGCAGGTCGTTCTGCTAACATGATGACGGTTGCGGTGGAGTTTGGTTATATTGTCCCCAATGAGAACCCACACGAGTGGGGAGCGGATAAAGTGGTGGCAAGCACACATGAACTTGGCGAATTTATTTTGGCTCAGCTTGGTGATGGCTGTTAGGCACTTGTTGATGTGCTTATCAGAACTACGCACTTTTATGCTTTTGTGCCAACTGCTGTTGACGACAAACATGAGCCTAAGACTAAAGCGTAACATGGCAGGCATTAAGATAATAAACTGCTAAGATGACAGTGTTTTAAGGATTGATTAAACAGCCATCGCACTCAATTAAGCATTGATATTGACAATTTTAATCAAAGATACAATCATGACAACACATCACGACATCATTCATTACACACCGACTACCACCTGCCTAAAAGATAAAATCATCTTGGTAACAGGGGCTGGCTCTGGTATTGGTAAGGCGGCTGCTTTAACTTATGCTAAGTGTGGTGCGACCGTACTACTGTTGGGCAAGACACAATCTAAGCTAGAGACGGTCTATGATGAGATAGAAGAGTTGGGGCTTGCCATGCCTGCCATCTTGCCAATGGATCTACAAAATGCAAGTTTTGCTCAGATGAATGAGCTTGCCACTTTAATCCAAAAAGAGTTTGGGCGACTAGATGGGGTGTTGCACAATGCTGCAATTTTGGGGGCATTAACACCGCTTGAAATGTATGACCCCATCACTTTTGAGCAAGTCATGCGTGTAAATACCACCGCTGTCTTTATGCTGACCCAGTCGCTATTTCCTTTACTGATGTCTGCTCCAAGTGGCTCGGTGGTGTTTACTAGCTCTGGTGTGGCGAAGGTGCGACCATTTTGGGGGGCATACGCTTTATCCAAGCAAGCGGTAGAAGGCATGAGCACGATTTTTACCGAAGAGACCAAAAACCACACCGCCCTACGCTTTAATTGCATTAACCCTGGGGCGACTCGCACCAACATGAGAGCTCATGCCTTTCCTGGTGAGGACCCAAATACTTTAAAAACACCTGAGGATATCATGAGTGCTTATGTGTATTTGATGACCGATTCGGCATCTGGTATTAAGGGGCAAGTTATTCATTGCCAACCAAAATAATAAAAGGGCGAGTGTTCGCCCTTTTTGGTGCGTGCGGATGCCACTTGCAATTTATCATGAACTTGATAAACTATCTTTCATCTACCCAATACTTTCGTCATTCACATGGAATTACTACAAAATTTATTTTTAATTGCTGTTTTGATTTTGGTGTCTAGCTTTTTTTCCATCTCGGAGATCGCCCTAGCGGGTGCTAGAAAATTAAAATTGAAACTCATCAGTGAAGGTGGTGATGCCCGTGCTGATAAAATCATGCACCTGCAAGAAAACTCTGCTGATTTTTTTGCCACCAGTCAAATTGGTCTAAATGCTGTTGCCATCTTGGGTGGTTCGGTGGGTGAGGGGGCGTTGCGTCCTTATTTTGCTCAGTGGATTAGTTATCTTTATGATGGGCAGTATTTAGACAACATTGCGTTTTTTACCAGTTTCGTGGTGGTAACGCTACTATTTATCTTGTATGCCGACCTAATTCCCAAACGCCTTGCCATGATTAACCCTGAAAAAATGGCACTCATGGTTATTGACCCTGTGCTTGTCGTGTTTAGGATTGTCAAACCCCTTGTCTGGGTCATCAATGGTATCGCCAACTTGGTATTTCGTGTTTTTAAAATCAATACCGTACGAGAAGAAAGCATCACCTTTGATGATGTCTCTGCCATCATGGATGCAGGAGCGGAGGCGGGCGTGGTGTTGCAACAAGAACAACATTTTATTGAAAATGTCTTTGAGCTAGAAGAGCGTACCGTGCCATCTTCTATGACTGTGCGTGAAGATGTGGTGTATTTTACACTAGACGAGAGCGAAGAGAGCATCCGCCAAAAGATTGCTGAATATCCGTATTCTAAATTTTTGGTGTGTGGTGAGAGTATTGATAATGTGATTGGCTATATTGACACCAAAGATATCTTGGTGCGAATTTTGAATAACCAGTCTATTTTAAATATCCATGAAAGTGCGATTAGAAATGTGCTGATTATCCCCGATACGCTTACTTTATCAGAGCTACTGGATAAATTTCGTGCTAGTAAAGAAAAATTTGCTGTTGCCATCAATGAGTACGCCCTTGTGGTTGGCGTGATTACCTTATCTGATATCATGATAACTGTGATGGGGGATTGGGTCGCACCCATTGAAGAGGAGCAACAAATCATCAAGCGAGATGAGCATTCTTGGTTGATTGATGGCAGTACACCGATTGATGATGTCAAGCACGCTTTGGATATTACAGAGTTTGATGATTGGGATCATTATGAGACATTGGCAGGATTTATCATGTATCGCTTGCGTAAGATTCCTAGACCTGCTGACTTTGTGGTGCATGAGAATCTCAAATTTGAAGTGGTGGACATTGACTATTATAAGATTGACCAAGTGCTTGTTACTCGTCTACCTGCCGATGAGGCAGATCGGGATTGGATATAGCCATGATGAGGTTTGTTCAGTTGGTTTTATGATAAGTTAGATAAAAAAAGAGGGGGTATTTCTTCTTTTTTTTATGGAATGAAAATAGATAAGAAAATAACGAAATTTAAAGAATAAATGCCATCAGTTCATCATCAAGGCTTTCCCAGCAGACAGTGTTTGTCAAAATCAGCTCAAGTTTACCATCATCTCTTTTGGTGGTGGGGCTGATGGTGATGCTTTCTGGCGTGATGTTCAAAGACAGCCAACCTTCATCGGTGTGCATGATGCCTTTAATACGAGCGTAGCTGGGCAGATTAAGTAGCCATTTTTGTAGTCGATAGCTGTCAAATCGCCACGACTTAGGCAGTCGCCACCCACCGACTTCATAGCCTGACATTCGCTCATGATAACGATAGGGTAAAGATGTGCCATCGTTGGTATGCTGTGATGCCATTTGTGATGGCGGTCTGATAGACAGGGGGTTTGTGTGTGGTTGCTGTGCCTTTCTTGGGGTATGTAGTAGGTCAAGCAGGCAGGCATCATCAGTAAACTTTATGATCTTGGCGGTATTATTGATGGTATCAGCCCAACTCATCATCTGCTGATAATCATCATCGTTTAGTGTGTCGGCACGACTGACGATGATGATGTCGGCATATTTAATGTGCATCTGATAACTGGTGTGCGTGCGATATTGTTCTTGTTGCCATTGTGAGGCATTTAGAATACAGATGACGGCATTTAGGCGAAGGGTGTTTTGCCAATGGGGTAGTTCAAACTGTTCTATCAGCTCATCTGCATGAGCTAAGCCTGTTGGCTCAATGATGAGATGGGTGGGCTGATGTTTTAATAGTTGTAGTAGTGCCACTTGCATGGGTAGCTGACTGTTGCAACAAATACAGCCACCACTCACTTCTTGAATATCAATGTCTTTGGTGTCAAATAAACTTCCATCAATACCAATGTTACCAAATTCATTTACCAAAATGCCCCATCTTTCATCATCTTTATAAGACAGCAAGGCGTTGATAAAAGTGGTTTTACCCGCCCCTAAAAATCCTGTGATGAGTGTGGTAGGTGTGCGTGTAGGGGTGGTTGGTATGCTCATGCTGTTGGCTTATCTTGACTGCGGTCTTTTTGGATTATGATTTGATTTTGTATTTTTTGGCGGTTGCCATGCAAGTTTGGTAGCGTTTATCCACACGAGAGGCGAACCAATTGGTATTATAATCACGGCTAAGTTTAGGACCTGAAATGATTACTTGAGGCATGATGGCATAACTTGGCTCTTTTTTGTATTTTTTCTTGAACATTTCGTTGATGGCATGGTAGGTCTGTGTTGTCTCAAAGTCTTTGGACTTTTCTTTTTTTAGGTCGCTGCGAATCTGCCGTTCACTCAATGGTGTTGGACCACTAGTGAGCAGTTTGATAAGCACGGTCTCGCTTTGGCTTTTTTTACTGCTGATACTACCGCCATTATATAAAAGCAGGTCGCCATCAATGTCTATTTTTGAGCCACTTAGGCTACTGATACGCTGTTGAAAGGCGGCATTGCGACTAGAATACATACCAGAATTATAATCAGCAAAGCGGTACAGAGGCTTGTCATAGTCTGCCTTGTACATCATCAAGCGGTGAATGCCATAGTATAGCCCACCGTATTGACTATATAGGTCAGCTCTTAGGGAGCGGTCATCCATGCTACTACGACGATGGGTGCGAGCATAGTCAATATGAACCTGCATTGAACCAAGTGTGGTAATGGGATTGATGCGCTCATCAATGCCTTCGCCCGACAGTTTGGTAATGTGTGCCAACCCTGAGACCTTATAAGTACTGGTAAAATAATCAAAGATTTGTTGGTACAGTTCATCAAGCTCTCGTTCGGTTTTGACTTGTTTGATTTGCTTGATGAAGCTGTTTTCGGTAGAGGGTTTGGTCTCAAGCATGGTACGAAAGGTCTTGGCAAGCATTTTGCCAAACTTCGCTTCTAGCTTTTCATCGATGGCTTTTAAAGACAAGTTGCCCAAATTGGCAACAGGCGGATCAGCACGAAAGTTGGATTCTTGATCGATGACGGCGATGGCAGTACAGATGTTTTGGGTGGTTTTGGGTAGTTTTAGTTGGTCAAATATCTGTGCGATATCGCCTGCCCAAGAAGCCCTGTCGGACACACGAGCAGGAATGAGTTTGGCGATTTGTTTATCGCTCAATGTATTGATGGGGGTGCTTTCTGGGCTGTTACACGCTGTCAAAAAAACAGCACCAAGCACGATGGGTAATGTGCGTTTTGGCATAATAACTATAAAACCTATGATGAATGCAGACGCATCAGACCTTCTTGTTGTGTGGTGGCGACCAGCTTGCCAGCTTGCCAAAATTGTCCGTGGTTGAGTCCTTTGGCATGACTTGTGGTGTCGCTCCACATATCGTACAGCAACCACTCATTGATGTCAAAGGGACGATGAAAGTGCATGGAGTGGTCAATGCTCGCCACTTGCAATCCACGACTTAGGTAGCTTAGCCCATGACTCATCAGCCCTGTCCCCACCAAATAAAAATCAGAAGCAAAAGCTAGCAATGCCTGATGTACCGCTACAGGATGCTCGCCTAGCTCGCTAATGCGTAGCCAGTTGGCTTGGCGTGGTCGCATGGGTTTGGGCGTGATTGGGTCTCTTGCCTCAATGGGCTTGATTTCTACATGGCGTTTTCGCATGAATCTTGTTTTTAGGGCATCTGGAATGCTGTCCACATAAGACGATTTAAGCTCTTGTTCGTTCAGCAGTGTCTGTGGGTCAGGATAGCTTGGCATGGTCTTTTGGTATTCAAGTCCGCCTTCCATCGGTGAGAATGATGCAATCATCGAAAAAATCACCTGCTCGGTCAGCTCGCCTGCATCATTGGGGGTGTACTGCACAGCGATGACCTCTCGGGCGGATAGACTGCGCCCATCACGCAGACGGCGAACTTGATAATGCACATCGTAGCGGATATCACCCCCACGCAAAAAATACCCATGCAAAGAGTGGCAGGGCTTATCATGTTCTAGCGTCATCGCTGCCGCCATGAGCGCCTGTGCTAACACCTGACCACCAAAAATGCGAGGTCCTACATAGTCAAAGCTCGGTCCGATTGGTGAATAATGTTCAATAATAAAAACAAGCAGGCTAAAACACAAAAAACAAGCAATCATGCAGACCTGTTTGGTATTTATCTTGTGTTGATGATTTGTGCGAATTAAAAAATCTGATATTATCTAATGGCCTTTTTCTATTGTCAATATTTATGGGGGTAATTATATTACCTTTTTGTGTATGAATTTTACATGAATCATCTGACTGATTGGGGAATGCTATTCAAAAAATAGCCGAAAATACGGTTGTGTGCGTAGGGTTGCCAACAATTTACCCAATCTGCCACCAAACAGAGTCCTTGCCTTGATGGTATAACAAATGTGTACAAATGTGCATTATTCTAGCATTCTTTCGGTGATTTTCTTGATAACTTTTGTCGCCCAATGCCATAAAAAATGGTAAAATATCACCAATCATAACGACACATTCAAGCCATGTTAAAACTGCCCAAATCAAAATTGACCAACCTACTAGGTTTTGGAAAAAAAACTGCATCGCCACTGACGGCACATGATGAGCATGATACCACCAAAACCACCCCAAAAA
This sequence comes from Moraxella sp. ZY200743, assembly GCF_050885545.1. Lineage (NCBI taxonomy): Bacteria > Pseudomonadati > Pseudomonadota > Gammaproteobacteria > Moraxellales > Moraxellaceae > Moraxella > Moraxella sp. ZY200743. Next base: position 2,147,737 of record NZ_CP091313.1, on the reverse strand, counting down.
AGACAGGGGAGAGTCCAAATGCCTACCGCAAAACCTCTGCAAAAAGCCTGTCTTTGATGGTTAAGCCGACCGTGATAGGTCATGCACCTGTTATTGACAATGACAATCCGACTTTTTATGTGATACGAGATTACTCTCGTTCAAACAGTCTGTTGGTGGGCATGATGACAGATGAGCTGGAGTTGCCATCAGCCTTGGCACAGGTCAATCATCTGCTTTTGGCGGAGTCATCTGCGATGATTTTTTTGCGTGGGCGTAACAAAGACCGTGAAGAAAGTGTCTCTCCACGCTTACAAAGACTGGTTGAGATTTGTCTTAATAATCCTGATTTTGATGTTAATTTGATACCAGTTACCATCTTGTGGGGGCGTGCCCCTGATAAAGAAGAATCCATGTTTCGTTTGCTGTTTGCTGATGAGTGGCGTTCGCCTAGCATTCCTAAACAGCTGTTTAATATCGTTGTCATGGGGCGTGATACCTTTGTGCGATTCTCTGAAGCTAAATCACTACAAACACTCATCAAAGATGCCAAAGCAGGGGTGAGCGACAATCTACCTTGCACCATTCATCTAAGGTTAAAAGGGTTTTTGGATAAGCAACACACCAGTATCGTTGGCCCTGATTTATCCGATAGACGCAACGAAGCGGGAAAAATTTTATCATCACCTGTGGTGTTGGCTGCCATCGAAAAGCAAGCAGTAGAATCTGGCAAATCCATCGCTGCTGTTAAAAAAGAAGCAGCAGGCTACATTAACGAAATCGTTAGCGATTATTCGCACTCGGTGTTAAGATTTTTTGACCATTTTTTGACATGGTTATGGACTCGTCTGTATGATGGTGTTGAGGTGCGTAATTTTGAGCGAGTCAGACGACTTGCTCCTGACCATCAGGTCGTCTATGTTCCGTGCCATCGCAGTCACATGGATTATCTGCTGTTATCTTATGTGATTTATAAGCGAGGGCTTCGTATTCCGCATATTGCCGCAGGCGAGAACCTAAATATTCCTGTGCTTGGTCAGATGCTACGAAATGGCGGAGCATTCTTTATGCGTCGTAGCTTTAAAGGCAATGCTCTTTATAGCACGGTGTTTAAAGAATATGTACATAGCCTGATGCAAAGGGCGGTGCCGATGGAGTATTTCATCGAAGGCGGGCGTTCTCGTTCGGGTCGCTTGTTGCCACCGAAGCTGGGTATGTTGGCGATGACGGTAAACAGCCATCTGCGTGAGCCTGCCAAACCGGTGGTATTTATCCCTACTTACATTAGCTATGAACGCATCATGGAGGGGGCAACTTATGTGGGTGAGCTAAAGGGTAAACCAAAGGAGTCTGAAAACTGGCTAGGGATTTTAAAAGCTGCACGCAAGATTGAGCGTGTCTTTGGCACGGTGAATCTGTCCTTTGGCGAACCGCTTTATTTAGATGATTTTATAACCAAATTTTCGGTCAAGCCCCAAGACCGAAGCCCAACAAACATCAAAAATACCCACGCCATGGTACAAAACTTGGGCGTAAAAGTATTACAAAATATCAATAAATCTGCGGTGGTTAATCCTGTATCGCTTTTGGCGTTGGTATTGTTGTCCACACCAAAAGCCGCCTTAGATGAAGAGCAATGCACCGAACAGCTTGCCCTGTATCAACGCATCGCCAACGCCTTACCTTATGATGCAGATACCTATATTACGGATTTATCGCCCAAAGAGATTATAGCTTATGGTGAAAAATTAAAACTCATCGAACGCACGCCCCATGTCTTGGGTGATATGATTCGTGTGGCAGACAAGCAAGCACCGCTACTGAGCTATTTTAGAAACAACATTTTGCATGTGTTCATCATGGCAAGTTTTTTAGCGGCATTGGTACAGCGTAATGGTCGCATTTATCGTAGTAAGCTAGACGCCATTGTTGAGCTGATGTATCCATTCTTGCAAGCCGAATTATTCTTAAACACCGCCCTAAAAAATACTGGCAAGCTAACCGATAAAATCTTGTCTGTGCTGATTGATGAAGCGGTTATTGTGGATTTGGGTGATGGTGTTCTGGGTGTGCCTGAGACCAACTCGGATAGCTATCAACAACTCATCGTATTGGCAAGTGCCGCTCAGCAGAGTCTTGAACGCTATTTTATGGCATTAGCATTATTATCAGAGCAGGGTAGTGGTCGCTTGACGGCAGAGCAAGTGGTTAATCTGTGCCATGTACTTGGACAGCGAATCTCGGTGTTATATGCAGATGATTTGCCAGATATGTTTGATAAGGCATTGTTCACAAGTTTTATTGACACCTTGCAGCGTCTAGGTTACATACGGATGGATGACACAGGTGTGGTGGTCTTTGATGAGCGGATTGATAATATCGCCCAAAATGCCAAGTTTGTATTAACTCCTGACATGATGCAGTTGCTTCGCCATACAGCAAGTTTAAATGATGGCGACATCGCAACCGCCATTGAGCAGATGAATGCTAAGAATATTTTTGGTAAGTCAAAGCGGTCATAGAGCAGTTGGCAAAATCGGAGCGTATATCCGCCCTTATTTTTTTGTATGCTTGGGTGGGTCAACCAATTTTTGACTGCTACTTTTTGTGCCTGTTTTGATTGGTGTGTGCTTTTAACAATGCCAGATATATCTGACAAGCTGTATCTTGATGTAGAGCCGTTCGCTAGTCTTGCTTTAGCTGTCGGGCTTTAGTTTACACATTCTACAGCCTATATCGCAGTTGCTATTAATGATGCACAAGCCTAAGGAGCAAGGCGTTCAATCACCCAATCATCGCCATCTAGGCGATAGCGAATGCGGTCGTGCAGGCGAGAGGGACGACCTTGCCAAAACTCAATGGCATCTGCTCGCACCAGATAGCCCCCCCAGTGTGTTGGTCGAGGCACATGCAGGGGGTGTTTGATGCCAAACATGGCAGCACGCTTGACGATGACGGATTTGTCGCTGATGACTTGGCTTTGTTCACTTGCCCATGCACCGATGCGACTGGTGTAGGGACGACTGTTAAAATACTCATCAGATGCTTGCTCATCAAGTTTTTCTACCATGCCTTCAATACGCACTTGGCGTTCTAATTCTGCCCAAAAAAAAGTGATGGCGATATAAGAGTTGTGTGATAATGCTTGACCTTTGCGACTGTGGTAGTTGCTAAAAAACACAAAGCCGTCATCATTGACTTCTTTTAATAAAACCATGCGATTACTTGGGCGACCGTTGGCATCAATGGTAGCGATGTTCATGGCAGTAGGCTCATTGACCTTAGTGGTCATTGCCTCGTTTAACCAAATCTTAAACTGCTCAATGGGGTGGTCATGGCAGTGTGATTTGTCCAATTCTTGTTTGCTGTATTCTTCTCGAATGTCGTGCAGGTTCATGATGTTGCTCACTTATTTAAACTTCACCACGCCCACGCCATCAGGTGTGAAACCATCTTGTTCACGCATGGTGGCGGTCTCATCGATGGTGGGACGGCGTTCGCTGTGGTCGCAGGCAGTGCATTCTATCCATTCGTCAAATTCAGGGAGAAAAACTTGAATCTGTACGATAGCGTCCATGGTGCGACATTTTGGGCAGGCAACGCCAGCGAGAAACTGGCGTTTTGGACGGTTGGATTGATAACGCATCACGCCGCCTCGGTAAAGCCACTATGACGCAGTAAGGCATCAATCTGTGCCTCACGCCCAGCAAAGGCCATGAAATTCTCTTTGGCTGTGCGTGACCCGCCCATCGCTAGGATATGATGATAAAACGCTTGACCTATGGCAGGGTTTAGCACGCCTACGGTATCGGCATTCGCCTCAAACAAGCCAAAAGCATCTGCCGATAACAGCTCTGCCCATTTATAAGAATAATAGCCTGAAGCATAACCACCTGCAAAGATATGGGCAAACCCATTACCAAAGCGGTTATTGGCAGGTGGTATGATGACCGATACCTCTTGGCGGACTTTATGCAGGGTGTCTAAGATTTGGGCGTAGTTGTCTAGATTACCTGTGTGGATACGCAGGTCAAATAAAGCGAACTCAATCTGACGCAGTGTTTGCAAGCCTGACTGGAAGTTTTTGGCAGCAAGCATCGCAGATAGCTTATCACTAGGTAGTGGCTCGCCTGTTTTGACATGACGACTGATTTTGGCAATGCCATCACTATCCCAAGCAAAGTTTTCCATAAACTGGCTAGGTAGCTCAACCGCATCCCACTCCACGCCACTGATGCCAGAGACATCGGCGATACTGACTTTGGTCAATAAATGATGCAGAGCATGACCAAATTCATGGAATAAAGTTAAAACCTCGTCATGGGTCAGTAGGCTTGGCTTGCCATCGACGGCAGGCGAGAAGTTGCCTACAACAAAGCATACAGGTAGAGTCTCATCGCCTGCCAAGGTGGCGTGCTTGTTTTGAAAATCTGACAACCATGCACCACCTGATTTGCCCGCACGAGCATATAGGTCAATGTAAACACCGCCAATCAAGCCATCTTTGTCATGCACCTCAAAAAACTGCACATCATCATGCCAAGTTGGTGCATCTTTGGCAATAAAGCGTACACCAAACAGCGTATCAATGATATCAAACATACCCTCTAGCACCACAGGTACAGGGAAGTAAGGGCGAATTGCCTCGTTGTCTAGGCTGTATTTGGCATTTTGTAACTTTTCGCTGATGAATGGAATGTCCCATGGTTGGACTTCATCAATCCCTAAAGTTTTGGCAAAGTCTTTAACTTGTGCTAAATCCGCTTCAGCAAAAGGTCGTGCCTTATCAGCAAGATTTAATAAGAAAGTTTCAATTTCTTCATGGGTATCTGCCATCTTGGTGGCGAGCGATACTTGGGTGTAGTTATCAAAGCCAAGCAGGGCAGCTTGTTTGGCACGCAAGGTTAGAATGCGTGTCATGATGTCGCTGTTGTCAAATTTGCTAGGCTTGCCGTCTTTTTCGCCATCAAAAGTCATCTGGTCAGATGCTCGTGTGTTGTAGGCGTGATATAGCGTTTCACGCAGGTTGCGGTCGGTGGCGTACTGCATGACTGCCAGATACATCGGCATATCCAGTGTGGCGACATAGTCAGTTGGCAAAGTGGCTGTGGGGTGCTTGGCTTTGTAGTTGTCGCCTGCTGCTTTTAATAGGGCAAGTCCGCTTGGGGTGATGCCGTCTAATTGAGCCTGTGTTAGTGGCAGGGCAAAAGCAGCACTGGCATCTAGCACATTGTCTGAAAACTTAGCAGACAGTAGCGACAACTCGCTTTGAATGTCGGCAAATTGGGCTTTTTTGTGATCAGGTAGGCTCACTCCTGATAAATCAAAGCCTTGCAAGGCAAGAGCGACAGCACGCACACGAGCGATGTCGTTACTGTCAGACAACTGGCTTTCCACGGATTTATACAAGTCGTACAAAGGTTTTGATTGACCAACACGCACACCAAACTCACTGAGTTTTGGCAAAATCTCGTGATGAACATGGCGAATCTCGTCATTATTCATGACGCTATTGAGATGTGATAGCACACCAAAAGGGCGATGAATGGCGTGGTTTAGGCTGTCAAATTCATCAATGATGGCAAGTGGCATACCGCCCGTTTCTGCTTGCTCTATTTTATCCAAAAACGCATGAGCAACACCAAGTGCGTGCGTAATGTCATCTGCAAGTTGTTGGGGGCTGGCTTTACTAAAATCTACTAAGCGTAAGCGTGAATCAAAGTTGTTGTGGTTAAAATCAATGCTCATGGTATGTCCAATATGAATAAATGTTATAAAATTATAAGGGCGAGTAGGACAATTTGCAATGACGGGCGGTGTTTTTTGGGGATTTTATTTTGGTTTGGGCTGTGCTATTTGTGGGTGTCAGTTTTTGGGAGCTTTGAAGTTGAGATAAAATTGATAGTCAGATAAAAAATGTGCCAAAAATCGTGCTACAATGACTGATTTGTTTATTGCTAAAAATATCATGCCCCATGAACCCCATTACTGTTACCAGTTATAATATCCATAAAGGTATGTCTCCTTTTAATCGTCTTGTTAAGCTAGATGGCATGGCAGGGGCGATTAAGTCCCTTAATCCTGATATTTTGTGCTTACAAGAGGTACAAGGACAAAACCTAAAACGAGCGGTTGCTTTTAATGAGTATCCTAATCAGTCGCAACATGAATGGTTTGGTGAGTATTTGTCATATGCTGACAGCTATGGTAAAAATGCACAGTACGAACACGGTCATCATGGCAATGCTGTGCTGTCTTGCCACCCACTTGACCCCAAGCATAATGTCAATATCACGGTAACTCGCCTAGAAAAGCGAGGGGTGTTGCATTGTGAGGTGTATCCTGATGGCTGGGGTGTGCCTGTCGTGGTGCTGTGTGTTCATTTAAACCTGCTTCACATGGATAGAGTGAAACAGTATCAAGCCATCATTGATTATATTGATGGTAATATCAACAAAGATACCCCTTTGATTTTGGCAGGAGATTTTAATGATTGGACAAAAAAATCAACCAAGGTTTTAGAATCTTTAGGCATGGTGGAGGCGTTTTATGACATTCATGGGGCGTATCCTGCCACCTATCCTGCCAAAATGCCTGTATTAAGCCTTGATCGCATCTATGTACGAAACCTAAAAGTCCATCACGCCACTGTTCATGCTGGCATTCCGTGGTCAAATTTATCCGACCATCTACCAATCAGTGCGGTGGTGGGGTTGGTGTAGATTGATTATAAAATGCCCATGTAGTTTTTGTTACTGTGCGATTGGTATTTTGGTTATTTGATGAGACATAAAAAAGGCGAGCTGATAAAGCAATTCGCCTTTTTTATATATGGGCTAATGGGCTATTCAACTGTTACCGATTTTGCCAGATTTCTTGGTTTATCAACATCAGTGCCACGCACCAAAGCGACATGATAGGACAGTAGCTGTACGGCGATGGTATGAACGATGGGCGATAGCACACCGACATGGCGTGGTGTACGGATGACATGAACCCCTTCGGTCTCGGTAAAGTCGCTGTCAAGGTCGGTCAGAACAAACAGCTCGCCACCCCTTGCACCGACTTCTTGCATATTGGCTTTGACTTTATTGAGTAGCTTATCGTTTGGTGCGATGACCACCACAGGCATATTTTCATCAACAAGTGCTAGCGGACCATGCTTTAGCTCGCCTGCTGGATAGGCCTCTGCATGAATGTAGGTCAGCTCTTTTAGTTTTAATGCCCCTTCTAGGGCGATTGGATAGTGAATGCCACGACCTAAGAATAATGCTGATGGTTTGGTGGCGAATTTTTGTGCCCAAGTAGAAAGCTGTGGCTCAAGATTTAGGGCGTGCTGAATGCTACCGGGCAGTAGGCGTAGCTCTTCGCCATATTGTGCCACCTGCTCATCGCTGATGTGTCCACGCAACCTGCCTAAGGTTACTGCCAGACCAAATAAGATCACAAGCTGTGTGGTAAAGGCTTTGGTGCTTGCTACGCCAATCTCTGCCCCTGCACGGGTATAGATGGCAAGCGTGCTATTGCGTGGTAGGGCAGACTCCATGACATTGCAGACAGATAGGCTGTATTCATGACCTTCACTGATGGCGTATTTTAAGGCTTCCATTGTGTCTAGTGTCTCGCCTGACTGACTGATGGTGATGATCAGCTCGCTTGGGTCGGCGATGACATCACGATAGCGATATTCGCTGGCAATCTCAACATCACAGCGAATTTTGGCGATGGATTCTAGCCAATATTTGCCCGTCAAAGCGGCATAGTACGAAGTACCGCAGGCGAGAATCTTAATGCTGTTAATCTTGGAGAATACCTCTGGGGCATTTTCGCCAAAATTCTTGGCAATAAAGCCACCGTCCAAGAAAATCTCTGCCGTATCAGCAACCGCTCTTGGTTGTTCATTGATTTCTTTTTGCATGAAGTGGCTGTATGGACCTAGCTCAAGGCTTGCCAATGATAGCTGAGAAGTTTTGATTTGACGCTGTGGGGTGTTGCCGTCTTTATCTAGCAGGGTTTCGATGCCGTCTGCACTAAGTAGGGCAATGTCGCCATCTTCTAGGTAGCTGATTTGACGAGTAAATGACACCACCGCCGACACATCAGATGCAATGAATACTTCATGCTCGCCAAAACCGATGAGTAGCGGACAACCCATGCGAGCGACCACCATTTTGGTTGGGTCGTTTGGGGTAATGACAGCGATGGCATAAGCACCATGAAAGCGAGAGCAGGCAGTCTGAACGGCACGGTAAAGATGACCACCATTTTGGGTGTATTCGTGGTGAATGCTGTGGGCGATGACTTCGGTGTCAGTCTGGGATTCAAAATGGAACCCCAATGCTTCTAAGCGAGTACGCTCCGCCTCAAAATTCTCAATGATGCCGTTATGCACCACCGCAATCGTACCGCCTGAGATGTGTGGGTGAGCGTTTGGCTCTGTTACGCCACCGTGCGTTGCCCAGCGAGTGTGCCCGATACCGATGTTGCTAAATAACCCTTTGGCTTTGGCTGCTTCTTCCATGAGTGCCACACGACCAACACGGCGAACTCGTTTGATTTTGTTTTCGTTTTCGCTATACACAGCGATACCAGATGAATCATAGCCTCGATATTCTAGGCGTTTTAGACCATCGGTCAAAAAATCAACAACATTAGCTTGGCTACGAATGGCCCCAACGATACCGCACATAAACATTCCTTAGTATCAAAAAAATCAATGAAAAATTAAGCGAACAGCTTCATCGCTTAGAATACGACCAATATCACAGATGCTTTTTATTGGTCTTGTTATTATAGTGGACTTTGGTGCTGTGTGGGGCTAAATTGACAATGATTTACAAAAATTAAACACCTTATGGCGTGTAAGGTGTTTCATTTTGGTTGTGTGTGAGTGATGAGTTTAGCTTTGAGGGGATTTGAGTAGGGCTTTAGCGATGACTTGACCGCCATCATGTAGCTCAAGAGACAGCTCGTCCTTATCATCTTTGATGATATGCCAATCACCATCTGCTCGTGGATTGCCATTGGCGGTAACATTGATGCTCTTATTTTTTAGGCGAATCATTGGTGCTTTATGCTCGTATCCTGCATGGGGTAGGCCCAAGATTTCATGAGCAATGGCGGTAGCTTGGGCTCGGTGTGGTGCGACATAGCGACAAGGCGTGCCATGGATGCTGATGCAGTCGCCCAAGGCATAGATGTTCGGCACGCTCGTCTGCAAGGTAGCAGGATTGATGGCGATGCCTGTGCGTCTGTCAAAGTCAAGACCTGCTTGGGTGGGGAGTTGCTCGTCAATGACAAGCCCTGTCGCCACAATCACTTCATCAGCGTGTACAGTCTGCTCGCTGTCTGTGCCATCGTGTAGCGTGATGTCATGACCGCCAGATTGGTTCTCACTGATGGCTTTTACCATGCTTGAACCTAGCCAACTGATGCCTTTATTTATGATGGCAGCTAAAATGCGTTCGCCTGCCACCACAGGCAACATGGCAGATAATGGATAAGCATTAACATCAATCAAACTGACGGTATGCCCTGCATTGATTAGGTCTTCGGCAAGTTCGGTGCCAACCATGCCAGCACCGATGATGGCGATGTGTCTTGGTGCGTCTTGGTGATTAAGAGTTGCTTGTAGTTTGCTAAATTGCTCAAGATTATTGACATGCCAAGTCGCCTTTGGGTTGATGGTAGGTGGATAGGCAGGTGTCGCCCCAATGGCAAGCACTAGGTGATTATAGCTTATGCTGTCGCTAGGCGTATGCACTGTTTTTGTGGCGGTATCAATGCTAGTAACGACAGTGTTTGCCAATAGTGTGATTTGATTGTCTTTAGCTGATTGTACCGCTGTGGTTCGAACAAGCTCTTGGGCGGTCTTGCCCTGAGAGATGGCGACAGATAGCATGGGTTTATGATAACGGTCGCCCAAGTCAGCACAGATGAGCGTGATGGGAATGTCTTTATTTAGCGTGCGTAGGGCATCAACCACGCTCCAACCAGCCAAGCCTGCACCGATGATGACAACGCCTTGTTTATGCGTGCTGTCAGTACTGCTGATTTGATGCTCATCATAAGGCTCAAAACCATCTTTAGTAACGCCACATACAGGGCAATGCCAGTCGTCAGGGATATCATCAAAGCGAGTGCCAGCAGGTAGTCCGCTGGTGGGGTCGCCAGCTTGCTCATCATAAATATATCCGCAGGCAAGGCAGATGAATTTTTTCCAATGAGGTTGTTTGTCTGTGCTAATGCTCATAAATGACCTTGTTGATTGTTGTGATGGGGTGGTGTGTGCTTGGTTTGGTATTGCCAAAATTTTATCAAACCAAAACATAAAATCAGCTTACATTTGTTCTATTTTAGCACAGTCATGGGCAGTATTCATAACAAAATATGGCAGGGCGGTCAGCTGTTGGATGTAGATTTGTATTTTTTTAAGTCGTCCCCATTTAGTCATCATCTGTATCTAATAAAGAAGCAATCTTATGACCGACATTCAAACCCCAAATTCTGCCAACCAATACCGCCAGCGATTTTTTATTGAGCGGTCGCCTGTGCGTGGTGATGTGGTACGCTTAACGGAGGCATATCAGACCATCATCACCAAAAAAAATTATCCCACCGCCGTCAAAGCACTGCTTGGCGAGATGCTAGTGGCGGCAAGTTTATTGATTGGTACTCTAAAAATCAATGGCAGACTGTCTGTACAATTACAATCATCAGATGAGACAAGCCTGCTGTCATGGGCGATGGCGGAGTGTGATCACACAGGGTGCGTGCGTGCGTTAGCAGGTTTTAAAGAGAATCAGGCATGGCAGAATATCAACACCAGTCGTCAGGCGTTCGGTCAGCTAGGGCAGGGGGTGCTGTTCATCAGTATCCATCCAGAGCGAGGCGAGGCGTATCAAGGCATTGTAGAGCGTGTCAGTGATGATTTGGCAGAGTGCTTGGCACATTATCAAAAGCAGTCAGCCCAGATTCCTACTCTCTTAAAACTTGCCACCAGTGATGAAGTGGCAGGTGGGATTTTGGTGCAACTACTACCGCAGACGGACGAAGACCGTGAAAACGATCCAGACCTATGGGAGCGTATGAGTGCATTGACTGGCACCATCAAGACCGATGAGCTGACAGAATTGCAGGCAGATGAAATTTTATATCGTCTATATCATGAAGAAGAAGTGGTCACTCCTGAGGCGAATCCGCTGAGTTTTGGTTGTACTTGTTCTGCCCAAAAAAGTGAGGGGGCGATTTTGCAGTTAGGGCATGAAGAAGCCTTGAATGCGTTGGACGCACATGGTGGCGTGTTGGCACTTGACTGTGGTTTTTGTGGGCAGTCGTATCAATTTGATGAGGCGAAAATTAACGCCTTGTTCATTTAACCTTGGCTGTATTGGCACTAAAAAAGAGCGTTTGGAACGCTCTTTTTGTTTGGCTGTGATGCTAGGTGGTTGGTGGTATGTAGCGTTTGTGCTTATTGATGTGGTTTTCAAATAGTCTAAAACCAATCATCAAAATCCACGCAAGCAGTAGGTAGATGATGCCTGCTGCGGTGTACATTTCAAGGTGCATATAATTGACCGCCCCCAAATTTTTGGCGGTATAAGTCAGTTCCGCCAGTGTGATGGATGCCGCCAATGCACTGCCTTTTAGGATAAATAGCACCTCGTTGCTGTATGCAGGAATCATGATACCAAAGGCACGAGGCAAGATGATGCGGCGTACTTTTTGGGTATTTGACATACCGATGGCATCAGCTGCTTCAAGCTCGCCTTTAGGAATGGCAGCGATAGAGCCTCTGATAATCTCAGCGATATAAGCGGCGGTATTTAGGGTAAACGCAATGATGGCACACCAGTAGGCTTTGGAGAAAATCGGATCCCACAGAAAGCTGTCTTTGATGAAGTCAAACTGACCTAGCCCTTGATAAATCAAGAAAATCTGAATGAGTAGCGGGGTGCCACGAAAAAAGAAAATATAAGCAAAGGGTAGGGCTTTTATCCATAAATGCCTAGATGAACGCATCAGCCCCAAAACCACGCCAACAATCAAACCAAACAAACACGACAGCACCACAAGCTCAATGGTTAGAACCGATGCTTGTAGCATGGTGGGCAGTTGGTCAATAATAGCACCCCAATTTAGGCTCATGCTTGCCCCCCTTTGTGTTTGGTCATGGACTTGGCGTAGCGAGCAGCGGGGTTGGCACGCCACTCAAAATGCGTCAAAAGTAAAGTGATGACGGTGGTTAATGCCAAATAAATGAGTGCTGCAACGATATAAAAAGTAAAAGGCTGTTGGGTGCTTTGAACGGCACGAGTGGCATAGTACATCAAATCTTGCAAACCAATCAAGGAGACAAGGGCGGTGTCTTTGAGCAAAACCAAAGTCAGATTGCCAAGACCAGGCAGGGCGACCAGCCACATCTGTGGCAAGATGATGCGTCTGATGGTCTGAACAGGTCTCATGCCAAGACTTTGGGCGGATTCCCATTGACCCTTTGGAATGTCTTGGATTGCCATGCGAAAGACTTCGGTGGCATAAGCACCAAACATCAAAGACAATGCCGTCACACCTGCCCAAAACCTACTCAAATCAGTGCGATCTGTATAGCCCATTTGATTGGCGATGAGTTGTAGTAATGCCTCGCCCCCAAAATAAACAAAAAACACCATGAGTAGTTCAGGCACGCCACGCACGACCGTTGTATAAATGTCAGCAAGACGCTGCAGAGGCCAGATGCCAGAGAGTTTGGCACCTGCACCCATCAAACCAAATAGCAGACCAAACAGCAAACTTGTCGCTCCTAGCTGAATGGTCAGCCATGTGCCTTTGAGTAAAATCGGACCGTAGCCGTGTAAATCAAACACAAAAATGCCTTACTAAAAAAATACCAAAAGCCAATGATAAAACTATCGAAATATCAAAAAGTATCAGAATAAATACAAATTGGGCATTCATTAAAAATAAATAAGCCCAAACTGCCTATTCTAACAAAATTTTGGATTGTATGAAATGTTTATTTTGGTCTATGTCATAATAAAAGGTGGTAGATTGTTTTACCATGTATCAATCTACCATGTATAAAAAACACCACCCATCAGGGTGGCATCTTTTTAAACAATTCTACCAAAAACTACTGCTCAACATAAATCTGCACCTCAACACGGCGATTAGGTTGTAGACAACGGATTTGTTGTTTTTTGGTGCCATTGATAGAGCAGTCTTTTATTGGCATATACTCACCTGCACCTGTGGTATTTAGTATATCTGATGCAATACCTTTTGATAACAGATAGGTAGCAACCGTATCAGCACGACTTTTTGATAAAGCCAGATTATACTCTTTTGAACCTAGTCTGTCAGTATGACCGATGATATGGGCTTTTACTTTACCTTGGCTTTGATAGTCTTTTAGCTTATCTGCAAGCTCATCAAGTTTGGTCAGACCACCTGGTAACATATCTTTTATACCTGATTTATTAAAAGCAAATAAAGCATCTGCTTGCAAGGCAAAAGTTTCTGTTGGTGTCGCAGGCGAAGATGGCATCTGCTGAACGATGTCTTGAATCACTGCTTGAGTGTGTAGCAAACCTGCTTGTTTTACTTTCTCTTCACACTCAGGTGCAGACCAGTACATGGCATTGATGGTTTTGTTTTTATCAAAACGAATTTGGAATTGACATTGTCTGTAATCACCTACTTGATCACGATAATTAAAGATGTAATTCCATTCATAAACACCATACAAGCCTTCATGATAATGCGGATAGCCAATCAAATGATACAGCTGATCTTTACTCATGCCATGTTCAATCTGAGCAATGTTACTCCAATTAGCCCGTGAGCCTTTATAGTTATTTGATGAAACAACAGCATCATCAATCTTTGGAAACTCAACCTCTGTGTCTGTTTCAACTTCCAAAGCAGAAGTTGAAACACAACCAGTTAGCGTCATCGCCATCAACATCACACCAAACAATGCGGTATGTTTTTTATTCATATCATGTTTTCCTAAGATAAAAGTTATCGCAATGGGTGGGTTACCAGGTAAAGCCTACGCCCACACCATAGCCAAGGTTCTTCTCGGTGTCAACATTTAAGTTTGACTTCAATGCCATGCGTCCATTGTCACTCAAGCGAGAATAACCAATGGCGATTGCTTTCTTATCACGGAAGCCGCCCAATGCTGCCGATACCATAGATTTGCCTGGCATCATGACTTGTGGTAGGGACGCTGCAGCGTTATTACCGGCAATACCTGCTTGTAGCTGACTTTCAATTTTACCGATGTGGTTATAAACATTCATCAGCTGACCACCATTGACGATATCTTTACTGTCTGGTGCGATATGACCATCAGCCACATTGGTAATGCGTGCTGCACTGCCATCGTTCTGCTGAATTCTGATGGTATCATCACCTTCATGAACAATCTGTGGTCCTGTAGTAGCATCACCTAAGGTGATACCCTCTTTAAAGGTCGCTTTCTCTTTAACAGTCAATGATTTTTCAAGCGTTGTATCACCATTTGCTGTTAACTTCTCAACAGTTGTATCACCCTTAACTATCAAGGTTTTATCAATCGTTGTGTTACCAGTCACATTCAGCGTACCATTAACAGCAGTATTTTTCAGCTTGGTTTCGCCATTGGTTACTGTCAAGCCATTATTTACCTCAACTGTATCTTTAAAGGTCGCTTTCTCTTTAACAGTCAATGATTTTTCAAGCGTTGTATCACCATTTGCTGTTAACTTCTCAACAGTTGTATCACCCTTAACTATCAAGGTTTTATCAATCGTTGTGTTACCAGTCACATTCAGCGTACCATTAACAGCAGTATTTTTCAGCTTGGTTTCGCCATTGGTTACTGTCAAGCCATTATTTACCTCAACTGTATCTTTAAAGGTCGCTTGTTTTTCAACCGTTAGGGTTTGATTCACAACAGTCTTTTGAAGCGTTGTATCGCCATTTGCAGTGAAATCAGTAACGGTTGTCTTTTGAAGCGTCGTATCACCTTTAACATTTAAGCCACCAGCTTCAACAGTCAGACCATTGCCGGCAGTAATACGACCAGTGGTTTCAATATTGCTTAAACCGCTAATATTCTTAGCAAGTTTTATAACCAACTTGCCATCACCATCTTTCATCACTCCGATATTATTATCAGACAGCTTGGTTGCATCCGTTAAGCCACCGACAATGGTTAGCGTCTCACCTAATTTACGATGGACTTCTTGATTGTCATCACCAACGAACTTCAGGCCTTTATTTGCCTGTGCATCCAGCTGGCCCTTATTGACTGCATCATTAGGGTCAACACCATCAGCAACGCCACCAACTTTCGCTCCTTCTGCCGTATTTTCAATACTAAATGTATTGGTTTTACCAGCATTGGTTGCGGTCATTTCAAGCTTATTGTTTTGTAGGTTTAATTGGTTTTTTGGTCCAATGAGTGAGATGCCTTTTGCATTAAACTCGCCCCCGTTACCATCTTTATCGATAACATTCACACCATCGCCACTAAGACTGCTACTACCGTCTTTGCCGATAACTGATAAACCACCTTCTTTAAGACTGCTTTCACCATCTTTACCGATGACCGATAAACCACCTTCTTCAAGACTACTGCTGCCGTTTTTGCCTTCAACAGCAACACCGTTCGCCGTCACTTTGCTGACATTACCGTCTCTGTCTGCAACAGTAAGCCCGCCTTTATCGACTGTGCTCTCACCGCCGCCATTACCGACTGCACCGCCGCCAGTACCATTGCCGTTACCGACATTACTACCACCGCCGTTGCCCAGAGTACTACCACCGCCATTACCCTGTGTCTTAACACCTGCAGGGGAGAGTGTGGTTACATCACCCTTATCATCTTTAAGCGTTAATGTCTTTTTAAGAGAGAAGGTAAAGGTTGTACCTTCTTGTTTAATATCCAAGTTGTCACCGGCAATCAGCTTAATCAAATCACCAGCTCTCACCACTTCTTCGGATGCACCAGAATTAGTACCAAGTCCGGTTTGACCGGAGATGACTTGGAAACCGGATTGATTAATCGCATAGGCAATATCTCTGGCGGTCATCAGTTTCTTAGCATTGTCTATCGCATCGAAAGATACCATTGGAATATCTAATCGACCGCTATTGCCTACCATCAAATCGGTGGTGTTAGCAGCAATCTTATTGCCGTCAATCAGCTTAATGGTGTCATTATCAACATTGACATTAAAGGTCACTTTGCTTGTTTTGCTGTTACCCTCACGAGTGACAACTGCGGTAGTTGCCTTACCATCGATAAAGTCAACTGTATCAAAACCACGAATAAAGTCTCTTGATGCACCATTGTTTTTTAGGTTAAAGCCCACCGACAACACATCAGCTATGGTTGCTGCACGAGACAATCTTTTTGCTCTTTCTGCTGGATCGGCACCCTGATTAGAAACATCCAATTCCGGATCAAGATCTGATAACACCGTAAGGTCGCTCGAACGATTTTTGATATTATCCGGCAAGCCGCTAATACCCGTTTTATCAAGCAACAGTGGCGGTTGATTCTCTTTTGAACTTGGAATCTCTATCACCTCAAAGGTTGATTTACCTTTTACATCCATACCTTTGGTTACTTTCAGCTTGCCATCAACGGTGGTGTCTTTAAGGTTGGTATCACCAGAGACATACAAATCACCTTGAACACCTGCATCACCAGAGACAAGACTATTACCTATAGTAAAACTATCACCAATGGTGACATTGTTCCCAATGGTGGTTAATCCACCTAATAACGTGGTTGCTTTTTTCACCGTCAAACCACCACCAATAGTCGCATCGTTAGTCACTTCCAACGACTGCGTCGACACCTTAGTCAAGCCAGTCAACGATTTAGCAAGTTTTACTATCAAACCGTCATCTGAAGTGTTTTTCACCACCCCGATATTTCTTTCGGTTAATTCATCCTTATCAGCTTCACCAACAATCTTCAGTGTATCGCCTAATTTACGATGAACTTTATTACCATCATCACCAACAAACTTCAATCCTTTATCGGTAATTTCCCCAGCTTTCGCTTCAAACTGTTCAAAGTTAACCGCATCATTAGGAGCGTCACCAGCAGCCACATTGGTGATCTTCGTAGGAGAGTCATCGCTCTTCTGAACTTTGATATTATTGCCGTCACGCACAATCTTCGGACCATCATTAGCATTACCTAAGGTTATGCCCTCTTTAAAGGTTGCTTGCTTCTCAACAACCAGTGAATCTGTAAACTGTGCTTGACCCCCAACGATTAATTCTTGAAGTCTTGTTTCTCCACTCGCTGTTAATGCCTCAACAGTGGTAGTACCATTAGTTACGGTTAAATCACCGTTCAAGTTGGTTGAGCCGGTTACATTCAAGCCTTGAGTTGCATTAACCGTACCATTAAAGGTCGTAGCACCACCCACAGTCAGGGTATCGGTAATATTTGCACTATCTAGCGTTGCACCACCGGTCACTGTCAAGCCTTGAGTTGCATTAACCGTACCATTAAAGGTCGTAGCACCACCCACAGTCAGGGTATCGGTAATATTTGCACTATCTAGCGTTGCACCACCGGTCACTGTCAAGCCTTGAGTTGCATTAACCGTACCATTAAAGGTCGTAGCACCACCCACAGTCAGGGTATCGGTAATATTTGCACTATCTAGCGTTGCACCACCGGTCACTGTCAAGCCTTGAGTTGCATTAACCGTACCATTAAAGGTCGTAGCACCACCCACAGTCAGCGTACCACCAACATTGGTGTTTTGAAGCTTGGTTTCACCGGCAGTTACCGTCAAACCATTATTCACCGTCAAACCACCACCAATAGTCGCATCGTTAGTCACTTCCAACGACTGCGTCGACACCTTAGTCAAGCCAGTCAACGATTTAGCAAGTTTTACTATCAAACCGTCATCTGAAGTGTTTTTCACCACCCCGATATTTCTTTCGGTTAATTCATCCTTATCAGCTTCACCAACAATCTTCAGTGTATCGCCTAATTTACGATGAACTTTATTACCATCATCACCAACAAACTTCAATCCTTTATCGGTAATTTCCCCAGCTTTCGCTTCAAACTGTTCAAAGTTAACCGCATCATTAGGAGCGTCACCAGCAGCCACATTGGTGATCTTCGTAGGAGAGTCATCGCTCTTCTGAACTTTGATATTATTGCCGTCACGCACAATCTTCGGACCATCATTAGCATTACCTAAGGTTATGCCCTCTTTAAAGGTTGCTTGCTTCTCAACAACCAGTGAATCTGTAAACTGTGCTTGACCCCCAACGATTAATTCTTGAAGTCTTGTTTCTCCACTCGCTGTTAATGCCTCAACAGTGGTAGTACCATTAGTTACGGTTAAATCACCGTTCAAGTTGGTTGAGCCGGTTACATTCAAGCCTTGAGTTGCATTAACCGTACCATTAAAGGTCGTAGCACCACCCACAGTCAGGGTATCGGTAATATTTGCACTATCTAGCGTTGCACCACCGGTCACTGTCAAGCCTTGAGTTGCATTAACCGTACCATTAAAGGTCGTAGCACCACCCACAGTCAGGGTATCGGTAATATTTGCACTATCTAGCGTTGCACCACCGGTCACTGTCAAGCCTTGAGTTGCATTAACCGTACCATTAAAGGTCGTAGCACCACCCACAGTCAGCGTACCACCAACATTGGTGTTTTGAAGCTTGGTTTCACCGGCAGTTACCGTCAAACCATTATTCACCGTCAAACCACCACCAATAGTCGCATCGTTAGTCACTTCCAACGACTGCGTCGACACCTTAGTCAAGCCAGTCAACGATTTAGCAAGTTTTACTATCAAACCGTCATCTGAAGTGTTTTTCACCACCCCGATATTTCTTTCGGTTAATTCATCCTTATCAGCTTCACCAACAATCTTCAGTGTATCGCCTAATTTACGATGAACTTTATTACCATCATCACCAACAAACTTCAATCCTTTATCGGTAATTTCCCCAGCTTTCGCTTCAAACTGTTCAAAGTTAACCGCATCATTAGGAGCGTCACCAGCAGCCACATTGGTGATCTTCGTAGGAGAGTCATCGCTCTTCTGAACTTTGATATTATTGCCGTCACGCACAATCTTCGGACCATCATTAGCATTACCTAAGGTTATGCCCTCTTTAAAGGTTGCTTGCTTCTCAACAACCAGTGAATCTGTAAACTGTGCTTGACCCCCAACGATTAATTCTTGAAGTCTTGTTTCTCCACTCGCTGTTAATGCCTCAACAGTGGTAGTACCATTAGTTACGGTTAAATCACCGTTCAAGTTGGTTGAGCCGGTTACATTCAAGCCTTGAGTTGCATTAACCGTACCATTAAAGGTCGTAGCACCACCCACAGTCAGGGTATCGGTAATATTTGCACTATCTAGCGTTGCACCACCGGTCACTGTCAAGCCTTGAGTTGCATTAACCGTACCATTAAAGGTCGTAGCACCACCCACAGTCAGGGTATCGGTAATATTTGCACTATCTAGCGTTGCACCACCGGTCACTGTCAAGCCTTGAGTTGCATTAACCGTACCATTAAAGGTCGTAGCACCACCCACAGTCAGGGTATCGGTAATATTTGCACTATCTAGCGTTGCACCACCGGTCACTGTCAAGCCTTGAGTTGCATTAACCGTACCATTAAAGGTCGTAGCACCACCCACAGTCAGCGTACCACCAACATTGGTGTTTTGAAGCTTGGTTTCACCGGCAGTTACCGTCAAACCATTATTCACCGTCAAACCACCACCAATAGTCGCATCGTTAGTCACTTCCAACGACTGCGTCGACACCTTAGTCAAGCCAGTCAACGATTTAGCAAGTTTTACTATCAAACCGTCATCTGAAGTGTTTTTCACCACCCCGATATTTCTTTCGGTTAATTCATCCTTATCAGCTTCACCAACAATCTTCAGTGTATCGCCTAATTTACGATGAACTTTATTACCATCATCACCAACAAACTTCAATCCTTTATCGGTAATTTCCCCAGCTTTCGCTTCAAACTGTTCAAAGTTAACCGCATCATTAGGAGCGTCACCAGCAGCCACATTGGTGATCTTCGTAGGAGAGTCATCGCTCTTCTGAACTTTGATATTATTGCCGTCACGCACAATCTTCGGACCATCATTAGCATTACCTAAGGTTATGCCCTCTTTAAAGGTTGCTTGCTTCTCAACAACCAGTGAATCTGTAAACTGTGCTTGACCCCCAACGATTAATTCTTGAAGTCTTGTTTCTCCACTCGCTGTTAATGCCTCAACAGTGGTAGTACCATTAGTTACGGTTAAATCACCGTTCAAGTTGGTTGAGCCGGTTACATTCAAGCCTTGAGTTGCATTAACCGTACCATTAAAGGTCGTAGCACCACCCACAGTCAGGGTATCGGTAATATTTGCACTATCTAGCGTTGCACCACCGGTCACTGTCAAGCCTTGAGTTGCATTAACCGTACCATTAAAGGTCGTAGCACCACCCACAGTCAGCGTACCACCAACATTGGTGTTTTGAAGCTTGGTTTCACCGGCAGTTACCGTCAAACCATTATTCACCGTCAAACCACCACCAATAGTCGCATCGTTAGTCACTTCCAACGACTGCGTCGACACCTTAGTCAAGCCAGTCAACGATTTAGCAAGTTTTACTATCAAACCGTCATCTGAAGTGTTTTTCACCACCCCGATATTTCTTTCGGTTAATTCATCCTTATCAGCTTCACCAACAATCTTCAGTGTATCGCCTAATTTACGATGAACTTTATTACCATCATCACCAACAAACTTCAATCCTTTATCGGTAATTTCCCCAGCTTTCGCTTCAAACTGTTCAAAGTTAACCGCATCATTAGGAGCGTCACCAGCAGCCACATTGGTGATCTTCGTAGGAGAGTCATCGCTCTTCTGAACTTTGATATTATTGCCGTCACGCACAATCTTCGGACCATCATTAGCATTACCTAAGGTTATGCCCTCTTTAAAGGTTGCTTGCTTCTCAACAACCAGTGAATCTGTAAACTGTGCTTGACCCCCAACGATTAATTCTTGAAGTCTTGTTTCTCCACTCGCTGTTAATGCCTCAACAGTGGTAGTACCATTAGTTACGGTTAAATCACCGTTCAAGTTGGTTGAGCCGGTTACATTCAAGCCTTGAGTTGCATTAACCGTACCATTAAAGGTCGTAGCACCACCCACAGTCAGGGTATCGGTAATATTTGCACTATCTAGCGTTGCACCACCGGTCACTGTCAAGCCTTGAGTTGCATTAACCGTACCATTAAAGGTCGTAGCACCACCCACAGTCAGGGTATCGGTAATATTTGCACTATCTAGCGTTGCACCACCGGTCACTGTCAAGCCTTGAGTTGCATTAACCGTACCATTAAAGGTCGTAGCACCACCCACAGTCAGCGTACCACCAACATTGGTGTTTTGAAGCTTGGTTTCACCGGCAGTTACCGTCAAACCATTATTCACCGTCAAACCACCACCAATAGTCGCATCGTTAGTCACTTCCAACGACTGCGTCGACACCTTAGTCAAGCCAGTCAACGATTTAGCAAGTTTTACTATCAAACCGTCATCTGAAGTGTTTTTCACCACCCCGATATTTCTTTCGGTTAATTCATCCTTATCAGCTTCACCAACAATCTTCAGTGTATCGCCTAATTTACGATGAACTTTATTACCATCATCACCAACAAACTTCAATCCTTTATCGGTAATTTCCCCAGCTTTCGCTTCAAACTGTTCAAAGTTAACCGCATCATTAGGAGCGTCACCAGCAGCCACATTGGTGATCTTCGTAGGAGAGTCATCGCTCTTCTGAACTTTGATATTATTGCCGTCACGCACAATCTTCGGACCATCATTAGCATTACCTAAGGTTATGCCCTCTTTAAAGGTTGCTTGCTTCTCAACAACCAGTGAATCTGTAAACTGTGCTTGACCCCCAACGATTAATTCTTGAAGTCTTGTTTCTCCACTCGCTGTTAATGCCTCAACAGTGGTAGTACCATTAGTTACGGTTAAATCACCGTTCAAGTTGGTTGAGCCGGTTACATTCAAGCCTTGAGTTGCATTAACCGTACCATTAAAGGTCGTAGCACCACCCACAGTCAGGGTATCGGTAATATTTGCACTATCTAGCGTTGCACCACCGGTCACTGTCAAGCCTTGAGTTGCATTAACCGTACCATTAAAGGTCGTAGCACCACCCACAGTCAGGGTATCGGTAATATTTGCACTATCTAGCGTTGCACCACCGGTCACTGTCAAGCCTTGAGTTGCATTAACCGTACCATTAAAGGTCGTAGCACCACCCACAGTCAGGGTATCGGTAATATTTGCACTATCTAGCGTTGCACCACCGGTCACTGTCAAGCCTTGAGTTGCATTAACCGTACCATTAAAGGTCGTAGCACCACCCACAGTCAGCGTACCACCAACATTGGTGTTTTGAAGCTTGGTTTCACCGGCAGTTACCGTCAAACCATTATTCACCGTCAAACCACCACCAATAGTCGCATCGTTAGTCACTTCCAACGACTGCGTCGACACCTTAGTCAAGCCAGTCAACGATTTAGCAAGTTTTACTATCAAACCGTCATCTGAAGTGTTTTTCACCACCCCGATATTTCTTTCGGTTAATTCATCCTTATCAGCTTCACCAACAATCTTCAGTGTATCGCCTAATTTACGATGAACTTTATTACCATCATCACCAACAAACTTCAATCCTTTATCGGTAATTTCCCCAGCTTTCGCTTCAAACTGTTCAAAGTTAACCGCATCATTAGGAGCGTCACCAGCAGCCACATTGGTGATCTTCGTAGGAGAGTCATCGCTCTTCTGAACTTTGATATTATTGCCGTCACGCACAATCTTCGGACCATCATTAGCATTACCTAAGGTTATGCCCTCTTTAAAGGTTGCTTGCTTCTCAACAACCAGTGAATCTGTAAACTGTGCTTGACCCCCAACGATTAATTCTTGAAGTCTTGTTTCTCCACTCGCTGTTAATGCCTCAACAGTGGTAGTACCATTAGTTACGGTTAAATCACCGTTCAAGTTGGTTGAGCCGGTTACATTCAAGCCTTGAGTTGCATTAACCGTACCATTAAAGGTCGTAGCACCACCCACAGTCAGGGTATCGGTAATATTTGCACTATCTAGCGTTGCACCACCGGTCACTGTCAAGCCTTGAGTTGCATTAACCGTACCATTAAAGGTCGTAGCACCACCCACAGTCAGGGTATCGGTAATATTTGCACTATCTAGCGTTGCACCACCGGTCACTGTCAAGCCTTGAGTTGCATTAACCGTACCATTAAAGGTCGTAGCACCACCCACAGTCAGGGTATCGGTAATATTTGCACTATCTAGCGTTGCACCACCGGTCACTGTCAAGCCTTGAGTTGCATTAACCGTACCATTAAAGGTCGTAGCACCACCCACAGTCAGCGTACCACCAACATTGGTGTTTTGAAGCTTGGTTTCACCGGCAGTTACCGTCAAACCATTATTCACCGTCAAACCACCACCAATAGTCGCATCGTTAGTCACTTCCAACGACTGCGTCGACACCTTAGTCAAGCCAGTCAACGATTTAGCAAGTTTTACTATCAAACCGTCATCTGAAGTGTTTTTCACCACCCCGATATTTCTTTCGGTTAATTCATCCTTATCAGCTTCACCAACAATCTTCAGTGTATCGCCTAATTTACGATGAACTTTATTACCATCATCACCAACAAACTTCAATCCTTTATCGGTAATTTCCCCAGCTTTCGCTTCAAACTGTTCAAAGTTAACCGCATCATTAGGAGCGTCACCAGCAGCCACATTGGTGATCTTCGTAGGAGAGTCATCGCTCTTCTGAACTTTGATATTATTGCCGTCACGCACAATCTTCGGACCATCATTAGCATTACCTAAGGTTATGCCCTCTTTAAAGGTTGCTTGCTTCTCAACAACCAGTGAATCTGTAAACTGTGCTTGACCCCCAACGATTAATTCTTGAAGTCTTGTTTCTCCACTCGCTGTTAATGCCTCAACAGTGGTAGTACCATTAGTTACGGTTAAATCACCGTTCAAGTTGGTTGAGCCGGTTACATTCAAGCCTTGAGTTGCATTAACCGTACCATTAAAGGTCGTAGCACCACCCACAGTCAGGGTATCGGTAATATTTGCACTATCTAGCGTTGCACCACCGGTCACTGTCAAGCCTTGAGTTGCATTAACCGTACCATTAAAGGTCGTAGCACCACCCACAGTCAGGGTATCGGTAATATTTGCACTATCTAGCGTTGCACCACCGGTCACTGTCAAGCCTTGAGTTGCATTAACCGTACCATTAAAGGTCGTAGCACCACCCACAGTCAGGGTATCGGTAATATTTGCACTATCTAGCGTTGCACCACCGGTCACTGTCAAGCCTTGAGTTGCATTAACCGTACCATTAAAGGTCGTAGCACCACCCACAGTCAGCGTACCACCAACATTGGTGTTTTGAAGCTTGGTTTCACCGGCAGTTACCGTCAAACCATTATTCACCGTCAAACCACCACCAATAGTCGCATCGTTAGTCACTTCCAACGACTGCGTCGACACCTTAGTCAAGCCAGTCAACGATTTAGCAAGTTTTACTATCAAACCGTCATCTGAAGTGTTTTTCACCACCCCGATATTTCTTTCGGTTAATTCATCCTTATCAGCTTCACCAACAATCTTCAGTGTATCGCCTAATTTACGATGAACTTTATTACCATCATCACCAACAAACTTCAATCCTTTATCGGTAATTTCCCCAGCTTTCGCTTCAAACTGTTCAAAGTTAACCGCATCATTAGGAGCGTCACCAGCAGCCACATTGGTGATCTTCGTAGGAGAGTCATCGCTCTTCTGAACTTTGATATTATTGCCGTCACGCACAATCTTCGGACCATCATTAGCATTACCTAAGGTTATGCCCTCTTTAAAGGTTGCTTGCTTCTCAACAACCAGTGAATCTGTAAACTGTGCTTGACCCCCAACGATTAATTCTTGAAGTCTTGTTTCTCCACTCGCTGTTAATGCCTCAACAGTGGTAGTACCATTAGTTACGGTTAAATCACCGTTCAAGTTGGTTGAGCCGGTTACATTCAAGCCTTGAGTTGCATTAACCGTACCATTAAAGGTCGTAGCACCACCCACAGTCAGGGTATCGGTAATATTTGCACTATCTAGCGTTGCACCACCGGTCACTGTCAAGCCTTGAGTTGCATTAACCGTACCATTAAAGGTCGTAGCACCACCCACAGTCAGGGTATCGGTAATATTTGCACTATCTAGCGTTGCACCACCGGTCACTGTCAAGCCTTGAGTTGCATTAACCGTACCATTAAAGGTCGTAGCACCACCCACAGTCAGCGTACCACCAACATTGGTGTTTTGAAGCTTGGTTTCACCGGCAGTTACCGTCAAACCATTATTCACCGTCAAACCACCACCAATAGTCGCATCGTTAGTCACTTCCAACGACTGCGTCGACACCTTAGTCAAGCCAGTCAACGATTTAGCAAGTTTTACTATCAAACCGTCATCTGAAGTGTTTTTCACCACCCCGATATTTCTTTCGGTTAATTCATCCTTATCAGCTTCACCAACAATCTTCAGTGTATCGCCTAATTTACGATGAACTTTATTACCATCATCACCAACAAACTTCAATCCTTTATCGGTAATTTCCCCAGCTTTCGCTTCAAACTGTTCAAAGTTAACCGCATCATTAGGAGCGTCACCAGCAGCCACATTGGTGATCTTCGTAGGAGAGTCATCGCTCTTCTGAACTTTGATATTATTGCCGTCACGCACAATCTTCGGACCATCATTAGCATTACCTAAGGTTATGCCCTCTTTAAAGGTTGCTTGCTTCTCAACAACCAGTGAATCTGTAAACTGTGCTTGACCCCCAACGATTAATTCTTGAAGTCTTGTTTCTCCACTCGCTGTTAATGCCTCAACAGTGGTAGTACCATTAGTTACGGTTAAATCACCGTTCAAGTTGGTTGAGCCGGTTACATTCAAGCCTTGAGTTGCATTAACCGTACCATTAAAGGTCGTAGCACCACCCACAGTCAGGGTATCGGTAATATTTGCACTATCTAGCGTTGCACCACCGGTCACTGTCAAGCCTTGAGTTGCATTAACCGTACCATTAAAGGTCGTAGCACCACCCACAGTCAGCGTACCACCAACATTGGTGTTTTGAAGCTTGGTTTCACCGGCAGTTACCGTCAAACCATTATTCACCGTCAAACCACCACCAATAGTCGCATCGTTAGTCACTTCCAACGACTGCGTCGACACCTTAGTCAAGCCAGTCAACGATTTAGCAAGTTTTACTATCAAACCGTCATCTGAAGTGTTTTTCACCACCCCGATATTTCTTTCGGTTAATTCATCCTTATCAGCTTCACCAACAATCTTCAGTGTATCGCCTAATTTACGATGAACTTTATTACCATCATCACCAACAAACTTCAATCCTTTATCGGTAATTTCCCCAGCTTTCGCTTCAAACTGTTCAAAGTTAACCGCATCATTAGGAGCGTCACCAGCAGCCACATTGGTGATCTTCGTAGGAGAGTCATCGCTCTTCTGAACTTTGATATTATTGCCGTCACGCACAATCTTCGGACCATCATTAGCATTACCTAAGGTTATGCCCTCTTTAAAGGTTGCTTGCTTCTCAACAACCAGTGAATCTGTAAACTGTGCTTGACCCCCAACGATTAATTCTTGAAGTCTTGTTTCTCCACTCGCTGTTAATGCCTCAACAGTGGTAGTACCATTAGTTACGGTTAAATCACCGTTCAAGTTGGTTGAGCCGGTTACATTCAAGCCTTGAGTTGCATTAACCGTACCATTAAAGGTCGTAGCACCACCCACAGTCAGGGTATCGGTAATATTTGCACTATCTAGCGTTGCACCACCGGTCACTGTCAAGCCTTGAGTTGCATTAACCGTACCATTAAAGGTCGTAGCACCACCCACAGTCAGCGTACCACCAACATTGGTGTTTTGAAGCTTGGTTTCACCGGCAGTTACCGTCAAACCATTATTCACCGTCAAACCACCACCAATAGTCGCATCGTTAGTCACTTCCAACGACTGCGTCGACACCTTAGTCAAGCCAGTCAACGATTTAGCAAGTTTTACTATCAAACCGTCATCTGAAGTGTTTTTCACCACCCCGATATTTCTTTCGGTTAATTCATCCTTATCAGCTTCACCAACAATCTTCAGTGTATCGCCTAATTTACGATGAACTTTATTACCATCATCACCAACAAACTTCAATCCTTTATCGGTAATTTCCCCAGCTTTCGCTTCAAACTGTTCAAAGTTAACCGCATCATTAGGAGCGTCACCAGCAGCCACATTGGTGATCTTCGTAGGAGAGTCATCGCTCTTCTGAACTTTGATATTATTGCCGTCACGCACAATCTTCGGACCATCATTAGCATTACCTAAGGTTATGCCCTCTTTAAAGGTTGCTTGCTTCTCAACAACCAGTGAATCTGTAAACTGTGCTTGACCCCCAACGATTAATTCTTGAAGTCTTGTTTCTCCACTCGCTGTTAATGCCTCAACAGTGGTAGTACCATTAGTTACGGTTAAATCACCGTTCAAGTTGGTTGAGCCGGTTACATTCAAGCCTTGAGTTGCATTAACCGTACCATTAAAGGTCGTAGCACCACCCACAGTCAGGGTATCGGTAATATTTGCACTATCTAGCGTTGCACCACCGGTCACTGTCAAGCCTTGAGTTGCATTAACCGTACCATTAAAGGTCGTAGCACCACCCACAGTCAGCGTACCACCAACATTGGTGTTTTGAAGCTTGGTTTCACCGGCAGTTACCGTCAAACCATTATTCACCGTCAAACCACCACCAATAGTCGCATCGTTAGTCACTTCCAACGACTGCGTCGACACCTTAGTCAAGCCAGTCAACGATTTAGCAAGTTTTACTATCAAACCGTCATCTGAAGTGTTTTTCACCACCCCGATATTTCTTTCGGTTAATTCATCCTTATCAGCTTCACCAACAATCTTCAGTGTATCGCCTAATTTACGATGAACTTTATTACCATCATCACCAACAAACTTCAATCCTTTATCGGTAATTTCCCCAGCTTTCGCTTCAAACTGTTCAAAGTTAACCGCATCATTAGGAGCGTCACCAGCAGCCACATTGGTGATCTTCGTAGGAGAGTCATCGCTCTTCTGAACTTTGATATTATTGCCGTCACGCACAATCTTCGGACCATCATTAGCATTACCTAAGGTTATGCCCTCTTTAAAGGTTGCTTGCTTCTCAACAACCAGTGAATCTGTAAACTGTGCTTGACCCCCAACGATTAATTCTTGAAGTCTTGTTTCTCCACTCGCTGTTAATGCCTCAACAGTGGTAGTACCATTAGTTACGGTTAAATCACCGTTCAAGTTGGTTGAGCCGGTTACATTCAAGCCTTGAGTTGCATTAACCGTACCATTAAAGGTCGTAGCACCACCCACAGTCAGGGTATCGGTAATATTTGCACTATCTAGCGTTGCACCACCGGTCACTGTCAAGCCTTGAGTTGCATTAACCGTACCATTAAAGGTCGTAGCACCACCCACAGTCAGGGTATCGGTAATATTTGCACTATCTAGCGTTGCACCACCGGTCACTGTCAAGCCTTGAGTTGCATTAACCGTACCATTAAAGGTCGTAGCACCACCCACAGTCAGCGTACCACCAACATTGGTGTTTTGAAGCTTGGTTTCACCGGCAGTTACCGTCAAACCATTATTCACCGTCAAACCACCACCAATAGTCGCATCGTTAGTCACTTCCAACGACTGCGTCGACACCTTAGTCAAGCCAGTCAACGATTTAGCAAGTTTTACTATCAAACCGTCATCTGAAGTGTTTTTCACCACCCCGATATTTCTTTCGGTTAATTCATCCTTATCAGCTTCACCAACAATCTTCAGTGTATCGCCTAATTTACGATGAACTTTATTACCATCATCACCAACAAACTTCAATCCTTTATCGGTAATTTCCCCAGCTTTCGCTTCAAACTGTTCAAAGTTAACCGCATCATTAGGAGCGTCACCAGCAGCCACATTGGTGATCTTCGTAGGAGAGTCATCGCTCTTCTGAACTTTGATATTATTGCCGTCACGCACAATCTTCGGACCATCATTAGCATTACCTAAGGTTATGCCCTCTTTAAAGGTTGCTTGCTTCTCAACAACCAGTGAATCTGTAAACTGTGCTTGACCCCCAACGATTAATTCTTGAAGTCTTGTTTCTCCACTCGCTGTTAATGCCTCAACAGTGGTAGTACCATTAGTTACGGTTAAATCACCGTTCAAGTTGGTTGAGCCGGTTACATTCAAGCCTTGAGTTGCATTAACCGTACCATTAAAGGTCGTAGCACCACCCACAGTCAGGGTATCGGTAATATTTGCACTATCTAGCGTTGCACCACCGGTCACTGTCAAGCCTTGAGTTGCATTAACCGTACCATTAAAGGTCGTAGCACCACCCACAGTCAGCGTACCACCAACATTGGTGTTTTGAAGCGAGGTATCACCAGTTGCTGTTAGCTTAACAACTTGTGTATCACCGGTTGCTGTTAGTTTAGCAACTTTTGTGTCACCGGTTACTGTCAAGCCACCGTTCAAGTTGGTTTTACCAGCCTGAACAGTCAAGCCCCCAGTAGTCACTGTCAAACCACCACCGGCTGTAATACGACCGGTGGTTGTAAGTGTCTTCGTCTCTACTGACTCTAAGCCTTTAAGATTCTTGGCAAGTTTGACAACCAGATTGTCAGTACCAACAACCACCCCAATATTGTTATCAGTCAACTGATTCTCATTAGCACCGCCGGTAATTCTTATGTCCGTGTCCAACCTACGTGTGAGATGTTGACCGACAACGGTTGAATCACCCAAAAACTTTATCCCTTTGTTAGCCAGCTCGTCCAACTGCTTCTTATTGACGGCATGATGATCTGCTGTAGCATTACCCACATTAGCCAGTTGATTATTATTAAAATTAACCGTTTGTCTACTTGCTACCGTCAAACCACCGTTGGCATTTAGCGTACCGTTGATGGTCGCAGCACCTGTCGTAGTAATTGTGTTAAGCGATGTATTACCGGTCGCTGTTAGGTTAGCAACATTTGTATTACCGGCCACTGTCAAGCCATTGGTCAAATTGGTTGAGCCAGTCACATTCAGCGTACCACCAACATTGGTGTTTTGAAGCGAGGTATCACCAGTTGCTGTTAGCTTAACAACTTGTGTATCACCGGTTGCTGTTAGTTTAGCAACTTTTGTGTCACCGGTTGCTGTTAGTTTAGCAACTTTTGTGTCACCGGTTACTGTCAAGCCACCGTTCAAGTTGGTTTTACCAGCCTGAACAGTCAAGCCCCCAGTAGTCACTGTCAAACCACCACCGGCTGTAATACGACCGGTGGTTGTAAGTGTCTTCGTCTCTACTGACTCTAAGCCTTTAAGATTCTTGGCAAGTTTGACAACCAGATTGTCAGTACCAACAACCACCCCAATATTGTTATCAGTCAACTGATTCTCATTAGCACCGCCGGTAATTCTTATGTCCGTGTCCAACCTACGTGTGAGATGTTGACCGACAACGGTTGAATCACCCAAAAACTTTATCCCTTTGTTAGCCAGCTCGTCCAACTGCTTCTTATTGACGGCATGATGATCTGCTGTAGCATTACCCACATTAGCCAGTTGATTATTATTAAAATTAACCGTTTGTCTACTTGCTACCGTCAAACCACCGTTGGCATTTAGCGTACCGTTGATGGTCGCAGCACCTGTCGTAGTAATTGTGTTAAGCGATGTATTACCGGTCGCTGTTAGGTTAGCAACATTTGTATTACCGGCCACTGTCAAGCCATTGGTCAAATTGGTTGAGCCAGTCACATTCAGCGTACCACCAACATTGGTGTTTTGAAGCGAGGTATCACCAGTTGCTGTTAGCTTAACAACTTGTGTATCACCGGTTGCTGTTAGTTTAGCAACTTTTGTGTCACCGGTTACTGTCAAGCCACCGTTCAAGTTGGTTTTACCAGCCTGAACAGTCAAGCCCCCAGTAGTCACTGTCAAACCACCACCGGCTGTAATACGACCGGTGGTTGTAAGTGTCTTCGTCTCTACTGACTCTAAGCCTTTAAGATTCTTGGCAAGTTTTACAACCAGACCATTACTACCACCAACCACCCCAATATTATTATTAGTCAACTTATCCCTATTAGCACCGCCGGTAATATTCAGTTTTTGGCCTAACTTGCGAGTGGCAACATCACTAGCTGAATCACCTTCAAACTGTAATCCTGTATTAGCCAGCTCGTCCAACTGCCCTTTATTGACTGCATCAAAAGCATCTTTACCGTCCCAAATATTGGTGATTCGAGCATACCCTCCTCCGTTCTTCTGAACCTTGATGGCATCACCATTATTAACAATCTTCGGACCATTGTTGGCATTACCTAAGGTTATGCCTTGTTTAAAGGTGGCACCATTATTGACTGTTAGTGAGTTTGTTGTTACTGAAGTTAGCCCAGTTAGTGTTTTGGATAGTTTTACTTCCAATCCCTTGTTACCAACAACCACCCCAATATTGTTATCAGTCAACTGACCCTCATTAGCACCGCCGGTAATTTTTATGTCCATGCCCAACTGACGTGTGAGATGTTGTCCGTTTTTGTTTGAATCACCCCAAAACTTTATCCCTTTGTCAGCCCAAGCATCCAGCTGTTTCTTATTGACGGCATCAGTATCAGCTGTAGCATCACCCACCTCAGTCAGTCTATTATTATTAAAATCAACCGTTTTTCTATTTGCTACCGTCAAACCACCGTTGGCATTTAGCATACCACCAACATTTGCCGTGTTCGTCACGGTCAAACTATTTGCAGTGGTACTTCCAAGCGTGGTAGTTCCAAGCGTGGTCGCACCGGTCACATTCAACGTACTTGCAGTGGTACCTCTAAGCGTGGTATCGCCGGTCACATCCAAACCACCTCGAGCCGTTAATTTCCCACCAATCGTCGCAGCACCGCTTGTACTCATTGATGTAAAGCTTGGCGTATCACTTACGGCAATATCGATGGTTCCATCTGTCTGTGTCAGTGCTATGTTTTTACCGGCTTGGAATGTTACTGTCTTATTAGATGTGATTGTATGCTGTTTGTTATTCGCTGTACCACCTGTGCCGGCTTTTGTAGCCAGCTTCCAGCTTACGCCAATGTTTTTTATATCCTTTTGTAACGCTTCTGCCACATCGTTAATCGCCTGTGCCACATCAGCAGACTTCGCCAAACCTGCTGGACCTCTCGCAGCCGTTACCTTTGTTTTATTATTTGCACTGTCAAGCTCCTGCGTTATGACATCAAATACGACTTCTGCATTTTGTTTTGAGCCGTTTGTACCCCCTTTGTTATTCACCGTAACACTAACTAAGTTATTCGTCCCTTTCTTAAATTCCAGTTTATTACCAATACCAACGGTTGCTTTTTTAGCACCGGCATTATCATGCACATCAAACCCGATACCATTTACAATGTGATACAACTGCGAGCCGTTAATCGCTTCGGTGCTGTTGGGGCTAATCGTACCGGCCGCTACATGTTGAATAACCCGTTCTTTACCCCCACTAGCTACCGCAAAAGAATTTTTCTTGTTGTAGCCTTGCCATTGATTCGCATTAAAGGTCTTATTACCAATTACTAAATCACTTCTCTCTCCCACATCGGTCGCATTTGAATTTCTACCGATAGCCACATTTTCACTGCCAGATGCTGATGCTCCATTACCGATGACCACGTTATACGCACCACCGGCAGTTGTACTATAACCTATCGCCACTGCTCGTATATGATCAGTGTCAACCTTGGCGTTATGCCCAATCGCAACCCCCCCCTCTGCATTTACCGTTGCAGGGTTGTTAGCGCTATCTGCATCTCCCGAGCCAATCGCAATCCCTTGTGAGGCATTTGATAAAGCAGAGCGACCAATCGCGATACCGCCGTCTCCGCTGGCGTTAACCAACGCATTACTCCCCAGTGCCGTACTACGATAGGCAAGTGCTTTGGCACGCTCACCTACGGCTGTACCGCTAACCGCATCATTATTAGCATCACCAACCTGTGCCTCACGCCCCAGCACCACCGAGTATCCTGACCACGCACGAGCATCTGTCCCCACAACTAAGGAGTTTTCTAATGCACGAGTCCGACCTGCTCTGAATCTGTCTGCCCCATCACCGGAAAGCTTTGCCCCATACCCGATAACCGTACTGTCTTTGCCATTGTTGATTGCTTGATTCCCTAGCACCACACCGTTGGTGGATAAGCCAACTGAGCCTATACCAATAACGATAGAGCTGTTATCCGCCCGTGCTGAACTACCGATGGCCACTGATGATCCTCTTGCTATAGCTGATGTTCCTATACCAAGAGAATTCAAACCTTGAATATTCGTGCCAGAACCAATCGCAATACCGCCTTGCGATCTGGCTTGAACTGTTGCAGAACGTCCTATTGCAATCCCATCTAGTGAATTGTCATTAACCCTCGCTTGGAAACCCAAAACCGTCCCGTTATTACTGGCATTGACTGCTTCAATCCCCAGTACTGTCCCGTTGCTAGACTTAGATTGTGAGCTATAACCAATCACAATAGACGTATTCTCTGCTATTGCTGCGTTACCTATCGCTACTGATCCGCCTCTTGATTTAGCCCCTGTCCCGATAGCAAGAGAGTTTGGGTCCCTAGAGGACGCTTGCGAACCAATAGAGATGTTGCCGTTACTCACGGTTGTCGAGTCTGCCCCGATAGAGATTGTTTGGTTACCACCAGTATTCGCTCTTGCCCCTAAAGCAATCGCATTTTGAACTTGCTCACCCCGTCCGATTGCCCCGTGACCGATAATCACGTTTGCGTTTGGCACACTTGCACCGGCAACCCCTGACTTGCCAAGGAAAGTATTGTGCCCGATCACAATCGAGTTATAGGCATTGACGTTTCCTCGTCCAGTATAAGGTGCAGGATTGCCAGTTATGTTACTGTTATTAGTGGTTACGTTACGCCCCCCCCAAACCAAGTTCTCTGCACCACTGTTACTACCTTCCCAAAACTGAGCCGACACGCTCCCAGAAAAGCTAAGTCCGCTGAGCAGTAGGGTGGTTAGGGCGAACGAACGAACTGCTGGTTTAAGAGAGTCTATTGCACTGGCAATTGGGTTTAGATGAAAGCTACTGCCTGTTTGAGTAGGGTCTTTGCTTAATGATGTGCTACCGGTTTGGGTGCGTTGATGACCACGAGCCAATTCAGAGACAGCTTGAAACACTTGTGTGGTGCGGTTAAAAATAACCTTATAGACTTTATTCATACTTTCATTCCAGCGTAGTTAGCCCACCCTTGTTGACTGAATTTTTACAAGGGTGGTTAAAAAAATCAATGCGGTTTGATGACCAAACCTTTATGAACCAAACTTGCTGTGCATTGCTTGGTGTAATTGTTTGGGTGTTTTGTTGGATTATAACCCAAACTTAAGTTGTTATTCATTAATATTATCAATTGATATTATCAATTAATATTATCAATTGATATTATTAATTGATAATATTGCTAATATATTTAGCTTAAATGGGTGTATTTTACCACAATATTTACTCCGCAGGGGGGGGGATAAAATAATGAAAGAGAGTTGTTATTTTATTGTTACTATTAATAATAATTGTTGTTTTATTACTAATGGCTTACTGTGGTTGGGGTTTTGTATTGTGTTGCCAAAGACAATTAACCTGTGTGCTTTAGCCCAAATAGGGCAAAGCACACGGGCATTATTAGTATATTGGTATTACAGAAGGTGGGTTACCACGCAAGGCCTACACCTACGCCAGCACCGACCTTTTTTTTGGTATCAGCACTTAAATGCGACTTCAAGGTTACTCGTCCGCTACCGCTTAGCCGAGAATAACCGATGGCGATGGCACCTTTATCGGCATATGCACCCAGTGCAACTGAGACCATCGATTGACCTGCTAGTGTGGCTTGTGGTAATGACATGGCTGCATGATTACCTGCGATGCCTGCCTGTAGGCGGTCTTCGATCTCATCAATGCGGTTGCCAATACCAAAGACACGCTCATCGATGTGGTTATAAACACCCAACAACTGACCACCATTGATAGCATCTGTGCTGTCTGGTGCGATACGACCATCAGCGACATTCTGCACGGTCAGACCACCTGCATTGATGCCTGTGTCTTTTGCGATACTGACAGGACCGACTACTACCTGATCTGCCACGACACGCTCAGCAGTTGCCGATTTAACAGTAATATCGTCATTTAATGATACGACAACACTGCCTTGCTCTGTGTTGGTGCTAATGTTCGACTGACCAGTGATGGTAATCGTATCGCCTAACTGGTGGTTGGTGGTTTTATTATCTTGAGTTTTAACATTCAGACCTTTGCTGATTTTAGCAGCATTGGTATTGGCTGTTTGTTGTGCTTGGGTGGCTTTATTATCAGCGATGACAGCTTTGTCATTGGCGGTCTTGGCATCATTGATGCTTTGTTGGATTTTATCCTTAGTGGCTTGATCGATATCGCCTTTATCACCCTTAGGACCTTGTGGACCTGCTGGACCAATTTCGCCTTTCTCACCTTTAGGACCTTGTTCCCCTTGTTCGCCTTTTTCACCAGCTGGACCTGCTGGACCTTGTGGACCGGTGTCGCCTTTATCACCTTTAGGGCCTTGTGGACCGGTGTCGCCTTTATCACCCTTAGGACCTTGTTCCCCTTGTTCGCCTTTTTCACCAGCTGGACCTTGTGGACCCTGCGGACCAGTTTCGCCTTTATCACCTTTAGGACCTTTGAGACTTCCAACTTTAGCACCCCATCTATTTCCTGTTTTTTTGTACAGATCTCCGGTAGTGCTGTTAATGTAGATATCACCTTCTTTGCCTTGAGTATTTGGCTCTCCAGCACCAATTAATACATCTGGTATTTTTATGCTCTGTATCGCAGTTAGCACGCCGTATAACTGAGAGCCGTTGATCGCATCGGTTGAGTCTGCAGTAACACGACCAGCAGCGACATGGACGATTTGGCGTTCTTGATGTTTTGCACCGATAGAAACGGCTGATGTTGGACGAGTTCCTGCAAAATTGATTGTGGTACGCACTCCGGAGCTATTGGTGGCTGATGGAAGCATAAATGAGTAATCTGCTGTTGGCATGGGTGTAGTATATGTACTCCCATTGCCAAGCACCACAGCATGATTAGAGTCATTACTAATGGTGATGCCATGACCAAGTGCTACAGCTCCTACAGACCGAACCATAGTATTGTTACCAATGGCAATAGCGTTCTGTCCTGTTGCCTGAGCTCCCTGCCCAAGTGCAAAAGAGCTTGTCATTGTTGCTTGAGCACTTTTCCCAAGTGCAATAGTACCTACTGCTGTTGCTTGAGCCCCTTGTCCAACCGCAGTAGAGTTTTGCTCCAATGCTTGAGAACCTTGCCCAAGTGCGGTAGAATCCAGTCCCATTGCTTGAGAACTTGCACCAAGTGCAGTAGAGGTCCCTTGAGTTGCTCTAGAACCTGCACCAAGTGCAGTAGAGCTCGCTTTTGTTGCTTGGGCATCAGATCCAACCGCAGTAGCTAAATTTGCCATTGCTTGAGACCCTTGTCCAACCGCAGTAGCTCCTGTCCCCGCTATAGTGCCAGCAGGAACAAATCCCTGCTGAGCATATGCCTTAGTAGTCATCAGGGGTAGGGTGGTTATTACTGCCAGTGTCAGGGATGTTATTGGAATGTGGATACTAAAGTTGTTGGTATGGGCGGTACGGTTTTTGTTGCGCTGTTTCATTAGGTTTTTATTCATAATTTGCTCACAAATAATAATGACTGATGAAATGTTGCTATTTATTCGTAAGCCAAACACGACTCATGGCATTGTTTGGCTTCGTCATGGGGTGTTTTGTTAAGTTTTGTTTATATGACCAAGCGTTAACGATTCATCTCTTGGTTGAAGTTGGATGGCTCTAACACAACGATGCCTGCATGGACAAGAGCAGGGGGTAGATGTAACAAAACTGCTATGTTGCTAATTAGTGATTGTTGCCTCCTGTTAATATTTCTTGTGGTTAAGTTAAGTGGCTGACGCCCATTTTGGTTATTTGATGATGGTTTTGTCAAAATATTTATCCACCAACTCATCATATTTGCCGTTTTGTTTTAGGGTGGCAAGAGCGGTGTTGAATTCGTCTTTTAGTGGGTCATTTTTGCGTAGGGCGATGGCGACGCTGTCGTTGATGTCAATCGGTTCACCTTTGACTTCAAAATCAGCCCCTTGCTCGGTTTTTAGCCAGTCTAATGCAGGAACGATGTCTGACAACATACCATCGACACGACCAGCGGTCAAATCAAGATAAGCATTGTCTTGGGTGCTGTATGCTTTGATGGTTGCTTTGGGGTGGTTTTTGGTTAGGTAGTCGGCAGAAACGGTGGCCTGCTGTACGGCGATGTTTTTGTCATCTAGGGTGTTGGCATTGAGCTCAACGCCTTTTTGACCAAGCAGGACTAGGGTGTTGTTAAAATACGAATCGCTAAAATCCACCACTTTGGCACGCTCGCTGGTCGCTGACATACCTGCCATGACGGCATCAAATTTTTTGGCATTTAGACCGACAATCAGACCGTCCCAATCTTGGCTTTGGATATCGCATTTGGCGGCCATCTCTTGGCATAGGGCGTTGGCTAGGTCAATCTCAAAGCCCACCAAGTTACCGCTGGCATCTAGGTAGCTAAATGGCTTAAAGCTAGATTCGGTGGCGATGCGGATTTGTTTTTCGCCGGTGGTGGCTGCACTCTTGTCGTCTGCCCCTTGATTATTGCTACAGGCAACAACAAGGGTGCTGATTGCCAATATGCTAAGTAGTTTTAGTTTCATGATGATTGCCCCTTACTTATTTTTGATTGGTTTTAGCGTGGGCTGATTGCCACGCTAGTGATGGCTGATGAATTATTGAAAACTGGCAGTTTCAATCTCTGCCAATTTACCTGATTCTTTGAGTTTGGTAAGGGCTTGGTTGAATTCATCTTTTAGGGTGTCGCCTTTGCGAACCGCAATGCCCAGATTGTCGTTGTTGTCAATCTCTTCGCCGACCAAGCCAAAGCCTTGCTGTTCTTGTTTTAGCCATTCGGCAGCAGAGACTTTTTCTGCCATGACAGCAGCGTTACGACCTGCTTTTAGGTCAAGATAGGCGTTTAGGTAGGTGTCGTAGAGCTTGACGGTGTTGCCATCTTTGCCGTCATATTTTTCGGCGATATAGGCAGCCCCTGTGGTTGAACGCTGTGAACCTAGGATTTTGTTGGTGATGTTGTTTGGGTCGAAGCTACCATCGGTCTTAGATAGCCAAACGATGGTATTAGAAAAATACGGCTCGGTAAAATCCACCTGCTCTAGGCGTTCTGGAGTGATGGACATGCCTGCGATGATGGCGTCGTATTTTTTGGCATTAAGACCAGGGATTAGACCTTCCCAATCTTGGGCGACAATGTCGCATTTGGCGTTGATTTCGGCACACACGGCATTGATGACCTCAACATCAAAGCCGACAATCTTGCCATCTGGAGCGGTGTCATTAAATGGGGGATAAGCCGCTTCGGTGGCGATGGTCAGCTGACGCTGTTCGGTCGTCTGGGCAGGCTTGTCTTGACTGCAAGCGACTAGGGCAAGAGCGATGGCGGTAACGCCTGCGAATTTATATAACATAAAATGTCCTTAAACTAACAAGTAGATATTAACAAAACAGATATTAATAAGCAAATACTAACAAAATAAGTACCAAAAACGAACTTGAACAACAAACCTTAAGTCAAACCCTAAGAGCGATGCGATGCCATGAATTCACGCACACGCTCAGATTTTGGGTTATCAAAGACCTCGTCAGGCGTGCCAATCTCTTCAATGCGTCCTTGATGTAAAAACACAATCTTATCTGATACCTCACGAGCAAAACGCATCTCGTGGGTAACGATGAGCATGGTGCGACCCTCTGCGGCCAGCCCACGCATGACAGACAGCACTTCATTGACCAGCTCAGGGTCTAATGCTGAGGTCGGCTCATCAAACAGTAGCACCTGTGGCTTCATTGCCAAAGCACGAGCGATTGCCACACGCTGACGCTGACCGCCTGACAGATTGTCAGGATAGGCATTTTTTTTGTCAAGCAGACCAACCTTGTTGAGCAGGTGTTCGGCTTCGGCGATTGCCTGATCTTTGGGTTGTTTGAGTACTTGGGTTGGACCTTCAATGATGTTATCCAAGATGGTTTTGTGTGGCCATAGGTTGAAATTTTGGAATACGAAGCCGATTTTTGAGCGTAAACTTTCTAGCTGTCTTGGATTTTTGGCGACCAATTCGCCTTTTTTCTCGGTCAAGATTAAGGCTTCATTGCCGATGGTGATGCTACCTTTGGTGGGTTTTTCAAGTAGGTTAATACAGCGTAGCAAGGTAGATTTGCCCGAACCTGACGAACCTAGAATGCTGATGACATCGCCATCATAGGCGGTCAAAGAGACGCCTTTGAGTACGGACAGTGAGCCGTAGTTTTTGTGAATGTCTTGCAGGTCTAAGGCGATGGGGCGAGTGTCAATCATGTTGGTTACTTAATAAAAAAGGTTTGATTTGATAACGAAAGTTTTGGGTTCGTTGATGAAATATAACAAGTTGATTGGGATATTTTCGCCAAAACCATAAAAAAGGCAAATATTTTTGTGATTTTGGGTGAAATTTTTTGTATTTTAGCGAAATTTTGGGCGGTTGTGGTAAATTTATTGACAATTTTGATGATTTATTGGTATTTATGAATAATTCGCATAGAAAAATTAGCCAGTGATTGCTATGATAGGGTAAATTGACCGGTAAGGGGGATTTATGAGCATCAAAACATACATGAACGAGGTGGGCGAGCAAGCCAAGCGTGCCTCTCGTCAGCTTGCAGCAGCGGATACCGCCACCAAAAACACCGCATTAAGTGCCATCAAGTCAGCGATGATTGCCAATCAATCCATCATCTTGGCTGAGAATGCCAAAGATGTGGCAAAGGGTAAACAGCAAGGATTAGATAGTGCGTTACTAGATCGCCTTATCATCAATGAGAGTCGTTTTGAGGCGATGTTGTCATCGCTAGATGATGTGATTAGCTTGCCCGATCCGATTGGTCAGATGAGCGAGATGAGCCATCGTCCGAGTGGTATTTTACTTGGTAAGATGCGTGTACCGCTTGGCGTGATTGGCATGATTTATGAAAGCCGTCCGAATGTAACGGTGGAGGCGGCAAGCCTTGCCATCAAGTCTGGCAATGCCATCATCTTGCGTGGTGGTTCGGAGGCGTTTTATTCTAATCAAGCCATCGCTAATTGTGTCAAACAAGGATTGGTATCAGCAGGACTGCCAAGCGAGGCGGTGCAGGTGCTAGAGACGACCGACCGTATGGCGGTGGACAGTTTGATTGGCATGTCAGAGTTCGTTGATGTGGTGATTCCACGAGGGGGTAGGGGGCTGATTGAGCGGGTCGCTAAGGGAGCAAAAGTGCCTGTGATTAAGCATCTAGATGGCAACTGCCACACCTATGTTGATGAAAGCTGTGATGTCAATATGGCAATCAAGGTCTGCGTCAATGCCAAAACCTCTCGCTATGCTCCGTGCAATGCGATGGAGAGCCTACTCATTCATGAGAACATTGCCAAGACAGTACTTCCCCAGATTTTGATGGCGATGCGTGCTGTTGATGAACAGATGGCGTTTTTTGTGTGTGAGCAGTCAATGGCACTGCTGGCGGATTATCCGCTGAACCTGACGCTCGCCACCGAAGATGACTGGTATGCTGAATATCTCGCCCCAAAACTGGCAGTGAAAATCGTGGCAAATCTGGACGAGGCAATCTGCCACATCAACCACTATGGCAGTCATCATACCGATGTCATCATCACAGACAGCTACCCTAATGCCCAACAATTCATCCGTGAGGTGGATTCATCAAGTGTGATGGTCAATGCGTCAAGTCGCTTCGCTGATGGCTTTGAATATGGGCTTGGGGCGGAGATTGGTATTTCAACGGACAAAATCCACGCTCGTGGTCCTGTGGGATTGCATGGCTTGACTTCCCAAAAATGGGTGGTATTAGGGCATGGGGAAATCCGCCCTTAAGGTCGTCATGAACCTAAAAAAAGCGTGCATGACACGCTTTTTTTAGGTTGTGGACTGTGGATTAGTAGCCTTGTTGGCTAAGCATTTCATAGGCATCACAGCTGTTTTGGTATCCTGATTGACAGGCTTTGCCAAACCATTCTTTGGCGATGGCATAATCTTGGCTTACGCCTTGACCATTGTAATAGA
This sequence comes from Moraxella sp. ZY200743, assembly GCF_050885545.1. NCBI lineage: Bacteria > Pseudomonadati > Pseudomonadota > Gammaproteobacteria > Moraxellales > Moraxellaceae > Moraxella > Moraxella sp. ZY200743. The sequence goes on along the minus strand of NZ_CP091313.1, from coordinate 2,106,237 downwards.
GTACTCCGATATTCTGAGCAACTTTTGTATTACCTTGGGTGTGGGCTTGTGTATACCATGCTAGGGCTTCGGTATAGCTTTGGTTTACGCCCAGTCCAACAGCGTACATATTACCCAAATTATTTTGAGCATCTGTATGCCCTTGCTCGGCCGCCTGTCTAAACCATAAGAATGCCTGAGCATAATCCTGCTTGACACCTTCTCCACTAAGATACATATTGCCCAGATTATATTGAGCCTCTATATGCCCTTGCTCGGCTGCTTTTTTATACCAAAAGAATGCTTGAGTAAAGTCTTGTTGTATGCCCTGCCCATTATCATACATCATACCTAGATTATATTGAGCCTTGGTGTGTCCCTGCTCGGCTGCCTTCTTATACCAAGATACCGCCTGAGCATAATCCTGCTTGACGCCTTGCCCATTTGCATACATCACACCCAAATTGTTTTGAGAGTTTGCATCTCCTTGCTCGGCTGCCTTTTTATACCAAGATACCGCCTGAGCATAATCCTGCTTGACACCTTCTCCACTAAGATACATATTACCCAGATTATGTTGAGCGTTTGCATCTCCTTGCTCGGCTGATTTGTTATACCACGCTAGGGTTTGGGCATAATCTTGGCTGACACCCTCGCCTTTGGCATACATCGCACCCACGATAGTTTGGGCTACAGCATCCCCTTGTTCGGCTAATTTTTTAAAAATAGCAAAGGCTTGCTCGTAGTTTTGGGTGTTTACATAAGACACAGCGGTATCAAAGTCATCTGCCATCGCAGGTGCTGCCACACTTAAGCCTAATGCCAGTAGTAGGGCAGATAGGGTGCGTGATGTTCTCATCAGTATCTCCAGATAGCTAAATATCCGTGAGATGATACAGGATTTTGTTTTCTTTGGCAACAAAAAGGACGGAAAAACCATATCCGTCCTTTTTGTTTTGATTAAGTACAGGCTTTTGTTAGTATCTGATAGATACCACCATACCTACTAGCTATAATGATGACCATTACAGCCTGATTGGTCATTTGGTCGCTGTAGACTGTGGATTAGTAGCCTCGTTGGCTGAGCATTTTATAGGTGTTGCAGCCATCTTGGAATCCTAAATCACAGGCTCTGCCAAACCACTCTTTGGCGGCGGTATAATCTTGGTTGATGCCTTCGCCACTAAGATATAGCACCCCGATATTATGGGCGGCTTGTGCAACCCCTTGGGCTTGGGCTTTGTTGTACCACGCTAGAGCTTGGGCATAGCTTTGGCGTACGCCTTCGCCATTGACATACTTATTGCCCAAATTATATTGAGCTTCTGCAAGCCCTTGCTCAGCGGCTTTTGTAAACCAAGCCACCGCCTGAGCATCATTCTTTTTGATGCCCTGTCCGTTGTCATACATGACACCCAAACCATATTGAGCCCTTGCGTCCCCTTGATTAGCTAATTTTGTAAAAATAGGGAGAGCTTGCTTATAGTTTTGGGTGTTTAAATAAGACACAGCGGTATCAAAGTCATCTGCCATCGCAGGTGCTGCCACACTTAGACTGAGTGCCAGTAGTAGGGCAGATAGGGTGCGTGATGTTTTCATAATATGCTCCAAAAAATTGTGTTGATGTATGATATCTGATTTTGCTGTCTTTGGCAACTAAAAAGGATATAAGGAATGTCTGCCCTTTGTATTTGATTGAGTGTAGTCTGCGGGTTTGTTCTAGTTCGCCCAGCATTTCATAGGCGTCGCAGCCATCTTGGAATCCTAAATCACGGGCTTTACCAAACCACTCTTTGGCGGCACATAATCTTGGTTTACGCCTTTGCCAATGGCATATAGCATACCCACAATGGTTTGAGACTGTACATCTCCTTGCTCGGCTGCCTTTTTAAGCCAATATACCGCTTGGTCATAATCTTGGCTTGTGCCTTCTCCGCCGATGTACATCATACCCAACTTATGTTGAGCATTGATATGCCCTTTGCTTGGCTGCCTTTTCATACCAAGAGAGAGCCTGCTCATAGTCCTGATTGATACCATCTTCACCACGATACATATTGCCCAGATTATATTGAGCTTCTACAAGCCCTTGCTTGGCTAATCTTTTAAAAATAGCAAAGGCTTGCTCGTAGTTTTTGGTGTTTAAATAAGAGGTAGCGGTGACAAAGTCATCTGCCATCGCAGGTCTTGCCACGCCTAAGCCTAATGCCCGTAGTAGGGTGAATAGGATGCGTGATATTTTCATGATGTTCTCCAAAAAAGCGGTATGAGTATAATAGGGATTTTATTCTCTTGGGCAATAAAAAGACGGAAAAAAATCCGCCTTTTTATGGGAATAAACCAATCAATCCAAAAACGCAAAATGCTCAATATCCATCTTGGTCATGACTTCGCTTGGCGTGGTCATGGCGTTGGCGTGGGCATCGGTGCGTGGTAGAATTTTTTCAAAATAAAATTCGGCGGTCTGGGTTTTGGCAAGATAAAATTCGTGTGGCTGTTCACCGCTATTTTTCATCTTGTCAAAGGCAACCGCTGCCATGCGTGCCCAGTGGTAAGCCATCATCACATAGCCTGAATACATCAGGTAGTCATCAGAGGCTGCTGAGACGATGTCTCGGTCTTTGCGAGCAGCCAGTAGTAGGCGAGCAGTCAGCATATTCCACTCGGCACATAGCTTGGTCAAGGCCCAGACATATTGACGCATGTTCTTATCTAGGGCGTATTCGCTACACCATTTCATGATGCCTGCGGTATAGTCTCGCACGACCTTGCCACCACCGTGTAGTAGAACCTTGCGACCGAGCAAGTCTAGAGCCTGCACGCCTGTTGTTCCTTCGTATAAGGTGGCGATGCGTGCATCACGAGCGATGAGTTCCATGCCTGTTTCTTTGATGTAGCCATGTCCGCCGTAGATCTGTTGTCCGTGCTTGGCACATTCAATGCTTAGTTCGGTCAAAAACCCTTTTAAGATGGGGGTATAAAAACCCAGTTTATCATCCCATTTTTTAATCGCTGCTTCATCGTCTGCTACCACAGCATTCGCCAGATGGTCAGCATAGCGTGCCGAGTGATAAATCATCGAGCGACCACCTTCGCTAAATGCCTTTTGGATGAGAAGCATACGGCGAACATCGGCATGATGAATGATGGCGTCGCCTGCTTGCTCAGGCTCTTTGGCACCTGATAAGGCACGCATGGAGCGGCGTTCTTTGGCATAGGGCAGGGCGTTTTGAAATGCCAGCTCCATGTGAGCAAGCCCCTGAATGCCTGTGCCAATGCGTGCGGTGTTCATGTAAGTGAACATGGCTTTTAGCCCTTTGTTTGGTTCGCCAATCAGATAGCCTGTCGCCCCATCAAAATTTAGCACACAGGTGGCAGATGAAGAGATGCCCATTTTGTGTTCAATAGAGCCACAAGATACGGCATTACGCTCGCCCATTTTGCCATCGGCATCTACCAAGAATTTTGGTACGATGAATAGTGAGATGCCTTTGGTGCCTGCTGGTGCATCAGGTAGGCGAGCCAGTACGATATGAACGATGTTCTCGGTTAGGTCATGTTCGCCTGCACTGATAAAAATCTTGGTGCCTGTGATGGCATAAGAGCCGTCTTCGTTTGGGGTGGCACGAGTCTTCATCTGATTTAGGTCAGTGCCACATTGTGCTTCGGTTAGGCACATTGTTCCTGCCCATTCCCCTGAGATGAGCTTGGGTAGGTAAGTGGCTTTTTGGGTGTCATCGCCATATTGTAAGATGGTATTTACCGCACCAATAGACAATCCAGGGTACATCGCCCACGGCCAGTTGGCACTGCCCATCATCTCAGATTTGACCAGATTGAGCGACATGGGCAGATTCATGCCACCAAACTCTTCTGGATAAGAAATGCCCTGCCAACCCCCTTCAACGAAGGTTTGATACGCTTCTTTAAAGCCCTTTGGCGTGGTAACTTCGCCATCTTTAAAATGACAGCCTTCAGCATCTGCCGGCTGATAAATCGGTGCTAATACATTTTCGGCAAAGTCAGCAAAACCCTGTATAATCATATCCACCGTCTCGGCATCAGCACCTGCCCCATTTGGTAGATTTTGGTAGTGTGTTTGGTAATCAAACACTTCATTCATCAAGAACTTAATGTCTCTTACGGGTGCTTTATAAGTTAGCATAAGCAATCCTTGTTGGCTAAAATTGTAGTGAATAACTCATCAGCGATGCGTATCATCGCCATGTATGCACTATACAATAGATTTTTTAAATTGGCTTAATTTTTCTGTAATCGTTAATTTATTTTCATATAAAAGTTTGTTTTTTATAAATTAAAGTTATTCATACGCTATTTTTCTAATGCCACTTTGTCCAAATCCAATTGTGTGCCTGTCCACATCTCAAAGGCAAGTTTGGCTTGATGAATGAGCATTCCATAGCCGTCCAAAGTGCGTGCCCCTTGCTTGGCAAAATGTGCCAAGAATGCCGATGGCTTGCCATACATCATGTCGTAGGCGACACAAGCCTTTAGATTGGGTGATAATGATAATTGCTGACCTGTCGTGGTGGCACTTGTGGCATTGATGATGACATCGTAGTCAAAATCGCCAGTTGCCAGTGCATCTAGGCTCTGTACGCCAATCATGCCATGGGGGGCGAACTCATCTTTTAGATTGGTTGCTTTTAAGAGCGTGCGATTAAAGAGAGTCAGAGTCGCCCCTTGTTCCATGAGTGGCAAAATCACGCCACGAGTTGCTCCGCCTGCACCAATGATGGCGATATTTTTGCCTTGCAAATCAACCTTTTGGGCGATGAGATCTGCCACCAAGCCACGCCCATCGGTGTTGTCGCCGTATAATTTGCCATCACGCAAGGCGAGCGTGTTCACGGCTTTTGCACTCTGAGCGTAGCTACTTAAAGCACCGCCATTGATGGGGCTACACAGCTCAAAGGCAATTTCTTTAAAGGGTAGGGTTACATTTGCCCCAACACCACCACCACAAAAAAAGGCTTCTACCACCGCACGAAAGCTGTCTGCATCAGTTGGGCAAAACTGACGGCGATAGCTGATGGCAAGACCTAAGCTGTCTGCAAAGGCGTGATGAATTTGTGGGCTTTTTGAGTGGCTGATGGGATTGCCGATGACGATAAAGTGTTGCATAAAAATCCGTATTGGTGGTTGTGATGGGTGAATAAAACAATGTGCTGTATTTTGTACTGTATTTTTGAAAAAATAGCAAATTTTTTAAAACTTAGGTACAATACCAGTCGTCTTTATTGATTCATTCATTATCATCAATCAGCCTATCAAAATCATGAGCCAAATCAGCCCACCTACTGCCAATCAGTCTCAGTCTAATAAGTCCAAACTGCCATATTTTTTGATGGTGGCATTCATCGCTTTGGCGATTGCACTGTTTTTGGTTTTTCGTCCTGTTCCATCAGACGAACAGCTTATCCGAGATGATGGCGAGCCTAAGCGATACGATCCTGTTGTCTATCAGACTGACACATGGAGCAGATTGCCCAAAAAACAGCTGGACTTTGAGGGCATCAAACGCCATCTGGGTACGACTGCCACCAGTGAGCAATCGCTGGATTTTTATGGCAATCATGCCACTAAATACCGCTTTACCACCAAAAGTGAACCACCTTTTTATGTCATTGAGTCTGAGGCGGTGCTAGAAGTGCTATGGTATTATGCCGCCCCAAAGGATAATGATGCTCAAAAGACAGCGAGTATAGATTATGCCCAAAAAGTCTATGCGATGATGGGTACGTACGCAGGCGAAGAGGGCGAGCGTCTGGTAGCAGGTATGTTAAATCAGCCCAATCGGCTCTATGCGACCAAAGTAGCAGGCGTACTGTCTGCCAACTGCACAAACTATCAATGTCGCATCATCTTTAACCGATGAGCGTAGATCATGACGATGGCATATTATGAGTTGCATGATGGGCGACTGACTAAGACGACTGGTGTGATGGACAGTCGAGCCTTGGCGTACGGCGATGGTTTTTTTAGCACCATGGGCGTGCATGACGGACGCATACTTTGTATTGATGGGCATCAAGATAGACTAACGCTGTCATCTGCTCGTTTTGAGCTGTCGCTTGATGTGAAGAGTGTGCTGGCGGTGTTGATAGATTTGGCAGTTCAGATGGGTGAGGGTGTCTTAAAGGTCATCATCACAAGAGATAGGCAGGCAGTGCGTGGTTATGGCTATGCTGATGGTCGTGCGGTGGTGTTGATAAAGTTGATGCCATCGCCCATTTATAGTGGCGTGTCTTTTTATGATGGCATTCCTTATCAGTTGGCAGGCGTGGCAGTGTGTCTGTCCGAGCGATTATCTCTTAGAACGAGCCGATTTTTAGGATTAAAGCTCATCAGTGCTCACGAGCAGGTGTTTATTCAGCGTGAATTGCACTGCCATCAGCAGCATGATTCAGCCATTATTGAGGGCTTGGTGGCGAGTGCATCAGGTGAGTGGGTCAGTGGTAGCATGAGTAATGTGCTGTATCATCTAGATGGCAAGTGGCATACTCCGCCTGTACAGGCGTGTGGTGTTGATGGGGTAATGCGGCGAGTATTGATGACCCAATACGACATTGCCGAGCGAGTGTTGCTTGATGAAGATTTGATGAACCTTGATGGTTTGGCGTTTTGTAATGCGGTGCGTGGTGTGATGCCGATATCTGCATTAACAATAAATGGTGTCGTACACCCATTAAAGATGAATGGTTTTTTTACAAAACTTTATCATCAAACGCACCCACACTAAGCCAATCATGATACAATAACGCTCATTTGATGCTATTTTTGATTATTGTCCCAGTTGTTCTTACCCTGTAATCGTTGATATTTTCTGTTATATTAAGTCTGTAGCCAACTTTAGTCCTTGATAAGCCATTGACCACCATGACAAAATCGCCCAAGTCCACAAAAAAACTCAACTCAAAAAAATCTACCCCAAAAAGACCGACACGACACCGAAAAAACACCGCCAAACCAAAACAGGGTAAGGGGCTAAGATTGGTAAGTTTGGCTCTATTGATTTGGTGTGCGGTGGTTGTATATGCCAGCATTTTTGCCAAGTCTGATAGACCAGCAAAGATGCTAGAGGTTAAAAAAGGCGATACTTATTATGGTCTGTTGGCGGAGGATAAGTGGCAAACTTCATCTCTATCATCTGGTGTACTTGCTAAGCTATATCTAAAACTGGCTGTACGAACACCGCTACAAGAAGGGGTTTACCAAATTCCTGCAGGGGCAAGCCTAAGGCAGGCGTTGAGTATCTTGGTGCAAGGAACAAAAGCCCAGACGGTCAAGGTGCAGATTATTGAAGGTAAGACCGTCAAAGATTTATACCACACCCTAAAAAACACTGATGGTATCACGCTTGAAGTTCTAACCCCTAGGGCAGATGGCTACTCGTGGGCAGAGGTACGCCGTGATAATGAAGCGGTATCAAAGGCGTTGGGCATTACTGCAGTCAATGGGAATTTGGAAGGTCAATTTTCTCCCAACACTTACTTTTTTGACCGTGGCACAACCGACCGCCAGATTCTCCAAAAACTCTATAATGACCAACAAAAAACACTGGCAGCGGCGTGGGAGAATCGTCAGCAGGGTCTGCCTTATAATAATAGCTATGAAGCACTCATCATGGCAAGTATTATTGAAAAAGAAACAGGATTTGCTGATGAGCGACACAAGGTAGCAGCGGTGTTCATCAACCGCCTGCGTAAAAATATGCGATTACAAACTGACCCAACCATCATTTATGGGCTGTTTGACCGATATGATGGTAAAATTTACCGTTCTAACATTCAAGAAAAAACCGATTACAACACCTACCAAATCCACGGTCTGCCACCGACTCCCATCGCCCTGCCATCTAAGGCTGCCATTGATGCTGCCATGAATCCTGAGGCGACCGATGTGCTGTTTTTTGTGGCAACAGGAAAAGGTGGTCATAAGTTTAGCCGTACACTTGATGAGCATAATCGTGCTGTCGCTGAATATCGTGCAGCCATGGCAAAGCAAAGCCGATAACAAGTCAAGTTAGTGCAATCACATCACACGAGGATAAACCATGAATCATCTGCCAAAATTCATCAGCTTTGAGGGGACAGAAGGCGTGGGAAAGACCACTGCGATTGATGGGTTTTGTCATCATCTTGATACGCTTGGTATTGAGTATGTGCGTACTCGTGAGCCAGGTGGGGCGGATGTGGCGGAGATCATTCGTGGTATCTTGTTGGACAAGAATAGCACCTTAAATGATGATACCGAGCTACTACTTATGTTTGCTGCTCGAGCCGACCATCTGCATAAGACGATATTGCCTGCCCTAGATGCGGGCAAATGGGTGGTATGTGATCGATTCATTGATAGTACGGTAGCGTATCAGGGTTTTGGTCGCTTTGGTGGTGATGAGCAGGCACTTGCTAAGATTGAGCTGATGATTGCTCATTTTGTACCCAGATTGCCTGATGTTACTTTATGGCTTGATTTGAATGTCTTAACAGGTATGCAGCGTGCTGCTAAGCGTAGCCGAGCTGACCGTTTTGAATCGTTGGATACGAGTTTTTTTGATAAAGTGTATCAAGGTTTGGCACATCAATACGCCAAATATCCTAGCCGTATTCGCCGTGTTGATGCCAATGGCAGTGTTGATGAGGTGGGTGAGCGTATCCGTCAGGCGATGGGGGATTGTTTTGGGGCGGATTGATCAATAGCCTATTTTTTTATCTAAAAATGCTTTTGGCTAAATTTTGTGCAATCGGATTTTGCGTAACCAAATTTTGTGTAACTTTGTTACTGGGTTGGCAACTTTTTTACTAATAAGGATGACTTGACGGCTGGGCGTATTTTTAAGATACTGGGGCGTTTTTAAATCATGAAGACGGCTAAGAAAGGTTCTTATTTTGAGTTGATGTCGTCAGTAGGTGCCATCAAAAGAGGATAATTAGATGCGTATATTTGTTAAGTCTGCTCTTGTGGGTGCGGTACTTTCTTTAATGGCAGCGACCCCCTATGTCTTTGTTGTGCCGTCTGCTCAAGCTGTGGTACAGGTGGACTTTGCTGATTTGGTGGAGCAAGTCTCAAGTGGTGTGGTGCGTGTCTCTACGACCAGATCTGTGAGTGAAGATGATATGATTAGCCCACAAGCTCGAGTGTTGCGTGAGCATCTGGGCGAGCGTGGGGTACTGCCTGCCATTGAACATGGGTTTGGCACAGGTTTTTTTATTACGACAGATGGTTATCTCTTAACCAATCATCATGTTGTCAAAGGGGCGGACAGCATTACCGTTACCCTAAATGACCGTACGGAGCTAGATGCGGTGCTTGTTGGTTCTGATGAGGCGTCGGACATTGCTGTACTAAAAGTGGCAGGGAGTCATTTCCCCGCCTTGGTCGCATCAAGCGATGAGGTGCGTGTGGGCGAGCCGGTGCTTGCCATTGGTTCGCCTTTTGGCTTTGATTATTCAGCATCGGCAGGCATTGTTTCTGCCAAATCACGCAACATGACTCCAGAGGCGACCACACCTTTTATTCAGTCAGATGTCGCACTAAATCAGGGTAATTCAGGCGGTCCTTTATTCAACAAAAAAGGTGAGGTGATTGGTGTCAATTCACACATCTTTAGCGATACAGGCGGTTATATGGGTTTGTCGTTTTCCATACCCATTGATACTGCCTTGCATATCTATGAACAATTAAAAAATCATGGCAAAGTACGCCGTGCTGCGTTGGGGTTGGTGGTGCAAGATGTCGATCGTAATTTGGCATTGATGTATGGGTTGGCACGACCACAGGGGGCGTTATTAACCCGTGTGTTGGCAGACTCACCTGCAGAAGAAGCAGGGCTTCGGGCGGGGGATCTGGTGCTTGCTTTTAATGGTAAACCCATCGCACACGCTGCTGAATTATTAAATCTGTTTAATCGTGCCAAGCCACAAGATCATTTTAATCTTACCTATCAAAGAGGTAATCAAAAATTTGTCGCCAAAGGCATATTCGCTGAAGCACCCAGCGATGTCTCGGCAGGTGGTAAACACCAAAGCCAAGGCGTAAAACTAGGGCTTCGTCTAAAAGAGCTAACCCCTGCCGAACAGCGTCTTTTAAATGGTGTTGGCGTGGCAGGTGGGGTGGTGATTACTGCGGTCAGCCCAATGGGTCTTGCAGCACGCGCAGGCATACAAGCAGGCGATGTGATTCTTGCTTTGAATAATCAGCCAACCACCAATGCTGATGAGATGGCGGTTGCTGTACAAAGCCTGCCAAAACAAGGCATCGTCCCTGTGCAGTTCATCAGACAAGGCACGCCTGCCATCATCGGTATGCGTATTGATTGATATAAAAATTTGCAAAATAAATCTAAAAAAATCCATCAAAAGCTAAATTAAGTATGATAAACTAGGCTTATTTTAGTGATTGATTTTAGTAATTGTAATTGGCTTTATTATGACAAAGACAGATATTTATCAGGACATCAAATCAAAATTAAGAGGTTCTATTACAGCACTGGTTACGCCGATGACGGCAGATGGTGCGGTGGATTATGATGCACTTGCCAAACTTATTGATTGGCAGATTGATGAAGGGACGCACGCATTGGTTGCTGTTGGTACGACAGGCGAATCGGCAACTTTGTCAATGGATGAGCATATTGCAGTCATTCGTTTTTTTGTGAAGTATGTAGCAGGTCGTGTGCCTGTGATTGCAGGAACAGGGGCGAATAACACCCTTGAGGCAATTGAGCTGACTACTGCTGCCAAAGAAGCAGGTGCAGACTGTGCGTTATTGGTTGCCCCTTATTATAATAAGCCAACCCAAGAGGGTATTTATCAGCATTATAAGGTCATCAGTGAGGCGGTGGATATTCCGCAGGTGCTGTACAATGTGCCAGGTCGCACCATCGTGGACATTAGCCAAGAGACGGTTGAGCGGTTGATGACGCTACCAAACATTGTTGCCATTAAGGACGCTACAGGCAGCGTAGAGCGTGGAGCATCATTGGTCAAGGCGGTCGGTGAGCATATGGTGGTATTGTCAGGCGATGACCCAACAGCATTAGAACTCATCAAGCACGGTGCTAAGGGCAACATCTCGGTTACTTCAAATGTCGCACCTAAGGCAATGAGTCAGGTGTTTGAATTGGCATTGGCAGGCGACTTTGAGCAAGCGACCAAAATTCATGATATCATTAAACATCTACATAAAGATTTGTTCTGTGAATCAAGTCCGCAGCCTGTCAAATATGCCCTGCATAAGATGGGCAAGATTGATACAGGTATTCGCCTGCCACTTGTTTGGTTATCAAAGCAAAATCAGCTTGTTATTGATGAAGCATTAAAAAAAGCAACTGTACTTTGATAGACGCTCAGACAGCAACTAAAAAAGGTTAAACTATGAATATGATTAAAATGACAACAGCTGTTATGCTTGCTGTGGTAGCAACGACAGGCTGTACAAGTATCAAGGACTTGCTAAGTAAGCGTGATGATGGCAGTCTGCATTATCAAGCCAGCCAAAAACTACCACCCATCAAACTACCAGCGAACCAACAGACCGCCGCATTTACCCCTTTGTATCCCACCCCAAATCAGCAAGGCGATACAGGCTTTAAAAATGCAGCAGGTAAGCAGTTTGAATTGCCAAAGCCACCCACCCAATCTGCCCAATAACCGTTTGGTCTGATTGCGTATTTTAAATCTTAATTTTTACGAGAGTCGCCATGAAAAAACAAGCCCTGCTATATACTGGTAAAGCCAAGTCTGTGTATGAGACGGAGCATGAGGATTATCTGATTTTGCATTTTCGTAATGATGCATCCGCATTCAATGGCGAAAAAATCGCCCAACTTGACCGCAAAGGCAGAGTGAATAACCGTTTTAACGCATTCATCATGCAAAAGCTGAGCGAGGCAGGGGTTGAGACGCATTTTGAGCGTCAACTGTCGGATGATGAGGTATTGGTCAAACGCCTAAAAATGATTCCTGTGGAGTGCGTGGTGCGTAACTATGCTGCCGGTGGTCTGATGAAGCGTTTGGGGCTAGAAGAAGGCTTGCCACTGTTGCCACCGACTTATGAGCTGTTCTACAAGGATGATGCCTTAGGCGACCCAATGCTCTCAGAGTCAACCGCCATTGCTTTGGGTTATGCCACTGCTGATGAGCTTGAGCAGATGAAGACGCTGACCCATAAAGTCAATGAGGTGCTGTCAAAAATCTTTGATGACGCAGGTTTGTTGCTTGTCGATTTTAAACTGGAGTTTGGTCTGTTCCATGGTCGCATCGTGCTTGGCGATGAGTTTTCTCCAGATGGCTGTCGTCTGTGGGATAAAGAAACCAAGAAAAAATTAGACAAAGACCGTTTCCGTCAAGGGTTGGGTGATGTTGTTGAAGGCTACGAAGAGGTTGCCTTGCGTATCGGTGTGCCTTTGGAAGGTTAATATAAAAACCCAAGTTGTCTTGGGTTTTTCTTTTGGTATAGCCCATTGCTATTAGCAATGTGGCATTGACCATTGACACATTGTTTGGCACATAGGTGGCGGATGTATAAGTTCATCGGATATATTCCAGAGAATGATTTAGAAAAAGTCAAGACTGCTGTATTTAATGCAGGGGCAGGGTGCTTTGATGGATATAGCCACTGCTCATGGCAAATCTTGGGCATGGGTCAGTTTAAGCCTTTAAAAGGGGCGAAACCTGCCATTGGCGAGATTGATAAAATTGAGTATGTGAGTGAATGGAGGGTTGAGACGATTGTCCCTAATGACAAGCTGTCTGCGGTCGTTGCTGCTTACAAATCTGCTCACCCCTATGAAATGCCTGCTTATGATGTATATGAATTGGTAGAAATATAGCTGAATGTGCCAAAAGCAAATGTATCTAAGATGACAAAAAGCAGTCTACATGGATTGTGTAGTAAAACACCCATACTTAAAGCAAGTATGGGTGTTTTACTACAAAGCCTAGATTACTCTTCTATGCGACTCATGCCAGATACGCTCCAGTAGCCCCTTGGCAAGCGAGTGCCACGACCAGCTCGCTTGCCCATGTAGTCGGCGATGTCGGCAGGCTTGATGGTCAAGATGCGTTTGCCTGCATGGATGGCTAAGCTGTCTGATGCACTTAAGCTAACTAAACTGATGAGCGTCTCGCCGTCTTGTTGTTTTAATCCCATGATTTTATTGCCTTTGCCTTTGGTTAGGCTTGGCAAATCGGATAATTCAAACACAAGTAAATGACCGGTACTAGATAAGGCAGCAACAAGTGTGTCATCTTTTTTGATGGTGTTGATGGGCAGAAGGGTGGAATCAGACAGGTTGATGATGGACTTACCTGCCTTTTGATTGGTTTCAAAATTACCAAACTGTCCAACAAAACCATAACCTGCCGAGCTTGAAAGCAACACTTTGTCGTCTTTATTACCAAACAAAACCTGCTCAATCTTCGCTCCTGCCGGTGGGTTTAGCATACTGGTGATAGGCTCACCCTGTCCACGAGCAGACGGTAGGTTGATGGTATCTAGGGCGTAACTACGACCTGTGCTATCAAGTAAGATGAGTCTGTCATTTGTTTTACCCTGTGCTGAGGCTTGATATTCATCGCCTGAGCGATAGTTTAGTGTACTGGTATCAATGCCATGACCTTTTGCCATGCGAATCCAACCTGCTTTTGATAGTACAACCGTTACCGATTCGCTAGGTACAAGTTCGGTCGCTTTTAGGGCAGTGGCTTCAGCTCGCTCGACCACAGGCGACATGCGAGCATCGCCGTGTTTTTTCATGTCTTCTGTCAGTTCATCAATGAGTAGGGCGGTCAGACGCTTTGGATTGGCAAGCTGTTCGGCGATGATGGCTCGCTCTGCTTCAAGGGCAGCTTTTTCAGCATTGAGTTCTATTTCTTCTAGTTTGGCAAGCTGACGCAATTTGATGTCCGAGATGGCATCAGCCTGTATGTCGGTTAGACCAAAGCGACTCATTAGCTCAAGTTTTGGGTCGTCTTCGGTGCGAATGATGTGAATGACTTCATCAATATTTAGGTAGGCAATCAGTAGACCTGCTAAGATGTGCAAGCGTTTATCAATCTTCGCCAAGCGATGCTCAAGACGGCGAATCACCACGCCACGACGACAGTCTAGCCACTCAGATAAGATGTCTTTTAGGTTTTTGACTTGTGGTTTGCCATTGACACCAATCACATTCATGTTCACTCGAAAGCTGGTTTCAAGGTCGGTCATGGCGAACAAGTGGTTCATGATTTTATCAATATCTAGTCTGTCCTTTTTCAATTCAAGCACGATGCGACAGGCATTCTCGTGGTCAGATTCATCATTGATGTCATTTATCCATGGTAGTTTTTTGTCTGTCATGAGCTTGGCAATTTGTTCGATGACTTTATTGCCTGAGACCTGATATGGCAGAGCGTCAATCACAACGATGTTTTTTTCTTTTGGGTTGATGTGATAGGTGGCACGCATCTTATAGCTACCACGACCTTGTTCATACATACTGATAAGCTCATCTTTTGAGGTGATGATTTCAGCACGAGTTGGTAGGTCAGGGGCGATGAGTGTCTTGCATAGCTCACGCACGGATAGATTTGGGTTTTTTAGTAGCTTGATGCAGGTCTTAACCGTCTCAACGAGATTGTGCGGCGGGATATCGGTTGCCATGCCGACAGCGATGCCTGTTGTGCCATTTAGTAGAATGTTGGGCAGGCGTGCAGGTAGTGTGGCTGGTTCTTTTAAAGAACCATCAAAATTATCCACCCAATCTACCGTGCCTTGTTCAAGCTCAGATAGTAAAGTTCCTGCATAGTCGCTCATCTTAGCTTCGGTGTATCGCATGGCGGCAAAAGATTTTGGGTCGTCAGCAGAACCCCAGTTGCCTTGACCGCTAATCAAAGGGTAGCGATAGCTAAAAGGCTGTGCCATAAGCACCATTGCTTCATAGCACGCCGAATCGCCATGTGGGTGGTATTTACCCAACACATCGCCGACAGTACGAGCGGATTTTTTGGGTTTGGCGGTGTGCTTTAATCCAAGTTCGCTCATTGCGTAGACGATACGGCGTTGAACTGGTTTTAGTCCATCAGCAATGTGTGGCAAAGCTCTATCCATGATGACATACATGGCGTAATTTAAGTATGCCGATTCGGTAAATTCAGCAATGGAGCGAGTGTCAAAGTTGGTTTGGTTGTCTGTGGTCATACAAAAAAGCGGTCATTGTAATCAAAAAATAACCGCTATTTTAACAAATTTTTACTAACTTTGCTTTAAAATCATCTAAGCCCAGACAGCCTTATGGGCTTTTTGTGGGGTAAATCCATCTTAAGCTGATGTTAATTTTAGATGATATCTAGCCCACGCCAGCAGGTCTGATGATAAGCACTGTCCCAAAATAGCCATTCTAGTTTGGCGGCATAAGTATAGGCGGTTCGCATCTTACTCAGTGTATCGGCATCGGCATGGGTGGCAACCTTATCAATGACTGCAATCACTTGATTGACCGCCTCATGAAAATCCTCGCCTGCATAGGTATCAATCCATGCTTGATAGGGGTTATTTGGGGCGGATTTGTCGTAGATGTCTTGTCCAACTTTGGCATAAATCCAAAAGCATGGCAATAAACTTGCCAATACCACAGGATAACTGTCAGCATAAGCACTGGCGATGAGATAGGAGGTGTAATGATGACAAGCCAGCGTTAAAGGCGTGTTTAAAAAATCCTCACGGCTGATGCCAAAACTTTGCATGAAGCCATCATGTAGTGAGCGTTCAACCACAATGGCAACTTTGGCAGCCTCGCTAAATAAAATCACCTCATCAGCTTCGTAGGCTTTGGCAGCACACACCGCTAAAGCACGACCGTAGGCGAGCAGATAGTGGGCATCTTGGATGACATAATGGCTAAAAGCCTCTGTAGATAGCGTGCCTGCTGCCAGCTCTTGATTAAAAGGCAAATTTAAGGTGGCTTCGTACAAAGCCTGATTTTCTTGCCACAGGGTTTGGCTAAATGGTTGCATGACCGTCCTGTCGTTGATTGGTTAAGGGGGATGCGGTGGGCGTAAAACCCACCAAGAACTAAAAAAACAAGATGGCTTGGCTTTTTAAGGTTGAAATTTAGGCAATAAAAGCTGCTTCTAGGCGTTTGGCAAGCTGCACATCTCGGTTTCTTACCGCACCACGCTCAGGATTGCCAATGCGTACCTTTAAGGTGGTGTAGCAATTTTCCCACTGTGGGTAGTGTTCTAGCTCTTGGGCGTGGAATGAGATTTTTACAATGAATGCCACCACAGTAGCAAAATCATTAAATTCATAGGTGCGTACCAAGCTATGACCTTCTAGTTGCCAGTTAGGTAGCCCTTCTAATTGTAGGGAGACTTGGTCTGAGGTAAGACTACTCATGAGATTCCTTCGTTAAAGGTGTGATAGAACTGTTTGTTAGTTTAGCATATTTCATCGCAAATGCGAGCAGATTTTTGACGGAATGTGTTGGCATAGGGTTGGTTGGATATCATCAATCCGCCTTGATTTTCCTTGTCTGATTTAGCCCAACTTACTTTTTAAATGACAAAATAACATGGCAGTCATTAAGGCATCATTGAGTGAATCGTGTGCAGGCAAGATGGGAATCTGATAGGCTTGCAAAAGCTCGGTTAAGTGCCGTTTATCAATCGGTAAATCGCTGTTTTTATTGGTTTTTTGTCTAAGTTTTTGGTCAAGTTGGGTAACATCAATGAGCGTGTTGGGCAGTTTTTTGCCGAGCCTTGGTTTGATTAAAGCGTTAATGAATTTAGCATCCATACTGGTACAAAAGCCGATAATGGGGCGAGTGCCGATAAAGGGCAATAAACACGCTATCATCTCATCGGTACTGACACCATTTTTGACATCACAAGGGCGAAGGTGATGGACGATGATGCTGTTCGTGCTTGGCATGATGGGTGGACGGCAGATGATGGATAGGGCATTTGCTGTATCAATGACAAAGGTGTCATGAGCCTTTGATATTTTGACCGCACCAATACTTAGTATGTGATGGTTTTTTGGGTCTAACCCTGTCAATTCCAAATCCAGACATACCCATTCATCAGCAGGCGGTTTTCCAGTCAAGTGGGCGGCTAGATGAGCATATTTTGGGTCTTTAGATTGAGACGATTGACCGCCTAGTAGGTTGTTTAAAAAATCAAACATGATGCTCTCCTATCCCACAAAGACATCAAGCCGATAATGACGAGTGATAAATCCTTTAAAATATTTGACCACTGACAGGCTTTCTTTGAGTAGGTCTCGCTCCAGTGATGATAAGGTATTTGGATTGACCTTGCGAGCAGACTTATCATCGGTGGTTAGGGCGACTTCAAGGCGTTTTGATAAAAAGAATTCTAAGGCTTCGATGAGATTTTGGGCGGTTTTATCATCAATGGCTTTAAGCGAAGATAAGTGCTTTAGGCGTAGTCGGGTGCTGGTTTCATCAATGCCATATTCTAGGGCAAGGCTACGCACGCCGTGTACGACGGGAAAGATGCCTGCTTTTTTTAGGTCAATGTCGCTGTCTGCACCGCCTGTAAATTTTTGCCAAAAAGTTGCTCCGCCTGCCATCTGAATGGTCGGTGCAGCAAAGCGGTTGATAAAATTGGTGTGGGCGTGTTTGATGGCGTGTTGCCAATGTGATTTTAATTCGGTAAATAATGTCGTATCGCCACACACAGGGTAAGCGTCTATTAAGGTGGCAAGATGAACCATAGATTCACCGTTGGGCGTAGCAACCCATGTGGTTACTTGAGCCTTAAAGTTGCTAAGTGACTGTCGCCAAGTGTCATGGCTCATCATGATACCACCATCGCAGTAGGGATAGCCTAGTTGATATAAAGCATCATTAAATGCACGAGCATGGTTTGGTAAGGTGTCATCAATAAAACCATCACGCACAATCAGAGCGTTGTCTTGGTCGGTACGCATGACCTGCTCGCCACGACCTTCTGAACCCATGACAATCATACAGCTATTAGCAATGATGTGAGATGGGGCAATCAATTGCCATACCTTGGCAAAGACATGGGCGTTTAGGCTCTGGACGATGCGACCGATAACATGGATTTTCATGCCACTTTGGTTTTGATGACGGATAAATTTGCCAATCATCTCTACACCAAGAGCCACCTCGTGCAGTGTTGTTGCTTGGTCAATACGCTGTGTGATGAGTTGGGATTGATTGGTCAGATAATTTAAAAGCTCGGTCTGCCCAATCACGCCGATGATATCTCCTGTATCATTGACGATGGGCAGGCGGTGTATTCGCTTGCCAATCATGGTGATGAGTGCTTCGCTTAAATCGTGCGTCTCGTGAATGGTGGTAAGTTTAAATTGGCTGTAGGCACAGACAGATGTACTGGTAAAGTCCGTCTTATCCATGATGGCACGGCAGACATCAGCTTGGGTGAATATTCCTGTGCCATGCTCACTACTGACCAAAATGTGCTTGGCATCAACTGCCATCATGGCACAGGTGGCATCATACAAGGTGGCGTTGGCATCGATGAAATTTGGCTGTTTGATGTGTTCGCCAATACTCATCACACTGCGATAGAGCATCTGTTGGTTTTGGTGGTGAGCAAGGCGAGCTTCTTGTTTGGATTTACGGGTGGATAGGTCATCAAACAGCAAGGTGCGTAAGTGGTCATTATGTTCGCTGATTTTATTGATGGTTGCCCCATCTAGGCGATACAGCAGGCTTTGTTCTTGGGTGATAACCTTAAACAATGCTCCGTTTTTATCCGCAAGACCAAACCAATCACCCATGTTTAAGCCTGCTATTAGCTCGTCATCTTGGTACTGGGTCAGCTTGCCCTTGATGACGATGAATAAATCGCCACGCCATTCATCATTGATGGCGGTATTTTCGGGCAAATAGACGATTTGGCTTTTTTTGGTGAGCGACTTTCGTTCATCGTCAGTTAGGACATCAAACGGTGGGGCGAATAGGTGGTTTAATGCATGATTCATCACGACTTCCTTGTGTTGATTCTAGGACTGCTTGAGTGATTTGATTCATCAAGCCAAATGCAGTAGCGACTGGTATTCGGGGTGTTTTTGAACATAGTGTGCCACAAAGCTACAAGCAGGCACAATTTTCTTGCCTTGTACTTGGGCGTAGGCTAGGGCGTGCTTGACGAGTGCAGTGCCGATGCCACGACCACCAAGAGCGTTTGGGACGATGGTGTGGTCAAAGATGAGTGTCTCGCCTGTATCAACATAGCTGATAAATGCGGTCAAGCCGTCAATGGTGGTTGTAAAGCGATGGTTGTCGGTGTCGTGTATGATGTTTGTCATGGTCTCTGGTCAGATTGATGAGATGAAATAAATGAGTTGTTTAGCATAAGAAATTTTATGCAGATTGTAAATAACATTCGTACAAAGATTGCAGATTGTTTTTGTTAATGCTTGGCATTAGGGTGTCTCATTTTAGACTGTGTGGTGTTGTACGGTCGGTTAGCTGTGCCAAATTAGGCATCCCAATGCTTGGCATAATCCACCAAGAATTTTTTAAAGGTGATGACCGCAGGGCTGGGTGAACGATGCTTGTGAGTGTACAGTAAAAATTTTCTTTCTATCGTGGGGTTTTTAATCGGTATCATGGTCAAGTTGTGCTGTTCTACCCAAGTTTTGGCATAAGTTAAGGCAAGGGTAATGCCAAGTCCCATTTTGGTCATACCAAGAGCAGTGGACAAAAAATTGACCTCATAATCGGCACGAAATAACCGCTCGGATAAATCAAGTGGCAAGGCGTTGCGGATTTGTTCAGCAAAGGCAGATTGTAGGGTGATGAGTTCGCCTTGTGGAATATCGCCCCAATCTAATTCATCATGACCACTTAAAGGGTGGTCTTTTTTGATGATTAAATAAAACGGTGAAGCGAACAGCTCTGTCGCTACAATGTCATTGCTAAACGGATATTCAGGACCGATGCCAATATCGGCATCTAAAATCTGCACACGATCCATGACCTCGCCAATACCACAATCAATAAGGCTAACTTGAACATCTGGATGGATTTTTTTAAATTCCTTGATAAGCTCAGGCATGATTGTGGCGGCAAGTTGCTGGCTGGCTGCTACTCGTACTTTGCCTTGATGAAAATCCTTTAAATCATAGATTTCATTATTCAGCAGCTGCATATCATCTAGCACTTTTAAGGCATAGGGTAGCAGTCTTGTGCCACCTTCTGATAGATGTAATTGACGAGTGGTGCGGTCAAATAGCGTGATGTCAAGTTGGCGTTCCATCTCTTTAATTAGACCACTCAACGATGACTGTGTCAGATGTAGCTCATCGGCGGCTTTGGTAAAGCTTTTGTGGCGAGCCACAGCAATGAAGGCGTTAATCTGGCGAAAGGTAACATTCATAAACTAATCCGTATTGTCGTCATTATTATAAAAAATTATAAAAATCCAAATTATTGTAAAATCCAATAAATAAAGCAAAAAACCCATTTGTAG
Organism: Moraxella sp. ZY200743; assembly: GCF_050885545.1. Taxonomy (NCBI): domain Bacteria; kingdom Pseudomonadati; phylum Pseudomonadota; class Gammaproteobacteria; order Moraxellales; family Moraxellaceae; genus Moraxella; species Moraxella sp. ZY200743. The sequence continues at coordinate 2,085,760 of NZ_CP091313.1, read as the reverse complement.
ATTTGCAGTGCTTATTTTATGATAATCACAGCTGGCTTTCAATTGATTGCAAGTATTCTTCATGGGATTTTAGCCAGTTTTTCATTAACAAGCAAGGGATTATTATGGCAGATTTATTTGAAAATCCAATGGGGCTAGATGGTTTTGAGTTTTTAGAGTTTTCAAGCCCACACCCAAATTTTTTAGAGCCAATTTTTGAGAAAATGGGCTTTACCGAAGTGGCTCACCACCGCTCAAAAGATGTCTCACTTTATCGTCAAGGTGGCATCAATCTTTTGGTGAACCGCACCAAAAACAGTCAGGCTTATTACTTTGCCCAAGAGCATGGGGCGGGTGCCTGTGCGATGGGTTTTCGTGTCAAAGATGCACGATACGCCTATAATCGTGCCATTGAGATGGGTGCTGAACCTGTAGAAGTACCGACCAACCCAATGGAGCTTCGCTTGCCTGCCATCAAAGGCATTGGCGGTTCATTGATTTATTTTATTGACCGTTTTGAGGGCGATAATACCATTTATGATATTGATTTTGAGTTCATTGAAGGGGTGGATAAAAACCCTGTCGGCTTTGGCTTTAAAGTCATTGACCATCTAACGCATAATCTATATCGTGGTCGTATGGACTATTGGTATAATTTTTACCAAAAATTCTTTAACTTCCAAGAAATTCGCTACTTTGATATCAAGGGTGAATACACAGGTTTGGCAAGCCGAGCCTTAACCGCTCCAGATGGTAAAATCCGCATTCCTTTGAATGAAGAATCCAAGCAGGGTGGTGGTCAGATTGAAGAATTTTTGATGAAGTTTAATGGCGAGGGCATTCAGCACATTGCGTTCTTGTCGGATAACCTGATTGAAAGCATTGACCAGCTTCGTGCAGCAGGCGTGCCACTAGCGACCGCACCAAAAGATACTTATTATGAGATGCTAGAAGAAAGACTACCAAATCATGGCGAGCCTACATCAGAGCTTCAAGCTCGTGGCATATTGCTAGATGGCACCACCGAAGATGGTACGCCACGCCTGCTATTACAAATTTTCTCTGAAACTTTGATGGGTCCTGTGTTCTTTGAATTTATCCAGCGTAAGGGCGACTACGCACAAGGCTTTGGTGAGGGCAATTTTAAGGCACTCTTTGAGAGTCTTGAGCGAGACCAGATCCGCCGTGGGGCGTTAGAAGTGCCAGCAGAATCATTGTAATAAGCTGTTTAATTTTTTGTCAGTCAAACTTTTTATCCATCTTAGGCTGATTAAGTACAGTTGGTCATTTTTATAAAGTTTGATTGGCACTAAAATGTTACTTTCAATGACAAAAAGCAGGCAGTGTTTTGTGATGGTAAATCATGCAAAAAACCGTGATTGGCAACTGTGCTAAAAAACAGGGTTGGCGGATATGGTTGAAAAATACGGCTCGCTTTTTAAAGGGTTTAAAATTGGTTAGGCTTTAGATAAAGCCCATCTTAGATAAAGGAATAGACTATGGCTCTAACTCAAGGCGTACACCATGTCGCCTATCGTTGTCGTGATGCCAAAGAGACAGTAGAATGGTATCAAAAGCACCTTGATATGGATTTTGTGCTTGCCATCGGTGAGGACAAAGTTCCTTCCACAGGCGAGCCTGATCCTTATATGCACATTTTTTTGGATGCTGGGGGTGGTAATATTTTGGCGTTTTTTGAATTGCCAACTCGCCCAGAGATGGGTAGAGATGAGAACACACCTATTTGGACACAGCATTTGGCATTAAAAGTAGATAGCATGGAAAAACTACTTGCCACCAAAGACAGGTTAATCAGTGAGGGCATTGATGTGCTAGGTCCAACTAATCACACCTTGTTCCACTCCATCTACTTTTTTGACCCCAATGGACACCGCATCGAGCTTGCCTTTGATGTAACCACAAAAAAGCAATCAAAAGCGTTAGATAAAGTCAAATGGGACATGCTAAACGAATGGGCGATAACCAAAAAAGCACCCAAGCATGCCAGATGGGTGCATGATGGCACAGAACCGCCTGAAGTATAACGCATAAAAACCGTTTATTTTAAAGTATACTGATACAATAAATAGACGGTTTGTTTTTGTAAATTTAAGGAAAACCGATGAAATTAGCCACCCTAAAAACTGACAGCCGAGACGGTCGCCTAATTGTGGTTAGCCGTGATTTGAGTCGTTATCTTGAGCCAGAAATTAGCACACTGCAATCAGCTCTTGACGATTGGGGAGTGCATAAGCCTACCCTACAAAAACTCTACGATGAGCTAAACGCATCAGAAGTTGGCAAGCCCTTTGATCAAAACGCTTGTCATTCACCATTACCAAGAGCATACCAGTGGGCAGACGGCTCTGCTTATCTTAACCATGTAGAACTGGTACGAAAAGCTCGTAACTCAGAAGTGCCAGTCTCTTTTTATGATGACCCACTCATGTATCAAGGTGGCTCAGACAGTTTCATCGCACCAACAGATGATATACTTGCCAAAAAAGAGTGGGGCATTGACTTAGAGGCAGAAGTGGTGGTGGTGGCAACTGACTTACCGCTTGGGGCGAGCCAAAAGCAGGCAGAAAAAGCCATCGCCTTAGTTGGGTTGGTTAATGATGTTTCTTTGCGTCATCTTATCCCTGATGAGCTTGCCAAAGGTTTTGGTTTTGTGCAGTCTAAGCCTGCTTCGGCATTTAGCCCTGTGTTTGTAACCCCTGATGAATTGGGCGATGCTTGGGTGGATAATAAGGTGCATTTGCCCTTAAATGTAGAGATTAACGGCAAGCCATTTGGTTGCCCCAATGCAGGCGTGGACATGACATTTGATTTTGCACGCTTGCTTAGCCATCTTGCTAAAACTCGTGAAATTGAAGCAGGGACGATTGTCGGCTCTGGCACAGTATCCAACAAACAAGGCAATCTATATGGCTCATCGGTAGAACAAGGCGGTGTAGGTTACTGCTGTATCGCTGAAGTGCGTATGTATGAGACCATTGAAAATGGTAAGCCTAGCACCGAGTTCTTGGATCATGGCGACACTGTCAAAATCTATATGAATGACAAAGATGGTAATAGCATTTTTGGTGAGATTGTTAATACAGTGAAGACCGATTTTTGACATTGGTTTTATTTTCATTGAATTATGCGGTTGTTTTTGATTATAATGACTGCTGATCATAAGTGATGACTAGGGCAGATGAGCTGTCATCATATGGCAGTAAGGAATTTTTTTATGAGTAAGCAAGCCCCGCTTTTACATTTAACCCCCAAACAAGCCGTACCGATTGCCATTATTGTGGTGGCGGTGCTTGCCTTGACGATGATTCAACTCGGCTTTGTGCCATTGTTATCGCTACTGATTGTTATCTTGGGTTTGATGATATTTGGACTGACCAAAGGTGTCAAATTTGAAGCAATGCAAGATAAGATGATAGGTGGGGTCGCCACAGGAATGGGGGCGATTTATCTGTTTTCTTTCATTGGGCTTTTAGTTTCTGCTTTGATGATGAGTGGGTCTATTCCTACTTTGATGTATTATGGGTTTAACTTTTTGTTGGCGGAGTGGTTTTATTTATCTGCTTTTATTTTAGCAAGTGTGGTTGGTCTGGCACTTGGTAGCGGATTTACTACTTGTGCGACAGTGGGTGTGGCGTTTTTGGGAATGGCGGCAGCCTTTGGGGCGAATCCTGCGATTGTGGCAGGGGCGGTCGTTTCTGGTGCACTCTTTGGCGATAAGATGTCGCCATTATCTGACACCACAAGCATTGCAGCATCTATTGTTGGCGTGGATTTGTTTGGGCATATCAAAAATATGATGTACACCACAGTGCCTGCGTGGATTATTACAGCGATTTTATTTATGTTCATGCCATCGGCGACTGGCGATTTGACAGGCGTGACAGAATTAAAAGACAGTCTGGTCGCAAGTGGACTGGTGCACAGCTATGCCTTATTGCCCTTTTTGGTGTTGATTGCACTTGCCATCATGCGTGTCAATGCCATCTATGCCATTGGTGCAACCATCGTTGTGGCACTTGCCTTGACCTACACCCATTCTAGCCCAAGTCTATCACAGCTTGGTGGTTGGTTCTTTAAGGGCTATTCATTGCCAGAGGGTGTGGACTTGGGGGCGGTAGGAAAACTGGTCTCTCGTGGTGGTTTGGAGAGTATGTTTTTTACCCAAATTTTGGTGATTTTGGCATTGTCTTTGGGTGGATTGCTTCAAGGGCTTGGCGTATTGCCAGCACTGCTTGATGCGATGCGTCATCTACTCACCAAAGCCTCTCATGGCGTGGCTGCTGCTGCCTTTACGGCTTTTGGGATTAATGTGCTTGTCGGTGAGCAGTATCTAAGTTTGCTTTTATCGGGCAATGCTTTTTTACCAGAGTATCAACGGCTTGGACTGCACCCAAAAAATTTGTCTCGTACCATTGAGGATGCCGGCACGGTCATCAATCCTTTAGTGCCATGGGGAGTGTATGGCGGATTTTTGACGGGGATATTTGGAATGCCAGTGATTAACTATGTACCGTTTGCGTTTTTTTGTTACTTGTGCTTTATTTTGACACTGGTTTATGGGTTTACTGGCTTTACCATCAGCAAGTTAGAACCTGCCAAAAACTAATAACCAATCATCAAAGTGGGGCGGTGCCACTGGCTTTAGATGGCATTTTCCCTACCATTTTCAAGGAAGGATTATGGAACTTTACTCTTATTTTAGAAGTTCGGCGGCATATCGTGTACGCATCGCTTTAAATCTCAAAAACATCTCTCATGGCATCATTCCTGTACACTTGGTCAAAGGTCAGCAAAGGTCAGACGACTATCAGGCCAAAAATCCGAGCCAATTATTGCCAAGTTTACAGATTGATGATGGTAAGATACTTAGCCAATCAATGGCGATTTTAGATTTTTTGGAGAATGAGTATCCTAGCCCATCACTGCTACCAAAAGATCATTATGACAGGGCGACTGTGCTGTCTATGTGTCATATCATCGCTTGTGATACGCACCCTGTGAATAATTTGCGAGTGTTGCAATATTTAACAGGTGAATTAAACATAAGCGATGAACAAAAACAAAGCTGGTATGCTCACTGGATTAAGGTCAATTTTACTGCTTTGGAGCAATTATTAAAAACACATGGCGGTCAATATGCTTTTGGCGATAATATCACAATGGCTGATATTTGTCTGGTGCCACAAGTATATAATGCCAATCGCTTTAAAGTGGATTTGAGTGCCTTTCCTAATATTGTCAAGGTAGTAGAAAACTGCAATCAACTAGATGCGTTCATTCAGGCAAGCCCAGAAAAACAAATTGACTTTGAATAACAAAATAAAAAGATAAATAAAAGCGATAACCTAGATTATCGCTTTTATTTCAATGATATTCTTGGGTTATGTGTATAGCTCGTCTGTCTTTACTGCCATGATGAAGTCATTTTTGTGCAGACCCTTGATGCTGTGCGACCACCAAGTTACTGTTACCTTCCCCCATTCTACAAAAATGCCAGGGTGATGTCCTTCACTCTCAGCCAGTTGCATGAGCTTATCGCCAAATGCCCAAGCTGTTTTGAAGTTTTTAAACTTAAATACCCTTTTTAATTGTAAAACATGATGCTCGCCGACTTGTTCGGAGATGACAGCCCAGTCTGGTAGTTGTTTCATGAAAGTGGCAAGCTCTTCATCTGTTACCTTTGGAGCGTCTGCTTGGCAGGCTTCACAAAATTGGTTTTTTAAATCGCTCATAAAAAATTCCCTATAAAAATTAAGTTAAAAATATTGCCCTAATTACACCTTGAAGGATTAAAAAACCGTTCGTGATAAGCTAGTAAGCCATGACGACTTTCTCTTTCAAAGGCATCTTAGGGCAAGTCATGCTGTAAAGGTAGTGAGCTCAACAGTCATTAAATCTGCTAGTCGTCTAATAAACTTGGGTGGGGGTCAAACAACCCTTGCTCCATTGCTTTATCAACTTCTTGCATTAATGATTGTTCGGTCAAAGAAAATAATGCCTCTGGGTCGTCAATGACATAATAAATCGGCTGCACTTTATCAATGCGATAAGGTGTTCTTAGAATATCATTGACATTAAAGGGTCTGTACTCTGGCTTACCGCTTAGGGCGTATTCTGTTTCAGCAGGTGATGATAAGATACCGCCTCCATAAATACGCAGTCCGTCTTGGGTGTTGATCAGCCCAAATTCCATGGTAAACCAGTACAGGCGTGCCAAAAATACCCGTACTTTTTTGTCGGCTTGCAATCCTAACTTTCCATAAATATGCGTAAAATTGGCAAAGTTAGGATTGGTCAATAGGGGTAGATGCCCAATAATTTCGTGGAAAATATCAGGTTCTTGAATATAATCAAAGTCATCTCTGGTACGAATAAAAGTCGCTACAGGGAACTTTTGATTAGCGAGTAATTCAAAAAATTTACCGAATGAGATTAAGGCAGGGACAGGAGCGGTTTGCCAACCACTTGTTTGTTGTAATACCGCATCCAAATCAGGCAGTTGGGGAATATGGTTAATTGGTAGATTTAAGGTGTTTAAACCGTCCAAATATTGCTGATAAGCACTGCCGACCGTGCTTTTTTGTTGGCGGGTGATTAAGTCTCTCCAGATACCATTTTCCTCATCGCTCCATATGATGCGTTTTTTATCGTCTGGGGTGTGAGAGATATAGGGGGTTTTGATTTGCATAAAACTCCTTGTAAGATGATTTTTTAAGATAATTTATTGAGTTAACCAATAAATGACCAAAAGTTACCAATTAAATTCCTGATTGTTTGCTAAACATATCTTAAAATAACAAAAAATGTTTGTCAAGTGCGTATTGAGATGGCTTTTTTGTTATAATAAGAGCTGGAGCATAGTTGATGGTATTTGCTGGATTGTAGTTTACATGATATGCTAGATAAGTCCATGTGAGATGATGGGGGTATAATTTGATGGGTTGTGATTTGGTATTCTATAAATTATCGGAATGTATAATAAATAACACCATTGATGAGAATAATGTATCAATCAAATAATACCGCCAATTAAACAGTACCATTCATTGTCTTGTTTTAGATAAAAGGTTCATAACAATGCCATCTATGTCCGCCATAAAAGGCTGTATTAAAAGGTTTCTGATCGGACTGCTGATTCTGACCTTGTTTCTTATTTTTATCGGATTGGCGACTTATCGCCCCTTGCCTGATAATAGCCATAATATCCAAACCACTCATCTAGCAACCAATCCTGATAGCAAGATTGCCAAAATGCTTTTGCCAGAAGTCATTAAGCGTAAAGATGAAAGTGGGGTGTATGTGCTTGCGGACAGTCGTGATGCGTTTTTGGCACGGCTTGCGTTGGTGGAGTCTGCCCAAGACAGCCTAGATGTGCAGTATTATATCTATCACGATGATCTTTCAGGTAGGCTACTTAGCCAAAGACTACTGGCGGCGGCAGATAGGGGTGTGCGAGTGCGACTACTCTTAGATGATCATACAATGGCAGGCATGGATGGCGTGATTAAGGCATTGGATAATCATGATCGCATTGAAGTTCGTTTATTCAACCCTTATATGCACCGTACTTTTCGCCCATTGGGCTACTTGAGCGACTTTTTTCGTCTAAACCGTCGTATGCACAATAAATCAATGACTGCCGATAGCTTGGTGAGTATCGTAGGTGGTCGCAATATTGGCGATGAGTACTTTGATGCAGGTAGCGGGGTGATGTTTGCCGACTTAGATGTGGCAGTGGTGGGCGACGCTTCTCGCAAGACGGCTAACGATTTTGACCGTTATTGGAATAGTCGGTCGTCTTATATGGCAAGTGATATTATCGGTAAGGTTGCCCCTGCTGACCTATCAGGTGTGTCTGAGGCATCAAAAGCATATCTACAGCTACTAACGCAGACCAATTTCGCTAAGTATCTAACAGATGGGGATATGCCTTTGGTTTGGGCAAAAACACAGCTCATCAGCGACCACCCTGATAAAGTACTAAAGAAGCATAAAGATTCAAATATCTTGGTTAAATACATTGCCCCGTTAATTCAAAACACCCAACAAGAACTCATCATTGTCTCTCCTTATTTTGTGCCAACCAATCAAGGCAAAAGACTATTAAGCGAACTTGCCAAAAATGGCAAATCCGTACAGGTATTGACCAATACTTTAGCTGCCAACGATGTGGCGGTGGTGCATTCAGGTTATGCTAAGTATAGAGAGGATTTATTACAAAGTGGGGTTAGGCTCTACGAACTAAAAGACAATGCCACGGTCAAGCCTGCCAAAGTGCGTAATGCCTATGACGGACAAGGGGCAAGCCTGCACGCCAAAACCTTTATGGTGGATGGTCGGTATCTGTATGTCGGCTCGTTTAATATGGATCCCCGTTCTGCCAATCTTAATACCGAGATGGGTCTGATTATTGAAAGTCCTGTATTAGCAGAGAGGTTGGTAAAAGGTTTGTCTACCAATATCCCAACGCACACCTATGCGTTAAGCTTAAATGATGAGGGTAAAAAAGTGTGGACCACCACAGAAAATGGTCAGTTACTAGAACGCACCACCGAACCTGATTCTCCTTTGCATCGGCGTATTCAGGTATGGATAGCCAGTCATCTGCCGATTGAGTGGTTGTTGTAGTGGTGGGGTTATGCTTAAGCAAATAAACAAACCAAAAAAGTACTAAGCATCAATAGGTGCATAAGGCATAAAATCGCTAAAAATTTGAATAAAAAAACCATTTATTTGATGATTTAAATAAATGGTTTTTTTATTCAGTATTATCTATCTAAAAGTCAGTCCTATGAGGATTAGGTGTATAAAGCAATAAAATCATCTATATTTATTGTAAATTTAGATAAATAAATTAAAAAAAACGATTGTATTTTTGATGTAGAGTTGGTGTTTAATAATCTAGATTGATTAAGCTCTTTTAAGCTTATGATGATTAAATGGTATTTAGGAGTATTGACATGAAAGTTAAGACGGTAAAGTTGGCGTTGTTGGGTGCGGTATCATTGGTGTTGGGTGCTTGTACAGAGGATATCGGTGTACAGAATGTGATTACGCCAAGTGGTGGTGAAAAAGTAGTATTGAAAGTTTCTCACTTTTGGCCAGCGACAGCCATGAGTCAAAAAAAAGTACTTGAGCCTTGGTGCGATAAAATCGCTGCCGAATCTGATGGTAAACTAACCTGTCAATTTTATCCTGCCATGCAACTTGGAGGTACGCCGGCTCAGTTGATTGACCAAGTAACCGATGGTGTGGCAGATATTGTGTGGACCTTGCCAGGCTATACTGCGGGGCGTTTTCCTAGTATGGAAGTGATGGAGCTTCCCTTTATGACTATTGACGGTGAAAAGAGCAGTCGGGTGGCTTGGCAAATATATGAGGAGTTCGGAAAAAAAGATTTTGAAAAAGTTAAGCCTCTGGCATTTAATGTGCATGACCGTGGGCAGATCCATAATAATGTTCGTCCAATCACTAGGCTAGAAGACTTTAAAGGGCTAAAAATGCGAGCTCCAACCCGCTTGACCAATAAAACACTAGAAGCGTTTGGTGCAACACCTGTGAGTATTCCGTTGCCAAGTTTATCAGAATCTGTCTCAAAAGGTGTGGTTGATGGCTATATTTTGCCTTGGGAGGTTGTTCCTACTTTAAAATTGCATGAGATGACCAAATACCACTCTGAGATAAACAGCCCTGATCCTGTACTGTACAGTGCATTGTTTAGTATTGTGATGAATAAGCAAAAATATGATGGTTTGCCTGACGATTTAAAGAAAGTGATTGATGAGAATTCTGGCATAGAGCTCTCGGCAAGCCTTGGTAAGGCATGGGATGAGGAGGTCGAACAAGCATATCAAAAAGCGGTGGATAAAGGCAATTTGATTAATGTCATCAGTTCGGATGAGGTAAGACGCATTCGGGATGCCGCCCAAAAGGTCGAATTGGAGTGGATTGCCGATATGAATGCCAAAGGTTATGATGGGCAGGCGATGGTTGATCGTGCTAGAGAGCTGATGGCAGATACTACTAATTAATCGTTATTTAATAGTTTAAACAATTCTTATCGTAAGATGAGCACTTGTTTAAATATGTAATGGAGTGGTTATGGCAGATGCTGTTGAGATTGAGATTTGTGAGGGTAAGCCAGGTGACATAATTGGACGATTTTTATGGACATGGTCTAAGTTGTCTGCGTTCGGTGGTGTGGCGGTTTTAGTTGGTATTTGCCTACTGTCAACAGCCAGTGTTATTGGTCGTTCGATTTTTGATGCACCAATCAAAGGTGATGTGGAGCTTGTTCAGATTGGTTGTGCGTTATCGATTGCTGCATTTTTACCTTATGCTCAAATGAAAAAAGCTCATGTTATTGTTGACTTTTTTACCTTAAAAGCCCCTGTAGCAGTAAGAAAGTACTTGGATATTTTCGCTAGTATCCTGTTGGGGTTGGCGGCTCTTGTACTGATGTGGCGTAGCTATTTTGGGGCGGTGTCAGCTTTTAAGCATGGTACTAGAACCATGATTTTGGCTCTGCCAGAATGGCTAGCTCATATAACGATTGCACCAGGGTTTTTCTTACTGGCCTTGACAGCTTTTTACACTGCTTGGCGATTTTTTAAACAGTACGAGATTCAATAAAAGGGATAGAGTGATGGATTCGATGATTATTGGCTTGCTGATGGGTGTTTTGACGATCTTTTTACTCGTGCTTCGTATCCATATCGGTGTGGCGATGCTTCTTGCTGGAGCGTTGGGGTATGTCATGCTTGCAGGGTGGTTGCCCTTATTAAACTATTTAAAAAGCATGCCATTTGCCAGATTCTCGGTGTATGACTTATCTGTTGTGCCATTATTTTTATTGATGGGTAACTTAGCTTCTCGTGGTGGACTATCCAAGCGATTGTTTGAGGCAACCAATGCATTTTTGGGGCACTATCGTGGTGGTACAGCAATTAGTGCGGTAGGTGCATGTGCAGGCTTCGGGGCGATTTGCGGCTCATCATTAGCTACAGCTGCGACGATGGGTCGAGTTGCTTTGCCTGAATTAAAGCGTGCCAATTATTCCGATGCGTTATCTACAGGGGCTTTAGCGGCGGGGGGTACTTTGGGTATCTTGATTCCACCGTCAGTGGTTTTGGTAATTTATGCTGTATTGACTGAGCAAAATGTCGCTTCAATGTTCATGGCAGCATTGATTCCTGGGATTGTCGCCATGCTTGGCTATATGGCCGCTATTGCAATATATGTGCGAGTGGTGCCAAACAGTGGTCCTGCTATGCCTTATGTTAATTGGTCTCAACGTATCGGTTTATTAAAAGGTGTGTGGCCTGTAGTGGCGGTTTTTGCATTAGTGATTGGTGGGATTTATGGTGGTATTTTTACCCCAACTGAGGCGGCGGCGATCGGTACAGTAGCGGTTGGTGCACTGGCGTTTTTAACTAAAGAGCTGACAAAAGATGGTTTAATACAGGCATTGCTTGATACGGCATCATCAACTGCCATGATTTTTTTGATTTTGATTGGTGCAGATGTATTAAATGCTTTTTTTGCTTTATCACAAATGCCATCCGCTCTTGCTCAATGGGTGTTAAATACTGGTATGGCACCTTTAACTGTGCTGTTCGCTATGATTTTGATTTATCTTATATTGGGCTGTGTCATGGATAGCTTATCTATGATTTTATTGACCATCCCTGTATTTTTTCCCATCATTATGGGCATGGACTTTTGGGGATTAGATCCTACAGATAAGGCCATTTGGTTTGGTGTACTGGCTTTGATGGTGGTGGAGATTGGGTTGATCACACCGCCTGTCGGCATGAATATTTTTGTAATTAATAGTCTTGCTAAAGATGTTGCGGTTAAAGAGACTTATAAAGGTGTGATACCCTTTTTATGTGCAGACCTAACTCGTATTTTAGCTTTGGTATTCATGCCGTCGCTTGCATTGTGGCTTGTGCATATGCTTGGTTAAGGTTAATATGGCGATAAACACCATCAAATACGCAATGGACCAACTAACGAGAAAATTTTTAATCACTGGATATCTATGATTGATTATATCAAAAAATTAGTGTTAAAATGTCATTACCCTACAGGGAGGAAGCTAGACTGGCAAATGATGAAATGCTAGTCAAAAATTATTTTAAAAAATTGTATCATCAAAGGGAATTGACATGTTTGCAACACTTCCAATTATCATTTCGCTCATTTTACTGATGTATTTTGCTTATCGAGGTTGGTCGGTATTGATATTAGCACCACTCATGGCAGCATTGGCGGTCATATTATCGGGTGAAGGCATGTTGCTTTTGCCTGCTTATACCGAAACTTTCATGAAAGCACTTGGCGGATATTTGTTAAAGTTTTTTCCGGTGTTTTTGCTAGGTGCTTTATTTGGGCAGCTGATGGCAGATTCTGGTGCAGCGACTAGCATCGCCAATACTGTTACGAAAAAACTGGGTGCAAGTAGGGCAATTTTGGTGGTTGTCTTAGTTTGTGGTATTTTAACTTATGGGGGTGTCTCACTTTTTGTGGTGGCTTTCTCCATCTATCCAATTTCAAAAGCTCTGTTTCGTCAAGCAAACATGCCCAAACGCCTAATCCCTGCTTGCATTGCACTTGGTTCGTTTACCTTTACGATGACTGCTTTACCTGGCACGCCAGCCATACAGAATGCCATTCCTATTCCGTACTATCAGACCAATGCTTTTTCAGCACCGATTTTGGGATTGATTGGCGGTGGCATCATGTTTGTATTGGGAACTTGGTGGTTGCAAAGTCGTGCTAGAATTGCCAAAAAGATGGGCGAGGGCTATGGTGCCTATAATGATAATGATGATGGTCTTTTAACTTCTGATATGCCATTTGTATTGGCGATAATTCCGCTTGTCTTGGTTATTGGTATTAACGCCTTGCTAACTTACGCTGTGTTTCCTGGTATGGACTTTGGCGTGATTAATGATAGATTTCCTGAGCTTGCAATTAAGTCAAATCTAGGTCTATGGTCCATCATCATTGCTTTGTTAATATCCTGTCTTGTGCTGGTTTTATTAAATTTAAAGCATCTAACACACCTACAAGAGTCTGTTAATAAAGGCGTTTATGGGTCTATGTTGCCTATTTTTAATACGGCGTCAGAAGTTGGCTATGGAGCGGTGATTGCTACTATGGCAGGATTTGCCATCATTCGTGATAATATTTTAAGCATTTCTCCAGATAATCCTTTGGTTTCTGAAGCGGTTGCCATGAGCGTATTGGCAGGCATTACAGGTTCATCGTCAGGAGGTCTGAGCATTGCCTTGCAAACACTCGGAGAAGATTACCTAAAACTTGCCATTGAGCATAATGTGGATCCAGAATTACTGCACAGAATTGCGGTCATGGCGGCAGGCGGTTTAGATACTCTGCCCCATTCTGGTGCGGTTATTACTTTATTTGCTATCTGTCACTTAACACACAAACAATCTTATATGAATCTAGCTGTTGTTACCATAGCGATTCCTATTTTTGCTACCATTAGTGTCATTATACTAGGTACGCTGTTTGGTTCTTTTTAATATCATGACATATAAGGAGCTTGATTAATGCATTATGATCTAAAAAATAAGACTGCCTTTATTACAGGAGCAGGTGGTGGTATCGGGCGACAAATCGCCATAGAGTTTGCCAAGGCGAAGGCTGTGGTTGGTGTGGCTGATATTAATATAAGCAATGCACAAAGTGTGGTTGAAGAAATTCATACCTTAGGCGGTCAAGCAAAAGCTGTATTATTAGATGTTACTAAAGAAGACCAAGTGAACCAGTCTATTAATGAGTTTGTGGCCGAATTTGGTAGTTTGGATATACTAGTCTCTAATGCGGGCATTCAAATCATCAACCCTATCGATAAGTTATCTTATGAAGATTGGAAAAAAATGCTTGCGATACATCTAGATGGTGCTTTTTTAACTACCAAAGCCGCTTTGGCACATATGTACACAAAAAATTCTGGAACGGTCATCTATATGGGGTCGGTGCATTCCCATGAAGCATCAGCCCTAAAATCCCCTTATGTAACCGCTAAACATGGTCTACTGGGCTTGTGTCGTACGCTTGCTAAAGAAGGTGCAAGCCATAATGTTCGCTCTCATGTCATTTGCCCAGGTTTCGTTAAAACACCTTTAGTAGAAAAGCAAATTCCAGAACAAGCTCGAGAAAAAAATATCAGCGAAGAAGAGGTGGTAAAAAATATCATGCTAGGCTCAACGGTAGATGGTGAATTTACCACCACCGATGATGTGTCAGCGTTAGCTTTGTTTTTGGCAAGTTTTCCGACCAATGTATTTACAGGGCAATCTTTTATTGCCAGTCATGGTTGGGGTATGAGATAGTTTAAATCGTTGGTGATAAAAAGGGATTTTATGATTTTACAAGCAATGACGAATGCAAGCGTGCAATTAGTGAATCGCTATTTACCCTCACCCTTTGTTTTTTCTATTGTCTTGACATTTATTGCCTTTTTTGCAGGGCTTGCTTTAACAGGGCAATCACCGATTGAGATGGCAGGACATTGGGGTAGGGGGTTGTGGTCGTTACATGGATTTGCCATGCAAATGGCATTGATTTTAGTAACAGGCTACGCTCTTGCTAATGCACCGATTGTACAACGCTTTTTGACAAAATTGGCGGGGTGTATCCATTCGCCGACAACAGCCATTGTGGCGGTTTCTTTGGTTGGTTTGATTGGCTCGTGGCTAAATTGGGGGTTTGGTTTAGTGGCGGGGGCGGTGTTTGCCAAGGCTATTGCCAAACAAGTTAAACATGTGGATTATCCTTTGTTAATCGCATCTGCCTATTCAGGATTTTTGATTTGGCACGGCGGTTTATCAGGTTCTATACCTTTAACATTAAGTTCTGGCGGTGAGACTCTAAAGACTTTGTCTGGCGGTGTTTTGACCGAAGCACTACCCATATCACAAACTTTGTTTTCTAGCCATAACTTGCTGATTGTGGGGATTTTGTTGATTGGCATTCCAATGTTAAATCGCTTGATGCACCCTAAAAACCCCACCTTGATTGATCCAAATCTGATTAAAGATGAGGTCCACACACCACCACTGCGCCATACACCTGCACAAAAATTAGATGACAGTCGTGCGATGATGTTGCTATTATTGGCAATAGTGTTGCTGTATTATGTGGATGAGTTTGGAGCGAATGGCTTTAATCTAGGGTTAAACATCGTCATTGGGCTGTTTTTATTCATTGGGCTTTTGTCCCATGGTACATTAGAGCGTTATTATCGTGCAGTGGATGGTGGAATTGGCGGTATTACAGGCATTGTGATTTTGTTCCCTTTTTATGGTGGTATCATGGGGCTAATGACCGGAGTTAATGCTGATGGTATTTCTATCGGCACAAGAATTAGCGAATTTTTTGTCCACTCTGCATCTACAGAGAGTTTTCCTGCACTTGCATTTTTAAGTGCAGGGCTGGTGAATATTTTTGTGCCATCAGGTGGTGGGCAGTTTGCGGTACAAGGTCCTGTTATGATACCCGCTGGGGTGAAATTGGGTGTTGACCCTGCTGTTACTGCGATGGCGATTGCTTGGGGAGACGCATGGACAAACATGATTCAGCCGTTTTGGGCGTTGCCACTACTGGGTATTGCAGGGCTTGACGCACGAGCCATTATGGGTTATTGTTTGGTTATCTTGGCTACATCAGGTATGATGATTGCAAGTGTATTTTTGTTGTTTACTTGAGTGGTTGATTGGGTTTTGTTTTTCATAAGCTAAAAAGAAGGATTTTATGAGTTCTAAGGTATTTGACAGTGCCGAACTGGCACTAAAAGACATTGTGGCAGATGGACAAGTGATTGCGGTGGGTGGTTTTGGGCTTTGTGGCATTCCAGAGAGTCTCATTGCTTCTTTGCGTGATAGTGGCGTGCAGGGTTTGACTTGTATCAGTAATAACGCAGGCGTAGATGATTTTGGGCTTGGATTGCTTTTGCAAACTCGCCAAATCAAAAAAATGATTGCATCTTATGTGGGGGAGAATAAAGAGTTTGAACGCCAGTTCTTGTCAGGTGATTTGGAGGTGGAGCTAACCCCACAAGGTACACTGGCTGAGAAACTGCGTGCTGGCGGTGCCGGCATTCCTGCTTTCTTTACCGCAACAGGTGTGGGAACACAAGTCTCTGAAGGTAAAGAGATTCGTAATTTTGATGGACGAGACTATGTGCTAGAACGCTCGCTTGTCGCCGATGTATCGCTTATTAAGGCACATAAAGCGGACAAGGCAGGTAATTTGATTTTTAACAAAACCGCAAGAAACTTCAACCCTGATGTCGCAACAGCTGGCAAAATCTGCGTGGTGGAAGTAGAAGAATTGGTAGAAGTGGGCGAACTTGATCCTAATAGCATTCATTTGCCAGGTATCTATGTACACCGCATTGTTGTCAATGCCAATCCAGAAAAACGCATTGAACAAAGAACCATCAAGAACAAGGAGTAACCAATGGCTTGGACAAGACAACAAATGGCTCAAAGAGCCGCCAAAGAGCTTAAAGATGGCTTTTATGTCAATTTGGGAATTGGTTTGCCGACTTTGGTGGCAAACTACATTCCAGATGATGTCAATGTGATGCTCCAGTCCGAAAATGGACTGTTAGGCATTGGTGAGTTTCCTGATGAAGATACCATTGACCCTGATTTGATCAATGCAGGCAAGCAGACGGTTACCGCTCAAAAAGGAGCAAGTTTTTTTTCAAGCTCGCAGTCCTTTGCCATGATTCGAGGTGGTAAAGTTAATCTTGCCATTTTGGGGGCGATGGAAGTCTCAGAATTTGGCGATCTTGCCAACTGGATGATACCAGATAAAATGGTCAAGGGCATGGGCGGGGCGATGGACTTGGTGGCAGGCGTGCAACGAGTCATTGTGCTGATGGAGCATACTGCCAAAGATGGCTCACTAAAAATCAAAGCCAACTGTGATTTACCGCTTACCGGCAAAAAAGTCGTGCATCGCATCATCACCGATTTGGCTGTGCTAGATGTTACAGAGACTGGGCTAAAGCTTGTGGAGCTTGCTGATGGGGTGGTTTTTGAGGAAGTGCAAAACAAGATAGGCACACCCATCATCGTTGATTAAGCATTAAAAAAACCGTTCAAAAGAACGGTTTTTTTAATGCTTGTGAGTCAATCAGCTACATTGTTTTTTGTTGTAGATGTCAGTTAGCTTGGCTTGACGCTCTTTGGCGGCATCAATCGCTTCTTCGGTGTTGGCATAGGTAGCGAACAGGGCAGGGATAAAGAATAGGGCAGCAGCGACATTTTTGCCAGTTACTTTGCGTTCTGCACGAGCATCTTGTTCAAATTTTTTGGCTTCTGCGATTTCTGATTTTAGTTGTGCACAGCTTAGCTGATGATCATTGATCTTGGTGGTTTGAACAACATGTGGTGTGGCACAGGCAGATAGTACTGCAGCTGCAGCAATGACGGCGGCAAATTTAACTTTCATAAAAAATCCCTCTGGATGATGTTACGGTTAATATACATAATTGATGGATATAAAAAACAATCTATCAATTATGTAATTATATAATACTTTATCAGAAAGTCAATTGATGTCTAGAAAAAGTTTTACAACCACATAAAATCATTTGCCTAGTGTACTAAAGCATGCGATAATAATTGGTTGATTTTTGTAAAAAAAATTTTTGTATTTTAAACTTTTATTGGTAAATCAATAGGATAGCTATGGCTCAATATATCTATACAATGAACAAAGTGTCCAAAATCATCCCACCTAAGCGAGAGATTTTAAAGGACATTTCTTTATCATTTTTTCCAGGGGCGAAGATTGGCGTACTGGGTCTAAATGGTGCAGGTAAATCTACACTACTGCGTATCATGGCAGGCGTGGATACCGAATATAGTGGCGAGGCACGCCCACAGGCAGGCATTAAGGTTGGCTATCTGCCCCAAGAACCTCAGCTTGACCCCACCAAAGATGTGCGTGGCAATGTGGAGGACGGCGTGCGTGAAGCCCTAGATGCCCTTGACCGCCTAAACCAAATCTACGCCGAATATGCCGAGCCTGATGCCGATTTTGACAAACTGGCTGCCGAACAAGGCAAGATGGAGGACACCATTCAAGCGTGGGACGCCCACAACCTAAACACTCAGCTTGAAAAAGCAGCAGACGCCCTACGCCTGCCACCATGGGACGCTGATGTATCTAAGCTGTCAGGGGGTGAAAAACGCCGTGTTGCCCTGTGCCGTCTTTTGCTGTCTAAGCCTGATATGCTCTTGCTTGATGAACCAACCAACCATCTAGACGCTGAAAGTGTGGCGTGGCTTGAACGCTTCTTAAAAGATTATTCTGGTACGATTGTGGCGATTACCCACGACCGCTACTTTTTGGATAATGTAGCTGAGTGGATTTTGGAGCTGGATCGTGGCTATGGCTATCCTTATCAAGGCAACTACACCGAATGGCTAGAACAAAAAAATAAACGCCTAGAGCAAGAGCAAAAGCAAGAAGAAGCATTTGCTAAAGCCTTAAAGCAAGAGCTAGAATGGGTTCGCAAAAACCAAAAGGGTCAGCAAGCCAAATCCAAATCTCGCCTAGAACGCTTTGAGGAGATGAACTCTCGTGAGTTCCAACAGCGTAACGAAACGGCAGAAATCTACATTCCGCCAGGACCTCGTTTGGGCAATAAAGTCATTGAGGTCAAGAACATATCCAAATCCTTTGACGGTCGTTTGCTATACGAAAACTTGTCTTTTACCGTACCGCCAATGGCGATTGTGGGGATTGTCGGTCCTAATGGAGCAGGTAAAACCACGCTGTTTAATATGATTACAGGCAAAGATATGCCAGATACAGGTACGGTAGAGGTGGGCGAGAGTGTCAAAGTCGCCTATGTGGGACAGGTGCGTGATAATCTGGACGACAAAAAAACCGTGTGGGAAGAGGTGTCGGACGGTCTAGATATGATCACGGTGGGCGAATACACCACGCCAAGCCGTGCCTATATCGGACGCTTTAACTTTAAGGGTCAAGACCAACAAAAACTGGTAGGCAACCTGTCAGGTGGTGAACGCAACCGCTTACAACTTGCCAAAACCTTAAAGCAAGGTGCTAATGTGCTACTGCTTGACGAACCATCAAACGACCTTGATGTGGAGACCTTGCGTGCCTTAGAAGATGCGGTGGAGGTGTTCCCTGGTACGGTATTGGTGGTGTCGCATGACCGCTGGTTCTTGGATCGTATCGCTACGCATATTTTATCATTTGAAAATGAAACGCCAGAGTTCTTTGATGGCAATTATTCAGAATATGAAAAATGGCGTAAAGAGCGATTGGGGGCAGACGCCACCCCTAAGCGTATGAAATACAAGAAGATTGGGGGCTGATTGTCACCCATTGCCAAAATTAAAAACAGCGGTCAATAAAAATTGATCGCTGTTTTTTAGAAGTGAGAGATCGTGATATGTTCAAGCTATTTTGCAATAAGACCAAGAAAAATCCACCGGCATCAATCCCTAAATGTAGTCAATATACTGATGATGTGAATGGGGGTTTGATAGGCACCAAAAACCCTGCTCAGAAAGTTGGAGAAAATGTTGATGAGTCAAGCAAGATAAATTGGAGTTTTGTATTAAGATCTATGCCTTCATACTTTCCCATTCTAACTTTTATTGCAATCTTGGTAGGTGCCTTTAAGTCAAGGTCTTATTTGGGGAGTATTGGTTATGATAGTATTTTTTCAGAGGTTATTGGTAGCCCATCAGCCTTGATTGGTATTGTCGTTGCCTATTTCTTTTCTGTTTTGCTTTTGGCGGTTTATTTTTTATTGTATTTTTTGCTATTTTTGTTTTTGAATAATATTGATAAGGCTTTGCAAGTTCCAGATTTGAACAGAAATGGTCTTATGAAGAAGATTCAGTACTGTTATGCGTTCATATCTTTTATGATTTTGATTTGGGGCTTATCCATCTATTTTGATTGGTTGGATGACGATTCTTTTTTATTGTATTTGGGGCTTGCATTTGTGGTGATGTTGCCACTTGTTTTACTTGTTACCGAATTTAGAAAATCCGCCAATCTCTTGTTTTTGTCTGCAATCTGTTTTTTGGTATTTGGTTATTCTTATGTATATCCATTCTTGTATGCACAAATAATCATAGCATTTGAGATGAGAAAAGATTGGCAGTGGTACATATTTTTTGCCCTTCCAATAACTGGCATCATTATTAATATTGCATCGTTGTTCATATTTAACCGGCAGGAAGAAAAATCATTTTCACCAAAAGATAGTAATAGACTTGTGGGTTTTATTTGTGTATTTATCTTTATTGGGTTTGTTGCTTTTCTTGGTGGTTATACTAAATTTTCTGATTTATCGTTGTATGCCCCACGCTTTATAGAAAGACCAAGCAACTCATCTTGGTATCTTATCCATAATGGCAATACCACTTCTCAGACCATTAATGGAATGACTAAGGAAGATATCAAGCAGAAAAAAGAACTGCGATTTCATGCTAAAGACTGTGAAGATTATTTGGGCGAAAGCTACAAAGAAAAATGTGAAACCGATAATCAAGATACTCTAAACCAAAGACCTGAAGCCCTTTATGGTTATATGGCGTGGAACTTAGGAGATATAAAGGTATTTTGCCCTGTGTCGGTGGATTTTTTTGAGTTTAGTGCTGATGAAAATCAAAGATTGAATCAAGCTGATAAAGAAGACGGAAATATAGAAAAAGAAAAGTCGCATATCTTGGCAGAAAAATCCAGACAGTGCATCGTCATCAATAAGCAGTTTTTGCAACCAGTCAGTGGATATTATCTGTCCCATGCCCAGTAGTGAAATTAAACCAAAAAAACGACATCCTAAGATGTCGTTTTTTATTTTGTTATTTGCCTAAAGGTGGGTATTGTTATTGCCCATCTTTTGGTGTGGTGGTTTTATTGTTTGCTTCGCTTTCTGCTTTGTCTTGAATACGCTTTAATAAGCGAGCAGCAGCTTCACGACCGCCTAGACCAAAGGCAAGAGCAAATGCTACCGCCACAGCACCTAGTGTTAGACCAAACGCAAGGTTTACAATGCTATCAGCGATACCCATCGCTTTTAGACCCATTGCCAGTACCAAGCCCATGATAAGCACACGCACGATGTTAGCTAGGAAGCTACTGCCTTGATTAGAGCGTTCTACGACACCTGCGATGATGTTGGCAAGCCAAAAACCGATGGTTAGGATAACAGCACCCAAGATGATTTGTCCGCCAAAAGCGATGAACATTGTGATGATGCCACTGATTTGTTCAAAGCCCAGTAGGTCGGCTGCAGCGATAGACGCAAACAGCATGGCAAACAATAAGATGGCACAGCTGATTAGGTCTGAGATTTTCTTGTTGCCAAAAGCACCTTGTAGTCCAAGTTTGGCAGGCAAAGCGTCAATTTGAGTATTTGACAAGATACCCTTGACGATGTTCGCCAACATACGCACCACAAAATAAGTAATCGTTAAAATCGCCACCGCTGTAAAGATGCTTGGCAGCGCTTCTAGGATTTGGTTGAGCATATTTGTGGCAGGGCGTGAAACGGTCTCAATTTTCAACGCATCAAGTGCTGCGATGGTAAATGGTACGATGACCAACATGAATGACAGCGAACCTGCGATGGTTGGTAGGCTGTTTTGTTCACTAATGCCTGCTTTACTGGCTAATGCTTGGATATTCAACCCTGCGATAAGGTTGATGACGATGCCACGCACCACTTTAGCAACGATAAAGCCGATGAAAAATACCAATGCCGCCATCAGAGCATTTGGAATGAAATTGAAAGTCTTGTCAATCATATTGGTCAATGGCGTAAATAAGCCCTCTAGACCCAGACGACCCAAGATGACGGTCAAAACAATCAGTAAAATGAACCAATATACAATATCAGCGACCGCACCACTCATTGGCTTGACACCTGCCTCTTGAGACAGTTTTTCATCTAGTGTGGTCTTAGATAGTGCAATGGTGGTGGCATTGCGTGCAATGGTCGCTACTACCCAACCGACAACACCAATGGCGACGGCGGTCAGTAGGTTTGGCAAGAACAGCAGAACTTGATTAACCATATTAGCAAAAGGAGCTGAGATTGAGTTTAGGTTAAGTTGATTGAGTGCAGCTGAGATGCTGATGATCATCACAAACCAAAAGATGATTTTGCTAATTAGGGTATCTAAGTTGTAATGATGTCCAGTTGATTGGCTGATGCGATTGTTCAAATTGAGTTTTGACAACGCTTTTTTGGCGAATGATGCCAAGATAAGGGCGATAAGCCAGCCTAAGATAAAAATTAAAATAGCACCAATAACAGAACCAATCGGACCTTGCAGATATTGGTTAAAAATGGCGAAATTCATATAATGTTCCATGAATCTGCTCCAAAAGTTGATAAAAAACTACCGTATTATAAAATAAAAAAGTGGCATCTGCCATCAGCCTTTTATTTTAAAGAGTGTTGCAATACCATCAATGCACGATGCAAGATGATTGCTTGGTGATATAGTAACACTAAAATCAGCCAAATGGTCTGTGTGGATAATCTTTCATAACAATATTAACAATTTCTATACATGACCAGTCAAAAATTCACCGCACTTAGATATCTTTTTTGGTATGATATTGCGTTATGGGTTCTTAACCTGTTTTTTAACCATTTTTGAGATTATTATGAAAAAACAAACCTTATTGGCTGTCAGTGTGATGGCGGTTTTGGCATTGACAGGCTGTAATAAAGCGAACACTGCCACAGACGAATCAAAAGCTACTGAAAAATCAACCGTTGTTACCGATAAAAGCACCGAAATTGAAAAAATCAGCTATATCATTGGTTATGAGCAAGGTCAGTACCTAAAGAACATGACTGAGCAAACAGGCGAAACGCTTGATATTGAGATTTATAACAAAGCCGTTGCTGATGCGGTCGCAGGTAAAGAAAGTGCCTTAACCAATGAGCAAATTGAAGCAGTGGGTAAGGCGTACGAAGAACGCAAAATCAAAGAAGCCGAAGAAAAAGCAACCAAAAACAAAGCAGATGGCGAGAAGTTCCTAGCCGAGAATGCCACCAAAGAAGGCGTAAAGACCACCGCATCAGGACTACAATATAAAGTCATCACCGAAGGTAAGGGAGCGACACCAAAAGCGACGGATACGGTAGTTGTACATTATGAGGGCAAGCTGATTAATGGCGAGGTGTTTGACTCATCTTATGAGCGTGGTATGCCGACACAGTTTAAACTGAACGAAGTCATCAAGGGTTGGACTGAAGGTCTTCAGTTGATGAAAAAAGGTGCAAAATACGAACTGTATGTGCCATCAGAGCTTGCCTATGGCGAGACTGGCAACCCTGCTATTGAGCCAAACAGCGTGCTAATCTTTACTGTTGAGCTATTAGACGATGCACAGGCAAAAGCTGCCATTGAAAAAGCCCAACAAGAAATGGCAGCCCATGCAGCCGCTCATGGTGCAGAAGAACACCACCATAAATAAACCATTCGTTGGTGTTAAAAACCCCTTAAAAGTGATTTTAAGGGGTTTTTTGTGGTGTTTTGGTGTGGTGATGGGCGACACAGTAATGACTGACCGTGTGGGTCTTATGTCGCCATCATGCCATCTATGCCTTGTTGTCTGATGGCTTGTGGGCGTGTGGATTTTTATAAAACCTTACAAAAAACCTTAGAATTTCTGCCGTTGTGGTAGCGTTGTTGGCGTTCAATGGGTAGGGCGGTAACTTCGGTTTCATAAAAACCATGCTCAATGAACCAATGGCTAGTATGCGTGGTTAGAGCAAAAATGCGTAAAAACCCCAAACTTTTCGCCTGATGTTCCATGAATCTTAACAAGTCATCGCCACGACTGCCACCACGATAGTCAGGGTGAATGGCAATACTGGCAATCTCTGCACCATGTTCATCAAGCGGATACAAGGCCGCACAGCCAACGACCATGCCATCTCGCTCAATGACGCTATAATGTTCAATGTCTGCTTCTAGTCGTTGTTGGGGTCTGGCGATGAGAATGCCTGCTTCTTCTAGCGGTTTTAGTAGAGCAAGTAAGCCGACCACATCGCTAAGCGTAGCGGCTCGGATTTGATCATAGGGCGTGCGAGTAATCATCGTGCCTAGCCCATCGGTGGTGAATAGCTCTTCAAGCAGTACGCCATCTTTGGCAAAGGGTAGAATGTGCGTTCTTTCTACCACATCGCTCACGCCAATGGCACAGTCTATCAGTCTGCCCATCTCGTCTGTAGCGAGTGGTTGTGTTAGTAGTGTTGTTGCTTCTTGGGTGGTGAGTTCACGGACGAGATGACCGTCATGGTAGATGGCATCTTCTGCCAACAAGATGAGCTTGTCCGCTTGCAAGGCACAGGCGGTATGTTTGGCGACATCTTCGGCTGATAGATTGAAAATATCGCCTGTTGCCGAAAAACCAATGGGGCTTAAGATGACGATATACCCTTGTTTTAGATTATGATGAATGGCGGTGCTGTCAATACTGCGTACTTCGCCTGTCATCTGATGGTCAATGCCACCACGCACGCCATAGGGTCTGGCGGCGATGAAGTTGCCAGAAACAGCGTCAATGCGTGCACCGAACATAGGCGAGTTGGCAAGCCCCATGGACAGCCGTGCTTCTAGCGATAGGCGAATCGACCCCACAGCCGATAGAATGTGTGGCATGGCGACAGCAGGCGTGATGCGAAGGTTCTTGTGAGTACTGCTGTCAATGCCTGCTTGGGCTAGTGTCTGCTCAATCTGTGGGCGTGCCCCATGAACCAATACCAGACGAATACCCAAGCTATGCAGTAGTGCAAAATCATGAATCAAGCGGTTAAAATCAGGGTGTGCCACCGTCTCGCCACCGAACATGATGACAAAAGTCTTGTTACGGTGAGTGTTGATATAAGGGGCACAATGACGAAACCACTGGATTGGATTTTGGGTGCCAGTGTGAGTGCCAGTCTGGGAGTTGGTTGGTGATGGTTGGTGATGGTTGGCTACAGGAGCGGTTGATGAGTTGTCTTGTCTCATGAGACTGCCTTGGCTAAATGACCATGATAATATTGGGCTTATGATATTAGGCTTTTTTTAGAATGCCAAGTATTTTTTAAAAAACTGGCAAGTGTACCGATATCTTTGCCATCTTGATGATGGCAAAAGCATGGGCTGTAAAACAAAGGTTTGCGATGGGGTTTTTGTGATATTGTCTTTTCAATTTTAAAAAATGGTTGTACAATCAAAACCATCTGTAGAAGTATTTTAACAAAAAATATTTTAAAAAGCATTGTCAAAACATCAGCATCAACATCAACACGATAAAGAATGGTCATCTAAGGTACACCATGTCAAATAAATCTGTACAGTCTGTGATTCATCTGCCCATGACGGCACTGTCTGGCGTGGGGGCTAGCTTGGCAGGGCGACTATCAGAGCTTGGGGTGCATAGAATCTTTGATATGCTCATGCACCTGCCCCGTGATTATGAGGATAGGACTCGCCTTGTGCCGATTGGCAATGTTGAGCATGGCATGAGCGTACTGGTGCGTGGTGTGGTAACGAATGTTGAGATGAACCGAACTGGCATGAGTGTCGCCATTGATGATGATACAGGGGTACTGGTGCTTAGGTTTTTTAAGACCTATGCAGGGCTAAAAAACACGATGGTACTAGGGGCGAACATCACCGCCTTTGGCGAGATTAAAGTCAGTCGCTATGGGGTGCAGATGGCACACCCAGAGTATCACATCACAGGGACAAGGTCGTTTGAGAGTGGGCTGTTGCCGATTTATCCTGCTGTCAAGGGACTACATCAGAATAAAATCCGCCAGTTGGTTCGTCTTGCCATCAATGCCGTTTCACATGAAACCTTATATTGCCTATCTGCCGATGAGTTGCATCAAGCAGGCGTGCTAGATGTGCAGGCGGATTTATTGACCGCACTCAAGCAGATCCATCTACCGGATAAAGATGCCGATATCTTTGCTCAGACGGCACTACTAGAGGGGCTAAAAGAACGCACGCACCCTGCCTGTCGCCGTCTCATTATTGAGGAGCTAGTGGCACATCAGTTGGCTTTTTTGTATCGCCGTAACAACCTTTATCAGCACAAAGCCCCATACTGCGATGCGACCAGTCCACTGGCGGACAGGCTAGTTGCTAGCTTGCCATTTGAGCTGACCCATGCCCAAAAGCGAGTCATCGCAGAGACGGTGGCAGACATGGCGACCAGTAAGCCCATGCTA
Source organism: Moraxella sp. ZY200743 (assembly GCF_050885545.1). Taxonomy (NCBI): domain Bacteria; kingdom Pseudomonadati; phylum Pseudomonadota; class Gammaproteobacteria; order Moraxellales; family Moraxellaceae; genus Moraxella; species Moraxella sp. ZY200743. Next base: position 2,059,476 of record NZ_CP091313.1, on the reverse strand, counting down.
AGGCTAATCCAAGGCGATGTCGGTGCAGGCAAGACGCTAGTGGCGGCACTCACGGCGTGCCATGCCCTAGATAGTGGTTGGCAGGTGGCAGTGATGGCACCGACCGAGATTTTGGCAGAACAGCATTTCATCAATTTTCAAAAATGGTTTGAGCCGTTGGGCGTGGGCGTGGGTTTTTTGGCAGGCAAGCAGACCACCAAAGAAAAAAACGCCATGCTCTCACAAATCATCGCCAACGAGGTGCAGGTCGTGGTAGGGACGCACGCTTTATTCCAAGATGGTGTCATGTTCGCCAAATTGGGCTTGGTCATCATTGATGAACAGCACCGCTTTGGGGTGGAACAAAGATTGCGTCTTGCCAATAAAGGTGTCGCCAACGCCACACCGCATCAGCTTGCCATGACCGCCACACCCATTCCAAGAACACTCGCCATGAGTATGTATGGCGACATGGACATCTCAGTGATTGATGAACTACCGCCCAACCGCACGCCAATCACTACCGTAACTATCAGCCGAGACCGCCGTGATGAAGTCATCGAGAGAATCTCTGTCAACTGTCAAGCAGGCAAGCAAGCCTACTGGGTGTGTCCTTTGGTTGAGGAATCTAGCGTCCTAGACGCACAGTCGGCAGAGCTGTTGTATGCAGATTTGTGCGAGCGTCTGGACATTCGTGTTGGGCTAGTGCATGGCAAGATGAAGCCTGCTGACAAACAGGCAGTCATGCACCAGTTTAAGCTAGGCGATATTGACCTACTGGTCGCCACCACCGTCATTGAGGTGGGCGTAGATGTGCCTAATGCGTCCTTGATGGTGATTGAAAATGCCGAGCGTCTGGGTCTATCACAGCTACACCAGCTGCGTGGGCGTGTGGGGCGTGGCTCAAACAAATCTTTTTGTGTACTGCTATATCAGCTACCATTATCGCCCACAGGCATTCAACGGCTCAATGTACTAAAATACAGTACCGATGGCTTTGTGATTGCCCAAAAAGACCTAGAACTGCGTGGGGCAGGCGAGTTGTTGGGCAAACGCCAAACAGGCGATATGGGCTACTATCTGGCGGATATCGTGCGTGATGAGGTGCTACTCGTGGCGGCACACAGTATCGCCCATCGGCTGATGCAGTCGGACGACAGGCATGACTCACGGCAGATGTTGGCACAGCGGATAATAGACACATGGCTACCCCAGACCAAAGACTATGTCAATGCCTAGTAAAGACCAAACCAACGCCTAATAAATACCAAGACAAGACCACGCCAAGACCGTGCAAAGTCATCGCATAGACACCCAAAAACAAGCCATACACCCCCAACCAAGTACCTAGCTAGGCGTAGGGCTTTTGGTATGATTTGTATAACAATTGTTAATGGAATGAAAGTAATGTTTGCTTTTGCAGGGGGGAGTATAATAATTATCGGCGTGTTATGGATGCGTCATTTTTTTGCCAGTATTCATGGTAACAACGCCAAACTTAATTTTTTTAATCTTTTATAGGTTTTCTTAAATGAAAAAAATTTTTCTTGCTACAGCAGTAGTATTTTCAGCTTTAGCTTCAACCACCGCTTCTGCACAAGTTGCTGGATATGCTGGCAAATATGATGGTAAGGTTAAATTTGAAGGCGAGGTTATTGACCAAACTTGTATCATTAAAACTGGTACAAACGAACAAACTGTTACTTTGGACAAAGTGCAAGCAACCAAGTTAGATGTAGCCGGTAAAGTGGCTGGTGGTAAAAACTTTTCTATTGAATTAGAGGGTTGTAAAACAGATAGTCTCAACCAATTAGTGCGTGTTGAATTCCGTACTTCTCCAAATGTTGATACCGTAACTTATACATTAAAAAATCTTGAAGAGGGTCAGCCTACCTACGCATCTAATGTAAACTTGCGTTTGAATGAAGTAAATGGTACGCCAATCCAGATTGGTAATGCAGCCTATAGAGGTCAGCAATATCAACCTTTAAACGGTCTAGCAAATGGTGCTATGCAATATTCTGTTGAATACTATGCAATTGGTCAAGCAACAGTGGGTAAAGTAAAGTCTGAAGTAGAATACTCTATCGTTTAGTCAGACACTGCGTGTGGTCTATACTGGCGAGCCACTGCCACAGGACCGTGAATCGGTGTTTTATCTTAATGTATTAGACATTCCACCCAAACCAACCGAAGCGGAGACCAAAGGACAAAGCTATCTGCAAATGTCTATCCGTAGCCGTATCAAGTTCTTTTTCCGACCGGCACTGGCGATGGACATCGCAGACGCCCCACAGCAGGTAAAATGGACACTAAACGGCGAGACGCTCACCGCCACCAACCCAACCCCTTATCACATCACTTTTAGTAATGTTGAGGCGATAGGACAAGAGAGCCTGCCATCGGTTGTTGTCATCGCCCAATATGGCAGGATTTCTCCCACCACAAAAGCGGCATTCATCGCACCCTGCTTGGTCAGGGTTTGAATCGTTTGGGTGAGCGTTTAATTGTTTGTCAAATCACTGTTTAATCACGATAAATCATTGTTAAACTTGTTGTTATTGTTATAAAATATGCTTAAGCACCCCATTGGTGGGTGATATTAAAGGAAACACCCTTGTGAAAAAACGCCTTTGTTTGCTCTGTCAAAAACCACCTTGATGGTCTTATCGGGATTGGCTTTGCAATCTGCCAATGCTGAGCCTGTTGGGCAGATTGATGGTGGGCAACTAATCGGTGAGGCAGATGTATCATCAAACACATCATCAGACACGGCAGAGTCGTGGTCGTCTGATGTGGGTGATGACTTTGTTGAATTCAGTAGCAGTTTTTTACGCAGTGAAAAACAAGAAAACCGCATTGATGTTAGGCGTTTTGGCTATGCTGACGCCGTGCCAAGCGGTGAGTATGACTCAGACATTTATGTCAATGGCGAGCATAAAGGCACTGGCAAAATCCGCTATATAGAGCAGGACAACCGCAGTGTACTATGCCTAACGCCCCAACTTAAGACGATACTAGACCTAAAAGATGAGGCGTTCGGTGCTATCTCTGCCGATACTGACTGTGTGCCGTTCCACCGAGCGGTCAAGGGGACAGCCAAGTTTAACTTGGGTAATTTCCGCTTTGATTTGACCATTCCACAGGCGTTGGTTGTGCGTCGTCCTAGAGGTTGGATTCGCCTGCACTGTGGCAAGATGGCGTACCTACGGCATATGTGAACTACAATGTCAATCATTGCCGTTCTTTTGCCAAATCAGGGTCAATTACCGACCAGTCTTATCTAGGCATTCAAGGCGGTATCAATCTGCTTGGTTGGGGGCATTCGCCACAGTGGTTCAAAAGAGTTTAGCCGTAACCGTTTTGGCGAGCGAAGCACAGGTAAATATATCAGCAACGAGACCTACGCACGGCGTGGCATTGTCGCCATTGGTGGCGAGCTGACGGTGGGCGATTTTAATGCAGGTGGACAGTTGGTCGAGGGCGTCGCTTTGCGTGGGGTGAGTATCGCCAGTGATGACCGTATGTTGCCAATAGTAACGCAAAAGTTACCATCTATCAAGCCAAACAGATTTTGTATCAAACCACCGTACCGGCAGGGCCGTTTGTGATTGATGACCTGTATCCGACCGGCTATACCGGCGATCTGAAAGTGGAAATTACAGAAGCTAACGGGCAAATCCGCACCTTTAATGTGCCTTATGCCAGCGTTGCCCAGCTTATGCGTCAAGGGCAGTGGCGTTATTAAGTGTCGGCAGGGCGTTATCGCTATGGCGACTATCTTTCAAAAGCCAAGCTAGTACAAGGTTCGTTGCAATACGGCTTTAGTAATAACCTAACCTTAAACGGTGCAGCACAGCTGACTCGTAACTACCGCTCGGTCTTAGGTGGTATGGCATTTAATACGCCGATTGGGGCATTCTCTACCGACATAACCTATTCAATCGCTGATTTGCCCTACGAGCCCAACTCACAAAAAGGCTACAGTATCCACGCTGAGTATAGCGTTAGCGTACCCAGAACCGATACGAGCGTAACACTGGTGGCATATCGTTATTCTAGCTGTGATTTTCACACGCTACAAGATACCATCTGGCACAACGATCAGCCACTGTACCTAGAAAATCTGCGTACGCTCAATGCCAGACTAAAAAACCAAACACAACTGGTTGTCAGTCAGCGGTTGGGCGAAAACAAAGGCACGCTGTTTTTGTCTGGGGTGAGACGCACATTTTGGAACAGTCCAAAACACATCAACCAATTCCAATTTAGCTACTCCAACCGTTATAAGAAGCTAAGCTATAATTTAGGCTATAGCCACACTTATGACAGTGAAGAAAACAAGACCGATAAGCGAGTGTATGCGTCCGTTTCTATACCGATGGGCGATTCTAGTGCTCCGACCTTATCAAGCAGTTACAGCACCAATGGCGATAATAGCCAAAGAAGCGTCTCTATATCTGGCTCGCTCGGACAAGCACGCAACTGGAACTATGGCGTAGGCTACTCTGGCTCAGACAGCGGCAGTGCCATCTCTGCCAACTTGGGCTATGATCACCGCTATGTCAGCCTATCGCCCACTGCTGCCCAAGACAGCAACCGCAACCGTCAGTTCTGTCTCGGCAAATGGTGGCATTGTCGTCCACCCCAAAGGCATTACGCTAGCGAAAAATGTGGGCGACAGCTTTGCAATCATTCATGCCAAAGGGGCTGAGGGGGCAACGGTTGGTGCAGGTGGCATAAAGATTGACCGCTTCGGTAATGCGATTGTAAACTACCTATCCCCTTATGAAGAAAACAGCGTTACCATCGATCCGGACAATCTACCGTTCAATGTGGAGCTATCTTCTACCAAACAAGAGGTCATTCCAAAGGCGGATAGTGCCATTTTGTTAGATTTTAAAGCCAAGCAGAACGCTATGGTGTTGTTTGATGTTACTCTGGCAAATGGTGGTATTCCACCGATGGCGGCAGAAGCCTTTGATGAGCAAGGCAAGATGATAGGCTATGTGGTACAAGGCGGACGACTGTTCGCAGGCGATCTACAAAAAACTGCCGGCAAGATAAAAATCGTGTGGGGTGGTGGTAAAGCCGACCGCTGTGTGTTTGATTACCACATTCCAAACCTTAACCGCACAAACAGCCAAGCCGTCAATACCTATGCGGTGCAGTGTCAAGCACAATAACCCTTTGGTAAAAATCGTATCATCATACCGCTTGTGTGGGGCGAATCGCCCCTGCTGATAGACCGGCTAATCAGTCCGGTTAAAACAATAAAAAGCACAAGTTTGATATTTTCGGCATTTTGCCAAACAGATAGGAATAACGATGAAATTTGGTCAATCTTCTTTATTTTCACGCCACTTGTTACAACTTTCGGTCGCTCTTTTTTGTGGATTAAATTTGGAAACGGCGTTTGCTCAGGCAGCTGCACCGACCGAAGGAATTTGAGAACACAATCAAGGGATGACTGTGTGGGCATGTCGAGCTAGAATCCAGTCTTGTCCTGCCGGTGTCGGTAATGATATTGTTGTGATTGAGGAAGGTAATGGCTTACCGAGTGAGTTGTGCATTTTTGACCGAAATACTCGAGGTCAGCGTATAGTGATTTCAGCACAGGGTACGGTTAGCTACCCTAGAGATACATTGACGCTTAACCATTCACTAGGTAGGCAAACCTCTCAAATTAATTTATGGATTTCTGGTACGCCGAGAAATGATACGCAATATCGTGGGGGAACAGCACCTTGGACTTTAGGTGCGGATGTTGCGGTTACTCTACCGATTATAACCACGATAGGTGGGCAGACTATTTACGAACTAGAACCCACGAAAACAGTTGGACTTCGTCTATGGATGGGGGTGGGGGCTGCAGGGCAGCCGAATACGATGGTGAATGATGGTTATAAGACAGCCGGCAATAGGCGTAAGGGTAATTATTGGAATGAAATTCGCAGACGGAGTACTAATCACCCTTTTCGAATACAATCTGAGATCATACTGCTAAAACCCGATGCTGTTGGTCAAACTATTGTGGTGAATGAACAAGTGGCAGGGATGTTTAAATTGCATACAGAGATGGGGAAGATTTCAGGAAAAATTGATTACCCCATCAATATTAGACGAATGGAGTTTACCTTTTTGCCTCGTACTTGCGACTATTCAGGGTTAAAAGATCAGACGGTGAAGCTGGATAAGATTGGTGTTGGACACTTTGCTAATGGACGCAATGAAGTATATGGCGGCACGACAACCGTGAATTTAAATTGTGATCGAGGGGCAAATGTCGAACCTTGGGTTGTTTTGACCGATAACAACAATGTGAGTAATACAACCTCTGTTCTAACACCTGCGGCGGGTTCTACTGCCCAAAATGTTGGTATTCAGGTATATCTAAATGACAGTAAGACACCGGTTAAATTTGGTCCTGTCGTGTACAATGCAGGAACTCAAGGTACATTGGGGCAGGCAATCACTAAACAAACAGGATATATGCAAAAGCTTGGCAATAAGGCAGATACTCAAAATGGAGCAAGAAGCTATCCTTTAACATTTACCGCCAAATATTTTAGAACTAACACTCAAGATATTGTACCAGGTAAGGTTAATGGCGAGATGATTTTTAACTTTGCCTATTATTAAGCCGTATCGGTGGTGTTCTAAAAAGGGAGATGATAGCTCCCTTTTTTGTTGGTGTGTTTTGGTTTTAGGGACAAGGGGTGTGGCTAATCTGTGATGCGTGCTGTAGATACAGCTGATGTAGTCTTTGTAGCTGTGAGTATAGCTCAGCTAGTGATTGGCTGTTGTCCACGATGTCATCGGCTACTGCTAGCCGTTGTGCTCGTGTGGCTTGTTTGGCGATGATGGCATTGACATACGCCAGTTGGTCGGTGTGCGATAGCTTGTGGATATCACGCTTGATGGCACGCTGTCTTTGTATATCCAGTGGTACATCTACCACCAAGATACGCTGACACAGCTGAGCAAGGTTGGGCGTGCGACCCATGCCTTCAACCAACAGCGGTACAGATAAGATGCGATAGGCAGAGTTGCTATTTGCCAAAGCGGTGCGAATGGCGTGCTGAATGTGTGGGTGGGTGATGGTGTTTAGTTTGTTGATGTCGTCTGGGTGTGCTAGCAGATGCTCTCGCATGGCAGGGCGATGATAGTTGCCATCGGCATCAATCACCCACTCGCCAAATACCGCCACCAGTTCATCTAAAACAGGACTGCCTTTGGTACTGATGGTGTGGGCGATGACATCGGCATCAATGACATCAATGTGTTGTTGTGCAAACCAGTCGCTGACGGCACTTTTACCACTGCCGATACCGCCTGTAAGTCCGATGGTGAGTGTCATGATGATTTCTTGTTTTGATTGATTGCTTATGTTGATTGGCTATTGATTGGTTTAGACCATCAAATACCATGCCCAAAATTGCTCGCCAAAAAGCATGGCAATCAGACCGCCAATCGCCAGATAAGGGCCAAAAGCCAGTGTTGAGTCATGACGACCGCCAAAGACTCTACCCAGGACACCGACCATCACGCCAAGCAATGAAGCGATTAGCACAATGATGGGTATGGCAGACACACCAAGCCACGCCCCAAGCACGCCAAGCAGTTTGGCATCGCCTAGCCCCAAGCCGTCTTGATGAATGAACCATCGGCACAGCACATTGACACCCCAAAACACCATAAATCCCACCACCAAGCCCCATATTGACAGCACAGGTGTGGTGAATAACGCTGCGGTATTGGCTAGCAGTCCAATCATGCCCAGTGGTGCAAGCAGGCGGTCAGGCAATAGCCTAACTTGCCAATCAATACAAGACAACGCCACCAAATACCACACAAAAACAAGTGCCAGTAGCATCTGAGTATTCGCCCCAAAGTGATGGGCGATCATCATGGATAGCAGGGCGGTGATTGCGGTGATGAGATGGTTGGAGTGGGTGGGGCTATCTGCACGATAGCTGTGCAAATGTAGGCTGTCTAGGCGTGCTTTGGTGGTGTCATCAATGCGATCGTCATGCTGAATGAATGCCATCACTTCATGCCACCACTGATTCATCATGGTCATCGGTGTACGATGAGCGATGATATTGATAAATCTACCCATCACAAGACCGATGACACCCACCAAGATGGCAAGCGTTGGCTGATGGGCGAGCAGGGTGGATAATAGGGCTTTGATGTTATCCATGGGGGTTTACTCCCATTTGAAAGATGGGCAGATAGATTGCCATGACGACCAAGCCGACAATCACGCCTAAGAGTGCCATCACAGCAGGTTCAACCAAACTTGTCAGACCGTCTATGTGTTGATTGACTTGGTCGTCATAATAATCTGCGATGGTATCTAGTATTTGGGGCAGTCTGCCTGCTTCTTCTCCCACCTGAATCATCTGCACCGTCATCGGCAAAAACAGCGTGCTTTTGGTTAGAGCATCGGCTAATTTTTTGCCAGCTTGCACCTGATCTGTGATGATTTTTAGCTCTTTGATGAAAGCGTGATGATGGGTTGCTTGTGCAGATAGTTCTATGGCGTTGGTGAGTGGAATGCCTGCTTGGCAGGTTGTGGCGAGCGTTCTGGTAAAACGAGCTAAGGCACTTTTTATGGTGATGGTCTTGATGATGGGCAGTTGTAGGCTTAAGCGGTATAATGGCCAAGAGATTCGGTCGGTTTTTTTTAACCAAATTATCCCAAGCATAATGATACAAATGATGGTAATTAGCGACCAAAAATGAGCCACCAGTACATCGGATATCGTCATGATGATGCGAGTGGGTAGGGGTAGCTCTTGGTTTAGATTGCCAAACATCTGAGCAAAAATCGGCACAACTTTAATGAGTAAAATGACAGTTACGATGACTGCCACCACCATGACAAAGATGGGGTAATACATGGCTTTTTTGAGCTTGTTTTTGAGTGTCTCTAGTCGCTCTTGGTATTGGGCGATGCGTGTGAGCATGACATCAAGACAGCCTGAGCGTTCGCCTGCATCAACCAAGGCGATAGTCAGCCCACCAAACGCCGTGTGTTTTTTTAGGGCGTGGGCGAGACTCAAGCCTGATTCAATATCGGTTTTGATGGTGCTGATGGCGGTCTTTAGTGTGGGGTTGTTGCTGTTTTGTTGGGCGGTATCTAGTGCTTTGGTTAGGGCAATGCCTGAAAGTAGCATGGTGGACATCTGCCGAAAAAATAGAGTCATGTCGGTGGAGCTGATGGGTTTTGTCCATGTCAGCGAGCGGTGTTTTTGGCGAATACTGGTGGGGGCAATGTTCTTTTTGTGTAGTTGTAGGCGTGCCATATGCAAGGTAGGGGCATCTATCTCGCCACTTAGCTTGTCGCCACGCAGTCCTATGCCTTTGTAGGTGTAGGTTTTGTTGGTGGGTTTGGTGTATTTGGTGGGCTTAATGGGCTTAGTCATGCGTGAGTCTTTCCATCTCTTGTAAACTGATGATGCCTAGCATGGCTTGTTGTTTGGCGGATTGCCTGATGGATTGATGGCCTTGTCGGTTGGCGTATGCCTGAAGCTCTTGGCGTGGTGTATCTGCCATGATGAGTGTGGCAAGTTTGGGGGTAATGGGCAGTACTTCATAGATACCAATGCGTCCACGATACCCCTCTCGGCAGGCATGACACCCCACCGCCTCAAAGAAAGTCGCCTGTGCAATGTCTGTATCACTAAAGCCAAGCTGTGTTAGGCTTTGGTGGGGGATTTGTACAGGTTTTTTGCAGTGTTGGCAGAGTCTGCGAGCCAATCGTTGGGCGATGATGAGACTGATGGAGCTTGCGATATTAAAGGTGGCAACGCCCATGTTTTTTAGGCGAATCACCGCATCAAGGGCGGAGTTGGTGTGCAAAGTGGACAACACCAAATGCCCTGTTTGGGCGGCTTTGATGGCGATTTCTGCTGTCTGTATGTCTCGAATCTCGCCCACCATGATAACATCTGGGTCTTGGCGTAAAAAGGCACGCAACACCTCAGCAAAATCTAGCCCAATCTTTGGGTGGATATTGACTTGATTGATGCCGTCAAGCTGAATCTCCACAGGGTCTTCTACTGTCTGAATGTTGATGGTGGGCTGATTTAAGATACCTAGCCCTGTATATAGTGAGATGGTTTTGCCTGAGCCTGTCGGACCTGTGATGAGTATCATGCCTTGTGATTTTTTTAGGGCGGTCAGATACAGGTGTTTTTGTTCATCATTCATGCCCAATGCGTCCATGCCAATGATTGCTTGGGTGCAGTCCAGTAGCCGTAGAACAATCTTTTCGCCAAATAAGGTCGGTGTGGTGCTGATACGAAAATCTATGGACTTGCCACCATGTTCATTAGCCCAAAACTTAATACGACCATCCTGGGGTTTTCGGCATTCGGCGATGTCAAGCTGAGCCATCACTTTTAGGCGAGTGCTGATCTGACGGCTAGAAGTCTTAGGCGGTGTGGCGACAACCTGCATGACGCCATCAATGCGAAATCTGACTTGATAATGGTGCTCAAACGGCTCAAAATGTATGTCGGATGCCCCAAGTGCGATGGCGTCTTGTAGGATTTTTTGGACGAATTTTACCGTTGGTGTCTCTAGTAGGGCATCAATATTATCGGTGGGGGCGGTATCGATATCATGTTCATCATCGTGCGTGCCAAAGTCATGAAACGCCCCAAGCCGTAGGCTTTGCATGACAAAAGACAGCTTAGTCTCATCAACCAACACAGGCACGATGTGGGCATTGGTGGCAAAAGCCATCTCACTAATCATCTGTGTTCTAAGTGGATTGCTAGTAGCGATGAATACCTGCCCATCTTTGTGTGCTAAGATTAGAACTTCATGACGATTGAGTAGCTCGGCATCAACAAGGTCGTTGGGTAGGGTGGATAGGTCTATCTCATCAATATCTACAATCGTCTCGCCTAAGGCGTCGGATAATGCCTGAGCAATGGTCTTGGAAGGTAGATAATCGTGCCTAACCAAAAAACGCACCAAGCTCATTGATTGCTTGGCGGATTCTTGTTCGGCTTGGCTAAGCTGAGCTAAGCTGAGTAGTTGCTTGTCTAATAAAAGCCGTGATAAGTCTGTCAAAGATGATGCGTTCATGGACAAATTATGGGTCAAAGTGATCGGCGAAAGTGATTGCTATCATGCCCTACATGATACTATATTTGCTGTATCGTGAGTATGTTTTTTGTCGGTTTGTGATAAAAAACAACAAAAAATCTGCGTATTATCAAAAAAATGCGTTATAATGACCTGTTTATAAACCGCATTTATTTTTAAGTAGGGGTCAATCAAAGGACTTATCATGATTAAGTATGTCATTGGTAACTGGAAATTAAACCCAGCAACGCTCGCTGATGCCACCGCACTCGCTCACGCCATCAGTTTGGCATCAAAGCAGGCAAGTTGCCATATTGGTTGTTGTCCTACTTTTTTGCATTTTGGGGCGGTTAAAGAGATTTTAAAAGACTCATCTGTTTGGGTGGGTGCTCAAGATGTCTGTGCATTTGGTAAGATGGGTGCATTCACAGGCGATGTATCCGCCACCCAAGTGGTTGATATGGGTGCAAACTTCACTCTCATCGGTCATTCAGAACGCCGTAGCTATCATGGCGAGACGAATGTGGTGCTAGCAGATAAGATTAGGCACGCCATTGATGTTGGTTTGGTTGTGGTGCTGTGTATTGGCGAGACGAAGACGCAGTACGATCAAGGCGAAACCTTGGCGGTGCTAGACGAACAGTTGTCTGTGCTTCATGGCTTAGATGTGCCTAAACAACAGCTACTCATCGCTTATGAACCTGTGTGGGCGATTGGCACTGGGCTTACGCCGACAGTTGATGAAGTTGCGATTACGCACCGCCACATTAAGGCGAACTTGGCAAGCCAAGGCATTGATGATGTGGGTGTGCTATATGGTGGCAGCGTCAATGATAACAACGCCAAAGAGCTTGCCACCTGTGAAGTGATTGATGGTGCGTTGGTGGGTGGTGCGTCATTAAAGGCAGAGAGTTTCTCTCTCATCGCTCAAGCATTCAGCTGATATCATTTGGGTTGGTTTTAAAGTTAAGATTGAAAAATATCATCAAGCAGTGATTTTAGATTATGTTTACAGTATTATTGGTTTTTCATATTGTGGTTGCCATCGCCATGGTTGGCTTGATTTTGTTGCAACATGGCAAAGGTGCTGATGCAGGTGCGTCATTTGGTGCAGGTGCAGCAGGCACGGTATTTGGTGCAGCAGGCTCAGCCAATTTTATGACTCGTGCTACTGCTGTGCTAGCGACGGTGTTTTTTGTTACCAGTTTGGTTTTGTCTTGGTACGCTCAGCGTCAAGCAGAAGACCAGCGCCGTATTGACATACCTATGGCTCACACGATGCCAGCAATGAGTACGCCAAGCACCAACGAAACACCGACAGACACGCACTAATAAAAATCACTTGATATTTTAAGATTTATCGTTATAATAAGTGCTACTTTGCGATCGTGGTGGAATTGGTAGACACGCTATCTTGAGGGGGTAGTGCTTCACGGCGTGAGGGTTCAAGTCCCTCCGATCGCACCAAATATTTGAGCCGAGTGATGTTCGTCGTTCGGTTTTTTAATGGTTTGGTCTTTTAAGCAGTTCAAGCAAAACTTGCCAATATGGTGCTGTGCGGTTCTGAGGCACGATTAGAGTATGAACCATCTATCATGCCATTAGAATACAAATAATTTTAACAAAACGCTTGACAACCTAAAAAATCATGATAGAATGGTGTTCTAAATTGATGCGGGGTGGAGCAGTCTGGTAGCTCGTCGGGCTCATAACCCGAAGGTCGTTGGTTCAAATCCAGCCCCCGCTACCACTTTTTAAATCCTTATTGTTTTTACCTACTGGTAACACTGGGGTATCTTATCAAGCAGATAAGATTAGGCTAATAAATCTAAAGCCCACCAACAAGAGTTTTGTGGGTTTTTTTGTATTTGTCATTTACAGATGATACAATACAAACAGGTCATTTTTATTAAAGGACATACCAAGCAATATGAAACCATCGAGTAAAATCGCTGAATTGACCGAGCTGATCGCACCTGCTGTGCGTGCGTGCGGTGTTGACCTGTGGGGTATTGAGTTCATGCCACAAGGTCGCAAATCTTTGCTCCGTATCTATATTGAGGTCGATGCCAAACAGCGTGCCAATGGCGAGCATATCACCATTGAGGATTGTTCGGCGGTCAATCATCAAGTGTCAGGTGTGCTTGATGTGCATGATCCGATTGCAGGCGAATATATTTTGGAGGTGTCAAGTCCTGGCTTTGACCGTCCGCTATTCACACCTGAACAAGTTGCCTTATTCATCGGTGAAATTGTCAATTTGCGTCTGATTCACGCCATCGGACAAGGCGATACCAAACGCCGTAAGGTCGTAGGTCGCTTGATGACGGCAGGCGAGAGCAGTATGACGGTTGTTACTGAAGATAAGCTAGAATTTGAGATTGAATTTAATAATGTAGATAAAGCACATTTGATCTATGAAGGCTGATGCTTTTAGTGCTTTATTTATCAATAAGATTAACCGAAAATTAACCCAAAGGGTGTTATATGAGCCGTGAGATTTTGACCGTTGTTGAGACGGTAAGTAACGAAAAAGGGCTAAATCCTGAAGATATTTTTGAGGCGATTGAGCAGGCGTTGGTTGTCTCTACCAAGAAAAAAGTTTATACCGAACAGCCAGAAGTTGCCATTCGTGTATCAATTGACCGTAAGACGGGCGATTATGACACTTACCGTTATTGGACGGTTGTGGCAGATGAAGATCACGAGATGCCAGCTTGTCAGCTTGCCATCAGTGATTTGGATGAAAATGAGTGGAAAATCGGCGATATCAAAGAAGAGCAAATTGAATCCATTGAGTTTGGTCGTATCGCTGCTACTCAAGCCAAGCAAGTCATCATACAAAAGATTCGTGAAGCAGAGCGTGCATTGGTTGCCGATGCTTTTGAAGCACGCATTGGCGAGCTAATCACAGGCGAGGTCAAAAAACAAAGCCGTGATGGCTATGTGATTGACTTAGGCGAGAATGCTGAGGGCTATCTTGCCAAAGAACAGTCTTTGCCAAGAGAGATGTTGCGTCCAAAATCACGAGTAACCGCTTTATTGTATCAAGTGAACCGTGATGGTCGTGGCTCACAGCTTTTATTGTCTCGTACAAACAAAGATATGCTGATTGCCTTGATGACCAAAGAAGTGCCAGAGATTAGCGAGGGCATCATTGAGATTCGTGATGTGGCTCGTCTGCCAGGTATGCGTGCCAAGATTTCTGTAAAAACCAATGACCATCGCATTGACCCTGTGGGTGCGTGTATTGGTATGCGTGGCACTCGTATCCAAGCGGTACAGCAAGAGCTAGACGGTGAGCGTGTTGATGTCGTGGTGTGGAGCGATGACCCTGCCCAGTACATCATCAGTGCCTTAGAGCCTGCCGATGTGTCAAGCCTTGTACTAGATGAAGACGCCAAAACTGCCGATATTATCTTTGCTACCAATGACCAGTTGGCTCGTGCCATCGGCTCACAAGGACAAAATGTTCGCCTAGCATCAGAACTGACAGGCTATAAACTTAACATGATGCTAGAGTCTGAATACCTAGAGCGTCAAGCGTCAGAATCGGAGGCGACCATCAGCCTATTCTACGAGCGTTTAGAGGTGGATAGAGACTTGGCAGAGGCACTGGCGGAGATTGGGTTTTCTAGCATTGAAGAAGTCGCTTATGTACCTGTTGAGACTTTCTATGATATTGACGGTTTGGACGATGAAGTGATCGCCACCATTCAAGAGCGTGCCAAAGAAATCGTCATCGCTGATGAGCTTGAAAAACAAAAAAACATCAAAGAACCAAGTGCTGAGTTGCTTGCTTTAGAAGGCATGACCACTGAGATTGCCTATAAATTGGCTGAGCGTGATGTTATTACGCTAGACGATTTGGCAGAGCAGGCGGTATTTGACATTGAGGACATTGAAGGTCTAGATAGTAAACTTGCAGGCGATCTTATCATGAGTGCACGCCAATCGTGGTTTGAATAACCATGCGTGCCGCCTGTGCGAGTGCCTTATAATGG
Source organism: Moraxella sp. ZY200743 (assembly GCF_050885545.1). Classification (NCBI taxonomy): domain Bacteria; kingdom Pseudomonadati; phylum Pseudomonadota; class Gammaproteobacteria; order Moraxellales; family Moraxellaceae; genus Moraxella; species Moraxella sp. ZY200743. The sequence continues at coordinate 2,044,387 of NZ_CP091313.1, read as the reverse complement.
GTGCCTTTGCATTGAATTAGTCGCTTGCCAAAACACCTAATTTGCGTGATTTGGCAAGCCATCAGATAAATTGGCAATGCTACAAATTTGGTATTGCCTTTGCCAAGAATTAGGTGAAAAACATGGTAGATAATACCCAAGATAAAGAAAATAAACGCATCAGTATTAAATCAAAAACCACTTCTACTGCCAAAGTAACTGGAACATCAGGTAAAGCTAAGGCGGTCAATGTCGTCAAAACCAAAAAAATCGTCTTTGAAAAACCTAACGCTAACAAAATCGCTGAAGAAGTCGCTGCCCAAGCAAAAGCGGCTGAAGAAGCACGCCTAAAAGCCGCCGAAGAAAAACAAGCCGCCGAACGCAGCAAAAAAGAAGCAGCAGAGCGTCAAGCAGCAACTTTGGCTGCCATGCGTGCTAATACCCAAAGCGGTACGCCAGCAGAAGTATCAAGTGCTACCGTTGTGGTCAAAAAAACCAAAAAAGACGACAACACCAATAAAGCTGAAAACAAATCAGATAAAAACAAAAAGACTGCCAAGCCTAGCAAGGTTGAGACACCAGAGGTGAAAAAAGCTCGCTTGGCTCGTGAGGCAGAAGAAGAAAAACTACGCCAACTAGAAGCAGAAAATCGCCGTAAGGCAGCCGAAGAGGCTCAAAAACGCACGCTTGAGCAGATGAAGCAGATGGCAAGTCGTTATTCAGAAAAAGACGATGCCACTAGCACCATCGTGCGTAAAGATGAACCGCTTGCCAAAGGCTTGGTAGGTGCTGCACTAGAAGAGTCGTTTGAAAAAGAGCGTCGTGAGATTAAGCGTGGTGCAAGCACCAATAACGCTCGTGGCAAAGGCGGTAAGAAAAAAGGCAAAGAAGAGCTTGAGATTCGTCCTAAACAGCGTGGTCTAAAATCTTCGCAGTCTAACAAGCATAAGTTTGAAATGCCTGTTGAAAAAATTATTTATAATGTTGAGGTGGGGCAGTCCATCGTTGTTTCTGACCTTGCCCAAAAAATGGCGGTCAAGGTGCGTGAGGTCATCAAATCACTCATGAAAATGGGTGAGATGGTGCGTGAATCTGACACCATTGACCAAGATACTGCAGGTCTTGTGGTTGAAGAATTTGGTCATAATTTGGTATTGGTCTCAGACACCAAGCTAGAAGACGACCTACAAGAGTCTGTAGATGAAAAATCGGGCAATGTACAAGCTCGCCCACCTGTAGTTACCATCATGGGTCATGTTGACCATGGTAAGACATCGCTACTTGATAAGATTCGTGAGGCGAAAGTCGCCAGTGGCGAGGCAGGTGGCATCACACAGCATATTGGTGCATATCATGTAACAACTGACCGAGGGGTGATTACTTTCCTAGACACACCAGGTCACGCCGCCTTTACTGCCATGCGTTCTCGTGGTGCACAGGCAACTGATATCGTGGTTTTGGTGGTGGCAGCTGATGATGGCATGATGCCACAGACCGAAGAGGCGATTGACCATGCTCGTGCAGCAGGCACACCGCTGATTGTCGCCATCAACAAGATGGACAAAGACACTGCCGATCCAGACCGTGTCATCAACGAGCTTGCGGTTAAAGAAGTAGTGCCTGAGGCATGGGGCGGTGATGTGCCTATGATTCAAGTCTCTGCCAAGACAGGCATGGGTATTGATGAGCTACTTGAGACCATCAGTATCCAAGCAGAAGTCATGGAGCTTGAAGCACCGATTGATGGTGCGGCACAAGGCGTGGTCATTGAATCACGCATTGACAAAGGTCGTGGTGCGGTGGCAAGTTTACTTGTCAAAAAAGGCACGCTGAACCAAGGCGATTTGGTGTTGGCCGGTGAGTTCTACGGCAAAGTTCGTGCCATGAATGACGAAAACGGTCAGCGTATCAAGACGGCAGGTCCATCAATTCCTGTAGAGATTTTGGGTTTGCCTGATGCACCGATGGCAGGCAGTGAGTTTTTGGTGGTCTCTGATGAGAAAAAAGCCCGTGAAGTGGCAGATTTCCGTGCTGCTCGTGAACGAGAACGCATCTTAGATCGTCAAAACAAGATGCGTCTAGACACGCTATTTGAGAACATGGGTAGTGAAATCTCAACGCTGAACATCATCTTAAAAACCGATGTGCGTGGCTCGCTAGAGGCTCTATTGGGTGCATTAGATGAGCTATCGACCGATGAGGTGAAAGTGCGTGTCATCAGCTCAGGTGTGGGGGCGATTAGTGAATCCGATGTGATTTTGGCGGAGTCTAGTGAAGCGGTATTGCTTGGCTTTAATGTGCGTGCCGATACAGCAGGCAAACGCAAGGCAGATGAAGCAGGGCTAGATATTCGTTATTATAGCGTGATTTATGGCTTGATTGACGATGTCAAGGCGGCGATGAGTGGTATGCTTGCTCCTGAACACCGTGAAAAAATCTTGGGTATTGCTGAGGTGCGTGAAGTATTCCGCTCAAGCAAGTTCGGTGCGGCGGCAGGCTGTATGGTTCAAGAAGGTGCCATCTATCGCAACAAGCCTATCCGTGTTCTGCGTGATGATAAGGTTATTTTCACAGGTCAGCTACAATCACTGCGTCGCTATAAAGACGATGTGAATGAAGTCAAATCTGGTATGGAATGCGGTCTTGCGGTCAAGGGCTATGAAGTCGCTGCTGGCGATAAGATTGAAGTCTTTGAGATTCACGAAGTAAAGCGTGAATTATAATCGCTAACGATCAACAAAACCCTACTGATGTAGGGTTTTGTTCTTTATAAAAAATATATTATACTAGCCACAACATATTACAATCATTGCAATCAGTCATTCCAAATAAGGAAAACATTATGAATCAACGCCTACAACGCCTAGCTGATCAAATTCAGCGTACACTGTCTGTACTTATCCGTGATGAGATTAACGACCCCCGTTTGACAGGGTTTGTAACCATCTCTAGTGTCAAAGTTAGCCCTGATTTGGGTTATGCTGATGTCTATGTAACGATTCTAGAACCGACCCAAGACGGTGGCATGAATATTGATGCACATCGTGAGAGCTTAAAAGTCTTAAAAAACGCCGCAGGATTTTTGCGTACCGAACTCTCTCACACGATGAAAACTCGCACCACGCCACGCCTAAGATTTCATTATGATGAAGTAACTGCACATGGTAACTACATGGCAGCCCTTGTTAGCGAAGCCATGAAAAAAACAGGCGAGAGTGTGAGTGAGACGGACGAGTGATGGCTAAACAAATCGTCTCAGGTGTATTACTGCTTAACAAACCCAGTGGCATCAGCTCGCATACCGCCCTTGCTCAAGCCAAACGCCTGTTCATGTCGGCAGAATTTGACAGCAAAAAAGCAGGGCATACAGGTACGCTTGACCCAATGGCAACAGGGCTTTTGCCGATTTGTCTGGGTGAGGCGACCAAATTTAGTGCCTTTGGGCTAGATGCTGACAAGGGCTATACCGCCATCATCAAGCTAGGCAGTCAGACCGACACAGGCGATAAAGAGGGTCAAACCATCAAAACTGCCCCCATACCGCCCTTTACTCAAGAGCAATTAAACGACATTGCCCACTTGCTTACAGGTAAGCAGTTGCAAACTCCGCCCATGTATTCTGCCCTAAAAAAAGACGGCAAAAAACTCTATGAATATGCTCGAGATGGCATTGAGGTGGAGCGAGAGGCTCGCCCCATTGTCATTCATCATCTAAAGTTAACTTGGCTAAGTGATGATGAGATTGCCTTTGAGGTCATCTGCTCTAAGGGTACTTATGTGCGAGTATTGGGCGAGACGATTGCTAAGAGACTAGGGACGGTGGGGCATCTGATTGCCCTGCACCGCACAAGCACAGGTGGATTTGAGGTCGCAAGTGCGATCAGTCTTGATGAGCTATTAGGTTTGTCTTTTGATGAGCGTTTTGACAAACTGCTACCGATTGATGTTTTGCTTGGTCATTTACCCATTATCCAGTTGACCACTGACGAAACTGCACGCATCAAAATGGGGCAAAGACTTAACATTAAAGACCGTATGAGTAGGCTTGATGTCGCCCATGAGAGTTGTCAAGTTCGCCTGTATCATGATGATTGTTTTGTGGGGCTTGGGCGACTAGAGACAAATGGGCGATTACAGCCTTTGCGATTGGTGGCATAATTAAAAGTCAAGTTTGTTTTGATAAATATGTTTGCCAAAACAGTGTGTTTGACCATTAAGTGTATCGGTTGTCCATGTAATCATACAATTTTGGTTGCAATCTGTCAGCTGTTAGCATAAAATACCCAAGTTTTTGATTGCATGCCCATCACTGCCTGTTTTTATGATGTCGGTGATTGGCGATATGATCTAAAAATATGATTTAGGTACAAACTTTTTTGCAATATTTAAGGTATGATTTATGAAAAAATTACTCTCAATGCTTGTGATGACCAGTCTGTCTGCAACAGCAGTTGCCAATGTTACTAATGGTGCTAATACCTATGTACAAAGCTCAGTGGGCGTATCTAGCCTAAACAGTAAAGATATCCAAAGCAAAATCAAAGATAAAGATATCCAAAGCAAAATCAAAGATAAAGATATGACACTTTCTGTGTCTGTTGGTAAAGATTTGGGTGCGGTACGCTATGCGGTGGATTATACCAATTTTGGTAAAATTCAGCACACCGAAACAGGCTTTGCTAATGATCCAAATGACTACCGCAAAACTACCCTAAAAGCACATTCATTGGGGGTGTCTGCTATCTATGACTTGCAGTCTTATTCAGGCTTTACGCCATATGCTGGCGTTCGCTTGGCTGCTAACAAACTAAGTTTTGATAGAAATTATAGAGTGACCGCCGATAAGCCACATTACCCATCTATCAGTGCCAAGAAAACTCAAATAGGCGTGGGTGCTGTGGCGGGTGTGTCATATGCTGTTAGTCCACAATGGACGATTGATGGTGGTGTAGAATATAACCATTTGGGTAAAGTAGATAACTTTAAAATCAAGGAATATGGTGCTAAAGCCAGCTTGCGTTATGCTTTCTAAGTTTTAAAAACCCCTTGTTTTTTCTAAGTTTTAAAAAAGTCCCTTGTTTTTTGGCGAGGGGCTTTTATTTTTTTGAGCTTTATAACAAGTATACATAGAGAGCGATTTTTATAACGCAAAGATAATTTTTTGTAATATTTCTTTAATTTTCACTTGCAAAACATTGCAGGGAGGGGGGTATAATAGCTAAGCTTTTGTAAAAAAGTGTATTTCTTCACAGACCTTAGGCTTGACTAAGGTGATTTTTAAGGAACAATGATGAAAAAGTTACTTTTAGCTACCCTAGTGGCAAGCATTTCAACTCTAGCGATGGCTGATACCGGCAGTGTGTATGTTCAGGGTAATGTTGGTGCATCAAAACTAAAAATTCAAGATAATGGGACGTATGGTAAGGCAGGATTTGGTATTGCAGTTGGTAAAGATTTTGGTGCGACACGCTATGCGTTAGATTATACCAATTTTGGTAAAATTAAAGCAAAAGGCTCGATAGGAGAGCGTGGTAGGCCTGACCATGACGAATGGACGGAAACCTTGAAAGTTCAGTCAGTGGGTGCATCTGCTTTTTATGACTATCAAACCAACAAAGGTTTCACACCATATACAGGTGTGCGTATTGGCATCAATCAACTCAACTATCAAGAAGAAGGGTTTAAGACTATCATGTCAACAGATGGCTCTTTGAAGAATGAAAATTATAATGAAGCAAAGAAAATGACCAAACTTGGTGCAGGTATCCCTGTTGGTGCACAGTATGCTCTAAATTCACAGCTTACACTAGATGTGGCGACAACTATTTAGGCAAATTTGATGGTACAGCAGTCAACCAATACGGTGCTAAAGTTGGACTACGCTACAATTTCTAATTTTTTAATGGAATTGTTAAAATCCCTTTGTTCTTCACGCAGAGGGATTTTTGATTTTGTGATTTTAAAATGACTTTTTAAAATTTTTGTGTTATAATCAACCCATGTGCCGATAGGCTTAGGCAAACCTTAGCAATGCGATGTTTGCCTGTACTTTTTTGCATTGCGTATTTTTAAGGATTAGTCATGCTAACCAATCAACAACGTGAAGAAATCATCGCTAAATTCAAACGAGGCGAGAACGACACAGGTAGCCCAGAGGTGCAAGTAGCTCTTTTGACTGCTCGTATCAATGACCTACAAGGTCACTTTAAAGCTCACAAAGCTGACCATCACAGCCGTCGTGGTCTGATTCGTATGGTAAACCAGCGTCGTAAGCTACTAGACTACCTAAAAGGCAAAGACCTAGACCGTTACACTACTCTTATCAGTGAACTTGGACTACGCCGTTAATGGGTGTTTGGGTTTTACTGTTGGTTTTTGCCAGCAAACCCTAAATGAAAAACGGTGTTTTTATGAACGCCGTTTTTTAATTTTTTAAAATCCTAATTGCAGTGCCTTAGAATGCTAATGCCTGAATTTTAAAGCCATTGATCTAAAAATCAAGCATTAGCCTTTTATGGTTTGCAATTAAAGTTATAAGGAAACCTTATGTTTAACATTATTCGTCAAGAATTTCAATATGGCAATCAACAAGTTGTCCTAGAAACAGGTCGTGTCGCTCGTCAAGCGAACAGTGTGCTTGTACATATGGGTGATGTTTCTGTACTGGTGGCAGTGGTTGTACGCCTAGAAGCTGTTGCAGGTCAAGAATTTTTCCCATTGACTGTAAACTACCAAGAAAAAATGTACGCTTCTGGTAAGATTCCAGGAGGCTATGGCAAGCGAGAAGGTCGTGCATCAGAATTTGAAACTCTGACCAGTCGTTTGATTGACCGTCCTATCCGTCCGTTGTTCCCAGAGGGCTACTATAACGAGATTCAAGTTACCGCTACCGTCATCTCATCAGGCAAAACCCAAGATGCTGATATTGCAGCGATGATTGGTGCGTCAGCAGCACTGGCGATTAGCCCTGCACCGTTCAACGGTCCGATTGGGGCGGCTCGTGTGGGCTTTATTGGCAATGAATACATTTTAAACCCAAATCTTGCCCAAATGAAAGACAGCTTGCTTGACTTGGTTGTTGCAGGAACAAAATCAGCCGTGTTAATGGTTGAATCAGAAGCTGATGAGCTGTCTGAAGACCAAATGCTTGGGGCGGTGCTATACGGACACGCTCAGCAGCAAATCGTTATTGATAACATTAATGCTTTTGTTCAAGCCGTTGGCAATGCCAAAGCTGAGTTTGTTGCTCCTGCCATCAACGAAGAGCTAAACAACACCCTAAAAGAGCAGTTCACCGCTAAAGTGAGCGAGGCTTATACCATCACTGTTAAACAAGACCGTTATGCTCGCCTAGACGAACTTGCCAAAGAAGCATTGCTACTGGCAGGGGACGAAACTGCCGAAGACCATGCCGACAAGGTAAAAGAAATTAAAGAGCTGTTTGAAACCCTAAAATACCGCACCGTGCGTGATAATATCCTATCAGGTAAACCCCGTATTGATGGGCGAGATTTAGACACCGTGCGTGCTTTGGACATTCAGGTGGGTGTATTGCCTTATACGCATGGTTCAGCACTCTTTACTCGTGGCGAAACCCAAGCACTTGTTACTACCACGCTTGGCACAACTCGTGATGTGAGCTTGGTTGATACCTTGTCAGGTACTAAACAAGACCATTTTATGCTTCATTATAATTTTCCGCATTATTCGGTGGGCGAGACAGGTCGTGAGGGCGGTCCAAAACGCCGTGAAATCGGTCATGGTCGCTTGGCTCGTCGTGGTGTACAAGCAGTGTTGCCAAAGGCGGATCGCTTCCCTTATACCATTCGTGTGGTATCAGACATCACTGAGTCTAACGGTTCGTCATCGATGGCGAGTGTTTGTGGTGCTTCATTGTCGCTTATGGACGCTGGCGTTCCGCTAAAAGCCCCAGTAGCAGGTATTGCTATGGGTCTGGTTAAAGAAGGCGATCGATTTGCTGTACTCTCTGATATCTTGGGCGATGAAGATCACTTGGGCGATATGGACTTTAAAGTGGCAGGTTCTATCAATGGTATCACTGCCTTGCAGATGGACATCAAAATTGAGGGCATCACTCCAGAGATTATGGAGCAAGCCCTACGCCAAGCACACGCAGGTCGTATCCATATCCTAAATGCCATGAATGAGGTCATTGCAACTTCTCGCACTGAAATCAATGCCCATGCACCAAACTACGCCACCATTGAAATCAACCCTGAAAAAATCCGTGATGTCATTGGCAAAGGTGGTGCAACCATTCGTGCCTTGACCGAAGAGACAGGTGCGACAGTTGATATTGATGACAATGGCACCATTCGTATCTTTGGTGAATCTAAAGCCTCTACTCGTGCTGCCATTGCCAAGATTGAGGCGATTACTGCCGAAGTGGAAGTGGGTGTGGTCTATACAGGAACAGTGGCTCGCATCGTGGAGTTTGGGGCGTTTGTTACCATTTTGCCAGGTACAGATGGCTTGGTACATATTAGCCAAATCTCTGATGAGCGTGTAGAAAATGTTACCGACTACCTAACCGAAGGTCAAACGGTCAAGGTACAGGTTCAAGACATTGACAATCGTGGACGCATCAAATTGACCATGAAAGGCATTGAGCAATAATCTGCTTTCATGCAGTCATCATGCTAGCATTATGGCTAGTATCATGATAAGCATAAAACCACTCCGAATGGGGTGGTTTTGTTTTGTTGGACTTTTTGGGCAGATTTCTTTATACTGCCAAATTTTTTACATCATCAAGAGGGGGTGGTATGCTCATCAATTTTGCCAAGCATTTTTCAAAAGACGCATGGTTTGGTAATGTGCGTGGCGATGTGTTGTCAGGGCTTGTGGTGGCACTGGCACTCATTCCAGAGGCGATTGCTTTTTCTATCATTGCAGGGGTGGATCCGCAGGTGGGGCTGTACGCATCGTTTTGTATTGCGGTGGTGATTAGCTTTTTTGGTGGTCGTCCTGCCATGATGTCGGCAGCAACGGGGGCGATGGCGTTAGTCATGGCAACTTTGGTTAAAGAGCATGGGCTACAGTATTTACTTGTTGCGACGATTTTGACAGGAGTTTTGCAAATCATCGCAGGCTTCTTAAAACTTGGGCTGCTTATGCGGTTTGTGGCTCGTGCGGTGGTGGTAGGCTTTGTCAATGCGTTGGCGATTTTGATTTTTATGGCACAGATGCCTGAGCTTATCGGTCATGGCATGACAACCTACGCTCTCGTGGTGGCAGGTCTTGCTATTATTTATCTGTTTCCACGCCTGCCCATCATCGGCTCGTTGTTGCCATCTCCTTTGGTTACCATTGTCGTTTTGACGGCGGTGGCATATGTCATGGGCATGGATGTGCGGACGGTGGGTGATATGGGCAAGCTACCTGATACCTTGCCTGTATTCTTGCTGCCTGATGTGCCTTTTAATTTACAAACTCTGATGATTGTGTTGCCGTATTCATTTAGTCTTATGGCGGTAGGATTGCTAGAATCTTTGATGACTGCCACCATCGTTGATGAGATGACTCAAACCGATAGCGACAAAAACCAAGAATGTAAGGGGCAGGGCGTTGCCAATATTGTGGCTGGGCTGTTTGGTGGTATGGCAGGTTGTGCGATGATAGGTCAGTCTGTCATCAATGTCAAATCAGGTGGTCGCACTCGTTTATCCACTTTGCTTGCTGGGGTATTTTTGCTCATCATGGTGGTGTTTTTGAGTGATTTATTAAAAATTATTGCCATGCCAGCACTTGTGGCAGTGATGATTATGGTGTCTGTTGGCACATTCAACTGGCAATCAGTCAAGGAGCTAAGAACGCACCCCGTTGGTTTTAACATCGTGATGATAATCACGGTTGCAATCGTGGTCTATACCCACAACCTTGCTTTAGGCGTGTTTGCAGGTGTGCTGTTATCAGCGTTGTTTTTTGCCAATAAAATTGGGCGTTATCTATCGGTACGCCCTTTGCCCACAGGCGATGATGACAGTATGGCGTATGCAGTCATCGGTCAGGTGTTTTTTGCGTGTGCTGATGAGTTTGTGGCACGTTTTGATTATCAGGCGGTCAAGTCGGTGAGTATTGATTTAACCCATGCTCATTTTTGGGATGTTACCGCTGTATCATCTCTTGATAAGGTGGTGCTAAAATACCGCAAACTTGGGGTGGCGGTGGATGTCATTGGCTTAAATGAAGCCAGTAAAACCTTAGTGGATAAATTTGGTACGCACGATAAGGAAGTTGATGTGGATATTTTGACCACGCACTAGCAAAGCCTTTTAATATGTCATGGCATGGGGTGATGGTAGGGCTTATTGAATGCGTAAGAAACCGATTAAACAATCATCATGCCCTATGGTGTGGTGTTGTTTCACTATATTAAAGTGTATTATTTTTATTTTCAATCTTACAGCGAGAGTTGAAATGCTATAATTATAACCGACCATCAGGCATTCGCTTGGTGATTTAGTTGTTATTATTTTTAATGGATTGTATTTTGAATCGCTCATCTGCCAAACCATCGGAGTTATCCACTCGCCCACTGCCATTTTGTGTTGTCATGTCTGACCATCAACATCATCGCTTGCTCAAGAAAAATCAGCAGCTGCACAACAACCCATGGCTGCGTTTGGCATTTTTGATTATGGGTTTTATTTTTGTGGGATTTGGTATTGTGGGGGTGGTTTTACCAGGTGTGCCGACAACGGTGTTCATTTTATTGGCAGGCTATTGTTGGGCAAAAAGCTCACGACGCTTTCACGCAAGGCTCATGAATCACAAGGTTTTTGGTAAGATATTAAGAGACTGGCAAGAGAGACGAGCCATGCCCCGTTTCGCCAAATATTTGGCGTGGGGTATGATGCTGTTGTCTTGTGTGCTGATGTTCTTTCGTCTGCCTGATGGTAGGCTATGGCTTGGTGGGCTATTTATGGTGCTGTGCTTGGGCGTGGGGATTTGGATGGCAAGATTGCCTGATGCCTAAATCAATCACAAAAATATCCGCAACAGCTGACTGTGCGGATATTTTTATTGACTATAATGGCAATAATTAAATCAGGTGTTTAGATTTGTTTGGTGCCAAAAATCTTATCGCCTGCATCACCAAGACCAGGAATGATGTAGCCATTTTCATTAAGATGACTATCTAGGGCGGCGGTATAAATTTTAACATCAGGGTGAGCATCATTCACCAGTTTCACGCCTTCAGGGGCGGCGACCAGAACAAGAGCTTTGATGTTGGTGCATCCATGCTTTTTGAGCATATCAATGGTAGCAACCATACTACCGCCTGTAGCGAGCATTGGGTCTAGAATCAGAGAAGGGCGTCTGTCAATGTCGCTGACAAATTTCTCAAAAAATGGCACAGGCTCAAGCGTCTCTTCATCTCGTTGCAAGCCGACAACTGAGATTTTAGCAGTGGGTAACAGGTCAAGTACACCGTCAAGCATACCAATACCAGCACGCAAGATAGGCACAAGCGTTACTGTCTTGCCCTTAATCTGCTCTCCGTCAATCTCACCACACCACCCTTGCATTTTAAAGGTTTCAATCTCAAAATCACGGCTGGCTTCGTACGCCATCAATCTGCCTAGCTCTTTGGTTAGGGTGCGAAACCGATAAGTGTTGCACGAAGCTGCACGCATCAAGGATAGCTTGTGGCGGACTAAAGGGTGGTCGATGACTTGAATGTCTAAATTGTTCATGGGGTTTATGCTCTACTTGGTTTGGTTCTGTCTTAATTCTTTGTATATGATACCAACTGTGGGGTGATTTTAAAATAGTTGATTGACGATTCTTGTATAAAAGTTTCCTGTTTGATGATGGCAAGGCTTAGGCTTGTTGGTTTTGGTAATAAAATGGACAATCAAGCCTAAGTGGGCAAGGGGGATTAAAATCAATTAAAGATTGGTCAGGGTTAAATCTCCATCTTTAATTAGCCCTTTGCGACGCATAATGCGAGAGATGGCGAGTGTCAAGATGGCGGGTAGTATCACATGAAACAGCACAATAAGCATCAGTGTATGCACACTAGCTCCCATTGCCTCTATCGTGCCAACTTGCCCCACCAAGCCTGAAGTACCCATACCAGCACCGATGGGAATGTTGGTCATGCCAAAAATCACCGTAGCAATCGGTGCAAGTATCGCCCCTGCCAATATGGTAGGTAGCCAAATATAAGGGTTTTTTAGGATATTTGGCATCTGAATCATGCTTGTACCTAATCCTTGAGAGATGATGCCAGAGATGCCATTGTCTCGATAGCTCATTGCCGCAAAGCCTATCATCTGGGCAGCACAACCAACTGTCGCCGCTCCTGCTGATAGGTCGGATAACCCCAAGCTGATGGCGATGGCAGCACTAGAGATGGGCAGGGTGAGTAGCATACCCATAGCGATGGCAATGACGATGCTCATCAAGATGGGTGAAAGAGCCATGGACCAGCTAATAAAATCACCCAAAGAAGTCATCAGACTTGAGATGGCGGGGGCGATGAGTTGGGCGGTTGTCACGCCTGTAATCAGCGTGATGGCAGGCGTGATGATGATGTCAATAGGGGCGGTCTTATAAAACAGCTTACCAATCTCTGCCCCAACCACTACAGCGACCAATGCCCCAACCACGCCGCCAAGTTCAGCACCAACCAAGCCTGTAGCAACGCTAGCAAACAGCACAAGTGGTGGTGCTTTTAGTCCAAAAGCAACCCCCGCCCCAATCGCTGCCCCAACTGCAGCTTGGGCGTGTGTGCCGACATTGACCAATGGTGCGATGTTTGCCCAAGTGCCGATGTTCTTCAAAATCAGTCCAATGATGAGTGAACTAAACAATCCAAGAGTCATGCCATTTAGGGCGTCAATGCCATATCTACGCCAAGACAAGACGATGTTTTGGCGTTCTAGGTGGGTGGTGATGTTAAAGTTACGCATAGATATATAGATATGGCTGATGGTGAATGATGAATTTTGGTGGAGCTGACCTTAGTTTTTTTCAGGTCGTATCCAGCCACTGATGGTGGATTGTCGGCCACGAGCGATGGTCAGCTTATTCTCTTCACAATCTTTGGTGATGACCGAGCCTGCCCCAATGGTGGCTTTATCGCCCACCACGACAGGAGCGACCAATACTGCATTAGAACCAATGCGTACTTCTTTGCCGATGGTGGTCTTGTGCTTATTGACGCCATCATAATTGGCAGTAATCGTGCCAGCCCCCACATTGGTACGCTCGCCCACAGTACTGTCTCCTAGATACGCCAAATGATTGGCCTTTGCACCGCTTGCCATTTGGGTATTTTTAAGCTCAACAAAGTTACCGATATGAACATTGTCCGCTGTTACTGCGTTTGGACGAAGTCTGGCGAATGGTCCAATCTTGTTAGCCTCACCTACGATTGCATTTTCAAGAATGCTATAAGGAGCAACCACTGTATTGCTTGCAATGGTGGTGTTTTTAATCACACAGCCTCCTTGGATTTTGACATTGTCGCCAAGTATGCAGTCGCCCTCAAAAATCACATTGATATCAATCTCAACATCTCTGCCGACTGTTAGATTGCCACGCAAATCAAAGCGAGTGGGGTCAATGATATGCACGCCAGCTTGCATGAGCTGATTTGCTTGATGGATTTGCCAAGTGCGTTCTAATTGGGCTAGCTGTACACGGTCATTGACACCCTCAATCTCAAAAGCGTGTGTGGGCGACACGGTAGCAATATCAATGCCATCGTCCACCGCCATTTTGACAATATCGGTTAGATAATACTCGCCTTGGGCGTTATTATTGTTTAGATTCTTTAGGTATTTATGCAGGATTTCGTTTGCTACGCAGTACACACCGCTGTTGATTTCGGTGATTTTTCTTTGGGCGTCGGTGGCGTCTTTTTGTTCAACAATGGCAATGACTTTGCCATCTTGGCGAATGATTCTGCCCAGTCCAAATGGGTTGTTTACGCTCATGGTTAGCATGGCAAAGGGGCTGTCATTCTCCACCAATTTACTTAAGGTATCTACGCCAATCAAAGGCACATCACCTGATAAAATCAAGCTTTTCCCTGTGCTTGGCAGTACAGGTAAGGTCATCATGACAGCATGCCCTGTGCCTAACTGCTCAGCTTGCTCTACCCAATCAATACTTTCATTTGAAAACACATTTTTGACTTGCTTGCCTTCAAAGCCATAAATGATGATGTTCTGTTGACTGCCTAGTTTTTTGGCGGTGTCTAAGACATGACCAAGTAAAGGCTTGCCTGCTAAAGGTTGCAAGACTTTGGGTTTGGTAGATTTCATGCGGGTGCCTTTACCTGCTGCCATGATGATGACGCTAAGCATGATAGATCCTTAATGGGTATTTTTAATAACCAAAATATAAAATGATGAATGTATGCTTTGGTTATTTTAGCATATAATAAGTGCAAGATAACAGTTGGTTTTGGTCATCTGGTTATTTTAAGCCATCAACTGTTAGTATCAGTTCGCCGTTGAAATGATGATGCGTCATCAGACTCTTTTTTGCTACTTGTCTTATGGTGGCTTAATCATTTGGATAATTACTTGATAATGTTGATAATATTCCCATGAGTTTTATGAAACCAAGCCAATCAGAATACACAAATGTCCGAGTGCCTAGCGATAAGCTGTTGGGCGGTTCTCATTTTGCTGCCACTTATGCTGCTGAGCATGTGGCTGGTGGGGAGTTTGTGATTGGGGCGGCTTTTGCAGCTTGGGGCGCATCTCCGATGGCGGTACTCGTGGGGCTTGTCATGGGCAATCTGCTGGCAGTGCTAAGCTGGGCTTGGGTGTGTGCACCTGTGGCAGTGCGTGCCAGATTGACTTTGTATGAATATCTGTCTCGCACGGCAGGCGTGGGTTTTGTGCGTGTGTTCAATGTGGTGAACGGTCTTATTTTCCTAGTCATCGCAGGGGGTATGATGACCATATCCGCACAAGCGATACAAGGGATAATAGGACAGCCCCCTCAGATGAATTGGTATCCTAGCAGTATGCTGTTTGTCGTCTTGGTGGGGTTTGTTGGTTTGATGGTTGTACTAATTAGCCTTATGGGGTTTAGACAGCTGACAAATTTTGCTCGGTATGTTTCGCCTTATCTGTTTGTTATTTTTGTTGTATGTGCTTTGGCAAGTTTACCAATTTTATGGCAATCAGGGAAACAATCAGGCTTGTCGTTTGGTGAGATTTTTTCTACTTATTTGTGGACGCCGTCTTCTGATAATAGGTCGCTTAGTATGTGGCATATTGCAGTTTTTACATGGGGGCTAAATCTGCCTTTGCATCTGGGCTTGGGTGATATGAGCACATTGCGATTTGCTAAGAAATGGCGATATGGCTATCATTCGGTATGGGCGTGCTATGGCGGTCATTTTGTGGCATGGGTGGGGGCAGGTATGCTCGGGGCGGGCAGTGCCATATTACTGGGCGTGTCTGTACATGAACTTGACATCGGTGGGGTGGTTGTGCCGATTTTGGGGTTGGCAGGGGTATTGGCGGTGGTACTGGCATCGGTTACTACTGCTGTGCCTAGTTTGTACCGTGCGGCATTAGCCTTTGATGCTTTATGGCACTTGGGTTTTACTAAGACTGTATTGTTGCTTGGCGTGCTGACGACAGCAGTGGCGTGCTTGCCATTGATTTTTTTGAAGTGGTTGGATTTGATGGCGTATTTTAATATCGTCATGGCACCTGTGGGAGCAATCATTGCTTGTGAGCATTTTATCCTACCTCGTCTGGGCGTGCGACCGTTTTGGTATGGGGGTAAATCTGCCAACATAAGTGCAATCAAGACTTGGCTGTTTGGGCTTGTGCTTGCTGTCATCTTGCTGATGAGTGGCGTGCATTTGTTTTTTGTATTCATTCCTGTTTGGTTTTTATGCGTGGCGTTTTATGCACTCATGGCGTATCCTCGAGCACAAAAACAAACCGTCCACTATTCGCTCTTATACGATGTGGCTTATGGTGCTGATCAGGATATCTGCGTGCCACAAAGACACCATCAACAACCTAAATCGGCATTTGGTCGTTTTGTTGTTTTACTGGCGATGCTGATGATGTGCCTGCCTTTGTATGTGTCAGACCCAGTTTCTATGTTGGGCGTGTTTCAACTTGGGCTGTTTGTTTTGAGTGTGCTGTATTTTGTGATGGTTGGTCATCAGATGAAGCATGAAAACAATAACAACGCATGAGATGCTTGGCTATGTGTCACAAAATAGATGAGCCAAGCTGAACTAAGCAATGATAAATCTGCTTACCAAAACCATCAATATCCCTGCCATCACCCCTGCTAAGACATCATCAATCAAAATGCCAAATCCGCCAGAGACATTTTTATCCACCCATTTAATGGGAAAGGGTTTAATAATATCAAAAAAGCGAAACAAGATAAAAGGAATGATGAACAACACAGCAAGCAAAGGGTGCATCAGCACCGACTGCACTGGATTTTTATCCGAGCAAAGCAACCAAACGCTTGGTAATAACGCTATCCACATTCCCACCCATTCATCAAAAACGATATGTGGGTCATCATGCACATTCATCAAATCCGAAGTTTTACCGCAAATATGACTACCCACCAAACAACCAATGAGCGTTATGATTAAAAAACCCCAAAATCCCAACAACAACATTGGTAGGGCGATCATCAATCCTCCCAAAGTCCCCCAAGTGCCTGCCGCCCGTTTTGGCAAGCCAGAGCCTAGACCGATACCAAGCCAATAAACGCATTTTTCCCAAAGTGTGGCGGAACTTGGGCAAGGTGGGCAAATGTTAGATTTATAAATATTGGGTTTATGGCTCATAATAATTGCCTTATCGGTAAAAAGGTTGGTTAATAAATTTTTTGGATTGGGCATTGATTGTTGATATTATCGCTTTTTAAACCATTCATCAAAAATGTTCCCAGCCCTGAATAGCAATATCCACTTTTTGATGGCGGTGGTACAGTTGTAAGCCTTGTTGTTCTGTAATCTTGCCAATCTTGAAAATTTGGTTGGGGTGAAGAGCATTGAATTTATCAAAGTTGTCTTTTGATATTGTAAAGCACAACTCATAATCATCACCCCCATTTAAAATGTGTTGATATTTTTTATCAAAAGGCAGGGCATCCACCTCATCATCGCAGGGAATATCCTCCAGATGAAGCACTGCTCCGACACCGCCGGCTGTTAAGATATGCCCCAAATCTTGCCCCAAGCCATCTGATATGTCAATCATACTACTGGCATAACCGACCAGTTTTTGACCTAAATCCACCTTAGGCATGGGCAAATCCAACGCATTTTGTAAGGTGGTTTGTTGTCCAGTTAAAATGTGTGATAATGCTAGGCTTGCTGTGCCGATGTTACCACTGACACAAATCATATCGCCAATTTTTGCCCCACCTCGTTTAATAGCCTGTCCTTTTTTGATAAAACCTAAAGCGGTAACACTGATGGTCAAGACATCTGACTTTGTGGTATCGCCGCCGATTAACTCTACATGAAATTGATTGCAAATATCTGACACACCCAAAGCAAATTCTTTTAGCCAATTTGCATTGTTTTTGGGTAAAGACAGCCCCAACAAAATTGCATAAGGTGTAGCTCCCATACTGGCAAGGTCGGATAAATTAACCGCCACCGACTTATAACCGATGGCATAAGCGGTGGTTTCAAAGGCGAAATGTCGCCCTGCAATCAGCGTATCCATGCAACTGACAAGCTCGGTATTGGCTGAAATGGTGCTGACAGCACAATCATCACCAATCCCTAGTACGGTATTTTGGTGTCGGTTGGTGCTGTTTTTAAAATGCGTATTGATTAAAGAAAATTCGGACATTATGGTATTCTGGTCGGATGATGAGTCTTAAAAGCACATGAATCACAATCTAATTGATGTTTGCCATATGATGATGGTTAGACTGTTTGGCTTGACTGTACCTATATTATAAAAATAGCGAAAAAACCAATAACAATGGCACGGTTAATAAAAGAGTGGTTGCTTTTAAACCTTTGAATATCTACATTGTTTTTGAAATTTTTAAAAATCCCTGCTTAGCAAACAGGGATTTTTAATGAAAATTTAGCATTTTTGGTGTGCTGTTTTTATCGGTGTGCCACTTTTGGATTTAGTCCAGATTTGGCAGGGGGCTTGTATCAGTAGAATGTAAGTTGGCACCTTGTTTTTCGCTAGCACGCACCTCTTTGGCATATCTGTCTAAGATGGCATTGATGAACTTATGCCCATCGGTTGCCCCAAAGTGAG
This sequence comes from Moraxella sp. ZY200743, assembly GCF_050885545.1. NCBI lineage: Bacteria > Pseudomonadati > Pseudomonadota > Gammaproteobacteria > Moraxellales > Moraxellaceae > Moraxella > Moraxella sp. ZY200743. Next base: position 2,026,139 of record NZ_CP091313.1, on the reverse strand, counting down.
TATTTAACTGCATGGCTTCATCTAACACTACCTTGTATGGAATGTGCAGGCTGTGTTTTAATTCGTATGCACCGATGAGTAGTACGGCTTTTTCGATGGTATCTAACTTGTCAAAATTGCGGTCAAGATAACGAGAAATGTCCACAATCAACTCGCCTGCCTGTATGGGAATCTCACGCATTAGCTCATGATAATAGCCTAGATGCACTGTGTGCATGGCATTTTCGCTACGAGTACGGGCGACAATCGTATGTGGCTCATTACCACCTAATAAATCACGACTCTGTGTGGCAAAACGATAATCGGTCATCAGCCATTCATACAGACCTTGCACTGCAAATCGGCGAGCCTTACGCACGGCGGTGTAGCTGGTTTTATAGCCTGTTTCGTTGATGTCGAATTGGTCGTTGGTGGTGTTCATAATATACCTTAAAATAAAATAGTGCTACATTGAAATCATCTTTCAATGGAAAAATTGGAGCAAGGTGCGATATTCAATGCTGTTACTGATGAAAAACCGCCCCAATACCAGATTATTAAATCGCCTTTAATACGCTTGCCATCTCAATGGCAGTCATGCCAGCTTCATAGCCTTTGTTGCCTGCTTTGGTGCCAGCTCGCTCAATGGTCTGTTCGATGTTTTCGGTGGTAAGAATGCCATTGATGACAGGAATGTCATAATCTAGAGCAACTTTAGATAAGCCTTTGGCAGACTCGCTAGCTACGATGTCAAAATGTGGTGTCGCTCCACGAATAATCGCACCCAAAACGACGATGGCGTCATATTTTTTTGATTTGGCGAGTTTTTGAGCGGTTAAAGGCAATTCAAATGCCCCTGGCACACGCACGACAGTGATGTTTTGACCTTGTACGCCATGACGCAATAGGGCGTCTAATGCCCCTTCTACCAAACTCTCAACCAAAAATCCGTTAAAGCGACCGACAGCGATGGCGATGCGTAGGTCTTGATTTTGGTCTAAAGCACCATCAAGGTGAGTGACGGCAGATTTTTGGGTGGTGTAGTTCATAGTTGACTCGTTTTTTACTAAAAAATGGGTATAAAATTTTGCTTATGATAGCATATTTTGGCAAAAATAGGGCGGTTTTCGTGCGTTTTGGTTGCGACCAAGTGGCTTTTCTGATGGTAAATAAGTTGGTTTTATTTGTCTTTCGCCCAATCCATCAAAGGCGGACAGAGATGCCTTGTTCTGCCATGTACTGTTTGGCTTCAAAGATGGTATGGTCGCCAAAGTGGAAGATGCTTGCTGCTAGCACCGCATCAGCACCGCCTTGGAGTACGCCATCGGCTAGGTGTTGTAAGTTGCCCACGCCACCTGATGCAATGACAGGGATATTCACAAGATTGCTAATGGTGCGTGTGAGCAACAAATCATAGCCTGCTCGTGTGCCATCGCCATCCATGCTAGTAACAAGTAGCTCGCCTGCTCCTCTTTTGGTCATCTCAACCGCCCATTCAACCGCATCAATGCCAGTAGCACGGCGACCGCCATGTGTAAAAATCTCAAAACCAATGCTACCATCTGCTCGTACCACTCGCTTGGCATCAATAGAGACCACGACGCACTGAGAACCAAAGCGAGCGGCGGCATCGCTGACCAGCTCAGGGTTGGTGATGGCAGCAGAGTTGATACCAACCTTGTCCGCTCCAGCGTTTAGCAGATTTCTGATGTCGTCAATTTTACGCACGCCACCACCTACTGTCAGTGGAATAAAGATATTTTTGGCGATTTGTTCTACCATATGATAGGTGGTGTCTCGCCCATCGCTGGTGGCGGTGATGTCCAAAAAAGTAATCTCATCGGCACCGTCATTATTGTAGCGAGTAGCAACCTCAACAGGATTGCCTGCATCTTTAATGTCCACAAAGTTTACACCCTTGACAACTCGACTATTTTCAACATCAAGGCAGGGGATTAGGCGTTTTGCTAGCATGATTTTCTCTTGTATGTGATATCTGATTTGTTGCGCTTATTATGACAATAAAGGCGTATTTATACAACCATCTTGGTAGAGATTTTTTCTTGGGGTTTATTTATTGATCAATTTGATTGTTTGTACTGCCTTTTTTACATCATTATTTTTTTATTGTCATTTTTATTCAAGATTTTTAAATCTCTAGCCTAGTTGCTAGCAGATTAAAACCACCTATCTGGTGGTTTTTTATGGTAAATTTATCCAAAAAGTTTTAAAATAGCCATTTTGGCTGATTTTATTTTATCCATTATTACCGAGAGCCTGCCATGTCTGTCTATACCCACCTGTCTGATGATGAATTTTTTGCGTTTTGTGGTTTGTTCGGTGTGAAGTTTAATAAAGCCATTCCCATCACGCAAGGCATCAAAAATTCTAATTGGTTTATCCAGACCGATACGGACAGTGGTGAGAGCTTCTCTTATGTGTTTACTTTATACGAAGAGCGAGTGCCTGCTGATATTATTAAAATGGCGACCGTCATGCACGCCCTAAAAGACAAGCTACCGATCGCCTCGCCACTCATCAAGCTGACCGCTAAGGGTCAAAATATCGGCGAAGATTGTGTCATGCGATATGAGAATAAGGCGATTTTGGTGGTGCCAAAATTATCAGGTTTACACCCTGCCAATACCGATGAATCCATGTGCTTTGAGATGGGAAAAGCATTGGCAACTTTGCATCAAACCCTAAAAACCTTAGAGCCTGCCGAAAAGTACGGCGTGCCACTTTATGACTGGGCAAGGGTCAAAGACCGTGAGACCGCCTATATGCCCTCTGATGAGGCTCGTCTTATGAATGACATCTGGACAGCTTATGCCAATCTGCCTGATGATTTGCCAAAAGGCTTGTGCCATTTGGATATGTTTACGGATAATACGCTGTGGGACTTTTCAGATGATACGGCTAGTCTAACAGGACTGCTTGACTTTACAGAGGTATCGGTTGAGCGTTATCTGATGGATATTGCCATTACCATCAATGATTTTTGTACCACTTGGGGTAATGCGACTGATGGCGAAAGCGTCAATTTTAGCACTGATAAAATGACTGCTTTTATTGACGGTTATGAAAGCATTCGTCCGCTTACCAATGATGAAAAAATTGCCCTGCCTGTCATGCTTGCTTACTCTGCCACAATCTTTTGGTTGCTTCGCCTAAATGTTATCCACTATAATCGTGAACAAGGGCGTACAGGCGATGACATTATGGTAAAAAACCCTGATTTGATGAAACGGCTGGCGAGTTTGCATTGGGGGCGTGCTGTCCGCTCATGAATTTAGCCCGAAGCACCTTTATTGATTTGTTTGCAGGTATTGGCGGTTTTCATCAAGCTCTAAGCCATTTTGGGGCAACTTGCGTGTTTGCCAGTGAGATAGACCGCCACGCCTGCCACACTTACCACGCCAATTATGGCATCATGCCACATGGCGATATCACCCAGATTGCCGAACACGACATTCCTGCCCATGATATTTTGTGTGCAGGATTTCCCTGTCAGGCGTTTTCTATCTCTGGCAAGCAAAAAGGCTTTGATGATGTGCGTGGGACGTTGTTTTTTGATATTGTGCGTATCATTAAACACCACACCCCCAAAATCGTCCTATTAGAAAATGTCAAAAATCTCGCCAAGCATGATAATGGCAATACCCTAAAAGTAATATTAGCTCATTTAAATGACTTGGGCTATCGTGTGCATTATCAAGTATTAAACGCATCGCATTTTGGTGTACCTCAAAACCGAGAGCGGATTTACATTGTCGGGTTTCATGACAGCCTACAACAAGATGGCTTTACTTTTCCCATTGGCGATAATTCCCCGATTTGTGTTTTGGATATTTTACAAAATCATTCCCATATTGCCCCAATACAGCGTGATGATGTTATTTTTAAAAATAATTATCAAGCCATTTTTGATAAACATGGCAATAAAATATTACCCAACAAACCCATTCAAATTGGCATTGTCGGTAAAGGCGGACAAGGCGAGCGTATTTATCATACGGACGGTCATGCCATTACGCTATCGGCTCATGGCGGGGGCATTGGGGCAAAAACGGGACTGTACCACATAGACGGACACATTCGCAAACTCACCCCCAGAGAATGTGCCAGATTACAAGGCTTTGGTGATGATTTTATCATCAACCCAAAAGACGCCCAAGCCTATAAGCAGTTTGGCAATAGCGTGGCAATTCCTGTTTTAAAAGCCATTTTAAAAAACATCAAATCATATTAGGATAAAATGACAATGTTTAATGATAAGCAACAATTGGGTTCAAACACCGCAAAAGGCGGTTTTGCTAATGAAAAAACCATTGTCGCTAAATTCAATAATTATAAAAATGACAAGCACGCCCAAGCATGGCTTGCCACAATGGGCTATCATGTTGATGATATTCAAACGCTCAATGCCATACAAATGCCCACACGCCTAAATAAAAACAAAGTCACACAATTTGGCATTAGTGCCGAGCAATTTGACTTTACCCAAAAATACAAAAAAGCCGACTTGCAAATTCAATTAACCATTTGTGTTGATGATATTATTTATCGTGAAAACATCTCTGTAAAAAAAGCAGATTTGTCCGCCAATTTTAATCAAATAGACAAACGGGCAGTAACCACCTATCAGCAAATGTGGGGATTTGATGATGACATTGCCAAAACGCTCAAACAATTTACAGGCGAGATTATCCCCACCGAAAGGGAGCAAATCTCATTAAAGGACAAAAGACGGTGGTATTTGACCGAATTGCCCAGTAGTGATACCCAAAAACTGATAGAATTTTTGACTTCCAACAAATATCTCATCATCAGCGACATTATCAAGGGGCGTGGCATGCTGTGTGCCGAGTGGTTTTTGGTGAGTCGTTTTTATGGGGACGGTATGATTGATTATTGCCTAAAAAACATCAATGAAGTCATCAACCACTATGCTCAAGGCGATGTGCAGATTAGCCCAAAAGGAAGTCTTGTCATTGGCAGGCTCACCGCCCAACGCAAAGGCGGTACGCCCGACCCCACGTCTTTGCAATTTAAAATCAAACCTTTGGATATTTTTAATTCATAAAAAACTAGGTAGAACCCATGTGCCAATTACTTGGAATGAACTGCAACACCCCCACCGACATCGGTTTTAGCTTTGCTGGCTTTCGTCAGCGTGGCGGAGCGACCGACCATCATGAAGATGGTTTTGGCATTGCCTTTTTTGAGCGTGGTGAAACTGGCAATATGGGGTTACGCCAGTTTCATGATAATCAGCCAAGCCATTTATCACCAGTGGCAGATTTGATCAATCAGTATCCCATCCGTGCGATGAATGTCATCGCTCACATTAGGCGAGCCACGATGGGAGATAAAAACAATCTATCTAATGTTCATCCCTTTGTGCGTGAAGTATGGGGCGAGCAGTGGGCGTTTGCTCACAACGGACAGATGAGTCAGAGTTTTGTGCGTCGTACTCAGCGTTTGGCTGCCAATGGCAACGCTGAATATTACGCTCCTGTAGGCACGACCGACAGCGAACTTGCTTTTTGTTATCTATTAAACCGCCTAAAAGCAACCTTTAAGACTCGCCCATCTGATGAGGTGTTATTTGCTTTTTTAACCGCTCAGTGCCGATATTTATCTGCTAACGGTCTATTTAATTGCTTGATTTCTAATGGTAGCTGGCAATTGGCTTATGCAGGAAGTCTCTTATTTTATCTGACTCGTAAAGCTCCTTTTGGCGAAGCTCAGCTGTCTGATGGTGAGATGAGTGTCAATTTTGGTGATGTTGCGACCGATAAGGATAAGGTAACTATTTTGGTAACGATACCACTCACCACCAATGAAAACTGGCAACAAATCGCCGTTGATGAGTGTGTGGTGTTCGCTGATGGCGATGTGGTCTTTAGAGACACCCCAAGCAAAAAAACCTACCTATCCATTGAAGAGGGCATTGCTTTGGCCAGAAGTGTGGGGGCGAGTGTTTAAGGTTTGGTCAAATTAGGTAAGCGAAAAGAGGTTCTAAAGCCATATAATAGTCGTACCGCAAAGGTGCATCCAGTGGGAAATTTTGATTGTATCAAACTTAACAATAGCTTGATTCCAGAACAAACAAACCCTACAATTCTCCGATTTTTAGCTAAAAAATGAAAGCTCTTGTTGTGATTGATATCCAATGCGATTTTATGCCTGGTGGTGCGTTAGCCGTACCGCTAGGCGATGAAATCATCCCTATAGTAAATGTATTACTACCCAAGTATCAGCACATTATTGCCACACAAGATTGGCATCCTAAGCATCACAAAAGTTTCGCCTCTAATCATTTAGGCAAGAAACCTTTTGATGTGATAATAATAAATGGTATAGAACAAGTGCTGTGGCCCAATCATTGCATAGCTGGGAGCTGTGGGGCAGAGTTTCACCCTGATTTGAAAACACAGTACTTTAAAGTCATTATTCGTAAAGGCACCAACCCAGAAGTAGATAGTTATAGTAGCTTTTTTGATAATGATTATGTGCAATCAACAGGGCTTGAAGGATGCCTTAAAGAATTAAAGATTACAGAATTACACTTTGTAGGTTTGGCTGCAGATTATTGTGTATATCACTCAATGAAAGATGCTTTAAAATTAGGTTTTAAAGTGAAATTATATGAAAATGCCACCAGAGCCATTTCTGAAGAAAATTATCAAAAGCAGAAAAAAGAACTTCTACAGAATGATGATTTTGGTATTTTGCACTACACTTTAGATTAAATCTACCATGAAAATAGCCTGATTTAGATACGGCAAAATAGGTAAAGTGATTGAAAGATGGCGACAGAACACGGATGCGAAATCGTTTTGAGAAATCTATCCATGTACTGAAGAGAGTATTGATTTGGCCAGAAGTGTGGGGGCGAGTGTTTAAGGTTTGATTGCTATGATAAATAGCGTATCATAGCTTAAAGGATAGCCTTTATCGGTGGCAAATTTTTCATAATTATCATAAAAAGCATTCAAGGAAGAGCGTGTCCACACCTGTCCGCCCACTGCCACACCTGTATCTTTGATGTGCTTTAAGATGTCTTTGGGGCAAGAGAAATATAGCACTTCTTGATGTTGATGGGTGCTGATGACATCAAAACCTACCGTTTTTAGCATGGTTAAAATATCATCCATACTATGATAGTCTAGCCCCATGCCTGTCAATGTTTTGACTTGACTTAAGTTTTGTTTGCCAAAACTTGCAAAGGCAAGTACACCACCAGTTGTCAAATTTTGAAAGACTCTTTGAATAAGGCTAGATAAGTCCTTTATCCATTGTAGTGCTGAGCTTGATAAAACTAAGTCCACTTTTGGCAAATCAAGACTTTCTATATCACCGATTAGTAAATCTGCTCCATCAATACCCACATTGTACAAGTCATTAAGATATAGTTGTTCAATCTCCCATATGCTTGTATAAATATTGGTCAAGTTTCCGATGCCACAACCAATCTCTAGTACGCTTTTTGGACTAATGTTGGGCAGGTGTAATGACAACAAGTCGATGAGCGTCTGGCACATTTGGTGCTGAACGATGGCTGCTTTGCCATAAGTGGCATGAGCTTTGGCGAAGTTTTGAGCGACTTTATGGGTGTCCACATGAGTATTGATCATTGAAAACTACCTAACACATGAAGAAAGTCATCAATTTGTTTTCGTGTGATATCAGCGGTCAAGCACACTCGCAGGCGAGATGTGCCTACAGGCACAGTGGGCGGACGAATGGGCAGTACATAAAAACCATGTGAGCGAAACTTATCCGCTAAAGCAACTGTTTGGTTGTTATCACCGATGATGATGGGTATGATGTGGCTGTCTGATGGGCATTGATAGCCTAATTCTTTGAGTCTTTGAATAAAATATTTGGCATTGTCTAGTAGCTCTTGGCGTTTTTTGTGAAGCGATGATGACTTTTGGAAAATAAAATCTGACCACAAGGCATTGATGGGTGGCAGATTGGTGCTAAAAATTACAGGTCGCATGGTATTAATCAGCACCTGTTTGATGACCTCATCACAGACCAAAAAGCCGCCGATGCTAGCAAATGCCTTGCCAAATGTCCCCACCAAAAAATCAATCTCATTCATCACGCTCATCTGCTCTGCCACTCCAAGTCCATACCTGCCAAATACGCCCACGCCATGAGCCTCGTCCACATATAAAGACACATTGGGATATGCCTGCTTTAAGGCGGCAAGAGCGGTTAAATCTGTCACATCGCCGTCCATGCTAAAGACGCTTTCGGTCATGATGATAATGTGGCGATAATGGGCGTGGTGCTTGTCAAGCAGTGCGTTTAATTGACAAAAATCCTGATGGCGATAGCGATAAGATTTTGTGCCACGCTCTTTGGCTAAGCGTATGCCATCTATCATGCTGGCATGTACCCATTTGTCCGCCAAAATAAGCGTTTGTTGATCGCATAAAGCAGGCATGATACCAATATTCATGTGATAGCCACTATTAAATATCAGCACCTCTCGTTTGTATGCTTTTGATAGCGTGGCTTCTAGCTGTTCATGGGCGTTGAAATTGCCTGTCAGTAGCCGTGATGACGATGAGCCAAATCTAAAATCAGTGCAGTGCTGATAAGTGTGTAAAAATTCATCTTTTAAGGCTTGGTCATTGATTAGCCCTAGATAATCATTGCTAGATAGGTTAATCAGTGCAGTCTGTGGGCGAAAGCTACGAATGCTATCTTTGGCATGTAGGGACGCTATTAACTGGTGATAGGGGGTAAACTTGTGGTTCATAAATCATCAAACAGCTGACAGGATTTGGCTTATCTTAGGGGATATAAGGGGTAAATGCAAGTCGTTGCAACTTATTTGTTTATATGGATTTTACAGATATCAGGTGGTTGGTAGATTTGCTCGGCGTGATAAGCAGGCAGAAGATAAAAACATAGCCATTATTGACAATGGCTATGTTTATTTGTCAATCAAGCAATTAGTAAGCAATCAGTATTCAATCACCACTTTCATCGCTTTTGTCTCTGATGCGTGTTTAAACACATCATAGGCTTTCTCAATTTCACTAAATTTAAAGTGATGAGTTGCCAATTTTTCCATTGGCAATTTACTGCACTCGCAAGCCTTTAGTAGCATACCAGTTGTATTGGCGTTTACCAGACCTGTGGTGATTTTTAGGTTTTTAATCCATAATTTGTTTAGTTCAAAGTTAACTGGCTGACCGTGTACGCCCACATTGGCGATGTTGCCACCTTCTTTGACGATTTTTTGACAGATGTCCCAAGTGGCAGGATAGCCGACCGCTTCCATGGCACAATCTACGCCACGCCCACCTGTGATTTCAAGTACTTTAGCAACAGCATCTTCTTTATCAGGATTGATGGTGTGTGTCGCACCCATTTCTTTTGCCATTGCCAAGCGGTTTTCGTCCATATCAATGACGATGATGGTTGATGGCGAGTAAAGCTGACCAGTCAAAAGACAGCCCATGCCTACAGGACCTGCACCAACAATCGCAACGGTATCACCTGGTTTGACATCGCCATACTGTACGCCGATTTCGTGCCCTGTTGGTAGAGCATCTGATAAGAATACGGCAACATCGGTGTTTAGGTTGTCTGGTAGAATGTACAAAGAGTTGTCGGCAAATGGTGTACGCACATATTCTGCTTGTGTACCATCAATCATATAGCCCATGATCCAACCGCCATTTTGTTGGCAGTGAGAATACAGTTGTTTTTGACAGTTTTCGCACGAACCACAACGACTGACGCAAGAGACGATGACTTTATCGCCTTTTTTGAAATTTTTGACGGCAGAACCAACTTCTTCAACGATGCCAATGCCTTCATGTCCTAAGATACGGCCATTCCACTCGCCGGTTTTTTCACGAGCGACAGCTTCAATCTCTGGGTTTTTACCCTTCCAAATACCCAAATCTGTACCGCAAATGGTGGTTTTGGTCATTTTGATGATGGCGTCTGTTGGGTCAATGATGGTGGGTTTTGGACGCTCTTCAAAACGAATGTCGTTCGCTCCGTAGTAGGTCATTGCTTTCATTGTTGCCATGATACACACTCCTTTTGATTTGATAAGGTTGACTGTCAACCTATTTGCTACATTAGCATAAGTCAAACACAAGGTAAAGAAAAAAAATTTAATAAAATCAATATGTTATATTATATCAATTATTATTTTATGAACGCTTTAAGAGTTAGGCTCTTGAAAAATCAGTTTTTATCTCTAAATTATTTGGTGTATTTTTTAATCATATGGGAGTAAATCATGACCGCAACCAACCATCAGTTTGAAGCTGAAGTTACCAAACTTTTGCATTTAGTTACGCACTCATTATACTCAAATCCTGATATTTTTATCCGTGAGCTGGTGTCAAATGCTTCTGATGCCTGCGATAAATTGCGTTTTTTGGCGACCACAGACGGCACTTTGTACGAAAACGATGGCGAGTTGGCAGTGAAGATTGATATCAATCCAACTGATAAGACTTTGACCATCAGTGATAATGGCATTGGCATGAATAAGAACGATGTCATTGAAAATCTAGGTACGATTGCCAAATCAGGCACTAAGGCATTTTTGGATAAGCTGTCGGAGACGGACAAAAAAGACGGCAACCTGATTGGACAGTTTGGTGTGGGGTTTTATTCAGGTTTTATTGTTGCTGATAAGATTGTTGTTGAGAGCAGAAAGGCAGGCGAGGATAGCAGTCAAGGTGTTCGTTGGGTATCTGATGGCACAGGGCAATTCACGACTGAGTCTATTGATAAGCAGGCACGAGGCACAACCATCACCTTGCATCTAAAAGATGAGTATGCCGAAGGTGAACAAAACTACCTAAATCGCTACAAAATCACTTCACTCATTAATAAATACTCTGACCACATCAGCCTTCCTATTCAGATGTACAAAGAACAATGGCAAGATGAGCTAGATGACGAGGGCAAGCCAATCGCTGGCAAAGGGCAGTATGTTACTACCGATGAATACGAGACCATCAACAAGGCGTCTGCCCTATGGACGCGTGCAACCGCTGACATCAGCGATGAAGAATATCAAGAGTTCTATAAAACACTAAGTCATGACTTTAGTGATCCGCTTACTTGGACGCATAACCGTGTTGAAGGGCGTGTGCAATATACCCAGTTATTATATATCCCGACCAAAGCACCGCATGACTTATATGCCCGAGAACAACAAAGAGGGCTAAAACTCTATGTTAAACGAGTGTTCATCATGGATGATGCCGAACAGCTACTGCCGATGTATCTACGCTTCATCAAGGGTGTGATTGACACTTCAGATTTACCACTGAATGTCAGTCGTGAGATTCTCCAAGAAAGCAAAGATGTTAAAGCAATTCGTGATGGTAATGCACGCCGTATACTGACTTTGCTTGCCTCATTAGCAAACAGTGAAGATGTAGATAAGCAAGATAAGTTTAAGGCATTTTATGCTGAATTTGGCGATGTACTAAAAGAAGGTTTGGGCGAGGATATGTCAAACCAAGAACGCATTGCCAAGTTACTTCGCTATACCACCAGCACCAATGGCGAGCTTGCTACAGGTTTTGCTGACTATAAGGCACGCATGAAAGAGGGGCAAAAAGCGATTTATTATTTGACCGCTGATAATTTAGCCGCTGCCAAGAATAGCCCACAGCTTGAGCTGTTTAATAAAAAAGGCATTGAGGTTATTTTAATGACTTCTCGTGTTGATGAATGGGCGATGAATTTTCTGCATGAGTTTGATGGCATACCACTTCAAAACATTGCCAAAGGAGCGGTGGGTTTGGGTGATTTGACTGATGAAGCTGAAAAAGAAGAAGTGAAGCAACAAACAGAAAATCTAAAACCTGTGGTTGAACGCCTAAAAAGCACACTAGGCGAGCGTACCAAAGATGTGAGAGTCTCTAGCCGTCTGGTAGATAGTCCTGCTTGTCTGGTGGTGGGTGATGGCGAATTAACACCGCAGATGGCACAGATGTTAAAGGCAATGGGGCAAAATGTGCCTGAGATTAAACCAATCCTTGAGATTAACCCAACGCATCCGCTGATTACTCGTTTAGATGATAGTAGCGACTTTGATGACCTAGCCCAAGTCATCTTTGATCAAGCCTTGCTTGCTGATGGCGGTACGCTTGATGACCCAGCAGGGTATTTAAAACGCATCAATAAGCTATTATTGAAATAAATTGTATGATTAAGTATAAAAACGCCCACTTTTTGGGCGTTTTTGTTTGTTGGTGTGGTGGGTAAAGGTGGTATGATGAGCATAAACATTGTACAATATTGCTTGATGTATTAAGCCTAATATATAACCATTATATAACCATGAGTGATTTTTCTTCTCTTTTTGCAACCATCAATCTGTCTGCACCGTGGCTGATGCCTTATCAACATATTCATCAGCTTTTTGTTGAGAGCGAGCAGACAGGAGAGCTTGCTGATTGGTTGAATGGCTATTGTTGCCAGTATGCCATCAAGCCTGTGCTATACGGTACGGAGCGGTCATTGCGTTTTGTCAGTCAAGATGATTTGCCACATGGCACAGCCTATGAAAAGCATATTTTTGATACTGCCAACATTCCGACTAGAAACAATCTTCATGATTGGTTTGGTGCGTGTGTCTGGTCGGTATTCCCTAAATCAAAGGCGGTGTTAAACCATGTGCATATTCGTGAGATGGCGTACGATGATCAGCTAGGTGGACGCAATCGTGTCAGAGATGCCATCACGGTATTTGATGAAAACGGGGCGATTTTGGTAACCAAAGATAAGGGCATTGCCACCGCTTTAAAAAATTTTGATTGGCAAAACTCATTGGTTAGCCCCAGAATCTTTTGGCACAACCCCAATGCCATCAGCGACCAAGAAAGTAGTCAGGTTGTCATCTTTGGGCATGCTTTACTTGAGCAACTCATCACGCCTAGAAAACCTTTATGTAGTCATACGCTGATTATTGAGGTGGATGATGAATACTTTTCCAAAGATTTGGCAGGTAGGCTAAGTTATCTAGACGAACTGTTAAGTGTTCGGCTTATTCGTTGGCTAGTGGCAGGGGCAACCCCAAGAGACTTATCACCTTTACCCATTTTAGGCGTGCCACACTTTTGGGATAATGATAATGCGTCATTTTATGATGATGCTTTTGTGTTTCGTAATGGGCGTAGAAAATAAGTGTTTTGCTGAGATGATACAACCCTAATTTGATGGTTATCCAATCTTGTCCAACTTGCCAACAAGTCGTAGCTTATGAGTACTTATTAACAAGCAACGCTGTATAACAAAAATGCACCCTAAAGTTAGGCGTGCATTTTTAAAGATTATTCAAATTGCCCAGATGTTTAAATTGGCTAACTGTCAAAAATCTTGCCTTTGTTGATGATGCCATTGGGGTCAAATACCGCCTTGACTGCTTTCATGTATTCAATCTCGGTTGGGGAGCGAGTGTAATCCAAATATGGCTTTTTGGTCATACCCACACCGTGTTCGGCAGAGATGGAGCCTTTGTATTTTTGTACAGTTTCAAAGACATATTTATTGACCGTTTGACATTTGGCAAAAAAGTCGTCCTTGCTAAGGGTGTCAGGCTTTAGGATATTTAGATGTAAATTGCCATCGCCAATATGCCCAAACCAACAAATCTCAAAATCAGGGTAATTGTCCTTGACAATCTGATCGATATCACTAATAAAATCGCCTAAGTGCGTAATGAGTACTGACACATCATTTTTGTAAGGGGTGAATACTGAAATGGTTTCGGAGATACTTTCACGCAGTTTCCATAGGTCTTGAAGTTGTCCTACGCTTTGACTCATTACGCCATCAACAATCAAACCTTCTGCCATCGCACTCTCAAACACATTCATGGCAGTATCCAAAACTTCATCACAGACCGCCTCAAATTCCAATAAAACATAAAAAGGCGTACGGCTCTCAAAAGGCTCTTTGGCATGACCTGCATTTAGTACCTTATCAATAGCGACACTATCAAAAAATTCAAAAGCGGTCAAATTTAATGCCTTGCCAAACTTATCAAGCAGCCCCACCACTGAACCAAAATCAGGCACACCCAAGACCATCGCTGTAAGGTTTACAGGCTGTTTTTCAAGTTTAATCAATGTTTTGGTAACAAAGCCAAGCGTACCTTCTGCACCGATGAACAGATGGCGAAAGTCATAGCCTGTGGCGTTTTTTAGCATACCGCCGTTTAGTTCCAAAATATCTCCTTTGCCTGTAACAACCGTCAAACCCAAGATTTGGTTGCGTGTCATGCCGTAACGAATGACTTTAATGCCACCTGCATTGGTGCCAATGTTGCCACCGATTTGGCTAGAACCTGCGGAGGCAAAGTCCACACCATAGTATAATCCTTTGCTTTCGGCAAATTCTTGCAAGGTTTTGGTAATCACACCAGCTTCCACCTCTACCATGCGGTCAGCTTCATAAAATACACCGATGGCGTTCATCTTATCAAAGCTGACCACCACCTCGCCATGACTGGCAACTGCACCAGCAGACAGACCTGTACGACCACCAGATGGCACAAGTGGTACTTTGTATTTGTTGGCAAGGCGGATGATGCTAGCCACTTCTTCGGTTGTGCGTGGAAAGACGATGGCAGATGGAGCAGGGGCGAAGTGTTTCGTCCAGTCCTTACCCCAGTTGTCTAGGCTGTCTGCATCAGTTTTTATTTGGCTGACATCTAGCAGGTTGGTTAATTGGCTTAGAAATTGGCTGTCGATTTGATTGGTCATGTGGCAGATTCTTATCCAAAGAAATAAGTGCTATGATAACAGAAAATGATATCGCTTTTAAGACAAAATCATCAATGTAGCACCCAATAAAGAAAAATAATAACAAAAAATAAAAAAGCCAGTCCGTAGTAAGACTGGCTTTTTAGAATATTGGCACTCCATAGGGGATTCGAACCCCTGTTACCGCCGTGAAAGGGCGGTGTCCTAGGCCTCTAGACGAATGGAGCACAAGAGAAAAGTCTTTCAACTTTTGAAATGTAAGATGATTGCCTAGGTGCTTACATTCCACATTAACAAATTTGGTGGAGCTAAGCGGATTCGAACCGCTGACCCCTTGCATGCCATGCAAGTGCTCTACCAACTGAGCTATAGCCCCTTTGTTAAGGTGGGCGTATTATATAATGTGCTTTATGGGCTGTCAAGAAAAATTTTTTTAAAATTGAAAAAAGCCGACAACTCATTGAAAATCATCGGCTTTTTTGTTTTCTTGATGCCTAGCTTAGAAAATTTGGTAAGGCTTTATTGACCTCTTCTAATTTTTTTAATTTCTTTTTGCCAAGTCCGCCCAGTACTTCGCAGGCGTGGCGTAGGCGAGCTAGGGTCATGTCTGCCCCAATGATGTACATTGAGTTCATCACAGGGGTGGAGCTTGTGCTACCTGCAATGGCGACAAAGAACGGCTGCATAAAGTCTTTTAATTTAATCTCAAAATGACCTGCCAGACCTTTTAGAGTCTGGTAGATATTCTCTTCGCTCCATACTGGCAAAGCCTCTAACTGCCAAGTTGCCAGATATAGGATTGCTAAGAGCTTGTCGTTATCTAGTGATTTATGAGCAAAATCTTCTACCTTGATGTTGGGCAGGTTTTGAAAATAAAAAGATGCCCAATTCACCGCATCGGTTAAGGTATTGATGCGAGGCTGAATGGCTTTGGCAATGTTGGTTAATTTTTCATCATTAAATGCCCAAGTTAAAATGCGTGTTTTTAGTTCTTCTGCACTCATTTTGCGTAGGTACTCGCCATTGAGCCAGTAGAGCTTTTCAATATCAAACACAGGTCCGCCCAGAGAGACTCGTTTAATATCAAATGACTCAATCATTTCGTTTAATGTAAAGACTTCTGCTTCGTTCGGCAGGCTGTAGCCCATACGCCCTAAATAATTGATTAATACCTCTGGTAGTACGCCTGCATCACGATAGTAGGTGATGGAGGTTGGGTTTTTGCGTTTGGATAACTTGGATTTATCGGGGTTGCGAAGTAGTGGCATATGGCACAAGGTGGGTATTTCCCAACCAAAATACTCATATAACAACTGATGCTTGGGGGCGGAATTGATCCATTCTTCGCCACGAATGACATGGCTGATTTGCATGAGATGGTCGTCCACGACATTGGCAAGGTGGTAGGTTGGCAGTCCGTCCGTCTTTAGTAGAATCTGCATATCTATCGTCTCCCAAGGAATGCTAATCTCGCCCCTTAACATGTCATTAAAGGTGCAGACCCCTTCGGTTGGTACACGCATTCTGATGACAAAAGGCTTGCCACTCTTGGCTAGCCTGTCGCTTTCTTCACGAGATAAGTTTGCATAACGACCATCATAGCGAATGGGCTGACCATTTGCTTCTTGTTCACGACGCATGGCGTCTAATTCTTCGGTGGTACAAAAGCAACGAAAGGCGAGTCCTTTATCCAAAAGCTCTTCAGCGTATTTTTTGTAAATCTCGCTACGCTCAGATTGACGATAGGGGGCGAACTGACCGCCTATATCAGGACCTTCTGACCATGTCAAACCTGCCCAGCGTAAGGCGCCCAATATCATCTGTTCGCTTTGAGCGGTGGAGCGGACTTGGTCGGTGTCTTCAATGCGTAAAATAAATTCCCCGCCCATAGATTTGGCAAAAACCATATTAAACAGGGCGATATAAGCCGTGCCAACATGAGGAAAGCCTGTTGGAGATGGGGCGATACGAGTACGAACTTTGGTAAAGGCCATGAAAATTCTCTTATTGTCTTAAAAAATGCTAAAAACAGCGAAACAAAACATTGTGGATGGTTGAGATACATTAAAATAAATTTAAGTTAGGGTATGATACCAAAATCTGCTTGGTTTTTGTAGTGAAAAGTGAAGGTGGGCGAACAACTAGGGCTTTAGCAACAATTACATACAAAAACAGATTGGATTATCCAAAAAATCCTTGATAGAATAAGTGGTTAAATAAAAATTTGGTTTTTTGGTATGGATATTGGTGGCTTGGCAGGCTTGTGTATGAATTTTACACAAATAACCGATCGAGTGATATAAATGGCTTGACTATATAATAAAGCTTGAGATAATACGCATTTTAACAATCAAATACCAAGCAAGACAATCAATGCACGCATCAACCAACAAGAGGCATCATGAATAGCAAGCAACAATTCACTCACCAAACGGTTCTACTACATGAAACGGTAGCGATGGTGCTAGGTGTGCAAGATTTGCTGGCGACCCCGAAAGGTTCAATGAATGGTGTGTATGTAGATGCAACCTTTGGGCGTGGTGGGCATAGTCGCTTGCTTTTGGAATATCTAAGCGATGATGCTAGATTGTTTGTATTTGATAAAGATATTCAAGCGATAGAAGTCGCCAATCATCTTGCCACCCAAGATGGGCGTGTGCAAGTCATTCATGATAGCTTTGCCCAATTAACCAACAGATTATCAGAGCTTGGTGTGGACCAGATTGATGGGCTGATGGCGGATTTGGGGGTGTCTAGTCCGCAGATTGATGATGGCGAGCGTGGATTTAGTTTCATGCGAGATGGGGCGGTGGATATGCGTATGGATACGACTCGTGGCGAGTCTGTGGGTGTTTGGTTGGCTCGGGTTGATGTTGATACGCTGGCAGATGTGTTGTATGAGTACGGTGAGGAGCGACACAGTCGCAAGATTGCTCGTGCCATCAAAGCGATGGATAGTTATGATTCAACCTTAGCACTGGCAGAGACCATCAAGGCGGCACACCCAGCTTGGCAAAAAGGCAAGCACCCAGCCACCCAAAGTTTTCAGGCACTCAGAATCTTTATCAATAATGAGCTTGGTGATATTGATGACTTTTTGGCACAAAGTCTTGGTATCTTAAAAGCAGGCGGGCGTTTGGCGGTGATTAGCTTTCATTCGTTAGAAGATAGACGCATTAAGCAGTTCTTAAACAACCACAGTCGTGGTCGCCATGAAGGCGATGATCAGTTGCTCATGCCACCCAAACGAGAAAAATATTTTGATAAGCCGATGCGTATCGCTCCAAGTAATGATGAGGTCAAACAAAACTCTCGTGCCAGAAGTGCGTGGCTACGGGGGGCGGTGCGCCGAGATGTCGCCTTTGTGGGTTGATTGCCCTTGAAGTCATGCTTCATTCATCTTTAAATTGATAGTTATTTTAAAGTCATTTATTTTGTTTTGCACCATTTAAAATCTGATAGATACCATGAATAATAAACTTGCTCACTTCACCCAATCACAAGCCACTACTGATGAAGCGGTCAGTATGGTGGGTTTGTATCGTTTGTTTTTGGGTGTGCTTTTGGTTGCTATCATGTGGACGGGGGTGAGTATCTCAGCCCAGACACAAGAACATCATGCCACCTATCGCTACTTAAAGCAGTTAAAAAGTGAGCTGACAGCCATGCAGGTTGAAGAACAGCGATTGCTCATTGAACAGCAGACTTTTAGTGCAACGCCACAGGTGGCAAGCCGTGCGGTGAGCGAGTTGGGTATGTTCTTTCCAACAGGGGATCATCGCCGTGTCATCGCACCAAATAGACCCAATGGCGTCCAACCCAATGCAACAAAGGTGGTTCAATAATGAAAAAACCAACACAAAAACAAGGGGCTTCATCAAAAGTTGTGCCACCGTTGCGTCAAAAAGCCATGCCAAACAAGACTGATGCCAAACAAGACGAGCAACGCCCATCAATGGTTTTGTCCATGATATCGTCATTGTTGAGTATATTTGGTAAGAAAAATCATCGACGCCAAGCGACCATGTTGGGCGGTATGCAAGATGTCAATCGCTATCGTTTGGTTTGGTTTATGATGGCGACTGCGTTTTTGGTGTTGTTTGCTCGTGCGTTTTATCTACAAATCATCAATTCATCTTATCTGGTGGAGCAGGGCGAAAGGCTCATCACCTCAAAACGCAGTGTCCCTGTATATCGTGGCATGATTACCGACACTAATGGAGCACCATTGGCGGCGAATGCTCCGCTATCAACGGTGGTATTTAGCCCCTATGATTATGCCAATGAATATTATCGCTTGGATAAAATCATTAAGACAACCACTGATGCTAAAGCTCGTGCCAAAGCTGCCAAAGAGCTTACCGAGATGGATTTGGTAAGACTAGCTGTAGTGGCAAATTTTCCGTTGGAAAAACTACAAAAAGCAGTAGCAATCAACAATGCCATAGACTATGCTGACGAGAGTGCCATCAAAGAAGCTCTGCCAAGGGGGGCTGGCTCTCGCCGTATGATTTTATTGACAAAAGAATCGCCAGAGGTGGTTGAACCGGTTATTAAGCTGGACTTTGTGGGCGTGAGTGAAGAAAAATTCTTTCAAAGATATTATCTACAAGCTGAGCCGAATGCACAGATTCTAGGCTATATGGCACAGTCAAGTGATGAGAAAAATGGTGGCTATGTCGGTCGAGCAGGCATTGAAGCACAATACGAAAAACAGCTTGCAGGCGAGCGAGGGCAGGTATTGGTTCTAAAAGATGCTCGCCGATCAGCCATCAAAGAGATTAAAGAAATTAAGCCAAAGATTGAGAGCGAGAACATTGAGCTTACCATTGATTCACGCTTGCAGTATGTGCTATACAAAGAGTTGGAGCAAGTGGGGCGTGCCCAGTCTGCTCGTTCAAGCTCTGGCATCGTGGTGGATGTATTAACTGGCGATATATTAGCGTTGGGTTCTTGGCCATCGTTTAATGCCAACAATCTGTCTGAGCGGACAGGGGCAAACGAGCGTAATCGACCGTTGCTAGACACCTTTGAACCGGGTTCGGTGATGAAGCCTTTTACGGTGGCAGCCGCCTTGGAGTCAGGTAAATACACCACCAGTTCACTCATTGAAACCGCACCAGGTAGTATGTATATCGGTGGCTATGTTATTCGTGATAGTGGCAACTATGGTGCCATCACCTTGGCAAGACTGATTCAAAAGTCAAGTAATGTGGCTTCAGCCAAAATCGCACTAAACTTACCAACCAATGCCATCTCTGATATCCAAAGACGCTTTGGCTTTGGGCGAAAAACTGCCCTAAATTTCCCTGCCGAAGCATCAGGTAGCGTCAAAGACCCCAGCGAAAAAGATGTTACTCGTCGTGCTACGCTAAGCTATGGCTATGGACAGAGGGTAACGCTTGCCCAAGTGGTTCAAGCGTACGCTGCTTTGGCAAATCATGGTGAATTGCGTCCATTGCGTCTGGTTAAAAATCAGCCAAGCCCAGAGTCTATTCAGGTGATTAAACCAGAGCACGCTGAAGCGATTGTCAAGATGATGGAATTGGTTACGGAGTCGGGAGGTACGGCACGAGCTGCTGCCATCAATGGTTATCGTGTGGCAGGTAAGTCGGGCACGAGTCGCCGTACCAAGCCTGAAGGTGGTTATTATACTGACCAGTATCGCACGACATTTGTCGGAATTGCCCCAGCATCAAATCCAAGATTTGCCATTGCGATTTTGGTAGAAGACCCACGCCGTCAGTATTCTGGCGGTGTGGTTGCTGCACCTGTGTTTCATCATGTCATGAAAGAGGCACTTCGTCTGTATAATGTGCCTTTTGATAAGCCGTTACAAGCCGATGCCAAGAGTACGCCTAAGGCTCAATAAGACGTAATAAAAAATATCCCAATCATAATAAAGAGTTATAAGGAATTTGCCATGAAACCCACAACGCTTGCTACTTTATTTGATACGATAAGTCTGCATCTGCCAAGTGATGCCATTAAGATGGTGGCAGATTTGCCTTTTGGGCAGTTTTGCTTAGATAGTCGTCGTCTTAATGAGGGCGATGTTTTTGTGTTACTGTCTAGTGTGGGTGGGGATCAACAAAGTCTATTGCGTGCTAATGAATATCTCAAATCAGTGGATGGTAAGGCGGCATTTATTTTATCGCAAATCAATCCGCAAGAACTGGATATATCAACACTGTCTACGCCCATCGTATATCTGCCAACCATTCGCCATTATTTGGGTGATTTGATTGCTGCTAGATTTCAAGTGGATAGGTCTGCCAAGCTACCTACGGTGGTGGCGGTAACAGGGACGAATGGCAAGACGACCGTCAGTCAGCTGGTAGCACAGCTGTGCGAACTGTCTGGCGTGCCATCTGCCATTATGGGGACGGCAGGCAATGGTAGGTTGGGTCAGCTTGTACAATCAGCCAATACCACAGGCGATGTGCTGTCGGTGCATGAGTTTTTGTATCAGATGGCAAAAGATGGCGTGCAAGTGGTGGCATTAGAAGCCAGTAGCCATGGTTTGCATCAGCACAGACTGCAAGGCGTGCCTGTACAAGTGGCGATTTATACCAACTTATCGCACGACCATTTGGATTATCATGCGGACATGGATGACTACCGTGCAGCCAAAGCAAGGTTGTTTGATGAGCATTATTTTAGTACGCTCACCCATGGTATCACCAATCAAGACGCTACTTATCCACTGCTTCAAAACAATGATGGTGCTTTGCCTTATTCGCTACTTGGTCATTCTTGTCAAGATGAGAAGGCGGATTATTTTGTCAAAAAGATTACGCCAAGCCTAAATGGGGTGCAAATTGAGCTTGTGGCACAAGGCAAGCTGATGACATTGCACAGCCCACTGCTTGGATTATTTAATGTGGATAATTTAATGGCGGCGGTGGCGGCATTTTTGGCATTATATCCTAATCAACAAGACAATCTACCGGCATTAGTTGCCAAGCTACATGGTGCTCGTGGCAGAATGCAACAAGTACCATCAAAAACAGGGTTGTTCATTGTTGATTATGCACACACCCCTGATGCCATCGAGCAAGTACTCATTAGCCTACAAAAGCATTGTACAGGTAGGCTGATTGCGGTATTTGGTTGTGGGGGCGATAGAGACAAGAGTAAAAGACCTATCATGGCAAATGTGGGGGTTCGTCATGCCGATATGGTGATACTGACGGCAGATAACCCACGCTCTGAGAATCCCAATGCGATTTTAAGAGACATGCAAACACAGCTTGATTGCCAAGCACATTACAAGGTCATCATTGAGCCTGATAGAAAGCGTGCAATCAAAGAAGCGGTGATGATGGCAGGTGGTGATGATATTGTGGTAATACTGGGCAAGGGTCATGAGACCTATCAAGAGATTAACGGTGTTCGTTATGATTTTGATGATGTGGCGGTGGTTGGTGAATTTATCAACGCATTTAATAAATAGGATAACAAGATGACAGTGCATACCCCTTATCTTTGGCAAAAAGATAACCTGCAGGCCGCCACAAATGGCAGATGGTCAGGCGAATTTGATGCTCAAAGTTGCCGCATTACGACCGATACTCGCAAAATAGAGCAGGGCGATATTTTTCTTGCCATCAAAGGTGAAAATTTTGATGGGCATGATTATGTTGAGATGGCAAAAGAAAAAGGAGCGGTGCTTGCCATTGTTAGTGAACAGGTGGCAAGTGATTTGCCACAACTCATCACAGGCGATACCAAAAAAGCGTTGGGACTTCTTGGTAAATACCGCCGAGATGCTCACCCTGATTTAATGGTGGTTGCTTTGACAGGCTCATCAGGAAAAACCACCACGAAAGAAATGCTAGGGCATATCTTAAGTCAAATCGCCCCGACACTCATCACTCGTGGCAACCTAAACAATGATTTGGGTGTACCAATGATGCTACTTGAGCTGTCTGACGAACATAAATTTGCTGTGATGGAGCTTGGGGCGAACCATGTGGGCGAGATTGCTTATACGGCAGGGCTTGTTCGTCCTGATGTGGCATGCGTACTAAATATCGGTACGGCTCACTTAGGCGAGTTCGGTGGGCGTGCCAACATTGCTCGTGCTAAAGCAGAAATTTACTCGGCACTTAGTGAAGATGGCGTGGCGATTGTGCCTTTTGGCGATGAATTTTGTACGCTGTTAAGCCAAACCGCCAGTAATTTTACCGATAGAATGCTTAGCTTTGGTGAACAAAATGTACCACTATCACAGGCACAGCTGTCCGATGAGGACATACAGATGTTGTCTGAGCAGGGTGTTAGCTCGGTGCTGATGATGGGTGATTTGTTTGCTGATGACATTGATGTGGCAACCACGCATAGCACTTTTAGTTTAAATACAAATATTGAGATTGATGAGATTGAAAGCCTGCCGGTACAGCTGCCACTCATTGGCGAGCATAATGTAACTAATGCGTTGGCGGCATCAGCGTGTGCCTACGCTTTGGGTGTGCCACTTCACAGCATTGTTCGTGGACTGCAATCTGTTACTGCCCCACAAGGGCGATTGACTCGCATGGCGTTTGGTGAGCATCTTATCATTGATGATACTTATAATGCCAATCCAACTTCCATGCTTGCTGCTGCCAAAGTGCTAGAGCAAGAGGATAATGCTAAGATTTTGGTGTTGGGAGATATTTTTGAGCTGGGCGAAGCGGCAGCTGATGAACATTATCAGTTGGGGCAAAACATCGCACCACTTGCCTTAGACGCCATCTTTGCTGTCGGTGAGAATATGAAGCACATGGTGCGTGCTGTCAATGAATTGCGACCGATAGCGACACACTTTGAGGATAAGTCAGCTTTGCTTGATGCTCTAAGACTGCGTTTACAAGATGGTGCTACAACCATACTGTTCAAGGGGTCTCGTGGTATGAAAATGGAGACGCTGATTTGTGATTTGGCGAATCTTGGGTGAATTTGGCTTTGATGATATAGATTTTAGACAAATTTTTTAGATAACTGATTTAGATAGATAATAATGCTACAAGGGTTTGATTATGCTTTACTGGTTGTTTCAGCATAGCGACATTGCCATCTCTTCTTTGACGCTACGAGCGTTGCTGGCGGTGATTACGGCACTGCTCATTGTCATCGGTGCAGGCAAGCCTGTCATTCGTTATTTGCGTACTTTAAAGTATGGTCAAGCGGTGCGTGATGATGGTCCAAAAACACATCTTGTCAAACAAGGCACGCCGACAATGGGTGGTGTGCTCATTTTAGCGGCAATCGGTATTGCAACTTTGGCATGGGCTGATTTATCCAATCCTTATGTATGGATTTTGATGGTAGTGATGGTGGTTTTTGGTGCAGTTGGTTGGGCAGATGACTGGCTAAAAATTAAGCACAAAAACCCACAAGGCCTCATCGCTCGTAAAAAGTATTTTTGGCTGTCGGTGGGTTCGCTGTTTGTGGGCGGTTCTTTGTATTATATCGCTTTACAGCAGGATACTGCCACCGCTGCTGCCATGCAAGATTTACTCATCCCTGTATTTAAGCATTGGGTAGTTCCACTATCAGCGATTCCATTTGGCTTGGGATTTATTATCCTAACTTACTTTACCATCAATGGTTCATCAAATGCGGTGAATCTGACCGATGGTTTGGACGGACTGGTGATTTTGCCTGTGGTGTTGGTGGTGGCAGGACTTGGGGTATTTGCTTATATTTCAGGCTCAATGAATTATGCTGCTTATATGCATGTGCCTTATATCGCCTATAATGCAGAGCTTATCATTGTTTGTGCTGCCATCATCGGAGCAGGGCTTGGTTTTTTGTGGTATAACGCTGCCCCTGCTGATGTATTCATGGGAGATGTTGGGGCGTTGTCATTGGGTGGAATGCTTGGTACGATGGCGGTCATGACTCGCCAAGAGCTTGCTTTTGTCATCATGGGTGGTGTTTTTGTGGCGGAAGCATTATCTGTGATTTTACAAGTGGGTTCATACAAACTTCGCAAAAAACGCATTTTTTTGATGGCACCACTGCACCATCATTTTGAAGAGATGGGTCTAAAAGAAACCAAAGTTGTTGCTAGGTTTTATATCGTGTGCATCATCTTGGTGGTGCTTGGGTTGATGACGCTTAAGCTAAGATAGCGATGGTGGTGTGCCATTTGCCATATGATAATAAACTTAAAAAAGCACAAGATTAACGCTTGTGCTTTTTTGATGTGCGTTACTTTGATGGATTTGTAGGTGCTGTGCCACTTGGCAGGGATTGATTTTGGGTTGGCATTGATGATAAAGCCCAACACATTATGGTTGGGCTTTATCATGATTGGTGGGTGATTTTATTCTTGAGTTACAGGGATTTTGCCAATTTTGGCTTGCCAGATCTTAGGAGCGGTTGCATGAACTGACACGCCATTGCTATCCACAGCGACTGTTACAGGCATGTCTTTAACCTCAAATTCATAGATTGCCTCCATGCCTAAATCCTCAAAAGCGACTACTTTGGCGTTTTTGATTGCCTTAGAAACAAGATAAGCAGAACCCCCCACCGCCATGAGATAGACTGCTTTGTTATCAGCAATCGCTTCACAAGCGATTTTGCCACGCTCTGATTTACCAATCATGCCGATAAGTCCTGTTTGTTCTAGCATTTGACGAGTGAACTTATCCATGCGAGTAGCGGTGGTTGGTCCTGCCGGTCCTACCACTTCATCACGCACAGGATCAACGGGTCCGACATAGTAGATGAGTTTATTGGTGAAATCTACAGGTAGTTGCTCGCCCTTATTGAGCATATCGGTCATGCGTTTGTGAGCGGCATCTCGACCTGTGTAGATTTTACCGTTTAGTAGTAGTACATCTCCTGTTTGCCATGTGGCGACTTCTTCTTTGGTTAGGGTGTCCACATTGACACGCTTGCCATTGTCAGGGCTATAAGTGATATCAGGATAAGCGTCTAGGCTTGGTGGCTCTAGATTGACCGCCCCTGAGCCATCAAGCTCAAAATGTACATGGCGAGTTGCTGCACAGTTGGGAATCATTGCCACAGGCTTGGAAGCAGCGTGTGTTGGGTAGTCTAGGATTTTTACATCTAGCACAGTAGTTAGACCGCCTAGACCTTGAGCACCAATACCCAGTGCGTTTACTTTTTCAAAGATTTCAAGGCGAAGTTTTTCGGTGGTAGAAAGCTCTGCACCAGTCTCTGCTTTGGCTTTTAGTTCGTGAATGTCAATATGGCTCATCAGTGATTCTTTGGCGAGCAAGGTCGCTTTTTCTGGTGTGCCACCAATACCAATGCCTAAGATTCCTGGCGGACACCAACCAGCTCCCATTTCTGGAATACTCTTTAATACCCATGCTACGATGTCATCAGAAGGATTTAGCATGGCAAGTTTGGATTTGTTCTCGCTACCACCACCTTTGGCGGCACAGGTAACATCAACCGTGTCGCCTGCCACGATTTCCATGTGGATGACGGCTGGCGTGTTGTCTTTGGTGTTGATGCGTTTGCCTGCAGGGTCGGCAAGTACGCTGGCTCGCAAGGTATTATCAGGGTGGTTGTAGGCACGGCGAACGCCTTCATTTACCATGTCTGCCACACTCATGTCGGTGTCCCATTTAACATTCATGCCTACTTTTAAAAATATTGTTGCAATCCCTGTATCTTGACAAATTGGACGCTTGCCTTCGGCACACATACGACTGTTTACCAAGATTTGTGTCATGGCATCTTTGGCGGCAGAATTTTCTTCACGCTCTAAGGCTTGGGATAGAGCCGTGATATAGTCGGTGGGGTGGTAGTAGCTGATGTATTGAAAGGCGTCCGCAATTGACTGGATAAAGTCTTCTTTTTTGATGACGGTCATGGTGATTTCCTTTTGGCTGGTTGTCTGATGACAACTGGCGATATTGTATATAAATGCCTTGTTATTGTAGCACAAATAACAAGGCGTGAAAATCCTTCTCTGCCTTAGGTGGCTAGGATAAAATCTCTGTTAATGCGGTAATCAAACGCTGATTTTGTTCAGCTGTACCGACTGTAATACGCAGATAATCTGCAATGCGTTGCTTGTCCCAATGACGCATAATGACACCTTGTTCACGCAGTTGATTAAAAATCTCTTTGGTGCTAAGCGATGTGTGATTTGGCTTTGCAAAGACAAAGTTTGCTGCTGATGGCAATACTTTAAAACCGAGTGCCACTAATGATTCGGTGAGGTCATTACGCAGTCTAATAACTGCTTGACGCTGTTTGATGAAATAATCTTCATCTAAGATGCTTGCCATCGCCCCTGCTTGTGCCACACGGTCAATAGGATAGCTATTAAAGCTGTTCTGATAAGTAGCGAGTGCCGCTATTAAATTGGCGTTGCCAAAAGCTGCACCCACTCTAAGCCCTGCCAATGCACGAGATTTTGAGAAAGTTTGTGTGACTAAGATATTATCAAACTCATCAATCAAACCAATTGCTGATGCTGATTTGACATCATCTGCATAGTCAATGTATGCTTCATCAATGACGATGACCGAATCTGGGTGGTTGGTGGCAAGAGTACGAATGTCATCTAATGAAAGCAGTATACCTGTTGGGGCATTTGGATTGGGTAAAATGATGCCACTGCACGCTGTATCATAGTCTTTAGGATTGATACAAAACTCATCATCAAGTGGAATGATTTTGGTGTCCACTCCGAAAGTCTGTGCATAAACAGGATAAAAGCTATAACTTACATCAGGCATCAGTAGCGGTAATTCTTTGGTAAAAAAACAGGCAAACACAAATGCCAGTACTTCATCTGAGCCATTACCCACAAAGACCTGTTCACGCTGTAAACCGTGATAATGAGCAAGCACCTGACATAATTCATCTGATTCTGGTTCAGGGTATAGGCGTAACGCTTGACCGTTATCTGCCAAGACCGCCTGCATGGCTGCTACTGCTTTTTGGCTTGGGGGAAATGGATTTTCATTGGTATTTAACTTACATAGATTAGACACTTTTGGCTGTTCGCCTGCCACATAAGGGGTAAGCTGGCTAACTTTTTTGCTCCATAGTCTTTTGTTGATGCTCATGTTGTCGCTCGTGTGATTTGATTGATGTTGTATTAGTCTAAGTTAACCACGCCATAACGATAGCGTGCTGATAGGGCATGAGCATCTAGATTCTCCTGTACCGCCATGACATCAGCCGTATGAGCCAATGGCTGCGAACCTTTGGCTGTGCAGTAGATGAGCGAGGTTTTTTTGGTGAAATCATACACGCCCAAAGGTGAGCTAAAGCGTACCGTCCCTGATGTTGGTAGCACATGGTTTGACCCTGCACAATAGTCGCCAATCGCCTCTGGGGTATGTCTGCCCAAGAATATCGCTCCTGCATGACGCACCAGTTTTTCTACTTCATCAGGCTGATCAAGTGATAGCTCCAAATGCTCAGGGGCGACTTGGTTGATGACCGCCACACCCTCAGCCCTGTCTTTAACAAGGATTAACGCTCCACGATTGCTCAGTGCCTGACGAGCGATGTCGGCTTTTGGTAGGTTTGCCAATGCCTTATCAAGGGCGACTTTGACCGCCTCTAGTTGCTTGGGGCAAGTTGTTACAAAAATCGCCTGTGCCACTGTATCGTGTTCAGCTTGAGACAGCAAATCCATCGCTAGCCAGTCAGTATTATCCGCAGATTCGCCCTCAGCATAAACCAAGACCTCAGATGGTCCTGCGATCATGTCAATGCCTACTTGCCCAAAAACTGCACGCTTGGCAGCAGCGACATATTTATTGCCCGGACCTGTGATTTTATCAACAGGGGCGATGCGAGATGTGCCATAGGCTAATGCGGCTACAGCCTGTGCACCGCCGATGGTGATGACATCATTCACACCTGCTAGGTGTGCTGCCGCCAAGACAAGCGGATTGAGTTCACCTTTTGGAGCAGGGACGACCATCGTAATGCACGCCACGCCTGCAACTTTGGCAGGAATGGCGTTCATCAAGACGCTTGATGGATAGCTCGCCAGACCGCCTGGCACATAGATGCCGACACGGTCAAGTGGTGTTACTTTTTGACCTAAAGTATTGCCAAGCCCATCAACGAAGCGAAATCCTGTCTCTTTTTGGTGTTGATGAAAATCAAAAATACGCTGAGCCGACAGCTCTAGGGCGGTTTTTACCTCATCGGTTAGACCATCAAAGGCGGCTTTTAATTGAGCTTGACTGATGAACAGCTCATCCATGCTGATGGCAGGATGTTGGTCAAAACGCTTGGTTAATTCAAATACGGCTTCATCGCCATGCGTACGAACTTGAGCGATGATGTCATCAACAGTCTGAATTAAGTCTGTATCGGTTACAGTCTCAAAGGCAAGCAGTTTGGTTAATTTGTCTTGAAAATCAGCATCTTGGCTATTTAAAATGGCTAAATCTGGCATGATATACCTGCTAGTAAATGGCACAACTTATCGGTGTTCCGTGTGAATAAAAGGCT
The DNA here is from genome assembly GCF_050885545.1 of Moraxella sp. ZY200743. Taxonomy (NCBI): domain Bacteria; kingdom Pseudomonadati; phylum Pseudomonadota; class Gammaproteobacteria; order Moraxellales; family Moraxellaceae; genus Moraxella; species Moraxella sp. ZY200743. The sequence goes on along the minus strand of NZ_CP091313.1, from coordinate 1,996,926 downwards.
TGGCGGTATTAGCTAGCCGCCTGTTCTAGAATGTCTAAAATGGGTTGTAACTGGCTAAGTTTTCGCTTGTAACTGATGGGGTTGGCAATCAGGCGTGATGACACTTGACAAATCTCATCAAGTGGTTCAAGCCCATTGGCTCGCAAAGTATTCCCTGTATCAACCACATCCACAATCAAATCGCCAAGCCCAACCAATGGGGCAAGCTCCATAGAGCCATAGAGCTTGATGATATCTACTTGTTGACCACAAGAGGCAAAATATTCTCTGGCGACATTGGCATATTTGGTGGCGATACGAAGACGGCGAGAAGGTAGGGTTGCTCCTTTAACGCCTGCGGTCATAAGACGGCATTTGGCAATTTTTAAATCAATCAGCTCATACACAGCGGCAGCATATTCTAGCAGTACATCTTTGCCTGACACGCCGATATCCGCCACACCATGCTCGACATAAGTTGGTACATCGGATGCACGAAGTAGTAAAAATCGGACATTTGAATCACTGCTTTGAAAAATTAATTTGCGTGATTTATTCATGTCTTCTAAAGGGCGAATGCCTGTCTTTTCAAATAAAGGCAGAGTCTCATCTAAGATACGCCCTTTTGATAGGGCGATGGTCAAGCCGTTAAAATCATCAGTCATTATATTGCCTTACTTTTTATAAAAAATTAACAAAGGCGTGCTAGCGACAGCTCAACAAAACGCTCATTGTTCTAACTTGTCGTTATGGATTGCTTTCTCAATGGTTGGTTGCCGGCAAAGGGTTTGGCAACTTTTATCCCTTAATCCGCTCAATATTTACGCCCAAGGCTTTTAGTTTGTTTTCCACATCATCATAGCCCCTATCAATGTGATAAATGCGGTCAATGATGCTTTCGCCTTCGGCACACGCTGCCGCCATGACAAGAGACATGGATGCTCGCAGGTCGGTTGCCATTACAGGTGCTGGCGTGAACTTCTCCACGCCTGTAACGATGGCGGTATGTCCGTCAATGCGAATGTTTGCTCCCATGCGGTTAAGCTCAGGCACATGCATGAAGCGATTTTCAAAAATATTTTCAATTATGGTGCTGGTGCCATCAGCCAAACAGCACACCGCCATCAGTTGTGCTTGCATATCAGTTGGGAAGCCAGGGTGGGCTTGGGTGCGAATGTCTGTCGCCTTAGGTCTGCCTTTCATGACGGCACGAATCCAGTCATCGCCTGTGGTGATGGTTGCACCCATTGCCTCAAATTTCTTTAAGACAGGGTGCAGATGCTCTGCTGATGTGTTGGTGGTCAATACATCGCCTTCACTCATCAATGCACCTGCCAAATATGAGCCAGTTTCAATGCGATCAGCAATAACACTGTACTCACAGCCATGCAGGCTTTCTACGCCCTCGATGATCATGGTTGGCGTGCCGATGCCATCAATCTTAGCTCCCATTGCCACAAGCATATTGGCTAAGTCCACCACTTCTGGCTCACAAGCACAGTTCTCTAGGCGAGTTGTACCACGAGCTAAGGCGGCTGCCATGATGACATTTTCTGTGCCACCTACCGTTACCATATCAAAGCTAAAGTTACAACCGACTAGGCGGCCACCTGCTGGAGCTTTTGCTTTGACATAGCCATTTTCTACAGCGATGGTTGCACCCATTGCCTCAAATGCCTTTAAATGCTGATCCACAGGGCGAGAACCGATAGAGCAACCACCAGGCAAAGAGACTTCCGCTTCGCCAAAGCGAGCCAATAATGGACCTAATACCAAGATGGACGCACGCATGGTGCGAACCAATTCATAGGGAGCATAATAGTTGGTTACACTGCGAGCATCTGCCACGACCGTGTTACCTTCTTTTGTGATGGCAACGCCAGTACCCGCGATGAGCTTGACAAGTGTCTCTGTGTCTTTTAGGGTTGGGACATTATGCAGGACGGTTTCATCATTTGGGAGTAGTATGGCAGCAAGCAGTGGTAAGGCTGCGTTTTTTGAGCCAGAAATGGCGACTTCACCTGCAATTCGGCTCTTGCCAATGATCTTAAATTTATCCATTTATTGTCCCTTTTTGGTGTTGTATTCATCAGGTGTCAAGGCATGAATGGTTAAGGCGTGCATTGCTCCACTTTGGATGTGTGGATTCACAATCGCATAAACCGCTTGCTGACGCTGTACGGGGCGTTTGCCCTCAAAGACGGCATCAACAATGAGTACTTCAAATTTGTTGCCTTGATTGGCGGCTTGAAGGTGAGCTTTGGGAAAATGTGGTTGTAGTAGTTCAATTAGGTCGTCAGCGTTCATGTTGGTTCCAAAGTGGTTTAAAATATGGGGTTTAGTCTTGCTATTATAACAAAATTTTGGCTTTTTATACCCAAATTTATACAGGTTTTGTGTGTTGTGTTAGTCTGGGTTATGGATTGTTCGTCCCTTGATGTAGTTGTACATAGCCACTGGTGCCACTTTTTGGGGTGTAGGCAGGGGCGATGTTGGTTGGGGCGTCGGTGCTGGCGTTAGGCACATAGATTTCTTGAAGCAAATAGGGTTCGTTGGTAGGCTCGGTGCTAACCACGCCGCCATATACTACGCTGTTGTCAGCTGTGATGTCTTGTGTGCTTGTTAGCGTGGCTGGCATATCATCATTGATTAGCGTGGTCAGTGTTACTGCCAATGCCATGCCTGCTGTGTTTTGTATCGCTGCTAGTATGTGGTCTTGTTGCTCTGGACTCATGTGTCCCATCACATAGGCTGTTTGGTCTCGTACGACTATTTTGTATTGTGATGATTTGATGCCTTGATTGGTCAGCAGGCGTGCGTTAATCTTGGATTTTAGGTAGCCTTCGTGTAGGGTATGGCTTTGGCTTTTTGGGGTGCTAGAGATGGTTAGGTAATTGTACACCTCTGCAACATCCCTCATGGATTTTACCATTGCTTCTATGTCATCTTTGATGGCTTGACTTGGCACTTCGCCTGTGATGAGTACTTCTTTACGAAAGCTATCAAATGCGATTCGTACCGTGTTTTCATTCACTCCGCTAATGCGAGCTAGGTTCTTGCGAGCCATCAGCTCGATGCTCTCATCACTGATGCGTTCAGGGATACTGCGACCCATCTCATAAACCCCAAAGGCATCGCCACCACCAAGCGTACTGCACGCTGTCAAGTTTAGGGCGGCTGCTAGTATTAGCATTGCCATCTTCGGGGTGTGTTGTATGAATGTCTGCATGGCTTTATCCTTTTAACTACTAACGACTTAATAACTGATGGCTCTTCAACACATGGTGTTGTAGTCATGCCATTTATCAATCAGTTTTTAACAAATTCTCATCAATTTTGATGGGTAGTTGTAATCAATATTCATATTTTAATCAATTTGTACTCAAGGGGAGCGACTACCACTGCGTCAAAAAAGCTGCTTGTACCCATTGGGCGTTTTCAATGCCTTCTTGATGGTCAAAGGCGATCACATCAAATCGGCAATCGTACTGCTCAAACTGCGGATTTTGTGCCACAAAATACTGTGCCGTTTGGATAATTTTTCGTTGTTTGGCAGGGGTGATACTCTCAATGCTGTTGGTAAATTGTCCAAGTTTGCGAGAGCGTACCTCAATAAATATCAGCGTCTGTATCGTCCTGCCAAATCTGTCGGTATTACTTTGTTTGGCGATGATGTCAATTTCACCCAGTCTTGGGGCATAAAAATTACAAGCAACCAGTTCAAGCCCTGAATGCTCTGCCCATGCTCTGGCACGCTGTTCATAAAAATCACCGATGGATTTTTTATTGTCAGCTTGATGATGGGTGGTCTTATGGGTACATTGTCTTTGTGATAAGTCGTTCATCAAGAGTTTATAACTACAATTAAGATGTCAATGATGGTCGTTGATATACCATATCAAGCTGTGCATAAACTGGGCGTATCAAGCAATGAGCTTATAATAATTGATTACTGCTTACGCACAACGACAGTCTTGGCAAGTTTGTCATGCCAGCTTTGTTTTTTCTTATCAAAGCCTGCCCAAATATACCCCAATCCAAACACCACAGAAGATACGATGTAGCCAAGATAGCGAATGAAAGCTTGCTTTAATGTTAAAAGATTGCCTGTGCGTTCATCCAATACTTGCAAACCAAGCAACATTTTGCCAGGTGTAGCTCCTTTTCTTGTCCAAAACCAAAAAGTAGCCAACAACGGCAAGCCTACTGAAATCAGGATATCTGCCACACCAAAAAACATCGTTTGGGTCGGCTCAACACTAAAATACGCATCAAAATAAGCATCGCCATAGACGAGGTATAACAAGGGCAAGCTGATGAGCAAAAACAGTATGCCATCAACAAGCTGTGCCACAAAACGAATCCAAAATCCTGCATAGCGATAGATGGTCTGATTGTAAGCAGGGTGGTCTAGGTGTGTTGGTTGTGTTGTATTTGACATGATAGGCTGTCTATAAATAAAATTGTACTTAGCATAGCAAAGTTTTTGATTTTACGCCATTTATTCGCATAAATAAACAAGATTTTTTTGTGATTTTTCTTTAAAATATATAAAAACCAAAGGAAATCTTACATGAAATTAAGAATATTGAGCGTAGGGCATAAGATGCCATCATGGGTGCAAGCAGGCATTGATGAGTATGCCAAACGCATTCAGCCGATGATGAATACCGAGATTGTTGAGATTGCCCCTGCCAAACGCCACAAGAACCCATCGCCTGCAGACATTGACAAATACAAACAGCAAGAAGGGCAGGCTATCTTGGCAGCTCGCCACCCAAAAGAAAAATTGTGGGTACTGGAAGTAAAAGGAAAAATGCTCTCCACTGAAGGTCTATCAGATAAGCTGAGTGTTGCCATGACAGATGGTATGGACATCGCTTTGGTGATTGGGGGTGCTGACGGTTTATCCCCCCAAGTGCTGGCGGCGGCGGATTTTAAATGGTCGTTGTCAGATTTGACGCTACCACATCCTTTGGTGCGAGTGATACTCATTGAACAGCTGTATCGAGCGATGAGTGTGATCAATAACCACCCTTATCATCGTGGTGGCTGATGGGTGGTTGTAATCCTTTTTGGTCTTGGGTGTTGTTAGATGTGCTAGTGATTGGTTTAATCAACTTTTGATAAGTCAAGCCGAGCATCAATGCGATATACCAACCAAGTGCCTACTGCTGTCAGTATGGTGGCGGTAATGCCCAGTTTTACCACAGGGTTTGTGTCAAACAAACTAAGAAGCAAGCCACCAAAAATCCCTACCGAAAATTGCAATGCCCCTTGCATCGCTGCTGCCATGCCTGCACGCTTTTTTTGAAAGGCTAGGGCGATTGCTCCAGCGTTAGGCTGTGTCAGTCCCAGTCCGGCAATACAACAAAAAATTGCCATAAAAACCAAAGCAACATGAGCATCGCCACCAAACACAAGCCCAAGCAATAGCAGAAAAGACGCTGAAGCCAGTTGCACCGATGCCCCAAAACGCAAGAGTTGCACCAGTCTAAATCGTTTAATTAAAAATTGATTGACCTGCGTTAAAGCAATAAAACCAAAGGCATTCGCCCCAAAAGCGATGGCAAAATTCTCCTCAGATAGCCCATAATTCTCCATGAATAGCACGCTAGAGATGGACAGATAAATAAAAAACGACCCTTGAAGCACGCCAGCTGCCACCGCAGGCACGGTGAAGGTTTTATCTTTTAGTAGGTCAATGTACCCTGTGATTGTCTGACTGATGGGCTGGGTATTGCGGTTTTCTGGGGTTAGTGTTTCTTTTAAGAACAGCTTGGTTAGGATGATGACAAATACGCCATAAGCCGCCAAGAACCAAAATATCGTGTGCCAGTCTGCCACTCTTAAAATAGCAGCTCCTAAGGTCGGTGCTAAAATGGGAGCAACGCCCATAACCACTACCATAAGGCTAAAGGCTTTGGCGGACTGTATGGGGTTTAGGGTGTCTCGAATCGCTGCACGAGTAACCACTCCTGTAACGCACGCACCGACTGCCTGTAGGGTGCGAGCCATGAACAGTATGGCTTCGGTGTTGGTGGTGGCACAGATTATAGATGCAATGACAAAGATTATCATACCGATATACATGGGTTTGACACGCCCCACACGGTCGGAAAAAGGACCATAAAACAGCTGACCGAATACCAGTCCTATAAAATAAGCAGGCACAGAACGAGCGATATTGGTTGTGCTGACCCCAAACTCATCTGCCATGCTTGGCAGGGCAGGTAGGTACATATCAATGGCGAGCGGACCGATGGCAATCATCACCCCCATGATTAAGATCCATAAGGTGGGAAAGGGTTTTGATGAATGGGTTCGGTCGAGATGGGTTGGCATGGTTATCTTAAAAGTTGATTGGTGTGGAATTGGTTATTCTAGCGCATTTTATAAGATTGGGGTGGTAGGTTTGGTTTGTCAAGCCCATAAAGCAACAACAAAATCAAGAGAGCATGAAATGCCAAGAGATCGGTCTGGACTTTATCTAAAGATTTTGGTTGGGTTTTGGCAACCAACAAATAGCCCAAGATTGCCCATGACCAAAGAAAAACACCACCCATCAGGGTGGCATCTTTTTAAACAATTCTACCAAAAACTACTGCTCAACATAAATCTGCACCTCAACACGGCGATTAGGTTGTAGACAACGGATTTGTTGTTTTTTGGTGCCATTGATAGAGCAGTCTTTTATTGGCATATACTCACCTGCACCTGTGGTATTTAGTATATCTGATGCAATACCTTTTGATAACAGATAGGTAGCAACCGTATCAGCACGACTTTTTGATAAAGCCAGATTATACTCTTTTGAACCTAGTCTGTCAGTATGACCGATGATATGGGCTTTTACTTTACCTTGGCTTTGATAGTCTTTTAGCTTATCTGCAAGCTCATCAAGTTTGGTCAGACCACCTGGTAACATATCTTTTATACCTGATTTATTAAAAGCAAATAAAGCATCTGCTTGCAAGGCAAAAGTTTCTGTTGGTGTCGCAGGCGAAGATGGCATCTGCTGAACGATGTCTTGAATCACTGCTTGAGTGTGTAGCAAACCTGCTTGTTTTACTTTCTCTTCACACTCAGGTGCAGACCAGTACATGGCATTGATGGTTTTGTTTTTATCAAAACGAATTTGGAATTGACATTGTCTGTAATCACCTACTTGATCACGATAATTAAAGATGTAATTCCATTCATAAACACCATACAAGCCTTCATGATAATGCGGATAGCCAATCAAATGATACAGCTGATCTTTACTCATGCCATGTTCAATCTGAGCAATGTTACTCCAATTAGCCCGTGAGCCTTTATAGTTATTTGATGAAACAACAGCATCATCAATCTTTGGAAACTCAACCTCTGTGTCTGTTTCAACTTCCAAAGCAGAAGTTGAAACACAACCAGTTAGCGTCATCGCCATCAACATCACACCAAACAATGCGGTATGTTTTTTATTCATATCATGTTTTCCTAAGATAAAAGTTATCGCAATGGGTGGGTTACCAGGTAAAGCCTACGCCCACACCATAGCCAAGGTTCTTCTCGGTGTCAACATTTAAGTTTGACTTCAATGCCATGCGTCCATTGTCACTCAAGCGAGAATAACCAATGGCGATTGCTTTCTTATCACGGAAGCCGCCCAATGCTGCCGATACCATAGATTTGCCTGGCATCATGACTTGTGGTAGGGACGCTGCAGCGTTATTACCGGCAATACCTGCTTGTAGCTGACTTTCAATTTTACCGATGTGGTTATAAACATTCATCAGCTGACCACCATTGACGATATCTTTACTGTCTGGTGCGATATGACCATCAGCCACATTGGTAATGCGTGCTGCACTGCCATCGTTCTGCTGAATTCTGATGGTATCATCACCTTCATGAACAATCTGTGGTCCTGTAGTAGCATCACCTAAGGTGATACCCTCTTTAAAGGTCGCTTTCTCTTTAACAGTCAATGATTTTTCAAGCGTTGTATCACCATTTGCTGTTAACTTCTCAACAGTTGTATCACCCTTAACTATCAAGGTTTTATCAATCGTTGTGTTACCAGTCACATTCAGCGTACCATTAACAGCAGTATTTTTCAGCTTGGTTTCGCCATTGGTTACTGTCAAGCCATTATTTACCTCAACTGTATCTTTAAAGGTCGCTTTCTCTTTAACAGTCAATGATTTTTCAAGCGTTGTATCACCATTTGCTGTTAACTTCTCAACAGTTGTATCACCCTTAACTATCAAGGTTTTATCAATCGTTGTGTTACCAGTCACATTCAGCGTACCATTAACAGCAGTATTTTTCAGCTTGGTTTCGCCATTGGTTACTGTCAAGCCATTATTTACCTCAACTGCATCTTTAAAGGTCGCTTTCTCTTTAACAGTCAATGATTTTTCAAGCGTTGTATCGCCATTTGCTGTTAACTTCTCAACAGTTGTATCACCCTTAACTATCAAGGTTTTATCAATCGTTGTATTACCAGTCACATTCAGCGTACCATTAACAGCAGTATTTTTCAGCTTGGTTTCGCCATTGGTTACTGTCAAGCCATTATTTACCTCAACTGCATCTTTAAAGGTCGCTTTCTCTTTAACAGTCAATGATTTTTCAAGCGTTGTATCGCCATTTGCAGTGAAATCAGTAACGGTTGTCTTTTGAAGCGTCGTATCACCTTTAACATTTAAGCCACCAGCTTCAACAGTCAGACCATTGCCGGCAGTAATACGACCAGTGGTTTCAATATTGCTTAAACCGCTAATATTCTTAGCAAGTTTTATAACCAACTTGCCATCACCATCTTTCATCACTCCGATATTATTATCAGACAGCTTGGTTGCATCCGTTAAGCCACCGACAATGGTTAGCGTCTCACCTAATTTACGATGGACTTCTTGATTGTCATCACCAACGAACTTCAGGCCTTTATTTGCCTGTGCATCCAGCTGGCCCTTATTGACTGCATCATTAGGGTCAACACCATCAGCAACGCCACCAACTTTCGCTCCTTCTGCCGTATTTTCAATACTAAATGTATTGGTTTTACCAGCATTGGTTGCGGTCATTTCAAGCTTATTGTTTTGTAGGTTTAATTGGTTTTTTGGTCCAATGAGTGAGATGCCTTTTGCATTAAACTCGCCCCCGTTACCATCTTTATCGATAACATTCACACCATCGCCACTAAGACTGCTACTACCGTCTTTGCCGATAACTGATAAACCACCTTCTTTAAGACTGCTTTCACCATCTTTACCGATGACCGATAAACCACCTTCTTCAAGACTACTACTGCCGTTTTTGCCCGCAACTGACAAACCGGTTTCTTCAAGACTGCTACTACCGTTTTTACCGATGACCGATAAACCACCTTCTTTAAGACTGCTTTCACCATCTTTACCGATAACTGATAAACCGCCTTCTTCAAGACTACTACTGCCGTTTTTGCCCGCAACTGACAAACCGGTTTCTTCAAGACTGCTACTACCGTCTTTACCGATAACTGACAAACCGCCTTCTTCAAGACTACTGCTGCCGTTTTTGCCTTCAACAGCAACACCGTTCGCCGTCACTTTGCTGACATTACCGTCTCTGTCTGCAACAGTAAGCCCGCCTTTATCGACTGTGCTCTCACCGCCGCCATTACCGACTGCACCGCCGCCAGCACCATTGCCACCGACATTACTACCACCGCCGTTGCCCAGAGTACTACCACCGCCATTACCCTGTGTCTTAACACCTGCAGGGGAGAGTGTGGTTACATCACCCTTATCATCTTTAAGCGTTAATGTCTTTTTAAGAGAGAAGGTAAAGGTTGTACCTTCTTGTTTAATATCCAAGTTGTCACCGGCAATCAGCTTAATCAAATCACCAGCTCTCACCACTTCTTCGGATGCACCAGAATTAGTACCAAGTCCGGTTTGACCGGAGATGACTTGGAAACCGGATTGATTAATCGCATAGGCAATATCTCTGGCGGTCATCAGTTTCTTAGCATTGTCTATCGCATCGAAAGATACCATTGGAATATCTAATCGACCGCTATTGCCTACCATCAAATCGGTGGTGTTAGCAGCAATCTTATTGCCGTCAATCAGCTTAATGGTGTCATTATCAACATTGACATTAAAGGTCACTTTGCTTGTTTTGCTGTTACCCTCACGAGTGACAACTGCGGTAGTTGCCTTACCATCGATAAAGTCAACTGTATCAAAACCACGAATAAAGTCTCTTGATGCACCATTGTTTTTTAGGTTAAAGCCCACCGACAACACATCAGCTATGTTTGCTGCACGAGATAATCGTTTCGCTTTTTCTTCCGGATCATCTGTTGGTTGAGAAACATCTAATTTGGCATCAATATCTGATGACAGTGTATTATCAGCAGTCGCTGCGATATTACCTGGCAAACCACTAATACCTGTATTGTCAAGCAACAGTGGCAGTTGATTATGTTTTGAACTTGGGATCTCTATCGCATCAAAGGTTGATTTACCTTTTACATCCATACCTTTGGTTACTTTCAGCGTACCATCAACAGTGGTGTCTTTAAGTGATGTAGTGCCAGCGGTCACTGTCAAACCATTACCAATCGTCGCACTATTATTGACTGTTAGTGAGTTTGTTGTTACTGACTCTAAGCCTTTAAGATTCTTGGCAAGTTTTACAATCAATCCCTGATTATTAGGATTTTTCACTACACCGATATTACTGTCAGTCAGATTCCCCTCTTGGGTTACACCACCGGTAATCGTCAGCGCCTGACCTAATTCACGATGGACTTCACCGTTAATATCGCCTGCAAACTTAAGACCTTTAGTGGTAATACCAGCAATTCCGTCCTTCACTTGCTTAAAGTTAACCGCATCACCGTCTTGTTCACCAGCAGCAATATTGGTAATACGTGCTGCACCGCCATTGTTTGTCTGAACTTTGATGGCATTACCTTCATTAACAATCTGTGGGCCAGTAGCATCACCTAAGGTTACACCTTTCTTAAGAATCGCCTGATTATCAACAACCAATGACTCTACTTGTGCTTGCCCGTCAACTTTCAATGTATCCTGAAGCTCCACTGGGCCAGTTGCTGTTAACTTCTGAACGGTTGTATTACCGGTCACGTTCAACGGACCTGTAATATCCGTCTTCTGAAGCGTCGTAGTGCCGTTCGCTGTTAAGTTCTCAACAGTGGTTTCACCGGTTACAGTCAGTGGACCACCAACTTCGGTTTCTTTCAGTGTTGTTTTGCCAGTTACAGCCAGCGTTTCATTAACAGTCACAGTCTTAAGCGTAGTATTACCATTGGTCACTTTCAAATCACCGTTAGCAACTGTCACTCCATTATTTGCTGTAACTGCACCATTAAAGGTCGCCTGATTATCAACAACCAATGACTCTACTTGTGCTTGCCCGTCAACTTTCAATGTATCCTGAAGCTCCACTGGGCCAGTTGCTGTTAATGCCTCAACGGTTGTATTGCCACCGGTTACTGTTAGATTACCGGTCAAATTGGTGTCGCCAGTTACATCTAAGCCACCAGACTCAACAGTCACTTTATCTTTAAAGGTTGATTGTCCGGTTACTTCCAGCGTACCACCAATCGTCGCAGCTCCAGTGGTTGTCAGTGTGTTTGTCGCTACTGACTCTAGGTTTTTAAGATTCTTAGCAAGTTTTACTTTCAGACCGTCAGTACCGTGCTTCAATACACCAATATTGCCATCTGTTAGCTTATTCTTATCAGCTTCACCAACAATCTTCAATGTTTCGCCTAATGGACGAGTGACTTCTTGCCCATCATCACCAACAAACTTCAATCCTGTATTGGTTAATTCTGCCGCCTTTTCATCCAACTGTTTCTTGTTAACTGCGTCATTTTGATTCACAGCATCAGCAATATTGGTAATACGTGCTGCACCGCCATTGTTTGTCTGAACTTTGATGGCATTACCTTCATTAACAATCTGTGGGCCAGTAGCATCACCTAAGGTTACACCTTTCTTAAGAATCGCCTGATTATCAACAACCAATGACTCTACTTGTGCTTGCCCGTCAACTTTCAATGTATCCTGAAGCTCCACTGGGCCAGTTGCTGTTAATGCCTCAACGGTTGTATTGCCACCGGTTACTGTTAGATTACCGGTCAAATTGGTGTCGCCAGTTACATCTAAGCCACCAGACTCAACAGTCACTTTATCTTTAAAGGTTGATTGTCCGGTTACTTCCAGCGTACCACCAATCGTCGCAGCTCCAGTGGTTGTCAGTGTGTTTGTCGCTACTGACTCTAGGTTTTTAAGATTCTTAGCAAGTTTTACTTTCAGACCGTCAGTACCGTGCTTCAATACACCAATATTGCCATCTGTTAGCTTATTCTTATCAGCTTCACCAACAATCTTCAATGTTTCGCCTAATGGACGAGTGACTTCTTGCCCATCATCACCAACAAACTTCAATCCTGTATTGGTTAATTCTGCCGCCTTTTCATCCAACTGTTTCTTGTTAACTGCGTCATTTTGATTCACAGCATCAGCAATATTGGTAATACGTGCTGCACCGCCATTGTTTGTCTGAACTTTGATGGCATTACCTTCATTAACAATCTGTGGGCCAGTAGCATCACCTAAGGTTACACCTTTCTTAAGAATCGCCTGATTATCAACAACCAATGACTCTACTTGTGCTTGCCCGTCAACTTTCAATGTATCCTGAAGCTCCACTGGGCCAGTTGCTGTTAACTTCTGAACGGTTGTATTACCGGTCACGTTCAACGGACCTGTAATATCCGTCTTCTGAAGCGTCGTAGTGCCGTTCGCTGTTAAGTTCTCAACAGTGGTTTCACCGGTTACAGTCAGTGGACCACCAACTTCGGTTTCTTTCAGTGTTGTTTTGCCAGTTACAGCCAGCGTTTCATTAACAGTCACAGTCTTAAGCGTAGTATTACCATTGGTCACTTTCAAATCACCGTTAGCAACTGTCACTCCATTATTTGCTGTAACTGCACCATTAAAGGTCGCCTGATTATCAACAACCAATGACTCTACTTGTGCTTGCCCGTCAACTTTCAATGTATCCTGAAGCTCCACTGGGCCAGTTGCTGTTAATGCCTCAACGGTTGTATTGCCACCGGTTACTGTTAGATTACCGGTCAAATTGGTGTCGCCAGTTACATCTAAGCCACCAGACTCAACAGTCACTTTATCTTTAAAGGTTGATTGTCCGGTTACTTCCAGCGTACCACCAATCGTCGCAGCTCCAGTGGTTGTCAGTGTGTTTGTCGCTACTGACTCTAGGTTTTTAAGATTCTTAGCAAGTTTTACTTTCAGACCGTCAGTACCGTGCTTCAATACACCAATATTGCCATCTGTTAGCTTATTCTTATCAGCTTCACCAACAATCTTCAATGTTTCGCCTAATGGACGAGTGACTTCTTGCCCATCATCACCAACAAACTTCAATCCTGTATTGGTTAATTCTGCCGCCTTTTCATCCAACTGTTTCTTGTTAACTGCGTCATTTTGATTCACAGCATCAGCAATATTGGTAATACGTGCTGCACCGCCATTGTTTGTCTGAACTTTGATGGCATTACCTTCATTAACAATCTGTGGGCCAGTAGCATCACCTAAGGTTACACCTTTCTTAAGAATCGCCTGATTATCAACAACCAATGACTCTACTTGTGCTTGCCCGTCAACTTTCAATGTATCCTGAAGCTCCACTGGGCCAGTTGCTGTTAACTTCTGAACGGTTGTATTACCGGTCACGTTCAACGGACCTGTAATATCCGTCTTCTGAAGCGTCGTAGTGCCGTTCGCTGTTAAGTTCTCAACAGTGGTTTCACCGGTTACAGTCAGTGGACCACCAACTTCGGTTTCTTTCAGTGTTGTTTTGCCAGTTACAGCCAGCGTTTCATTAACAGTCACAGTCTTAAGCGTAGTATTACCATTGGTCACTTTCAAATCACCGTTAGCAACTGTCACTCCATTATTTGCTGTAACTGCACCATTAAAGGTCGCCTGATTATCAACAACCAATGACTCTACTTGTGCTTGCCCGTCAACTTTCAATGTATCCTGAAGCTCCACTGGGCCAGTTGCTGTTAATGCCTCAACGGTTGTATTGCCACCGGTTACTGTTAGATTACCGGTCAAATTGGTGTCGCCAGTTACATCTAAGCCACCAGACTCAACAGTCACTTTATCTTTAAAGGTTGATTGTCCGGTTACTTCCAGCGTACCACCAATCGTCGCAGCTCCAGTGGTTGTCAGTGTGTTTGTCGCTACTGACTCTAGGTTTTTAAGATTCTTAGCAAGTTTTACTTTCAGACCGTCAGTACCGTGCTTCAATACACCAATATTGCCATCTGTTAGCTTATTCTTATCAGCTTCACCAACAATCTTCAATGTTTCGCCTAATGGACGAGTGACTTCTTGCCCATCATCACCAACAAACTTCAATCCTGTATTGGTTAATTCTGCCGCCTTTTCATCCAACTGTTTCTTGTTAACTGCGTCATTTTGATTCACAGCATCAGCAATATTGGTAATACGTGCTGCACCGCCATTGTTTGTCTGAACTTTGATGGCATTACCTTCATTAACAATCTGTGGGCCAGTAGCATCACCTAAGGTTACACCTTTCTTAAGAATCGCCTGATTATCAACAACCAATGACTCTACTTGTGCTTGCCCGTCAACTTTCAATGTATCCTGAAGCTCCACTGGGCCAGTTGCTGTTAACTTCTGAACGGTTGTATTGCCACCGGTTACTGTTAGATTACCGGTCAAATTGGTGTCGCCAGTTACATCTAAGCCACCAGACTCAACAGTCACTTTATCTTTAAAGGTTGATTGTCCGGTTACTTCCAGCGTACCACCAATCGTCGCAGCTCCAGTGGTTGTCAGTGTGTTTGTCGCTACTGACTCTAGGTTTTTAAGATTCTTAGCAAGTTTTACTTTCAGACCGTCAGTACCGTGCTTCAATACACCAATATTGCCATCTGTTAGCTTATTCTTATCAGCTTCACCAACAATCTTCAATGTTTCGCCTAATGGACGAGTGACTTCTTGCCCATCATCACCAACAAACTTCAATCCTGTATTGGTTAATTCTGCCGCCTTTTCATCCAACTGTTTCTTGTTAACTGCGTCATTTTGATTCACAGCATCAGCAATATTGGTAATACGTGCTGCACCGCCATTGTTTGTCTGAACTTTGATGGCATTACCTTCATTAACAATCTGTGGGCCAGTAGCATCACCTAAGGTTACACCTTTCTTAAGAATCGCCTGATTATCAACAACCAATGACTCTACTTGTGCTTGCCCGTCAACTTTCAATGTATCCTGAAGCTCCACTGGGCCAGTTGCTGTTAACTTCTGAACGGTTGTATTACCGGTCACGTTCAACGGACCTGTAATATCCGTCTTCTGAAGCGTCGTAGTGCCGTTCGCTGTTAAGTTCTCAACAGTGGTTTCACCGGTTACAGTCAGTGGACCACCAACTTCGGTTTCTTTCAGTGTTGTTTTGCCAGTTACAGCCAGCGTTTCATTAACAGTCACAGTCTTAAGCGTAGTATTACCATTGGTCACTTTCAAATCACCGTTAGCAACTGTCACTCCATTATTTGCTGTAACTGCACCATTAAAGGTCGCCTGATTATCAACAACCAATGACTCTACTTGTGCTTGCCCGTCAACTTTCAATGTATCCTGAAGCTCCACTGGGCCAGTTGCTGTTAATGCCTCAACGGTTGTATTGCCACCGGTTACTGTTAGATTACCGGTCAAATTGGTGTCGCCAGTTACATCTAAGCCACCAGACTCAACAGTCACTTTATCTTTAAAGGTTGATTGTCCGGTTACTTCCAGCGTACCACCAATCGTCGCAGCTCCAGTGGTTGTCAGTGTGTTTGTCGCTACTGACTCTAGGTTTTTAAGATTCTTAGCAAGTTTTACTTTCAGACCGTCAGTACCGTGCTTCAATACACCAATATTGCCATCTGTTAGCTTATTCTTATCAGCTTCACCAACAATCTTCAATGTTTCGCCTAATGGACGAGTGACTTCTTGCCCATCATCACCAACAAACTTCAATCCTGTATTGGTTAATTCTGCCGCCTTTTCATCCAACTGTTTCTTGTTAACTGCGTCATTTTGATTCACAGCATCAGCAATATTGGTAATACGTGCTGCACCGCCATTGTTTGTCTGAACTTTGATGGCATTACCTTCATTAACAATCTGTGGGCCAGTAGCATCACCTAAGGTTACACCTTTCTTAAGAATCGCCTGATTATCAACAACCAATGACTCTACTTGTGCTTGCCCGTCAACTTTCAATGTATCCTGAAGCTCCACTGGGCCAGTTGCTGTTAACTTCTGAACGGTTGTATTACCGGTCACGTTCAACGGACCTGTAATATCCGTCTTCTGAAGCGTCGTAGTGCCGTTCGCTGTTAAGTTCTCAACAGTGGTTTCACCGGTTACAGTCAGTGGACCACCAACTTCGGTTTCTTTCAGTGTTGTTTTGCCAGTTACAGCCAGCGTTTCATTAACAGTCACAGTCTTAAGCGTAGTATTACCATTGGTCACTTTCAAATCACCGTTAGCAACTGTCACTCCATTATTTGCTGTAACTGCACCATTAAAGGTCGCCTGATTATCAACAACCAATGACTCTACTTGTGCTTGCCCGTCAACTTTCAATGTATCCTGAAGCTCCACTGGGCCAGTTGCTGTTAATGCCTCAACGGTTGTATTGCCACCGGTTACTGTTAGATTACCGGTCAAATTGGTGTCGCCAGTTACATCTAAGCCACCAGACTCAACAGTCACTTTATCTTTAAAGGTTGATTGTCCGGTTACTTCCAGCGTACCACCAATCGTCGCAGCTCCAGTGGTTGTCAGTGTGTTTGTCGCTACTGACTCTAGGTTTTTAAGATTCTTAGCAAGTTTTACTTTCAGACCGTCAGTACCGTGCTTCAATACACCAATATTGCCATCTGTTAGCTTATTCTTATCAGCTTCACCAACAATCTTCAATGTTTCGCCTAATGGACGAGTGACTTCTTGCCCATCATCACCAACAAACTTCAATCCTGTATTGGTTAATTCTGCCGCCTTTTCATCCAACTGTTTCTTGTTAACTGCGTCATTTTGATTCACAGCATCAGCAATATTGGTAATACGTGCTGCACCGCCATTGTTTGTCTGAACTTTGATGGCATTACCTTCATTAACAATCTGTGGGCCAGTAGCATCACCTAAGGTTACACCTTTCTTAAGAATCGCCTGATTATCAACAACCAATGACTCTACTTGTGCTTGCCCGTCAACTTTCAATGTATCCTGAAGCTCCACTGGGCCAGTTGCTGTTAACTTCTGAACGGTTGTATTGCCACCGGTTACTGTTAGATTACCGGTCAAATTGGTGTCGCCAGTTACATCTAAGCCACCAGACTCAACAGTCACTTTATCTTTAAAGGTTGATTGTCCGGTTACTTCCAGCGTACCACCAATCGTCGCAGCTCCAGTGGTTGTCAGTGTGTTTGTCGCTACTGACTCTAGGTTTTTAAGATTCTTAGCAAGTTTTACTTTCAGACCGTCAGTACCGTGCTTCAATACACCAATATTGCCATCTGTTAGCTTATTCTTATCAGCTTCACCAACAATCTTCAATGTTTCGCCTAATGGACGAGTGACTTCTTGCCCATCATCACCAACAAACTTCAATCCTGTATTGGTTAATTCTGCCGCCTTTTCATCCAACTGTTTCTTGTTAACTGCGTCATTTTGATTCACAGCATCAGCAATATTGGTAATACGTGCTGCACCGCCATTGTTTGTCTGAACTTTGATGGCATTACCTTCATTAACAATCTGTGGGCCAGTAGCATCACCTAAGGTTACACCTTTCTTAAGAATCGCCTGATTATCAACAACCAATGACTCTACTTGTGCTTGCCCGTCAACTTTCAATGTATCCTGAAGCTCCACTGGGCCAGTTGCTGTTAACTTCTGAACGGTTGTATTACCGGTCACGTTCAACGGACCTGTAATATCCGTCTTCTGAAGCGTCGTAGTGCCGTTCGCTGTTAAGTTCTCAACAGTGGTTTCACCGGTTACAGTCAGTGGACCACCAACTTCGGTTTCTTTCAGTGTTGTTTTGCCAGTTACAGCCAGCGTTTCATTAACAGTCACAGTCTTAAGCGTAGTATTACCATTGGTCACTTTCAAATCACCGTTAGCAACTGTCACTCCATTATTTGCTGTAACTGCACCATTAAAGGTCGCCTGATTATCAACAACCAATGACTCTACTTGTGCTTGCCCGTCAACTTTCAATGTATCCTGAAGCTCCACTGGGCCAGTTGCTGTTAATGCCTCAACGGTTGTATTGCCACCGGTTACTGTTAGATTACCGGTCAAATTGGTGTCGCCAGTTACATCTAAGCCACCAGACTCAACAGTCACTTTATCTTTAAAGGTTGATTGTCCGGTTACTTCCAGCGTACCACCAATCGTCGCAGCTCCAGTGGTTGTCAGTGTGTTTGTCGCTACTGACTCTAGGTTTTTAAGATTCTTAGCAAGTTTTACTTTCAGACCGTCAGTACCGTGCTTCAATACACCAATATTGCCATCTGTTAGCTTATTCTTATCAGCTTCACCAACAATCTTCAATGTTTCGCCTAATGGACGAGTGACTTCTTGCCCATCATCACCAACAAACTTCAATCCTGTATTGGTTAATTCTGCCGCCTTTTCATCCAACTGTTTCTTGTTAACTGCGTCATTTTGATTCACAGCATCAGCAATATTGGTAATACGTGCTGCACCGCCATTGTTTGTCTGAACTTTGATGGCATTACCTTCATTAACAATCTGTGGGCCAGTAGCATCACCTAAGGTTACACCTTTCTTAAGAATCGCCTGATTATCAACAACCAATGACTCTACTTGTGCTTGCCCGTCAACTTTCAATGTATCCTGAAGCTCCACTGGGCCAGTTGCTGTTAACTTCTGAACGGTTGTATTGCCACCGGTTACTGTTAGATTACCGGTCAAATTGGTGTCGCCAGTTACATCTAAGCCACCAGACTCAACAGTCACTTTATCTTTAAAGGTTGATTGTCCGGTTACTTCCAGCGTACCACCAATCGTCGCAGCTCCAGTGGTTGTCAGTGTGTTTGTCGCTACTGACTCTAGGTTTTTAAGATTCTTAGCAAGTTTTACTTTCAGACCGTCAGTACCGTGCTTCAATACACCAATATTGCCATCTGTTAGCTTATTCTTATCAGCTTCACCAACAATCTTCAATGTTTCGCCTAATGGACGAGTGACTTCTTGCCCATCATCACCAACAAACTTCAATCCTGTATTGGTTAATTCTGCCGCCTTTTCATCCAACTGTTTCTTGTTAACTGCGTCATTTTGATTCACAGCATCAGCAATATTGGTAATACGTGCTGCACCGCCATTGTTTGTCTGAACTTTGATGGCATTACCTTCATTAACAATCTGTGGGCCAGTAGCATCACCTAAGGTTACACCTTTCTTAAGAATCGCCTGATTATCAACAACCAATGACTCTACTTGTGCTTGCCCGTCAACTTTCAATGTATCCTGAAGCTCCACTGGGCCAGTTGCTGTTAACTTCTGAACGGTTGTATTACCGGTCACGTTCAACGGACCTGTAATATCCGTCTTCTGAAGCGTCGTAGTGCCGTTCGCTGTTAAGTTCTCAACAGTGGTTTCACCGGTTACAGTCAGTGGACCACCAACTTCGGTTTCTTTCAGTGTTGTTTTGCCAGTTACAGCCAGCGTTTCATTAACAGTCACAGTCTTAAGCGTAGTATTACCATTGGTCACTTTCAAATCACCGTTAGCAACTGTCACTCCATTATTTGCTGTAACTGCACCATTAAAGGTCGCCTGATTATCAACAACCAATGACTCTACTTGTGCTTGCCCGTCAACTTTCAATGTATCCTGAAGCTCCACTGGGCCAGTTGCTGTTAATGCCTCAACGGTTGTATTGCCACCGGTTACTGTTAGATTACCGGTCAAATTGGTGTCGCCAGTTACATCTAAGCCACCAGACTCAACAGTCACTTTATCTTTAAAGGTTGATTGTCCGGTTACTTCCAGCGTACCACCAATCGTCGCAGCTCCAGTGGTTGTCAGTGTGTTTGTCGCTACTGACTCTAGGTTTTTAAGATTCTTAGCAAGTTTTACTTTCAGACCGTCAGTACCGTGCTTCAATACACCAATATTGCCATCTGTTAGCTTATTCTTATCAGCTTCACCAACAATCTTCAATGTTTCGCCTAATGGACGAGTGACTTCTTGCCCATCATCACCAACAAACTTCAATCCTGTATTGGTTAATTCTGCCGCCTTTTCATCCAACTGTTTCTTGTTAACTGCGTCATTTTGATTCACAGCATCAGCAATATTGGTAATACGTGCTGCACCGCCATTGTTTGTCTGAACTTTGATGGCATTACCTTCATTAACAATCTGTGGGCCAGTAGCATCACCTAAGGTTACACCTTTCTTAAGAATCGCCTGATTATCAACAACCAATGACTCTACTTGTGCTTGCCCGTCAACTTTCAATGTATCCTGAAGCTCCACTGGGCCAGTTGCTGTTAACTTCTGAACGGTTGTATTACCGGTCACGTTCAACGGACCTGTAATATCCGTCTTCTGAAGCGTCGTAGTGCCGTTCGCTGTTAAGTTCTCAACAGTGGTTTCACCGGTTACAGTCAGTGGACCACCAACTTCGGTTTCTTTCAGTGTTGTTTTGCCAGTTACAGCCAGCGTTTCATTAACAGTCACAGTCTTAAGCGTAGTATTACCATTGGTCACTTTCAAATCACCGTTAGCAACTGTCACTCCATTATTTGCTGTAACTGCACCATTAAAGGTCGCCTGATTATCAACAACCAATGACTCTACTTGTGCTTGCCCGTCAACTTTCAATGTATCCTGAAGCTCCACTGGGCCAGTTGCTGTTAATGCCTCAACGGTTGTATTGCCACCGGTTACTGTTAGATTACCGGTCAAATTGGTGTCGCCAGTTACATCTAAGCCACCAGACTCAACAGTCACTTTATCTTTAAAGGTTGATTGTCCGGTTACTTCCAGCGTACCACCAATCGTCGCAGCTCCAGTGGTTGTCAGTGTGTTTGTCGCTACTGACTCTAGGTTTTTAAGATTCTTAGCAAGTTTTACTTTCAGACCGTCAGTACCGTGCTTCAATACACCAATATTGCCATCTGTTAGCTTATTCTTATCAGCTTCACCAACAATCTTCAATGTTTCGCCTAATGGACGAGTGACTTCTTGCCCATCATCACCAACAAACTTCAATCCTGTATTGGTTAATTCTGCCGCCTTTTCATCCAACTGTTTCTTGTTAACTGCGTCATTTTGATTCACAGCATCAGCAATATTGGTAATACGTGCTGCACCGCCATTGTTTGTCTGAACTTTGATGGCATTACCTTCATTAACAATCTGTGGGCCAGTAGCATCACCTAAGGTTACACCTTTCTTAAGAATCGCCTGATTATCAACAACCAATGACTCTACTTGTGCTTGCCCGTCAACTTTCAATGTATCCTGAAGCTCCACTGGGCCAGTTGCTGTTAACTTCTGAACGGTTGTATTACCGGTCACGTTCAACGGACCTGTAATATCCGTCTTCTGAAGCGTCGTAGTGCCGTTCGCTGTTAAGTTCTCAACAGTGGTTTCACCGGTTACAGTCAGTGGACCACCAACTTCGGTTTCTTTCAGTGTTGTTTTGCCAGTTACAGCCAGCGTTTCATTAACAGTCACAGTCTTAAGCGTAGTATTACCATTGGTCACTTTCAAATCACCGTTAGCAACTGTCACTCCATTATTTGCTGTAACTGCACCATTAAAGGTCGCCTGATTATCAACAACCAATGACTCTACTTGTGCTTGCCCGTCAACTTTCAATGTATCCTGAAGCTCCACTGGGCCAGTTGCTGTTAATGCCTCAACGGTTGTATTGCCACCGGTTACTGTTAGATTACCGGTCAAATTGGTGTCGCCAGTTACATCTAAGCCACCAGACTCAACAGTCACTTTATCTTTAAAGGTTGATTGTCCGGTTACTTCCAGCGTACCACCAATCGTCGCAGCTCCAGTGGTTGTCAGTGTGTTTGTCGCTACTGACTCTAGGTTTTTAAGATTCTTAGCAAGTTTTACTTTCAGACCGTCAGTACCGTGCTTCAATACACCAATATTGCCATCTGTTAGCTTATTCTTATCAGCTTCACCAACAATCTTCAATGTTTCGCCTAATGGACGAGTGACTTCTTGCCCATCATCACCAACAAACTTCAATCCTGCGGCAATACCATCTTCAAGGTTCTGTATTTTCTGCTTAAATTCTGGCTTTACCCCTAATGTATAGCTACGAATATAAGTATCGTTAGCATTATTCTCATTAATATAAAACACTCCATCATCAACTGCTTGTACTTTGGTATCCCACGCATTAACGATAACTTTCTTACCTCTGACATCACTCCGAATATTGGTATTTTTACCCGCCTCAATCGTTAACCCGTCTGTTTTATTACTCGGGTTTAGCCCTATCCCGTTAATCGTGACTAGACCTTCCTTAAATTGGCCATAGGATACCGCATGGTTGTTGGCGGTAGCATTACCTATATTGGTCAGCTTATTCCCCCCAAAATTAAGCTCTTGAGTCCCGCTCGCAGTAAAACCATTTTTCACAGTCAAACCACCGTTGGCATTTAGCATACCACCAACACTTGCCGCATTCGTCACGGTCAAACTATTTGCAGTGGTAGCGCCGGTCACATTCAAAGTATTTCTAAGTGTGGTCGCACCCGTCACATTCAAAGTACTTCTAAGTGTGGTCGCACCCTTCGCCTCAAAATCGTTGTTCGCTGTTAATTTACCAGAGATGGTCGCACCACTGCTCGCTGTCAATGCACCACCGCTAACATCCAAACCACCGCGAGCCGTTAATTTACCAGAGATGGTCGCACCATTATTGACTGTTAGTGAGTTTGTTGTTACTGAAGTTAGCCCAGTTAGTGTTTTGGATAGTTTTACTTCCAATCCCTTGTTACCAACAACCACCCCAATATTGTTATCAGTCAACTGACCCTCATTAGCACCGCCGGTAATTTTTATGTCCATGCCCAACTGACGTGTGAGATGTTGTCCGACAACGGTTGAATCACCCAAAAACTTTATCCCTTTGTTAGCCAGCTCGTCCAACTGCTTCTTATTGACGGCATGATGATCTGCTGTAGCATTACCCACATTAGCCAGTTGATTATTATTAAAATTAACCGTTTGTCTACTTGCTACCGTCAAACCACCGTTGGCATTTAGCGTACCGTTGATGGTCGCAGCACCTGTCGTAGTAATTGTGTTAAGCGATGTATTACCGGTCGCTGTTAGGTTAGCAACATTTGTATTACCGGCCACTGTCAAGCCATTGGTCAAATTGGTTGAGCCAGTCACATTCAGCGTACCACCAACATTGGTGTTTTGAAGCGAGGTATCACCAGTTGCTGTTAGCTTAACAACTTGTGTATCACCGGTTGCTGTTAGTTTAGCAACTTTTGTGTCACCGGTTACTGTCAAGCCACCGTTCAAGTTGGTTTTACCAGCCTGAACAGTCAAGCCCCCAGTAGTCACTGTCAAACCACCACCGGCTGTAATACGACCGGTGGTTGTAAGTGTCTTCGTCTCTACTGACTCTAAGCCTTTAAGATTCTTGGCAAGTTTTACAACCAGACCATTACTACCACCAACCACCCCAATATTATTATTAGTCAACTTATCCCTATTAGCACCGCCGGTAATATTCAGTTTTTGGCCTAACTTGCGAGTGGCAACATCACTAGCTGAATCACCTTCAAACTGTAATCCTGTATTAGCCAGCTCGTCCAACTGCCCTTTATTGACTGCATCAAAAGCATCTTTACCGTCCCAAATATTGGTGATTCGAGCATACCCTCCTCCGTTCTTCTGAACCTTGATGGCATCACCATTATTAACAATCTTCGGACCATTGTTGGCATTACCTAAGGTTATGCCTTGTTTAAAGGTGGCACCATTATTGACTGTTAGTGAGTTTGTTGTTACTGAAGTTAGCCCAGTTAGTGTTTTGGATAGTTTTACTTCCAATCCCTTGTTACCAACAACCACCCCAATATTGTTATCAGTCAACTGACCCTCATTAGCACCGCCGGTAATTTTTATGTCCATGCCCAACTGACGTGTGAGATGTTGTCCGTTTTTGTTTGAATCACCCCAAAACTTTATCCCTTTGTCAGCCCAAGCATCCAGCTGTTTCTTATTGACGGCATCAGTATCAGCTGTAGCATCACCCACCTCAGTCAGTCTATTATTATTAAAATCAACCGTTTTTCTATTTGCTACCGTCAAACCACCGTTGGCATTTAGCATACCACCAACATTTGCCGTGTTCGTCACGGTCAAACTATTTGCAGTGGTACTTCCAAGCGTGGTAGTTCCAAGCGTGGTCGCACCGGTCACATTCAACGTACTTGCAGTGGTACCTCTAAGCGTGGTATCGCCGGTCACATCCAAACCACCTCGAGCCGTTAATTTCCCACCAATCGTCGCAGCACCGCTTGTACTCATTGATGTAAAGCTTGGCGTATCACTTACGGCAATATCGATGGTTCCATCTGTCTGTGTCAGTGCTATGTTTTTACCGGCTTGGAATGTTACTGTCTTATTAGATGTGATTGTATGCTGTTTGTTATTCGCTGTACCACCTGTGCCGGCTTTTGTAGCCAGCTTCCAGCTTACGCCAATGTTTTTTATATCCTTTTGTAACGCTTCTGCCACATCGTTAATCGCCTGTGCCACATCAGCAGACTTCGCCAAACCTGCTGGACCTCTCGCAGCCGTTACCTTTGTTTTATTATTTGCACTGTCAAGCTCCTGCGTTATGACATCAAATACGACTTCTGCATTTTGTTTTGAGCCGTTTGTACCCCCTTTGTTATTCACCGTAACACTAACTAAGTTATTCGTCCCTTTCTTAAATTCCAGTTTATTACCAATACCAACGGTTGCTTTTTTAGCACCGGCATTATCATGCACATCAAACCCGATACCATTTACAATGTGATACAACTGCGAGCCGTTAATCGCTTCGGTGCTGTTGGGGCTAATCGTACCGGCCGCTACATGTTGAATAACCCGTTCTTTACCCCCACTAGCTACCGCAAAAGAATTTTTCTTGTTGTAGCCTTGCCATTGATTCGCATTAAAGGTCTTATTACCAATTACTAAATCACTTCTCTCTCCCACATCGGTCGCATTTGAATTTCTACCGATAGCCACATTTTCACTGCCAGATGCTGATGCTCCATTACCGATGACCACGTTATACGCACCACCGGCAGTTGTACTATAACCTATCGCCACTGCTCGTATATGATCAGTGTCAACCTTGGCGTTATGCCCAATCGCAACCCCCCCCTCTGCATTTACCGTTGCAGGGTTGTTAGCGCTATCTGCATCTCCCGAGCCAATCGCAATCCCTTGTGAGGCATTTGATAAAGCAGAGCGACCAATCGCGATACCGCCGTCTCCGCTGGCGTTAACCAACGCATTACTCCCCAGTGCCGTACTACGATAGGCAAGTGCTTTGGCACGCTCACCTACGGCTGTACCGCTAACCGCATCATTATTAGCATCACCAACCTGTGCCTCACGCCCCAGCACCACCGAGTATCCTGACCACGCACGAGCATCTGTCCCCACAACTAAGGAGTTTTCTAATGCACGAGTCCGACCTGCTCTGAATCTGTCTGCCCCATCACCGGAAAGCTTTGCCCCATACCCGATAACCGTACTGTCTTTGCCATTGTTGATTGCTTGATTCCCTAGCACCACACCGTTGGTGGATAAGCCAACTGAGCCTATACCAATAACGATAGAGCTGTTATCCGCCCGTGCTGAACTACCGATGGCCACTGATGATCCTCTTGCTATAGCTGATGTTCCTATACCAAGAGAATTCAAACCTTGAATATTCGCGCCAGAACCAATCGCAATACCGCCTTGCGATCTGGCTTGAACTGTTGCAGAACGTCCTATTGCAATCCCATCTAGTGAATTGTCATTAACCCTCGCTTGGAAACCCAAAACCGTCCCGTTATTACTGGCATTGACTGCTTCAATCCCCAGTACTGTCCCGTTGCTAGACTTAGATTGTGAGCTATAACCAATCACAATAGACGTATTCTCTGCTATTGCTGCGTTACCTATCGCTACTGATCCGCCTCTTGATTTAGCCCCTGTCCCGATAGCAAGAGAGTTTGGGTCCCTAGAGGACGCTTGCGAACCAATAGAGATGTTGCCGTTACTCACGGTTGTCGAGTCTGCCCCGATAGAGATTGTTTGGTTACCACCAGTATTCGCTCTTGCCCCTAAAGCAATCGCATTTTGAACTTGCTCACCCCGTCCGATTGCCCCGTGACCGATAATCACGTTTGCGTTTGGCACACTTGCACCGGCAACCCCTGACTTGCCAAGGAAAGTATTGTGCCCGATCACAATCGAGTTATAGGCATTGACGTTTCCTCGTCCAGTATAAGGTGCAGGATTGCCAGTTATGTTACTGTTATTAGTGGTTACGTTACGCCCCCCCAAACCAAGTTCTCTGCACCACTGTTACTACCTTCCCAAAACTGAGCCGACACGCTCCCAGAAAAGCTAAGTCCGCTGAGCAGTAGGGTGGTTAGGGCGAACGAACGAACTGCTGGTTTAAGAGAGTCTATTGCACTGGCAATTGGGTTTAGATGAAAGCTACTGCCTGTTTGAGTAGGGTCTTTGCTTAATGATGTGCTACCGGTTTGGGTGCGTTGATGACCACGAGCCAATTCAGAGACAGCTTGAAACACTTGTGTGGTGCGGTTAAAAATAACCTTATAGACTTTATTCATACTTTCATTCCAGCGTAGTTAGCCCACCCTTGTTGACTGAATTTTTACAAGGGTGGTTAAAAAAATCAATGCGGTTTGATGACCAAACCTTTATGAACCAAACTTGCTGTGCATTGCTTGGTGTAATTGTTTGGGTGTTTTGTTGGATTATAACCCAAACTTAAGTTGTTATTCATTAATATTATCAATTGATATTATCAATTAATATTATCAATTGATATTATTAATTGATAATATTGCTAATATATTTAGCTTAAATGGGTGTATTTTACCACAATATTTACTCCGCAGGGGGGGGATAAAATAATGAAAGAGAGTTGTTATTTTATTGTTACTATTAATAATAATTGTTGTTTTATTACTAATGGCTTACTGTGGTTGGGGTTTTGTATTGTGTTGCCAAAGACAATTAACCTGTGTGCTTTAGCCCAAATAGGGCAAAGCACACGGGCATTATTAGTATATTGGTATTACAGAAGGTGGGTTACCACGCAAGGCCTACACCTACGCCAGCACCGACCTTTTTTTTGGTATCAGCACTTAAATGCGACTTCAAGGTTACTCGTCCGCTACCGCTTAGCCGAGAATAACCGATGGCGATGGCACCTTTATCGGCATATGCACCCAGTGCAACTGAGACCATCGATTGACCTGCTAGTGTGGCTTGTGGTAATGACATGGCTGCATGATTACCTGCGATGCCTGCCTGTAGGCGGTCTTCGATCTCATCAATGCGGTTGCCAATACCAAAGACACGCTCATCGATGTGGTTATAAACACCCAACAACTGACCACCATTGATAGCATCTGTGCTGTCTGGTGCGATACGACCATCAGCGACATTCTGCACGGTCAGACCACCTGCATTGATGCCTGTGTCTTTTGCGATACTGACAGGACCGACTACTACCTGATCTGCCACGACACGCTCAGCAGTTGCCGATTTAACAGTAATATCGTCATTTAATGATACGACAACACTGCCTTGCTCTGTGTTGGTGCTAATGTTCGACTGACCAGTGATGGTAATCGTATCGCCTAACTGGTGGTTGGTGGTTTTATTATCTTGAGTTTTAACATTCAGACCTTTGCTGATTTTAGCAGCATTGGTATTGGCTGTTTGTTGTGCTTGGGTGGCTTTATTATCAGCGATGACAGCTTTGTCATTGGCGGTCTTGGCATCATTGATGCTTTGTTGGATTTTATCCTTAGTGGCTTGATCGATATCGCCTTTATCACCCTTAGGACCTTGTGGACCTGCTGGACCAATTTCGCCTTTCTCACCTTTAGGACCTTGTTCCCCTTGTTCGCCTTTTTCACCAGCTGGACCTGCTGGACCTTGTGGACCGGTGTCGCCTTTATCACCTTTAGGGCCTTGTGGACCGGTGTCGCCTTTATCACCCTTAGGACCTTGTTCCCCTTGTTCGCCTTTTTCACCAGCTGGACCTTGTGGACCCTGCGGACCAGTTTCGCCTTTATCACCTTTAGGACCTTTGAGACTTCCAACTTTAGCACCCCATCTATTTCCTGTTTTTTTGTACAGATCTCCGGTAGTGCTGTTAATGTAGATATCACCTTCTTTGCCTTGAGTATTTGGCTCTCCAGCACCAATTAATACATCTGGTATTTTTATGCTCTGTATCGCAGTTAGCACGCCGTATAACTGAGAGCCGTTGATCGCATCGGTTGAGTCTGCAGTAACACGACCAGCAGCGACATGGACGATTTGGCGTTCTTGATGTTTTGCACCGATAGAAACGGCTGATGTTGGACGAGTTCCTGCAAAATTGATTGTGGTACGCACTCCGGAGCTATTGGTGGCTGATGGAAGCATAAATGAGTAATCTGCTGTTGGCATGGGTGTAGTATATGTACTCCCATTGCCAAGCACCACAGCATGATTAGAGTCATTACTAATGGTGATGCCATGACCAAGTGCTACAGCTCCTACAGACCGAACCATAGTATTGTTACCAATGGCAATAGCGTTCTGTCCTGTTGCCTGAGCTCCCTGCCCAAGTGCAAAAGAGCTTGTCATTGTTGCTTGAGCACTTTTCCCAAGTGCAATAGTACCTACTGCTGTTGCTTGAGCCCCTTGTCCAACCGCAGTAGAGTTTTGCTCCAATGCTTGAGAACCTTGCCCAAGTGCGGTAGAATCCAGTCCCATTGCTTGAGAACTTGCACCAAGTGCAGTAGAGGTCCCTTGAGTTGCTCTAGAACCTGCACCAAGTGCAGTAGAGCTCGCTTTTGTTGCTTGGGCATCAGATCCAACCGCAGTAGCTAAATTTGCCATTGCTTGAGACCCTTGTCCAACCGCAGTAGCTCCTGTCCCCGCTATAGTGCCAGCAGGAACAAATCCCTGCTGAGCATATGCCTTAGTAGTCATCAGGGGTAGGGTGGTTATTACTGCCAGTGTCAGGGATGTTATTGGAATGTGGATACTAAAGTTGTTGGTATGGGCGGTACGGTTTTTGTTGCGCTGTTTCATTAGGTTTTTATTCATAATTTGCTCACAAATAATAATGACTGATGAAATGTTGCTATTTATTCGTAAGCCAAACACGACTCATGGCATTGTTTGGCTTCGTCATGGGGTGTTTTGTTAAGTTTTGTTTATATGACCAAGCGTTAACGATTCATCTCTTGGTTGAAGTTGGATGGCTCTAACACAACGATGCCTGCATGGACAAGAGCAGGGGGTAGATGTAACAAAACTGCTATGTTGCTAATTAGTGATTGTTGCCTCCTGTTAATATTTCTTGTGGTTAAGTTAAGTGGCTGACGCCCATTTTGGTTATTTGATGATGGTTTTGTCAAAATATTTATCCACCAACTCATCATATTTGCCGTTTTGTTTTAGGGTGGCAAGAGCGGTGTTGAATTCGTCTTTTAGTGGGTCATTTTTGCGTAGGGCGATGGCGACGCTGTCGTTGATGTCAATCGGTTCACCTTTGACTTCAAAATCAGCCCCTTGCTCGGTTTTTAGCCAGTCTAATGCAGGAACGATGTCTGACAACATACCATCGACACGACCAGCGGTCAAATCAAGATAAGCATTGTCTTGGGTGCTGTATGCTTTGATGGTTGCTTTGGGGTGGTTTTTGGTTAGGTAGTCGGCAGAAACGGTGGCCTGCTGTACGGCGATGTTTTTGTCATCTAGGGTGTTGGCATTGAGCTCAACGCCTTTTTGACCAAGCAGGACTAGGGTGTTGTTAAAATACGAATCGCTAAAATCCACCACTTTGGCACGCTCGCTGGTCGCTGACATACCTGCCATGACGGCATCAAATTTTTTGGCATTTAGACCGACAATCAGACCGTCCCAATCTTGGCTTTGGATATCGCATTTGGCGGCCATCTCTTGGCATAGGGCGTTGGCTAGGTCAATCTCAAAGCCCACCAAGTTACCGCTGGCATCTAGGTAGCTAAATGGCTTAAAGCTAGATTCGGTGGCGATGCGGATTTGTTTTTCGCCGGTGGTGGCTGCACTCTTGTCGTCTGCCCCTTGATTATTGCTACAGGCAACAACAAGGGTGCTGATTGCCAATATGCTAAGTAGTTTTAGTTTCATGATGATTGCCCCTTACTTATTTTTGATTGGTTTTAGCGTGGGCTGATTGCCACGCTAGTGATGGCTGATGAATTATTGAAAACTGGCAGTTTCAATCTCTGCCAATTTACCTGATTCTTTGAGTTTGGTAAGGGCTTGGTTGAATTCATCTTTTAGGGTGTCGCCTTTGCGAACCGCAATGCCCAGATTGTCGTTGTTGTCAATCTCTTCGCCGACCAAGCCAAAGCCTTGCTGTTCTTGTTTTAGCCATTCGGCAGCAGAGACTTTTTCTGCCATGACAGCAGCGTTACGACCTGCTTTTAGGTCAAGATAGGCGTTTAGGTAGGTGTCGTAGAGCTTGACGGTGTTGCCATCTTTGCCGTCATATTTTTCGGCGATATAGGCAGCCCCTGTGGTTGAACGCTGTGAACCTAGGATTTTGTTGGTGATGTTGTTTGGGTCGAAGCTACCATCGGTCTTAGATAGCCAAACGATGGTATTAGAAAAATACGGCTCGGTAAAATCCACCTGCTCTAGGCGTTCTGGAGTGATGGACATGCCTGCGATGATGGCGTCGTATTTTTTGGCATTAAGACCAGGGATTAGACCTTCCCAATCTTGGGCGACAATGTCGCATTTGGCGTTGATTTCGGCACACACGGCATTGATGACCTCAACATCAAAGCCGACAATCTTGCCATCTGGAGCGGTGTCATTAAATGGGGGATAAGCCGCTTCGGTGGCGATGGTCAGCTGACGCTGTTCGGTCGTCTGGGCAGGCTTGTCTTGACTGCAAGCGACTAGGGCAAGAGCGATGGCGGTAACGCCTGCGAATTTATATAACATAAAATGTCCTTAAACTAACAAGTAGATATTAACAAAACAGATATTAATAAGCAAATACTAACAAAATAAGTACCAAAAACGAACTTGAACAACAAACCTTAAGTCAAACCCTAAGAGCGATGCGATGCCATGAATTCACGCACACGCTCAGATTTTGGGTTATCAAAGACCTCGTCAGGCGTGCCAATCTCTTCAATGCGTCCTTGATGTAAAAACACAATCTTATCTGATACCTCACGAGCAAAACGCATCTCGTGGGTAACGATGAGCATGGTGCGACCCTCTGCGGCCAGCCCACGCATGACAGACAGCACTTCATTGACCAGCTCAGGGTCTAATGCTGAGGTCGGCTCATCAAACAGTAGCACCTGTGGCTTCATTGCCAAAGCACGAGCGATTGCCACACGCTGACGCTGACCGCCTGACAGATTGTCAGGATAGGCATTTTTTTTGTCAAGCAGACCAACCTTGTTGAGCAGGTGTTCGGCTTCGGCGATTGCCTGATCTTTGGGTTGTTTGAGTACTTGGGTTGGACCTTCAATGATGTTATCCAAGATGGTTTTGTGTGGCCATAGGTTGAAATTTTGGAATACGAAGCCGATTTTTGAGCGTAAACTTTCTAGCTGTCTTGGATTTTTGGCGACCAATTCGCCTTTTTTCTCGGTCAAGATTAAGGCTTCATTGCCGATGGTGATGCTACCTTTGGTGGGTTTTTCAAGTAGGTTAATACAGCGTAGCAAGGTAGATTTGCCCGAACCTGACGAACCTAGAATGCTGATGACATCGCCATCATAGGCGGTCAAAGAGACGCCTTTGAGTACGGACAGTGAGCCGTAGTTTTTGTGAATGTCTTGCAGGTCTAAGGCGATGGGGCGAGTGTCAATCATGTTGGTTACTTAATAAAAAAGGTTTGATTTGATAACGAAAGTTTTGGGTTCGTTGATGAAATATAACAAGTTGATTGGGATATTTTCGCCAAAACCATAAAAAAGGCAAATATTTTTGTGATTTTGGGTGAAATTTTTTGTATTTTAGCGAAATTTTGGGCGGTTGTGGTAAATTTATTGACAATTTTGATGATTTATTGGTATTTATGAATAATTCGCATAGAAAAATTAGCCAGTGATTGCTATGATAGGGTAAATTGACCGGTAAGGGGGGGTTGTAGCCCCTGTCACATTCAAACCACTTGCGTTTGTATTTCCCAGTTTTGTAGTCCCTGCAGTCAAACTTCCAAGCTTTGTATCCCCTGATACAGTCAAACCACTTCTGGCGGTTAGCGTGCTACCATTAACCGTCAAACCCTTATTAAGTGTCACACTGTTGTTCGCAGTCAAATTACCTGCAAGACGCGCAGTACCTTGCACAGTCAAATTACCATTAACAGTCTGGTTCCGAACATTACTGTCATTTGTTTGTGCAGCAGCCATCATGGACAAAGTGGATACCACCGCCAGTGTCAGGGCTTTCATCTTAACTGGCATACCAGAGTTGTTGCTATGGATAGCACGGCTCTTGTTGTGCTTTTTATTGGTTTTTTATTCATAATTTACTCACAAATGATGACTGCTGATGAAATTCTGCCAAACACTTAAAAGGCAGATACCCATCGCCAAACAGTGCCATGCATTGCTTGGTTTGATCGTGTGGGTGTTTTTTGGTTGCAACTGATTGGCAACCATTCCAAGCTTAAGTTTTAGGATTGATTAAAATTGTTACTAGTATATTTAGCTTAAGAGAGATATTTTACCATAAAGTTGCTTCCGCAGGGGGTAGATAAAATAATACAACAATATTGTTATCTTATTGTTACTATTGATAATGATATTATTTGGTGCTTTTGGTGATGTTATGTCTATTGATGATGAGCTGAGCAGATGTCAGCTCTGGCGATCATCAGCCAAGCTGTGAGTGGTATTAAGTTTGGCTAAATGTTCATCATTTTTGCTTGAGCCAAGTTTACTGCCTTTGTCATCGGCTGGAATTTTGACATTATGCTGTTTAGATGGTGCATATCCCAAATCGGCTTTGATTTCTTCGGCAGTTTTTAAAAATTGTTCGGCGTGTTCTCTGCTATTTTGCACTAAAATGTATTGATTTAAATCTTGATCTGTTTTATAATTATGGCAAAGGTCAGCATTAGATGGCGAGGGGGGGTAATTGATACCCGAAGCTATCAATAAATTGCTGACCTTTTTTGTTATCACAATACAGCACATTGTTCAAATCTCTTTCAATTTGGCTTTTGCTTTTACCATACACCGAATTAATTTCTATGCCGTCTTGTTTTTGTGTGGCAGACAATACAGCGATGACAGGTTTATCTTTTGTATTTTCTTTTTCAATCAGTTCGGTCAGAACCAAATAAGCGTTTGGATTGCTAGATGTTTGTGCTGACTTCATGATGGCAATTGGATGTTCTAGCTGGCTTGGGATTGCTTTTAAGTCCGAGACGGTGATGTTGTGTTTTCTGATAGCATCTTTTAGTACCGTTTTTCTGTGGATATAGACGGGCAAGTCTTGTACACCAAGCATTTGTAAAACTTTTGGCGTGCTACCCACCCAAATTTTAGAACCATCCAACGGCTTGCCTTCTATGGCGTTATCAATAGCCTTGCCAAAATCATCTGGTTTTTTGTTATTTTTACTCATTTTTGTCACCTAATTTTTGCCAATAATATCCCAATCGCCATGTGCGGCAAAATCATCTTCATCAGCAGCTTCGGCACCGATAGATTCAGCGTATTCTGATGATACTTCTAGCACTAACACTGCGGTAGGATCTTCGTCATCGATATCGACATCATTCCAGCATCTTTCGATTAGTGCAGGGGTGGTTGTTCTTCTGAAGCTCGCTACAGTATCATCTATGGTTAAATCTTTTGCTTGTTCTGTGTTCATTGAAAAATCCTTTATTAGTCATGCCAGTGACGCACACTGAGCAGACGAGCAATGTTTAATAGCTTGGCAACGCTGATGTATGAATCAGCGATTTTCTGTGCCTTAATCTCTCTTTGATACACCAAAAAGCCCATCAAAAAAAGAGAGTTATGACACTCTCTTTTTTTGATGAATAAACTTGGGTTATTCGTCTTTGGGTTTTTTGGTCTCAGCCTTAGCTTTGGCTACCTTTGAGCCGGCTTTTCTGACCTCAGATTTTGGCTTGTTGTCGCCTTTGCCTGCGGTTTTTTTGATGCGAGTTTTGGCAGGTTTTGGCTGTGCTAAATTCAAAATCCCCACTTGTGGCAACAGCTGACCTGCGACATTTTCTATCATGTCTTTGTAGCTGTTGGTGCGTTTTTTGGGTTTTTTGGTGCTGTCGTCCGCTTTTGGTGTTGTCGGTTGTTCGGCAGGCTGTTCGTCTTGTTTGGCTTGATGGTTTTTGTCCTCTTGGGGGTCATCAAGCCCATCAAATAAATCGGCGATTTTATTGTTGATGGTTTGTGCGACATCATCAGCTGTTTCTTTGATTTGTTCTATCGCCTTATCTATTTGGTTGAACATCTTTTGATGTTCGCTTGGACTGTCTTGCTCGGTCTGAGTAGAGATTGCCTGCTCTTGCTGGCTGTCATGCTCAGTAGGTGCTTGCTTTGCTTGTGGTGCGTCTTGAACCTTAGGCATCTGAGCTGGGGTTTGTTCAGCAGTTATGGCAGTAGTCA
This sequence comes from Moraxella sp. ZY200743, assembly GCF_050885545.1. Taxonomy (NCBI): domain Bacteria; kingdom Pseudomonadati; phylum Pseudomonadota; class Gammaproteobacteria; order Moraxellales; family Moraxellaceae; genus Moraxella; species Moraxella sp. ZY200743. Next base: position 1,961,891 of record NZ_CP091313.1, on the reverse strand, counting down.
TCAAGTCATCTTGGGCGGTGTTCTTGTCGCTTGGTTCTTGATGGTCATCAGATGTGCCGAGCGTCTCGGTGAGCTGACCTCGTGGGTCGTTGTCGGCTCGCTGAGTGGTGCGTGGCAGAGCGACTTCGGTTTTACCCTGTGGCGTGCTGATGCGTGAAGCGACGCTGGTCTGTCTGTCAAATGCTGCCAAATAGTCCTCAGGCAGTGGCACATAACCATAATTGGCGAAGCTAAACACCTCATCAGTCGTTGTACGGTGTTTGGCAACGGCATTGGTGAAGTTGGTGATGAAATCATCGCCCACATTTTGACCTAGCACACGAGTGATGAACTCGCCTGCTGTACCGCTGATGGGGGCAGTGGTCTGTAGAACTGCCATGACGACTCGTGGGTCGTTTGTTGCTTTGTCCATCTGTAGGGCAAGTTTACTGATGCGAGCGTCATGGGTGAACACGCTTTGGGCTACCTGCTTGGGCTGTGTTTGCTCAACCACCGGCTGTTTTGGCTCGTCTTGTTGAAGCGTATCATCAGTTGTTATCTTGTGATTGGCAGGGGCGTGGTCGGCTTGAGCCTGTACAGATAGTGCCTGTGTATCATCAGAGCTGAACTTGGCTACTGTCTCAATCACTGTCTCAACCACCGCTTTGGTCGGTGCGGTGTGGCTGTCATCATCGCTGATGTCAGCTTGGGCTTGGGTGATGGGCTTGCTGTTATCTAAGGATAGATGAACCACTTTGCCTGCCGACTCGTTGGTTGGGATTGCTTTGATACTGACCACGACTTCATCAGGATTGCTATGTTCAGCGTGTTTTTTGGTGTGCTGTTCACTGGCTTTTTTGTGGTCTTTTTTAAGATTTCTGTTGTTCTCTGGTGTGAGCGTCTCTTCACGGACTATCTCGCCTCGTGCTTCACGGCGTGAACCGGCTTCTCTTTTTGGATAGGCTGATTCTTCTTTTTTGGGTTTTTGGTCTGTCTTGTCGGTCTTGTCTGTTTTTTGGGTTTTTAGGTCTTTGGTCTCTTCGGTTGGTGTTTCTTTTTTGGTTTTTTTGTGTCTGATTCTACGCTCTTGGGTCTCTTCACGCTCAGCCTTGTCTTTTGTAGGTCGCTGATGTGTTTCTTTTTTTGGTGAGCTGTCTTGATTGATGATGGTTGCCACACCGCTAGCACCCAGACTGATACCACCGCCATTGACGATGGACTCAATGGCGGCGGCGGCACTTGAGTTATTCAATGACCCTGCCAGTTTTGCTTGTGGTTTTGGGGCGAACAGGTTGGATAGCCAAGCCGCTACTTGTGGCTGTGATTGTGGTTCTGCTTGCGTCTTAGGTTGCTTATCTTGTTTATCTGGTCTGTCGGCGGTCTTTTTGCGATGGTCTGTGTTGGTTTGGGCTTTTTGCCAACGATTTGGCACATTAGCATCGCCAGTTTCATTGTGTGCCTGCCAATTAACTTCATAGCCACGATCTTCCATCTCTTCTTCTTCGGCATTAACGATGCGTTCGTAGCTAGACGGAGCAAAGCCATCTGGGTTGAAGTGTAGGCTAAAGTTTGGACTTTCAAGATGTGCGTGTGGCAAGATGGTGATGCGTGTGCCAGAGTCTTGCTCCAGATAGACCAGACTTTCACGCTTTTCGTTCAATAAGAACGCTGCAATCTCGGTCGGCACTTCTGCTTGGATTTCGCCTGTGCGTTCTTTTAAGGAGATTTGTTCAATCTGACGCATGATGGATAGGGCAAGTGAACGCAAATCACGAATCATGCCATTGCCATGACAGCGTGGGCAGATGTAGCCTGTGGATTCTTCTAGCGATGGACGCAGACGCTGACGGCTCATCTCCATCAGACCGAATTTGGAGATTTCGGCGAACTGTACTCTGGCACGGTCATGGCGAGTTGCATCAATCAGACGCTTTTCAACATCTTTTTGGTGGCGTGGATCGTTCATGTCAATAAAATCAATAACAATCAAACCGCCCATATCTCTTAGGCGTAGCTGACGAGCAATCTCATCAGCTGCTTCTAGGTTGGTGTGATAAGCGGTCTCAGAGACATCTGAGCCTTTGGTGGATTTTGATGAGTTGATGTCAATAGAGACCATCGCTTCGGTCTGGTCAATGACGATTGAGCCACCTGATGGCAGACGCACTTCACGCTGATAGGCGGTTTCTATTTGGCGTTCGATACCAAAGCGAGCAAACATTGGTTCATATTCTGTGTATTTACGCAGTTTGTCCAGTTGTGCTGGCATGACAGCAGCGATGAAGTTGGCGGCTTCATTGTAGGCGTGTTCGCTATCAATCCACACCTCGCTGATGTCATCTCGTAGATAATCACGCACGGCACGAGTAACCACACCTGCTTCTTGGTGAACCAAGCAAGGGCTTAGGCGTTTTTTGTTTTGGTCTAAAATAGAGCTCCAAATGTCTAGCAGGTGGTTTAGGTCGTTTTGTAGGTCGTCAAAACCCTTACCAAGCCCAGCGGTACGCACGATGACACTCATGCCTTTAGGAATGGATAAGCTGGCGATGATTTGCTTCATCTCTTCACGGACTTTGCCCGAGATTTGGCGACTGATACCGCCTGCCTTGCTGTTGTTTGGCATCAGTACCAGATAGCGACCGGCCAGCGAGATATAAGTGGATAGGGCAGCACCTTTATTGCCTCGCTCTTCTTTTTCAACCTGTACGATGACCTCATCGCCTTCTTTTAAGAGTTGTTTGATGTTGTCTTCACGCACATTGCCGTGTAGGTATTCTGGGGCGATTTCTCTTAGGGGTAGAAAGCCTTGACGGACCGAACCGTATTCAACAAATGCTGCTTCTAGTGATGGTTCAACACGAGTGATATGACCTTTGTAGATGTTCGCCTTTTTTTGTTCACGAGTGCGGTTTTCTAGGTCAAAATCATACAGATGATTGTCTTTGCAGAGTGCGACACGAATTTCTTCGTTGTGTGTGGCGTTGATTAAAATGCGTTTCATGATGTTCCTTAATGATATGCTTGGGGCTGCCAAGCTAGGTTAAGCAACATCGTTTGAGTGGGTCGTTGACTGCCTGATGGCGGTCAAAAATACATTGAGTGAGTTGTGCGATTGATTTGATGGTGTATCAAAAAAATCACCTAAAAGCTGTTGTCTAAAAGTGTTGTGTTGTCTGATGAAGCCACCGTTGTTTTGAGTTTGTATTCATCATGGCGTATCAATAACGCCAATCAATGTATCAAAAAGCCCAAGTGTCATCAAAAAAAGTATGTGATGATGGCGTGCTAATTGCCATCTGGTTATCATTGCTTGCACCAATGATGTCATCAACGGTTCGTCATGCGTTGGGGTTTTCTTGGTCGGATACAGAGTTTGTCTTGTGTATCTGAGCCAACACATGGCGATGTTTTAACAACAATAAAAAAACTTACTAAATTTGCCATTTGGCAAAAACAGCCAAAGGGCGATTCACATCAAAATGATGGGTCGTCTCTCAAACGAATGTTGCGGCATGGTTGCCAAAAAATATGTATTGTCGGTTGCGGTGATGGTCAGGTCGGTGTGTCAGTCCGTTCTTGCTGCCTTGCGTTCGCTTGGCGGTTATAAAATCAGGCGTTGTGAACCGATATTTTATAAGCGATTTGACAAATCATCATAGGCAAGCGGTCTCTTTTTGTTTAGAGCTTCGCCTTTTTTTACGCAACATGCTAAACTATACCAAAAATTTACCAATTTTCCTACAAAAAAATAACCATTTTTGGCAAAAACATGAAAAAAACTCAAAATTTCACCAAAAAACCCACCAATCACCGCCCAAGTCACCCAACCAACCAAAGTGCCGATGAGACCATCAGTGATTTTGGTCGTGTTAATTTTATTACCGTAACTGCCAACCAAGACGGTCAGCGTATTGATAATTTTTTGCTTGCTCGCTTAAAGGGTTTGCCACGCTCGCACTTATATAAACTCATCAGAGATGATGAAATCCGCATCAACAAAAAACGCTGTAAGCCACACGGCCGTCTCAATGTGGGCGATGTGGTGCGTATCGCTCCCATCAGGCTTTCGGTGCGTAATGAACCTGTGGTGTCTGAGAGTTTTGCTAATGGTCTGCTAGGTAGGGTGATTTTTGAAAATGAAGGTTTGATTGTGTTGAACAAACCGCACGGCTTGGCGGTGCATGGTGGGTCTGGCGAGAGTTTTGGGGTGATTGAGGCGATGCGAGTGGCAACAGCGAAAAAATACCTAGAGCTGATTCATCGCATTGATAAAGAGACATCAGGGTTGTTATTGATTGCCAAAAAACGCAGTGTCCTAAAGGATTTACAAGAGCATTTTCGCCAAAAAACCATCAAAAAAGACTACTTGTGCCTGGTTCATGGTACGCTGATGGGTAGTCAGCTGATTGATAAACCCCTACTAAAATACACCCTAAATAGTGGCGAACGGCGTGTCAGAGTAGATGAAGCAGGCAAGCCATCGCAGACGAGAATAGAAGTGCTGGATTGTTTTCTTATTGATGGTATGCCAGTGAGTTTGGTGAAGGCAAGCCCTTTGACAGGTCGCACCCATCAGATTCGTGTCCACATGGCAAGTATCGGTCATACCTTGCTTGGCGATGATAAATATCAGTCCAAAAATGAGCAACAACTGGCGGAACAAGTAGGCATCAAACGCCTATGCCTGCACGCTTGGCGGATAGCCGTGCCTATGACAGAGGGCGTGCAGGTGTTTGAGGCACCATTGCCTGATGACATAAAGCACTGGGTAGGCGATGGGTTTTAGGTGGTTATTTGTCTGTACCAATTGTTTGGTGCAAAGCAGTTAAGGCAAAAGCATACAAAATCCTAACCAACAAAATAAAAAGGTTTTAGGTTGGCAGATGGGTTTTGTCTTGCAGTTAGGGTGTCTAGTGAAAAATCCGCTTATATTGCAACATAGAAACGGATTTTTGGCAATCTAAAATTATCTCTTACTTTGAGAGCTATAACTGCACTAATCGCACTTAGGATTAGCCCAAAATAAACAATGACACTTACCCCAAACTTATCAGAAATAAACCCTATAAAAAGCAATAGGACTGCTGTCAATAATCTTAAAATAGTATTTAAAACCATATCATATTTAGCTCTAATATAAGATGGGATGTTGGCGTGTATTTTTGAATTGGTAGCTGTAATTAAATATCTTATGGAGAAAAGATTTGCACATACACCCAATATAAATAGAGCTAACCCTAAATACCCTTGTATTTGCAGAGAAATCATACAAAAAAGCAGCCCCAAGAAAAATATTGATAAAATATAAAAATCAGAAAATACTTTATATTTTTCTAAAATTTTTCCAGAAAAAGACTGTACTAACATCATTAAAAATAGAGTAAGACCTAATATAAATTCATTATTTTTTACCATATCAAAGACATCAATGATAATCTGCCAATACTGAATTATTATCTGAAAGTATAGACTGAATATTAAAAAAAGAAATATGCTTTTTTTATAAAATTCAAATTTCTCAAAAATTAAGGCAAAATATTTTTTATCAAAAACCTTGAATGAATGGTTGTTTTCAACTGCTGTCTTGCAATTAGGCAAATAAAAAATACCTATTATAAAAACCATAAACATCATAATTGAAGTTAGTAAGAATAGATTACCTTTTAAGAGCTGATACAATACCCCACCAATCAAAGATGCAATCGACATGAATAAGAATTCAAGATAGGACTTTTTGCCAAAAATCTTCTTGGTATCATTATCATTAAATTGGCTATTATAGGTATCTACAAGGTACCCATGATTATTATTTTGAAAGATACACAAGGACACAGCATTAAATAATTCTGCCAAAAAAAATAACTCAAAACTATTACCATGACTGTTGCCAGCCATGTAGCTTAATAGTAGCCAAATGAAAGAAAAAAATACAGCCAATACATAGAGGTGCTTTCTATCAATTCTGTCGGATATTATCCCTATAAAAAACCCTAAGAGCAATATAACTATGGCTTGAAAACTCTTTATTATACCAACTTGATACAAGCTTAAACCACTAATGATCATATAGATAGTTGAAGATGCACCAATGAGCATTCTGGTCGAAGATACGGATACTTCGCTTAAAATTAACCTTTTGTATTTATACATGGCGATCAACACCACAATAAATACAGTTAGGGGATTTTTCTATTTTTATTTTTTCTAACAAAAAAGTTTTGTTATGTATTCCGATAATGTTATTAATACTTAGCATACTAGCATAATCTTTAGCAAAGAATTTAATGATTTTTGATAATTTATTTGTAGAACGACCTAGCATGGTTACTCCCTTGTTGATTTTCTGATTGATTGAGAAATTTTATTGTAATGAGCGATTAGCATCTTTTCAATAATTTTTTAGTAAATTGTACTCTATCACTTCGATGGTCTCTTAAACACCCATAACTTGCCTTAATAATATTGGGTTTATGGGCGGTATTATTTGCCATCTCTTTGGTAAAAATTGGTTGCAGAATAGGGTTTTGTCATCTTGGTTATTGGCAATTTAGCGTTTGAATGATAGTATATCAATGATAAGACCAAACGGTTATAAAAAATTGAGAGTTGTTATGAAACCTGTCATGATAGATACCACCGCCCGCCATCAACAAATCGCCCAATCCATCAGTGAAGCAGAGGCACTCGTTGGTCGTGAAGAGCTAATCGGTTCAATTGACTTGGGGTCAAACAGCTTTCATCTGGCGATTGCAAGACTTGATCATGGCGAGATTCGCAAGGTTGCATCCATCTCAGAAAAAGTACAACTTGCCGCAGGTCTTGATGAGAACAATGTGCTGTCAGAAGAGGCAATGCAAAGAGGGTTTGATTGTTTGCATCGCTTCGCCCAACATTTGACCGAAATCAATCCCAATCTACTGCGTGTGGTCGCCACCAACGCCCTGCGTAAAGCAGTCAATGCCCAAGAGTTCATCAGGCGTGCCAATCAGCTACTTCCCAAGCCGATTGAGATTATCTCAGGTCGTGAAGAGGCTCGCCTTATTTATTTGGGTGTATCGCATTCTAATGCCAGTACGGATAAACGCTTAGTCATTGACATCGGCGGTGGCTCAACCGAGTTTATCATCGGTCAAGGCTTTGAGCCTATTGAGATGGAATCTTTGCAGATGGGCTGTGTGTCTTTTACCAAGAAGTTTTTTGCTGGTGGTAAAATCACCGAATCCGCCTTTGAAAAAGCGATGAAAGCCACCCAAACCGAGCTGTTACCCATAGAAAAACGCTACAAAAAAGTGGGCTGGGATAACGCCATTGCTTCATCAGGCACAGCAAAGGCAGCGTTATTGGTCTTACAAGAGTTGGGTCTTGCTGATGAGTTTATTACCCTACAGGGTATGCAAAAGCTAAAACGCCGTCTGATTAAGTTAGGACGCATTGATAAGATTGACTTTGAGGGGGTAAAAGCCCACCGCCAAGCGGTATTTCCTGCAGGTGTGGCAGAGTTGTATGCCATCATGCTAACTTTAGGCGTAGAACAGCTTGGCTATTCTGATGGGGCATTGCGTGAAGGCGTGATGTACGATATGCTCGGTCGCCTAAGCAACGAAGATGTTCGAGATCGCTCTGTGGCAGCGATGGCACAGCGATATTCGGTCAATATTAAGCAAGCAGGGCGTGTGATGGCGACCTGTGCCAGATTGTTTGATGTCGCCAAAGACGCTTTAGACTTTAGTGATGAAGACAAAGACCTATTAAGACGAACCGCCAATCTGCATGAAATCGGTCTTGCCATCGGTCATAGTCATTATCAAGAACACAGTGCTTATTTGCTTGAGTTTTCGGACATTGCAGGGTTTTCACAAGTCGGTCAAGCGATGATGGCACATATCGCTCTTAATCACAGACGCAAACTAAAATCAGAAAACCTAGAGGCTGCCGAGAATTTGGGCGGAAGAAAACTGGCTCATCTGTGCTTGATTTTACGCCTAGCCGTACAAGCAAACCAAAGCCGAACGACCAAAGCCGCCCCCATCTCCTTAAAAATACTTACCAAAAATCATTGGCAAGTAACGGTAGGAGAAGGTCTACACGAGACACTCATCTACTCACAGCTTACCCTAGATGTGGCACAGTTTGCCAAATGGGGGGTGTGTCTGGATGTGATGGCTTGCCCTAGATAATTAGGCACTGATAAAAAAAGATGCCACAAAATAAAAAATATGCTAAACTAACTAAGTTTACATTTGTTCATTGGGAATAAAAAAAGATGAGTACAGTTTGGGAAAGTGTTCAGCTTGCTCGCCATGCCAAGCGTCCGCTGTTTTTGGATTATGTATCGGCATTGTTTACAGAATTTGATGAGTTGCATGGCGATAGGGCATTTGCTGATGATAGGGCGATTTTGGGTGGGTTGGCTCGTTTTAACGGTGAACCTGTATTGGTAGTGGGTCAGCATCGTGGTCGCTCAACTCGTGAGCGTATCGCCCATAATTTTGGCATGGCAAACCCAGAAGGCTATCGCAAGATTATCCGTTTGGTACAGCTTGCCGAACGCTTTGGCTTGCCTGTATTTACTTTCATTGACACACAAGGGGCGTATCCTGGTGTGGGTGCAGAAGAGCGTGGGCAAGCAGAAGCGATTGCCAAGTCTATTGCTGTATTTAGTAGCCTAAAAACACCCATCATCGCTACGGTCATTGGTGAAGGTGGTTCAGGTGGGGCGTTGGCAATCGGTGTGGCAGATAAGGTGAATATGCTAGAAAATAGCATCTATTCGGTCATCTCGCCAGAGGGCTGTGCGTCTATTTTATGGAAGACTGCCGAAAAAGCCCCTGACGCATCAGAAGCACTCAAACTAAACGCCAATAATCTACACCAGTTGGGTCTTGTTGATGAGGTCATCGCAGAAGGGGCGGGTGCACACGAATCCCCTGAGGTGGTCATGAGTGCCTTAAAAGAACTGTTGGCGTGTCAATTAACACAGTTGTCAGCTTTGCCGACCGATGAGCTGTTAGAAAAACGCTACCAAAGGTTGATGGCATTTGATTCTTCTGTATCTTTGTAGTGATGAATAAATTTATCTATCAAATTTACCCCAAAAAGGCTAGAATATCGCATTCTGGTCTTTTTTTGTGCAGTATGTTGGATAAACTTTCGGATGCTTTTGGGGAGTGCCGTGATTTTTTGGCACATCGGCGGTGCTATCTTGCTTGCAGTGGTGGGCGAGATTCGTTGGCGTTGGCATTCGCTTGCAAACTGCTGTATGAGCAAGGCAAGATTGATTCTTTGCCCACCATTTTACATATCCATCATGGTTGGCAGTGTGCCAATGATGACTGGGCGAAGTTGGTGGCGGATTGGGCGGTGGATAATGGTTTTGATTGCCATGTACAACGCATTAGCTTAACGCACGCCAACGAGACCAATGCCAGAGAGTGCCGTTATCAAGCGATGCTTTATGTGATGAATGATGGCGATGTGCTGATGTTGGGACATCATGCAGTCGATCAAGCAGAGACTTTACTCATGCGTCTGATTGATGGGGCAGGCGTGCGTGGACTGTCTGCGATGCGTACTTGGCAAAAAAAACATGATGGGCATAAGGCGGTGTGGTTATGGCGACCGTTATTACATACTGACCGAAAGAGTATCAGTCGTTTTGCCAAAGAATGCCAGTTGCCATATGTTGATGACCCAACAAATACTGACGATGCCCATGTGCGTGGCAAACTGCGTAACCATGTGCTACCCATATTTGAACAGATCAACCCAAAGATGATACAAAACATTGCCCGCAGTAGTCAGTTGCTAGCAGATGCAGATGACATGGTGCAGATGCTCATTGATGACAAACTGTCTGAGAGCAATGTCAAACAGCTTGGCTGTCGCTCTAATGTTCAAGTATTGTCGGTTGATAAAGTTGTTCGGTTGCCTAAGTCTGTGCAGTCAGCACTCATTCATCGTTGGCTAGCAGTGGGTGAGCCTGTGCCACCTGCTCATCGGCTGATTCATGATATACTGCAACTGATTCATAGACAAGACACCAATCATCAGACTCGACTGTTTTGGCAGGGTGTGTCTGCTTATGTCATCTGTTATTATCAAGGGTATTTGTATCGCTATCGTCAGCCGGTTTGGGATTGTTTGATGTTGCCTGCCCAGTCTTGCAATGGTCTGATTTCATCAGGTAAAGTGGTACTAAAAACATTGGCTGATGTATCACTTGTATGGCAAGTTCCTGATGGGTTGCACGGCGTGCCATTACAAGTGGTGGCTTGGGATAGGCAGATGAGCATACCTTTTGGGGGTAGACAACTGTCTGGCAAAAAATTCATGCAGACGCTTGGACTGGCTGCATGGCTAAGACAAAGTGTATGGGTGGTTTATGCGACAGGTCGCCCTGTATTGCTTGTGAGTGTCAATAGGGCGTGGAGACTTGATACAGCAAGCGAGATGGCAGGCGTGGGTGCTTACTTTGCGTGATGGACGCAGATGGTGTACAATGATGTCATTTAGATACATTGGAAATAACATGAGCATCTTATCAGCAAAAAAAATCACCTTCATCGGTGGTGGCAATATGGCAAATGCCATCATTGATGGACTGCTAAAACTAAAACAGGACAAAGGGTTAGATTTTCAGATTGCCGTATCCGACCGCAATGAGCCAAAAAGAGTCTCTTTTGTTGCCAAAGGTGTGCAGGCGGTCAGCCCTGACGATGTCAATGAAGTTGTGTCTGATGCTGATGTGGTGGTTTTGTCGGTCAAGCCACAAGGGATGCAAGGGGTTTGTCAAGAGCTTATCCCCCATCTGTCAGGTCAGTTGGTGCTGTCGGTAGCGGCAGGTCTGACGGTGGATACGCTGTGTGCGTGGCTGGGCGGTCATCAAAGAGTGGTGCGTAGTATGCCAAACTTGCCATCAGCCATCGGTCTTGGGGCGACAGGAATGTATGCAAAAGCAGATGTTAGCGAGTCGGACAAGGCGGTAGCAGACGCCATCATGAGTGCATCTGGTCTTGTGGCTTGGCTTGATGATGAAGCACTGATGCACGCAGTAACAGCGGCGGCAGGCTCTGCCCCTGCCTACTTTTTTTATATCCTAGAACACATGATTGATAAGGCGGTCGAGCTTGGTCTTGGTACTGATGACGCAAAGGCACTAGTCATTCAAAGCCTTATCGGTGCAGGCGAGCTTGCTAGACATAATGACCCTAAGACCTTGCGTGAGCAGGTAACCTCAAAAGGCGGTACGACCGCAGCAGCTTTGGCTGTCTTTGGCGAGCGTGATGTCGGCGAAGTCATTCGGGCAGGAATGCAAGCGTGTGTTGACCGCAGCATAGAACTTGGCAAGCCGTCAGCTTAGCCTTTGACCATTTCATCTATACAGACAGACAGTTATGAACACGCCACTTTATATTATTGTTAATATGCTCATCAACTTTGCGTTGCTGGTATTATTCATTCGCTTTATGTTTGGGTTTGCCGAGATTGAAGCGAGCAACCCCTACGCCCAAGCCATCAAGCGCATGACAGGTATCGTAGATACGCTATCAAGGGCTGTGCCGAATGTGGGAGCAGGTCGCATCAGTCTTGCTGCTATTTTGCTCATGCTGATGCTGTATTGGCTCAATTTGGCGGCGAATGCGTTCATTCTTGAACGACCCATCAATGAGATTACGCTGTTTTTTGCAGGGACGCTACAGGCGATTATTAAGTTTTTATCAATGATGCGTTATATCATCATCGGTTCTGTGGTGGCGAGTTGGGCGATTATGCTGTTTAATGCCAACCATCCGGTCATACACATTGCCATGCAATTATCCGAACCCATCATCGCTCCCTTTCGCCGTATCATGCCGAATCTGGGTATGATTGATTTATCGTCCATCGCTGCGTTATTTGCATTCATCTTGGCAGAAGATTTTATTGGTATTATTGGGCACAACATTTTATCTAGAATGTGATATTTGGGCAGGTCTGACGGTGTTTTTTGCTGTGGCGATTGACCTATTTTTACCATTTTTATTTTTAACTTATTTTTTAGTATTTTAAGTAGCTTGTATCATGACAGTCCAATCCATTCATCAATCAGTCATTGCCAGTAAGCAGGGCAAGGCAAAAATCTCCACACCAAGACTTCCCATCGCTCTTGCCATGCTATTATCGCTTGTGGCGGGGTTGGTATTTAGTTTTTCGCTTGCTCCGTATTATCTGTGGCCACTTGCCATTTTTTCTGTCATGGGGGTATATGCCTTGCTCATCAATGAGATGAGCACTCGCCGAGCGTTTTGGATTGGGCAGGCGTATGGTTTTGGTGTGTGGGTGGTTGGTGCGTCATGGTTGTACAACTCTATTCATGAGTATGGTCATGTACCAGCGTGGGCGGCGGCGATGATGATTGGGCTGATGGCACTGATTATGGGGCTGTTTCATGCGGTATCTGCTTGCATATTTGTGCGTTTTTTGGGTCGTCAGCCACTTGCATTTGCGTCATTGTGGGTGGTGCAAGAATGGCTAAAAACATGGGTGCTTTCAGGCTTTCCTTGGCTGTTTGTGGGATATGCCTTTACTGAGCAGTCGTGGATTTCTGGTATTGCCCCTGTGCTTGGTGTCTTTGGTATCAGCTTTGTGGTGGTGCTGTTTGCCGCATCGGTGGTTGAGTTATTTTACCAAAAAGTTGGATTTTTGGTGCTGTCAATACTTGCCATATTGGTAGGTTTTGTGCTTCAGTCGGTGGATTGGGTTGAGCCTGATGGCAGAACGCTGTCCGTGTCTTTGGTGCAAGGCAATATCTCTCAAGATATGAAATGGCTCACTGACTATCAAACACAGACGCTTGAGATTTATGACAATCTCACAAAGAGCGAGTGGGGGCGTGATGTGGTGGTATGGCCTGAGGTAGCAATTCCGATGTTTCATGATGAAGCCATGCCATTTTTGCAAGACATGGCAAAACAAGCTCATGACAGCCAGTCAAGTTGGATAACAGGACTGCTTTACCGAGACCTAAAGGGTTATGATGAGAATAAACACGCCTATCCACCGATTTACAACAGTGTGGCGGCGATTGATGCTACTGGCGATAGTCTTTACAGGAAACAACAGCTTGTACCATTTGGCGAGTATATTCCATTTGAAGGAATGCTAAATATCCTACCAAATCTGGATAATATGCAAGGCTTGATGAGCATTAGTCGTGGTCATGCCAATCAATCGCCATTGGCAGTGAAAGACCACACCATTGGTGCGGCGATTTGTTATGAGGTCGCCTATCCTGATACCACACGCCATAATGCAAAAAATGCCGATGTGCTAGTAACGGTTTCAAATGATGCGTGGTTTGGCACGACAGCAGGACCTTGGCAGCACCTACAAATAGTGCAGATGCGTAGCCTTGAGACAGGACGATATTTTATGCGTGCTACCAACACAGGTGTAACTGCCATCATCAATCACAAAGGTGGTATTGACGCCATTGTGCCGCAGTTTGAGCGTACGGTATTGCGTGGCGAAGTGCCAAGTCTAATAGGTGTGACGCCATTTGTACGCTTTGGTAGTTATCCGATATTGGCACTGGCTTTATTGTTGATTGTATTTAGCTTTGTGGCAAGAAAAAGCAGTATATCAAGCAGCCGCACCCAAAGATATTATACCGCCAAAGGCGTGCGTGATTGATTTTTGGGCTATTTAGTAAGCTTTTTGTACAATAATTCCTTGATATGCGAAAGGAATTGTACAAAAATACAAAAATTGGTATATAATAGGGTAAAGTTTACCCAAACCGTTATCCAAAATACTTAATTTAATTAACCCATCGTTACGACAGGTGATTTATGGCACATGATGCATCAAATAATAACCCAATCAAAGAGTCGGTTACAGCTCTTGTTGGTATCGTTCTTTTACTTGTGATGATTGTTGCTATTGGTATTTCTGCTTTTCTCCGTCCAGCAGGCGAGCATCAGCCAGCAACACCAACTGAACAAGAACAGACTGTAGAGTCAAGCACGGCAGAAGCACAGCCTACTCAAGCGAGCGACACGGCAGTGGCTGAAGCTCAAGATAAACTTGAGCAAACGGCAGAAGATGCCCAAGCACCAACTCAAGCAACAGCAACTGAAGATAAGCCTGCTGCTCAGACTGCACCAGCAGATACCACCAATACCGCTCCAACGCCTAAGGTGGCAGAAGACAAGCAAGCTACTCAAGAAGACTACTGAAACGGACAAGCAAAAATAAGCCTGATTGTTATTAGGATAACTTAAAGAAGCATTCTTGATTTTTAAGTTATTTTTGCAGATAAAACCTTGCTCGATGAGCAAGGTTTTTTATTTGTATTTATCATCAAGCAAATCCAAACAAGTTGTGATAGAATAACCAAGCATTTACTATCAATTGTCATTGATTATCAATCTTAACAATTCCCAAAAAAGGAGCGGATATGACAACCAACATCCATCGTGAGCGTGTGCAGAGTCTTCGAGCTGTGATGCAGTCGCATCAAATTGACGCATTGATTATCCCATCGGCTGATCCGCACATATCAGAATATTTGCCTATCTATTGGCAAGGTCGTGAATGGGTTTCTGGGTTTACAGGTTCTGTGGGCACTTTGGTCATCACCCAAGACTTTGCAGGGCTGTGGACGGATGCACGCTATTGGGTACAAGCACCCATACAGCTTGAAGGTACAGGCATCGAACTTAAAAAAATGACACAAGGGCACCCAACTTTTGGTAAGTTTTTGGCAGAAAATCTACCAAGTGGTGCGACGGTTGCGATTGATGGGGCGGTGCTGTCTGTATCGGAGAGTACTACTTTATCTGAGATTTTTAAGGACAAAAACATTAAACTTGCCACCGAATCTGATCTATTACAGTCAGTATGGCATGAGCGTCCTGCCTTGCCAGATAGTCCAATTTATCCGCACGGTGAGTTGTTCATTGATGAATCTGCTACTGCTAAGTTCGCCAAAGTGCGTGCCAAGATGAGTGAGTTGGGAGCTGATCATCATCTGATTTCTAGTCTTGATGACATCGCATGGCTGACCAATCTGCGTGGTAGTGATGTGTCGTTCAACCCTGTTTTCTTGTCGCACTTACTCATCAGCCAAGATTGTGCAACTTTATTTGTTCATCAAAATAAACTAAATGACGCAGCAAAAGCAGTACTACTGGCAGCAGGTGTTCAGATTGATGATTATGACAATGTGTCTAAGGCGTTATCAATGTTATCAGGCGTGCTACTGATTGATCCTGCCAAAGTGAGTGTCGGTACGCTAAAAGAGATAGGTGGGCTAAGCGTTGTACATGCCACCAACCCAAGCACCGTATTTAAGGCGGTCAAGACCACATCAGCATTGACCCATATTCGCCAAGCGATGCGACAAGATGGAGCGGCGTTGTGTGAATTTTTTAGTGAATTTGAAAAACGCATCAAAGAAAGTGTTGCCACCAGTGAGCTTGATATTGCCGATATGCTGACCGAGGCTCGTAGTAAACAGCCACACTATGTTTCGGCAAGTTTTGATACCATTGCTGGCTTTCAGGGCAATGGGGCAATCGTCCACTATAAGGCGACCCAAGCGTATCATGCCAATATCAAAGGTTCTGGATTGCTACTGATTGACTCAGGGGCTCAGTATTATAATGGCACAACCGACATTACTCGTATGGCAGGCGTGGGCGATATCAGCGATGATGAAAAGCGTGATGTTACTTTTGTTTTAAAGGCACATATTGCCCTAGCCATGGCGGTTTATCCTGTGGGTATTTTATCGGCTGAGATTGATGTACTGGCACGCAATCAGCTATGGCAACAGGGTCTTGATTATGGGCATGGCACAGGTCATGGCGTGGGTTATTTTCTAAATGTTCATGAAGGTCCACAAGTCATCTCTCGTACTGCACCTGTGTTGCCAGAACGCACCCTGCAACTTGGCATGGTTACCAGTAATGAGCCAGGGTTATACCGTGAGGGTAAGTGGGGTGTTCGCCTAGAAAACCTAGTAGCAACCATACCTGCTCATAGCACCGAATATGGTGAGTTTGCTAAATTTGAAGACTTGACCTTATGTCCGTTTGACACTCGCTTGATTTTGCCCGAGCTATTGACTGCTCAAGAAAAAGACTGGTTGAACAACTATCATCAAAAAGTGCATGATGAGCTACTTGATTTGGTTGATGGTGATGCTAAGGCGTGGCTCATTGAACGCACGCAGGCGATTTAAGCGGTGCTTATCTTGACCCAACCCAAAATCCGTCCAAAAAGGGCGGATTTTTAGGGCTTGTCTTAAGCTAGGGCTTAAGACTTAGGACTGTGCCATCAGTCGGATAATCGCCCCCACCTTGTCGGTGCATTCTTGGTATTCATCAGCCATATCAGATTTGATAGTAATGCCGCCACCTGCCCAAAGCTCGCATTTGTTGGATTGTTGTAAGGTGCGAATCAATACATTCCACACGCCTGACCCATCAAAATTTAGATAACCCATTGTCCCACAATACGCCCCACGAGGTGAGACTTCTAATTCATGAATAATCTCACACGCCCTTTTTTTGGGTGTGCCTGTGATAGAGCCTGCGGGCAAAGAACCAAATAACACTTCCAGAGAATGCGTATGATTTAATTGTGCTGTGATGGTGCTAACCATATGATGAACATTTTGAAAACTCTCAATGGCAAAGCGTTTTGGGGTTTTTACCGTGCCGATATGGGCGTATTTACCCAAATCATTACGCAGTAAATCCACAATCATCAAGTTTTCGCTGATGTCTTTTTCGCTATTTGCCAGTTCATTTTTTAGTTCATCATCAAGCATAGGGTCGCTGTGTCGTGGGCGTGTGCCTTTGATGGGCTTGGTGGTAAGATGAATGTGATTGTTTTTTTGATAAAACTCAAAAAACAACTCTGGCGATACTGACAAAAGTTCAAAACCATTTAATGACAAATAACCTGCAAAAGGGGCATTCATCGTTCGCCCCAAAATGGGCAAAAAACTTGCCAAGTCGGTCAAATCTGCTTGCCAACTTTGGGTTAGGTTAATTTGATAGGTGTCGCCTGCTTTGATGTATTCTTGAACTTGATTAAAAGCATGGGCATAATCCACCTTTTTCCATGATGGGACAAATTGGGCGGATGTTGGTTGTGGTAATTTTTGATTGAGTAAATCGTTTAATGTAGCTTTTACTTCATCAAAAATGTACACATCATCATTCATGCCAATCAAGCTAAATCCATATTCGCATGGCTTTAAATAAATATCATAATGCCCAAAATAAGCACAAGGCTGATTTGGCTTGATGGCAATATCAGCATTTAATTCATGAGCGGACAGGTCGTAACCAATAAAACCCATCAAGCCATGTGTGTAGTCGCCTTGATGTGTGGGTGTGATGGTTTGGTTCTGGCAATAGGCGATAAGCTCGTTTTGCCAATCAGTATAAGTAGATGTATAGCGTTGAGATTTGGTATGGCGTGCTTGTCTATCTATCAATAGCGTATCTGTAAAAGTCGCTATCCATGATATGACAGGGCGAATGCCGATGACAGGGCGGTGATTATTGTTTAAAAAACACACCTGCCAATCAGGGTGATGTGTGGCAATGAGTGCGACCAGTTGGCTTGGGGTGTGCGTAGTATGAATGGGGTATGTGAGCATGGTGGAAGTGAATAGACTGATGACAGGCAAATTGTAAAACAAAATAGGAAAAAGAAAAAGGGGTGGTTGATGGATTTACTTAGCTCATTTATTCATTTAAATTAAAAGACACCAAGAACGGTTGTAAGAACTTTTACTCAATGAATAACCTAAAAGGGCTATGATTTTTTTTTCACAGCCCTTTTGATTGTTAGCCTTTAAACTTTTTTAACACCAAGGCCGAATTTGTTCCACCAAAACCAAAGCTATTGCTCATGGCGGTGTCAATCTCGGTTTGGCGTGTGGTCTGAACGATGTCAAAAGGCTTGGCTTGTTCGTCCATGTTGGTGATGTTAATGCTTGGGGCGATAAAATCATGATTCATCATCAGCACGCAATAAATCAGCTCTTGTACGCCCACCGCTCCTAGGCTATGCCCCGTCATGGATTTGGTTGAGCTGATTGGCGGGGTTTTGTCCGCACCGCCAAACACGTCTGAGATGGCGTGCAACTCAGTGATGTCGCCTAGTGGCGTACTGGTGCCATGCGAGTTTATATAGTCCACCGTGTCAAGCCCTGCTTGAGCCAGTGCGATTTGCATACAGCGAGTTGCCCCTTCGCCACTGGGTGCGACCATTTCCGCTCCGTCTGAGGTCGCTCCATAGCCCACGATTTCGGCAAGAATTGTCGCTCCACGAGCCTGTGCATGCTCTAGAGTCTCCACGACTACCATGCCACCACCACCTGCGATGACAAAGCCATCACGAGTGGCATCATAAGGACGGCTTGCGGTGGTAGGTGTGTCGTTGTACTGAGTACTCATTGCTCCCATGGCGTCAAACATACACGATTGCGTCCAATGCTCGCTCTCTCCACCGCCTGCCAACACCATGTCTGCTTTGCCAAGCTGAATCAGCTCCATCGCATGACCCACGCAATGGCTAGATGTGGCACAGGCAGATGAAAGTGAATAACTGATGCCCTTAATCTTTAAACCAGTGGTTAGCGTTGCTGATACTGTGCTACTCATGATTTTTGGGACAGAGACCGCCCCAACACCACGAAGTCCCTTTGCTTTCATGTTGTCCACCGAATTGACCACATCGGCGGTGCTTGCTCCGCCAGAGCCAGCCACGACCGCAATGCGTGGGTTATTGGCGATATCATCTACACTTAGCCCTGCATTTTTTATGGCAGCAAGTGCTGACACATAGGCATAAAGACTGGCATCTGACATAAAGCGTTTTAGTTTGCGGTCAATGGCAGAGGTATCAAGTAGGCTTTGATCAATCGAGCCTGATACGCAAGACTTAAAGCCATTATCAGCATAGCTTTGATTGTAAATCAAACCAGACTTTCCAGTTTTTAGGCTGTCGGTAACAGTGGCTAAATCATTGCCGATATTTGAGACAATGCCCATGCCTGTAATCACGACTCTTTTCATGGTTTTTCCTTATCAATTAAATAAATTGCCAAGTGTCTCAAAGTTTACACTTGTATTGGTGCTATTGTAACAAATTATTTAACGCATGGGAAAAGTTTTCTAAAGTATTCCGTGTATTTTTTCTACGGATTCTTACTTATCTAAACGCTCTGTAATATTTGATTGATATAGTAACAATTTGCCTAACTTTTTATTTAGCGAAATTGGTGTGTTTATGTTACTCTTTAATGGTTAATTTTTAAGGAGAAAATCATGTCAAACACACCAAAAACCGACAATTTAGACCAATTTGCCGAAGCCCTAGAAAATACCGATGGTGTGGAGGTTGTGGGTCATGTAGATATTGCCAACAAATCAGTGCAAGATGTACTGGTGGTAAAAGGATCTGTCAAAGAAGAAGCGGATCAAAAGGCAGATAAAGCCGAAGAAGCCAAAGCGGTGGAAAAACAGGCTAAAGAACTGATTGAATCAAAAGCAGACATTGCTAAAGAAAAAACCAAAGAAATTAAACAACAAACAGCTGACATAAAGACTGATATTGATGATGTCAAAGATAAGGTTGTTCATCAAACTCAAGCAGTCAAAGAAGTGGTACAGGGTCAGACTGAGGAGTTAAAGGTAGATACCACAGAAAAAATCACCAACTTAAAAGAACAAATCGAGGATGTGGCAGCCGACACCAAAGTAAAAGCCGAGCAAACTTTAGAGACTGCCAAAGATAAAGTAGATACAGTTAAAGGCGAGCTTCAAGAAAAAGCAGATGAGTTAAAAGAAAAAGCAGGGGATGTCATTAACGATGCCCAACAAAAAGCTCAAACGGTCATTGGGGATTTTAAACAAAAAGCTCAAGAGGTGTTAGAGCAGGGCAGGGAGAAGGCGGACGAAGTAAAAGACCAGCTTCAAGAGGTTTTTGAGGAGGTCAAGCAAAGCACTCAAGACCGAGTAGATCACATGGCTTACCAGATTGAAACTCAAGTTGAAAAAATTCAAGCTCAAGGCGAGCAATCTTCACAAGAGAGCCAGTCTTTGCTTGGCAAGATTGGTGTTTATCTGCGTGGTACGAACGCTTCTTTTACTAAGGATTTTACCCCAGTGGATTTGGGTAGTAGTGATTTTGGTGAAGATGCCTTTAGAATGCAAGCATCAACCATTGGTTCGCAATTATTTGGTGGTAGGCTTGCTAAAGCACAGTCTTTGGTGGGTAAGGTAGCTCCAAGCATGGAGGTGGGTAGTTTATCAAAAAAACTCTTTGATAAGGCGGCGTATTGGGCGAACAACTGGGCAAAAAAAGACCTACAAAAGGACAGTCGCTTTGATAAGCTGTCAAGTTTAACCGATGCTGAGCGTGATGATTTTGCACGAGATATCGCCAATCAGAATCGAGCGTTAGCGGTGATGGGCGGATTGTCTGGGCTGTTTGGAGTAAAAGGCGTCATTGCAGATACCGCATGGCTACTGATGGTATCGTTAAAGTCTGTTTATCAGATTGCACTGATTTATGATAAGCCTTTGGTGGGTGTAGAGGGTGTAAAAATTGCCTATGGCGTGTTGTCTGGGGCAAACCTAAGTAAGCTACAAGAAAAACAGGTCATCTTAACTGCACTTGCCTTTGGGAATGTGTTTTTTATCAATGCTCAAGATTCAAGTCTAAAGCAAGAGCTTAAAAATATTGGGCTAAAATACCGTACGACTGATAATTTTGCCAAGCAGCTTGATGATTTTTCACGATACATTGATATTGATAAGCTCAATGTTAGTTGGTTTACACGAATCTTGCCGATGGCGTCAGTGGGTGCAGGCGTGTATTATAATCGTGAGCTCATTGAAGAAGTGCTAGGTACGGCAATGGCAACTTTTTGCCCAAGACGCCCACATCTTTTGACGGACAGCACTCAAAAAGACAACGAACAAGATAGCTAAACTTCTTCATGACTGATAAGAAAGTGGCACAAGGGTGGATGATTTTTCATTCGCCCTTGTATCTTTTTATCTTTTCATCTATAATATATTGCCCCTAAATGGGGAGAGTCGGCTATTTCATTAGATTAGCCATATTGTTAATAACGGGAGAAATTGCCAATGGCAACCACAAACCAACTTATCCGTAAGGGTCGTAAGACCATTACCGAAAAGTCGAAAGTACCTGCACTACAAGCATGCCCACAGCGTCGTGGCGTATGTACTCGTGTATATACTACGACTCCAAGAAAACCTAACTCAGCCATGCGTAAAGTGTGCCGTGTACGCCTAACTTCTGGCTATGAAGTATCTAGCTATATCGGCGGTGAAGGCCACAACCTTCAAGAGCACAGTGTTGTACTGATCCGTGGTGGTCGTGTAAAAGACCTACCAGGTGTTCGTTATCACACCGTGCGTGGTGCACTTGACTGTGCGGGTGTTAAAGACCGTAAGCAAGGCCGTTCTAAATACGGTGCTAAGCGTCCTAAGGCATAAGCCTAAAGACATTTTTTGCGTATTTAGGGTGTGGTGTGCCCAGCCC
The DNA here is from genome assembly GCF_050885545.1 of Moraxella sp. ZY200743. Classification (NCBI taxonomy): domain Bacteria; kingdom Pseudomonadati; phylum Pseudomonadota; class Gammaproteobacteria; order Moraxellales; family Moraxellaceae; genus Moraxella; species Moraxella sp. ZY200743. Next base: position 1,940,333 of record NZ_CP091313.1, on the reverse strand, counting down.
ATTTACGCAGTAAGGCTGGTTAAGCTAGCTTTTATACCAGATTATCCTGAAGATATAAGGAAACTATTATGCCAAGACGTCGTGTCGTCGCTGCCCGTGAAATCCTACCAGATCCAAAATTCGGCAGCCAAACCATCGCAAAATTTATTAACCATGTTATGGTAGATGGTAAAAAATCAGTCGCAGAAAAAATCGTTTACGGTGCACTAGAAACTGTTGCCGCTAAACGCAATGTTGAAGATCCTGTGGCTTTCTTTGAAGAAGTACTAGAGAACGTTCGCCCAACAGTAGAGGTTAAAGCTCGCCGTGTGGGTGGTGCAACCTACCAAGTACCTATGGAAGTACGCCCCTCCCGTCGTACAGCCCTAGCAATGCGTTGGCTGGCTGATGCTGCCACTAAGCGTTCTGAAAAATCAATGGCTCTACGCCTAGCAGGAGAGCTAAATGATGCTGCAGAAGGTAAAGGTGCTACCATTAAGAAGCGTGATGATGTTCACCGCATGGCAGACGCTAACAAAGCGTTCTCGCATTTCCGCTTTTAATTTTATTAAAAGTGTATTTAGCCTTTTTCAAAAAGGCATGGGTTGGGTGCTTGCTATCTGACCCAATGATAAATCTGGTGGTCATGGTTTATTAACAGACCATCAGACACCAAATTTAATCAGAATTTTTCTAGGAAAAATTATGGCTCGTAAGACTCCCTTAAATAGATATCGTAATATCGGTATCTCAGCTCACATTGACGCAGGTAAAACCACCACGTCAGAGCGTATTTTGTTCTACACAGGTAAAAGCCACAAAATCGGTGAAGTGCATGAAGGTGCTGCAACGATGGACTGGATGGAGCAAGAGCAAGAGCGTGGTATTACCATTACTTCTGCTGCAACCACCTGCTTTTGGTCAGGTATGTCAGACCAATTCCCAGAACACCGCATTAACCTAATTGACACCCCGGGTCACGTTGACTTCACCATCGAAGTTGAGCGTTCTATGCGTGTTCTTGATGGTGCATGTATGGTTTATTGTGCGGTTGGTGGTGTACAACCTCAGTCTGAAACTGTATGGCGTCAAGCAAACAAATATAGAGTGCCTCGTTTGGCATTTGTTAACAAAATGGACCGTACTGGTGCAAACTTCTTCCGTGTGGTTGAGCAAGTAAAAACTCGTCTAGGCGGTAATCCTGTGCCAGTGGTTGTGCCAATCGGTGCAGAAGACAGTTTTGAAGGTGTCATTGACCTACTAGAAATGAAAGCCATCATTTGGGATGTGGAATCTCAAGGCATGAAGTTTGAGTATGGCAACATTCCTGCTGATTTGGTTGATATCGCTGAAGAATGGCGTAACAACATGGTTGAGGCAGCTGCAGAAAGCTCAGAAGAGCTGATGGACAAATACCTAGAAGAAGGCGATTTGTCTCGTGAGGACATCGTTGCTGGTTTGCGTACTCGTACTTTGGCATGTGAAATCCAGCCTATGCTATGTGGTACTGCCTTTAAAAACAAAGGCGTTCAGCGTATGCTTGACGCAGTCATCGAGTTCCTACCTGCTCCAACTGATGTTGAAGCCATCAAAGGTATTTTAGATGACAAAGACGAGACCGAAGGCAGCCGTGAATCTTCTGATGACGAGCCATTTGCTGCACTTGCGTTCAAAATCATGAACGACAAATATGTAGGTAACCTAACCTTCGTTCGTGTGTACTCAGGTGTTGCCAAACAAGGCGATAGCGTGTACAACCCTGTTAAGATGAAGCGTGAGCGTATTGGTCGTATCGTTGAGATGCACGCCAACAGTCAAAACGAAGTTGATGAAGTTCGTACAGGCGATATCGTAGCATTTGTCGGTCTAAAAGATGTAACCACTGGTGATACCCTGTGCGACAACGATAATGTCATTACTCTTGAGCGTATGGAATTCCCAGACCCAGTTATTAGCTTGGCTGTTGAGCCTAAGACTAAAGCTGACCAAGAGAAGATGTCTATCGCTCTAGGTCGTTTGGCAAAAGAAGACCCTTCATTCCGTGTGCGTACCGATGAAGAATCAGGTCAAACCATCATCTCTGGTATGGGTGAGTTGCACCTTGACATCATTGTTGACCGTATGAAGCGTGAATTTGGTGTTGAAGCCAATATCGGTGCACCACAAGTTGCTTACCGTGAAACCATTCGTCAAACCGTTGAAGTTGAAGGTAAATTCGTTCGCCAAACTGGTGGTCGTGGTAAGTTCGGTCATGTTTGGTTACGCCTTGAACCACTTGACCCAATGGGTGAAGTTGAGTACGAATTTGCTGAAGAAATCGTTGGCGGTGTTGTACCTAAAGAATACCATGCTGCGGTCGATAAAGGTATTCAAGAGCGTATGAAAAATGGCGTTCTAGCAGGCTATCCTGTAGTGAATATTAAAGCGACGCTATATGATGGTTCTTACCACGATGTTGACTCTGATGAATTGTCATTTAAGATGGCAGGTTCTATGGCATTCAAAAAAGGCTTTATGCAAGCGTCTCCAGCACTGCTTGAGCCTATCATGAAAGTTGAAGTAGAAACGCCAGAAGACTACATGGGCGATATCATGGGTGATTTAAACCGTCGCCGTGGTATGGTTCAAGGTATGGATGATTTGCCTGGTGGCACCAAAGCCATTCGTGCTGAAGTACCATTGGCAGAGATGTTTGGTTATGCCACTCAAATGCGTTCTATGTCTCAAGGTCGTGCAACTTACTCTATGGAGTTTGCAAAATATCAAGAAACTCCGAAGAATGTTGCTGACGAAATCATCAAGAAGTTCACCGCTAAAGATGACGACGACGAGTAATTCGTTGCTTGCTTGATCTAAAGCTATGATACGCTTAGTTGTATTTGATAATTGAGCGTATCATAAATCAGTTAATCATTTGCTGGATAATCATTTATCTTAAGCATTCTAAAAAAGGAATAATATCATGGCCAAAGCCAAGTTCGAACGTAACAAACCACACGTAAATGTAGGCACCATCGGTCACGTTGACCACGGTAAAACCACACTAACTGCTGCTATCGCTACTGTTGCTGCTAAGCACCACGGTGGTGAAGCTAAAGACTACGCTGCTATTGACTCAGCTCCTGAAGAAAAAGCACGTGGCATTACCATTAACACTTCTCACATTGAATACGACACTCAAGCTCGTCACTACGCACACGTAGACTGCCCAGGTCACGCTGACTATGTTAAAAACATGATCACTGGTGCAGCTCAAATGGACGGTGCCATCTTGGTTGTTGCTGCAACTGACGGCCCAATGCCACAAACTCGTGAGCACATCCTACTATCTCGTCAGGTTGGCGTACCATACATCATGGTATTCATGAACAAGTGTGACCTTGTTGATGACGAAGAGCTACTAGAGCTAGTAGAAATGGAAGTGCGTGAACTTCTATCTGACTACGACTTCCCAGGTGATGACACACCAATCATCAAAGGTTCTGCACTACTAGGTCTAAACGGTGATCAAGGTCAATATGGCGAACCAGCTATCCTTGAGCTACTAGACACTCTAGACAGCTATATCCCAGAGCCAGAGCGTGACATCGATCGTCCATTCCTAATGCCAATCGAAGATGTATTCTCAATCTCTGGTCGTGGTACTGTTGTAACTGGTCGTGTTGAGTCTGGTATCATCAAAGTTGGTGATGAAGTTGAAATCGTTGGTATCAAAGACACTGCTAAGACTACCTGTACTGGTGTTGAAATGTTCCGTAAGCTACTAGACGAAGGTCGTGCTGGCGAGAACTGTGGTGTACTACTTCGTGGTACTAAGCGTGAAGAAGTTCAGCGTGGTCAAGTACTTGCTAAGCCAGGTTCAATCACTCCGCACACTCAATTTGACGCAGAAGTATACGTACTATCAAAAGAAGAAGGTGGTCGTCACACGCCATTCCTAAATGGCTATCGCCCACAATTCTACTTCCGTACTACTGACGTAACTGGTGCCATCACTCTACAAGAAGGTACTGAAATGGTTATGCCTGGCGACAACGTTGAGATGAGTGTCGAGCTTATCCACCCAATCGCTATGGACAAAGGTCTACGCTTCGCTATCCGTGAAGGTGGTCGTACTGTAGGTGCTGGTGTTGTTGCTAATGTTAAAGGCTAATCTTTAACAAACCAACACAAACCAAAACAAAGCATCAGCTTTAACCCAAAACCCCTGCCAGAGATGATAGGGGTTTTTGGTTGGGTGGTAAATACCTTGACTTTTTGATGAGTTTTGCATAAGCTAGCTACCACTCTTATTGATATTGGATAAAATAAGACAAGTTGTTTAATCTTAACCAGGAGGATTATTATGGAACGTCGTCGTTTTTTACAAATGGGTCTAGGTAGTTTGGTTGCCATCAGCTTACCAAAATTTGGTGTGGCAAATCCGACAGCACTCGTGCTAAGCAAGGAGCTTGAAAACAACCCTTTGCTTGATTTTGTAGGATTGCCTAACTTTACCGCCATTCAGCTTGAACACATCAAGCCTGCTGTTGATTATGTGATTGAGTATAATACCAATGTGGTCAAGGCGTTAACCACACAAGAGAGCATTACTTGGCAAAACTTCTATGTCCCATTAGAAGATGCTCAAAACAAACTTGAGCGTGTGTGGTCTACTATTAGTCAGTTGCATTCTTTAAAAAACTCTGAAGCGTTGCGAGAGGTATATGGTGATGCACAGAAATCGTTAACAGAATTTTATACATGGTTTGGTATGCACCGACCGCTGTACGATGCCTTTAATCAGTTAAAACAGGGTAAAGAATACGCCAGTTATTCGAAAGCTCAAAAAAAGGCAATTGATAACGCCTTGCTTGATTTTAGACTGTCTGGTATGGCATTAGAAGGAGAGGACGCTAAACGCTATACTGAAATTTCTACCAGATTGTCTGAGCTATCTACAGATTTTAGTAATAATGTGCTTGATTCTGAGATGGGGTTTGAGATTGTTATTGAAGACAAACAAAAGCTACAAGGTCTTAGTGATATTGCTTTAGCCAGTGCAAAAAAATCAGCCGAGTCAAAAGGCTTATTAGGCTATCGCTTCGGCTTGGATTATCCAAGCTATGCCGCCATCGTTACTTATGCTGATGATCGAAAACTAAGACAACAAATGTTTGAGGCGTACCGAACTCGTGCGTCCGATCAAGGTCCAAATGCTGGTAAATGGGATAATACCGCCATCATGAACGAGCTGGTACAACTCAGATTAGAGCGTGCTAAACTGCTTGGTTTTGAGTCTCATGCTGAGTATTCTTTGGCAAATAAAATGGCAGAAAGTCCAGCTCAAGTGCTTGATTTTTTAGGTGATTTGTTATCACAGACTCACTCTAAGTCTAAAGCGGAAATTCAAGAGCTTGAGGAGTATGCTAAAGACAAAGGACTGTTGTCTAAAACAGATAAGCTGATGCCATGGGATTTGTCTTATTTGACCGAAAAATTCAAGCAAGAGCGTTATGACATTGATAAAGAGATGTTAAGGGCGTACTTCCCTGTAGATAAAGTACTGTCGGGTATGTTTGAGTTGACCAATCGTCTGTTTGGCTTAACTGTGCGTGAAAGAAAAGATGTGCCCGTCTTGCATCCAGAGGTGAGATTCTTTGAGTTATTCAAAGAAGGTAAGCACATTGCTTCTTTTTATCTGGATTTGTTTGCTAGAGAGAATAAGCGAAGCGGTGCTTGGCATAGTGATGTGATGAATCGCTATCAAACGGCTGATGGCTCAATTCAGTTGCCTGTGTCAATGATTGTATGTAACTTTGCCGCCGCCAGTGGCAATGAGCCTGCTTTGCTATTGCATAGAGATGTTGAAACTTTATTCCATGAGTTTGGACATGGTTTACATCATATGCTAACTCAAGTAGATGTACGAGCAGTTTCTGGTATCAATGGTGTGGCATGGGATGCGGTGGAGTTCCCAAGTCAGATTCTAGAGAATTGGACATGGGATATGGATACGCTAGGTTTGATTTCTGGTCATTATCAGACAGGCGAACCTTTACCTAAAGACATGATTGATAGAATGTCTGCCGCCAAAAACTATCAATCGGCAACAGCCATCGTTAGACAGCTTGAGTTTGGTTTGTTTGATTTTCGTTTGCATAGCGAATATCAATCAGGCGATACAGGTGCGATTGCTCGTATTCGTGAGGATATTCGTCAGCGTATTTCTGTGGTTAATGAACCCGATTGGGTGCGTATGGCACATAGCTTTAACCACATTTTTTCAGGTGGTTACTCGGCAGGCTATTATGGTTATATGTGGGCAGATGTGCTTGCTAGTGATGGTTTTACACGCTTTCAAAAAGAAGGGGTGTTTAATCGCAAGACAGGTCAAGACTTTATTGATGCAGTACTGTCGCAAGGTGGATCTGATGAGCCGATGGCATTGTTTGAGAAGTTCATGGGTAGAAAACCTGATGTTACTGCCTTGCTAAAATCTCGAGGTATTATCTAATCAAGGTACTATCCAAGTAATAAAAAAGCCATAGATGCGATGTCTATGGCTTTTTTATTGTTCTATGGTTTTTGTGCGAGGTGGACTTCATGTAGCGGATAATTATCAAAATCATCGCTATCTTTGCCTTGTTTCTCCAATGTTGCCTTATCCGCCAAATACCGCTCAATGGTCTGTCGCACCGTCTCAAAGGCAAGATTGTCCATGTCTATCTCGTGTGGATAGAACAGTCGGCATTCTAGACTTTCAGGACCAATGCCGAATTTCCCTTCTTTTAGATTTGCCAGATACATGGCGTGAACTTGCCCCCATTGTGGCAAATCAAGCAGGGTATACAGCTTGGTATTTTCTGCCATTCCGTCTGCTTCTTCTAGTGTCTCACGCTTTGCTCCATCTACCATCGTCTCGCCAAGCTCCATGAAGCCAGCAGGAAGCGTCCACAGTCCATAGCGTGGTTCAATGGCACGACGGCATAACAGAATTCGACCTTCATGCACAGCCAGTACGCCACAGATGATCTTGGGGTTATCATAATGGATATAGCCACAAGCAGGGCAGACAAGGCGTTCTTTGGTATCGCCATCAGGTATGATGTGTGAGGCAGGATTGCCACAGTGTAAGCAGTAGGGCATGGCTTGAGTTTTGGTGTTATAATGAAGTTGATTAAGTTTAAATGAAAACACCTAAAATGACAAATGATTTTATTGATAAGCAGACCGTCTGTGTGCCACCAGAACACCGATTTTATGAGTTATCTACCAGACTAAATGGATATCAGGGAGTAGATGTCTTGCCTTATACGGATAATAATGAGCTGTTGACAGGGCTTATTCGTGAGCAAGCCATCAGGCATTATGAACAACTGCTTAAGAACAAGCCTTTGCCACAAGCGTGTGTTTTGGTAGTCATCGCAGATGAATCAACGCCTCGCCTGCTTTTAACAAGGCGGTCAAACAGGCTAAATAGTCATGCAGGGGAGGTGTCCTTTGTTGGTGGTAAGCGTGATGAGATGGACGGAAGCTCTGCTGATGTCGCCTTAAGAGAGGCGTGCGAAGAAGTTGGGCTAAATACAGCGAGTGCTGATATTTTGGGCTATTTGCCGATGCAAATCTCCAAAACAGGACTACTGGTTCGACCTGTGGTGGTCTCGGTGTCTGCTAAGGTGGTGGATACACTGGTGCCCAATGATGATGAAATTGCCAAGATTTTTTGGTTGCCTTTTGAGGTGTTAAAGACTGCCCCCAAAGACCACAGCTTTGATAGACAACTGACCAACAAGTCCGCCAAGCTACACACTCCAGCTTGGGTCTATGATGTGGATAATGATGGCACGCCAGAGATTTTCTGGGGGCTGACAGGGCGTATTTTGACAAGCCTTGTTGAGATTGGTTTTGAGATAAAGCATGAGTGGTATTATCGGGTGCGATGAGTCGTTTTAACTTTGTTGTTGGTCAACGCCCATCATCATTGGAGATCAAATTGGCAATGAGGCTAGCGGTCTTTGTATTAGATGTGCGGTGCTAGATGGTTTTTTGTGTTTATGATGATTGTACCATGTGATTGGGCTGATGGATAAGACTTGCCAGACTGGTGATAAAATGTGCTAGAATAAGCTTGGGTAAATACATAGGAAATAGTAATGAATATTGATGCTTATCACAATAATTTGGCAGTGGTTAAAGACTTTGGTTCGCCACTACTTTGGCAATGGTTCGCCAAAATCTGTGCCATTCCCCATCCAAGCTATCATGAAGAAGCGTTAGCAAAGCACATCATTGATTGGGCAAAGGGGCGAGGGTTGGTAGCTTGGCGTGATGCGGTAGGTAATGTAATTATCAAAAAAAATGCTACCAAAGGCATGGAGGGGCATGAGCCGATTGCCTTGCAAGCCCATCTTGACATGGTACCTCAGGCAAATGCCGATACCAAGCATGACTTTACCACTGACCCTATCATGCTCAGACTTCGCCCTGATGACAATGCGTGGCTGATGGCAACAGGCACAACTTTGGGGGCGGATAATGGTATTGGTATGGCAAGTTGTCTTGCGGTGCTAGAAGCAGATGATTTGGTACACCCTGAGATTGAAGTTCTGCTTACCATGACCGAAGAGACTGGCATGGTTGGCGTCTTTGGACTACAAGCAGGCGAACTGTCTGCCAAGATGATGATTAATACCGACACTGAAGAGATAGGTGAGGTGTATGTTGGCTGTGCAGGCGGTATTGATGCCAATATTCATCTGCCTGTTATGGTTGATGAGCATGGTTTTGATGGCGGAGTTGCCTTGACCATCAAAGGGCTAAAAGGTGGGCATTCTGGACTGGACATTCATAAAAATCGTGGTAATGCAATTAAGATTATTGCACGCATCTTGGCTGATGTATTGCCCAAGTTTGAGCATCATTTTGCCATTGCTCATCTGGCAGGTGGTACGCTAAGAAACGCCATTCCTAGAGAAGCGACGGTGCATCTGCTCTGTGATAAAAGCGTGGGTAGTGAGTTGGCAGAAGCGTTACAACGAGCTTTTGATGTCATCTATGGTGAGATTGCTAAGGCAGAGCCTAAGTGTACTTGTGTGCTTGAATCTGTGAGTACCAAGCGGTCTTTGAGTGTGGCAGATACCACCAAAGCCATTCATCTACTAAATACTTTGCCAAATGGTGTGGTGCGTTATTCTGATGTGGCAGAAGATACGGTTGAGACTTCTTTGTCTTTTGGTGTAGTAAATCTAAAAGATGATGGACTTTGTGCTGATTTACTCGTTCGTTCACTGGTAGAATCTGGCAAAGAAGCAATCTGTTCGGTTTTGGCAAGTTTGGCTGCTTTGGTGGGGGCTTCAGCTGAGTTTACAGGCAGTTATGTGGGTTGGAATCCTGACCAACATTCTAAAATTACGCCGTTGACTAATGAATTGTACGCCCAGATTTTAGGGTATGAGCCTGCTGTTAAAGTGATTCACGCAGGGCTTGAATGTGGTCTGATTAAGCAAAGCTATCCTAAGATGGATATTGTCTCTATTGGACCTACCATTAAAAATGCCCACTCACCTCAAGAGATGGTGCATATAGACAGTGTGAATGTTTATTGGCAGTTACTGACAACAATTTTGGCAAATGCCCCAAAAAGATGATGAGATGGCTTTGATGTCTGACTTGATTTATGGGCGAGATATTGATGCAACAGATGGGCTTAGAGAGCGTTTTTGGGAGCGTTATACGCTACATGAGATGAGCGATGCAGAGTGGGAAGCACTTTGTGATGGCTGTGGGGTGTGTTGTCTGGTGAAGTTCTTGGACGATGATGATCCTCGCTTTACTGAATACACAGATGTTGCGTGCCAGCTTTTAAACTGCCAGACAGGGCATTGTTCAGATTATGCCAATCGCAAAGCACAAGTTCCTGACTGCATTCGTCTGACTGCCGACATGGTGGCAGATATGATGTGGTTACCTAGACATTGTGCGTATAAGCGATTGCATCTAGGGCAAAATTTACCACATTGGCATTATTTGTTAGCAGGTCAGCAAAGGCACGAGCTTGCCATGAATAAAGTGGGGGTGCGTGGTCGCTGCGTGCCTGAGACGGCTTTTGATGAAGATGAGATAGAAGAGCGGATTATTCGCTGGGTTAAAGTCTGATGGTTGGTGGGCGTTTGACCATACAGATAACTGCTACAAAATAACGCTTGAATAATCTTGATAAATCCGCTACATTAAACATGATTTTTCTGCTGATTTCTTGGCAGATTTTTAAGGATTAAGAGGCTTTTTATGTCTGATGACAGTCATTCGGGCAGTTGGACTCGTGGGCTTAAACGCTGGCTATCCACTGCCCCTGAAACTCGTGATGATTTATTAAAATTAGTGCAGGATTCTCGCCAATTTTTGGAGCCTGATACGGTTGATATGCTTGAGGGTGTACTTGACCTGCCTGCCACTCAAGTGCGTGAAATCATGACGCCACGCCCACAGTTATCTACCATCAGTAGCGATGATGATATTGCTGATGTGCTGTCGGTGCTACTTGAGACAGAACATTCTCGCTATCCTGTCTTTGATAGCCATGATGACAATGCAGTCATTGGTATTTTGTTGGCTAAAGATTTGATTCCGATTTTTGCAAAGCGTGCCAAGGGCGATGATTCTCCTTTTATCCTAAAAGATATTGTCAGAAAGCCTTTGTATATCAACGAAAACGCTCGTTCGGATACGCTTTTAAGATTGCTACAAAAAGCACAAGTGCATATGGCGGTTGTCTTAGATGATTTTGGTTCGGTTTCAGGTATTGCAACGATGGAAGATTTGCTTGAAGAAATTGTTGGTGACATCGTTGATGAGCATGATGATATTGATGAAGACAGTACCATTAACAACATCATAGCCCACCCCACCAAAGAGGGTGTATGGCTAGTACAGGCATCTACCCCGATTAGCGATTGTAATGAAATTTTGGGTTCTTGTTTTAATGATGAAGATGTTGATACGATGGGTGGGATTGTCATGCAGGCATTAGGCTCAGTTGGTCATCTAGAGGGTGAGCAGGTGCAGATTAATGATTGGCATATTACCGTTATTGATGTTGAAGGGCGATTTATCCGCTTGCTTGAGATGGCTTATTTGCCACAGACGGCGTAGTGGTATTAAGCACAAAAAAACACAACGAAGCAGTTGTGTTTTTTGTGCTTAAGTTTTATATTTATTATCATACTCAAAGTTAGCTAAATTTTTAATAATCAAAGTATTAAGTTCATCTTGTGTTATCTCAACACATTTTTGACTCATGGGTTGATTTCTTTTTTCTTGATGGCTTAACTTTCAACTCCCAAATATATAAGTAGAGCTGATATCCCTAGTGGCGTATGGACTTATTGATGCAAACTAAATTTGTAATTCTTATTTTTTTTGATTTATTATGTTATTATTTAAATGTAGGAATGGTGATCGATGCCACTGTATAAAAATGCCTTAGATATTATCCGTACCAATTTGGAATAACTGCAAAATGGTGAACGCCCTAAATTTGTCGCAATAGGTAAATTAACTGATGAACAATTAACCACAATCAATCAAAAACAAACCGAAAAAGATTTGCCCATTGTTCAATGCAATGAGATTTTATACATGGGGAGGCATCACTATAATAGCTGAGTTATCCAAGATGGCTATAAAATATCCGATCTAATAAAACAGATTGAAAGTGATGGCAAAGAGCAGTATTGTTGAAAACAACAAGGTGCTAAAAAGTACTATTTTAAGAGATGATGGCTATGGAAATATGGTTTGGGATTGGGCGATTTTTGAGATGACGGCAAAACAACCGAAAATAGAGCTATTTTCAGTCATTCCTAAAGGTGATGACAACAAGCCACCAAAATAAAATCCGCCTATATGCTATCATACAAGCGGATTTTGGTACTATAAAACGCAATCTCGGTTAACTTAGAACTCCGACGCCCTTGCGTTCAAATTTAATATAATGTATTTTTGAATAAAAATCAAGGTATTTTGATTGATTAAAAATTTTACCGATAATTTTTTTGCATATAATTATTTATCAACGCAAACAGCCATACTAAACTGGGTTGTTAATAAACCGATTGGGAATCAGCTGGGCTGATGGCGTATTGGGGTGAGGAGTGTCAGCGTGCCTTAGTGTACTGATGATCCAAGCATCGGCATGCTTGATGGCGTCGATCAGATCATCGCCCATTGCCAGTCGTCCTGCGATATGACTGGCCAAAGAGCAGCCAGAGCCATGAAATTCACCAGTTAATCTAGGAATGATGCTGGTGTGCACAATCTGCTCATCAACATATAAAAACTGCTTAATATCACCATCATGAAAATCGTGCGAGGTCTTGACAAGTACCGCACGCACGCCTTGTTGGTTTAGTTTTTTGGCACAATCGTGTAAATCATCAAGACCTGCCAAAGCACGCAGTTCATGTGTGTTTGGTGTGATGAGTGTGGCATAAGGCAATAGTGCGGTAAACGCCTTGACAAGCGTGTCTTGATCACCTAGGCTGCCTCCTGAATTGGCGACGAGTACAGGGTCTAACACAAAAGGTATGTCTTTGGGAATACGACCACTTTTAAATAAATCCGCCAATGTTTGAATGTTGTCTGTCGTGCCTAGCATACCTGATTTGATGGCTTTGATGGGCAGGTCATCAAGTACTGCCGCCGCTTGAGCCTTTAGCAGTTCACTGGATACCGCATCAAAGCCAAAAACCGCTTGTGAGCTTTGTATTGTGATGGCGGTGCAAGCGACTGTTGCGTGTGCACCTGCCACTCCGATGGATTCAATGTCTGCCTGCAGACCTGCACCGCCAGATGGGTCAAGCCCTGAAAAACACAGTACCACAGGTCGCATGGTAGGGGTATTGACGATATTGGTAGTATTCATGAGATGTCCTTAAGAGTTCTATTAAACTAAATCATATCATAACAAAAAATCTACCTAAGTGAATATTTTTCACCAAAAAAAGCGATGAGTGGGCGGTGGGTGATAAAAATTAAATCGCCAAGCAATAAAATGACAATAAATATAGAAATTTGTCAGAAATTTTTGAAAAAACTACTTGCAAATCATGAAAATTTTGCTATAATTATCGCCCACAACATACTGTGATTTATCACAGGATTTTGTAAAACGGTGACGTGGGTGAGTGGCTGAAACCACATCCCTGCTAAGGATGCATACGGGAAACTGTATCGAGGGTTCGAATCCCTCCGTCACCGCCATTTATTTTTCTAGTCCATAAAGATTTTAAAAATAAATTAAAAAAAGGCTTGACATACTAAAAAATTATAGTATAATAGCCCACCATCAAGACGACAACACTGAGTTGAATATCTTGATAAATCACGCACCCGTAGCTCAGTTGGATAGAGCACTTGGCTACGAACTAAGGGGTCGGGAGTTCGAATCTCTCCGGGTGTGCCATATTATAGAGAATCACCAAAGCTAAATAGTTTTGGTGGTTTTTTTATTTTGTATTTTATTTGTCCAATGGGTAAATTTGCTGATTTCGTGTTAAAATACGCAATACGAATCAACAGATGATGTATCAAAAAAATATGACCAAGACCACCCAAGCTCATACAACCCCAACAATCGCCACTGCTCGTGATGAGCCGATTGTCATCGCTACGCCCATCACTCGTCTATTTACCATGCTGTATGATGGTATGTTGATTTTGGCGATGCTGTTTTTGACAGGAACGGTGCTGTCGGTGATTGGCACATTGATTTTTGTAGATGTCGGCACAACGATTGAGGACGCCAAGGCGTTGCCAGAGTGGTATCAAAATGGTGTGATGACACCAGCGTTTGTGCTGACTTTGGTGGGGTTTTATGGGGTGTTTTGGCGAAAATCTGGACAAACTTTAGGTATGCAGACTTGGCGATTAAAGACGGTAACGAGCGAAGGAAAGCTACTGACTTGGGGTGATAGCTTTAAGCGAATCATTAGTGCTTGCGTGCTACCTATTGTGTTTGTGGTGGTTGGTACGCTGAATGTGACTGGCCCAACCAATTTGAACGGTGGCTTGACAGTAACCGGTAATACACAGGTTGCTAACCTAACAGCAACTGGTGATACATCGCTTAACAAGGTGGATGTTACTGGTGAGTTGAATGTGGCTGGTAAAACAACGGTTACAGAATTAGAAGCAACCGGTAAAGTGACGCTTAAAGATACATTGACTGTTGAGGGTAAAGCACAGCTTAAAAATACATTAGTTGTTGATGAGCAGGCAACCTTTAAGAAAGGTGTGACTTTAGGTGATGCCGTTACAGGTCCGCAAATTGTACGTAACGGTGACAATATCAAAGTTCAGCAAAATAATGGTGATCCTGCGAAGATTACTAATATTGCTGATGGCACAGAAAACGGCGATGCAGTTAACCTTAAACAAGTGAATGAAAAGATTCAGCAAATTACCGCTGGAGGTCTGAAGTTTGAAGGTGATGACCAAGATACAGTGCATCGTAACCTAAGCACTAAGCTGACCATTACCGGTGGAGCTAACAAAGACCAGCTGTCTGAAAATAATATCGGGGTGGTGAAAAATCCTAATAATCAGGGATTAATCGTAAAACTTGCCAAGTCGTTGACTGGACTGGATTCGGTGACGACAAATGCGTTGACTGTAAACGGTGGTCCAACCAATTTAACCGGTCCGCTCAATGTAACTGGTAATACCACTTTAACGGGCAATTTGGAAGTGACTGGTGATACCTCGCTTCAAAAAACAACAGTTAACCAAGATCTGGAGGTAAAAGGTACCACAAAAGTTACCAGCCTAGAAGCAACCGGTAAAGTGACGCTTAAAGATACATTGACTGTTGAGGGTAAAGCACAGCTTAAAAATACATTAGTTGTTGACGGGCAAGCGACCTTTAAAGATGGTGTGACCTTAGGTAATGCTGGCGGACCGAAGATTGTTAATGATGGTGCTGATGTCATCAAGGTTCAGAAAAACAATGGTGATGCAGCACGTATTACCAATGTGGCTGATGGCACAAACCCTAGCGATGCGGTAAATAAACAGCAAGTTGATGCCAAAATTCAAGAGATTACCGACAAAGGACTCAAATTTAAGGGCGATGACGGTCTTGAAGTTCATCGTGACTTGGGTGAAGAGTTGAAAATTATTGGTGGTCAAACTGATCAAGCTCAGCTGACTGATAATAACATCGGTGTGGTGAAAGACGGCGAAGGTCTGAAAGTAAAACTTGCCAAGTCATTGACTGGACTGGATTCGGTGACGACAGAGGCGTTGAGTGTGAATAACGGTGCGACGATTGGCGGTACGCTGAATGTGACTGGCCCAACCAACTTGAACGGTGGCTTGACAGTAACCGGTTTAGAAGCAAGTGGAGAGGTCCACTTTAAAGATATCTTGAAAGTAGATGGTGAAACGCAACTTAATAACACACTGGTTGTTAATAAACAGGCGACCTTTAAAGATGGTGTGACCTTAGGTAATGCTGGCGGACCGAAGATTGTTAATGATGGTGCTGATGTCATCAAGGTTCAGAAAAACAATGGTGATGCAGCACGTATTACCAATGTGGCTGATGGCACAAACCCTAGCGATGCGGTAAATAAGCAACAGCTGGATGCTCAAGAAACGAAGCTAATCGAAAAAGGTCTGACGTTTGTTGGTGATGATGAAGATGAAGTCCATCGTAAATTAGGTGATACGCTGAAGATTGTTGGTGAAGCTGATAAGAATAACCTAACAGATGGCAATATTGGTGTATTGAAGCACGGTACTGACGGCCTGGTTGTCAAACTTGCCAAGAATCTTCAAAACCTAGAGTCAGTAGCGACAAACACACTTACAACCACCGGTCGTACTACTGCCGGCAATGGTTTGACTGTTCAGGCTGGCCCAACCAACTTGAACGGTGGCTTGACAGTAACCGGTGATACAACCGTTCAGAAGTTAACAGCAGGTGATACACAAGTTGCTAACCTAACAGCAACCGGTAATACATCGCTTCAAAAGGTGGATATTACTGGTGCGTTGATGCACGGTTCTCGATTAGCGATTTTATTGAGTGCGTTTTTTGGCTTGCTGTTTAACTATATCTTTTGTTGGTTTAATCGCCGTGGGTTGGCGGTGCATGATATCTTATCTAACACCATGACGCTAAGAGTGCCAAAGTTTGAACATGAAGGGATTTTTGCGTCTTTGCGAAAGAAAAAACCCAAAACAGATAAATAACTTGCTTAATACTATTTGTATGAATAAACCCATCTAAAAAACCGCTCCACATTTATGTCGTGATCGGTTTTTTTGGGGTGTTTTTTTGGGGTGATTGGGTTATTTTTGGTGTTGAGCTTGATTTATATAGATTTAAATCACTTTGGAGAAGCGGTTGGCGTGCTTTGTTGCTAGATATTCATCAAACACCATGGCGATGCTACGCCCTAGGATACGACCTTTTGGTAAAATATCCACGCCTTTTGATGTGATATTCACCAAGCCATCGGCTTGCATATCGCTTAGCTGAGCAAGTTCGTTATCAAAATAACTCTTGGCATCAATATGAAAGCGGTCGCTCACTTCAGCAAAGTCTAAACGATCATGACAAAGCAGATTCATGATGACATGACGACGCAGTTCGTCTTTTGGGTTGGATTCTATGTGCTTAATGGCAGGCAGTAGATTGGCATCAATCATGCGTTTGTATTCGTTTAAATCGGTGTGGTTTTGTAGGATATGGCGACCAATCTGACTGATGGACGACACACCAAAGCCCAGTAGGTCGCATTCGCCCAGTATGGCATAACCTTGAAAATTGCGGTGTAGCTCGCCTTGTCTTTGGGCGATTGCCATGGTGTCAGTGGGTTTGGCGAAATGGTCAATGCCGATGTATTGATAGCCTGCATCGGTTAGGGCGTTGATGGTGTTGCCAAACATGGTGAGTTTATCAGCAGGGCTTGGCAGATGCTCTTCTTTGATGCGGCGCTGTGGTGCAAAGCGATTGGGCAGGTGGGCGTAGTTGAATACCGATAGTCTATCTGGGGCAATATCAATGATGCGTGCCACTGTGCTTGCCATACTCTCGATTGTCTGATGTGGTAGCCCATAAATCAAATCAATATTGATTGACCCAAAACCAAGCTCTCTTGCTTCATTCATGACCTGCCGTACCATTGCTTCTGGCTGTATGCGGTTGACGGCGATTTGTACCTGCTCTTCTAGATCTTGTACGCCAAAGCTTAGGCGATTAAAACCCAAGTTGCGTAGCGTGCGTAATGTATGCTCGCCAAGCTCTCTTGGGTCTATCTCAATGGAGTAATCACCATCATCAGCGAAACTAAACTCCGCCTGCAAAAAATGCCACAACTGCACCAGTTCATCATCACTAAAAAAAGTCGGTGTACCGCCACCTAGATGAAGCTGTTTGACGATTGGTTTGTGGGTGAGTAGGGATTTTTTATGTTTGACTTCTTTGATAAGATACTCTAGGTAGTCGCCTGCATCGCTGTTTTTCTTGGTGATGATTTTGTTACAACCACAGTAGTAGCACAGATGGCGACAAAATGGAATGTGAAAATACAGTGATATGGCTGTTTGTTCATTCTTGTTTGTTAGGATGGATTGCTCCATGCCATCAGCGATGGGGGTAAATTCAAGGGCGGTGGGGTAGGAGGTGTAGCGTGGACCTTGGCGGTTGTATTTCTCAATGAGTGTTTCATCGAAGCGAACCTCAGAAAAATGTAAAGGTTCTTGATTGGCATAAGGATTCATGGCTTACCCCTTTGGCATTGGCTATCGGCTGATTTTGGGATTATTATACCTTTTCTAGACTTGATTTATCAATCATCACCTCTTGATGGAGGTATTAAAAAACCGCTCAACTGTTTGAGCGGTTTTTGTTTGGGGTTATTTCATCTGTTCTTTGTACTTGAGATACTCTTGTTCTTTTTGAGCATCTTCAGCACGCCATTTTTCGGTCTTCAAGTCATCAGCACTTGGTCTGACCTCAAGATTTGGCACAGTTGTAACGCCCATTTCGTTGAACGCAAAAGTGATGGTCATCAATTCATCTTCTATGCGTTCAGCATAGGTGTTAGGGCTATGACCTTGATCTTCTGCAGCGTGCAGTAGGGTAGGTCTATCACAGCTTTGAACCTCTTGCAATTTGGCAGTAAAACGATATGAGTGAGATGGTACAACACGGTCATCTCGTTTTGAGGTTTGAATCAATGTTGAAGGATAGCATGTGCCGGCAGTCAGTTTTTGATAAGGTGAGTAGCTCATCAAAACATTATATACATGACGACCTTCTTCAGGCGTACCGTATTCTTTCATCCAGTATTGAGTAATACCTGCTTTTTCATGGCGGAATTGGTCAAATACAGCAACTTGTGGGAATGCCACACGATACTTCTCAGGGTGGCGAACCATTGCTGCACCAACCAATAGACCACCATTAGAACCACCAATGATACCAAGATGATCAGGGTTGGCGTAACCTGCACTGTTTAGATAATCAGCAGCTGAGGCGAAGTCATCATAACCCACCAAGCGTTTATCGTGTTCAGCAGCTTTTTGCCATGCTTCGCCGTACTCACCACCACCACGAATGAAAGCGTGAGCCCATACACCACCATTTTCTAGCCACATTGGGTTGGCTGGGAAACCAAACTGTTGGTCATAAATGACACCATAACCACCATAGCCATATAGCAATGTTGGGTTGTTGCCATCAAGTTTAATGCCTTTTTTGTAGCTGATGTTCATCGGTATTTTTGTGCCGTCATTGGCGGTATAAAATACTAGCTTAGTCTCAAACTGAGAATCATCAAATGGTGTAAGGTCATAACGACGGATATCTAAAAACTTATCTTTACTGATGCTGTATTTATAATCAGTCGATGGGAAAGTAGGGTTGCTAAAACGGAACTTGACATAGTTCTCAGAAGCCTCAGGGTCGTGCTTTTTAGCTTCTTTATCTTCCTCATCATCTTCGTCTTGACCGACGACATTACCTGATAATTTTGAGATGTAACCTGCACCTTGTACTGGGGTTAATTCTTTGGTTTCGGCTGTCTTCATGTTAACCAATAAAAGACGGCTAACACCATGTTGTAGGTAGCTCACCAAGAAATAACCATCACCTTCTTCGTGATAATAAGCCTCACGCATGATGTCAAATTCATCTGGTGTGGTTAGTACCACTTCTCGTCTTTTTAGATTATCCAGATTGGTTTTGATGATTTCGCCTTTGCGGTTGTTCTCACCACTGATGATCCAAACATCACGAGTTTCTGGGTCAAAATGTACAAGTTTTGCCAAGATGTTGTTGTTAAAAGATGAGTCGTATTTAAAAACTTCATCAAAGAATTTCTTGTCGTGCAGACGATAGGAGGTATTTGTCTTTCTGTCGATGATGTAGACAGAGTCAGCACTGTCCCAAGTGTCCATGATAATGTAGCGTTTATCTTCACCATCAAAGTCAATGCTGTTAATGCTAGCACCATCAACATAAGACAAAGGAACGGCGATCGGATCATTGAATTTTTCTTTACCAATCTCACGATAGAATACAAGTGAACGATACTGCTCGGCCGCTGTATAGTAGATGGTGTTGTCGTCAAACCATTTCATGGCTGGGTTAGTACGACTGATACGACCAATAATCGGTGTGGCAAGTTTCCCTGTTTTGGTATTAACAATATGCAAGAACCAAGGGTCAGAGTCGGCACTACCTTGACGAACAAAGAAAGAGACATAAGTACCATCTTTACTTACTTTAGTCCCACGCATCGCTGCTTTGCCATCAGCAGACAGATTTGCTTCATTGACAATCTCGGTGCGTCTGCCATCTAGACCGATCAGCTCAATGCGACGAAAACCATCGGCGTGGCGATAAGTACGAATTTCACCTAAATCTTTGCGATAGACTCTGCTGATTGTACTTTCAACATTCTTTATCGCATCGGTATTTTTTTTGAGCTGTTCGTAGATGGGCAGTTGATAGATGTAATCTTCAGTAACAGCATTTTGTGCATTGACCCAATCATTCACCTTACTTGAGGTTTTTGGTGGTACAGTTTGCAGGTGTTTGATGGTTTCTTGTGCTAAGGGTTTATCGTCTTCTTGGCGAGTACCGATAAAATTTCTTTCTCTATCTTCGCTGGTTTCTTTGCTGATGCGAGGATCGATATTATCATAATCTTCAAGCCAACGATATTTATCAACTTGAGTGCCTGACGCATAGTGATCGATACCATCATCAGGAGCATGAGGGTTGGAGCTATGCACCGCATTTTTTATACCGGCTGTATTTGATGACATACCAAATTCGCCATGCAAAAATGGGTCTAGATTGTCTTGATGAATAGGTGTATGCGGATAATTTAGTTTTTTTGATTGATTCTGATCGTCATCTGCATAAGCCATGCCTGAAGATAGGCAGGCAGTGAGAGCAAGGGAAAGAGCGCTTAATTGGGTTGGTTTCATTCAAGATATTCCTATAAATAAGTTCCTTAAAATGATCATCAGACATATTGGATATGCCAGATGATCATGTCCTTTGCCTTGGTTAGAATGTGAAAACAAAACCTGCACGAACATTCTTATCAGAAAGCTTGCTGATGTCTTCTTTTGCTACTTTATAAGTAGTTTCTTCTACATCATAGCGAGTGTATAGACGCACATTTGGACGAATACGGTAGTCTAATTGAACATAGCCTTCTTTGGCTCTTGCTGTATCAAATAGGTGTATTTCATCGCCATCTACATAAGAATATCCAAGCTCAGTGGTTGAAAGAGGCTCAGCACCTTTTTTCAGATTAGTACTGGCTTTTTTGATGCCATAGCCACCGCTGACTTGGAAGACAGGGTTGATGTCATAAGCAATTTTTGCACCCAAATAATCAGTGGTTTTGGTGTCAAGAGTTGCTCTTGTATCTTTTGAATATTTTTCTTCTTTGCGACCAACATCGGCAGCAACCAAGAATTTGCCTGCTTGATACTCAATAGAACCAGCAATACCTTGAGTTTTGGCGGCATACTGATTAAGAGAATTGTGCACCCAACGATAATCGATGTTATCGAGAGTGGTATTAACGATTGCTGGGTTGGCTGTATTTTGGCTATAGCCCAGACCGAAGCGAACGCTTTGACCAGCATCAACAGGTAAACGATAGCTTAAAGAGGCACCATAGCCTGATTTGATGCCAGAGTTGTCATCTTTACGCACATCATTGATGCCGGTGAAGCTATAATAAGCACTGGTGTGCAATCCTTTTTGACCATAGTAGTCTAGGCGAAGTGCTGAACTGCTAAAAATATCCAGTGGAGTGTCAGTACCAGTGCGGTTGACATAGTTGGTGTGTAGATACTGACGACCCAGACTGATGGCACCGATGCTTTTTTTGTCTATTGACAGGCTTGAGTTAGATAAGTACATGTTGCGAGCATCGCTATAACCTAAGCCGATGTTGGCAGTTGCACGCCAGTCATTTGGTAGCTGTTGAGAAGCACGGAACTCAACATAAGACACACCGTGATTTTGTCCTAAGCGAGTTTTTCTATCTGTTGCATCTTTTTCGCTAGGTACTGAAATTGGGTTTGCATCAGGACGGGTGCCATTAGTAATCCAATCGGTGCCATCATCTTTTAAAATTTTGTGTTTGGCGTCTTTTTTGGTGGCTTGCATGTCAACCTGACCATTGATGTCTAGGCTAAGACCGTCTTTAGTGTATAGGTTGTAGACTGCTTGGCTGCTCATACTGATACCAACAACACTCACCATAAGAGCAAGTTTGGTTAAACGAAAAGTGGCTTGAGTATTCATATAAAAAATCCTTTAAAAATTAAAATGAAAAAGAAGCACCAAGAGAGGCGGATAATCTGTCGCGTCTGCTAAATTCGCCCTCTGTTACATAATTTTTGGTTCGAGTGTTTGAAATCTCACCATTTAGACTGATATTTTTGTAAAGTTGGTAATTAAGTTTGGCAAGATAGCGATCTTGTTTTACTTTCTCAAAGAAAGAAGATTCAACACTTCTTTGGGCAACTAATGTCTGAAGACTAACAGGCTTACTGTTGCTGTCTGTCTTATGAGCATAACTTAGTGTACCTGTTAGGCGTGGAGTGATCTCATAAGTTGCTTTTATACCATAAACTTCAGTCTTTAGTGTATCCCACCATGCACCGTTATAGGTGTTTTCTCTTTGACCGTAGTCTAAACCAAGTTTTAGGTTGTTATGTTGTAGATTGGCGCCCACAAGATAAGACTTGCCTTTGGCGACATCATCAACATAGCGAGGGTTCTTGTTCCCTTCGCTTCTGGTATAGCCTGCTGCAAGAGTTAGGTTTTTTCTGGCACCAAAATCAAATTGGTAATCTGCCGAAACACCATTGCTTTTGTGCAGACCGTATGCAGCAGGGTCATTCACATCGTTTGATGCAGAAAACATATGATAACCAGCTAGCGTCAAGTCAGGAATACCGGTATAGCGTACAAAGATATTTTTACCTCTATTTTGGATAATGTTGTCCACATCTGTTTGTTTAACGGGTAGGCGTGTCCAACCATCACCAACGGTAACACGACCAAGATCACCAGAAGAACCAAAGTCAAGTGATAAACCCCATAGAGCACCATAGTTAGTGCTGGAATTTTTGTTGTAGCTTAGGTATGTAGAACCATTTAGAGACAGTCCTTTGGTAAGCACTTGGTTGACATATAGTTCGATAGCTGCATCGTCTGTGCCTTCTGCTCTTAGGCGTCGGTCAGCGTCTTGACGGTCTTGGTCTGCCAGCACTTGTTCTAGTGTGCCTTCAGGACCATAAATAGCAGGGTCTGCCATGGTGTAGCGGAATTTATTAGAAGTGGTGCCGATTGTAGGACTGACATTACCACCGACATATAACTTTAAGCCATCTCTAACATTGGGTGTACTAACCCATAAACTATGAGCGGGCATTGCTAATGCTGCCAACATGGAAAGAGGTAAGAATTTGATGGTAGATTTAAACCTAGAGGGGGGGGTCATCTTAAGCATAAGAATGCAGTTCTCCTTAACAAATAAATCAATCTTGGCGGTGTCTATTTGATACTCAATAGGCATGGCAGAAGAAAGACTTTAAGACAATATTACCAATGGTATCAATTTTGCAATCAATTGATACAAGAATGTTTGGTTTGGCTAGGTTAGCATGACAAAATTCAAAAATCAAGCAATAAATTTAAATAATTGATAATAAAAATCTGTTTTTTTAATACTAAATAACATTGAGTAACTTTACTGTAGGTAATGGCGAAGTTTTACCCATTTTTGTTGATGGTGGTGTTTTTTGATGAGCTGACACAAAATAAGCCAGATTTCTGGCGTGAAAAACTGGCTTTATTATGAGATGCTTGGGACTAATGGGTGCGCCATTCTTGCTAAAGAATTGGGGCGACTTTGCTTATAGTTTTTGATTGGATTGATGTGCAGATTAGACTAAGCGGTTGCACTAATGACAAGCCATACGCTATAACCAATAAAACAGGTAATAAAGCCGATTCCAACACCACGACCGATTTTGCCATTGCCTTTTAGAGCAAGGACGCTTAGTAAAAATAAAGCGATTGTCAATGCGGACATGACCAAAATATCACGGTTTAGAATCTCGGCATTCACTGCCATCGGTTCAATGGCGGCAGCAATGCCCACGACCGCAAGGGTATTAAAGATGTTTGAGCCAAGTACATTACCGAATGCCAAATCAAATTCGTCACGGCGAGCAGCGATGACAGATGAGACAAGCTCAGGCAGGCTAGTGCCAATAGCGACAATGGTCAGTCCAATGATGAGATCTGATAAGCCCCAAAGTCTTGCCAACTCTACCGACCCCCAGACAACCAAGCGTGAGCTTGCAATCATCACAACCAAACCAATGATGAGTCCAATAAGTGATTTGCCGATGTGTATCTCGTCTGGACTTGGTAGCTCGTTATCTTCTTTTGGTTCTATCTCTTTATGGGTGGTTGGTAATGAGTTTTCTGTGATGGCTTTGGTATGCGTTTTGGTGAGATGGATTTGGGTGGCGATATTGGCGAGCAGTACCATCAGTAAGATGATGGCGTCTAGCCTGCCAAGATGTCCATCTATCATTAGTATGACGGTCAGTGCGGTTACGCCGATGAGCCAAGGAAAGTCAGCTTTTAAGGCGTCTTTTTGAATGACGATGGGGGCGATGAGTGCGGTTATGCCAAGTACAAGGGTGATGTTGACGATATTTGAACCGTAGGCATTGCCCAAAGCAATACCAGGACTGCCTGCCAGTGCCGATAATGCCGATACGACCATCTCAGGGGCTGATGTACCCACACCGATGATAAGAGTACCAATGAGTATTTTGGGTACATGGTATTTGGTGGCAATACCAACAGCACCGTCAATAAACGCATCAGCACTAAATACGAGTAATACCAAACCAACAGCAACCGCTGATAAAAAGAGCAACATAAAGATTCCGATAATTAATAAAAATATCAACCAATGATACAGCAGGCAAAAAACTAGCCAAGTTTAAATCCGTTGATGGTGTTTCTGGCTTTATCTAGCTCACCTGACATAATCAAAGCTAAGTTTGACATGACGCAGTCAAGTGCTTTATCAATGGCGATAAAATCATCAGCACTTGGCTTGGATAGTACCCAGCCATTGACTTTACTGGCATGACCTGGGTGTCCGATACCAATGCGTAGGCGGTGGCAATCAGTGCCGATGTGTGGCACGATATCTTTTAGACCGTTGTGCCCACCATGACCACCGCCAGTCTTTAGGCGAATCGCACCTGCTTGAATATCAAGCTCGTCATGAGCGATGAGAATCTCGCTAGCATGAATGTTATAAAATTTTGCCAAAGTTGCGACCGCAAGACCTGAACGGTTCATGAAAGTACTTGGCTTTAGTAGGCGTATCTCTTGCCCAAAAATCATGCCACGACCGACATCTCCGTGGAATTTTTTGTCATGGCTTAGACTGATATTAAAAGCATCTGATATTCTATCCACAAGCCAAAAGCCTGTGTTGTGGCGGGTGTCTTTATATTCGTTGCCAGGATTTCCTAGCCCTACGATAAGTTTGATGGTCATAAGTTGGCTGTAAATAAAAAATAAGCGGTTATTATAGTCAATTTTTCTTAGAATATAAATCTATCTTCCATATAAAAAAACCAGCAATTGTTGCTGGTTTTTTAGAAAAATAATGATTATTCTTCAGAGATTGCCTCGTCAGCAACAGGTGCTTCTGTAGCTTCAGTTGTTTCTACAGTTGGTGCTTGCATACTGATGATGGTGTTTTCTAGTTCGCTGTCATCGTTAACGACTAGGGTTGCACCTTCTGGAAGTTTTACATCACCTAGGCGAATGTTGTCACCAACTTCTAGTGCTGCCACATCAACTTCGATGAATTCTGGTAGGTTGCGTGGTAGGCAAGAGATTTGAATGTCGGTTGCGATTTGGGTTAGTACGCCACCTGCTTTTTTGCCCACTGAAGTCTCTTCGTTGATAACACGCATAGGAACGCTAAAGTTCATTTCTTGACCACGAACGATGCGTTGGAAGTCAGCGTGTAGTGGGAAGCCTTTTGATGGATGGCGTTGTAGTGCTTTGATGATTACTTCTTGTTTAGCACCATCTAGATTGATGCTGATGATGCTTGAGAAGAATGCTTCTTCTGATAGTGCTTTTACCAATTCGTTGTTTTTTACACAGATAGAAACTGGCTCGCCTTCACCGCCATAGATGATAGCAGGAATAAGGTTTGTTTTACGCAGGCGGCGGCTCGCACCTTTACCCTGCTGTTCGTCAGAACGCACGATGGCGTTTAGAGTATAGCTCATGATGATTCCTTAATGGGAAATAGATGAATAAAATTGGACTTGCGACCAGTCCAGCCATTCTCAAAAGAGCCAATCATTTGGCAGGTCTTGAAAATTAGCAAAATATTATACTAAAAAATTACTTCATTGGCAAAGAAAATTGTGCTTGATTGATATTTTGATGATAAAAAGTGCAATATTTTAATGATTACTTAGGATTATTGAGAAAATATCTCATTTAAAGTAATAACTTTGATGGTTTTTTGTTATATAATATGCTGGTTTGTTACAATGGCATTGTTGTCAAATTGTTCATCTGTTTGATTGTTAATCTCATAATGGCTGACAATGATGTGTAAAAACTGTTTTATTATTCATTAATTTATTTAATTCTTGCTTTATATATAAAAGGAGTGTGCCATGGCTCATGTGGCTACTGGTATGTGGATTTCATTGGCGGCTTATTTCATTTTGATGATAGCCATTGGAGTTTATGCCTATTTTAAACAAAGAAACGATGTTGAAGGCTATATGCTTGGCGGTCGTAACCTAAGTCCTGCTGTGGCGGCACTATCAGCAGGTGCTTCTGATATGTCAGGTTGGCTGTTGCTTGGTTTACCAGGATATATGTATGCGTCAGGTATTGTTAGTTTTTGGATTGCAGGTGGTTTGACCATCGGTGCATTTGTCAATTATCTGCTTGTTGCTCCACGCTTGCGTGTTTATACTGAGCTTGCGGACAATGCGATTACTCTACCTGATTTTTTTGCCAATCGTTTTGAGGATTCATCGCACGCACTGCGTCTAATGTCGGCATTGGTGGTAATTTTGTTCTTTACTGTCTATACAGCGGCGAGCTTGGTTGGTGGTGGCAAGCTGTTTGAGAACTCACTGGGTCTGTCGTATGAATTGGGTCTGTGGGTAACGGCAGGCGTGGTTGTGGCTTATACACTATTTGGTGGTTTCTTGGCAGTCTCTTTGACAGACTTTGTGCAAGGTGTCATCATGCTAATTGCCATGTTGCTTGTGCCTTTTGTGGCATTTAATGAAGTGGGTGGTATCTCAAACAGCGTCAGCGTGGCACAATCAATAAACCCTGAGCTTTTTAATATCATGAGTGGTGTTACGGTCATGGGTGCGATTTCGTTAGCGGCTTGGGGTTTGGGCTATTTTGGTCAGCCACACATCATTGTGCGTTTTATGGCACTTCGCTCACATAAAGATGTGCCTGTGGCATGCACCATTGGCATGGGTTGGATGATTCTAAGCCTGATGGGGGCGTTGATGGTTGGTTTGTCTGGCATGGTATATGTTCACAATAAAGGCATGCAGTTGGACGACGCAGAGACTATTTTCCTTGTGTTCTCACAAATCTTATTTCACCCCCTTATTTCAGGCTTTCTGATGGCAGCGATTTTGGCCGCTATTATGAGTACTATCTCAAGTCAGTTGCTTGTGGTATCTAGCTCTTTGACTCGTGATGTGTATAAGCTATTCTTAAATAAAGAAGCATCAGAAGCCAACCAAGTGATGATTGGTCGTCTGTCAGTCGTCATCGTGGCATTGGTGGCTATTTTCATTGCAGGTGATAAGAACAGCTCGGTGCTTGAGTTGGTATCACACGCTTGGGCGGGCTTTGGTGCGGCATTTGGTCCGTTGGTGTTGTTTAGCTTGATGTGGAAACGCATGAACCGTCATGGTGCATTGGCAGGCATGATAGTCGGTGCTTTGACCGTGATTGTATGGGTGTATGGTGGCTTTGAGATTGGTGGTAAGCCTGCCAATGATGCCATCTACTCTATCATGCCAGGCTTTGTGTTTAGTGCGATTGCGACTGTAGTAGTTAGTCTGATGACTGCTCCACCAAAAGCTGAAATCACTTCTCGTTTTGAGCAAATGCAAAGAATGCTAAAATAATCTAAGCAAGCCGTTAAAAAATACCGCAGTTGTCATTGCGGTATTTTTTATGGTCGCTAGATTCATGCTAGGTCAGTTAGAAGCTGATGCATGCGAAACAATCATCAAAACAAGAGACTAAAAAACCCATCATCAGATGGGTTTTTGATAGAAAGTCTGATGGATTAAGCGTTGTAATCAAACAATGCACTGATAGACTCTTCGTTATTGATACGGCGTAGACTTTCAGCCAGTAACGAGGCGATACTGACTTGACGAATTTTTGAACAGGCTTTGGCTGACTCTGACAGAGGAATGGTGTCGGTAACAACAATCTCATCAAGAGCAGAGTTGCTAATATTATCAATCGCTTTGCCTGATAGTACAGGGTGGGTGATGTAGCCAACCACACGGCGAGCACCATTGTCTTTTAGGGCTTGGGCTGCTTTGCACAGTGTGCCTGCGGTATCAACGATGTCATCAATAATGACACAATCACGACCACTGACATCGCCGATGATGTGCATGACTTGGGATTCGTTGGCACGAGCACGGCGTTTGTCAATAATAGCAAGGTCGGCATCGCCTAGCAGTTTTGCCATAGCACGAGCACGCACCACACCACCTACATCAGGTGAGACAACCATTAGGTTGCCGTAGTTTTGTTGTTTTAGGTCGCTTAATAGAACAGGAGTGCCGTACAGATTATCAACAGGAATGTCAAAGAAGCCTTGGATTTGGTCGGCGTGCAAATCAACAACCATCACACGGTCAATGCCAGAGATGGATAGCATATCCGCCACAACCTTAGCAGAAATTGGCACACGAGCTGAACGAGGTCGGCGGTCTTGGCGTGCATAACCAAAATAAGGAATCACGGCAGTGATACGACCTGCACTAGAACGGCGAAGGGCATCGGCAAGCAAAACCACTTCCATCAGGTTGTCATTGGTTGGGACGCAGGTCGGCTGTAGAATAAAAACATCTTTGCCACGAACATTTTCCTTGATTTCTATGGCGATTTCTCCATCAGAAAAGCGAGTAATGTCCGCTTTGTTCAAAGGGATATGTAGGTGGTCAGCGACAGTCTGGGCAAGCTGTGGGTTGGCATTACCTGTAAAGATGGCCATATATGACATATGATAATCCTGTAAAAGGCTAAAAGAATGATTGCTGTCTATTTTAGCATTTTTTACGGTAATTTTGCAGAGTTTTGCTAAATTTTTCTTGTAACAATGAAAGGTTTTTTTGGTGTGATTATTGAGATGATAAACAAAAAAGCCAACTCCGAAGAATTGGCTTTATTGCTCAAGCTAGGCTTGAATATGGCAGAGGTAGCTGGACTCGAACCAACGAATGTCAGGATCAAAACCTGATGCCTTACCAACTTGGCGATACCCCTAGAAAAAGTTTTTTAAAAACTTTTAAAAAATGGCAGAGGCGGCTGGACTCGAACCAACGAATGTCAGGATCAAAACCTGATGCCTTACCAACTTGGCGACGCCCCTATATAGGCGGATAATTATACCGAATAATTTATATTATGCAAGTGTTTTTTTAAAAAAATTTAAATTTTTTTAAAATTTTTTTAGGTTTGTGGTCTTGTTGGCTTTTTTTATGTGTTTTGGTTTAGTAGCCGTACAAACTTTGGCAGATGATGGCACGACAAGGGGCGTTGCTGACTAAGTGTTGTGCTTGTGATTGCAACTGCTTGGATAAGGGTAAAAATACCGCACTGCCCGTGCCTGTCATGCGGGCACAAAATTTGTCATCATCTGTATCTTTGATGGCGTGCAGATAGTCCATCGCCTGTTTGATGGTTTGGCTGTGATTGATGGCGATGGATTCAAAGCAGTTATAAAAACCGTCAGACAGTCGTCCATCAAATTGTTCGTATCGGCGTTGTAGGTCGTCCATGATTGGCGTATCTTTGATGAGGTGAGGGTGTCTAAAAAAATGTGCCGTTGCTAGGTGTATGTTAGGCATGAGCAATAGGTATTGACGAGTCGGTAAGCTAATCGGCGAAAGTAGTTCGCCAATGCCTGTGGCGATGGCATCTGTCCGATGAAAATGAGCAAAAATAAAAAATGGCACATCAGCACCAAGCGTAGCAGCGATATCAATGAGGGTTTGGCAGTCAAGATTGAGTTGCCAAAGTTGGTTGATGGCGATGAGCGTGGTTGCACAGTTTGATGACCCACCGCCAAGACCTGCCCCTGTGGGGATATGCTTGCTGAGTGTGATGTGTACGGCTTTGGCGTGGCTTGGGTAGGATTGTGCCAATGTGTGTACTGCCTTGACTATGAGATTGTCATCAAGGCGTTCTGTCAGATGCTCGCCACCAATGAGCTGAACAAGTTTGTCATCATCGTGTAGCCGAAAGGTCAGCTCATCGCCAAAATCTAGCGTGCGAAACACGCTTTGTAGATTGTGATAGCCGTCTGCTCTTTGACCTGTGATGTGTAAAAAAAGGTTAATCTTGGCAGGGGAGAATAGAGTTAATGTGGTCATGTCAGTTGCCATGAATGATACTCATGATGATGCGATGACCGTCTGTGTGCGTGATACGCAGACGATTTGGCAGATTGCCTTTGTATTCAAATGTTGCTATCCAGTCGTTATTGACTGCTTGAGCAAGCCGTCCCTTATCATCGTACTGATGATCGCTATCGCTTGGGGCAGTTTTGCCAATTATCCAATAGGGGAGCTGACTGATGGGGGCTTGCCAGCCTGTAACTTGAGTTAGCAGTTCTTCTGGCGAATCTGCATGAATGCTTCTTATGCGTTGGTTGTGCAATGTGGCGGTTTTGCCATCAAAGCTGATGGTGGTTGCACCAATGCCAAGTGCCCCTGTCAAATCAATGGCGAAACGCTCGCCTTCTTGTACCCATGCATAAAAGGCAGTGCCCGACTGGCTGTTGTCAGCCGAGATGGTAATCATACCAATTTTGCCAGTAATATTAAACTGTATGGGGGCGTTGATGGTGGCTGTGGTTGTTGGTGTGTTTTTTGGTAATGTTTGACAGCCTGCCATCACAGTCAGAAGGCATGATGCCATAACCATTTGGGCTGTCTTTAGTGTTGTTTTTGTTAAGAGCATGAATATTCCTATAATCAGTCGGCAAATAATAGATAAAAGCTGATGGGCGTGTTTTGATGAATGAGTTTTAGGGTTAGTAGCTTTGTATGGCAGGTTCACTGGTTGGCGTACCAGACTCTTGGTTGAAGCCGTATGTATTCTGTAGTTCGGCGAGTAGCTTTTGTACCATGTTGTCATCGCCAAGCCCCTGATAGGCTCTGAGTAGCAATATGCCTGCATTTAGGTCAAGTGAGACCTCATACGGTGCTTGCAGATGGTCAATGACGGCATGGTAGTTACCCTTAATTAAGGCGTTTTCACTTAATAAAATCAAGGCTTGTAACTGCAATTCTTTATCGTATAGTGGGTCATTGGCACGAATGTCTATAATCGCCTTGACGGTCGTGAGTGCTTGCTGGTCGTCAGGATTTTGTTTTAAGATGAGTTTGGCTTGTTCTAGTTGATAATTTGGATTAAAGCCATCGAGTTGCACCAACTTATCCATCGCCAAGCGTTTTTCTTCATCGCTAAGCTCATTTTCAAGTAGCTGATAACTGGCAAAAAGTAGGCGGTCGTCATCAGGATATTGACGATTGGCGGTGCTTAGTAGGTCTTTGGCGGTGTCGATATTGCCTTGCCTTAGGTAAATTTCTGCTTGTAGGATGTAGCTGTCGGCTGCGTACATCTGATACTCATCTCTTAAGCGTATCAAGGTTGATATGGCTGCATTGACATTGTTTTCAAGCAGATAAAAGCCAACCACTTTGGTGCGAGCATCTAGTACATTATCATCATTTTTGACTCGTTCGTAATGATGTCTGGCTTGTACAAAATCACCCAGTCGCTCATGACCGATGCCTAGATAATAGTGAGCTTGACTAGAAAAGATAGGATTTTTGACCAGTGGTATCAAAATCTCAATGGCATGACGATACTCGCCAATATCAAGACCAACCAAACCTGCCAACAGTATGACATCAGGGTTTTGGGTGTGTTTGTTGGCTTCAAGCAGTAACCGCCAAGCATTGCTTAGGTCGCCTTGATTGATGAGATGGCGGATCTCATATAGATATAGCGAGGTTTCTTGGGGTAGGGTGCGTCGCTTGGTGTGTAGGAATGACCATAGTTCGTCTAGGCGACCTGCGGTATTTAGAATATCAAGTTTTAGATTGATAAAAGCCAGATTGTTTGGTTCGCTTTTTAGGGATTCGTTGATATGTAGCAATGCAGCATCGTGTTCATTAAGACGCATTAACAGACCTGCACGCAAAGCCGCAACAGAGCTGTTGTTGCTTTGAATGTATTGTAATGCATCAAACAACTCTCTTTGGTCGGTAGGGTTGTTAGGAAAAATGCTGATAAAGATTTGAGATAAGTCTGTTCTGGGGTCGTATTGTAGTACTGCTGCAAGCATCTGTACCGCTTGGTTGTAGGCTTTGGCTTTTAGGGCAAGGTGCGTTACATAGAACCAAGCAGGAATGTGGTCAGGATTTTGGGATTGCCAAGCGGCGGCAAAGGCGAGCGACTCTTTAGGCTGTTCATATTCAATGGATAGACTTAAGGCACGCTCAAAAATGGCGGTGGCATTTTGTTTAAAAGACTCTACCTTGTAGATGGCAAGGGCTGTTGCCACATCACCACGATCAGCGGCAAACTCTGCTGTTAATAATGCCTGCAAATCAGGTACATTTAAATCGTTGGTTAAGCCATCGCTTAGTAAAATTTCTGAAAAACCATCATTGATAAGCGGATAATGACTGTCATCGCCATCGTCAATGAACTGCTCATCGCCGACATCAACATTCATCTCATCTAGGGCGTCGTCATTTGGCAGTGGTTGTTGTTCTTTGTTCTTTTTATAAAAAGGCAGTAGTACTTTTAGTAGGGGGTCAAATACCCCTGCTTGAGCAGGTCTGGCAACACAAACAACAAGACTTAGACAAATGACTATTGCTACCGTTTTTTGGCGAGTAATTTTTTTGCCAAAACGAGGTATAGGCAACCTAATGCCGCCGTGTTGGGTGGGGTAAGTAATTTGCCAAAATTTTTGCTTCATAACCACTTCATCATAGGCTGACTGCCTATCTATCTCTTGCACTTATTATAAAAGGATTTTGAATAAGTGCAAGAGATATGTCAAGCGTGAACGATATTTAAGTTTAAATTGATCAATTTTATGCTTTTGTGCTTAATTATAGGCAATCTTGTTACAAATTCTTAAAAAGCTGTTATAATAAATAATTTAGCCTCATTTTGATTGCCATCAATAACTTAAGTTAGCAAAATGAAATTAGCCGTCATCGGAGTCAATCATAAAACCGCCCCTGTGGCACTTCGTGAGAAGTTGTCGTTTGGGCGTGATTTGTCGCACGCCATTGCCGAATTACGAGCATTGACCGATGGTTCGGTGATTGTTTCTACCTGCAACCGCAGTGAAATCTATGTCAAATTACCCAGTGATGCCCTGTGTGCAGAGGTGATAGATGATGAAGATGCACCCATCAGTGAGGCGACCCAAAAAATCAAGGCTTGGTTGGCAGATTTTAAGGGTTTGCCACTTGAACACATCAGTCCGTTTTTATATGTTTATGAAAATAATAGAGCATTAAATCATTGGCTGAGGGTGGCAGCAGGGCTAGACTCGATGATCTTGGGCGAACCGCAGATTTTGGGGCAAATTAGACAGGCGGTCGCCTTATCTCGTGAGTATGGTGGCATGGGGCAGGGTTTTGATTGGCTAACCCAACAGGTCTTTGCTGCGGCACGAGCGGTGCGTCGTGATACAAAAGTGGGTGCACAGGCGGTTACGCTTGGTTTTGCTACCGCTAAGTTAGTAACGCAGGTTTTTGATCAGCCAAACCAATTAACCTTTATGCTGGTGGCGGCAGGCGAGATGAATCGTTTGGTGGCACACAATGTGGCATCTTTAGGCATGGCAAAAATTATTATTGCCAATCGTAGCCATGAGCGAGCCAAGAATCTAGCAGATGAGCTACATGAAATGGCACGGACGGCAGGCCGCACGGTAGAGATTCAGCTTGTATCCATCAATGAGATCGGTGAGTATCTACATCACGCTGATGTGATGAGTAGCTGTAGTGGTAGTATGGATACGCTCATCAGTCATGAGATGGTGAAGGTTGCCTTAAAAACTCGCCGTCATCGTCCAATGTTGATGGTGGATTTGGCAGTACCTCGTGATATTGAGCCAAAAGTGGGCAGTCTTGATGATGTCTATCTGTATTCTGTAGATGATTTGCAACATGTCATCGCAGGGAATTTGGAAGAGCGAAAACAAGCGGCGGTAGAGGCTGAGCTGATGGTCAGTCAGCTGGTGCTGGATATTGAACATCAGATGCAAGTGCAGGTGGCACGCACGCAAATCACCCATTATCGGCAGATTGCCCAATCACATAAAGACAGATTGCTAAAAATCGCCTTAGCTCGCCTAGATGATGGAGATGATGCTCATCAGGTGATGACGCAATTTGCCCACGCACTTACGCAGACACTGACACACGCCCCATCAAGACTAATCCGTGATACTGCTCAAAACAGTGACCCTGATGTGCTAGAGATGATAACAGATACCTTAAATCATGCCTATCGTGAGTGAGACTCTATCTTATTGGAAAATTTGGACTGGTCAATCTCAACCATTTGTAAAAACAAGTGGTTGATTTTTTTGATTAAGCTTGATACATTGATGAAGATTGGATTGTCCAAATTCTTGACAAGGAGAACAAGATGCCCGCTTTAAGAAATGATATTGACCCTGATGGATTGCTGGAGTATTCGGTAGTCTATACTGACCGAGCCTTAAATCATATGTCTAAGGAATTTCAGGGGGTTATGCGAGATTTGTCCGCAGAATTAAAATCGCTATACCAAGCTGATGCGGTCGCCATCGTGCCAGGTTCTGGGACTTCTGGCATGGAGGCGGTGGTGCGTGCCTTTGCTAAGGACAAAGAGGTCATGATTATCCGTAATGGCTGGTTTAGCTATCGTTGGACGCAGATTTTGGAGGCGACGGATGTAGCAAGGTCAAGCAAGGTGTTTTGTGCCAATCATGCAGAAGCAACACAGGCAGTATTTTTCCCTGCCAATATTGATGAGGTAACCGCCTTTGTTCGTGAGAACAGACCTCAGGTTGTGTTTGCACCGCATGTTGAGACGGCCTCTGGCATGATGCTGACCGATGCGTACATTAAGGCATTAGGTGAAGCGGTGCATGAGGTGGGTGGTATCTTGGTGATTGACTGCATTGCTTCTGGCTGTATTTGGCTTGACATGAAAGCACTTGGTATTGATGTGCTAATCAGTGCACCACAAAAAGGCTTATCTAGCACGCCCTGTGCCGGACTTGTGATGATGAATAAGCAAGCAAAAGAGATGGCACTAAATAGCACACCAAGCAGTTTCTCTCTTGATTTAAAGGCGTGGATTAATATCATAACAGCTTATGAAAATGGGGGTCATGCCTATCATGCCACCATGCCAACTGATGGACTTAAACAGTTAAGAGAGGCACTTTTTGAGGCGAAAGCGGTTGGTTATGATGTCCTAAAATCCGCTCAAGTCAAATTGGGTAAAGATATCTTAAAAGTACTCAATGATAAAGGTATTTGCAGTGTTGCTCATCCTGAGTATCAAGCACGAGGTGTGGTCGTCTGCCATGCACCAAGTGAAGCGGTGCATAAAGGCGTGGCATTTGCCGAACAGGGTTTGCAGATTGCAGCAGGCACACCGCTACAGGTTGGTGAACCCGAGGGTTATCAGAGTTTTCGCATTGGGCTGTTTGGGCTTGATAAGCTGACGGACATCGAAGGAACTGTGGCACGATTTAAGGCAGCAGCAGATAAGGTGTTTGATTAACCAGTCATTCACTACTTAATCTAAGCCTGCTTAGTCAATACAAGCTGTGCCTATACTTGCGAATTACCCTTTTTGATTCATCAAACATAAAACCCCTGTAGCTCTTATTCTACAGGGGTTTTTTGATACGGCTTGCTATTGATTGGTTTTACCGTAAAATGTAGTTTGGCGGAGACGGAGGGATTCGAACCCTCGATACGCTATTAACGTATACACACTTTCCAGGCGTGCGCTTTCGACCACTCAGCCACGTCTCCAATTCATCTATTATAACAAATTTTTTCTCATTTGTCGTAAAAAATTCATCATTTATGATCAAAAAATACACTTCTGACTCGTCTGATGACGATAATAACAAAGGCGATGAGCAGAACAGAGACGACAGCTGTGCTGATGGGAGCGATGAACTCTTCAACCAATTCGTAATTTGCCCCAAGTGCATAGCCTGCATAAGCCAAGATAGCACTCCAAATGGCAGAGCCAAATGTAGTCAGTATCAAAAATGGTAGTAATGGCATACGAGCCATGCCTGCGGGAATGGAAATCAGTGAGCGAATGGCAGGAATCATTCGTCCAAAAAAGATAACAGATTTGCCATACTTATCAAACCAAGCCTGTGCGTCAACGATGTCACTGGGCTTAAGAAGAAAGTATTTGCCGTATTTTTTGGTGAGTCGGTGTAATCTATGCTCATCAAGCATTGTACCAAAGTAGTATAAAGGCAATGCACCAAGTACCGAGCCTAGCGTGCCAGCCATGATGACAGCAATAATATTCATCTGCCCCATGGCGGCAGCAAATCCTGCGGCAGGCATGATAAGCTCACTGGGAATGGGCGGGAAAACATTTTCTAAAAACATCATGAGAGTAACACCAAATAGACCTAATTTGTCCATTATCTCAAGTACCCAATCACTGATGAACTGCATTATTTATCACCGATAATAATAAAAATCAACCACTTGAGTGATTGATTTTATTAAAAATATATAAAAATATAGAAATTTGGTGGAGATGGCGACCACCGATTATTTTACATAAATCATTGATTTTTATAGATATTTTTAAAAATCATCTGATTTTGTGTGGGTTCTGTGTGTGGTTGCCACCAATCACTAAACTATATGCCTGCTATTATAGCAAGTAAAACGGAGATTGACAAATATTTCAAGCCTCATTCTTACTTACCTTGCCATCGCTGGCGAGTACAGGCAACGCAAACCGATGTGTCGCAGGCATAGACTGTGTACCACACCAGCGATAAGCCAGGACACGAGATGGTGAGAAAGGTTTGATATTTACTTGATTACTTTGGTTTCCACCAAGCACCATAATATTACCATGCTTATCTCTACCAACACAAAACCCTACATGACCACCACCATTGCGACTAAACACCACCACGCAGCCATAAGCGGGGTTATTGAGCTTACTGCCTGCCGTCACCCATGAACGAGCCAATGGGAAAGATTTTGGAATGTGATGCGACAATCCTGCCTTTGCCATGACAAATGCGACAAATGCACCGCACCATGGTGTTTCGTCATTTTGCCATACTTTTTCTTTTAGGCGGTGGGCTTGATTTGTGGCAGTAAAGCCTGTTGTCCACATCTCCACCACCAATGGGTTGTGCTTGACCCCCTTGATTTCTTGTTGTCCGATGTACTGGCGGGCGATTTGCACCCATTTTAATTCATTTTTCATTTTTGTGCTCCAATAAAAAGCCCCAATCAGGGGCTAAATATATGATTGATTTTTTTGCCGATGGCATCGATGGCGTTACCGCCCAAGTGACCGCTGATGGCGACCGCCACCGCTGTCAATAGCGGCTCGGTCTCTAGGTATTCGCAGAGGTAGAATGTGACGAAGCCAGCGAATGCTGACACCATCAATTCCCCAACGAGCTTAATGAACACTACTGTAAGCTTCTCAGGCTTTCTTTGCTTGTTAAGTCGCCTAATGAACGCAACCAGTCCACCTGCCATCGCCAGCAGTCCCACCCATAGATAGGTGATGATGGTGTAGGTGGTTGGGTCTTTTTCGATCATAATTATTCCTATGTTCTGTCCACTGTGATGTTGAGCTTGATGTTGTGTTTCATTTTTTCTCCTTGGTTAATAAAAAAGCCCCATGGTTGAGATGGGGCGGTGGTGGTTATGGGGGTGGTGTTATGTCATGATGGCCTCCTGTGAATGGGAATGGTAGATTATCAATTTCAGAAAAATAAATATTTATTACATCATGATTAAATATTAGGTTTCTTGTTGTGAATTCTTGTTTTATATCTTTCACAGTACCATTTTGATTAATACGCTCAAATGTAGGTACAATCTTAATATGATTGCCATCAACACAGCCTACACACGCAAGCACCACGGGTGTCATAAAATGAGGGTAGGTTTCGCCTGCCGAAAATTCCAATTGATAGTACCCGTCATAATCACCAATCGCATTTGTCAGCTCGGTGGTATCATAAGGATAGTATCCGACTGATAGCTTTGGGCTTAATATACCAGCACAGCGTTTGGTAATACGTGCTGGCAACAACCTAGACAATGGCACGCCATGATTTTTTCGTTTGTCAATCATCGCTCGGTCGCTGCCTGTTTGATTGTTATAATAGTCCACACCATAATCATAATAATGTTCAACATGGCGAGTCAGCAGTCTAGCTTCATCACTCGATAGTAATTTAATATCACTGGGGATGTGTTGCCGTGTGGTTTTGGTCTGTAAAGACAATGGCACGCTACGAGAGCTAAATGTTACATTGCCCTGTCTGTCATACAGATTGATACCCACTTTATCCTCTTTGATGACATTAACATCAAAATGTAAATGTGAAATTTGGCAAGCTCAGCATCTGATAACCTGCCATTTGAATAAAACATCAGCCGTGCTATGCCATTGAAATAGCCTGTATTTAGATACACCACAGGATTACATTGACTACTTAAACCATCATAATACACCCCTGCAATGGGACTGATGGCATTGGGCAGGTCAATATAGTACATACAGTATTCAGGTGTGTAAATATCTGTATAACCTCTCCTCAATTTAGAATTAATAACTAAGCGTTTAGCTCTATACCAGTATTCTCTCTTATGTTTTTCAAAAGGTGTATCAAGTAATCTTGTTAACCTACCAGACTTAACAAAGCTAAATACAGCTTCATCACTATCTAATAATTTTTGACCTTGTTGATTAAAAGTTCTAAAACTCATACATACCCCCAGTAAAGTTTAATTGGTGGTTTTTGTTTATCGGCATTGCCTGCTTGTTCTGTACTGTATTCAAACCCTGAATTAGTGTAGTTAATATCGATACCCCAAAGATTGTAAGTATTCGTATAAACATACTCTTCTTCTACATCTTTAGCATCAGGAGGTACTGATAAATTATCATTACGAGACATATATACAGGCACGACAATGCGTGTCGTGCCTTGTGGGATGGTGTAATTAATACTCCGTCTTTCAGATGCACTAATTACTTTATTGCCGATAAATTTGGGATAACGACCTGTGATGTTGCTAATCTCACGACCGTCTCTATCCCATACTCTCAAACCACTTATCATCTGAATATCCCCAATTCTACTGCTTTTTTGCCTCGTGCTTTGTTGTACCAAACAATCAAGCCTTTTGAGTTAAGCTCCAAACTTGAACCATCACCAAATGTGTTGTTGAGCTCAAACCTGCCGTCTTTGAATAATCGCCAGCCTTGACGACCTGCAACATAGTTGTCAGATTGAATACTGTCGGCGATGTGCAGCATATTGATGGACGCTCGGGCAATACTGGCACTATTAAGCCACGCCCCCGCAGGGTAGCTTACACCATCGATGGTGGTAGTGCGGGTCGTAAACACAAACGGCTTTTTGGCACTCGTTGTCGCCCCAAAATAAATCTGGTCGGCATTGATGCCAAAACGGCTAGTAACACGACCGTTTGCCAGCTCACTCATAAGACCATAACCGCTGATAAAGCCGTTGTTATCCACTGTAACTGCTTTAATCGCACGCACGCCATTGACTGACCGCTGTACATCTCTGATGCTTGTGGTCTGACCGTTTAGGGTGGTATCTAACTGAGAGATACGCTCACTCAACGCACTGTCAGCACTTGTTACAGTCTGTTTAAGCTCTTGCAACTGTGCTTGTACGCTTTTATTTTGCTTTTGTACGCTCACTTCAAAGATACTTGCCCTTTGATAATATGGCAGACGGTTTAGTTTAAGGCGATTAAGTGCTGCGTTAACTTGTAGTTCACCAGTAAACACACCGTCAGCAGGATTATTGAGCGTAGTCAGCTGAACATTACTATCAGCATCAAGCACATAAATCGTCGTCAGATTAGTACTTGCTCGTACTGTAATCTTGATTGTCTCGTTTTGCACAGTTTGCGATAAGCTGTAATTAGCGATATTGTACGCTGTTGTGTTATTCACAGCGACTTTGCCGCTAATCACAATGTCATCGCCCCAGTCGGATTGGTTGCTTGCAAGCTCGGTTTGGATTTTGCTTAGTGCTTGATGGGCGTCAGACAATGACTGCTCAGCTGTGGCAAGTCGTGAGCTGGTGCTTGACTTGTTGCTTCGATAGTCAGTATCAAGCCGTCCGATACGCTCTGACAATGCACTGTCAGCTTGTGTGAGTGTGCGTTCAAGCGTACTAAGATTTGCAGCTGCTGTTCTATCAGCCTGCTTATAAGCTGTGTCTAACTGAGAGATACGCTCTGATAGTGAGCGTTCTGTGTCAGTTATTGTTTGACTTTGCGTTTCGATCTTAGCTGAGACATCAAGCAAAGCACCATCACGAACAGACAAGCTGACATTGTCTAATGTTACGCTAGAACTGTCACGATTGCTCGTGCGATAGATGTGCAAGCTGTTATTACCGCCATTACCAACAACCCAATCTAACTCGTGCGGTGTGCCGTCTGCTACAATCTCGCCTATGCGATTTGCACCGCTTGCTGATGAGTTGTACACAAGCACTCTTTGGGTCGGTGTTGTCGTTGCTTTGACAACAACTTTTTGATTGTTTTTGAGCGAACGAGAAATCGGATAAGAGCCTAGCAGAAAACGGGTTGTTGTTTTTGGGCTAGTATCACTAAGCAGATTTTCGCCATTCATCGCATCGTTGAATCGTGATGTTAGACGCTCAACACTTGTCGCTTGATTGTCTTGGGTCTGCTTAATCGTTGTAATCTCACTTGTTGCATTATCTGACTGCGTTTTAAGCTGTCTATATTTTTGCGTTAAATCCCCAGTTGTTACCCCCAATTCACGGATTGATGAGGTATGAGACCCCACGGTTTGGGTAAGATTAGCGATTTCTTGACTTTTGGCATTTTTATCACGCATGAGCTCATCAATGCTGCGGTTTAACTGGGGCAATCGTGCGTTGGCTTGTTGCACCGCTTGCTCAATGCTAGGGATTTTGGCGTTGAACAGATTGATCTTGCCATCAAACGCATCAATCTTAGCAATCGGCTCCCTGAGTGCACGGTCTAGATGACTCTCACTGATCTGACCACTGATTAAGTCCAGCACTTTGGCGGCATCTGATGATGTCGTGCCACTTATCCAGTCTGTCCAATCTGATGTATTGCCCAATTTATCTACAATTCTGGCACGGTAAAACTGGGTCAAGTTGCCCTGTAAGCCTGTAATCGTGTGGCTGTTGGTCGGATAACTAAATACCGCCAGCGTAGCAATGTTTGCTTGTCCGTCAGGGCTTATTTGAATCTCTGTATAATTGGTGTCTTCTGAGCCGTGATTAAATATCCAGTCAAGGTACATACTAAACAGACCGCCTTTTACTTTAAATAAATACAGTTTTGGCGGTTTGCCTTGTTTGCCTTGAATTTGTGTAACCACACTCACGCCAAGCTGACTTTCATTATCAAAGGCATCCACCGCACGCACTCGTGCTTGATAGTTGCCAGCATATACGCCATCAATATCAAGGCTTTGGCTGGCGATTTTTTGAGATTGCCATGCGTTGTCGTCTTTTCGCCACTCCACAATGTACGCCACCGCACCTGCCACCTGCCACCTGCTCCCAGTTGATAGACAGCGTGGTAATGGCTTGTCCTTGATGGGTGCGAGTGTGTGCGGTCAGCGTGATGTTTTGTGGGGCATCTAGCGTGTGTGCCTTGATGATAGAGACTGGCTTTGACGGCGTACGAACCACTTTATCCGATGCACTAAATTTGGCAGTTTCGTATTGCAAGGCGGTAAAGGCAAAGGTCGCATCATCATTTTGTGTGATGCTCATCACACGATAGGTTCGTGGGGCAAGGTCGCTACTTGTGATTGCCCAGATTTGTCCTGCTTGTCCGATTGCCTTATCCAGCGTGATTTGTGTGCCTTTGATGGCGGTGATTTTAGCCATCTTATCGCCCACCGTCAGCATATCGCCTACTTTGCCTGCCGTTCTGTCTAGCGTGATGGTTTTGCCACCCACAGACACAATACGCCCTGATTGATAGCGACCTGCACGGTGGTTGTCCGCCACTTGGATAATCTCGCCCACTTTGGGGATAAAGCCGTCCAGCCCTGTGGCAAATGTT
Organism: Moraxella sp. ZY200743; assembly: GCF_050885545.1. Lineage (NCBI taxonomy): Bacteria > Pseudomonadati > Pseudomonadota > Gammaproteobacteria > Moraxellales > Moraxellaceae > Moraxella > Moraxella sp. ZY200743. The sequence continues at coordinate 1,898,075 of NZ_CP091313.1, read as the reverse complement.
ACCGTTTCGGTCTCTAACTGCTCACTGCTTAACGCCCATACTCCTGCACGGTGGGCTTGGGCGGCAGATGTACAGCCCATCATGTTTAACTCTAAGATATTGATGCCGTATTTGGCGATGGCGTATTCATCACGCACCCACACATAATCGGTGTTAAAGCCGTTGTTTGGGTCGTCATAGGCGACTTTGGCGATGCTGTGGCGAGCTTTTGCCCGTGTGCCTGTATAGCTAAACGCACCGCCTACGACATTGGCATTAGCAAAGGTATAAACGCTCTCTTTGGGCGTATCAGCATCCACGACAATCTGCGTGCCGTCCCAATAGCTCATCGCACGAAATACAGATGCTAAGTTTTGCAGCACACGATAAGCGTCATCGGCTTTTTGAATATAGACATTCACCGTAAAGCGTGGTTCTTTGCCGCCTTTGCCGTCATCGACCAGCTCATCACAGTACTGAGCAAGCTGATACAATGCCCATTTATCCACTTTTCCTGCCAAGCGTTCGCCCAAGCCATAGCGGCGAGCGGTGCAAATATCGTAAAACACCCATGCAGGGTTATTGGTGTATGCCATCTTAAAGCGTCCGTCCCAAAGCCCTGTATAAGTGCGTGTAATAGGGTCATAATTGTTCGGCACTTGGATAATCAAGCCACGCATACGCACCGCCACTTTGGCGATATTGCCAAAGGTTTCGGCATCGTATTTTAGGGCAAGTAGGGCGGTGCAAGGATAACGCAATTTAGCATCGATGACTTCGGTGATGGCAACGACATTCATCACATCGCCAATCAGCTCACTATCACGGTTGGGCGTGATACGGCGAACACGCACCGTCCAGCTGCGGCGTGCCTTGGGCAGATCGATGCGGTGGCTACGCTGATAGCCTTGACTGGCTTTGTCATTGATGGTGGTATTAAGTACAGTTTGCCACGCACCGCCATCGGTCTGTACATCGATGGCATAATCAATCTTATAACCGACAATATTGCCATCAGCTTTTTGTTCACGCAATCCATTCCAGCTAAGACGAATCACCACCGCTGACAGCTGGGTATTGGTCAAAGACTTGGTATAAGGGCGGTCAGAACGAAGCTCCACACCGATGTTTTGTTCATTTTCTACCGATGAAAAGCCCTTGATGTGTTCTTGATCAATCGTGCCTGTGCGAAACTGCCAAGAAATGCCGTCAAAGTTGGGTTGTCCATTCTCATTGATGATGGGCGTGCCGTCTAATTTGATGGATTTACCGCCATCTACCAAGCCTGCCACTTCGCCTTCGGATAAGCCGTAGAGTATCTGGGCGATGTTACTGCTAGCGGTGGTGTCTTTGGCAATATTGGGTTTTTGGCTGCCGCCTTTTTGTTTTTTTGCACCGTGGATTTGCATGATTTGCTCCATAAAAAAACACCCCAATAGGGTGTGATTTTGACTATTTGGGGCGTATTTTAAGCGTTAAATCTTTGCCCCTTGTATCATCTTATCTTCAGCGTAGATGGCGGCTGATGCAATAAACCCACCCACTTCTCGCTCACCGTACAAAATGGGTACAGGATTGCCTTGTGCTACAGTCGTTACCGCACCGCCAAAGCCGTTATTTGGCTTGTTGCCGTCTTCATTAGCAGGGTCTAGTTTGGGGGTGGGCATCAGTAGACTGGCAACACCGCCAATCATCAGACCCACACCAGCACCAATCAATGCTTGTGCTCCTGGCACAAGCACACCGACCGCCACCAACGCCGCCCCAGCCACCACTTGTAGCCAGCCCATTGCTTTGCCGCCACTACCCATGACTTTGGGAACGATGTGAATGTGGTTAGCAGTGGTGGTATCGTTAAGCTGATTTTCACCGATGTTGGTACGCTCGTTGCGTTTTTTACCGTTAAACACAGCAAAGCGGATGCCGTCTTGCTCAGCACGCATCATAAATGCTTTAAAAGCAGGGATTTGACAAGCAATCGCATGGCAGGCTTCTTTTGCCGATTTAACATCTAATTTAAAAAATCTGCCGAATTTTTTGGCAAGGATGCCGTGTAGTTCGATGGTTTTCATTTGACAAAATTTCCTTATGGGTGTAAAGTATAACGATACAGTTTACAGGACGGTTTGATGATTGTTTCTTTTAATCATAAAGGGCTGGAAAAGTTTTTTACCACGGGTTCAACAGCTGGCATTCAGCATAAGCATAAAAACCGATTAAATGTACAATTGACCCAGCTAAACATGGCGGTATCACCCCAAGACATGAATATGCCCGGCTGGCAACTGCACGCCTTAAAGGGCGACTTAGATGGTCATTGGGCGATATCGGTTAATGGCAACTGGCGATTAACCTTTAAATTTAACGACGATGGCAATGCCGAAATTGTCGATTATCAAGATTACCATTAAGGAGTAAATCATGAAAATGCACAATCCTGCTCACCCTGGCTTGGTACTAAAAGACGGCTTGGGCGACATCAGTGTTACCGAGTTTGCTAAGCATTTGGGCGTCAGCCGTGTTACTTTAAGCCGTATTTTAAACGGCAAGCAAAGCATTACCGCTGATATGTCGCTTCGCATTGCTCGGGCTTTGGGGACGAGTGATGATTTATGGTTTCGTATGCAAAACCAGTACGACCTATGGCAAGCCCAAAACAACCCCAAAATGGACTATTCCACCATCAAGCCGTTATTTACGCCAGAAACTGTCTATGCCTAACCACCATTGCCGTGCGTTTTTGCCAGCTCTCACCATAAATCTCACGCTTGGATAATGCCGAATGTGGGTGATGCAATACTAGGCAATCACCCACACAGTCAGGCGTATTTTCGCTGGTTAATTTGCCATCACCCACAAAGATAAGGGCGTGGTTAATGTGGTGGGTGCGACCGACACGGCATAGGATAACATCGTGTTTTTGTAATTGTGCTGGGTCATCAATGACATCAAATCCTGCTTTGGTAAAATTATTTTCATAAAGCGGTTCGTGGTTTGGGTTTTCCCACCACTCATCAGCCCTTGCAAAATCAGGCAGTTCAATGGATAGTTCTCGCTTGTAATAATCACGCACCAAGCTATAACAATCCTGATAGCCATGCACATAATCACGCCCAAGTAGCGGCGTTATCTCTTTGGTAGGCTTATGGCGTTTGATTTCGCTGTACCATTCGCCCGTTACCAAATCAAACCCGCAGCCACAAATCACCCAATCTTTGCCGTGCATGGTCATCTGTATGCGGTCAATCTCAGATGGTTCTGCTGTGCCGTTTGGGTGGCTATGTACAATGGCTAAAATACCAAAGCTGTACTCAAAGTCGGCATAGTCCTGTGGGTCAATCTCAAAATGATTGAGTGGGTCTTTGGCAACATTAGGCAGGCGTACATAATCCACCGTGCCATCTGCCACACTCTGTACAATCAGCCCACAGCATTCATTGGGGTAATCGTCCCAAGCGTGGGATATGATTTGGTCTTTTAGGGTTTTGGTGAGTCGCATATTTTTTCCAATAAAAAACCGCCCATATTAGGCAGTGTGAAATAATTTTATGAAAATAACCCTAATAACTCTTGACTTAACTAATATCTAGGGTTATAATAACCCCATATTAAGCAAATTGGAGTTTAAAATGCCGCCAAGTAGCGATGAAATGATAAAGCGAATTACCGATGATGGTTGGTATCTTGTAGCACAAAAAGGCTCTCATAAGCACTACAAGCACCCAACCAAAGAGGGCAAGGTTACTATCCCAAGCGGTCGTAAAAGCCTACCAATCGGAACACTAAAAAGCATTATCAAACAAGCAGGGCTAGAATAATCTAGCCCCACTCAAAAGCTACTTAAAAACAATTTTAAACCCTTAAAAAGGAGTAAGTATGTTATTTCCCATTGCCATTGAAAAACCTGCCAATGAACACGAATGCTATGGCGTGATTGTGCCTGATATTGCAGGGTGTTTTAGTACAGGCGACACCCCAGATGAAGCGATTAAAAACGCCTATGAAGCCATTAGCTTGCATTTAGAGAGCATGGCAGAAGACGGTGATTTTCTACCCACCGCACACCCTATCTTTTACCATCAAGACAACCCAGATTATCAAGGTATGCTATGGGCGGTCGTGGAAGTAGATATGTCTGCGTTTATGGGTAAAGTCGAAAAAATCAATGTTACCCTACCCAGTCTATTAATCACCAAAATTGATGAAAAAGTGTCCGCCCATAAGTCATTATACAAAAGCCGTTCTAATTATTTGGCACAGCTTGCGATGGCAGATTTGGCTTAACTCACCAAACTACTGGCAGGAAAGCCGCCAAAGCTGTCTTCATTGTCTCTTAGCTTACAATCTGGCATCGTGCCACCGCACACATCAAGGCTTGGGTCATCGGTTATCTTGCCGTCCATCGTAAAGCGTTTGGTGCCTGTATAACCACACTCTTCGCCACGATAACGACCACACACCGCCCAATGACAAAAGGTGGTGATGTTTCTGACTGGGATTTTTTGACCGTCTAGGTCCACAGGGTTAGACAGTTCAAATTCCACGATGCCCGATGTGGGATTTTCGCTGACCTTTTGCTCAATGTACCATTCTTGCTGACGGTAATTTTGGCTGTCGGTAGAATTAAGATACTCTGCCAAAGTGTGCGTTACGGTCAGTTTCGCCCCTGCAAAGTCATCATACAGACGACACAGGGCAGACACCGCCCCTTGTACGCCATTCACATTATCGCCGATGGTTAATTTGGGTGTTGATGCTCTACCATCTGACCGCATTTCTAGTCCGTCTGCTTTGATGGCAATAGGGTGAAATTGTTGTCCTTGCCAAGTGATGACGCCGTCATTATGACCATGAAAGCGGTACACATCGCCGCCAAGTCGTCTGGCGTCCAGCTCGTACAAGGTGATCAAACCTTGTACGGTGCTTTGTTGTATGTCTGCATTAAAGCTCATAAGCGTTACTCGCTGTCTGCCGCTTCATCGCTGACATTTTCGGCAGTTTGGGCAGTCTTGTCGGTAACTTCCACCGCCACGCCAAATTCGCCATTTTGATACACACAGGCAAAGGCGGTGATGGTTTTGTCGTTATTCCACCCTTTAAGTTGATTGAGCTGAGCCGTTGCCCATGCTAGAATCTCGGCACGAAATGCGGTGGTGCGGTTACGCTTTAATACGCCATTGTCTTTTTCTCCATTGACGACTTCAAAGCCGTCATCTTCGGGGTAGTAGATAATTTCAATATGATTGGCTTTCTCGCCGTGCTGAGCTTGCCAAGCGTCCACTTGGTAGATAAAGTCTTGCAAGGTCTTGGCTTCGGTGCGGTTTAGGGTGGTTAGGGTTTGGGTCATGGTTTTGCTCCAAATAAAAAGCCCCAAGCGGTATTGCGTGGGGCGGTTGTTAAGGCGATATTGCCTAAAAAACTTGTTCAAACTTCAAGCTAATTTCCCAAAAGTTACCTTTTCTTTGAGAAATTTCATAATCTTGGCAAATGTATTTGGCGGTCGTGCCATGCGGATCAGCCCAATAAAAGGGCGTAACGCCACCATGCTCATCAAGAAAATCTTTGATTGGCTTGATGACGGTCGCCCAGTCGCCAGTTTTGCTACCGCTCCAATCGGTGCGTTTATTGTTAATACCAAAACTCACACGCTGGGCATAGCCATCACCAAACTGGGCTTTTGCCACAGAGTGCTTGACGCTGGCAGACGCTCCCATGTTCATTTTCCAAGTGAAAGCTTTCAGGCTCATTTCATCCCCTTATCGTCCATGTTTGACGAAGTTATAAATGGAGCGACCTTGTCGCATCTCGCCTTGAATAAGTGCGAGCATACCTGCTTTAAAGGCTTGCCCCATTTGGTTTTGAGTATCATCTTTAACATCATGCGAGCCATCCGCATTGATTGTGATGTGTTGGTTGATAACAACACCACCACCGTTTTGTAAGTTATTTAATTTGTCATCTAAGGCTTTGGCGGTGTGTTTGGGTAACACTCGCTCGCCTTTTTCCAGATTCCAAGTGCCTGATTTGGGGACGGACATAATGCCGTCGTGAGCTTGTCCGATGGGCTTGATGGCATTGACCATAGGCACCAAAGAGCCTGTCTCAGCCAGCGTCTTAGCAACAGCTCCCAGATTGGCAGGAAAAGGGGCTGATGCCCAAGCATTCGCCAGTGCCACTTTGTTTTGCATCAAGATGCGGCTGATGGCATAGGCTTTTTCAAGACCAAACGCCCATTTGTATTGTTTGCTTTTCTCACCGTACATCATTTTCATAAGGTTTGTTGTGCCAGCCAATAAGGCTTGGTTGCTGGATTCAGCAAGTTGTCGCTTCTTGGCTTTGTGCTGTTCAATCAGTGCCCTCTCTTGGCTTTGGTAAGTGGCAAGGTCAATCAAACCTTGCTCACGGGCTTCTTCAAGCTTTGCCTGCTGTTCTTCAAGCACCTTATCTAATACAGCCTTTTTTTGATACATTTGACTGACAAAATCAATACCACCACCAAAGCTTGTGAGGTTGGCGGTATTGATGGCATCGCCAAACACTTTTTTGTGCTTTAAATCATCAAACAACTTGGTCAGCTCAGACACCTGCTCTTTGACTTTTTCAGCACCGACAATCTTGTCAATCTGACTGGCATCGTAGCCGTCTTTTGCCAAGTCATATACTAAGGTGGCGTGTTTGTCTTGCCAATTCGCCAAAATATGTTTATGCTTGGCGATGTCGTCGGTGGCAGATTTGACTTTTGCTAAGCGTTCAGCGGCTTTTAACTCATCTTGCAGGGCTTTGGTGCGGTCAAGATAGCTTTGCTTAATATCATCAGATACACCTTCATACTCTTTGGCGGTGTTTAACTGATGTTGCAATACTTCAAGTTCACTTTTGCCAACCAGTAGAATTTTTTCATCAAGCTCTGCGATTTTTTGTGTCAGATTATGGGTGTTTTGCTTGGCATTTCTTTGCTCAATCAGTGTTTTTAACCGATTAAAATTTTCATCGTTGATCATGGCGTAGTTGCTACGCTGTAATTCAAGCAAGCCAATCTCATCAAGCCCAATCTCAGCAATCTCTTGACGCACTTTTTGCAGGCGTTCGCTAAATTCCACCGCCTTTTGCATTCTGTCATTTCGCTCAGCCAAAAGTAACAGCTGGGCGGTGTCATGCTTGCCGTATTTGCCAAAGGCAATGTCAGCGGTCAACTCGGCAAAGGGGTTTTGTTGCAGTTTTAGCTTGCCAATAAACAGCTCACGGCTTAATCTTTGAAGCTCGCTTGTCAGTGCGTCTTTGGTTGTCTTAGCAAGCTTTTTGGCGGATTTTTCCACCATTGGGGCTTTATGATCAATACCCAGTGCCAAGCCTTCTGATACCCATTCGCCCAACGATTTCATCACCCGAGATGGCGAGTGAATGTCAAACGCACTTTTGACCGCCCCAATAACCTTGCCAGCGATTTCTTGGGCTTTATTAACAGCAGCAGTGATTTTCTCGCTCATGCCGTTAATTAAGCCTTGAATGGCATCACGACCCATTTGTAGTAGCCGTGTGCCTAGGTCTTTTAATGCACTGATGATGTCATCTTTGGTCTTTTTAGCGATTTGCACCGCTCTATCAAAGCCATCTTTGAACGCCTGACGCACCGCCGTCATATCCCCACGCACAAGCGATTTAATCACATTAAAGGTAGTGGTAAAGATATTTGTAACGAGGGCAAATCCTGCATTAAACACGCTGGCAAATACGGTTAAGCCTGCGGTAAAAATGGCTTTAATTGCTGTCATCGCCGCTGATACGGCCGCTTTTACGCCATTCCACACGCTTTGAGCCACGCTTACCAAGCCATTCCAAGCACTTGAAAAAAAGCTTGCAACGCTTGTGATAATTGGCTTAATCGCATTGATGGCTGATTGCACGGCAGACTTAACGCTATCCCAAACACTCGTTGCGACACTGACAATGCCTTGCCACGCTGATGATACAGCAGATGACAAGCCTTGCCATGCCGCCACAACGGCGCTAAATACCGTCTGAGCAACAGCGGTGATGCCAGACCATGCCGCACTTGCAATGCTGGCAATACCGCTAAAGATGCTGCCAATATTAGCGACCATCTCTTGTACTGGTGCTGGCATACCGGCAAGCCAATTTGCAAAGGCTTGTTTGATGGCGACCCATGCGGTATTGACACTGCTAACAACGCTATCCCAAATACCACTAAACCACGCACCAATACCACCCCATACGCCTTGAATCCATTGCCATGCTTGGTCTGCATACTGCGGTATGGCGTTCCATACTTCAATGGCTGTGGCTTTGACAGTGTCCCAATTCATGTACAGGGCGACACCTGCGGCGACTAGGGCGGCAATCCCCACAACCACAGCGGTCACAGGGAATCCAAGTGCCGCCAATGTCGCCCCAAACATTTTGACAGCACTGAACACATTAAAGATGGGGCTGATAATCACGGCAATCATTTTGCCGATTGACACCATCGCACCGATACCGCCTGTTACCGCCGTGAACGCCAACGCAAGACCACCCAGTGCCGCAATCGCACCCAGCACACCGCCTACAATGGCGGTGATGGTCGTAACCAGCTCTGGATTTTTTTGTGCCCAGTCGGTGATGCTTTTTATCACTGGTGTGATTGCCTCCATCGCTTGATTAAGCACGGGTAAAAACGCCGTACCAAAGGCGATTTTCATGGCTTGCATGTTGTTGTCAAACAGCTGCATTTGTGCTGCTGATGTGCCTGCCATGGATTCAAATTCCTCAAGCATGGAGCCTGCATAAGTAGCAGAGTCGCCCATCGCTTTTAAGTTCTTATCCACCGTATCGATGTTAGTAACCAGCTGTGAGATGGCAGCAATGGATTCTGAGCCGAAGGCGTCGTTTAGCACCGCCGCACGCATATGCTCTGGGACTTTTTGGACAGCTTCTAGTACTTTTCTGATGGTGCCTTCGCTGTCAGTCTGCATGTCTTTGGCGACTTGGTTGTAATCAAGCCCCATCTGAACGAATGCTGCCTTAGCAGACTTTGATAAGCTCTCGCCTTTGACGAGCTGTAGCGAGAAGTTTTTTAGGCTGGTCGCCGCCACTTCAGGGGCGATACCGACCATAGACGCAGTTAAGGCGGCAATGGTAGATGAAGAAATGTTCGCCATCTCAGCCAATGAGCCGATGCGTTGCACCACTTCCATGATGTGCGGTGCTGAGTTGGTGGAATTGTTGCCAAGGTAGTTAATCTGGTCGGCAAGCGTCTCCACTTCTGTCTGTGTCATGCCAAAAGACGCACGCATTTCTGCCATTGCTTTGCCTGCTTCTTCAGCCGTGATGTCAAACGCCACGCCCATCTTAACCGCAGACTCGGCAAAGCGTGTCAGCTCATCTCGTGCGATGCCAGATTGACCTGCTGCCTCCATGATGGCGGCAATGTCGGTCGCTGCCATCGGTAGGCGCTGCGATAAAGCGATGATGTCTTGCTCCATCTGCCTAAACTGCTCAGGCGTCTCAAAATCAATGACTTTTCTGACGCCTGCCATAGATTTTTCAAAATCTACAGCCGCTGTTACAGCACCCTTAATACCAACCGCCATCACGCCTAAGCCTACCGCCGCTACTTTTCCTGCGGTCTGCAAGCCTTGCAAGGCTTCACGGTTTTTTCGCTCAACTTTGTCCATTTTGGCGTGCATGTCTTGCACGGATTTTGAAAACTTGCCAAGCTGGTCATTAACCTTGCTAAGATTGCGGTCAAAAGCGGTGGTATTGGCTTCTAGGACGATTTGTAATTTTGAAATGACGGACATTGTTTTTTCCAATAAAAAAACCGCTCCATAAGAGCGGTCAATGATAATGGCAACGATGAGTTAGGCTTTTTGGTGTTCTTTATAAATCTTATATAATTCAATCACATGCCCGATGGTAAAATGATAAAGTATGACACCGATAATCAGCAAAGGAATGCCTACGATCGGAACCAAAAAACACAGGGCAATCGCAAAGCCAATCAATAAAGCAAGCAGTGTGAGCATGTTACACTCCCATGCAAAAAAATGTATCATGCTTAAATCATACCCCAAGCAGATTTAATTTTCAAGAGGTTTTGTTAAACATGGCAATCATTGCCGCCACTTCTTGTCGCGCCTTGATTTTTTCTTGCTCTTTCTCAAAGACTTCACGCATCTCATCGGTCATTGGATTTGGATCAATGATCAAAAAATCATGCACGGATTTGTTCTTGTCGCCAGCTTGCAGATAGGCAAGCAGGGCAAAACCTAAATCGGTGCGATAACCTCCAATGGGATCAATGTCATCATACGCTTGCCATTCGACAAGCTCGTCCACCGTGAGTGTGCGTTCAAGCTCGCCCACCGTCTTACCAAGATGGGCGGCAAGCTTGAACAAAAAACGGCGGTCTTTATCGCTGATTAGTTTTTTTTAATGTCATCAAGTTTGGCGTCAAAGCCATTGATTTCACTAATTGCACCGACAATGGCGGTCATCTGTTCAGCGGTTAGATTGCCTAGTTCTTTGACATCGTTATCATTAAATAGGCGTTTGCCATTTTCATCGCACAGCGAATATGCCACCTTGTACAGACTGGCGGTAACATTGTCAGTTTTCTCACCCTGCTTGGCAAGCTCGCCTTGTTCAGCGACTGTCAATTTTTTCAAGTAAACTTCGCCAAAGCCATTAATCTCTTTTAGGATGGGTGTTGTTGCGATGGCAGCTAAAATAGCAGCTTTAGTTAATGCGGTCATATTTTTTTCCTTTTTTTAGAACAAAAGCCCATCAATAGGATGGGCTTGGTGGTAAGTTGATTTAGACGGTGAGTTCTTTTTTAACTTCACCCGTGATGGTGATTTTGCCTTTTTTGCGAAGTTTCTTTTTGGTGTCTTCGCCATCGGTGGTCAGCTCAGCAATCATACCTTTAAATTCACGGCTTTCTGCTGGCGCTTCTACGAATTTATACTGAAAATACAGCTCTTTACCCGTATCAAAGCCCGTCTGTAGCAGCTGATGTGTCTCGTCATCAGGCAGTAGTACATATTCAAACTCAACCTCAGACTCTTCTTTAAAATCCACCGCTGCCTTGACTGTACGACGATCATCGGTGGCGGTGATTTCGTCCAGCACTTTGGCTTCGTTGGGCGGTGCCGCCTTGGTTAGGCGGTTGATTTTTTTAAAGGTGCCTGACGCGCCCGTCTCAGACACCCACAGCTGATAAAAGCTGTCTTTGGTATTTTCTGCTGACATTTTTTCCCCCTATTGCTTGATTGTGGTAAAATGGTGGATAAGTCTAACGACTGTCTTTAAATTTCTACTACTGTAGATTGCTGACATATTATTCTCCTGTCAGTTGGTTGGTGGTAAAAAAATCAATCTGGCAAAGTTTGCCAAAATTCGTATTCAATCAGCCCACGCCATAGCCCATCATCGTGCAAATAGGTCGTACCGCCATAGACGGACGGCTGTATGGTATCCAGTTTTCGCACGGCTTTGGCTGAAAGCTCAAGGGTGCTGTCATAGTCATTGGTATAAACATCTATCTGCACTCGCACCCATTCATGACCTGTTATACCATCTAGGGTATTATCGGGCTGATTGGATATAATGTTATAGACGATATAGGGTGGCGGGTTGGTTTGGCTCTCTGGCACAAAAAGCGGATAGCACCGCCCACCGACCAGCTCCGAGAGCAGGGCATAAATTCGTTCACTTGCGGTCATATTTTTTCCAATAAAAAACCGCCTATCTGGTGGATAAGCGGTTGATACAGTTTTGAGATTGCGACTATTTACACAAAGTCTCACAAGGAATGCCATCACCATCTCTATCAAGACGAGATAAACCACAAACATTAAGATAATGCTTAGCTTCGGCACATGATGACATTTGCTTACAAGTTCGTTTTGAACCGCATTTACCGCCACTATCTGCCAAGTCTCTTTTTTCTTGTGATTGTGCTATTTGTTGCGTTTGGACGGGGGTGGTCTGCTCACCACGCTTGCCACGCCTAAAATCACTAGGATATATGGCATCAGGTTGCGACCATAAACCAAGGCTATCTCGTCTTGCCTTGGTTTCTAAGTCTATATATTCATTATCCTTGATGTATTCACGATAAGCCCAAGCCGTACCCAATGCCACCATTTCTTTGTTGATATTTTTAACTAGCCCATGATTTTATCAATCCGTTCCCCGAGCTTTTGGGCAAAGCGGACTTCGGCATTGGCATAGCCACCATCAAATGTCGGACGAAAAATAGGACGTGGGGCTTGGCTAGATGTCCCAAACTCATTAAAGTACCAATAATAAGCCGAGCCATACGTCTTACCCGTACCTTCTGAGACATAAATGGCAATGGCAGCACCGTCAATATTGGCAGATACGCCACGAGTCAGTCGTCTGCGTTTGATTGATTTTTTATACAAACCAGGGGCTTGCATTTGGTATTTGCCTGTACCACGTTTGGCACGTCGTCTGCGTTTTTTGCCATTTTTATCAAAATAATAGCCATCGCCTTGACCGCCTGACATATACCGCCGATACATACTGGGACTAACAGGGGCTTTGGCTCTAACTGCTTTATACATTGGCGTACTGGCAAACATCAATGAGCTGTACAGCACCTTGCCGGCATCTTTGTTGCCGAGCTCATCACGAAGTGCCTTTAATTTGTTATTTAGTTCGTCTAAACCGTTAATCTGCATGAGACACCCATTTTAACATCAGCGTCATATACTCACGCCCACTGCCATTATCAGCGAGCGGTTCGCCAACAATCTCATACATCCGCCCTGCGTATTGGACACGCATGGTGTGGTCTATGTCGGTGCGGTAGCGGATTGTGAGCCGTGCCGTTACGTCCACGCCTGCCGATTGCCCAGTTACCACATCTTTGACCGATAACGGAGCAAACTGCCCCCATAGCGTGAGTATATACTCCCATTCATGCGACACCGACCCTGTTACCGAGCGTGTGGTTGTCGCTCGGTAAAATTTGATACGATGGCGTAGTTGTCCTGCACCGATTGCCATTTTACACCCCCATATAGCGATGCGGTTGCAATAAAAAATCCACCGCATACGGCATTTTAGCGATATTAACCATATTTGCCCCTACCGTCTCACGGTTGGCATACCAGTGGGCGATAAGCATAAGACAAGCGACATTGATGTCATCGCTCAATAAAATACTGCGTTTTTCGTCTGTATCAGGCGGTATGTCATCAAAAAACAGTGTCTTGTCGGTAAATTTTTCCACCGCTCGATATGCCGAGTTAATGTACAGATTTAACAAACCATCTTCGTCATCGTGTTCAATTCGGCATTGATGTTTGACTTGTTCAAGGGTGATTTTGTTCATCTTTATTATCCAAGTCGCTCTCAGCTTTATTTTGTACCTTCGGCTCAGCCTTGTTCTTTGGTGCTGCCTTGGCTTTCTCGCCTGCGATTGGTTCAATTAATCCCATGCTAATCAGAATCTTGGCATCGTGTTCGTTGGTAACTTCTCGGCTCTCGCCTGCAAAGTATTGTTTATCGCCATAATGTTGGCGGATAACTTTATATTTCATCAAAAACCCCTAGTAAAAAACCCTAGAAATAACCACTTCTAGGGTTTTTGGTTGAGTTAAACTTTATCAGCCAAAGTGCCATGAATAAAGGCTTCGGGGCGATACACCGCCAACGCCAAACGCTCTTCAGCTAGGATAGTCACCAAGTTACGCGTAAAATCATCATTTTCAAAACCAACCATCACGGTCGAATCTTGACGGTCAAAGATTTGTGCGCCAAGGTCAAACGCACCTGTCAAGAATTTGCCCGCTTGCATTGCTTGGGTTGCTACCACAGGCAAGCCCCACAGCGTTGGCGTTGCTGTGCCTTGTGGATTGCCGATGATGTAGCGACCATTGTCATCTTTGGCAAGCTCAATCTTCGCCCAATCAATCGGGTTTAGTACATGACCACTTGCAGGGTATTCAGCCAACACCGCTTGCAACATAGCAAGGCGTAGCTGGTCGATGATGGTATATTTCGCCAGTGTTGCCTTATCGTTGAACGCTGTTGCTTGAGTGATGATACCTTTTAGATTGCCTGATAGTCCATCGCCATTGAGCAGCTGCTGTTCTTCCACCAGTTTTAGGCCATAGATTAAGCGACCATTGATGTGGCTTGCCAGTTGTGGTGCGTCATCCAAGATTTGGCGAGATGCTTTAAAAAAGTGTGCCAAGGTTGCCACATTGACTGTCTGCTCATCAAACTTAATGTCAGATTGTGCTTTTTTGTCACCTTCGTTTTGCTGAATGGCTGCACCATTAGTGAACCCAGTCTCACGCATATAAGTGATGGCGTTGCTTGAAGTTGAACCCGCCATCAACAAGTCGCGTACCGTCATTCGGCGATTAGGTGGCACAACAAGACCTGGTACTCGGTGGTCACTGATTAGCACGCCTGCTGAACCATTGGCGTCAGCCGTGGCTGATGTGATGTTGGCTTTGACTTCAAGTTTGGCTTGCTTGACACCGCGTGGGTCAGCCTGTAGCTGTTTTAAGGCTTCAGAATCGGCAAACTTCTCGCCAAGTGTGCGAAAATCAGCATCATCAGAGCCACGGCGGGCGTTTTTCTGCTCCACTTCATCAAGTCGCAACTTGATTTCATTCATTGACACCAATGCTTCATCAGATTTGTCGATGGCGGATTGTGATAGCTTTTCGCCATTTTCCATCTTGCCTTTTAACTCTTCGGCAATTTCTTTGACCTTGTCTGTACTTTCAGCGAATTTTTTCGCCAGTTCGGTGTATTCGTTTGGATTGCTCATATAAGCTCCTATTAAAGTTTAAGGGTATTTAAAATATTTAACGCTGTTTGTGCATCTTTGGCTTTTATGGCTTCAGCCTTGACACTTGAGACAGTACTGTCTTCATTGGCTGGAAAGGTGACAATAGACACTTCTTTTAAGTCTAATTCCAATAACTCCAAGGCGTTCTCGTCCTCATTCCAAGTCCACTTGCTGGTGCGATAGCCGATAGACAAGCCGTCAATCGCCCCGTTTTTGATTAGGGCGTAGGTTTCACGAGCCTTAGCCACATCATCAATCAGTAATTTGCCTTCGCCATATAGACCGTACTCATCTTCATACAGTTTTGTCCATACGCCAATGACATCAGAACGGTTGTGTTGCCACAACACAGGGGGCATCTTGCCTTTGGCTTGCCATTCGTTCAAAGAATTGACAAAAGCACCCTTCTTGACAATATCGCCATAACTGTCTTTGACATCAAAGACGCTACAATATCCGCTAAATGTGCCGTCATCTTGTAGGTTTTCGGCTTTAAATGAGAGTGATTTTGTTTGTAAAGTCATTCATTTCTCCCCAAATCTTGTAAATGCGTTAAATTCGTCTGTACGGTTAGCGTGTCGCCCCCGTCCAAAGGCGGTAGGTCTTCCAATTCTCGCACTTCGTTTCTTGTCAGCCAGCCGTTTTGCAATGCCGAAGTATAAAATGCCGACCGCCCATTACTATCCGCCCGTAGCAGTCCTTCCACGCTCCATCTGGGTTTATATTGTCCACGCTCGGCAGGGGTGAGCAGTTTTTTGACAATCGCCTGTTCAATTTTGACCAGTACAGGGCGTAAGCTGTACATCAAAAAGCCAATATTCATGTTTTCAAGGCTACTTGCCCACGAGCTTGCCTTGTCGGTGTGATAGATAAGCTGTGGTGGCACGCCAAAGATACGGCATATTTCTTCAATGCCAAAATAACGACTTTCCAAAAGCTGTGCGTCCTGTGGGTTCATTCTTAGGCTATGCCCGCCCGCCACATCCATACCCGCCTCTAAAACCATGTATTTACCTGCGTTTTCGGGCTTGCCAAATTCGGTCAAATGCTTTCTTAGGCGTTCTCGCTGTTCATCAGTAAGTGTGTTTTCACCAACTTTCAAAAATCCACCTGCTTTGAGCGAGTTTCTAAATTCGTGGGCGGTGGCGTTATTTGCGTCCGTTTGCAGTCCAATCACCGATGATTGGTAGCTAATGGGCGATAAGCCCACAAGCCCATCAAGCGAAAAGCCTTTGATGTGCAAAATCTCATCCGCTGTATAACGGGTATATTTACCATTTTCTTGATAAATGTAGGTAATTAGTCCGTCTTTACCCCGTGATACGCTCATTCGCTCAGGGTTTAAGACATCTAGGGCGATGATACGACCTGTCTTTTTGTGGCGGACGATTAGGGCGTAAGCATTACCCCACAAATCAAGGCTTGCCGCCATTGACTCCCAAAACTCACTGGCGGTCATATCGGCATTGGGGCTGTCGTGTAATAGGCGATATAAGGGGTGATCATTGGCTGTCTTTTTGTCTTTACCGTATAAATGCAGGGGTAAAGAGCCAATCACTTGACTTCTTAGGCGTACACACGCCCACACCGCAGACAGTTTAAGGGCAGTTTCGGCATTGATGGCGTTGCCACTTGCCGATGTTGTGCCGATAAAGGGGTCGGACTGTTGCCCTTTATCAAGGCGTGAACGCCCAAAAATAGAGCCGAGCCAACCAAAAAATTTCATCTTTTTTCCTTTTTTTGTCAAAATTACTTGCTTTTATAATACATTGTGTTATAATACCATGTATTATTTAAGAGATAATCACCATGTACACGATTGCCGAAACCGATGATTTTATCGCACAGTCCAAAGCCGTTTGGAGCGATGACGAAAAAGATGAGTTCATTACCTTTTTATCTACCAACCCATTGGCTGGCGATGTCATTCCCAAAACAGGCGGATTTCGCAAATTGCGTTGGTCTGCCAAAAACAAAGGCAAACGTGGTGGTGTGCGTGTGATTTATTACAATCTGTTAGAAAATGGGCTGATTGTTTGCTTTTCGGTCTATGCCAAAAACAAACAAGAAAACATCGCCCCAAACACTCTAAAAGGAAAGAAACAATGACCCTACCAAAATTTGACAACATTGATGCCATTGTTGAGGCCATTATTGACGATGACCCAGATGCCGAAGTTGTGCGTGAGAGCCTAACTCGTTCTATTGAACAGTTTAATAAAGGACAATATCTCATTAACCCTGCCACCATTAGACAGCAAAATAACCTATCTCAAAGCCAGTTTGCTCGTGCGATTGGCATATCGGTAAACACCCTAAAATCATGGGAACAGGGACAACGCAAGCCAAGCGGTTCGGCTCGTGTGCTACTTGACCTGCTTGCCAAACGCCCAGAGTTAATTAGCGAACTTGCCACCGCTTAGGCAATCACCATATTATCCAAATATTCATCCATACTACCCCCATTTTGGGCGTATAGCGTGGCTCGCCCCAACGCCATGATGAGTGCCACCATGCCATCAATTTTATTCTCGGCTCGCTCTTTGTTTGGATAAATATTGTCTTTTTTATCAATTTGAGCAACCACGTTGGACGCTTGCCAAGTCAGCAAAGGACAATCTCCGTGAGCGATTTTACCTTGCAAGATTAGAGCCTCAAGCTCTTTCATTGGTTCGCTCATGTTCTGCACGGTATGGCGTAGCTCCACCATAACCGCCCCTTCTTTTTCAAGCTCTTGGGCGAGCTGTGTTGCTTGCCAAGGGTCGTAAGCGATTTGTTGCACGTCAAACCGCCCCATAAATTCTCGTATGTCGTCCTTTATAGTCTCAAAGTCCACCACTTCGCCCATGGTGAGTGTCAAAAGCCCCATATTATCCCACGCACGGTAGCGGTCAGTGTTGCCATCCATACTTTCTAGCACTCGGACATCTGGCAGATAATAGCGACCATGTACATGATAATAAGGGTCATCGGCTGTTGCTGGGAAAAGCAATATTAGGGCGTTTAAGTCAATTTTTGTCGCAAGGTCAAGCCCAATAAAGCAGGGACGATTTTCAAGCTCGTGTAGCTCTTTACGCTTGGGAGCTTGTTGCCATTTTGCCATATTCAGCCACGCATTTTTTGCCCCAACCCATTCATTTAGGTGTTTGGTGCGAAATACCGACTGTTTGCGTGCAGACGTTTTGGCATCTCGTTGGCGTGCCTGCAAAAACTCACCCGATACCGAGATGTTATAATTGGGATTGGCTTTCATCATCGCCACATCACTATCCCAAGGGTCTTCTATGTCTTTACCATACAAAATCGCCCACATATCGTCTATGCTGATGACCTTATCCAGCATTTTTTGAGCGTCTTGGTACATCATGTGGCACGCACCGCCAATGGTTGCCCCTGCGGTGGTAATCACAAGCATAATCGGCTGACCTCTCGCCCCCATGCCTGTTTCCATCGTATCGTACAAGGTATCGTCTTTGTGTTCGTGGTATTCATCGATGATGGCACAGCTGGGGCTTGCACCGTCCCCTGGTTTACCGATGACAGGTTCAAAGCGTGAACCGTCCGACACTCGGTTCATATTAGAGGCGTTCACTTCCACGCCAAAATACTCTTTAAGTTGGGGTGTTTTTTCTACCATGATTTTGGCAGGACGAAACACTTCCCACGCTTGCTTTTCAGTCGTTGCACCGCTATATATTTCCGCCCCAAACTCTCCATCAGCACAAAACATATAATTTGCCACACCTGCTGCGATTGCCGATTTGCCATTTTTACGGCAGACAAAAATAAAAATCGTGCGGTATCTTCGCAGATTATCCGACTTTTTGACCCAACCAAACGGTACGCAACACGCAAACACTTGCCACGGCTCCAAAAATATCTTCTCGCCACGCCTTGCCCATTCGCCTTTGGTATGCGGCAAAAGCTGGATAAACTTTGCCACTCGTTCGGCTTTGGCAGGGTCAAATTTATAAGGGTAATCCTTATTTTTACTTCTCTTTTTGTCGTCAAAATGACGTTCACACGCCAGTTTTATCCATTTGTTGGCAATGATTTTGCCTGCGATAACGTCTTTGGCATATTTTTCCGCTCGTGCGACATTGGGGCAATCTTGCTTTTTTGTCGCCATATCTAAAATTGTGCAAATGGATTGCCCACCGCCTCCTGTTTTGTCGCTCCTGTCAGCCTTGCTCGACTGCTTGGGTCAAGCCCAAGCAGCGACCCAAATGTTACCAACTGCCGAGCCGTTTCATTCATCACCGTAACCGCAGGATTTTTCTGCAACACGCCTGTTTCAGGGTGTGACACAACCACGCCATGATTGTTAATCTCATCTTGTGCTTGTCGCCACCGTGCATAAGCAGTACAAAACGCCTCCACATTATGCAAATCCCCCACGGTCAAAAGGTCGTTGGCACACAGTTGGGGGACGACCCTTTGCCACATTTCCACCGCCAACGGCTCTAACCAGTCAGGCGGTTCAACATTCGTTATCTGGTCAAATTTCGGCTCATTTTTATTCAACGCACGCTTACCAGCATTGCCATTTAACTCTTTTAATTTTGTCGGCTTGGGTTTTCGCCCACGCCCTGCAACTGTCGCAATTCCGCCCATTTTTGGTTTCCGTATTTTTATGTTAAAATTAACCCTAGCCACATGGGTGGATTTTTCTACCGTTATAATAATCCACATCGCTTAGATGACTTAGAAACTAAACTTTTAATTTTGCGGTCGTAAAAATTTTATTAGGGGGTCGGTCATACGGCAAGACGCTCCGAACTTTTTACCCACCCCCACCCCTTCGGCTCTCGGCTTGTGTCTTGGTCTTGTGGCAGGCGTGGCAGATTGCTTGTAAGTTCGTCAGCTCATCTGTGCCACCCTTTGCCTTATTGATGATATGATCCACTTCGGTGGCAGGCGTGTACCTGCCGTCAGCCAAGCAGACTTGGCACAAGTAGCGGTCTCGCACCAACACTTGTGTTCTTAGTTTCCGCCACGCCTGCCCGTAGCCACGCTCTTTATTGGTGCGACCTTGCTGGCTCTTGTGCCAACCGTGCCTGTGGTGGGCGTGGTCGCTACAAAAACCTTTGTCCGCACGACTGACAAGATTGGGGCAACCAATGGCTCGGCAAGGTGTCTTTGGCATTGTTACAATTCCCTATTGAATACCAAGATAAAACTTAACAATCGTAATAGCCAACGACACCACCATTAAAAACGCAATCATAAAACAAATATGCCAAAAAAATCTGATGAAATTTTCAGGTTTGAAATTGATGGATTGCATTGTAAATCCTAGTATTTTTATCAAAAACTTGCTATAATTACTCACAAGATTTAATCCTTTTCTGCATTAAAAGGGTTGAATTAAAAACCCCAACCGATTGCCGTCAGTTGGGGTTTTGCTTTGTGTGTTGGCAGTGTTTGAGGCAACAAAAAAGGCAACTACCCAAAACGGATAATCGCCTTATTGACACTTAATGCCATAATAGCATTATGATATCCCACAGGGTATCGTGGTGTCAAGGGGTATTTAGACATACCAACACGCCTGCCAAAAAACTTTGGCAGGGTATTTTTTAGGTTATGGTTAAGTGAGCAATGCCAACAGTTCTTTCCCAAAAAACGCAGACAAGCATTCGGCTTTGGCTTGGTTATAATCGGTGGCTTTTTCTACCATTTCAGCCAAGAAAAAATCCATCGGCTCATCATCGCCATATTTTAGCACATTCTTGATAATCAGCTTTTCGGTGGTGCGTCTGACATCATTGTACTGCTCACATATTTTGATAATGCGTTCAAGCTCGGTGGCAATAATGGGCAAATGTTCACGGCTAAATTTGGCTGGGCTTTTGACCCCTGTTACCGCACGCAGACGAGACCAAATGGCGTATCCTGCCGAACCTTGCATTTTAAAATTTCGCTCACACAGCCATACAAGGCGTTTTAGGTTTGTCCAGTCCTTGTCGGATAGCGTGTTGGATTGGACGGTGGGGGTGGTGTAGGTGCCTGTTTTTCTGATACTTGGTAAAACTTCGGAAGTTACCCATTTGCGGAATTTGTGTTGAACCGTGCCTTTTTCCATTGCTTTACGAGAACGCAGGATAAGGGCATAAAGTCCACTTTCGTTAATGATGTTGAATTTTCGGCTTTGTTTAACGCCGTTTGAGCTGGTGTCGGTTAAAGCTACATCAGCTTTTTCATCATCATCTAAGCGAGAAAGTGCATCACGAGCGTTTGCGATTTCCAGAATATTGCAAACATCATTTGCTACAAACCAAAATTCGCCATTTTGGTCAATGATACGGATTGGGTTTGAAGTTTCAAAAGTGAGATTGATAAGATTTGACATTTGTCGGTTTTCCTTACGATAAGTTTGAATCAACCTACCACGAAAACCGCCAAGTTTAGGGTGGTAGGACTAACAGAGTTGGCGGACTGTCTCGTAAGTAAACAGCACATCTTGCGATGTCTCCATTAGCCCCACCATAATTTGATTTTTAAAGGGTGTCGGTTAAAGCTACACCCCATAATTTGATGGGAGTTTTTGCAATAAAAAACACGCTTGATGGCGTGTATTATCGCCTTACAAATATTCAGACCGCCAAGTCTGACATCGGATTTTGCCGATGTGGGTATATCATAGCCCATTTTCCCCTGTCTTGTCAATCCTAATCCTCAAAAATCAGTTCAATTTGCGTGCCCTTTTTAGGATAAGCTCTATCCACAAAGCCGATTAGCTGCTCCCAGTTATCACTGATACGCATCAACCCAATGATGGCATGAATATGCTGTGATAGTGCAGGGTGTCCAACATCAGATGATAGCCATTGGTGATGTTTGTGCTTACGATAGCCTTTATCATTTTTGGGGTTTAATTGTTCTAACTCCTCCAAAAGTCCAGGAGCAAGCCGTTCATAAACAAGGTCAATGGTATAGCGACCGACCACACCAGGACGAGCGACTTTCTCTGGGTTAAAATCCCACCCTTTTAGCCTAAAAATTTCCTGATAAAATTCATCAGGAAACCGCTTTGCCCACGCTGCCAATTCTTTTGCCAAATACTTGTCCAATATGGCTTGTAGGGCTTTTTTGTCCCTGATTTCTTGATAGCCTGTAGCTTCATCAATCAAGGCAACCAAACCCACTTTAGCAACCGAACGAATGATAATATCAGCGAATTGTGCCTGGCGTTTTTGTCCTGGTGTAAGTCCACCATTTCGCTCTGCCAAAATAATGGCATTACAAATATCAATCAAAACAGACGCATCATAGCCGTGTGTCTCTGGTACTGCACCACCGACACCGACACGAGAAAAACTTATCGGATTGCTGAGCTTCTCTTTGGTTTCGTCTGACAAATACGGCAATAGACGACTGTCAATGAATTTTTTTAGGGTGGTACCTGATGCACTTTTGGGAAATCCTAATGATTTTTGAATAGCGTTACCAGAGATGACCCGCTCGCCCGTCTCTAAAACATGGCAAAGTAATGTAATATCGCCAATGTTTAGCTCGCCTGTATGGGTAGCTTTGAGCTTTCCCCAACGAGCCATAGCACCTCGCTTGGCAATTTCGCTTCTTTGCTCTGGTGTTAGGGATTTGGCACGGGCGATACCACCTGCTTGTTTATTCATTATGCTTGCTCCATTAAAATCAATGCTTGCATATTATGCAAGCATAATTGAAATAATGCAAGCATTTATTACCCTTTGTCAAGCAAAACTATTTAAAAAAATAACTCCAATAACCCTTGACTTAATTTATTTTTGGGGTTATAATAACCCCATATTAAGCAAATCGGAGTTTAAAATGCCCCCAAGTAGCGATGAGATGATAAAGCGAATTACCGAAGACGGTTGGTACTTTGTTAAGCAAAAAGGCTCTCACAAGCACTTTAAGCACCCAACCAAAGAAGGCAAAGTAACAATCCCAAGCGGTCGTGAAAGCCTACCTAAGGGAACGCTAAAAAACATCATCAAACAAGCAGGGCTAGAATAATCTAGCCCCACCCTTGACGGCATTTACTCAAATTATGGAGCAAAAATTATGTTATTTCCCATTGCCATTGAAAAACCTGCCAATGAACACGAATGCTATGGCGTGATTGTCCCTGACATTGCAGGGTGTTTTAGTGCAGGCGATACCCCCGAAGAGGCGATAAAAAACGCCTATGAAGCCATTAGCCTACATTTGGAGAGTATGGCGGAAGATGGCGACACCTTGCCTACTGCCAAGCCCATTTTTTATCATCAAGACAATGCCGATTATCAAGGCATGATGTGGGCGGTGGTGGATATGGATATGTCTGCCTTTATGGGCAAAGCCGAGAAAATCAATGTTACTTTGCCAAGCCTGCTGATTAGCAAAATTGACGAAAAAGTAAATGCCCATAAATCGCTTTATAAAAGCCGTTCCAACTATTTGGCACAACTGGCGATGGCGGATTTGGCTTAATTTACCCCAATTACCAAAACAAAAAAGCGGTCAATATTGAACCGCTTTTTTGTCATTATTCCCTGTCTTTCAACTCATTCCTATATTTACCAATCTCCCCAGCAATTTCCCACACCAATTCTTGCAAAGTGTCAATCAGTAGGCGTTGGCATTTGGTAAATTGGTTAGTGTAGGTCTTTTCGTTGATGCTGATACTAAAAAAGTATAATCGCCCCTTGACCGTACATAAATCCCACATATTTTGTAAGTGCAATGATAGCACCATGTGAGCCATCTTGTGCGACAATTCGACTCTGTCGTGGGGGCAGTTTTTGGGCAGGGGGGCTTTTTTAAGTTCGGTCAGCACCATGCCTGCCAAATAATCCTGTACTGTTTCATAATTGGCTTTATCCATACCCCACACCAAAAGACTACACAACGCACGGGCAGGTGTGTCCATCATGCCAATGCACGCACACCGCTCCTGCCACCCCGAATAATCATTATCCGACTTGACAGGGGTGTTAAAATCATCAAATACTTTGGTAGGCGTGGCGGATAAATGCTGACAAAGCCAGTCTAAGCCGTCAATATCAAACATGGGGTGTGTGCCAAATTTGCTCGCCTGCTGATTTAGATTGATTGTATTTGTCATTTTTATTCTCCGTTTTTGGTTAAAAAAACACGATTTGGCATACTCACTTCATAACGCCATTGACACCGCAATGACAACAGCTTTTTATTAAACTCATCATTTGCTTTTTGCTCTAAGATGTACGCCAAACAATAAATCAAAATCGCTAATGTCATTACTTAATCCTTTTTTCTTTTGTTTTGGCGGTCAAAAACTCTAACGACAACACAATAAATAAAACGCCAATACTAAACCCCGTTGCAATCACAAACGCCCCAATAAATAGATTAGCAATGACCGCATTGCTTAGCGTGGCATAAAACCCAAGTATGACCCCCACCAACAACCCAAAAACAATAAGAAAATAGTTAATCAAGTTCTTCATTTGTTAATCCCCAAATACGCCTTAATCTCATCAATCGCTTCATTTGCTCCATATACTACCACCGCCTTATAACCAACCGCATTTAAGCGGTCAATCATCATTTCTTGGTTATCCGATACTTTGCCCGCTTGGCGTGTCTTGCCCTTTGGGGTTTTAAGCTCAATAAATAAGCCGTGATAACCACCTTTGGGAATAAACAAAAACAGGTCTGGAAACCCCGCTTTTGTCCCCATGAGCTTAAAATTTCTGCCTTCGCTTTTGCTCCGATAGCCCCCATTGGGGCTGTGGTGGATAAAATGGGATAACTTGCCGTTAATGCCAATGGGGGCAAGTGTCTGCCATCTTGCCCATGTCATTACAGCTCTTTGTATGCTGTCTTCGTGTTTTTTCATCTTGCTACCTGTTTGGCTTGTTGCGGTCTGTTGTGTTTTGAGAGAATGTGGCTAACAAATTCGGGGCTTGCCGTCTGTGGTTTTTGGCAGTTTGCCACGCCTGCACGCTTAATCCGCTTATAGGCTTCTAGACTTGTTTCGCCTGCCAAACGGTACTCTTTGACGATTGCGATACATTCCATGCTGTTATAGCCGTCAAAACATTCAACCCATTTTCCGCTAATATTAAAAGTATTGGGTTTTGGCTTGGATAATTTGTTGCTGTCGTCCGTCCACACGCCACCAAAATCATCATCGGCAGGCGTGGGAGCGTTAAAAATGGGCTTTTCTCGTTTTATCCAGTCCACGAGCTTATCTATGCGGACTTGTTCGGTTGCCAAAAAATTACCCTGTAATTCTCGGCTGACATTGTAATTTTTAAACTTGGTAAATATCTGACCATATTCGTCTTGGCTCAATGTTCTGCCAAAACCTGCCCCGCTTAGTAATCCATTGATGATGTCCACGCTTGGAGCTTGCCATTCTCCAATAGTTTTTAAATTTTTAGAAAAATTGGTGTGTGTGGGTGCGTGTAACGTTTCGCTGTTTACACACTCATTTTTTTCTTTTAATTCATGGGTTATGGGTAATGGATTATGGTTTAATGGGTTATTCTCAGCATTTTGGGCGTTACTTCCGTTACATACTTCGTTACTGTCAGCGTTACACGGTATGACATCGGTGGCGTTACTGCCTGCGTTACACGGATTAAAATGCGTATCATAAAGCCCACGAATGTCATCAAGTGTCATGGACTTATCCGCCTGTATGCCTTTATTTTTAAGGGCTTTTAGCTTTCGTGATTTTTCGGTGCGTTCTGCCCCTGTCATGACAAAACCACCCGTATTGTCATAGATGTTGGCGTTACGCTCATCGTTACTTTTGATGTTACTTGGCGTTACATCACTACCGTTACTGTCGTTACTTTTAGCGTTACCTTTCGTGTCAGCGTTACTGGCGTGTCTCATAGCAAAGCGAATGTCTTTGATTTGCTTATCCCAGTCGGCATGACGGTAGGTCTTGCCCAGCTTTTTGAATTTGTCTTTTAATAGCCAATCTACATCCGCCTTATCGCTGTCGCTATGGCAGTCAAGGCGAAAATAAAGCAGTGCCAAATCATCGCCAATCGCCCCATTATTTTTGTGGGCGGTGGTAAAATACAGCGTGCGTAAGTCAAGATAAATGGCACGCTGATTGCGTGTCATGTGCTTGGTCTCGCTGTCAAAATCACTAAAATTGTGCGTGATGTAGTGGATTTTGGGTGGCTCTTTGGTGGTCATGATAATGCCTTGATTTACTTTGGCTTTGGTGGTATAATAAAGCCGTTTTTGATTATTGATTTTTTGGTTTCGAATTTTTGATTAAAAACGCCTAACCCAGTCCGCTACGGCTGGGTTTTTTGTTATTTGAATAAAATTCTCACGAGATGAGGGTTTTTTGGTTGCGTAAAAGCAATTCAGTAACAGATAAAACCCCATCACTTTCTTGGCTCAATGTTTTGGCATAATGGGTTTCGCCCGTGTACTCGGTGCGTGGAAAACAGCCGTTTCGCTCCCACTTTTTAACTGCCATATAAGATACGCCTGTGATTTTGGCAACCTGCGTACGACCGCCAAAATGCTTAATCGCTTTTAGTACTGGGTTTAAGCTCATCATTAGCTCCTTAAAAATAATTTATTATTAAACCATAGGTTTAATTAGTAGTCAAGTATATGTTAAACTTTCGGTTTCTTTCAATTTGAACAAAAATACCTTAAAATTTATACCAAAAGTATAAAATTAAAGGTAACCACAATGTCTGACTTTGCAGAAAGATTACAAATCGCTATCAAGCAAGCAGGATTAACGCCTTCAAAGGTTGCAACTGAGATCGACTTGTCAGCCCAAGCCCCACAAAAATGGAAAAAAGGGCAGATTAGTTTAGATACTCTAATCAAAATTATTGAATTGACTGGAACAGATGCAAATTGGCTTTTAAGGGGTGATAAAGCCCCAATTCCCACACATCAGAAATTATCAGTACAGATGAACGGTAACACTGTTACCAATGGTTCATCACTTCATCAAAATATTGATGCTCAAAGACAGCTTGAAGAGCAGATGATAAGGTCTGGTCAGCAATGCACAGACATTGTGTATTATGAACACGCAGATTTGACACAACAATCAACCATTGCCATTGCTCAGGGTGTTATCAATAGAGTGCCAGACATTCTAAGAAGTCCTGATGAATTATTTGCATTTCCTATGACCAGTCAAGACATGACCCCAATCATTACTGGTGGTTCACTCGTGGTGGTAGATATAAAAAAAGCACGCATACCTATTTATGACGGAAAAATTTACGCTCTAAAAATGGGGAACTTGGTGCGTTGTTTTTACCTTAGCCAAATATCTGCTGATGAAGTGAAAGTGTACAGTTCTACCGATAAAAATGGTGAAGTGCTTAAACGAGCCGATTTTGATAATAAGTATCAAATCATGGGGGGTGTGGTTTGGTGGTCTAGTTTTATGGAGTGGTAATGAATGACATACATCAAAACAAGGGACTTTCCTTAGAAGTTAACAATGAACACAATCAATATCAATAATGGAGCAAACCCATGAAACTAACCCAAATCCTTGTCGCTGTCGTGGCAAGCCTAACCCTAATGACCGCCACGCCTGCGATTGCCAAAGGTGGCGGTGGAATATAAGAGAAGGTTGGTATAGGAGAAAAAAATGTTATTGGAACTATCCCACACCGTAGAACAGATGATTGCCCGTAACGCCAAGATGATGGGTGTCGCTCCTGCGGTCTATATAGAACGCTTAGTATTGGCGGATAGGCTTAATGATGAGCAAGATATGGAGCTATCAAGATTTGCCGAGCGGATAAAAGGGTGTGAGACCAGAGAACTTGCCCTGGCAAATGGGGTGGAAGTACCATGTTGCGACACCGCACAAGACTTTTTGGCGTGGCGAGCCAGTAGGGGCAAACAAGCGTGAAAGTGGTTTTTGGGAGTTGGCTTGATGAGCATTTTGAAGATTTTGATGAGCCGATACAGCTTGCGGTGGCGGACTTTGTCGTCCATGTACAAAGCCATGGATTAAAGGGTTTGAAGGGGCGAAACAAATCATCAGTCCTGCCGAGTCCCCATACCAAAAAAGAACAAAGACGACACGCCTTTGCCCAAAAGCATTGTCTATGGCATTATCATCTGGGCGTGCCGTGCTATATACAGCAAGCAAATGGCGAGCTGACCAGCGAATATGTGCTGCATTACTCATATTACCAAGATATGATTGTACTGATAGATATTGGTACACATCCACCTTTTGAGTTGCCGAATGTGGATAGGATGGGGTTTGTGGAGTAGCGAATGCAAGCGATGAGTAGTGAGACAAAAATTATTTTGCAGGCACTAACAGAGCATGAGCGACAAGGTGTTGACCATGTTCTACGCACCATGCCTTATGACACACTTATTCTGCACATTAAGGACATGACAGCACAAGGCTTAGTGGATAGTATCATCACTGACATGGCAGACGGTAGCGAGCTGTTAGAATATTGTGAGATTACACCAGCTGGCAGGGAACATCTGCAAACATTGCAATCCACCATTTGGGACAAATCCATCAAATGGCTCAAAGACAGCGAAAACAGCAAATGGGTGCTTGGTTCATTGCTTGTACCTTTGCTTATTTGGGCGATGGATAAGCTGCTGTTTTGACGATATTCGCTTCTGCTTGGACTTGCCTAGCTGATAAAATATCCAGCCACCAAGATAATAAAACAGCAGAGATAGCCAAAATGGTATTGGCTCATTCATGACTGCCACAATCTGGTTAAGCACATTAAACTCCATAACCGCCTGTAATGGGCGGTCTTGTTTGGTTGATACGAAAAAAAGCATTGCGTCCGTCATCAGCGGATAAATCTACCATAAAAGCCTTCTTGGTTAAAGATGGCATAGCGTTTATCGGTCTTTATTGGCGTTACGGTCGTAAAGCCAATAAAACGGAAGGTGCTGGCGGATACCCGCTCAAACAACAAATAGCCTGCACTGGTAACGATGGCATAGCCATCTGTCGCATACTCATGTGAACCTTTCAAGGCTTTTTCGTCATCAGAGAAACGCTGACAGGTTAAAAATAATTCTACTTCACCAAAACGGCTATTTGGTCTATCGCTGTGTTGTAGGGACAGATAAGGGACTGACTTTTGGTCTGACATTGGCTTTTTTCCAAAAATACATATTTATTACAATTTTACTGACCGTCCGCAAGGGCGGTTTTTTGTTGGTTGTGGGGTATTATATCATGGGGCTATTTATTTTTAAACTAAAAGTTTAAATTATTATTGCATAAAATTAAACTTATGGTATAATTTTATGCAATATGTATAAACCCAAACAGGAAACCCTTATGCCCCAACCCCACCAACATACCAAAGCTGATTTTGTCCTAAAATTTTTTGCCGTTTTCGCACTTGCCTTGTTGCCATATGCGTGCATGGAAGGGCTAGAGCGTCAAGCCTACGCCGATTATCAAAAATGCCTATCATGGCAAGCTGATGGCTATGATGTGAAGTGTCAGTAGTTGAGGGTATTGGTCTTTATGTCATTCAATGCAAAAAAAGCATTCGTCGCTTAATCAAAAAAGCCAATCTGAGTAATTATGTGGCGGCGACAGCTCTTAAAGATGCCAAAGTCGCCATTGATAATGAAGACTATGAGCTTGCCGATAGATATCTAAGCCTTGTGCTTAACCAAATCGCACATGGGCGATGTCTGATTGACCCAAGCCAATAGAAACCTTTTTGTACTCTTTATGTCTATGTGAAGGAGATGAACCTTGAGTAAGCCTTTAATTATTTTGATGACGACGGCGACAACTGCCCGCTTGGACAGCATTACAGCTCGTGTGTCTTATGCACTTGCTCGAAGTGGTGCGGTGTGTGCGACTGTCGAATGCGACACAATACAAAAGTCGAGAGAGTTTATTAGACGGTATAAAAACAACGGCTTTCGTGGCATTGATTTTATTTTTGTGCAAAATTCGGTGTATGTCGATATGGCGGTGGCTAAGAAAGCAAACGGCTCGTTGTGGTCAAATAATGCGATTTTGCCAGATTTGTCATTCTTGATTGAATATTCAGAGTGGCTACACGCCAAATTCATGCCAGCCAATGCTTATCGTCTGCCCTGCAACTATTATTCATCCCTGCCAGCTCGTGCGTTTGGTGCCAATGAACATCACAACGCTTGTGTTGAGACCGCTACGGATGAGATTTTTGTTAGTGGTAAGATTTTGAGCGTAATTCACATATTTCAAAATGGGAAGTTTTTATGAAACCAGCAACTAAGCAAGTATTATTATCCGTCGTTATTATTGCCGCCGCACTTGTTGCATTACAGGGCTGCGTATCCATGTCTTTGGAAGCTCGGGATAGGGCGTACGAGGGCGAGCGAGCCAAAATCGCTGAATATCGTGCGTTGGCGGATAATAAAAGTGAGGATTATTGATTGGAGGTCTAATGCAATATGTACACACAGGACTGTACGAACTGCCAACACTGATGACGGTGCGATACAGACCACTTAATTATTATGAATTTTGTATGATATGGGCGTGGAAAAGAGAAAAGGAGTGTGAAAATGAGCAATAAAATAAGCTATGACGAGATTATTAGGGCTCTAAAAGAGCATAGAACGGTCGAGTACCGTTGTCTAGGTCATGATGAGTGGTTTAAGTTGAGTGGCATGAGCGATGTGAATGTCTTTTTGTCTGATGATATTGAGTTTCGCATGACATCAGAGATGGTTGCTATTGGCGGTGTGAGTTTTCCTAAGCCTGAGTTAAAACCATTGAAAGATGGCGATAAATATTGGATGGCTGACCCAGTAGCCAACAACTACGCAATACTAGGTCTTTGGGTAGGTAATAAATTGGATAAATTGGCTTTAAGTAGAGGGCTTTTGCACAAAAGCAGAGAAAATGCTATCGCACACGCCAAAGCATTGATTGAATTATCAGGAGGGAAATTATGAAATTGTTTAAATTTGTAGCATTAGGTTTGGCTGCAGTATTAGCGACTGGCTGCATTGACGATGCTCAGGTCGCAACACACAATGCCAAGAAAGCTGCTGATAATTTTGAGATTAACAGGCGAATCGTATTTTACAATGGCATTACTGATAACTACATCCTAGAAATCGAGGGTCGGTGTTCTTTTAATTTGAATGACACGCAAACAGCTTTTAATGTGATTTGTAAAACTGGCGAACAGGAATTTAAGCGCCACACGCTTGTTTTATCTGACAATGTTACTGCGTTTGTTGAACAAATTGAGCCGAATAAAGCAAGCAGTCATTTTTATCGTGTAACTTTTAAGCCATCTGTGATTGTGCCAGATGTGGATGTGAGATAATGGAGTATAAATGATGATGAACTCAATCACATGGCTCACCCAAAAAGACATGGCGAAACGACTGGGCGTGTGCGTCAATACTTTTAAGACCTACTACCGACCAAAATACCCGCCCAACGCTCAGCGTGGCAATAAGGTATATTGGACGCTGGAAAATGCCATTCGCATCGAACAAGAAATCAATGGCACGACCGTATCATAAAAAATCTAATACAAGGGGTGTAACGCCCCTTTTTTTATGCCTGCCAATCTGCCACAATATCCGCCCACCAGCTCATAAGTGCCACACGCTCGTCCCAGTATTCGGCACGGTTATAGACATGGCGAACATCTTTTTTGGTGTGAGCCAGCTGTCTTTCAATCACATCAGCACGCCAAAGCCCACTGTCATTTGCCACCGTAGAAAACAGCGAACGAAAGCCGTGCGTGGTCATACGACCGCCAAAGCCCGCCCGTTTGATGACTGCCAGCACGCTTTCAATCGGCATGGGCTTGGCAGGATTGCTGTGATGTTTAAACACAAAGCCATCATCAAGGCGTGAAGCGTGCAAATCCTTTAAAATCTTTAACGGCTGGCTGGCAAGTGGAACGGCGTGTTCAAGCCGTGTTTTCATACGGTAAGCTGGGATAATCCACACACCCTTATCCAAATCAAATTCGTCCCATGTCGCCTTGCACAGCTCGCTGGGTCGCACCGCCAGATAATTTGCCAGCGACAAAGCAACAGGGGCAGGTCCGATGGTGGGCGTTTTTCTGATAGTTTGCCAAAAATCCACCATTTCATCAGCGGATAATGTTGCCATATTTTGCACGGTATGGGTGGGTATGATGTTATCAACCAGCGTGCAGGGGTTGTTCTGGGCGTATTCGTGGGCGATGGCATAGTTGAATACTTGCGATAAGAGGCGTAATGAGCGTTTGGCGGTCTCGTATGTGCCTTGTGCGACCATTTGACTGACCGCTTTTGAGACCATCGCACGGCTGACATCTGCCACTGCCATGTCCTCAAAATCGTTGGTGATGTAGGTCAGACGATAGATGACGGTGTATTTGTACTTCTCACTTGTCCATTGCTTGCTGTACAGCTCTACCCACTCATGGATAAGCTCATGCACCGTAATCGGGGTAAGCCCTGCGTTGTCTTTGATTTTGTTGGCAAGCTCTCGGGCTTTCTTTAAGCTGGTGGCGGGGTATTCGCCAAGTTTTTTGCGTTTTCGCTTGCCAAGGGCGGTGTATTCTAATACCCAAGACTTACGACCTGTTGGCATGACATCAATGGATAAGCCTTCGCCTGCTGATAGCGAGTAGCGTTTTTCGGTGGGTTTTAGCCCTTTGATTTTGTTATCTGTGAGCATTGGTGTGTGTATCTCGTGTGTGGCTGTGTGTCGCCGTGTGTGTAAAATCGTTTGATGTTCGTTGATTTACTATGATACACGATGACTTTATGAGATACAACAAGACAATAAAAAAGCCTTGATTTACAAGGCTTTTTTGATGGTTTATGACACTTAAAAATAATTGATGATTTTTAGTGATTTTAATAGGTGGTGGAGATGGCGGGAGTTGAACCCGCGTCCGCCAGCACTACGCCCATAGTTCTACATGCTTAGAATCTGTCTATGGCTTTAATCCGCACCGAACCGACAGTCAGGTAGGATTGGACGATTTGCTAAAAATTTCGCCTAATTCATCACAACACTAAATCAGACTATCCTTTGTGCGTTCGCATCGGGGTGAGCAACCAGACCAAAGGCAATCTGTGCCGACCCAAGTAGCCCTTAGGCTGCTAGTGCGTAAGTTTCGTCGTTTGCGACTATTTTAATTGGTACTGTATTTACAAGAGATTACCACTCTTGGCATGCACTATCAGGTTTCATTACCAGCGTCGAAGCCAGAACATCCCCAATAATCCTATCATTCTAACAGATAAAATGGATACTGACAACCATAGATGGTGTTAATTTGCCTATTTATCGTGGTTGAAAAGGCACTTCTTTGCCCGCTTTGTTGATATAATGGGCGTGATTATCCTTGATGACAAAGGCGACGCCATCAATGAAGTTGGCAGGCGTGTCATAGACCAAATCGATGGCTACATCGCCTTTGGTATTTAAGTAGCCATAGCGATAACCGTTCGCTGTCTTAATGCCAACCGATGCCAAACCTTCAGAAAAATCCTCAGCGGTGTCGTACATGGCAGTGATGATGGTATTCCCATCTTTATTGATAAACCCCCACTTATCGCCCACCTTGACACGCACCAAACCATCTTCAAACCAATCACCTGTATCGGTGTAGCTTGGAGCGATGACGATTTTGCCTTTTTTATCAATAAAGCCAAATTTGCCATGCTTTTTAATCTTGGCACGCCCCTCCCAAAAGCCCCATGCGTTGGTAAACTGTGGCGTGATGACAATTTTGCCTTTTGGATTGATGTAGCCAAATTTGCCATCTTGTTTGATGAGTGCTAGCCCATCATCAAAACCCTCCGCTGACTCAAAAGTCGCTGGAATGATGATGTTGCCTTGAATGTTGGCGTAGCCGTATTTGCCGTTTTTGCTGACGACAAATAAATTTTCATTGTATTGGCAATCAGGGCTTTCTTGGGCGAATTGATAACCTTGGGGCAGACTAATGCGACTTTGGCAAGAGATTTCATTGTCGGTGTTGGCGTGTGCTGTACCGATATAACAGGCAGTAGCCAAACTTAGGCTAACAAGAGCGAACTTGGGATAAAAAACGGATGTATTCATAAGTTTATGTGTAGCATGAATCAGTTGGGGTAACTATAAAATAAAATCGTTTGCTATTGTATCATGCCAAAGCTTCAATCACAGCGACTTTTAATGTAGTTAATTTGTCAGTATCTAATGTCTGATTATTTTTATCGCTCAAATAAAACATATCTTCGGCACGCTCGCCTAAAGTAGTAATGCGTGCCCCATGCACCTCAACCCCTAATCGGCTAAAGACCAAGCCTAATTTTGCCAGTAGAGCAGGGCGGTCTTTGGTAACTAAGGTCATCATATGATGACCTGTGTGTGCAACCGAAGTCGCTTTGCTAAACTGTACTTGGGTGGGTACGGTAAAGTGTTTTAATTGGGCATCTAGCGTAAAGTTGCGTGGCATTGTTTGGGTTAGTCCATGCGTGAAGGCATGGATTAGCTTATCGATGAGTAGCTGTCTGCGGATATTATTACTTAGAATGTCATCTTGTGTACTACCTGTGATGGCATGACGGTCGATGAGTACATAAGAATCAAGG
This sequence comes from Moraxella sp. ZY200743, assembly GCF_050885545.1. NCBI lineage: Bacteria > Pseudomonadati > Pseudomonadota > Gammaproteobacteria > Moraxellales > Moraxellaceae > Moraxella > Moraxella sp. ZY200743. Next base: position 1,863,694 of record NZ_CP091313.1, on the reverse strand, counting down.
GCGACAGGCTGTCCATTGATATCGGCAGTCAAGATAGTAGCATCTAATACGGATAGTCCTAGATGATCTAGCACGCTGACGGTGGCAGCGAATAAATCATCTTGGTCTTTGGTGCAGATAAATAGCTGTAAAGCGTTGAGTGCTAGGTCTGAGTGCGTACGCAGGGCGATGATGGGCAGGTCTTGCGATAGGCTATCTTTGCCTTTTAGGATCTCGCTGGTCTGCCATGCGATGTCATGGTGTTTTTGTTTTAAGAAAAATTCATCGCCAAAATCTGCCCACAGTGCATCAATCTGATGGGTGGCAATGTCTGCCATTAGCTTCTTGGCTTTGATTTTTCGGTTGGCGATAATGGCGTCTTTATCGGCGGCATCAATGCCTATGCTCAGCACTCGGTGCGCACTGATGTATAGTTGTTTTAGCAAAGATGCTCGCCAACTGTTCCATAGCTGTGAGTTGGTGGCGTTCATGTCAGCAACTGTCAGCACATACAGATGATTAAGATGGGCAATCGTACCTGTAAATTTGGCGAATTTTCTGATGACCTCTGGGTCAAAGATGTCTTGTTTTTGGGCGGTTAAAGACATGGTGAGATGTTCACGAACAAGCCATGCAACAAATTTCGTGTCTTCATCGCTCAGTCCGTGCGTCTTGGCAAATTCATGGACATCTACCGCCCCAAGTTCACTGTGGTCGCCGCCACGCCCTTTGGCGATATCATGAAATAGTGCAGCGATCACTAATAGGTCTTTGCGGTTAATCTTTTGATAAACCTCGCTGACTAGGTCAAATTTCTGCTGATATTCGGCGTTACTGGTGTCGCCAAAGCGGTGTAAAATGCGAATGAGTAACAGGGTGTGTGCATCCACCGTGTAACGATGAAAGAGATCATACTGCATCAGCCCCATGATTTGCCCAAAGGCGGGTAAATAATTATCCAAGATGCCGTATCGTTTCATCAGTCGTAGCCGATGAAACAAAAAGTTGGATTCTTGCAGGTTTTGTAAAAACAAAGCACGGTGCTTAGGTAGGTTGCGATAATGCTCATCAATCTGTTGGCTGGCAAGATATAAAGCATGCAGGGTACTAGCAGCGATTTTTTTGATGCCATGTATGCCCATGATGAGAAAGATTTTAAGCAGAGTTTCGGGTTTTTTGATGAAAATCTGCGTATCTTTGGCGAAAATTTGTAAGTCTTGGTTGGCTAATTTATCGTGTCTGATTAAGGCTTGCGTTGCTATACCATCTTGTTTTAAGGTGGTGTCAATCGGGGTGTTTGTTTGGACGATTTGATAAAAATCTTGGTCAATAGGGAGTGTGGTATAACTGGGCTTAAGATAGCTTTCATTGTAGTAGGCACACAGCATCTCAGACAAGGCGGCGACCTGCATGGCATGGCGATAGTAAGTACGCATCATGCCTTCTAGGGCTTGTGTGAGTCGTGCGGTGCAAGTGGTCTCATCGGTTAAGTGCAGGCGTTTGGCGATGTGTTTTTGATGGTCAAATAGCAGGCGGTCTTCACAGCGTCCTGTGATGGCGTGTAGATGATGGCGAACGCCCCATAAAAAATTCCTAGCATTTGTTAAGCCGTCAAGTTCATCAATGCTTAAAAAACCCAATTTGGTCAAATCTGCCAAATCCTGTACGCCATCAAAATAAAACTTACCAAGCCAAAGCAAGATGTGCAAATCTCGCAGTGAACCTGGTGCGGTTTTTATGTTGGGTTCTAGGCTGTATTCGGTGGCGTGATGACTTAGATAGCGTGCTTTAGATTCGCCTGTTTTGGCAGCAAAAAAAGACTTGGCACTCCATGCGTTTTTGACTGCCTGCTTTGGCACATGGCAAAGATTTTGGTTGCCAGCGATGAATCGTGCTTCAAGTAAGGCGGTGGCGACCGTATGATCGGTAACGGCGATGTTGGTGTCTTCTTGAGTGCGTACGCTGATGGCAGGCGTGATGCCAATATCCCACAGCATTGCCACGAACTGCTCTATGGATTGGGTGTGGTCATCTAGCGTCTCGCCAAGAATTAATATATCAATGTCTGAGCAGGGCAGCAGCTCCTCTCGACCATAGCCACCAATGGCGAACAATGACAGCGTCTCACTTAGATATTGACAAAACAATCCATGTAAAACAACATCTACAGCATGGGTGCGTAGCTTGATGAATAAACCCATCTGAGAAAATGCCTGCTCGCCTAAAATGACGACTTTATCGTCAATGGTGGCATTGATGTGTTCTAGCCATGATTTAATCAGTGTGACATCAATGTTGCATTCTTGGCTACAAAGGTCTGGCAGGGGCTTAGGGTGCATGCCAAGTGTTTTGGCATGCTGGTAGAAAGCATGATGGCTAACGGTGGTCATGGCATCTCCTAAGCCTTATTATGGTTGTCAATGCAAAAAGCTCAAATCCTCACCCAGTCGTTGGGTGGTAACAAGGCATCCGTCATCAGTAACAATCAGCGTGTGTTCCCATTGGGCAGATAGTTTTCGGTCCTTTGTGATGGCGGTCCAGCCATCTTTCATGATTTTGGTTTGCCAAGTACCTTGGTTAATCATGGGTTCGATGGTAATTGCCATCCCTGTTTTTAGTTGCACGCCTGTGCCTTTTTTGCCATAGTGCAGCACTTGTGGTTCGGCATGAAAGGTTTTGCCGATACCGTGTCCGCAGAATTCACGCACGATAGAGAAGCGTTCTGGCTCAACCACTTCTTGAATGGCAGCACCGATATCGCCAAGATAGGCACCGTCTTTGACGACTTTCATGCCGGCATATAGTGCTTTTTGGGCGGTGTCGCAGATGCGTTTTGCCATGACAGAGCCTTCACCAATAATCCACATGGCGGAAGTATCGCCATAGTAACCATCTTTGATGACAGTAACGTCGATGTTGATGATGTCACCATCTTTTAAGATGCGTTCATGGTCGGGCATACCATGGCAGACGACATGGTTGATGGAGGTACAGAGTGTGAACGGATAGCCTTGATAATTAAGGCAGGCGGGAATGGCGTTTTGTACTTCGGTGATGTGCTTGTATGCCAAATCATCCAAAAAGCCTGTGCTAACACCTGCTTTGACATAAGGGTCTAGCATTTCTAATACTTCTGCTGCCAAGCGACCAGCGACTTTCATTTTTTCAATTTCGTCAGTCGTTAAGATGGGGATATTTTTACTCATGATGAACCTAGTTTGTTAATTTTTAAAAACTTATCAATAAAAATGGGCGAAAATTAACGCCCATTTTACTAAATTTTTGATATTTTTGCTTGATTTTTCAATAAGGCTTACTCTTCATCTAACAAATCACGCTCACGAGCTGCCTGTAAAATGATGCTAGAACGGTTGCCTGAGCGACAAAAGATGTGCAATGGGCGTTCGGTGGCATTAAAAAAATCAGCAAACTCTTGCACATGATTCATATCTAGCATACCACCTGCAAAAGCGATTTGTTTATAGATGATGCCGTGTTCGGCACAGGCAGTACCAATCTCATCGGAGGTGGGCTGACCAACTTCCTCACCATCTGGGCGGTTGTTCACGATGGTTTTTACGCCTTGCTTGGCAAGTTCTGCGACATCATCAGGTGTGATTTGACCTGAAATGGTGATGCGAAATTCGGGAGCGACTTCAGTCATGATAATTCCTAAATAATTCGGTTGGGTAAAAAGGTAGATAAGACTAGCTTACCTTTTTTTTAGTGTTTTAGCAAATGCTTTTGGGTAATTGGTGCGTGCCTGTCATCATGACCATGTGGTCAAATCTGCAAAAAATCACAATATCAAACCGACCTTATGATAAAATTAGCCGATAAGTCAGCCAGTGCTAGCAGTCGCCAATCATCAAGGATTTTTATGAAAACATTGTTTAAATCAACGCTAAAAAATGCCGTGCAGCTTGGCGAAAGATTATCTGCCAAACAACCAAGCCGTACCCAAATTGCTCAGATGGATCAATCCGTTCATCATGATGGGCTGACATACCCACATTTGTTTCGCCCACTTGATTTGGGATTTGTGGCGTTAAAAAACCGCATTGTTATGGGGTCTATGCACACAGGTCTTGAAGATAGATTTTATCATTATGGTAAATTGGCACGCTATTTTGAAGCACGAGCCAAGGGCGGAGTGGGACTGATCATTACAGGTGGTATCTCGCCTAATAAAGAAGGCTGGCTAACACCGCTTGGTGGCACACTAAACACAACTGCCGATACGGTGCATCACCGACGAGTTACTCGTGCAGTACACAAGCACGGCACCAAGATTTTGCTTCAGATTTTGCACTCTGGACGCTATGGCTATCATCCTTTTGTGGTCGCACCCAGTCCGATTAAGTCGCTCATCTCGCCTTTTAAGCCACGCCAAATGTCAATCAAGAACATCCGTGCTACCATTCAGGATTTTGCCCATACCGCCCAACTTGCCAAAAAATCAGGCTATGATGGTGTGGAAATCATGGGTTCAGAGGGTTATTTGATTAACCAATTTTTATCGGCACGCACCAATCATCGTAACGATGAATATGGTGGCAGTTTGGATAATCGTGCCAGATTTGCTCTTGAGATTGTTCATGCGGTGCGTGAGGCGGTAGGGCGTGAGTTCATCATTAGTTTTCGGTTGTCTATGGCGGAGTTTGTTGAGCATGGAGCGACCATGAGTGATGTTATCGTGTTGGCAAAATGGCTCGAGCAGGCAGGTGCTACGCTCATTAATACGGGTATCGGCTGGCATGAGGCACGCATACCAACCATCGTAACGGCTGTGCCACGAGCCAGTTTTGTTCGCTATACTCAAGCGGTCAAAGAGGTGGTATCCATTCCTGTCATCGCAGCCAATCGCATCAATATGCCTGCCACTGCCGAGGCGATATTAGCGAATGGTCAAGCGGATATGGTGCAGATGGCACGCCCATTTTTGGCAGATAGCGAATGGGCGAATAAGGCAAAAGAGAATAAAGACCGGTTGATTAATACTTGCATTGGTTGTAATCAAGCCTGTCTGGACCATACCTTTAGCGGTCAAAGAGCGTCTTGTTTGGTCAATCCATTGGCGTGCCATGAGACAGAATATGTCATTAAACCTGCCAAAAAAGCCAAAAAAATCGCTGTGATTGGTGGTGGTGTGGCAGGCATGATGGCGGCACTGACAGCAAGCCAAAGAGGGCACAAGGTTTCTTTATTTGAAGCCAAAGAGGTGCTAGGCGGGCAGTTTAATTATGCCAAAGTTATCCCTGGTAAAGAGGAGTTTTTTGAGACGATTCGCTATTTTCGTGAGCAGCTTGCTTATCATCAGGTGGATATCCAGTTGGAGACTAAGGTTACTCGCCAGATGTTAGAAAAGATGGTATTTGATGATGTCATTGTGGCGACAGGAGTTGTGCCACGCTCGCTACAGATGGCTGGGGTGAATTTGCCCCATGTTATCAGTTATGCCCAGTTGCTTTCAGGTGAAAAGATAGCGGGCGAAAGGGTGGCCATCTTGGGTGCTGGTGGTATTGGTTTTGATGTGGCGGAATTTTTAGCACATGGCGGTCAAGTGTCTAAGCAGGTTAATGATACCGATTATGAACCAGTAACTCAAACGACCGAAGCTTTTTTTAGGCAGTGGGGCGTTGATGGCGAGGCAAATTATACCACACAGGGGGGATTGATTGCTCCACAGTATGCCAAATCATGTCGCCAGATTTATCTATTGCAACGCAGTGAAGATGGATTTGGTAAAACCTTAAATAAAACCACAGGCTGGGTGCATAAAGCCATCATCAAGCAAGCAGGCGTCAAACAAATCGGTGGCGTCAGTTATGAGTGTATCACCGATGAAGGTTTGTGGATTAAGGTGGCAGGTCAATCACAGCTTTTGCGTGTAGATACGGTGGTGCTTTGTGTGGGTCAAGAATCGGTCAATACACTAATGCCCAATGTGGGTGATGCTCCTAAGGCACAGTATCACATCATCGGTGGTGCTAAAAAGGCCGAACGACTTGATGCTAAGCGTGCCATCAAAGAGGGCTTTGAGATTGGCTTGCAAGTTTAGTGGCTTGTCTTGTCTTGATGCTTAGTTTTGGTTTATTAAAAACGCTAAGGTATCTAAAAACAAAAGACCGATTGGAGAATCGGTCTTTTTTAGATGCTCAAATGATTAAGCTTTATTGATTTTTGCCATTGCTTTTTCATAGAGTTCATAGAACTTGTCTTTGGCAGTATGAATCAGCTCGCTATCGGCTTGTTCATCAATCATATCACTGATTTTGCTAAACAACTCTTTGGTTTTTGATTTTTGATAGACAGGTAGGTGAGCACAAAGCTCGGTTACTTTGGTACGCACTTTGCCTAATACTTTTTCATCGCCACGAGCATCTAAGATATCACAAATCCAACCTGCCAGTTCTACACATTCTGCTTCTTTAAAGCCACGAGTGGTAACAGCAGGGGTGCCGATACGAATGCCTGAGGTAACAAACGGTGATTTAGGATCGTTTGGCACAGAGTTTTTGTTCACGGTGATGTGAGCATCGCCAAGCCATTTGTCCGCTTCTTTACCTGTAATGCCTTGTTTGATTAGGCTGATAAGCATTAGGTGATTTTCTGTACCACCAGAGACGACATCATAACCACGCTCAATGATGGTTTTTGCCATCGCTTGTGCGTTTTTGACCACTTGTTGTTGATACTCTTTGAATTCAGGACTCATCGCTTCTTTGAAGCACACCGCTTTGGCGGCGATGGCGTGCATGAGTGGACCGCCTTGCATGCCAGGAAAGACGGCTGAATTTAGTTTTTTCTCAATTTCTTCATTTTTCTTTGCCAAAATCAGACCAGAGCGTGGACCACGCAAAGTTTTGTGGGTGGTTGTGGTTGTTACATCAGCGATTTGCACAGGGTTTGGATAAACGCCTGCTGCCACAAGACCTGCCACATGAGCCATGTCCACCATTAGGTAAGCACCTACGCTGTCGGCAATCTTGCGAAAACGCTGCCAATCCATGACTTGGCTATAAGCTGAGAAACCTGCGATGATCATCTTAGGCTTATGTTCATTGGCTAGGCGTTCAACTTCATCATAGTCAATCAGTCCGTTATCATCGATGCCATAATGCACGGCATTATAGGTTCTGCCAGAGAATGACACGCTAGCACCATGCGTCAAGTGTCCACCATGAGCTAGGCTCATGCCAAGTACGGTATCGCCTGCTTCTAGTAGGGCAAGATAAACGGCGGCGTTGGCGTTAGAACCAGAGTGTGGCTGAACATTGGCATAATCCGCCCCAAATAGCTCTTTGGCACGATCAATGGCAATCTGTTCGATTACATCCACATGCTCACAGCCACCATAGTAACGCTTGGCAGGATAGCCTTCGGCATATTTATTGGTTAGGTTGGAGCCTTGGGCGTGCATGACGGCAGGCGAGCAATAGTTTTCAGAAGCGATAAGCTCGATATGGTCTTCTTGGCGTTGCCCTTCAGCGTCAATCGCAGCAGCGATATCTGGGTCGTAGGTGTAAAGTGAGATGTCTTTAAACATGGTTTGCTCCTTGACGAAGTTGTAAAATAAGTAGTGCTTTGTAGTGTACCATAATTCATCAAAAATAACAGAGTGCTTTGCGTATTTTCATATAAAAAATGCAGGGTCATGCTCACCAAGTAGTAACAGCCTATCCATATCTATTGATTTATTACAACAAACTTTGCACAAAGGTATTTAAAAATACTTCTTGAATTAAGATGGGGCGTGTGTGCCAGTCATAGATGGTGATCCGACCAAATTGCCCAAAGTCGTTGATTAAACGCCGTTTATAGGGCAGGGTTTGATTTTTATTGAACATGACATAGCCAATCGGTGTGTATTTTAGGTGGCATAATCGCTTGGCATCACCTTTTAAACTGCTGATGGGAAAGATGCTTTTGGCATGAACCCAAGCGGTATCATCATCGCCATCTTGTCCAAATAGCAATACTTCTCGTACCCATGCTAAGGCAGGTCGGTGTAGCGGTAGGTTTAGATGTGATTTTTGGGAGGTGTTTAGCAGGTCATAACCTTCATGGATAATCTTGATTTTTAAAGGTTGTTTGGCTTTGGCTTCTAACAAGGCGGTCAGCGAGCCTTGTGCGTGCAAATAGGGCAAGAGGGCGTTGGGCGGTGTCATGTTAAATGGCTGGTGATTAAGCTGATGTTGAAGTGTGGAATAAAAATTGTTTGTTGATTTTAGCATAAAAATGAAGATGGATTGGTTGGATTTGTCATCAAAAGTTGTCAAAATAGATGAATGATTGGGTAATTTGTTACAATTTTTTGAAATTTTTAGGGTATTTTCGTTGTGTTTTTTAGGTATTTTTAAGAAAAATGGCATTGATACATTTTAAGAAATAGAGTTTGGCTTCATTGGTTTAACAAAGTTTTTTTGTATTTAAATTATCAAATATTATAATGATTTTTTATCTATCATTTATTTAAAAAATAGTGAACATTATGACTTGCTATTGGATTAACGATGAAGTTTTGAGTATGCTGTATCACAAGAATCACAGGCAAATAATTATCCATCGGTAATAATTACCCATCGGCATAGGCAGTGATTTGGTCTGGTGTGGCAATCGCTACTCAGATAACACATTACAAGGAATTTAGGAGGCTATCATGACTTATCAATCCGCATTAGAGCATATTCGTGCTGTTAAAGAAAAACTAGGTGGTACTTGGGGGGCTATCCGCCCAGAAGATGCTGCTCGTATGATTGTCCAAAACCGTTTTAAGACTGGTCTTGACATCGCCAAATACACCGCAGCGATTATGCGAAAAGATATGGCAGAATATGATGCCGACCACACCAAATATACTCAATCATTGGGCTGTTGGCATGGCTTTATCGCTCAGCAAAAAATGATTGCCAACAAAAAATACTTTGGCACAACAAACAAACGCTACATTTATCTATCAGGCTGGATGGTGGCTGCTTTGCGTTCTGAATTTGGTCCATTACCCGACCAATCCATGCACGAAAAAACCGCTGTGCCAAAGCTGATTGAAGAGATTTACACTTTCTTACGCCAAGCAGATGCCAAAGAGTTAAACGATTTGTTCCGTGCCTTACAAAAAGCAGAACAAGCAGGCGATACCGCTAAGGTTAAAGAGATTGAAAGTCAGATTGATAACTTTGAAACCCATGTTGTGCCAATCATTGCTGACATTGATGCAGGTTTTGGTAACGAAGAAGCAACTTATCTTTTGACCAAGCAAATGATTGAAGCGGGTGCGTGTGCCATTCAAATTGAAAACCAAGTATCTGATGCCAAGCAATGCGGACACCAAGCAGGTAAGGTAACCGTACCACATGAAGACTTTTTGGCAAAAATCAACGCCGTGCGTTATGCGTTTTTAGAGCTTGGTGTTGATGATGGCGTGATTGTGGCTCGTACTGACTCAGAAGGGGCGGACTTGACCCAAAAAATCCCTGTTAGTCGTGAACCAGGCGATTTGGCATCAAAATACATCAGCTACCTAGAAACCACTGAAATTGACATTAGCGAAGCTAAAGAAGATGAGATTCTTATCAAGCGTGATGGCAAATTGCACCGCCCAACTCGTTTGCCATCAGGTCTGTATCAGTTCCGTGAAGGCACACAGCATGACCGTGTGGTACTAGACTGTGTAACCAGTCTTCAAAATGGTGCGGACATGATTTGGATTGAAACACCAACCCCTGATGTGGCAGGTATTGCAAGTTTTGTTAATGACATCAAAAAGCAAGTGCCAGATGCCAAATTGGTGTATAACAATTCGCCATCATTTAACTGGACAATCAACTTCCGCCAACAAGCCTATGACCGTTGGGTTGCCGAAGGGCGTGATGTGTCAGGCTATGAGCGTGATAAACTGATGGATGCCAAATATGATGATTCTGAGCTTGCTCGTGATGCTGATGACAAAATCCGCACCTTCCAAGCAGACGCAGCTCGTGAAGCAGGTGTGTTCCATCACTTGATTACCTTGCCAACTTATCACACCGCAGCGTTGTCTACACATGAACTTGCTAAAGGCTACTTTGGCGATGAAGGTATGTTGGCTTATGTTGCAGGCGTACAACGCAAAGAAATCCGTGGCGGTATCGCTTGCGTGAAACACCAAGCCATGGCAGGTTCTGATATTGGTGATGACCACAAAGAGATTTTCTCTGGCGAAAATGCCCTAAAAGCAGGTGATGCCAGCAAGAACACCATGAACCAATTTGGCGGTTAATTCTCGCTAAATCCTAAGTGTGTAAACGGTGTTTTACTGTCAAGGTAAAGCACCGTTTTTGTTAAAAATCTAAAATTTAAGGATGAAAAATGTCAACTACTCGTATCCAAAAAGGCACGCTTGCCATTGACAAGATTTTATACGATTTTATTGAAAATGAGGCTTTGCCTGTAGCAAAGACGGTGCTAGATATTGATAGCGACCGTTATTGGGCAAATTTTGAACAGGTGGTGGTAGATTTAACACCAAAAAACAAAGCACTGCTTGCCCATCGTGATGACCTACAGACCAAAATTGATGATTGGCACAAGAACAATGTTTATGAGCTGGGTGCGTATAAGGACTTTTTGAAGCAAATTGGCTACATAGAGCCAGAGGTTGCTGATTTTACGATTGAGACTAAGAATGTGGACGATGAGATTGCGACCATTGCAGGTGCTCAATTGGTTGTGCCTGTGCGAAATGCTCGCTACGCCCTAAATGCAGGTAATGCACGGTGGGGTAGTTTATATGACGCACTCTATGGTTTTGATGTCATCAGCGAGGCAGACGGAGCTGAAAAAGGCAAAGAGTACAACCCTGTGCGTGGTGCTAAGGTCATTGAATTTGCCAAAAATTTTCTTGATGAGACCTTTGCTTTGACAGATGGCTCGCACGCTGATGTTACTGCTTATAGTATTGATGATGGTCAATTATCTGCTACCATTGGTGATAAAATCAGTACCCTAAAAGACAGCGAAAAACTGGCAGGATTTAATGGAACGGCTGATAATCCCAAGCAGATTATCCTAAAAAATAACGGCTTGCACGCCATAGTGGAGATTGACCGTACACACCTAATTGGCAAGGACGATAAAGCAGGCGTCAAAGATATCATTTTGGAATCTGCGGTTACTACCATTCAAGACTTAGAGGATTCTGTGGCAGCGGTAGATGCTGAAGAAAAAGTAGAAGGATATCGCAACTGGCTTGGACTCATGAAGGGCGATTTGAGTGAAAATTTAGAAAAAAATGGCAAAATCATCACTCGCAAACTAAACGCCGACCGCACCTACACCGACCTAAATGGCAACACCAAAACTCTGCACGGGCGTTCGGTGATGTTACTACGCAATGTTGGGCATTTGATGACCAACCCTGCGATTTTGGTCAATGACGAGGAGATTTTTGAGGGCATCATGGACGCATTGATTACGCCATTGCTATCTGCCATTGATATCTGTGGTAATAACAACTTGCGTAACTCACGCACAGGCTCAATGTACATTGTCAAGCCAAAAATGCACGGTTCTGACGAGGTTGCTTTTGCTGTAGAATTGTTTGAACGAGCAGAACAGGCCATTGGCTTGCCACCTAAGTCCATAAAAATGGGCATTATGGACGAAGAAAAACGCACCAGTGTTAATCTAAAAAACTGTATCTTTAAAGCAAAAGAGCGGACAATCTTTATTAATACAGGCTTTATGGATAGAACAGGTGATGAGATTCATACCGCCATGCAGGCAGGAGCATTTGTACGCAAGGGGGATATTAAGGGGCAGACTTGGTTCAATGCTTATGAAAAAAGAAATGTTGGCATTGGGCTGTTGACTGGGCTTCTTGGCAAGGCTCAAATTGGTAAAGGTATGTGGCCAAAGCCCGATGAGCTTGCCGAAATGTACCGCACCAAGATTGAGCATCCTGAGGCAGGAGCGAGCTGTGCTTGGGTGCCATCGCCAAATGGAGCGACAATTCATGCCATTCATTACCACAAGTGCAATGTCGCCAAACGCCAAAGTGAAATTAAAAATGAAGAGATGCCAAGTATTGATGACTTGCTAACCATTCCGCTTGCTGTCGATACCAGTTGGACAGATGATGAAAAGCAAAAAGAGCTAGATAATAACTGTCAAGGTATTTTGGGCTATGTTGTGCGTTGGGTGGATTTGGGCGTTGGTTGCTCTAAAGTGCCTGATATTAATAATGTGGGGCTTATGGAAGACCGTGCGACCTTACGCATTTCAAGCCAGCACATTGCCAACTGGCTGACGCACGGTATTGTCACTAAAAACCAAGTATGGGATACCCTGAAACGCATGGCAAAAGTCGTGGACGAACAAAATGCGTCCGACCCTGCGTATCGCCCTATGTCGTCAGATTTTGAGAACAACATCGCCTTTAATGCGGCGGCCGATCTCATCTTCAAGGGGGCGACCGAGCCAAGCGGTTATACCGAGCCGTTATTGCATCAGGCAAGATTGAAATTAAAAGGTTATCAAGGTGATTGATTGCCTTGCAACTGATCGGATTGTTGATAAAACCTCAAAGTACTGGCTTTGGGGTTTTATACTTGGTAAATAATATCTAAAAAACTGCCCATGTAAACAAAATAACTTGGTGCATGATGATAACAATCCTGCCATCTTGTTGGTTATTATAACTTGGCAAGCCATAAGTTTACCCCAAACCCAATGAACAACAAGCCCACCACAAGCATTGCTATAGTCATGATTATCGGACGAGAACCAAAGCTCTCTGCTAATTTTTTACCACTAAAAATCAATAGGGTTAAATATAAGAAGCTGATGAATTGCAAAATCAACGCCAAAATAAAAAAGCTCAAAAACGGCTTATCATAATCAGGGCGGACAAATTGCACAAAAAACGATAAAAAAAACAAAATCGCTTTTGGATTGGTCAGACTCAAGGACAAAGAGCGGTAAAAATAATTTTGTTTGTCTGTTTTGGGTGGGGTAAAACGCTTATTGGCGATAAGATGACGATTTTTAAAAGTCTGGTGTGCTTCAATGATTAGCCGTATGCCCAGATACGCCAGATAGCTACCACCAATCAGCTTGATGCCATCAAAAACACTTGGATAAAGTTTTAATAAGGTGCCTGCCCCAAATACGGTTGCTAGGATGAGCATGGCGTCTCCAAGCAAAATCCCTGCCATCACCATAACCCCTGCTTGCCTGCCTTGACTTGCTGATACTGACAGACAATATAGGCTATTAGGACCAGGTAAGGTGATGATGACAATCACGCCAACAAGATAGGTAATTAGGTTGTCAATGCCGAACATGGGTTAATCCTTTTTTAACTGATTGACTTTTCAAGATGATGCTTTAGTGTCGGTACTAGCTGTTTTTTACGGCTGATGATGCCTGTCAAGGTGAATAGTCCGTCATGTGGTGTGGTGTGAAAGGCTTGGCTAATGATGGTGTTTTGGACTGGGTCATGAGCATAAAGATGGCTGATTTTATTTTTGATGTCCACGATGGCAATCATAAGATAGTCAAGTCGTTTTTCTTTGGTTAATTGTTTGGCACTATCGCTTAGCTCGTTTAAGCGATGAAATATCTGCTTGGGGTCTAGCGTCTCAATGCCGGCAATCCCCCATGTCTGACCACCGATATCATACTCTTTATAGTCCATCAGTAAAATCTCATGAGCACTTAACCAAGATAGGTTGCTTTTTGCGGTGAACATTTTTTGGGCATAATCATCTTTGTCTTTTATGCTAAGATTGGCAATGTTCATCAAGTGGTGCAGAGCGTGCCTGTCGTCATCAGTGGTGGTAGGACTGCTAAGATTGAGTGTATCTGAGATGATGGCAGAGAGCATCAGCATACAGAGCATGGGTGTGATATCAATACCTCTCATGACGAACATTTCATATAGGATTGTGCAAGTACAGCCTACAGGGCGAATGTGAATCTCAGCAGGTGTGGGCGTGCTGAGATTTAACTTATGGTGATCAATCACATAACGAATGTCAAAATCGGACAAATTGGCGATGGATTGGGCTTGCTCGTTGTGGTCGGTTAGACCAATCTTATCACTTTTATTCAGTGTATCTAAGGGCTGACTGGGGTCAAGGTAGGGAAGTAGTTCATTGGGCAGACCGTCCATCTCTGCTTGAAAATTGGTAAATAGGTAGTCAAGCACAAAGCGTGTCTCAAGGTTGGGTTGACCCAATCGGTATGCGGTGGCATTGATGTGCTGTGCATTTAGATAGTATGCCAAAGCAAAGGCGGATGCAAAGGCATCTGTATCGGGGCTTGTGTGTCCAAAGATATGATGCATGATTGTGTCTTATGTGAATGAAGCCTTGTCTGAGTGGTTGGTGCTGGTTGATGTGGTGTAGTTGGTGGGGTCGTTATTGTCTTTGTTGGCGTGAATCGTTTCATCAGCAAAGAAGGCTTGATGAATATTGGCTTTGGCACGCTCATAACCATCAAAGGCAAGACGGCAGGTACTGACCAAATCTGTTTGCCAAACAGGAATCGCACTTTTCATGCGAGTAAAGCGGTTGGGTACATCGGGCATACTTTTGGCGAATTCCACTGCACGCAAGGCATCATCACGACTGTTACACACAAGTGCCATGTCGCACCCTGCTTCTATTGCAGATTTGACACGCATGGTAACATCTCCTGCAACATGAGCAGCTTTCATGGACAAATCATCTGAAAACAAGACGCCATCGTAACCAAGTTTTTCTCTTAAAATATGTTGTAGCCATACTTTTGAAAAGCTTGCTGGCTTATCATCAATTTGACTAAAAATCACATGGGCAGGCATGAGAGCACAAAGTTGTGCTAAATTATTGCGAAAACTCACTAAGTCGCACGCCCAAATCTCATCAAAACAGCGAGTATCTACGGCATCTGAGATATGCGAGTCAGGGGCGATGGAGCCATGACCTGGAAAGTGCTTACCAGTGGCTTTCATGCCAGCATCATTCATGCCATCTATAAAGCGTGAGGATAGAACGGTAACGACTTGGGGGTTGGCATGAAAGGCACGGTCGCCAATCACAAGACTGCACCCATTGATATCAAGCACAGGAGCAAAGCTAATATCTACGCCCACCGCCAATACCTCACACGCCATAAGATACCCTGCGTCATACGCAAGCGATAGAGCAAGCTCTTGATTTTTATCATAAACATCTCCCAATCGCCCCATCGCAGGCAAGGGCGTAAAGCCATCTTTAAAGCGTGCTACTCGCCCACCTTCTTGGTCGGCTGCAATAATAAGATTGGGATTGACCGCTCGCATACCGTCAGTCAATGCTCGCACTTGGGCAGGGTCTGCTACATTACGCTTAAATAAAATCACACCACCTAATGCGTCATGTGCCAAAAATGCTTTATCTTCATCGGTTAAGGTTAAGCCATCAATGTCTGCCATGATGATGCCAGTTGCCATGATATATTCCAAATAACAGTGTAAAAATTACCGCTTATTATGCCATGATTTTGGATAAATGTATCAATTTATAGAGATTTGCTCACAAAAACCATCACACAAGAAAGATTGAGTATGATAAGATAATGCGAATTTTTCTTAAGTTAATTTCTCTTATACTGATATTAAGGATAGTTATGAAGCAACAATTTTTATGGTCAGGTATGGCTGCAGCTGTGGTGGGTGTCATGCTGGCTCAGTCGGTCAGTGCGGTGGCAGCTGATGCTGATAAAGAAGGCTTTGAGCCAAGCATTGAACAAAAAGTTACCGCACGACAAGTCTCGTTTTTGCTTGACCGTTTTCACTATCTAAAACAGCCTCTTAATAAAGAGATGAGCAAACACATCCTTGAAACCTATTTTGATAGTCTAGATGCATCACGCACGCTACTATTGCAGTCGGATGTAGATGAATTTATGGCAAAGTATGGCGATACTTTTGCTGAGCGTCTAAAACGAGGGGATTTGACGGCAGGGATTGAGATTTTTGAGCGTTATCGCACTCGTGCCAATGAATATTATGATTTTGCTAAAACTGCTTTAAATAAAGAGATTGACCTTTATACCGACCAGAGCATCGTGCTTGACCGTGAAGAAGCACCTAGATTTAAAAGTAAAGATGAGCAATTACAATATTGGCAAAATCAGACAGCGTACGCCTTAATTAGCATTATTTTAAATCAAGAAGATGATAAAGCAAAAGATGATGCCTTTATTAAAAACCCTGAGTTATCTCGTGGGCAGGATTTGGTTAAGGGTGAAAATCGCACACCTAATGAGATTTTGCTAAACCGTATTGACCGTCAAAAAAAGCAACTGGCTCGTCTAAAAAATGATGAGATTATGGAGGGTATCTTAAATTCCGCCATGATGGCATATGATCCGCATAGCAACTATTATGCCCCTGTTCAGGCGAATGAAATACAGATTCAATCAAATCTGCAACTAGAAGGTATTGGTGTGTCCATCCGCCCTGACCGCAAAAACCCTGATTATATACGTATTGTTACTTTGGTTGATGGTGGACCAGCCCAAAAGACAGGTCAGGTGCGTCCTAATGATCTGATTTTAGGCGTGGCTCAAGATGGCGAAGAGATGATTGATACCATTGGTTTTAGCACTCGTGAAATCGTGGCGTTAATCCGTGGGGCGAAGGGTACATCTGTTACCATTCGTGTCAAACAGCCTAATGCCCCAGATAGCTCGGTACGCAATGTTACCATCGTGCGTGATGTCATCAAACAAGAAGAATCAGGCGTGCGTCATCGGGTGGTGGAAGTGCCTTATCAGGGTGGTATTAAGCGTGTGGGTGTGCTAGAGATTCCTAGCTTTTACCTAAATTTCACTGCACGCCGTAGTGGAGCGGGGGAAGATGAATACCGCTCTGTCAGCCTTGACACCGAAAAAGCGATTAAGGCGTTAAATGCACAAAACATCGATGGCATGGTGGTTGATTTGCGCAACAACCCAGGTGGTTCGCTTGATGAGGTGGCGAAAATGATTGGGCTATTCATCAAAGAAGGTCCAGTGGTGCAAATTCGTGATAATCAAGGCAATGTGCAAGTCTATGCTGATAAAGATGGCGGTAAACAGCTTTATGCTGGCGATATGTCGGTGCTGATTAATTTGGGTTCAGCGTCAGCATCCGAGATTTTCTCGGCAGCGATTCAAGATTATGGGCGTGGGCTTGTCATTGGTAGTACCACGACAGGCAAGGGTTCGGCACAGACACGGCATGATGATTTGGCTTTGGGTTCTGCTTCTATCACACAGCGTAAATTTTACCGCATCAATGGTGGCAGTACCCAAAATAAAGGCGTTGAGCCAGATATTGAGTTGGTTAATATCTACGAAGGCATCGAATTTGGTGAGCGAGAATATAAAAATCCACTGGAATGGGACACAATTCCTACCACCAACTACACCGCTGAAGGTAAATATAGCAAAGCACTCATTGAGCAATTAGCGGCAGCGTCTAAAGTGCGTCAAGCCAAAGACCCTCAGTTTGTTTATCTAAGCGAGCTTAACGCCATTCGCGCTCTTGACGATCGCAAAAAGCCAGTTGATGTCAATATTGACAAACGCCGTGCCAAAGACAAAGAGATAGAAAACCGCACTTTAAATGCTGCAAATGTTCGAAAGCAAGCAATGGGAGAAGCTCCTTATACTGATTGGGCAACCTATCAGGCAAGCGTGGATGCACTGGCTGAAGAGCGTGGGGCAATGAAAGAAAATGAACGACCAAAACTCCCTGAAGATGAGGCATATGTTATCGAGGCGGCTCGCCTGATGTTTGATGCTAAAAACTAAGTAAAATCTTGAAGTTTTACCATCATCTTTTAAAACACCAAACAATAAAGCTGTCAGTAAGACAGCTTTATTGTTTGGTTGGGATAACCAAGTAAGATTGTCTGTTTTTGGTTTAGGTTAGTCTCGATTAGAGCTATCTTTAAGGGTGCTTTTACCTTTTAAGGGTAATGTTACCAAAAAACGAGTTTTACCCTGCCAAGTATCGGTGGTGATTTTACCTGCATGAGCTTCAACGATTTGCGACACCAAAGACAACCCCAGTCCTGAGCCTTTTTTCTCTTGTTTTAGGCGAACAAAGGGGCTAAAAATATCCTCTCGCTTGTCCTTTGGAATGCCTTCGCCTTGGTCAATAAAGGCAAGTACAGCATAGACAGGCTCTTTGGGTGCGTTGTCTTTTTGACGAGTAAAACGCAGTAGGGATTTTTTAGATTTTTTTGGTGCATCGTCATCAAGCTGACTTAAAGGGGTTTTTGCCAAATTATTTGGGATTTGGGCAGCACAGGATAAATCAATGCTGTTATATAGATACACTTCAATGGGTGGTACGCCATGAATCATGGCATTGTTTAGTAGATTTCTCACAAGATGTGTAAGAAGTTTGGGCTGTGCTGTTATGATGACCGATTCGGCAAATAGCGATACTTCTGAATAATGTTGGCACTCGCTCTTGACAAGCTCATATAGGTCAATTTGGTCGGTTGCTTCTAGAGCATGACCTGCATCTAAACGACTTACCAATAAAATGCTCTCAACCAATTCATTAAGTCCTGTCAAATCACGGTTAATGGCAGCGGCACGCTTGTCAAACTTGGATTTGGTGTCGTCATCAAGTTTGGCAACGAGCATATCCATCATCTCAATTTGTAAGCGTATGCGAGTGATGGGCGTGCGAAACTCGTGCGATGCGTGTGCCAGTAGTAGGTTGTTGGCGTTGATGAGTTGTTCAATTTTTTGGGCAGATTGGTTAAAACCATAAGCAAGAGAAGCGATTTCATCATTGCCCTGTTCGCTAACCCGCACGCTAAAATCCCCATCGCCAAGTTTGACCATCTGCTGACTCATGTGGTTGATACGCCAAGTAATGTTGCGAGCAATCCACCATAGCACCGCTGACATGATGAGTATAAGAAGCAGTGTGCCTGTGAATAAGTTTAGTGCTGCAGAACCAGGCTTTTCTTTGGGTGGAATGCGACTTTCATACCATAGATGATAGCCTGCACTATTATCTAGTATCACATGATGATGAGTGGGTGAGAATACACCAGGAATGATGGCATCTAGCCAATCTCGATCATTGATGAGCCTGACTGGTAATGTGCTGTCTTCGGTTTGTAGTATCAGCTCGCCTGTAGGTGAGTACAGACCGATTTTGGCGTTTAGACTTTCATCAAAAATATCAAAACTGCGTTTGACCACCGCCAAGATAAAGCGCGATTTTAAAAGTTCGTTTTCTTTATTTAGGGCTTCTGCTTGAGTGATAAGGGGGTCAACTTGTGCCAAGATTTGTTCAGCGACAGCTTTAGCACGCACGGTATCGGAGTTATTGTGTACCAACTGAGCAAGAAATACCATGGCGATGGCAAAGGCGATGATTGCCAAAAATACACTAATGAATAGCTGAGCAAATAATGAATTTAAACCAAAAGAATGATGTTTCATATACCCAAAAACCACCCAAAAATCAAACAAAAGTTACAACTAATTTTGATAACTCATGCCGGCTTTGGCCAAGCTAGCATAAACCAAGCTGATGACTTGTATGATAAACTTACAATCTTATAACACAAGTCATCATAACACCAAATTCGCCCGATAAAAAAAGACCATCAAGCGATGGTCTTTTGGCTTGAATTATAATTGGTCGGTGGCGAACTGATAGCCAACACCACGCACGGTAATGATGCGTTTTGGTTGGCGTGGATTGTCTTCAATCAACGCACGCAACCGAGAGATATGCACATCAATAGCACGGTCAATATTCTCTGAACTGTCGTCATTTGGCATGGCTTGCCATAACTGCTCACGATTTAGCACCTTGCCTGCATGGGTGGCAAAATAGTGCAGTAGTTGGAATTGATGCGTGGTTAAGCGAACAATCTTATCATCAATGGTAACTTCGTGACTGTCAGGAAATACGGTCAATCGCCCAAAAGTTAAACTACCAGAATGTAGGTCGGCTTGGTTTGGGGTTTCGTGGCGACGCAATACCGCACGAATGCGAGCAAGTAGCTCTCTTGGCTCAAAAGGCTTTGAGATGTAATCATCTGCACCCATTTCAAGACCTAGCACACGATCGGTGGTGTCGCCTTTGGCGGTCAGCATGACAATCGGAACTTTATTTATTTGTGGATTTTTTGCTCCACGCACCCTCTGGCATACTTGCATGCCGTCCATGTCAGGGAGCATAAGATCAAGCACGATTAGGCTAATGTCTCTTTCTTTTGCATCTAATAGGTCAAGACCTGCTTGACCTGTGGCGGCATGATGCACTTCATAGTAATTCATTGACAGATAATCGGTGATGAGTTCTGCCAAATCTGGATCATCTTCGATAAGTAGGATTTGTTTATTCATAAGTTTTCCAATTGATACTAAAATGATTGACTGTCTTTAGATAAAAATAAAATAGTAATGATATTTGGGTGGGTATATCTTGCCAATGTTTTTGGACATTGACAAGTGTTATTTTGTAGCAAATCAATACTTTTGATGAAAATTGCGTAATTTTTCTAAGAATTGTGCAAAATTTCTCTATTTTTGATAATTGGCTGTAACATTTGATGTCGTCACTCGACTCTGACCTGTTTACCGGCTACCTGTTTTGGTAAATGCGTTAAGACAACCAAACTGTCTTCGGTAATACCTGATACCAAAAACCGTCGTGTATTTGGTTGATATTCAATGACATGGATTTTGGCAAAATGTAGTGTGGCGTCTTGTTTGATTACCCACGCATGAGCGATAATAGGGGCTTGTGGTTTATAGGGTGGTTGGTGTAGCCTGTCCAAATCAAGTGGCTTGGCGTATTCATCAACGATGGCAAAATCAGGCAGTAATGCACCAACTTCTATTTGCCCATATTCTATTACTGCTTTGGCAAGTTGATCTGATGGTAGCTTAGACCAAATGATGTCTTGTGGCAAGATTTTGATATGCACATCAATGGCGTTAAGATCACTGGGTTTGATGAGATGTTTAACTTGTCCGCTAAATCCTTGTCCATCGATACCAAGCTCAACTGTATCGCCGATAGCAATGTGCTGTTTTAGATGAGCTGGCAGGCGACTGACTAGCTTATACTCAGAGACATCGTTGATGGTGATGAGCGGAGTGGTGGGGTTGATGATGCCTAGGGGATTTGTAGTCATGCTAGCAACTACGCCATCAAAAGGGGCGATAAGTGATATCTCTGGGATATTTGGTGGCATCTCTACCAGTTCATCGTTGTCCAGATTGTCTGTTGGCGTGGCTGTTGTGTTTTGGGTGGGTGTTAGTACACCAAGCACCGAACCTTTTTTAACCGTATCGCCTATTTTGATAAACCATTGCTTGATGGTGGCATCTGTTGGACTGTATAAAGTACTACTTTTTAAAGGGGTGATGATGCCTTGTAGGGTAAAACTTGGCTGATAGCGTGCAGGCTTGATAGAACTTAGGTGTATTTTGGATAATATGACCTTGTTGTCTGCGTATCGCACAGGGGTGCTATTGATGTCTAGTTGTAATTTATGATCTTGATATTTGATGGCAGAGTCGTCTTGCTCGTGTGGTTGGGTGGTATCTTGCGTCTGCGGCTGCTGACACGCCACAAGCAGGCAAGAAATACTAAATAAAAACTCAAGCATGACGGCAGTACGCATACAGATTACCAAATTTGCTAAAATGCTTATCATAGCACACAATGTGTATGATTGTGCGACTGATGTGTAGATTGTTTCAATTCACTGTCTATTTTGGTAAAATCAACATATAATGCGGTAAAAAACAATCAAGACAAGCCAATTAGCTGTCGCTAACGGAGATTTTATGAGCAATATCCATGATGCTACCAACACTAATTCTACCCAAAAATATGCGTTATTGGTGCGTGTTTTTCACTGGATTGGGGCGTTGCTTATTTTGGTGGCTTTTATTGCCATCAATCAAGGTGATGAGTTTGTGGGGTTACATAAATCTATCGGTGCAAGTTTTCTATTATGGACGATATTGCGTATCTTGACACGCTTTGTTACTACAGCACCTTCGCCTGTATCTGCCCCTGCTTGGCAAAAGACCATCGCTCATTTGACTCATGTGGCACTCTATGTGGTCATGCTTGCCATGCCGATAAGTGGTGTTTTGATGTCTATGTATGGTGGTCGTGGCGTGAGTGTGTTTGGTCTGTTTGATTTGCCAACCATCGTGTCAATCAACCCAAGCATGGCAAAGCTGATGAACTTATGGCATACCCAATTGATTTGGTTGGTGATGTGGTTGCTTATCGTCATGCACATCGGAGCGGCATTGTATCATCAGTTTGTGATCAAAGATGGCTTGCTTAATAGAATGCGGTGATTGCATGATGGCTGATTGCCATGATGAATTGTGAAAATGGCTTGAAAAGCTGAGCTGATACCAATTAAAAGCTGTCCGATGACGGCTTTTGCTTTATGAGCAAGCTGAGTAATTCAAAGGAGCTATCAAGCAATAGGCAAATAAAAAATACCCAACCGAAGTTGGGTATTTTTAAATATGGTGGCGTGAGGCAGGATCGAACTGCCGACACACGGATTTTCAATCCGTTGCTCTACCGACTGAGCTATCGCGCCATATTTAGCTTTATTGGCTAAGTGGTGCGTATTATATATGATTTAAAAATCTTTGCAAGCATTTTTTTAATAAATTTTTAAAGATTTTGCAATTTTATATATTTTTATGCAAAATTTGACTCTGATTTGACCAAATCGGTGGTCTTTTGGGGTATGATAGTGCTTTTTGGAATGATTTTTGAGAATTGATTGGGGTTTTTATGATAACTGATGATTACAGTGATTTATCAACTCATCATGATTTAAAGCGTGCACAAGCCTTTGTGAATCATCAGCTAATGGCGGATTTTGGCGTATTGTTCAGCCATGCCAACCTGCCCAAGCCGCTTGGTGAAGCGTCTGACTATGCCATCTCTAATGGCGGTAAACGAGCGCGACCACTTTTGGTACTGGTCAGTTTTTTGGCGACAGGTGGTGATATCAATCAATTGGATTTTGTACGCCGTGCCATGCTTGCCATCGAGTGCATACATGGTTATTCGTTGGTGCATGATGATTTGCCATGTATGGACGATGATGAACTACGCCGTGGTAAACCAACCTGCCATGTGGTTTATGGTGAGGCGGTTGCCATGCTTGTAGGAGATGTACTGCAGTCGCTTGCTTTTGAAGTATTGGGTTCTGATGAGATTAACGGATTTGGCAAGATGGACGATGTCATATTTGCCAGACTAAGCAAAATTCTAGCCTACAATGCCAGACGCATGGTGGCAGGTCAGCAAGCAGATTTAAATGGCGAACAAAAATCGCTCAATCAAAACGAACTGGAGAGCATTCATCGGGATAAGACAGGAGCATTGATTGTTGCTAGTGTGCTGATGGGGGCTGTGTGTGCTGGGGCAGATGCTAAGATGCTGTCTTGGCTTGATAGGTATGCCCAACTGATTGGACTTGCCTATCAAGTGCAAGATGATGTGCTAGATGTCGTGGCAGATACTACAATGCTAGGCAAGATGGCAGGTAGTGACGAGAAGCTTGATAAGTCCACTTATGTCAAGCTGTTGGGCGTAGAAGGGGCTCGTGCTTATGCTGATTCACTGTTTGATGAGGCAAGAGATCAGGCGATGGTTTTGGGTGAGGGCAATTTATTATTACAGGTGGTGGACTGGCTGCAAAAAAGGGGGTATTGATTTTGTATTGGTAAACCACACCATTGTATTCTTGGGCTTTTAAAAGCATACTACCCATCTTGTATCTACTGAAATCTTGTTTTTGGTTATTTTCCAAAAACCTTTTCCATTGCCTTTGGAATACCCAGTCCAATACTGTCTTGTTGCCAAGTGAATTCAGCATGGATTGTTTTAAGAGCGCGGTTAATTTTATTGTATAGCTCTTTATCAATGCTAATAGATATCGGTGTCAAATGCCAGTGAAAATGCGTGAGTGTGTGTTTAATGGTTTTTTTCGCTACTAAGGTGGTATTGGGCAGAGTATCAAAAATTTGTCGTTCGGCAAGACTTAATGCTTGGGTATTGGCTAGTTGTTCATGCAATTTTTTGGCGGTTATCAAATCATTTGGTAAATCGATGGCTGTACTATTATTGATACCATCTATCATCAGCATGGGCAGGGTGTATAAGCCATCCCAAATGCCACCATTGTTGTTTCTTTTTAGCCATAGCAATGTGTCATTAAATTCTAGGACGAACACCAGCGAATGGCGGTGGGGTTTGTCTGATTTTTTGGTTTTGACAGGATAGGCGGTGGGGTTGCCATCTTGGTAAGCGGTGCAGTCATCAGATAAAGGGCAGGCATGGCAATCAGGGCGTGTGCGAGTACAGACAGTCGCTCCAAGATCCATCATTGCTTGGGCGAATTTACCGCTGTCATGCGTAGGAGTGAGTGTGTCAGCAAGAGACCATAGCACTTTATTGGTGGTAGACTTGGTAATATCACCGTCAATCCCTGCCCAGCGTGTCAGCACTCGCTTGACATTGCCATCACATATCACACCACGCCCACGCACCCCCATAGAAACAATCGCTCCTGCGGTTGAGCGACCCACACCACTGATTTTTTCCCATTCATCAGTCGTTTGGGGAAAATGCCCATGATGGGCAATAAAGTCGGCAACTTGTTTGGCTCCTTTGTGTAGGTTTCTGGCTCGAGCATAATAGCCAAGCCCTGCCCAAAGTTTTGCTACACTGTCCCAGTTGGCAGCAGCCAAGTCTTCTACAGTGGGAAACTGTTCTATAAAACGCTCAAAATAGCCCAGAACGGTTGCTACTTGGGTTTGTTGTAGCATAATCTCGGATAGCCATACTGCATAGATGTCAGCCGTGTCTTGGTGGTGGTATTGCCAAGGTAAATCATGGCGACCGTGTGAGGTAAACCAAGTCAGCAAGCGTGGAGCAAAAGTGTGGTGGTTCATGGGTGTGTTTTATTTTTTGAAACAAAAAGACTATATGGGGATAATGGGTGGATTTTTCATGGTTTTTATGGATTTGTTGGCATAGTGTAGATAAGAATTTATAAGATTTCAACAGGATAATGATGGTTTTGCTAGGGTTTTTTGATGTGGTTTTTGGTATAATTAAATGATGAGATATTTATTTGTGATTTATCTAAGCGTTGCTTACCTAATGATGGGTGCTGGTCTTTTGACCGCACAAACTGCCATCGCTACGCAAGTTGTAGCGACCACTACAGATTTTGCTGTGGGGTTTGACGATGTCTTTGCTCAGTGTCGCCAGCATTTTTATGATGGTAAATCGCCCACGCTTGTAGGGTCTCGTGGCGAACGACTCAATAAAGAGCTTGATGCTTTATGCTTTGAGGGCTTTGCAGTACTGCATTCAGGTGTATCTCGCACACCTTTATGGTCGGCGGAATATCTTACTCGTGAGCGTATTGAACAGGCACGCACATTGGTACGCAATGACAGTTTTCGTGCTGAAAGTCGGTTGGCTCACAGCAGGCGTGCAGAGTTGTCCGACTATAGTCATTCAGGCTTTGATCGTGGGCATTTATCCCCAAATGGCGACATGGCAAATACACACACGCAATATGAGAGTTTTAGCCTTGCCAATATCGTTCCCCAAAACGGCACGCACAACCGCAATGTTTGGCGACACATTGAAACTGCCACACGCAATCTTACCATCAAATATGGTGATGTTTATGTGGTTAATGGTGTGGTTTTTGATGGAAAAACGATTGCACGCATCGGCGGCCGTGTGATGGTGCCAAGCCATTTGTTTAAGGCGGTGTATATCCCAAGTCTGAATCAGGCGGGCGTGTATTATTCACCCAATATTGAAAGTGCAAGCTATGAGATCATCAGCTTAAACGAACTACAAAGCCGTACCGGCATGAGTGTTTTTCCGATGTTGCCAACCCCAGTTCAAAATCAAGCCTACCAGTTATCAGAATCAAACAATGATGGAAAGCAGATGGGTGGTAAGGCTGAAGTGGAGAGGGACAAGATAAACTTAAGTAGCATGAGTGGTTGGTTGCTTTTTATCCTTGAAATCTTGAAATATTTCATCACGGTAATCAATCGCTAGGCTGAATTGATGTCATTAGGAGTGGTTATGGATATTTTTAATAATGAACACGAAGTGCTGACCATTGGTAATCTGATAATAGAAAACCGTCTAGGTCATGTCATCATTCATGGCGATGTGCAAATCAAGGCTGATGAAGTGGGGCGGTCTCATGCCAAAGCGTTGGCGGAATTTGCCCAAAATTTACTCATGGCGACAGACGAGCAAGATGAGCAGGATTTATCTGTTAAACAGATGGAAGTGATTGACAATCCGTTTGGTTAAGTATTGTATCGGTAATACAGCTTAATAAAACTACCACAAAAAGGGCATTTTCTTACAGCGATTGGCATTGCTTTTGACGACAGGATTGATATAATGAATTTATGCTTGTTATTTTGACAAGTGGTTTTTAAGGAGATGGTTATGAAAATGACAAAAATTATCGCAGTGGCAGCGGCATTAACTTTAGCGGGCACAGCATTTGCTGCTGACCCAATCGTTGGTAACTGGCAGATGAGTGAAGATGGTCAGCCAAAAGCTGTCGTACAAATCAGCGAGTCTGGCGGCAAGTTCACAGGCGTAGTCGTATCAGGTCAAACTGAAAAAGCCAAAAAATTTGTTGGTAAAACAGTCATTCTAAACGCCCAAAATCTTGGTGATGGCAAGTACAAGGGTAAGGCAAAAGATCCTCGTTGGGGCTTGATACCTGCAGTAAACGCAGACATTACGCTAAACGGCAATAAACTTACCCTAAAAACGCTAAAGGGTTCTCAAGTTTTAACTCGTAAGTAATTTAAGTAGTTCAAGTTTTGATTTTTTGATTAGAATCACTGAATGGCAATAAAAAACGCATCAATCACGATGCGTTTTTTATTGTTGCTTGTTTGATATTATAAGGCAGATTCGTCAGTCTCGCCTGTTCTAATACGGATTACTCTTTCAAGTGGCGTTACAAAAATCTTGCCATCGCCAATTTTACCTGTGTTAGCGGCACTGATAATTGCTTCGATGATGAGATCTGTCATGTCGTCAGTGCAGGCGATTTCAAGTTTGATTTTTGGTAAAAAATCCACCACATATTCAGCACCACGGTACATCTCGGTATGACCTTTTTGGCGACCAAAGCCCTTAACTTCGG
The DNA here is from genome assembly GCF_050885545.1 of Moraxella sp. ZY200743. Taxonomy (NCBI): domain Bacteria; kingdom Pseudomonadati; phylum Pseudomonadota; class Gammaproteobacteria; order Moraxellales; family Moraxellaceae; genus Moraxella; species Moraxella sp. ZY200743. The sequence goes on along the minus strand of NZ_CP091313.1, from coordinate 1,836,476 downwards.
TGATGGTGATGCCGTTGATGCCAATTTCTGAGAGTGCTTCTCTGACATCGTCTAGTTTAAAAGGTTTGATGATTGCCGAAACGAGTTTCATGAAATTTCCTTGGCGTTAAGTGTGAATTTATTGATGAATAGATTATACCGCCAAATGCTACAAAAATTCAATGTGCATTGATGCAAATTCTGCTACAATAGGTTGTCATTATAGCAAACACGGTGAGAGTAATTATGACAGAACCAGTAGAGTTGTTGTATGTGGTCGTTGGACTTGGTGCATCAGGACTATCAGCGGTTAATTTTTTGACAGCAAAGGGGCATACAGTCTTAGTGGTTGACGAGCAGTCAGCACCAGGTCTTGCTTCTAAGTTACCTGAAGGTGTGCAGACAGCTTTTGGTGGTATTGACCAAAACCTACTATTATCAGCAAGCACCATCGTGATTAGCCCAGGGGTTGACCCTAGACATTCAGCGATAGTGGCTGCCAAGGTAGCAGGCATACCTGTGGTAAGTGATGTGCAACTGTTTGTTGATGAGTTGCGTGTGCGTGATGAGAAGTTAGGCAAGCAGACGCCGATAGTTGCCATCACAGGCTCAAACGCCAAATCCACTGTAACAACTTTGGTTGGTGAGATGGCAAAAGCATCTGGTAAAGTAGTTGGTGTAGGTGGTAATATTGGTACGCCAGCACTTGAACTACTTAGCATTGCCGATTTGGATATGGTGGTGCTTGAATTATCCAGTTTTCAGCTAGAGCATATTGGTAGGCTGGGTGCATCAGTGGCAACCATCTTGAATATCTCGCCAGACCACCTAGATAGACATGGCGATATGCAAGGTTATCTTGCTCAAAAACTGCGTATTTTTCATGAAGCAGGGGCGGCTGTCATCTGTATTGATGATGAATCTTTGCAGGTTTCTTGTCAGCAAGCCTTATTGGAAAAAGGGGTGGGTGGTGCAGGCGTTATCACTACCAGTGGCACTATTGATGGGGGTGATCAAGCCGATTTGTATCTTGTTAAAGAGCAGGGTGTGATTTGGCTATGCCGACAAGGCAAGCGACTCATATCCGCTGACGAAGTATTCATCAAAGGCGGGCATAATTTATTAAATGCCTTGTCTGCCCTTGCTTTGGGCGTGATGGTTGGGCTTGAGATGAGTGCCATGCTTAAGGTATTGGGGGAATTTCGTGGGCTACCGCACCGCTGTGAATATGTTGATAAGGTGGCAAATCGTGCCTACTTTAATGATTCAAAAGGAACTAATATAGGCTCAACCATTGCTGCGGTTGATGGGCTTGGGGCGGTCTATGACGAGCGTTCTTTGGCACTCATTTTGGGTGGACTGGGTAAGGGTCAGGATTTTAGTGAGCTTAGCGATTGTGTAGAAAAATATGTGCATTCCATCTATCTCATTGGTGCTGATGCTCAAGCCATCGAAAAAGGACTGCTTGCCAAGCCATCACTGGCAAGGCGTATTCATCATGCAGGCAATATGCAGACAGCCTTTGCTTTAGCCAGTGGTAGCGACGCTAAGGCGGTGTTACTATCGCCAGCGTGTGCCAGCTTTGACCAATTTAAAAGCTATAGCGATCGTGGTGAGCAATTCGTGGCGATGGTCAAAGCCTTGACGACTGCTTGATGTTGTGATTGTCCAATAAAACCACCAACAGAGTGGTCTTATTGGATTTATGGCTTGACACTTTGGTGTAACGACCATTATGTCAATTATTGTGTCTGGTTGCTCGGTTAATTTGTAATATCTTTTTTCTATCTGATGAAAACCCCTGCGTTTCAACAAAAAGTCGTTTATAATAGTAAGTTTATATTCATATTTTATTGAGTGGTTTTTAGTACCATGTCTGCATTTTTCCAAAGATTATCCACACTTAATCTGCCATCACCACAGACGATGCTTGTGGTGAGTTTGGGGTTGTTACTATCCTTATCTTTGCTGATGATTGCATCAGCTTCCATCCCTTTTGCCTTAGCTAAAGATTTAAACCCAATGCGGTTTTTTTGGTCGCAAGCGTTTTATATATTTGTCGGTATTTTTGCGGCATTTTCGGTATATAAGGTGCTTCCGCTAAAGATTTACTGCAACTTGAGCTTTTTGGTCATTGCATGGATAGGGGTGATTTTTCTTTTAATATTGACTGAGATTTTTGCCGTGCCGATTAACGGCTCAAAACGCTGGCTGAGTATTGCAGGGTTTAACTTGCAAACTGCTGAGCTTGCCAAGATGGTCATGGTAATGATTGCTGCAGAGTATGTAGTACGCCGTTCGGCAGAGTTTCGTAGCAGTATCTTGGGCGGTGCAAAACTACTGGCTTGGTACGCCCCTGTCGCTGTTTTTTTGATGATGCAACCTGACTATGGTTCAACAGCAGTTATTGTGGCAACCTTGCTTGTACTTGCTTGGATTAGTGGTGCACCTAAAACGCAGTATGTCATGATTGGACTGTTCGTCTTGGTGGTTGGTATTGCAGGTATTTTTCTTGCTGATTATCGCCGTGAGCGTATGATGTCATTTTGGGATCCTTTTGATGACATTCAAAATTCTGATTTTCAGCTATCACGCAGTTTGATTGCTTTTGGTCGTGGTCAGCTAAGTGGTGTGGGTTATGGAGACAGCGTCCAAAAGCTATCACACTTGCCTGAGGCTCACACAGATTTTATTTTGGCGATTACTGGTGAAGAGTTGGGATTAATTGGCGTGGGTTTTGTATTGTTACTTGAGGCAATGATTGTCGTTGCTATCATGATGATTAGTTATATGGCGTTAAAGCGTCGCCAGTTGCGTCTTAGCTATATCGTTTTTGGTTTTGCGGTGGTGATTTTTGGGCAGGTATTCATCAATGCAGGCATGAATATGGGTATCTTGCCAACAAAAGGTCTGACTCTACCGTTTTATAGTTTTGGTGGTTCGGCACTCGTGGTCAATATGATGATGATTGGCTTTATCTTAAAGGTTGCCAAAGAAAGTGCCCGTATTGATTATGAGGGTAATAGTAGAAACTACTAGACTTCTGTAAGTGCTACGCAATAGCCTAATGGTCATGAAAAACACCCTAAAAGTTAGACACTCTAAACTTTGGGGTGTTTTTTTGTCAATCCATAGTGGATTAAACCGCCCTTATGGTACATTATCCGTAATAAAGCATGGTCTAAATGAATATGATGATAATTAAGTCATCAGAATTTCGCCTAAGGTGTGTCAATGCAGATCATCGCTTGGGCGGTTCGGTCATAAAGATTGTCGGCATATTAAATCCAAGATTTTTATTGATGTTGCAGGTTTAGTTGTCATCACTGATGCCGAGCGAGCTTTGCTGGATGAGTGGTTGATTATTCCAATGCTTGATGGCAAATGCTAATATCTCATCAGTCTTGCCGTCCATCATGTCTTTAGGGATGGGCTGTTTTAGTCGTCTTAGGGCATCAATGAGTAAAGCGGTGGGTTGTTCATCTTTGATGGGTTTGGCAAGATTTTGCTTAGAGAGTTTTTGTCCGTCTTTGTTGTGCAGTAGTGGCAGATGATAATGATGGTCGGCGTGGGGTAGTTGACAGGCTTTATTGATGGTTAGCTGTCCAGCAGTCATCGGCAGAATATCTAGACCACGCATGATGTGGCTGATGTTTTGCAGACCATCATCAATGGCACAGGCAAAAATATAGTTAATCATGCCATTTTGGCGTTTGATGACAACATCACCTAGACTTCTAGCAGGATTATCCCAAATAACCCCCTGAATGCCATCATAAAATGCACTTAAAGTATCAGGCAGGCAGAGGCGTATTTTACTGTTTGGATGAGCGGCGTCATAAGAATGATGCAGGCACAGTCGTGGATAAATAAGTGGCTGATTTAAATCTTGAGTTTGACTCAGCTCTTTTGATGCGTGATTAAAGGTGATGGGTTTGGTGTTGTTGTTGTGTGTCTGCAGATATGCTTGTAGCTGTTTGCGTGAGCATTGACAAGCATAGGTTAGGGACTTTAGCATATCTATAAACTCATCATAGATATGCTGGCGGTCAGACTGATAAACGACTTCGCCGTCCCAATGCAATCCCAGATTGTCTAAATCCTGTAGAATAGAAGTGCTATACTGTGCCTTACAGCGTTCAAAGTCCACATCTTCCATGCGAAGTAGCCACTGTCCACCTAGCGACTTAATATGACAAAAGCTCGCCACCGCAGTAGTGAGCGAGCCTAGATGTAAATGACCTGTCGGCGATGGAGAAAATCGCCCAATGATGGGTCGATGCTGGGCGACTGTCAGCATAACATTAGCCTAAGTTTTGCTTTTCTTTCATCTCGGATAAGGTTTTGCAGTCAATACATTGAGTGGCGGTCGGTCTGGCTTCTAGGCGTTTTAGACCGATTTCAGTACCGCAAGTCTCGCAGTAACCGTAGTCGCCTGTATCAATCTCAGCGATGGATTTGTCAATTTTTCTAATCAGTTTGCGTTCACGGTCTCGTGTCCGTAGGGCAAGGGCGAATTCTTCTTCTTGGGTGGCACGGTCGTTAATATCCGCCATTGTACCAGTTTCTTCGTTGATATAGTCTTTGGTTCGCTCTGCTTCTGACATCAGCTCTTCTTTCCATGCCAACAGCATTGTGCGAAAATGCTCAAGCTGTGCATCGGACATATACTCTTCGTCTTTGGCAGGTTCATAAGGGGTGAAAGTTTTGGTATTCATGCGCTTAAAATCCTTCAAAAGTCGCCTTATTGGCTTTTGGTAAATGGCAATGCCCATAGCGCAACCGCATTGCCGCAGAATTTGGGTTTGATTGTGTTATTGATATCCACCGCACAATCAAAAATGCTACATTTTGCCAAAACCTAGCAAGATTTACAAGTATTTTTCTAATACCCACTTGAATCTATAAGGGTAATGGATTGGCATTATTATAAAGAAAGCTAATTTTGTAATCTTTTTACCCAAGTTGCTAGTGTTTTTTTGTTGCAAATGTGTATCAAGCGAAAGCCTGGTGGTGCGTCATCAATGGTAAAATCGTCATGATATGCTAGAAACTGACGGCTACTTGCAGGGCAAGTATAGAGTGAGGTGTTATGTGTGTCAATGCGATGTGCCTGATGTACATGACCACATATGACAGCTTTGATGTTATCAAAACAAGAGAGCGTCTGCCAAAATTCATCATGATTTTGTAGCATGTATTCATCAATCCAAGCAGAGCCGACAGGCTGAGGGTGATGGTGCATGGCGATGATGGTTGGTTGATTACAGGTCAAATGCTTGTTAAGAAATTCTAGATTCTCACGGCTAACATATCCGCCGATTTGACCAGATATGGCAGTATTGATGGCGAGAATCTGCCAAGTGATGTTTGCCATCTTAATGGTGAGTCGTTGCCTGTCAGGTAGTCTATCGTCAAGACGAATGGGCAAAAAAGTGCGTTCATCAAAGGGGAGGTGATGCCCAATTTCGGCAGTAACATCATGATTGCCTGCCAAACACAAAAAAGGAATCTTAGTGAAAATTAAAGTTTTGTATAGACGGTCGTAGCCTTGGCGATTCCCATCATTGACCAAATCACCTGTCAAAAGTAATAAATCAGGCGATTCTTTAAGTGCTAATGTTAGCACTGACAAGAACCGATTAAAGCTACTTTCATCACTAAGATGTAAATCGCTGATTTGAGCAATTTTAAAGATATTGGCAGGTGCGTCAATGTGTGTTAAGTGTCCATGTGTCGGCATTTATGCACCATAAAGAAGCCAAAAAAGACTAATGCTAAAGTCAGCACAATGGAAATTCCTGTCGGTATATCAAGCCAAACACTGCCCCATATACCGGCTGTTACACCACATTGTGCCAATGCCATGGCAACGATGACCATCTGCCTTGGCGACTTTGATACCAATCTTGCACTCAATGCAGGCAAAATAAGCAAACCGCTAATCAAAAGACTTCCTACGGCTTGTAGTGCCACTGCACAAAAACCTGCCAAAAGCCCCATAAAGAATATTTGCTGTTGTAAGGGGTTGACGCCTGCGATGCGTGCCAGTGCTTCTGAAGTGGCAAGTTTGATCTGATTGTTCCAAATCCATGTCAAAAATGCACCACCTAAAGCGATGAGTACACTCAAACGAGGCAGGTCTGCCCAATCAATATCAAGCAAGCTACCAAACAAAAACCCTAATATGTTCGCCTGCTGTTGGGTCAGCTGTGTTAGAGTAAGTAGCCCTAGGCACAGTAGAGTGGCCGCCATGACAGATAAAGTAGCGTCATTGGGTAGCTTGCGTTCATTGATCAAGATGAGCGTGATGACAATCAGTACGCTCACTAAGGTGATGCCAATATCGGCAGGTAAATTTAACCAAGCTGCCATCGCCACACCAAGTAGGGCTCCATGTGCCAAAGTATCTGAAAAAAATGCCATGCGTCGCCATAATACCAAGCAGCCAAGTGGTGCGGATAATAGTGCTAATAGCAAGCCTGCTATCCAAGCAGGGGCGATGATGGGTAGCCAATCACTCATGGGCATCTCCATGCTGATGGGTGCAATCATCGGCATGATGGCAATGGTCATGATGATGAATGTAGGGTTGATAATGACCGAATAGATGAGTAAATTCAGGAGTAAGAGCAATCTGACTAGGCACACCTTGACAACAGATGTGTTTATTTAAACAAATGACTCGTTTTGAACCTTTCATTACCCAATGCAAATCGTGCGAGACCACAAGCATGCCACATGCCAAAAAATCTGGTAGTTCATCAATGAAGTGATACAGCCAGTTTTCAGTGTCTGGGTCAAGTCCTTGCATGGGTTCATCCAGTATAAGCAGTTCAGGCTTGTTCAGCAGTGCCTGTGTTAATAGCACACGCTGCGTCTCGCCACCTGATAAATGTATCATTTGCTTATTAAGCAGTGGTGCGATGGATAGTTTATCTAGTATGAAGCTCTTTTGTTCAGCGGTTAGGTGTGATTTATTGACTTGTGCAAGCAAATCCTTTGCACGAAGTGGCAATATTTCAGGCACGCTAAACCGCTGTGGGACATAGCTTAGAGTTTTGGCATTGTTGATGATTGTTCCTGAAGTGGGTTTGATGAGACCCAAGATGAGTTTAACCAAGGTGGATTTGCCCGCCCCATTTGGACCAATGAGACTGACCATCTCTCCTGCATACAGCTTGATGGAGACATCACTTAGCAAAGCATTATCCCCAATTTGATAACTGATGTTTTGAGCGTGCAATAGTGGCGTATTAGGCTTGGCAGGCACGACAGACACCTTTTAGCTCAATCACGGTTTGATCAACTTGAAATCTGGCATCGTCTTTAGCAAAGTGCATGATGTTATCAACAGGTAGATTGCTACATTCTTCAACGCTTTGGCAGATTTTGCAAATCAGAAATGCTGCTGCGTGCTTAGAGCGTGGATGACAGCATGGCACATAGGCATTCATTGAGCTTAATTGATGGATTAAGCCTTCATTTAATAAGAACTCAAGCGAACGATAGATGGTTGGTGGTGCGATGTTTTTGGTGGTAGCATCGCTGTTTTGACGATTTCGTTGTAAGGCACTAATCAAATCATACGCCCCAAGCGGTTTGTCTGATGCCAAAATAAGTGCATAAACCTCTTCACGCAGTGGTGTGAATCGCACACCTCGAGCTTCGCAGTGAATTTTGGCATCATGAATGCGTTCTGAGATGTTGTGTTGGTGGACGCTGTGATGATGGTTGCAACTACAATGATGGTTTGATGTTGTCATGGTAATGTTCTTGTGCTATGATTTGTCAATTTTTACTTAAGATGCCTTGGCAAGCGTCGCTTAGCTGGGTTGTCTTAAGTGTTTTTTTAAAAGTAGGAAAATAGAGCATCATATTTGATATTGATTTGGCATATTATACCTTATAATATAACTCATGCCATCAAGAAATTTTTGCAGACTGTTAAAAATTGTCAATCAGTAGATGATTTTCTTAGCGATATATGTTATTTTATAACTATATTTTCCAGAAAATCTGTCAGCCTATTTGATGGGGCTTGGCGTATTTTTTGCGTAGAGTTTTTCAAGATTTTATAACAATTAACCAGTTGTATTAACGATAAATAGGCTTAATCACGCAAGGTTTTATTTTGAGCTTAGCATTGATACTGGGGTTGATTGATTTAATAGAGAGATTTATGAATTTTGATCGTTTATTTGCCAATTTTACCAAAGTCGCTGTGTTTACGCCCATGCTGTTAACCGCCATTGCTCATGCAGGTACAGTCAGCGTCAGCAATTATCCATTGGCGTTATTGTCCAATGCCGTAACCAAAGGAGCAGAGCCTGCCACAGTGCTTTTAAAAGCCGGTGATGTCGGTCATCATGGTGAGCTAAGCCCAAGTGCACAAAAGACCATCGCTCAAAGTAGTTATGTGGTGTGGTTTGGAGATTTGCTTGAACAAAATTTGGTTAATGCACTGTCGGATGAGCCAAATGTCATCTCGCTATTTGATTTTAATGCTTTTGAACGCTTGCCACGACGCCATATTGATGGTACGCCACAAGAAGGCAGTTTTGATGCTCATATTTGGCTTGAACCTGAGAATGCCAAAGCCATCGTCAGGGCATTGGCGGTGATTCATAGTCATGCCAATCCTGAGCATCAATCATTGTATCAAAAAAACGCCCAAGAGTTCGCTTCGCGTATGGATCATGCAGTCGCTCAAGTCAAAGTGAATGGTAAGTCGCTACCTTATTGGGCTTATCATGATTCGTTTCAGTATCTTGAGCGTTCAGCAGGTTTGAAATTTTCAGGAGCGTTAACACCTGTTGATCACCTGCCACCAAAAGCAAGACAAATCGCTCATCTAAGTAAAAATCGCCCACAACCACGCATGTGCATTGCTTCTCAAGGGGCGGTTTCTGATGGCATTATCAACAAACTGGGCAATGTTGGTACGATTGTTCGCCAAGAAGACATGAGTGATGGCGATGATTTTGTTGAGGTGTGGACGGATTTAGCCTTAAGTATTCAAAAATGTATTAAAGGTTAGTCATTGCCAGCACGCCCTGACCCATGGTTGTGGACGAATCGTATCATGATTTTTATAAAAAATAATGATTATTTTAATGCAATAATTGCTAAAACCTATTGCCATTGTTAACAAAAGTTTTTATAATACAGTCGTTTATGCACACACTAAAGGCTTACTATCATCAAACAATGCAGAGGGCTTATGTCTCTTTGCCATTGTCGGTTATCATAGCTATGTGTTAGCTTTCCTGTCTATCCGATTTAAACGATAATGTGATGACTGTTCCAGCAAGACGCACCCAAAAACAGCAAGTTCATGCCATGCAGGTTCGCCAAATTTGGGCAGTCTTGATTGTGGCAATCTTAGCCATGATTGTTGAGCTGTATGGTGGTTTGGAGTGGTTTGGTGGTCATGGGTTTATTGACACCAAGAGTTTATTGTGTGGTGCATTGTTACATTTTTTGGCTCAATATGTATTTACCTTTGTAGCCTATCGTCTTACAGGGGCGAGGGTTCGCCAACAGATCATGCTCAATATGTATCTTGGGCAAATGTTAAAATGGCTTGTGGTCATGTTGGGCTTTGCGTTTATTTTCATTTATTTAAAGCCAATATTGGCGATGCTTGTGATAGCAGGTTATGTCATCATGCAATTAGTGTACACACTTAGTATGTGGCGACTGGCTTGATTTTACAATTTTAAGTGCTGTTTTTTATTAAATCGTAAAATTTCAGCAAGGAAAAGTATATTTTCCTTTACATATGGGCTTGACTAAAGTAAGATAGTGACCTAGCTATTAATGTAATTATTGATAAAATTTACCCCATATTGGATGTTGATGGTCTTTTTTGTCAAATGCCGTTACTGGTAATTTGCAAGACCAAATGGATAACAAGACCAAATGGATAAATAGTATCTTGCTCAAAAAATAAATAGGTCAGCTATGTTAGTTGCCTGTGATGTTTATCATAGATTTTAGTTCTGATTAGGTGTTTATCACCAAATCTTTTGTTTGACTTAAGATAAGAAGCTTATTATGGCAGCCGAACAAACATCTTCAGATTATATTGCTCACCACTTAACCAACTGGACTTTTGGGAATCACCCAGAGCATGGCTGGAAAGTGGCGTATGATGCCGCTGAAGCCGCAGAAATGGGTTTTTGGGCCATTCATTTGGACTCCATGCTGTGGTCTATTGGGTTAGGCATATTTTTTTGTGCGTTGTTTTGGGTAGTAGGGCGTAAGGCAACCTCTGGTATGCCGACCAAACTACAAGCTTTTGTTGAAATGATTGTAGACTTCGTTGACAATAGCGTACGAGAATCTTATAACGGTCCTTCAAAGCTTATCGCACCATTATCCTTGACGATCTTTGTTTGGATTTTCTTGATGAACTTGATGGACTTGATTCCAGTGGACTGGATTCCTTATGCCGCTCAAATGGTAGGGCAGCATGTGTTTGGACTAGATCCTCATCATGTTTATTTTAAGATTGTCCCAAGTACCGATCCAAATATTACTTTAGGTATGGCACTGGGTGTGCTCATTCTAATCATTGGGTTTGGTCTAAAATATAAAGGTGTGGGTGGGTTTATTGCTGAATTTACATTACACCCATTTAGTGCAAAAAACCCATTGCTACAAGCAATACTTATTCCTGTAAACTTAGTTCTTGAGATTGTAACTTTGCTTGCAAAGCCAATTTCTCTAGGTCTGCGTTTATTTGGTAATATGTATGCTGGAGAGCTTATCTTTATTTTGATTGCTCTTATGTATATGTCTAGCAGCCTATTTGTCAAAACTTTAGGCGTACCATTACACTTGGCATGGGCAATTTTCCATATTTTGGTTATTACTCTTCAGGCGTTCGTGTTTATGATGTTGACGATTGTTTATCTATCGCTCATCTCACAAACATCAGAACATTAATTGAAAACTTTTTAAATTTTATCCTTCGATAGGTCATTAAGGAGACATCATGGATCCAGTAATCGCTCAGTACACTCTACTTGCAGTAGCTATTCTAATCGGTCTTGGCGCACTAGCTACCGGTATCGGTTTTGCTCTATTAGGCGGTAAATTCCTAGAGAGTACCGCTCGTCAACCAGAACTAGGTTCGCAACTTCAAACTAAAATGTTCATCGTAGCAGGTCTTCTTGATGCCGTGCCAATGATTGGTGTTGGTATTGCAATGCTTCTATTGTTCGCCAACCCATTCGCATAAGCTGAAACTGTCAGTTTAACGCTCATTTCTGGTCGTGGATTTGCCTTGCAATGATACGACCTAGAATTGGCTATCACCTGACTTTCACTAACAACGAGGTGATTGATGAACATTAATGCTACATTGTTTGGTCAGTTGATTGCTTTTGCGATTTTTGTGTGGTTCTGCATGAAATTCGTATGGCCACCATTTATCGGTGCTATCAACGAACGCCAAAGAAAAATTGAGGAAGGCTTAAATGCCGCCGAAAAAGCCAAAGCAGATTTGGCTTCTGCTGAACAGCAGGTAGAACAAGAATTTGCTGCTGCAAAAACTGAGGCTGCTTCTATCATTGAGCGTGCCAATAAAACCGCTAATCAGATGATTGAAGATGCTAAAGAGCAGGCTCGTCTAGAAGGTGAGCGTATCATTGCACAAGCACATGCGACTGTCGAGCAAGAAGCTGCTCAAACTCGTGAACAGCTACGCTCTCAAGTCGCTCACCTAGCGGTACTAGGTGCAGAAAAGATTTTGCAAAGCAAAGTCAATGAACAAGAACACGCTAACATGCTAGACCAGTTGGCAGCTAAGCTGTAATTAGAGGAAATCATGGCTGAACTATCCACCTTAGCAAGACCCTATGCCAAAGCGGCATTTGACTATGCTAAAGAGCAAAATGTAATTAACAATTGGGAGAACTTTTTGTTAATTGCAAGCAGTATTGTAAGTGATGAGTCTTTTTCTTCACTGCTAAGCAATCCAGCCATTTCTGCAGAGCAAAAAACTGCCGTCTTGATTGATATCTATGCTTCACAAACGGCAGAGCAACCTTCTGACGCATTGGTTAATTTTACCAAGCAGTTATCAGAACATGACAGACTGGCTTTATTGCCTGAAATCCATACTCATTACAGCAAATTTAAATCACAAGAGCTAAAACAGGTTGACGCTTACGTTACTTCAGCCTATCCCTTAACCGAAGCCCAACGTAAAACCTTGCAAGAGAAACTTGCAATCTCAACAGGTTCGATTGTGATTCTGCATGAAGCAGTTGATCCGGAGCTTTTGGGTGGTGCAACGATTAAAGTGGGTGATAAGTTTACCGATGGCTCAGTGCGTGGTAAGTTACAACAATTAAAGACGCAGCTAACTGCCTAAGCAGAAAGCTGACATTTTAAAGGAAACAAGGCAATGCAACAATTGAATCCAGCCGAAATCAGTAATCTGATTAAGCAGCGCATTCAAGACCTTGACATAAGCGCAACTGCAAAAACTGAAGGCGTAATCGTCAGTGTCTCTGATGGTATTGTGCAGATTCATGGTTTAGAAGAAGCCATGTATGGTGAGATGATCGAGTTTGAGGGCAATGTTTATGGCATGGCACTTAACCTTGAACAAGACTCAGTGGGTGCTGTTGTTCTAGGCGATTATTTGAGTCTGCAAGAAGGTCAAAAAGCCTATTGCACAGGTCGTATCTTAGAAGTTCCAGTAGGTCCTGAACTATTAGGTCGTGTCGTTGATGCATTGGGTAATCCAATTGACGGCAAAGGTCCAATCAATGCAAAATTGACTGATAAAGTTGAAAAAATTGCACCTGGTGTTATTGCTCGCCAATCAGTTGATGAGCCTGTAATGACTGGCTATAAAGCTGTTGATACCATGATTCCTATCGGTCGTGGTCAGCGTGAGCTTATCATTGGTGACCGCCAAACTGGTAAAACTGCATTAGCTATCGATGCCATTATTGCTCAAAAAAATTCTGGCATTAAGTGTGTGTATGTTGCCGTTGGTCAAAAACGCTCAACCATCGCTAATGTCGTGCGTAAACTTGAAGAAACTGGTGCATTAGAATACACCACCGTTGTTGTGGCATCAGCCTCTGAGCCTGCAGCACTTCAGTATATCGCACCATATTCTGGCTGTACAATGGGTGAATACTTCCGTGATCGTGGCGAAGATGCACTGATTGTGTATGATGACCTGTCTAAGCAAGCGGTTGCTTATCGTCAAATTTCACTACTACTACGCCGTCCACCAGGGCGTGAAGCCTATCCTGGCGATGTATTCTATCTACATTCTCGCCTACTAGAGCGTGCTTCTCGTGTTAATGCCGATTATGTTGAAGCATTTACCAATGGTGAAGTTAAAGGTAAGACTGGCTCATTAACCGCACTGCCTATTATTGAAACACAAGCAGGTGATGTGTCTGCATTCGTACCTACCAATGTTATCTCTATTACTGATGGTCAGATTTTCCTTGAGTCAAACCTATTTAACTCAGGCATCCGCCCTGCGGTAAACGCTGGTATTTCGGTATCTCGTGTTGGTGGTGCTGCACAAACCAAGATCATCAAAAAACTGTCAGGCGGTATTCGTACAGCTCTAGCTCAGTATCGTGAACTTGCTGCATTTGCCCAGTTTGCTTCAGATCTTGACGATGCAACCAAGCAACAGTTGGAACACGGTCAGCGTGTTACTGAGCTGATGAAGCAAAAGCAATATGCACCGATGTCTATTGCTGATCAGGCGGCAGTAATTTATGCTTCTAATGAAGGCTATCTAGCTGATGTACCAGTTGAGAAGATTGGTGCGTTTGAAGAAGCGTTGTTGCGTAGCCTACGCAGTGAACATACTGCCTTGATGAATGAAATTGATGAGACTGCAAACTACAATGATGACATTGAAAGTCGTCTAAAAGCAGCCATTGAATCGTTCAAGGCAACAGGTAGTTACTAAGTAGCTAATAAATGGTGTGCTAAAGATTAGCACACCAAACCTTATTTAAAAATAAGTCCAGTATTGGAACAATTATGGCAAGCTTAAAAGAAATACGTGCAAAAGTAACCAGCATTAAGAGCACTCAAAAGATTACGCGTGCAATGCAAATGGTGGCTGCCAGTAAAATGCGCCGAGCTCAAGAGCGTATGGAAATGGGTCGTCCTTATGCCGAAAGCATGTCCCGAGTGATTACGCATTTGGTGCAAGCACAATCGGATTATAAGCATCCGTACATGGTAAGCCGTCCAGTCAATCGTGTGGGCTTTATTGTCGTTACTTCAGACCGTGGTTTGGCAGGTGGTTTGAATATTAACTTGTTCAAAAACCTTCTAAAATCAGTAAAACAATATCAAGACCAATCGGTTGAAATTGAATTTGCAGTCATTGGTTCAAAAGGCGTGAGCTTTTTTAAGAACTTTGGTGGCAAAGTAAGTTCGGTATTGACAGGCTATGGCGACAGCCCAAGCTACGAGCAGCTCAGCACCCCTGTGCAGGTAATGCTTGATGACTACAGTGAAGGTCGTTTAGATCGCATTTATTTGGTTTATAATAAATTTATCAATGCCATGACGCAAAAGCCTTCGGTAGCACAACTTGTGCCACTGCCAGAGGATACTTTTGCCGATGATGTGAGTGTATCGCATAGCTGGGATTATATTTATGAACCAGACACCAAGACTTTGATTGATAGTCTGATGGTGCGTTATATTGAGTCAATCGTTTATCAAGCAGTACTTGAGAATATCGCTTCAGAGCAATCAGCGCGTATGGTAGCGATGAAAGCTGCAACAGATAACGCTGGCAATTTGATTAAAGATTTACAGTTGGTTTATAACAAGCTGCGTCAAGCGGCGATTACCCGAGAAATTTCGGAAATCGTTGGCGGTGCTGCCGCTGTTTCTTAGCCGAACAATGAATTATAGGAGAACGCAATGAGCGGTCGTATTGTGCAGATTATTGGTGCGGTAATTGACGTTGAGTTTAGCCGTGGTCAAGTACCCCAAATTTTTGATGCACTAAGTGTTGATGGCACTGAAACAACTTTAGAAGTGCAACAGCAACTTGGTGATGGGGTTGTGCGTACCATTGCAATGGGCTCGACAGAAGGTCTAAAGCGTGGTTTATCGGTTTCTAATACTGGTGCCCCAATCTCTGTGCCAGTTGGTCAAGCGACTTTAGGTCGTATTATGGATGTGCTTGGCCGTCCAATTGATGAAGCTGGTCCTGTTAATGCTGCAGAAAAATGGTCAATCCATCGTGATGCACCAAGCTATGATGAGCAATCAAATTCAACCGAGCTACTCGAAACTGGTATCAAAGTTATTGACTTACTATGCCCATTTGCAAAAGGTGGTAAAGTTGGTCTATTTGGTGGTGCTGGTGTTGGTAAGACCGTTAATATGATGGAGCTTATCAATAACATCGCTTTAAAACACTCAGGTTTGTCGGTATTTGCTGGTGTGGGTGAGCGTACTCGTGAGGGTAATGACTTTTATCACGAGATGCAAGAAGCAGGCGTTGTTAATACTGATGACTTTACCAAGTCAAAAGTAGCGATGGTTTATGGTCAGATGAACGAGCCACCAGGAAACCGTTTGCGTGTTGCTTTGACTGGTCTAACCATGGCGGAATACTTCCGTGATGAAAAAGATGAAGCTACTGGCAAAGGTCGTGATGTATTGTTATTCGTTGACAACATTTACCGTTACACCTTGGCTGGTACAGAGGTATCAGCATTGCTAGGTCGTATGCCATCTGCGGTAGGTTATCAGCCAACTTTGGCTGAAGAAATGGGTATTTTGCAAGAGCGAATCACCTCAACGCAATCAGGTTCTATTACTTCTGTTCAAGCAGTATATGTGCCTGCAGATGACTTGACCGACCCATCTCCTGCAACGACCTTTGCTCACTTGGATGCAACTGTTGTATTAAGCCGTGATATCGCATCACAAGGTATTTATCCTGCGGTTGACCCACTAGACTCAACCTCTCGCCAGCTAGATCCACAAATCATTGGTGAAGAGCATTATAATGTTGCTCGTGGTGTACAAGAAGTGTTGCAACGCTATAAAGAACTAAAAGACATCATCGCCATCTTGGGTATGGATGAGTTGTCTGAAGAAGACAAGATGATTGTTTATCGTGCTCGTAAGATTCAACGCTTCTTATCTCAACCATTCCATGTGGCAGAAGTCTTTACAGGTGCACCTGGTAAGTATGTTTCACTTCGTGATACCATCGCTGGTTTTAAATCGATCATCGAAGGCGAATACGACCATCTACCAGAGCAAGCTTTCTATATGGTTGGTAGTATTGACGAAGCGGTTGCTAGAGCTGAGAAGCTACAAGCAGCATAAGTTTAATATTTCCCCAATCACTTGCTGATAGGGCGGAAATGACAATCACTCAATGAGTGGTTGTCATCATTAAACTTAACATAGGAGAGTATAATGGCAACCTTTAAATGCCGAGTGGTAAGTGCTCGTGAAGAGTTGTATGCTGGCGAGATCAGTGTGTTGGTGGCGGCAGGTCATGATGGCGAGATTGGTATTCTTGCAGGTCATACACCGTTAATCACACTGCTAAAACCAGGTACATTACGCATCAAAACCACCGATGGTACTGAAGAAATCATCTATGTTTCAGGTGGGGTTTTGGAAGTTCAACCACATGTGGTAACTGTTTTAGCGGATTCTGCTGAGCGTGCACATGATTTGGATGAAGTAAAAATCGCTGAAGCTCGTCGCAATGCCGAACAGCTACTGGTAAACCAAAATAGTACCGTTCAGACAAATGCTGCATTGGCGGCGTTAGCTGAGTCTGTGGCACAATTACAAACCATCCAAAAATACAAAAACCGTGCTTAATGATTTTCGGTGCGTATTTTTCAAGCAATCTTATGATTTCGCTTAAGGATAACCATGACAACAAATACAGCAACCCCAGAAAAAGAAGATATTCCCAGAATTCTCATTGTTGAAGACGATGAAAGACTGGCAATGCTAATCCAGGATTACCTAAGACGCAATGGACTGGATGTAGCGATTGAAACCGATGGAGCTCGAGCGATTCGCCGTATTATTACTGAGCAACCAGACTTGGTGGTGCTTGATGTGATGTTGCCAGGTTCTGATGGTCTGGCAGTGTGCCGTGAGGTTCGTCCGCATTACCAAAATCCAATCTTGATGCTAACTGCTCGTACTGAAGACATGGATCAGGTGCTTGGTCTTGAGATGGGTGCTGATGACTATGTTGCTAAGCCAGCCCAGCCAAGAGTACTGCTTGCTCGCATTCGAGCGTTATTGCGTCGTTCTGAGACTACCCCTTCGTCGGACTCGCCACAGCGTTTAGAATTTGGTGATCTGGTGATTGATAATGGCGGTCGTTCGGTAACTTTGAACGATGAATTGGTAGATTTTACCAGTGCTGAGTACGATTTGTTATGGTTGCTTGCTTCAAATTCTGGTCGCATTCTATCTCGTGAAGATATTTTTGAGCGTTTGCGTGGCATCGAGTATGATGGTCAAGACCGTTCTATTGATGTTCGCATCTCTCGCATTCGTCCGAAGATTGGCGATGACCCAGAGAATCCAAAGCGTATTAAAACAGTTCGTAGCAAGGGTTATTTGTTTGTCAAAGAAGGCAACTGATGTGGATAGGATGATAAAAGCTGGCTAATGCTGGCTTTTATTTTATTGGATTATTTTAAGATATGGCACTGATTTCCTTAACCGAACGAAGCATATTTTTTCGTATCTATGCGGGTTTGCTACTCATCTGCTTGGCGGTGGCGTTTTGTGCTTATTTATTGGTTGATGCCATCAACCAAGAGCGTTTGCAATCTTATCGAGAAGAGATAGCTACAGGCTCATTTTATCTTATCAGTCAGGGGCTCGTTCATCAGCAAGAAGAGAATCGCCGTGAGTATTGGTTGTTGGATGCCAGTCGCTTATTTGGTGAGATTTTTAGTATCGTGCCAATGAATTCGGTTGAATTTACGGGGCGTGAGATACGCCGCCTAAATGAAGAAAAGACAGTGGTGCGACATAATCCTGTTACTAAGGATATGACTATTTATCATCGCATTGCTGGAGAAAATAATCTACTGACGGTGAATTTATCGCAAGTGGGTGAGCGTCAAGTACGAGCATTGATGATATTTTTACTTGATGATTTGGCATACTATCCAACCATGCAAGCCAAAGAAAGTCGCTTGCAGTTTTTAAGCCAAAAATCCGCCTATCCCATAGAGATTAGACCGATAGACTCACTTCGGTTGGATAGTAGTCAGGTGGCTCGTCTACATCGTGATGAACCAGTCATTTTATATAAAGATGGCGACAGCATACAAAACTCATTGGTAACCTTTGTGGTGGCTTCGGAGGTTGATACATCTGTCATTGTGATTGGTCCTGTGGCCTTGTTTAATTGGTTTCCGATGAATCTGATTGCTGGCATTGTGCTGATTTGTTTGCTGTTTATTAGTCTTGGTGTGTATGGGCTAATTTTTCCGCTTGAGCGTCGTTTGCACCTATTGCAAGCAGGTGTCAATCGTGTGATGCAAGGCGATTTAAACACCAAAGTTCAAGTGATTGGGTGTGATGATGTCTCAAGATTGTCATCAACTTTCAATGCCATGACACAGCATATTAAGCGACTCATTGAGTCCCAAAGGGAGTTGGCTCGTGCGGTATCGCATGAGCTGCGTACGCCCGTAGCTCGTATCCGTTTTGCGGTGGATATGTTGGCAGATGAAGACAATAATGAGTCAAGACAGCTACAAAAACAACAGATTGATGAAGATATTGAGTCGCTCAATGAGCTGATTGATGAAATCTTAACTTATGCAAAATTGGAAGAAGGTTCGCCAAAACTAGAGTGGGAAATGGTCAATTTGTACGATTTGGTTAAGCAGATTGAACGAGAGACCAATGCCCTAGGTGGAAACATCAAGGTGCTAACTAATGTGTCATCACCTAAAGCACAAGCGATGGCGGACAGACGCTACTTGCATCGTGTTGTACAGAATTTGGCGGGTAATGCCATGCGTTATGCCAACAGTACGATTTTAATCAGTGCGAGCGTGGCTAAAGGTCGTGTGGTGGTCAGTGTTGAAGATGATGGACAGGGCATTAAAGAAGAAGACCGTGAAAAAGTATTTGTACCGTTTGCAAGGCTTGATGATAGTCGTACTCGCTCATCGGGCGGTTATGGGCTTGGCTTATCCATTGTGGCACGCATCGCTTTTTGGTTCAATGCAGAGCTTAAGGTTGATGAGAGTCCAACACTAAAAGGTGCTCGCTTTATGATGGATTGGCCTGCCAAACAGGCAGGGGTGGCGATTGTTGCTGATGAGCTAACTCAAGCAAAAAGCGATAAAGTGCTGATTGGCAAACAAAGCGATAAATAAAATCATACTTTTTGATTGATACAAAATACCCAACACACCCTAAAGTTAGCTTTGGGGTGTGTTCTTTTCTGTCTCGTCATGGCTGATAATTTGGGTGATGAGCGGTATTTTGACGCAAACATACAGTCCGCCATCAGGGTGGTTGATTGCCTCAACACTGCCTTGATGTAGTCTTGCGATGCGATTAACAATGGCAAGACCAAGTCCACTACCTTGAGTGGTGCGAGCTGTTTCGCCACGCTCAAAAGGTTGCATGATGCGTTCTAGTTGGTCATCTGCTACGCCATCACCTTCATCTTTGACATGAATGATGAGTGTGGGATATTTGGTGTAGGGATTTTGCAATTCAAAATCAGCATCGCCTTGAGAGTTAGGTGGTATGATGGAAGCACCGATGTGAATGGGCTGTCTTCCATAACGAATGGCGTTATTAACCAAATTGATGATTAGGCGTTTGATGGATAAAGGGCGAACAGACACATCTTGACCGATGCTACTGTCGTAGTTAAATCTGACATCTGAAAATTGCACCATAATTTCTTTAAAAATGACGTCAAGATTGGTTGGGCAGACAGGTTCATCAGAGCCGTCTTTCATGAATGAGATGAACTGTTCTAAGATGGCGTCCATATCCTCAATGTCGTACACTAAGCCTTCACGGAAGAACTCATCAGGTAGCATCTCGGCGGTCAGACGCATACGAGTTAAAGGGGTGCGTAAGTCATGACTGATACCAGCGAGCATGATGGTGCGTTCTTTTTGAGACTGGCTTAATGTAGTGAATAACTGGTTAAACGCTGTGTTAACACGGCGTATCTCTCTTGGACCTGTGTCGGTGGCAAGTGTGGTGGTATGTCCTTCTTGAATGTAGCTGATGGCGGCTTTTTCTAGGCGTTTTAGGGGGCGGTTCAAGCTGCGTACTAGCACCCAAATGGTGAGTAAAGTCAAAAATGGCAAACCAAATACAAAACCTACTAATACACCGGTGCTATACTCAGAATAATACGCAACAGGCTCACGAAGCCAAGTGTCGGGGTATTTGCTGTCTTGCACCCATAGTCTGGGTGTGGGCTTAAATTTGAAATACACCTCTACATCACGCCCCAATTCAGCACGCACTTCGTCTGCTAGAACATCGGTCATCTTACTGACAAAGAATTTTTCTGTAACATCGGGAAAGTTATCAGGATTGCTGATGATTTGAATGTGGCTGTTTTGTTCTAGCCAAGCCAGTGTTTCTGGGCTATCTGCCCATTTGCTACGGGCATTATCCATGAGTCTGATTTCACTTGCTAAATAACTGGCATGGCTTTTTAGCTCGGGCAGATACAGTGTTCGCCAGAACAGCCAAATGGATAAAGCAACGCTGACAAACACAATAAAAAACACCACCAAAACCGTTCGCCAAGTGTTCGAGTGCAGGCGATGACGCAATTTGGCAAGCGATGTGGCATGATGACCCATGAGACACAACCCATAAAACTAAATTGGCATATTGTAGCATACTTATATCATTGGTAATGATTTTATCATAAGAGCAATAAAGCATCAGCAAAGCTATTACAACCAAGATGTTCTTTAAAATAAAACCAAGTTGCCACCGCTTAATGGCAATCTAATAAAAAAGTGAGAAAAATGGCATATTGTGTAGATTTTACTTTGAAAGAATCAAAAAATTTTGCTATAATTTAAATCTTTTAATGATTCTGTTCATCATCGGCTCATCCTCAACACGATGACAGAATGATTAGCCTAATTCTTGCAACAAATTTTTTACTTATTTTTTTAAAAGAGAGTTTCTCATGGTAGTTATCCGTTTAGCCCGTGGTGGTGCAAAAAAACGTCCTTTTTATCAAGTAGTTGTTGCTGACAAGCGTGCTGCTCGTGATGGTCGTCATATTGAAAAAATCGGCTTCTTTAACCCACTGGCTCGTGGTCAAGAAGAAGTTTTCCGTATTGATCTAGATGCTTACAATGCTTGGATTGCCAAAGGTGCACAACCTTCTGATCGTGTTGCACAGCTAGTAAAAGCTAAGCAAGTTGCTTAATACGACTGGCATTGCCAACATTGGATTGAAAAAATCGGTTTGCGTTGTTTACTGTATGAAAACGCAAGCCGATTTTTTTGATATCATGTCGATGATTGAATTGCCATCGATACTGATGATTTTTAGATAACTCTTGGGATAAAACCAGTTTAATGACCATGAATAACAGGATTAACAATCTAAATTTACGCCGTGATGGTATGATTGCCACACCTGCTGTTGATGAACTCATCAAAATCGCCACCCTAAAAAAACCGTATGGCATCAAAGGTTGGCTATGGGTGTTTAGCGAGACCGCCAACCATGCTGATGTATTTGGTATGTCGCCTTGGTGGATGAAAACGGCAACAGGATTTAAACCTTTGACGGTTAAGGAGTGGCGTGTACAAGGTTCAGGGTTGGTAGCGAGCTTTGTTGAGATTGCT
This sequence comes from Moraxella sp. ZY200743, assembly GCF_050885545.1. Taxonomy (NCBI): domain Bacteria; kingdom Pseudomonadati; phylum Pseudomonadota; class Gammaproteobacteria; order Moraxellales; family Moraxellaceae; genus Moraxella; species Moraxella sp. ZY200743. Next base: position 1,814,609 of record NZ_CP091313.1, on the reverse strand, counting down.
GACCGCAATGTCGCTGAAATGATGAATGGCACAACCATTTGGGTGCATAAAGACAATCTACCAGCCCTTGATGAAAATGAATACTATTGGTCGGATTTGGTGGGATTGACTGTCATCAATGAGTCAGGCGAGAATTTAGGTGTCATCAAAGAGATGTTTGAGACGGGTGCTCATGAAATCATCTCTGTTACAGCAACCAAAGACAGTGTTGATGGTGAAGACAGACTGATTCCGTGGCACAAGGAAGTGGTATTGTCTGTCAATTTAGATACAAAAACCATGCTTGTGGCATGGGGTGTTGATTACTGATTGGGGTTGCCATGTTCTTTGCGGTGATTAGTATCATGCCACAGATGTTTGATGCAGTGCGTGATTTTGGCATCACAGGGCGTGCCGTTTCCCGTGAGCAGGTGGAAATCTGCGTCATTAACCCTCGTGACTTCGCCACGGATAATTATAAGCGAATCGATGAACGCCCCTTTGGTGGTGGACCTGGTATGGTCATGATGGCAGAACCACTACAAAAGGCGATTTGCCACGCCAAGTCTTTGGCTGAGCAGTATTTTCATCAAAAAGGGATTGCAAACCCCAGTTGTCCTGTGGTGTATCTGTCGCCACAAGGCAGGCAGTTAAACGAATCTAGGGTGCTTGAATTTGTCAGTCATCATGGCATGATTTTGCTATGCGGTCGTTATGAAGGTGTTGATGAACGACTGCTTGAGCTGTATGTTGATGCTGAAATTTCTATTGGAGACTATGTGCTGACAGGGGGTGAATTGCCTGCCATGATAGTCATGGATAGTGTGATACGCCGACTGCCATCAGTGATGAGCGATGATAAATCAGCACTTGAAGATAGCTTTGTGGATGGACTGCTTGATTGTCCGCATTATACCAAACCTGTACAATTTCATGGTCAAAAAGTCCCAGAAGTGTTGTTATCAGGACATCATGCCAATATTGCTAAGTGGCGTTTTTTGGAGCAGGCGAAACGCACTCAAGCACGCCGACCAGATTTGTGGCAGGCGTTTACCCCAACCAAAGAGCAGGCCAAATGGTTAAAAACACTTGACGATGAATAACAATACCAAAAATGATGGTCATTCTTGTCTTGGCGTTATTTGATTGATTGTATTTGTTTGTCTAAAATTACCTTGAAAAACAGTATAAAAATAGGTAAAATAGCATCGTTTTGCCCATGTGGTTTGGGTAAGCAGTTCATTTTATGACTGCATGATAATGATACGATATGCGACCTTTTAGCCACTTTAAAAAGGTTTTTAGCCTATGTCGTTTGATTGGAGATTGCCATGAGCAACAAACATCCTTTAGTTCAACAAATTGAAAATTCACAGCTAAAAGACCACCCAGCATTCGCACCAGGCGACACCGTTGTGGTACAAGTAAAAGTGCGTGAAGGCGACCGTGAGCGTCTGCAAGCCTTTGAAGGCGTGGTTATCGCTAAGCGTAATCGTGGCTTGAACTCATCTTTCACCGTGCGTAAAATCTCAAGTGGTATCGGTGTAGAGCGTGCATTCCAGCTACATTCACCACTTATTGACAGCATCAGCGTGAAGCGTCGTGGTGATGTACGCCGTGCGAAACTTTACTACTTGCGTGATCGTTCTGGTAAGTCTGCTCGTATTAAAGAAAAGTTGGGTGCAAGAAAAGACGCATAATTTTATCCGTCTTTTACTCAAGCAAAAACCCCGTCCTGTTGGCGGGGTTTTTTTGTTATTCATCAGTCTTTGATGGCTTGTGTTGCTGTCGGTTTTTTAGGCGAATGTAGAGTGTCTTATTGACTTTGGCGATGATTTTGCCTGAGCTGTCAGTAATATCCACTTGATATTCACGAAAGACAGGCTCGCCAGTTTTGGCAAGGGTGATGATGTCATTGATTTCTTGGGGGCTGATTTTCATGCGAGCAATGACTTTGCCTAGACCGGGCTTGATAAAATCAATGGTGGATTTTTTGTTCCAAACAACATAATCCTTGCCCAGTCTTGCCATTAGCATGAGCATAAAAAATGGGTCGGTCATCATAAAAAGACTGCCGCCAAATTGTGTGCCAACTAGGTTACGATTTAGCTTGGTTAAAGGCATGCTGACCACGCATAAGCCGGCGTCCAAGTCCAGCACATCAACATGAATTCCTGCTCCTATCAGTGGTGCATAAGTGGTGATGCGTGCCTTTAGGAGATGGGGGGCAAGCTGAGTTTGGGCGATTTTTTGACCTTTTTTAAAGAGTGTATGCAGTCGTTTTTTGGTAGCTTGAATTGGCATAATGATGGGTTGATTGATGATGATTGGTTTGGTATTTTGCCATAGTTTTGGTGCAAGTTAAAGTTTTTGTCTTGCAAAAGCCAAAATTGTCTTTATATTAGTTGATCTATCAAGTTTAAAAGATGGGTGATGGGTTGTGGTGGTTTATTGGGTTGATATGTGGTGGTTTAGTCAGTCCAAATCAATTTAATGAAGTAATTAAGGCTAAGTAAGACAGTCATGATTGAAAAGATAGAGTTGGACGGTGCGATGACGGATAGATTATCTCATCTGTCAGCGATTTTAAAAACTTTGCCAAATTTGCCTGGGGTGTATAAGATGCTAGGCAAACACGGTGAGATTTTGTATGTGGGTAAAGCAAAATCACTAAAGAGCCGAGTTAGTAGTTATTTTTCTAAGAATATTGAACATCCAAAGACTCGTGCATTGGTGCAAAGAATTCATGACATACAGATCATCATTGTGCGTGGTGAGACCGAAGCTCTGCTACTTGAGCAAAATCTCATCAAGGCACACAAGCCACCTTATAACATCATTTTAAGAGATGATAAGTCCTATCTATATGTGTTCATGTCTAAGGATAAGTTTCCTCGTCTGGGCTTTGGGCGTGGCAAGGGCAATCATGCAGAAGGTAGATTTTTTGGACCGTATCCATCTGCTACAGGTGCAAAAGAAGCGTTGCTACTAATGCAAAAGTTATTCATGATAAGAAACTGCACCAATAGCTATTTTAATGCCAGAAAACGCCCCTGCCTTGAATATCAAATTAAGAGATGTAAAGCACCTTGCGTAGGCATGGTTAGTTATGATGAATACATGGAAGATGTGCAAAATGCTTTGCTGTTTTTGAGTGGAGAAAATGCACAGGTACAGCAGATGCTCGTTCATAAGATGGAGCAGGCGGCTGAAGCGTTAAACTTTGAGCAGGCGGCATTTTATAGAGACCGTATTACGATGGTTAGTGAAATGCAAGCACGCCAAGCGGTATTTCGTCTATCAGGTGAGGCGGATGTTTTTGCTGTTAGTCATCAAGCGGGGGTTACTTGTGTGCATGTGCTGACGGTTCGTGGTGGCAAGGTGTTGGGCGGTAAGAATTATTTTCCTGATGAGATTGTGGTTGGTGAGTCGGATAATGCTGAGCGACTTGGGCAATTCATCTTATCGTTTTATTTTCAAGTGAGTGATGACCTACCAGATGAGATTGTGGTTAGTACACCTTTAGCGGATGAAGATGCTATTGGTGAGTTATTGCTAGAGCAGTTTGATAAAAAAACACGCATTAAGCACCGTGTACAAAAACACAGAAAAGAGTGGCTAAGCCTTGCCATCATCAATGCAGACAATGCCTTAAAGGCAAAAATAACTGATTATTATGAGCTAAAAGTACGCTTTGAGGCTCTAAGATCTGTCTTGACCAAAGTATCCCCTAAAGCGATTGATCGTATTGAATGCTTTGATATCAGTCATACGATGGGTGAGGCGGCAGTAGGGTCGTGTGTGGTATTTGACTCAGGCGGTGTGCGTAAGCGAGATTATCGTCAATATGCCATTCATGACATCACGGCAGGTGATGATTATGCTGCCATGCGTCAAGTGCTAACACGGCGATACTCTAAGCATGAGTTGCCTGATTTGTTACTCATTGATGGTGGCAAGGGTCAGCTGAACATCGCCAAAGAGGTCTTAACAGAGTTGGGTAAACTAAATGATACCTTGCTTGTGAGTGTTGCTAAAGGCGAGGGGAGAAAGGCGGGGCTTGAGGTGCTTCATTTTATTGAGCACAACCCTATTGATTTACCTTCGGACAGCAAGGCATTGCACCTTATTATGCACATTCGTGATGAGGCACATCGCTTTGCTATTACCAATCACCGCAAAAAAAGAGATAAGGCTCGTGGTGCATCAGTGCTTGAGGTAATTCCAGGTCTTGGTGAAAAAAGACGGCGAGATTTACTGAATCATTTTGGCGGTATTCAGCAGCTCATTTCAGCATCTGAACTTGAAATTGCCAGTGTTAAGGGTATCGGCAAAGTCTTGGCAGGCACGATTTATAGGGCATTGCACGCCTAGTAAATGCGTGTAAATCCTTTTGATGCAGACAAAAATACCGCAAAGACGGTCTGTCTTTGCGGTATGCTAAAGTGATCGGTCTGCTAAATGGTTATTTACCTGTGAGTTGTCCTGTGATCCAGCGTTTGATGGGGGGTAGGTTATTGCTAAATCTTAGAGCGACATCACGCACCACACGCATGGCTGGTTTGTCATTGGTAAACATGGATACCATCGCATTCGTGCCGTGATATAAAGGGCGAGTGTGTCGCTGATGGCGAAGGTTGTAGCGTGCCAAAAGCGACTGACTGCCAATATCTAGATTATCACGATGAGCTTGTATGATGAGTTTGCCTAAGGTGTCTACGCTAAGCAGTCCTAGATTGTACCCATGTGCGGTTACAGGGTGCATACCAACAGCGGCATCGCCGATGAGTGCTGCTCGCTTAGCGATAAAGGTGTTGGCATGTACGCCCATCAAAGGATAGTGATGAATGCTACCTGCAATGCTACAAACACCCAGTTTATCATTCATCATACGCTGAGCTTCTTTGGCAAGCTCGTTGGGCGTCATGGCGAGTAACTCGGTTGCTTGGGTATTATCTAGCGTGATGACACAGTTGGTCAGATGATCGTTTAGTGGTAGTAGGGCAAGTGTTCTACCATAAAAAAAACACTCTTGGGCGGTGGCTTCATTAGATAAGGGGTGGCTGACTCGAAAGACGATGACCGTTCGCCCAAAGTCATTCATCTGTGCCCCAATCCCTAGCGTGCGTCTGACATAAGATAAGCGACTGTCCGCTCCGATGAGTAGCTTGGCGTGTAACACGCTGCCATCGTCCAAGCCAACTTGTACACTCGTATCGTTGGTGTCAATGTGCTTGATGGTGGTATCGGTAAGTAGAGTAATATTAGGTAGGGTCTTTACTTCATCATAGAGTGCTTGGCGGATATTATGGTTGGAGATGAGATTGCCCAATCTGTCTGCTGAGCTCAATAAAGTCAAATCTTTGGGTACGGAAAAATGCAGGGCATAATTAGAAGTGCCGTTATAAACTTTGGCATTTTTTAGGGGGTAAATCTCACTGGCATCAAAGCGTTGCCAAGCACCTAAGTCTTGCAAAATTTCTTTTGAGCGATGGGTTAGGGCGATTTCTCTTCCGTCATAGGCAGGGCTTTCGATGCTAGGTAGATTTGCTTTGTCAATGACGGTAATCTGTAAATCCGTGCCTTTAAAGTATCTGGCGAAGGCAAGACCTGCAGGGCCTGCACCGATAACAATGATGTCGCTCTGACGGTTCATAATATTCTCTGATGATTCTTGGTTAATGTGGCAAACTTATTTCGCTCTTAATACAAGCTCATTGGATGCCCTAAATGAGCTTGGGGTGATAACATGAGCCATATAACCTATCTTTATTTGGGATGATTGTCGTTTTTTTGGTATTCTGCCAACTCGTTTTTGACGGTCGTGCTTATCCAAGATTTTAAATCTTCAGACAGCTGTGCTAAATGCTCACCCAAGAAACTGTCAAGCTGTGTGGAGAGTTTTGTGCTGATGCGAGCTTCAATTTCAGCCAAGCTCTCTTTGGTGTATTCGCCATTTTGAGAAGCAAGTGGTGTGGTATCAATACTATGCACAATCTTGGCAGGCTGGGCTGTTTCGCCTTGGTGGGCATCTATTAGGTCTAAGATGGTGCTGTTAAAATCAGTATGGGTAAATTGATAGTCTTTGGCGTGAGTATTGCTACCAAGCATCTTGATGATATCATCAAGCTCTTGATGAAAGGCTTGTTTGACAGGGGCAGGCGTGGCAAGCCAGCGTTTGGAAAATTGTAAGGTTGGAGAAAAGGTTGCCATGGGCTATCCTATGGTTATGTTTTTATGACCATTGTAATGCAAAAGCCAGCTCAAATCAATTAAGGGTAATGGGTTTGGCTGACTTGATATTTGATGTGCGCACTTAATTATCATTGACCAATTTTGATGGCAGTGGCGGTCAGTGCATCTGATTTGACCATCTCGTATCCTTTGCCGTCTGTCTTTTCGATGATAAATAGTGCTTTGATTTGGTTTTGACTGGCGATTTTTAGGGCGTCATGATAAGACAAGGCAGTTAATGCAGTTGCCCAGCCGTCTGCCAAGGCGACGCTGTCGTGAATGACAGTAACGCTCGGTGCACCATCAGCAACAGGCTGAGCGGTGGCTGGATTGATGGTGTGGCTATAACGAACGCCATCAAATTCAACCGAATTCCGATAACCGCCAGATGTAGCGATATGCAAGCCTGTAGGTAAACTTAGTGTGGCAAATATCTCTCGATTTTGTACTGAGCTATCCAAGATGGGGGCGTCAATAGCAATCGTCCACGCCTTACCTTTGGCGTTCACCCCTTTGGTGGCAACTTCGCCACCGATTTCTACCATGTAGTCATCGATGTGATATTGATTGGCTAATACATCAGCGATGACATCAACGCCATATCCCTTGGCAATCGCAGAAAAATCCAGTCCAACGCCATCATGGGTTTTGTGCAGTTCGTTGCCTGTCAAAATAACTTTTTGTAGCCCAACTTTGCTATTTGCAAGAGCGATTTCATCAGCAGTGGGTGGTGATTGCAATCGATCAATACTCATTTGACTGCCAAAACCCCACAGTTCAACCAAAGGATATACCGTTGGATCAAAACTACCGCCACTTGCCAAAAAAATCTGTTGGCTGTCATTTAGAACCTGCATAAAATCCTTATCAATCATTATGGGGGTATTGCTTGGTAGGCGGTTAAACTTAGAAATCGTACTGTCCTTGATATAGGTGGACATACTTTGATTGACTTCAACTAAGCGGGCATCTATCGCTTGTTGAATGGTTGTGGTGTCTTTAGCATTGCCTTTAAAGGTGATGTGATAGGTTGTGCCCATTGTCTGCCCTTCAATGCTCTGATAGTCGCTTGCAGGAGTGCAGGCAGTTAGGAGCATGGCAGATATGGCAATACTAGGGATAAGAAAATTATTCATGAATGGTCTCAACTTGTACTTTTAGTTGTTCGCTGTTTGTGGTTTGGCACTATTTAAGCTCATCTAAGTTGTGTTGAAGTGTCTTTTGTATGACCTAGCTTTGGCTGTTTGTCATGTTGCTCATTCTAAAACTAGCAAGCGTCTATCATCACACACGAGCAATTCTTTGATAAGATTCAAAGACGAAAGCTGTATTATCAGTACTGCTTGTGCTGTGCTCACGATGGGTTAATTCAAAGCCAGACGGTATCGCAGGATAAAAAGCGTCGCCTCCAATATCCAAATCCACCCGAGTGATTTCTAAAACATCGGCAATATCAATGCTTTGACGGTAAATCTCACCACCACCAATGATGAATAATTTGCCATCTTGACAGTCATTACTTGCAAGTTCTAAGGCACACTCTAAACTATGGGCGACTTTAACACCCTGAGCTGTCCATGCCTTATCTTTAGTGACGACCCAATTGGTACGGTTGGGTAGGGGCTTTCCGATGCTTTCATATGTCTTTCGTCCCATGATGACCACGCCTCCTGTGGTCAGAGACTTAAAATGTTTTAAGTCCTCTGGAATATGCCATGCAAGTTGATTGTCCTTGCCAATACATTGCTTTTGATCAAAAGCGACAACCTGAATCAAAGAGAGATTTTTATTTTTTAGGAGCTGTTTGGTTGTTGTTAGATTATTCATGTTACACCGCCACTTCCGCTTTAATCCTATCATGTGATTGATAACCTTCAATCTTGATGTCATCAAACGAAAAGTCAAACAGATTCTTGATATCAGGATTTAATCGTAATTGACAAAGTGGTAAAGGCGTGCGAGTTAATTGCAATTTGGCTTGCTCAAAATGGTTATGATATAAATGTGTATCGCCACCAGTCCAAATAAATTCGCCTACTTGCAATTCACACACTTGGGCAATCATATGCGTCAGCAGGGCATAGCTTGCGATATTAAATGGAACACCCAAAAATACATCGGCACTTCTTTGGTATAATTGACAAGAAAGTTTGTTATTCACCACAAAAAATTGAAATAAAGTATGACAAGGCGGTAGTGCCACTTGCCCAGCTTCTATCGGATTCCAACCAGATACAATCAGTCGTCTGGAATTGGGATTGGTTTTGATTTCGTTAATTAGCCAACTTAGTTGATCAAAACCGTCTTTTTGGTAAGAGCCATTAGCATCTTTGGTGGCCCCAAAATTACGCCACTGATGACCATAAACTGCCCCTAAATCGCCTGCTTCTCGCCCAAATTTGGCAGTTTGTTCAGCAGTTGCCCATTCGTCCCATATGGTTACACCAAAGTCTTGTAAGTATTTGACATTGGTGTCGCCTTTGATAAACCATAGCAGTTCATGAACAATAGATTTCATATGCACTTTTTTGGTTGTGAGCAGGGGAAACCCTTCGGTCAAATCAAACCGCATCTGATAACCAAAAACAGAGCGAGTACCAGTGCCTGTACGGTCGCCTTTGTCATCGCCTGTAGCTAAGATGTGTTGTAATAATTGTAGGTATTGTTTCATGCGATCGCCTTATTATTGGTTTTTTTGCCAATCATGGTTGTTGTTTTTGTATGCTGATATCATGAGTAGCACGCCAAAGATAATCATCGGCAGACTATATAGCTGACCTTTACTCATCCAACCAAAGATCAGTTCATAACCGACATCAGGCTGTCGGAAAAACTCGGTGATAAATCGACTGCACCCATAACCAAGCAAGAATAAGGCAGACACAGCGTAGCGTGGGCGTGGCTTGGCACTAAACCACCAAAGCAAAATAAACAGTAGTACACCCTCACTAAATGCTTGATACAACTGGCTTGGGTGGCGTGGTAGCAGGTAATATTCTCCCAGTTGGGTGGCAATATTCATGAAGTCTGGGTTGGTGTTGATGAGTTCATGGTCGGCAGCGACCGCTTGGGGGAAATACATCAGTTGTGGCCAATCCCCATGCGACACACGCCCCCATAACTCGCCATTGATGAAGTTGCCAAGTCGCCCAAATAAAAGACCTGTTGGCACACAAGGGGCGATAAAATCTAGCACGGTAAAGGGGTGTTTTTTGTATTTACGCCCAAAAAAATACATGGCAATCAACACGCCAATAAAGCCACCGTGAAAGCTCATGCCACCTTCCCATACACGGAATAAGTAGGCAGGATTGGATAAAAATTCGCCAAAGTTATATAAAATGACATAACCAATACGGCCACCTAAAATCACACCCATCGCCCCAAAAAATATCAAATCTGAGATCATCTCGCCAGTAAAATCGCCTCGCTTTTTACCACGATATGTCGCCAGTAGATAAGCGAATAAAAAGGCGAGCAGATACATCAAACCATACCAATGTAGCTCAACAAACCCTAAATCAAGGGCGACAGGGTCAAATTGTGGGTGAATCATTGCCATAATAACGATACTTAAAAAAATGTACTTAAAAAAGTTATGCTTAAAAAACTGTGCCAGCAGCATAATAAGAAAAGTCTATTATAACTTAATAATTGCTCAAATTGCTAAATTAAAATGATGCTGTTGCCAAATCGCCATCTGATACCTTGCAGTCTTAAGTCATGCAGTTTATTGGTCAATAACTTGGTTGTTTTTGTCGGTAGTTATTTTTATCAACAAAAAAGACCGAGAGTATTCGGTCTTTTTTGTTGTTTAAGGTTGATGGCTTAAGGTTGATTGTTTTGATTGGGTAAGATAAGATCATGGGTCAAGGGCAATTGTTCAATCAGCTCTAGTAAAGCTCTTTGATAAACGCCACGCTTAAAAGAGACCACCTGATTTAATGGGTACCAATAACTCACCCATTGCCATTCGTCAAACTCAGGCTTTGAAGTATCAAAGCGAATGTGTTTGGCGTTATTTTCATCTAAGCGAAGCAAAAACCATTTTTGTTTTTGCCCGATACACAAAGGTTCTTGATTGGTGCGAACATAGCGTTTTGGCAGACGATAACGCAACCAATCTTTGGTAACTGCAAGCAGTTCTACATGATGTGGGTATAATCCAACCTCCTCGTACAGCTCACGATACATCGCATCAAGCGGGGTTTCGCCATAATCGATTCCCCCTTGTGGAAACTGCCAGCTGTCGTGTCCGATGCGTTTTGCCCAAAGCACTTGGCCTTGTGTATTTGCCAAGATGATACCGACATTGGCTCGAAAGCCGTCTGAATCAATCATGACTAAACTCTATTGTGTAAGATTATTAAAATTCTGCTGACGGCTAATAATTATTTGGCAATCGCAGATACTTATCTATTATTAAAACAAATTTTTCACAAAAAGTGTAATATTTTTTTGCATTAAAATGTTTCATGGGGCATTTTGGTCAGATTTTTAAGGTTAAAAGCGATGATGTTGAGATACCAAAAAATAAAGCGATGAAAATTGACACAAAGACGGGTAAAAAAGTGGATAAAAACTTTACATCAGATTCTTGAAAAACCATCAAAAACCACCATCTAGATAAAAAACCATTTTAATTATCAAGAATTCTTTTGGACTCTTTAAGTAGGAAAAGTGACATGACAAACATGACTGCCAGCGTCTCTTGGCTAAAAAATGAAGCGATTAACTTTAGTGCTACCAGTGGCTCAGGTCATGAAGTGGTGATTGATTCTGCTCAGAAGCTAGGTGCTAAGCCGATGGAGCTTATTTTGATGGGGCTTGGTAGCTGTGCCAGCTATGATGTGGTGAGCATTCTACAAAAATCTCGCCAAGATGTTGCCGACATTCGTTGTGAAATCTCTGCCAAGCGTGCTGATGCCGTGCCTGCGGTGTTTACCGATATTCATCTGCACTTTGTGGTTGTGGGTACTAATATCAAAGAAAGCCAAGTTTCTAAAGCCATCGAACTATCAGCCGATAAATACTGCTCGGCATCAAAGATGCTGTCAGAAGGCGGTGTGAATATCACACATGATTACAAAATCATTGAGATGGCATAAGTGGGCTTGGTGAACGATGAATAGTATCATGATGTTTGTGGCTAATTTTTCGCCAAATATTAGCATCGCCATTCAAGCGATGCTAGTGGCGTGCTTACTGCCTTTTTTGTTTGCTGTATTTGCTAAGATAACAGGCGGATTTCGGCTTGTGGACAATGCCAATCCACGAGAATTTTTGGCGAAGACTACAGGCATGGCGGCTCGTTTTAATGCCGCCCAAACCAACAGTTTTGAGAGCCTGCCTATTTTCTTGGCAGCGGTTATTGTGGCGATGTACTGCTTTGTACCACAAAATGTCATTAATGTTTTGGCGTGGCTGTATGTATTTTTACGCATTGGCTATGGTGCGGCGTATGCCCTTGATTGGTCGTTGCTGCGTTCGTTGTTGTGGATGCTTGGGCTGATGTGCTGCTTGGCGTTGTTTGCCTTTGCCATCATTGTGGTCTGATGACATCACTTAAAACTTGGTCAACATGAAATGGTCTTGGCAGAGGCTCATGTTACCAGTATGATTGCATCTTGAAAATGGTATTTGATTTATAACCATCAAACCTTAAAACACTAACCAATCCCACATCTCTATCATCATCTACTAATCACTTCCCAAAACGGCTTATTCATTAGAAATCAGACAAAAAGTCTTAGCTTGTTATGACAAATCCAAAAAAAATGCCCTTGTTATAGAGGCTTTTGGTATATAAGATGCACATTGTTTCGTTGAAAGCGACAGCCTGAAAAAACAGGAAGTTTGGCTTCTCGCCCACCCCCCAATAGACTTAGAAAGTTTGATAGAAAAGGGCTTCTTGCCTGCATAAAAAAATCCTGACAAGTACCTGCGTGAAATTGGTGAGGTATTTGGCTGTAGTGATATGGCAACCCATAAGGCACTAAAAAGAATGAATGCCACCCTTAGAAAAAGACCAGCACCTACTTTGAGTAAGACCCTGCTAAGGTCAAAGACTGCCAAGAAAGACCAAAGTTATTGCAAAATAACCAAGACTGCGAGCTTGTCTATATAGATGAAGCTGGTACTGACACTTGTCTATACCGCACACACGCAAGAAGTTTAAAGGATCAAAAGGTTTATAATAAGATAAGTGGCAAGTGCTATCAACGAATATCTTTGGTTGTAGGACAAATTGGCAACAAGGCTAAAAATTGATTGCTCCACTCATTTATGGCAACACAATGACAAGCAATTTGTTTGAAACTTGGTTTGAACAAATGCTATTGCCTTGTCTTGATAATCAGCACGAGCCATCAATCATCATTTTGGATAACGCAAGATTTCATAGAATAAAACATCTACAAAACATCATCAATCAAAGCACAACCGATAACACACAAGCCAAAAAAACACATCATCTTACCGCTGCCACCCTACTCGCCTGAACCAAATCCCACAGAACACACCTAGATAACGATTAAGAGATGGCTTAAGGGTTATCTGCTTAAGTTCAAGACGATGAAAGAAGCTTTGAAATGTCATTTTTTTTCTGGGGTCGGTGAGTGTACTTGAAAACCGCTTTGATCCTAAGTATTATTAAAAAAATTGCATTTTTTTTTTAATATTCTACTTGTTTTTTTATGATTTATGTAAACATTTATTCTAGGAAGTCAAATAGGTGATATTTGATTTTCGGTCTTGACAGGTATTTTTTGTCAAGTTGTTAAAGGTTTTCTATCAATCAATTATGAACCCTTGGTAATTTTGATAGATCTTGAATACCACAGGTGGTTTGGTTGTAGAAAATTGATATTCACAGTGATTTTAATATCAAGGAGTTTTTTATGAAAGAGTATTTAGAGTGTGATAGTAATGTAGATTTTGCACTTCTAGATGACGAAGTAATGGTTGTTTCTTTTGATGATTTACCTTTAGGTTTTGAGGTGCAAGAAGCCTGGTCAATGCAGGAAGACTGATTCTATATTGTAAATTAAATAAAAATTTGCAAGCGTTCCTTTGAATACAATGTATTATCTGATAGTGCATTGTATTTTAATTCAAATAGTTGGTTCTTTTAAAAAATAGTACTAAATCAAGGAGGAGATTTTTATAATGACCGAACAAGAGCTATCTTTATTATCAACAGCTACGCCTAATATATATTTTTCAAGAAAAATTCATATTGCTTGTAATGAATATTTTGTTGAAAAGTTTGTGAGCTATTTAGATATTATTTCTTTTAAATTAAAATATGACACAACTGGCTTAAAAAATAAATTATTAAGTCTTGATACAAATTTAAAAATTCATCCAAGTATCTTTATGTCTTTTTTTCGACTGATAGATAGTATGAAAACTGGTGTGGTTTATGATATAAAAAAATCAATCAGTAATATTATGGATGTGCTTCAAAATGCACTTAATGATAAAATATTTTTTCCTAATATAAGCTCAGTTGGTTCTGAAAGTTGGGAGTATTCTTATATAGAAAAGTTGAAGTCTTATGATCAAAAAAACATCAGAGGCGAAACTACGGAAATATACCCAGTTTCAGAGAATATGATGCCCTTTCATATAGAAAATATCCAATCAGCATTGAATATGATAGAAAGTGCTGATAAAGAGATTTACGACGAAATTAAAGAATTTGTTACTCATATTAAAATATTTGAAGGTAAAGTGTTAAGAGGAGATACTTCAAATATCTCTTTTGGATCAATTTGGCTTAGAGTGCCAGAGCCCGAGGATGATAAAGTCGGATATTGGATTGAGCATATCGTTCATGAGACATCTCACATTAGATTGGAGGCTCATTTCTTTTTAGAAAAGTTGGTTTTAAATTCTAGAGATGAAAAAATTTTTAGAGCTCCTATTCGCGATGATTTAAGACCTATGAGAGGTATTTTTCATGCCTCATTTGTTTTGTCTAGGATGGTACGAATATTTACAATTTTATCTATTAATGGGTATGATAAGAGATTTAGGGATAGATTACAATTATGCAAATTACAATTCGAAATTGGCTTAAATACTCTAGAGCACCCAAAGGCAAGACTCTCTAACAATGGACTATTGATTAAGAAGTCCCTTAAAGAATGTGCATATATATAATGCGTAAGCAAAGAAACAATTTTATTGGCATACCGATGCTTTCTAACATATATAGGATGACAACTTTGAGCAACATGTATTTTGTTGATTCTGTTGCGAGAGTTCGATATGGAGAAAGATTTGATGATTTTTATGGCCACTCTGGCTCTTATAGTTTGGAGATTGCCAAAAATAAATCATATTATGAAATTATTGAAAGAATTTTAGCTTCCGAAATATTTTTTGGCGGAAGTCATCTTCAAAGACAATTTGCTTCTCACTGTTTTTTTACTAAGAAGTTTTTAAAAAATTACCCTTATAAGGATGTGCTGATTAGAACCAAGTATGATGTAAGTGCTAGTGGTTTGGGGCTTCATAGTGATAAGGATATGGCTATAAAACATGCTATTTTAGAGGTTTTAGAGCGTCATGTTGCTTTATTATTATGGTATCACCATGACAGTATTTTGAAAATTGGTAGTAGGAATTTAGGGGGTGGATATTTTATTCATCATTACACCAGTGTTCTAAATATTCCATTCTGCATGTCTGTCGTATTTCATGAGAGAAATGACATATTCTTTTGTGGAACATCCATGAAAACAAATTTAAAAAATGCAATTGAAGCATCGGAAATAGAGGCGTTATCATTGGTGGCTAATATTATTGTAAAAAATAATTTACACCCAAAGGGTAATGTTAAAAGCACTATTGATAGAATTCATACCTTGGTTGGTTCTGGTGCAATAAACAGAATCAATCACTTACAATCGAAATATTTGCACAATCATTTAATTGATTTTTTTGACAAAGAGTTCTCGCTATATGATCTTCTTGATTTGCTTAATTTTCATGATGTTCAGGTGGTGCATATTAATGAGATGAGTGGATATCACTGTTATAGAGCAATCATCAATCAAGCATTAAGCAAAAACTTTGTGAGAGTAAATCCTTTTTATAATAAGATGACCCCAGATCCTTTTTGTTAATCAATAATAAAGCTTTAGAACTATGGACAGCAAATTTAATAAATCAGTGAATAATATCTGTGGCAGCATGCTGCTATCGAGTTTGGCATCTTCCCTCTATCTGGTTGTATTGCCACTATATGTTTATCATCTTACCAATAGTGCCATTTCTACAGCACTTCAGGTAACCATCTCTGCGGTAGGTAGTCTGCTTGCTTGTTTCTTTGTTAATAATTTTAATATATTTAAAAGTGATAAATTGCACATTGTGGCCATTAATGTTACTTTAAGTATTTTGTTATGCTTACCATATTTTTTTAATGATTCAGCCATGATTTATGCGTTGTATACCATAAGTTTTGTTGGAACATTTTTATCAACTTGTTCAAGTGGCTATATTGAGAGTTTGATTTCATTTTTAGCAGAATCAACACACAGTCTAAATAGACAAACCATCATAGGAAAAACAAAGGTTTTTGCAGGCATGGGTTCAGCGTTAGGGTTTTTTATAGGCGGTGCTATTTTAAGTGTTTTAAATCATCGTGTTGTATTTTTTATTGGCGGTGTTTTATTTGTCCTATCTGCTATTTTTATGTATTTGACTCCTATCGATGATATCAAACAAAGAAGTAATTCTATCAAAAAAGCGGTTTATAAAATTTTATTCTCAAAAAATATCTTCTATTTGAGTACAGCTCATGCCATATCCGCAGTCAGCTTATTTATTTATAACGGGACTTTTATATATGTATTAAAGGATATTTATAAGGTCGATGATATTTATGTTTCTTTTTATTTTTTTAGTCTGATGTTGGCAACGGTTTTTGGTTCGTTGCTTATGGTGAAAGTATCCAGACATAAAGAGTTGCCTGTCCGTATTGCCCCGCATCTGCGTATCTTTTATGCTTTATTTTTCTTGGTGACCGCATTCTCTTCAGGATATTGGTATTTTTTAATATCTGTATTTGTTCTTAACTTTCTTCATGCATTTTCAATTCCGTTTTGGCAGGATTGTTTTCAAAAATATTCCCCTTCATCAGAATGGCGGGTAATCGGAACAAGTAGAAAAACATTGGTGGCCATTTCTGGCATCATTGGAAGCATGTTAGGTGGATATTTGATTGGAAAATATAATATTATGCTTACCTATACTGTTGCGGCATTGCTGTCTTTTGTATCTGGTGTTTTATTAATGGTTTTTATTAGACGGTCTCATGAAATTAAAAGAAGCGTATGATGTTGTTGTGGGTGCTGGCAATGCTGGTCTTTGTTCAGCCATATCAGCTGCCCAGAAAGGAAAGCGTGTTTTGGTCATTGAAAAAGCTCCAAGAATTTATAGAGGGGGTAATAGTTCATTAACAATGAATTTTAGATTTCCCCACAATAATTTCGAAGAGCTATTGAGCTTGATTGATGATGGTGATAGAAATTTAAAAATAGAGGAGGTTTTAAGAGAAAGCTACATGCCGTACACGAAGGATGATTTTCTTCATGACCCAAGATCCACTTCCGATAATCAAGGAGATTTGGATCTTCAAGAAACATTTGTTGATAAATCTTTTGAAACTATTTTATGGATGGCAAACTTAGGGCATAAATGGACATATAAAGATTTTGGTAATATATTTAAAAGAAACATACCTCTTAAGATTAAAGGTTCGGGCAAATCTTTACAAGAAAGAAATTTTAATATTGCTGAGAGTTTGGGTGTGGATATAATGTATTGCACCTCTCTTTATGACTTTGTAATGGTTGATAATTGTGTCAAAGAGCTGATCCTAACTAAGGATAATGGAGAATTATTCCACTTGCCTGCCAATTCATTGATATTGGCACTGGGAGGTTATGAAGCTAATCCATATTTTAGGCAAAAATTTTTAGGAGAATCCTGGGAAAATGTTGGCATCAGGGGTGTTCCTTTTAATACTGGAGATTGGTTTTTCCCTGCAATCAAAAACAATATTCAACTTTATGGGGATTATTCGGAAGTTGGCTGCCATGCGACACCTCAAAGCTCATATCTTCCTGATTATTTATTGCCAGGAGAAAATATTAAAAGTCAAAACCAATCGAGGTATCAGTTTAATCTAGGAATAACAATTAATCATGATGGTAAGCGTTTTTTTGATGAGGGTGAGAATATGCCAAATTTTTTATATGCAAAAGTTGGGCGTATGATTAATAAGCAGATTAATAATATGGCTTTTCAGATATTTGATAGAAAAACCGTTGGGTTTTTATCCCAATCGTATTTTTCTGATGAGAATTTATTTAGTTCAAATTCATTGCGAGTTATGTGTGAAAAGTTTGGTATAAATCATCGCAATCTGCATGATACGATAGAAAGCTATAATCGCAATTGTGTCGACAATGTCATTTGTGATTTTAGTTACTTGGATGGTAATAAATCTGTGGATTGTTTTGGCGTCCCTAAATCTAACTGGGCCCAAAAAATTGATACTCCGCCTTACTACATTGCACCAGTGAAAGCAGGTGTGACATTTACTTATGGGGGTTTGAAAGTGAGGCCTGATGCAAGAGTATACAGAACAAATGGTGAATGTATTGATAATATGTTTGTTTGCGGTGAAATCGTGGGTGGTGTTCATTATGGAAATTATGCTGGTGGTACTGGATTGATGCTTGGTGCGGTGTTTGGAAGGATAGCAAGAGAGAATGCCTAAGGTTTAATTAAAACGATATTTACTCCTCTTTGAACTGCATTGTTTTTGGTGGTTTGTTTGATTAAGCTTTAATTTTTATGTGCCGCCCAAACCAACAGTTTTGAGAGCCTGCCTATTTTCTTGGCAGCGGTTATTGTGGCGATGTACTGCTTTGTACCACAAAATGTCATTAATGTTTTGGCGTGGCTGTATGTATTTTTACGCATTGGCTATGGCATATGCCTTTGATGCACCGATGGTGCGTTCCGCCTTATGGTTTTTGAGTATCATCTGCTGTTTGGCTTTGTTTTATTTTGCCATGATTTTGTCGTAGTGGGGGTTAATTAAAATATCGTTTCAAACCCTCTAACAATAACTCTTTTTTTATGCCAAGTTTGTGGTTAAACTGGGCATTTATCATGTCAGCACCACCGCCTGTTAAGGTAATGTCAAAATCAGGATAATCTGCCTGTACTGCACGCACCGATCCAATAATGCCAAACAGCACACCATGATTGACCGCATCAAAGGTTGTCCTGCCAAGCTCTATACTATCAAATCGTCCAGCCTTAACCCCTATCTGCTGAGTACCGGCATATAGGGCGTGGCGTTGCATATAGACATTGGGCAGGATATAGCCTCCCAAATGCACACCATGCTCTATCAAGTCAATCGTCAATGCCGTGCCACAACCGACCACGCATTGTTTTTTGGTGCTATCCACCACGCCGAGCATTTGTAGCCATCTGTCCACACCAAGCTCATTGGGGCTGTAATGGCTTGTTAAAAGCGTATGATTGGCATTAACCTTAGCAAATTCAAAAGGCACGCCAAAACCTTGTACTGTCTTTTTGATGGCAGAATTAATCTTGTCCCCAAGCACGCTGGATATGCCAATAAATTGTGGCTCAAACCGTGCTAGCGTACCAAGCAGTCCAAGCAATAATTCATTAGGGGCTTTTAAATGCTCTTTTGCGTCATGGGCGATAATCGTGCCGTGATCTACCATCCAATATTTTAGGCGAGTATTACCCAAATCCAGCCAGAGTTTTTTCATGCTTGTCCTTAAATACTAATAGGGTTGAAATTAACATATCAGGTTGAGCGGTCTGCACCCAAAAGCAATAGCTTAATTTACAATCTTTGCCATGCCTGCAAAGATCTGTTTTATCTTACCATTGTCATTCAATAATAATTCGCCTTGATTGCCAATGCCGATACACTTGCCTTTGGCGTGGATATCGCCCATGTTGTTTTGTATAAAAACATGAATCAGTTTATCGCTCAAAAGATGGTTTTGGTTAAATTGATCAATAAAGTGCTGTAGATGACTTGGTTCTTTGCAGTGGTTGCAAGTCTTTATCGCTTCAAATATGGCATTGGCTATGGGAATGTATAACTCTTGGGCAAAAATGTCTAAATCAGCAAATAATTCTTGTAGGCAGGTCGCTTGATAAAGACCGTCTTTTATTTTAGGGGAGTTATTAACATTAAGTCCGATACCAATGACCACGCCAGTTAAGGTGTTTTTTTCTATTTTTTTAAAAACAGGCTCAATTAAAATGCCTGCCAGTTTTTTAAATAAGTCTAATTCATCATCATAAAAACCCACATCATTTGCCCACTTTACGCCAAGAGTGGGCAACTGCTTTGTTCGGCGGTGTTCGTTCACGGTTTGAATGATGGGTAACTTAGCAAGCTCAAAACCGACTGCCACAGACAACAGCCCAGAGAGTGTATTTAGTTCAAACACCCCTTTCCCCATGGGGATATATAGGCTTAAGAACACATTGTTCTCACCGCTCACCCAAGTTCGCCCATGTTGTCCACGCCCCGCCGTTTGATAATCTGCTGTGTATAAATGGGAGATGGTGTGGGCAAGATGACCGCTTTCAATGGCATGGATTAAGGCGGTGTTGGTACTGCCAATCTCATCAAAATGGCGGTGGCAAGTGGGTGCTAGAAATGGCATGGTTTTTAATTTTTTTAAAATGATAAAAATGGGGTATAATACCATAAATTTTGTTTAGGATTTGTAAAAATGATGTATCTATGGTTTGTGATTGCAGGGGCATTTGCAGGGGTGTGTGCAGGACTGTTCGGTGTGGGTGGGGGTCTGATTATTGTACCTGCTCTTGTGTGGATTTTGGGGGCGTATGGTTTTCCTGCTGAGATTATTCCTCATGTATCTGTAGGGACGGCATTGGCGACCATCATCATTACATCCATCAGTTCATTAACCGCTCACAACAAAAAAGGCGGTGTGCGTTGGGAAGTCTTTAAAAACTTAACTTATGGCTTGGTGGTAGGTTCTTTGTTTGGGGCGTGGGTGGCAACGCTCATTCACGGGCAGTATTTACAAGGGCTGATTGGTGTATTTGCCATCATCATGTCCATACAGATGTTCATGAAAAAAGCAGGCGAGAACATCAAACCACTACCCAAGCCATTTAGCCAAAGTATCGCAGGTGGTGTGATTGGCATGGCGTCAGCGATTTTTGGTATCGGTGGTGGTAGCTTAAATGTGCCATATCTTACCCATGCTGGCCTACCTATGAAACAGGCGGTTGGCACCAGTGCGGCGTGCGGTCTGCCGATTGCCATCGCTGGGGCTTTGGGCTTTATGTGGTTTGGTAGCAGTCATGTGGCAAGTATGAGTGAGCCGGTGGTAGGCTTGCTGGGTTTTGTGCATTTGCCTGCCTTTGTCGCCATTAGTGTGGCAAGCTTTATCACCGCCAAACTTGGGGCAAAAATCGCCCACAAGATGCCAGCTGCTACACTAAAAAAAGCCTTTGCGTGCCTATTGATTGTGGTGGGTTGTCAGCTGTTGTATGGTAGTGTGGTCTAATCTTTAAAATTAAAAGACCCTGCAAGATGGCAGGGTCTTTGTGTGTATACAAAGTGTACTATGGAAGGTTTTGGTAAGTTCGTTATTGGTTGCTTTTGTACCTGTGCGTGGTGCAAAAGCCATATATGGCGCATCTAAACTTGCATTCACTGGCGGTACAATTAATGGTATTAGCAATCGCAAAGGTTGGTGATGATTTCGTTGAGAAACAAAGTCCTAGAAAAATTTAGAAATTTGGTTAAGCATTTAATCAAATTTCATGTTTTTTTAATTATTTTAATTTTATTTTGTTACCGCCCGTGCGATGATGCTTCAGTTGCTAGTTTTTTTATTCTCAGCATGATTAGTGCTTTTAATCAATTCTTTTTTGGTTAAAGAATATTTTAAAAAACCTATGTTTTTACAAATTCAGATGACGAATTCTGTTGGTAATTTTATTATCAAACATTCTTTGATACTTATCATTATTTTAACACCACTTGTTAGATGGATGATCTTTAATGCAAGCAATGGGTTTTGCTGATGTTTGGAAGCCAGATGGTTCATCGCCCCAATATTTCATAGACCTTGGAGACGCTTTTAGATAATACACATGTTATACACTTATTTAATCGATAGTTTGCATGCTTATTTAGATGGTCGTCTTGAAGGACGGCTATTATTAGATGCTTGGGTCATTTGCCAAATTACTCAATAGAAACTTGGTTAAAATCTTGGTAAACTTTGCTATAATACTCACCTTTTATTCTAAGATTTTATCATCAATCATGCGTCTAAAATCCCTAAAACTTGCTGGCTTTAAATCCTTTGCCAATCCCACGACTTTTACCTTTAAACACGACATCACCGCCATCGTCGGTCCAAACGGCTGTGGCAAGTCAAATGTGATTGATGCCATTCGTTGGGTGCTAGGCGAAACTTCCGCCAAGCAGCTGCGTGGTGGGGCGATGAGCGATGTCATCTTTGCAGGCGTGGAGGGGCGAACGGGCAAGAGCTTGGCGAGTGTGGAGCTGACCTTTGAGCATACCCAAGATGAAAGCACCGGCATTCGCCATGCCCTAAATCTCTACCATGAGCTGACGCTTCGCCGTCAAGTTACTAAAGATGGCAAATCGGATTATTTCATCAATGGGCAAAGAGTTCGTCGCCGTGATGTGGTTGATGTATTTTTGGGGACAGGACTTGGGGCAAGAAGCTATGCTGTCATTGAGCAGGGCATGATAGGGCGGATCGTGGAGTCTAGCCCCATGCAGCTGCGTGAGTTCATCGAAGAAGCGGCAGGTGTGTCTCGTTATCAAGCACGCCGTGATGAAACCCAAAAAAAACTTGACGAAGCACAGGACAATCTAGAGCGACTCTCTGACTTGCAAGGTGAACTAAAAAAACAACAACGCACTTTATTACGCCAAGCCGAGTCTGCCAAGAAATACCAAGAGCTGACAGATGAGCTTAATAAGATGAACAAAGAAGATCTATTAAAGCGTATTTTTGAGGCGTGGCAATATCATGAACAAACAAAACAACAGCAACAAAGCAGTCAAGAAGAGCTGGCTAGACTTGAAAGTGCCACCAATAAAGCCAAAGTGGAGCTAGAACGCTTATCCGATAAGGTTGCAGAAGGGCAATGGCTAAAAGACGATGCCCGTGATAAATATCATAATGCCCAGATGGCAGAGCAGACCGCACAGCACAACTTCTATACGGTCAATCAGGAGCTATCCCAGTCTGAAGAAAAGATACTTCGCCTAAATGCCATCAAGGCAGAAGCTCATGACAACATCGCACACGCAACTGCTGAGCTTGATAAAATTAACCAAGAGTTAAGCCAGATTGAGCCAAGTTTAAGTACGCTGAGCCAAAAGTTAAACGCCAAGCAACACGAACTACAAACCAACCAAGTCGGCTGGCAGAGCGTTCGTGATGAACTAGATGCCCTACAAACTCAAAAAAACACGCTAGAAAATGCCAAGAAACTCGCCGAATCTCAAAAAAACCGAGTACTTGCCAACCGTGAAAAATGGATCAAAAAACATAATGAGCTTATCCTAAGCTCGCAAGGCATTGCCGAGCAAGACATCAACGATACTCAAGAGTTGGCACGCTTAACTGAAGAGCTATCCCAGTTGGCACTACGCCAAGAATCCTTAGCAGAGCAAGACGACAAAGATAAACTTGATGAGCTTGCCAAGAGTGTGCAGACCCATCAGCAGGCATATACCGCACTTGAAAAACAGCATACTGCCTTATCAAGTGAATATGACATCTTGCATAAGCTACTACACGCCAAGCCTGCTTCTTTATCCCAAAATCATACAGAAGATAGCACCCAAAGCGATTTTGTGCATCTGCCACAGCTAAAAGAGTTGGTGCGTCTGAGTAGTCAAGGTGAGCGGTTTGCCGGTGTGTTGGATGCCTTTTTGGGCTTTTGGTTGACCGCCAAAGTATCTGATGAGCTGGCAATCAAGGCAATCTTATCAGCACCTGATGAAAAAGACAAAAACGCCAGTCGTGCCATTTTTAAGACAGGTGGTACTTATGGGGTGAGTATTGGTAAGTTATTGGCATTTGGACAGTTGTTTGATGCCCCCCGTTTAAAATTGTTTGATAATTGCTACTTACTAGATGATGAGTCTTTTGATTTACAAAAGCTGTCAGGTGAAGTTGCTGATGGCAAGTTGATTTTGACCAAATCGGGCTGGCTGATCAGTTCTTTTGGGGTGGTGCATACCAGTAGTTTTGGGGTGCAGTCATCGATACTGACCCAAAAGGCAGAGCATAGCAGACGCTTGGGCGAGCTTGAGATAACACTTGATGAGCTTGAAAGCAAGATGAGCGAAAGCCAAAAACAGCTAAAGCTATACAGCACACAGTTTGAGAGTGCTAAAGTGTCTTATGATGAAAGGCTAGCTCAGATGAATGCTTTATTGGCAAGTATCCAACAAAAACAGCAAAGACAGGCTGCCTTGCAGACCAAAATTCAGACTGATGCCATCAAGCGAGAAAATTTTGTTAAAAATAAATCTGTACTTGATGAAGAAAAAGACGAGATTGGTAGTGAGCTAAAGGTATTAGAGCAGGAGCTTGTGCATATTGATGACAAACTTGCCAAACATCTACCACGCCATGAGACTGTTAAGAGCAAGATGGTAGCGATGACCCAAAGCATGGATTTGCTCACTCTTGAGGTCAAAGCGATGACAGAGGAGCATCAAGCGATACAGCTAAAAAATACTACGCTTAACCAAACCAAAGCACACACCCAAAGGTTGCTTGATATGGCCAAAAAAAATGCCGAGCAGGCACAAATTGACATACAAGCTGCCAAAGATACTCAAGAGAAACTAACTGCCAAACTGCCGATGCTAGAGACTGCCTTTAAGGATGCAAAGACTCACACCGCCATGCTAAAAATCACCAGTGAAGAACATGAAGCAGCCGCCAAAGCCTTACAGCTCATGCAGGTTAAATTACAAGAGAATTTAACCCAAGCTCATGCTGATTTTGCAAAAGCTCAGGCACAAGCAGCTCAAATCACAGCGGATACGGCAGTGGGCGAGAGTCGCCTTGCTGATTTGGGTGATGAGATGGTGCGTCTTGATGAGAAGTTTAATCTGCCTGCAACAGTGGCGGATTTTCGTGTTAAATCGCCTAAATTTAAAGACAACTCCGCACGCATTGATGGGATTAGGGCGGACATCGCCAAGCTAGGTGCGGTGAACTTGGCAGCAGCTGAAGAATTAAAAGAGCTAGAAGGGCGTGTCTCGCCGATGGACAGTCAAATCAATGACATCACCAAGAGCATAGAAAAGCTCAAAGATGCCATCGCTGCTATTGATGAGAAGACCAAATCGCTATTTTTAACCGCCTTAGATGCTGTTAATGATGGTCTAAATGCTTTATTTAGTAAGGTTTTTGGTGGTGGGCAGGCGAGCTTAACACTCATTGATGATGAGTCTTTATCCAAGTCTGATAAATGGCGAGCGGGGCTTGTTCTGATGGCACAGCCAAAAGGCAAAAAGAACTCACGCTTGGCTGTGTTATCAGGTGGGGAGAAGACATTGACCGCCTTAAGTCTTATTTTTGCGATTTTTAAACAACACCCAGCACCATTTTGTGTGCTTGATGAAGTAGATGCACCGCTTGATGACGCTAATGTGGCACGCTTTACTAGCTTGATTGGCGAGTTGGCTGATAGCGTACAGTTTATTTTTATTAGTCATAATAAACTTGCCATGCAAATTGCCGATGAGTTAAAAGGCATCACCATGCCGACAGCTGGCATCTCAAGTCTGGTTACGGTCAACTTAGAAGAAGCACAGCAGTATATTGAGAATTGATGATGCCTTTCATGGAGTCTTGGGCGTATATCTAATGTTGTAAGAAGCATAAAAACTTTAAACGGCATAAGTATTTTGCATGAGACCAAATATTAAAGTGAGTTTATTACTTTAAATATTTAGCAAACCTTGTTTTTAGCTTGGCAAGTTTTGGCGGAATGGCGAAGTTGCAGTAACCTTGCGTTGGATTATTGGCATAGAAATTTTGATGATAACTTTCGGCTGGATAAAAGGTTGGTGCGACTTTGACTTGGGTAACGACAGCCACTCCATCTGCTTTTAGGGTGTCGATTTTGTTGTTAATGGTAGTAACTTGGCTATCATCGGTATAAAAAATCACCGAAGCGTACTGTGTGCCGACATCATTGCCTTGACGGTTGAGTGTTGTTGGGTCGTGCGTGGCGAAAAATACATCCAGCAGTGTGTCTAACCCAATGATATTTTCATCAAACACCACATCAATCACTTCTACATGACCTGTATTGCCCGTGCAGACTGCTTCATAATTGGCGTTGTCAGCTTGACCACCAGCATAGCCAGAGGTTACTGAAATAACCCCTGCTAGGGATAAAAATACACTTTCGGTACACCAAAAACAGCCACCGCCTAAAATGATGTGTTGCATAAGTTTTCCTTATTGTTCTAAAAATGATAAAATACGCACAACCTTAAGCATAGCATAATTTTCATGACAAATCCAAACATGAATGACCCAGTCAATCCATCTGTTCATCACGATGGGCATGACAGCCTATTTGTTACTCCGCTTGATAAGTTTGCTCGTTTTAGCTTTGATGAAGAAGTGGTGGCGTGTTTTCCTGACATGATTCGCCGTAGCGTACCGGGCTATGGGCAGGTACTCTCCATGTTGCCAGTTTTTGCCAGACGGCATCTGTCCTATGGGCAGGTGAATGAGCAAGGCAATCGCATTAGCAGAATCTATGATTTGGGCACATCGCTTGGGGCGGTGTCATTTGCTTTGGCTGATAAGTTCGTCCCAAATGAAATCAAGATTCATGCGGTGGATATTTCTCGCCCAATGATAGAGCGTGCCAAGAGCGTGTTTGATGAGTATTATCCAAAGCATGATATTGAGTTTATCTTGTCGGATGTTTGCACGCTTGATTTGGAGCCGTGCGATATGATTGTGCTGAATTTAACCTTGCAATTTTTGCCACCAGAACATAGATTGGCACTGCTCAAAAAATGCCATGACGCATTGACAGATGGGGGTATTTTAATCTTAACCGAAAAAACACACGCCATGGACGAGCAGGACGATGCTTGGTTGGTGGAACGCTATTATGATTTTAAGCGTGCCAATGGATATAGTGAATTAGAAATTAGCACAAAACGCAACGCCCTAGAAAATGTACTCATCACCGACACCGAGAGCGTACATCATGACAGGCTGATGACGGCAGGGTTTGATAGGGTGCTGACTTGGTTTAAGTTTTTAAATTTTTTATCTATTGTGGCGTTTAAATGACCTAAAAGGTTTTAGATACCTAAATTGAGCTAAAAGAGCTGAAAAAATATCCATGCCAATCATAAAGAACAGTCAGTTGGCAAATCTGGAGCGAAGTTCTGTTGTCGGCATTGGCGGATAAGCTGTTGTATCAAAATCACTAATTTACTTGACGATTAAGACATCATGAATAATACCATTTTTAAGGCAGAGCAGGCATTGTATCTGCATCTACTCCAAGTGAGCAGGTATCACCCAAAAGCAGGTGAGTGGCTGTCTTGTTTGCCGATTTGGTTGGCTAAAATCAAAGATAAGAGCCGTTACGCACACGCTCCATTTTATGCTTCTGCCATCGACCGCCTGCCTGAGACGACCGCCCTAGCAATTCGGCTAACCGATAGAGTTGAAGCGGTGCTTGATTGGCAGGTGTCGGATTTTAAAAAAACTCACAGCCTATTAAAAAATCTAAAGCCTTGGCGGAAAGGACCGTTTTATCTGAGCGGTGGTGCGGAAAAAAGCATTCATATTGATACAGAGTGGCGGTCTGATTTTAAATGGGAGCGAGTGCGTCCGCATTTGCAGTTGCAGGGCAAAAGAGTCTTGGATGTTGGCGGTGGCTCTGGCTATCACGGTTTTCGTATGTTGGGTGATGGGGCAAAATCGGTGATTGTGATTGATCCATCGTGTTTGTTTTATCATCAGTTCATGGCGATGAAGCACTTTTTGGGCGTGGATTTGCCCGTGCATTATATCCCTGTGCCACTTGAGAGCCTGCCAAAAGACAGCGAGTTGTTTGATGTGGTGTTTAGTATGGGAGTGCTATACCATCGTATCTCGCCTTTTGAGCATTTAGAACAGCTAAAGGCTCAGCTGAATAAAGGCGGTACGCTCGTGCTTGAGACCTTAGTGGTCGATGGTGATGAGCATACAGTGCTAGTGCCACACGAACGCTACGCCCAGATGAATAATGTGTACTTTTTGCCAAGTGTTGCTGCTTTAACCAAGTGGCTACTTAAGGCGGGATTTAGCGAGGTAAGCTGCGTTGATGTGAGTATTACTAGCACAGATGAGCAAAGAGCAACAGAATGGATGGATTATCATTCGTTGGTAGACTTTTTGGACGATGCAGATAATTCAAAAACCATCGAAGGCTATCCTGCACCTAAGCGTGCAACCATGATTGCCAAAAGACCTTAGTTTAAAAACCTTTGTTTGTGGTTTAGCTGATATGGGCTAAACGGTTGATGGCTTGATTTGAGTTGTTGGTTGTGGTTAGATAAACCATTTTGTCAATATCCATTCAATGACAAGTTTGGCAAGAAAACCAAAAAATCCCATGCCTAATGCCACAAAAATCCAAAAAGTGCCTTGCTTGCCTGCGTTGGATTTTTTGGAGATGTCCCACATAATAAAGAACAAAAAGCCAATAAAAATCGGCAATAAGATATATAAGCCCATGGCGGTGATGGTGGCTTCAGAGACGGCAAGAATCATAGAGTGCCCTTTTATGTTTTATGGTGGGATTTACTGGCTTTATTATAGCACAGATGTGCTGTGGATTGGCATGATGATTGATGCTGGTATCAACAAATCTTAAAGAATTGGCGAAAATTTTCCACAGCGTTAAAAAAACTTGTTACAATAATTAATCAATTATTTGTGAAATATGAACATGACAAAAAAGAACAAATCTTCTGCGGTATATAAAGAAACCGAAAAGCGAAAAAACTCAGGCATCATGAGTTTGCTTTGGATGATTCTAGGATTAGTGATTGCAGTAGCATTAGCGGCGGCGGTGTATTATTCACCGCTATTTGATGGCTACCGCAGTGATAAAATCACCGTTGAAGATGACGCACAAGTAACACCCATGGCTAAAGAACAAAAGGTGTTGCCAAGTAGTCAAGATCTAAATCTAGGTCAATACGACCCTAGCCGAGAGATGGCATTGACATCTGATTATGAATTTTATGACATCTTGCCCAAGCAGAATTTTCGCAGTATCCCTGAAGGGGTGAGTGTACAGGAAATGGCAAATGAGGATAAAGTTTTGGGAGCTGATGCGGTGGTCAAACTTGAAAAAGAAGAGACTAAAGAAGCTCAAATCCAAATCATCGAAGATGCCACAACCTATGATGGTCAAGATGAGAGTGGTGAAAAGACCGCCAATCAAACCCATATCACCTACATTCTGCAAATCAAAAGCTACACAAATGCCAAAGATGCTGATGAAAAGCGGGCTCAAGTGATGCTAGCAGGCGTTGATGCAATCGTGGTGCGTCGCTTGGATAGGCAGACGAATGCTCAGGTCTATCAAGTGGTATCCATGCCGATGGTGAGCCGTCAAGAAGCAAGCGATGCACTGTTCAAACTGCGTAATAATGGTATTGATGCACTCATGGTGGAACAGCGTCGTCGGTAATTGGTTATTTTTAGTTCGTGTTCTAAAACCATAAAACCTGCTATCTTGGCAGGTTTTATGGTTTAAAAATATCATGCGTCTTGATGCTTGAGTTTTTTAAATAATACATAAAACGCCAGTACAACTAAACCTGCCACAAAGCCAACCACGCCATTATAAATTGATTCGGTCAGTCCGCTTAGTATGCCTGATAACGCCACCAAAT
Organism: Moraxella sp. ZY200743; assembly: GCF_050885545.1. Classification (NCBI taxonomy): domain Bacteria; kingdom Pseudomonadati; phylum Pseudomonadota; class Gammaproteobacteria; order Moraxellales; family Moraxellaceae; genus Moraxella; species Moraxella sp. ZY200743. The sequence continues at coordinate 1,785,340 of NZ_CP091313.1, read as the reverse complement.
CTTCTGCCTGATGGTGCAAGATATCAATGCCGTGTACTAAGATGCCACCACCAACCAAGAACATGGCAAGCGTACCTGCGATGGATAAGAACTTCATGAGCTTTGGGGCGAATGTAAGCAGAAAATTGCCAAGTTTTTTCCTGACTGAATCAGACCGGTTGATTAGACTAAAACCCGCATCGTCAATTTTGACGATAAGGGCGACCAATCCATAGACGCCAACCGTCATCAAGATAGCAATAGCACTAAGCGATAAGGCTTTAGCCTGTAGGGTGCTTGTGGTCATCACGCCAAGCGAAATTACCACAATTTCAGCAGATAAAATGAAGTCGGTGCGAATCGCTCCTTTGATTTTTTCTTTTTCAAAAGCAACCAAATCGACCGATTTATCAGCATTAGCCGCCAGTCGTTTGGCATGAGCTTGATTGTCATCTAGTTCATGTGGCAACAGACTTGGTGCGAATTTGTGCATCACTTTTTCCGCCCCTTCAAAACACAAAAACAGACCGCCAATCATCAAAAGTGGCGTGATGAGCCACGCTGCCACCGCACTAATAATGAGTGCGGCAGGCACCAAGATGAGTTTGTTGATGAATGAGCCTTTTGCGACCGCTAGCACCACAGGAAGTTCACGGTCAGCACGCACCCCTGTTACCTGCTGTGCATTTAAGGCAAGGTCATCACCTAGCACACCTACTGTTTTTTTGGTGGCAAGTTTTGTCATTGTCGCCACATCATCTAAGATGGTACTCATGTCATCAAGCAACATCAGCAAGCTACCACCAGCCATAAGAACTCCGATTTGAATCATTAAAATAATCAGTCATCTATTATAGCGAGCTTTTTGTTGAAAAATGATAGAATGTTTGTAAATTTTCTAGATATTATCCAAAATCATAATAAATTAGACCAATGTTGTAAAAATAATCGTTGTCAATCATCTAAATCCTATGAAAAGTGTGGAATTTTATGGCATAATAGACATATACTTTTACTTTTCTAGTGATGATGGCATCACTGAAGTCTAGTTTTATTAGTTTTTAGATTTTTATTGGAGAGACTATGAAAGCCAAATTTGTAGCCATTGTCGCTTTGACAACATTGGCCTTGAGTGCTTGTGGCGATAAGCATGAAAAAGTATATGCAGTAGATAAGCTAGCAGAGGCACAAGCTGTAGCGTTAGAAAAAGCACCAAAGGCTGAAGAAGTCAAGTTTGATGACCATGCCAAGCCATCTGTTGCGACCGATGAGACCGCCAACCATGTAGCGGCTCAAAGCGAACAATCTGCAGAAACTGACACCGCCCCAGAAGCTTCTATTGAGCAAGAAGCTGCCAAGACAGACGAAGCTGATACTAAGACTGAATAGCCAATGATAAAATGATGACTTGTTTGCTAGATTTTGGTTGTGTTTATCTGGCTTATCAGTTATAATATTAAGATTGCCTAAATCTTTGGGTTCGGGCAATACCGCTAAGCGGGTTTATCATTGTATTGATTGTTCCGATTTGAGCTGATGCCCACGCCCAAGACCGTGACGCTAATAATATAATACAGCCTAATCGATGCCACTTGTCTTGCATTAGGAGTTACTATGCCTTCAGTTAAGGTAAAAGAGAACGAACCAGTTGATATCGCAATTCGTCGTTTTAAGCGTGCTTGCGAAAAAGCAGGTGTTTTGGCTGATGTTCGTAAAAAAGAATTTTTTGAAAAACCAACGCAGGAGCGTAAGCGTAAAAAAGCTGCTGCTGTTAAGCGTTACAAGAAAAAAGTATGGCGTGAGCAAGTTCGTACAGTACGCAAGTACTAATCTGAATTACTATAGCTTATTTAATAATAAAAAAACCTTGATTTTTATCAAGGTTTTTTCTTTGGTGGTTCTTTGGGTTTAAGAATAAGCCTGCTTTAATAGAGCTGACACTGGGTATTGTTGGTAGAATAAATCGTAAAACAATAAAGCAATAAAAAATATTAACTATAAATCCTTAATAAATTTAGGTATATTATTAGATATCTGTCAGGCATAACTGGCAGGGCAATCATGATTTAAATGACCAAACATATGGCGAGGCGATATGAACTACCCAGCTAAACTTCCTTTGATATTCGGTATGGCGATGCTGACCTTGATACTCGGTGCGTGTGGCAGTGATAAGGCAGAATCTGCATCTAACACAGCAACCACCCAAGCTAAGACGCAGACACCCGCTCAAGATACGGCTGAGGTCATGCAAGAATCTGATGGTGGGTCTGTAGAAGACTCTTCTGGGCACGAGACTGTAGCAAAAGATGTGGTCAATGCAACAGAGAATACAGCCAATCCCATCAAGCCTTTGTCTATTAAGGAGGGTAAAAAACGCTATGAACAAACTTGCAAGGCCTGCCATGACCAAGGCTTGTTAGATGCTCCAAAACTTAGCAATAAGGCAGAATGGGCGAAACGCCTAGAAAAAGGCGTGGATACTTTATATCAGCATTCTGCTAAAGGATTTAATAAAATGCCAGCACAGGCGACCGGTGCGGTTACTGAAGCTGAAGTATATGCAGCTGTTGATTATATACTTGAGCAGACGAAGTGATACGCTTGAGTAGTGGATTTTTAAGACTATTAAATCTAATTAAAAGCTAATCAAGACCAACAAAAGATAGCATCATTTGCTTTTTTGTTGGTTTTTTAAATCAAGGGTATTTGAGTGATTTTGAGTAATTGATGGTCTGGCGACTAAGATGATTGGATGGATTAAGTATGCTATAATAGAATGTTTGTATTTGTTATGCTTGTATAGCAATATAGACAACCTTTAAACCTTTTTAATGAAATGATCCATTGCCATGCTAGACATCACCAAATACCCCATCACCACTTATAAAAAAGAGCTGTCTGCTCTGACCACACTTGCCTTGCCCATGCTATTAGCCCAAGTGGCTCAAGTTGGTACAGGATTTGTGGATACGGTAATGGCAGGGGGTGCAGGCATTGATGATTTGGCGGCGGTGGCATTAGGCAATAGTTTATTTGCAACCGTGTATGTTACCTTGATGGGCGTGATGAGTGCGTTAAATCCCATGATTGCCGAGAAGCATGGTGCAAACGGATTGGCAGAGATTGGCGAGATGGGGCGTCAGGGGCTGTGGTATGGATTGATGACAGGTGTTATCGGTATGCTACTGATGTGGGCTGCCATCACACCGTTTCAGAATTTTTTTGATTTAAGTGAGCGTGCCTTATCCATCACAGGTGATTATCTGTGGTTTGTTGGGCTTGCCATGCCTGCTGCCATGATACATCGAGCCTTGCATGCTTATGCGTCTAGTCTGAACCGACCACGAGCAATCATGATAGTCAGCTGGCTATGTTTTTTTATCAATATCCCCTTAAATTGGATATTTGTCTATGGAAAATTTGGCATGCCTGCCTTGGGTGGGGCCGGTTGCGGTCTAGCGACCGCCATTGTTTTTTGGGTTAATGCCATCGTACTTGGTATCTATATTGCTAAGGATGTTTATTTTAAACCTTTTGGGCTAACTGATAAATTTAGTTCGCCCAATCTTGCTACTTTAAGACGGATTAATCATTTGGGGTTGCCTATTGGCTTATCATTTTTTATTGAGGTGAGTTTATTTACTTGCATCATGTTTTTGGTGGCGAGATTAAAAGGCGATGCAAACGGCAGTACTCAAGACTATGTTGCCGCTCAGCAGATTGTTATTAGTTTAACCACCCTTATTTATATGCTACCCCAAAGTATTGGTACTGCCAGCACGGTACGAACAGGATTTTATCTGGGAAAACAAAAACCGCACCGAGCCCGATATGTGGCAGGCATTGCTGTTTTTACGGCCATACTGATATCTTGTTTGACGGCAGTATTATTGGTATTTTTAAGAGAGCCACTTGCTAAAATGTATACAGATGAGACGGTGGTAATTGGTATTGCTGCGACAGTTATCTTGTTTGCGGCGGCGTTTCAGGTGGTTGATGCCATTCAGACTGTGGCAAGCTATGCCTTGCGAGGTTACCAAGTAACCCATATCCCCATGGCGATTCATTTGATTGCGTTTTGGGGCTGTGGCTTGATTCCTGGTTATTTTTTGGCAACTTATTATGGTATGGGTATTTATGGATTTTGGTTGTCTTTGGTGATTTCTTTGACGGTGGCGGCGATTCTTTTGCTGTGGTATCTTGAACGATACAGTCTTGGTATTATCAAGAAGTATCAGCTAAGAGGTGCTTAGCCTTTAATAATGAGCATGGCGGCCAATGGCGATAGGGGACTGTTGCCGATGTTGATATTGCTTTGACGATGAAATTATTCATTGAGAAATATTTGAATCCAAAAAATGATGTTCTAGCCATTAGGCTAAGCTTTTTTAGATAAATTTTGATTGTTGGCTGATTTATTTTTAGTTGGTGAGCGTTTTGTATTTTCTACTAAATCTTGTGGTAGGCTAAGCCTTACCGTTATCCATCAGCATTCACTTATATAACAATAGGATACCTATGAAATCACACTCTATCAAATTGCTTTTGGCATTATCGGCTGTTGGCGTCTGTACTGTCGCTACCGCCAATGATTTACCTAGCTTGTCAAATGCTCACTTGCAGCAATGCTTGGATAATCTAAAATCTTCATCGGCTTTTCGTGGTATCTCAAACAGTACTTTTGAGACTTATCGCCCAAGTGAGCCTGACCCCACTGTGATTCGCTCGCTGAATTATCAGCCAGAATTTAAAAAAGATGCTTGGGATTATCATGCATCGCTCGTTGATGCTGAGAGGGTGATGGATGGGCTAAGAGCCAGACAAGAACAAGCCGATGTATTGCATCGCATTCAATCACGCTATGGCGTGCAACCTGAGCATGTCCTTGGCGTTTGGGGTGTTGAGAGTAACTTTGGGCAGACTTTGGGCGGTAAAAATCTGTTTAGTAGTCTTGCAACTTTATCGTGCTTTGATCGCCGTCAGGGTTATTTTCGTGGTGAGTTTGCCAATGCTTTACGCATCGTCCAAAATGGCGATATCCGCCCAGAGGACATGACAGGTTCGTGGGCAGGAGCGTTTGGTCAGACGCAGTTCATGCCGAGTACTTTTTTGGAGTTGGCGGTTGATTTTGATGGCGATGGCAAAAAAGACTTGGTCAATAGTAAGGCTGATGCACTTGCCAGTACTGCCAATTTTTTATCAAAAAGGGGTTATCGTGCAGGCGAGCCGTGGGGGTATGAGGTTCGCTTAAACGGCTATGCAGGTCCTAGTGGTCGCACCAATAAAAAATCCATTGATTATTGGCGGGCACAAGGCATCACCTTGCCAGATGGTCGCCCATTGCTATATAACATGGCAACGGCAGGCTTGCTATTGCCTGCAGGTCGTCAAGGACCAGCTTTTTTGGTGGGCAAAAACTTTGACACCTTTTATAGTTATAACGCATCACAAAGTTACGCTCTTGCCATTGCTCATCTGGCTACTTTGATTGAAAATCACGACACCAACATTAACTTCGCTACCCCATGGCCGACCGATGATCCAGGTATCAGTCGCCGTCAAGCCAAAGAAATTCAGCAGGCATTGTTAAACGCAGGTTATGAAATTGGCAAGGTTGATGGCATTATTGGCGATAACACTCGCCGTGCCATTATGGATTATCAAAGTAGAGTGGGGGCTGTGCCTGATGGTCGTGCAGGACAAAAATTTCATCGCTTAATTACCAGTCAAGTATCAATCGCACCAAATCAAATGCCAAGCCAGACAGTGCCAACGCCTGCAATCCCTGTACAAACCATGCCGGAGCAACCAGTTTGGTCTGATGCGCCTAGCATTCAGCCTGTCAGTATAGCACCACAAACTTACCGCCGAGTAGTTCAAGCAGATGGCACGATTGCTCTTGTGCCAGCCAATTGATGTAGTCAAACAGCCCTTCATTGCTAAAAAGGGGTTATTTGTTTAGGCTTGATGGGTGATAACTGATGATTGGCTTGTGGAGTTAATGATTGCCCACAAGCCAATCTCATTGATGAGTATTACTCTTCTTCTTGGTCATCGTCCCATTTGGCGTAAGTTTTTGATGGGTCGATGCCTTGCGACTTTAGGTAGGCGACTTGCTCTTCTAAAGTGCGAGTTTTTTGTGCATCGTGCATACTGTCTTGTAATTCACCGAATTTTTTGATTTGCTCGCTAAATTTTGAGATGTCTGACATGATGTACTCCTTATTACTGATTTATTAGATTTGCGTGATGGCACGCCTTGGCATTACATCAAATTTTTAAGGTATTTACAATACAAAAACCAAATTATATTTTGCTACATTCTATTGCACAACATTGATGGTTTTGTTGATTGTGGTAAAAAATCATGCCCTACAAATACCGGCGTATCATCAATCAGTCCTGCAACCGTTTGCACCAGCTGTTCATCAAAGGCACTGGCATAGAATGTTAAGGGGTTGTCTTTTGGTGTCATGGCGGTAATCTGATACATATCAAGTAATGAACGCACTCGCTCGGCGATAGCAACCCCAGAATCAACCAAAGTGATGTTTAGATGATTGTCATCAATATGGGTTTGTAAAAACTGCTTAAAAAATGGATAATGCGTACAGCCAAGCACAATCACATCAACGCCATCATCAGCCCACAGTTTGACCTGCTCAATCAACAAATTGGCAACCTGACTGTCAATCGGCATACCGCTTTCTACCCATGGCACAAGCATGGATTCAAAGTGTTTGTGCACTTGAATACCCAAGGGGTTGGCAATGGTGCCAATCACTTCATTCAGCAGATGCCCATCAAGCGTGGCTCTGGTGGCAAGCACAGCAATCTTTTTGGTCTTAGTGATGGCACAAGCAGGCTTAACCGCAGGCACTAGCCCAACAATCGGTACGCTACAACGCTGCCTAAGGGTGGTTAAGGCGTGAGCAGAAGCACTGTTACAGGCGATGACGATGAGCTTACAACCTTGTTTGCACAGTCGTGCTACTGCTTGTAAGGTTAAAAGCAGTATCTCATCGCCCGTCTTATTGCCATAAGGAACATGGGCGGTGTCCGCATAATAAATGAAGCGTTCATTGGGCAGTAGTTGTCTTAGGTGGCGATAGACAGAAAGACCACCCACGCCAGAGTCGAACACGCCAATCGGTGCGTTATCAGAATCATTGATATAATCGGGGTGTTGGTTGATCATTTTATCTATCCGCCACCAGATGATAATCATTGCCACCACTCACCAAGGTCAGTGTCGTTGTGCCATCACTTTCACACAGCTTGCCCATCTCTACTAGATGATATAGGACATTGGCAGCTACTCGAGCAACAAGACCAAAGCGAGTGTCTATATAAAGCCTTTGTTCAATCCGACCGTCTTTTATAAAATCCTTAAAATACAGTGGGTTGTCATCATTTAGGATAATCTCATCGCCATTAGTTGTAGTAAAGATTAGCCAAGTTGTGCCGTCTTTGACGACTTCATCGACACGATAAATGATAAGTGGGGCGTCTTCAACTTGAATGTGATACATATCATTGGGCGTCTTTAAAAAATACGCCTTGTTGCCCAATGTATCTGTCTGACCCCATAACACACTGGCAAATAAGTTCACTAATGACTGGCGGGTCATTTTTGTGCCTTCATGATACCAGTCGCCGTTGTCTTTGATGAGAATGTCAAACTCATGAATGTGTGTGGGCGACCATGAATCAAGTGGTGGGATTTTATGCGTACTTGTTGATTGGGTAAGTTTCGTAATATCTTCTAAGATATTGTTTTTATTATGATTATTTTTATTATTTTTTGGGTTTTGGCGATTTTGGCACATCATGAGTATCAATCCTTAATTTTATCATTTTGTACATTATTTGATGACACGAGGCGGTAAAAAATATTAAGTTTTTGACCAAGATTGTAGCTTAAATAACACAAAAAAAGCAACCAATTAGATGGGAATAATCGTTAAATGATTGAGAATGTTTGCATAAAAGTGTTGGCGGTATCATAATTTGCTTGCCTAAAAATTCTAGATGGGTAAAATATACCCAATGTCATTGTTAATGGTTTTGATTGATGATTTTTTGCCTAGCGAGTTGGGTAACCAACCAGCCAAATTAAGGAAAACTTATGCAAATTCAACGAGAATCTATGGAGTTTGATGTTATCATTGTCGGTGGTGGACCTGCAGGGCTAGCAACCGCCATTCGCCTAAAGCAACTTGCCAATGAAGCAGGGCTTGATGAGTTTATGGTGTGCGTTCTTGAAAAAGGTTCGGAGTTTGGTGCTCATACGCTATCAGGGGCAATCTTGGAAACTCGTGCTCTAGATGAGCTGTTGCCCAACTGGCGTGAGACTGGTGCACCCATCACGGTCAAGGCAAAAGAAGACCGTGTTTATATGCTCAAAAATGCTCAAAAATCCATCCAATTACCGCATAGCATTGTACCTACTGCCTTGCATAATGATGGCAATTATATCGTGTCATTGGGCAATGTCGTGCGTTGGCTAGCTGAGCAGGCAGAAGCAATGGAAATCATGCTATTTTCTGGATTTAGTGCCAGTGAAATTCTTTACAATGCTGATGGTTCGGTGCGTGGCGTGCTTACTGGCGATATGGGTGTTAATGCTCAAGGTGAACCTAAGCCAAGTTTTGAGGCAGGTTATGAATTACTTGCTAAATATACCGTATTTGCTGAAGGCTGTCGTGGGCATTTGGGGAAGCGACTCATCAGCCGCTTCCATCTAGGTAAAGACAAAGACCCTCAGCACTACGGCATCGGTCTAAAAGAGCTGTGGGAGATTGATCCTGATAAGCATGAAGAAGGTGTGATTTTGCATGGTTCTGGTTGGCCTTTGAGTGAGACAGGCTCAACAGGAGGTTGGTTCTTGTATTTTGCAGAGAACAATCAAGTCAGCTTCGGCTTGGCGATAGACTTGTCTTATCACAACCCACATTTGTCGCCCTTTGATGAGCTACAACGCTTAAAGCTTCACCCAGTCATCCGTCCTATCTTAGAAGGGGGGAAACGCTTGTCTTATGGGGCAAGAGCGTTGGTTAAAGGTGGTTTAAATAGCCTGCCTAAGCTTAGTTTTGCAGGTGGCGTGCTTGTGGGTGATGATGCAGGTTTTCTAAACCCTGCAAAGTTAAAAGGTTCGCATACTGCCATGAAATCAGGTATGTTGGCTGCTGAGAGTATTTTTGCGGCATTACAAGCGGGCAGACAGCATGATGAAGTGGTGGAATATCAAACTGCCTTTGAAAATTCGTGGTTATTCCAAGAAGCTCATGCAGCTCGCAACTTTACCCCTGCCATGCACCGTATGGGTTCGTGGATGGGTGGTGCGTTTAGCTTTGTGGAGCAAAACCTATTGGGCGGAAAAGTGCCATTTACCATCAATGATAACGGTCATGACTTTGCTCAACTAGATAAAGCAGATCATGCTTACAAGCCTGATTATCCAAAACCAGATGGCAAGCTAACCTTTGATAAGTTGTCAAGTGTATTTATCTCAAATACCAACCATGCAGAAGATCAGCCGTGCCATCTAAAACTGACCGACCCTACTGTACCAATCACCAAAAATCTCCCATTGTATGCAGAGCCTGCACGCCTATATTGCCCAGCAGGGGTGTATGAAGTGGTGGAGGACGACAATGCACCGCATGGGGCACGATTTGTCATTAATAGCCAAAACTGCGTCCATTGTAAAACTTGCGATATCAAAGACCCAAGTCAAAACATCACTTGGGTAACGCCAGAAGGTGGCGGTGGCCCTAATTATCCAAATATGTAAAAAATACTTAAGAAAGTCAGGTGATTCACTAGCTTGGCTTTCTTTTTAGCTTGATATATAAATTTTTTTTATTTGTAAGAAAAAAAATTTTTTGGTATATTATGTATCTGCTAAATTTACCCATCTTATTTTGTCAGTAAGTTATAAGGATATTATTATGACAGCTCTACTACATACAGGTAATCTACCTAAAGATCTTATCGGACCTTTAAGCAAGGATTTTGACACTCTAACGCCAAGCTCATATAAAGACGGCAGTTATCGTTTGCGTCGTTATTCTAAATTGATCTATGACCAACAGGCTCGTAATATTGAATTGATACGAGGCAGTCAGTTTGTGCAAAGTGAAGAGTTAAACAAGTTTCAGGGCGGTGTTGTTCGTCAGTATGACGATTTGAGTGATGAATTGATACAAGATGATGGGTTTTTAACCATTGTGGACGCTTTCGCCAAGCAGGGCGGTCTGCCAAATGCTGCCACCATTGAAGTGCATCAGATACGAGTCGTTGCCAATGACCCATCGGCACCGACCATCACGACGCCAGAAGGCTTACACCAAGATGGCTTTGACCGCATTGGTATGTTTACTGTCAGCTTTGATGATGTTCAAGGTGCAGACTTATGTATTTATAGAACAAACGATGCCAAAGATATCATCACCACGCTCCCAAGTGATGTGGGTGTATATTGTGTGATGGATGATGATAAGCTGTGGCACTACGCCACCGAGCTGACCACGACGAAACAGTCGGGTCATTGGGATTTATTTGTGCTTACCGCACATCTATCATAAAAGATGTCTTGTGGAAGTTATGCCGATGGATAATGTAGGAGTGCAAATGTACAATCCAGAAAGTATCCGCCAAGAGTTCTTGGCTTTTAATTGCTTGGATGAACACGGACAGTCACCAATATTTTTTGATGGTCCAGGCGGCAGTCAAGTACCAAAGATGGTTACTGGTGCCATGAGTGAATATCTGGGCAAATATCACAGTAATATGGGTGGCTTGGCAGATGCAGGCAGACGCACGACCGCCATTAACGACAAAGCTCGTCAAGTGGCTGGACTATGGCTAGGCTGTGAGCCACAGCAGGTTGTTTTTGGATTAAACGCTACCAGTCTGATGTTTCAGTTTTCACGAGTATTGGCACGCACTTGGCAGGCGGGGGATAATATTGTTGTTAGTCAGATTGACCATTTCTCCAATGTCTCATCATGGCAGAGTGTTGCTGAAGAAAAAGGCTTGCAAGTCAGACGCATTCCTTTGAATGCCGATGGTAGCTCGCTTGATTTGACTAACATACAGTCCCTTATTGATGAACAAACACGCTTGGTGGCGGTGTCTTTAGCATCTAATGTTATTGGCACACGCACCGAGATTGGCCCTATTATCAGCCGTGCTAAGGCAGTCAATGCTTATGTTGCCATTGATGCTGTACATGCCATTGTGCATGAAAAAATCAACGCCACTCAGCTTGATTGTGACTTACTCTTTGCATCTAGCTATAAGCTAGGCGGTGCTAGACTTGGTATGGCGTATGCCTCTAAGCGAGTGCTTGATTTGCCACCTTATAAGGTTGAGCCTGCTACTCATATACGACCTTTCGCTTTTGAGCAGGGTACGCAGTCTTTTGAAGCTCAAGCAGGATTTATTGCCTTAATGCAGTATTGGGCAAATCTTGGTGGGCAAGATGGCGATATGGACAAACGCTTGATGCGTGCCTATCAGGTGGTGCAGTCTTATGAATATTCATTGAGTCAGGCGTTTTTGGCTTTTGTGAACGAGCGATCATATATTCAGTTATATGGCAAAAACAGTAGTAATCATCGCACACCAACCTTTGCCTTCAATCTAATCAAGGATGGACAAATCATACCGCCTGCCAATGTCTCAAAATGGCTTGGCGATAGGAATGTTGCCCTACCATCTGGTAATTTTTATGCGTTGGATGTCGTGCGTCATCTGGACTTGGTGGAGTGCGGATTTTTGCGTGTAGGCTTTTTACATTACACCACTCATAAAGAGATTGCTCGACTGTTTGAGTTGCTTGATGAGTATGTGGCACAGTTTTAAGGCTTTTTATTATTCTATATTTAAATAAACCACACCCCAGAAGTTCAACTTTTGGGGTGTGGTTTATAAAATGTTTTTTTTGATTACAATCGGTCAATTATGGTGCCAAACAACTTGGCAAGTGTTTGGCAGGGTCGGTGTCATATGCTTTTATCGCTTCGTCAACCGTCAATCCCAATGCCTTCGCCACGCCCTCACCATAGGCTTTGTCGCAAAAGTGGCAGTTACGAATATGGCGGTATTTGATGAAATCAGGGGCATCGCCCATAGCAGCCGCTGTATTGTCAAACAACGCCTGTTTTTGGGTGTCGTTCATCAGATTAAATAACGCTCGTGGCTGGCTAAAATAGTCATTATCATCTTCACGAAAATCAAAATGTTGAGCACTGCCATCAATGCGTAGTGGCGGCTCGGCATATTGAGGTTGTTCTTGCCATTGCCCAAAGCTATTTGGCTCGTAATGCACACGACTGCCATAATTGTCATCCACACGCCCTTGACTATCTCGCTGATTGCTGTACACAGGGCAGCGTGCACGATTGACTGGAATTTGATGGTGGTTTACCCCTAAGCGATAACGCTGGGCATCAGCATAGTTAAACAGACGAGCTTGTAGCATCTTATCAGGCGATACGCTAATGCCTGGTACAAGGTTGCTTGGGGCAAAGGCAGCTTGTTCCACATCTAAAAAGAAGTTCTCTGGATTTTTGTTTAATTCAAATTCGCCCACCTCAATCAAAGGATAATCGCCTTTTGGCCATACTTTAGTTAGGTCAAAGGGGTGATAAGGTACTTTTTCAGCATCCACCTCTGGCATAATCTGTACATACATTTTCCACTTAGGAAAGTCGCCACGCTCAATGGCGTTAAACAAATCACGCTGGTTGCTCTCACGGTCTTTAGCAATAACCGCTTCAGCTTCGCTGTCTGTTAAATTTTCAATGCCTTGTTGGGTGCGGAAATGGAATTTGACCCAAAAACGCTCATTTTTGGCATTGATAAAACTATAAGTATGTGAACCAAAGCCGTGCATATGGCGGAATGATTTTGGAATGCCACGGTCACTCATCACAATGGTAACTTGGTGGAAAGCCTCTGGTAGCAGTGTCCAAAAGTCCCAGTTGTTGGTGGGGCTACGCATATTGGTCTTAGGATCTCTTTTGACTGCTTTGTTTAGATCTGGGAATTTTCTTGGGTCTCTTAAAAAGAATACAGGTGTGTTGTTGCCTACCATATCCCAGTTGCCCTCTTCGGTATAAAATTTTAGAGCAAAGCCGCGAATATCTCGCTCGGCATCGGCTGCACCTCGTTCACCAGCTACGGTAGTAAAGCGAGCGAACATTTCGGTCTTTTTACCCACTTCACTAAAAATCGCTGCACGAGTATATTGAGTGATGTCGTTGGTCACGGTAAAAGTACCAAACGCCCCAGATCCTTTGGCGTGCATACGGCGTTCTGGAATCACTTCACGAGCAAAATCAGCAAGCTTTTCATTAAGCCATAAATCTTGGGTAAGGAGTGGACCTCTTGCTCCTGCGGTTAGGGAGTTTTGGTTGTCAGCAACGGGAGCACCGTTTTGGCGTGTTAGGGGGCTAACAGGACAGCCTATTTTTTGGGTATCTTGGGGGTTGGTTGTGTGGGTTTTGTTGTCTTTCATAAATTTATCCTTTTAATTTATCATCGGCTTGGCAGTGTACCTAGCGGTGCTATTGTAACATTGTTTAGGTGATGGGTTTGTTGGGTTTTGTAATTATTCCATCGCTTTTACTTTGCTTTCAATAAAAGCGATTTCATCATCGCTTAATCCGTATTTGGCATACAGTTGTTTATCAATATCGGCAATGGATTTTGTCCAATCAATATCAGAATTTTCGGTAAAATCTTGTGGGGGGACTTTTGACCAAACTTCTTTGGTTTTATTTCCTTGTGTGATTTTTTTAATTCCAAGCATTGTTCTGGCAAATTTAGATTTAACATATTTTAAACAGTTTTCGGCTTCTAATAAACTATCAAAAGCACCAATAGATATAAAAGTTTGAGTAAACCCGATTAGGGGTGTGCTTAGCACTTCACCAATCGCCCCAGAACCATTTGCTTTGGGTAAAATGACTTTAAACTTATCAAAAGCAAAAGGCTCATTAATGTAGTCTTTTCTGATGAAATGACGCACTCTTTGATTTTGATAGCGACCCAAAACTTCTACATACTCAAAACCATCTTTTTCTATTTTTTCAAAAAATAATATGTTATGTAAACTTTCCAAAACGCCAGTTCCAACATCATTTGGATGACTTTTTGATAAAATATTTTTGACATTTGGGTTTTCTTGGTGCATTTTTGGTGTGAATTTGTAGATACCTTGACCTGACATTATTGTATCTAATGTATTTTCTTTTAATTTAGTAACTTTTTCAGAAATAGAATTTAGTTCTTGGAAGTTTGAAAAAGTGCCAATTTTACCAAAATTTTTATTCCTATCTTTTTGAATAATTGCAATACCACCTTTAATATCGGTATTTGGAAAAATTTTAGATGAATTTTGTTCATAGAATAAAACCCTTAAATGCTCATCATTTAGCATTTTTTCATTCCATTTTTTATCTGTGCTACCCGCATTAAACAAAAACCTTGCAGGCGAAATTAAGCAATATTTATCCGAACATTGTTCTGCCAACTCATAAAAATAATGATAAATTGCATCATCTCTGGTATCTTTACGGTTTTCTTGATAAGGCGGATTACCTACAATTGCATCAAATTTCATCACTTTTCCAAAAATCTTGGTTAATTTTTCATTAAAATCCAAATCGCCCCCTTTATACAGGCTTTCGGCGTATGGGGTGGTATCCAGCATCACAATATTGTGCTTGATATGCTGATTATCATCAAACCCTAAAATAAAGTTTTTGGCAATTTGATAAATAATCTCGCTTGGGGCAAAGCCATAAATTTGATTGGCAAAAATATGTTTTAATCGCTCGGTCGGATTTGGAAATTCACTTTCTAAACCAATATATAATCTTTTGACAATTTCAGTGATATACAGACCTGATTTCATATACAAATCGGCAAATGTGATATCAGGATTTTTAAAAATATCAGGATTTTCGCTTTCAAATTTGTCCATCATCATTTTTACTACCCATTTTGGGGTAAAAATCTGATTGGTTTTTTGGGGTGGAATATAATCAAAAATGTCTTCGGTTTGACTTTCGTCAAAATAATTGGCAAGAGCAAAGCGTTTATGTAAAAACTCTTGGATTGATGTATCAAACACCTGTTCATCAAAAAATTGATGTTTATCTCGCAACACACGAAATTGTTCAAGGGTAATGCCTGTAACTTCTTTAAAAACGCTGTCTGAAATATGGCTGTCAAAATTCGCCAATGTGGTGTTTTTATCGCCATACGCCATTAAAAAAGATGGAATGGTGCGACTAAATCCACGCAACCGCCCACTCACATCGTCTTCGACCGTATTTTGTTTATTTTGCTCAGCTTTTTGTAAGATGGTTTTGGTGCTGTTTTGGGTAAATTCGGCGACTTTTTCACTGACTGTTCGGCTGATTTGAGTTTGTAAATTTTGGTTTATTACTTGCGTTTTGGTTTCATAATCCTTTTGGATCTGCTGTTTTTCATCATCGCTTTTGGCATTTTTTAAGTCATTTTCATACTCGGCTTTGATTTGGTTTTGAGCGATTTGGCTATGGCTTTGGATTTTTTGGATTTCGCCTATTATCGCTTGACTTTGTGCTTTTACGACTTTTTCGGCAAATTTTTCGGTTAAGCCATTGTCTTTTGCTAGTTCATTAAAGGCGGTTTGGGTAGTTTGGGTAAGTACATCGGCAACTTTTTTTGCCAAATCATCATTGTTCAAATTTTCATTTTGAATGATTTGTTCGGTTGTTGTCTGAATATCGCCATAGACTTTTTCGCCAAAACGAGCATTGTTGGTATTGATAACAATTTCATTATCCGCCACCGCATTGCCATTATCATCTACTTGTACGCCTTGGGTATCAATCGCTTTATTGGCTTTTTCTTTATTGATTTTGCCATTATCATAAGGGTCAATTTGTTCTAAAATTTCAAGCACTTCGCTATTTGCACCAAAAATCCCTGAAATATTTTGGAATAATAAATTGCTCATAAAACCCCGTCTAACGACTTCGGTGGCTTTAAAGGTTTTTGGAATGGTTAATACTTGATCAACATCAAGCTCAATCATCTTGCCTTCGCTATCTTCGGCGATGACAGGAAAGAAATTTAAGAGTTGTTTGATATTCTCTTTTCGTTGATTTTCTGTGCCACCACCATTTGAAGTGTTTGACAATAAATTATTGGCAAATTCATCATAAATAATCAAAGTGCGTTCTGGAGCAAAATCAAAAACATAAGCATTGTGTTTTTGCAAAACTTGTCCGTCTTTTTCATATACCCACGGATTTTGGGCTCTAAATGCTGTTTGCCAATATTGTGCTGGCGATTTGACATTGGATAACATCAAGACCGCCGTCCACTCTGGAATGGTGATGCCTGTGGTGAGTTGTCCTACCGATAGCGTAATGGTTTTGTCGTGGTTTTTAATGGCTTCTTTGACTCGTTGTAGGGCATTTTGATTGACCGTTTCATTATCAAAACGCCCATTGCCCGCTGCCAAAATAATATGGTAATTTTCAAAAACAGGGTGATTTTCTAGCAATTTTTTTAATGCTTTGGCACTGGCTACACGGTCTAAATACCAAAACGAGTGCTTGATTTCATCTCGCAATTCTTTGGTAGAAAAAGGGTATTTTTCATTTTTACTTAAAGTATCTAACCATTTTTTGACTTCTTTTTCGTGTTCAAATTTGCCTTTGTCGTTTGTGGCAAAAAATTCATTTAAATCAAAAGTAAAATCCAGATTTTGACCTTTAATATCCGCCCCCTTATTCACTTTATCGCTAATCATCGCACTCATCTGATAGCTAAATAAATTTAAAGTAGGTAGGGTTTTGTAAGGATTGCTATCTTCGTTAGACCAATTTAATTTAGCCGATTGTTCATCTATATAGCTCCAATTATAAATTTCATCTTGGGTAAATTTACCGTCCGCCAACGCTTTAAATGGCGTACCTGATAAATGCAGGGTGAAATCTCGGCTAATTTGCTCAAATGCGACATTGGTTTTTAAGGTATCCACGCCTTCATGAGCTTCATTAATGACCAACAAATCCCATTCTAACTCTTTTACCCATTTTAATTTATCCAGCGTGCCGTCTGGGCTAAAATGCATCGACCCTTTTAAATCTTGCAAAGAAATAAAAGCAATCATATGCTTTTTGCCGTTAGGCTTTGTCATTTGCTCCAAATATTGTTCACGGCTTAAAGTCGCCCTATCCCTTAACGCATCAGTACTTGAAACAAAGGCAAAATCGGTCTGCCACGCAATAAATTGCTCAAAATCATCAAACCACGAATTGGCGATTGCAGGGCGGTTGGTAACAATCAATACTTTTTTGGCTTTTAATTTTATTGCCAAGTCATAAGTGGTTAAAGTTTTACCAAATCTTGGCTTGGCATTCCACAAAAATTCACTATGCAGATTGTCTTTAAAATACGCCAAAGTTTGATTGACCGCATCTTGCTGCTCTTGGCGTAATTGATATTCACAATGCTCTTTGGCTTGATTATAATATTGAGTAACAAAATCATTAAAATCATCCAAACTTTTTTTGGGTGTGCCATTATAAAAAAACCATTCTTTTTGTTTTTTGATATTTTTATGGCGTGTCAAATAATCGTGCAATAAATGGTCATTAAAATAACTATCTTCGTCTTTATGAAATTTAGCAAGTTTGTGCCATAATAAATCATATGTCAATCCACCGTGCCAACCTGTTCTTTGATGCGAGTATGCACATCTTCGCGTTCGGTATAGCCGATTTTTACCCATCCTTCTTTATCGCTGACAGTTGGCAATATATACGCATAAATTTGTGGATAAATTCTTTTGGTTGTTTGCAGGTTTACTTTACTCATTGGCTACTCTCCATAAAATCAATCAGTTTGCCTGTCTGCCAATTTTTGATTTTGGTAGTCCGACCTTGATGTATGATGGTTTTTGGTTTTGGGTCATCAAATAAATCTGTCTGATAACTTATAATCGTTTCAATTCTTTTTGATAAAGGAATGCACTTTGTCAAGCCGTCCATTTGAAAAATGTTATAGCTGATGATTTTGGCAATTTGTTTTAAAGCATCATAAGGTGGTTTGTCGCCCCATTTGTCGCAATAATAGTCATAATAAGTTGCCAATAAATTCTGCCTTGCCAACAATAAAGAATCGCCATTCCACTCAAAACCATAGCAAGATTGATAGGCTTTTTTGACGAATTTTTGCCATTTTTGTTTATGATGAATTTCTGTGTTAATTCTTTGTAATTTTCTATCCAAAACCCCACTCTTTTATTTATGGCAATTTTTTTGGCGGTGGATATTTCATAGCGATTGGCGATATACGGAGCTTCCCTGCAAGTAATCTCAAGCCAAATGCGTGAAATATAAGTTGTTAAATCGTTATTGATAAAATTTGCATCCAATGCATCATTTTGTAATTTGACCACCCAACTTGGGGTAAACACTTCGGCTTTATTTTTGGTACGCTGTTTTTGTTGTGCTTTGGATTTTAAGGCTCGTGGCACAATCAAGCCTTTTTTATCGCCTGTGATGAGATTGGGCGTGATTTGACAGGTGGCTTGATAATGCTCACTCAAATATTCATAGTTATTATTTGCCCAAATAATATTGCATTTGCGTTTGTTATAAAAAGAAGTGGACCTGCCTTTTAACAAAATTTCTAAAATCTCAGGGCAGTGTTGGTATAAGGTGTTTTCATTGATATTTACGATGCGTAAATTAGGCGTGCGTTTTTTGGATTTAGCTTGTTTGGCGGTCATTTGATACCGCCTTTTTGCAAGTATGAAAAAAGCCTGTCACCAAACAGCGATAGGCTAAAAAATAGATAAGTTTTGGCTTGACTTTTAGTTAAAAGTCCGCAAAATAACGGCTGAACGGCTGAACGGCTGAACGGCTGAACGGCTGAACGGCTGAACGGCTGAACGGCTGAACGGCTGAACGGCTGAACGGCTGAACGGCTGAACGGCTGAACGGCTGAACGGCTGAACGGCTGAACGGCTGAACGGCTGAACGGCTGAACGGCTGAACGGCTGAACGGCTGAACGGCTGAACGGCTGAACGGCTGAACATTATAAGGTTGGCAAATTGATTTGCAATCATTTTATTTATGTATTTTATAAAAGCAATGTTAAGTAAAGTTATTTGATGGTTATTTTAGCATAAAAATTAACGACTTGCCGATAAAAAAACACCCCCAATTGGGAGTGTTTTTTATGTAACAATTAACCGTTTGGCTGTTCTTAGCAGTTGCAACCTAAGTCATAACGGTCAGCGTTCATTACCTTGGTCCATGCTTTAACAAAGTCACGAGCGAATTTCTCGCCAGAGTCGTCTTGTGCGTAAAGCTCTGCATAGGCACGAAGGATAGAGTTTGAACCGAATACCAAATCCACACGAGTGGCGGTAAACTTAGTTTCGCCAGACTTACGGTCTACAATGTTGTAGCTGTTGCGACCTGTTGGCTCCCACTTGTTGCCCATATCCACAAGGTTACGGAAGAAGTCAGTGGTCAATACACCGATACGGTCGGTAAAGACACCGTGCTTGCTGTCGCCATGGTTAGCACCTAACACACGCAGACCGCCGACAAGCACAGTCATTTCAACAGCGGTTAAGCCCATTAGCTGTGCACGATCAAGCAATAACTCTTCTGGCTGTGGTTCATAGTGAGCTTCTTGGAAGTTTCTAAAGCCATCGTGGATAGGTTTTAGATACTCAAAGCTCTCAACATCAGTCATCTCTTGAACGGCATCGCCACGACCTGCATTAAATGGTACTTCCACATTAAAGCCTGCGTCTTTGATGGCTTTTTCAACAGCAGCTGTACCACCTAGCACGATAAGGTCAGCGATAGATACATTGGTCTGAGCTGATAGTTTTTCGTAAACAGCCAAAACTTTAGCTAGGCGTTCAGGTTCGTTGCCAATCCAGTCTTTTTGTGGAGCTAGGCGAATCCTTGCACCGTTTGCACCACCACGATAATCTGACTGGCGGAAAGTACGAGCACTATCCCAAGCGGTTGCCACAAGTTCAGAGATGCTTAGACCAGATGCCAAGATTTGTTCTTTCAAAGAAGCAACTTCTGCATCGGTTGGTACATATTTAGGTGCAGGAATTGGATCTTGCCAAATCAAGTCTTCTTGTGGTACAAGTGGACCTTTATAACGAGATTTTGGTCCCATGTCACGGTGAGTCAGCTTAAACCATGCACGAGCAAACGCATCGTCAAACGCTGCTTGGTCGTTTAAGAATTTTTCAGAAATCGCACGGTATTCTGGGTCTTTGATAAGTGCCATATCGCCATCGTTCATCGTGATTTTGCGTTTGATGGACGGATCGTTTTGGTCAACTGGCATGTCCTCTTCATCCATTTCGGATGGTTCCCACTGTTTTGCTCCAGCAGGTGAGTGAACGATTTGGAACTTGTCTTCATATTTGAACAATAATTTGAAGAACTCGTTATCCCAGCGGTCAGGGTTGGTTGTCCATGCACCTTCGATACCAGAAGTAACTTTGCCTGGATTTGGTTGACTCCAGCCCAAGCCTTGCTCTGCGATGTCGGCCGCTTCAGGTTCTGCACCCATTTTGGAAGCGTCGCCATTACCATGCTGTTTACCGATGGTATGACCACCAGCCACCAAAGCGACAGTTTCTTCAACGGTTACACCCATACGCTTAAAGGTGATTTTCATATCACGAGCGGTTTTTAGTGGGTCAGGGTTGCCGTCCACGCCTTCTGGGTTGATGTAGATAAGACCCATCATTACAGATGCTAGTGGGTTTTGCAAATTACGGTCGCCAGACCAGCGGTTGCCTTTTGAGCCTGTTTTGGCAAGCCATTCGGTCTCGCTACCCCAATAGGTGTCTTTTTCTGGATGCCAGATGTCTTCTCGACCAAAGGCAAAGCCAAAAGTTTTTAGACCGGCGGCTTCATAGCCCATCGTGCCTGCT
Source organism: Moraxella sp. ZY200743 (assembly GCF_050885545.1). NCBI lineage: Bacteria > Pseudomonadati > Pseudomonadota > Gammaproteobacteria > Moraxellales > Moraxellaceae > Moraxella > Moraxella sp. ZY200743. The sequence goes on along the minus strand of NZ_CP091313.1, from coordinate 1,764,359 downwards.
AAGATGATTAGGTCAGCCCAAGAGATTTTGTTGCCATATTTTTGTTTGATGGGTTGCAACAAACGGCGAGCTTTGTCAAGGTTTGCGTTGTCAGGCCAAGAATTTAGCGGAGCAAAACGGATATTACCTGTGTTGGCACCGCCACGACCGTCCGCTGCACGATAAGAACCTGCTGAGTGCCATGCCAAACGACCCATCAAACCGCCATAGTAACCATGGTCAGCAGGCCACCAGTCTTGGCTAGTGCGAAGTACTTCTTCTAGATCTTTTTTTAGGGCATCAACATCCAATTTTTTGAGTTCTTCGGCGTAGTTGAAATCCTCGCCAAGCGGATTAACTTTTTTGTCATGTTGATGCAAGATGTCAAGGTTTAGGGCTTTTGGCCACCATGCCATTGGGCTTTGACCATCTAGGCTGTTACTGCCATGAAATGGACAGCCTTGCGGTGCACCTGCTGTTTTTTGGCTGTCATTTAGTTCATTTAAAACTTCGTTACTCATAACCACTCCTCGTTTGGATTAAAAGCTGGCATTTGCTTGCTTAAAAAATATTTTAAGTTGGCCAACAGAGAAATAATGGGAGACTTCCCATGATTTTTCAATGATTATAAGTGGTTAAAGTACTTTGGTAAAATATAATAATTTGATAGCTTGGTTTGGTTTTTTTAATTAAAAATAATGATTGAAATATTAAAAATTGATTAGAAAAATATATCATCATTGACGGCGATGACTTTGCTATCAAGAGACATAAAAAAGACCGCTAACTGGCAGTCTTTTTGAGTATTTCTATCTCATCTATTCATCGTCGCCATAGTATTTGACGCCAATTTTAATCGGCTCTCGCCCTTGACTGCGGCGAAAATTATTGGTATCACGCAAAGAATAAGCACAACCGCAGTATTCTTGCTGATAAAAATGTTCTCGTTTGCTAATCTCAATCATGCGACTACTGCCACCGCCTTTACGCCAGTTAAAATCCCAGTAGTCCAAACCTTCATAGGGGGCGACTGCACGATGACCGCAATCATTGATTTGAGCCATATTTTTCCAACGGCTAATACCTAATGAGCTTGTCATTACAGGAAAGCCATTTTCATGGGCGTATAAGGCGGTGCGTTCAAATCGCATATCAAAACACATGGTACAACGGCGACCTCGCTCGGGGTCCTGCTCCATGCCTTTGGCACGAGCAAACCAGTTATCCATGTCATAATCTGCATCAATAAAGGGAATGCCGTGCTTTTTGGCAAAGGCGATGTTTTCGTTTTTGCGGATTTCGTATTCTTTTTTTGGGTGAATATTAGGATTATAAAAATAAATGGTAAATTCAATGCCACTAGCAAGCATGGCTTCCATGACCTCGCCTGAACAAGGGGCACAGCATGAGTGCAATAGTACTTTTTTATGTCCATTTGGTGGGGTTAAAATCTCACGGTCAATCGGTGTTAGGTGTGGATTGGTGGGGTCAGCCTTGGCAATTTGTGGCTTGGTTTTTGGGTTTGGCTGATGTTTTGGGTTGTGTGTTTGTACGGTCATGATGTTTTTTGGTCGTTAAAAATGCACTTATTATATCATTTTTTGACTAATTTTGATAAAATTTACCAAATTTTGAACCAATAAAGAGAAGTGTTGTGAAATTAACTTGGCATGATACGCTAGATATCGCCATTGAGCTGTCTGAAAAATACCCAGATGAAGATGTGCAATATATTCGCTTTACTGATTTGCATCGTTATGTGTGTGAACTTGCAGGGTTTGATGATGATCCTAATAAATCAAACGAAGCCATCTTGGAAGCTATTCAGATGGCATGGCTTGATGAATTAGATTGATTGTTTAGACCGAACAAGCAGGCTTGTAGATATTTGATTTGCCCCATTTCTTGAACCATTTAAGGTCGTGTGGCTTTAAGTGGTTTTTTGTGGCAATTGAATCATGGTTATCTGGTATTGAAGTGTTGGCTTGTGAGATGGTTTTTATTCTATTTTAGATAAGTTTTATCGCTGTGTAACAAATAATAACCATTACTTATAAATCATATGATGAAAAGTTTGTTTTTCTTACGCAAGTGTGTTTTAATGATGGGGTTTGAGCATTAGGGTTTGTTGTCTTATGATTGACTCTATGCTTATGATCAACTTTATGGTGATATTGGATCATGTCTGCTTTTTTGTTGTGAGGGAGTAAATATGCAACAGCAAAATTCTACTCGTATGGGACGATTTTTAAAGGGTGTAGAATGGCTTGGCAATCTTTTGCCACACCCTGCGATTTTATTTGTATGGATGTCAGGGATACTGCTTGCATTATCTGCTGTGATGTCTTATATGGGTGTTTCGGTCATTGACCCTCGCCCAGAGGGTGCAAAAGGTCGTGCCGAAGATGGCATGATTTATGTCAATAACCTACTTAATGGCGAAGGGCTTGCTAGAATTGTTGAAAATCTGGTGTCGAACTTCACAGGGTTCATACCGCTTGGCACGGTGTTGGTTGCTTTGCTTGGCGTAGGTATTGCTGAGCGTTCTGGCATGATATCGGCTGCACTTCGTGGGCTTGTTATGAACGCACCACCTAAGATAGTAACGCTTGTGATTGTCTTTGCAGGCATCATGTCAAATACCGCATCAGAGTTGGGTTATGTGGTGCTAATTCCACTGGCGGCGATGATTTTTCATTCACTTGGCAGACACCCATTGGCAGGATTGGCCGCCGCCTTTGCAGGTGTTTCAGGTGGGTATAGTGCCAACTTGCTACTAGGTACTGTTGATCCTTTATTGTCTGGCATTAGCCAAGAGGCGGCACGCATCATTGACCCTGAATATATGGTGGGTGCAGAAGCCAACTGGTATTTTATGGCAGTAAGTACATTTTTAATCAGTGGTTTGGGATATTTTATCACTGAAAAAATCGTTGAGCCATCTTTGGGTAAGTACAATCCTAATGACGCCAACGACCCAAGTGTGCTAGACAGCAAAGTGGATCGACTGACCGCCATTGAGAAAAAAGGGCTTTTCTGGGCTGGTGTGTCGATGGTTGTTTTTTGTTTGTTATTGGCATGGACGATTGTGCCTGCCAATGGCGTGTTAAGACATCCTGAGACAGGTCTTGTGGCAGGTTCGCCATTTTTGCATGGTATTGTGGTGTTTATTTTTGTGTTTTTTGCCATTCCAGGCATTGTGTACGGTAAGATTACAGGCACCATAAAAACCAATAACGATGTGGTAGATGCCATGAGTGCTGCCATGAGTTCTCTTAGTATGTATATCGTACTGGTATTCTTTGCCGCTCAGTTTACTGCATTTTTTAACTGGTCAAATATTGGTTCGGTCATGGCGGTGTCAGGGGCGAACTTTTTGAACGAGATTGGTTTGACAGGACCTTTGCTATTGGTTGGTTTTATTTTGATTTGTGCATTTGTCAATCTGATGCTTGGGTCGGCATCTGCTCAGTGGGCGATTACCGCACCGATTTTTGTGCCAATGCTTATGCTCACAGGCTATGCACCAGAGACGATTCAGGCGGCGTATCGTATTGGTGATAGCACCACCAATATCATCACGCCGATGATGAGTTACTTTGGTCTTATCATGGCGGTGGCAATTCGTTATAAGAAGGATACAGGTGTTGGAACATTGATGTCGCTGATGATTCCTTATTCGCTTATTTTCCTAGTGGGCTGGACAACCCTGTTTTGCATTTGGGTGTTCGTACTTGGCTTGCCTGTTGGACTAGGTTCGGCAACTTACTATACGCCTTGATGGCAATCATCAAAACCCCCTAAATATAGGGGGTTTTGATTGGTGGTTAGAACTAGGCGATTAATTTTTTTAAGATTTTGCCATAAATCAACGATAATTTCTCCAAATCATCTACCGCCACCTTTTCATCAATCTGATGAATGGTGTCATTTAATACGCCAAGCTCTACTACTTGGGCATTCATAATGGGAGCGATAAATCTGCCATCTGATGTACCGCCACTCGTAGAAAGTTTGCTGTCTGTACCTGTAGTTTCTTTGATGGCAGAGACGACCGCATCAACAAAGCTACCTCGCTTAGTTAAAAATGGCTCGCCTGATAGATTCCATTCTATCTCATAAGTCGCCTTGCTGTCCTTAAAATGTTTATCCAAAATGGCGTGAGTTTTGGCTTTTAGGCTCTCTGCTGTGTTTTCGGTGCAATAGCGAAAATTAAACAGCATTTGTACATTTCCAGCGATGACATTGCTTGCACCTGTGCCACCATTTAGGTTGGATATTTGCATACTGGTTGCTGGAAAATAGGCGTTGCCATCATCCCATTTGGTCGCCACAAGTTCGGCAAGAGCAGAGGCAAGTTCGTGCATGGGATTGACCGCCAGATGTGGATAGGCGATGTGCCCTTGTTTGCCAGTTACGGTAAGTCTGCCATTTAATGAGCCACGCCTGCCGTTTTTGATGATATCACCAAGTGTACGGGTGCTAGATGGTTCGCCCACAAGACAAAAGTCCATACGCTCACCACGCTCCGCCAACGCTTGCACAACTTTTTGAGTACCGTTGATTGCCACACCTTCTTCATCTGATGTGATGAGTAATGAGACATCACCCTTATGGCTAGGGTTTTGTTTGATGAATTCATCACACGCCACACAAAAACAAGCAATCGCAGTCTTCATGTCAGACGCACCACGCCCCCATAGATAACCATCTGCAACAGTCGCCGAAAAGGGTGGGTAGGTCCAAAGTTTCTCATCGCCTACAGGCACAACATCGGTATGTCCTGCAAAACATAAGTGTGGAGCGGTAGGGTCTGTGCCTTTTTTCTTAGCATAGAGATTTTTGATTTGGGCGTTACTGCCTTGATCATTAGGGTCGCCAAAGAACATGAATTCGCATTCAAAGCCTAACGCACCCAAAAAATCTGCCAAGATGTTTTGGCACTCAAAGTCATTGGGGGTAACAGATGGTTCTTTTAATAAAATGGTGGATAAAGATAGAACAGGGGTCATGGGAGTTCCTAATTGTTATAACCGGCTTGAGTTAAATCTAGGCATTATACACGATGATAATCAATACAATACTACAAGTAAGTTGCTTTTATCCAAGATGATTGAATGAAGTCATCAACATCTTAGAATGTGCTTTTTTAAGCTAAAAGGTTGCCACTTGATGAATCGCAACCTCAATGGTGTCGCCAATTCTATGGGCAGGGCGGTCTTTGGTCATGGAAGTTTGCATAAATAGTGTATCGCCCTGATTGTTTTGTAGGGTGTAAAGCCAGTCTCCTCCACGAAAATCCCTGTCTATGATGCTAACAGCGATGCCTTGATTGTTTGTTTGAATGACATCATGCGGTCTGATGAGCATCTGTGTGTCTAGGCTGTTGTTTGGCAATAAAGGAATAAAACCAAAAGAGCATTCCATACCATTGGGGTGAACTTTGAGAATATCGTATAAGACACCTTCTCCGACAAAACTGGCAACCTGTGCATTGGTGGGGCGGTGATACAGTACTTCTGGGTCTGCCCACTGCTGAATGATGCCATCTGCCATTACGCCAATCACATCTGCCATGGCAAAAGCTTCAGACTGTTCATGGGTTACCAAGATGGCACTGACATTTTGTGATTTGAGTAGCTTGCGTACTTCTTTGGATAGGTTGGTGCGTAGCTCAACATCAAGGTTGGAAAAAGGTTCATCAAGCAAGATTAGCTTAGGTTTTGGGGCGAGAGCACGCACCAAGGCAACTCGTTGCTGTTGTCCGCCTGATAGCTCATGTGGATAACGATGCTTGTATGCATTTAGATTGACCAGTGTCAATAACTCATCAATGCGAGCATTTTTTTTGGATTTATCCAAATGACTTAAGCCAAATCCGACATTTTGAGCCACAGTCAAATGTGGAAAAAGGGAGTAATCTTGAAATACCATGCCGATTTGGCGTTGGTGAGCAGCAATGTTGGTGTTGTTATTAAATAGTGTATGGTCATTTAAAGAAATCACCCCAGTGCTTGGCTTTTCAAAACCAGACAGACAGCGTAGTATGGTTGTTTTACCGCAACCAGAAGCGCCAAGCAGGCAAGCGATTTCACCAGTTTTTAAAGTAAAATTGACATCGCTTAAAATCGTCTTGTTGTCAAACTTGATGGATAAATTTTCTACGGTTAGCATAACTTAGCTCTTTTGGTCTATTTTGACGAATAAAATGACAGGAATTAGTCCTGTTAGCACGATGGTCAATGCAGGCAAGGCGGCTTGTTCGTACATACCTTCGCTTGTAAAAGAATAGATGCGTATTGCCAGTGTGTCCCAGTCAAACGGACGCATCATTAAAGTGATTGGCATTTCTTTCATGGTATCTACAAATACCATGAGTAGGGTAACGCCCAACGAACTTTTAATGAGGGGTAAATGTACCTTAAAAAGTGATGAAAGAGGTGTTGCCCCTAGGCTTTTGGCGGCTTCAATGTGGGTACTTTTAATGCGTTTCATGCCAGAATCCATTGTTTGTACACCTAATGCCAAAAAACGAATCAAATAAGCAATGAGTAGAATAATGACTGTTCCTTTAAAGATGGCATCATGCTCGGCAAATGCTGGTATGTATTCAATCAAATAATTATCCAAAAACGCCACAGGAATGAACACACCTACCGCCAGCACTGAGCCGGGAATGGCATAACCAAGCGTTGCGATTCTAGCACTGATTAGGGCAAATTTGCTAGTATCATGGCGAATGCTTAGACTAATAAAAAAGGCAAAGATAGAAACGAGTGCAGCGGCAGATAGGCTAGCGATGATGGAGTTTTTGGTTTGTTCAACAACAGCGATAAAATCAATGCCCTGCCAAGTTTCAATAACCCATAGACTAAGCTGTATGATGGGTAATAAGAATGCCAAAAACAATATGCTAGCACAGTAACTAAATGCCAGCCATTTTTTGATACCATGTAAGTCAATGATACGATGATAACTACCGCGACCCGTGCTTTCAAAACTTTTGCGGCCACGGCTAAGCTGCTCTAATACCAAAAAGATAAACACCAAGCCAACCAAAAGACTTGCTAGTTGCTTGGCGGTTTCAATGCTAAAAAAACCATACCACGCTTGATAGATGGCGGTGGTAAAAGTATCATAACCAAAAATAGATACCGCCCCAAAGTCCGCCAACACTTCCATCAATGCCAATATGATGCCACTGGCAATCCAAGGGCGTGCCATGGGCAAGGCGATTTTAAAAAAGGACTGTCGATTTGACAACCCTAAGGATGCACCAACTTCTAAAGCACGATTACCCATGCTACTAAAGGCGTTTTTGGAGAGTAAATAGACATAAGGATATAAAGTTAGGCTCATGACGAGTGCCAAGCCACCGCCATGCCTAATGTTAGGCAGACCATTGTTAAGCCCCCATGCTTCTCTTAGATAAGTACTGATGACACCCGTATAATCAAAAATCCCAAGCTGTACAAAAGCCAGTACATAAGCAGGCACCGCCAAAGGTAGCATCATTGCCCAAGAAAAGAGCCGTTTGAGTGGAAAGTGATACATGGCGGTTAGCCAAGCGGTACTTGTGCCAAGTACGGTTACGCCGATGCCTACGGATAATGCGAGCCATAGTGTATTTTTTAATAAATGACCCAGTTCATAATCAAGTAAAAACTGCCAAATCTCGGTATCAAACTCACCTAGGGAAGATAAAATGACACCTAAAGGAATGATGACTAATAAAGAACAAAGTCCGAGCCATAAGCGTGCAATCAGCGTTGAATTTGTCATAATTGTGCTAATCTATATAGGGTGATAATGATTGCTTATTAATGATAATAATTATTGTTAATATACCAATATTGTATTATAATATAGCAGAAAACGGCAGTATTTTGTGAAATTTTTTATCAAAAGATTGCCATCTGGTGTTTTATTTTAATGTATGCCATTAGATTGGCTTTTTTAAAGAAGGACGAGTTTATGTTAAAAAAAATTTTGACCGCTCAGGTGACTGTATTGATGGCACTACCAGCATTTGCTAGCGAATTGGTGGTTTATTCATCTCGTGCTGACGAGCTTTTAAAACCGATTGTGCAGGCATACCAAACCAAAACAGGCACAAAAGTTACACTGGTTAATGATAAAGATGGCCCATTGATGGCAAAGATTAAAGCTGAGGGTAAAAATACCAAAGGTGATGTGCTGATTACTGTTGATGGAGGAAATTTGTGGAAAGCTTCACAAATGGGACTACTTCGTTCAATCAATTCCACTGCACTAAAAAATAACATTCCATCACACCTAAGAGCTGCTAATAACCAATGGTTTGGTCTGTCAGTGCGAGCTCGTACCATTTTTTATAATGCCAAGACTGTCAACCCAAGCCAACTTTCAACTTATGCTGATCTAGCTAATGAAAAATGGAAAGGTAGGTTATGTCTACGCACTTCTAATAATGTGTACAATCAATCATTGGTAGCAACCATGATTGCCAATCACGGTCAAGCAACAACTGAGCGTGTCGTTAAAGGTTGGGTGAATAACCTAGCAACCACGCCATTTTCTAATGATACGGCATTATTAGAAGCAATCAATGCAGGTCGCTGTGATGTGGGTATTGCCAACACTTATTACTATGGTCGTTTGATCAATAAAACGCCTGCCGTTGCAAATAATGTTAAAGTATTCTTCGCTGATCAAGGCGGTAAAGGTACGCATGTCAATGTTTCTGGTGCGGGTGTACTAAAACACAGCAAAAACCCAGCCGAGGCTCAAAAATTCATCGAATGGCTATCAAGTGCAGAAGCTCAAAAATTATATGCCGACCGTAATTTTGAGTATCCTGCCAATGCTCGTGTAAGTGCCACACCACTTGTATCTCGTTGGGGAAGTTTTAAGCAGGACTTCATCAATGTCGCTGTTGCTGGTCAAAACCAACAAAAGGCCATCATGCTGATGAAAAAAGCAGGTTATAACTAATTTTTAGTTAGGTTTGATTGCTTAGCCAAACCGCACCATAATATTGGTGCGGTTTTTGCATGGAAGTTTAATAAAATATTGCTAAAGGTGTATTCTTATTAAGAATTGTTATGTTATAATATGATTATAATACAGGCGTACAGGAGCAACAACATGATGAAACGAAAGACTTTACCACTGGCGATACTGACACTGTTAACACAGGTGGTTTATGCCGATGAGATTTTGCATGATGAACCAAGTGTGGCATTAGATCCCATGGTGGTCGCATTAAATAAGACTTTGCTATCAGGGAGTGCTTTTTCTGGCAACCAAAAGGCTTCTGACACCACTATATCTAAGTCTAAGTTGCAGCAGCGTTCAGCCACGCTAGGCAATGCCCTAACAGGCGAGCTAGGTGTTCATTCTAATCCTTTTGGGGGTGGTGCATCCGCTCCTGTTGTGCGTGGGCAAGAGGGTGTGCGTGTCAAGGTCTTAAACAACGGCTTGGGTGTGGCGGATATGTCAAACATCAGTCCTGACCACGCCGTGTCGGTGGATACGCTACTTGCCAGTCGTGTGGAGCTTGTGCGTGGGGCAAGTACGCTTATGCACGCCAACGCTTCGCCTGCTGGGGTCATCAATGTGATAGACGGCAAAGTACCAAGCCGTCTGCCGTCTGGCGTGGAGGGCGAGTCTTTGTTTCGCTATACCACAGGCTCGGACGAAAAGCTCATTACAGGCTCGCTTGCCTTTCCGCTAGGTAGCCGTTTGGCGATGCGTGTGGAGGGTCTGGCAAGAGATGCCAATCCTTACAATGTCCCTGCCATCAAGTTTGACGGCGAGACCTTAAAGTATCTGCCTGATTCGTACAACAACACCAAAGCCAGCACCATAGGCTTATCCTACATCGGCGACAAAGGTCATCTGGGGATTGCCCATACCCTACGCCGTGAGAACTATGGGCTTGTGGGACACAATCATAAATATGACGAATGTGCTGCCCATGTCATCGACCCTCATAACAAACTTGGGCGAGGTCGCCACTATTTGACGATTTATCCGCACCTGATGGACGACACCGACATGCTTGATTCGCTCCATTTCCACTGCGGCAACGACCATGAAGCTGACCCCGCCCACAGCCACGACCATGTCTATGGACATAAGCACGACCATCATCACAAAGCCCCTTGGCTTGAAATGCGGTCAAGCTCCACAAGTATTCAAGGCGAGCTGAATCAGCCATTTAACTGGCTAGACAAAGTCAAGCTAAATTTAGGCTACACCAATTACAAGCACACTGAGTTTGACGAAGGCAAGCCCATTATGACAGGGAGCAAAGAGCGGTTTGTGCAGGGCAATCCTGTTTATTATGGCAATGATGCTTATCTGGGCAAATTAAGCTTTCATCACAGCATTAAAGACAAATACGGTCTGGTATGGGGAGCTGACTACGCCCAAAACCGCACGCACGCCCTAATCCCTAGCATTAAAGAAAAGTCAGAAAACCGCCGACCTCTGGTAGAGAACACCCAAAAATCATTGGGGCTGTTTGCCTTGACCAATGCCAAGTTTGGCAAGCTCACTTTAGAGACTGGCTATCGTTTTGAAAACACCAAAATCCCTGTGCATTATGACCTAGATGAGATTGACCACACTCTAAAACGCTATGGGCGAGCGGTTCGCCAAGAGTATCCTGATTTGACGACCTACAAGCAAAACGCTAAATCCTACGCCATTACCGCCTTGTACGACATCACACCAAAGCTTCGCCTTGATACCACTTATTCGCATAACGAACGCATACCAAGCCCGATGGAGCTTTATTATCACGGCAAGCATTTGGCGACCAATTCCTTTATGTTTGGTAACAAAAACTTGGATAAGGAAAAATCGGATAACTTAGAACTTGGTCTAAACTTCAAAGGCGATAAATGGCATATCAAAGGCAGTGTCTATGGCAATAATTTTGATAACTTTATTCACCCAGAAAATCTCTACAAGGTCGGCAACCTTGCGATGAGACGCTACACCCAGTCCAAAGCTAAGATTCGTGGGGCGGAGCTTGAAGTCGGCTATCAAGTGAACCCCAATTATAAAGTAGCAGTCTTTGGCGATAAAGTGCGTGGCAGATTGTATGACTTTGAGCCGATTTTTGTGGGTAATATCTATGGCGACAGACAGCTGGTTGGCTACGAAGACCCAGAGGAGTGTGGGTGGAGCAGAACGCACCCAGATTATGAAGAAGAGTGTGCCATCTACAAACGCCCCATCATCGGTCAAAAGACCATCACACGCCCTGACCGCCACGCTCCTAGAATGTCGCCTGACCGTCTTGGATTTCGTATCAATGGCGAACACGGTAATTGGTCGTCGTCTTTGGAGTTTAGCAAGGTCTTTGTCCAAAAACGCACATCAGAGTCTGTCGCCGCCAAATACGACAGCGAATGCCCCTATCATAACGCAGGACGCAACAAACTTTGTCCCATTTATATCAGTGAGCATGCCACAAAAGGCTACAACCTTTTAAATTTGGGCTTGGATTATCATGGGTATAAAGGGCAGGTGGGTTATACTTGGTCGGTTCGTGCCAACAATTTGCTTAATGAAAAAATCTATGTTCACAACTCGTTTCTGCCTTTTGTGCCACAGCAGGGGAGAAATGTCAGCGTATCGCTAAGTATGAATTTTTAGAGGTTTTTTCTTAGGCGGTGCGATGAGATTTTAGCTAAGGGGTGGAACTACCCCTTGGTTTGACAAGCCAGTCAAAGACGGGTAGGGCGTGGTGTGTTGTCCCGCAACAAATGAACCTGCCCAAATAATAGGGTGATTATAATATAAAGCATGATGCACTGCTATTTACTTATCGTACTCATCAGAGCCTATCATCACGCCGAAGCCAAGTAGCGATAGAAAACCGTGTGCGGTTGGTGATTTCCACTTGATGTAATAGATTGCTGTCAAACACCACAAGACGATTAAGTTGTGGCAGAAGCTGTCTTGTCTGACCGATTTTATCTACAACCGTGATGTGACCACCGTCGTCAGCTGCCCAGTTGTCATTTAAATAAAATACCGCAGAAATCACTCGCTCATCTCGTCCTTTAGGATTATCTGAGTGCCATTTGTAGCCAAAACCTGACGGATAGCACGCATAATGAGCTTCGCTAGAACGAATGCCTGCATACAAGGTTTGGTTGAAATATCGCCCAAGTTCATCAATTGTTGCAAGATATGCCATACCCACAGGGCAAGATTCGTCAATCCAGCGAATACTATCGCCACGAATGGCACTTGCTCGTTCGCCATGGGTAAGCTTTGCTTCTTTATATTCTATAAAGCCACTTTCATTTTGTAAGAGGGTTAAGCCATCTTTGTCAAAGACATTGTCAAGCACCATCGTGCCTGTGGTAATAAAGTCGTCTAATTTGGGGTCAATTAGGGTGTGCCAATCGGCATAGAAAGCGGTCATAATAAATAAAAATAGCCAAAAATCGTGAGTTATGCTACCATAAGTTATTTGAAATAACACGCAATTTTATCATGAATTATAAACACGCCTATCACGCTGGCAACTTTGCTGATGTTGCCAAGCATATTTTATTATTACAGATTCTCGCCCAGTTTAGTGCCAAGGCCAAACCTTTTTATGTGCTTGACGCCTATGGTGGGCGTGGGCTGTACTCTTTGGAGGGTGTAGAGGCAACCAAAACAGGTGAAGCTGATAGAGGTATTCGTACCTTAGAAAATACCAATCTTACTACGCCACCAAAAGCCATCGCTCAGTATCTATTAGACCTTGACATTGCTCGCAAAACTTACGATAAGCATGTCTATCCAGGGTCGCCTTGGTGGATTGCTAATCATGCCTTGAACCATTCAAGTAATGCACCCTTGCGTGTCGAAGCTTTTGAGGCGGTGGCAGATGAGTACGATGCCTTAAATTACCAACTCTACCAACTCCCTATCGGTATCCATCATCGCAATGCCTTTGAGGGTGTGCCTGCTGTATTACCGCCAAAAGAAAAACGGGGCGTTATCTTACTAGACCCACCTTTTGAGCAGGAACATAAAGATTTTAGCCGTTTGGTAGATTTACTGGTGGCAAGCCACAAAAAATTTTCCACAGGAACATTTGTGCTGTGGTATCCCATCAAGAACAAAGAAGCGGTAGAGTTGTTCTATAAAAAAATGAAACGCACCGAAATCCGCCGTCAGCTTGTTTGTGAGCTAAACCTATACCCTAATGATGTGGCAGTAGGCATGAATGGCACAGGGCTTCATATCATCAATCCGCCTTGGCAATTCGACGAACACGCCAAAGCTATTTTAGAAACGCTTGCTCCAATCCTAAAACCTGCAGATGCACCTGCCATGAGCCTTGATGAGATGGCGGTGGTTAAATGGCTAGTGGGTGAATAAAACAACTCTTTAAACAAAAAAAATCATGACAAATACTCAATCCAAAAAGAACACCCATGATGATTATGATGGCATTACTTTTGAGGTGGTGGAACTAGAGGCGGTAGATGCTGAACAATCCAGTAACCAAAAAAAGGTCAGTCGTGGTGTGTACCTTGTACCAAATTTATTTACCACTGCGTCCATGCTTTCGGCGTTTTTTTCCATCATTGCCAGTAGCGAAGGACGCTTTGAGAAAGCATGTTTTGCCATTTTCCTATCTGCCATCTTGGATGGTATGGATGGGCGAGCTGCTCGAATGTTAAATGCCCAAAGCCCCTTTGGTGAGCAACTAGATAGTCTGGCTGATTGTATTGCTTTTGGGCTTGCCCCTGCCATTCTTATGTACCATTTCGCCTTGCATGAGTTAGGACGGATTGGAATTGCGTCTGCGTTTGTGTTCTCAGCTTGTGCAGCATTTCGTCTTGCCAGATTCAATGTGCAAATCGGATCGGTGGATAAGAAGTACTTCATCGGATTGGCAAGTCCTTTGGCGGCGATTTTGGTTGCTGCTAGTGTGTTGGTCTTTAAAGATCATGGTGAGGCTTTTACTTCATTATTGACCGCCATCTGTGCAGTGTGGACGGTTATTTGTGGGCTTTTAATGGTTAGTAATGTCAAATATTACAGCTTCAAAGAATTTGACCGCCAAAAAGTTCCTTTTGTCGCCCTGATTGTGGGTGTGCTGGTCATGGGTGTAGTGTTGTATGACATTCCTGTTGGCATACTTGCCATTGGTATGATTTATGCTTTGTCAGGATTTTGGACGACTTTTAAGAGAAATGCTCATTCTAAGTTATAAGGGTGAAAGCTGTTTTTTGAGTTAATATTTTAAAGATTGCCCATATCAATTATCATGCCAGTAGTTTGGGTTGATTTTACCTAGAACTGTCATTGTTTTTATTTTGATACAATAAAAAACCCCCTATCTCTGTATGGGCTTTTTCATTTATTGTTCTCTTAAGGTGGCGGCAGGGAATAATTATTGATATTTAAACCAGTAGCCAAACCTAATCATTTAATCATGCCACAATCCTAAAATTTAAAGTAGCAGTTTTAGTTTAGCAGTGCCCATCGGTCGTATGAGTCGGTATACCTAAAAATTGAATAGCTATACTTAATATGAAGTTTGGTGATGATAAAATTGAGTTCATTACTGCTTAAGCTAGAGCACTGATTTAAGTTGTACAGATGAAAAACTCTTGTCAATAATTAAATCTGATAAAGAAGGCGATGACAGCAAGATGGTATTGAATATTTTATTATTAAAAATCAATAATATACAAAATATTTATGATTTTTTTATCAAATTTCAAAAAAAGTCGTTGACACCCTGTTAAAACCCTGTATAATACCCACCACTCAAGCACAGCAAGTCATAAAAAACTTATTTAAATTCAATAAGTTAAAAAATTTGAGACGAGAATTAACAAATCTCAAAAAAACTTTAAAAATTTTTAAAAAAAGCTTGACACCAAATAAAAACAGCGTATAATACGCACTCATTCGCTGGACGACAACGAATGACACTATTTAAAATCCAAACTAAAGAACAACTTGTGTGGATTTTTGCTAATACAAGATAATACAAAAATTATCATTTATCAAGCAAAAATACTCAAAGTTAATTCATTTACACGATGAGCAAATTTGCTAGTAATAAATGAGCCAAGATTGACCCACTTAATGGGTTACTTAGAAAGATTAAACTGAAGAGTTTGATCATGGCTCAGATTGAACGCTGGCGGCAGGCTTAACACATGCAAGTCGAACGATGACGCTCTAGCTTGCTAGAGAAGATTAGTGGCGAACGGGTGAGTAATGCTTAGGAATCTGCCTATTAGTGGGGGATAACGTAGGGAAACTTACGCTAATACCGCATACGTCTTACGAGAGAAAGGGGGCTTTTAGCTCTCGCTAATAGATGAGCCTAAGTCGGATTAGCTAGTTGGTGGGGTAAAGGCCTACCAAGGCGACGATCTGTAGCTGGTCTGAGAGGATGATCAGCCACACTGGGACTGAGACACGGCCCAGACTCCTACGGGAGGCAGCAGTGGGGAATATTGGACAATGGGCGAAAGCCTGATCCAGCCATGCCGCGTGTGTGAAGAAGGCCTTTTGGTTGTAAAGCACTTTAAGTGGGGAGGAAAAGCTAGTTGCTAATACCAGCTAGCCCTGACGTTACCCACAGAATAAGCACCGGCTAACTCTGTGCCAGCAGCCGCGGTAATACAGAGGGTGCAAGCGTTAATCGGAATTACTGGGCGTAAAGCGAGCGTAGGTGGCTGCTTAAGTCAGATGTGAAATCCCCGGGCTTAACCTGGGAACTGCATCTGATACTGGGTGGCTAGAGTAGGTGAGAGGGAAGTAGAATTCCAGGTGTAGCGGTGAAATGCGTAGAGATCTGGAGGAATACCGATGGCGAAGGCAGCTTCCTGGCATCATACTGACACTGAGGTTCGAAAGCGTGGGTAGCAAACAGGATTAGATACCCTGGTAGTCCACGCCGTAAACGATGTCTACCAGTCGTTGGGTCTCTTGAAGACTTAGTGACGCAGTTAACGCAATAAGTAGACCGCCTGGGGAGTACGGCCGCAAGGTTAAAACTCAAATGAATTGACGGGGGCCCGCACAAGCGGTGGAGCATGTGGTTTAATTCGATGCAACGCGAAGAACCTTACCTGGTCTTGACATACAGAGAATTCGCTAGAGATAGCTTAGTGCCTTCGGGAACTCTGATACAGGTGCTGCATGGCTGTCGTCAGCTCGTGTCGTGAGATGTTGGGTTAAGTCCCGCAACGAGCGCAACCCTTTTCCTTAGTTACCAGCGATTTAAGTCGGGAACTCTAAGGATACTGCCAGTGACAAACTGGAGGAAGGCGGGGACGACGTCAAGTCATCATGGCCCTTACGACCAGGGCTACACACGTGCTACAATGGTAGGTACAAAGGGTTGCTACACAGCGATGTGATGCCAATCTCAAAAAGCCTATCGTAGTCCGGATTGGAGTCTGCAACTCGACTCCATGAAGTCGGAATCGCTAGTAATCGCAGATCAGAATGCTGCGGTGAATACGTTCCCGGGCCTTGTACACACCGCCCGTCACACCATGGGAGTTGATCTCACCAGAAGTGGTTAGCCTAACGCAAGAGGGCGATCACCACGGTGGGGTCGATGACTGGGGTGAAGTCGTAACAAGGTAGCCGTAGGGGAACCTGCGGCTGGATCACCTCCTTAACGATATTATCTGATTAGCAAGAATTCACAACAAGTTGTTCTTTAGTAAGATGTTTAAAACGGGTCTATAGCTCAGTTGGTTAGAGCACCGTGTTGATAACGCGGGGGTCATAAGTTCAAGTCTTATTAGACCCACCATATTGGGGTTATAGCTCAGTTGGTAGAGCGCCTGCCTTGCACGCAGGAGGTCAGGAGTTCGACTCTCCTTAACTCCACCATATTTAAACATCAAAAGCATACATAAGCAATTTGATAAGAGATTTCTTATTTATGCTTTAACTTTATGAACTGACGAAGTTCATATCATTATTTAACAACGAAAATATGAGTCTGGGTTAATTATTTAATTCCAACAAATAATTAACCATTCCAATCACACTCCACTTCTTTTATAGAAGGTGATTGGATAAAGTAAAGAGAACTGAATCAAGCGTAAACATAGGTAAATCGTTACACATTACCCATAAGACCCCTTGGGGTTGTATGGTCAAGTAATGAAGTGCACATGGTGGATGCCTTGGCAGTCAGAGGCGATGAAAGACGTGATAGCCTGCGATAAGCGTCGGTGAGGTGGCAATATCCTGTGACCCGGCGATTTCTGAATGGGGAAACCCACCTATCATAAGATAGGTATTCTATTCTTTGGATAGAAGGCAAACCGGGAGAAGTGAAACATCTCAGTACCCCGAGGAAAAGACATCAATTGAGATTCCCCAAGTAGCGGCGAGCGAACGGGGAGGAGCCGATCAAATTTACAGTAGCAAAATGGCGTGGGAAAGCCAACCATAGTAGGTGATAGTCCTGTATGCGAAACTGTTTATGAGACATATTAAGTAGGGCGAGACACGTGAAATCTTGTCTGAAGATGGGGGGACCATCCTCCAAGGCTAAATACTCCTGACTGACCGATAGTGAACCAGTACCGTGAGGGAAAGGCGAAAAGAACCCCTGTTAGGGGAGTGAAATAGAACCTGAAACCGTGTGCATACAAGCAGTCGGAGCGGACTTGTTCCGTGACGGCGTACCTTTTGTATAATGGGTCAGCGACTTATATTCTGTAGCAAGGTTAACCGTTTAGGGGAGCCGTAGGGAAACCGAGTCTTAATAGGGCGTCTTAGTTGCAGGGTATAGACCCGAAACCGAGTGATCTATCCATGAGCAGGTTGAAAGTGCCGTAACAGGCACCGGAGGACCGAACCCACTGTCGTTGAAAAGCCAGGGGATGACTTGTGGATAGGGGTGAAAGGCTAATCAAACTCGGTGATAGCTGGTTCTCCCCGAAAGCTATTTAGGTAGCGCCTCGGACGAATACCATTGGGGGTAGAGCACTGTTTCGGCTAGGGGGTCACACCGACTTACCAAACCGATGCAAACTCCGAATACCGATGAGTACTATCCGGGAGACAGACGGCGGGTGCTAACGTCCGTCGTCAAGAGGGAAACAACCCAGACCGCCAGCTAAGGCCCCAAATTCCTAGTTAAGTGGGAAACGATGTGGGAAGGCACAGACAGCTAGGATGTTGGCTTAGAAGCAGCCATCATTTAAAGAAAGCGTAATAGCTCACTAGTCGAGTCGGCCTGCGCGGAAGATGTAACGGGGCTCAAACTAGGAGCCGAAGCTGCGGATTTAATTGTTTCAATTAAGTGGTAGGGGAGCGTTGTGTAAGCCTGTGAAGGTGTATCGTAAGGTATGCTGGAGGTATCACAAGAGCGAATGCTGACGTGAGTAACGACAATGCGAGTGAAAAGCTCGCACGCCGGAAGACCAAGGGTTCCAGTCCAACGTTAATCGGGGCTGGGTGAGTCGACCCCTAAGGCGAGGCCGAAAGGCGTAGTCGATGGGAAATTGGTTAATATTCCAATACTTGTTTATGATGCGATGGAGGGACGGAGAAGGTTATGTCAGCCTGGCGTTGGTTGTCCAGGTGGAAGGATGTAGGTAGGTTTAGTAGGCAAATCCGCTAGACTATTACTGAGATCTGATAGCAAGCCAGTTTACTGGCAAAGTGGCAAATACCATGCTTCCAGGAAAAGCTTCTAAGCGATAGTCATAAACAAATCGTACCCGAAACCGACACAGGTGGTCAGGTAGAGAATACCAAGGCGCTTGAGAGAACTCTGCTGAAGGAACTAGGCAAAATGGTACCGTAACTTCGGGAGAAGGTACGCTGCCGATGGTGATAAGACTTGCTCTTTGAGCTGTTGGCAGTCGCAGATACCAGGCTGCTGCAACTGTTTATTAAAAACACAGCACTCTGCAAACACGAAAGTGGACGTATAGGGTGTGATGCCTGCCCGGTGCTGGAAGGTTAATTGATGGGGTTAGCGTAAGCGAAGCTCTTGATCGAAGCCCCAGTAAACGGCGGCCGTAACTATAACGGTCCTAAGGTAGCGAAATTCCTTGTCGGGTAAGTTCCGACCTGCACGAATGGCATAATGATGGCAGCGCTGTCTCCAGCAGAGACTCAGTGAAATCGAAATCGCAGTGAAGATGCTGTGTACCCGCGGCTAGACGGAAAGACCCCGTGAACCTTTACTACAGCTTTACATTGAACTTTGACCTAACTTGTGTAGGATAGGTGGGAGGCTTTGAAGTGGTGACGCCAGTTGCCATGGAGCCAACCTTGAAATACCACCCTGGTTATGTTGGGGTTCTAACTTAGATATAACAGTATCGAGGACAATGTATGGTGGGTAGTTTGACTGGGGCGGTCTCCTCCTAAAGAGTAACGGAGGAGTACGAAGGTGCGCTCAGAACGGTCGGAAATCGTTCAAAGAGTATAAAGGCAAAAGCGCGCTTAACTGCGAGACCCACAAGTCGAGCAGGTACGAAAGTAGGTCTTAGTGATCCGGTGGTTCTGTATGGAAGGGCCATCGCTCAACGGATAAAAGGTACTCTGGGGATAACAGGCTGATACCGCCCAAGAGTTCATATCGACGGCGGTGTTTGGCACCTCGATGTCGGCTCATCTCATCCTGGGGCTGAAGCAGGTCCCAAGGGTATGGCTGTTCGCCATTTAAAGAGGTACGCGAGCTGGGTTTAGAACGTCGTGAGACAGTTCGGTCCCTATCTACCGTGGGCGTTGGAAATTTGAGAGGATCTGCTCCTAGTACGAGAGGACCAGAGTGGACGAACCTCTGGTGTTCCGGTTGTTTCGCCAGAAGCATTGCCGGGTAGCTACGTTCGGATGGGATAACCGCTGAAAGCATCTAAGCGGGAAGCCCACCTCAAGATAAGATTTCCCTAAAGAGCCGTTGTAGACTACGACGTTGATAGGTTGGGTGTGGAAGCATGGTGACATGTGTAGCTAACCAATACTAATTGCTCGTTTGGCTTGACCATACAACACCCAAGTGGTTTAAAACCATTTCATGTGTTGTATAAGTAAGTGTAAAGATTTTACCTAACAAGCTTGAATCAATCTTGAATAAAAATAAAAAAACAGACTCATACAGCGTTGTTAATCCTTTTACGCTGACGACAATAGCAAGATGGAACCACCTGATCCCTTCCCGAACTCAGAAGTGAAATGTCTTAGCGCCGATGGTAGTGTGGTTCGCCCATGTGAGAGTAGGTCATCGTCAGCATCTTATTTCAAACCCCTCACATTGGAAGATGTGGGGGGTTTATGTTTGGGGGGTTGACTTATGGGTTCGAAGTTAAGATAATGTCATTATTTTATATTCATGAGAGTGAAGTATGATTAATCAAAAAGGATTTACCTTAATTGAATTATTGATTGTTATTGTGATTATTGGTGTGCTGGCAATGTTCGCAATTCCTCAGTTTCAAAGTCGCATTGCTGTTGCACAAGTAAGTCGTGTTACAATGGAAATTAGCCAGCTGCGAAGTTCGGTGGATATCTGCCTATTGCAGGGTAGTAAAGGTAGTGAATGTCAATTGGGTTGGACAAAAAGCAACTTGATTGCGGATAGTGGCATGACCTCTGCTGGTGGCGATACTCATGCTCAAACAGGGCAGTCGGGATTGACGGTAAGTTTGAGCGATACATCAAAAATTGAAGCTGTTCTAGGTCAGGATGCTGCAAGCATGCTACATAACAAAAAAATCATTTGGACGCGTGATAATAAAGGTGTTTGGAGTTGTGCTACTGATGTTGATGCAGAATATAGTCCGGCAGGGTGCAAGTCTTTATCTGTAATGCCTTAAAATTAAAGTATTGATTTAATATATATTATTTGTTATAATTATTCGTCTATTTTTAGATAGATAATTTATTTCAACAATACACACATGAAGGTTGCTTTTAAGCATGGAATATCGGGGTGTTTATGGGCTTGATTAATTTGCTAGTATTAGTGAATGCGTGCACATAGATTCGGTATTTTACTTTCGTGGAGGCGTAACCCAATCTTTTTTAAGGATTTAATATGTCAAATTCTACTCAAGTTTCAATGCGTGATTTGCTAGAAGCTGGTGCTCACTTTGGTCACCAAACTCGTTACTGGAACCCAAAAATGAATCAATACATTTTTGGTGCTCGCAACGGCATTCATATCATCAATCTTGAACATACTGTTAAGCAGTTCAATGAAGCATTGAACTTTGCTAACCAACAAGCTGCTAATCGCAATAAAATTCTATTTGTTGGTACTAAGCGTGCGGCAAGTGGTGTTATTCGTGAGCAAGCACAGCGTGCTGGTATGCCATACATTGATCATCGTTGGTTAGGTGGTACTCTAACTAACTGGAAAACCATTCGTCAGTCTATCACTCGCCTAAAAGAGCTTGAAAAGCAGGCTGAAGATGGCACTTTCGCTAAACTGACTAAGCGTGAAGCACTTGAGCGTACTCGTGATATGGAGAAGCTGGAGCGTGCATTAGGCGGTATTAAAGAGATGGGTGGGCTACCTGACGCATTGTTTGTTATTGATGTGGACCATGAAGCCATTGCCATCAAAGAAGCAAAAAATCTTGGTATTCCAGTCATCGGTATCGTTGATACTAACTCTAATCCTGACAATGTTGACTATGTCATCGCAGCAAATGACGATGCTATCCGTGCAGTAAGCCTATACGCAACTGCAATGGCGGACTCTATCATTGCTGGCAAAGAGTATGCCAAAACCCAAGGCAAGGGCGGTGAGCAAGCTCAAGAAGCCAACGCCGAGCAAGCTGAATAATCACTAAAGATTATTGTAAAGGCGTGAATGTCTGTAGTATCGTTCACGCCTTTTTTGATAAATTTGCCCACAATCACTGTGATTGTTGCTATTTTAATTGAATTGTAAAAAGGTAATTACCATGACTCAAATTTCTGCATCACTGGTTAAAGAATTGCGTGAGCGTACTGGCTTGGGCATGATGGAATGTAAAAAAGCCCTAGAAGAAGCAGGTGGCGATATCGAACTTGCTATTGACAACCTACGCAAATCAGGTCAAGCTAAGGCTGCCAAAAAAGCAGGTAATATCGCTGCTGATGGAGCTATCATCATTGCACAAACTACTGGCAAAGCATTGTTGCTAGAAGTAAACTGCCAAACTGATTTCGTTGCGAAAGACGAAAGCTTTACCGCATTTGCTAATAAAGTTGCTGAATTAGCCTTGGCAAACAACACTACAGATGTAGAAACCATTTCTGGTTTAGAGTACGAAGCTGGTGTTAGTGTAGAAGAGGCTCGTGTGGCTTTGGTACAAAAAATTGGTGAAAATATCCAAATTCGTCGTGCCGAAGTTATTGAAGGTGCAAACCTAGCTGCTTACCGTCACGGTCTGCGTATTGGTGTTGTTGTTTCTTATGAAGGTGGTTCAGAAGAGCTTGGTAAAGCTGTTGCCATGCAAGTTGCTGCCTTTAACCCATTAGCAGTTAATGAAGAAGGTGTGCCTGCTGACATTTTGGCTCGTGAAAAAGATATCATTGAAGCTAAAGCGAAAGAATCAGGTAAACCAGAAGCGGTAATTGAAAAAATGATTACCGGTGGTGTTCAAAAGTACCTAAATGAAGTTACTTTGCTTAATCAGCCTTATGTTATTGATAATGATAAGAAAGTTGGTGATGTGTTAAAAGCTGAGAATGCAACCGTCATTAGCTTTAAGCGTCTAGAAGTTGGCGAAGGCATTGAGAAAAAGCAAGAAGACTTTGCTGCTGAAGTTGCTGCAGCTCAAGCTGCAGCTCAAGGCTAATCTTTGGTTTATGCCATATAATAAAAAACGCACCCATGTTGGTGCGTTTTTTATTGTATAAATTTGGCAAAATTAGGGTAAAATAACCCAAAACAAGGTACAATGTTCTTGGATTTAGATTTTTGGAGTTTTTATGTTTGATAAAAATGAGTTTATTCAGCTTTTGCTTGATTGCGGTGTCTTAAAGTTTGGTGAGTTTATCCTAAAATCAGGACGGGTTAGTCCCTATTTTTTTAATGCAGGTCTGTTATCAAATGGTAAGGCGTTGGACATGCTATCAAATGGTTATGCTAGTATCTTGGCAAATGAACTAAAGGACAAGAACCCCACAATTTTTGGGGCGGCATATAAGGGTATTCCTTTTGTGGCAACGACAGCACAAACGCTGTGGCGTTCGCATGGTATTGATGTTGATTGGGGTTATAATCGCAAAGAAGCCAAAACCCATGGTGAGGGAGGAAATCTTGTTGGGGCAGATTTGTCTGGTAAGGCGGTGTGGGTCATAGATGATGTGATGACTGCAGGAACAGCGGTGAGAGAAGTGGTTGAGATTTTAAAGAATGCAGGAGCGAGCCTTGCTGGGATTGTTATCGCACTTGACCGTAAAGAATGTGGTCAGGATAGGCGTTCGGCGGTACAGCAGATTAAAGATGACTTTGGTGTACCTGTGTTTTCTTTAGTGGATATTGATGATATTATTGCATTTTTGCAAGATAAGGGCGAAAGTGAGTGCTTGGTGAAAATGCAAGCCTACCGCCAAGAATATGGGGTGTAATTGATGAAAACATTAAATTTTTTGGTTATTATGGATGACATCGCTTCCATTAACTACAAAAAAGACTCTACCCTTGCAATGGCGTGGGCGATTAGCGATAAAAATCATTCTTTAAATTATTGTCAAATTGGTGATTTATGGCTCAATAATGGCGAATTGATGATTGATTGTCAATCATTACAAGTTTTTAAAAACCCTGACAACTTTTATGAACTGGGCGATAAAAACACCGTCAAAGAGACTGATTTTGATGTGATTTTAATGCGTAAAGATCCGCCTTTTGATATGAGATTTTTGTATGCGTTGTATTTGTTGGATTTTGCCAAACGAGCAGGGGTGTTGGTGGTTAACGATCCAACAAGTGTTAAAGAGTGCAATGAAAAACTTTTTGCCACTCAGTTTCCTCACCTGATGACGCCAACGGTCGTCAGTCAAAAACAATCACATCTTCGTGAGTTTATTAAAACACATCATGATGTGATTGTTAAGCCACTTGATGGCATGGGGGGCATGGGGATTTTTCGTTTGATGACGGATAGTCCTAACATTGGGGCGACTTTGGAGTTATTGACACAAAATGAGAGCTTGCCAATCATGGCACAAAAGTTCATTCCTGCCATTACAGAGGGTGATAAACGCATTTTGATTGTTGGTGGCAAGGTGGTGGATTACTGCTTGGCACGCATTCCAATGACAGGTGAAACTCGGGGTAACTTGGCAGCAGGCGGAACTGGCGTAGCGATGCCGCTAACCGAGCGTGAACGAGCACTTGCCAATGAAGTCGCCCCCATTCTTTTGAAAAAGGGTTTGTACTTTGTGGGGCTTGATGTCATTGGTGGGTTT
The DNA here is from genome assembly GCF_050885545.1 of Moraxella sp. ZY200743. NCBI lineage: Bacteria > Pseudomonadati > Pseudomonadota > Gammaproteobacteria > Moraxellales > Moraxellaceae > Moraxella > Moraxella sp. ZY200743. Next base: position 1,739,963 of record NZ_CP091313.1, on the reverse strand, counting down.
ATCACCGAAATTAATGTAACCAGCCCAACTTGCGTGCGTGAGATAGATGATCAATGTGGGACGCAGATTGCGGTGGATTTTGTGTCGTTTATTGAGAGTTTGGTTGGCTAATAAAATTGGCTGATTTGTTTCTAAAAGGGCGGTCATTCGCTCTTTTTTAATGACATTTGTGCAGTTTTGTTTATTGATTTTTGCAATGACGGATATTAGGATAAGATGAGGTCGATATTGGTATCATTTTGGTGATTTGGTGGGGAAGCTGTCTTAATGATACATATTTGATGAAAAATTGTAAGGCGTATAAATTTTTCTTGTATTTATTGACATTTTGTTTCAAAATACCAAATTAACCTAGAGGTATTATCTTCTGTATATTAGAACTTAAAAAGATTGAATGCTTATGAATATTTTGATGATGGCAGCAGGCACAGGCGGACATATTTTTCCTGCATTGGCGGTGGCAGACGAGCTTGCCAAACGGGGTGCAACGATACATTGGTTGGGTACGCCTACAGGCATGGAAAACGAGTTGGTGGCAAAGCATGCCTATCAGATGCATCATGTGCAGATGCAAGGTCTGCGTGGCAAAGGGATTGCTCGTTTGGTCAAGCTGCCATTGATGCTCTTTAAGGCAGTGATGAATGCCAAAAAAGTTATTGAGACGCACCACATCGATGTGGTGATGGGCTTTGGTGGCTATGTTACTGCACCTGGCGGTCTGGCAGCAAAAATCGCCAAAAAACCACTCATCATCCATGAACAAAATGCCATTGTTGGTATGAGCAATAAGAACCTAGCTCGCTATGCCGATAAAGTGCTACAGGCTTTTGATGGGGCGTTCAATGGTGGTTTTGGCGAGAGATTGATAACGGTGGGCAATCCTGTGCGTGCTGATATTACTCAGGTGGCACCACCGCACTTACGCTATGATGTAAGTGATGTCTCTTCGCTAAAAGTGCTGGTTGTGGGTGGTTCACTGGGAGCGAAGGCGATTAATGATGCAGTGGTGGCATTGTTAAGGTTATCTGATAAGCCTTTAACCATCAAACATCAATGTGGTAAGAACCATCATGACGATATGTTAATTGCTTATTCACAAGCAGGGATTGATACCAGTATTCATGTCTTTGAGGTATTGCCATTCATTGATGACATGGCAGCGGCTTATGCGTGGGCGGATGTGATTGTTTGTCGTGCTGGAGCATTGACAGTGAGTGAGATTGCCAGTGTGGGTATTGCACCCATTTTTATTCCCTTGCCAACTGCGGTTGATGACCATCAAACTTTTAATGCCAAAACCTTGACCGATAATGGAGCAGGGATTTTATTGCCCCAAAATGAACTATCAGGCGAAAGATTGGCAAAGATTTTGGGTAGTCTTGACCGTAAGCAATGCCTAGATATGGCAAATAACGCCCGAGCTTTTGCTAAGGCGGACACCACCAAACAAGTGGCGGATATTGTGGAGCGTGTGATTAAAGAATAATCTGGTTAATTTTAAGAGACTAATAAAATGTTTTATTATGAAATTGATGACGAATTAAGCCTAACCTTGGTGCATTCATCATTTGCTAGTCAGATGGCTGATATTGTCAATGCTCAAAAAGAATATTTGGGAAAATGGCTACCTTGGGCGAATCATTTTAGCGAAAATAGTTATGGTGAGTTTGTTAAATTTGCCTTGCATCAGTATGCTGATGACAAGGCTATTCATACCCATATTATCCATGATAATAAGATTATTGGGGCGGTGAGTTTAAATAATATTTATCATCATCTTAAAAAAGCAGAAATTGGCTATTGGCTACACCAAGATTATCAAGGGCGTGGCGTGATGACTCTTGCAGTGCGTGCGATGATGGATATTGCTAAAAATATTTATGGTATGGCTGTGGTGGATATCAAAGCAGGTGAGCATAACACCCCAAGCCGAAAAGTCGCTGAGCGATTGGGATTTGAGTTTTGTGGTATTATCGCCAATAATGAAAATGTCAATGGTCGGATTATCAATCATGCGGTTTATACTTATCGTTTTTGATTTTAAAAACTTAGATTGCAGATAAATACGCCATTAGATGAGCTTGATGGGGTGTAACTTGCCCTTTATTAAATCGTCATATTTGAATAAATGGACCATTCTTGCTTTTTGAACAATTTTAAATATATGTGGCTATTGTAAACCTGCTCAGATGATTGTTTAAATTCGTTTAAATAAATTAAATTTGTCTAAATAAAATTATCAAGATAAAATGACTGACCAACCTTATTTGATAGCCAAAAAGAGAAAAATTATGCCAAATTCAACCAATGTCAAGACTCTACCTAAGCAACTGATTGAAATACCTGAGATGAGACGGATTAACACTATCCACTTTGTTGGCATTGGTGGGGCGGGTATGTGTGGGATTGCTGAAGTGCTTGCCAATCAAGGCTATACGGTTACAGGCTCAGACATCAAAGAAAGTGTTGTTACCAAGCGATTGGAGAGTTTGGGCATTGCGGTTTTTATCGGACATGATTCATCAAATATCAAAAATGCCGATGTGCTTGTGGTGTCATCTGCCATTGACAAAACCAATCCTGAGATTCAAACGGCTTTGCAAGCTCGCTTGCCTGTGGTTCGCCGTGCTGATATGCTTGGCGAACTGATGAGATATCGCCATAGCATCGCAGTCGCTGGAGCACATGGCAAGACCACGACCACCAGTCTGCTCACCATGATGCTGACCGAAGCTGGGCTTGATCCGACCTATGTGATTGGTGGCAAATTAAATGCTTCTGGTAAGAATGCGTCTTTGGGTAGTAGTCGTTACCTTGTGGCAGAAGCGGATGAGTCTGATGCGTCTTTTTTGAGTTTGCGACCGATGGCATGTATCGTTACCAATATTGACGAAGACCATATGGATACCTATGATGGCAGCTTTGAGAAATTAAAGCAGGCCTATATTCAGTTTTTGCACAATATGCCCTTTTATGGCTTGGCGGTGGTATGTGGCGATGATAAAGAGCTGTATGGCATGATTGATGACATTGCTCGCCCTGTATTGACCTTTGGTTTTCAAGAGCATAATGATGTGCAAGCGGTGGATTTGTTGGTGGATGGCACTTGCACGCATTTTACGGTACTGCGTAAAGACCGAAAGCCACTTCGTTTAACCCTAAATATTCCTGGCGAACACAATGTGCTAAATGCGTTGGGAGCAATCACGCTTGCGACTGATGAAGGTGTAGATGATGAAGCGATTGTGCGTGCGGTGGGCAAATTTGCAGGCGTGGGACGGCGTTTTGAACAGCAGGCTAAGGTAAGTTATGAAGAGGGCGATGTTTTGCTTATTGATGACTACGGCCATCATCCTGCCGAAGTGCAAGCAACCATTAAAGCGGCTCGCCAAAGTTATCCCGACCGCCGTTTGGTGATGATGTTTCAACCGCACCGCTATAGTCGTACACGAGATTGTTTTAGTGAGTTTGTCAATGTCTTATCGCAGGTGGATAAACTGATTTTGCTTGATGTGTACAGTGCTGGCGAAGAGCCGATTAAGGGGGCGACAAGCGATGATTTGGCTCGCTCCTTGCGTGAGCGTGGACAGGTTGAGCCGATTGTCCTAAGCGTTGCTGATAAAGAGCAAATCGCTCAAGTGCTAAAAGTTACTCTGCATGCCAATGATTTGCTTATCACGCAAGGGGCGGGCAATGTGGGGCAGATTTGTTTGGAGTTAAGAGATAATAATCTATACCTTTAATTCATATTAAAACACTTTGGGTTATTTTTAAATTATTGTTAAATTTTGGAAAAGTTTATGACTGATGTTAATATTAAAAAATTTGGCAAAGTCGCCGTTGTATGCGGTGGTAGCAGTAGCGAGCGAGAAGTCTCCTTAAAAAGTGGCAAGGCGGTACTTGATGCCTTGCAATCAAAAGGCGTAGATGCTCATCACTTTGACCCCAAAGAGATGGATATCTCCAAACTGCGTGACTATGACCGTGTGTTTAATGTCTTGCATGGTACTTTTGGCGAAGATGGCAGCCTGCAGGGTATGCTAGATGGCTTTGGCATTCCTTATACGGGTTGTGGAGTGTTGGCGTCTGCCATTGCGATGGATAAATTTCGTTGTCGTCTTGTTTGGCAGTCGCTAGGCTTGCCAAATGTGCCATATGTGGTGCTAAAAGATGACAGTGATTTTTTGGCGGTGGAGACAGACTTTGGCTTACCGCTCTTTGTCAAGCCTGCCAGTGAAGGCAGTAGCGTGGGCGTGGTGATGATTGAAAAGGCAGGCGAGCTTGCTAAGATATATCCAACTTTGAAACAATATCATGGCGAGATTTTGGCAGAAAAAGCCATTACAGGTGGTGAGTATGCTTTGGCATTGCTAGGCGACACCGCTTTACCAAGTATTCGTATCATTCCAAAGAACAAGTTTTATGATTATGAAGCCAAGTATTTAAGAGATGACACCGTCTATCAATGTCCGTCAGATCTAACCGCCAAGCAAGAACAGCAAATGGGCAAGTTGGCTAAGCGTGCTTTTGAGGCGATAGGTGGTCGTGGTTGGGCTCGTGTGGACTTTTTAAAGGGCGATGATGGCAAATTGTATCTGTTAGAAATCAATACTGTGCCTGGCATGACCGACCATAGCCTTGTACCCATGGCGGCAAGGGAGGTTGGTGTGGACTTTGCCGAGTTTTGTATGGCGATATTAGAGCAGACCTTAACTGTTTGATGCTAGCTAGCACCCAAAAGCCAATGGGTAATCTGTTGGCTTTTGGGTGCTATTCGTCCAAAAAGTGTTAGCAAATAAAAAACGCTGGCATATCTTGGGGTGAAACTGTAACCGGTTGTAAAAATTCATCGCTTTATCCATATTTTTCTTGGCGATAATGATAAAATACGCTACTATATGCAATTTGTCCTATTTCTTTAGTTCTACTTGGCAGTAGCATCATGAACGCTCGAATCAAAACCTTTAAAACACGCCCAATGCTTAAGCTCTGGCAGATTTTACTGCTCAGTGGCATTGTTTTTGCGTTGAGTGTGTTTTTTATTTTTCGAGCGGCAAATCAAGCTCCGACTAGACCGCTTGTGTTAGAGATGAACAACCTAACCCAAGCACAGATAGCCTCTTTACAAGAGGCAACCCATTCGCTGGGCGAAATGCAGTTTTTTGGGGCAAATTTAACCAAAATTCATCGAGTGGTGTCTGGGTTATCATGGGTGGGGAGTGCTAGTGTCAAAAGAGACTGGCGGAAAGGCGTGGTGGTGTCTGTTATTCCAAGGCGGGCGGTAGCAAATTTTGGTAGTCAGCATTTGCTTGATGCAAATGGAGAGGTTTTTGTGCCGGCTGATGAGCGTGAATTGATGAATGAGTCGCTTGTCAATTTATACAGTACCCACGCAAAAGACGCACAGCATATGATGAAGCAGATGCGGCGAATCAATGAGTGGTTCTCTCCTTTGGGATTGATTGCTCAAGATGTTACGCTAACTTCAAGGCAAACATGGCTGATTCGTTTTAATAATGGACTTAGAGTGATTGTTGATCATGAAAATACCGAGCAGAAGCTATTTGGTTTGGCATCGCTACTAAAAAGTAGTTTGGCATCGGAACTACCAAGTATGCAATCGGTGGATTTAAGATATAAAAATGGCTTTGCGGTCGCTTGGCGAACTAAAGTGGAGCCTGTAACGAATGAATCATAAAAAGTGACAGTCTGATAATCTGATGGTTGGTCTGATTTTGATCAAGATGTTGCGTTGCAATGATGGATAATTTTTGGGTATTTTGTGTTATTTTTAAGAATTTTTATCAAAAACAGAATAAATTACTAATTTTTATAAAGTTTACTCTTTTACAAAATTGCTATAGGTGTTAAAATATAAGAGGTGCATTCATTTTTTGAATGCTTGGTGAATTGATTGTTTATTGGTGAGTAAAGATTCGTATGTCAGACCTACAGGTAGCATTGCATTTAAGTTCAAGTGCTGTTCATACAGTCGTAGGCTATGCAACCGGTACACCTGAAAATCCGAAAATTAAAATTTCGGCAGTGGGTTTGGCAAACACTGATGCGTTTGCTGCTGGCAAAATTGAACGCCGAGAATATCTCATCAGTGCCATACACAAATCACTACAAGAAGCTAGTGATATGGCAGGCGTGCAGATTCATGAGGTGTGTTTGTCTTTATCCACACCGTTGATGATCTCCATGAATGATACGCAAACTGTTGTGATGAATACATCAAGTACCCAAACGACAGTACGACAAAGCGATATGCATCGTGCCAAAGAGTTGGTTCGTGATAAATTGCGTGCTGAGGGTTGTGAAATTTTTCAATTGTGCCAAATTGTTACTTATCTTGATGGTACGCATGAGGTTAAAGATCCTGTCAATATGTATGCCAATAAAATTGATGTGGTCAATCATGTGATGGCATTGCCAGCCAGTTACCATCATCAGGTATCGAGCGTGATTGATGCATCAGGCATTGCCATTGGCGATACTTTATTTGATGGTTTGGTGAGTGCAGAATATGCCTTGACCAAAGATGAGAAAAAGCAAGGGGTTTGCTTTATTGATATTGGTCAAGAAACAACTAAAGTGTGTGTCTATTATGATGGGGCGGTGATATTTTCTGAGTGTCTAGATGTGGGCGGTCAGACCGTAACTTATGACATTTCGGTGGAGCTTGGGCTGACCACTCAAGAGTCAGAAAGCCTTAAATGTCAACAAGGTACGCTCATACTGGACCCATCAAAACGAGCATCATTTATTAATGTTAAAAGACGCACGGGCGGAGAAGCGACAGTTAGCTTACGCCACCTAAATAATATTATTACCGCTCGTTATGAGAATATTTTTACTCACATCAACAAAGCACTTGAGACTCGCTCAATGTCTAACATGCTTGGCATGGGCGTAGTGTTGGCGGGTGGGGGTTGTCAGATTGATGGCATGGCACACTTTTTGGGGCGGTATTGGGGCGTGCCTGTACGCATGATGACGACCAATAGTAATATCAGTATCTGCCCAAAAACCTTGAGTGATGAAAAGATTCAACTCATCAATGAGTACTTAAAAAATAACAAACTGCATAGCGTGCTAGGCTCGCTCTTATACCAAAATAGCGAGCAATTCATGAAGGATAGCTATACAGAAATGAAGGTTGATGATGGTCTTGCCAACAAGGTTTCCGATGGTTGGCAGGCTGTGGTTAATTGGCTTAAAGATAAATTATAATGCCTTTGGGCGATGGTTTTTAGATTTTTGGAGTGAGGTTTATGTCAAAATACAGTATGTCAGATGACGCCCAGTTTGGCTCAGATGGACAAGCACGCTTTATCGTTTTTGGTGTCGGTGGCGGTGGTGGTAACGCTGTTGAGCATATGGTGCATCAACAGGTTACAGGCATTAATTTTGTGGCGGCGAACACAGATCGTCAAGCATTGAACAAATTAACCGTGCCGAATAAGCTACAACTAGGCAGTGATTTGACTCGTGGCTTGGGTGCAGGTGCAAACCCTGAGGTGGGTCGTGAAGCAGCAGAAAGCGACGAAGAAGAAATTCGTGCACTATTATCTGATTACGACATGGTATTCATCACTGCAGGCATGGGTGGTGGTACAGGTACAGGTGCAGCTCCTGTGATTGCTCGTATCGCTAAAGAAAAAGGCATCTTGACTGTTGCTGTTGTTACCACACCATTTAAATTTGAAGGTGGTAAGCGTGCCAAATTGGCTCAAGAAGGTATTGAGCAGTTATCGCAGTATGTGGACTCTATCATTACTGTGCCTAACGAAAAACTATTACAAGTCTATCGTGGTCTGACCATGAAAGATGCCTTTGCCAAGGCGAACGATGTTCTGTTGCAAGCGGTTGATGGTATTACTCGTACCATTCGTGAGCCTGGTGTGATTAACATTGATTTTAACGATGTGCATACTGCAATGACTGCTAAAGGTCATGCGATGATGGGTATTGGTCGTGCTAGTGGCGAAGGTCGTGCAGCGGCAGCAGCAGAAAAAGCGATTCGTTCACCACTACTTGATGATCTACTACTAAAAAATGCACAAGGTGTTATCATCAATATCGTGGGTGCTAATATCGGCATGAGCGAGCCTGCAGAAGTGGCTGAAGTGGTGGGTCGTATTGCTAATATTGACGAAGGCAATATCTTCTATGGTGCGGTCGATGATGAATCGATGGGTGATGATATCTATGTTACGGTCATTGCTACAGGTCTGACTGTTGATGAATCGCCAAAAGTACAACCAGCGAACCCACAGGCAGCTCCTGCAGGTCATACAGCAGCCATCAGCAGTCAAGGAGCACCACAAGCAGCGGCACCACAAAGTCAGTCGCCGACTCGTCCAGTGGTTAAGCCATTGAGTGTGGGTTCGTTCCTAAATGAACGCAAATCTACAATAACTGACTAATGGCAATGCACCCTGTACTATGTATGGGGTGTTTGTTTTTATGGGTAGAAAATGATAGATTTGCATAGCCATAGCACTGCTTCAGATGGTACAAATTCGCCAACTGAACTGGTTAAAAAAGCACACTTGGCAGGTATCACGACCTTTGCTCTAACTGATCACGATACCATTGCAGGCGTGGTGGAAGCAAAGGCGATGGCACAATCTTTAGGTATGACGCTAATCCACGGTGTTGAGATTAGCTGTACGCATTGTCTGCTAGGTGGTTATGGCACACATCAGCAGATTGATAAGATTATCCATGTGGTCGCTCTTGATTTTCATGATGTTCGGCGAATGAATGATTCCTTGCAATCATTACAAGATAGTCGTCATGAGCGAGGTAGGCGTATCGTTCAAAAACTTGCTAATATCTTGGCGGGTAATGATAATGCTCTGTCGTTACAAGAGGTATTGTGGCAAGCGGTGTTGGATAAAACAGGGCAAAATCCACGTGCGGTAGGTCGAGCTCACATTGCACAAGTGCTCTATGAAATGGGTTTTGTGCCCAGTGTGCAGTCGGCTTTTGATAAATATTTGGCAGACGGAAAATCTGCCTATGTGGAGATTGAGACCATCAGCATGGCTCAAACCATTAAGTTGATTCATGAATGTGGCGGCTTGGCGGTGCTAGCACACCCAACTCGTTATGGACTATCAGCAACTCGAACCAGACGCTTGATTGCTGATTTTGCAGAGCTTGGTGGCGATGCTTGTGAGTTACCTAATAATGAACCTGCTAGTTTGCGAGCAATGATTGACCGTGCTATCGCCCAAAATCGGTTGATGGTATCAGTGGGAAGCGATTTTCATGGAAGTAATATGCCTTGGAGAAAACTTGCCACAGTGGCGAAACCATCTCCTGAACAAGTGGGTGTATGGACTTGCTTTAAAAGCTAGCAATAATTAAAAAATTTCTGTTTGAATTAGTGTCTAACGAAACCGGAGTTCTTCTAGGTCGTCTAGTGTATATTTTAATGCATCAAAGCATACACCCATCTCAAAACCACGATACTGCAAAAACCTTAGTTGTTTGGCTTTGTCTTTTGCACTTATAGGGCGGTCGTTGCCGTATTTTTTACAGCGGGCTTCCACAGCAAGTCTTAGCCAGTCAATCTTGTCATCATCTACCAATACCGTCCCATCATTGATGCTAGGAATATCTGCCATCTGTATGAGTTCATCAAGAGAGTAAGGAAGGGTTAGTTTGGCTTTTTTTAAGGTGTGCAAAATATGGTTTTTGCTACGACCACGCCGCACGCTTTCACGGATTAACATAAAAGCAAATCGCTCATCAGACTGATAGCCTTTTTCACTAAATTCATCAAGCAGTGCGTCAATCTGCTGACTGTCATGCCCTTTGTCTAGCAGTTTTTGTCTCAGTTCGGCTCTTGAGTGTTCTCTCTTGGAGAGGTAATAAAAGGCAAGCCAACGCAAATGATTGGTGGTTTTGTCATTTTGATAAATGGGTTCGATGTCAACACCTTGCAGAGCGTGCCGTGTGGCATCATCTAGGATTTGTTGTGTATCATTGGCAATGATGGTTGTGATATGTTGCTTTTGCTTGGTTTGGTCTGGCTTTGGGTTAGTGAAGTGGGTTTGTTTGTTTGAAGAATTGTTTTTTGTGTTGTTTGTGTTTGATAAAGATTTGGGTTGATTGGTTGTACAAGCTGATTTAATGAGCCTGTCTGATTTGTCTGTATTTTTCTGCGATTGAATATTGGGGCTTGACGATAAAGCGGAAGTCTTAGCAGGCATGGTATCATCTATGTCCGCTAGGATTTCCGCTAATGTTTTAATGGTGGTCAAGAATGGCTACCTAAAATAGGTTTTTATCTTCCATGCCTTCAATAAATTCAGGCGGTTCGCCAGCGTCAGCATCGTGATCTGGCGGTGTGGTATCTTTGCTCATTTTTTCTTGACGAATCTTGGCTTCAATTTCTTGGGCAAGCTCTGAATTTTCAGCAAGATATTTTACGGTATTGGCCTTACCTTGTCCGATTTTGTTATCGCCATAGCTGTACCAAGCACCAGATTTGCCAATAGCACCGATATCTACGCCCAAATCAACAACTTCGCCCAGATGGTTGATGCCTTCGCCATACATGATTTGGAAGTCGGCTTGGCGGAATGGAGGAGCCATCTTGTTTTTTATAACCTTGACGCGAGTTTCGTTGCCGACAATTTCTTCGCCTTCTTTGATTTGCCCAACTCGTCTAATATCTAGGCGTACAGAGGCGTAGAATTTTAGAGCATTACCGCCTGTAGTGGTCTCAGGCGAACCGAACATGACGCCGATTTTCATACGGATTTGGTTAATGAAAATCACCATACAGTTGGAGCGTTTGGCGTTACCTGTGATTTTACGCAAAGCTTGGCTCATCAGGCGTGCTTGTAGACCCATATGGCTATCGCCCATTTCGCCTTCAATCTCAGCTTTTGGCGTTAGAGCAGCAACTGAGTCCACGACAATCATGTCCACCGCACCTGAACGCACGAGCATATCGGCAATTTCAAGGGCTTGCTCACCGTTGTCGGGCTGAGAAACCATAAGTTTGTCAATGTCTACGCCTAATTTGCGGGCGTAAATGGGATCTAGGGCGTGTTCGGCATCAATGAATGCACAAGTACCACCTTGCTTTTGGCATTCGGCGATGGTTTGTAGGGTGAGCGTGGTTTTACCAGAGCTTTCAGGTCCAAAAATCTCAATGATTCTACCTTTAGGCAAGCCACCGATACCTAAGGCGATATCAAGTGATAGCGAGCCTGTTGAGATGACATCAACATCTATTTTGGCAGATTCATCGCCTAGATACATGATGGTGTTTTTGCCAAAGCTTTTCTCAATCTGAGCCAGTGCTGCTTTGAGTGCTTTTTCTTTATTTTCGTCCACGCTACCGGTAGGTTCTTTCGCTTTACTCATGTTGTACCTGTCTGTTATCCAACTAAAATTATCTGTGTTTTAAAGTCAGCTTATTATAACATAATCATTATTGAGTTTTCACTCATCGCTTCGCTTTTATGTGTGTTATTTTTGTTGCTCGGTGTGAGTGCCGATGAATGAGGTTGGGGTATTTTGCTTTAGGTGATTATTGGCTAGGTAAGTGGCGCTATCTTCACAGCTTTGACTAAAAAGATGAAATTATCCACAGGTTTCACAAAGAGAAATTGATGGTTTTCGTGGAACATTTTTGTTAATTTTTACTAAAAACGACATAAAAAATAAAGCGAAGTTTATAGAAAAAATTATTTTATAAATTATTGATTTTATTTGATATTTTTAAATCATGTCCAAAGAAGTGTGAATTGTTTTTGTGCGTTGTAAGTGTTTATTTATAAGGCCTTTATGATTTTTTCTACTGCTTTTCCACAAAGTTATCCACAGATTTTGTGGATAAATTAACAAGGGGTGTGCAAAGTTAGTTGGTGTAAGCGTTGGCGGAATTTTGTCAATGGTTCTAAGGCTTGGTGCTCATTTTACTGATTGTGAATGATTGATGGGGGTGTTGCAATGTTTCACAAAAGATAATAAGACGCTGTATTGTGAAACTTTATTTAGATTGCATTAATATTTGGTTTTAATCACTTCTTGATTGGGGTTGTTTTTGGCGATTTTGTCTAATGTTTCGTGGATATCATCGCTACTTGGCGTGGGTTCTGTGGGTTGGGCGTTGTTTGGTTGATATTGAAATTTGCCATACACAGGGAAATGGTCAGAGCCGATGTTAGGAAGAACTTGAATGTCCTTTACCATAAAGTCTCGGCTATGAAAATGTGATCAAGTGGCCAGCGAAGTAAGGGGTAGTTGGCGTGAAAGGTGTTAAAGAGTCCACGCCCTTTGTGTGGGTCTAGTAGTCCACTGATTTTTTGGAAAAGTTTGGAGGTTGATGACCATGCCACATCATTAAGATCGCCAAATACCAATACAGGCTCATTCATGAATTCAATCTCACGCCCTACCAGTAGCAGTTCAGCATCTCTATCGGTGGCGGACTCGGTGGGACTAGGAGGCATGGGGTGTAAACAGTATATGTAAACCCAATCATTTGAGTGAAGTTTTAGTCTGGATTTGATGGAGGGGATGTCTCGGTCACCCAATGACGAATCTCACTATCTGCAAGCTCTAAGCGACTGTATAGGTGCATACCATAAAGGTTGTCAAGGGGGATTTTGACGGTATGATGGTAACCGCAATCCATGAGTGTATCAAGTTGACTTTGCCACCATTCATCGCTTTCTAGAGTCAGTACAATGTCTGGCTGCAACTGATGAATCTGATTAAGTAGTAGGTGTGCTTGATGATTGTGGGTGAGTACATTGGCAGTCAACAAAGATAAAGTGCGACTGTCATCAGCCCCATAATAACTGTGCACCTTAGGTGGGTAAAGGCGGGTATAAACGATTATTTGACTGACTTGATATAAAAAACACAAGCCATTAACAATGGCGATTAACCAAAAGACTTGGTGGTGAGCATGAGCAAAAGCCATGCCTATTGGTGGACAAATTAAATTTGCAACTGCGATTTGCAATCTAGGAAAGTCAAAAATGCGAAACACCCAATGGTCATGCTTGACAAAAGGTAGGAGTGTTGCCACTATGGGAAACAACATTAAGCAAAACCAACCATATTCTAGCATGGTAAAAAACACAAGACACCTACTCGCTACTCATAAAGGTTTAGTATAGCAAATTTTAATCAATGGAAAAGTTGGTTTTTGTTATTTTAGGTTAGTTTGCCTATGACTTATGAATGATTAATGAATGGCTAATTGTGGGGTGAGAATGGCTGTTGTGCAATGCTTAGGTGTTAAAACTTGTCTGTATAAAGGGCTAGGTGGCTATCATGGCGGTTGTGGTAAATCAGTTTTGACCAGTGATAAATCCCCATCGCTAATCCAAGTTACCCAATTAAGGGTTTAAGATGGGTATTTAAGACCAGTACATCAGTATTTGTACTGGTCTTAATAGGTGTTCACCCATATGTTTTAAAGACCTAATGCCAAGCGGTCTGTGTTGCGGGTGTTTAGCTGATTTGCGTGCACCAGTATTTTGTGCTGATGTACTCTTCTATGCCGTATTTTGAGCCTTCACGCCCAAACCCTGACTGCTTTACTCCACCAAAAGGAGCAACTTCGGTGGATAAAAGCCCTGTATTTTGGGCGACCATACCGTATTCTAGGGCTTCGGAAACTCGCCATGCTCGGGCATGGTCTTGGGTGTAAAAATAAGCCGCCAATCCATAGGGGGTGTTGTTAGCGTGTTCAATGACTGTCTTTTCGTCATCAAACACAAAAATCGGAGCAATCGGGGCAAATATTTCTTCGTGAGCGATATTCATGTCGTCACTAATGTCAGTGATGATGGTGGGTAGAAAACAACGGCTGTGAGTAGGGTGGAGTGTGCCACCTGTGATGAGTGTGGCTCCTTTATCTGTCGCATCCTTGAGTAGGTTTTGGGTTTTTTTAATGGCGGTATCATTAATCAAGCAGCCAATATTTGTGCCATCTGTTAGACCATCGCCTACCGTCAGTGCTTCTACTTGGGCTTTAAATTTGTGAATGAATTCGTCTTTGATGGTCTGATGAACATAAATACGGTTGGCACATACGCAAGTCTGTCCTGCATTGCGGTATTTGGACATCATCGCACCATGGACTGCTTTATCAATATCGGCATCATCAAAAACGATAAAAGGTGCGTTTCCGCCCAGTTCTAAGGAGAGTTTTTTGACTGTTTTGGCACATTGCTCCATGAGTAGTTTGCCCACTTGAGTGGAGCCTGTAAAGGAGAGTTTTTTGATTCGTTCATCGCTTGTCAAAACGCCACCAATTACTTCTGCTTGACCTGTCACAATTTGTAGTACGCCCTTAGGAATGCCTGCTTGAATGGCAAGCTCGCCCAAAGCAAGAGCGGAAAAAGGTGTCTGGCTGTCAGGTTTGACTACGATGGTGCAACCAGAGGCAAGGGCAGGGGCGACTTTGCGAGTAATCATCGCTGATGGAAAGTTCCATGGCGTGATGGCGGCACACACACCGATGGGTTGCTTTAGGACGACATAACGCAATTTGTTGTTTGTGGGGGGTATGACATCGCCATAAAGTCGCTTGGCTTCTTCAGCAAAGAAACGGATAAAGCTATTGGCATAACCAATCTCCCCAAGAGATTCTTTTAGGGGTTTGCCTTGTTCGGTTGTCATAATGATGGCTAGGTCTTCACGATTTTCATCAATCAAATCCGCCCATCGGTGCAATACGGTCGCTCGTTCATTGGCGGTTAGGGCTGCCCATGATGGCTGAGCTTGGCAGGAAAAACCGATGGCTTTTGTAACTTCATCGGCAGACAAGTCAGGAATTGTGCCGATTTTTTTATCATTAAAAGGATTAAAAACTTCAATGATGTTGGCAGATCTGGCAGACTGCCATGTGTTATCAATGAGAGCTTGCTCGTGGAATAAGGCAGGGTTGGTTAATTTCATAAAAATCCCCTTGTCAAATGGTGGTTGGCTAATTGATGTGTTCAATGAGTATTTAACATTTGGTACAAATTAGCACCATCCATCCATTTAAACAAGTGGTTTTCTGTTAATAATCAAAATCAAGCCAACACCACTGCCTTAACATGATGTCAATGTAGGTTGTATCGTCAAAAAGCCACACGTTGGTTTTATCGGCGTTCTTGCTAAAGAGCAATCGTTTTTGACTATTTGTTAAAACCTAGCAACTAAAAATGACCAAAAGGTGCTAGGTTTTTTGGTGTTTAATGAGTTATGGGTTGTGATTGATTTTTTGGTAAATCAAATCCCAAGAAGGGCGACCGTAATCTTGTCCACGCTTTTCAAATTTCGTCTGCGGGCGAAAATCAGGGCGGGGCGTGAATTTACCTTGTCCTGCTGTGTTTTTAAAGTCTGGCATATTGTTCAGTACTTCAAGCATCCACATTGCATAGTGTTCCCAATCAGTTGCGGCATGAAATAGACCGCCAGTTTTTAGCGTGCGAGAGACGATTTGCATGCGATGCGTGGTTACAAAGCGTCTTTTGTAATGACGTTTTTTTTGCCATGGGTCTGGAAAATACAGCTGTACGGTGTCTAGATGTTCATCAGGTAGGTTTGATAATAAAGCGATGGCATCGCCGTTTAATACTTTTAGGTTAGTCATACCTAGTTCATGAGCCAAATAAGCCACACGACCGATACCAGGTTCATGCACTTCAATGCCGACAAAATTACGCTGTGGGTCATTTTGAGCCATCTCAATCAAGCTGTCGCCCATACCAAAGCCAATCTCAAGCGTGATGGGTGCATCAGCACCGTTTGGCATATCAGTAAAATAGGCACGCAAATCGTTGATATTGCTAACATCGCCAAGCCGACCAAGTTCAAAGCCATGATTGATGACATAAGGGGCGTAGGTGCTATCGGTCAATGCCAGTTCACTGGCTTGGCTCATGTGTGTACGCCGTTTCATGAAGGTGTCAATCTGACGAAACTGTTCGGGAGTTTGGGCTAAGCGAGCTATCTGCTCACTGATGGTCTCAGGATTCATGTCGGGGGTCTGTCTGTCCCCACCGACAGGGGTTAAAAATTCTTGATTTGGTTCTGTCATGGCTTTATTTGTATGAAAAAAAGGCGTAAAATGTACAAGCCGTCATTATAAGTCAAGCCACCTGCAACCGCAAATACTTTTCCATTTTTAGCGTCATTATGTTTCGTCTGCCATTTTTAGAAGACACAACCCCGCCACCATTTTATCAAGCGAATCTTGGTGAAAAAGAACGAACCGAATTGGATCGGTGGTTTATTGGGCTGCGGTCTCAGCGTTATTATCTTAAGCGGTTTCATCAGTTTGATGAGATAGGTTGTCTGCACGCACGCTGGCACTGGGCGGCGTTTTTTTGTACTTTTGGCTGGCTTTTGTACCGAAAGCGTTATCTGGACTGTGTGGTGTACTGTGTGGCAGGTTGGTCATTCATCAAGGTTAATATCGCCATTGTTTTGGCGGTGCTTGAATTTAGTATTATTGGTTTTTTGCCTGAGCAATATCAGATGGGTAGTCGCATTGGTGTGGGTTTGGCTGTCTGGCTGTTTTGGGCAAGTATGGTGGCACGATGGGCGGATGCTTATTATTATCGCACGGCTCGGCGAGAGATTGCTGATGCTTTAGAATTTTACCCCAGAAATAAAGATGAACAAAAAAATCACCTAAAGCAAGAAGGTGGGGTGAGCTTGGTTGGTATGTCAGTGGCATTTGCCATGTTTGGGGCGATGATGGCGATTGTGATTGGGCAATTTATGCCTATTATCGCTACACAAAAAGAGCAGGCGGTTATCTTTGAAAGCTATCGTTCAGCAAAGGCGGTACAAAATCGAGTAGAAATCATCTACCAAAATACACAGTACTGCCCAGTTGCCTTACCTGTATCTACGGATAATCAGCGTGTATCAATGGAAGTTGTCTCAAGCGTGGCAGGCGTGTTGACTGACTGTGCGGTGGTGGCAAAGGTATCGGGTGCTAGCTATCCTGTGCGATATCTTAATGGCGAGACGCTTGTCATCTATCACACTCAAGATGAAAAAGGAAAAGATATCTGGCGGTGCCAAACTTCACTTAACAAAAAACGCCACCCAAAAAGCTGTATATGATGAATGCACAGCGGACGACCAGATGGGGGTTAGATGCCCTGTCGCTAAAGTGTATCGCCATGTTTGCGATGACGCTTGACCATCTGGCGTGGGTGTTTGTTGATGTGGAGAGCTGGCTGTCTGAGGGGCTACACTTTATTGGACGACTTGTTGCACCACTGATGGTGTATTTTTTGGTGGTTGGGTTTTATCACACCAAAGACATCAAGGCTTATGCCATGCGACTGCTTGTATTTGCTTTGATTGCACAGCTACCTTATTGGTTGTTTAGTTTATCTATTGAACAGATATTGCTGGGCGTGGCATGGCAGGAGTATCTGAGGGGTAATGTGCTATTTACCTTATTGTTTACTTTGGTGGCACTTGTGGTATGGCATTCCGATTGGCATCCTGTGGTGAAAGCGACTGGTATTTTGGCATTATATCCTATGGTGCAGTTGGCAGATTATGGCTTTTCGCTTGTGGTGATGTCGCTTGTTTTTGCCTATTTTTATTCTAATAAGCACACAATGCTACTGGCTTATGTACTGCTATCGCCTGTGTTTTATGTGCTTACTTATGGTTTTTATCCCACCATAGGTCTTGGGCTGATGCACTTTGGTGTATTGCTTGTTGTACCGTTGATTTATTATTTTGATGGTCGTAAAGGTAAGCAGGTGGGTGGTCGCTATGTATTTTATTGGTTTTATCCTGTGCATCTAAGCGTTATTGCCGTGCTTGATTATGCGGTGTAGCCCCAAGTATTACCAACCTATTGGGTCAATATCAAGCGAGATTCTCACGCCTTTTAGGTCTGAGTTGGCTAAGATGTCTTGCCAGTGTGTCACCAAAACGGTGTGTAAGGTCTTTCGGTCTTTGGCAAGAAGTAGTAGCTGAGTGTGGTACTGGTTATTTTTTTTGCTCATCGGTGCGTCTGTGGCGTTACTTTTAGCAAGATTGGGCGTGTTGGGTATTTGTTGGGCAATGCTACTGATGGCAAGTCGAGCACGAGCAAGGTCTTGGCTTTGTGCACGAATTAGGGCGGCATGAGCATAGGGGGGTAGCCCTAACAGCTTTCGCTCGCCAAGTAAAGTCTTGGCAAGTGCCAGATAGCCATGATTGATGAGTGTCAGCAATAAGGGATTGGTGGGTTGTCTGGTTTGAATCAATACTTCACCCATTTTATCAGCACGACCTGCTCGTCCCGCAACTTGTATGATTCTTTGGGCGGTGTGTTCGGGCGAGCGAAAATCAGGCGATAAAAACCCTAAGTCCGCATCAGCAATCACAACCAAAGTAACATTAGGAAAATGATGACCTTTGGCAATCATCTGCGTTCCAACCAAAATCGCAGGCTGATTGGATAGAATCTGTTCATACATACGCTCCCAAGCACCTCTTTGACGCATGGTATCCTTGTCGATTTGCCAAATGGGGTGGGTTTGGTGTGTGGTTTGGGGGTTGGCAAAGATGGCGTGTAGTTGCTCGGTCAGCTTGCTTGTCCCAAGTCCTAAATCCTGCAGGTTATGGCTATTGCATTTTGGGCAGGTGGTGGGGCTGTGCGTACAAAAACCACAGTGATGACATTTTAACTGTGATGATGGGTGCTTGTGCAAAGTCAGATGGGCATCACAATGCGGACAATCTGCCTGCCAACCGCACGCATCGCATAGCAATATTGGAGCATAGCCACGCCGATTTAAAAAAATCAACACCTGCTCACCCAAAGACAATCGCTGTTTGATGCGTCTTACACTTTCATCGCACAATAAGGTTTGTTGCTCTTGCCCACTCATCTGAACGATATTTCTTGTACCTAGACGGATATCCACCAAACGCAAAGGAGCGGACTTGGCGTTGCCTGCTCGGATGTGTAGCTGACATTCGGTAAGTTTGCCATCTTGAGCGAGTTTGAGATGTTCAAGGCTTGGCGTGGCTGTGCCAAGTACGATGGGAATGTTAAGTTGGTATGCTCGCCACATTGCCACATCACAGGCGTGATAGCGTAGATGGTCTTGTTGTTTGTAGGAGCTATCATGAGCTTCATCAATGACAATCAATCCTAAATTAGCAAATGGATACAGCACGCTTGAGCGTGTGCCGATGACAATCTGAGCCTCTCCGGACTTGGCAGCTTGCCAACCGTGCAAACGGTCGCCATCACTCATGTTTGAATGTAGAACGCAGATATTGGCGGTAAATCTTGAGCTAAATCTTGTTTTGGTTTGTGGAGTGAGCCCTATTTCTGGCACCAAAATCAGCACTTGTTTATTGGCTGATAAAGCTTGCCATATGGCGTGTAGATAGACTTCGGTTTTACCAGAACCTGTGATGCCATTGAGCAAGATGCCCTGATAATTGCCATTTATCATGGACTGCTTAATAATCTTAAAGGCGGATTGTTGCTCATCATTAAGTGATAAGGGGGCGTCTTGCAGTTTGGCAGGCTGAGTGTTTTTGGAGCTTGTTGTGATAAATGAGGTGATTAGCCCTTTTTCTTGCAAGGTTTTTAAGGTGGTTTTGCTGATACCCATATCAAGCAGGTCTGGCTCGGCTAGCTTGGCTGGACTGTCTTTGATGGCATTGATGGCTTGCCATTGTTTTTTGGCAGTTTTTTTGAGTTGGGTGGTGATATGTTCATCATCAATACCATCTAAAAGCCGCCAAAAGGTTGTTTGTTGTATGGCAGGTTTTCCTTGATTGATAAAGCTAGGCAACATGACAGGTAGCGTCTCGCCGAGTGGATAATGGTAGTAGGAGGCTAACCATTGTGCCAAATTTAACAGATGGTCATTAATGATGGGTGTGGTATCAATGACGCTTCGTATTGGTTTTAGTTTCTCATAAGGAATGTTAATATCCTTAACAGAGATGTGTGAGATGATGATGCCGACAAGTTCTTGGCGACCAAATGGCACACGCACCCGAGAACCAACGGTCGGTAGTATGCCATTATCTAAGCAGGATAGAGGGCATAGGTAATCAAACAGCTGATACAGGGGTGTGGGCAGGGCGATGCGTAATAAGGTAGTGTGCATGATGATAAAGGCTTGTCTGGCAAGCCCTTAGAGCAACGAAATCATAAAATCAAGCATCAAGATGTAATATTGCTTCAATCTCAACCACGCCACCTTTTGGTAATGCTGCAACTTGTACGGCAGCACGAGCAGGGTAAGGTGCGTTTAGGCGTGCATCAAAGATTTTATTTAATACAGCAAAATCATTTAGATCGGTCAAAGAAACATTGAATTTTACGGTATCGCTGAGCGTACCACCTGCTGCTTTAGCGATGGCAGATAAGTTGTCAAAGGCTTGTTCGGCTTGGGCTTTAAAACCTTCTTTTAGAGTCATGGTCGCAGGGTCTAATCCGAGCTGACCTGAAATATAGACAATATTGCCAACTTTGATGGCTTGGGAATAAGTGCCAACAGCGGCAGGGGCTTTGTCGGTGTGAATGACTTGTCTGGTCATGGGTATTCCTTTGTGTTTGTGCTTACAATGGGTTGGGTGTCCATCATAGATTGAGGGGTAATTTGATACAATAACACTGGCTATCTTTTGGGGTATGATATTAAATCTTGATGACCCCATAAACTCATCTCTGACTTATTGGCTTAGATGGGTTTTTAAGATATTGTCAGTAGTTTTTGGTTATTGGTTTACCAAAATGTGCTACTTGCATCTGTGAGCTTCAATCGTCTCTACAATGCCATCTTCATCAGCGAGCTTTGTTTGGTGATATTTATGATAAAACAAAGCCTGCTATAAATTCAAGCATTTTTTGATTGATGCATCTATCCTAAGTTAAGCGTGGTTATGATGGTGGTATAGTCGCATGATATTTGGATAGCCTAAAATTTGGCGTAAAACATGAATGCCCTCTTCAAGATGTTCTCGAGAGCGAACGACCACATTGAGCGTGGTTGTGCCTACCTTACTATTTTTATCTTTGATATCAGCCTTAACAGAGGTGTGTTCAACGCCGATATTTAAGGCACGAAGCTCATAGATGGCTTGGCTTATTTGCTCTTCGTTTAGCATGGCAAAGATACGCAGTGACGCTGAGAAATGCAGTTGGTGACTGTCATGATTGATTTTGATGTCATCTTTCCAATGCACTTGAATAATCTGGTAGGGGTTGGCGGCACGAATGGTGTTTAGTGAATAGCATTTGTGGCGATGAATGACCAGTCCATGACGAGCGGAGAGATGACCGACAATGTGGTCGCCATAAATAGGGTTGCAACATTTAGCAAAGGTAACCTCAACGCCTTTTACCCCTGCAATGAGATGCTTGGATTGGGTGATTTCATTACCATCGGCGATATCTACTTCCTCACTAAATAATCGTGAGACCACTAACTGTGCCAATAGTGAACCTGTGGCGATTTGTAGGAATATATCACGCTGGCTGTCCACACCACGCCATGCTAAGATATCAGCCCATTTGCTATCGGTAATGTCTTCAATGACCTTGTCATAGGCTTTAAGGGCTCGCATGAGAGCTTCTTTACCTGCATATTCTTTTTGGTCATCTGGTAGGTGTTTTAGAAACTTTAGAATCTCACTGCGTGCTTTATTGGTCGCCACAAAACCTAACCAATCAGCCTTTGGTGTGGCATTTTTGTCGGTGTCAATACTCACTGAATCACCATCTGCCAGTACCAAGCCTAGCTTGCCATGCTCGCCATTGATGTCAGCACCGACAGCGATATTGCCAATGGCAGGACCGACCGCATAAGCAAAGTCTAAAGCGGTTGAACCACGAGGCAGTTCATAAGCACGACCCTGCGGACTATAACAGACGATTTTTCGTTCGTGCAGGTAGTTTAGTAGCTCATCGATAATGGCAACAGAGTATTCATTGTTTTCTTGGAAGTCTTGTCCAGATTCGCTATTAGCAAGGGCTTGCATATTGCGAAGGCTGGCTTGGACGACAGAATGGCTGATATCCCCTTTATCTTTACTAATCACACCTAGGCGAGCCGCTTCTTGCATTCTTTTGGTTAGCAAGGTGATTTTGATGTGGTTATAATCTTGTTCGTAAATGAGCGTGAGCGATTGGTTGCCACCTGCTTGGGGCTTTCTAATGTTATCACGAATCATCTCATCACTGATTTCGTATTTTTGCACCAAATAGCACGCCAGTTTATCACAAGACTCAATGTCATCAAGCACAACTTCAAAGTCATATTGGCGAATCAGTCGGTTGATTTGCCCACGATTTTTAAAAAATTGGCGGTACATGGAGGTGCGGTTGTCAAGAACTTGTACATGACCGCTTAGGTTTAGATGGCTTAATAAATTTTGTAGATAAGTGCTGATTTCAATCTTTTGGAAGTTACGACCCAATCCGTGTTGAAGTAGCTTGTCAGTAAATTTGTTATACATCTCAGGGTTGAGATTGCGATAGCACAAAAGCTCAATATAATCGGCAATGTCATTTAACCCCATGATGCGAGCAAAAGGAATGTAGAAGTCTAGCGTTTCGTTGGCGGTGCGTTTTTGTTTTTCGGGACTGACCGCATCTAAAGTGGACATATTATGCAAGCGGTCGGAGAGCTTGATGATGAGAACACGAGGGTCGGTCAAGGTGGCAGTGAGTATCTTATGAAAGGTGGCCGCTTGGCTTTGTTGCTTATTCATGCTTGACGACCTAAGTTTGGTTACGCCATCAACAAGCCGTGCAACCGTCTCGCCAAACTCTGTTGTGAGCATTTCTTTTGTTACTTCGGTGTCTTCTACTGTATCATGTAAAATCGCTGAGATGATAGTATCTTTATTCAGACGAAACCCTGCCAAAATTTCCGCCACTGCAATGGGGTGGGTGATGTACGGCTCGCCCGATTTGCGTTTGTCCTTAATGTGTGCCACATCGCCAAAATGACACGCACGCAGAATGTCTTCATGCTCTTGTTGCTCTAGGTAGCTGACCGCACGCATTAAGCTATCACGAGATTCATCGACTAGCGGGTGGCTAAGATGGGTAGGAATGTCATGCGGATGGTAGTTGGCTAGCATAGGTACTCTTGGTTGGTAAATGATAAATGGGCTCACTAAGAAAGCCGTGTGGTTGTACAAATAAGTTGTATCAATCAACATTGATTATAAATATCAATTATCTGCAACATTGTCAATAGATTGTTCTATCATTTTATCACTTTTATACGAATAATGGCATAACAAACCGTGATTTAATCCAATAAGAAGCGAATTTTTAAATTGGGTT
The DNA here is from genome assembly GCF_050885545.1 of Moraxella sp. ZY200743. Classification (NCBI taxonomy): domain Bacteria; kingdom Pseudomonadati; phylum Pseudomonadota; class Gammaproteobacteria; order Moraxellales; family Moraxellaceae; genus Moraxella; species Moraxella sp. ZY200743. Next base: position 1,716,640 of record NZ_CP091313.1, on the reverse strand, counting down.
TTATCTCATTTATGGCAATGTTATAAAGATGTCATAAAAATGACTTAAACTGACATTTTGGCTTGCCAGTGATATCGGATAGATTGGGTGTTGATGGATAAATGCGTAGGGGTCTGCTTGTGATGGGTTGGTTGTGATTGCCAGATTGTTAAATGTCATAAAAAGACCGCACTTTGTGGGCGGTCTTTGATTAACAAAAGTGGCTTTTAAGCAAGTGCTTAAAAATCATCAGGTGTTAATTTTGAGAAATCAACAAATTCTGGTGTTTTGATGACAATCTCTTCATCTGGCTCATCCAAAATGGTGCGAGTAATGTTGCCAGAGGCAATCTCACGAAGTGCCAAAACGGTAGGCTTATCATTTTCAACGGTTACAGTCGGTTCAGCACTGCCTTTAGCCAGTTGGCGTGCACGCTTGCTTGCGACCAAAATCAGCTCAAAACGGTTATCGACATTGTCAAGACAGTCTTCAATAGTAACTCGTGCCATGGCTCTCTCTTTGCTAAATTCATGAATAATCGCTTATTTTAGCAAATTACATTCATCTTTAAAAGCATTTTTTATTTACCTCGTGCATCCGCCCAGATGATTTTGTGTAACTGTAATTGCAAGCGTACGGGCAGACCATCCGCCAAAATCCATTCGGCTAATTGCACAGCAATGTTTGGCACATCGGATCTTCGTTCATCAATCTCAAACATTGGCGAAAACCACACTACGGCACATTTTTTATGTAGCTCATATTGCCATAATTTTTCCACCGCCCATTCATAATCGGTGCGATCAGCAATCACGATTTTAATTTGGTCGTGGTTGGTCAGATGACCAAAGTTCTCCCATAAATTCCGCTTGTTCTCGCCGGAGCTTGGCGTTTTTAGATCCATGACTTTGGATACGGCAGGCGGGACATCTTTGACTGACAAAGCTCCTGCGGTTTCTAGTGATATATCATAGCCATGTTCTAAGAGTAGTTTCATCAGGGCAATGACATTGGGCTGGGCGAGCGGCTCTCCGCCTGTGATACATACTCGCTTGCAAGGAAAACTGGCGATGTGAGTCAAAATCTCATCAAGCCCCCATCGTGCACCGCCTGTAAAGGAATAGGTTGTATCGCAATAAGTGCAACGAAGTGGACAGCCTGTCAAGCGAATAAAAATGGTCGGTAGACCAGCAGCTAGAGCTTCACCTTGCAAGGAATAAAAAATTTCGGTCAAGCGAAGTCCTGCCAATGGGTCGGTGGTGGGGATTTGGGTGTTTCGCAGTTGGCTGGTTTTGGACTGGGGGTGTTTTGAAGCGGTGGACATATTGATGATAAATACTAAAGAAAACCTAGTATTTTAGCAGATTTTCAGATGATTGGGTAATTTTAATAATCACTTGACAAATAAATGGGGGGGGGTAAGATACAATCACTAAACCTCATCATAAGGAACAACAATGCTCTATACATACAAAGAATTTGAGACCATTAATCATTTTTCCACACCAAACACCCTAACAAATGATGAATTGGAACTGATTTTGGCATATTTACAAGGTATGGTCAATTTGTGGTGTGCTGTTTGTGGCGATAAGCCTTTTTCGGCAAGGGATTTTATCGGTGGCGAAAATTATGATTGGAAAGGCACGCCTTTGATGGCAGCTTGGGAAGGGCGTTATAACCATTATAGAAGAGAATATCCAGACGAGACGAGCGAAAATTTGGCTGAATGGACACACGGACAATGTGCCAAAGATGTGGGGCATTTATTAAAACAAGTACTTATCAAGCATCGTCAGCGTCATTTTGTATCATTAAAAGGATTTGGTAACGCTTATCAATGGATCAAAGATAAGAAATAATAGTTAATGCCAAGCTTAGCTTGAAATACTAAGTCTCATTTTAAAATTTTAAATTTTATCATCAATTTAGCCAAAAATAAAAAAGACGAACATCTAGTCCGTCTTTTTTATTTTTAAAGAATTAATTTTGAATAAAATCGCCATTGGCATCGGTAAATTTACCAACAATAATCATAATCAATCAATGCCCAAATACCAAATCCACCAAAGGTAATCAGTTGCAAAATACCAGTCCCAATCTTACCCACATAAAAACGATGAACACTAAAGCCACCCAAGAAGAAACAAAGCAAGGCAGTGGCAACAAAGGATTTATCAGATTTTTACATAACAATTCCTTAAAAATTGCGATAAAAGAACAGTCGTTAAATCAGCCCACAAGCAACATTAATCCGCTCTTAGCAAATCGTTGATGGACGTTTTGGCACGAGTTTGGGCGTCTACTTTTTTGACGATAATGGCGGCATATAGGCTGTATTTACCACAAGGGCTTGGTAGGTTGCCAGGAACAACAACCGAACCTGCCGGCACTCGTCCGTAGTGAATCTCGCCTGTTTCACGGTCATAAATTTTGGTTGATTGACCGATATAAACGCCCATTGAGATGACCGAACCTTCTTCAACAATCACGCCTTCAACGATTTCACTTCTTGCACCGATAAAGCAATTGTCTTCAATGATGGTTGGATTGGCTTGAAGTGGCTCTAAAACACCACCAATGCCCACACCGCCTGATAAGTGAACATTTTTACCAATTTGGGCACAGCTACCCACCGTTGCCCAAGTATCAACCATTGTCCCTTCATCTACATAAGCACCAATATTGGTATAAGATGGCATTAAGATGACATTTTTGGCGATGTACGAGCCTTTGCGAGCAACCGCAGGGGGAACGACACGCACGCCTGCGTTTTTATAGTCTTCTTCTGTCCAGCCGTTGAACTTGGTATCTACTTTGTCATAAAAACCAAGTTCGCCTGTATTCATAGGCTTGTTGTCATTGATTTTAAAAGAAAGTAGCACGGCTTTTTTGACCCACTGATAAACCACCCATTCATCATTGATTTTTTCGGCAACACGCAGTGAGCCATTATCAAGACGGCGAAGTACTTCTTCAACAGCAGAGCGAATGTCAGCAGGGCAGTCGGTAGCACCAAAGCTGTTGCGGTTTTCAAAGGCTGTTTCGATGATTTGTTCAAGACTCATAAAAATTCCTATAAAAAAAGAGTTAATCAAATGATGTTAGATTATTTTACCACAACTTCTTACTCATTATCATAAGTTTTCAATAAGTTTTATCAATCATGGCTTTTGTTTATCGTGTTATATTAACCAGTGCAAAATGTCTTGATATACTTTATTTTTGGCGGTTTCGTGCAGTGGTTCATGTCTCATGTTGGGATATAGTCGAGCTTGCGTATTCTTATCTGAACTCACCAATTCATCAAAAATTTCATCGATGTCTTGCCCCATACGCCCCACAGGGTCATCTTTGCCACTGACGAGCAAAATGCGAAAGTTTTTGGGGGTGTGGGCGTACCATGTGGGTGATGTGGCTTTTTTGATGAGAGTTTGTAGAGCGATAAAACCATTGTTGCTAAACGCAAAACCGCACAAAGGATCGACTTCAAAGGCTTTGATGTTATCGGTATTTTCAGATAGCCATGCAAAGGGTGAGACAGATATCGGATAGCGGATTTGTGATAGCAGGTAGTCATTTAAAAGCATGGCAAAATACCTATTGGTTTTTTTGGGGTTTAGGTAGTGGATTACCCCAAGCGTGGTTAGAGCAAGGCGGTTCATCAGCCCAAAACTATTGCCCGTCCCCATGAGTATCGCTCCATGAAAACTTGTGGCGTGATGGGTTAGTACCGTTCGTACAATGAACGACCCCATTGAATGCCCCATGATGTAGTGAGGAATGGGGCGGTCAGTTAGGGTGCAGGCTTTATCTTTTAATTTATCCGCCATAATAACAACATCTTTACATAGGGCTTGGACGGGGTGTTTTTCATCGATAAAGCCAAGTTCGTACTTGTCTTTGACCGTCCGTCCATGCCCAAGCTGATCATAAGTGGCAACCAAGATACCATGATTGGCAAGAAACCTAGCAAAATCGGCATAGCGTCCGCTATGTTCACTCATGCCGTGTACAATAAGTAGGCTTGCCTTGATGTCGCCTTTTGGCATAAAAAAAGTGTGGTGTAGGCGGTGAATGCCGTTTGATGAGAGAATGGTTTGAGTCATGATATCTGTTCTGTATTTAACTATATACTGCCTGTCGTGCGATATGATCAGTATTGTCGCCAAAAAGTTGTTACTATCTTTAAGGTGGTTTGTGTCAATCCGCCAAAAGTAAGTCGGTATAACTTGGCTAAGATATGGCAGTTTGCCAGTTTTGAGAATCAATGGTTTAAAATAGTGTATCAACCAGCCATCGCTTTGACACAATACAAGACTGACAGTTTTTGGAAAATCAACTGACAAAATAGGACGATAAACTCGCCCTAAATGTTTATGTTGTGTTAAAAACACCCAGTTTTTTCGCCTTTTTCGGCTTTTGCCAGTTTCTCTTCGGCAAGTGCTTTGGCTGAACGCACAGGTGGTGGGCAAGGCTCGCCATAATATTGGCGGTCAGCAAAATAACTTGAACGCACCATTGGGTTCGCCCAAATGTTAAAAAAGCCTAACTTTTTGCCATATTCGGTATATCTAGCAAATTCATCAGGGTGTACATATCTATCCACAGGGGCGTGATTTTTACTTGGAGCAAGATATTGCCCAATGGTGATGATGTCCACATCGTGTGCTTTTAGGTCGTCAAGCAAGCGATAAACTTCTTCTTCACTCTCGCCAAGCCCTACCATAAATCCGCATTTGGTAGCAATGTCTGGACGGCGTGCTTTGTATTCTTTTAATAGCTTTAACGAATGCTCATAATCTGAACCTGGTCGAAACGCCTTGTATAGGCGTGGCACGGTTTCAATGTTGTGGTTGAAAACATCAGGAGCGGTTTGGCTTAAAATATCCAATGCCAGTTGCTCTCGTCCACGAAAATCAGGTACCAAAATTTCAATCAAGCAGTTGGGCGATAAAGCACGGCTTTCGTTGATAACCTCAGCAAAGTGTCCTGCACCACCGTCTTTTAGGTCGTCTCTATCCACGCTAGTGATGACGGCATATTTTAGCCCAAGCCCCAAAATGGTCTCGGCAGTATGGCGTGGCTCGTCTGTGTCAAGCGGATTGGGTCTGCCATGTGCCACTTCGCAAAACGGACAACGGCGGGTGCAAATATCGCCCATAATCATAAAGGTGGCTGTGCCATCGCCAAAACATTGGGGTAGGTTGGGGCAGGCAGCTTCTTCACAGACTGTATAGAGTTTTTGCTGGCGGAGTGTGCTTTTAATGCGTTCAACTTCGGCAGGGCTAGATAATTTGACACGAATCCAATCAGGCTTTTTTGGGGTTTCTAAGTTTGGAATAACCTTAATGGGGATACGAGCCACTTTGTCATAGCCACGCAATTTTTCGCCTTGAACGGCTTTTTTTGGAGCAGGCTTAGGGCTTGGGGTGTGGGTTTGGACAGACATAAGTTATACTTTAAAAATTAAATAAAAGAAAGAAAAAATTAGACCAATTTTACGCTATTTTTATATAAAAAGCGATCATCTTGATAAAAAACTGCCATGCTTAGAATTTTAATCAAAAACATCTTGTGGCTAGACTAGATAGTCCGATGAGTAAATGTGCCATGATTACCATAACAGATTGACTGTTGATTGGATAAAAAGCATGATTTAAGCTATTTTGAGTTTTTATGGTGGTGGTAATTGCTAGAATGTATCAACACAAAAGTAAATGCCATAACAGTGAAACTTTAAAAATAATAACATAAAAACTAAGCGTTAAGTGAGCTTGGTTCTGATGGTTTGCCCATTAAAGGTAATTTGTGATTAAAATCTTTACCAAAACACATATCTTGCGACCATACAAAAACACATTAGCACAATCATTGGGCGAATGTATTTTGCTCCGCCTTTGACGACCATATTAGTTCCCAATACTGCACCAATGACTTGTCCGACAATCATCACTGCACCAACCAGCCAGACCACCTGACAGCCAATGATAAAAAAGATGAGACTTGCAATATTGGTGGCAAAGTTGAGCAGTTTGGCATTGCCTGTTGCTGTTACCAAGTCCATGCCTCGACCAACCACGCTAGAGAGTGAAAAAAATGTTCCTGTACCTGGTCCAAAATAGCCATCATAAAACCCAATGATAGGCACAATCCCTTTTTGCCAAGCATTGTGTGAGATTTTGGCTTTTTGTTTTATGGCACCCAAATTGGGTGAAAATAGTGTGTAAAGTCCCATTATCCCAACGACCACAGGAATGGCGATTTTTAAAAATTCTGGTGGCGATAGCTGTACCAAAACCGCTCCAATCGCTGAGCCAACAAAAGCAAGAATGAGAGCGTTTTTGATGTATTTGGGGTGGGTAACTCCCTTTTTTATCATTGCTAGGCTTGCTGACAATGAGCCTGCCGAGCCTTGCAATTTGTTGGTGGCAAGAGCGGCGACAGGGTTCATGCCTGTTAGCAGTAGGGCAGGAATGGTCAACAGTCCGCCTCCGCCTGCCACAGCGTCCACAAAACCTGCAAGTATCGCCACAAAAAATAAAATGCCTAAAAGCTCAAAGGTTAGTTCCATATGCTGATGTATGAATGCCAAAAAAGTTGCCCGTATTGTACTAAAAAACAAGCAGTAGATAAATGAAAAACTTTTAAACTGGTTGCTAAAATTTGTTAACATAATTCTTTTTTAAATTAGAAGGAAAATTCAGTGTCAAACAAAAAACCCACTATCGGTATCTTGGGTGGTATGGGACCGATGGCAAGTGCCGATATGTTTTTAAAATTCATTAAGTCTGCTCACGCCACAAGCGACCAAACGCACATTCCGCTCATCATCTCATCCATACCTGATATACCTGACCGCTCCGCCTATCTCCTTAGTGATGGGGCTGACCCTTATCCTTATTTGTATGAATATACGCATAATCTCGTCAAGGCGGGGGCGGACTGCATGGTCATTGCGTGCAACACTGCTCATTATTGGTTTGATCGACTTCAGGCTGATTTTTCGCACATCACCATGCTGTCTATGATTGATGTAGCGGTGGCGTACGCCAAACAAAGTGGACATACGAATATTGGTATTTTGGCAACCAACGCCACTTTGGCAACCAATCTATATAAACACAAAATACAAGAAGCTAATCTTAACTACATCGCCCCAGAAGACAACACGCTTGTCATGCAAAGCATTTATGATTATAAGGCAGGGCGAATTGATGAGGCGACTACCTTGATGCAATCTGAGCAGGACAAACTGTTTGATAAAGGGGCGAGTGCGTTGATTATGGGTTGTACCGAAGTGCCACTTATTTTAGCCAATGACGCAAAAGCCAATCCTAATGCCTATATTGATGCCACACAGGTATTGGTGGATAGGGCGATTGCTTGGTATCGTGAGGCGATTGCTCAAGCGAACGGTTAATTATTAAAAATATTGATATGCCTATTGACTTAATTAATAAGCTTTCTTAAAATGTTGTGATGGGGCTTTTTGCCATCAAATGGAAGTTTGTTTTTGTGAACAGTCTTACTTAATAGGTCAGTAAATCAATTTTAAGCCATTGTTTGTGATATAAACACGGTGGCTTGTTTTATTTTTCTCATGACAAAATAGCAAGGGTGTGCGATGTCTATTTTAAAATTATATTTTAAATCCAATCTGCTGATTCGCATTTTATTGGCACTGATTCTAGGGGCAGTAGGCGGATTGATTATCGGTAATTCGCCGAGTGTGATGGCGGTGCTTGCCCCACTTGGCGAGATTTTTGTGCGACTACTAAAAATGATTGTTGTGCCTGTCATTGCTAGCACGCTCATTGTTGGTGCAAGTTCCATCACCCCAGCTCAGCTTGGACGCATTGGTGCTAAAACTTTGATTTATTATACCATCACTTCTATTTTTGCCATCATCATCGGACTTGGCATTGGTGCTTTAATCAAACCAGGTAGTGGACTTAATTTAATTGCTGATGCTGCCGCTGAAGGTAAAGTGGCTCAAGCCCCAACTGTCATTCAAATCCTACTTGACATCATTCCCACTAACCCTATTGGTGCAATTTCTGGCGGTCAAGTGCTACCGATGATCTTTTTTTGCTTGGCGTTTGGTATTGCTCTTGCCTTTGGGCGTGATAGCCATGATGAACAAATCAAAAAAAGTTCGGATACGGTGTATTATTTTGTAGATGGTGTTAGCCAAGCGATGTTTAAGATTGTCGGCTGGGTAATGCAATATGCACCAATTGGTGTGTTCGCTTTGATTTTTGGGGTATTTGCCAAAAATGGTGCGGTGGCTTTTGGTTCTTTAGCAAGTGTTACTGTTTCGGTTTATTTAGGGCTTTTGCTACAAGTCGTGTTGGTGTACTGCGTGATTTGTGCGATGTTTAAATTATCGCCAATGATTTTTTTAAACAAGGTTCGCCCTGCCTTGATTACCGCTTTTGTTACTCGTTCATCTGGAGCGACTTTGCCTGTCTCTATCCAGACTGCTCAATCCATGGGCGTGCCAAAGTCAGTGTATAGCTTTGCTTTGCCAGTCGGCTCAACGATGAATATGGACGGCACAACCGTATATCTTGGCGTGTGTGCGATTTTTATCGCCAACGCAGTGGGCATGCCTTTGACTGTCGATCAGATGATTACTGTAACCTTAACGACGGTATTGGGTGCTATAGGTACGGCAGGCGTGCCTGGAGCCGGAGCGATTATGCTGTTGATGGTGCTTGAGTCTATTGGACTACCTGTTGAAGCTGACTCTGTAGTGGCGATTGCTTACGGCATGATTTTGGGTATTGATGCCATCTTGGATATGGGGCGTACTTCAATGAATGTGGTGGGCGATATCGCAGGTACAGCCGTTGTTGCCAAACAAGAAAAAACACTAGATGAGGCGGTGTGGAAATCTTAACCAAATCATTGACAAATCCGCTCAATTTACTGGGCGGATTTTTTGGTATTTTTAAAATAAATATTGGCTATCTTACTATAACCTTTTGAAACTTTGATAAATTTGCGGTATGATAGCTTAGTTTCTTTTTTCTTTGGTGTAGGCACTTTTGTGGCGACACAAAGCACCCAACGCACCGTTTTTACAACAATAACCTAAGGAACTTGTTATGTCCAATATGTTAGCCGAATACAGAGCCCACGTTGCTGAGCGTGAAGCCTTAGGCGTACCACCACAGCCATTGACCGATGCCCAAACTGCTGATTTGGTAGAACTTCTAAAAAATCCGCCAGCGGGTGAAGAAGACTACTTGGTGAATTTATTTGAAAACCGTGTGCCAGCAGGGGTTGACCAAGCTGCCTATGTGAAAGCTGCTTTTTTAAATGCCATTGTTAAAGGCGAAGCAACTTCTCCACTTGTCAGCAAAGAGCGTGCGGTATATCTGCTAGGTACGATGCTTGGTGGTTATAATGTTGCACCACTTGTTGAGCTACTTGATCATGCTGAGCTTGGCGGGCTGGCAGCAGAAGCACTTAAAAAGACGCTGTTGGTATTTGATGCGTTTCACGATGTAGAAGAAAAAGCCAAAGCAGGTAATGCTAATGCTAAAGCTGTACTACAATCATGGGCGGAGGCTGAGTGGTTCACTAGTCGTCCTGATGTGCCTAGCGAGATGACCATTACTGTATTTAAAGTAACTGGCGAAACCAACACAGACGACCTATCTCCTGCCCAAGATGCGTGGAGTCGCCCTGACATTCCACTACACGCTAACGCCATGCTAAAAAATGCCAGAGATGGTATCAACCCAGAAAAAAATGGTGAAGTAGGACCGCTAAGCCAAATCAAAGAGCTGATTGCTCGTGGTAATCCTGTTGCCTATGTGGGCGATGTTGTGGGTACTGGCTCTAGCCGTAAATCAGCAACTAACTCTGTATTGTGGTTCTTTGGTGATGAGATTCCTTATATTCCTAACAAAAAAGACGGCGGTGTATGCTTAGGTGGCAAAATCGCACCGATTTTCTTTAATACCATGGAAGATGCTGGAGCGTTGCCTGTTGAGATTGATGTTGTTGATATGAACATGGGTGATGAGGTTACCTTAAAGATTGATCATGCAACTGCAACTGTGACCGCCTTTAAAAACGGCACACAGATTGCTGAATCTAAGCTAAAAACTCCTGTGCTACTAGATGAAGTGCGTGCAGGTGGTCGTATTAACCTAATCATCGGTCGTAACTTGACAAGTAAGGCTCGTGAAGCGTTAGGTCTTGAGCCTTCAACCTTGTTCCGTATTCCAGAGCAACCTGCTGATACAGGCAAAGGCTTTACTTTGGCTCAAAAAATGGTTGGTCGTGCGTGCGGTCTGCCAGAAGGTCAAGGCATCCGTCCAGGCACTTACTGCGAACCTAAGATGACAACCGTTGGTTCACAAGATACCACAGGACCGATGACTCGTGATGAGCTAAAAGATTTGGCGTGTTTGGGCTTCTCGTCCGACCTAGTCATGCAGTCATTCTGCCATACCGCTGCTTATCCGAAGCCGATTGATGTTGTTACGCATCATACCTTACCTGACTTTATCATGAACCGTGGTGGTGTAAGTTTACGCCCAGGCGATGGCGTGATTCACTCGTGGCTAAACCGCATGCTACTACCTGATACTGTAGGTACTGGTGGTGACAGTCATACTCGTTTCCCGATTGGTATTTCATTCCCAGCAGGTTCTGGCTTGGTGGCGTTCGCTGCTGCCACAGGTGTGATGCCACTTGATATGCCTGAGTCTGTACTGGTGAAATTCAAAGGCAAAATGCAACCTGGCATTACCTTGCGTGATTTGGTACACGCCATTCCTTACTATGCCATTCAAGAGGGTGATTTGACCGTTGAGAAAAAAGGCAAGAAAAACATTTTCTCTGGCCGTATCCTAGAGATTGACCTAACTGAGATGGAAAATGATTTGACTGTTGAGCAGGCATTTGAACTGTCTGATGCATCTGCTGAGCGTTCGGCAGCAGGCTGTGCCATCACGGTATCTGAAGAAAAAGTCGCTGAATATCTGCGTTCTAATATCGTCATGTTAAAATGGATGATTAGCGAAGGTTATGGCGATGCTCGTACTTTGGCTCGCCGTGCTGAGAATATGCAAAAATGGCTAGATAACCCTTCGCTATTAAAAGCTGATCCAGATGCTGAATACACCAAAGTGTACGAGATTGACCTAGCTGACATCAAAGAGCCAATCTTATGCTGTCCAAATGACCCTGATGATGCTAAGCTACTATCAGAAGTTGCTGGCGATAAGATTGATGAGGTGTTTATCGGTTCGTGTATGACTAACATCGGACATTTCCGTGCTGCAGGTAAGTTGTTGTCAGAAGTGCCAGCAGGCAGCCTAACCACTCGTCTGTGGATTGCACCACCAACCAAGATGGACGAGAAACAACTGATGGACGAAGGTTACTATAATACCTACGCCCAAGCAGGGGCAAGAACCGAAATGCCAGGTTGTTCTTTGTGCATGGGTAACCAAGCTCGCATTGCACCAAATTGCACCGCTGTTTCAACTTCTACTCGTAACTTCCCGAACCGTCTGGGTCAAGGGGCGAATGTATATCTAGCATCTGCTGAACTTGCTTCTGTGGCATCGGTACTAGGCAAATTGCCAACCGTTGAAGAATACATGGCGTACGCAGGTAAGCTAGAATCTATGGAAGCAGAAGTTTATAACTATCTAAACTTTGACCAAATGAATGAGTATACCGAAAAATCAGACAAAATCAGCGTGGCACAACTTGCCTAACCTGATGACTGATTAAAAGAAAAACACCGTCAAGATTGGCGGTGTTTTTTAATTGCCTTAAGATGGTGCTAAGTTGGCATTAGAATCGTACAAAATTTACTTGTTAAATTTGCCCTGTATGTTATAATTTGCCACTTTTTAAAATTTAATGAGTTTACAGTGGTTTATTTTGATAAATTCATCACATTTTTAAAATATTGCCGTGCAAGCGGTTGAATCGCTTTGATTTGCCCCCATGGAGAAACTGGAGCGATTACTCTTGCAAAATTGGCGTGCAACTTTTGATTTGTTAAGCCATGAAGATGCATGCCGAACATCGCCAAACCTTGTTAAACCCAAATTTTATTATTAATAAATTGGGTTTGGGTTTAGGAATGCGGTCATGAAGTTTTGTCCATGTTAGATGAGCTTGATGCTGTATTCATAGGTTTTTCTTTTAACCCTTATCTGAGATGGTAATCCGATATGAGCGTTCATTTTGTAAATCATGCCCCCGTAACCCCTAAAGACGGTGCAACTAACGACTACTACCTGACTCGTCAAGACCAAATGGAGTCAAATGTTAGAAGTTATCCTCGTAAACTCCCCCTAGCCATTGCCAAAGCACAAGGTTGCTGGGTAACTGATGTTGAAGGCAACGAATACCTTGACTGCCTAGCAGGTGCTGGTACTTTGGCTCTTGGGCATAATCACCCTGCCACCATCAGTGCCATCAAAGATGTGCTAGATAGTGGATTGCCACTACATACGCTGGATATTACCACACCGATTAAGGACGCTTTTACCGAAAAGCTACTCTCTTTCTTTCCGCAAGATTTTATACTGCAATTTTGTGGACCGACTGGGGCGGATGGTACAGAAGCTGCCATTAAACTTGCCAAGACTTATACAGGGCGTGATAATGTGATTGCCTTTTCTGGCGGCTATCATGGCATGACGCATGGCTCTTTGGCGATGACAGGCAACCTATCCGCCAAAGAAAAAGTAGGCAATCTGATGGCAGGCGTGCAGTTTATGCCTTATCCGCATGAGTATCGTTGTCCTTTGGGGCTTGGTGGCGAAGCGGGTGTTGATGCCTTGACTTATTATTTTGAAAATTTCATTGAAGATGTAGAAAGTGGGGTAGTCAAACCTGCTGCGGTTATTCTAGAGGCGATTCAAGGTGAAGGTGGTGTGGTTGTTGCTCCCACCAAATGGCTACAAAAAATTCGTGAAGTAACTGCCAAACATGATATTGTGCTGATTTTGGACGAAGTGCAAGCTGGCTTTGCTCGTTCTGGCAAGATGTTTGCCTTTGAACACGCTGGTATTATCCCTGATGTGGTGGTGATGAGTAAGGCGGTTGGCGGTGGCTTGCCACTTTGTGTGCTTGCCATCAATAAGAAGTTTGATGCTTGGTCTCCTGCTGGTCATACAGGTACTTTCCGTGGCAATCAGCTGGCAATGGCGGCAGGTTATAATGTGCTAGAAGAGATTAGCAACAATAATCTGACCGAAAATTCACGCATTCAAGGTGAGTTTTTGCGTGCTGAGATCAATCAGCTTGCCCAAGAATATCCTTGTATTGGTAATGTGCGTGGTCGTGGGCTAATGAACGGTATTGAGATAGTAGATGAGCGTCAGCCTGCTGACCAAATTGGCTCATATCCTGCCGATGGCGAGCTTGCAGCAGCCATTCAAAAAGCGTGCTTTAACAATAAACTACTCTTGGAGCGTGGCGGTCGTGGCGGTACGGTGGTGCGTATTTTATGCCCAATTACCATCACTCGTGAAGAGTGCGAAGAAGTCGTAAAACGCTTTAAGAAGTCGGTGGGCGAAGCACTAAAAGCGGTGCGTGGGTAAGTTCTTTATTTGGTTTTAGATTCAACAAGGCATTCTTTGGAGTGCCTTGTTTTTTTGTGGTATAATTTTTAGATTAAGTGTGCCTAAATCAACATGGGTGATTTTGGGTGGTTTGGCTAAAGACATAAAGATAGATACCATCTATGCTTTATGAGAGCCAAAACAACAAGCTCAACATGATTATTGGCAATGCAGATAGTTTTTATAAGATCTATCATAAGATGTATGGTAAATTAAATACTTTGATTTTTATTGTTAAGGGATATGAGTCATGACAGCACAACAGCAACGAGCCGAATTACAACGCCGCATCTGGCAAATTGCCAACGAGGTGCGCGGGGCGGTAGATGGTTGGGATTTTAAACAATATGTATTAGGCACGCTCTTTTACCGCTTCATCAGTGAGAATTTTTCTGCTTATATTGAAGCGGGCGACGATGGCGTTCATTATGCCAGCTTTCCTGATGATAGCTCGATTTTGGCACAAATCAAAGAAGATACCATAAAAACCAAAGGCTATTTTATTTATCCTAGCCAATTATTTGAAAATGTCGCCAAAAATGCCAACGACAACCCCAACCTTAACACCGATTTAAAAGCCATTTTTGATGCCATTGAATCGTCCGCCAATGGCTTTGATTCTGAACGAGATATCAAAGGTTTGTTTGCTGATTTTGATACCACATCTAGCCGACTAGGTAACACCGTTGCCGACAAAAACAGACAGTTGGCGGCTGTTCTAAAAGGCGTGGAAGGCTTGAATTTTGGTGATTTTAAGGACAATCAGATTGATTTGTTTGGCGATGCTTATGAATTTTTGATTTCCAATTATGCTGCCAATGCAGGCAAATCAGGGGGTGAGTTTTTTACTCCGCAACATGTATCCAAACTCATCGCAAAGCTTGCGATGCACGGACAAAGCAACATCAATAAAATCTATGACCCTGCTTGTGGGTCAGGTTCGCTGTTATTACAAGCTAAAAAACAATTTGATGAACACATCATTCAAGATGGCTTTTTTGGGCAAGAGATTAACCACACCACTTACAACCTTGCTCGCATGAATATGTTTTTGCACAATATCAATTATGACAAGTTTGAAATTGCTTTGGGTGATACTCTACTAACACCAGAGTTTGGTGATGGCAAGCCTTTTGATGCCATCGTCTCCAATCCGCCTTATTCTATTAACTGGATTGGCTTAGACGACCCTACTTTAATCAATGACGAGCGTTTTGCCCCTGCTGGCGTGCTCGCCCCCAAGTCAAAAGCCGATTTTGCTTTTATTATGCACGCTTTAAATTATCTGTCTGCCAAAGGGCGGGCGGCGATTGTTACTTTTCCGGGGATTTTTTATCGTGGTGGTGCAGAAGCAAAAATCCGCAAATATTTGGTGGATAACAACTTTATTGAAACGGTAATTGCACTTGCTCCCAATCTGTTTTTTGGTACAAGCATTGCGGTCAATATTTTGGTTTTGTCCAAACACAAAACAAGCAACCAAATTCAATTTATTGATGCCAGTAAATTATTTAAAAAAGAAACCAATAATAATATTTTGACCGATGAGCATATTGAAAAAATTCTCCAAATCTTTGCCGACAAAAGTGAAATCGCTCATTTTAGTGCCAATATTGCAAACAATCAAATTGCGAGCAATGATTATAATCTGTCTGTATCCAGTTATGTGGAAGCCGAAGACACCAAAGAAGTGATTGATATTGCGGTATTAAATGACCAAATCCGCCAAACGGTCAGTAAAATTACCACTTTACGCCAAAGTATTGATGAGATTATTGTGCAGATTGAAGTGGAGTAAAATAATGCACACCTTTATTAAAAATCTCTTAAATGGGCAATCAGTAGAATGGAAAACTTTAGGGGAAATTGCGGAATTGAAGCGTGGGCGAGTTATGTCAAAAGAATATTTGGCGGATAACAAAGGAAACTACCCTGTTTACAGCTCTCAAACAGCTAATAATGGCGAGATTGGCAAAATCAATACTTTTGATTTTGAAGGGGAATTCGTTACTTGGACAACAGACGGTGCGAATGCTGGAACGGTTTTTTATCGTAACGGAAAATTTTCCATAACAAATGTTTGCGGTTTAATTATTTTAAATAACAATAATCAACTAAATTACAAATTTATTTATCATTGGCTTTGTATTGAAGCTAAAAAATATGTGTATTCAGGCATGGGAAATCCAAAATTGATGAGCAATCAAATGGAAAAGGTAAAAATCCCAATCCCACCCCTAGAAATTCAACAAAAAATCGTCCAAATTTTGGACGCATTTACCGCTTTGGAAAGTGAATTAGAAAGAGAATTGCAAAAAGAACTGGAATTAAGGCGAAAGCAATATACTTATTATCGTGATACATTATTGTCATTTGATAATTCATCGCAATTAGAGTCGTCTCTCTCTCTCTCTCTCTCTCTCTGGGAACAATAGTTTGGAAAACTCTGGGGGAGATTGCTTATTATTCAAAAACCAGAATTAAAGCAAATAGCCTTAATGACCAAAACTATGTGGGCGTGGATAATTTGTTGCAAAATAAACAGGGCAAAACACTATCCAATCATATTCCAGAAAAGGGTAATGTTGCAGCTTATTTTAAAGATGATATTTTGATTGGTAATATTCGTCCATATTTAAAAAAGATATGGCAAGCCAATAATGATGGTGGAGCAAGTGGAGATGTTTTGGTCATTCATTTGACGGATAATTCTGTTAATTCAAGATATTTATATCAAGTTTTATCCGATGATAAATTTTTTGCTTACAATATGCAACACGCCAAAGGGGCAAAAATGCCACGAGGGAGCAAGGAGATGATTTTAGATTACAAAATCCCAATCCCACCCCTAGAAACCCAAACCCAAATTGTCGCCATTTTGGATAAATTTGACACGCTTACACATTCTATTAGCGAAGGCTTGCCCCGTGAAATTGAACTGCGTCAAAAGCAATATGAGTATTATCGGGAGTTGCTTTTGAATTTTGATATGGAATCATAAAATGACCCAAAAAAGAGCACCAAAAACTTGGAAAAACTTTGATGAGCAACTTGCTTTATTAAAATCTCGTGGATTGATTATTATTGATGAGAATAATGCAAAGAAATATTTAAAGAATATCGGTTATTATCGGCTTAGTGGGTACTTTTATTCATTTCGCCAAAAAGATTTGAGGCAGCCAAAATCTCGTTTGGATGATTTTATTGCTGATAGTGAGTTTGATGATGTTAGAAAACTTTATATTTTTGATAAAAAGTTGCGACATCTTGCCTTAGACGCTTTGGAGCGTATAGAGATTGCCCTAAGAACCAATATCAGTTATGTGCTTGGGGAATATGGTGCAACAGCCTATAAAGATAGCCAATATTTTAATGATAAATTTAATCACGCAGAATGGCTAGACACTCACGAAAAATTATTAGAAAGAGAAAAGCACAACAGTTTTGTTAAGCATCATCATCAATATTATGACGATATGCCTATTTGGGTGGTCAGTGAAATTTGGGATTTTGGTACAATGTCCAAGTTGTATAAAGGAATGAAATCAGAAGATAAAGACAAAATTGCCAAGCTTTATCATCTAAAAAGTGGCACACATTTACAAACCCATTTACACGCTTTTAACCTTATTCGCAATATTTCTGCTCATCACGGCAGATTATGGAATAGAAATATGGTATTTAGTGCAAATTTAAAAGGTTTAGAGCCTGAATTTCGGCAATTAAATAGTAAAAATATGTTTGTGTATTTTTGTTTGATGAAAAGAATGCTTGATGTGATTTGCCCAAATTCTACTTGGGGTGAGCGATTTTTGGCTCTATTGAACGAGTTTCCGCAAGTAAAAAATGGTGCTGTGAGCTTGCACCAAATGGGCGTAGATATTGAGCCAACAGCTTGGAAGCTCTGGCACAAATCCAAATAATAAGCAAAAGAAAGCCCCTAGCCTTGAACCCCAACCACTTAGGTTGGCAAAACTAGGGGAGTTGTTGGACAATATTGTATCTAAGTATCCTTAGATTGTCAAGCAAAAATGTCGCTATATGTTGCTATATGTCGCCATATAATGTAATCGCCATAAATAGGAATAAAGATGACCACCCAAATCACCCCCATCGCCGAAACCAATCATTTTATTGTTTTGGACAAATACGAAAAAATTGACCAATCGGATGCCAGTTATCAAAGTGAAAGTGCTTTGGAAAAAGAATTGATTGAAGATTTAATCAATCAAGGTTATGAATATCGCCGTGATTTAACTAGCCAAGCTAGACTCTTGGCAAATGTGCGTGAGCAATTACAAAAGCTCAATGATGTGGCTTTTTTGGATAAAGAATGGGAGCGTTTTGTCGCAGAATATTTGGATGTGCCATCTGAAAACATCGTTGAAAAAACCCGTAAAATTCACGATGACCATATTTGTGATTTTGTCTTTGATGATGGGCGTATCCAAAACATTTATTTGCTGGACAAAAAGAACATTGCCCGCAATTTTGTGCAAGTCATCAATCAATTTGAACAAACGGGCAATCACAAAAACCGCTACGATGTTACGATTTTGGTCAATGGTTTGCCTTTGATTCAAATTGAACTCAAAAAACGAGGCGTTGCCATTCGTGAGGCTTTCAATCAAATCCATCGTTATAGCAAAGAGAGTTTTAATTCAGATAATTCTTTATTTAAATTTTTACAAATTTTTGTGATTAGTAATGGCACAGATACGCGTTATTTTGCCAATACCACCAAGCGAAACAAACACAGCTTTGATTTTACAATGAATTGGGCAAGGTCTGATAATCACCCAATCAAAGATTTAAAGGATTTTACTGCCACATTCTTTCAAAAAGATACCTTGTTGCGTGTGTTATTGCAGTATTCGGTATTTGATAGTAGTGATACGCTATTGATTATGCGACCTTACCAAATTGCAGCGGTGGAGCGAATTTTGTGGAAAATTAAAAATACGCATTTAACCAAAAACTGGGGAAGTTTAGAAAGTGGCGGTTATATTTGGCATACCACAGGTTCAGGCAAGACGCTGACCAGTTTTAAGGCAGCCCGTTTGGCAACAGAGCTGGATTTTATTGATAAGGTCTTTTTTGTGGTGGACAGAAAAGATTTGGATTATCAAACGATGAAAGAATATCAAAGGTTTAGTCCTGATAGTGTCAATGGTTCAGAAAGTACCGCAGGGCTAAAACGCAATTTGCAAAAAGATGATAACAAAATCATCGTAACCACCATTCAAAAACTCAACAATCTGATGAAATCGGAAGATAATCTACCGATTTATCAAAAACAAGTGGTGTTTATTTTTGATGAATGTCACCGCTCACAATTTGGCGAAGCACAAAAGAATTTAAATAAAAAATTCAAAAAGTTTTGTCAATTTGGTTTTACAGGCACGCCTATTTTTCCACAAAATGCTTTGGGTGCAGAAACTACCGCCAGCGTTTTTGGTCGCCAGTTACATTCTTATGTGATTACTGATGCGATTCGTGATGAAAAAGTTTTAAAATTTAAAGTGGATTATAATGATGTTCGCCCACAATTCAAATCCTTAGAGAGCGAACAAGATTTAAATAAATTACCGGCATTTGAAACCAAGCAAGCACTTTTACACCCCGAGCGAATTACCAAAATCAGCCAATATATTTTGGATAATTTTAAACATAAAACCCATCGTTTAAATGCAGGTGGTAAGGGGTTTAATGCAATGTTTGCGGTAAGTTCAGTTGATGCCGCCAAAGCCTATTATGAGGCTTTTAAAGAATTGCAAAAAGACCAAGAAAAACCTTTAAAAATAGCGACCATTTTTTCATTTTCTGCCAATGAAGCCCAAGATGCGGTTGGTGATATTGAAGATGAGGGCTTTGAATTAACGGCAATGAATAGCAGTGCCAAAGAGTTTTTGCAGTCCGCCATTAATGATTATAACGCTCTATTTCAAAGCAATTACAGCGTAGAAAGCCGAGAATTTCAAAATTATTATCGTGATTTAGCCAAACGCGTAAAAAATCAAGACATTGATTTATTGATTGTGGTTGGTATGTTTTTAACAGGATTTGATGCACCGACATTAAATACTTTGTTTGTGGATAAGAATTTGCGTTATCACGGTTTGATGCAAGCCTATTCACGCACCAATCGTATTTATGATGCCACCAAATCTTTTGGCAATATCGTTACCTTTCGTGATTTGGAACAAGCCACCATTGATGCCATTACTTTATTTGGTGATAAAAATACCAAAAATGTGGTATTGGAAAAAAGCTATC
The DNA here is from genome assembly GCF_050885545.1 of Moraxella sp. ZY200743. Classification (NCBI taxonomy): domain Bacteria; kingdom Pseudomonadati; phylum Pseudomonadota; class Gammaproteobacteria; order Moraxellales; family Moraxellaceae; genus Moraxella; species Moraxella sp. ZY200743. The sequence continues at coordinate 1,696,775 of NZ_CP091313.1, read as the reverse complement.
AAGAATATATGGACGGCTATACCGATAGCCAAACAGGCGAGGCTCGGCGGGGTTATTTGGAAGTTGTCAAGGAATTAAATGAACGATTCCCCGACCCTGAAAAAATAGAAACCGAAAAAGACAAAAAAGAATTTGCCAAATTATTTGGTGAGTATTTGCGTGCCGAAAATATTTTGCAAAATTATGATGAATTTACCGCACTCAAAGAAATACAAACAGTTGATTTGAATGATGAAACTGCGGTAATGGATTTTAAAACCAAATTTCAATTAAGCGATGATGATTTTGCTACAATGCAAACCATACCAATGCCATCTGAGCGAGTGGTGCAAGATTATCGTTCTACTTATAATGACATTCGTGATTGGCTTCGTCAGCAAAAAGGGGCGGAAAACCAAAATCAAAGCCAAATTGATTGGGATGATGTGGTTTTTGAAGTGGATTTGCTAAAATCACAAGAGATTAATTTGGATTATATTTTGGAACTTATTTTTGACCATCACAAAAAAATCAAAGATAAGACGGCATTGGTAGAAGAAATTCGCCGTACCATTCGGGCAAGTATCAGTAATCGTGCCAAAGAGGGTTTGGTGGTGGATTTTATTAATCAAGCGGATTTGGATAGCATTCCTGATAAGCCAAGTATTATTGGTGAGTTTTATGAATTTGCCCAAAGCGAACAAAAACGCGAAGCCGATGAACTCATTAGCGAAAATAATTTAAATACGGAGGCTACTAAACGCTACCTGATAACTTCACTAAAACGAGAATATGCCAGCGAAAACGGTACAGATTTAAATGCGGTATTGCCAAAAATGAGTCCGCTTAATCCCAATTATTTAACTGCCAAACAAAGTATTTTTCAGAAAATTGTAGCGTTTGTGGAAAAATTTAAAGGGGTGGGTGGTGATGTTTGATGGTCATTGGGTTTGACCAGTCTGGCTTTTGGTGTTTGAGTTGCTAAGGATGGATAACCTTGTTATTATTTTTTTGATGTTACAGGGCGAATAAATGGATTGATTTTAAAACCGTGTTATAATAAGTCATTTTCCATCAACATGAATTAGGAAGACAATGACCAATCTTACCCAACACCGTAAAGCTCTGTTTTGTAATGACGAACAGTCCGTCAATGATTATCAAAATGCAATGAATACGGCAGTAAAAGCCGTAGCTGACTGGTTGCAAGAAGATAAAATGTACACAGGCGGTAGTATTAACGAACTACGCCAAGCAATTAACTTTCAGCCAAGCCAAGAGGGTTTGGGACTTGATGAGGCGTTAAATCGTGCCATCAATTTGTTTTTAAATAAGAGCCTAAAAGTGCATCATCCGCATTCGCTTGCCCATTTGCATTGCCCAACGATGGTAAGCTCACAGATTGCTGAAGTGCTGATTAATGCCACCAATCAATCTATGGACTCTTGGGACCAGTCGCCTGCAGGCTCGTTGATGGAGGTGCAACTGATTGACTACCTACGCCAAAAAACAGGCTATGGCACAGGCACAGCAGGGGTATTCACATCAGGTGGGACACAGTCTAACTTGATGGGGGTGTTGCTTGCTCGTGATTGGGCGATTGCCAAAAACTGGCAAAATAACGGCAAAGAATGGTCGGTGCAACAAGATGGCATTCCACCTGACGCATTGGCGAAGGTAAAAGTGATTTGTTCACAAAACGCCCATTTTAGTGTCCAAAAAAATATGGCGATGATGGGCATGGGTTTTGCTTCAGTTGTTGCTGTGCCTGTCAATAACAATGCTCAAATGGATACGGATGCTCTTGCCAAAACAATACAAACGCTCAAAAATGACGGCAAAATTATAGCGTGTGTGGTGGCAACCGCTGGCACAACAGACGCAGGGGCGATTGATGACATTCGGACAATCCGCAAGCTGTGTGATGAAGTTGGGGCATGGCTACACATTGATGCGGCATGGGGCGGGGCGTTGCTGTTGTCTAACAACCATCGTGATATGTTGAGCGGTATTGAGCTGTCTGATTCGGTAACGCTGGATTTTCATAAGCACTTTTTCCAAAGCATCTCATGCGGTGCGTTCCTACTAAAAGATGAAAAAAATTATCGCTTTATGCACTATGAAGCCGAGTATTTAAATTCAGCCTACGATGAAGAGCATGGCGTGCCAAATCTGGTATCAAAATCACTACAAACCACTCGCCGTTTTGATGCGTTGAAGTTATGGTTGACCATTGAGGCTTTGGGCGAGAAGCTTTATGGTTCAATGATTGATCATGGCGTGCAATTAACTCGTCAAGTGGCAGATTACATCAAAGCGACCGATGACTTGGAGCTATTGGTAGAGCCACAATTTGCTAGCGTATTGTTCCGTGTTGTACCAAAAGATTATCCGAGCCAATTTATTGATAATCTCAACCAAAATGTGGCAGATGAACTGTTTGCCAAAGGTGATGCTAATATTGGCGTAACTCGTGTCATTGACGGCAAGCGTGATGTGCAATCATTAAAAATGACAACGCTTAGTCCTGTTGCCACTTTTGATAATGTCAAAGCCTTGTTATCACAGGTCTTGGCAGAGGCAGAACGAATCAAAGATGATATCAAAAATGGGACTTATACACCGCCGATTGCTTGATTGTGATTGATGAAGTCAAACATTTACATTGGTACAGGTGGATATAGCGACACCGATTTAATTGGTACGCTGTATCCACATGGTGCACGCCCAAGCGAGTTTTTGCACCACTATGCCAATCACTATGATTGCGTGGAAATTAACAGTAGTTTTCATGTACCGATTGGGCAAAAAACCGTGTTTGGCATACTAGATAAGGCAGGCGAATGGCTTAAGTTTTCATTTAAACTACACCAAGATTTTAGCCATACTCGTACCGCCACCATCAAAACTGCCAAAAGTTTTTTAAATATTCTTACGCCCATTCACTCCTTTCTTGCCCCGTTATTGTTGCAGTTTTCTTACAGTTTTGAGCGAACGCCTGTCAATCGTCAGTATCTAGGCGAGTTGGTCAAGTGGTTTGATGGGTATTTGCTTGCCATAGAGTTTCGCCACCCCAGTTGGCACATTGCCCCTGTTTTTGAGTATTTTAGCAAATCGGCAAATCTCATCTGGGTTAATGCAGACTACCCTAAAAATATTGGACTGCCTAACACGCCTTTTTGGGTAAATACTCGCACTGCTTATTATCGCTTGCATGGCAATAATCAACATTGGTGGGACGAAGCAACCGCCAAAGAACGCCATGATTATCGCTATACCGATGATGAACTTGGTAGGATTGCTGATGAAATTTTTGGCAGTCGAGAGCAGTTTGATGAGTTGTTTATTTATTTTCAAAACACCACCAATGCCCATTCTTTTTATAATATCATGACGTTAAAAGAGAAATTATCAGCACTGGGTTTTTTGGTCAAGACGCCAAAACCAAGTGGGCAAGGTGTGCTTTTTTGATGGGTTGGGTATGATAAAAACCGCCTTGGCTAGGGCGGTTTTGGTTTCGTTGTTCTTAGTGATGTTTGATGGGGTATGCTTAATGGTTATTGGTTTTGAAACCAACTATTGGCATTGTTCTTTGCATTCTCGATATCTTCAGATGATAGATTTAGAGCAAGCTGACCAATCTTGGTCTGGGCTTTATTTTTGATATTTTGATCTAACATGCCATCTCGTGTGGATAGGTCATACCATTTGTAAGCATCTACAAGGCGTTTTTCTCGTTCATCTAGTATGGCAAGAGCATAGCTGGCTCGATTGTCGCCTAGATGAGCAGCTTTTTCTAGCCATTTGCGTGCTTCATCCATGTCAGCCCCAACACCTTCACCTCGTAGGTACATCAGACCTAAGTTTAGCTGAGCGGGTGGGATATTTTGTTCAGCAGCACGAGTGTACCAGTAGGCGGCACGACTGGCATCTTTGGGTGTTCCTTCGCCTTTTTGTAGGCGTTTTGCTAGGAAAAATTGAGCGTGATGATTGCCTTGGGCTGCTTGGTCGGTCAAGTTGCTGATGTCCATGTTTTCAAACTGGACGCCAGATGACTGAGCATGGCTTACCACCGCAGTACTGAGCGTAGCAGAAAATAGAACGATTTTTAGGATTTTCATAACAACTCCAAAATAAATCAATATACTATCTTAGCATTTTATGCTAAAAAACTCAATGGATAAATCAAGCCTAAGGTGGGTGTTAGCGTAGTTTTGTAATGCGATACACCGCCACATCTGCCAATAGATTGGGAGCGACTTTGACGATTTTATTGCGGATAAACGCTGGGATTTTTTGGTTTGGGTTGTCCCATAGAGCGACTGTTTCAAGAATACGAATGTCGTTATCGTGGCAGAGTTTCTCAAAATCCTTGAAAGTGCATAGGTGTATGTTTGGCGTGTCATACCACTGATGGGGCAGGGTCTCACTGATGGGCATGATTCCTTTAATGCCTAGATACATTCGGTTTTGCCAGTAGGCAAAGTTGGGAAAAGTTACAATGCCAAACTTAGCAACACGAAGCATGTCGTTTAATAAATCTTGGGGGTTTTTGACTGCTTGCAAGGCACGAGTCATGACGACTGTATCAAAGCTGTTATCAGCGAAGCGAGCCAAGCCATCGTTTAGGTCTTGCTCTATGATGTTTAGCCCTTTGGCGATGGCTTGATTGATTTTATTGGAATCAATTTCAATGCCATAACCTGACACGCCCAGACGCTCATGCAAGTGAGCCAGTAGCGTGCCATCGCCACAGCCTAAATCTAGGACTTTAGCACCTTGTATTATCCAGTTTTCGGCTAATTGATGGTCTATATTCATGGTTTTTCTTGGTGGTTAAAAGTAGGTCAATAAATAAGGCTTGGGTCTTTGCTTGGTTTATAGCCTTGTCAGCTAAGATGGTTTTTGTCATGCTGTTTGTGAGTGAAATTGATGGCAGGAGCATTTAAAAACCCTCGAACGGCACTGGTGTAGCGGTCAATGTCAAATAAGAACGAATCATGCCCATGAGGTGCATCTACATTAACAAAGCTAACAGGCTTATCATTTGCCATGAGTGCATCAACAATTTCCACCGAACGCTCTGGGCTAAACCGCCAGTCAGTCGTGAACGAGACGATCAGAAACTTGCATTCGGTACGAGCAAGGGTCTGCTTGAGTGCTTCTTTTTCATCTAAGTGATCGGCCGTATAATCCCGTGTTGGGTCAAAGTAGTCAAGGGCTTTGGTCATCAGCAGGTAAGTGTTGGCATCAAAATTTTTGCTAAACCGCTCACCTTGATAACGCAAATAACTCTCCACCTCAAATTCCACATCAAAGCCATACATGAATTTGCCCGACTTTAAATCACGCCCAAACTTAGCTCTCATGGCCTCTTCGGTGATGTAAGTAATATGCCCAACCATGCGAGCCAATATCAGCCCCCGTTTAGGATAAGTACCGTGCTTTAGATACCAACCATCATGAAAGTCAGGGTCGGATAAGATAGACTGGCGTGCCACTTCATTAAAGGCAATATTTTGGGCGGATAGCTTAGGAGTACTTGCGATGATGACCGCTCGCTCTAAACGGCTTGGGTAATCGACCGACCATTGCAGGGCTTGCATGCCACCCATTGAGCCACCGATGATGGCGTGCCATTTGGCAATGCCTAAGCGGTCAGAGAGCATGACTTGGGTTCTCACCCAATCTTTAATGGTGATAAGGGGAAAATCCGCCCCCCAAATCTCACCTGTGGCAGGGTTAATCGATGTTGGACCTGTTGAACCATGACATGATCCGATGTTGTTGAGACACACCACAAAAAATCGGCTCGTGTCTATCGTCTTGCCATTGCCAATCAGATTGTCCCACCAGCCTGCTTTGGTATCGTCAGGCGAATGATAGCCTGCGGCGTGGTGTGAGCCTGATAGAGCATGGCAGATTAAGATGGCGTTGGTTTTGTCAGGATTTAGTGTGCCATAAGTTTCAATAACAAGGTCAAAACTTGGCAGTACTTGTTCGCATTCTAGGCGTAACGGCTGATTAAAATGCAGGGTTTGGGGTGTAACTATTCCAACAGAAGTTGGGTCAAGATAAGGTGCTTGGTTGTGAGATTGCACGAAAATTATCCATTTTTTGTTTGTTTTTGTAGTGAATTAAAAGGGGTTATTGTAGCATTTTGTTTGGCTCTTAATCAATGACTTGGTCAGCTTGATAAAGAATTTTGGCAAAGTTTGCTTGGCTGATGGCGACTTGGCGGTTTTTTGATTTAACCAAATTAAATTATTGATACAAATAGACTGCTATTTTTGATAAAAAATGGTACACTAAGTCGCATTGTAACAATGTACATCAATCAAAAAGTTTTAATAAGACAGTTGCTAAAATAAGTTAAAATAAGCACATGAAAACAGCCATTATCCTTGTCAATCTAGGCACACCAGATGAGCCAACACCGCAGGCAGTGCGTCGCTACTTGCGTGAGTTTTTGTCCGATACCCGAGTGATTGAGATGCCATCGTTTATTTGGCAGATTATCCTAAATCTATTTGTATTGACCACTCGCCCTAAGCGTGTGGCTCATGCCTATGAAAGTGTATGGACGGATGAGGGGTCGCCACTGCTTGCGATTTTAAAGGCACAGGCAAGTCAGCTTGAGCACAAACTCTTTGAGATGGGCAAATGTATTTCTGTATTTCCTGCTACCACTTACGGCAATCCAAACATCAAGCAGGTACTACAAGAGCTACAAGCTAAGGGGCATGATGACATTATTGTCCTTTCATTATATCCACAGTATTCAGCGACCACGACCGCCGCTGTCTTTGATAAAGTGGCAGACTACTGCAAGGCACAGCGTCATATGCCGGCCATTCAGTTTGTGGGTGATTATCATGATCATCCACTGTATATACAGGCTTTGGCAGGCAGTATTCGTAGATTCTGGGCGGTGCATGGGCGTGCTGAGCGTCTTTTAATGAGTTTTCATGGCATTCCAAAACCTTATGTTGATAAAGGCGATCCGTACGCTGAGCAATGTCATCGCACAGCAACGCTAGTCGCAGGCGAGCTAGGTCTTAATGATGATGAGTGGGCGATTAGTTTTCAATCTCGTTTTGGGGCACAAGAGTGGCTAAAACCCTATACTGATGAACTATTAACCCAATGGGGTGCAGAAGGACTGTCTGTACAAGTACTAAGCCCTGCCTTTAGTGCTGATTGTCTTGAAACCCTAGAAGAACTTGCGGTAGAGAACCGTGATAACTTTATGAATGCAGGCGGTAAGTCCTATCAGTATATCCCTGCCTTAAACACCGATGAGCGACACATTCAGTTATTGGTAAGTTTGGTGGGGCGTTATTTGTCATAAATTGGCATTTGATTACGATTAACTTGGTTCTTTTATCAAAAAACCTGTCGTATCGGCAGGTTTTTTGATAAAGACTTAAACAAACAATCATAGCAGGCGAATGGATGGTAGATGCCAGTCAAAACGAATGGCAAGCATTCTAACCCCAAAGATGATGCCTAAGGCTAAAGTGTCTTGAATGCCATTGACAACACCTAAATAACCCAAAAGAAAGTACACCACTGAACCGATGATACTGGCACTGATGTAGATTTCTTTTTGTAATACCAGTGGAATTTCGTTGCAAATCATATCACGCATGATGCCACCTGCGATGCTTGTTAATACCGCCATCATGACTGCAATGAATGGATGGGCTCCAAAAGACAGCCCAACCTTTAGTCCGATGATGCTAAATGCGGCCAGACCCACTGCATCAAAGAATTTGAGCGTCCAATCAATTTTTTGGTAATAGCTAAAAAACATCTGACAAATGAGCGATGTCAATGTGATGATGATAATATAGTTCAGATCGGTCATCCAAAATAGCGGGTGGCGGTCTAGCATGACATCACGAATCGTTCCACCGCCGATGGCATTGACCATTGAGACCAAAATACAACCAAAAAAGTCAAATTTTCGGTGCAGGGCTAAGGTTGTGCCTGCGATAGAGCAAGCGATGATACCCACCATATCAAGCAGATAAATCATCAGTTCAGGGGTTGGTAACATATGTTGTCTTAAATAATCAGAGTGTTTGAAATGGTACGGACAAAGCGAATTAAACCTATCGTTGCCATTGCTGCCGATTTAGCTGACGGCGGACGGTGCGAGCAAGTCTGATAGGCACCATCATTGATGCCACCCATCTTTCTTGTGTGGTATCAATGATGGTAACAAATGCCTGAATTTGCCATCGGTTCATCAAGAACAAGGTTCTCTAAAATGCTGATGGCAATTAGCAAGATATCAGTCTTGTGATAATAGGGAGCTGATGAGCGTGTGATGGCGACTTTGTTGTTTGGCGAGTGTCAGTCGATTGGCAGTAATGATGGACTGTAAGTCGGTTAACGCTTGGTTAAAATCGTCATTGATGACCACATAATCAAAGTGATGATAATGTTGCATCTCATGAGTAGCACCTGCCAATCGAGTATTGATAACCTCAATGCTGTCCTGACCACGATTTGATAGGCGGAGTTTTAGAGTATCTTTGCTTGGCGGTAAAATAAAAATCATCACTGCGTGTTCAAACTTTTCTTTGACCTGCAAAGCCCCTTGCCAGTCAATTTCCAAGATAACATCAATTCCTTGATGAAGTAGGTCATCAACAGCCTGTTTGGAAGTGCCGTAGTAATTGCCAAAGACTTTGGCATATTCAAAGAACGCACCGTTTTTGATGAGTTGCTCAAAGTCGTCCTTGGTTGTAAAGTGGTAATGTACGCCATCTATTTCGGCAGGTCTGGGGTCTCGTGTGGTGTGAGAGATACTCACTTTTAGCTGTTCGGTGCTTGCTAGCAGTTCTTTGACCAGACTGGTTTTGCCCGTACCTGATGCGGCGGTGATGATAAATAGTGTGCCTTGGGTGTTTGTGCTGTGTGTATTCATGATGCTCTTGAATAACCGTCAATGATAAAAGGGGTGTTAAAAAAGTATGCCATTAAAACAAACATTATAACACAAGCCTATCGTGTGATGAAGTTTTGTTGACATTTATAAACGAGCAAACCACAACCGAGCTTTTAATGACCAAAGTGGGGCAAATCCTGTGAAACTTTGTTTAATTTCACCATCTTTTAAAATGATAAAAGTTGGCACGACCTTACCTTGCCAGTCGGCAAAGATATCCCCTGCTAGGTCATTGATGACGATAAAATCATAGTCGTGAGTTTGTAGGTAAGTACTAAGCTCATCGGTGCTGTCTGATTTGACCGCCACAGAGACAATGGGTGTGCCTGTCTGATGTAGCTGCTGAATGTTGGGTGTGGTGAATCGGCAGATACTACACCAAGTTCCCCAGAAGTAGAGCAATACTGGTTCTTTATGGCTTTGGGCGATGACATCAATTGGTGTCTGGTGCTGAAGATAGGTCAGTTGCGGAACTTGTGGCATGGCGGGAGCTCGCCAAAAGTTAACGGCACTGTATATTACCAAGAATATCAGCAGATAGCCACAAAGATTGATTAGAAGTTTTTTCATAATAGGTGTTTTATGTATTAAGAATAAAAATGCCACCTAGTTAGATGGCATTTTTTGTGGTTGGGTTTATAGCTGTGCAATGATGCGATTAAAGGTCTCGCTTGGACGCATGGTAGCAGTTAATACATCACGGTCGGCAGCATAGTAGCCTTTGGTATCAACTGGTTTTCCTTGTACGCCATTTAGCTCGTTAATAATGGCAGTCTCGTTTTCTGATAATGCTTGTGCAATTGGAGCAAATTCCGCTGCCAATGCCGTGTCAGTGCTTTGAGCTGCTAGCTCCTCTGCCCAATATTTTGCCAGATAGTAGTGGCTACCACGGTTGTCAAGCTCACCTGCTTTACGCTTCGGTGATTTGTCATTTAGTAGTAGTTTTTCGGTAGCAGCATCTAGGGTGTTAGCCAATACTTGAGCTTTGGCGTTGCCAGTTTTTTGAGCGGTGTGCTCTAGTGATACCGCCAGTGCCAAGAACTCGCCTAAGCTATCCCAACGCAGATGGTTTTCTTCGTTGAACTGCTGAACATGTTTTGGTGCACTACCGCCAGCACCAGTCTCAAACATACCACCGCCGTTCATCAAAGGCACAATAGATAGCATCTTGGCTGATGTGCCAAGCTCTAAAATTGGGAATAGGTCGGTTAGATAATCACGCAGTACATTGCCTGTTACACTGATGGTGTCTTGTCCATCTTTTAGACGCTCAAGGGTGAATTGGGTAGCGTCAGCGATAGACAAGATGCGTAAGTCCAAACCATCGGTGTCAAGCTCGCCAAGATAGGTGTTAACTTTTTTGATGAGTTCGGCATCGTGTGCACGATTGGCATCTAACCAAAATACCGCAGGCGTGTCTGAAAGGCGAGCACGGTTCACTGCAAGTTGTACCCAATCTTTGATGGCAGCGTCTTTGGTTTGGCAGGCACGCCAAATGTCGCCGTCTTGCACTTCGTGCGATAGCAACACATTGTCTGCATCGTCAATCACTTCTACCTTGCCTGCACCTTTGATTTCAAAGGTCTTGTCGTGCGAACCATATTCTTCAGCCTTTTGAGCCATTAGACCGACATTTGGCACAGTACCCATGGTAGTTGGGTCGAATGCACCATGCTTTTTGCAGAATGCAACCACGGTTTCATATAGCGGTGCGTAGGTGCTGTCAGGAATGGTAATTTTGGTATCTTGAAGTTCACCATCGGCGTTCCACATACGACCTGAGGTACGAATCATTGCAGGAATTGACGCATCAATAATCACATCGCTTGGCACATGCAGGTTGGTAATACCTTTATTGGAATCTACCATCGCAATGCTAGGGCCTTCATAGAATGACTTGGCGATCAAGGTCTCTACATCGGTGCGAGTATTGGCTTCTAGTTTGTCTAGATTGGCAAATAAGTTGCCTAGCCCATTATTGACATTGATGCCGGCACTGTTTAGTTCGTTGCCAAATTTTTCAAACACTGGAGCAAAAAACGCTTTAACCGCATGACCAAAGATGATGGGGTCGGAGACTTTCATCATGGTGGCTTTCATGTGCAAACTAAATAACACGCCTTTTTCTTTAGCATCTTGGATTTCACGGCTTAAGAACGCAATCAAGGCGTTTTTGTTCATGACGGTTGCATCAAGCACTTCACCTGCTTGTAGTGCCACAGGCTTGCGTAGTTCGGTGCGGTTGCCGGTATTGTCAGTAAAGATGATATTGGCATTCATTGCAACAGGTGCGGTGAATGATTTTTCGTTGTGAAAAAAGTCATTATCTGACATGGTAGCGACATGGGTTTTTGAGTCGGTTGTCCATGCACCCATTGAGTGTGGGAATTTTTTGGCAAAGTTCTTTACCGCTTTTGGAGCGCGGCGATCAGAGTTGCCTTCACGCAAAACTGGGTTTACAGCTGAGCCTTTGACACGGTCATAGCGTGCTTGAATGTCTTTTTGTTCATCGGTGGTTGCATCTGCTGGATAGTCAGGCACGGCATAACCGCCACTTTGTAGTTCTTTGATGGTCGCCAGTAGTTGTGGCATAGACGCAGAAATGTTTGGCAGTTTGATGACATTGGCGTCTGGCTGCTTTACAAGTTCGCCAAGTTCAGCAAGTGCATCAGTAGTGCGTTGTTCTGGGCTTAGGTATTCAGGAAACTGAGACAGAATACGACCGGCAAGTGAGATGTCGCTAGTTACAAAATTGATGTCAGAACTTTTGGTAAAGGCTTGAACGATTGGTAATAAAGAATGCGTTGCTAGGGCAGGGGCTTCATCTGTATAGGTATAGATGATGGTAGATTTACTCATAAAAACTCCAGATTGTCATGTTGTAAATAGGGGGGATGCTGTGATTGGTATCAACCAAATACCCAGCGTCATCACAAGTGATGGTATCTGCACTTGTAACTAAGTCCATTTATTGCGTTGTCATTATATCATTGATGATACTAAAGTAATAATATTGTTTGCATGATAAAAATACCATTACCATTTATTTAAAAAATATATACATTTAGCTAAATTTAGTCTCATCAGCCTTATCAACAGTCAAAAAGCATCATTGGGACTGATTATTTATGTGGTGGGTTTTTTGATGTCATCAAACAGTGCTAAAAGCCCACGCATATATGCCATATTAAGACTGCTTGAACGCACTGCTGCATACAGCTGACAATGCACGCCATCAGCTAAAGGGCGACTAACCACCCAACCTTTTTTTTCGTATTCTGACACCACCCAGTCAGGTAGGGCTGCTACACCTCGTTCGCTGGCGACCAGCTGAATGAGCATGGCGGTCAGTTCGGTGGTGCGAATACTTTTGGGTTCAATGCCTTTTGGTTCTAAGAACTTAGCGATGATATCAAGGCGTTTTTGTTCTACAGGATAGGCGATTAGGGTTTCGGTTGCCAAGTCGTTTGGGTGAATGGTGTTTTTGCTGGCTAAGCGATGAGCGGGCGAGAGTACCAGACGGCTTTCGTAGGTAAATAGGGGCTGATAATGAATATCCTCAATCGGCAAATGACTGGCTGTGATTAGCAGGTCAATATCGCCATCGATGAGCATCTGATGTGGATCTGGCTCAAATCCTGTGGCAAAATCAAGCTCAACATCACTGTACTCTTTGCGATAGATATTTAAAATTGGCATCAGCCAATCAAAGCAACTGTGGCATTCACTTGCCAATCTAAGTTGTCCTGATTGTCCGTGTGCCAGTCGCTTGATGTCGGACTTAGTGCGTGCTACCTGAGGGAGAATATTATCCGCCAACTGTAAGATAAGGCGACCTGCAGGCGTAAAATTGACAGGACGGCTACGGCGATTGACCAGTGTGATGCCATAGTAATTCTCCAACTCTTTTAGTTGATGGCTGATGGCGGATGCGGTTAGGTTTAACTCGTTGGCGGTCGTCGCAAGAGAGCCGTGACGGGCAAGGGTTGAGAGCATCTGTAAATGACGGATTTCTAGCATGATGGCTGAACGGTCTTGATAAAAGTTTTCATCATTTTAGCATAGATTGTTAGAATTTTTTATGTTGAATAAGCACTTGGAGTAAAAAGGCTAGTCAAGTAAAACTAGATTGGGCATCATACACCATCTTGTTGCGTACTGATAGATGATGAAATTTAGATGGTAAGATTATGCTTGTTTATTGTGGTAATTTAACTGCTCTTGGAAAGTAAAAACCCCATCATGAGATGGGGTTTTTGTATGAAGGAATGATTATACATCTTCTTCACGATATTGGGGGACAGGTTTTTTGAAGCCTGCGGTTTTGATGCCAAGCCACACAAATCCAATAGATGCCCATACCAAACCGACTTTTAGTGTCTGATGATCCACTTCTATCCACATCAAAAACACGCTGATGAAGCCAAGTACAGGAACGATGATATAGCTTAGAATGTCTTTGGCGGTATTGACTTTCTTATCACGGAAAGCATAGCGGAAAATCACCGACAAATTGACGAAGCTAAATGCGGTTAATGCACCAAAGCTGATCAGGTTTACTACTGATTCTAAGCTGATAAAGCCTGCTGTTAGAGCAATTGCACCTGCAATTAAGATATTATTCACTGGTGTAAAGAAGCGTGGACTAATTTGACCAAAGATTTTGTTGCTGATCACGCCATCACGACCCATGACATACATCAAACGAGATACACCTGCGTGTGCTGAAATACCAGACGCCATAACTGTGATGATGGCAAAGCTTAGCACCCAACCTTTAAAGGCGGCACCACCGACGGCTTCTAAAATTTCAGGTTGAGTCTCATCGATCAACTCAAAGTAGGTAGCAGGGTTGTTTGGGAAATAGATTTGCATGAAATAAGTACTGATGATGAACACAACACCTGCAATCAGCGTGGTTAGAATCATTGCTCTTGGCAGGGTGTTTTTGGCATCTTTGGTCTCTTCGGCAAGATTTGACAGTGAATCAAAGCCTGTAAATGAGAAGCACAAGATGGTTGCACCAGTAATCAAAGCTCCTACTGAAGTCATGCTATCCCAAAAAGGTGTCATGCTCCACAACTGGTAGGCATTCTCTGGACTGATAAGACCATCAGCGTTCAAGCCGCCTGCTAATGCATCGTAGGTCAGATAGACAAAGATGGCAATAATACCAAGCTGAATGAATACAATCCAACTGTTAAAATATGCCACCACCTTAGAACCAAAGATATTAACGCCTGTCATGATGGCGGTAAGTCCAATGACCCACACCCAACTGTTAATTTCGGGGAATAGGGCATCTAGGTAGATTTTTGCCAAGATGATGTTAACCATCGGCGATAGCAGATAATCTAGCCAACTTGACCAACCCACCATAAAGCCCATCGCAGGGTTAATGGATTTTTGGGTGTAGGTGTATGCAGAGCCTGATGAAGGATAGACACGAATCATGTGCCCATAGCTGATAGAAGTGAGCAAAATAGCAACCAATGCGAATAAATACGACATTGGAACATGTCCGCCGCTCTCATTAGAAACTAGGCCAAAAGTATCAAGAAGTGTCATCGGCTGAATGTAGGCTAAGCCAATAATGATGACATGCCAGAGTCCAAGATTTCGTTGCAACTTAGCAACATTAGTAGTAGGTGTACTCAACGGTAGAGTCCTCCAAAAAGCGTGCGTAAACGCAGAACAGAGAAAGGCGTTGGGGTGCTAATACTGTTATCAAACTTACTTTTGGCAGATTGCAAATTTAGCAAAGCTAAAAATCTGTTAGCGGGCGTGTTTGAGATTTGATTAAGCTATCAACTCCGAAAATTTTACAAAATAAAACCCAAAAAGCCTGATGGATAGTTTGGGGTATTGTTAAACAAAAGATTAAAGGATGTATTCTACCTTAAAAATGACTTCATGCCAATATAATTTTTACTTTAGGTAAAAATTGGCAATAATTGGGCAAGAATATGGCGTAAAAAGACATACCTTTGTCTGAATGTTTTTGGTAGTTTGACCATATTCACCTTGGTGGATAGTGGTAGGCTAAAAATTATCCACCTTTGAGTGTCAAACTGCGACCACCATCCACAGCAATCACTTGCCCTGTGATGTAAGGAGTGTGTGCTAAGAATGCGACCGCCTGTGCAATGTCGGCAGGAGTGCCTATCCGACCTAGTGGGACGGACTGGATGAGTGCATCTTTGGTGGATGGATTTAGTGATGCATTTTGGTTGTCATCAGGAAAAATATTCACTCCTGGAGAGACACCATTGACACGCACGCATGGTGCAAGTTCTAGGGCGAGAGACTGCACCATGCCAAGATGAGCAGATTTTGCCATATTGTAGATGGGGTAGCCAATAAAAGGTTTATCACGAGCATGAATGTCTAGCAAACTTATGATAACTCCTTGTCGCTGAGCAAGTTCATCTTTAAATGCAAGACTTAAGAATAATGGTGCTTTGGCATTGGTTAAAAATAAATCGTCCCAATCTGCCTGCCATGTGTTAAAACCGTCATCTAAGGCGGTCGGATAAAAGCTAGAAGCGTTATGCACGAGTACATCAAGCCTGCCAAATAGTTCTATGGTCTGTTTTTTAAAGGCGTCAAGGGCAACATGGTTGTTGATGATGGATAAGTCTGCCTTGATAATCTTAGCGGAGTTAGGGCGGACGGCATTGAGTGTGTTCGCTAGCACCTGTGCATCTGCATGGCTATGATGGTGGTGGATAATGACATCATAGCCTTGATGATGAAAGGCGGTACTGATGGCATGACCGATACGCCTTGCTCCGCCTGTAACGAGAACAACTTTATTATTCATAAGAAAAATACTCGTTGATTAAATGCTTGATTTTGTCTTGTCTTACGCTACTTAACGCCATATGAATTTCCCTGCCTGTTAGCTGGGGGCTGATGTCATTGATGCTTACGCTTTTATAGAGTTTGATTGCCTGATGTATCATTTGGGCTATCTTATTTTGATTGGTTATTAAGCCACGATGAATGATAAAGATGGTGGTCAATACATCATTTAGGGTTTGTGTGTTGCCTTGATGAGCTTTGGTTTTCTCTATCAGATTAAGCACATCAGTTGCATTGATTTTTTGATTAAAAATATCATCAAACTCTGTCAATAAGTTGGCGATTTGGATAGGGTATTTGGGTGTGTTTAATTGGTGGGCGATTTTAGCGACTAACTGTTTATTTAAATTGTCATCACCCAAATAACCGCTGCATAAAATAGCAAACTGTACTGCTATGTTGCAATTTTTTGCCAAAGTTAGATCATCAATCGCTTGTTTAAAAACCGTGTCATTTTGCCAGCACGCATCCAATTCTGCCAAAAAATGGGGTAAAATCGCCAAATCTTTCAATGCCTGCCAATAAATATGCCCTGTGCCATTCTCCATTGCCTTTACGCTTTCTGCCCATAAGCGTTCACGACTAAGGTGAGATAGCTCGCCATCGTTTGACATTGTTTGCATGAGTACGATTGTTTCGTCAGCGATTTTAAAACCGTGTGCAAAATAGCGTGCCAAAAATCTTACCGTGCGTAAAATGCGTAGTGGGTCTTCACTAAAAGCAGGAGAGATGTGGCGTAGTGTTTTGTTTTGTAAATCAGTTAATCCACCATAAAAATCAATCACTTCGCCTGTTTTTGGCGTGTCATCAAACAGCCCTACCACCTCCACTGCTAAGGCGTTAATGGTCAAATCCCGCCTTAACAAATCATCAACAAGACTTATGCCTTTTGTGTCAGTAGAAAATCCCTGATAGCCCAATCCGTTTTTTCGTTCCACACGGGCTAAAGCGTACTCAAAATGGGTATCAGGATGCAAAAATACAGGAAAATCTGCCCCCACTTGATTAAATCCAAGCGACTTCATTGTATCAAAATCCGCCCCCACGACAACAAAATCTTTATCCTTGACGGGCAGACCAAGTAGTGCATCTCGCACCGCACCACCGACTAAATAGACTTTCATGGGGTCTCTCAATTAACCAACTAACATCATTTTATCCTAAATTGACCCATAAAAAAAGCACTCAATGATGAGTGCTTTTAATGATACGAGTGGGTTTATTTTGCCATGTCTTGTGCATCTGTTACTGTCAAGGCTGTCATATTTACGATACGGCGAGCAGTCGCTGATGGTGTCAAGATATGCACCGGTTTATCCGCACCGAGTAGGATAGGCCCTAGGGCGGCTGAGCCTGTGGCTGTTTTTAGCAGATTAAAGGCGATATTGGCAGCGTCTAAGGTTGGCATGATCAGTAAGTTTGCCGCACCTTTTAGCGTGCTAAATGGATAGTTGTGTTCACGCATACGCTCATCTAGGGCGACATCACCGTGCATTTCGCCATCAAACTCAAAATCTACATTCATTTGGGTAAGTAGTTCGTGTACCTTACGCATTTTAATGGCAGATTCTTTGTCTGATGCACCAAAGTTTGAATGCGACAGCAGAGCCACACGAGGTGTGATGCCAAAGCGACGCACTGCTTGAGCTGCTATTACAGTCATTTCAGCAAGCTCTTCGGCGGTCGGATCTTCATTGATATAGGTATCAGCGATGAATAAGTTGCGGTTTTGCATCAGTACGCCACTCATGGCATAGAAGTTCTGAACCCCTTCTTTTTTGCCAATGACTTGGTTTAGATAGTGTAGATGTAGATGATAAAAACCAAATGTACCACAGATTAAGCCGTCAGCGTCGCCAAGCTCCACCATGAGTGAGGCGATGAGCGTAGTCTTGCGTCTGACATCACGGCGAGCAAGCTCTAGGCTTACGCCGTTGCGTTGATTGGTTTTGTAGAAATAATCGCAGTACCTATCATAGTGTGGGTTATTGTTTGGGTCGATGATGGTGATATTTTTGCCGTCAACCAAACGCAGACCAAGAGAGGCGATCTCTTTATTGATGACATCGGGTCGACCGACAAGAATGGGTTTGGCGATTTTTTCATCCACCACAACCTGTACCGCACGCAGAACATTGATGTCCTCGCCTTCAGCGTAGACGATGCGTTTAGGGTCGGCTTTGGCTTTATTGAAAACAGGTTTCATCGCCAGTGCGGTGTTGTAGACGAATTCAAAGAGTTTTTGACGATACGCATCGAAGTCTTTAATTGGCAATGTTGCCACACCAGAATCCATCGCTGCGCGAGCAACAGCAGGAGCAATTTCTAAGATAAGATTTGGTTCTAGTGGTCCAGGAATAAGATAATCACGACCAAAGCTTTTTGATGTCTCATCTTTTTGGCTGTCGGTAGATGGCGTGGCTTCGGTATGTGCCATAGCAGCGATGGCGTGTACGCAGGCAAGTTTCATCTCCTCGTTTACCACTGTTGCACCAACATCTAACGCACCACGGAAAATGTATGGGAAGCATAGGGCGTTATTGACTTGGTTGGGGTAATCCGAGCGACCTGTTGCCATGATGACATCTGAACGCACCGCATGGGCAAGCTCTGGCATGATTTCAGGGGTTGGGTTAGCCAAAGCAAAGATGATAGGGTCTTTTGCCATAGAGCGAACCATGTCTTGAGTAACAACACCTGGACCTGACAGACCTAAGAAAACATCAGCACCTACCATGACCTCTGCTAGTGTGGTCTTGTCAGTAGCACGGGCAAAACGAGCTTTGGACTCATCTAGTTTTTCACGACTGGTGCTAATGACGCCTTTGGAATCTAGCACATAGATATTTTCTTTTTTTACACCAAGTGCAACTGCCAAATCAAGGCATGAGATGGCAGCAGCACCAGCACCAGAGCAAACCAGTGTGATTTCCTCGATTTTTTTGCCATTAAGCTGTAGGGCATTTAGTAGGGCGGCAGCTGAGATGATGGCGGTGCCGTGTTGGTCGTCATGGAATACTGGAATATTCATACGGCTACGCAGTTCACGCTCAATCTTAAAGCATTCTGGGGCTTTAATGTCTTCTAGGTTGATGCCACCAAAGGTTGGCTCAAGACTTGCTACTGTCTCAATGAATTTATCGGGGTCGGTTTCGTTAATTTCGATATCAAAGACATCAATCCCAGCGAACTTCTTAAATAGCACGCCTTTACCTTCCATGACAGGTTTGGATGCTAATGCACCGATATTGCCCAAACCAAGTACGGCAGTACCGTTGGTAATTACGCCAACTAAGTTACTACGAGCGGTGTACTTTGAGGCAAGTTTTGGGTCTTTTTCGATTTCAAGACAAGGCACGGCAACCCCTGGCGAGTAAGCAAGAGCTAAATCTCGTTGGTTGGCGATTTGTTTGGTGGGAGTAACAGAGATTTTACCTGGTCTTGGGTATTCGTGGTAGTGCAGGGCGTTTTGTTCAAACTGTTGACGCTGTGCTTCAATGTCGTTATCAAAGGCGGTGTCGTCTGTTTTTTGTTGGGTTGAAATTTGTGTCATAAGAAGTACCATCAAGTGAAAAATAAGACCTGTTGGTTAAAATGCACCAAAAGTCTTTGGCTGAAAAATTGTTCTATTCTAACATGATTTTGGGGTCGGTGCTAGGGCTTGATTAATGAGTGTTTAATGCAAATCTTCTTGATTGGAAGTGGTATTCATTCATTTAGCATTCTTGCCGCCTTGAGTGAAAAGTAAGATAAGATACCATCACAGCCCGCTCTTCTAAACCCAAGCAGGCTTTCTAAAATTACCGCTTCGGTCAGCCAACCGTTTTGGATGGCAGCCATGTGCATGGCGTATTCGCCAGAGACTTGATAAGCAAATGTCGGCACACCAAAGTTATCCTTAACTTCACGCACAACATCTAGATAAGGTTGTCCTGGTTTTACCATCACCATATCGGCCCCTTCTGCGATATCTAGAGCGACTTCGTGTAGGGCTTCGGCTCGGTTAGCAGGATTCATTTGGTATTGTTTTTTATGACCTTTTAGGTTACCGGCACTGCCCACCGCATCACGGAATGGACCGTAGTAGGCAGATGCGTATTTGGCAGAATATGCCATGATGGCAATATTGTGATGACCGTCAGTTTCAAGTGCTTCACGCATGGCACGAATGCGTCCATCCATCATGTCTGATGGTGAAATGACATCTGCCCCAGCATTAGCATGAGCAAGCGTCTGTTTAACCAATGCTTCAGTGGTGATGTCATTGATCACATAACCTGTCTCATCAATAATACCGTCTTGACCGTGTGTGGTATAAGGATCTAAAGCGACATCGGTCATGACAATCATATTGGGGCAAGCATCCTTGATTGACTTGATGGCACGCACAGCTAAGGTGTCTGGGTGGTAAGCATTTTCACCATTTGGGCTTTTTAGCGAAGGGTTGATTACAGGGAAAATATCCACCATACGCACGCCTTCACGATATAGCGATTTGACATAATCAATGGTTAAATCAATTGATAAGCGTTCAACATTAGGCATACTTTTGATTGGTTGGCGTTCATTTTGCCCTTCAATGACAAATAGCGGTGCGATGAGATGGCAGGGCTTAAGATGGGATTCTTGTACCATCTCACGAATACCGTCTGTAACACGCAGACGGCGTAGACGAGTAAGAGGAAACTGGCGGTTAAAGGTGTGATTGGTCATGGTTATGATTCCGATTTTGTTGTGAACATTGATAGGTGGCTATGTGTTCATCTTATCAAAATTTTGAGGAATAAAAAAGTCAATCCAAGCTGACTTTTAAATTAGGGGTAATTTTTGAGAGAGGAATTGGTGTAAAAAGGGAGTGAGATGGACTGGCTTGTTTTTTTAAGTGTGATTTTTAAAAGTAAGTACTAAACCATCATCGCATCAAAATTCTACTTCTGCAAACTGTAGGCATAGCCTGCGGTTTTGGGCGGCAGGATAGCTGGCGGTCCACGCACGCACGCTTTGTAGGGTGGCTCGATAATCACGCTGGGTGTGCAGGTGACGCAGAGTATCATTTGGGTTGGCGGAGGTTGGCATGAATGAACGCAACTGCTGATTATAAGCACGAGCGAAGCGAACTCGCTGATTGTTGTTTAGCATGGGCGGACAAATTTCGGACAGAACCTGCACCAAAGCAAGCTCATATTCAGAAACAGTAAAGGTGGTGCTGGAGGTCTTGTAGATTTTGCCTCGCATGGGGCTTGTGTAATCAGGATTGGCATGAGCGATGCAGACGCACAACAAGGCTGTCAATAAAGGTAGGTGGGTAGCTATTTTGATGGTTTTATCAAGATGGGTATCAAAAAACCAAATGCTAAAAATTGTTGCTTTGTGCGTTATATCAAAGTTCGTCATATCAAAGTTCGTCATATCAAGAAACACACCAAGAGAATATGTGCATATCATAAATGTTTATGCCCAAAAAGTCATATAAATCCTTGATTAAAGTGTTGTGTTATTGTTCTTTTTGGGTGGTTTTTAGCAATAAATGCGTAAATCTATCGGATGAAAAAAAACACAAAGTAATTACAAATGATTGATATTACAATCATTTTTTTAAGAATTTATGAAAACTGCACCCATCATGCACTGACATCATGATTAACGCATGATTACAATAATACACAAAAAATAAAATAAAAACCCTATCCTTATAAGCCCCAAAAACCAAACCAAGCACTAAAATGGGCGACAAAATTATAAAAATCCATTATAATAATCCGCATTTTTAATAATTTTTTAACGATGCTTGATGAATAATTTTCTCTGATTTTTTGCATTATCATGATGATGACATAATGAACCAAAACCGCCTAATTGACCCCAATCCAAAAAAAGACGATGTTTTTGATCGTATGATTCGCCCTGCCACTTTGTCTGATTATATCGGACAGCCTAAAGTGCGTGAGCAGATGGAGGTATTCATCACGGCAGCCAGAAAGCGTAACGAAGCTCTTGATCATACGCTAATTTTTGGTCCGCCAGGGCTTGGCAAAACCACACTGGCAAACATCATAGCTCGTGAGATGGGTGGCAATCTGCGTTCGACATCAGGACCTGTGCTTGAGCGAGCAGGGGATTTGGCGGCGATGCTCACCAATTTAGAAGAAGGTGATGTATTATTTATTGATGAAATTCATCGTCTAAGTCCTGTCATTGAAGAGATTTTATATCCTGCGATGGAGGACTATCAACTGGATATTATGATTGGTGAAGGTCCTGCGGCACGCTCAATTAAACTTGATTTGCCACCGTTTACACTTGTGGCAGCGACCACACGGGCAGGGCTATTGACCGCTCCGTTGCGTGATAGATTTGGTATTGTACAAAGGCTTGAGTTTTATAGTGTGGCAGATTTGACCACCATTGTTGAGCGTGCGGCACGGCTTATGGGTATTGCCATGAATAAAGATGGTGCGATTGAGGTGGCACGCCGAAGTCGTGGCACGCCTCGTATTGCCAACCGTCTGCTTCGCCGTGTGCGAGATTATGCCGAGGTTAAAGGCGATGGTGTGGTTACTAAGCTGATTGCAAGCTCGGCTTTGGATATGCTTTCGGTGGATAAGCAGGGGCTTGACCACTTAGATCGTCGTTATCTACTGATGCTTGCTGAGCGTTTTGATGGAAGACCTGCTGGTGTGGAGGCGATTGCTGCTGCGATGGCGGAGGATAGGGGTACGCTTGAGGATGTGATCGAGCCTTATTTGATTCAGCAAGGCTATATCCAGCGTACACCAAAGGGGCGGATTTTATTGGATAAAGCGTTGGGACTTAATTTATCTTGATGAAGTTTTATTTTGATGGCGGTTAAATGGCGGATTGTTGGCAGGGCTTGTTTTAAGATTTGCAAAATGACATATTCAAACATCCAACTTTAAGATAAAATATAAGCAATTAATATATAACTATTTATTCCATAAAGAGTGCAACAAGCAAGAAGGTGTGTGTGGTGCAAAGCGTGAGTGTGCGACTGTTTATGGCTGTGGTGAGTGTGTTTTTTATAGTGGGTCGCTATCAAGATGGTTATATTGAGCATCAAGACCTAAGGTTTGAGTGGGTTTTGATGGTTTGACTTGGGCTATTTTCTTTTTATTGTTACTGTTTTTTGCTTGGTGGCTTTTTGCTACTTGGTATATTCTGACCTATCATGCTTGGTATGTTGGTCTTTTTTTAATGATGGTTGTGAAGATGTTAAATAAAGTTTTACAAAAAAGTGTACTTGGTTTGGGACTGGGCGTTGCCATGACTGCGATGGCAGATGATGTTGTTTCTGAAAAGACAGCGGACGGCGTCTCTTCTTCTAATGTTGCAACGGTCGCAACTGATGACAGCAGTAGACCGATTAAGACTCGAGCAGAAGGGGAGGTGTTGTTTCATGATTGTGCGGCGGTGGTGAACGATGCGGCTCGTTTAGCTTGCTTTGACTCATTAGCACAGGGCAAATTGCCATCTGTCTTACAAAAAAAACAAGCCATTATCTTGGGGGAGACGGTTAAAGGCGTGGTGAAAGGCAACCGACAGGTGATATTTGCCAAGAACGAGACAGCGTATAATGCCGTTAATGACGGTGTTGAAATGAACGATAAGACAATAGAGCGTTATACACCGCTGTCTATCAGCTATGATTTGGATAAAAATAGCGAGCAGGGATTATGGCGTGTGCGTCCACACAATCCTGTGTATATTCTACCCATGTATTTACATGGCAAGCCAAATCGCAGTCCAGGTACGCCAACTCAAGAGGCGTGGCATTATACATCTAATGATCAGCGTGCTCCTGAGCTTAAATATCAAATATCTGTCAAATCTAAGATGGCAGAAGATGTGTTTGGTAGTAATGCGGATTTGTGGTTTGGTTATACGCATTTGGCACATTGGCAGATTTATAATGAGGATAATTCTCGTCCATTTCGTGCACATGATTATGAACCTGAGATATTCTTAACTCAGCCTGTGGTGGCGGATTTGCCTTTTGGGGGTAGGCTTAGAATGCTTGGTGTGGGTGCGGTGCATCATTCCAATGGTGAGGATAATCCTTGGTCTCGATCGTGGAATCGTGGTTATGTGATGGCTGGCATGGAGTGGGGTAAATTAACTGTGATGCCACGCCTATGGGGGCGTATCCTAAAAGAGGGGGGTTCAAAGCCTGATGACAACCCAGATATCTTGGATTATTACGGATATGGTGATGTGAAATTTTTATATCATCTAAATAATGACAAAAACATCTCAGGTACAGCACGCTTTAACCCAAAAACAGGAAAAGGGGCGTTGCAGCTTGACTATGTACACCCCATTGGTAAGGGGATTAGTGGCTATGTACAGCTATTCCAAGGCTATGGTCAGTCACTGATTGACTATAATCACGAGGCAACCTCTATTGGTGTTGGTGTGATGCTAAATGACTGGATGGGCTTATAAAACGCTTGAATAATGCAAAAAAACGTACTCAAGTGGTGCGTTTTTCACCATACTTTTTGGCACAAAAAATTCGCAAATGGCATGGTCTGTGTGCCTTATGCCATGAGCCGATAACATCATATCAAGACAACAGATCGGATTTACCCATTCTTTGTTCTGCCTGTCATCATCTCATGAGATGGCACCTACCGCCCATACTCCTGCAGGCTGACTTGCCTGCACCAATGGCGGGTGGTCATCGCCAGATTCAGCCATCATTTTATTTATATTGTGCCACTTTTTATCAATACCCCATCAATTACGCCATCAATCGGTTTAAAGACCATGAAAGTCTGCCTTCTTTTATGGTGTTGCTTCATGCCATTCATCAGTTACCAAAGCCCATTGGTTGTCATCAGCATAATACAGTGATTGTGCCGATTCCTACCACCAATAAGCGTCTGGTTCGGCGTGGCTTTGACCCTGTAACGATGCTTACTAAAGCCTTGTCGCATCATTGGGGTCTGCCGATTTGGCAAGGGCTTTGCCGAGTGGATGATAAGATACATCAGCGAGGGCTAGATAGACAGTCAAGATTGAGCAATATCCAAGATGCCTTTGCCATGACCGATACACCGCCTGTGTCACAAATCATTTTGTTTGATGATGTGGTAACCACAGGGGCGACACTTAAGGCGGCCGCCACGACAATTTGGGCGTGTTCTTTAGATATTAAAGTGTTGGCGGTGTGCATAGCACATGGCAGTGCTCAGTTTCCGCACATTTAAGTTTTATGACTATCTAAGTCAGTATGGATTGAGTATGGGGCTTGAGAGAATGCAAAAAGAATCTGGTTTTGGACTCATTGAGGTGATGGTGGCATTGTTGTTGGTGTCAATGGTGTTTTTTGGGTTTTTGTCGGTGCAGATGCGAGCATATCATACCAGCCAAGATGCCGCCATACGCACACACGCCGTATCATTGCTTGGCAACCAAGCTCAAATATTACAAGGATATGATGAATCGGTTGGGCGGGCTTATGAGGCTTTGTTTGCTCAGCTCAATAGGAATTTGGGTGATGTCAGTGGACAGATGATGAACAATTATCGCCAAGCTCTAGACACCTTAAACACCCATTGCCATCAAAGAGTCTGCACGCCAGAAGAGTCAGTTAAGTATCAGGCAGTACAGTCGGCTAAGGTTGCTGCCACTCATGGCGTTCGTATGAATGTTTTGCCTTGCCCAGACGGACGCTGTCTGGTGGCTGTATGGGGCGAAACCAAGGCAATAAAGGGCGAACAAGGCTGCATGAATAAAGCAGGTGGTATCAATGCAGGAGCAAAGTGTGTGATGATGGTGGTGCATTGATGGTGGAGTTTACCACAGCAAAGACAAGATTAAGAGTTGGGCGAAGATTAAGCAATTCTTGTGGATTGAGCCTGCTTGAGATGATGATTGCTCTGTTGATTGCTTCAATGGTGGTATTGATGGTTGCTCAAGCCTATGTCATGAGTTTAAATGGCATTGTTGCTCAGGAGAATTTGACTTATCGGTTGCAACATCAGATTTTTGGGGTGCAGGGGTTGACCGAGAGTCTAAGACTGGCAGGGCTTGGTATTGATGATAAGGTATTATCACAGCCCAATCCGCAGGGTGTTCTTGTGCATATTGATCAGTTATCCCATCAAAGCCACAGCGTGTCTAATCTTGCACGATATTTGAGCAGGGCTGATGTTCAGCCAAAGAATAACCGCACAACCATGCCCACTCATCAGCTTACCATCATCTACCGTGCACCACAAGATATGTGGGACTGCGAGGGCGAGATGGCATTAGGGCCACGAAATGCTCGCTTAAAGGGTGGCAAGATGAGACATATTGAGGGGCAAGTGGTCATTGAAAGATATTTTGTCCAAAATAACGATGGTGTGATGAACCTTCGGTGTGATGCCGCACGCTTTGTTCCAGAAAGTATCACACGAGATGGCACGCGGGATAGACGACTGGGTCGTGGGTCATCTGCATACATTAAAGCCATCATTGATACAGATTCATCAAACAAAGCTGCCAATACCATCATGGGTATGGGTGGTCAAGGTGATGTGATTGCCAGTCATGTTGAGGGTCTTTGGGTGGAGGTTGGTGTGGCAAGTCAAGACGGTATTAGATTTATGCCAATTACTGAGTATGCCAATCACGCCAATCAAGATGAGCCTATTGTGATGATGAATGTGGCATTTTTAGGTTATTCACCCACGCCGTCAGCTCGTGATGACGCACCAAGAGATTTTGAAATTTTTGGCAAAAAGGTGGTGCTACAGCAGGATTCGCCCAGTCATGACAGATGGCTATACCATTTTTCTGTACGACTCAGAAATGTGATGGGTAATGTGGCGAATGGTGGTGCGATTGATGGGGTTGTTCTTAATCAAAAGGTGTTGCCGTGAATGCTCAAAAAGGCTATGTACTGATATTGGTTTTGGTGGCGGTGCTATTGATTTCGGGTCTATCTGCTTTGGCGATACGCCAGAGTATGACGGATGTCCATTATGCTTTTGCTAAAACTTCAGTTGAAGAATTATTTGTAATGGCAGATACGCCATTAATGCTACTTCGCCAACCATCAATAAAAGAGCGTCTGATGAGTGATGGCGGTATTATTGACACTTTGGTGGCACACCATCTTAATAAGGGTGATTTGAATCAACAAACATCAGCTCAGCTGTGTTATGAGCCTAAGCGTGGTGTGGATAACTTTGCTTCATCTGGCTTGATGATGACAGGTCAGATAAGCTGTACTGATGGACAAGTATGGCTGTGGCTTTCTGTGCAATCAATGGACGATGAGACGGTATCAAAAGACGAAAGGCAGGTTGCCAATTCTAAAAAAATAGTCAGCAATAATGAGCAAGGTTCTGTAAAAGTACCGCCAGATGCGTATAGATTTACCATTCATTCACTCGCCACAAAGCAGGCGACAAGCTGTTTGGGTGTATATGAAACGGTTAAGGTGTGCTTAAATAAACAAGGGGTTGCTCATCAGGTGTTGGTGCAAGAATTTATCTATCGCAGGGCGAAAAATCCCATGCAGGATAATGACAATCTAGCATATCTGGCAGTTGATGCACCATCAACCGCTATGAACAATATCAACCAAGACACGCCAATTAGCCATCAATCACCGTCAACACAAACACTGACATTTATTAAATGGTATGATGTTAGGAGTATTGGTCAAAGTGGTGATGAATGAAGTTTGCCAAAAAAAGATTGTAATTGGCGAGTGTGTGATAATGATAAAAGAAGTGGCGTGTTGATACTGTCATATGCCCATTCTTCAGATGCAATCCATCAGGTTGAGTCATTTTGATGGACTTGGTTTTGTACATTTTGTGTGAACCATCAATCTTTTTGTTGCAAATATGATAAGAGCTGTGGTGTATCTCTACAAACTGATACAAAAATAGTAAAATCGTAGGTAGACAAAGCGACAAAAATCGTTTTTAATACGCTCACCAATAACAACACAAGCGTCATTGAGGCGATTTTAGCCCAATGAATTTTTATTTTTAGGAGACAAACTCATGAAAACCATGAAATTATCACTAATTGGTGCTGCAGTTCTACTATCTACCAGTGCAATGGCTAATGTCGTTACTGATGCTGGTACAGTAGTTGTTACCGGTGCAAAAAAGACAACAGTAGCTGTTATTGATGGCACAAAAACTTTATTAAAAACCGCAACCAAACCAGCGGCAGTGAGCGTTGAAGCGGGCTCGTTAGGTTATGGTGCGAATGTCGCTTGGTCGGTCAATGACCGTGTTGAGTTGCAAGCTGGCTGGACTGGTGGTGATGTTGCAAAATTCACCAAAGATAATATTTCAGTTGATGGCACTAAATATGATGTAGAAACTGATTTTTCCAACCCATATTTGGGCGTACAACTTCGCCCAGCAGTGAACTGGTTTACTGTAGGTGCTGGCGTTATCGTTCCTGATAACCACATTAAAGTAAAAACCAATAACGCTACTGGCAAGCAAACCGTTAACGGAACTGAATATGATGTAACGGGCACTGTTGAAGGTACTATTGAGCATCGTAATAAATTAGCCCCTTACCTAACAGTTGGTTTCCGTCCTAACCTTGGCAACAACTGGGGTGTGTTTGGTGAAGTGGGTGCAACTTACTTAGGTAAGTCTGATGTTCACATCAAATCAGCCAATGCTGATTTTAACAAAGCAGCTGCTCAAGCCATCGAAGGCAAAGAGTATTCAAACTGGTACCCAATCGCAAAAGTGGGCGTGGCTTACCGCTTCTAATCTGATTTTGATTAACAACAATAACCCTAACTGTGTTTAGGGTTATTTTTTTTGTGGATAAAATTTTTAACAAATATTGTGTTTGATTGAGCAGGCACTTGATGGCGACTATGCTCACAGCTTTTATGATGATTGGATTGTCTTGGGTTAAAGTCTAGACTGGTTATGTGGCAAATGATTGGTTGTCATGAAAATTACGGCAAATTGGACTTTTTTTCTGCTAAGAATTTTGGTACTATGGCGTGTTTATTAAAAAAAGGAGTAAGTATGACCAATCAAGCCCCAACAAAAGTTTATTTAAAAGATTATACGCCACCTACCTACAAAGTCAGCCAGATTCATTTAGATATTGGGTTGTTTGATGAGTATGCCCAAGTTGAGGCGACCTTGACGGTGCATCGTCAGCATGAAGGCAAGTTTGTGCTGTTTGGGCGTGAATTACAGCTACAATCCATTTTTGTGAATGATGTGGCATTATCTGCAGATGCCTACACGCTAGATGATGAAACGCTAGTCATTGATGCCATGCCAGATGAAGCCGTGGTGCGTACTTGCGTCAAAATTTATCCGCAAACCAATACAGCTTTAGAAGGATTATATCAGGCCGGCACAGGCGATGATGCCATGTTTGTTACACAGTGTGAGCCTGAAGGGTTTAGAAAAATTACCTTTTATCCTGACCATCCTGATGTGTTGGCTGAATTTACCACTCGTATTGAAGCGGATAAAAAATACAAAACCCTACTGGGTAATGGCAACCTGATAGAATCAGGTGATTTAGGCGAGCGTCATTTTGCCGTATGGCACGACCCTACCTTAAAGCCAAGCTATCTGTTTGCTTGTGTGATTGCCAATCTTGATGTCATGCAAGACAATTTTACCACCAGTGAAGGGCGAGAGGTGTTGCTTGAAATCTATGCTACGAAGCAGGATTTGGATAAATGCCATGTCGCCATGCAAGCCCTAAAAGATGCCATGAAATGGGACGAGGATAACTATGGTTGTGCTTATGACCTAGACCGCTACATGATTGTGGCGACAGGGCATTTTAATATGGGGGCGATGGAAAATAAGGGTTTAAATATCTTTAATACTTCATGTGTGCTAGCAAGTCCACAAACCACTACCGATGAAGGCAGTTTTCGTGTTAAATCAGTTGTTGCCCATGAGTATTTTCATAACTGGACGGGCAACCGTATTACTTGCCGAGACTGGTTTCAGTTGAGCCTAAAAGAGGGCCTGACTGTTTTTAGAGACCAAAGCTTTTCTGGGGACTTTCGCTCAAAAGCGGTACAGCGTATCGAAGATGTGGCGTTCTTGCGAGCACATCAGTTTGTTGAGGACGCAGGTCCTTTGGCACACTGTGTACGCCCTGAGAGTTTTGTGGAAATTAACAATTTCTACACCATGACCATCTATGAAAAGGGGGCGGAGATTGTTCGCATGATTGCCAATTTCCTTGGCAAAGATAAATATAGACAAGGTACAGATGAGTATTTTCGCCGTTATGATGGACAAGCGGTTACCATCGAGGACTTCTTGTCTGCCATGTCGGTCGGCGATGAGAGGGTGATGGACTTTTTAAAATGGTATGGTCAGCCAGGCACGCCAGAGCTATCAGGTGATTTTGAATTTAAGGACGGTCAAGTTGTTGTCAATCTATCACAAAAGACCCGTCATGTAGCAGGTTTTGATGCTCCGATTGCCCTGCCAATTCCTGTGGATACTGCTATTTTTGATAGCTACACAGGTGAGCTTTTGGCACAAAAAATGCTGTTTTTGACCAAAGAGGTGGATAGTTTTGTTTTTGATGGTATCGGTCTGTCTGATGGGGCAAAGCCGATTGTTTCAGTGTTACGCAACTTCTCTGCTCCTGTAAAACTCAACTTTGAATACAGCGATGAGGATTTGATGAAGCTTGTTGCTTTTGAAAGCGAAGGCTTTAACCGCTGGCAGGCAATCCAGACTTTGGTTAATCGCTTGCTATTGGGTAAATCTGACCAAGTGAGTCTGCTGACTGATGCTTTACGCACTGTCGTTCCTAAGCTGATAACAACAGACCCTATGTTGACTGCTAGACTCTTTGACATACCAAGCGAGGCGGAGCTTGCGATGTCTTATGATAAAGATTATAACCCTAAAGCAGTCAAGGCAGTGCGTGATGCCCTACAGCAACAAATCGCACACGCCCTAAAAGATGAGGCGATGAACTGGTATCGCTCGTTGCCGATAGAGACTTATGAAGATACGCCTGATGCACGAGGACGCCGTTTGCTACGAAATGTGCTGTTAGAACTATTACTGTTGGCGAAGGTGCCAGAGACAGAGGCGTGGGCTAAAGAGCAGTATGAACAAGCGAACTGTATGAGCGAGCGACAAGGGGTATTGTCGGCGATGATAGCTTTTGATTTGCCTTATGCTGATGAGTTTGTTGCTGACTTTTATGAGCGATTTAAGGATGAGGAGTTGGTGATTGATGACTGGTTCTTGATTCAAGCAAGATCAAGTAGTCGTGATGTGGCATTCGTTGAGTCTCTTATGAGTCGCAAGGATTATGATTGGGCAGTGCCTAATCGTGTGCGTACGACGCTAGGCGGCTTATCTGCCAAACCTGTACAGCTGTGGAGTGAAGAAGGGCTAAATCTATATTTAGATGCCATCACCAAGTTGGATGACATCAACCCTGCGGTAGCATCACGCATGTTGGCTCGATTGGATCGTTGGTATACACTTCAAGACGACAGCAGGGCGTATGCTAAGAGCAAACTGATTGAATTGCAAAAAACAGCCAAATCAAAAAATGTCCTTGAGTTTATTAATAGCATGCTTAGTGTCTAATTTGTTGATGTGATGTTTTTTTGATCATACGGCAGGCGATGGCTTGCCGTATTTTTTTGATTCTTTTACAATATGATATCGCTGAATAAGTTTAATATCTTAGATGATGCCGTCATGAAACCACCCATTTATTACCCCATTGCCATTCGCCTTGCCATGCCGATATATCGCTACATGGTGCATAAAAAATCACAACACCTACCCACCTATATGCGAGAGGTTAAAGAACGGTTTGGGCAAACCTATTTACCTGCACCCACTGCTGTGCATATCCCTGTGGATAACCTTGAAAAAAAAGTAAATAAGAGTGGTTGTCATGGCAGGGTTATTTGGTGTCATGCGGTAAGCTTGGGCGAGCTAAATACTGCTTATCCCATGTTAAAAATTCTTTTAAATCAAGGATTTAATCTATGGATCACCAGTACCACACAGACAGGATTTAACCGTGCTTCTGTGCTTTTTGAACCGCTATTGGGAACGAGAGTTAATCACAGCTTTGTCCCTGTGGATAACTTAAAAACTATACAGGTATTCATTGAGCATATTCAACCTGTTATGGCACTGTTTATTGAGACAGAATTATGGGCAAATACACTATATGAGCTACGCCAGAGGCAGATTCCTGCGGTGATGGTGAATGCTCGCTTAACTGAAAAATCCTATCAATCTTATGCTAAATTTCCCAAACTAAGTACTAGCATGATGCAAAACTTGACCGCCATCATTGCTCAAGACGAAGCATCGGCAGATCGATTTGTCAGGCTTGGTGCGGATAAGGTCAAGGTGTCAGTGATGGATTCACTAAAGTGGTCAAGCGTTCATCAGTTAAGTGCGGACAACCAAAGACTGATACAGCAAGTACAGATGTGGCAAGGTGTTAGTCATCGACCTATTTGGTTGGTCGGCAGTACACATGATGCAGAGGAGCTGCTTGCGATACAAGCTCACAAAAAACTGATAGAACACGACCCAGCCACCTTGCTGATTTTGGTGCCACGCCATCCTGAACGGTTTGATGAGGTAGCTTCCTTGTGCCAATCATCAACATTCATCACGCATAGACGCTCAAAAGGAGAACGAATTGATCCAGATACCCAAGTTTATCTGGCAGATAGCATGGGAGAGCTGTTGGCGTGGTATGCGGTGTGTGATGTGGCGGTGGTTGGTGGTTCGTTTGTTGATGTCGGTGGGCATAATCCGATTGAGCCTGCGGCACTTGCCAAACCTGTCGTAATGGGCAAATTCATCAAAAACTGTGAAGAGCTTGTTGATGGTTTATCAAAAGTGTCAGCCCTGACCATAACAGATAGTGCGTCTCAGTGTTTGGCTGATGCGGTGGCATCGTGGCTATTTGATGAAGATGCAGCTCATCAGGCAGGCATGGCAGGTAGGCAGTTAGTAGTTGCCAAAGAAAACGCTGCTACCAAACAGGCCGAACAGCTCTTGATACATCTATCAATCACAGACAGCACAACCAATCAAAGCGATTAATCAAAACTTATGAATATCATTTTATTAAAACAGCATAATATTGATGTATCAGGACGACTTGTCATCAATGAGACAAGGCAGGTCAATCACATCAAATCTGTACTCAAAGCAGAGATAGGGGATTGTTTAAGGCTTGGTGTGCTAGGTGGTCGGCTTGGGGTGGGTCGCATTGTGCTGATAGATGACAATCAAGTATTGCTAGATGAAGTGGTGCTGAATAAAACGCCACCTAAGAAGCTACCTGTTACCGTCATGCTTGCTTTGCCACGACCAAAGGTATTACGCCGTTTAGTGATGGACATGACGGCAATCGGTGTGCCACACATTATTTTAATTAATAGCTATCGTACAGATAAAAGCTACTGGGGTTCGCCAATGCTTGCACGCATCGATGATTTTATCGTAGATGGATTGGAGCAGGGCGTTGATACCGTGCCACCTAAAATTACTTTTGCCAAACGCTTTAAACCCTTTGTGCAAGATGAATTGCCATCTTTGATGGATGAAGGGCGGGCGGTGGTATTCCACCCTTATGATTCAGAAGGGTTTGGTGAGTTCTGTGCGAATCAGGGTATGCCGACGCTGATAACGATTGGGGCGGAGGGTGGTTTTATTCCTTATGAGATTGACCTGTTGCGTTCTGTTGGGGTATCGGCGGTGGGACTAGGCGATCGAATCTTGCGTACCGAGAGTGCGGTTAATGCGGTGCTTGGTCGCTATCTTTTATGATTGCCACTAAAAACCTATGTTCTGCTTGCTAAGATGTGCAAATACCGACCCATCAAGCGAAATGGCAGCTCTCTAGAATACCGCATCTCCATCGCAATGACATCATCGGGGTTGGTCAGACCGCCACGCTTAAGCGGTGCATAATCAGAAAAAACCCGAATTCCTGAGCGAATCAGTACTTGATAATGGCGAGATGATAACCAGTATTCTACCTTGTCATTGCCAACAGGACTGTTTGGGGTTAGGCTTTTGTTATCGGCAGGTTTTGGCTTATCAAGCTGATAAAAATTACCCATTACCAAATTACGATAAACCAAGCTAGCAGGGTTATAAAAGCATAATGAAAGCAGACCGCCTGTTGCCAAAAATTCATCAAAAAAATCCATGATAAGTTGTGGTTCTGCTAGCCACTCAAGCACCGCATGGCACAAGATTAAATCAAATTTTTCGCCTTTGATATGCTCGCCAAGCTCTTGATAAGGATAAACCAAAAACCGTATATTGTCTAGGCTTTCTTGGTGTGCGACTTCCTTGGCTTTATTAATCATATTACCAGAGATGTCGCTGATGGTGCAGTGATGCTGTTTGGCAAGCATAAGACTAATCTGTGCTAGCCCTGCACCTACATCAAGCACCTTTAAAGGTCGTCCCAGTTTTGTGGTGAGTATTTGGGTAGCTTCGGTAATATCTTGCTTTAAAACAGCCAAGCGAATGGCACCTTTTAGACCGCCATAGACTTTTTTGGCAAAGTGGTCGGCGATGGGGTCAAAGTTGCGGTCGCTTATGATGGGTGTGTTTGACGATGTGGCGTGCCGAGTCATGTTATGTGGTATTTTGTAAAAAAAGAATAGGGAAGCTTGTCTTTTGTTGACCAACTTTCGTGATTTTGTTTATTTAAAAAGTTAAATAAGCTGTGATATAATGAATAAAATATCTTATATTAAAAATTTATCCATCAGATTTCACAGCTGGTCTTTGCGTATTTTATCATAAAACCATTGCCAATTCGCCTGTGGTTATTTTTATCATAAAAAATTGGATACTAAAGATGACAAAAAACAATGCATTTAAGTTGGCAGTGACTGTTGCGATGGGCGTATCAATCGTAGCATTAAGTGCTTGCGATAAAAAGCAAGAACAGCCTATAGAAGCTGAGATTGAAGTGGTTGAGCCTGTCGTTCAAGAGATTGAAGCGGTTTGTGATGAGCCAAGTTTGCGTAATCGTTTGGTGGATGCAATCCAAATGGGGCTTTTAGATAGTGCGATGCTATCAATCCAAAACTACAACAATGCAACTCGCTTAGGACTTGAACAGCAAGTACGCCAAAAACTAAGTGAGATTGACATTGACCTAAAAAATGTTGCTGCTTCTGGAGCAATGTGTCATGCTGATGTGCATTTTACCTTATCGGCACAAGACATTGCTTATGCCAACAAGACCTTTAGATTAACCAATCAATTCAGCTTTGATGAACAGGCTGTCGAAGTGGGGGCGATGCTTGTGGGTGATAATCGTGTGGTGGTTAAGGGATTTGCTTATACCATTGACAACAACAAAGCAATCATCGGTACAGATAATGCCATCATCAATTTACTGGCAGATACGCTGACCGCTTCAGCATACAGCATGGCAGGCGAATCACGCACCAATGCTCAAAACGCCCCAACAGTACGCTTAGAGCCAGTACAACCAATCGCTACGCCACGCATTAATCAATCTTATGATGAAGAAGTGCCACAGGTACAAATTCGCCAAGAGACTGCCGAAGCAAAAGCAGGGCAATCAAAAGCTCAATCACCTAAACCAAAAACACAGCCACAACCTGCCGAAAATGCTCCTACGCCTAAACCTGTGGTAGATGAGAATGTAGAGTTAACCATCGTTGAGAGTGATGATACTTACTGATGACT
The DNA here is from genome assembly GCF_050885545.1 of Moraxella sp. ZY200743. NCBI lineage: Bacteria > Pseudomonadati > Pseudomonadota > Gammaproteobacteria > Moraxellales > Moraxellaceae > Moraxella > Moraxella sp. ZY200743. Next base: position 1,661,246 of record NZ_CP091313.1, on the reverse strand, counting down.
GGTGGTTATCTTGGCGTCTGCACCAAAAATCCCAAATTATGATTTGGGATTTTTTTTGGGTGGGTGAGAGAGCGATTAAGCAAAAGAGCAAAAAAGACTTGGGCAAATTTAATCAGATGAGCTGAAAGTGAGAGAAGTTGCCTAAGTCCTAAGTTACAAAACGCAGTCAATGTGATACAATGGCGTATCATCTAAATAATCAATATTGGTTAATTCAGTAATGTTGGCACAACGAACCAAACATTGTGCCAAACCCATCTTGTGATGAATTTCTTTTGGAGAAAAAGATGCAATCTATTCATGTCTTAAAATTATCCGCTGTGACATTGACGGCGGCCGCCTTGGTTGCCTGCAATCAAGCTAAAGTTCAGGAGTCAAAAGCGACAGAGTCGGCAGAGACTGCAACCAAAGCACCCAAAACCATTGCCATCAGTGCCATTGTTGAGCATCCATCACTAGATGATATTCGTCATGGTGTCATTGCAGGGCTTGGGGATTTGGGCTACAAAGATGGTCAAAATTTAACGGTTAATTTCCAGTCAGCACAAGGAAACATGGCGACTGCAGGGCAAATCGCCAAGCAGTTTGCTGCAGATGGTCCTGATGCGATTGTTGCTATCTCAACCCCAACCGCCCAAAGTCTAGCTGCTGCCACACAGGCGATTCCGCTGATCTACACAGCGGTGTCTGACCCTGTCGCCGCCAAACTCATTGACCATAACAACATTGCCATACAAGCAAACATTACAGGTCTATCAAGCCAACTGCCACTTGAGCCACAGATTGAACTGTTTACCAAAGTCAAACCAGATGCTAAGCGTATCGGCTTTGTGTATAGTCCAGGTGAAGCCAATTCGGTATCGCTAAAAGAACGCCTACAGGCAATTTTGCCAAAATATGGCATGACTCTGGTGGATATTCCGGCCAATCGTTCAGCAGATGTGGCAAGTGCGACCCGTGCCCTAGATGGCCGTGCAGATTTGATCTACACTTCATTGGATAATAATGTTGCCGCTGCGATGGAAGCGATGGTGAATGTAGCCAATGAGCTTGATTTGCCCATCATTGCATCAGATGAATTTTCGGTGCGTCGTGGTGCAACCGCTGCTTTAGGGGTGAATGATTTTGATTTTGGTGTGGTAACAGCACAGATGGTTGCTCAAGTACTAGACGGTAAACAGCCTAGTGAAATCAAACCACAGGTCATGAATGCACTGACCTTGTATATTAGCCCAAAACACGCTAATGAGCAGGGTGTGGCTTTAAGTGATGAAGTTAAAAAAGGTGCTATTGATGTTGATGTCACACCGAAACAATAAAGCCTAATTGGTATCATCAATAAACACAACCCTAATCATTACTATGATTGGGGGGTTGTGGGTTTTGGGTTGGTATCAAGCGTATTTTCTTAATCTTAATTTGGTGGTGATAAGCTGGTAAGTTAATTGCAAAGATGCACTTGAGATGCAAGGTGGTATAACAACTTTTGGTTAATGTAGTCTAAAATTAAAAGTGATGATTATTCATGGGTGATGGTTTTTTTATGATGTTTTTGTTATCAATGATTGAAATCTGATGACAATTTGTTTATGATGAATTATTTTTTATTGATAATCTCCCCTAATGTATGGGATGACAACTTTGGAGATGAGTATGTTACATTCAAATCGCATCAATGGACTTGCTAAATTGATGGGCGTTACGCTGCTAGGAGCAACATTGTTTGGCTGCGGTGGTAATCAGACAGAAGTGTCCGCTGACACCCAGACAAGCACAAAAACCGTTGCCATTACTGCCATTGTGGAGCATCCGGCACTTGATGAAGTGCGTCAAGGTGCAATTGAGGAGCTTGGCAATGCAGGCTATAAAGAGGGCGAGAATTTAACGGTAAACTTCCAATCTGCACAAGGCAGTACTGCTACTGCAGGACAAATTGCTAAGCAGTTCGCTGCGGATAATCCTGATGCCATCATCGCCATCGCCACCCCATCAGCTCAGTCTATCGTCGCTACAACCAATACCATTCCTGTGGTATTTTCAGCGGTTACTGACCCTGTTGAGGCAAAACTGGTGGGTACTCTTGAGGGTTCTGGTACGAATGTAACAGGTGCATCTGATGTGTTGCCACTTGAGCCACAGCTTAAGTTGATTAAAGAGATTGTGCCAAATGCCAAGAATATTGGGTTTGTATATAGCCCAGGTGAGGTAAATTCTGCTGTTACGCTAAAAAAACTCAAAGAGATTGCCATGCCTATGGGTCTAAATATCATTGAAGCACCTGCCCAAAAAGCAAGCGATATTGCCATGGCTGCCCAAAGCCTAGTCGGTCGTGTGGAGGTTATTTATACCCCGACAGATAACAATGTATTAAGCTCTTATGAAGCACTTGCTAAAGTTGCTAAAGAGGCTAAGTTGCCATTGATTGGTTCAAATACTGATACAGTAGCACGAGGTGCAATCGCAGCACTTGGCGTGAACTATCATGAACTGGGTATCCAAACAGGCAAAATCACAGCACGCATTCTAAAAGGTGAGAAAGCGGGCGAGATAGCCATCTATCGTGCTAGCGAGCTTGATTTGCATGTTAGTCCAAAGCACGCAGTAGAGCAGGGTGTAACATTGCCACAGAGTATCTTAGATAAAGCCAAAAAGATTATTGAGTAGCAGTACTTAGCATCGCCTTCGCTGTTGGGCTAAGAGATACTTTGTGTTGGGTTGTTGTATGTGCTAGCCCATAAAAGCCGTGAGCTAGCACCAATTTAAATAAACAAGAGCAAAAATTATGTCGTTACTTGCCTTTTTTGGGGCGTTAGAACATGGGTTTATCTATGCGTTGATGGCACTGGGTGTGCTGATTTCTTTTCGCATTTTGGATTTTCCAGATTTGACGGCAGATGGTAGTTTTCCGCTCGGTGGGGCGGTTGCAGCGGTTGCCATTCTTGCAGGTTTTAATCCTTGGGTAGCTTGTATTTTTGGTATGGTTGCCGGCATGGTAGCAGGCGTGGTTACGGCATTTTTAAATGTTCGTTTGGGCATTTTACACCTACTGGCAGGCATCTTGGTTATGACTGCGTTGTGGTCAATCAATCTGCGTATCATGGGTGCGTCTAACTTAGCGATATTGGGGGAGACGACTGTATTTAGTGCTGTTAGCAGTGGAGAAAATAGCCCTTGGATGCGAGTGCTTGTTGCTTTGGCTGTGGTGGTGGTTGCTAAGTTATTTTTGGATTGGTTTTTTGGTACCCAAACAGGGCTTGCCATGCGTGCCACAGGTTCAAACTTAAAAATGGCACAGGCACAGGGCATCAACACCTCACTGATGATTGTGCTTGGCATGGCAATCAGCAATGGCTTGATTGCTTTGTCAGGGGCTTTATTTATCCAGACACAAGGTGCGGCGGATATCTCTATTGGCATTGGCACAATCATTATTGGTTTGGCCGCGGTGATTATTGGCGAGACGGTACTGACAGCCAAAAAAATGTTTTGGATTACGCTGTCGGTGGTGATTGGTGCGGTGTTCTATAAGCTATTCATTCAAATCGCCTTATCAAACCAAACCTTGCGTAGCATTGGCTTTGGTGCTCAAGATTTAAACTTGGTAACGGCACTATTGGTGGTGTCTGTGCTTATGTTGCCAAAATTTCGCAGTAAATTGATGGCAAAATTGAATAAAAAATCAGTGAATGGCTAACGGAGTGATGGGCTTATGATGATTGCAAAAGACCTGCGTTTGACATTCAACAAAGGTACACCGATTGAAAATCCTGCCTTACAAGGCGTCAGCCTGCATATTACAGCCGGTGAGTTTGTTACCTTAATTGGTACTAATGGTGCAGGTAAATCTACTTTTTTAAATACCATCAGTGGGGCGTTACAGCCTGACTCTGGTTCGGTGGTGATTCATGATAAAGATGTTACTAGATTGCCTACGCACAAACGCAGTCATTTAGTGGCACGAGTATTTCAAGATCCGATGGAGGGTACTTGTGAAGCCTTGACCATTGAAGAGAATATGGCATTGGCATTTAAGCGTGGTGGTATTAGGAGTTTGGCATCGGCATTAAACAACAAAAATCGTGAGATTTTCCGTGAAAAACTTTCTATCTTAAAACTTGGACTGGAGAACCGCTTGACCGACCGCATGGGGCTGTTATCAGGCGGTCAGCGTCAGGCAGTAAGCCTGCTTATGGCAAGCCTGCAACCATCTAAAATTCTCTTGCTTGATGAGCATACGGCTGCATTAGATCCCAAAACGGCTGCTTTTGTGCTTGAACTGACGGATAAAATTGTCCAAGAAAATGGTTTGACCACCATGATGGTAACGCACTCAATGCAGCAGGCACTCACTCACGGAACACGCACAGTGATGCTACACCAAGGTCGTGTGGTGCTTGATGTGTCAGGCGATGAACGGCACGGCATGACGGTACAGGATTTATTGAATATGTTTGAGCGTACTCGTGGTGAAAAGGTTGCTGATGATGCGTTGCTATTAGGCTAAGGAGATGGTCATGAACAAAAGATTGGCGAATATATTATCCTTATCCTTATTCTTTGTGGGTGTGATGGCGGTGGCGATTAGCATTACACAAAACAATGGCTATGCCTATCACGCATTTGCTCTGTGTGCGGTGCTTTCGGTGCTTGCGGATTTTATCAGTATCAAAACTGGCAATAAGATGGCAACCGCCACAAGGGGGCAAAAACGCTTTGTGTTGATTTTTCAGGCAGTGGTATGGGTGATTGGTTTGATACTGGTTTATTCTTTTAAATTATTTCACCCAAGCTAAATATCTAAAAAGTTAAGCATGGTCTGTTTAGGGATGATTGTGTTGGCATTTGATGAATGAAATGATATTTCAAGGTTGGTGTTGCTTGAAGGATTGCGATTTTAATTTGATATGCTTTGCCATGGTAAACAAAATAACCTATTGTTTTAACAGGTTATTTTGTTTTAAAACTGATATGATTAACGATTTGGTGCAAAAGCGGATAATTCTGGGTTGGTGTCGGTTTTGGCAACGGTGTTTGCATAATTGCATAGTGTAGCCAGTGCCACACCCATGATGACATCTAGGACATTTTGGTCGTTATAACCTGCTGATTTAAAAGTCTTTAGTTCTTCATCAGACACTTGACCACGCTTGTCAATAAGTTGCATGGTGAATTGGGCTAAGGCTTGATATTTTGCATTTTCATCAATACTGGTGCGAGTACGCAGTGCTGTTACGACTGCAGGTGACATTTTTAGGCGTGCTTCGGCGATTTTTGTGTGTCCTGCTACGCAAAAGTCACAGTTATTATGCACAGCGGCGGTAATCTGCACTACCTCAATTTCCTCTGGTGTGAGCGAGTTTTTGCTATTCATCTTGCTCACTTCTTGATACATTTCCAGTGCTTGTGGTGAATTGGCAAGCACGCCGATAAGATTTGGAATAAAGCCATTGGTTTTTTGTACAGCTTCCATGCGTTCTTTAGCATTTTCTGGGGCGGTGTCTAGGGTGTGTAGAGTGAGACGAGTCATGTTTATTCTCCAATATAAAAAAGACAGACTTTCTTTATATATGGGAATGACCCAAAAAATTACAAGGGGTGTTAAAAAATTTATAAATTATATTAAAAATCAATTAGTTATAAAATTATTTATTCATTATCAGTCATTGTTTATTGAAAAAATCAAAATGCCTAGCATATATTTGACAACAAAGCAAGTCAATTTGACTGCACATCAAACCATTAGGAAACTCAATGAACTTTGATAAATATACCCATAAACTTAAACAGACCCTGCAATCCGCTCAGTCGCTTGCGGTGAGTCGCAGTCATACTGCCATCTTTGCCATGCATGCTTTATCAGTGCTGACTCAAGATGATGCTTATCGTGCCATGCTGACTCAGGCAGGGGCGAATTTGACAGTATTACAAAGCGAGCTTGATAACAAGATTGATGCTTTAGCAACACTATCAAATCCTACAGGTCAGGCAAGTATCGCCCCTGACTTGGCGCAGGTTTTGAATTTGACCGAAAAGTTTGCCAATGAGGCAGGCGATGAATTTGTGCCATGTGAGTGGCTGTTGTTTGCTCTTGCTCAAACTGCTGATACCAAGACCATCTTGGATAGGTCAGGTCTCAACACCCAAAAATTACAAACCATCATCAATCACATCAGAGGGGGAGATGCCGTGAAGACTGCCAATGCTGAAGAAACTAGAAACGCCCTAGAAAAATACACCATCAATCTAACCGAAAGAGCAAAAGAGGGCAAGCTTGACCCTGTCATCGGACGAGATGATGAGATTCGCCGTACGGTGCAAGTCTTATCCAGACGCACCAAGAATAACCCTGTGTTGATAGGTGAGGCTGGGGTGGGTAAAACTGCGATTGTTGAGGGACTTGCTCAGCGTATCATCAATGGCGAGGTGCCAGAGAGTCTAAAAAACAAAGAGGTGTTATCGCTTGACATGGGGTCGCTCATTGCTGGGGCGAAATATCATGGCGAGTTTGAGGAGCGTCTCAAGGCGGTATTAAACGAGCTTGCCAAACAAGATGGCAATATCATCTTGTTTATTGATGAGCTACATACCATGGTTGGGGCAGGTAAAACCAGCGGAGCGATGGACGCTGGCAATATGCTAAAGCCTGCCTTAGCTCGTGGCGAGCTTCGCTGTGTGGGAGCGACCACTCTTGATGAATATCGCCAATATATCGAAAAAGATCCAGCACTTGAGCGTCGTTTTCAAAAGGTGTTGGTTGATGAGCCAAGTGTGGAGGATACGGTTGCTATTTTGCGTGGTTTAAAAGAGCGTTATGAGCTACATCATGGGGTTAAAATCCTAGACAGTGCCATCATCGCCGCCGCTAAGATGTCGCACCGCTACATCACCGATCGTCAATTGCCCGACAAGGCGATTGATTTGATTGATGAGGCGGCTTCTCGTATCAAAATGGAGCTTGATAGTAAGCCTGAAAGTTTGGACAAACTTGATAGACGCATCATTCAGCTAAAAATGCAGTTGGAAACTGTCAAAAAAGAAGATGATGCAAGCAGTCAAGCACAGGTGAAGCAATTACAAGCCCAAATTGATGAACTAAGTAAAGAATATAACGACTTAGAAGAGATTTGGAAAGCAGAAAAAGCCCTAGTGGAAGGCACAAAACACGCTCAAATTGAGCTTGATAAAGCACGCATCGCCTTAGAAAAAGCTCAGCGAGAAGGCGATTTTGCTGAAGCAGGTCGCCTACAGTATGGCGTGATTCCAGAGCTACAAAAACGCCTGACTGATGAACAGCATGATGAAGCAGATGCACCCAAACTGCTTAGAAATAAGGTTACGGATAATGAAATCGCCGAAGTGGTCTCATCAGCCACAGGAATTCCTGTTGCCAAGATGATGCAGGGCGAGCGTGAGAAGCTTTTATCCATGGAGATGGCACTTCATGAGCGGGTGATTGGTCAGGATGAAGCGGTCAAATCGGTCGCCAATGCTGTACGCCGTAGCCGTGCAGGGCTATCCGACCCCAATCGCCCAAGCGGTTCATTCTTATTTTTAGGACCGACAGGCGTGGGCAAAACTGAGCTGACTAAATCATTGGCTAATTTTTTGTTTGATGATGAAACTGCCATGGTGCGTATTGACATGAGCGAGTTTATGGAGAAGCACAGCGTCAGTCGTTTGGTGGGTGCTCCCCCAGGCTATGTTGGCTATGAAGAAGGTGGGGTACTGACTGAAGCTGTTCGCCGTAAGCCTTATAGTGTGGTGCTTTTTGATGAAGTAGAAAAAGCTCACCCAGATGTGTTTAATATCTTATTGCAGATCTTAGATGATGGGCGTTTGACCGACTCTCAAGGGCGTGTGGTGGACTTTAAAAACACTGTAATTATCATGACATCAAACCTTGGTAGCCAAAAAATCTTTGATATGGCAGGCGATGAATACGAAGCAATCAAATCTGCGGTCATGGATTCGGTGAATGCTCATTTCCGCCCTGAGTTTATCAATCGCATTGATGAGATTGTGGTCTTTCATCCACTGGGTCAATCGCACATGGCAGGCATTGCCACTATTCAGCTTGACCGCCTAAGAGCCAGACTCAAAGAGCGTGAGCTAGGACTTATGATCTCAGAAGAAGCGATGAATGAGCTGGTGTCGGTGGGCTATGACCCTGTGTTTGGGGCAAGACCGTTAAAAAGAGCTATTTTGCAAGAAATTGAGAATCCTCTTGCTCAAAAACTGCTAGGAGGAGAGTTTGTTTCTGGCGATACCATTGTAGTAGGCGTGAATAACAAACAGCTTGTTTTTGAAAAATTACGCCTTAACTGATGTTACCTTAAAAAACAGACCGCTTTTGGTCTGTTTTTTATCATGACTAAGGTAACTCTACCTCAAAGATTAAAGGGTAAAACTTACCTGTAACATAAAAACGATTGCCGTTGATATGGGCAATACCATTGAGAACATCTATTTTTTGGCGTTGTTCTTGGGTGAAATTGGCATTTTGTAATATGTCGGTCAAATCATAAAATTGGACGACATTTCCGTTTTTTGGGTTGATTTTTATGATGAGGTTGGTCTGCCAGATATTGGCGTAAATAAAGCCATTGGCAAATTCTAACTCATTGATAAACTTTAGGCTTCGCCCTTGATACCGTACAGGCAAGGTGCTGATAAGCTCAAAAGTTTTGGCGTGGCGAATTTGTAGGCTGTCTGTACCATCTGACATATAAAGACGATCGGTTATATCATCATAAGCTAGGCCCCAACCTTCGCCTGCATAGTGTGCATTACGCACAATCTTAAAGGTCTGTAAATTGCGTAAAAAGGCAACATTTTCTCGCCATGTTAATTGCCAAATCCCATAAGGCGTGATGGTTGCCCCTTCACCAAAAAATTCATGCCGTAGGGTGTCTTTTATTGTGTGATGCTGTGTATCTAGGTCAAAGATACCAATGGTTGATTTGCCATATAGACCTGTTGCCATGAGTAATTTTTTGCCATCTAGAACTTCAAGACCTTGCACAAAAGCCTTGTCATCACTTGGATGGGTGGCGATGAGTGAGGCGGTGTTTGCACTTGCGTTTTGATGAAGTGGTGCGAGTAAAGCAATCAGGGCGATTTTATAAAATATTGCAAAAAATCGGTGTGTCATAAAAGTCAAATGATAAAACAATATATTTACCCAAAATACCCTATAATCAGCCTAGCGTCAAGAGATTTTGGCACAAGAGACATGAAGTCTGTGTTAGGGCGTACCAGTTTAAGCGTTAATCTAAAAACATCGTTGTGATATCGTCGTCTCTTGTACGCATCTTATCAAGTACGCTTATCAAAAGAGCATAAAATAGCCAAGTTAGACAACTTGGCTATTTTGTTAGATGAAATAACTGCTTGTTGAGAGTCTTATTTGGCGGATTTTATGTTTAGCACAATCATACTTGCCACAATAGCAATGCCGATAATGTCTGTGATTGTTTCAGGAATAATCAAACAAAACGCACCTACCGCCAAGATGATGCGTTGCCAAATTGGCATGGGGGCTTTGAAATAGCCTTCAACTGCCGATGACAAAGCAAGTACGCCAATGATAGAAGTGATGGCAACACTGATGATGACATGCCAAGCAGGCATGGCGAACTCTTTGGCGGTAACAGCGATATCGGTGGTGTCTATCATCATCATGTTCGGATTGTACACAAACATGAATGGCACGATAAAGCCTGCTAATGCCAGTTTTAAAGACTGCCAGCCTGTTTTCATGGGGTCGCCACCAGAGATACCTGCGCCAGCAAAGGCGGCCAGTGCGACAGGTGGCGTGATATTGGCAAAGATCCCAAAATAAAAAACAAACATATGTGCCACCAGTACAGGAACATCAAAGTTAGCAAGAGCAGGTGCTGCCATTGTGGCGGTGATGATATAGGCAGGAATTGAGGGTAGTCCCATGCCAAGCACCATAGAGGCAATCATGGTGAGCAATAAAGTCAAAAATAATGACCCTGCACCTAAGGTAACGATTGATGAAGTCATTACCGTGCCAAAACTGGTTAAATTTACCACACCGATGACGATGCCTACGACCACGCACGCTGCCATGACAGACAGTGATTGTTTGGCACCATCTATCAATGCCGCAACGATGTCTGATAGCCCCATGCGAGTTTCAGGACGCAGCCAGCTTACGATGACCGTAACACCAATTGTGTAGGCCGCTGCATAGCCAACAGGCATATTTTTTGCTAATAAATAAACCAAAAAAACAATGGGAAGTAGCATATGACCACGAGCTTTTAGCACGGCTTTGACTTGTGGCAGATTGTCTTTAGAGATGCCAGTTAGGTTGTTTTTACCGGCACGAAAATGCACCTGTGCAATCACGCCCAAATAGTATAGCAAGGCTGGCAGTGTGGCAGCCAAGGCAATCGTACTGTACTTCACCCCTGTGGTTTCTGCCATGATGAAGGCGGCTGCTCCCATGATGGGCGGTAAAATTTGTCCGCCAACTGAAGCACTGGCTTCAACTGCACCTGCAAAGTTTTTATCATAGCCAACTTTTTTCATAAGGGGGATGGTGAACGCACCTGTGCCGACAACATTTGCTACCGCAGCACCATTAATCGAGCCCATAAAACCACTTGAGATGACGGCAACTTTTGCAGGACCACCTTGTTTATGACCTGCCAATGCAAGTGCCAAGTCATTAAATAACTGACCCATGCCAGAGCGAGCCAAAAACGCACCGAATAAAATGAACAGAAAAATAAAGGTTACTGAAGCACCGATGGCAGTTGAATACAGACCTTCGGTTTTTAGGTATAACTGCCCAAAAATATCTCCCATATCATATGCTCGGGTCAGCAGGCGGTCAGGCATAAAATCCATATGACTGATGAATGGGTATGCTAAAAATATCAGTGCAAAAATTGGTAATATCCAACCTGTAATACGCCTTGCACCCTCTAGCACTACCAGTACAGCAATGATTGAGAACATGACATCAAGCTGATTGGGTATGCCGCCACGCACACTGACAATGTCTTGGTATTGCCAAATCAAATAGCCTGCGGTTGATAAGGAAGCGATGAGCCAAATCCAGTCAAACGGAGCAACTTTATTGCGTGCAGATTTTTTAGTGGCAGGATAAATCAAAAAAATCAAGCCAATCCCAACTGCCACATGAACTGAGCGTTGTATCAGCTCAGGCAAAGGATTGAATGTGATATATAGATGGAAAATAGAATAAGCAATGGCAAGGGCGGCGATGATATAGCTGGTCGCTTTTCCCATGTTATTTCTGGTAACAGATTCACGGTCGTACTTTTCTAAAATCTCTTGTGCATCTGATGGGGGTGTGGATGAGTGTGAGTTCATGACAATGTCCAACAAAGATTAAAACATACAATTTAGGGCATCTACAATAGAGCGTATCATCAACTGAGCTGATGACGATTGGGTTGGTAATTGGTCTTGTGTAACAATGAATTTAGCTTGATGAAACTGTTTTAAGGACTGGTAATTAGCGATTGGCATGTTGGTATGGATTGATTTTGCCAAAAGGTTAATTTTTGTGGCAAAATCCGCACTTCGCTTGGCTGTTCAATCAGCTGATACACCGCCCAAGTTTGTGCGTCATCAATGCCATCACCCAAGATAATCTCGCCTTGCATATTGGCTGAGACTAGCCAGTTGAGTTCTTTTAAGGTTAGATGAACAGCTTGACCAACATAGCCATCTGGGGCATCAACAGTACTTCCTAGACTGGGTGTGCCTGCCCCAAAGGTCTGTAGGTAGGTCTTGTTTAGGGCGATGTTTGGATAATGCAGTTGATACACTTCCTGCCAGTACTGCCTTTCAACAGAATGTCGCCATTTTAGACTAAAAACATCAGGTAACCGACAAGAGATGTCTTTAATATGTAGCATGGCGACTGTGTTGATTGGCGCGGTTGTCATCAATACAAACAGAACAACCATCATAATCATTATGACGGTTGTTTTGTTGGTGTGATTGAGCATTATTTTTTGTCAGCCCGCTCATCATAGTAGCGTTTTGCACCTGGGTGTAGTGGTGCAACTAAGCCTTTTTGAGCGTTTTCTACGCTGATGTCATTGGCGGCTTGGTGAGCGCTTTTTAGCGTTTCAATGTTATCAAACAGTGCTTTTGTCAGCTTATAAACATCATCATCACTCATGTCTGAACGAACCACTAAAGCATTTAAGATGGCAGCAGTTGGTATGGCAGTCTCGTTGCCATAGGTGTTAGCAGGGATATCCATTGGGATAAAGAAGGTTTTATCTTTGGCGATCTCTTGAAGTTTGTCAGCAGGTACACCGACAATTTGTAGATCAAAACCTTGCTGTAGTTCCATCAGTGATGAGTTTGGTAGACCGCTGGTTAGGAATGCTGCGTCTAGTTTGCCAGATTTTAGGCCATCGGCAGCTTCTGCATAGCCTAAATAGTCAACTTCGATGTCATCATAAGTGATGCCAAATCCTTTAAGTAGGGCACGAGTAGCTACTTCAACACCAGATCCTTGAGCACCAACGGCGATTCGCTTGCCTTTTAAATCCTCAATAGACTTAATGCCAGAAGCACCAGAAGCGACAATTTGTACATAATTTGGGTATAGGCTTGCGATTTGAGAAATGCCTTCAACATTGGTAACAAATTTGTTTTGACCATTGACTGCATCGCTTAAAGCATCACTCATGACGAATGCCATCTCAAGTTTCTTTTGAGACAACAGATTGATGTTCTCAACCGATGCTCCTGTGGTTTGAGTTTTGGCATTGACACCAAAAGTCTTGGCATAATACTCGGTCAATGCTGTACCAATGATGTTATAAGGACCTGATGCACCGCCTGTACCTACAGTTACAAATTTAGTTTCCAATTTATCGCTTTGTACAGCTGCTGTTTGGTCTGCTTGTGGTTCGGCTTTGTCATTACTGCAACCACCAATTAGCATGGCAGATAGTCCTAAAGAGACCGCTAGCGTTAAAGATTTGAGAGTTACTTTCATGTGCTTTCCTTGAGTTTTGGTTGTGATTGGTGGCACGCTTTGCCACCAAGATTTGTTGGATATAACCAACCGAAAGTATAACTAATTGATAAAATCTTTTCAATGGATTGAGAGAGTAATCCATCATCTAAGTATGGAGTAAGCTTCTTTGTTGATTTTGTTAATCAAAGAGATGGCTTGGTTTTCTTGCTCTTTGTAGGCAGCGACTTCATCGGTTAGGGCTTGGATTTGGTCGTACAATTCTAGGCAGGCAAGTACCAAAAGTTCTTCGTTATTTGGGTTTTTTCCTGTGATTTCTCGGCGAATGTTACGGATTTTTTCGTTGAGTTGTTCGGCGTTTTTTTCTAGAGATTTGATGGCATCAGTTGGGCAGATGATGCGATGCGGTGTACCTGCAATACTGATATGCACAGGCTTGTACTGGGTCGGTTCTTTTATGATAAGCTCAGCGTGATTTGGAGTGGTGGTTGTCATTATTGTTCCTTTATAAAATCTAAAATTGACAAAATGGGACTAGCTGTCGATTTTGGTTAACCATTCTTGAATGATTTCGGCACGAGAGATGGCAAGGGCATTTTTGTCTTTTAATTCTTGATTATAGGCATTTAAAGATTGGTTTTGTTCAATCAGTATCTCAATCTGTGCTTGCAGAGCATTGCGAGATTGTTCTAGGGTATTGGCACGATCGATTTGTTGTTCAAGTTCTTGGTTGGTTTTATCTAAGCGTAATTGTAAATCGCTGATGAGAGCAGGTTTGGTGTCATTGGCAATTTTATGCTTTAGGTTGGCAAGTTCGGTGGCAGTAACCGTGTGTTGCTTTTTCATCTCTACGATGGTTTGCTCAAGGGCTTGTAATTGGGCTAGCATAAATTTTCCTTATGGTGAGAGTATGGCAAGCGCGATGTCTTGCTTTTTTATAAACTATATTATCGCCATCAGTTTGGGTGCTGTCAAACTATTTTGTATGAAAAAATGTTATAATGGCAACTTTAACCAATATCGCCCAACAATATCGCATGGACGATAAAGTGGGCGGTGTATTATTGGACGAATTTTTGTCAATAAACCACAATAAATAGCGAGTAACAGATGAGTGATTTTTTATCAGGTTTTGATGATTGGATGGAAGCGTTTGCCGATTGGACAGATGTCTCTATTAGTGAGTTGCATGGGATTATGACAGGTGTGATGACCGTGTGTCATGCTACCGATGAAGAAGGTTGGGCAAGATTGCTTGAAGAGCTAAGTTTTGCTCCGCCTAACGAAAAAGCACTGGCACTACTAACTGAGTATGCTGAAGATGTCAGCTTTGCCCTAAAAGATAAAGACGATGCTTATGGCTACGAACCGCTCGTGCCTGATGATGAGCATGATTTGGCCAAAAGAGTGTTAGCACTTAAAGACTGGGCAGGTGGTTATATCACAGGTATTGGTGTGGCGGGAGTGAGTCTATCGGCAGAAGAAAGAGAGATTATCAAAGATTTATCTCAAATCGCCGCTATCCGCTTAGATGATGAAGAGAGCTTTGAGGGTGGTGAGGAGATGTGGCTACATTTATTTGAGTTTGCTCGTATGGTGCCTGTCAGTCTTGCGGTAAGAAAGCGTGTTGATGTGATGAGTCTGCCCATCATTAAAGGGTTGGATATTCACGCTAAAACTGCCAAAGAGATTGCTGCTGATAAAGCAGATAAAAAAGAGCTACTCTTTGTTGACGCCATGTCGCAAAAACAATAGGGCGATTTAGACAGTCATAAGCCGACCAGATATAGCCAGATGGTTATCATAAGTTATGTTGAACAAATTATGCTAAAATAGCCAGTTTGCCACAATATTACCATCTGCTTTCGCTATTTTTTGGCCGCTGCTTGGCTGATATCAATAATAAAATTTTACCCAAATCATCATGCAAATCATCTCATTAGACTTATCTTCTCCTGCTGTACTACCACCCATCGCCTTAACGATTGGTAATTATGATGGCGTGCACCTTGGGCATCGGTCTATGATAAGGCTTTTGTTACAGACGGCTTGCCAAAATAATCTGGCATCGGCCATCATGGTTTTTGAGCCACAACCAAGAGAGTTTTTTTGTGCCGATAATCCGCCGCCACGCTTATCAAGTTTGGCAGAAAAAGCACTGATGATGTCGCAACTTGGTGTTGATTATTTAATCGTGGCAAGATTTGATGACAAGTTTCGCTCGCTATCTGCTAGGTGTTTTGCCAATCTTTTGACAGCATTAAATGCACAGTGTTTGGTGCTTGGCGATGATTTTCGTTTTGGGCATGATAGAGCAGGTGATGCAGATTTTTTAAGGGGTTTGGGATTTGGTGTGGATAGCCTACCTACTGTGATGACAGGTGATAAGCGTATCAGCTCTACGGCAGTACGAATGGCACTTGCCAAGCAAGACTTGCCTTTTGCTAAAGAGCTACTTGGGCGAGATTATGCCATTACAGGGCGGGTTGTACATGGCGATAAAATAGGGCGCACGCTAAATTTTGCGACCGCCAATATTGCCCTAAATCGTCCTAAGCCTGCATTGCTGGGTGTCTATGGGGCGGATGTATTTGTCATGAAAGGTGGCAAGAAGGCAGATTGGGGTGAGTTTGGTTTATCAGGTGGTGTGGCAGGCGTGCATGAGGGTAGCTTATTTGGCGCGGTGAATGTTGGTATGCGACCAACCATCAATGGCAAAGAATACCGTCTTGAGGTGCATTTGCCCAAGTTTGCTGGGGATTTGTATGGTCTGACCTTGCAAGTGGTCTTTTTGACTTATCTACATGGCGAAAAAAAATACGGCAGTCTAGAGCTATTAAAAGCGGGCATTGCTGATGATGTATCAGCACTTTTGGCGTGGCGTGATGCGGTGGCTTGAGGTTTTTTAATTGCTATTTTAGATGTCTTCATCAAAAATAAAAAACGCCTAATTATTAGATAATCAGGCGTTTTTTAAGATGATGTATGTAAGATAAAACCTTACTTTGACATGGCATCTTGATGTAGGCGAGTGTTTAACTCATCGATGGTCAGCGACCAGACAGCATCTAGCTTATATTCTTCTTTTAAAAAATTGCGTTGGCGTTCGGTCCAAAAAGGTGCTTCAATTAACTGCACTTCTTGGGGTAGTTGATTGGTGCAGACAAATGCTTCAATGGCTTCATCTGAGCTATCAAGACCTAACTGCTTAAACAGTTCGTTGATGGTATAGTCAATATCACCTAGCATGACTTTCTCCTTAATCTGAGGTTATTTGGTTGTCCATTTAGCCTTAAATGGGTTAGCTCGACATAAGCACGACTTCGCCTATACTGATTGTTTGATTATAGCACGATTGTTTGATTGCATTGCATATAAATATTGCTTAAGTGTAGGCATTTCATTGCGGTTTGTTCGGTATCAATGCGTTAATTAGCCTAAAACTTCTACCAAATCGCCCTCAACCAAGTGCATACTGATGGCGTGCGTGATGTGAATATTGACAAATTTGCCGAGCAGTTCATCACCGGCTTTAAAGATGACTGAGCGAGTATTATCTGCTGTGCCATGCAAGTAGCCATCACGGCGGTTAGCACGCTCTTCGACCAGTACACGCACCGCCTTCCCAACCATTGCTGCCGTCTTGGCAAAAGTAGAATGTTTAATGACTTCTTGAAATTCAGCCAAGCGTGCTTTTTTGGTGTCAAGGCTGACATCATCAGGCAAATCCGATGCAGGTGTACCTGGACGCTTTGAATAAATAAAACTATAAGAATGGTCAAAATCTAGCTCTTTGGCAAGCTGCAAGGTATCATTAAAATCCTCATCTGTCTCACCTGGAAAACCGATGATAAAATCGCTAGACAAATGCAAATCGGGGCGAATCTGTCTTAGTTTTGCGATTTGATTGACATAAACATTGATGGTGTGATTGCGTTTCATTGCTTTTAAGATATTATTTGAACCGCTTTGCACAGGCAAGTGCAGATGAGAGACTAGCTTTGGCAGTACTTTGTAAGCATCGATGATGTCATCGGTAAATTCAAGTGGGTGGCTTGTGGTGTAGCGAATGCGTTCGATACCGTCAATGTGCGACACATAGTGAAGTAGCTCGCTAAAACGGCAAATCGTGCCATCGTCCTTTTCGCCACGGTAGCCATTGACATTTTGTCCAAGCAGATTGATTTCACGCACACCTTGCTCGGCAAGGCTATCAATTTCGGCTAAGACATCGTCAAGCGGACGAGACAGCTCTTCGCCACGAGTATAAGGCACAACGCAAAATGAGCAGTATTTTGAACAGCCTTCCATGATGGAGACGAATGCCTTATAGCCATCAACTTTTGGCTCGGGCAAAAAGTCAAATTTTTCAATGCTTGGGAATGATACATCAACCACGCCAATGCGGTTTTTTGGGGTTTCTATGGACTGCTTGGTGGACTGTTCGTATAATTCTGGCAGGCGATGCAAGGTCTGCGGTCCAAAGACCATGTCCACATATGGGGCGCGTTTTTGGATATTATCGCCTTCTTGGCTTGCTACACAGCCACCCACGCCGATGACAAGATTGGGATTTTTTTCTTTTAATTTACGCCATCTGCCCAGCTCGGAGAATACTTTTTCTTGTGCCTTTTCACGAATTGAGCAGGTATTCATGATTAGCACATCGGCTTCGTTGATGTCTTTTGTGATTATCATGCCGTGTGATTGCCCTAACACATCGCCCATCTTCTCGGAGTCGTATTCATTCATCTGACAGCCTTGGGTTGCGATGAACACTTTTTTGGCGGTGCTTGGGGGGTGTGCGGTACTCATTGCCACAGGTGTGGTTTTTTGGGTGGTTGAGTGTGGTGCTTTTGGATTGAAGGTAGCAACGGTCATGGTTTTCTCCAAGGGTTTGCTGGCAATGCGTCAGTGTTAAATTCATTATTATATCATGCTTTGGGTGGTAGCAGGGATTTTTTGTGAATGATGGTGCGAAATTGTGGCGATTTGATGCTTGGGTTGGTAAAATGGTCAAGTTGTCAAAGTGATGGCTAAAATTGGTTAAGATTTCATCATATTTTGGTTAAACTGAGTGAATTTTACAACTTTTATACATGGTTGTTAGGTGAGTTTGTTAGGCTATGCCAATTGCATCTGCTTGGATTTTTATTCATTGGGTTGCTGGATTTAGGTATAATTAATGCCCAGTTTCTAAGATGTGTTTAATATTTAAAATTGTAATTTTTAAGGTCTTTAATAAAAAGGGTGCTTGCAATGACATTAACAAAAAAACATGAATCAATCGCCTTTATATCCGTGCTTTGCGGTCTGATGATGCAGGTGGCGTGTGCCCAAGATGATGTCAACGATGGCAGTATTTATCAGTTCATTGAGGCTGAACGCCAAAAATCAAACCCTGCCGCCTTATATCAATATGAGCAGAGTATGCAAGGTACGCTGTTTGCCGCTTATCCTGAATATTGGCGTTTGAATTACAATCTATCATCACAAGAACCGCAGACGGTGAATAACTTTGCCAATAAGTATCAAGGTCATGTCATGGCGGAAAAATTGGCAGCTGACTACGCTGAGACGAAAGCTCGTAAAGGCGATTATTCGGCTGTGCGTGAGGTGGCAGGATCTATTGAAAACGCTGATGCTTCTGAGGCGTGTGCGATTGCACTTGGTTATAATCAAGGCAGTGAGTCATATCGGGCGTTGGAGCAAAAACCCAATATCTGGCTCAATACTTATAACACCAGACATTCTTTGTGTGAAAAATTAGCCAATGAAATGGCACAAAACTCTCGTATCAATCGCACCGACCACCATGAGCGACTCATTCGCATGATGCGTATCGACCGCCGTCAGTTATCTAGTCGTCAAGCACCGCTAGATAAAGCCAGTGAGATTTTAAGCCTGTCTTTTCGTTTGGGATTGCCCATTTCTTTTGAGATTTTGCGAGGCATTGCTGATAACCCAAATGGCTTTTTTGGACAATTTAGCACGCAAGAATACAGCGAGGTGAACCAGTATCTTTATGTTTATGCCATCAGTCAGCTTGCCCATCGTTCGTATAATGAAGCCATCTTGCAGTTAAATTATGACATCAGCCAAGATAATGCCAGAGCCAATAAACTGCTTTCTGACATGGCAAGGCGTTATGCTTATCGTAGCATTGCGGTCAAACGCATGAACATGAATACTGATGATGGCTTTAGTGTGGATGCGGTACATTGGTTTAGAGCCAGTATGGGAGAGCCTTTTAATCTAGAAGAAGCAGAAGACTATGCACAAGCGGCGATTTATTTTGGTCAGTGGCAAGATGTTATTTTGGCGATTGGTCAGATGAATGCTGTGCATCAGGGCGAACGAGTATGGCAATACTGGTTGGCTCGTGGATACGAACAAACAGGTAAGCAAGCAGAAGCACAACGCATCTATCAAGCCTTATCTACAGGTGTTGATTATTATGGATTGCTTGCTAAAGACAGGCTTGGGCAAAGACTAAGTTTATCGGAGATAGGTGGCAATACTTTGCCGAACATCAGTCGCCAAGATGCTTGGCGTGTGATGAATAATCCGCATTTTGCTCGTGCCTTTATCATGATGGATAATAATGTCAATCCAGAACACATTGGTCGTGAGTGGAATTGGGCGGTCAAAAAAGCCAGAGATGCCAATGACAATACGCTAACCCTTGCTGCTGCTAAGCGTGCACACGATATGGGAGAGTATCACCGCAGTATTTATGCCATTGACAATATGCCAAACCTAAGAGCTGCAGCACTATCACACCCTGTGCCTTACCAAAATAGTGTGATGGCATATAGTCGTAATGTTGGTATTTTTCCTGAGTGGGCGTATGGCATCATGCGTCAAGAGAGTCGTTTTCAGCCAAGTGCACGCTCAGGCGTGGGGGCAGGGGGATTGATGCAAATCATGCCAGATACCGCCAAGATGATTGCTCGTAAGATTGGTGCTAGTGGTGATGCCAAAGACCCAGATACCAATATTCGTTACGGTACTTGGTATCTGTCGGATAAGATGCGTGATTTTAATGGGCAAATCGCCCCTGCTACCGCCGCCTATAATGCAGGCACAACACCTGCCAGAAAGTGGCTACCGGCACATGGTACGATCGCTGCTGACCAATATGTTGAAGCAATTCCATACGCTGAGACTCGTGATTATGTCAAGCATGTGATGGAGAACGCCACGATTTATGGAGTGTTATTGGGTAATAATATGCCCATCTCTGAACGCATGGGGGTGGTGTCGCCACGCTATTGATATCGGTAGTTGATGACGGCATACTAATTTTGATAAAAATAGCCAAAATTTATTTAAAAAATAAAGCGGTTTTGGCTTTGCGATTTGCCATCAAAAGTGCTACACTAAGACAATTTTGTGATTTTTGAAATGGTTTTGAAGTTACAAAATTACCCAAAATTCACTTTTTCTATAAAAAGGATAATGTCATGAGCAAACAACCTGTCCGTGTTGCGGTAACTGGTGCCGCAGGTCAAATTGGTTACAGCCTACTATTTCGTATCGCATCAGGTGAGATGCTTGGTAAAGACCAGCCTGTGATTTTACAACTTCTAGAAATTCCTAATGAAAAAGCTCAGCAAGCCCTACAGGGCGTCATTATGGAGCTTGATGACTGTGCATTCCCACTACTGGCTGATGTGATTGGTACAGATGACCCAAATGTGGCGTTCAAAGATGCTGATTATGCACTATTGGTTGGTGCAAGACCCCGTGGTCCAGGCATGGAGCGTGCTGACCTACTTCAAGAAAACGCTAAGATTTTTACTGTGCAAGGTAAAGCTCTAAATGATGTGGCTAGCCGTGATGTGAAAGTATTGGTTGTGGGTAACCCTGCTAACACCAACGCTTATATCGCCATGAAGTCAGCACCAGATCTACCTGCTAAGAACTTCACTGCCATGCTACGCTTAGATCACAACCGTGCTTTAACTCAAGTAGCGAAGAAGGTTGGCAAACAAGTCAAAGACATTAAAAAACTTACCGTTTGGGGTAACCACAGCCCAACCATGTATGCTGACTACCGCTATGCAACCATTGACGGTGAATCTGTAAAAGACATGATTAACGATCAAGAATGGAATGCTAATACTTTCTTGCCTACTGTTGGTAAGCGTGGTGCAGCAATTATTGAAGCTCGTGGTCTGTCATCAGCCGCTTCTGCTGCTAATGCTGCCATTGACCATATGCGTGATTGGGCACTTGGCACAAATGGTGAGTGGGTAACAATGGGTATCCCATCTGATGGTTCTTATGGTATCCCAGAAGGTGTCATGTTCGGTTTCCCTGTAACTACCGAGAATGGCGAATACACCATCGTTCAAGGTTTGGAAATTGATGAATTTAGCCAAGAGCGTATCAACATCACGCTAAATGAGCTAGAAGAAGAGCGTGCAGCCATTGATCATCTATTCGGTTAATTTTGCTCTGCAAACAAAAAACGCCCCTATAAATGGGGTGTTTTTTGTATTATTAAATTCACGCATTCTCTTTCGCCCACTTTGCCCTATAAATGGGGTGTTTTTTTGTATTATTAAATGCGACTTTTCATACAATTTTTACAGAGTATGCTGATTTTATAAAAACTTGGCACTTGCTGTATTGGACATAAAAAACCGCCCAAGGATTTTTTGGGCGGTTTTGGGGTTAGTTACCGGCGGTAAAACCACCATCAAGATTTAAATCAAAACCAGTAACAAAGGACGACTCGTCAGAAGCAAGATAAATGATTGCGTTGGCGACATCATCCAAGCTACCCAAACGCCCTAAAGGTACAAAACTCTCAAGCGATTTGATTTGCTCATCGCTATATACTGATTCTAGCATGGGTGTGCGAACATAAGAAGGGTTGACGATGTTTACACGGATATTATCCCCTTTTTTGGCAAAATCCATCGCTGCTGATTTACACAGCAGTCGTACAGCTCCTTTGGAGGTGCTATAAGGTGCAGCGCGGCTTAGTCCCAAAATACCTGACATAGAGGCGATGGTAACAATAGAGCCACCGCCATTTTGACGCATGGCAGGAGCAACTGCTTTGATGCCTAAAAATGGACCTTCGACATTTAAGGCAAAAGATTTTTTTAAATCTTCTAAACTACTGTCTTCAATTGG
Source organism: Moraxella sp. ZY200743 (assembly GCF_050885545.1). Lineage (NCBI taxonomy): Bacteria > Pseudomonadati > Pseudomonadota > Gammaproteobacteria > Moraxellales > Moraxellaceae > Moraxella > Moraxella sp. ZY200743. The sequence goes on along the minus strand of NZ_CP091313.1, from coordinate 1,639,096 downwards.
CTTAGAGATGACAATACCGGCACTATTGACCAGTACATCGAGCTTGCCAAAAGTGGTAATGGTCTGTTCCACCAGTGATGCCCATGAAGTTTCACTGGTTACATCAAGTGGTATGAACACTGCCTTGCCACCATTTGCAAGAATCTCTTGTTCGGTTTGAAGTCCTGCTTCTTTGTTAATATCAGCGATGACGACAGATGCTCCTTGTTCGGCAAAAGCTTTGGCGGTATAAGCACCCAAGCCTGAGCCTGCACCTGTGATGATGGCAATTTTGTCTTGTAAACGCATGACTATCTCCTTGATTTTATGAAAAGGTGGTAAGATTGCCACCTTGGTATGATGCCGACTATTTTGGCATTGCTTTTGGTTTGGTTATTAAGATTTTTTCATCAAATAATCAGCAATCGCTTGATAAGTAGGTAGCGACCAAGGGTCGTTATGAGCATTGCTTGCCACAGGGTTGGATGAAAAACGAACAATGACCATTTCGGCTTTTGGGTCAATGTAGATGGCTTGACCATGAATACCACGAGCCATATACGCACCATTGTCATTGTGTGTTACCCACCACATATTACGATAGCTCCAGCCTTTTAGGTTGGGGTAGCCACCTGTGGCAAATTTGGCACGATCGCCACCACGCATGGTGTCAGCCACAACTTCTTTTGCAATGATTTGTTTGCCGTTAAATTGTCCGCCATTTCGCATCATTTCGCCAAACTTTGCCATATCACGCAGATTCATACTCATGCCACCGCCTGCAAAAGGAATGCCAGCACCGTCAATCTGCATATAGCCATCGACATTCGCCCCCATTGGCTTAAAGAATCGTTCCGAGAATAGCACATCCACACTCTTGCCTGTGGCACGAGCGATGATCCAAGCCATGACATCAGTATTTACGGTTTTGTATTCAAATCCTGTGTCGTGCGGGTGTGTCTCTTTTTCCACTGTTGTTAAGAATTCATAGGTATTTTTTGGACCATCATAGTCTTTTTCTTGCAGACCAGGTGTGGTTGCTTTACCAAAAGCGACAATCTCTGCATCAGGGTCGGCATAGTCTTCACTATAATCTAGTGATGCGGTCATATCAAGCACTTGACGCACGGTAGCATCTCCCCATGCTGAGCTTGCAAGTTCTGGCACATAGTGGGTGACAGGCTTGGTGTCATCAATCACGCCTTCATGAATCAGCTGAGCGGCAAGCGTGCCTGTAAAACTTTTGGTAACTGACATGAGCAGGTGTGTGCCATCAATGGGGTCGTAGGCATTGTTAAAGGTCTTGTCATAGACGATACGACCTTTGTGTAATACTATCATTGAATCGCCATAGACTTTGCGAGCAAAAGCATCTTCTACGGTCAAAGGCTGGCGTTGGTCTTTGGGTAAAAACTGTGGGGTGAACATGATTTTGCCAATGTTGTCATCAATCGCAGTCGGAAATTGATATTGCCCTTCACGAGCAGCAGAGACAACCTTAGTGGGGGTGATACTGCGAACATTGCTAAATGCCCAACGGATTTGAGGAAATTGTTGTGCATTGGCAAGATTAACGGTTTTATCGGCAGGTGGTGGAAACCCTTGCATGATGCCAAGTGTGATGGGGTCAGATTGTGTGCCGTCTAATTGGGCTGATGTGTTTGAATTGGCCATAACTGAAGTCGCTGAAAATAAGATTGCGGTTACAATGGAAATTTTGGTTAATTTAAAGTGCTTCATGAATTTTATCCTAATTATTACGATGTGTATTTAAACTTAATCAATGTATTGACTACGAAGATTTAGTTGCATCAATAATGAAATTGTCAACATAGAATGTTTTTCATCTTTTAATAATATAGAATAAATATTGATGGATTACAAATATGAACCGTAGATTTTTGTTGGGAGTGAGTGAAAGGACTAACAGACTTGTTGCGCCCATTGCAACAATCATTCTGATGGTTTGGTTTATGCTGTTTGATGGCGTGATAATAAAAAGCACCGAATATCTCGATGCTTTTTATTGTATTGATAAGGAGATTAAAATTCCCCAGTGATTGACCAGCCGTTGACCAATGGGTAGCGACGCTCTCGACCGAATGATTTTTGACTGATTTTGGTGCCGATTGCCCCTTGACGGCGTTTGTGTTCGGCATTATCCACCATGTGTAGCACTCTTTCTACTAAATTGGGTTCAAAGCCTGTCGCACAGATTGCCTTATAACCCAAATCTTCATCGATATACATACGCAAAATGGCGTCCAGAACTTCATAATCAGGCAGGCTATCTTGGTCGGTCTGACCTGGGCGTAACTCGGCAGATGGGGCACGAGTGATGACACGCTCAGGAATGACAGGATTGTCTTCTAGGCGGTTGCGGTAGTTGGCTAGACGGTATACATCGGTCTTATAGACATCTTTTAGCATATCAAAACCACCAACCATATCGCCATATAGCGTTGAATATCCAACAGCATTTTCAGATTTGTTACCAGTACTGATGACCATATGCCCAAATTTATTGGATAATGCCATCAAAATAGTACCACGAGCACGAGCCTGCAGATTCTCTTCAGTGCTATCAGGAGCACTGTTGGCAAGCAGTGGTGCAAGTGTGGCTCTAAGCCCTTCTACTGCATCATGAATTGGGCAAACGGTGTACGAAACATTTAAGCGAGCAGCTTGGGTAGCAGCATCTTCAAGGCTCATATTGGAGGTAAATTCATAAGGCATCATCACGGCATAGACTTTATCCGCACCCAAAGCATCAACCGCCATACACAAGGTTAATGCACTGTCAATACCGCCTGATAAACCGACAATCACGCCTTTAAAACCAGAGCGATTGACATAATCACGCAGACCAACAACCAAAGCCTGATACATTTCAGATTCTTCGGATAAAACAAGTGGAGCTTTTAATTGTTCATCAAAACGCTTGGTTTTTGGGTCAAACTGTGCCATGATGAGCTGATTTAAAAATCTTGAGCCTTCGTGAGCAACACTACCATCTGCCTGAACCAATAGCGAACCGCCATCAAAGACGATGTCGTCTTGAGCACCGACAGTGTTGGCATAGATGATGGGTAGTTCGTGCGTTTTGGCGTGGCATGCCAAAAGCTCTTTGCGTTTTTCTTGTTTGCCTACTTCAAAAGGTGAAGCGTTAATAACCACGACCAAATCCACCCCTTCTTCTTTCAAGGTGGCGATGGGTTTGTCGTGCCAAATATCTTCGCAAATCAACAGTCCAATGGTCGCTCCTTTATAATCAAACAAGACCTGATTATAGCCTTTATTAAAGTAGCGATGCTCATCAAAAATGCCGTAATTGGGCAGGCATTGCTTATGATAAAAGCCTTTTTGGCTACCACCTTGCAAAATCGCCGCTGAGTTAAAAGTACCGTGCTGGTCGATGTGTGGATATCCTAAGATGATGACAATGCCGTCAATTTTGGCCAGTTCGTTCATGGCGAATTTAACTCGTTCAGATAGCGTGGGACGCAGTAGCAAATCTTCTGGCGGATAGCCAATCAAAGACAGCTCAGGAAAGATGACGATATCTGCCCCTTTGCTTTTAGCATCAAGGGCTAAAGCACTCATCTTTTTGACATTACCGGCAATATCACCTACCCAAAAGTTGGTTTGCATGATGGCAAAGGTAATATTGCCTGGCGGTGTGCCGGCACTTTGGATAGACATTTCGTGGTCTAAGGTTTTTGTTTTTGACATTGTTATAATCCTAATTTAACAAATTTTCAGTCCAATACGCCATGGCGTAATTTGAGTATGAATTGCAATCAGATGATATGGGTAAATGACTCTCGCTGTGTCTGTCGCTACTAAAAAGTTTGACAGTGCCGACGCATCAGCCAAATACGATGCTAGATTCCTTGGCATACCTTAGTATAGCACAATAATTACGCTTTTGGCGTTTTTGGTCGGGTTTTATGGTATAGTAATATTTATTTAAAAATTTTAATCATTATTGGGACAGTGTATGTTTGCGTTTATTGTCAATGTCATCATTATTTTGATTGTGATGAAGATTTTTTTTAAGTTCATGTATCCTAAGCCACCTAAAGAGTTTTTTGCCAAAAAAGGTGATGATATTAGTATGCGTATCTGCAACCACTGCGGTCATTCGCTTGCGACCTATCGAGGTATCTTGGAGCAAAATGGTGGTCAAGATGATGGCGAGCGGTTCTTTTGTAATGATGAGCATCGAGAGGCATATCTAGAGCAATTAAGACGCCTGCCAAATCAGAATGGCTAGGATAAAGAGAATGCTTTATCTAAATCAGTATAGTCTTGATTATTGTGGGTAAGGGATTGACCATGTTTAGTGCATTTCGTCATGCTTTGACATCCATCAATATCTATCGCCCCAGCAAACCTTTGATTGGCATAGAGATTGGTGCATCCACGGTGCGATTAGTGGTTCTGGAGCGACATCACAAAGGATTTCTTGTTAAAGCCTTTGGGGTGGAGTCTTTCATCAGAGATGGTGATGAGATGAATGTGGTGGCGGTGGGTTCGGCACTGTCTCGATTGTTGATGCGGTGTGGTGTGTCATCAGGACAGGTAGCGATGGTGTCGCCTGCACCCATCATGACTCGCCTGCTTGTTTTGCCCATAGGATTAAGCGATGATGACATAGATTTGTATATTCGCCTAGAAGCTCGCCAGTATATTTCTCATCCACTTAATGAGGTTGGTTTTGACTTTTGGGTGGTGGGTGCTGACGAGACCGGATTGCATGTGCTATTGGTGGTCATGCGTGAGCAGATGATTGATGAATGTGTAGAAATTGCTCTTGGCTGTGGACTTGAGTTAAATGTGCTTGATGTACAAGAGTACGCTTTGGCAAGAGGTCTTAGTCATACGGTACAGACCTTGATGGGTCATGTTTGTGTACTGCACATTGATGATGTTAAGACGCATTTGTATGCAGTGCAGATTGAGCCAGATGGTGTATTTGTAGGATTTAATCATCACAAAGAACACCTAAATGCCACCAATACGCTTGATGACATATATGGCAACAAAGATAAAACCAAGCTGAGTGCTAAGCCGAGCAAGGTAATAGGTCAAGAGAACGGCGATGATGAGAATGGTGATGTGGGCATGGATTTTGATACTTTTTTGCAGTTGCACCGCAAAGATTCGTTCATTCAAGATGATGTGAAGTTGCACCAGTTGCCATCTGATGACCATGCCAAGCAGATGGTAACTCAAACTTACGAAATTCGTTTTGATGGGGGTAGGGTGTCTGATCAAGCAGGGTGTCATGATGGACAGACGCCAGTTTGTGATTTGACAGATTGGACAACACAAATAGATACTCCGGCAAATCCATCATGCCAAGATAAAGCACAAAAGCTATTAAAGATACTCACCGCCCATGAGTCAAGTGTGCAAATGAATACAGATATGGTGATATTATCCGGACTGGCTGATGAGTCGTTGGTGCAAGAATTTGCTCGTATTAGCCATAAGTCTGTACAGCTTGCCAACCCATTTGTTCATATGGATGTTGCTTACCCTTTGGGTGATGACAGCTTATCGCTGTTGCCGTCCTTGGTGGTGGCGTGTGGTGTAGCGATGCGAGCAGATGAAGGAGTGGTGTGATGAATACCATACCAAAAATAAATCTGTTGCCATGGCGACAGCTACGCCAATTAAAACAAAACGAGCAATTTCGGCGATGGTTGCTTGCAGCATTGGCATTGTCATTGTTTGCTGTGTTTGGCACTTATGTTTATCATAAACAAAATTTGAACCATCAGCAGGCAATCAATGATGATATTTTGGCTCGCATGGGCATGCTTGATGCACAAATTGCCAGTATTGCAACCCTTGAAAGCGAGCAAGAGGCACTACTACAACAAGCAAAACTGGTGTATGATTTGGGTAAAAATCGTGTGGCAATGGTGAGATTATTTGAGCATTTATCGCTAAGTAGTCATGGGTTGGTTTATTTTGATGGGGTAAGTCATGCAGGTGGCGTGCTTACCATCACAGGACACGCCAAAGATGCAGCAATGGTCAGTCAATTTACCCAAAGATTTCAGCAAACAGATAACCCTGTCATTAGTGATGTCTTGGTAACCAGTCTTTCTAAGCAATCGGATGGCTGGGTGGGATTTGTATTATCAGCAAAACTTGATTTGGCAGGGGTGTCATCAGAAGAATCGCTGGGGCAGATGGCATCAAGTGAGCTGATGGAGAGCTTACCATGAGTACGCATGACAACATAAAAGATAAGTTCACCCAGACTTGGCAACAACTTGGCGAACTTAACTGGGAGAATTTTGGTACAGCACCTAGATGGCTGCGACTACTTGTCTTGGTAATATTAGCGGTATTTGTGCTTGGATTTGGTTGGTTGCTACTGATTAAGCCCATCACACTAGAGTATCAGGCATTGATGATGGCAGAACAAACATTGGTTAATCAGTATGCTCAAAAATATGCCAAAGCTCAGCAACTAACCGTCATTCAAAGCCAGACGCACGCCATGAATGGTGAGCTATCGGTGCTGCTTGAGCAGATGCCTAGCCATTTTAATATGTCGGTTTTGACCGAACAACTACACGCCATCGCCACACGAACCGGTGTGCAGATGAATGACATCAGGATACAAAGAGAAGATCCACAAGATCTGTTCGTAGAGCGTGGTTTTGTGATGGTGATGGTGGGGGATTATCATCAATTGGCAAAGATGTTTAGTGAATTGACCGCACTGCCCATCATCATTACAATACATGATTTTGACATGGGTAAAAGCGAGCAGGCAAAACCGACTAAGTTACAAATGACCGTCCACGCCAAGACTTATCGCACCAAAGATAACAATAAAAAAGATGTCCAATAATTCAATCATAGTACGCTTATCATACCCGCTATTCATCAGACATGCTTGCCTGTTGGTGTTGTCCGCCTTGGCGGTCAATGTGTTAGGTTGTCAAAAACCGACCGTTGATGAGGTTGATGTTAGGCTAGCAGATATTCATGCAACCACCACGCCCATTTCCATACCCAAGCAAATCAATGGGGTGCGACAGTTGGCGTATTATGAAGCTAAGAGTAATCCTTTTGCCACCCCAAGAGCGGTGGTATTTTCCAAACAAGACTTAGGGCAGGGAAAATCAGATGGTATGCAGTCTCAAAATGGGCTAAATACATCAGCTGATGCTGATGCTAAAAAAGTCTCTGCCATGAATCAGACCGCTCATCTGATGACACCTAACGGACTCAGTCAATCGCCTACTGTTGGTAGGCAAGTTCACATCCAGACAAATAGAATACGCCAAGAGCTAGAGCGGTATCCAATGAGTACACTTCGCTATCAAGGTTTTATTGAACAAAACGGACAAAGAATAGCACTCATCACCAGTGCTGATGGATTGGTACACCGAGTACAGGTGGGGCAGTATGTGGGGCAAAATCATGGGCAGGTTCGTCAAGTTGGTAGGGATTTTGTTGTGATTGCCGAAGCGATGATGCAAGCAGATGGACGGTATTATGAGCAGACGCATCAGCTGCCTTTAACACATTAGACATCTTAAGATGGCAAAAGACAATAAGAAGCAAAGGATAACAAATCAAATGAAAAAGCTGTGGTTGCTATGTGTGCTGATGTTATGTGGTGAATCGCTTGCTAATACACCACAAGGCAGTGATAGGATTTCGGTGGCATTTCAGGATATGCCTGTGCGTGCAGTGCTTGATGTATTGGCACACGCAGGTGGGGCGAATATTGTCGCCAGTGATGGGGTGATCGGCAATATGACACTGCGTCTTAATAATGTGCCATGGACGCAAGCACTTGACATTGTTGTTGAGACCAAGCATCTCATCAAACAGGAAAAAGATGGTGTCATCATCATATCATCACCCACCGAACTTGCTCAAGTTACCCAAAAAAATACCCTAGCCAAGCGACAAGCAGAGCAATATCTTCCTTTGGATACTCAGTACATTCGTGTCAATTATGCCGATGCCAAAAATTTGTTAGCACTAATCACCTACAAAAGCGATGGTGAGAATAAAGAGGGTATGTTGTCTGCCAGAGGCGTGGCAAATGTTGATACTCGCACCAACACGCTTGTCATCAAGGATATTAAGGATAATATTGAGCAAATCCAAGCTCTTGTTGAAAGGCTTGATGTGCCTGTCAAGCAGGTAATGATTGAGGCAAGAATTGTCAGTGCTAATGATGGATTTAGTCGAGAGCTTGGTGTGAATTTTGGGGTCTTGTCGCATGGTAATCATCTACAAATCGGCAGTTCTTACAATACTTTATGGGATTTAAGACGCACCGGTGGCAGTACCGCTATCCGACCTGATAACTTATCGGTCAATTTGGGTGCACCCAATCCTGTAGGGCGAATTGCTTTTGGATTGGTCAATCTACCTGATGCTTTGCTTGATTTAGAGCTGTCCGCCATGCAGGCAGATCAGCGAGGTGAGGTCATCTCCACACCAAAGGTTCTTACCGCAGATAAGCAGACAGCTCGTATCTCATCGGGCATGCAGATTGCCTATGAAGAAGAGACTTCAAGTGGTGCAACCAATGTGGTCTTTAAAGAAGCGGCTTTGGTCTTAGAGGCGACACCAACCATCACTCCAGATGGTAAAATTACGCTCAAATTGAATGTAAAAAATGGCACGCCTGTTAGCAATCTGGGGGCAATCGCCATTCAAGAAGATTCGCTTGAGACCAATGTCATCGTTGATGATGGGCAAACGGTGGTACTAGGCGGTATTTATCGGCAAAATAATCAACATGGCGTAACCAAAGTACCATTTTTTGGCGACCTACCGATTGTGGGTAGGCTATTTCGCCAAGATAATCGCCGTGATAATAAAGAAGAATTGCTTATTTTTGTTACACCCAGACTCATGCCATGATGATTGTGTGCAAACAATGAAAACTTAACCAACTGGTCTAAGAGTCAATGTTATACAGTAGCACAACCAAGAAAAAAAGCACATAAAATACTAGCAAGATTTTACCAAAGGTTGTATGATAGGGCATTTTGATATCATTAATACAAGAGCTGTGAATGTTTGAAGGTGATAACGCCATCATTGAAGATGTCGTGGTTGAAAAGACGAGTGAAGGGCTTGCTAAGATGCTACCACCTATTTTTTTGGTCGGTCCGATGGGTGCAGGCAAAACCACCATTGGTAAGCTACTGGCAAAGCATTTGGGGCGTGATTTTGTAGATTGCGACCATTATATCGTGGCACAGACAGGAGCGGATATTCCGTGGATTTTCGCCAAAGAAGGCGAAGAGGGTTTTCGAGATAGAGAAACTCGTGCCTTGATGGAGCTGACTGACCTGCCAAATATTGTCATGGCGACAGGCGGTGGTGCAGTTGGTCGTGCCAAGAACCGAGAGCTACTAAAAACAGGTTTGGTGATTTATTTAGATGCCAATGTTGATACGCAACTGTTTCGCACCAAAAAAGACAAAAACCGCCCATTACTACAAACAGAAAATCCACGAGCGGTCTTAGATAAGCTCTATGAAAAACGCCATCCGCTCTATCAGGAGGTTGCTACCATCATCGTACCAACAGGGCGTGCTTATCCAAAGCAGATGGTGTCTGATATTTTAGATAGATTGGCAGACTATGCCAAAGAGCAGCAAGATGGATAAATATTAAAATGACTGTGCCGTTATGGCATATCATTAATATGGTCTAATACAATACAATTTTGGTGCAATGATGGCGGCAGGCAATCACCAAAATCCCAATCAGCAACAAACCCATAACCCAAACCAATCACGCAGGTTTATGATGACAAATCATGATTTAATTGTACATACACAAAGCCACGATTACCCCATCTTTATTACCGCAAGCCAAAAAGATACCAATGGCGATTTGGATTTGGCAACACCCATCATGCCATTTATTAAATCCAAGCAGGTGCTTGTTGTTACCAACGATGTGGTTGCACCGTTTTATTTGGATAAATTGGTAGAAATATTGAGTGCAGCAAGTTATAAGGTGGCGACTTGCGTACTGCCAGATGGCGAACACCACAAAAACCAAGATAGCATTAATCATATCTACGATGTGTTGCTTGAGCATCACTTTGCTCGTGATTGTACGCTCATCGCATTGGGTGGTGGAGTGATTGGCGATATGGTTGGTTTTGCAGCGGCAAGTTTCATGCGTGGTGTGAATTTTATTCAAGTGCCAACCACGCTACTTGCTCAAGTTGATTCGTCAGTGGGTGGTAAGACAGGCATCAACCATGCTCGTGGTAAGAACATGATTGGGGCGTTTTGGCAGCCTGTGGCGGTGCTTGCAGACATGACTACTTTTGATACTTTGCCACCTAGAGAGTTTGCTGCAGGGCTTGCTGAGGTGGTGAAATATGCTTTGATTTTAGATGCAGAGTTTTTGACTTGGCTTGAGACTCACAGTGATGCCATCAATGCTCGTGATGGAAATATACTCATGCAGATGGTGCATCGCTGTTGTCAGTTTAAGGCAGATGTTGTCGCTGCTGATGAAAGAGAATCAGGACTTCGTGCGTTGCTAAACTTTGGGCATACTTTTGGGCATGTGATAGAGACGCATCAAGGCTATGGTGTTTGGTTGCATGGTGAGGCGGTGTCGGCAGGCATGATGCAAGCACTTGCCATGTCGTGTGAAATGGGGCTTGTTGATCATGCGTCTGTTAGCCGAGTAGCAAGATTGCTACATAAATTTCATCTGCCCATTAAGCCACCTGCGATAGAAGTAGCGACAGCTCTTGACTTGATGGGGCATGATAAAAAAGTGCAGGCGGGCAAAATGCGTTTGGTGTTGCTTGATGGCATAGGCAAGGGGTTTGTAACGGCGGATTTTGATGTGCAAAAATTGACCAAAGTTCTGACATCTATTGATGATTATTTATCAATCGGTTGAAATTTGCTACAATAATCAAAAAGCAATTTAAAAAGGTATGACTATGGCGACAACCGCCGCAATGAAAGAGAAGTATTTTCGTCGCCAAGCCTTATATTGGTTGGTTTTGGCAGGGACGATGTCGCTTGCTTGGTTCATCTTGTGGATTGCTAGCAGTGCACCGACTACCACCAGTACTGATGGTGGTGAGCAAGACAAGAGCCAAGCGGTAGAGATGCCTGCACATATTGAGACTTTGGGGGAATTAAACAAAGAAGTGCCACCCATTGACTTTTCAATTTTGGTGCGAGATTTGAGTGCTTATCCGACCGAATTTAAGGATAAGCATTATTTTAAAGGCAAAAAATACACCGTTCAGCTCATGGATGTCAGCCAAAATGAAATCATCACCAACTACCTAGACTTACGCCCAACTGATCGCAACCAGTTTGCTTATTTTCGCTATCTTGATGACAATCAAAATCCCAGATATATTCTAACTTATGGCAATTTTAATAGCGTTGAACTTGCTAATACCGCTGCTAAAACGGTAGATTTTGGACTGACAGGTAGTATCGCTTTGAGTGTTGTGCCAATGGCAGACTACCTAAAAATCATTGATGACTATGAGCGTGGCGAGACGGTGCGAGATTTATCCATCCGCCAAGTTAGACAGGTGAGATTGCAAGTAACTCGCAATGAGATTCCTGTGCAGGACACCACCAGCACCGATGAGGAGCTTAACGAGGGTGATGAGCAATCACAAGAACAGACCATGCAGATTCAGCAGGCAGGTCAAGACGCCCAAACTGTCTTTGGTGTGCTACAGCTTGATGGCAAAGTCTCTAAATCAAAGACAGATGAATTAAAAGAGGGCAGGGCGTCTAAAAATGAGCCAAAGGTAGAAGAGTCGGCTTTAGAATCTAAAAGTGAGCAAAAAAATGAATCTAAGTCTGTACCAACACCCAATGTTAATACATCGCAAGTGCCTGGTAGTGAGTAATTTTGAATAAGAATTACAAGGAAAATCATGAAAAATAGAGACGCCCAAACCGTCCTTGAGATGCTAAAAGCGGGCAATGAACGCTATGTGGCGAATCTTACCAGTACTGAGTTCTTACGCATTCCACCGCCTGAGCTTATTAAAGAACAATGCCCAAATGCCATCATCTTGGGCTGTTCGGATGCTCGTGTGCCTGTGGAAATTATCTTTGATCAAGGGCTTGGCGACTTATTTGTGATTCGTGTGGCAGGCAATGTGGTTGCCCCAAGTCAGATTGGCTCGATTGAGTTTGCTGCCGATAAATTTGGCACAGAGCTTGTGGTAGTGCTTGGTCATAGCCACTGTGGTGCGGTAACCGCTTGTGTGGAGGCATTGACCAATCCAGAGCAGTTTTATTCGCCCAACTTACAGTCCATTGTAGATAGAATTCGCCCCAGTGTGTATAACTTGCACGAGATAGCCACAGCAGGCGATGGCGAGATTGATATAGATGAGTTTATTGACCGTGCCGTGCGTGCCAATGTGCGTATGTCGGTAAGTCAGCTCAAACACGGCTCTCGTATTTTAGAGGATATGGTAAATGCAGGTCGATTGACCATCATTGGTGCAGAGTATGATGTTGCCACAGGCCGTGTTAATTTTTTTAGTTAAATGGTAAAACTTTAATTGATTGTTAAATGAAAAGTGAATGTAAGGAGATATGATGACAATTTCACAACCGACCCAATCTTTGAGTGCTACGGGTGTTAAAGATATTCCAGTGCAGTCTGAGGGTTTTGTTTATAACCACACTATGCTTCGCATTAAAGACCCTGTAAAATCACTGGAGTTTTATACAGGTGTGCTTGGCATGACGCTACTTCGCCATAGTCAGTTTCCTGATGCAAAGTTTGATTTGTATTTTTTGGCGAAATTAACCGAAGAAGAACGCAACAACCTGCCAAATGCAGAAAACCTAACCGCTTATGTTTCACGCCAACGCAGTATCTTGGAATTGACCCATAATTATGGCACAGAAGATGATGCCGAGTTTAGCTATCATGATGGCAACAGCGACCCTCGTGGATTTGGACATATTTGTTTTAGTGTGCCAGATTTGACAGAAGCGGTAAAATGGTTTGATGACAATGAAGTGGTGTTTCAAAAACGCCCTGAAGATGGCAGCATGAAGGATATTGCATTCATTAAAGACCCTGATGGCTATTGGATTGAGATTATTGAGCTAAAGTACTAATAAAACGAATGCTTGTATTAAGCTAGCAAAGCCAAAATTAGGCTCTTAAATCTAAGATTAGGTTTTAAACTTTTTGATTTGATTGCCCAACATACCAAAAAATATCCCCAATTGCGGGGATATTTTTTATTGAAATATTAGGTGGTTTTACCCAATTGACTTAATCAATCGTTGGTTTAAGAAAGCATTAACCTAAGAAAGCATTATACATCCAAACCATCTTTTCTTGTTCTTGGATGTAGCCAGATACCAAATCCACAGAACCTTGATCGTTGGCTTCTTCAGCTATGGCAGCAACCTTGCGTTGTTCTTCAATTAGGGCTTGCAAGCCTTTGACCACGCCCTCTACGCAACCACGACCATTAAAGACGCTCTTATCTTCTTGGATAGATGATAATTGAGTAAAATCGCTATAAGCGTGCAAAGGGGTGCCACTTAGCGTTAGGATACGCTCAGCAATCTCGTCAATTTGTAGTTGTAGCTCAGTATATAGCTCTTCAAATTTTGGATGCAAGGTAAAAAAGTGCTCGCCTTTGACATTCCAGTGATAACCACGCACATTGATATAAAATACATGATAGCTAGATAATAGGTTGTTCAATGCCTTGATGACAGGAGTTAGTTCTGCTTTTTCAAGACCAATTTGAGTGGTGCTCATGATTTTCCTCACTTTGCTAAAGAATTTGAATAAAATACCTGCTGTTTATAGATATATCCTAACAAAATAATCAGATAAAGGCAATTGAATTATCACAACGCAATATTTTATTTTATCAATTTGTTTGGCGAGAATGATTTATTTTTTTAAATAAAAGATGGTAATTAAAGATAATAAAAGTCAATAAAAAACACCAGAAATATCCAGTGTTTTTTATGAAGTTTAAAACTGTAAATTTAAAACCTATTAAGTACACAATGCCGGTTACAGCGGTTGGGTTAGTGATTCTAGCCCTTTTGGTTTGGTATCGCTTAGGTGTTTGATGATGGTTTTGATGGGCAGACCTTGGGTTTCTAGGCGTTTTGGAATGATTTGACTGCCCTTTTGACCTTTCATTTCAAACATCATAAACACATAATCATCAGTCTCATCCCAACTACTAACTGCACTCCAAGGAATGACTGCTGATTGCATGGGGGCTGAACGCATCTGCATGCCACGCATTTGTGGGCTATTTATGACATCGCTGGGGGTAGGAATGCTCATGATTAAGCCGTGCGACTGCACGCCAAGCTGTACCATTTCCATCTCTTTGGGCATCTGTGTGGTACTGACTTGTTTGTCGTATTCTCTTTTCATGTACCATTTTAGTCCAGCCGTGCGAGCCACCAAATACAATGCAACAAGTACCAACATCAGCCAAAAAATAATGGTTGAATAACCACTGACAAAAACAAGTCCAGCAATCGCTGCCACCAACACAATCGCCATGACAATCCATTCTTTGGTGCGGACGGATTTTAGGGTGAAATTGCTTGCACCTTTTTCAAATAGGGCAAGCTGAGCACCACGAAATTCGGCATCAGTCATGTTAAGGGTGATGGGTTTTAGGGTGTAAGGATAAAGAGCCTTGCTCATGATGTATTCCTAGTGCAAAATAATAGATAAAAATATTTGCTTATATTACCGATTTTATCTCAAAAAATAAACCACAAAACCAAAAAAACATCAAGTTGATGGATTTTTTATAAAAAATAGTCAAAATGCTGTAAATTTGCTGAAATGTGTCGGCTTTTTTGATATGATAAAGAAGTTTTTACTTTAAATGTATTGGTTGAATAACTTTACCGAATTGCTCGTTGGGCAATTTTGAGAATTTTTTTAAAATTTTTAAGATAAGGCAATCTATGTTAGACCCAAAATTACTTCGTGGCGATTTAATCGTTTTAAAACAAAAGCTTGCAACTCGTGGTTATGATTTGGATATTGATTTTTGGACAGATGTAGAAATCAAGCGTAAAGAGCTACAAGTTCGTACCGAAGAGCTACAGGCTCAAAAGAACGCAGGGGCAAAAAAGATTGGCGAATTAAAACGCAGTGGTGAAAATACTGACGAACTGCTTGCTCAAATGGAGAAAGTCAGTGATGAGATGAAGACTGCCGAAAATCAGCTAAAAGAATTGCAGGCGACCATCACCAACGCAAGCCTCGCCATTCCTAACTTACCTGATGACAGCGTGCCTGTTGGGGTTGATGAAGCAGACAATGTAGAGACTCGCAGATGGGGTACACCTCGTGTGTTTGATTTTGATATCAAAGACCATACCGATATTGGTGAGAGTTTAGGACAGCTTGATTTTGCATTGGCAAGCAAGCTTACAGGGGCAAGGTTTAGCACGCTAAAAGGTGGGCTAGCAAGACTGAATCGTGCCTTGATACAGTTTATGTTAGATACTCACATTGCCAAAGGCTATACTGAAATGTATGTGCCTTATATGGTAAATGCCGAGAGTCTCAAAGGGACAGGACAGTTGCCTAAATTTGAAGAAGATTTATTCAAAGTCTCTGACAGCTACTATATGATACCCACCAGTGAAGTGCCACTTACCAACACCGTGCGAGATGTCATACTTGCTCCAACTGATTTGCCAATGAAACTCACCGCTCACACACCATGCTTTCGTAGTGAAGCAGGGTCGGCAGGGCGTGATACTCGTGGGCTAATCCGTCAGCACCAATTTGAAAAAGTGGAGATGGTGCAGATTGTGCGTGCCAATACTTCCATGCAGGCTTTAGAAGAAATGACGGCACAAGCTGAGAGCATCTTGCAAGCATTGGAGCTACCGTATCGTGTGATGACACTGTGCACAGGTGATATGAGTTTTGGGGCAATTAAGACTTATGATATTGAAGTATGGTTGCCGTCTCAGGATACTTATCGTGAAATTAGTAGCTGTTCTAACTGTGGTGACTTTCAAGCTCGCCGTATGGGTGCAAGAATCAAAGATGGTAAGCAAACTGAGCTTGTACATACCCTAAACGGTTCAGGGCTTGCGGTGGGCAGAACCTTGCTTGCCATTTTAGAAAACCACCAAAACGCAGATGGCACAGTCAATATCCCCAAAGTGCTACAACCTTACATGGGTGGACTGCAAGTGCTTAAATAATGTTTTTAAAAAGCCGTTTAATCTTAGGATTGGGCGGTTTTTTTCATTGGTAAGTTTCGCTCAATGGGGTGGAGTGTGCTATAATAATTCAAATTTTACTTGTAAAACTTGGAAAAACGATATGCCAACCCCTTTAAACCAACGCCACAATGCCAACGCCATTCGTATTCTTGCTATGGACGCTGTCCAAAAAGCCAACTCAGGACACCCTGGTGCACCTATGGGCATGGCGGATATCGCTGAAGTGGTATGGCGTGAATTCTTAAATCACAATCCTAAAAATGCCAAATGGCCAAACCGAGACCGTTTTGTTTTGTCAAATGGGCATGGCTCTATGTTGCTGTATGCTTTGTTGCATCTGACCGGCTATGATTTGACGATTGATGACATCAAAAATTTTCGCCAATTACACGCCAAAACTGCAGGGCATCCAGAGCATGGCTATGCTGATGGCATTGAGACAACCACAGGTCCTTTGGGGCAGGGCATTGCTAATGCAGTGGGTTTTGCGTTGGCAGAAAAAACTTTGGCCGGGCAGTTTAATAAGCCTGATAATGCCATCATTAACCACTACACCTATTGTTTTTTGGGAGATGGTTGTCTGATGGAAGGTGTGTCGCATGAAGCCTGTTCGCTTGCTGGCACACTAGGGCTTGGCAAGTTGATCGCCTATTATGACGATAACGGCATTTCTATTGATGGTGAAGTGGGAGGCTGGTTTTCAGACGATACTGCCAAACGATTTGAGAGCTATAATTGGCAGGTTCTGCGTGTAGATGGTCATGATTCAGATGCCATTCGTGAAGCGACCATTCAAGCCAAAGCCGAAACCAATAAGCCTACCTTAATTATTTGTAAAACCGTCATCGGTCTGGGCAGTCCGAATAAGCAAGGCAAAGAAGACAGTCATGGAGCACCGCTTGGGGTTGATGAGATTGTACTGACTCGAGCAGAGTTGGGTTGGGGTAATGCCAATGCTTTTGAGATTCCTAATGAGATTTATGAAGCGTGGAATGCCTGCGATAAAGGCGAGCGTTTGGAGAGTGATTGGAATGCTCAATTTGCTGATTATCAAGCCAAATATCCTACTCAAGCAAGCGAGTTGATGCGTAGATTATCAGGCGAGTTACCAAGCGACTTTGCTATCAAAGCTGATGAATTTATCAAAGCATGCCAAGCCAAAGGTGAGGCAATCGCCACTCGTAAGGCAAGCCAAAATGCCATCGGTGCATTTGCTCCATTACTACCAGAAGTTTTGGGTGGTTCGGCTGACTTGACGGGGTCTAACTTGACCTTGTGGAGCGGTGCTAAAGGTGTGCAAGAGCATATAGACGGTAACTATGTACATTATGGCGTGCGTGAATTTGGCATGACGGCTATTGCCAATGGCGTGGCTTTGCATGGCGGTTTTATTCCTTATACCGCCACATTCCTTATGTTCATGGAATATGCTCGTAATGCGGTGCGTATGTCAGCACTAATGAAACAGCGTGTTATCAATGTCTATACCCACGACAGTATTGGTCTTGGCGAAGATGGTCCAACCCATCAGCCTGTGGAGCAGATTGCAAGTTTGCGTCAGACACCAAATCATTTTACTTGGAGACCTTGCGATGCGGTAGAAACTGCTGTGGCATGGAAAATTTCCCTGCAAACTGCCAATGCACCAACATCGCTCATCTTATCTCGTCAAAATCTAGCACACCAAGCTCGTACAGACGAACAACTCACCTTGATTGAAAAAGGAGCTTATGTACTAGTTAAAGAGGAGGGCGACCTACAAGCCATTATCATTGCCACAGGCTCTGAGGTGGATTTAGCAGTGCAAGCTCATCAGATTCTTGGTGAAAAAGGCATCGGCGTGCGTGTGGTGTCCATGCCATGTGCTGAGATTTTTGTTAAACAAGATAAAGACTATATTGAAAGCGTACTACCATCAGCAGTCCGTAGCCGTGTGGCGGTGGAGGCAGGCATTACTGATTATTGGTATAAATTTGTTGGGCTTGATGGCAAGGTCATCGGCATGACAACCTTTGGTGAATCTGCTCCTGCCAAAGATCTATTTGAGTACTTTGGTATCACCACCGATAAAGTAGTGGCGGCAGTAGAGAGTCTGATTTAATTGAGTGCTTGACTTAAATTGCACCAAATACGATGACATACTGTGAATGCAGTATGTCATTTTTAGTGTGACTAAATAAAACATGAAGATTGCTGTCAATTTGAATAAAAATTTTGCTAAAAATAGGTGCAAAACTATCCGTACCATCAAAAACTATGCTATGCTAGGGTGTTTGATTTTTTGTATTTCCAAATTATCGCACTTTTTATTTTTTTATCATTGCAAAACTACATGAAACAATCAACCGCATTAACAATCTTAAAAACAGGAAAAAATGTCTTTTTGACAGGGCAGGCAGGGGCTGGCAAGACCTATTTGCTTAATGAATACATCTGCTATTTGCGTGCACGCAACATTGAAGTGGCGGTAACAGCAAGCACAGGCATTGCCGCTACGCATATGAACGGCATGACCATACATTCATGGTCGGGCATGGGCATTAAAGATAGCTTTGATGCGGCTGACTTTACTCGCTTAAAGTCTCGCCAATCGGTTTGTGAGCGTATTGTGTCATCAAAGGTGCTGATTGTTGATGAAATTTCCATGCTTCATGCCAATCAGGTGGATTTGCTTAATGAGATTTTAAAAGTCATTCGTAAGAATGATTTGCCCTTTGGGGGAATGCAAGTGATTTTTTCGGGAGATTTTTTTCAGCTTCCCCCTGTTGGCAAAAAAGGCGAAAGTAATAAAGAAAAATTTGCTTTTATGGCCAAATCATGGGTGGCAGCAGAGCTTTTGGTGTGCTATCTAACCGAGCAACATCGTCAAGACGCCCAAGATGAATCAGCAAGATTTGGTATGTCACTGAACGACATTCTCAATCAGATTCGAGCTCAACAAGTCAGCAGTGATGCTATTAATATTTTGAAATCAGCACAGCATCACAGCATAGACATCAACCGCATTCGTCTATACACACACAACATCAATGTGGATCACATCAATGAAACCGAGCTTGCCAAACTAGATGGCAAATCCCATTGGTATGAAGGGAATACTTTTGGCGATAAAATACTGGTGGATAATCTAAAGCGAAGTGTAAGAGTCTCTGAAAACCTGCATCTAAAAATCGGTGCTAAGGTAATGTTTGTCAAAAACAACCCAAATAATGCCGTATTTAACGGCACAATGGGTGAGATTATGGATTTTGTATCGCCGAATGACTCGGTGTCTTTATCAAATGCTCAGCAGTTATATCCGCTAGTGCGTCTTAACAGTGGCAGAGAGGTGTTGGCTGAGCCTGAAGAATGGATAGTTGAGGATAAAGATGGGTTGGTCATCGCAAGCTACACCCAGATACCATTATGCCTTGCTTGGGCGATTACGATACATAAGTCGCAAGGCATGACTTTAGAGGCGGCGGAGATTGATTTATCTCGCACCTTTGAAGCAGGTCAAGGTTATGTGGCCTTGTCTCGACTGCGTTCTTTAGATGGGCTAAAACTGCTAGGCTTTAATCAAAAAAGCCTGCTGTTGGACGAATGGGTATTTCGAGTAGATAAGCGTTTTTGGGAAATTGCTGCCGAGCAAGAGGCGGAATTTTTGATGTTGGATAACAACACACTGGATAAACTGCACCTTGATTTTGTCATTGCTTGTCAAGGCATCACTTCAAAAGAGACGGTTTATCAGAATGAAATGCGTCTGCTTGAACAAAAAAAACAAGATGAAGAAAGAAAATATAGACGAGATAATGACCCTGCGTTTATAAAGATTGATGATAAAAATCTGGTACGAAAATCACAATTAAGTCAAACCTTGCAAGAGACTAAGGCACTGCTGGATAAGGGTCTTGGTATTGATGAAATTGCTCACAAAAGAAGTCTTGCCATCTCAACCATCATCAGGCATATTGACGAGCTGTATCGAAAAAATAGTGAGTTTGATTATGCCCACATTCGCCCAAGCAATCAAATCATCGCTGATGTACAAGTCGCTTATGATGCGATCGAATCTCAAGGTGGCTTTGATGAGGGGGTTTTGTTAAGCCCTATTGTGGAAGAATGTGGTGGTCGCTATGGTTATAATGAAGTGCGACTTGCTTTGATTTTTATTGATAAATCTGGTACTAAGGAGCTTGGCGATGCCTGAGTCTGTGATAAAGTCGCCAAAACTTCGCTTGGCGATTAACGGCTTTGGTCGGATTGGTAGAAATGTCTTGCGAGCTTTTTTAAGACAAAGCGAGCGGTTTTCTCAGATTGAAATCGTGGCGATCAATGATATTGCTGATGGTGAGACGCTACTACATCTACTAAAGTTTGATTCGACACATGGTAGACTCTTGGCAATGGGTGTACAGGCGGACTTGACCGAGCAAGGTGGGCAATCCTTTTTTGGACTGCGTCATCAGGATAAGCATTGGCAAATTTTATTATTAAATGAAAGTAATCCCAACCATCTGCCGTGGGGCAGTCTAGGGGTTGATGTGGTGCTTGAATGTACAGGCTGTTTTCGTTCTTATGATGAAGCCAGTAGGCATCGTAAGGCAGGTGCTCATCAAGTCATCGTTGGGGCCGCACCCTTTGATAGGGTGGATGCTAGCATTGTGATGGGCGTGAATGAATCACTGCTTGGTCGTCATCTGCCCATCATCTCTGGCGTATCTTGTACCACACAGGCACTTGTACCGCTATTGTCAGTATTTGATGAGCAATTTGGTATTGATGCGGTGATGATGACCGAGATTCATGCAGTCACCGCCGACCAAAATGTGCTTGACCAAGCCCATAGGGATCTTAGGCGAGCACGCACCGCCAGTAACAATATCATTCCAACCACTTCAAGTAGTATCAATGCCACCGAACGAGTGTTGCCATTTTTAAAGGGGCGGATTAACGGACATTCCATCCGAGTACCAACCATCAATGTGGCTGCCATTGATGTGAATATCACTGTTGGGCAGGCTGTCAATGTGGAAACGGTGGCGGAGTTTTTAAGGCAGACCAGTCAAGACAGGCTTTTAGGTATCATGGGCTATACTGACGAGCCGTTGGTATCAAGTGATTTTATTGGCGATAATCATTCACTGGTCATTGATGGCGGTCAGCTCATGCAGGCAGGTAGGCAAATCAAGATTTTTGCATGGTATGATAATGAATGGGGCTATGCCAATAGATTGCTTGAGATATGTGCGATATTGGCAAAACACGAATGCTTAGATTGACAAGTTGGGCAGTTTGATACTGATTGTGCTAGATTAAAATATAAAAAACAGACCGTTTAAGGTCTGTTTTTTATTGGGTTGATGACAACTTATCAATCAGTCTGTTAAAATTTCATTAAAATTTCATCAAGGCTTAGCATGATTTTTTCGCCATCGGTGCGTTTGACATACTCGTACTTACCTTCTGCCAAATTACGCTCAGAGACAACAATGCGATGTGGCACGCCAATAAGCTCTAAATCGGCAAACTTCACACCAGGGCGTTCATTACGGTCATCAAGCAGTACATTAACACCTTTTTCTTTGAGTGTTTGATATAGTTCATCTGCTTTGGCTTCTGCTAAGCCATCTTTTGAACGCATTGGCACGATAGCAACACTAAACGGTGCGATGCTATCGGCTGGGTCAGGGGTGTCTGCCCAAATAATGCCATTGTCATCGTGATTTTGTTCAATGGCAGCAGCGATGATGCGACTAACACCAATACCATAGCACCCCATCATCAGAGTTACAGGCTTACCTTCTTTGCCCAACACCTTGCAACCTAGTGCATCAGAGTACTTATCGCCTAGCTGAAAAATATGACCCACTTCAATACCACGCTTGATTGAGATGACGCCTTTGCCATCTGGGCTGATATCGCCATTAACGACATTGCGAATATCCACAACTTCAGTGATGGTGGCATCACGCTCCCAGTTCATGCCTGCGGTATGCTTATGTTCAATATTTGCACCACAAACAAAGTCAGATAATGCAGCAGCACTTCTGTCAACGAATACAGGAATATCAAATTCTGCCAAATCAGCACTGATATAACCTTTAATCAGACCTGCTTCTTTAATCTCTTCTTCGGTTGCCATGGCGAACGGAGTGGCGACTTGGGATATTTTTTCGGCTTTGATTTCATTTAGGGTGTGGTCGCCTCGCAAGATGAGAGCAACCAGCTTTGGCATATCAGGTTTATCTTCTGAATATGAGCCTTTTACGATGAGTGTCTTCACCGTGCGATCTAAAGCGATACCAAGATGCTCGGCGACCTCTTCGCAAGTTGGCATATTTGGTGTATCAACATCACGGCGTTCTTCGCTTGGGGTAGCTCGCTCGTTGGTGCAAATTGCTTCGGCAAGCTCAATATTAGCTGCAAAATCTGACTCGCTAGAAAAAGCGATGTCATCTTCTCCGCTTTCAGCCAAAACATGAAATTCATGACTGGCAAAACCACCAATAGAGCCAGTATCAGCCTGTACTGCACGAAAGTCTAGCCCTAGACGAGTAAAGATACGACCATAAGCCTCGTACATGTCTTGATAGGTCTGTGCTAAGCTGTCTTTGTCAATATGGAAAGAATAAGCATCCTTCATGGTAAATTCACGAGCACGCATCACACCAAAGCGTGGGCGAATCTCATCTCGGAATTTGGTTTGGATTTGGTAGTAGCTAACGGGCAGTTGTTTGTAGCTTTTTAGTTCATTTCTGGCGATGTCGGTGATGACCTCTTCGTGGGTCGGGCCTAATACAAAATCACGACCATGACGGTCTTTAAAGCGAAGCAGTTCTGCCCCATAATCTTCCCAGCGACCAGACTCTTGCCACAGTTCGGCAGGTTGGGTAACTGGCATGAGCAATTCTTGGGCGTTGATGCGTTCCATTTCTTCACGGACGATTTTTTCGACACGCTTTAACACTCTTAGTCCTGTAGGCATCCAAACATACAGACCTGAGGCAAGTTTGCGAATCAGTCCTGCTCTTAGCATAAGCTGGCTTGAGATGATGTCAGCATCGCTTGGCGTTTCTTTTAAAGTGGCGAAAGTAAATTGACTGGCTTTCATGGCTACCCTTAACAAAATGGCAAAATATGAATGATATTTTTATCTTAAAATGTGCTATCTTAAGGCAATCTTAGCCTTTTATGCAACTTAATTTTAAAAAATTTTTAAAAAATTGGCTGTTTGTCTGATTTTATGATAAATTTTCTATGATTGATGTAACAAAGAGAAAAGTGATGAAAAAAACCAAACTGCCTTTATTTTATTGGGTGCTTTTGTTGGTGATTGGTGTTGTGGTTGGGTTATTTGCCAAAATGCATGATGAGTCTGCCAGTCAGGTGAACGCCATCAGTAGAGATGGTATCATTACCGACATTCAAAAGTTGTCTCGATTGCAGTCGGTGGCATTTAGTATTGATACGGTCATTACGGCAAATAAGGCAGGGACTTGGCAACGACTGTGGCAAGATGAGCAAAAAGGGTTGTTTGTAGCACGAGGCAGGGTGTTATCTGGTGTGGACTTATCCAATATTACCCCTGAGATGGTGCAGGTGAGTGAGCGTGATGGGGCTGATGGCAAACAGATGCACATTATGATTAGTGTACCACCTTCTGAAATTTTTGCGGTGTATTTGGATGATTTGGAGGTGTATGACTGGCAAACAGGGCTGTTTGGTGCGGTGAATAATGACTCACAAGTCCTAGCCCAAGCGTGGATATCTGCCAAAAATGAAGTGTTAAACAAGGCTTGTCAAGGTGATGTCTTGACATTGGCAGCAACGAACGCTGCCGAGCAAATCAAAGGCTTGTTTATGATGACAGGGGCGAGCGTTGAGGTTGTCAGCCAAGGCACGGGTGCTTGCCAAATGCCCTAGTAAAACAAGTATAATTTAAGCAACAATTAAAATAACAACACGGAAAAACAAGCCATGCAAATAAAATTCTGCGGACTTACCCAATCTTGTAGCCTAAAAACTGCCGTATCACTTGATGTCAATGCGATTGGACTGGTGTTTTATCCACCCAGTCCTCGCTATGTGGACATTGCCACTGCCCAAGTTTTAGCCCAAGTCGTACCGGCCTTCACTACTCTTGTTGCTTTGGTGGTGAATATGGGGGAGAGTGAACTTGTCAATCTGGCAAAATCTGTGCCATTTGATATTGTGCAATTTCATGGTGATGAAACTGCTAGTGAATGCCAACAACTTGCTAGTCTAATCAATAAACGCTGGATAAAAGCCATTCGTGTGGGTAGTCATGACACCCAAGATGCCATTTTGGGTCAAATTCAGGAGCTGACACAATGTGGGGCGAGCGGTGTGATTTTGGATACATTTAGCCAATCGGCATTTGGTGGAACAGGTCAAGCATTTGATTGGCAAAAAATCCCAGACGACTCACCCTTACCCATTTATTTGGCAGGGGGATTGACCCCTGATAACATTGGCGATGTCATCAATAATAAATCTTTGATGGCAAAAATTGCAGGCGTGGATGTCAGCGGGGGTATTGAAAAAGAAAAAGGAGTGAAGTGTGGAGAGAAAATGACAGCATTTATGAAGGGCGTCAAGAGTGGTTATAAATAAGTAAGAATGTTGTAAGATTTATCTTGACACATAACTTATAATTACATATTATCTAATTTTTCCGTTTTTAATAAAAAATTTATGGGTTTGTAAAAAAATACATAATGGTAAGATATTGGCTGTGTATTTGATGGCTAAAGATGGATAAATCTCGCTTTTAATGATGGAGAATTTAAAAAATCAGTCTCACCAGTCAAAATGGACTCAATTGTATCTTAAGCCAAAGCAAATCATAACATTTGACAACCAAAGAGTACTACATACCAAAAATGGATTTACTCCTAAATTTAATGGTCTTGACAGATGGCTAATAAGAGTATTCGGACTATATCATAAGCCGGATCGCTGTTATCTTTTCTCACAAGACTGTCATCATCAATTGTCCGCACCATTATTTGTATAAGGAATTATTATGTTTTTAGATGGTAGCATTATTGCACAATATTTTTATACTGGCTTGGGTTTGTTGGTCGTTGCCTCTTTTGTGGCAGGCTATATTGAACTGTCGCATCCATTAAAAATTTTATTAAGGCAAAATCTATTATTTGGAAGATTGTGCCAATCGGTATTGTGTCAGCATTGATAGGGGCATTCATAGGTGCAAAAGCCATATTGATGTTTCCAAGCCATATCATTGAGTACATTATTTTTGCCTTTTTACCAATTGGATTGTTATCGACTGTATTTAAAGGTAAGATTGTCAAAATGTCATAAGGCTGGCATTTTAGATATCAAGCCTGTCAGTTTCAAAAAGTAAATCAATATTAAACCATTAGGAACAGTCATGAATATTTTAATTACAGGCGTAACATCAGGTTTTGGTTTGGCGATTGCCAAGCGTTTAATCAGTGAAAACCATACTGTGATTGGGACAGGCAGACGAGCTGATAAATTGGGCAATATCAAGGCAAAGCTTGGCGATAACTTTATGCCTTTATGTTTTGATATTAGTAATTTAGATGACACTAAGTCTGCTTTGGATAGTCTAGATAAAGCGATTTTAGCCAATATTGATGTATTGATCAATAATGCAGGTTTGGCACTGGGATTGGAGACGGCAGATAAAGCCAGTATTACGGACTGGCAGACGATGATTGATACCAATATTTTAGGGCTTGTGAATATGACTAATAGCATTTTGCCTTATATGGTCGCCAAAAATAGCGGACTGGTTATCAATATTGGTTCAACCGCTGGTACTTATCCGTATCTTGGGGCGAATGTCTATGGGGCAAGCAAGGCATTTGTGAAGCAGTTTAGTTTAAACTTGCGAGCAGATTTGATTGGCAAAAACATCCGTGTTACCAACATAGAGCCAGGTCTTTGTGGCGATACAGAATTTAGCAATGTGCGATTTAAAGGCGATGATGAAAAAGTCAAAAAAACTTATGAAAAAGTGGATTATATCCGCCCTGATGACATCGCCGATATGGTAAACTATGTCATCAATCTACCGTCTCATATCAATATCAATCGCCTTGAGGTCATGCCTGTGGCACAGACTTTTGCAGGTCTTACGGTGGTGAAAGATTTATAGAGCATAAAAAGGTAAAAAGATATCCATCTGTCAGTTGGTAATGCATCAAAAAGTTTGGTAGGCTTAGGCCATACTGGGTGTCTCATCACATTCAACATCTGGTATGATGAATATGACAAAAATTAGTTGCGACAGCGAAATCATGGCATTTTTGATTGATGCCACTTGGTAAAAAATAAAGGAAAACTACATGGTAGACTATACTCAATATCCTAATTCATCAGGTCATTTTGACATTTATGGTGGTCGTTTTGTTTCTGAAACTTTGATGACGGCTTTAGAAGAATTAGAACGCATTTATTTAAGCGTTAAAAACAACCCAGAGTTTTGGGCAGAGTTTCATGATGATTTGGTGAATTATGTTGGCAGACCGACGCCTTTATATTTTGCCAAACGCTTAACTGATGAAACAGGTGGGGCAAAAATTTATCTAAAACGAGAAGATTTGAACCATACAGGAGCACATAAGGTCAACAACACCATTGGGCAGGCACTACTTGCCAAACTGGTCGGTAAAAAACGCATCATTGCAGAAACCGGAGCAGGTCAGCATGGCGTAGCAACAGCCACGATAGCGGCACGGCTAGGTCTTGAGTGTGTGGTCTATATGGGGGCGAATGATGTAGAACGCCAAAAAATGAATGTATATAGAATGCGTCTTTTGGGGGCAACGGTCGTGCCTGTAACCTCTGGCTCTCGCACACTAAAAGATGCCATGAATGAAGCAATGCGAGATTGGGTAACCAATGTGGATAGTACTTACTATGTGATTGGTACAGTAGCAGGTCCTCACCCTTATCCTGTGTTGGTGCGAGATTTTCAGGCAATCATTGGGCGTGAAGCCAAAATGCAACATCTTGAAAAAGAGGGTAAAAATCCCGATGCGTTAGTTGCTTGTGTGGGCGGTGGCTCTAATGCAATGGGATTGTTTTATGAATTCTTGAACGATGATGTGGCGATTTATGGTGTAGAAGCAGGCGGACACGGCGTAGATACAGGTAAGCATTCAGCTCCACTAAATGCAGGTCGTATCGGTGTTCTGCATGGCAATCGCACTTATTTGATGGCGGACGATGAGGGGCAAATCATAGAAACGCACAGCATATCAGCAGGTCTTGATTATCCAGGAGTGGGTCCTGAGCATAGCTTTTTAAAGGATAAAGGGCGTGTTGATTATGCAGTGATTGATGATGATGAAGCTTTAGAGGCTTTTAGGATTTTGACAAAAACCGAAGGTATCATCCCTGCCTTAGAAAGTTCGCACGCTGTCGCCTATGGATTAAAACTTGCCAAAACGATGAGAACAGATCAGTCTATTATCATTAATTTATCAGGGCGTGGCGATAAAGATTTGCATACGGTGATGAAAGTTGAGGGGATTGAGCTTTAGGTATACATGAATCCAGATCTATGGTTGCTAAGAGCCATCAGATTGGCAAATCAAATGCTGTGATGGACAGCTGTTATGTTATTCATGGCGATGACAAAAACCAATTGGTAGTACCTTTATCAAAAAAATCATCGACTTGCTGCTATGTCAGCTATAAAGAGAATTTAAAATGACCCGAATTACCCAAACTTTCAATACCCTAAAATCCCAAAACAAAAAAGCCCTGATTCCCTATATCATGGCAGGCGACCCCAATCCTACTGTTACCGTGGATTTGATGCACAAGCTTGTTGCTCACGGAGCTGATATTATTGAGATTGGCTTGCCGTTTTCTGACCCTATGGCGGACGGTTCTGTCATTAGCTTGGCAGGCGAGCGAGCATTGGCAAATGGCACAAGTACTCGCCAAGCAGTACAGATGGTGGGTGAATTTCGCAAAACCAACACAACCACGCCTGTACTACTGATGGGTTACCTAAATCCTGTAGAAATTATTGGTTATGACGACTTTTTGGGATTATGCGAACAAAACGGTGTGGATGGGTTGCTTTTGGTGGATTTACCACCCAACGAAACCGATGAGACTTTGTCGCAAAAATTGATGAACAAAGCGATAAATCAAATATTTTTGCTTGCCCCCACCACCCAAAGCGACAGACGAAAGGCAGTGTTAAAGCGTGGCACTGGCTTTATTTATTATGTATCAGTCAAGGGCGTAACAGGCTCAAAAGCCTTGGATACAAGCGATGTAGCAAGCCAAGTGCAAGCGATTAAAGCTGATACAGACTTGCCTGTTTGTGTGGGCTTTGGTATTCGTGATGGCGAGAGTGCCAAAGCGGTTGCTCAGTTTGCTGATGGCGTGATTGTGGGTAGTGAATTGGTCAAAAACTTTGCTGATGTAGGACAAGATGCCACCAAAATCAAGCAGGCGACTCAGACCATTTTGGCAAAAATGGATGAATTAAGGCAAGCAATTGACCAATGATTCTTGATTGGCGGTCATATCTGTTGATGATGGATTGGCATGAAAGGGTAGGTATGGCGTTGGTGTAATGTACACATTATAATGATTTAATGTTTTGCGATTAAAAAAACACAAAACAATTATTATCTTCCACCTTTTCACCCAAAATTAAATCCTCATCGCCATTGACCGCCAAAATATAGTAAGGCTTGTTGTCAACCTTAATCATATCATAACCAAAGAAGAATGCTGAGCGTAAATAACCTACGGCAAATGCCAAAAGAATCAGATAAAGAAAAATAAATCCCATGAATAGCTGATAATATTGCTCATTACTGGTGAGATGTTTGATACTGATGGAAAGCCGAACGGACTGACCTGCTTGACTAAAAACCAAATTGATATCAAAATTATGTGGGATTTTTATGCATTTTGATGTATTTTCGTTAGTAAATATTGCTATATCATGTCTAAAATAGCATTTAAAAATACAAATTTAAGTGGTGGCGTAAAAGTAGGCTGATTGAAATGTTAATCTTTAAACTCATCTGTACATAATAAAAATCATCTAGTTGCTATGACTGCCTAGATGATTTTTATTATTGGTTTCTGTTATTATTAGCTTCTGCCTGTGGTGAGTTTTTGTTTACCTTCTCCCTTTAGGCTTTGCACGATTAGCATTGGATCAAGGTTGGGGCCAGGTTCTTTTCCTGCTACTATTCGACCAAGTTGTGCCATGTACCATGACAGCTCTAGTACTGAGCCGACATTTTTATCAATCTCTTTAATACCTGTACGCACAGGGTTAATGTTGATGGTTTGATAAGTTCCTGCTTGCATTTGTTTTGGCATATCAGGCATCATGATTAAGGGGCGTCCAATACCCACCAAATCAAGCTCACCGCTTGCTAGTGCCTCATCCATTGCCTACTGACTTCTAAAACCACCTGTGATGATGAGCGGTACTAGGCTTATCTCTCTGACTTTTTGGGCATAATCCATAAAAAATGCCTCTCGTTTTTTGGTGCTGTCTTTAGCACCCATCATGGCAGAGCTTTCATAATTACCACCTGAAATCTCAATAAAATCAATCTCAAGTTCGCTTAGGTGTTTAACGACAGCGATGCTGTCATTTTCATCAAATCCACCCTTTTGAAAATCCGCTGAATTTAATTTCACACCTACCAAAAAATCAGCCCCTACTGCTTGACGAATGGCGGTATAAATCTTAATCAGTAGTCGCATACGATTTTCTAAGCTACCGCCATACTCATCCTCTCGTCTGTTATGATGTGGAGATAAAAACTGGCTGATAAGATAGCCGTGAGCGGCATGAATTTGCACCCCTTTAAAACCTGCTTTTTTGGCAATTTTGGCGGTGGTGGCAAACTGATTAAGATTGTTTCAATCTCATCAAGCGTTAAGGCTCTAGGAGAATTCATCCTGTCTGCCATGCCTTCTAAGGCAACAGCACTTGGGGCGACAGGTTTTGGATTGACATCTTTAGAGACTTGTTTGCCCGCGTGATTAATCTGCATCAGACATAAGGTATTATCGGCATTACCTGCGTCCGATTGCTGTAGTAGAGCTAAATCAGACTCATCAGACACCACCACATCGCCTGCCGACCCTTTGCCTTGATATAGTTATCCGCCAAAGTCCCAAAGCGTTTTTTGGCGTTATTTAACGCTTCGTCATTAATGTCATAGCTGACACTTGAACGCCGTGATAAGCAACTTGAAAGGCGATTTGAGAGCCCAATACGCCGGCACCGATAACGCTTAGATGTTGAATGGTCATGATTTTACTCCTAGTAATTGATAAAATTGTCTAACCAAAACTATTTAACTAAAATTGCCTAACTAAATCAAAAAAATTGCTGTATCGCCATTTTGAGTTTAGTGTTCGCTTATTGGTCTTTATCTTATGATATAATGATTGCACCTGTCATGGGTTTTTTGCGTTGTTTGTATCACAGATGTGTTTCAACAGTAATTGGTGATTAACATAACCAAGCACTTGTCCGCCATGTATCAAATTTCACCAATATTATTACAAAAAATATCAAAATAGCGATACAAATTGGTATTCTTATGCTATGATACAACAGTTCACTCAAATTAGGAGTTTTAATGAGTCAGACTGCATCAAATACTCAAACAGACGCTCCAGCAACTTTCAAAAGCTGGTTGGATCGACCTGTGCCATCTATTAAGCAAGACCGCATCGTCCAACTGTCTGCAGTGGATACTGAACCATCTACCGAATGCCCTAGTTGCCATACACTAACGACCAACACCTCGTTGATTTTTAATCAATATGTCTGTCCTGATTGCGACCATCATTTAACGATGTCTGCTCGCCAGCGTTTAAACTGGTTTTTTGAAGTGGTTGAGGGTGAGCTTGGACAGGAATTTCAAGCAGGCAACCCCTTGCATTTTGTGGATTCTAAGCCTTATCCGAAGCGTATGACAGAAGCCCAAGCAGCTACTGGCGAATCTGAAGCACTTGTTGTTATGCAGGGAAAAATTAAGAATCTTGAGTTGATTGCTTGTGCTTTTGATTTTAAATTCATGGGCGGTTCAATGGGTTCTGTGGTGGGTGATCGATTTGTCCAAGCTGCCGAAAAAGCCCTTGTTGAGAGTAAACCTTTGGTCTGTTTTGCAGCCTCTGGCGGAGCAAGAATGCAAGAGGGTTTGTTGTCGCTTATGCAAATGGCCAGAACCTCTGCTGCCATCGAGCGTCTGCGTTTGGCAGGCGTGCCGTATATTGTGGTGTTAACCAACCCCGTCTATGGCGGTGTTACTGCAAGCCTTGCCATGCTTGGTGATGTGCATATCGCCGAACCAAAAGCGATGATTGGCTTTGCAGGCAAGCGAGTCATTGAGCAGACTGTGCGTGAGGTGCTTGATGAGCCATTTCAGCGTGCAGAATTTTTACTTGAAAAAGGCACGGTGGATATGGTGGTTCATCGTCATCAGCTTGTTGAGACGGTGCATCGCCTGCTAACCAAGCTGTGCAAATTGCCAAATGCCTGATACTTTAAAAACCAAATTAAGTATATTGATTTGGTTTTTAAAGTTTTGTCAAACCGTTTTTGTAAAACTATTTTGATGGAACTCTTTGCGATAGGTTTGTTGATTTATTTGTTATGATGATGGGTAAATCTCATCGCTAAATCATCAGAGAATAACGCCTGATTGAGAATGGCATAAAGATTGCATGGCGGTCAATAATACACAAAATTGCCAAAATAGCATCATTTTAATGAATAAGCCGTTGATGGGTATAGTAAGTTGTCTTATGATACTAGCTTAGCTTATGTTGGCTCTTTTATGAAAAGTGGTAAAAGCGGTAAAGAAAGGATTGTTTGCCACCACTGGCAAAGATGTGGGTAAGTAATTGCCAATATCTTTGGTCTTGCCCAAGCTATTTTTTGCTGTGCTTTATTTGCTGTTGTGGTATAATAATCCAATCAAAAACGCTTGCAATGCAGGCGTTTTCTTTATGAATAACTCAAAATGACAAACCATCAAAACACAAGATGAACACAAGCAACCAAAACTCACCAAAACTCACCGAACAAGACAGTCTGTCTGCATGGCTTGACTACATTGCGGGCATTCATATTTCTGCTATTGACATGGGACTTGAGCGGGTATTGCCTGTTGCCAAGCGGTTGGGTATATTCAAAGATGATTCACCCCATCGCCCCCATGTCTTTACTGTGGCAGGGACGAATGGCAAAGGATCAACCACAGCAACCATTGCACAGATTTGCCAAAGTGTAGGTTATAAGACGGCGTTGTATCAGTCGCCACATTTGGTGAGCTTCACTGAGCGTATCAAGGTAGATGGTATGGATATTGATGAGCCATCGCTTGTTCGTGCTTTGGCAAATGTTGAGCGAGTGCGTCTAGAGTGTGGTTTATCACTGTCCTTTTTTGAGATGACGACTTTAGCGGCATTTTTAATCTTTAAAGAAAAAAAAGCAGATGTGTGGGTGCTTGAAATTGGCTTGGGTGGCAGGCTTGATGTGGTGAATATTATTGACCCAGATGTGGCGGTAATCACTAACATTGACATTGATCATGTAGATTGGTTAGGTCATGATATTGACCAGATTGGCTTTGAAAAGGCGGGCATCATTCGTCCTAATATCCCTGTGATTTTGGGGGCAAAAAAGTTGCCATCAAGCGTACTTAAAGTCGCTAAAGACAATGAAGCAAAAGTCTATCAGCTGGGCGTTGATTATGATTTTTCTGAACAAGATGAGAGCTGGCAGTATTCATCAAGTGGTATTACGCTTGATTTACCCAAACCAAACTTGTCTTTATTAAATGCGGTGAATGCTGTGAGTGCGGTACTGGCATCATCACTTGATATCCACCCCAAGATGATTGCAAAGGCATTGAGTAAGGCAAGTTTGGCAGGGCGGTTTGATGTCAGACAACTAAATGCCAGACGATGGCTGTTTGATGTGGCTCATAATGCACACGGCATGGCTTTTTTTCTAGAGCAATTTGTACCGTATTGGCAAAACCATATTTGCTCGCACCCTAATGCTAAATTGCACTTTGTTTTTTCTATGCTTGGGGATAAGGATACAGGGGCGGTGCTTGATTTGGTGCAAAAGCGTTTAGATGATGGAGATTTTACTGTTGCGACATGGCAGGTGGCTGCCATCAATCATATTCGTGCCATGCCTTTAGTGGATATTGTCAAGCTGATGCAGCATCATCTAAAATCTGCACAGATTATTACGCATAACCATCTAGAAACGGCGACTCAGACGGCGATACAGGCGAGTGATGAATCGGATTTGTTGGTGGTGTTTGGTTCGTTTCATACGGTGAGCGAGGTGCTAATGGCGATATTGGGTAAATCTTATTGAGAAGATGAGTGGCTTTTATGATGTATTAAAATC
This sequence comes from Moraxella sp. ZY200743, assembly GCF_050885545.1. NCBI lineage: Bacteria > Pseudomonadati > Pseudomonadota > Gammaproteobacteria > Moraxellales > Moraxellaceae > Moraxella > Moraxella sp. ZY200743. Next base: position 1,605,403 of record NZ_CP091313.1, on the reverse strand, counting down.
ACGAAAAAAACACTGGTTTTGATGCACATTGATTGACAATACGAAATAAACATTGTATTTTTATGCGTTAATTTAACAAGTTGTGAGATAATTTGATTAAGCTGGCTTAATATCATCATAGCAAATAGGTGGTTTATGATTTCAAAACAAATTCTTTTAGGTTTGGTGTTATTGGTGGGTGGTGCGGTTGCTATGTTTGCAGTGATGCAAAATGAAGAGGCGAACCACACCATTTCTCAAAACACCACCGACATCAGACAAGAGAGCGTGGCAGGATCTACGGTGGCACCTTTGACCGCTGATCTGGCAACCGAAGAAAAATTACTCGCTCAAAAACAAAAAGAGCGAGAGATGCGTAATCAGCAGATGGCAAAAGAGGCTGATGAACTTCTTAGTGAGCAAGAGCAGGCTCGCATATTGGCACTAGAAAAGGCAAAGCAGGAGTTCGCCCCAGTTAGTGCGGACAAACCAATCAGTGTTGATAAGGCATCGCAAAGTGAGCTTATCGCTGTGCCTGCACGAACACAACCTGAGACGCTGAACAAGACCGTAAATGCTAAGCTTGAGTCAACCCAAAACTCCCAAACCATCAACAACAAAACAAGTCAGCACAAGGTGATGGTGGGCGATAACCTAACGCTTTTATCTCGTCAATATGGTGTGCCGGTAGCAACCATCGCAGCGGCGAATAATATGGCTCCAGGCGATGCTTTGGTTTTGGGTCGTATCATCAAGATACCGGCTGCCACGCTAGGTGCTACCGGTCAAGCCCAGCAAGCAGAGACTGCCAAGTCTGCCAAAGCAGATAATAAAGATCCGGCGAGTGACAAAAACTCAACAGGAGCAACTTATAGCGTGCAAGTTTCTATCTCTCCAAACAAGGCTAAAATTGATGAGATTGTTACAAAGTACCGTAACGCAGGCTATCAGGTCAGCACTAGCCAAACCAATCGTGGCATTCGTGTGTTGGTCGGCTCAGCAAATTCCTATGATGAGGCAAACGCTCTAAAACAAAAAATATCTCAGGATTCCCGAGTAGATTCAAACGGTGCTTGGGTTAAAAAAATGGAAAGATAATATTGGTCATGCTGTTTTGGATGTATCAATCATCTAAAGAGATGTTTGCTTGACTTGAAAAAATGACAAAAGCACGGTACAATCCATGCTTTTCGTTTTTCTGCCAAATAAGTATTTGATTATATTAAATTTTATGAATTTATGTTGGTGTTTTGATGAGTGAGTTTTGGTTGGTTGGTGCTGTGGCGGTATTTGTTTTTATTATTTTTTGGTTTAAAAGACCCAAAAAAGAAAAAGCGATTAAGGGTGATGAACTTGCCATTTGGCCGTTTGAACCGATGCTTATCATGACAGATAGCGAAGTTCAGTTTTTTAAAAAGTTGCAACTTGCTTTGCCTGAATATTTGATTTTTAGTCAAGTGCAGTTGTCTCGTATCATTGAGCCTAGTGAAGAAGCAGGGAGCGACCGTCAATTTTGGTTTAATAGAGTGTGTCGTCAGAGTGTGGATTTTGTTTTAATAGATAAAGACATGCAGACTGTGTTGGCAGCGATTGAGCTTGATGACTGGACGCATGAGAGTCAAGCACGCCAAAAACAAGACGCCAAAAAAGACAAGGCTCTGTCCAGTGCAGGCATTCCTGTTATTCGTTTTCATGCTGAAAAAATGCCGAGTATTGAGATGGTTCGTGCTGATGTGATGGAGGTCTTGCGACTGTTTGGTTGATCTATACCGTTGCTTGAACAACAGCCCTAAATACACATTGGATTTAGGGCTGTTGTTTTGGATGATGGTGAGTTATTTGGTCTTAATTATTTTTGTTTGTAGGTCTTATGGCACGAGCCACAGCTTTCTAAAACTTTACCAAGAGCGGGTTCAACATCAATGATTGATTGGGCATTTTGGGCGATATTGACTAATGCATCAGCGGCGGCGTTAAACTCATCGGCTTTTTCTTTAAAACCTTGAGCATCTGACCATATGGTGTCTTGTGAGCTACCTTTATTTTCTGGATTGGCAAAGTGCGTCCATACTTCTTTGGAGCTGGCGCTGATGAGATCAGCTTGTTCTTTAAAGGTTTTGGCATCAAAGATATCTGGTTTGTCCATCATGCCTTTCATGATATCGCTTGAGATACGCCAATCTTGCATGATGTCTTGACGAGCTTGCACATCGGTAGGGGTTGTGGTTGAGCTACAGGCACTAAGGGCAACTGTGGCAGCTGCGATGATGGTGGCTGTCTTGATAAGTGTTTTCATAATCTGACTTCCCTAGTAACAAAGTAGGTGGCTAGACAGCATGAGTAGCTGTCAGATGATTGCAAGAAATATAACACATAAACCACCAATACTCAATGCTTGGCTATGTTCAATATATCATCTAGATTGCTTGCAATTTGATTGTTAAATCACCAATCCGATGAGACTTATTAAGAGTATGAGTCATCAGAAGTTTGGGTCGGTACTCATTGGGTTTGGTTTATTGAGAAGATAGATTTAGCCAGTCTTTGGGTTTTAGATAAAAATCGGTGAGTTCAAATTCTTTTGTGCCCGCCTTAGGTTCATAACGATACGACCAACTTGCCAAAGGTGGCATACTCACCAAGATGGATTCGGTGCGACCGTTGGACTGCAAGCCAAAAATCGTGCCACGATCATAGACTAGATTGTATTCAACATAGCGACCACGACGGTATAGCTGAAAATCTCGCTCGTTTTGGGTGTAAGGCTTGTGCTTATTGCTATCAAAAATGGGTAAAATGCCATCTAAATAACCTTGACCAACTGCCTGCATAAAAGCAAAGCAGGTATCAAAGTCCCAACCTGTGGTTGTGCTATTGACATCATCATAAAACAGACCTCCCACGCCACGGCACTCTCCACGGTGCTTTAGATAAAAATACTCATCGCACCATGCTTTGTATTTGGTGTAGATATCCTTACCAAAGGGCTGACATAAATGATGAGCGACCCTATGCCAATGCATCACATCATCAATATTCGGATAAAAAGGCGTTAAGTCAAAACCACCACCAAACCACCAAATTGGCTCGCTGCCATCTGTGGGTTGTGCCACAAATAGGCGGACATTGGCGTGACTGGTGGGAATGTGTGGATTTTTTGGGTGAATGACGAGCGATACCCCCATCGCTTGTGCCTTTGCCCCTGCTAGAGCCGGGTAACGCTGTGATGCTGATGGCGGTAAGTGATTGATGTGAATATGGCTAAACATCACGCCGCCTTTTTCTATCACCTGACCATCAGACAGTACGCAAGAGCGACCACCGCCACCTTCAGGACGCTCCCAATCATCAATAATAAATTTAGCTGTACTACCACCATCAATGCCACCTGATTGCTCTTGAGCTTCTAGAGCTTGACAGATGCGAGCTTGTAGGTTGGTCAAAAATTGACGAACTTGATTAAGTTTGGTCTCAAAATCAATGGTGGTGCTAAGTTGTATCATAAATTGGCCTATGAATTTAAAGATGGCTATGTTGTAATAAGTGCTAAAACAGTTGGGCTAACTACCAGTTGTCATGGCTGTTCATGATGAATCAGGTGTCCCATCTTAGTATCTTTGACATTAAGATAATCTTGATTGTGCGGATTAACGCCGACAATGAGTGGAATGCGTGCCACAACCTCAATACCTAATTGTTTTAATTCTTTGATTTTATTGGGGTTATTGGTCATCAAGGTTATTTTAGTTGCACCGACATGCTCCAACATATCTTTGCACATCTCATAGCTACGAGCATCTGCTGGCAATCCTAAAAGCAGATTGGCCTCTAGGGTGTCATGCCCTTGGTCTTGTAGGGCGTATGCACGGATTTTATTGGTCAGACCAATTCCTCGTCCTTCTTGACGCAGGTATAAAATTGCACCGCAGCCATGTGCTTGCACCGCTTGCATGGCAGCGTTTAGCTGTGGACCACAGTCGCATTTTAGTGAGCTAAAAGCATCACCTGTTAGGCATTCAGAATGAATACGCACCACAGGAATGGTGGCAGGATTATTGCAGGGTAAACCATAGCTTAACAAGATGTGTTCTTGCCCAAGTTCATTTTCAAAAACATGAATATCAAACTCTCCATGGGTGGTAGGCAGTTTGGCTTTGGTGATGAATTGATACAAAATAAACCCCAGAAATGGCAATATGCCAATAATGATTTTATGTGGCGTAATTATGTGAAAATCTGATGAAAAACAGCCCATCTATCTAAAAATAATGGTATTTTTCTAGCAAAAATAAAGCCCATCTTGTAAAATAGTCGCAAGATGTTGCCAAAAATGCTATTATGCCATACTCTTTTAACGATTGAAAAGATAATTACGGCAGTTCTTGCTAAATTATGATTAAAACAACCTAAATAATAGAAATTTATTCACTTGACAAATTGGAATGTAGCCAATCATGCCAAAACCAATGGATAGCCAGATGTTTAACCCAAAAGTATTTAATGCAATTCCAACCACTCGCCCAACCACGCCTTTGTTGGATCAGGTTGAATCGCCTGCGGATTTAAAGGCGTTTGGCATTGATGAACTGTGTGTATTATCCGATGAACTTCGTGAGTATATTTTATACTCGGTGGGGGTGTCAGGAGGGCATTTTGGGGCAAATTTAGGCGTGGTGGAGCTAACGGTTGCTTTGCATGCAATCTATGATACCCCTTATGATAAACTGGTTTGGGATGTAGGTCATCAGGCATATGCCCACAAGGTGCTGACAGGCAGGCGAGATGGGCTGACCTCCATTCGCAGTCGTGGTGGATTGACAGCTTTTCCTGAACGCACAGAGAGTGAATACGATACCTTTGGTGTGGGGCATAGCTCTACCTCTATCTCGGCAGGGCTTGGCATGAGTCTTGCCAGTCGCATATTGGGCGAAAACCGAAAAGTAGTAGCGGTCATCGGAGATGGGGCGATGACGGGAGGTATGGCATTTGAGGCGATGAATGATGCGGTGCAACAAAATGCTGACTTGACTGTGGTACTCAATGATAACGATATGTCTATCTCGCAGGCGATTGGGGGATTTAGTCGTCATTTGGCACGCCTTTGGCAAAGAGGGCTTGCCTTTGATATTGATAAGCATGGCAATATTTTGATGACTAAGCGTGAAATCAGTGCTGACGATCGCCGTGTTCGTCATTATCTACACATGGCAACAGATGCCAAAGAAACACTTGAGAAAATCCCTGCTAAATTAGGTGGTAGTATTGGCAAGAGCATTGGGAATCTTTTGGGTAAAAATGCTCCGCCCATGCCTTTATCAGATAAAATTGCCGAAAAAGTCAACGACCACCTATTTCCTGATAATCTGTTTAAGGCGATTGGATTTACTTATCTTGGACCTTTTGATGGGCATGATTTACTAAAGCTTTTGCAAGTTTTTGAGCGTGCCAAGAAATTGGGCGGTGCGGTACTGATTCATGTGCATACCGTCAAAGGCAAGGGTTTTTTGCCAGCTGAAAACGATCCTGTTACTTATCATGCCATTAGTAAACTACCAAAAACCGACCAAAAATCAGAGCAGACAACTGCCAAACCTATTGCTAAAAAATATTCCGATGTTTTTGGTGAATGGCTCATGGATATCGCCTGCGATGACAAGATGGTTGCCATCACGCCTGCAATGTGTGAAGGCTCTGGCATGGTGGCGTTTGCTCATGCCCATCCTGCTAAGTTCTTTGATGTGGCAATCGCCGAGCAACACGCCGTAACTTTAGCTGGCGGTATGGCAACAAGTGGATTAAAACCTGTGGTGGCGATTTATTCTACTTTTTTACAGCGTGGCTATGACCAATTTATCCATGATGTTGCCTTGCAAGACTTAGATGTAACCTTTGCCATAGACCGAGCAGGGCTGGTGGGCGAGGATGGTGCCACGCACGCAGGCGTGTTTGATTTGGCATACCTTAGATGTGTGCCGAATGTTGTTATTGCCACTCCTAGTGATGAGCATGAGTGCTATCATTTACTCAACGCTTGCTATCAGCATGGTGGAACGGCTGCTATTCGTTATCCACGAGGGGTGGGAGTGGGGCGTGAAATTGATAAGCAAAGCAATGAACAGTTTGCCATTGGTAAGGCTAAAATCGCTTGGCAATCGGATAATTTTAATAATAAAGCGGATAAAAGATTTGCTGTACTGGTCTTTGGCACTCGTTTATATGATGCACTGTCAGCCAGTCAAAATTTCCATCACGGCACAGTAGCCCCCATCACGGTGGTGGATATGCGGTGGGTCAAACCACTAGATACGAAGCTGATTGGTGAGCTGATAGAGCAGGGCGTAACTCATATCATCACAGCAGAAGAGCATCAAATCATGGGTGGGGCAGGCTCAGCGGTGGGCGAGTACCTAGCAAGCATTGGATTTGTGGGTAAGCTTACCCAAATTGGCATTGATGATAGATTTGTCGCACATGGTTCGCACGGTGAGCAACTTGCCGAATGTGGACTTGATGAACAAGGGATTTTGGCACACTTAACCGCACTAAATGACTGTGACAAAATAGAGCAATAAAATCTTACGGCATGGCGAATAATTAGTTCTGATTGTCATATGTTGCATGTGCATTTATTTAAACTTAAGCCATCTAAAAACCATCAAAAATTATGGTAATTTAAACTTAATTTTTGTATAATGGCAGATTATTTTTGTATGATGAATACAAAAGCATTCTTTAACTTATTCAATAAAACTCATCAAAATTTACAAGGTGTATTATGGAACCTATGGTGGTGATTGCCTCCCAAGTGGCAAAAAAAGTCGGTCATGAGATTTTGCGTGCACATGAAAATCGCCATCGTATCGATTTGGCGGTAGAATCTAAGGGCTTGGACGGATTGGTAACAAAAATTGACCGTTATGCCGAAGAGTTAACCATCTCTTTATTAAAAGAAAGTTATCCAAATCATTCGTTTTTGGGTGAAGAATTTGGTCTACAAGAAGGTAAGGGTAATGATGCTGATTGGTGTTGGATTATTGACCCACTAGACGGTACGCACAATTTTGTGCATGGCTTGCCGCATTTTTGTGTATCCATTGCTGTCCAAAAAAACGGCATCACTGAGCATGGTATTGTTTATGACCCTGTGCGTGATGAATTATTCACCGCCTCTCGTGGTCGTGGGGCACGCCTAAACCAACGCCGAATTATGGTTTCAGACAGAAAGACGATTGCAGGCGGGTTGTTTACCACAGGGCACCCTTATGAGCGTATGGTTGGCGAGAGACGAACCAGCTTCGCTCGTCAGCATTTTGCTAGTCTGCAGGCTGTGTGTGAAAACGGCGGTCAGGTTCGCCGTTTGGGTTCGGCAGCACTGGATTTGTGCTATGTGGCAGCAGGTCGTTTTGATGGTTATTTTGAAATGTCATTAAAACCTTGGGATGTTGCAGCAGGTGAATTGATTGTAACAGAAGCTCGTGGCGTGGTGGTGGATCATCACGGAGCAAGTCAATCAATGAAGACAGGTTCGGTATTTGCGTGTAATGTTAAGCTATTAAAACCGCTGATGCAACTTGTCATCCCAACTTGGGAAAATGCCTTGATTCACTGATAACTTATGAGACAAAAAGCCGTCCTTTGGGACGGCTTTTTTATTTATGCTAAGATGACAGCTTTTAAGGTGGTCAATACAAAATGCCCATTTGCCTTTAAAAAGTATCAATTTTTATGTATTAAAAAACTGTTGGTATTGCTAATCAAGAATCAATATGCTTGGTTTTTGATTTGTGTGGTATGTATGGCGTTGATACTGCTTGCTTACTTGATGTGCTGTTCATATATTGACAGATGTGATTCTATCAAGTGGGGTAGCTGTTCAATATCGGGCAAGGCGGTGCGACAAGCGGTAATGCCAAAGTCTAGTGTATCTTGATGATTGGTTAGCGTAATGTTTAGTGCTTGTCCATCAAAAAGTACTGAAGCAGGAAAAATACTTGTCAGGCGTGCCCCATGAAGATATAGTGGCTGGGTGTCGCTTGGTACATTGGAGATGATTAGATTAAATGCTTGTTTGGTAGGGTGAAATCTGGTGGCAAGGTTGATGCCTGCCCAGCCATAAGTCAGAGCACTGTAATTGATGATTTGTGCTGGATTCATGCGAAGAAAGCGTTTTTTGCTTTGATTGATGCTTTGACTGATGGTGTGTAAGCGAATAATGGGGTCTGGCTCATGGGTGGCAAGATTGGTCAATAAAAATGACAACTGATTGCCCAAACTGCTGTCATCTTGACGCAAACCAATGGGCACAAATGCAAGCAAAGGCTTGTTCGGTAGGGCGTTTTTTTGATTTAGATAATCTCTTAATGCTCCAGCACACACTGCCAAAATAACATCGTTGGTCGTTACCGAATGGTGCTGAGCCACTGCCAAGAATCGATGTTTGTTCAGTGAATGAATGATTAGGGTGCGTTCGTTACTGATGCGTTGGTTGAGCATTGAGGGCGGTGCATCAAAAGTGCTGATGGTATGTGAGCAATGACGATGTTTAAAGTTGCGTACGATCTCACGCATAACAGGTTTGATGGTGCCAATCTGCTCTTTGATGATGGATGTGATGGACTTGCGGAGGGGAAGTGCGGTGCGATATTTGGTGGTTGATGACCAAAATGGCTGTTGAAATGGTTCATCTGGCGAGCTACTAAAAGAGCGTTCTAGTAGTCGCATGGCAGCAACACCATCTGCCATGGCGTGGTGAGCCTTAAGATAGATGGCAAAACGCTTAGGGCTGTTATCAGACTTTGCTGACAACCCTTCAATAAAATGCAGCTGCCATAGTGGGCGGTTGCGGTCTAAGATGATGCTGTGCTGATGTGAAATGTAGGTCATTAGCTCATCATCGCTTCCTGTGTCAAGCCTAATGTGTCTAAAATGATGGCTGATATCAAATGTTTTAACGGTATTCCAAAAAAGATAGTTTTTTAGGACTTGATTAAATGGGAAGCTGGGTGCGGATTGATTATTTTTGATTTTTGTGATCAAATCATTAATGAAGTTATCATCAGCAGATTGTGGTATGTCAAATAAGCACAACCCTGAAACATGCATAGGCTGTTTTGCCGATTCTAACAACAAAAATAATAAATCAATAAGGGATAAAGGACGCACGCAGATTTCCTAGTTGACGCAGTCTAAACGGTAAAGGTAAGTTACCAATCAAGTTTAAATCTTGATTGGCGGTTGGTTGCAAAATGGCTAAAACTTTCATCATTGAAAGAAGTAGCCTGTCTGAGGCGAACTGGCGACAGCCATTTTGCGAGCAGGCATACGACCTGCCAAGAAAGCCTGACGACCTGCATGAATGGCATTTTTCATGGCGTGTGCCATCATCACAGGGTTTTGGGCGTGTGCGATGGCTGAGTTCATCAGCACACCATCGCAGCCAAGTTCCATGGCGATGGCGGCATCAGATGCTGTGCCTACGCCTGCATCGACCAAAATAGGCACATTGGCATTTTCAATGATGAGGCTTAGCGTGTGGCGATTAAGCAGTCCTAGCCCTGAACCAATTAAGCTACCGAGTGGCATCACTGCAACACAGCCTATGTTTTCAAGTTCTTTGGCGATGATGGGGTCGTCTGAAGTATAGACCATGACATCAAAACCATCATCAATCAGCACACGAGCCGCCTTTAAAGTTTCGGTAACATTGGGGTATAAGGTTTTTTCATCGCCTAGAACTTCAAGTTTGACCAGATTATGCCCATCAAGCAACTCACGAGCAAGTTGGCAGGTGCGAATGGCACTATCAGCATCAAAACAGCCTGCAGTATTTGGCAAAATGGTGTAGTCTTTTGGCGAGATGACATCTAGTAGGTTTGGCTCTCCTTTATTTTGACCAATATTGGTGCGACGAATGGCAACTGTAACAATCTGACTGCCACTGGCTTTGATGGCGTTGCTTGTCTCGGTCAAATCTTTGTATTTGCCCGTGCCAACAAGTAGGCGTGATGAAAAAGTGCGAGAACCAATATGGAAGGTGTCATTAGCCAAGGGGTTTTGGGTTATTTCGCTCATAAAAAACTCTAAGTGATTCTAAAAATTTGCATTAGTATAGCAAATTTCTTGATGATTTTTTTGTAAAAATGCTAAATTTTATGGCTGTTTTTACCAAGAAATCCGAATCACTCAAACAGGTTGGATGTGTGTGGTGGTAGATGCAATGTGTGTTTAAGGTGTTGCGGTGAGTATAAAAACATAAAAAACCTGCCGACTATATAGTGGGCAGGTTTTAAGATATGGGGTGAATGATGGGACTTGAACCCACGACAACCGGAATCACAATCCGGGGCTCTACCAACTGAGCTACATCCACCATATTAACTGACTGGCAGCAGGCAAATGGCGCGCCTAGCAGGATTCGAACCTGCGACCACCTGCTTAGAAGGCAGATGCTCTATCCAACTGAGCTACAGGCGCTCTAGTGGCTTAATGTTAGTTATGATAAATCGACATTTACTAACAAAAAAAGCCGTTAAGGCTTTAAATATGGTCGGAGTGGAGGGATTCGAACCCCCGACCCTCTGGTCCCAAACCAGATGCGCTACCAAGCTGCGCTACACTCCGTTTTTAACTTAGCAGATTATCTTTCGATGTCTGCCGTCGTTGTGGTGCGTATGATACAGCTAAGTGCCATAGGTGTCAATTAAAATTTTAAAAAAAGTGATAAAAAATTTATAACATTATGATTTATAACAACTTTTTTATGGATAAAAATTCATTGATTATTCACTGGTCTCGGTGATGATGGTCATGCCGTGTGCGATTGCACCACGAGTACCGCCAATCAGGTGAATGATGTTGCGTGTTGGGTAAAGTTCATTGAGATATGAACAAGCACGAGCTGCTTTTGTGCCACCGCCACATAGCACATAAATATCTGCCGTCGTGTCAGTTGGCAGGTATTCTGTCAATGCGTCTATCGGTGCGTTTTTGGCGTGCTCGATATGACCAAGATGATAGCTTTGGGCGTCTCGGACATCTAAGATGATTTTATCTACGCTGGGGTTAAATTGCTCAATGGGTAGTTCTTTAATCATGATTTTCTCCGATTTTAGTGGTTTAAGTGATTGAAAATATTAAAATTTTAGATGCCAACAATCAATAAACTTGCCAAACATTCTGATAAGATGCACAATATATCAAATAGATGGGTGTGCAATGCTCACCAAGTTGCTTACTCTACCATAACCATAAAGCTACGACAAGATAACCAGAATGAATATGACAACAACAAAAATACGCTGTAACTGGTGTGGACAAGACTCTCTATATCAAGCCTATCATGATAACGAATGGGGTGTGGTGTGTCATGATGATGAGCGACTTTTTGCCATGTTGTGCTTGGAGGGTATGCAAGCGGGGCTTAGTTGGATTACGATCCTAAAGAAGCGGGAGAATTATTATCAGGCTTTTGATGGTTTTGATGCGTCTAAGATTGCTCAATATGATGATGAAAAAATCAATGAGTTGATGAGTAATGCAGGCATTATTCGCCATCGTCTAAAAATAAAAGCCATCATTGCCAATGCCAAAGCCTACTTAAAAATCAAAGAGAACCAGTCATTTAATGATTATGTGTGGGGTATCGTGGCATGCCATCAAGATAGAACACCTTTGATTAATCATCCAAAAACAGCAGAAGAGATTCCTACAAAGACGGCCGCCAGTATCGCCTTATCAAAACAGCTCAAAAAAGATGGTTTTAAGTTTGTTGGTCCTACTATTTGTTATGCCTATATGCAGGCGTGTGGTATGGTCAATGACCATGTGGCTGATTGTGATTTTAAATGATTGAGTTGGTCATCATAATGTACAAAGTTGCAAGTCTAAAAATGGATTTTAATCAAGGGTGTGATTATAATAAGGAGAAAAAATTTTATTCGCCCCTATATTTTTTTGGCAAATTTTAGTAAAATTCGGTTTTACCAGTAAGTGATGAATTCTTATGACTAAATTTATTTTTGTAACAGGCGGTGTGGTTTCATCTTTGGGTAAGGGCATTGCGGCTGCATCATTGGCATCTGTGCTTGAGGCTCGTGGTCTTAAAGTTACCATGACAAAGATGGATCCTTATATTAATGTTGACCCTGGAACGATGAGTCCATTTGAACATGGTGAGGTATTCGTTACCGAAGATGGGGCGGAGACCGACCTTGATTTGGGTTATTATGAGCGTTTTTTGAGACGCTCAAAGATGAGTAAGGCGAATAATTTTACCTCTGGTCGCATTTATCAGACTGTACTTGCCAAAGAACGCCGTGGCGATTATTTAGGTAAGACCGTACAGGTTGTACCACATATCACCGATGAGATCCAAAGTCGCATTTTGGCATCTGGGGAAGGTTATGATGTGGCGATGATTGAGATTGGCGGTACAGTAGGCGATATTGAAAGCCTACCTTTTATGGAGGCGGTGCGTCAGCTTATGGTGAAACTTGGGCGTGAAAACACCATGCTCATGCACCTAACCTTACTCCCTTATATCTCATCAGCCAGTGAATTAAAAACTAAGCCAACTCAGCACTCAGTTAAAGAGCTGTTGTCCATTGGCATTCAGCCTGATATCTTGGTGTGTCGCACAGAACACGATGTGGATGCAGATACTCGTCGTAAGATAGCAATGTTTACCAATGTGTCAGAGCGTGCCGTTGCTGTATGTAAAGATGCTCGTAGCATCTATGAGATTCCACGCACTTTTTATGAGCAAGATTTGGATGATTTGGTATGTGAGCGATTTGGCTTTGAGTTACCAGAGGCGGACTTGTCTGATTGGGATAAAGTGATTGATGGTCTGTTTGATGCCGATGGCGAGATTGTCGTGGCGATGGTGGGTAAATATGTTGAGCTACCTGATGCTTATAAGTCGGTCAATGAGGCTTTATTGCACGCAGGTATTCACAATAAAACCAAAGTGAAAATTCACTACATTGATGCCGAAAAACTAGAGACCGAAGCCAATCTAATGGGTGAGCTAAAAGCGTGCGATGCTGTGCTTGTGCCTGGTGGTTTTGGTGAGCGTGGCACTAAGGGTAAGATGATGGCGATTCAATATGCTCGTGAGAACAACAAGCCTTATTTGGGTATTTGCTTGGGTATGCAGCTTGCGGTTATTGAGTTTGCTCGTAATGTTTTGGGCTTGCAGGCGAACTCTACTGAGTTTGACCGTAAGGCTACAGACCCCATCATTGGGTTGATTACCGAGTGGCTTGATGAAAAAGGCGAATTGCAAATCCGTTCTGATGATAGTGATTTGGGTGGTACCATGCGTCTAGGTGCTCAAGAAGCACAGTTGGTATCAGAATCAAAACTTGCCAAGATTTATGGTGCCGTGAACATTACTGAGCGTCATCGCCATCGCTATGAAATGAATAACCGCTACATTGAGCCATTAGAGCAAGCGGGAATGAAAATTTCAGGTTATTCTGCCAAACAGCACTTGGTTGAAGCGGTTGAGATTGAAAATCATCCTTGGTTTGTGGCGGTGCAATATCACCCAGAGTTCACAAGTTCGCCTCGTGGCGGTCATCCGTTATTTAATGGCTTTATTAAAGCAGCCATGGATGTCAAGGGCTAATCAAATCAAGCATGTCAATGAATGATTGGTATGCTTTTTAATCAGTGATTAACTAGCTTTAATGAGTTAATTAGGGTGGCTTAATAACAAGCCGGTCATTAAAATTAAGCAAGAAAAGGATAAATAGTCATGACACAGTCATTATCCACACCGCAATCACACATCAATGTTGCAGGCATCGAGATTGGCAACGATAAGCCTTTTGTACTATTTGGTGGCATGAATGTGCTAGAAAGTCGAGAGCTTGCCTTTGAGATTGCAGAGACTTATATTGATATTTGTCATCGTTTGGGTATTGGCTATGTATTCAAGGCAAGCTTTGATAAGGCGAACCGCTCGAGCCTATATTCATTTCGTGGTCCTAGCCTTGAGACAGGTTTAACTTGGCTTAATGACATTAAAGAAAAATATGGCGTTCCCATCATCACTGATGTACACGAGCCTTATCAAGCTGCCCCTGTAGCGAAAGTGGCAGACATTATTCAGTTGCCTGCATTTTTGAGTCGTCAGACTGATTTGGTGAGTGCAATGGCAAAGACAGGGGCGGTCATTAACATTAAAAAAGCCCAATTTTTAGCACCACATGAAATGTCTCATATTATCAATAAATGCCTAGAGGCGGGCAATGATAAGATTATTTTATGCGAGCGTGGCACTTCATTTGGTTATAACAACTTGGTTGTTGATATGCTTGGCTTTGATATCATGAAGGGTATGAATGTGCCGGTATTTTTTGATGTTACTCATTCCCTACAAGAGCCTGGCAAGCGAGCTGATAGTGCAGGCGGTAGACGCCATCAAATCACAACGCTGGCTCGTGCGGGCATGGCGACAGGACTGGCAGGACTATTTTTGGAAGCACACCCAGACCCTGATAATGCCAAATGCGATGGCCCTTGTGCTTTGCATCTAAATCAGCTGGAGTCTTTTTTGTCTCAGATTAAGCAGTTGGATGAGTTGGTTAAAGGCTTTGAGGCGTTAAATACATATTAACCATGGTTGACATAGGTAACATGGGTGAATATTTATGTTATACTATGACTTATTTTGTTTGACCTATCATTAAATTTTCCTAACCAAACTAAGGAACATATCATGTACGCTGAGAACTATGACAATCAGTTAGAAATTAAAGACATTGTTGCTCGTGAAATTTTGGATTCTCGAGGCAATCCTACCATCGAAGCTGATGTGGTATTAGCAAATGGTGTGGTAGGTCGTGCATCTGCCCCAAGCGGTGCATCAACAGGCTCAAGAGAAGCACTAGAGTTAAGAGATGGTGATAAAGCTCGCTATCTAGGCAAGGGTGTTAAAAAGGCCATCACCAATGTCAATAGTCAGATCAGAAGTTCACTGCTAGATAAGCTAATCACCAATCAAGCAGAGATTGATAAGATTCTCATCGAGCTTGATGGTACAGAAAATAAAGGTAATCTTGGTGCGAACGCAACTTTAGCCGTGTCTTTGGCAGCAGCTCGTGCAGCAGCAACTGCTCAAAACCTGCCTTTATTTCAATATATCGCCAACCTGCGTGGACAGACTGCACTAACAATGCCTGTGCCGATGATGAATATCCTAAATGGTGGTGCTCATGCGGATAATACTGTTGATATTCAAGAGTTTATGATTGAGCCTGTGAATTTTACCAGCTTCTCTGAAGGCTTGCGTGCAGGAGCAGAGATTTTTCATGCCTTAAAATCAGTCTTAAAATCTCAAGGTTTGAACACGGCAGTAGGTGATGAGGGTGGTTTTGCACCAAACTTGCGTTCAAATGAAGAAGCCATCACCGTTATTCTAAAAGCAATTGAACAAGCAGGCTACACCGCAGGCAAAGATATTTATCTTGCATTAGACTGTGCATCAAGTGAATTTTACAAAAACGGTCAGTATGTGCTAGAGGGTGAGGGTAATAAAGCATTTACTAGCAATCAGTTTGCTGATTATTTGGCGGGCTTGGTGCGTCAATATCCGATCATCTCTATTGAAGATGGCTTGGATGAATCCGATTGGGAAGGTTGGGCATATCTGACCAGTATTTTGGGCGATAAGATTCAGTTGGTTGGTGATGACTTGTTTGTAACCAATCCAAAAATTCTAAAAGAGGGTATTGATAAGAATATCGCTAATGCCATTTTGATTAAGTATAACCAAATCGGCACGCTGTCTGAGACGCTAGATGCCATTTATCTTGCCAAAGAACATGGTTATGCCGCTGTCATTAGCCACCGTTCTGGTGAGACTGAAGACGCTACCATTGCTGATTTGGCTGTTGGTACGGCAGCAGGTCAAATCAAGACAGGTTCGCTATGCCGTTCTGACCGTGTGGCTAAGTACAACCAACTGCTTCGCATTGAGCAGATGGTAACGGCAAGCTATCGTGGTCGTGAAGAATTCATCGGACTTCGTGGTTAATTGAGTACTGTTGTGGGAAGTACGACAAAAAGACCTATGCTCACCGTAACAACCAAGCGACTTGGCACGGTGGGCTATTTATGCCTGATTGTCTTTGCTGTGGTTGTACTGGTTCTCTTGCAGTATCAGTATTGGCATGGCGAGAGTGGTCATGCTAACTTAAATCTACTCAATGAACAAATCGCCAAACAGCTAAGTATTAACAGCGAGCAAGCCCAAAAGAACAGCCTACTGCGTGCTGATGTGCGTGATTTAAAAACTCAAACATCCGCCATAGAAGAGCATGCAAGAATTGATTTGGGGCTAATTAAGTCTGGCGAGACTTTTTTTCAGCTGTCTAATTCACCCATTACTTATAGTCGGCAGATGATTACAAGTGATGAAGTGGATGCGGTTGAGCCTGTAGATGGCTTGGTAGAAATGGATTTGGATCATTAGCATGGATAATATAAGATTGGCAAGTTGCCAGTCTTATTTTTTTCGCTGTTGTTTTTTTGTATTCTAGAAGATGTATGGGTGGCGGTGTGTGGTATGTTCTTATCAATGATGAACCATGTGATTTAAGGTTGGTGGTTTTATATGCTGGATGATTTAAAAAATACCAATAACAGCACTGACGCAGTTCATGCTTTAATGGTGGCGGCAGGTAGGGGTTCTAGGTTTGGTTCAGATTTGCCCAAGCAATACCTTTTATTAACAGATAAGACAGTGCTTGAAGAGAGCTTGGCTTGCCTAGATGGTGATGGCATTGATGATTTGACTTTGGTCATTGCTAAAGATGATACATATTTTGATAAGCTGAATCTGACTCGTCAGCGACCGCTATTTGTTGGTTTTGGTGGTCTTGAGCGCTGGCAGTCGGTGCACTCAGGCGTATCGTTGATCCGTGCTCGTGATGGGCGTGATGATGACTGGGTGGTGATTCATGATGCAGCACGCCCTTGTTTACCAAAGGCGGATTTAACAGCGTTACTGACCGCCTTAGAAGTGTGCAATGCGGATGCGGCAATACTGGCGACACCTGTGGTAGATACGCTAAAGCAAGTATCTTGTGAAGGTTTGATTGAAAAAACAGTGGATAGAAGCACGCTTTGGCAGGCACAAACTCCGCAGGCGTTTCGCCTAAAAACACTCGAGATGGTGCTAGATAAAGTAGCGGAGTTGGGGCTTGATATCACTGATGAAGCCAGTGCCTTTGAAATGCTAGGGTATAGGGTGCAAATAGTGCAGGGTTCAAGGCTTAATATGAAGCTTACTTATCCTGATGATTTGCCATTACTGCGGTTGATACACAAACAATTAACCGATGAATAGATGAGTTGTCCTAAGTTGCAAGGTATATATGCCAAGTTTTTTAAGTGCGTTGATAATTGCCATCATGCTTGGGGTACTTGCTGTCATGCTAACTGTGGCGGTTGGCGATGATTTATCAACATGGCTACTATCTCCTTATGCTAATGGCATACTGTCGGCACTGCTGATGTGTACGGTGATTGGTTTTGGTTGGTTGCTAAGACACGCTCAATCAATGAAGGGTGTGTTATTTGCATTGTTGTTTGTTGTGTTGACAAGTTTGTTTGTTTTTCGTGCGATGATGGCACACCATGAATTTGAGCAATCAACCATATCACATAATCACACCGTTACTGCTACGGTGCATATAGATGACATCAGTGATACTGTATATGATGATTTAATGGGTGGTAACTATCGCCAAAAGGCGGTCATCACTGATATCAAACCTGTTTTTCAACTCAATCGCCATGCAGATGATGCACTGATGGCAACCAACCCTTTTCATGTGCAAGCTGATGACCAACTGTATGCTACGCCAAACAGCATATCGCCAGATGATTTTGGCTTGCCTGCTCAGATGACGGTGCTTTTGACGGCAAGGGTAAATCCTTCTGGGCATTTAATAAATCTTAATCAATTAGCACCGAATATAAAAGCACGCATGACGCTTGTGCTAGAACCCATTGCCACTCAAAAAAATGCTAGCGGTTTTGATGGCAATATCTGGCTACGCACCAGACATATTCATGCGATGGCACAAGTTATCGCCATTGACGGGGTGGAAGTCATACAACCAAACTCACTAATGAGCCATCTTGAATCACTACGCCAACAGCTACGAGTGCATTTTTATCAAGATTGGCAGTCTTTAAGTTTGGCTAAGCAACAAGCAAAAGCTGTGACATTAAGCCTATTAACAGGCGATAGAGCACTCATTAGCACACAGACAAAATCTTTATATCAACTGGCCGGCATTTCACATTTGCTAGCAATTTCTGGTACGCATGTGGTATTTTTGGCATTGATACTGGCGTCATTGGTAACATGGTTGGTGGATAAGATTGCCCCTAGTATTTATATGCGTACGCCAAGATGGCAGATTCGGCTGACTGTTATGTTGATTGCTAGCATGGGTTATGCCTTGTTCACGGGATTTGATGTGCCTGCCATGCGTACGGTGTATATGCTAGCGGCATTAGCATTAACTCGCTATTTTGTGCTACCGTTGTCGGATTTGAGCTTGCTTTGTATTGTGGGGCTAATCATGGCATGGCTTGATCCTTATGTTTTATGGCAGGCGGGATTTTGGTTGTCATTTGTGGCGGTCTTGTTGCTCATGCGTTATGAGAATGTCTGGAGTGATGGCACGGTGCAGGGTTGTGGTTATTTTGCCAAAATTCGTGCTATTTTGTTGTTACAATGCTGGCTATTTGTGGCGATGCTACCATTGTCAATTTTATTTTTTGGCAAAGTATCTCTTTGGAGTGTGCCAGTTAATTTGGTCGTGGTTGGGCTTTTTGGTGTTGTTATCGTTCCGATTAATTTGGTTGCAGGGGCAATATTTACATTTTCATCAAGCATTGCTGATGTACTATGGAGACTGTCTTCTACAATTTTGTTGTGGCTACATGAGGCGTTAGAACTCTTGCTCGTGGGTGATTCTTGGCTGTATGCACCATTTGGGGCGGCGGGGTTTGTATTATGTGTGCTTGTATTTATCCCACTGATGACAAGAGTGCTACCAAG
This sequence comes from Moraxella sp. ZY200743, assembly GCF_050885545.1. Taxonomy (NCBI): domain Bacteria; kingdom Pseudomonadati; phylum Pseudomonadota; class Gammaproteobacteria; order Moraxellales; family Moraxellaceae; genus Moraxella; species Moraxella sp. ZY200743. The sequence goes on along the minus strand of NZ_CP091313.1, from coordinate 1,586,340 downwards.
ATCATTATTATTACTACCTGCATCGGCACTATGTTTTATGGTCATCAATCATGTGCTGGGCGTACCATTGAATAAAGATGGTCGTGCCGCGGCAATCTTGGTGAATGCAGGGCATGATTATTTGGGAGCGGTGCTGATTAAGCATGAATCTGGGGCATGGCTATTGCTATCGGACTATGGGGTAAAATCACTTGGAGAGAGACAGGCAGATGTTTTAATTGGCGAGCTTCGGCGGAACAGTATCAATATGCTAACAGGTGTCATCACTCAGACTCCAAGTACAAAGTTGCCATTATTAGTCGCACGACTACAACAGAGCATTCCGATTGGACAATATTGGCAGGCAGGGCGTTCTAATGAGACGCTCAGTCAGCTGACTGCTATGCCTTGTCAAGTAGGGCAAGCCTATCAATCTCAGGCGTTATCTGTGCGTGCCATCACAGGCTGGCAGTATATCAATGATGAGTCGGTGTGGGGCTGTACCATTGAGATGGTATCAGATGTACCCATTTCCCTGCCAGATAATGAGCAAGACGAGTCAACTCATGTCTCTCGGCTTGTCATCAATGGCTCTACGCACAAAAATACTTGGGTGCTGTGGCGTGGGCTTTGTGAAAATGATGCAACACTTGCTTCGCCTAAAGCTGGGGCGTGGCTGTCTCATCCAATGGCGGTAGCGGACATACAGGCCATTGATATGCTATTTGATGATTAGGTGGGTATGTAGAATGAACGAATGTTGCTTGTTTAAAATCTACTAGATACTAGGATATTTAAGGCTTTTGAGTTACAATGGGTGCTTTATTATCACAACATTTATATCACAAAACAATGGCGGTTATCGCCTATCAATATATTTATAGGAAAAAACATCATGGTTTGGCCACCTAATCCTCATCAGTCGCCCTCATCTTCAGCAAATACCCCTAAGTCATCGCCCACATCACCTGAATGGCAACTCATCGAAAAAACCATGATGGCGGGCATTGAAGAGCAAAAGAGAGCTCGTCGTTGGAGCATATTTTTTAAATTATTAACTTTTGCTTATGTGGTGTTTTTTGTGTTATTTTTGGGTAGGGGCTGTACAACAACTAACACTAAAGCAGGTGTGCCAATGGGTATTGGTGAGCCACATTTAGCGGTGGTTGATGTACAAGGGGCGATCATGCCAAATAGTGAAACCAGTGCACATCATATCAATGCTGCCTTGCAAGAAGCATTTGAGAATACCAATGCCAAAGCGGTGGCACTGGCTATTAATTCGCCTGGTGGTTCGCCTGTGCAGTCTGATGAAGTATGGCAGATGGCAATGGAGCTAAAAGCAGAGTATCCTGATAAAAAACTTTACGCCATCATTGGTGATACAGGTGCATCAGGAGCGTATTATATCGCATCGGCGGCCGATGAGATTTGGGTAAATCCATCTAGTTTGGTTGGCTCTATCGGTGTGATCATGTCTGGGTATAATATTGAGCGACTGTTGGATAAGGCGGGCATTGCTGATCGTACTTTAACCGCGGGCGAATACAAGGATATCTTATCCATGTCAAGACCGATGAATGAGATTGAGCGTACCCATGTGCAGAGTCTGCTAAATGATACGCATCAAAATTTCATTGAAGCGGTTAAAAAGGGTCGTGGAGATCGCCTAAAAAACCCTGAGCAAAATCAGATATTTACAGGGCTATTTTGGACGGGTAAGCAGTCTGTTGAGCTGGGTTTGGCAGATAAGATTGGTGGCATGTCGCAACTAGAAAAACAGCTAAAACTGGAATCGGTGAATTATAGCTATATTGACCCTGTTAAGCAGTTTTTTGACCGTTTTGGGGTGCAGATGGGTAAAGGTCTGGGGCAGGGAATTAAGATTGGTATTTTGGGACAAGATACACAGTTGCAATAACAAGCACCGCCATCAATAAAAAACGCACTTATTAAAGTGCGTTTTTTATTGATTTATGGCCTAAGTGATGGATTGGTCTAAGTCGCAGTTTTTATTGACATCAGCCAGTGCTTCATCGATGATTTTTTGGCTGACGCCTTTTTTGCGTAACTTTTCAATAAATAGCACATCATCCGCTAAGTTGTAATTACAGTTATCACGGTCTAGCCCTTGACGAATGTATAGACGAATTAAGCCTTGAATGCGATTAAAACCATGTGTACCAGCCGTCTCTTCTAGATGACTGATGATTTCTTCAGACAGTCGCAAATGCACGGGACGCATGACGACTTCTGGGTGATTGGAAAATTTGTTTTTAATCTTTGGGGAAATCATAGGGTCTTCTTGATTTTGTTTTGATGGAATAAATTGCTATATTCTATCATAAAATGATGATAAAAACACCTTAATTTTCCTTATACAAGAAAACTTGTGCCAATATTTTAAACTAACTTTATAATGCGTATACAGATGATTTTATGAGTTAGATTGTTATTTTAGGTGCTTGACTATTACTGTTATACAAAATAAAAATCCCGCCAGTATGACGGAACTTTTATTTTGTTATTGACTGATGATAAATAATCAATCAGTGGCGGAAATGACGCATGCCAGTAAATACCATGGCGATGCCGTGTTTGTTAGCGGCGGCGATGGTTTCATCATCACGCATTGAGCCACCTGGCTGAATGATGCACTTGATGCCAGCAGCAGCGGCATTATCAATGCCATCTCGGAAGGGGAAGAAAGCATCTGATGCCATGACCGCACCTTCAACAGCAAGCCCTGCGTGTTCAGCCTTGATGGCAGCGATGCGAGCAGAATTGACACGACTCATTTGACCTGCACCAATACCGACAGTTTGACGGTTCTTGGCATAAACGATGGCGTTGGATTTAACATATTTTGCCACTTTCCAAGCAAAGATAAGGTCGTCAAGCTCGGCTTCTGTTGGTGCTCGCTCGGTAACAACACGCAAATCATTCTTAGTAATCATGCCCAAATCTTGGTCTTGAATCAACAGACCGCCATTGACACGCTTGTAGTCAAGCTGTGCAGTACGCTCAGTAGGTTCTGGCAATTCACCACAAACCAACACACGCACATTTTTCTTGGTGCCTGTGATGTCAAGTACGCCATCAGCGATGGCAGGGGCAATAATAACCTCAACAAATTGACGCTCAACAATGGTGCGAGCGGTATCAACATCTAGTTCACGGTTAAAGGCGATGATACCACCAAAGGCAGATTCTGGATCGGTCTCATAGGCAAGGTTGTATGCTGTTAAGATGCCATCGGTTGATACTGCTACGCCACAAGGATTGGCGTGCTTAACAATGACGCAAGCAGGTTTGACGAATGATTTGACGCATTCAAGAGCTGCATCGGTATCAGCGATGTTGTTATAAGATAGCTCTTTGCCTTGTAGTTGTTTGGCGGTAGCGACCGATGCTTCTTTGGCGTTTGCTTCAACATAGAAGGCGGCTTTTTGATGTGGATTTTCGCCATAGCGTAGATCTTGGGCTTTGTTTAATTGCGTGTTAAAGGTGCGAGCAAAATCAGCCGTTGGTGTGGCGTCCTCACTTGGGTGGGTGGCGGTGCTATTTAATCTTGCCCCAAAAAATGAAGCAATCATGCCATCATAATTTGCGGTATGTTCAAAGGCTTTTACCGCCAAATCAAAACGAGTGGCGTAGCTGATATTGCCCGTGTTGTTAATTTCATTTAAGATGCGAGCATAGTCGGCAGGATTGGTGATGATGCCGACATGAGCGTGGTTTTTGGCAGCAGAACGCACCATTGCAGGGCCGCCGATATCAATGTTTTCAATGGCGTCAGACATTTTGACATCAGGCTTGGCAACCGTAGCGGCAAATGGGTAGAGATTGACAGCGACAATATCTATGCGGTCAATGCCATGAGCGGCCATGACTTCATCATCAATACCACGACGACCCAATATCCCCCCATGAATCTTTGGGTGTAAGGTTTTGACACGACCATCCATCATCTCGCTAAATCCTGTGTGCGATGAGACTTCAATGGCATTGATGCCTGATTCGGTTAATAGTTTAAATGTACCCCCAGTAGACAAAATGCCAAAGCCTGCATCAATCAGTCCTTTGGCAAAGTCAATAATTCCTGATTTATCTGACACTGACAGCAGTGCAAAACGCTTAAAACTCATAACTCACCTTATAAAAATGGTTGAACATCCAGTTAAACACCCAGTTGAATATCTGGCTTAATATGCCAATTACTGCTTAAGCATATACGAGATTTAATAATAGCATTTTGACGAGGTTTTATAAAGGGGTGGTGAGTGCTTATATGCAATTTTCTGTGTTTTATGCCATGTTTTTATTGTGTGCTAGATGGGCTTGTTTGCCTGTTAATAAAAAAAGTCCAGTCAATGATGGCTGGACTTTTTGCTTGCGACTGTTCTTGGCTAACTTAGCCTACCCAGATAAATTTGATGATAAATAGCAAGGAAACCACAGCAACAGGTGCATTGATTTCTTTATAACGATTTGTGGCGATTTTCATGACACAGTAGCTAATAAATCCAAAAGCAATCCCTTCGGTGATGGAGTAGGTAAATGGCATCATCGCTGCCGTAATAAAGGCAGGTGTGGCTTCGGTCAAGTCTTCCCAACGCACTTTAATAAGACTGCTTGCCATTAAGATGCCAACGAAGACCAGTGAGCCTGCGGTGGCATAGGCAGGAACGATGCTTGCCAAGGGAGAGAAGAAAATGGTGAGTAAAAACAAAACACCTACCACGACAGCTGTCAGCCCTGTACGACCACCCACTGATACACCAGCACCACTTTCAATATAAGTACTGATGGCAGATGTACCCATATATGAACCAACTACGGCACTGGTGCTGTCCACCAATAAAGCCTGTTTCATTTTGGGGAATTTGCCGTCCTTATCAGCAAAACCCGCCTTGTCAGTAACAGCAATCAGCGTACCTGATGAATCAAATAAGTTGACGAGCATAAACGAGAAGATAACCCCGAGTAATGCCACATCTAACGCCCCTACGATATCCACTTGTCCGACCACAGGGGTTAAGGCAGGTGGTAGGGATAGAATCTGCCCTGTAAACTGAACATGATCATCAAAGATGAGTGCAAGGGCGGTAACCATCACAATGGAGACAAGTACGCCAGAATGACGACCTTTGGCAGCCATTGCCACGATGATAAAAAAGCCAAGTACGCCCATTAGGAGTGTTGGTGAATGTAGATTACCCACAGTAACAAGTGTTGCTTCATTTGGTACGACCAACCCCATGTTTTTAAAGCCGATGAGTGCAATGAATAGCCCGATGCCTGCACTGATACCAACACGCAGACCCAAAGGAATGCTTGCCATCAGCCAATAACGCACCCCAAAAATGGTGAGTAAGAATAATCCTACCGACCCCCAAAAGATTGCTCCCATGCCTGTTTGCCATGAGTAGCCAAGTTTTGAGACGACAACAAAAGCAAAAAAGGCATTTAACCCCATCGCAGGGGCAAGAGCAATGGGTAGGTTGCTAAATAGACCGATACCAATCGTACCAAAGGCAGCGATTAAGCAGGTGGTAACAAAGACGACCTGTGTGTCCATGCCTGTAACGCCCAAGATGGACGGATTGACAAAGACAATGTACACCATGGTAAAAAATGTGGTGATGCCTGCGATGAGCTCGGTCTTGGCGGTGGTGTTTTTTTCGGTAAGATAAAAGAAGTTATCTAAAAAAGTTTTCATTGGTAGTCCAGCAGATAAGACGAATTAAAAGAACCAATGAAAAACAAAATGTTTTGTTTTTCTGATGAATTGTAACAGATTGGCAAGATAAAGACAAATTAAAAATACAATAAGTTGAGCAGGTGGTCATTAGGTGTGCTTTTGCTTATCTTAAGCCTGTATTAGAGAAAAAAATTTGGCTTTTAATGCCCAGATTAAAAGCCAATATGATGATGCGTAAGGTGGTGTTATTTTTTAATGCCAGATAATCGGTGCCAATGATGATCGTCTGTATGTTTATAATTAAAGGCATCATCAAGCGTAAAATATGGTGTATAAGCATCAATGACTGATTGGGTCTGATTGGAGATTAGACCTGCCAACACAATGCTACCGCCATTTTTTAGGAGTGAGTTAAAATATGGTGCAAACTCAATGAGGGGCTTGGCTAGGATATTGGCAGTAATGGTATCTGCTTGTAGCTGATGGCTTTTTTGATAGTCGCTAAATTCGGTTGGCAAAAAGACGGTGAGTCTATCAGCCACGCCATTTAGTTTAGCGTTTTGAGTGGTGGCTAAGATTGCTTGTGGGTCAATGTCCACCGCAAATACTGCTTTTGCCCCAAGCAGTAGTGCCGCTACACCTAGCACACCTGAGCCGCAACCGTAGTCAATGACGATTTTGTCGGTTAAATCCTGTGCTGACAACCAATCTAAGCATAGGCGAGTGGTGGCATGATAACCTGTCCCAAAGGCAAGACCAGGGTCTAAGATGAGATTGATGGCGGTTGGGTCAGGAGCGTCTAGCCATTCAGGAACAATCCATAGGTTGCCTGCACATTGAACAGGTTGATAATGAACCATCCATTCACGAGACCAATCTTTATCATCAAGACGAGTTGTCCAAAAACGAGTTGCACCTACTTCGGCAGCGATGCGACTTGCCATGCCTTCAAAGTCTGTGCCAGCAAAACGGTCGTCAGAGTTGGTGTCAAAAATCGCCGTCATGACCACATCTCCCCATAATGGCTCTTCACCAGGTAATGGTTCAAATAAAGGCTCATCTCCTGCATCTTCTAGGATGATAGAAACCGCCCCTTCTTCATAAAATAAAGCTTCGGCAAGCTCAACTTTATCTTGTGAACATTGTAGGTGTAGTTGTTGCCATGACATAATTTTCGCCTTAAATTGATGAGTGAGAGCTAAGTTTGTGATAGATTTTGGTTATTATAGCAGATATGGCAGGCTTTGTCGCTTGCGGTATTGCCATTTGTATCACGATGTTGTTTGGCATTGAGTCATCATGATGGATATATCACAAGGTGGTTGGCTTAGTATGCCATACTCTCGTTCTCTATTAAGTCTATTTGTTCATTTGGTGCGTGCCGATGTTCTTGGGGTGCGACACTCTCTTCGCCATAGCCATCGTGATACTCTTGATGAATCATGTCTGTATCTATCCAGCCATTTTCAACATATGCCACATCATTACCAAATCCATCAATGACGCAATTGGCGTATTGAGCAGGTGCGTACTGGCGGATGATGGGTAGTCGTACGGCGTGCTGACAGTATTCTTGGGACAAAAGACCTGTGCCATTATCCAACCATTGCCATTCGATACCGCTAGGCTGGTCAAGTTGGACGGGTGTGTGGTTGAGCGACTGCATGAAGCGTCGCCAAATGGGTAGGGCGTGAGAGCTACCTGTCAATCCCAAGGGTTTGTTGTTATCAAGTCCAACCCAGACTACCGAGACATAATTACCACTATATCCTGCAAACCACGCATCACGACCGTCATTGGTTGTGCCTGTTTTGCCTGCCAGATTTAAAGAGCTGTTAAAATTACCCGCCTTTGCCGTGCCTTGAGTGAATACCTGTTGCATGGCATAGTTGGTTAGATAAGTGGCTTCAGGCGATAGGCGAATTTGGGTGCGTTGATCGCTGTTTTGGAGTATGACGCCTTTATCATCAATGACTTTATTGATGGTGTGTAATGGTGTACTAACACCACCTGTAGCGAAAATCTGATACACACCCAGTATGTCCATGGCGGTCAAATCTACCGCTCCAAGTAGTATTGATGGGTAGGGTGGTAAACTTTGGTTGATGCCTAGTGCTTGTAGTTGTTTTTGAAAATTATGCAATCCAAATTCCATGCCAAGATTGACCGCTGCTTGATTGTACGAGTGGGCAAGGGCTTTGGTTAGTGGCGTTGCTCCGTGTGAGATGCCACCATAGTTTCTTGGTGTCCAAGACTGCCCATCAATGTTGTAGTTAGTAGGGCTATCATCGACACTGCTGGCTAAGTTGTAGCGTCCCGATTGCAGAGCGGTTAGGTAGATAACAGGTTTTAATAATGAGCCGACTTGTCGCTTAGCGTCAATGGCACGGTTAAAACCTGTAAAATCACCACGCCCACCTACCAACGCAACCACCTCACCTGTGTTAGGATTGGCACTGACCAAGGCGGCTTGTAAGGGGTTTTTTGTGCCATTGATGACGGCGTTATTGGCATGATTTTGGGCGATGGGGTCAAGCGTTGAGATGATGCGAAGCCCTCTGTTTTGTAGGTCCTCTTCTTTATAATATGCTTTTAACTCTCGAGAAATGGCATCAAAAAAATCAGGAAAACGACTTTTGGCGATAATCGGAGTTTTTACCACATCTAAGGGTTTTTGGATGGCATTATCATACTCACTTTGGCTGATTTTTCCTATGGTGAGCATATTATGCAAGACGGTGTTTCGTCTGTCGGTGGCACGCTTTGGGTGTTTTTTTGGGTTGTAATAACTAGAGCCTTTGGCAATGCCAACCAATAAAGCGTATTGGTCTAAACGCAACTCAGAAAGAGGCTTGTTAAAATAAAACTGTGAGGCAATCCCAAAACCGTTTACTGAGCGATTGCCATTTTGTCCTAAGTTAATCTCATTAAGATAGGCAAGTAAAATCTCATTTTTGTCATAATGCAGTTCAAGCAGTAGTGCCATAATGGCTTCATTGGCTTTTCGCTTTAAACTGCGTTCTGAATTTAGATAAAAATTCTTGACAAGTTGCTGTGTGATGGTTGAGCCACCTTGTCTTTGACCACCTGTCAGATTGGATAAAATTGCACGAGCTGTACCACGCAAGGATATCCCATGATGCTCATAAAAGTTACGATCTTCGGTAGCGATGAGTGCATCAATTAAGTGCTTGGGCAAGCTGTCTTTGTCAAGTAAGATACGGTCTTCATTGTTTTGGGGGTAAATACCGCCCACATTGACAGGCTCTAGGCGTAGCATGCCTTTGGTGGTGGGGTGACTGGTCTGAAGACTGGTAATTTTCCCATTAGAAAAGCTGATTTTGATGGTCTGCTTAGGTTCTATATCGCCATCGCCATAATCAAAACCACGAGTGTAAATCGTGTAGGTTGCCCCTTGCTGTTGATAACCACCTTGTTTGGTGCTGTTTTTGGTATAGTTGAGTAGTTTTAACCAGCTGTCAAGGTCGGTCTGACTAAGTGGTGCATTGGGTGAGAGTTCAAGTGGGCGAGAATAAACCGTTGCAGGAATATCCCAGCGACGATTTTCAAATTTATTGATGATGACACTGTTTAAATAAAATACATAAAGCCCAAGTAAAATCATGGCGGCGAGTACGACCACTAGCACGATAAAGCCTAAAACCGAGCCTTGCTGTTGTTTTGGAGTGTGGTTGTCCAAATGGCTGTGTGGAAGATGGGGGGGCTTAGTGAGCATAAACAGACCTTTATAATCAATGAGATAAACATACTAGCGATTTGTTGATATTTTATCAAGTACTAATTGATTGTTGATTAAAATGATTGATGGCGTGCATGATGGTTTTTGCCTAACTCTTCTAAACATCGTACCGGTGTATGTACAAAATTCACCAACTTTGTCTCATCAAGAATGTGCAATAACTGTGCTATAATGATACAAGGCTTTAAATAGATTTTGTTTGCCTTAAGGGTGATTTTTATTGCTTTTGAATGTCTTTTAGGCTGATTTTTCAGATTGTTTTGGAATGATTATGACCATCGATAATAAGATTGATGATGAAATTTCTCAGTCTTTACTCCTGCCTCCTACAGATGCGTGTTTTCATTGTGGTGAAGTGTTACCAAAAGAGCCTTTTTATACCACGATTTTCAATAAAGCTCGTCCGATGTGTTGTTTGGGCTGTCAGCTTGCCTCGCAAAGCATTGTGGATTTACAGCTTGAACAGTACTATCTAGACCGCCGTGAGATTAGCCCAACTGCTAGCCTGCCTGATGTGATGAATTTTGATGCGTATAATCATGATGATATTAAGGCACAATTTGTCTATCAAGAAGATGGTGGTAATACCGCAGAATTATCGGTGGCGAACTTACGCTGTTCGGCGTGCACTTGGCTTATCGAGACCCGTTTAAGAGCGATAGATGGCGTGCGAATGTGTCAGGTCAATCTGACTCAGCAGCGTATGCGAGTCAGTTGGGACGAGCATCGGTGTAGTATTGGTGAGATATTAAGGGCGGTACACTCGGTAGGCTATGATGCTAAGCCGTATCGACAAGATACGCATGAAGCCATGTTAAAACGCCAAAACAAGCAAATGCTGATTCGTCTGGCAATCTCGGCACTTGGGGCAATGCAGGCAATGATGTTTTCCATTGGTATGTATTTTGGGGCATATACAGGCATCTTGTTGGAGCATCGAGATTTCCTGCGGTATGTGGCGTTATTTGTTACCATACCTGTGTTATTCTATTCAGGCGTGCCGTTTTTTGCATCGGCATATAATGCCATCAAGGCTCGCCAAGTAAACATGGATGTGCCTGTTTGTATTGCACTCATCACCACTTTTGCTGCCAGTGTCTATGCAACCTTAACAGGAACAGGCGAAGCATATTTTGACTCGGTATCGATGTTTATTTTCTTTTTGTTGGCTGGTCGTTATATTGAACATAACGCTCGCCTAAAAGCATCAAACATGGCATCTGATTTGGTGGTAATCAATCCCATTTTGGTGCAAAAAATTACTAATGACAACGATCTTGTCGCTAAGTTAACTAAAGATGACACGCTAAGCCAAGATGATAAAAAATCCATCATTGATACATGGTGGCGACAACATCAGGCAAATCAAGAGCTAGTGATAAGCGAAGTCCAAGATAGACTGCTTGCTCAGTCGGTGGAGATTGGCGATGTCATCTGTATTGATGCAGGGTCGCAGATTGTTACCGATGGTATTTTGTTGTCAGAGACGGCGACGGTATCACAGAGTTTGCTAACAGGTGAGAGTGATTTGATTGTCAAGGAGCGTGGCGATGTGGTTGTGGGGGGTGCTCAAAATGATAGTCAGCCTTTTATCATGCTTGTTACGGCTAAGGTTGATGACAGCCAAATCTCTTTGATTGACAGACTGATGAATCGAGCCATGAGCGAAAAACCAAAAATCGCTCAAGATGCGGATAAGATGGCAAGATGGTTTGTGGCACGAGTGTTGGTGTTGTCATGTCTTGTGTTTGCGGTGTGGTGGTTTATTGATAAGCATGAGGCGTTATGGGCGACAGTGGCGGTGTTGGTGGCAACCTGCCCCTGTGCCTTAAGTCTTGCCACACCGATAGCCTTGACGGTATCAACCAATCGTTTGGCATCGCTTGGTTTTTTGGCGACTCGTGGGCATACCATTCAGACCTTATCGGAAGTAAGCCATGCTTGTTTTGATAAGACAGGCACGCTAACGCTTGGGCAGGCGAACCTTTTGGAGACGGTTAGCGTCATTGATAAGACGGACGCTCTAAAAATCGCCGCCGCTCTTGAGATTGGCTCAAAACACCCTGTGGCGTGGGCTATACTAACAGCAGCTCACGGACTGCATTTGCCAAGTGTCAAAGATGGCATCCACCACACGGCAGGTGGTGTGGAGGGGTGGATTGATGGTGTGTGTTACCGCATTGGTCATCAACAGTTTGTGCAACCACAAGGCACACTGCCTACCATGTTGATAGAAAATCTTGGAAAATATCAGGCGAATATGTCGGTGTTGTTATCCTGTATGATTCAGGGTGAGTGGCAAACGGTGGCAAGATTTTATTTTAATGACACCATCAGACAAGATGCTCATGCAATGATTGATGAGCTAAAACGCCAAAATATCACACCCATCATGCTCACAGGCGACCCCAATCCAAGTGCTGTGGAGGTGGCAAAATCGTTGGGAATTGAGCAGGCATATTTTGGATTGACACCGCAAGATAAAGTCAGTCACATCAAGCAGTTGCAAGCGTCAGGATATACGGTACTCATGGTGGGTGATGGTATTAATGATGCACCCGTTCTGGCGGCAGCAAATGTCTCAACGGCGATGGCAGGTGCGACGGATTTGGCACAGGTGTCATCAGACAGTGTGCTAATGGGTGGCAAAATGATGGCGATTACTCAGGCACTTAGTCTTTCTGCAAAGACACAAAAGATTATCCGCCAAAATTTGCGTTGGGCATTGGCTTATAACGCCATTGTACTGATTCCTGCGGCATTGGGCTATATACCGCCTTGGCTAGCGGCGATTGGTATGTCGATATCTAGTTTGTTTGTGGTGGCAAATGCCATGCGATTAAAGCGATAAATGGCACAATAAAAATCGCACTCTTGGGGTGCGATTTTTATTGCTTTGTGTTAGGCGTCTAGCTTATCTGATGAGCTAAGCGATTAGTCGTCTTGTAGGTAGCCAATCAAACGCAAAAACTCAATGTACATCCAAACCAGCGTTGATAAAATGCCAATGCTATACACCCACTCAAATTCACGAGATGCGCCATGTTGTACACCTTGTTCAATATTATCAAAATCTAGCAGTAGGCTAAATGATGCAATCAAAGTAACAAAAACGCTAAAACCGATTGCCACCAAACCACCATCAAATAGGAGTGGCAGGCTTGAACCAAATAATCTAAAACCAAGTTGTACCAGATATAAAATACCGATGGCGATGATGGCTGATGTCAAAATTGAGCGGAATTTTTCAGTAACTTTTACGATGCCTGTGGTGTATAAGGTTAGCATGACAGCGGCGGTAATAAATGTTGCTGATAGGGCTGATAGTGGCACGCTTGGATATCTTGTGTACATGATGGTGCTAAATGCACCAAGTAGCACGCCTTCACACAAGGCATACGGTACAGCCAGATTTTTGGCAAGATGTGGCTTAAAAGCACTAGCCAATCCCAATCCCATGCCGGCGAATAGACCGACCAGTGCCAATGGGTATAGCATATTCATAGAAATACCACCCATTAAGGCATAAAAGAACACAGAAAAACCTGCTACAGCCGCCAATACTAGCAAAAACGCACTTTTTTTGACCACACCGCCAATTGTCATGGCGACACCGCCAACAGCAAGCTCGGTGCGACTTACGATAGGATTTGCCATATTTTTTCCTTAAAATACAAAAATATAGATAAAAAAGAATGTCTTGTGATTATAAAGCAGATTTTATAAAAATCAAGAGATTATCTGTGGTGTTTTATACGATTTGTCTGAAACTTTGATTGTACTACTTCTAGCTTTTTTGGTATCATATGCTTTATTTAACCTTAGAATTGTATGTCCAATTTTGTCAACAATCACCCAAAGCGTCCGCCATTTCGCCACATTGCCCTATTGGGTCGTGCTGGCAAAAGCAGTGTGGTTGAAACCTTAAATGAACTCATCAATTTGCTTGATGAGCGTGATTTATCAATTGTGATTGACACAGAAACTGCTGCCATTGAAGGCTTGCAGATAGATTTTGATAAAGTGGATGGTCATCAGTTAAAGATTGTGCCTCGTCAGAAGATTGGCGAGCATTGCGATTTTGCCATCGTAGTGGGTGGTGATGGTTCAATGCTTCAAGTAGCAAGCGTGATGGCAGGGACCGATGTTCCTGTGCTTGGCATCAATCGTGGTCGGTTGGGTTTTTTGGCGGATGTGAATCCTGATGAGCTGACCGAGCGAGTAACACAGGTTTTAGATGGGGAGTACTGGTTGGTTGAGCGGTTTTTATTGACCTTTAAAATCGTTCAAAATGACGAACATGGCAAGCCAACCGATGTTGTTATTCATGAAGATGTGGCGTTGAATGATGTGGTGCTACACGCAGGCAAATCAGTGCATACCATTGATTTTCAACTAAAAATTAACGACTATGATGTCTATCGCCAGCACGCAGATGGGCTGATTGTATCCACTCCTACAGGCTCGACAGCCTATTCGCTTTCGGCAGGTGGACCCATTATTCATCCGACCATTGATGCGATTTGTCTTGTTCCTATGCATCCGCACACACTATCAAGCAGACCGCTTATGGTGGCAGGTAGCAGTCAGATTGCCATTAATATCCATAAGGATAATCGCACACAACCAATGGTTGGAGCAGATGGCAAGGCATCAGCACCACTTGATAATGATCAAACACTACTCATTACCAAGCATGATAAGACATTGTTGTTGCTACATCCACCAAGCTACAACTTTTATGAAGCGTGTCGCACCAAGCTTAATTGGAATCTATATAGCGAAGAATTTTCACTAAAAACTTAAATCGTAGGACCATCATGAATAAACAAGATATCTTAAATAGCCTAAACCCTGAGATTGTCGCTAAATTTCGCACTGCCATTGAGATTGGCAAATGGGAAAATGGCGTGCGATTAACCGATGAACAGCGACAGACTTGTATGCAGGCGGTCATGGTTTGGGAGCATGAATATCTACCAACCGAAGAACGCACAGGTTATATTGAAAAACCAAAGGACGATAAAGGCAATACCATCGGCGAAGAATGCGATGTTGAGCATGAGCATCATTATCCTAATGCCGAACGACCTGTTGTGTTTAAGAATTAAAGATGGCAAAAGGCATCAAAAAGGGCGATATTCTCGCCCTTTAGCTTTGTTATTGGATACTTGTGATTATTAACCAACCTATTTATTGTTTGCGATAGGTCTGTTATACCAACACCCGCCAAATCACAAAAATAATCGCCAGTAGATGAAATAGAATACCCACCCACCAAATTGGCACGGTCAGCCCAATGGCAATTAAGCCAAAAAATCCACCGAGGGCAATCCAATCATAGCGTTTTTGATTAAGAAAATCTGCTCTTAGGGCTTGAATTTCTCTAAGCTCTTTATCCTGCCTTGCTCCTAATGTTGCCAGAGATTGAATGCCTTGACCAAGTAGCTTGGGTAGCTCGGTGGTGGATAGTAGTAGTTCTGGTGCTTTAGCTTTTAGTTCGTTGAGATTTTTGACGGGGTCAAGCTGATCTTTGACCCATGCGGTAAGTATCGGCTTGGCGAGCGACCAAATATCAAGCTCTGGATACAACTCACGCCCCAATCCTTCAACATGAACAAGAGTCTTGAGCAGTAGCATTAGCTGTGGTGGTATGCTCATCTGATGACGGCGAGCAATATTTAAAATCTCAAATAAAATGCCTGCAAAGTCAAGTTCGCTCATTGGTTTGGAGACCATGGGGCTGACTGTGCGTGCCATGTCTTTAATTAAAGCGTGTTTATCAGCAGACGGCGGTATCCATCCTGCTTGTGCGATGATGTCCACAAGCATGGTGTAGTTGCCATTCATGACTGACAGCAGGAGGCGTGCCACAACCAGCTGGTCATCAGGGGCAAGCTGTCCCATGATGGCACAGTCTAGTCCCAAATAGCGAGGGTGGGCGACTGCACCGCCATCAGGCAATGTCTCTACAAAGATATTGCCAGGGTGCATGTCAGCATGAAAGAAATTATCACGAAATACTTGAGTAAAAAATATCGTCAGACCATTTTTGGCAAGCTCGGCTCTGTCATAGTCCAAAGAATCAAAGGTTTGGGTTTGTGAAATGGGTACGCCAAAGATACGCTCACAGACCATGACTGATTTATTGGCGGTATATACTTCTGGCACATAGATAAGTTTTGACCCCAAAAAATTATTACGCATCTTAGTGGCGTTGGTAGCTTCTAGGGTTAGGTCTAATTCATTGAGCATGATTTGCCGATAATCCTCGACAATACTAACGATATGGACAGCTCGAGCTGACTCTAATCGAGCGGATAGCCAAGCAGCAAGCTCTCTTAAAAGCTCAAAGTCTTTGATGATGACCGCCTTGATATTAGGTCGTACGACTTTGACAACCACCTCACGACCATCCGGCAGGGCAGCGGTGTGTACTTGAGCGATACTGGCAGCAGCTAATGGCTTATCATCAAAGCGAGCAAATAGCTCATGGATGGGTTTGCCCAAGCCGACTTTGGGGTCTTCAATGCTGTCTTTTAAGGTGCTGATGTCAAAAGGGGTAACTTTGTCTTGTAATAAAGACAGTTGGGAGATGATGTTTGGTGGCAGTAGGTCTGAGCGAGTGGATAAAAGCTGACCTAGCTTTAAAAATAGGGTCCCCATTTCTTCAAGAGCCAGCTTTACCCCTAGGGGGTTGTGCGATTTACCGATACTGGCTGGATGTATCCGAATGAGTCGTGCAAGCGGAGCAAGTTCTGGCACTTCGTCAAAGTGTGTGTCTAGGCGGTATTTGGCAGCGATTCGGTATAGGGCTAACAGGCGATTCTTATGGGGAATGAGCATGGCTTTAGTTTGATGGTTGGTTTTGTAGGTCATTTAAGCGTGCTTGTTCACGCTCAATGTCGCTTTGTAGGCGAAGCAATTCTTGCTTTTTTTGATGGATAAGTGAATCAAGGTTGTCTGTATTTGCTTTATTGGGGGTTAGTCCATCAATTATTAAAGATTTGATGGATGATAAAATTGGCATAACAATCGGCGAGCATTCTTGGATAGCTAGGTGAGCGTAGCTGGTGGCGTTTTTACCAATGAGATGCTCAAGCTTATCTAGCACATCAGGACTAAAAGATGATATCAGCTCTTTGATTTGCAGTAGTACCTGATGGTCGCCCTTAATGGGTAAATTACCTGATGGGTTTTGCATTAGGGTTGGTAGCTTACCCACATCAGTTACTCGCAAGGTGCAATCAGGGTGGATAATCATGCCTTGTGGCTCAAAGATACTTTGACTAACAGGTTCAAAACGCAAATGATCATCACAAAACAACACATCAACGCTAAGCTCTGGCTTGTCTATGACAATACGCAGAGTCTTGCCTGATAGCATTTGTAGATGCTTGATGGCAAGGGGGTCGGTGTGGATTGCTGTATTGATGAGTTTTTCTGCCAATCCTAATGCAAGCGTTGCAATCATCATCAAGACGCCTTATCTAGCCTTAAAGCCACGATGCACCGCCACGATACCACCTGTGAGATTGTGATAATCACAATTTACAAAGCCTGCTTGTTCCATCATTGCTTTTAGCGTATTTTGGTCTGGGTGCATACGAATTGACTCTGCCAAATATTGATAACTGTCGCTACCACCTGCAACAATCTTTCCCATGAGGGGCAGGGCGGTAAAAGAGTATAAATCATAAGCTTTTGATAAAGGCTCAAAGACAGGCTTACTAAATTCAAGCACCAGTAGCCGTCCGCCTGGTTTTAGGACACGATACATGGCTTCTAAGGCTTTTTGTTTGTCGGTAACATTACGCAAACCAAAACTGATGGCAACCAAATCAAAAGAATTATCTTCAAATGGCTCAAGCGTCTCGGCATTAGCCAACACAAAATCAACATTATTACAGCCGGCGTTAATTAGGCGAGTGCGACCCACTTCAAGCATCGCTTCGTTGATGTCAGAGAGTACCACACGACCCAAGCGACCCACTTCACGACTAAATACCTTTGCCAAATCTCCTGTACCACCTGCGATATCTAGCACGCTTTGACCTGAACGCACGCCTGTTAGGCTGATGGCATAGCGTTTCCATAGACGATGAATACCAAAACTCATCAGGTCATTCATGATGTCGTATTTACTGGCAACAGAAGTAAAAACTTCGGCAACCTTGCGTTGTTTGTCTTTGGCGTTAACTGTCTGATAACCAAAATGTGTCGTCTCACCGATGTGTTCTGAATAGGTGGCAGAAGATTGGTCTGTATTGGCAGTCTGCATGGCAGATTGACCTTGCGGTGTGCCTGTGGGGAGAATGTTTGGGTTGGTAAAGGTGTTATTGTCTTGGCTCATGACTTTTATCCAAATGTTGATTTTTGTGTGTGATTGAATATCTGTGATGCTAAATTTACATTTTTAATCATGCTTAATGATACTATAATTCTGTTTATTTTGATACAAAAATCCGTATATTACTCATAATCATTCATAAACACGCCCTTGATGATAAATGCGTTCAATGGTGGCAAGCTCAGTATGTTCAAATGGTTTGGTAAAATCTTCAATCTTGTTAATGGTGTTGATGGCGTGCAATCCATCATGAATAAAGTCGTACAAAGGCTGATAGCCATGATGATAAGCGGTGGATTTGGCAAGAGTAAAAGCCTTTTTAAGTAAAAAGGAATTAAATTGTAAATAAGATTGTTCGCACACTTCTTTGATGTTTTTGATTTGAATGATTCGCTCTTGTTGATTATCAACACCGTGATAGGCTTTTACCATCAACTCATCGTGTATGCCTTGGGTCAAAAAAGAGTGGTAAAGTGCGTCATTTTGGTGGATAAACTGGGCAATTTTTAGGTCAAATTGTATGGCAAGTACGGCAGCCTTGACACCCAAGATACCTGTAGCAAGTGTCTTTTGGGGGATGAGTTTTTCTAGGCGACCTGAGCCATTTAAGGCGTTGTTTCCTGCGGTGAGTAGCTGTTTGGCAATCGCATCAAACTCTTTATTGCCGTAGATTTGACCGATTAGATAATGTGCAAGCGGTGCGGTTTTTGGGTTGTTAAATAGGCTTTGACTGGTGTTGTGGATACGCTGTTTTTGCCACTGCTGTACCCCAAAAAATACTTCATTAAGTTCGCTGTTGCTATGGTGGGGTAGGGTTTGGTAGTGAGTTAGAGTATCAACCAATAATTGAATCTGCGACATAAACAAATCTCTGTGCAAGTGGTGCAAAGGTAAAGGTAAAAAGTGGATATGATGATGGATTATGTGGCGATTGTGATTAAAAATTTCAATCTTACTGGGTAATTCATGTCATCATTTTCATTGGTTCTATCTTTTAGGTTGCCTGCTTGGTATATCGGCATCAAAATTTAAGCGTGTTGTATTGAAATGTCTGTGAGTGATAAATTTAGTGATAAAACACTGCCAATATGTTAAAATTATCATAAAGCTGTCATAAAACAACTATACTTGTCAAGTTGTCATCATGATGGTTATTTTTTAGGTTTATTTATCTTACTTGGTTGATGGGTCTTTTTTGGAGTGTGTCGCCGAATAGGCATATAAAAAGATCAGTATTTTGGCGGATTTATGGTTAATTCAGCAAAACAAACTACACCGATGGCAGCGAACATCTTTTTTGCGTTGTTGCTTGTGGGCATGTGTATCTATTTTACCATGTGGGGGCTGTCTTATACAGCTCATCAGCAGATCTTGCTATTCATGCTTGCCAGTTTCTTTGGCATATTTATGGCATTTAACATTGGCGGTAATGATGTTGCCAACTCATTTGGCACTTCTGTGGGAGCGGGTACACTATCTGTTTCTCAGGCACTTGCGGTGGCGGCGATTTTTGAGGTGTCAGGTGCGGTTTTGGCAGGTGCAGCGGTTACCGACACCATTCGTAGTGGCATTGTTGATATTGCCCAACTTGGTGTTTCGCCCAACCAGTTTATCTATTTGATGTTATCAGCATTGGCAGCAGCAGCGTTTTGGCTGTTGTTTGCGACCAAAAAAGGCCTGCCGGTATCTACCACACACGCCATCATTGGCGGTATTATTGGTTCATCCATCGTGCTTGGCATCAGTGTTGGCGGTAGTGAGCTTGCATTTTCTACTGTAAAATGGTCAAAAATCAGCGAAATCGCTGTTTCTTGGGTAATCTCTCCCTTGCTTGGCGGTCTATTGTCTTATATTTTGTACAGTCTGATTAAGCGTAATATCTTGGCTTATAATGATAAAGTGGAAATCCATGTCAAGACGCTAAAGACCAAAAAAAAGATCATCAAGCGTGAACAAAAAGAATATTTTGAAAGACTTGGTGAGAGTGAAAAGCTACCTTACACCACAGCACTACTTCGTGATCAAGAGACTTTTAATGGGGGTGATTGTGTCCGTGAAGAGCTAGAAACTGAATATTACCGTTCATTGTATGACATTGAGAATGAGCGTGGCAATCTAGACACCCTAAAAGCTCTAAAAACATGGGTGCCACTTATTGCAGCCTTAGGTGCAATCATTATGACTGCGATGGTTGTTTTTAAAGGTCTAAAGAACACTGGTCTTAGTTTAACAACACTACACGCAAGCCTAGTGATGGGCATGATTGGTGCTATGGTTTGGCTGACAGCGTTCATCTATACCAAAACAATCCGTGGTAAGCACAAAGAAGACTTGGGTAAGGCGACTTTTATCATGTTTAGCTGGATGCAGGTATTTACAGCGTGTGCTTTTGCATTCTCGCATGGCTCAAATGATATTGCCAATGCGGTCGGTCCTTTTGTGGCGATTTTAGATGTGATTAAAGAAAACGCCATTGCTGCTAAGGCTACTGTGCCTGCACCTGTGATGTTAACTTTTGGTGTGTCTTTGGTGGTGGGTTTGTGGTTCATCGGTAAGGAGGTTATCCAGACCGTTGGCACAAATCTTACAGAAATGCACCCAGCATCAGGTTTTGCTGCTGAGCTTGCTGCTGCTGCAGTTGTGATGGGTGCATCTAGCTTGGGCATTCCTGTTTCTAGTACTCATATTTTGGTTGGTGCGGTTTTGGGTATTGGTATTGTCAATAAAAACACCAACTGGAAGCTGATGAGACCTATTGGTTTGGCATGGGTGATTACCTTGCCAGCTGCCGCTGCCATGAGTGCGATTATATTTGTGATATTAAGTAATGCACTATGAGCTAGTAAACAAATGATGTCAATAAAAATAGCCCCAATGGGGCTTTTTTATTGCTTGTTGAATGGCTTGTGTTACGCACCACTTGCCTAATCTAGAAAATTTTCCTAAAGAAAATGCAAGTACTACTCTCAAGTTGTGATAAATTTGTTATACTTAGCCCATAAAAATCCATTGATTAGATGGCGTTTGGTCATCAGATATCATTCACTAGGAGTATGAAATGACTACCCATATTGAACCAACATTAGAACAAAGACGAGTGATCTATCAGGCACGGCGTGGATTAAAAGAGCTTGATTATTATATTGACCCTTATGTTAAACTACACTATTTATCCGCCCCCGATGATGAGCAGACTGCTTTTACTCGTCTGCTTGAGTATGAAGACCCTGATTTATTATTGTTCTTTTTGGGGCAAGAGCGTCCTAATGATGAGAGTGTGGCACGGCTGATTGATCGAATAAAGCAATTAAAATATGCCGATGAATAAATCTGCTAACCTTAAGCCTAAAATTTCCAAAAATCCTTTACCAGTCAGTTTGACGCTTGGCAGGCGTGTATTTAGCATGGCAGAGAGCGTATTTGTGTTGGTGGTGCTTGGGTTGTCATGGCACCATCTACTATGGTGGCAGTATGCGATATTATTCATCATGTCGTTGTTAGTGGTTGCTAGGCGATTGTTGAGTTATCGGGTGTTATCCTTAGATTGTACTTATATTGATGAGCTTTGGGATATTGGTGTAAGGAACAATGGTCAGATGACCATCTGGCATGGCTATCTGTCAGAGATTAAAGAGATATTTGGCGGTCAAAAGGGTGTGTTTTTGCGTTTTTATGTCATTATGCCGAATAAACGATTCATCAATGTTGTCATTTATGAAAAAGACATTGATGAGACGAACTTTCGTCGGCTACTTGGTCTGTGTCATGGCATCGGTAAGATCTCTCAGGGTTTTTATGGCTAAGGTAAACTTGGGTGGCTTAAACCTTATGTTTTGTTATTTGATTTCACCGATGATTTTATTGATTAAGCATTAAATACTTATTGACTGTATCCATTATTAACAAAACTTTGCCGTAATACCGCCAGTATCACCAAAACAACCACCGAAATTTACATAATGCACACATTTTATTATATAGATTTTGATAAGATGGTGGTAATTTGAGTTTGTAATGAGATTGTCTGGCACCAGTCTTGTGATTGGCTAAAGCTTATCAATAATTGACAATCAAGTTTTATGATGTGCTTATTAAGGATTTTATCATGAGTTTATTGCAGTCTATCGTAACCCAAGTTGTGCAAAATGCCCTAAATGACAATAACAACACCCAAGGTAATACCCAACACACACAGCAACAAGGTGGTTTGGGTGGTATGCTTGGTAGCCTAGTGGGTCAGCAGAATAATAATACAGGGCTTGGCGGTATATTAGGTCAGGTGCTTGGTAGTCAGATGGGTGCGAATGCCAATCAAGATGGTTTGGGCGGTTTGTTGGGCGGTCTACTGGGCGGGCAAACCCAAAATCGTCAAGCAAGCCCAACTGACTTAGGCGGCATTCTTGGGAGTCTGTTAGGTGGTCAAACACAAGCTCAAGGTCGCCAAAGTGGTGGCTTTAATAAATCCACATTGCTTCTTGCTTTATTGCCTGTCGTGCTAAATTATATTCAAAAAAATGGCGGTCTGTCAGGTGTTCTGGCGAAATTTCAAGGGGGTGGACTGGGTAATCATGCTCAATCTTGGGTCAGTATTGATAGGGATAATGATGGCATTGATGCTGGCGACATAGCAAGATTGTTTGATAGCCAAGACATTAAAAAGGTCTGCTCTCAGACAGGAGCAAGTGAACATGAGGTCTGTCAAGGTATCGCTGAGTTGCTACCACAAGTGGTTAATGACTTAACACCGCAGGGCGGTCTGAATAACGAAAAAGAAGCAAATGATGAAATCGATCAAATTTTAGCCCAGTTAAAAGGCAGATTTTGATCGGCTGAGTATTTATTAAATAAAACCATCAGTTCTCTGGTGGTTTTATTTTTTGATTTTGATGGTGTGATGTTGCTTTTGGCAGGTGGTTTTGTAGCGGTGTGTTTTGATGTAAGATGGTTGTTTAAGAAAGAAACTATTTAGCTTTGTCGGTTTTTTTGTTATGATGATATTTTTTGATGATGGGGATGAAAATGGCAAATTTAGCGTTGTTTGACTTGGATATGACCATGCTGAATGTGGATAGCGACCACAGTTGGGGGCAGTTTATTGTCAATAAAGGTCTGGTAGATAAGGCGGTTTATAAAGATGCCAATGATAAATTCTACCAAGATTATATTAATGGCACGCTTGATGCGGTGGAGTATAATGAATTTGTGGCGGCATTTTTGACCACCAAGAGTATGGTAGAGCTATATGCTTACCGCAAAGAGTATCTAGATACTTGGATTGTGCCAAACATGCGACCAAAGGCGATTGCTCAGATTCAGGCTCATAAAGAAGCGGGCGATTTGGTGGTGGTTATCAGTGCAACCAATGATTTTGTGGTCAAGCCCATCGCTAATTTGTTCGGTGTTGATGATGCACACACACTGGCAACCGTGCTTGAAATTTGTGATGATAAATACACAGGGCGAGTGGGTGGACGACCAAACTTCAAAGAGGGTAAGCTGTACCATCTTAATAAGTTGATCAGCTCGTATAAGAATAAAGGTGTTATTTTTGACAAATTGATTGCATATTCGGATTCTAAGAATGATTTGCCATTACTGAGTTTTGCTGATGAGGCAATATGTATCAATCCTGATGAGATTTTAACAGCTGAAGCAAAGGCTAGGGGCTGGCGAATTGAGGATTGGTCCTTATAAAGATTTACTAAGCATCATAAAAAATACCGAGTATGGCGACTTAAATGTCGCCATTGTTGATTCATGTAACTAATCAAATAAATCCAACTGCTCGGTGCTGTCATCAATGCTTTCAAGAGTTGAAAAGGTAACGCCCACCAGACGCACGGGCAGGTGCTTTGGGCTGGCGTGATACAGCTTGATTAGCCATGGCATTACATGATTTGCATCTTTAAAAGGCGATTTGACAGAATGGCTACGAGTAATCTGACTAAAATCGCTGTATTTTAATTTTAGTGTTACGGTATAGGCACGCATTTTTCGCTGTATCAAATCTTGCCATGCTTCTAGATTTTGTTCGTTGATTTTTTGGAGAATGAGTTGATCATCGGTGGTATTTTCACTAAAGGTAATCTCGGTGCCGATGGATTTTCGCACACGCACCGCCTTGACTTCTCTATCGTCTATTGCATGGGCAATGTTGTGATAAAACTGCCCACGCTTATTGCCAAACATTTCTACTAACTGTATCAATGGTAAATTTCTTAAATCTTGCCCTGTAAAGACGCCTATTTCGTGTAGGCGTTTGGTACTTGCCTTGCCAATGCCATAAAATCGTTCAATGCTAAGTGTGCTAATGAAAGCGTCTGCCATATCAGGGGTGATGACAGCGATGCCGTTGGGTTTGTTGATATCGGAGGCGATTTTGGCAAGCATTTTATTAAAAGACACGCCGGCTGATGAAGTTAGTCCAGTTTGTCGATAAATCTCGCCACGAAGCCAGTTCGCCATGAGTGTGGCTGAGCCATTGCAGTAGTGCTTGCCAGTAACATCTAGATAGGCTTCGTCCAACGATAATGGCTCAACTAGACTGGTGAGCTTTAGCATGATGGACTTGATTTGGTTGCTGATACTACGATATACATCAAAGCGAGGGCGGACAAAGATGGCTTGAGGGCAGCGTCTCTTGGCTTCATAACAGCTCATCGCCGAATGCACGCCAAATTGACGCACTTCATAACTGGCAGCAGCAACCACGCCACGCCCATTGGGGTCGCCACCAACGATGATTGGCTTGCCCTGATAGCTTGGATTGTCTCTTTGCTCCACGCTGGCAAAAAAAGCGTCCATGTCCAAATGAATGATTTTTCGCATGCGATGAACTGTCTCTTGATTGTCTTTTGTGACTATTGAGTGATGTCGTGCAATGTCTGTAAGGCAGATAATGCCACCACGGGGGCGGTCTCGGTGCGTAGTACTCGCTCGCCTATCGTCCATGCGTGAAAGCCATGAAAGATGGCAAGCTCAATCTCTTTAGAAGACAATCCCCCTTCAGGACCGACCAACAAAGTAATGTCGTCAGGCAACCGTGTTGGGGTGAATTTGCCATCGCTGACAGCCATCATCAGTTTTAGTGCAGACTGATGGGTGCTAAGCCATGATGCTAGGTCAATCGGTGGTAGTATGCTAGGAACAATGTTTAGTCCGCATTGCTCACAGGCAGCGATGGCGATATTTTGCCAGTGTATGAGTTTCTTTTTGTCTCTTTCGTATTTTAGGTGTTCTTGGCAGTAATCGCTAGTGAGTAGCTGAATGTGTCTGACACCCATTTCGGTTGCCTTTTGAATGGCGTAATCCATGCGTTCGCCACGACTCATCACTTGACCTAGTGTTACGGCATAAGGCGGTGTGCGGTTGGTTGGATTTTGTGTGTCTAGGCGGACAGTTGCTGATTTTTGATTCATGTCAATGAGTGTGGCGGTATATTCGCCACCTTGTCCATTAAATAAAATGGCGGTATCTCCAACTTTTGCACGCAGTACCTTACACCAGTGATGATGTACTTGATTGGGTAAGATGAGGTGCTGATTTATATTTAGTGGCTCTGCTACAAAAAAACGATTCATGAGTGATCCAATAATAAAGTGATGATAATCAAAACAAAAAATCAAATAACAATCACAAGATACAGGTCTTTTGGTTGGATTGACTAGAAAATGAGTGCCAAACCAATACCTTGTTATATTTGATGGTGCCTATGCCACCAAAATGCAAACCCAATACTCTTTCGTTAATGGTAACAACACCCTTTGTTGTTTCCCTTTGGGCTTTAAGGTGGGTTTATTGAACTTGTGTGCCATTGCCTAATAATACATCAATATGGCCGAAATGATTTATTTGGTTTTGGGTGTTTGTTTTGGTTTTGTGGTGAAATGGCTTTAAAAAGGGGTGGGTATTTTTTGATTGTTGTTTAGCATGGCTGTTTTTGAGTGTGATTGATATTGTTTTAAGGATTTAATAAAACCTTTGGGTTGTTTAAATCATTCATAAGTGTTGGGTTATATTAGAAACTCTTCATAAGAATATTGAATGTCAAATCAATAAGGGCAATGCTGAGTATTTAATGGTGTATAAAATTGGCATAAGATACACGCAATCAATGGATTGACTCATGTCAACCCATTGATGTGGCTATCTATTTTGGTGGATTAGTACTTATACTCGTCAGATTTAAATGGACCTTCAACGCTTACGCCCAAATAATCTGCCTGCTCTTGGGTCAGCTTGGTAATGACACCATTAAAGCCAGCAACCATAGCAGCAGCGACTTCTTCGTCTAATTTTTTGGGCAGAACCTTGACATAGACTTTGCTGGATTTTTCTTCAGTGGGTAGATTGGCAAATTTTTCTTTGTATAGATGAATTTGAGCCAGTACCTGATTGGCAAATGAGCCGTCCATAATGCGTGAGGGGTGCCCTGTGGCATTGCCTAGATTGACAAGACGCCCTTCGCTTAGCAAGATTAAATAATCGCTGTCATCATCTGAGCGATAGACTTGATGAACTTGAGGCTTAATCTCTTCCCAACGCCAGTTTTTACGCATAAAGTCGGTATCAATCTCTGTGTCAAAATGCCCAATATTGCATACCACTGCAGTGGATTTTAATGCCTTTAACATTTCACTGTTGCAGACATTGTAGTTACCTGTGGTGGTAACAACAAGGTCGGTATCTGACAACAGGGCGGTGTTGACACCACAAGATTGGTCGCCATTGATGAAAGGCGATACCACTTCATAGCCGTCCATACATGCTTGCATCGCACAAATTGGGTCAACTTCAGAGATACGCACAATCATGCCTTCTTGACGCAAAGACTGAGCAGAGCCTTTGCCTACATCGCCATAGCCAACAACCAAAGCACGGCGACCTGATAGTAGCATATCGGTGGCACGCTTGATGGCGTCATTGAGTGAATGACGGCAGCCGTATTTATTGTCGTTCTTGGATTTGGTGATGGCATCATTGACATTGATGGCAGGGACTTTTAGCTTGCCATTACCTAGCATCTCAATTAAGCGGTGTACGCCCGTTGTGGTTTCTTCGCTGATGCCATGAATATGCTCTAGCATTTGTGGATATTTTTCGTGAATGAGTGCGGTCAAATCGCCACCATCATCTAAGATAAGATTGGCATTCCAAAGTTTGCCATCCTTGTGAATCTGTTGTTCCAAGCACCATAGGTATTCTTCTTCGGTTTCGCCTTTCCATGCAAAAACAGGAATACCAGCTGCAGCAATGGCAGCGGCGGCATGATCTTGGGTGCTAAAAATATTACATGAAGTCCAGCGAACTTCTGCTCCAAGTGCCACCAAAGTCTCAATCAAAACAGCTGTTTGAATGGTCATGTGGATACATCCGACGATTTTTGCACCTTGTAGCGGTTTTTCGTCAGCGTAGCGTTTGCGAATGCCCATTAGGGCAGGCATTTCGGTCTCAGCAAGGCGGATTTCTTTGCGACCAAACTCAGCTAAAGTAATATCAGCAACTTTGTAGTCAGTAAATGCAGACATCTGTCCACTCCTTAAATAAATGGTTAAAGAAATGTGCAGATGTCGTTGTTTTTTAATTATTAACAAAATAATTAAACCAAGCCTGACCTTAGTGCGATTAAGATTAAGGGTGCAACATCTCTTGGTGTTGCATATTTTACTAAAATCGTCAGGATTTGACAATAAAGTCGTTTTGATTTATAGTGTGGATAAGAATATAGATGATGTATTTCTTGTTTGAAGGTGTGTTTTGATGATGATTCATCGTTTAGATGCCTTTAACACTTAAACATCTTTAATCTCAAATGGGAGTTTAACATATGAAAAAAATCGCTTCTTTAGTTGCTGCAAGTGCTGTAATCTTAGTAGGTTGTGCAACCAACTCTAACACCGCAAGCAATAATATGACCGCTAAGGCACAACCAGCCATTCAGCATTTTAGCTGTGAAAATGGTTTGAGCGTTGCAGTAAAGCACTTGGGTAATGATCAAATCGAGCTTACTACTAACGACAATAAAAAAGCCATCTTAAGCCAAGCAAGATCGGCATCTGGTGAGCTATATACTGCTCATACAGGCCTATGGGGCTATGGTGGTCAATGGCATCAAAAAGGTAGCCAAGCTTACTTTGAGTATGTAGGTGTGCATGGTGGTGCTGCCAAGAACACCAGCTGTACTACTCGTTAATCATCATCAGATAAGCCAAAAAATAAAGCCACTTAATTATAGTGGTTTTATTTTTTGTTTTTTGGTTATTTAAAACTGAAGTATTTATCCTTGTGTATTTGTGTTTTAATGGAGGAGTTAATATCTAAGCCATGCTGATAAAAGCAAGAGATAATATTGGTTTTTGAATACCGCTTAAGAGATGGCGGATTTGCCAAAAAGGGATAAAAATGCGTTATAATGACTGTTTTTACTTGATTTGAGTAGCTATGTATACTGACAGCCACGCCCATTTGACTTATTTAGAACCTTATCAACACAACCCATCTGCTTTACTAGATAATCTAAAAGCCATGCAAGTCAGCCGTGTTATGGCGATTTGTTGCAATTTTGATGAAATACACGACATTGAACGCTGGGTGGGATTGTCTGATGAAAAAATTGATATTGGCATGAGTATTGGTGTTCACCCTTGCCAAGATAAAGAGATGCTAAGGTCGGTTCGGATTGATGATTTTATCAGCTTGAATCATGATAAGGTTTGGGCGTTTGGTGAAACAGGGCTTGATTATCATTGGGATAGCGATAAAAAAGTGGAGCAAAAGCACAGCTTTGCTACGCACATTCATGCCAGTCAATCTCTCAAAAAACCCATCATTGTCCATACTCGAGCCGCCTATCACGATACCTTAGATGTATTAAAGGCGGAGAAGTGCGAGTATGGTATTATTCATTGTTTTACTGAAGATTATCATTTTGCTAAAACCGTCCTTGATTTAGGCATGTATATTTCCTTTTCTGGTATTGTGAGTTTTAATAAATCCCAAGACTTAAGAGAAGTGGCAGCCAAATTACCACTTGATCGTATTTTGATAGAGACAGACAGCCCCTATCTTGCCCCCACACCCAAGCGTGGACGAGACAACGAGCCAAGCTATGTGCCTTATGTAGCACAAGCATTGGCAAAAGTTTATGGCAAAAGTAGCGAAGAGATAGGTCTGATTACCAGTGCTAATTTTGACAATTTGCTCAATCAATATCAATAAATCATGTAAAGTATTCATTAGCGACCACAAAAAACCCTTAAACCATTTACCATATCAGCAAAGAACTCATTAATGACCAATTTTATCAATATGAATAAAAGAATATCTGTTGCACCGATGATTGATTGGATATTTTATTTATAAAATATTTTATAAATCAATAACTTATTTTATTTTAAAATAAAATTTCCGCAAATTTTCCACAAAAAAATAACCCCAGACAAGCATTTTCGCCTAGCTGGGGTTAATGGTGTTATGCTAATTTAGGCATTCACTAAACTATATGCCTGCTATTATAGCAAGTAAAACGGAGATTGACAAATATTTCAAGCCTCATTCTTACTTACCTTGCCATCGCTGGCGAGTACAGGCAACGCAAACCGATGTGTCGCAGGCATAGACTGTGTACCACACCAGCGATAAGCCAGGACACGAGATGGTGAGAAAGGTTTGATATTTACTTGATTACTTTGGTTTCCACCAAGCACCATAATATTACCATGCTTATCTCTACCAACACAAAACCCTACATGACCACCACCATTGCGACTAAACACCACCACGCAGCCATAAGCGGGGTTATTGAGCTTACTGCCTGCCGTCACCCATGAACGAGCCAATGGGAAAGATTTTGGAATGTGATGCGACAATCCTGCCTTTGCCATGACAAATGCGACAAATGCACCGCACCATGGTGTTTCGTCATTTTGCCATACTTTTTCTTTTAGGCGGTGGGCTTGATTTGTGGCAGTAAAGCCTGTTGTCCACATCTCCACCACCAATGGGTTGTGCTTGACCCCCTTGATTTCTTGTTGTCCGATGTACTGGCGGGCGATTTGCACCCATTTTAATTCATTTTTCATTTTTGTGCTCCAATAAAAAGCCCCAATCAGGGGCTAAATATATGATTGATTTTTTTGCCGATGGCATCGATGGCGTTACCGCCCAAGTGACCGCTGATGGCGACCGCCACCGCTGTCAATAGCGGCTCGGTCTCTAGGTATTCGCAGAGGTAGAATGTGACGAAGCCAGCGAATGCTGACACCATCAATTCCCCAACGAGCTTAATGAACACTACTGTAAGCTTCTCAGGCTTTCTTTGCTTGTTAAGTCGCCTAATGAACGCAACCAGTCCACCTGCCATCGCCAGCAGTCCCACCCATAGATAGGTGATGATGGTGTAGGTGGTTGGGTCTTTTTCGATCATAATTATTCCTATGTTCTGTCCACTGTGATGTTGAGCTTGATGTTGTGTTTCATTTTTTCTCCTTGGTTAATAAAAAAGCCCCATGGTTGAGATGGGGCGGTGGTGGTTATGGGGGTGGTGTTATGTCATGATGGCCTCCTGTGAATGGGAATGGTAGATTATCAATTTCAGAAAAATAAATATTTATTACATCATGATTAAATATTAGGTTTCTTGTTGTGAATTCTTGTTTTATATCTTTCACAGTACCATTTTGATTAATACGCTCAAATGTAGGTACAATCTTAATATGATTGCCATCAACACAGCCTACACACGCAAGCACCACGGGTGTCATAAAATGAGGGTAGGTTTCGCCTGCCGAAAATTCCAATTGATAGTACCCGTCATAATCACCAATCGCATTTGTCAGCTCGGTGGTATCATAAGGATAGTATCCGACTGATAGCTTTGGGCTTAATATACCAGCACAGCGTTTGGTAATACGTGCTGGCAACAACCTAGACAATGGCACGCCATGATTTTTTCGTTTGTCAATCATCGCTCGGTCGCTGCCTGTTTGATTGTTATAATAGTCCACACCATAATCATAATAATGTTCAACATGGCGAGTCAGCAGTCTAGCTTCATCACTCGATAGTAATTTAATATCACTGGGGATGTGTTGCCGTGTGGTTTTGGTCTGTAAAGACAATGGCACGCTACGAGAGCTAAATGTTACATTGCCCTGTCTGTCATACAGATTGATACCCACTTTATCCTCTTTGATGACATTAACATCAAAATGTAAATGTGAAATTTGGCAAGCTCAGCATCTGATAACCTGCCATTTGAATAAAACATCAGCCGTGCTATGCCATTGAAATAGCCTGTATTTAGATACACCACAGGATTACATTGACTACTTAAACCATCATAATACACCCCTGCAATGGGACTGATGGCATTGGGCAGGTCAATATAGTACATACAGTATTCAGGTGTGTAAATATCTGTATAACCTCTCCTCAATTTAGAATTAATAACTAAGCGTTTAGCTCTATACCAGTATTCTCTCTTATGTTTTTCAAAAGGTGTATCAAGTAATCTTGTTAACCTACCAGACTTAACAAAGCTAAATACAGCTTCATCACTATCTAATAATTTTTGACCTTGTTGATTAAAAGTTCTAAAACTCATACATACCCCCAGTAAAGTTTAATTGGTGGTTTTTGTTTATCGGCATTGCCTGCTTGTTCTGTACTGTATTCAAACCCTGAATTAGTGTAGTTAATATCGATACCCCAAAGATTGTAAGTATTCGTATAAACATACTCTTCTTCTACATCTTTAGCATCAGGAGGTACTGATAAATTATCATTACGAGACATATATACAGGCACGACAATGCGTGTCGTGCCTTGTGGGATGGTGTAATTAATACTCCGTCTTTCAGATGCACTAATTACTTTATTGCCGATAAATTTGGGATAACGACCTGTGATGTTGCTAATCTCACGACCGTCTCTATCCCATACTCTCAAACCACTTATCATCTGAATATCCCCAATTCTACTGCTTTTTTGCCTCGTGCTTTGTTGTACCAAACAATCAAGCCTTTTGAGTTAAGCTCCAAACTTGAACCATCACCAAATGTGTTGTTGAGCTCAAACCTGCCGTCTTTGAATAATCGCCAGCCTTGACGACCTGCAACATAGTTGTCAGATTGAATACTGTCGGCGATGTGCAGCATATTGATGGACGCTCGGGCAATACTGGCACTATTAAGCCACGCCCCCGCAGGGTAGCTTACACCATCGATGGTGGTAGTGCGGGTCGTAAACACAAACGGCTTTTTGGCACTCGTTGTCGCCCCAAAATAAATCTGGTCGGCATTGATGCCAAAACGGCTAGTAACACGACCGTTTGCCAGCTCACTCATAAGACCATAACCGCTGATAAAGCCGTTGTTATCCACTGTAACTGCTTTAATCGCACGCACGCCATTGACTGACCGCTGTACATCTCTGATGCTTGTGGTCTGACCGTTTAGGGTGGTATCTAACTGAGAGATACGCTCACTCAACGCACTGTCAGCACTTGTTACAGTCTGTTTAAGCTCTTGCAACTGTGCTTGTACGCTTTTATTTTGCTTTTGTACGCTCACTTCAAAGATACTTGCCCTTTGATAATATGGCAGACGGTTTAGTTTAAGGCGATTAAGTGCTGCGTTAACTTGTAGTTCACCAGTAAACACACCGTCAGCAGGATTATTGAGCGTAGTCAGCTGAACATTACTATCAGCATCAAGCACATAAATCGTCGTCAGATTAGTACTTGCTCGTACTGTAATCTTGATTGTCTCGTTTTGCACAGTTTGCGATAAGCTGTAATTAGCGATATTGTACGCTGTTGTGTTATTCACAGCGACTTTGCCGCTAATCACAATGTCATCGCCCCAGTCGGATTGGTTGCTTGCAAGCTCGGTTTGGATTTTGCTTAGTGCTTGATGGGCGTCAGACAATGACTGCTCAGCTGTGGCAAGTCGTGAGCTGGTGCTTGACTTGTTGCTTCGATAGTCAGTATCAAGCCGTCCGATACGCTCTGACAATGCACTGTCAGCTTGTGTGAGTGTGCGTTCAAGCGTACTAAGATTTGCAGCTGCTGTTCTATCAGCCTGCTTATAAGCTGTGTCTAACTGAGAGATACGCTCTGATAGTGAGCGTTCTGTGTCAGTTATTGTTTGACTTTGCGTTTCGATCTTAGCTGAGACATCAAGCAAAGCACCATCACGAACAGACAAGCTGACATTGTCTAATGTTACGCTAGAACTGTCACGATTGCTCGTGCGATAGATGTGCAAGCTGTTATTACCGCCATTACCAACAACCCAATCTAACTCGTGCGGTGTGCCGTCCGCCATAATCTCACCAATGCGATTTACCCCCCTTGGCGATGAATTATAGACAAGCACACGCTGGGGTGGGGCTGTTGTCGCTTTAACGATGACCTTTTGCCCCTCCGTCAATGTGCGACCAATCGGATAAGCACCGATTAAAAACTCGGTGGTCGTTTTTGCTTGGGTATCGCTTAGCAAGTTGGGCGAGTTCATCAGATTATCAAAGCGTGAAGTTAGCCTATCAATACTGCTTGCCGTCCCATTTTGGGTTTGTCTGATTGCGATAATTTCGCTGTTGGCGGTATCGCTTGCCGTCTTTAATTGGCTATATTTTTGACTTAAATCCCCAGTTGTTACCCCCAATTCACGGATTGATGAGGTATGAGACCCCACGGTTTGGGTAAGATTAGCGATTTCTGTCGTTTTGGCGTTTTTATCCGCTTGTAAAGCAGTAATATCACGGATAGCACCGCTGATACGGTTACGCTCGGTGGTGATGTTGCTAATGGCGGTTTGCAGGGTGCTTTTGGCGGTGGCAAGCTCATTTTGCAGGGTAGTTGTTTTGCCGTTTAGCGTGGCGATTTGAGTGTTTAAGGTGGGTAATTGAGCATTAACGCCATTTACCGCACTTTCAAGTGTACCAATTTTGGCAATGGGTGTGCGTAAGGTTTGGTCAAGATGACTGCCATTAATCTGACCGCTGATAAGCTCAAGCACCTTGCCAGCATCTGCACTTGTCGTGCCAGATACCCACGCTGTCCAATCGCTTGTATTACCCAGCTTATCCACAATCCGCCCACGGTAAAACTGGGTCAGATTGCCCTGCAAGCCTGTGAGCTCAAACTTGTTTGTTGGGTAAGCAAATGTGCCAAGGGTTGTGATGTTTGTGCGACCGTCAGGGCTGACCTCAATTTCAGTAAAATTAGTGTCGTCTGACTTCGCCCCAAAGCCCCAAGCCAAGTTCATGCCAAATAGCAAACCAATTGCACGGATAAACGCAAGGCGGTTTGGTTTGCCGACTTTGCCCTGTATCTGTGTCAGATTAGAATGAGTGGCTAGGCTTGCCTGTCCAAATGCAGAAATAGCCGTTACTCGGGCTTCGTATTGCCCTGCATAGACTCCAGCGATTTCAATGCTGTTTGTGCCTGTTGGCGGCAGGCTTTGCCAGTTGCCGTTGTCTTTTCGCCATTCCACTTGATATTTGACTGCACCTGCTACTTGCTCCCAACCGATGACAAGGGTGGTCATGCTCACGCCTTGATTGACCGTGTGATAGCTTGACAGATTGACCGACTTTGTGGGGGCTTGTACCGTGGGGTTAATCACACTAATCGGACGCTCGTCAATATACGCCCCTGTATCAATGGCATCATATTTGGCAGGGTTATACTGCACGGCAGTGATGGTAAAAGTGTGGTTATCGTCAGCCGTTACCGACAGCACACGAAATTTCATCGTGGCAAGGTCTTGACTATCTAGCACCCAGACATTTTCCACACTGATGTTGCCAAATGCTTTTGTTACCGTGATTTTGTCGCCACTGACCGAGCGGATTTGCCGTCTTTGGCTTGTGCCATCATCGCCATTGATGACCAGCGTATCACCTGCTTTGGCAGTAATGGGGCGGTCTAGGGTAATCACGGTTTTGGTTTTGTTAATCGCAAGCACACGACCGCCTGTGGCACGCCCTGCAAACAACTCATCACTAATCTCAATCACTTTTGCAGGGGCTGGAATATAGCCGTCCAAGCCGACTTTGAAAGTTACCATGCGAGTTTCAAGCTGTTCAGACTTCAACGCCCAAATGCCTGCTCGCTGGGCTTGCCCACGAGAAGTACAGCCCCACGCAGCGATGTCCGCCACACGCACGCCAAACTTGGCAATCGCTGCTTCATCTCTGACATATTCGTATTCGGTCTTAAAATGATTGGCAGGATTATCCCACGCCACCTTTGCCACGGTGCGGCGGTCACGAGAGCGTGTGCCTGTATATTCAAACACGCCATCGATGACATTGGCACGGCTGAATGAATAAATGCTGTCTTGGGGAATATCCGCATCCAGCACAATGCTATTACCATCCCAGTAGGAAATTGCCCGAAATACGCCTGCAAGCCTTGATAACAGCTCAAACGCACCGTCTGCCGACTGGATATAGACATTGACGGCAAATCTTGGCTCTTGTCCGCCCATGCCATCATCAACCATCTCATCGCAGTATTGGGCGAGACGATACAAGCTCCATTTATCAATCATGCTTTGGGTTAAGCGACCACCCAGCCCATAGCGTTCGGCGGTGCATAGGTCATAATAGACCCACGCTGGATTGTTGCTGTACGCCATTTTAAACTGTCCGTCCCACATACCTGTATAGGTGCGAGCCACAGGGTCGTAGTTTGTTGGTACTTTGATGATGAGACCACGACAACGAGCCGACATTTTGGCGACATTGCTAAAACTCTCGGCATCGTATCTTAGCCCCAAAAGAGCGGTGTTAGGATAACGAAGTTTTAAGTCAATCAATTCACTGATGGCAGCGATGTACATTTTATCTGAGATAAATTCAGAAGTGCTGTTCGGTGTGATACGGCGAACACGCACCTGCCAGCCTGTTTGTGCTTTTGGTAGGTCAATACGGTGGCTACGCTCGTAAGCGTCCGATGTTTTGGCATTGATAGATGTATTTAGGACTTCTGCCCAACCACCGTTGTCGGTTTTGACATCGATCGCATAATCAATCTTTACGCCTGACACATTGCCATTTTCACGGTTTTGCGACCGCAGAGCTCCCCATTTTAGACGCACACGCAGAGCATCAAGGTCAAGATTATTAAAGGCTTTAACAAAGGGTGTGCCGTGTTTTAGCTCGACACCCACCGCCGTTTCGCTTGACACATCAGGAAAGCCGTCAATGTACTCTTGGTCGTTGGTGCCACTTCTAAAATCCACTTTAACATTGGGAAAGTTAAACTCGCCATTGTCATTCTGTAAGGGTGTATCTTCCAAGTACACAGATTTATAGCCATTCGCCAGCCCTGCAATCTCGCCTTCGCCCAAGCCATACATGATACTGACAAAAGCTTTGGACTGAGCAGAGTCGGGGGCAATAACAGGCTGTCTTTGTTTGCCACTGCCTTTTTTAGCACCGTGAATGTTCATTTTTTATCCTTGTTATCTGTCAAAGTGTATCAAATTGGGTTGTGCTGTTGGTTACATCATGTCTTCTGGTAGCTGGCTGGCTGACAGGATAAATCCGCCGATTTCTCGTTCGCCGTAAAGAATGGGAACTGGGTTGCCTTGGGCGACCGTAGTTACCGCACCGCCAAAGCCTTTGTTTGCCTTATTACCATCTTGGTTATTATCCTGCGTATCTACCTTCGGCATGAGCATCTGAGAAATACCACCCACCATCATGCCAATACCAGCACCGATGAGTGCCGTCCCCACAGGGGCAAACCCCATGCCTGTCGCCACGACACCAGCGACCACCATGACCGCTCCAAGGACGGTTTCAAGCAAACCTGCTTTTTTTGAGCCTTCCACCACTGGCACGACACGAATCACTTTGGCGGTGTGGCTCATCTCAAGTTCGCTCTCGCCCACATTGTGCTTATCATGAAACACGGCAAAGCGTAGCCCTTGCCTATGGGCATTCATCATAAATTCTTCAAAACCTGCCAGTTGCACGCACAAAGCACGCATGGCTTCCTTTGTACTGCCCACTGCCAAGTTAAAAGATTTGCCGAATTTTTTGGCTAAGATGCCGTGTAAGATGATGGTTTTCATGGCTGATTTTTCCCCAATAAAAAACCGCCCATGATGACATCATAAGCGGTTAAAAATGTTTTATTTTTGGATAACAAAAAAGTCAGATAATCACAACAATTTTATAATAAATTGCAATAATTACTTGACTTTTAATGTAGTATTTACTATAATATAACACATCAAGCAAGGGTTGCTTGATTGGTAAGATGGTAGCCATCGTTACCATCATAACAAGGAGTAAAACGATGAAAACGACCCTTGAAATCCTCGTAATCATCGCTCTGCTGTTGCTAAGCTATCCAGCTTACTAACAGTAAAAGCCTAAAGCGAGTACCAGTCGCCAAGGCAGGTTAGGTGGAAACGCCTAGCCACTCCTTACCTATTATCATAAGATAATTTAAAACAAAGGTCAAGCATCATGCCTAAAATTGTCAAAACTCCAAAAACCAAAGCTCAAATTCAAGCTGACTCTGATGCCAAACGTGGCGTAAAGGTGGCAAGCTATAAGTTTCCCATCGAATTTATTGACGAGCTGACCGTTTTATCTGAAAAAAAAGGACTTTCACGCTCTGCCATTATCATGCAAGCTGTCAAAGCGTGGGGGCAGACGACATAAGTGAATGATGACGCACGACAAGCCCAACCCTATCCGCCCACCCCTTGCCATAAATCTCACGCACGCTTTGCCGTCCGTAGGGGTGGTGCAGGATTAGAGTGTTGCCCACGCAAGGCGGTGTAACTTCGCTTTTGAGCGTGTCATTGTTGCCGAGCCAAATTAAGGCATGATTAACATGGTGCGTGCGTCCGACACGGCAAAGCAGGACATCGCCGTATTGCAGGTTGTCTTTGTCCACTTCCACAAAGCCTGCTTTTTCAAAGTTCTGCTCATACAGTGGGGCGTGATTGGGGTCTTCCCACCAAGCGTCTGTGCGGTCAAAATCAGGCAATTCAATCTCAAACTCACGGCGATAAAAATCACGGACAATGGCATAACAATCTTGCACACCGTGAATGTAATTTCGCCCCAACAGTGGCGGTTTATACCCACACGGTTCATAAATACCAAAAGCAGGCTCATCACCATAATCTTGCTTGGACACCGCCACAATGACCCACGGCAAGCCATGCAGCTCAATTTGTAATTTATCCAAATCAGACGGCAACACACCGCCGTCAGGGTGGTTATGGACGATGGCTTGTATCTGCCCCATACTTTCAGCACGGGCATACTCTTTTGGACAAAGAGTAAATTGCTCATTGTCATGGGCGGTGTTGGTGCAGGCAATGTATTTGTTATTCACAATCACGCCACAGCACTCGGCAGGGTAGCAGTCAAGGGCGTGGGAGGTAATGTCCGATTTTAATTGTTTGGTTAATTTCATCTTAATTCCTATGAGCCAATCAAACTACTGGCAGGACAGCCACCAAAGGGTAAGGGCTTGTTTTTACCAAAACGGCGAACGCACGATTTCATGCGACCACCGCATTTGTCCAAAATTGGGTTGTCGGTTGGTTTGTCGTGTTCGTCAAACATTGTCGCCCCTGTATAGCCGCATTCTTCGCCACGATACTTACCCACGACCGCCCAATGGCAATAATTGGTAATCTCTCTGACTGGGATTTTTAAGCCCTCTAAATCAATCGGATTTGACAGCTCAAAAGTAACTTGTTGGGCATTTTCCGATGTTTTTTGTTCCACAAACCAAATCTGCTCTTTGCATTCATCGCTTGCCGTAGGGTTGCCACCGTCAAAATTAACCGCATCAAGATACTTGGCAAGGGTGGCAATAACGGTAAGTTTTGCTCCTGCAAAGTCGCTAAACTGCAAGCAATACGCCGACACCGCACCTTGTACCCCTGCGATGTTATTGGCAAGGGTCAAGGTGGGGGTGCTTGCCTTACCGTCTGACCGCATTTCAAGCCCTGTTACATTTAGGGCTTGGGGGTTGTACTCTTTGCCACGGAAGGTAATTACACCATCGTTTTTGTCGTGATTATGTCCGTGAAAGCGTAAAATGCCCGCTCCAAGACGGCTTGCATCCAGTTCAAACAAGGTAATTAGTCCATCTACGGATAATTTTTGAAAGTCGCTGTTTAATGGCATAAGCCCTCCAAATAAAAGACGGAAAAATCACTTTTTCCGTCTTTGTGTGTTATGCTTCTTCGTCTGCCAGTTCGTCGGTTGGCTCGGTTTCGCTTGCCAGACTTGCCGTCGGCACAACTTCCACCGCCACGCCAAATTCATCATTAGCATAGACTAAATGCAGGACGGTAACAGCTTTGTCATTACCCCAACCTTTAATCTGGTTAAGTTGGTTGGTCGCCCAAGCTAGAATCTCGGCACGAAAGATAGTGGTGCGATTGCGTTTTAAAATGCCATTATTCTCTTCGCCGTTCATTGCCTCAAAGCCGTCATCTTCAGGATAATAGACGATTTCAACCTTATTGGCTTTGTCGCCATATTGACTTTGCCAAGTGTCTACC
Source organism: Moraxella sp. ZY200743 (assembly GCF_050885545.1). Lineage (NCBI taxonomy): Bacteria > Pseudomonadati > Pseudomonadota > Gammaproteobacteria > Moraxellales > Moraxellaceae > Moraxella > Moraxella sp. ZY200743. The sequence goes on along the minus strand of NZ_CP091313.1, from coordinate 1,546,993 downwards.
TGCCAGATAAATGCTTGTAGGATTTGGGCTTCGGTGCGGTTTAGGGTGGTTAGGGTTTGGGTGGGTTCGGTCATGGTTTTGCTCCAAATAAAAAGCCCCAAGCGGTATTGCGTGGGGCGGTTGTTAAGGCGATATTGCCTAAAAAACTTGTTCAAACTTCAAGCTAATTTCCCAAAAGTTACCTTTTCTTTGAGAAATTTCATAATCTTGGCAAATGTATTTGGCGGTCGTGCCATGCGGATCAGCCCAATAAAAGGGCGTAACGCCACCATGCTCATCAAGAAAATCTTTGATTGGCTTGATGACGGTCGCCCAGTCGCCAGTTTTGCTACCGCTCCAATCGGTGCGTTTATTGTTAATACCAAAACTCACACGCTGGGCATAGCCATCACCAAACTGGGCTTTTGCCACAGAGTGCTTGACGCTGGCAGACGCTCCCATGTTCATTTTCCAAGTGAAGGTTTTCATGCTATCTCCCATAAAGTTCGCCTCCTTGACGGCGTGCTTGGATAAATCGTTGATTGACTTTGGCATCTACCGTGTCACTAATCATCTTGCCGATAGTAACCATCATGTCACCGTTTGGCATTTGTTGCACATGAGCTTTTTCGCTGGTGTAATTGTTAATGATGACCTTCGTTTCACCTCGACCCTGCAAGCTGTTCAATTTATCATCTAAGGCTTTGGCGGTATGTTTAGGCAGTACTCGTTCGCCTTTTTCTAAGTTCCAAGTGCCTGATTTGGGGACGCTCATGATGCCGTCGTGGGCTTGTCCGACCAATGCGGTGGACTTGATGGCTTTAAGATGGGCGATAATCCCCATACCCTGTGTCATCGCTTGGGCAATCAGGGGGATATTCTGCGGAAACCCAATTTTTGATGCTTGAGCGATGTTTTGCCAAAGAGCGATACCAGCTTGGGCAATCGCCACGCCTTTACTCATGGCGAACATGGCTTTATAAGCCCTTGATTGCTCGCCAAATGCCGCCTTGCTACTCTCAGCGAGTGAGCCGAGCATGACTTGGGCGTATTGCATACGCACCATCTGTTTCATCTTTTCGGCTTCTTCGACCGTTGCTACTTCTGCATCGAGAAAGCCTTGGATGGTGTTCAAGCGTGTCTGATACTGATTTTGGATATTCTGTATATCAGCATAACCGCCAAGCTCTGCCAAAAAGTCTGCTTTTTGTTTTTCGACAGACTTTTGTAGCTGTTGCACTTGGTGGGCTTCAGCGTTGTATATTGCCGAGCCAAGCTCATCTTTTTGTGCTTGGTTTAGGTCGTCTCGGTTGGCAAGCTCACGGCGACGCTTGGCAAAGTCGGCACGAATGCGAGCAAGCTGGGTCTGATTGTGGCTGTTAATCTGATCAAGCTCATCTTGGTAGGCTTGCCTAAGCTTATCAATCGCCTTGATTTCAGCGTGCGTGATGGCATCAATCTTGGCTTTTCTTAGCTCTTCGTCAAGCTCAACCGTCAAGGTTACTTCACGGCGTTCAAGCTCGGCAGTGGCACGGATACGCTCTTCTTCGCTTTGTAGATGCTCCTTGGCGGCTTGGGCTTTTTTGTCTTTTTCAAGTTCAAGCCATGCCAGCTCGTTCTCGTAGCGTGCTTTTGCCATGTCCAGATACTTTTTCTCATCTTCGCCAAAGGCAGCGTCTTTGATTTTCTTTTCTTGCTCTTGGTAATCAAACAGCAGCTGGGTCTTTTTGTCAGAAAAAGACTTTTCGATGTTGTAGCGAGCATCAGCCTGCCGCTTGGCTTCTCGTTCTGCTTCTTCTTCGGCTCTTAGCAGGATTTTGGCGGCATCGGTTTCTGCTTCGCCAATATCAATCGCACTGACATTGGGGAAAAAGTTCTTGATGTGGTTTTTAAAAGCACCTGATTTTATGCTTTCGCCTTTTTCAATAATGCCGTTTTTGTTGGTATCCCAAACTCGGTTGAGTTCATATGCTTGAGTACCTTTTCGATACCCTGTGCCAATTACAGCATCATACACTTCGCCTAAGCTCGCTCCAGCTTTTAATCCTTTACCCTTAAAAAATTTTACAACATACTGCATTTGCTCCATAGCAGACAAAGCCCCAAACTGGGCTCGGCTCATGCCGTAGTAATCCCAATCTTTTGAGTTTTTGTGTGATGTACCATCTGCATCCTGCATAAACTGTATTAGACCAGTGGCAGATGATTTTGGGTTTTTGATACTGGTGCTAAATGTGCCGCTTGTTTCAAAGGAAATGACAGAAGCAAGATAATTTGGGTTGATACCCAACTGCTGTGCACCCCATAAAATCGCTTTTGCGGTATTTTGCGGGATAGGGCTGCCTTTGCTTTTTGATTGTTTCGATGTAGTCTTAGCAGCTTTTTCAGCAGCTTCACGGGCTTTTTTCTCTTCGGCACCTGTTTTGCCAAGTGCTGTTGTTGCCTTGTCAGCAGCGACAGTGATGTCAGTTAGGCGTTTAACTGTAGGGTTAACACCGTTATTACCTGCGTTCAAGATTCTGTCTAAGGCAGCATTGGTATTGTCTGCCGCCTTTTTCATATCATCCCATGTACCAGATAGAATTTCCCATGCTTGCAAGGGGTTGGCAATGGCGGCACCCAGACCACCAATAGCCATGCCAAGCAGCTGGATGACGCCAACAGCTCCACGACCTGTGCCGACAATCAGTTTTAGACTGCCTGCAAGGACTTCGCCTGCTTGAGCAGCACTTCTTTTTAAGCTGGCATCTTGCACCAATGACCCCGCCAAGTCAGACAGTACGGGCATGACAGCAACGGCGATTTGATTTTTTACCCCTTGATAAGACAAATCAAGGATCTGGGTGGCGGTGTTTAACTCTTGCGTGGCTCGGATGGTTTTTTCATCCATCACCGCCCCTGCATTCTCTGCCGCCTTGCCCCACAGGTCAAAGCCTGCTCCAGCATCAGCCAGCAGCGGTATCAGCAGACTGGCTTCATCGGCGATGGATTCCATATAAAAAATCATCTCGCTTTGTGAGATGTTGGCTTTTTCTAGGGCGTCATACACCGCTTGTAGGGCATCTGGACCTGACAGCTGTCGCAGCTCTTTGGCGGTGATGCCCACTTTGGGGGCGATATTTTCAAAAAAGTCGGCAAGTTCGCCACCGCCTGTACTCAAAAAATCGCCTACTTTGTCTTGTGTGTCCTTAAAAATATCACCGAGCTTGTCTTGCTCGATGCCCATCGCTTTGGCTGCGACGATGTATTTTTGGATGTGGGTGGCGGATGTGCCTGCGATGGTTGCGGTTTTGGAGAGGGCAGACGCAAGCTCCATTTGGTCTTTGACCAGCACGCCAATGGTCGCACTGGCAGCGGCAAATGCCGCAGTAGCGATGGCAAAACCTGCCTTGACCTGCTTGCCCATGTCCAAAGCGTCTGCCTTGATGTCGCCAAAGGTCTTGCCAGCGGTGGCACGAGCATTACCCATGGATGTCTCAAAACTGGCGGTATCAGCGGTTAATAAAATGCTGGCTTTGCCGATTTGGTTGGACATGATTTTCTCCAATAAAAAAGCCGCTCATCATGCGATAAGCGGCTTAAAGATGAATAAATAAGCAATAAAAAAAGCAAGTATTTATCAAAAATACTTGCTTTTTAAGTAGGTTTAACCTATAATATAAACATCAAGGCAAGGGGTAGGAGCCTTGCCTTGTAGGTTGTGAGTCTGCTACCTTGCAAATGCAGCTCTCCACCAATGTAAGGAGAATACGATGAAAGCCTTTCAAATCATCATCGTAGCGGTCTTTATCTTGTACAGCTTACCAGCTTACTAAGATAAACGCCTAAGTCAAAACCCATAAGGATTTGATATGGCGGAGCGGCAGGAAACACCGCTCACCCCTTACACTTTTTATCATAGCACATTTTAAGGATTTGTCAAATGCCAAAACTGACCGACAACCCAAAATCACGCACCCAAATCCAAGCCGACTCTGATGCCAAGCGTGGCATCAAGCTAAAAGCCTTTAAACTGCATACTGACGACATTGATTTTATCGTACAATCTGCCAAAGAGCTGAGGTTAAATCAAAATGAGCTTTTAATGAATGCCATTCGTGATTATGTCAAAAAAGCACAATCTTGATTGGATTGTGCTTGATAAAGAATGATTGTAAGTTAGTGTTGCCAGTCTAAGCCTGCGATATTAAACTCAAACTGCTCTTTGCCATGATTGAAGAATGGAGCTTCAATAATGACGCTTTTTGAGCTTTTCAGCTTCTTAATGAATGCTTTGGGGTTATCAAAGAATAGCACATCATTCAAGCCGTTATCTGCATTGGACATTCTGTATGTCTCAATAGCACCATCATCAAATTTAACAGCGATGCTGCAGCCATCATAATTGCAATCAAACTGACCGCTGACAATTCTTAGCATGGCATCAGTGCCGCTTTGGTTGTGGCGTAGGTTGATGGCTGCTTGCGACTTACCATAAGGAAATGAAAAGTCTGCTGCATTCGTAGATAGTGTATGGGCAAAATGTACTTTCGTCCCACGCATCTTGTCTTCTTCTTGCTGATAATCCCAATTTGACGCACTGGCAGGCTCTGCCGCTGCTGTGGCTGTGTTGGTAGCTTGTGCGTCTTGTGTATCTTGTGTGGTTGGGGATTCAGTCTGTCCATCGGCTCTTTGTTCGCCTTTTTCCTTACTGTCAGAGCAACTATTGGCAAATACAACAAGCATAAAAAGAGCAATAGCGATATAAACCAGTTTTTTCATGATATTGTCTCAATCAAAATTGCACTGGTTATAATATACACCAAAAGCAACAATCAGGCAATTAAAATCAAACAAAACAGCTAAAATCAGCTGTTTTGTTTGGCAAGATGAGCAAAATAATCTTTCATCGCTTGCACATTGGCTTGTCGCTCTTGTGCTTGCTTTTGACGCTCTTGCTCGGCTCGCTCTTTATCAGACAAAGGATTTGGGTCATACAGAATGAAATCGTCAAGCGATGATTGTGGGTCGCCTGATTGCACATACGCCAAAAGGGCGGTCTGCACATCGCTGCGATAACTGCCGATGGGGTCGAGCTGGTCGTAAGCCAGCCATTCGTTCAGCTCATCTTCTGACAGCTCTGCCATCAGTCTGCCAACCGTCATGCCCAAGTGTCCCGCCAATCGAAACAAAAACCGCCTTACTGGGGCGGCTCTGAGTTTTTTTCGGCTTGCTCAATCGTCAGCATCGTCTGGCTGTTGAATGCTGCTACAGCACTGGTCAGCACATCTTCAGGCAGCTCTGACAGCTTGTCAATGTCTGTATTATCAAAGATAAGCTCGCCTTTGGCATCACACATGATGAGCGTAAAGGCGGTGGCATTGCGTTTGCCATTGTCGGCAGATGTGATGGCATCGGCGTAATGTTCTCGCTCTGCCATCGTAAATCGCTTGATGTAGGCTTTTTCGCCTGTTACTGGGCAGGTGTAGGGGATGGGTTTTGGTTTGTGCTTGTCGGTTAAGCCAAGCAGTTTAGATTTAAAGCTCATGTTTTACTCCTATGCTTCTATGGGTGTGCCATCGGCGGTAATCGCCACAGGTTTATCAGTCATGGATAGGGTGCATTCCATCCGCATTTTTTTGGCTTTGTCCAAAGATGGCGTCATGTCGGTAATGCGACCTTTGAACTGCTGATTGAGTGATGGAGCATCTACAAAGCGAAATTGCCAAGTTAGCTCGGTATTGTCATCGTAAGCCTTTTTTAAAGCGGTGTGATCAGCATTACCTTCGATGTGGGCATAGCTGAATTTAATTTCACTACCTTCATAAAAATTGACAGGTTCTTCGATTTTGACATGGCTGTCGGTTGGTGTGATGTCATCGACGGTCTTTTTCTTGGGTGGTGGGTCAGCATTTTGTAGTTTTGGAACTTTTTTAAATACCTTGCCATCGGTGGAGTAGTGCAGCTGATAAAAGCTGTCGGCAGATGAGTTGTTGTCGCTCATGGCGGTCTCCTATTAGGTGGCTTATGCCACAGTGGTTGAAAATTGAAAATCCATGCTATAACGAGCAAATTTGGTTTCTGGGTCGTATAGCCTTTGACGGCTAATGAACTCACAGTGCTTAATGCTTGATAGCATGACGGCGATAACTTGGTTTGATAATTTTCGGCACTCTAAATGTGTTTTATGATATACATCGACTTGCACACGCACATACTCAACGCCTAAGAACTCATCAAGTACATTATCTGCTATCGCATCTATCTCACGATAGACGATGTAGGGCGGGGCGATGAGCTTACCTGTAGGCTGCTCTGGCACATAGTCCACATAGGCACGCTTGTCCACAAGGGTGGATAAGATAGGATACATCAAGGCATAACTATCCATCGTCTGCACTCTCCAATAATGATTGTTGTTTGGCGATGTTTTGGGCGAGCTTAAAAGAAAATCTTTGAAATGCCTGCATCACATTAGCATCAAAAGCAGGGCGAAAAAACGGATAGGCAGGCTGTTTGACTGTGCCATACTCAATGAATGGCCAGTAGTTCGGATATAGCTTTTGTTTTTTGTCTTTGCCAACATGAATGGCGATGCCAGCATTGACGCCCAATTTTCTAAGCTCTGATTTTTTGAGCCGTCTGCGTTTGATGGCATTACGAACCAGCCCAGGCTTGACTTCGACATACTTTTTTGAAAATCTGCCATAGTTCATCTTGTGGGCTTTTTCGGCGATGATGGCTCGGCGTTTGGCATCTTTCATCATCGGCGTGGCGGCATAAGACAAGGCGCTATATAAGGCTTTTTTTGCAATTCTGTCTTCAAAGGCTGCCAATGCTTCATCCAGCTCTTTTAGTCCATCAATCTTAACTTCGATTTTCATACGGTTTCTAGCATGAGTGTTAAGTATTCTCTGCCACCCCTTGGGTCGGGCAGGGGGTCGCCTGTAATGGCATAGTGCTGGTCTTGATGTACCAGACGCATACCGCTGGTGATGCCTACTTGATGGCGTATCGTACAGCGTGCCACCATGCGGCTACCTGTGCCTTGTGCAGCGATGACATCTTTGACTGATAGTGGTGTAAAAGCTGCCCATACTTTCTTTGTTGGTAGCCATTCGGTGATATGCTCGCCCAGCTCGTTAATTGTAGATTGCTGAGTAAGCAGTGTTACTCTATGCCTTAACTGACTTGCATTCATAATCTCCCCTAAAAAATGGGCATACGATACGGACTTAAAATTTGCCGTACAGGAGCGGGCAAAAAGTTGCCAAACTCCGCTCCGTTCTCGCTGTTTCTATTGTCATCAAGATAACCAACCATTAACAGGGTAGCAGTTTTTAGGCTGGGTAGCATCTTGTCCGTGATTTCGTCTGTGATGTAGTTTTTAACGGCATTTTCGGCACTTTGCAGAAAAATTGTCAAAATCTCATCGCTGTCATCATCGTCGTATCGCAGATGGTGCTTGACTTCATCAAGCGTGGCAAATTGGCTCATCACTTATCTCCTGTATCCAGCACGCCACGAATGCGTAAACGGGGCTTGACCGTTTTTTGTGGTTCGGTAGGCTCGGCTTTGGGTGCATGGCCAAAAGGATTGTCGCTGTTGTCTCGTTTGGCGAGTGCCGACAAGCTGTAATTTTGCTGTTGCATCAGCGGACTTTCCCCACCGACCACAGGCGGTAAACCCAGTGTTGCCCTTGCTTCGTTTGGGCTAAAAATACCGCTCATCGTACCTTCTTTAAGGTAGGCGATTTGGCTGGTGCTGTCCATGCGGATAAGTGGGCTTAAATCCGCCTCACATTCCACGCCTTTTTCAAGGTCAAGATGTTCATCAAGCAAGTTTTCAATCGCCTCAATGTAGTGCTGCAAGCAATCTGAGTAGTAGATTTCGTTCAAATCCGAGACTTTCTGACCTGCCTTTGCCTCACCCATGCCGACTTTAAACGCTGGCACATGAAACACCGAGCAGACCGTTTCGCTGCTCATTTTTAGCTGTTCTAGGGCTTGGCTGTCTGACGCACTCATGGCAATCGGTTCATATTTTGCCCCACTTCCAAGCACGGCAATACCGCCACGATTAACGCCTGTGTAGCTTTTCTGCCAGTCTGATTTGACTTTATCCGCCTTTTCTTGGTTGATGTCGCTCGGTACGGACAAAATCCCGCTTGGGCGAGAATTATTGCCAAACAGCGTGCGAGATTGGTTTTGAATGGAAAGCCCAAGCCCTACGCTCATCGCACAAGCGGTTAGGGGCGATAAGCCGACAAGTGGGTGGTATAGGCAGTTGTAGCGATCGTGAATGATTTCGGACGCTGGTACGGTGGTATCAGTTAATCCGTACAGTTTATCGGTGCTGATTTGATAAAACACTTCGCCAGTGTCCGAAACAAGCACCTTGACACGGTCGGGGTTTAGGACATAAAGTTGCCACACTTCGCCAAAAATATCCCGCTGTTTTAAAATGTAGGCATTGCCACGCAGTAGCTTGGAGCTGACCCAGTTTTCGATGAATTGCTGCCAAGTTTGGTGCTTGTTTGGACGGTGCAGGATTGCTTGGCTGCGTGATTTGGCAGGCAAAAGCACGCCGTCTTGTACCGACTTTGTGCGAATGCGTAATTTGCCAATGTCAGCACTAATCAAGCTCACACACGCAAACACCGCATGAAAGCTGGTTAAATCGGTGCGTTTTAACTCATCGTTTTTTTGCCACGCCCCTGTGTAGGGTTCATTGATGATGGGTAGCCAGTAGTTACTGCCAGTTGATACAGGGGCGAGCGATTTTTTACGGAATAAATCAAAAAAGCCCATTAGGAAAGTTCCAATTCTGCGGTTTTGTCGGTTTTTGCTTTGGTTCGCTTAGGCTTTTTGTCTGTCAAGGCTTCGGCAATACCAAGCGTGATCAGCACTTTAGCTTGGTCATCTGGAACATCAGCCGTTTCGCCTGTCGCCCCAAGCGGTGCGTCTTTTAAGTATTTGATTTGCATTTTTAACCCCTTAATCTGCTGTTTTTGTTGTGAATAAGCCCTTTATCCACAACAAAAACAGCCCATTGTTGGACTGTTTTTTGGTGGTTTTTGGTTTAATACTTGATATAGCCGACCGCCTTGGCATGGCGTTTTTTCCAGCGGATAAAGCGTTCGGCACGGATTGCGGTAAGGTTGTTTTGGAACAGATTCACCAAGTTTGGCGTGCGGTCATCGCCCATGTTGATGGTCGCTTCGTTCGACACCGAGAAATCCACACCGCCATCATCGGCAAGCAGGATTTGGCCTGGCACGATTAGGACAATCTTATCGGCAAGCTGACCACTCGTTACCACTGGCAAGCCTTTTAATGAGCGATTACCCACAAGGCTCATGCCTTCAAAGTAAGTGCGACCCAAGGCATCACGCATACCAGACAGCTGCATCGCACGAGTTTCGCTCATTGCCCAGTACGCACCTTCAAGCGTTAAGCCGCTATCGACGATTTGAGCGATTAGGGTTTGCAAATCAGCATCCACCTTGTCGCTCGTCGTACCTGTCGCTGTGATGGCAGACACGCCATTGAGCACAGACGCAGGGGATTCTGCAGTCTCTGCTTTCTCAGGGTCAAAAAACTGCTGATCAATAAACTGAGCCACTGTCTGCACCAAATCATCACGCACCATTTGGTCGGCTTTTGGATTGCTAAATCGGATCATCTCATCCGACAGTAGTACAATCCCAGCAAGCTTGGCAAATCCTAGGGTCATTGAGCCAAATTCAGGATTACCCACAGGCTTCATCTTACCTTCGCCAACCCAGCCGACACTACCGCTGGCGGTCTGTGTTGGGATTTTTACATTGAATGGGACTTGTCGCATTTGGGCGGCGATTTTGTCTACCACGGTTTTTTGACGGACAAGCTCAATAAATTCTCCTGTCAAATTGGCATAATCTACAAGCTCTTTACCAAAATTAGTCTCGGTGGTTGTGCCGATGACTGCCTTTTGGGTGGCGGCGTTGATGACGCTTTCGGGTGCGTTCCAGCCTTGCAGCACTTCACGAGTGGTAATGCCGCCTTTGGACTTGGTGGCGATCGCACTTGCCTTGACTAGCAGGGCAAAGCCTGTGCCTTTTGGCAAATTAGATTCTACTTTCACGCTTTTGGTCTCTTTGGGGATAGGCTCGCCAGTCGCACTTGCCACTGCTTGTTCTGGATTTTCACCAACAATCTCGGTAGGATTTGGGGCGGTTTCTACTGATTTAATCAGTTTTTGTAAGCGTTCGGCGTTCTTTTCTAAGCGATCGATGTCGGTTTCTAATGCCTTGATGGTGGCTTCATCATCATCGCTTGGGGTGTGTCCGCTTGCGACTGATTTTGTCATAATCTCGCCAATTTGAGCGTGTTTGGCTTTGATGGTGGCGTTAATTTGTGCCAGTTGTACTTGGTAATTCATAAAAGTTTCACTCCGTTTGTGGGTAAAATTAAAGCAACCGCACCATTACTGGGGGTTGCTTTTTTGATTGTGGTTTGGGTTGGTGGTGGTTTTGGTAATTCTGTTAAGCGGTTTATCGGTGGATTTGGCGTGGGTAGGGGCGGCAAGCCAAACGCCTCTTTAATTTGTTTAACGCTAGTAATAACCGCATCGGCATTAGCAGGGATAGTTACAACGGATAATTCGTACCATTCCCATTCTTTGATATGCAGCCCCCACGAGCTTTCCAAATAATTGTATTCTTTGATTTTAAAGCCAACGGACAAGCATTTAACCAGTCCGCTTTTGACAGATTGCCACGCTTCATCAATACGGTCTTTTAATTTGCCGTCATCTGCGATTTTGGCAATTTTGGCGACAATCTCAATGCCTTTGTCGGTAATGGTTGCCTGTATCACTTCGCCAATGGGTTGATTGTGATTGTGCTGCCACAGTAGCGGGATTGGTAAGGCAAATTTTGCCCCTGTCGGCTCTAAAATGTCATCATCTCGGTCGGTGCTGGGTGTCGTGGCAATGCCTGTGATAAGGCGTTCATCGTCCGTGTCGGTTACCGATTTGATTTGTAGGGTTGAGTAGGCTTTGGTCATTATCATTCCTAAAAAATAAAACCCCTATTGGCAGGGGCTTGGTCTCACTAAAACCGATAAAGCATATTGTCTTCATATTCGGCGTTATAATTGATGTGGCTATTTACGCTCACTTTTTCAAAGTCGCCAATGCGTTGCCACATTGCAGGTTCGCAGTCTTTGAGATAGTCCATATAATCCAACAGCTCACTTCTTGTACTGCTAAAAAACAGATACGGCGGACGCACCAGTTTCATTAACCGCAAAAACTTTGTCATGCCAAAATACCCCGTCATCGCATACGCTTTTTGCTCGGTGCAAATATAGGGCGGATCAAGCAATAACAAGGTGTTTGGCGTATTGGCATATTTGGGTATCAAAGTCTCAAAACTTTCATGCGTAATAATTAGCCCGTCCAAGTAGCCGTCCGCATTGTCATAATCGCTGGTACGGACGGTGTTATACATTTGGTGGCTGGCAAGCTCGCTGATGTGATTAATTTGCTTGCCACTAAATAACAACCAAGTGCTGACACTTCTAGCGTCCACATAACCATCAAAGTCGTCAATCGCCTGTAAAATTCGCTCTTTTAACTCGTCTGATATGCGTTTTTGGCGTGGCACATCTTGTGTCATTTCAAACAAAATGTCACGCAGACGGTTAATATCATCAATGTGGGTCAGCCGTTTTGTATAGCCGTCAAAGTCGTTATAAATAACGGTGGCTTTGGGCTTGTAGGCTTTGGCATTGTTGGCAAGTAGTCCACTACCGCCAAACACATCAATAATCGCCCAATTTTCGCCGTCATTTGGGATTTTGTCCAAAATCTTGCGAAATTCCTTTAAAAACATTCGTTTTTGGCCCACGAATGGCAGGGGTGCTTTTTGGTATGCTTTGGTCATCAAGATTACCTGTGCTTGAGTCTCTTTGGACTTCTGGCAAGGCGTTCTCGACGCTCAAAACATTAAACGCTTTACAGCGTGGACATTTGATTTCTAAATCATTAAAGTTTCCAATTTTGGCTAATAATCGCCCACAGGAGCGACAATTTACTTGTTTCATGGCTCAACCTATCGCAATTTTGTTAAAAATGTGATACCCTTGCCACGCTATGTACATAGTAGCAGGGTTTCGCTTGCGACAAGCTCGGTTTGTCGTAGGGGTGGCGGACTGTTACAGCAGTCCGTCATCGCCCTGTTTTTATCTGCCCACTCTATGAGTGGGTTTGTTTTTGTCAAAAATAAACCCCAATATCATCAGCACTCTTTGGCGGAGCAGGGTTTTGACTCATCAGTGCCACGGCGTTCAGCATCGCAATCACTGGGTCAATCTTACCGTTACCGCTTTCAGATTTGCTCATTGCCACGCTTGTGCCTGACAGCTTGACTCGGGCATTGCCCACGCACCACGCCATGATTGGCTGGTTTGCATGGGTTAGGTCGCCACTGGCGATTTTGCGTTCGCATACTTTTTGATAACCGCCCAATCGCCAACCTTGCGACACACCTGTGATGTGCGTGTCTTTGGGAATACCGATGGATTCTAGGGCGATGAAAATGTCGTCCGCCCCAGCGGGGTCAAGCCCAATCTTGTCAAGTTTGCCACTGTCATAGATTTTTTTGGCGATATCGGCAAACTCAGCAACATCATCGCCGACATTTTGCACGATGACAAGGTCGCCATCGGCTTCAAAATCTCGGTAGCGGGGTTCGTCCTGTTTTCGTCGTTCAAGGGCGATGGGGTGACACCACGCACGGACCCATACCCACCACTGCTTGACTTCGTGGCGGATATTATTGTCATCGGTGTAGATGTATTTTGGCGTGGGTAAGCGTCCGACCACTGCACAACCAAGCAAGTCATCAAGACCGCCGCCATCGCCGCCCATGGTAATCACTTCCGATTTTTCAATGAGTTCATCAAGCGTAAAATCTCGTCCTGCTTCTTCCCAAAACTCCGCCCCAGCCCAGCGGTTTGCACGGAGCGAAATGCCAATTTCCACATTAAGATGCTTTGCCAAAAAGTCTTGCAATTCGCTTTTGTTGGGTGATAGTTTAGCTTTTCTAAATTCACTTACTAAAAACCGTTCATTAACGCTTGCCCCTAGATTTGGGTTGGTAATATACCAGTTTTCTTGTTTTAGATGTTCTCCGTTTTCAAGCATTGATTTGGGGAACTCGTACAACACGCCCAAAAATTCATTATCCACAAACGGCTCATAACAACCTGTTTGTTCATTAAGAACAGGCGTTTTGTCACGCACCATTCTAGCGTAGTCCAGTTTTTCTTTCATCACTCCTGCGGGCATTTCGTTGCTCATTGTGGTTAAATAAATTACAAAGCCATCTGGACGACTTGCTAAACCACCTTTTGCCTCACGGAGCATGGAGGCTGCCCCCTCTCGCTTACCAAACACCCAAATCTCATCTACTAAAATATAGGTATATTTTGCTCCCGCTAGAGTATCATTCTCAGCAGCGACAACTTTTAGGGTGGATTTATTGCCAAGATGAGTAACGGTTTTAGTGTGTGCTGAAATGTTAAATATCCTAGAGAGTACGGGGTCGGCTCGTATCATTGCTTCCAATGGGCGAAAGCTATTGTCTGCCACCTCTTTTGTGGGAGCGATGATTGCCATTTCGCATTCTTTTCGCTCGTTTAGTACAAGGGCGGTAAGCATGATGCCTGCCGCCAAGGTGGATTTTGAATTTTTCTTGGAGATGAGTAAGAAAAACTCTTTAATCAACCTCTCTTTCTTTTGGCAATCAAATGCTCCAAACACCGCCCCAACAAAGTCGTACACCCAGTCTTTACTTACATCGCCAATCATGGGTGACTCATTGACATCAACGAGTCTTAATTTTTTAAAGAACTTTAAAGCAATTTCGGCGGCTTCAGGAAATAAGGGTTTGCACGGTATTAAGCTGTCTCCCTTGATGATTTTCTCTTCCCAGTCGGGAAGTGCGGTTGTCCAAGTAGGTGTTGTCATTTCAGTTAAATAATTTGCCTTGCATTTGCATTGTCAAAGAACCGTAATCGCCTATTGCAAGCTGTTCTGCAGTCTCTATTTTGCTTTCTTTTACGCCTTTTTCGCCCTTTTTCGCTTCTTCATAGGGCATTAGGGCGATAGCTGCTTTTAAGCGGTGGTCTGGATTATTTTCCACATTGTTAAATACACTTTCCAAATACTCACGAGGGCTTAGTTTCTCGGTTATGTCTGTGGGATTGTTTTCTTTTTTGGCGTAATACTCGGTTAATTCTTTAATGCGTTTTTTTATACTTTCATCGCCATCAAGGTTTCTTTTTTGGCGTTTGGCACTCTCCAAATTATCCACCTTGTAGCCCGCTTGCTCCATTGCATCCAGCCAGTCATAACCTTTTGCGATGCACTTAGCATAAGTTTCTATACATTTTTTCGCCATTACTAGCTCCTATTTATCGCAATATCCAATAAATATTCCCTTTTGGAAAAACGGAAAAATTTACCGAAGCGGAAATTTTTTTATACACGAGTGGGGGCGTGGTGTCCGTGAAATCAGCTTAAAAATTGTTGCACTCCCCCCACCTGACTTTCAGTCTGCGTCTTGGTTTTGTGGCAGGTGTGGCAAAGGATTTGTAGATTTGACCTATCATCTGTGCCGCCTTGGGCGACATTGACGATGTGGTCTAGCTCAAGCTGTCCGCCAACTCGTCCGCAAGCTTGGCAGGTGTAGTTATCCCGTGACAAAATCTCATCACGAAGTCGTCGCCATGCCCTGCCGCCACGACCTTTGCCCCAGTTTTTCTTTGGGGTGTGGGATTGGGCAGGTTTTAGGCGGGGTTGTAGGGTGGGGAGTTTCATTGTTACCACCACTTAACCGCATTGATAAAGCCAGTGCAAACAAACACCGTCAAGCACAAGATAATCCAGTTAATCAAGAAGCGAACTTTTGGCGAGTTTTCGTATTTTTCTAGCATTTTGACTACCCATTGACCGAAATCTATGTTAAAATTCATGTTAAGATTTATTCCTACTGCAATTAGGTTTAAATTAAAAACCCCTTGATATGTCCAGTATCAAGGGGTTTTGTTTTGCCAAATAAAAAGCTCTTGCAAGCGAATACCTGCAAGAGCTTTTGGGTTATTTTATTATGATGATGCCCGTTATCTATACCAAACGGCTATCATAGCAAAATGATACTAAAAAGTGTGCCATCTTGTCAATAGCCTGCTTGAAAGTTTTTGCCGAGCTGGGCTTGGACTTTGCCAGCGACGACTTTGGCGATGGCGGTGATTTGATTGATGATGTCATCGATGGCGGTGTCAAAGGGCAAACGATAATACTGACGGCGACTGACGCCAACGCAGCACGCTCGTTCTTTGACAGGAAAGATGCGCAGGGCGTTAGGCTTTTTGGGATAAGACAATTCGGTTAATGCTGCATGAATGACAGGCTGATGGTATTTGGTGGGTAGAGTTGTTAGATGTTCGGCAAACTCGGTGGCAAGCACAGCGATCAGATGTGTACGAGCGACATCGTCAAGATAAAAATAATACCGATAGCAGGCATCAGCAAAGGGGCTGACCTTGGCATAACTTTCGGCGGCGGCGATGAGTTGGGGTTTTGGGATTTTGTGGCTGAGCATGATTGTCCTTATATTTTGGTGTGATGGTTGATTATCCGATGCTGTGATGGGTTTTGTCAAATCATACGAACCCTTAACAAAACCCTTAACATCTGTAAGCCCTGATATTATTAGCTTGTAGATAGTGTGTGAAGGGTGTGAAGGGTGTGAAGGGTTTATTTGGTGTTATGAGAAAAAAATTTAAAATAAAATTTTGCCATTTAATAGAAATAAAAAAATTAGCCCTAACGGTTCACAGTTAGGGCTAAAAGCTAGATGTATTAAGGCTTTGATGATGTGATGGGTCGTGTGAAGGGTCTAATCAAACCCTTCACACCCTTCACAGTTTGAAAATTTTGGATTTATATCATACTGGTTTTAAGTTTTATTTTCCAGCATATATCTGCCGATTGCTTTCTTAAATGATAAGATAGCGTCTCCGTACCAGCTTTGGTCGGGCTTTTCATCGCCAAAATTGAGATAAATGACGGTGGATTGCTTATTGACCCTGCCAACGACTTTGCCGTTCTGCTCGATGTCGTAAGCATAGCGAACGATTCGCTTGTCTTCACGCAACCCCACAAAGGTTAAAAACTTGGTGGCGGATGTGCTACGCTCGCCATTTGCCTTGCACCAATGCACATAGTAGGCATACAGGTCTTGGGTCAGGCAGGTCTGATACGGTGCGTCTAGTAAGTGTTCTTTCCATGCCTTGTAGAATCGCTCCCAGCTGGACATGGAGAGTTCTTGTAGGCGTGTTTTGGCGGTGGTCTGTATTGCCTTAGTATGGGCGTTTTGCTTGCCCACATCTC
Source organism: Moraxella sp. ZY200743 (assembly GCF_050885545.1). Taxonomy (NCBI): domain Bacteria; kingdom Pseudomonadati; phylum Pseudomonadota; class Gammaproteobacteria; order Moraxellales; family Moraxellaceae; genus Moraxella; species Moraxella sp. ZY200743. The sequence continues at coordinate 1,530,592 of NZ_CP091313.1, read as the reverse complement.
TATACAGCAGATAAGTATAAAACGCACGGATCAGCAATTCATCATCGCCATCAAGCATTTTTTCTACCGATGTCTGAATGTCCGTGGGGATTTCGCTGGTGGGATATAGCACCACATGACGACGATCATTCTCATCAAGCGATAACGGCTGCATATCGTTCGACAAAAACACGGTATTGACAAAGTTATCTTGCGTCCAGCCGCTGACGAATTTTTTGTTGATATATACAGTGTCGCCTGTGATGAGCTGCTTAATCATGCCCATCTGACTGTATCGCTCTTTGCCTTGCAAAATCTCTTCAAATACGCAGAACAATTTACCTTCCACCCAGTCGTTGTACTGGCTGTCTAGCTGACCTTGACCGAGCGTGAGCTTGTACTGCTCATAAATGCGACGCATGATGCGGTCAAAAAACAGTGATTTGCCCGCTCCTTGAATGTGTCCATGTACAATCAGGGCGGTATCCATTTTGGTGCCTAGATTCTGCAAAGGGATAGCCAGCCAGTTTAGCACCCAGTCAAGGGCTTGTGTATCCGTGCCGCATAGATGCTTAACCAGTTCAATCACAGGCGAACACATACCATACAAAAACGCTTCGCCAAACTTTGATGGGTCAATGCCAAGCTCCATCGCAGTCAAGGGCTGAATAGTTAAATCCTTGAAGGTATTGATGTAATTTTCGCCATGTGGAGCAGTTTTGGTGCGAGTTGGGTCAAACCAGATGTTGTCCGACTCGACTTTTTGGCGGTGGACGGATTTTTGCCAGTCGTCAAATTCATTGGGAAATTCAAGGCGGAGCGTCTCGATGGGCTGTCTTTTACCCGTTTTAAAATTGAACACTTCTTTGGTGCCTTGGATATACCAATATTGCTCAAAAATACTGGCATAAGCGATGGCGGCTTGTGCGGATTTGTTGGTATTGACTTCTTGGCGAGTGATGACTTTTTGCTTGCCACTATAAAACCACGCATTCGCCAACTCACGACCAACCAAGCCCATAAAATGCGTTTTTGTCATTTCGGTGCATTGTTCGGGGTCGGTGGGGTGCTTATAATACACTTTGTTGGTCAGCTTACCCACTTCTTTGATCATGTAGAAGTGATCAGTGATGTCATCCAGCGTGTAGCCGTCCGTGGTGACAGGCCGTGGACGATTTAGGGCGTGAATCATCTGAGCCTTAACCACTTCCATGCCAAAATGAGCGTGCAGGTCGTTATAATCGGTAAGCTCGCCAGTCGTGGTGCGTTCATCATTGCCAAAGTCAGGGCTGATGACTTCGCCCTGTGCGATGTCTGCTGCTTGTTTGGCTGCCAAAATGCCTGTGTTTTTGTTTGTCTTAATCTCGGTCGCTTTGTCGTCATCAGCACAAAAGATGAGCCGATGATGTGGGTATATTGTGCGTACAATAGACGCACATTTTACCATATTATCAGCGTTAAACGAGATGATAACAGGGTGTTTGCCAGCGATGCTCTCATAAATACTTGCACCTGTGGCATAGCCTTCACAGACAAAAATCGTATCGCTTGCCAGTACATCGCCCAGCGTGCAGAACGCACCACCGACCAGACCGCCTTTAACAAAGAGTTTATTACCATCTTGGTCGATGGACTGGACATTACACAGCGTGATGTTGCCTGTATTTGTATTGTGAAAGTACAAAGGAATCAGCAGATTGCCCTTGTTGTCCACACGCAAGCCATGCGACTGTACGCCTTTTTTGGTCAGATAAGAGTGGCTATCACAAGGTGTGGCGGTGTGCCAGCGGTCTTGAGCGGTTTTGGCAGCGGTTTGTCGAGCTTGTTTTTTGGCTGCCTTTTCAGCCGATTCTCGCTCGGCTTGTGCCTTTGCCCATGCCTTACGGTCAGCTTCCGAAATGGGCTTACCGCCATCAATGCCAAGAATATCAGCGATGAGTGCGTGCGTGTCGTAAGCATCATGCCCTGTGTAGTCTCGCACGAGCGTATAACCGCTCCCAGCACCGCATTGATTACATATCCATGAGCCTGTGCCGTTTTTGTCATCACAGCGAAAGCGATCCGAGCCACCACATAGGGGGCAGGGCTGATGTTTTTTGTGATTGGAATGTAGCTTGATGCCCACCGCAGGAAAGATACGGCTGACATAGTAGCCGTTGGCTTGGGATTGGATATGGTCGAAGTTTAGGGGTGGGCGTGTGTTTTGCCCTTGTTTTTTGTCTTTGCTTGTCATATAATAATCTCGCTTGCTAGTTAAGCACTTTTAAGCCCATTGGTTGCCCCCAATGGGCTTTTTCTTTTTAGAGTTCGTAAAGGTCGGGTCTAAGCTCGTTGGGTGGCACGCCTGTCGCTTTACTGATTTTTAAGACATAGCTGGCACTGGCTCGTTTGTCACGAGTAAGCATGATGCCGATGTGTGTATAATGTTTGCACCCTATCAACTCGGCAAGTTGCTTACGACCGCCTGCAATCTTTACTGCCTTTTGGAGTGCTTCAAGAGGTGTTGTCATAAATAAGTACCTTTGTATTTAAATTTTCCCCATTTTAAAACTTTTGTATTCATAATTCAAGATATTTTTTAGTTAGATAATAATACAAATGTATTTTATACTATGAGCAAGGATAGGCGATTTATAATCGTTTTGTTGTTACAGACTTTACCCATTAACCCAATGACGGTATTAACCGTAAACATAAGGACTTAGCAATATGTCAAGACAAACATTCGGAGAGCGTGTCAGATATGTCCGTGAGCTTAGAGGTATGACACAGCAACAACTTGCTGATTTGGCAGGGTGTGGACAGGGGCAGATTAACGCCATAGAAAGTCGCAAAAGCATACAAAGCAAGTATGCCCGTGATATTGCATTGGCTCTGAATGTAAATCTTGACTGGCTTTTGAATGGCAATGGGGCGATGGAAGTGAGCGAGCAAGGTACAATCACAAAGGTTGCGGATTTTGATGCGTATTCGCAAAGGGAAGTTGTGCCAATCCGCCACTACAACCCCCAACATAGGAATAAACTCATGCTAGAAAAAACAACACTGGAGGTCTTGGGGGTCAATCCGCAGGACGCAAGGATTGGTGTTATTGTGGGGGATAGTATGTCGCCCATCATCAATGACAACAGTGAAATTGCCTTTGATGTTAGCAAGACACAGATTAAAAACGGCAAGATATACGCTTTGTTGGCGAATGATGTGCTGTATTGTGCCTACCTACAAAGCAAACCAACCCCACAAGGCGAGCAGGTGCGACTATTTTACGCCAACTCATCTTTGTACCCTGATGAGACGATGAGCAGCGAACAGTTTTTTGCCACCTACAAAATCCTTGGTCATGTCTTTTGGTGGTCAAGCACTCAAAGCTGGTAAAATCCACAACTCATCACTCCCTATCAAGACCGCATGAATGGTAATCCGTTCATGCGGTTTTTCATGCCTTTTATCCAAAAATAACAACACCTTAGAAAATTTTTTCGCAAATAACTACAAAATATCTTGCATTTCTTAAATACAAATGTTTTAATATATCTGTATTTAAGAAATGGAGTCGTTTATGCTAAATATTGCCATCAAGCCCCAGCAGGTCGGCGAATTTATCCTAAAAACAGCGATGATTGGTCTTTTTGCCTTACTGTCATTGCGTGGGTGCGACATTGCCCTAAAAAAGCAAGCAGAAGTTGACTATCAAGAGTGCCTATCATGGCAAGCGGACGGTTATCCCGTCAAATGTGATGTGGAGAAGTACAGATGAGCAACCAGCAATCAGATAATGGCACAAATCTCATCATTGACGCACTGCTGGCTCGTATGAGTGAGCTTGACCGTTTTAGTGATGATGAGCGTGTTATTACAGAGCGAGCGTTATTGCCGCTAGATGTCGTGGTTAATGATAAAGGCGAATTTGGTTTTGTCATCGAAGCAACGGAATATGGTTATGACGACAATGGCAACAAGCGTTGGAGTGTGGATTTTGCAGGTGGCGTGCTTATGATTATGCACGGTGGTGAGAACGAGGCGGTGCGAACCATCTACAAGACCGAAGGAGTAAAGGCAAGAGCGTATCTTGTCAATTATTTTGGAGATAAAAAATGGCTTTAACCACAACCAAAATCCGCCGTGAGCTTGCCAAGATGGTGCTAAGTACCAGCCATGCTTGCACCGTGCGAAACGATGCCATCAAAAATCTGACGAGCTATGAAAAGAGTCAAAATGGCGATGTCCGCCTAGAAATGCTATTCGCTGTATATGGTCAGCTGTCGTGGCTGTCCCACCATGTGCGAATGATCAATGATAGGCAGGTGCTGCCTAGCGAGAGAGTGTTTTTGGCAGATGCTTTGACATTCATTTTTAAAACTTATGAAAAGCAGCGGAGCGTGTGATGTCAGACAATTTGTCATTTTGTGCCACACCGCTCGCCGCTCGTCGCAAGCGATGGGATTTTGGTACACATTGCTTTTATGCCAGACGCCTGCTGGCAAAGCACCCAGATGGGATAACCATCAGACAGGCACAAGCATCATTAGCCCTATCTTATGCCACCGCCAAAAATGTACTGATGGCGGTGGGTGTGGAGAGAGATGGGAAGTTTTATCAACAAGATTAACCCTAACCACTCGGAGGAAAATCATGAGTGAATTTAAATCAACCGACGCCTGTGAATTTCTCACAGATTTGACAGGCGGAGCGTTTGCCGATCAGATCGGCATGGCAATCAGCGATGTATGCAGTCAAGTGATTGCCACGGGCAAAAAAGGACAGGTTAAACTGACCTTTGACATTACGCAACTTGGCGAAAAAGGCATGGGTCAGGTTTCGGTCAAGCACAAGCTCGACTACACCGCCCCTGAGACCTTTGGCACACGAAAAGAAGACTATGTGCGTGAAACGCCGATGTACTGCGGTCGAAACGGCACGGTAAGTCTATTCCCTGCTGACGAAGTTCAGCTATTTTCAACACCAAAAGAGGTATCTGTATGACAAACATTTTTGAAAAACACGAATCTGACCTTGCGGTCGTTGCTGACCTAGCACGCCCAGACATCTTAAAATTTGGCGACAATGGCATTGCTTACAACGGCAACATTAGGCTTGGCGATATTGACAGTTTTCTTGACGCTCGCACTCGTAAGCGTGGCACATTTAGCACTGATGACCTAACTTCATTCAGTGAATTTGTTGAAGTAAATGGCACAGCGGCAAATACCAAGATTTTCATTGACAAATCAGCGATGGAAGCAGTGGCGGTACTAAACTTTGGCGATGACAATTATCCGATGGGACATTGTGATTTTTGCGCGGTTTTGACCGCTAATCCCACCAAAGTGTATGAAAAAATCACTGATTTGCATAATTATGGGCGTGTCAGCCAAAAAGATTTTGCGGTATTCTTGGAAGATTGGGGCGGTCAGTTTGTCGCTTTGGACGAAAACGGCGAAGAGATTGCCATGAAAAAAGCCATCGCTGTTATCCGAGACATGAAGATTGATGAGCTTGCCGAAAGCACGAGCCAAGTCGGTAATTTTAGAGAGTCTCGCTCACGGCTTGAAACGGTGGCGGTCAAATCGCAAGCAGGGCTACTGCCAGCGTACTTTGAAATCAAAAACACGCTGTATGAGACCCTAAGCGAACCAAAAACTGTCAGACTTAGATTGTCCATCAATACCGCCAATGGCAAGCCCGAATTCACCCTATCTATCGTGGGTTATGAGCTTTTGACCGAAGAGTTGGCAAATGACTTTTTGCAAGCGGTCAAAGATAAGCTTGATTCTGAATTTTGCTTGTTCTTTGGTAAATTTCAAGGTTAATTTTGGAAAAAGCATACAGCCACGAGGTTTGTGGCTGTATGTGGATGGCAGAATAAATGAAAACTAAATCCAGAAAACACAAAATCGCTAAAAAGCGTGAGCAAGGCAGGCGAAATTACCAAAAAAAGCTCGACCACGAACGCAAACTACAAGATAAGCTTGGGATGGAGGTGTTCGGTTATTGGCAATTCCCCATCTATGGCGAGAGTGCCGAAGAGGTATTTGCCCGCAGTCGGTTCTTTGGTGATTGGCGACCACAGAGGGTTGCAGTTGATGATGAGCGGTTGTTCTTTATTGAGGTGGTCATCAAAGATGATGTGCATGGTCGCACTTATGTGACGGATATGCAGGTCGGACCTTGTGGATTTGGTGAAATTTATGGGGCGGTGCTGGATAGTATGGATGAAATTTACGCTGAAAATCCAGAGCTTACGCCGAACGGCTACACCAGCTACGCACGAGTAAGGACTTGATATGATGTATGTACACACAGGACTGTACGAACTGCCGATATTGATGACAGTGCGATACAGACCACTAAACTATGTTGAATTTTGCCTACTATGGGCGTGGAAAAGAGAAAAGGAGCGTGAAAATGAGCAATAAACTAAGCTATGACGAGATTATTAGGGCTCTAAAAGAGCATAGAACGGTCGAGTACCGTTGTCTAGGTCATGATGAGTGGTTTAAGTTAAGTGGCATGAGCGATGTGAATGTCTTTTTGTCTGATGATATTGAGTTTCGCATGACATCAGAGATGGTTGCTGTTGGTGATGTGAGTTTTCCAAAACCTGAGAGCGAACCATTGCAAGATGGTGATAAATATTGGATAGCTGACCCAATGGCTAACAGCTACGCAATACTAAGTATGTGGGTAGGCAATAAATTGGATAAATTGGCTTTAAGTAAAGGGCTTTTGCACAAAAGCAGAGAAAATGCTATCGCACACGCCGAAGCCCTTATCAAACTAAGTGGAGGAAGTATTGATGCAGAATAAAACCATCCAAGCTGCAATCTCCACCCAAGACTATCTATTTTTACAGTTTGGAAAATTGGTGGTGGAACTGCGTGAAGTGTGCGAAATTTATTATCCGCACCTTAAGCAAAGCCAAATTAACCGCCTAGCCAGCGAGCAAGGTTTTGCTTTTCCTTGCTTTCGCCTTGCCGATAGCCAAAAATCACCTTATTTTGTTCATTTGTCCGACTTGGCGACCGCCCTTGACAAAGCAAAGAATGCGGTCAAAAACGATCATTCAAAACTTCACGCATAACTTCATCAAAACTAAGCGTGTTTGCCCTTTTATGCACCGACACATACCTTTGTAAACTCCCCCAACTTCTGTGCAGACTCACTGACTGGATTTGGGGGATTGTCATTCCCTGTTCTGCCAATCTTGTACAGGCTTCGTGGCGTAAATCATGAAAATGCAAATCGTCAATATCAAGTAAATGACAGGCTTCTGTGAATAATTTACTTATCATCTTATGGCTTTCTGCTACCAAATAAGTATCATCGGCGGTATGCTGTTTTAATAAGTCAATAATTTGTCTTGTCTCTGGCAATACCATAAATTTTTGATGGTTACCAAGACTGCCTTTAGGGTTTTTTACATCTCGTACCACAAACACACCGCCCAAATCATCGTTAAGTTCTAAGCGTGTAATTTCAGCTTGCCGTCTGCATGACAATAGAGCAAACCACATAATTAGGTGCATTGCCATACTGCCATTTTGCCAAGCTTGGTAAAAGTGTTTGGTTAATTTGATAAGTTCATCACTCGTTGGTAAGCGGTCTCGCTTATTAGACGGAGCAACATTGCGGGTCTTTTTAAGCTGTTTCAATGAACGCCTTAACGCATTCATATCAATGTCCACGCCCCACATAATATCTGCGTGGTCTAGCACCCCAAAAAGGTAAGTAAATTCTGAGCCAAGCGTGGACGGACTAATAGGGTCAAGAGCGAGAGCTGGAACGCCAGTTTTGCGTAAATTGGCGTGGTCTGTAATATCAAGGGGGCTAATGACGGTCAAAGGCAGTTTGGCGATGGGGAATTTTTGTAAAAGCCTTAGGGCGTGCATTTTTGAGCGTCCAAAGCCTGCCCCAAGCTCGCTAATATAGCGGTCAATCGCATCGCTAACCGTTAAATCATCGCTGATACCTTTTGCCCCAAATAAGAGTTTTGGATTGTCTTTTAATTCTTGTTCTCGCTTGGCTATCCACGCCTGAGCGAGTTTTTTTGTGCCAAAATTGGCACTTTCACGATAAGGCGGAAAACCTTGCTTATTGATGCGGATTTCAGCATAATAGCGGGGCGTGCCGTCTTTTGATTTTTTGGTACGAATACTACCCATTTTTGATGACCTTTGGTAAGATTTTTTCCGCAATATTTTACGCAAATTTTCCGCAAAAAACTACAAAAATAATCAAAAATACGCTAAAATAATCAAAAATAATTAATAATCCCAACCCCCTAAAAGGCTTACAATACAATGCTTTCCCTACAAAACGCTTTAAAATCAAATACTAAGAGAATATCCCTAGCTCCGATGATTGACTGGACGACAGCGGATTTTCGTTATTTTGCACGCCTATTTAACCCTGATATCCATCTATACACTGAGATGATTAGCACCAGTGCCATCTTAAAGGGTGATGCTGATTATATTTTACGACATGATGACATAGAGCACCCCATCGTCTTACAGCTTGGTGGTTCAGACCCATCTGAGATGGCACGCTGTGTACAGATTGCTGATGATATGGGTTATGATGAGTTTAATGTGAATGTTGGCTGTCCGTCTGACCGTGTTCAGCACAATAAAATTGGTGCTTGTCTTATGGCAGAGCCTAGCTTGGTGGCTGATATGGTGCGTGCGATGAAAGATGCTACCAGTAAGCCTATAACGGTCAAACACCGCATCGGTATTGATACTTTTGATAGCTATGAGTTCATGCATGATTTTGTGGAGCAGGTAATGAATGCAGGGTGTAGGCATTTTATCGTTCATGCTCGCATTGCGTGGTTAAACGGATTATCCCCCAAAGAAAACCGTGAAATTCCACCGCTTCGCTATGATGATGTATATCGGCTAAAAGCAGATTTTCCAGAGTTATTTATTGAGATTAACGGCGGTATTAACGACATTGATGCCATCAAGACGCACCTAAACCATGTTGATGGCGTGATGATTGGGCGTGCTTTTTATCATAATCCAATGCTGATGGGTGAGTGTAATACTCTGTTTGGCAGGGCGATACCGACTCGTGGTCAGGTTTTGGATGCTCTGTGTCCTTATTTAGAAAGGCGAGCTGGCGAAGGGGCGAATTTGGCAACGCTAGCACGGCACTATTTGGGGTTGTTTCAGGGTCTATCAGGAGCAAGAAAATGGCGGCAAGAGCTAAGTGGTAAACGCACGCTGAGTATTGATGACATTAGGCGAGCGGCTGATGAAGTCTTGATAATGAATGACCAAAAGTGATTGTTATTCAAGCGATGGGAGAGTAAAAAGAATATTTTCCATCGGTATTAGATGTATATCATGCCAGCTGAGTTGTTGCTTATGTATACAACAAATACATCACCATCGCCAAGCCATTATTAAAAATATGTAGCAATATAGGAGCGATGATAGAGCGACAATACACTCGAGTATAGCAAAAGATGAGCGAAAGCCCAAAGATGATTCCCATCTCAAAGAGAGTGTATTGTAAATGAATGCTAGCAAATAGTACGCTGTTTATGATGCTAGCACAAAGGATAGAGATTTTTTCGCTGTACACCCCAAAGACCTGTCGCCACGCATCAAGCAGTACGCCACGAAACATCAGCTCTTCATAGATGGGGGCGACAACTGTCATTGCTACCACGAGTAGCGGTAGATGGGCGGTGCTCATCAGTCTATCCATGAATGCCATCGGCGTTCGCCCAAGTACATGGATAATAAGCTCACTTAGTACCAAAAACAGCAAAAGCCACCAAAGGCATACCGCCAAAGAACGCCAATAAAACGGACGCACACCTAGTATCTGCCACATACGCTGACCATCACGCCAAAAAGCCAGTCCGACGCATAAAAGACTCATTGTGATACAGGTGGAGATGGTCGCCATGCTGACCAAAACACCATGATGGCTGGCGTTTAGCACATCCAAGCCTGCAAAATGCCCAAATCCCCACAAAAAACCTGTCTGGCAGATGAATAACGCCACAATGAGTAGTAGTGTACTGCCCATTGCATAAAGCAGGGCAAAAGAGCGGTTCTTAGGCAGGTTGACCTGTATGTGATGATTCATAAGGTGTGGGGTATCTAAAAATAGTGGTTAGGGGTAGCTAGCGATAAAACCATCTACTTAAATTATCTATTGTAAATGAAAAATGAGCAAGTAAACAATTGTTTAGTCGTTCAATAATTGCAAAAAATGATTTGATGAGATGATCTATCATAATATTTGGCAACACAACATTAATGATGGGTTGCTATTTTGGTTAAAAAGATATGCTATAATGGTGATGATATTTTATTATTTATAAGATTGAATGATTAAATAAAAATACAGCAGAGGTGGAATGTGAGCTATTTTGGTACTGATGGTATTCGTGGTGAGTTTGGAATGTTTCCGATTACCCCTGATTTTGTGCTTCGGTTAGGTTTTGGGGCAGGTCGTGTGCTGGTTAGGCAAGCAGGAGAGGGTAGACGCCGTCCAAGCGTCATTATTGGTAAGGATACCCGTATCTCAGGCTATGTGATCGAAGCGGCACTTCAGTCGGGTTTTAATGCTGCTGGTGTTGATGTGCATTTGTTAGGACCGCTACCAACGCCTGCCATTGCACACCTAGTTAAGAGTTTTCATGCGGACATGGGGGTGGTTATTTCAGCATCACACAACCCCTATTATGATAATGGCATTAAATTTTTCTCGCACGAAGGCAAAAAAATCTCTGATGAGCTTCAAGAGATGATGAACCAAGAGCTAGATGTACTCATTGGCGATGGTAGTGTGGGATTATCAAGATTGACAGGTATCAAGGCGGATAATATTGGTAAGAGTTATCGTGTGGACGATGCCAAGGGTCGTTATATTGAACACTGCAAGGGTAGTTTTCCATATCATTTAAGCCTAAATCCTTTAAAAATTGTCGTAGACTGTGCCAATGGTGCAGGGTATAGCGTCGCCCCTCGTGTATTGCGTGAGCTGGGGGCAGAGATTATCGCCATTCATAATACCCCTGATGGCATCAACATCAATGATAACTGTGGTTCAACACACCCAAACTCCCTACAAACAGCCGTCCTAAAGCATGGTGCTGATATTGGCATTGCCCTAGATGGCGATGGAGACCGCATCATCATGGTGGATGAGCAAGGAGATATCGTTGATGGTGATGCGATTTTATATGTCTTGGCTAATCATCTAAAGCCAAAAGGCGTGGTCGGTACGCTGATGAGTAATGTAGCCTTAGAGATTGCCATGCGTGAGCGTGGTATAGAGTTTCATCGTGCCAAAGTGGGCGATCGCTATGTCATGCAGACCCTAGAGACGCATGGACTTAGTATCGGTGGTGAACCGTCAGGTCATATCTTGTGCTTGGATAAGAGTCGCACAGGCGATGCCATTGTGGCAGGCTTGCAGGTACTCATGTGTATGGTGGAGCAAGGCGTACGACTAAGCGAGCTATCAGCAGGTTATACACCATTTCCTCAGACGCTGATTAATGTTCGCTTGACACAGATGGCAGATCCTTATAGCAACCCAAACTTGGTGCAAGCGTTTAATGTGGCAGAACAGACTCTAGCGGATCAAGGTCGTTTGCTGATTCGCAAGTCAGGTACTGAACCGGTGATTCGTGTGATGGTGGAATGTCAAGACGAACACCTGTGCCAAACGCTAGCAAAAGACATCGCCGACCAAATCGCCAAAGAGATGTCATGACATATTTATGGTGTCTTTTTAAAAACAGCAAAAACAGTACAGCACCCCAAAGTGGCAAGGTCATAAAATGGTGATTGGCGTTCTTTGGCGGTGTTGCAAGACAAGGACAATCCTACCAATTTTGTCATATTTTCATGGTGTGTCTTGCATCAATTTTTAGCCGGTCAGCAACAATTTTTGTATATGGTTGCAAATCTCTACTAGATTGTAATATAAAAAACTGGCAAAATCTATCCATTAACTAAAAAAGGTTGTGTGGTTGATTTTAGACGATTAAACCATCGCAAAAATCGCACCATGATAAGATGAAATCAAATCTATTGGTTACCCAATCTTAATCAACCAAAAACAGTCATCAATCATTGGAGTATTGATATGCTAACTTCTAGCAACATTAAAGCGATGGGTGTAAAACTTGGTCTGGCTGGTAGCGTTATTGTCATGAGTTTGACCGCTGTATTACCTGTCATTGCGACCGCTGCACCTGCCAGTCAAATGCAAGCTGTGCAAAATTTAAATGAACTGCTGTCAAACACCAAGTCCATGACTGCTGATTTTAACCAAACGGTAAAGGCGGGTAAAAGAACCATGACTTCAAGTGGTAGTATGGCGGTACAACACCCAAGTCAGCTTCGCTGGGAGACAAAGTCGCCAGCACATCAGTTGATTGTTGCCAATGATCTAACCATGTGGGTTTATGACAAGGATTTAAATCAGGCGATCAAACAATCTGTCGCCAACCAAGTGGGCGATACGCCAGCATTATTACTATCTGGCGACACCGCTAAGATTGCGGACAGTTTTAATATCTCTCAGCCAAACAACACTAAGAACTATTTTAAACTAACACCAAAATCAAATAACGCAGGGTTTAGTGAAATGTATATCAGTTTTAATGGTGGTAAACCTGTGTTTATGAGTATTGCTGATGCAATGGGTCAGCAGACGCAAATCCGCTTTTCTAATATCAGCCTAAACAAAAAGATCAATGCTGATCAGTTTAGCTTTACTCCACCAAAAGGAGTATCGGTTGTCAATCAATAACACAATGGCTATCGTATAAAGGTTGTAATGACCCATCTATTAAGAAACCCAAGCACGAATCATAAATGACCGGTTAATCATAGATGATTTTAGTGCTTGGGTATTTTTATATCGCCATCGGGAGCAAACTGATTTTATAAAAGTTTGACTGGGTTTTTAAGTGTGGCGGTTGATGCCCGCCGCGAAAAATTTCGCCTATTTATGCAATAAATATCTTTTTGGTTTTGTTGCACTATGTGCAAGATAATTTCATTTTGACAAATTTCCTTATAAAAAATGCCCCAGTCTTACTTAGGGCATTTGCTTTTTTATCTTACTTAGTTATTGCAAAAATTTGATAATCTCCACCAGCTTATCCTCAATGTGGCGAATGACCAGCTTTTCGGCTTGGCTTTGTTTTTCAAAATCAAGGTTGATTTGGTGTTCTGCCAATTTTTCTTTGATGAGCTTAAAGTAGATGTCAATCATCGTGGTGTCGGTTGGTTCTTGGATGGTTTCATCTTGCTTGGTGCTTGCCTGATCAATCAAGGCGTATTTCTTTAAACAAACATTCAATTCATCAAGATTTTGGATTTCAAAGTTTTCAATCACTTCATTGCACTCATCATCTTCCCAAACCGTCAAAAACATCTGCTTGTCAGTAACTTTACCAATCATCAAATAACAATTGACATCCCGAAACCAAAGCACACCATCGTCCATCTCGCAGTCAAAATCTACCACACCATACTCTTGGATAAAATTTGAAACCGTTTTAATGTCTAACATCACATTTACCTTTAACTTGTTAATTTATAAGGCACATACTGCCGTACTCATAGGGCGTAGTCCAGTCTTTTTGCAATGAATTTCCACTTTTTAAAACTTAACCAAAATATTATCCTCATAGCCAATTTGTGCGTTAATGCGAGCATTGATAACAATCCGCTCAAAGCCTCCAACCCTTTGCCAAGTGGGTGGCTCGTACTGCTCTACATAAGCCATATAATCCATCAACTCGCTTTTGGTAGAGCTAAAAAAGATAAAAGGTGGACGCACAAACTGCATAAGCCTTAAAAACTTCGTCATACCAAAATAGCCATGCTTGGCATAAGCCCCTTGTGCGGTACATAGATAAGGTGGGTCAAGCAACAGTAAACAATTTGGGGTGTCTTGGTATTTTTGTAACAGCTTTTCAAAATCTAGGCATTCAAGGATAAGCCCGTCAAGATAGCCATCTGCATTTGGATAATCAGTTTTGACAATGCGGTTGTAAAAGGTACTTTCGGCTAAAAATTCGTCCAAATTAGCAACTTGACGACCGCTAAACAACAGCCAACCTGCCAAGGTTTGCACATCAACAAAAGCCCCGTTGTCGGCACTTTTGCGGATATGGTCTAGGACTTTGGCTTTGGCGGTGTTTGATAATTTCACGCTTCTTGGCTCGTCTTTTAAGATTTCAAACAGCTCTTGGCGTAAGCGATTGGTGGTGGGAATATGAGCCAAACGCTCGGCATAACCATCAAAGTCGTTATAAATGACGGTAGCTTTGGGCAAGATACGCTTGGCATTGTGAGCAAGTAGTCCAGAACCGCCGAAGACATCAAGCACTGCAAAGCCTTCGCCGTCATTTGGGACATTATCTTTTAAGATTTTTTCAAAGTGCCTTAAAAACATTCGCTTTTGCCCTGTGAATGGCAAGGGAGCGGTTTTTTGGTGTTTGGTAGAAAGTGAATTGAGTGTCATAAACTTATCCTTTTAAAGTTAAAGGCGTTCAGGACACTCAAAGCGTTTGGATTGTTGGGATTTGGGTTAGGTTAGGAATAAAAAGCTGTCATCAAGTGGCTTGCGATAAATTGTGCGACTTGCGGACAGACGGCGTTTCCCGCAGCCCTAGCCTCACAAGCGTTGGTCTCATCCAATCCTTTGCAAAGCCCATCATCGACAGTCGTTCGCTCCCTGATAGCCATCTGACCCCGTCCGTGGGCGACAGCGATGATATCGGCACAATTGATGTTGATGGCTGATGAGCCGACCCCTGCCAGTAGCGTATGGTGTGCATCCGCCCAGCTCGATTGCGATTCAGTCTTGCCAGAAATGCGTTCCACTGACCCCAAGTCAGCCATAAGGCTAAATGGTGGGTATTCTCCAAGACCTGCGACCAAGAATACTCTACGGCGTTTTTGGGGGACTCCGAAATAACGGCTGTCCAGCACTCGCCAAAATCCCACATACCCGCATTGGGCAAGCGTTTCAATGACTGTTTGTAGGTCTTTGCCATTGTTGGAATTGATGAGACCTGTGACATTTTCAAGCACAACAAATCTTGGCTTAATTGCTTGGATAATACCGACAGCATCAAAGAACAAGCCTGTCCGCTGTCCGTGAAGTCCTGCTCTTTTGCCTGCCATGGATACATCTTGACAGGGGAAACCGCCGATGATGACATCGACACTTCCGCCATTTGGCAAGGCTTGGAGTTTTGGCAAGCAGTCTCTAACATCGTCAAATTGCTTGGCGTGGGGGAAACGGTCTGACAAAACCGCTCGACAAATGGGGTCAATCTCCACTTGCCAACCGGTGTGAAAACCTGCGTTTTCAAATCCCAAGTCAAATCCGCCAATGCCAGCAAAGAGACTGCCGACACTGGGTTTGGATTTTGAGGATTGTTTTGGGTTAGGGGCGGATTGAGTTGGCTGGGGGTTGTTTTGAGCATTCATAGGCTTCCTTATTTAAAGGGTTATGATGCTCGTGGCATTCTTTGGTTTGTGTGTTAATTTGATTTAAAGTTTTGCAACGAGGGCATTTGATGGCAAAATTGCCTGTGCCAATGGCTAAAAGTTTTTTGCAATTTGTGCAATGCTGTTTCATTTTTTGCGTAATCCTATGGATTTTGTGGTAAAATAACACCGCTTAGCTAAGCAGGCGGTTCTTTGGGCTTACGCACTCACACTGCGTGGCTGGTATGGCGGTGGTCGCACACCGTCATACCGACCGTCTTTTCTTTTTTATCGTTTAATCTAAATCATCTTAACCTCCTTGCAAATACACAGTTTTGCCATTTCGTTTGGTGGCGGTTAAGATTTGATTTCTTTGACCTTTGTCGTCTTTTTTAAAGCCCAAATGCACCCATGCTCCATCACCTCTTTCTGGAAATTCCAAAATCAGCTGGTCAAAGGCAATCAAGCCCTTGTCTCGCATTTGGATGATTTCTTTGGCAAAAGCCACAGATGTAAAGCCTGTGGCATCACAATCCGCCGCCAGTCCAAAGCGATGAGCGGAAGTTTTTGAACCACCAACCAGTTTATTGACCTTTTCGCTACGAAAGCAAGAAGTTACGATGATGAATATGGGCTTTTGGTATTTGTCATTGAGATAAGCACGCACCTTTTCAAGCTGATGAGCGGTATAAGTGATATTGGCAAGATCGCTTTGGCTTGGGGTATTGGCGACCCCTGCCGTCTGGCGGTTTCGCTTCTTGTCAGCTCACGGTAGCTAAAATGTGGCGTGATTTGGGTTAGGTGGTTACTTGGATTTGGCATTGATTTCTCCTAAATAAGACCAAAATTAGTTATCCAAAATGGATAAATGGCGAACAATCTCAGCAAGTTGGTTAGGGCTAAACCGAAAGCCTTGGTTTGAACCAAAGATGGCGTTATAGCACCACTCAGAACAAAAGAATTTATCTGCGTTTTGTGGTAGTCCTGCCACACAGCCCAACGCTCCCAAAAGGTCATAATCCGAGCCGTGATTTTGTCGGTAATAACGGGTAATTTGTTCGGGCGAAATGCCATCAAGGGCGATTAAGTCCCATTTATCAGGATTTAAGGGCATTATTTTGGTGCGGACACCACCTTCACGCACACTTGATGAATAGCATTCATAACGACCGTCAGGCAAGGCAATGGCAATCTCACAATGGCTGTATTTGCCCCTTGTAAAAAACTTGGTGATACCATCGCAGATGCGGTGGGATAGCTTGCTGGCTCGTCCGTGGTAGCTTGCCAGATAGACTTTATTCATTGGTTGCTCCTTGTTCATAAATGGCTGTCCAGCCCTTTGAATAATCGTATTCCAAGGGATTTTGTGCCTGCAACATTGCCAAACGGTGCTTTTCAGCATTGGCAAAGTCGGCTTGTTCGGCTTGCAGAATCGTCATCGCAAGCTCGGTCAAAAGTGCTTTGGTCATCGGCACAAAGCTGTTATCCATCGTTTTCCACATAAGGTCTGACGGTAGCTGTGGCAAAATCTGCAACGCCAAGTACTGCGTGCGAGAGCTGTCGTCCGTATGAAACCACTTTTTGACCGATTTGACATAAACCCCGCCACGAGTGATGGTGTGGCGTTTTTGTTTGATGGCTTCCCATGCATCTTGCTGTGCTTGGTTTTTATCAATAGATAACACCCACTTACCATTGATATATTGATGATAAATAGATGGTCGTTTAATGGCAGATAAATCCGCTAAGATGTGATAACCATCATTGATTTGTTCTAATAGCTTGGTGTGTTCATCTTTTGAGATTTCTACTAAATCATCAGGTAAGTCATGATATTCAAAACTGGTATCATAAAATGTTTGCTTACTTGGGCTAAACTTTATCATGTTAGTATCCTATTGCTAAAATAAAGAGAGTGTAATCATCTGTGGTCGTACTTGTGTTTATTACTTTTTTAAATATGCATTTGAGTATCCAATTGTGTTGTGTCCAAACAATATCTGCGATATAGCTACTGGCAGAGATATTGGGTTTGGCTACAAAGGCGTTTGTGCTTACCACTTTATTGGGAAACTGCACTGGCATTGTATAGGTATGCTCCAAAGAATCTAAGTTGTGGAGTCTGACATTTTTTGACACCCATTGGATAATCGTGCCATCTGGAAATTTCAAATAACCATTATCAGAGCGTAGTGATTGCACATTAAAATTAAAAGGAATGGTAATGTCTCTTGTGCCGTCAAATGCCACACCGTTGATGGTGCGTGGGGTTTGGAGCTTTGTTGCCGTTGGCGAGTTACTATCACGAGTAACAATGAGTTTACCTGCTGCATCACTTGATACCGTAATACCATTCGTGCCTGTGATTTGGGTGGATGAGCCAACGGACGCTGTTTGTCCTACGCCACTTGCCACAATGTTTAAGAATGTGTTGCGGTTTGTCGTGGCACGATTTGCCGTGCCTGTGGCGGTAGTGGCGGTTACAAGTCCGTGCGTCTGTGTCAGTCCTGCGGTAACTCGTCCTTTGGCATCTACCGTAACCGAGTTATAAGAGCCTGCGGTTACGCCAGAGTTTGCAAGGGTTAGGGCGATATTGGCATTGGCTGAGCCATCAAAGCTGGCTTGCCCTGTGCCATCGCCTGTAATGGCAAGGGTGCGGGCGGTTGGAGCGTTGTCTTCGGTGGTGGCTAGGCGTTTCCAAGGCGACCATCTCCTATAAAAAGCACGCATATAGACAATGGCTGTCTCATACTTACGAAAAATTTGTACAACGCCAGCTGCTCTTACAACTTCAAGGGCAAAGGCACGATTGCTCGGAGTATTTGCAATGTCTCGTGCATACGCATCGGCTTCGCAATAATAAAACCCGATTTCTTTGTAGTTATCCAAATCACCCCTGGTAATCTGAGTGGGATTTGTAATGACGGCTGGCTTTCCGTCAATCTCGTTCCAAGTGTGGCGGTGGCTTAATGGGGCTTTAGTATTGTCAGTAATTGTGATGTTTTGCGTGCCGTCAAATGCCACACCGTTGATGGTGCGTGGGGTTTGGAGCTTTGTTGCCGTTGGCGAGTTACTATCACGAGTAACAATGAGTTTACCTGCTGCATCACTTGATACCGTAATACCATTCGTGCCTGTGATTTGGGTGGATGAGCCAACGGACGCTGTTTGTCCTACGCCACTTGCCACAATGTTTAAAAAAGTATTGCCATTGCCTGTGGCGACATTGGATGTGCCTTGTGCGGTAGTGGCGGTTACAAGTCCGTGCGTTTGGGTGAGACCTGCGGTAACTCGTCCTTTGGCATCTACCGTAACCGAGTTATAAGAGCCTGCGGTTACGCCAGAGTTTGCAAGGGTTAGGGCGATATTGGCATTGGCTGACCCATCAAAGCTGGCTTGCCCTGTGCCATCGCCTGTAATGAAAATCGTGCGAGCGGTGGCAAGTTTGCTTGCAGAGACGGCGTTTTCGGTTTTGGTAAGTTTTGTATTGTTAATCACTTCAATCTGCCTTGCCAACTCATTTTTTAGCCACAGAGTACGGTTGGCAAGCTGTCTTGGTGCTCTGTTATCAATGCCGTTTTCCCCGCCCATTACAGGGTCTGAAGTTTCAAGCTGATAAATACCAGCTTCCCAAGTTGAGGTCTCTCTAAGATTTGCCATAATCTTTTCCTTACAAATTAAAGTCGTTTAAGCTGTGCCACGAGTATATCTGCCATCTCGGATGATTTTGCCATTATGCCGAATGCTTGCCTGTGTAAAATCAAGAGCGGACAAGATACAGCGAGCAGGAGCAAAGGCGGACAAAGT
Source organism: Moraxella sp. ZY200743 (assembly GCF_050885545.1). NCBI lineage: Bacteria > Pseudomonadati > Pseudomonadota > Gammaproteobacteria > Moraxellales > Moraxellaceae > Moraxella > Moraxella sp. ZY200743. The sequence goes on along the minus strand of NZ_CP091313.1, from coordinate 1,511,321 downwards.
CTTTCTAAGCAGGTTCGCCTGTTCAAGTGTAATAGGTTCGTGAATGATAATGCGGTAATACGCCCAGCGGTCAGAATGCCCATAGTTATAGACACCATCTCGCCTTGTGATTTCGCCATTATGTCGTTTGCCACCAAAGCCCTCTTCAAGCGTGGCATTGCCAAAGCCAAGTCGTCTGACAATCTCCTTGACTGCCCACGGCGTGCCTTTATAACGGTGCAGGTCATACGCCCCTTTGATGAGATTTCGCCTTGCTTCATCGCTCTCGGCAAGCCAATAGCCATCTACCCCCACCACGCTCATACTGTCTGCCAAAATCGGCAAATGTGAGCTGTCCACAAGGTCAATCAGACGAATTAAGAGCTTATCTATCGGCAACTCATCAAGGGCAAGCCCCAAATCCGCCAAAGCGGTAAAGGTTTGCTCTTTGGCGATGACATCGGCATAGATGAGCGAATTGTCAGTTAAGGTATCAGCCATCGGTTTGCCCCACAATGCGGATATTGATGTGATTGCAAATAGCAACCATGTCAGGGGCAATGGCTGTCAAGGTAGGGCTAATCAGCTTAACATCATAAACGCCCGCCACTTGCAAAGTTTTGGCGATGTTTAGGGGAACGACATCTTGCCCCAATTTGCTTTCTACTTCCTGCTTATAGGCATTAAAAGCACTTTTGGCATTTGCTAAGACTTCATCAACATTTGCCCCTGTAAAGGCGGTCAGCTCAGCATTTAGGGTAAAATTAACCACTTTGGCACTATTGACCGTTACTGTATCGCACAGGGGGCGTACTTTTTCATCATTTAGGGCTTTGGCGACCTCACGAATTAAGTTATCCGAGATGGGCATAGATTTGCCCAGCAAATGCACCGCCACCGTGCCACCAATCGGCTCTCCTTGGCGGTCTTTGGCATTGCCCACATAGACATCAATAATCTCTTGGCTAACAGAGCGAGCAAAGTAGGCGTACGCCCCCTTTGAGCCTGCATTAGAAAACCGTTCAAAGGCAAGCATAATCCGCTCTCGGTAGCTGTCGTCATTTTCCACATCAACCCCATTTTGGCTAATGGTGGTATTTTTGGCGGATACGGTAACGGTGGGGTGTGGGCGAGTTGCCAGCGTGCTGATTTGCCCTACGGCATAGCCATTGCCCACTGTGCCTGTTTGGGTACAAACGGCATTTAAGCGAATGCTTGGGCGGTTTTGGCTAAGCTGTCCGCTCTCTGTGGTGGCAAAGGCGACATTACCCGCTAAAACTTGTGTGCCTTTATTGATGTGAATGGTTAAATTGCCGATTTCAGAAGGATTAACACTAAATTCCAAGACAGTATCCGCAGGCTGTGCGGACAGGCGATGTGTGCCAAAATCTGCCCCAGCGACATCAAGCATTAGTCCTGTGGCGTATGGGATATGTTGCTGGCGGTAGGCTTCGTTGAGCTGTTTTCGTAATAGCAATTCACGAAACGCAAAGGTGTTGATGAGCAGGCGTTCAATATGAGCAGGTTGTAGCACTTTGCCTGCTCGGTGTTCGTAGTCTTTGATTGTCTGGCTTAAAATTGTGTCAATGTCATCGTCCACGATTTTAAGATTTTCTCGTTTTGGTAATGCCACGCCTTGCCCCTATGCTCTTATGTTTTAAAGTATAAATTCGCTTTTATAAATCTCACCCTTAACACCGTCCGCCACTTGCCAATCCAGTGTCATCGTCAGGTGCGGTGCTTGCCCTGTAAAATAAATGTCTTTGATGGTGGCTCGTTTTTCCCAAGTTTGCAGTGCCAAATGAATCTCACGCACCACATTAGGGATTAAAATGTCAGTCGGTGCGTCCAAATAATCCAAATGAGCCGAGCCAAAGGTCGGACGCAGGACATCAGAGCCTTTTTTGGTGGTCAAAATAATCTCGATACAGCGATGAATGTCGTCAATGTCAGTCATTGCCGTGCTGTCGTGTGAGAGTTGCCAATGGCGGTGGTTGGTGGTTGTCATTTTGACCTACAAAAAAATACACCCAAAGTGATTTAGGTGTATTGTAGGGGTTTTGGGTAGTTGGGTCTTTTAAAGAGTTTTAAGAAAAATCCGTATGTTAAAGGTGTGTTAAGGTGTGCCAGTTCTGCTATTGCCACCAGCAACCCCACCGTGCGTGTGCGATTTTAGGCTGACCCCACCGCCCACCACATCTATACTTGCGGTAAGTTTCCCTGTTACCTGTACATTGCCTGTGATGATGGTGCTTGGGGTGTCAAGCGTTACTTGCTTGGCGGATTTTATCAGTACATCGCCATTTGTCTCTATGATGATTTGTCCGTTTTGGCGGTTGTGGCTAATCGTGGTGTCATTACTAAATCGTTTGACCCACAGCTCGCCATTGCTGGTTGGTGGGGTATCTTGGTCATTATAAATCACGCCAAGTACCACACCGCCATCGCCACCTGCGTTCATCAGGCACACACAAGTCGCCCCCACATCGGGCAAGGCGTAGAACTGATTGCCACCCGCTCCCATTGTGATGACAGGGAGCCAGTCGCTTGTCATGCCGTCCAACGCACCCAAAATGACTTTCACTTTGTGGCTGTTTGGGTTAATTTCACTGACTTCGCCAAATTGGAGTGTGGCGGACAGGTTGTTATGGGCGTAGTTCATTGAGTATTTTCCTGTGTTTTGTTGTCTTTTGGGTCAATATATTCCAGCATTTTAATCTTAATCGTGGTTAAAAAACCTTGATTGTTTAGTGTATGGCGAGCCTGTTTAACCAGATATTTACCACTAAATTTACCAAAATCAGTCACGATAATCGTTTGTCCAGCCACCAGCATGGCATTGCCCACCAATTCAATCTCCCCTGCAATTTGTTCATCGGCTTGATGTTGGGCGTGGGCATTTGCCATTGCTTGTGCTTCGCTGTCTGTGGCATTGTTGGGGGCGGTAATTTTTAGGGTGTCGGTGGTGGTAGGTTTTGCCCCTTTTCTTTTGGGTTTGGGCTTGGCGGTTTTGGTAATGGTTTCTTTCTTTTGGGTGTTGTAGGTGGAGACTTGTACTTCACTTGGTGTATCTTTGATAACATCAAAAAAACGCACATCGATGACCAAAGTTTTATCCAGCACCGCCACCGCTTTATTTTCGCCCAGTTTTTCATTATCATAAAAGACCAAAGTTTTATCCACAATCTTAAAGCTATGCCCATAAGTTTTGGCAAGGCGGGTCAAAAATTCCACATCTCGCTCTTGATACTGCGTCACAGTGGTGATTTTAATATCACGAATTTGCCCTGTTACCGATAGATTTAGGCGTTTTGCCACTGTACGGACAATGTCGGCAAGGGTGGTGTCTTTATAGACTTTGGCTTTGATGGTGCGATTTGCCTTACTAATGCCTGTGGAGAGTGCCTTTAACACAACAACAGACGGTGGATAGCGGTATTCAATCTCGCTAATCTCGAATCGTCCCAATGCCACAAGCTCGCCTGTGTCATCTGCCAAATACAGCTCCACGCCATCGCCATTATCGGGATACCAGTCATACAACCAGTCGCCATCTACATCTTCAAGCGTTAAAGTAATCTCGTCTGATTGGTCAGACAGATAGTCGGTATAAGTGATCTCCAAAAGATAAGGCGCAATGGCGTTTGTGATGTCTTTTTGCTCATAGATGACGGCAAATTTGGGCTTGTCGGTATTTTGTATCATTGTTAATCCCTAAACGGTCAATCTCTAAACCAAGGGGGTAGATTGGTGTTTTTGGCTTGTGATTTTTGAATAATCGGCACAAAGACAGTCGTGCCTGCGGTCAAGGTCTCAGATAGAGCAAGCTGTGGATTGGCGTCGATAATTCGCCCAATCTCATCTACTGTTCCATAATAACGATGAGCAATTAAATCAAAGCGGTCGTGTTCATTGCAGGTGTGGATTAGTACGCTACTCATCTAAACAATCCCCTAGTTTTTAATCCCTTTAATGGTTTTTTGCTGGCTATTTTGGCGGTGAGCTTACTGACGGTGGATTTGCCAATGCTCATTGCCCCCATTGCACCTACAAAAGCGGTTTTTGCCTGTATCAGATCGCCACTTTGCACCGCTCCGATGCCAACACCCACCTTGCCCAGCGTATCAGATACCGCACTACCAAAACCACCCATGCCGTCCAATTTATCAGCATAAGCGGACAGTGCAGGAATGTTTGATAAATCTTTGATAATGCCTGTGCCGTCTGATACGATTCCTGATAAGGTCAAGGCATAACGAGCGGGGTCGTTGTGAAATTCGCCAAGCAAGGCGATTTTTGCTCCAATGCCATCAAGCAGTCCTTCACTTCTGTGCCATGCCCCCACATCTGCCATTAGGCTTGCTGTTTCAATGTCTATGGGAGTATTGATACTGTCATCTTTGATGGATAAGAGCGGCACGCTGTCCATCGTGGCAATGGCTGGGGTGGGATTTGGGGTGGTAGGGTCGCCGATAAACTCGGTCAAATCCACATCGATGTCCATAGCCAAAGTATCACCTGTGTCGTTTTGGGCGATGGTGGTAATGGATAATTTATCAATGGTATAAAAACCCATCATCTGCCCTGAGCCTGTAACCAGTGCCTGTGCGTCTTGGGAAATAAAGGCTTGATGCAGTGCTTGATACTGCCCGCCTACATCACCCAGTCGCCAATGCAGTCGCAGGCTAAATTTGAGCTTGTCGAGAAGTAGCCCCAAGCCTTGTGTGCGTGGCTTGCCCTGTATGACTTCGTGATGGACAAATTTGGCGTCATGCGTGGTAGTCAAAGCGGTAAAGCTTTCTGTGGCTTCAAAGGGGATTTGCCCCAGCATGGCGTACATCAGTAAGCTCTCCGTAATTTATCTTGTTGCATTCTGGCGAACATTTTTTCAAATTCGGCTTGTGATAACTGCAAGGCTCTTTCAATTTTGCCCACATCACCGCCACCTGTGTTAATGGTGGGATTAAAATGGATGGTAATGTTGCCTTGATGATTGGCATTGGTGGCGTTGGTGCTTGTCATTCTTGCTTGATGTTCGCCCACGCTTGTGCTGATTTGGGCGGACAGATTGCCCATTTTTGCCCCAAAGTTTGCCGTTACACCACTTGCAAGAGAGCCAATGGCGGATACAGGTTTTTGACCGCCTTTATCAATACCAATCGCCAAGCCTTCGGACACCCACGAGCCAAACTGACGAAACACACGGCTTGGGCTGTTAATGCCAAGCATTCTTTTGGCGGTACCAGCGACATTGCCCACGGTGCTACTAATCGCCCCAACCACAGCTCCTGCCATTGATTTGATACCACCAATAAGCCCTTGAATGATATTGACCCCAAAGGTGCGAAAGCGACCGACAAGTCCGCTTAAAAAGCCCCACACAGCAGAAAAAGCAGTGGAAAAGGCGGAGACGGGACTAAATCCACGAATGACTGCCATTAAGCCATTTACTGCTCCAACAAATACCGCTCTAATGTTTGCCCAAATCGCACTTGCCACACCGATGACCGCACCAAGCACACCCGCCATAATGCCAGACGGATTAAAGGATGAAAGCAGCGATGAAACAAAACCAATCGCCCCCATAAAGACAGACGACACGCCTTGCCAAATGCTAACGGCGGTACTGATAATCGCATCCAATATGCTTGCCCACACCCCAATAATGCTTGCCCCAATTTGGATAACAGTGGTCAAAATGCCAATAATGACACCGCCTACCGTCTGCCCAAAGGCGTTGGCACTTTCTGCCCCTTGCTCGGATTGGGTAAAAAATGCCAAAAACCAGTCTAAAATCGGCTGAACAAAGGGTGAAATGCTTGCCCACAATCCCCCAAAAATCCCCATCAAACCGTCAAATACGCCCTGCAATGGGGTAAATGCTCCCATTATGGTCTGCCAAAGTCCAAAAAATGTGCCTTGTAATGGAGCGACCCCTGCCATAATGCCGTCCCACAGACCCAAAAAGAAGGAGCTAATCGGTGTCCAGTATTTATAAACCACCAATGCCACACCCACCAACGCAAGGGCAAGCCAGCCAATCGGTGTGGTTAAAAGAGCCCGACCAAAGCCCATGACCGCCACTCGCAGGATATTAAATACGCCAGAGAGTGAAACAAGCCTACCAAAAGCGGAAGTTAAGGCGGTAATGCCTGATTTGATGAGGTTAAGCCCACCTGTAAACAGACTAATCGCAGTGCGGGCTTGACGAGCGGATAGCCCACACAATCTCAGGGCAGAGGCGGCTCTACCCATTTTAAACAAGGTAAACGCCCCTGACAGCATTCTGACCGTGCCAGCTGTACGAACGCCTATCCCCACTACACTCAGCAGTCCACTTGACAACAAACTAAATGCAAATCGCACACCCAAAGAACCCACTTTAAAGGCAAAAAGAGCAGCCACCACCTTAAATAATGTACCAACAAGCACAGGATTGGCTTTGGCAAACCCAATCACGCTTTCAATCACAGGCTTAATGTCGTTAATCAGTCCATTTAAGGCAGGCAATACCACCGAACCAATGGCAATGCCCAAATGAGCCATATTGTTTTTAAGAAGTTGGATATTGTTGGCGGTGGTTTCAGCACGGGCTTCGTACTCTTTATTCATTGAGCCGTCAAAATTACTGGCATTTTTTATGCCTGCCAGTCGCTCTTCAATCAGCCCTAAGTTGGCAAGCAAAGGGGCGATGCCCAGTAAAGACTCGCTACCAAATAACGACTCAAGGACTTGCCCCTGTTCATGCTTTTCAAGTTTTGAGATAGATTCCAATACTTTGAGCGTTGTCTCCTCGGCATTGGTCTGCATATCTTTGGCGACTTGTTCGTGGTCAAAGCCAAGTTTTTTCCACGCACTAATCTGTCCTTTGGTAGCGGTCTCGCCTGCCACCAAAGACAACATCATATTTTTGATGGAAGTCGCTGCCACTTCTTCGGCAATGCCAAAGCCTTTCATACTTGCCCCAAGCACCGCCACTGTACCTGTGCTGTATCCTGCCACTTCACCAAACGCCCCCACTCGCTGAACGATTTCCATAATGCTTTTGGCAGCAGCAGGGGTGGTATTGCCAAGATAATTGATTTTGTCAGCAAGGGTTTCCACGCCTTTTTGGTCTAACTGGAAAGCGGAGCGAAGTTCCGCCATTGATTAACCTGCCTCTTGAGCGGAAATGTCAAACGCCACGCCCATTTTGACTGCACTGTCAGCAAATTGCATTAACTGCTCTTTGGCAATGCCTGATTGACCACCCAATGCCACAATGTTGGCAATGTCGGTGGCAGACATTGGGCGAATGGATGATAATCTTAAAATCTCATTGGATAAGGCTTCTACGCCTTGTTTGGCAAGGATAGGATTGTCACCAAAATCCACGACTTTTTTGACATCTGCCATCGCACTTTCAAAGTCAATGGCAAGTTTAATCGGTACACTTAGGGTAAAGCCTGCCCCCACTAAGCCCATTATCTCGCCTTGCATATCGGCACGAGCTTGACGGTTGTTTTCTAGGCGAGTTTGGATACCTGCTTGCTGAACGGCGTTCATTCGCAAGTCTCGCATTGTCCTGCCAAGCCGTTCGTATTGGCGTTGCAAGGCAGACACAGCCGATGAGCCACCCAAGCGGTCTATCTCGCCTCTAAGCCGTCTTTGTTCATTACCCAAGATATTTGAGCTACGGCGAACACTGTCCAGTCCGCCTGTCAATGTACGAATGGCGGACATCGCTCCGCCAATCATGGCAGAGGCACTAATAACAATTGATAATTCGGTCGCCATAAGGTAAAATGTTCCTAAGTTCTTTTAACCAGACAAGGGGCAAGATATGGCTTGGCTGATGATACCTTTTATGATTTTGATGTTTTTCTTGGTGTTGTTCGTTGTCCTACTGCCTTTTGTTGTGGCGACTTTCATCTATGACCAACGCCAAATCTCAAAACGCAATGAGCAAGCTATCAAGAAAGACTGGGAAAGACTGATGGTAAGACTTGATGACAAACAACAAATCTCCTAACCTCCACCTCTCCCATATCCCGCCTTGACTTGGCGGGATAGTTGTTTTAGCCAGACATCAAAATCATCAAGACTTAGCTCATCAATGGCTTGACTGTCCCACCCATACCACCACGCAAGGTCAGCAATGGCATCATAGAGCTTATCAAGCCAGTTAGGGTCGCTCTGTCCGCCTTTGTTATTCGCTAAATTTGCGAAAAGTGTTTTGGATTTGCTTATAATCAGCAAGGTCAATCAGCTCAAAATCTTCTGGCACTGTACCTGTCAGGCGGGCAAACAAGGCAATTTCTTGTTCTGCTTCGCTTTTGATATGACCGACCGCTTTTAAGTCGCCCACTTTGGCACGACGCATTTTAAGTTCACTTACTGTTTCGCCAAGTCCATTTTTAATGGGAAATTTCAGTACAATGGCGGTATGAGTGTTTAGTTGCTCGGCAACAAGGTGGGCGGGATTGGCGGTGTTTTGATTTTGGTTTGACATAACAAACTCCGTAAATGAAAGGTTAAAAAATACGCTCATCAAACGATAAGCGTATTTTAAAAGGGTTAGTATTTTGGGTCTTTTAAAGGGTTTTAAGAAAAATTCCCCTTGCTTAAAGTTACGCCCCCACCACCCTGCGAAAGTTCGCCAGTACATCAGCCCCATTCACACGATACTCATTTTTAAAGGCGTTAAAATAAAACACTTCTTTACCGTCCACCAGCTGTCGCACTTCGTGGGCTTGGAAAGTACTGGCAAACTCCGCCTTTTCTTTGGGTTTATAACTTCCCAAAGGGTTTTTACTAAATGTGCCTGTCAGGATTGTAACCAGTGGCACTTCCGCCGCCAAGCCTTGTGCGTCGTGCTTTTGAATGTCGGCACGCACCATCAGCTGCACCGCCTTAAATGGGTGATAGACAGTGGCAAAGACATTTTCATAAAAGCTGTTCCAAGTAATCTCGCCTTCTAGTGCTTCCACACCTGATGGCAGTTTAATCGTACCGACCAGTCCAAGACCCTTGTATTCATCTTGACTGACTTCCACCTCTGGCAGTTTAATCTCACTGGCTTGCCCTAATAGGCTGTTACCATTGACATAAATGTTGGCGTTAAAAATGGCGTTAATTTGCATGGTTTTTCCCCTTATTTTTTACCAGTCAAATTGACCAAGTATTTTCTTGTCATTACGCTGGCGTTGGTAATGCGTTCGGCAGGCAGTTTTGGTGTGTAGTCATAGACCAGCGGAATTTGCCCCTTGCTAAATGCGTCCACAAGGTCGTATTCATAATCCAATGACACCGAGTAGCCGACAATGGATTTGAGTGTTCCCAAATAAGTGCGAATGCCCTCGATAAGGCTATCAATTAACGCATCATCAATCGGTCTGTCCACATATTGCAGCTCAAACTGGCGGATAGACTCATCAATAATATCGCCTGTGCGTTGTGCGACTTCAAAGTTTTTGATATGGCTGATGGAAGGAAAGCACGCCAAGCGGTTGCCCCACGCCCGAAAGCCTGTGCCATAACTGTTAAAGACGGTGGTAATGCCTTTTTCATTTAGGCGGTTAGTCTCGCTTTGTGGGTCATCAATGCGAGCGGTGAGCGGAATTTCTAAGGCGGTTACGCCAAGCAGTTCGTGGTTAGATTTTGAATGCCAGTAGCCTTTGTCCACATCCACTTTCATACGCAGACCTGCCAAATGTGTGGCAAGGTGTTCTGTGCCCAAAATACCCACGACATACGGATAGCACAGCTCTGCACGCTCGCTTGATGTGTTAAAGTTAATCGTGCCACTTGCCCCACGCCCTTGTAGGACGGTGGATAAGCTGGTTCCTTTGGGGGCGTTGATGTAGGCGATGGCGTTTAGCTTGTTTGCCATGGTAATCATCGCTGAGCTTGCCGTGGCGGTCTTATCATACTCTGGCACGATGATGATTTTAGCATCCGCACCAAACTTACCAAAGCCTTCGGTTAAAAGTTCAAGACCTGTGCGTTTGCCACTGCTTGCCACAAATCCGCCCAAAATATCCGCCTCAGTAACTTTGGCAGGGTCGGTGTAGGTATAGCTAATGGTTGGGGCAGCGGGGCGGGCGTTAAAGGTAATCTCGCCTGTCAGCGTGTTAATGGTGTACTGGTTGGAATTTAGCACGGTTTGACCGTCTTTGACGGTATAGCCTCGTTGAATGGCAGGATTACGGGTTTTGGCGGTTAAGGTATTGACATCCACGGTCAAGACTTCATCCGCCACCACTGTCTTGTGGCGAGCAGGGTCGCAGACATTAACCACATAAGCAAGACCTGCTTTGTAGCGTGTCCAGATATGACTAGCGTCAGGCAAGGTAAAGCCTGCACGGGTCGCCTCGTCTCCGCCAAATTGAGCAAAATCTTTGGCGGTTTGGCATAGGGTTAGCACATTGACATCACCAATGGGAGCAGTCCCCACAATGGCGGTAATCGCCCCATTGACGGTATAAACAGGGCTAGAACCACCGTCAATGCGTTTGGTTTCGGTGCCGTGATGAAAAGACATAAAATACTCCTTTTAAGGGGTTTTCTTTTTAAGGGTTGAATTTAAAGGGTCAAAGGGGCGTCTTGTGTGAACTTGCACCAGTTTGGGACGATTGTCGCTCTGACAGATTTCCACGCTTTGGGTCTTAGTGCGTATCTTTAACTCATATTGCCACGCCCCTCCGTCTTGATGCAGATAGCGTTCACTGACCAGATGAATTTTGTTGCAATGCTTAGGGCGAAAGCCTGTGATGACCGCTCGCACCTTGTCAAGCAGGGCAATCGCCCCCTTATCGTGGTGTACGCCACGCCCAAAGATGGTGAGTGAAAAGGTTAATTTACGAGTTTGGACAATGGCGTGTGTGTCGTCCGTCATCTCATAATCCGACCCCTGATAACCAATCAATACCGCCCCAACAGCGTGAATAAAGCGATAAGTGGCAGGATTATCAGGAAATAAATCCACTTCTATGCTTGGCAAATCCTGACGGAGCTTTTCTCGCACACTTGCCAAAATCGCCAAAGTAATGCTGTCTGTCATCAGTAACCACTCCAATCACTCTTGCCACGAGAGCGTACTCGGTACGCCCCACGCTCTTTGTGCAAGGCGTTTTCGTTTTTGGTAAGGTCGGTGGCAAATAAATGCACCTTACCATCTCGCACAAGTCCTAGCATTTTTAAGGCATCGTCATAGGCGACTTGTAGGGGCTTTGGCATTTCGCTGGCGTTAATCCGCCGTTTGTGTAGCCAATAGCGGGCAATGTCGCCACACCAAGTATTCAGTAGCGTTGGCACAGATTGCAAAGGCAGAGCATAACGCCCCGCCAAATAACCGTCCGCCACTTGGCAAGCATGGCTGATTGCCTTATCCACCACCGCCCGATCAGGCTCGATATCTTGATAATCATAATGATTGGTAAGGTCATCACGACTAAGCTGGATAAGCTCTACCTTGCTACACAAGGCAATCATATCCTCACGGCTGATATAAGGGGCGGTGTGGTTCATTGGTTAAGCCTTTTTACGAGTGGGTTTTTTAGGTTCAGCAGTTTCGGTGGTAGCCACTTCATCGCTTGCTGTGTCGCCATTAGCAGTTTCGTCCACTTCTGGGGCGATTTCATCAGGTGTTGTTGGCTGTGGCTCAAAAACTGGCTCGGATACAGGTTCATCAGCTGACTTATCTGACACATCATCAAGTAGCGTGGTGTGGGCGGATACTTGGGCATAGACATCATCAGTCAAATCAATCACTTGACCTGTGTCAATACGCACCAGCTCGCCATTTTGTTCTACGATTAAAGGGGTATTTACTTGGACTTTTTTCATTGGTTTTTCCCTTATCTTAATAGGACTTTGACAGGTTCATTTGCACCGCTTGCCGATGACAAGGCGAGAAATTGCCCTGTTTCGGATTTAATGGCACAGCCTTGGGTGTCTGAGCCGACTTTGTCGCCTTGGGCAATCGCACCGCCAGATTCCACAATGCTTACACCCAAAATTTCTACCGCCACGGACTCACCTTGTTTTGCGTCCACAGGGACAATGCCAAAGATAGGTTCGTCAGCGGTGGCTTGTTTACCTTTGGCGGATACAAAACGGTTGCCGATAAGCTCGCTCATTGCCAGCATCGTTACAGCGACAACAGCAGATTTGGTCGGATTTGCCATTGTTATTCTCCTTAATTTTCAAGTCTTAAATCACATTTTCAAATAAGAAACCGCACGCACCGCCCACGACAGCAGCCTTACGAATGTCGGTATAACGCACATATTGCACCTTACCACCCACATCATCATATCTGTCCACGACAGGTAGCCCACGACGGCGGAAAGTATAGCCAAACGCAGGTACACCCTCGTCATTACCGCTTGGTACTTGGTCTGGGCGGACGATAAGGCTAGCAAAATTGCCCCAGATTGGGCGGGTTTGCTTGTTGCCCACTGGGATAGATACCGCATTACCGATTAAAATTTCATCAAGTTCTAACAGCTCTTTAAGCGTGGCGACATTGAGCAGTGGCTTATTGGTACTGTCGCTAATCAGCGAGCGAAGTTTGGCACTTCGGCGGATTTGGGTGTAGACCTGACCGCTTAGTACGAGCGTCTTTGGGGTTACGCCTGTGGCACTTCGCACCTGCTCTTTGGCATCATCAATAATGGTCTGAATATCAGCATCATCTGCTGTCCACTTGGCGGACGCAAAGTCCTTGCTGTGAGCATTGGCATAGACCGATTTTGTTTGTATAAGTCTTGCGATTTCTGCTTCTTGGCGAAGTTGCACCCCTTGGGTGACACGGCGGGTGGCTTTGGCGTGTTCGTCAAACTGGCTCTCGTGCTGTTCACGGTAGTCCACGCCTGCGGCTAAGTCGTGTTCTTCTAGCACCACAGGCATTGTCGTGGACTTGTCCAGCGTGATGATGTTGCTTGCTGCACCGACCGCTCGCTCGGTCTCATATTCCACCAGCGAACCCTTGCCAAAAATCGGCACTTTAATACCTTCTTTATCGGTATAAACCACAGGCATAATCTGCTCGCCAATAAAATCCGACTGCATATAGCCCAAAGCAAGATTGGTTAAAACTTCGTCTTTGCCACGCAGATGTGATAGATGTGTTGCACTCATCATATACTCCTAAAATTATTTTAAAATTAAGCCGTACGGCGGGCAGCTTCTTCATAACTGATGTTTTCGGATTTCATCAAGGCTGTGGCTCGCTCGTGGTGGGACATATTTTCGCTAAAATTGACCGTGCTTTTGGTAACTTTGTCGGTCAAATGTGAATGCTGTTTTGGCAAGTTACCTAAAAATTCTTTAAATGCCGCCGCCAATGACTTTTTGTCATCGCCTTCGCCAAAGTCGGCGGTGGTGTCGTTTGGAAATTCGGCAAAGTTTAACACTTGGGTTAATAGCTCCTTATCACAGGGCTTAATCTTGCCGTCTTTGACAAGGCTTTCAGCAAAATTGGCATTGACAGTATTTGCCACATCTCGCTCTTTTTTGGCTTGATCAGCTTTAAACTTGGCAAGTTCGGCTTCGGCTTTTTCGGCTCGAGCCAGTGCTTCGGTTACATCTTGATTCATTGTATTCTCACTTTGGTTGCTTTGGATTGGGGTAGAATTTAGGTCATCGGATTTGCCATCGCCGTCAGTATCGGTTTTTGGTGGAGTGCTGGTGTCCACGCTTGGATTTACTGTGTCAGCTTGATTTGTAGACACTTCACTAAAATTAAAAAATCTGGCAAAGATACTTTTAATATCAAAGACAAGTTTTTCACTCTCGGACAGCTCGCCAAAACTGACAACGCCATCACTGCTGTCATTAAAACTGACAGGCGATAAGCCCTTGACCGCAGGAGGCAATGCTCCTAAAAACCCAATATGGCGTAAATACCAGTTATCAGGCTTAGGGTTGCTTGGGTGTTTGGGTGGGTAGAAGCTGGCGGAGAGTTTCTTATAACGCCCTTGTTTAACCAAGTCCACAAAGCCTGCATCCATTTCGCCAAACTCTGCATACAATTTGTCGCCTTTGGCAGACAAGGATTTGACCCAGCCATAAGCAGGAGCGTTGTCATCAGGGTGTCCGATGACGATGGGGGCTTCGTGAAAATTGGGGTGGTAGGACTTGGCGATATTGGCGACATCGTCAGGCGTGATGGTAACGGTTTTGCCTGAGTTATCGGCTCGTGTGCCAGCGATAAAGATTTCGTGTTGTATGGTTTGCATAACAAAATCCAATGTAATTTTGGGTCATTATGCAAAATTTTAGTATTATGGTCTTTTAAAGCGTTTTAAGAAATTTAGTGGATAAATCAAGGATTTTAATAGAATTTGAAAACGGGAGATTTTAGGGGCTATTTTGGGGGTTTTGGGGCGTATTTTAGGCAATGTGGGGATTTGGTGGGATAAGGGCGTTAAAAGCGGTTTTGACCGTTTTTGACCGCCTTTTGTGGGGCGTTTGGATAACATCAATCGTCCCACAAGGAGAATTGGCGGGTATTAAACTCAAATTGGCGTTGTTCTTTGATGATGGTGTAAATGCGTTGCAAGGTTACGCCATACTTTTTGGCAAGGACTTCGTGGTTGTCGCCTGTGAACTCATCATAGATTTGGCGGTTACGGCGGGCGGCTTTGCCAGAGATGTTTTTTGGAATGTACAAATTCTCACCGCCAAACTCATCAAGCACGGTGTCGGTACTCTCTTCGGCAATGGCGATCGCCTGTGTCTTATCCACGCCTTGACCGAGCAGGGCGTGATAAATGATGTCATATAGGGCTTGACTAAATTCGTGTTGGCGGGATTTGCTCATTTTGACTTCCTTTGGTTAAGTGTTGGTTTGGCTTGTTTTTCTACCCGTTTACGCCATTTTTTTAGGCGTTCTATGACATTGCTGGCTTGCTCACTATCCAAATCATCTATGGCGGTTTGGGTTTGATTTTTGATATAAGTTGCCAATGCTTGCTCACTCTCATTTCTAACCGCTCCCAATGCGTGTAAATCCAGCCACAGATGGCGGATAAGTTTGATTTGTTGTTCTATGTCAAGACTTGCCTTATCGTCTATGGGCTTTGGGTCTTTTTTCTTATGTGTTACCACAAATCCAAATTGTTTTAACCTTGCCAATACCTTGTTTAATTCACTGACATTCATCGCTTTGGTGCTGTCTTTGCCAGTCATTGCCACAAGGAGCGAGCGGTAAGTGTCGTCATCAAGGCACAGTTTACTTTTGCCGATATGGATAAGCTGAATGAGTTTGGGCTTATTTAATGCGGTTCGTTTGGTTTTATATTGGCTCATTTAATTTTCCTTGATGGGTGATGATAAGCAAGGCTTACCCCTGCTTATCATTTGGGCTTGGTGGGGTTAATTAACCGCTTCTTTTAGTCCTTTACCCGCCTTAAACGATGGGACTTTTTTGGCTGGAATTGTCAGTTTTTCGCCTGTTTGTGGGTTACGACCTGTGCGGGCTTTGTGGGTTTTGACAGCAAACGAGCCAAAACCTACCAGATTGACTTCACCACCCTTTGCCAGTTCGTCTTTGATGCTACCTAGCACCGCATTAACGGCATTCTCGCATTGTTTTAGGGGTAAGCCGTCCATTTTGTCATAGACAGATTTAATAAGTTCTTGTTTGTTCATAATATGTTACCTTTTAAAGTTGGTCTTTTGGGACAATGACAAGGCGACCAACTCTTGCCATTGTTTTGAAGTTAAAGATTGGCAAAATCAAGGCTAATTTGCTGATATTTTCCGTATTCATCTCGCTCATAGAACCGCATATATTCTTTTGATGAAATGACTTGGGTGGCATCACTGATAGCTTGCATTGCTTTTTGCCATTTGTCATCTGTGATGTTTAGGCTACGCAAGGATAGCACTCGGCGGATATTGATTTTGCCTTCCTTATCAACAGCAAAAGCATTGTCAATAATGGCTTTGATGTTGTCGTTGCTGTCGGCTGTCCACTCACGCAGACATTCGTCAATCAAGGATTTTGCAACCTGCAAGCGTTCGTCAAACACAAGGTTATCTTGGATAGCAATTTGCACTTTGTATTTGCCGTCAAAGCTCATTAAAGACACATTGCCCTTTTTACCGCCAATATGAGTATCGTATTCTTGGGCGGAGAGTTCCACGAAGTTGTGAAATTCAGCAAAAAACTGCTCTTTGATAGACCGCATTTGAATTTGGAGACTTAGGGCTTGTTTGACAAGATTGATGACAGTTTCGTCTCTTAGCTTGTCAATTTCCTTGATTTTATCAAGGGGGATAAGGTGTCCCTTGTCGTTTAGACGGTAGCCGTCAGGAATGGCGGTATTAGCGATTGGGGTTTGTTCGGTCATAAAATACTCCGCAGGTTCGGTTAAGTTAATTCAAGATAACGACATTGCAAAGTGTGAGCGGTCATAAACGGTCGCATTTTTAGCAGGTTGTCGTCATTGTCTTGGTTGAGTTTAAACAACTCATTTTTGGCTTTTGTGATGGCATTGATAAGTTTGTTTTTATCAAGCTCGCCATTTTTGATTAAGATTTGCAAAGCCTCATCTAGCATGAGCAAGCCTAGCGAGTTTTTGGCATAGGTATTATCATCAATGTGCAAAATCATTGGCATAACACACTCCTACAAGGTCAGCACAAACAACATGGCAATCATTAGCACCATCACGCAGATAAGTAGCAGGATAATCCAACCTGCTTGACGGTCTTGACGGCGTTTAATGTTTGAAATATCAAAGCTCATACCATCTAGCTCTTGGCGTTTGTCTTGTAAGATAAGATACTGACCAACCGTTAAGGGGTTGGCAAGTTTTTCTGGGGTGATGTGTGTGTTTTTGGATTGCTGATTCATGGTTTTTTCCTTATATTAAACCCAAGTTTAGATACTTTTGATGATGTCGCCATCTACCTTATCAAAACCCAAATAAACGGTTTCGTTCATAGCGTGGGCGACTAGGTTATTGACCGCCAAAGGGTAGAGCAAGCTATGCTCGTGCGTGCCAGCTTTGGTGCGAGACTTGACGGTTAGGCGTTGACTGATGGCATCAAGAGCGGACTCATCTAGGATTTGTTTAATATCGCCTCCTGCTCGCTCAAATTTATGCTTTAAGTAACCCGCCAATTTACCATCGGTCAAAGGCTCTAAGGTGGCAATCTCACAGCGTTGCACCACTTCACGCACGGTAGGATTATTTTCAGCCAGCTTGGTGGCAAGCTCGGTTTGTCCAATCAGCACAATGCCAAGTAAGCGGTCAAAACCTGCTTTTAACTCATAAAAGCGTTTCAGATGCTTTAAGGTGGGAATGGGTAAGCCGTGAGCCTCCTCAATGATAATCAAGTGGCGATTGCCCGCCTTGTGGCTTTCGGTTAGAGCTTTATGGATTTGGCGAAAGCGAGCCTCTGGGCTTCTTTTGGGTTTTTCACTTGGGGCGACCGCCTCCAAGATACTTTCTGCAATATGTACCGATTTTAAGGTTTTGCCCTTGATGTCATTATCCTCCATCGCCAGCACATACGGTTCAATAATAACGGTAGGCTTGCCGTCCTTAAAAAGTCGGTCGTGTAAGTCTTCTCGCAGAGTAGATTTGCCTGCACCGCTCTCGCCAATGACCGCAAGAAATCCACCATTACTTGCCACATCATATAGGCGTTCACGGATATAGCGGACATCATCGGATTTAAAAATATCGTCTGATGAGCGGATTTCGTCATCAAAGGGGTCTTTGGCAAGCCCAAAATGACGGCGAGTTTGGGGGTTTAGGGTGGATTTTCTAAGTAGCATAAGTTCATCCTTATCTTGACTTATGGGAGTTTTTGGGTTTTGGCTTTGGGTCAAAATGCTTGGCACGCTGACCCCATTTTTAATAAAATGGTTGGCAAGATTTACCTTAAATTGTTTGGTATTTTTGCTTGGAAACACACCGTGAACCACAGCATTGACAAGAGCCGTTTTGCTGACCCCCAGCTCATTTGCCACGGCCTGATAAGATTTTCCAAGCTCGTTAAAGGCGGTTTTCATTCCTAATCCTTATGCAATTTTTAAAATCGTTTTTAGCACGCTACTTTCACTCAAAACCTCAAACACTTCATCAAGACCACTGGCATGAATGCCGTTAGGATAGCGTTCTTGCAGTACCTTGACCGCCAAGCTCCAATCCGCCCCCAGTTCCTCTAAGCGTGGTTTTAATTGCTTGGCGATGTCCACTTTTGATAAGACAGGCTCAGCAATGGTTTTTTCATAGCGACCATATTCCACGCTCTGCACGCCTTTTTTGGGCATATACAGCGTGTTGTCATTGTCTAGCACGGAGTCATTGTACTTATAGGGGTCAAGTTTGCCATCAAAGGGTAGAGCCTTGGCTTTGCGTTTGATTTGTGCTTGTTCAAGCGTATCCGCTCCCATAGCGATTTTTTGAAGTTCTTTGGCGTGCGTTTGGGCAAGCGTGTCGCCATGAGCCTTATAGCCTTGACCGATAACGATGGCACTTTCACGAAAGCCCATCTCGTCAAATAGCACTTCTGGCACAGCCACCCAATTCTCGCCAACACCATCCGCTGTCGGTACGCAGACCCTAGCACCGTCCACTTCCCACGGATTTTGGGCAACCAGCACCTTTTGTCCGACAAGTACAGGCAATGCCGACACATCATACACCTTGCCCTTGTAGCGAATTTCAAGCTCTGGGGTAACTTTGGCTTCTTTTGGCACAGACAAAGCAAGCGATTTGCAATACTCGGCTGGTGGGGCATTGACAAGCTCATCAGATTTAATCCTACTCCACGCCCCATAGCGGGTCATGCCGTGGCGTGAGTGAATGGCTTGCCCATTAAAATAGCGTAGCCATTTATCGCATAGGCGGTTGAGCGTATCGATATTATCCACACGCACAAACTTTAAACCACTCTCAAACTGTGTCTCCACGATGTCGTTGGCTTTTTCCACTTGCCCTTTGGCTCGTGGGTTGTTAGGTTTGTTGATTTGCACCACCACATCTAGGGCTTGGCACAGAGTCTTAAAAGCGGAGCTGGTGTTAGCCGAACCAGGGTCTAGCATAACCATCTTTGGTACGCCACGGATAGGGTCTTTGCCGATATCCGTTTTGGGCGACATCATACGAATGAAAAAATCGCACAGGTTTGCCGAAGTCTCCCCACCAAAATAATAATGACAATACACCGCCCCGCTGGTGTGGTCTGTACCTGTATATCGCCAGACACGGTCATTGATGATTTTGACGACATTGGCGGGCTTGTTTTTATAAAATTCATCGTGGCTTGCGACACGCAGTCCTGTATCTTTACCTGCTCGTGGCAGGTAATACAAAATGCACAAACTGGGGTCAATTTGCCACAGATGATTGGGGTGCAAAGACTTCATAGACACCACAGGATTGGGCTCTAACAGCTGGTCAGGGTGCAGATGATAGGCTTTTAGCCCACGCACAATCGCCCCCACCGACAATGCTGTGCCGTCTGTGTGGCACGCCTGTATCATACCGCCCGCACGAAGTATCGTTACCGCTCGCTCCACCGTCATAATGCGTTTGCCATTTTTTCGCATACCCTCCATCACCACGCTACTAATCAGCTTGGCATCATCAAGGGTCAAAGTCATCTCGCCTTTATCACTTCTTGCTTTGCGAGTAGGTTTGACCGCCACACTTTCTAGCTTGCGATACAGTGTTGAGACGCTCATACCCAGCTCGTCTGCTTTGGCTTTTAGGTAGCGTGATTTTTCGCCACGCCCTAGGTTTTGGACGGTTTTGGCGATTTCGCCTAGGCGTTCTATCAAAGCTGGGTTTGGGGCTGTATTATCGGTTGCCATTGTTTTGACCCTTATGATTGTTTATTACACTTCGTCTTCTGAATCATCAAAAGGCAACGGCACATCTCTATCATCCGCCCCCATAGGTTCATCTTGTGTTAGCCAAACAGGGACTTCGCCTGTCGGAACATCCGTTGGTAGCAGGTATTGCCCACGCAAGATTTCACAGTCTAGGATAAGCTGATTGATAGCCCCCACCATCAAGGCAGTATGGTCGCTTCCGTGTGCTTCTTTGTGAGCGACAAGACCATCAAAAATATCTTTTAATTTGCTAATCTCGGAGCGAGCGGACACTTCTGCACTTGCCAGTTGTGCAGACAGTTCTCGTGCGACATCGGCAGGCTTGGGCTGTTTGTTTTTATTTTTAGCAAGTTTTTCGGCAAGCTCATCAATCTTGGCATTTTTCTCGCTCATCACTTTGTCTTTGGCTTTGCTGTCCTCACGGGCTTCACGGAGGGCGACACGCAGTTCATTTCTTGTCATACGGTCAATATCATCTAGGGTATTGCCGTTAATATTGCCACCTTCGGCAAGCTCCACTAGGGTGTCGTCATCTTCCACCAAAAGCTCTAAAAGTTTGGATTTGCCAAGCGTGATGAGCTTAGGCTGGGCTTTTTGCATTTGTGGGGTGGCAAAGCGTTTGGTGGCATTCATCAATCTTGCCACTTCGGTCTTTTTAATACCAAATTCTTGCTCTGCCAACTCAACAAAACGACCGTGTTCGGTATGTTCTTTTAGGACAATTAAAGCTTTACCCAATTCAAACATACCTTCTAGGGTTTTGACGACCGCTTGGCGACCTCGTTCAATCCAAGTCGCTTCGTTATACACCTCGCCATTACCCCATTGCTCCATCACCTGCATACTGTGTAGGGCTTGGCGGTTGATGTCGTCAGCGGTGATGATTTCACTCACTTCGGCAGTTTCAATGTTACTCATTATTCAATACCTGTTTTTAAGTTGATTTTCAAAAATCCCGCCAGCGGGATTTTTACCTAATAGCCGACATTGACATTTCGGCTGATTTCTTCCATTCTTGCTTTTAGCCTCTCGTGCTGTTTGCGATAATTTTCAGCGATTTGCAGAGTGCGGATAGAGTAGGCATAGTTGCCATTGTCCAGTTTTTGCACCAAGCCTTCACTGATTAAATCCGCCAAATCACGGCTGACTTGGGTGGGGGTAAATCCCAAGTTGTCGGCAATCTCTTTATTGCTAATCCCAATTAAAGGGTGGTTATGCAATGCCTTAAAAACTTGCAGGATACGAGTACCTTTACCGCTCATTGCCATCTCCCCAACTGTTTTCCAAATCCATCAATGACAACAGGCGTTCAATGGTGTTTCTGTCATCATCATTTAATGAACGATAAATGGACAAAAACCATTGCTCCATCTGGGTTAAATCGGTGGAACGGATACCCAAATCCACTTCATCGCAAGAGCTGTTGTTATCAATCAAACCAAGTTCAATGGCGATTTTGTGAGCCTTGCCATATTTGGCTTGTACCGAGCCATTGATGATACAGCTGACATAGGTAGGGTCATAGCCTCGTTCATTTGCCCAAGAGACAAAAGTCTTACCTTCTGTGGCAAATTCGGCTTTAAGTTGTTCAACTGTTTTAGCCATAATCTTTTTTTCCTAAAACCTTATAAAATAAGGGGTTAAAATGGTAAAATGTGCAAATGTGTGCTAAAATATACTGAAATTTTAGACACGCATTTTGCCCTGTTTTAAGCCAAAAAATACCGCAATGTCGTGCGAACGCCCAAAGTGTCCTTTGGCTTGTCCATTAAAGACTTTATAGACTTCTTGGGGTGTCCAGCCTTGCTCACGAGCAACTTTGGCGATAGGAATGCCTTTGGCACGGTACTCGGCTTTGACCTGCTCAACGGTTTTGGTAGTCATAACAACTCCTATGGTTAAATGTGTGATTTAAGATAAGTTTGTGTGATGTGTATATGATAGTGCAGAAATCTGCACTTTTCAAGTATTTTTTCAAAAAAGTGAGAAAATTTTCGTGTTTGGAACAAGATTGAAAGAAGAGCGAGCCAGATTGAACCTGACACAACCCCAATTTGCTGAAAAAATAGGGGTGTCAAAACGCACGGTTGTGGATTGGGAACAGGAAAAATCCAGTCCAACCATCAAACAGCTTGGCTTAATGATAGAAATGGGAATGGAAGCGTACTATCTTTTAAATGATTTTCGCATCGGCAGAACCATTGGCGATTTAAAACAGCTTCCCGCTTATCAAGAAGCATTGGGCGAGCAGATGACTACCCAAAATGCAGATGAGCGAGAACTATTGACACGCTTTCGGCAGGCGAGTGCCGAAACACGAGCATTTATTATGAAAGGATTGGAACTATGAAATCTCAAATCACACCAGAGATAACCGATAAGTTACAGCAGTTAAAGGAACTAAATGAGCAGTCCAAAGTGTTGCAAGATGAACTTCAAGGTTGGCTAGATGACTGTTGTGATGACTATTTGGGAGCATGGCTAAGGGCGTGTTTAGAAACTGGCAAACCATTAACTTTGCAATACCTAAAAGAAAGTGTGGCGGACAGTGAACATCGTACCAGTGGGAATAACATTGGTTTATGGCATCAACTCAATGAAGTTAAAAAACTGATTTCTGTTTATGAATTACAGACAAATAATGTTTTTGATTAAGGAAACTTTTATGAAAAAATTCATACTTCTACTGTTGCCCCTAGCACTCATCGCCTGTAGTGAACCTAGCACCGACACCGCCAAAGAGCCTACCACTACCACTCCGAGTGTGGAGAAAGCCGAATCGTCAGCCAACTCCACAGCCACTCAGTCAGCTCTGCCTGATGATGAATACAAAAAGCAGTTGGACAACCTGACCGATGGCGTACCATATAAGCTCAGTGGCGATGGTGTTGTCATTTTTGAAAATGTGTCAGACATGATGACCGCCTTTAACGACTATCAGCACGATGGGCAATTCAAGGTATCGGGCAACAGCCCCGTACACTTGGAACTTTATGGCTTAAATACCCAAACCAACACCCAAGATAATCTGACATACGACCAACATAAAGCCTTACTCTATGGCATTTATAAACCGTTTACCTACACCAGCATAGATAAAATCACCGTGAGTGCTGGTGTAAAAGACATGAAAGACCCAAGTAAAGTCATTGTCAAACCGATAACATTAACCGTTACCAAAGAGCAAGCCCTAAAAGCATTGCAAGCCCACACTGATGCCAAAGATTTTAAAGATTTGGTTGCTGACACCAATGCTGATTTTGTCGTAAAAGGCTATTCAGGCTCTAAGTTGAGTGAGGTGCTTTATAAAAATGAAGTGCAAAAAGCAATTATTGATGAGTTAAAATAGCCAAAAAACAAGCCCCCAAGCGTAAACTTGGGGGCTTTGGCTATCTAGTAGCTCTGTCCATATCATACCAACAAGACTTGTTTTTGGCAAGTCTTTTTTTATTGTCATCAAACCACCCACCCAAGCAATTTTTAAAACGCTTTAAAGGACTTATCACACTCATCTTGGCATAATATCCCCCAAATTTTAGCATAAGTTTGACAATGAAAATTCTTGACCTTATCACAAACCCACAAACAGGACGGCTGTCGCACACTCGCCTTTGGGCAAATGTGGCAAGCCTGATTGCCAGCGTTCAGTTTGTGCGACTAAACACCACCGACTGGCAATTATGGCTGGTTTATCTTGGGTGTGTTGGCGGTTATGCGGTTGCTCGTTGTCTGATTGCACAGGGCAACCACGCCCCACCCACCAAAGGAGAGAGCCTGTGAGCGACACAATAGACAAAGCCCAAATACAAAGTGAGCTGATTTTGGAGTATCAAATCAGACAAGCTACCCACAAGACAAGTCTACCCACCCGCACCCATTGCATTGACTGTGATGAACCCATTGCCCTTTTAAGGCAACAAAAAGTCGCAGGTTGTCAAAGGTGTGTGGCGTGCCAAACCCAGTTTGAAACCCAAAAAGTAAGGGGGCAATAAGTGGATAAGACTTTTATTAGCATTGATTTTTGGCAACTGGTCGGCTTTTTATTGTCATTTTTGGGGGTGTGCTGGGGTTTTGGCAAAATGCTACTTGCTCAGTTTGCCGCCCAGCAAGACGAACGCCAAAAGATGCAAGACAAATTATCCGACAAGGTTGAGCATTTAGAGAACTTATTTGCCGAACAAAAAGCCGTCCTGCCCGAAAAATTTGTCCTACGAGAAGACTATATCCGTAACCAAGCCGTCCTAGAAGCCAAAATGGACAGCATTCAAAAGACCTTGACCGACCTGTACAAAATGGAGAGCCAAAGACAATGAACGAAACAGCACGCCGTGGTGGTATGCGTTGGCATATCATCAACACCCTGCACAAGGCTCGCCCCTACACCACCAGCGAGATTTTTTTGCTGGATGTGATGCGGGGGATTTATGCCGACATTACCGCCTTAGAACTTCGTCAGCAACTTGAATACTTATCCAATGCCAGTTTTATCAAACTTACCAAACAGCCAAACGGCGTATGGTATGCTGACTTAACCTATCAAGGTGTGGACATTGCCGAGTACACCACCGATTGTCCGCTGGGTATTGGACGACCTGAAAAATACTGGCAATCTTAGGGGGCGGTATGGCACAAAGAAGCAGTGTTGAGCGGTTGCCAGAGATTGTCCGCCACGAGTTAGAACGCAAACTTGCCGACAATGGCTTTGGCAACTATACCGAACTTGCCGACTGGCTAAAATCGCAAGGCTATGAAATCAGCCGAAGTGCCGTCCATCGCTACGGCTCAAAGGTGCAAAAACGCTTTGCCAGTATCAAAGCAAGCACCGAGGCGGCACGACTGATTGCCGAGGGTGCGTCTGATGAGAGCGACACTCGCTCTGAGGCAGTCATTGCCATGCTACAAACCGAAGTGTTTGACGCTCTAATTGCCATTGGCGAATTATCCAACAACGAGCTTGATGAAGTAGCAAGACTTGATTTAATGGGCAAAGTTTCCAAAAATATCGCCCCTTTGATGACCGCCAGTACCAGACTAAAACAGTTCCAAAACAAGCTCAAAGCAGATATGGACAAAGCCTTTGAAAAACTAGAAGCCCAAAGCAAACAAGGCACGCTAGACGAACATACCCTAAAACGCATTCGTACCGAAGTGTATGGACTGATTGGCTAAAGGTTGGTTTAAATTAAATTGGTTAAAAAAATGACAAAGTCCACAAACAAAGACCCTGCCATCGTCTTATATTCTTACCAACAAAAATGGCTAAATGACAACAGTCGTTTTAAAGTTGGTATGTTTGCACGGCAAACAGGCAAGACTTTTGCCACCACACTTGAAATTGTACTCGACTGTCTGGACAAAGAAAGTAAAGGTCAAAAGGCTCGTTGGGTTATCTTGTCAAGGGGCGAACGCCAAGCCAAAGAAGCGATGAACGAAGGCATTAAAAAGCACCTTGAAGCCTTTGGTATGGCGTGCGAAGTCCTAGAAGTCCCCTTTGATAACACTACCAATGCCCTTGAAGTCATCTTAGCAGGTGGTAGTAAAATTACCGCCTTGCCCGCCAATCCCGACACCGCTCGTGGTTTTAGTGCCAATGTCTTTTTGGACGAGTTCGCCTTTCACGCTGACAGTCGCACCATTTGGAAAGCTCTATTTCCTGTTATTAGTGCTGGTTTTAAATTGCGTGTGGTCTCAACGCCCAATGGCAAGGGTAATAAATTTTATGAGCTGATGACTGATTTAAATAATAAAGCGTGGTCTCGCCACATCGCTGACATTTATACCGCCGTGGCAGACGGCTTGCCACGAGACATTGATGAATTAAAAGAAGGCTTAAATGACGATGATGCTTGGCAACAAGAATATGAGCTTAAATGGTTGGACGAAGCGTCCGCTTGGCTGTCTTATGATTTGATTGACAGTGTAGAACACCCCAATGCTGGCGATATGGATAATTACACGGGCGGTGCGTGCTTTGTTGGCGTGGACATTGGCATTAGAAATGACTTATTTGTGATTTGGGTAGTTGAGCAGGTGGGCGATGTATTTTGGACAAGGCAAATCATTGCAAGGAAGCGTATTAGCTTTGCCGAGCAGGACGCACTGCTTGATGAAGTATTTGACAATTACCGTGTCGTCAAATGCTGTATTGACCAGACAGGGCTTGGCGAGAAACCCGTGGAAGATGCCAAGTTTCGCTATGGGTCAAGCCGTGTGGAAGGTGTGATTTTTAGCAGTTCCACCAAGCTAGTCTTAGCCACCACAGGCAAACAGGCCTTTGAAGATAAGCAAGTGCGTATTCCAATGGGCGACACCGCCTTGCGAACTGATTTGCACAAACTTAAAAAAGTAACCTCCCCGACAGGCACACCAAGATTTATCGCTGAAAGTGACAATAGCGGACATGCTGATCGAGCTTGGGCGTTATTTTTGGCTCTATATGGAGCAAGCAATGATGCAGGCACAGTGCGAGTATCTAGCCGAAACCCTAAAAAGAAAAGCAAACTTACCCAAGGATTTTAAATGACAAACCAAAACCAAGCCCCACAACTGGACAAAAAAGAACTCTCCACCCAAATCGCCACCGCCCACCGCTATTTTGGGTTATATGGATTTAGCCAAATCCTCCCAAATCCTGACATTACCCTAAGACGGCTGGGTAAATCCAGCTTGTCTGCGTATCGTGAGCTTTTGATTGACCCCATTGTGGCAGGGGCGGTACGCCGTCGTAAGGCAAGTGTGGCGGGCTTAAATTACCGCCTTGACAGTGATTTGTCTGACAAACAGCAAGCCGTCATAGACCAGATTTTTGACAGCCTAGACATTTATGGGCTGATTGGGCAGATTTTAGAGGCGGTGTTGTATGGCTATCAGCCCATTGAAGTGATTTGGCAGTTTAAAAATGGTGTTTGGACACCTGTCAAACTCATCGCCATTCCCCAAGAATGGACAGGCTTTGACGCTGATGGCGAGCTTTTGCTGATTGATGGTATTACCAAGACCACGCCACCACCCTTTAAAATTCTTTGCCCCACCAACAATGCCAGTTTCACAAATCCCTACGGTACAGCCGAGCTGTCTTGCGTGTATTGGGCGACCGTCTTTAAGCGTGGCGGTTTAAAGTTCTGGGCGGAGTTTGCCGAAAAGTTTGGCTCGCCTTGGATTATCGGACACGAGCCTCGCTCCAATACCGATGATGATACCAATAAACTCCTTGACGCCCTAGAAGACTTAATGGGCAATGCGGTAGCGACAATCCCTAACGACAGTAGCGTGGAAATCAAAGAAGCCACAGGCAAAACAGGCTCATCGCAGGTATTTGATGACTTTATCCGTTATTGCCGTAGCGAGATTAACATCGCCTTACTGGGTCAAGACCAAACCACCGAAAAAGACACTAGCCACGCTTCGGCAATGGCAGGGCTTACCGTTACAAAAGACATTCGTGATAATGATTGCCGAGTGGTAGAGAGCTGTTTTAATACGCTTCTTTTGTGGATTTGTGAGCTCAATTTTCACAAGGTAAGTCCACCCAAATTTGTCCTGTATGAAGACGAAATAGGCGATAAAACCCTAGCAGAGCGAGACCAGATTTTGACCGCTCTTGGCGTGTCGTTTACCCAAAGCTATTATGAGCGGGCTTATAATTTATCGGCCGATGAATTTACCCTAAATGCCAAGCCAATGCCTACAAACACCGTACCAGCCACCGCCAATTTTAGTGAAAAATCCTTCGCACCAGAGGGCGATTTGTCTGACAAATTGGCAATCGGCGTGCCAAGTGATGATGATTTAACCGCCCAAGTGGGGCAAATGCTAGATGATTTTACCGCTTTGGATAGCGTCAATTTAGACAATGAAACGGTTCTTTTGGAAAAATTAGCCAGTCTTTATCCCAAAATGAACATTGATGAACTCCAAGACAAGCTGACCCAAATGCTGTTTATCGCTGACACACTCTCACGGCTACAAACCCAAGAAGAAATGGGGCTAAATTAAGATGAATAGCATTGATAAACTCACAAACAAAGAACTAAAAGCTCTGTTTGATATGCCACCTGAGCGAGCCATTGAGCATTTAAAATCCAAAGGCTTGCACATCGGTTGGGATTGGACGGACACGCACGCTTTGGCTCACGCACGAAGTTTCACAGTCGCCAAAATGACCGCTCTTGATATGCTCTCCGCCACCAAAAAAGCGATAGAGCAGGCAATGACGGACGGCACGGGCTACAAGGGCTTTGAAAATACCATTAAGCCCTATTTGATAAGTCAGGGCTGGTGGGGTGAAACGCTGGCAAGAAATCCCAAAACAGGTCAGCTTGAACAAGTAAAATTAGGGTCAAATCGTCGCCTTAGAACCATTTATCACACCAACCGCCGAACGGCTGTGATGAGTGCCAAATACGAGCGAATGAAAGAAGCGGCTCACACCCACCCCTATTGGCAATACTCTGCCATCCTAGATAGTCGCACCCGCCCTAGCCACTCGGCAAGGCACGGAGCGGTCTATGCCCACGACGACCCCTTTTGGTCGCATTCGTATCCGCCAAATGGCTTTGGTTGTCGATGTACCGTTAAGGCAATCACGGCAAAACAAGCCGACAAGGTAGGCATTACACAAGGCAATGATGAGCGAGTTTTGGGCGAAAATGGCTTTGGCGGTAGTCCTGTTGCCAGTCATTTGTTTGATAAACTTTGGTATGACAAAGCCAAACAAGCCCTAGGACAACAACACGCTTTGCAAGAGATTGCCAAAGATATGGCATCTGATGTGCGAGTGGCGGGGTTTTTGGCGTGGGTCAGACAATCACAAATCAATGGGCAAGTACAAGGGCGGACTTACGGGGTGGGCATATTGCCCCAAAAGTCATTGGAAAAATTGGCAGAGAAAGAAGGGCTTGATTTGGACGAGCTATCGCCTGTGGTGGGTTTTCGTGATAAGGTTATCACAGGTCGTAAAAATACACCGCCCACCGCCCACAATGACGCTTTGGACGAAGTGGCACTACAAAAAATTGTGCGTGAGTTTGGCAAGCCTGATTGGGAGCTTTGGGACACCCAAAATAACAATTTATTGCTTGTTTATAAAATGCCTGATGATAAAGTGATTAAACTGACGGTGCAGATGACCAAGAATGGGGCGGAAGTGATAAGTGGGTTTTATCAAGATTTAAACAGCATTAAAGGGTCTATTGATGGCAATGTATTTGCCAAAATCCAATAAAAAAAATCTGCAACTTTGACGGACTCGAACCGTAACCGAACTGGCACACCTAGGTGTGTTACTCCCCCCCGCCCACGCAGGACTCGTTGCAGAATATCCACATTATACCAAACTTAGGAAACTTTGCCAATGCTCATTATCAACCTAGACGACAGCCAAGCCCACAGCACTTTGGCTCAATTATTAAGAAATGCCAGTAATAGCCGTGTCATTATGCAAGGACTTGCCACGGAATTAGAGACAATGACCGCTGACAACTTTGAAAATGAAGCCTTTGGCGGACAGGCGTGGGTGCGTAAAGCCTTTGGTAATGGCAAAACCCTAACCAAAACAGGCGAGCTAAAAGACAGCGTTACAAGCTCGGCAAGCAGTACAACCGCCACCATTGGCACAAATATGATTTATGCCCGCATTCATCATTTTGGTGGCACAATCACCCCAAAACAAAAATCCCATCTTGTCTTTGCCACGCCAAACGGCTTTGCAAAAGTTAAATCAGTAACGCTACCAGCTCGCCCATTTTTACCCGTTTCCCCTGATGGACAATTACAAAGCGATGGCGATAGACGGTTAATGGAGGTTGCCCTATCCGCCCTGACATCTGGCACCTAAAAACCCGCCCGCCAGTTTATGTGTTAAAATAAGGCAAGAAAAAAGACAGGTATTTTTACCTGTCTTTTCCCAAAACTTAAAATTTATATCCCACTCAACTTGTTGCATCTAGTGTAACTCTCTTACAATTTGGTCCATCTTAACTTATCCCACATCGTTTTGAATTGTCCCATTTATTGCAGAGTGTGTGGTTGGTTTATTGTGGTGGGGTTTAGGCGGTGTTTGGTTTTATATATTTTTAAAGATTGACAAGGAAAGTTGTTAAAATATTTGGTATCGGTCATGAGTATTTATTTGAAATGTGGTATAATACGCCACAAAATTGGGTGCGTCAGAAGGTCTTGACCATCCTTGAATGTTTATTCAGAAATCACGCAGGGGTGATTATGTCAGCCGAATGGTCAGCCATCGTCTATTTGCTAGCCGCTTTGGGGTTGGTTATCTTTATGCTTGTCGTGCCTCGCTTGCTTGGGGGTAAGTCAAGTGGTTCACAAAAACACGAAATTTTTGAAGCAGGTGTGTTACCAGCTGGTTCGGCACGCATTCGCTTATCCGCCAAATTTTATTTGGTGGCGATTTTTTTTGTGATTTTTGATTTAGAAGCCTTATTTTTATATGCCTATTCAGTGAGTGTGCGTGAAGTGGGTTGGGCAGGTTTTATGGCTGCTGCTGCCTTTATTGGCATTTTGTTTATTGGCCTGCTTTATGAGATGAAACTTGGGGCGATGAACTGGGCACCTGCTGATAAGCGAGACAAAAAGCCACGCATTTTACACCGTCCTGATGATTTTAATCTGGCGAGCATCACAGCCTTTACCACCATTGATGAGTTGCACACCGACCCCACAGGTAAAGTGCCTGCTCAGTCGTCTGGACGGATTTTTTCAGGACGAAAAGACTTGCAGGCGGTGCTTGAAAAAGACAAGCAGGATATGGCAAACATTGACCACATCAATGACACAGGACGAGTTACTACGCAAAAATTTGATTAAGGGAATTAATTGAATGAAATTTGGCAATTATCGGATTAACCTTCTTTTTTGATATTTGCCATCGTTTTTTATGATGGCAATCATACTTCAAAATCTCGCCTTTGTTAGATTGGTGATTATCTGTTGTATTTTTGGTATCAAGACGACAGCCAAGGGCATGCCAAAAGATAAATAAACAAATTGTTAATCTTAATTTAGTAGATATTTAATTGACAAAAGACCACTATGAAATACACCTTAACTCGTGCCGAAGAACAAGGCAATCAAGAACTCCACACCACTCGCCAAGTGGTGGATGATATCACCCAAGAAGAAGTTGAAAAAAATATCTTTTTGGGTAAGCTGTCTGACCTTACGCATGCCGCTGCCAACTGGGGGCGTAAAAATTCGTTATGGCCGTTTAACTTTGGTACAAGCTGTTGCTATGTGGAGTATGCCACAACCTTAACAGCAGTGCATGATTTATCTCGCTTTGGGGCGGAAGTGATTCGTGCCAGTCCTCGTCAAGCTGATGTGATGATTGTCGCTGGCACTTGTTTTGTCAAAATGGCACCTGTCATCTTGCGACTGTATGAGCAAATGCTCGAACCCAAATGGGTCATCTCAAT
Organism: Moraxella sp. ZY200743; assembly: GCF_050885545.1. Lineage (NCBI taxonomy): Bacteria > Pseudomonadati > Pseudomonadota > Gammaproteobacteria > Moraxellales > Moraxellaceae > Moraxella > Moraxella sp. ZY200743. Next base: position 1,480,067 of record NZ_CP091313.1, on the reverse strand, counting down.
GGGGGCGTGTGCCAATTCTGGTGGTATGTACGACATTTATTCGGTGGTGCAGGGCGTGGATAAAATTTTGCCCGTAGATGTCTATATCCCCGGTTGTCCGCCACGCCCAGAAGCACTTATTCAGGCGATTATGCTATTGCAAGAGAGTATTACCAAAGAACGCCGACCGCTTGGTATTCATCTTGACCAAGGCATTTATCAGCCAATTATGACCCCAGAGCGGGATAGAAAAAATGCCGAACGCATTCTTGTTAAGAATTTAAAAAGTCCTGATGGGGTGGAGTGATGTTATATCCTGCAATGTGAGTACTTTCTTGTGTCATTGGATTTGGAAATTAATCTTACGGTCATAATAGAATGGGGATTTGTTAATGAATAATACTTTATACTCTCAGTCTGAAATAGCCAAAATGCAAGGTTAGCTAGGCGATATGGGAAGACAAATTTTAGAAAGATTTAATGGTGATAATGCAAAACAAAAAGCATTATTTCCGTGTCTATTTGCTCGTAAGGCATTTGCACAAGGTATGGTAAAATTTTTACCGATAGCTTATGTGCGAGATAAGGCTCAATATGATTTAGAGTGTTTTGCACAGGGTTTAAAAAATTACCTAGAATTGGCAATGTCGGTTTGGGATGGGAAATTTAATACAGCCTACCCATTGTTAGTTGTATTTGAACCTGTGCAAGGACATAGTCAAACCAAAGACTATCAAGACATTTTTGTTCAAGCCTTGCAATACTTGATTGATAATGATGAAAAATCTTGGGTGGGAGAAATTCCACTCAATCCCAACCAAGAGTTTTGGACAATGTGCTTTCACGGAGTTCAGATTTTTATTAATGCTAGCCACCCAAATCATCATTTAAGGTTAAGTAGAAATTTGTGTGATACTTTGGTTTTGGTTATTAATCCAAGAGAGCGTTTTGATGTTTTTGCAGGAGATGATGAAGTAGGTTATGCTATTAGAGAGCGGATAAGAAAAAATATAGATAATTACGATTTAATTTCCAGAAGTCCTTTACTTGGTCATTATCAGCTTGGAGAGTTGGAGTGGGTTCAATAATGTTGTCTGTTACCAATGATGAAAAGAGCCTATGCAATGCCCACTTTCTTTTGAAAGACATCATAAGAAATAAAATGAGGCAAAGACTATGGACTTGAGAAAATTCTACGGTGCTTTGATTGTCTTTTATTTTAGTGATATGGCATTACTGATTATGGTAATTTGGTTGTCTTATAAGATAACCAAAAATCCTTTAATGCTTGGATTGATATTGTGCATTAGTACAATTGTCCCATTTATATTAAAAAAGTTTTCCAAAATTAATTTATTGTCTCTTTCGGCTCATCATTTAATGCTTTCACGCATTTTATTTTATTCCATTGTTTTTGTTTTGTCAGCACTTAATACATCTGTTTATAGTTTTATTGGTCTTGCGTTAATATCTGGAATATTGAGTGTTAGTATATTAAGTAATTATGAGACTTATAATAATTATCTTGTTGTAGATGGTATCGTTTCTGCAAACAAAGCATCAAGATATATGCAAACTGTTATACAGATTGGTGCATTTGGTGGAGCAATGATAGGGGGAATGCTATTAAATCATTTATCTTTTTTTTATTCTATGACAAGTATTGTTTTAATAGATATTTCATTTGCTATTATCTTTATGATTTGGGCGAAAAATGGTAGTTTTGCTCAAATAAAGAATAAAACTCAAATGAATGAAAAGCAATCTGTAAATCAACTTGACTTGTTGGATAAAAAAAATATTTACTTATTATGCTTTATACTAGGGTTTATTGGCATTCATATTACCAGTTTTAATTTAACCACACCGATTATATTTCAAGAAATCAAACAGTGGACTGCCCAAGATTTTGGTTTATCCAGTGCTTTTGCTGGCATAGGTGCTTTTTGTGCAGTTTTTCTAAAAAGCAATACAAAACATTGCTTGGTAATGGCAATATGCTTAATTTTTGCCGATTTAATATTTGTTATGTCAAATATGAAAATATTATCACTAGCAATATGTTTTTTTATTGGATTTTTTATCAATAGTATTAGGATATTGATAAGGGAAAAATTATCTTTATTGGCAAAAGATATAGAGCAAGCTAATTTTATTGGTCAAAGTAGTGCTGTTTTTTATACCATATTTCAAGCAGGTGCTAGCTTATTATTTGGATACATATTAGCCAGTGTACAGAACATCAATATTTCCCAAATATTTTTACCATTAGTGGCATTTATTATTATTGTATTTTATATTAGTGTACTTTTCGCAAACAAAATCTCTACCAACTAGGAGTGCAATTATGGTTAAAGGCAAAATTTTGATTGTAGACCCTTTTTCTACTGGTGCATTGTACGCACAAAAGTTCTATGAATTAGGACATCAATGCTATGCGGTACTTGCTAATTCTGATATGAGTATGAACTATTTTAGTTTTGATAATACTTATTTTGTTAATAAAGTAATTTATTCGGTTCAAGAATGTAAGGAAAAATTTCATAGAGATGAGATTTTGGCTGTTGTAATTGGTGCAGAAACGGGCGTTATTGTTGGTGAACAATTAGCAGAATACTTTGGCGTAACAGGAAATCCCGTAAAAAGTAGCTTAAAACGCCGAGATAAATTTGTGATGCAAAACGCTTTGAAAGAGAATGGGTTGAAGCATATTAAAAGTCAACTTATTCATTGTAATGATGAAGATTTATTTGAAAGTGCAAGTGGCTATATTCTTAAACCTGTAAATTCGGCAGGTAGCGATGGTGTAATGTTTTTTGAAAATAAGACAACACTATCTAATCATATACAAAACATTAATTGGGAAACAGTTAATGCGTTAGGAATAAAGAATGACAACTACATTTTGCAATCATTTGAAGCTGGTGATGAATTTGTTGTAGATATGATTGTGCAAGATGACAACATTTTTATTTGTAGTTTGTGTGTTTATAAAAAAGGTTATCACAATGGTAGCCAGTTTGTTTATGAAAATATGCAAATGTTGGATATTGCGAGTAAAAAATATCAAGCCATAATTCAATATGCAATACAATGCATTAAAGCATTAGAGGTCAAATTTGGGGCGGTGCATATGGAGCTATTGGCACAATCAAGTACCAATGGTTATATTAATCCAGTAATGATTGAAATGGGGGCAAGATTGCACGGAGGGGTTGCACCCATTGTTTTTGAAAAATGTTACCAACAGAGCTTACTTGAATTAAGTGTCCATAGTTATTTAAAGAAAGATTTGACACAGTTCTATGGAAAAACGAAAGACAATATATTTTATTCAAAAATTATCAGTCAAGCCAAAGTAGTATTTTTAATTAATTACCAAAAGGAAAATAAATTAGATGAGCAACTATTCCTGTCAAAAATTCAAAGTCTACCTAGTTTTTATCAGGCTAAAATTCTCACGAATGACATAATGCCTGTAACAGTAGATTTGCTGACTTGCCCTGTTCTGGTGTGCTTAGTTGGAGGAACATCTGATATTGATGAAAATAAACTGAGGATAATGTTTAATGAGAGTATTTATTAATTTATATTATTAATCATTTTACTCACTCAATTATGTTTTAGTTTTTAAAAATATAGACATTGGCGATGCAATTTTTTTATTTTACTTAAATTTTAGTAATCGCAAACATAAACAAAAAGTTGGTATTATGAGCATTCACCACATTCACGATTTTGAAATCTTAACCGAATTAAACGTCCAATTTTCAGGGCTTGTCGTCCAAGAAACCGCAGACGGCATTCCCACCGTTTGGGCAGAGCGTGGGCAAGTGCTTGATGTCTTGATGTACTTGCGTAAATTGCCCAAGCCATTTGTGATGCTTGTGGATTTATCCGCCATTGATGAAAGACTTCGCAAGCACCGCCATGGACAGCCAGCCAGCGATTTTACCGTGTTTTATCATTTGATGAGCTTGGAGCGAAACTCCGACATTCGCATTAAAGTGGCACTTGCTGAGGGCGAAAGCATTCCAAGTGCTACGCAAATTTACCCCAATGCCAACTGGTATGAACGAGAAGTGTGGGATATGTTTGGGGTGGTGTTTGATGGACATCCGCACTTGACACGGATTTTGTTGCCCAAATACTGGGAAGGACATCCGCTGCGTAAAGAATACCACGCAAGGGCGACTGAATTTACGCCATATTTTTTAAATACCGCCAAACAACAATTCGAGCAAGAAAATTTGCGTTTTATGCCAGAAGAATGGGGCATGAAACGCTCAGGGCGTGATGAAGATTTTATGTTTTTGAATATCGGTCCTAACCACCCATCAGCACACGGGGCGTTTCGCTTGGTGTTACAGCTAGATGGCGAAGAGATTGTGGACTGTATTCCCGATATTGGCTATCATCACCGTGGGGCGGAAAAGATGGCAGAACGCCAAACTTGGCATTCATACATTCCGTATACCGACCGCATTGATTACTTGGGTGGGGTGATGAATGAATTGCCTTATATTATGGCGGTGGAAAAATTAGCCGGTATTAGTGTGCCTGATAGAGCCAATACCATTCGTATTATGATGAGTGAGCTGTTTAGGATTACGAATAACTTGCTTTACTGGGGAACATTTATTCAAGATGCTGGTGGTATGACGCCTGTGTTTTATATGTTCACCGACCGCCAAAAAGCCTATGACATCATTGAAGCGGTAACAGGCTATCGTATGCACCCTGCGTGGTTTAGAATTGGCGGTACAGCGATGGATTTGCCCAATGGGTGGGAGAGATTGGTGCGAGAGTTTTTGGATTGGATGCCAAAACGCATTGATGAATATTACAAGGCGACTATGACCAATACAGTACTCAAAGGTCGTACCCAAGCTGTCGCCCAATACGATGCCAAGCACGCTCTAGCGTGGGGCGTAACGGGGGCAGGTCTGCGTGCAACTGGTGTGGACTTTGATTTGCGTAAAGCACGCCCCTATCTAGGCTATGAAAATTTTGACTTTGAAGTGCCAGTGTTTTATAACGGCGATGCTTATGACAGATGTTTGGTTAAGATTGAAGAAATTCGCCAGTCTTTGCGTATCATTAAGCAATGCCTAAATAATATGCCAAGCGGGGCATATAAAGCCGAACACCCACTGGCTGTACCACCACCTAAAGATAGAACCTTAAAAGACATTGAAACACTTATCAACCACTTTGTGTCGGTATCGTGGGGGCCTGTAATGCCAGCAGGCGAGTCGGCGTGTATGGTAGAAGGCGTCAAAGGATTAAACAGCTATTATGTGGTATCGGATAATTCAACGATGAGCTATCGCACACGCATTCGCACGCCCACCTTTGCCCATCTGCAACAAATGCCTTCGGTCATCAATGGCTCGCTTGTATCGGATGCGATTATTTATTTGGCAAGTATTGATATTGTAATGGCGGATTGCGATCGGTAGGATTTTTGATGATATTTTTGATGATAAAAACTCATGATGAATTTGAGTTAGCTATCATGTATTATGAAATATATTCATGACTTTAAATTATTTAGGGGTTGGGTGTGTTATTAATTTTTTGTTTTTTTCTTGCATTCTTTATTGTGCGTTTGGCGTTTTTAAAAATATCAATCAATAATGAGAAAAAGTTGGTTGCATTGGGTGCAAAGCAAGTCGGAGAAAGAAATTCAAAGGTTTTGGCTGCGGCACATATCTTGTATTACTTTACTGCCTTATGGAGTGCGTATTATTATCAAGTACAGTTTGATGTGGTATCTGCGTTAGGGGCGTTGATTGTTACTTTGTCTTTATTTGTCTTGTATTATATCATCAAGCAGTTGGGCGATATTTGGACTGTGAAAGTATATATCTTGCCGAATCATACCATCAATCACTCTTGGATTTTTAGAACTTTTAAGCACCCAAATTATTTTTTAAATGTTATCCCTGAACTGATTGGTATTGCGTTGTTATGTCAGGCGTGGTGGGTCTTGGTTGTGGGCTTGCCTATTTATGGAGTTATCTTGGCCATCAGAATACATCAAGAACAAACAGCGATGCAACATCTGTTTTGATGGGCGTGCCACTCTTTGATGATGACAATCTTAAAAGAAGATGATTGTAAGGAACACTATGCATCAACCAATTTTACCCAAGATGTTTTATTACGGCTTTCCTGTTGTTTTATTAACCACTTGCGATGAACATGGTGCGTCTAATATCACGCCCATTTTGTCCAGTTGGTGCTTGGGTGATAATGTGGTGATTGGACTTGGGACACAAGGCAAGGCATTTGAAAATTTGAGTGTTTGTGCAGAGGTGGTATTCAATTTGCCCGATGAAACACTTTGGCAAAAAATAGAAAATATCGCTCCTACAACCGCCAAAAACCCTATACCTGATTTTCAAAAGTCGGAATATCAATTTTGTGATGATAAATTTAAAAAGGGTGGGTTTACAGCTGAAAATTTAATCAAAGTAAAGCCATCTCGTATCAAAGAATGCCCATTACAAGCTGAATCAAAAGTAATCTATATCAGTAAAAGAGATGGTTATGCCATTATTGAATTAAAAATTTTGCAGGTTCATGCTTGTGAGAAGCTGATAATGGATGATCATAAAATTGACCCTGTCAAATGGTAACCATTGATTTATAATTTTCGTCATTATCAGGGTGTGGGCAAAACTTTGGGTAAAAACTTTCGTGCAGAAGAGTGAGTTGTTGACTGGTTGGGGTAAGGTTGGTTTAAAACACTGAACAAATCTTTTCAACCTCATCAAGGTGGTATATGCCAATCTTAGATAATGCGATTATTTGTTTGGCTACGGCTTATTTAAAAAGCATGGATGTCGCTATTGCACTATGATGGATAAAAAATCATCACAATACAATAGCGATAATTGAACGGAATTTGACTGGATTTTGAGCTTTTGGGTGTTTAAAAATAATGATTTAATTGAACGCCCACTTCATAAGTTGAGTTGGAGGGTTTGTCAAAAGGTATGCCATAAAACATCACTTCTTCTGAATCAGGCACTTTCCAGAATCTTACAAAAGGACCAAATTCAACTTGTCTTTTGTCGTTGAGTTTATAGTTTAGTAGTACGCTACTTTGCACCCCAAACCCACCTTTTTGTTTCATGGGGATGGTATGTCCGCCGATGATTGAATATTGTTTTGCTCGGATGGTTGGGTTGATCATCAAATCGGCTTTATAAGCCATCTTTGAATTAATGTCGTCCGAGAGACTAGCACCAAGTTGTAAAAAACTGCTCTATTGATTCGTAAATAACCCAAGGCGTTTTGACTGGTGCTTAAATGATCTTTTAAAAAACGAGATGATACACCGGCAGTAAGACCGACTTTTTGGTTGTGGGTAGATTAGGTAGTGTGTATAATTGATGCCAATTTGACCACTAGAACGCTTTTGATCGTTCATTCTTAAAGAGCTGAATTCTTGATTTTGCAAGGTTCCGACATAATCACTTTTCCCTAGCGAATACCTGCCAAATACTGAAATGGCGTCTTGACGATTGGTGATGTATGATACCTTGCTGGTTAAAGATAGCATTTTTGCATCTTCTTGTATGAAAGGCATACCGTCTGAAGTTTCTTTATATCTCTCAAAATAGGTTTCTAATCCAACAGAAACATCAATATTATCAGAATTTGCATTGGGCAAAACTTGGTAATAGTAGAATGCTTGATAGGCAAATTGAGCGTAACATCATAATACAATCCATAAAAAAGTCCTTTTGTATTAATTTATCTTTTCTGTAATTATTTGTCAGTAAAAACTTTCACGAAAATTAACCAAAATAAAAATAATAGTCAGCTATTATTTTTTTGTTTATGATCATGCTTTTTTATTTAAGGTTTATGCATAAATTCCTTATTTGCTCATTTTAAAACATCGAATTAACAAAAACTTGCCTTGAATACGATGGGCTATGTTGTACTTGAACCAATCTGTCATGTACAATGCATTACTCATGCCAACAATAAATCTGGCAGTGCATGATACACAAAAGATGTTTGGTTCTTAAGTTTTAAAATTTTGTTTTTTGTGTCGGTAATAAAGGCAAACAGTTTTTTTGCTATAAATGACTTTTTTGCTATATAATAATCAGTTGTTTAATAACTAAATGAAAGTTGTGTACTTAATGGTTTTGTCTGGTGAATGTCATGACTGTGCGTGATATTTTTGAATGCTGTTTGGTGTGTTGAAGTTTTTGATCGCTTTTAATCGCCATATCAAACCTATCAAGGATACCAAACGAATTTAAAACCATTATATAGGATATTCAACCTAAGTTATGGAAGATGAGTCTATAAAAAAGACGATTTGAAATATTTTTTGGAAAATTTGTTGCCAAGTATAACAAGTTAGGCATGATGGACTTTGCAAAACAATGAGTGCGTGATTATCTCCCAACGCTTTGCACACTAAGAAATATCAAGGAAATGCCCAGATGGGGTGTGATTTGTTGCGTTAAGATTGTATGATAAAAAGAAGGAATTGCTAATTTTGGCTTTGGGAGCTTTAAGATAATCTGTTATTCAAATTAATTTGACAAGCAAAAATAAGCTAGGTGAATGGACGATGGATTGCCAAAGTTATTTTATAAAGTTGCTCCAACCATCTAAAAACCAAAAAGATTTCATGATGAGACCATAACTAGGCTTTAAAAAAGAGCCAAATATTGGCTAATACTATTTATGTTTTTGAAAATGCAGGGATTGGCTATGATTGGATGATGATGAACGACTAAGTTTATAAATCCCTAAGAGATTCCCTAAAAAATCGTGTATAATATGCACCGCAAAATTTATTAACCCAAATACATCTTACCAATGTGGTTTTTGGTTAATAAATTGAGTTGGTTAATTAAAAAACAAACTTAGCGAGCCGTCAAAACAGCAAGCAAATTAAGGTAACTTTATGAAAATAGTAACCGATAAAACCCCCAAAGTCGCCATTGAGACGATTTTAACGCCAGCAGAGATTGACGGCATTCATCATCATATTCATCACTACCCCCAACCGAGAGCTGCAGTGCTTGATGCCTTAAAATTGGTGCAAAAACGCAACGGCTGGGTCGATGATGCACAAGTTACCGCCATTGCCAACATGCTAGATATTGCCGTGAGCGATGTTGAGGGTGTGGCAACTTTTTTTAACCGCATCTATCGCCAACCTGTTGGTCGCCATGTCATTCTACTGTGCGATAGCATCGCTTGTTATCTAAACGGTTTTGAAAGCGTAGAAGCTGAGCTTAAAAGACAGCTTGGTATTGACTATGGACAGACCACGCCTGACGGACGCTTTACTTTACTGCCTATTTGTTGTTTGGGTAATTGTGATAAATCCCCTGCGGTTTTGATTGATGAAGACACTTACGGCCCTATTCAAGCACACGAAGTTGCTGAGTTATTGGAGCAATATCAATGAACTACAATAATATCAATAACAAAGCCGACTTGCAAAGTCAGATTACTGCTCGCCAAAATGGACTTGCTCCTAGTCAATTAAACCGCCAAAAGATTCCTATTTGGGGGGTAGGGTTGGCAGATGGTCAAGCACCGACTTGCAAGACGCACCCTTTGACATGGCGACTGTATCATCATGATGCGGTACTAAAACTGGCAGATTATCTATCACTAAAAGGCTTTGATGGCTTAAAAATTGCTTTATCAAAAACCCCACAAGAAGTGGGTGAGATGATAAAAAACGCCAATGTGCGTGGTCGTGGTGGAGCGGGTTTTAATGCAGGACTGAAATGGACTTTCATGACACCTCCTGATGGTGGTGTGCGATATCTTATTTGTAATGCTGATGAGATGGAACCTGGCACTTTTAAAGACCGCTTGTTGATGGAACGCTTGCCTTTTCAATTGATTGAAGGGATGTTGATTACTGCCTATGCCATCGGAGCGAGCGTAGGCTATATTTTTATTCGTGGTGAATATTTAATCGCTGCTGAGCGACTACAACAAGCAATTGATGAATGTATTGCTAATGCGTTACTTGGCGATGGCATTCTTGGTACGGCATTTAAGTTTGATTTGCACATTCATACAGGAGCGGGGCGGTATATCTGTGGGGAGGAGACGGCACTGATTAACTGCTTGGAAGGTCGTCGTGCCAATCCACGCACCAAACCTCCGTTTCCGCAAGTATCTGGAGCGTGGGGTCGTCCTACAGTGGTTAATAATGTAGAAACATTAAACAATATGTCTGCCATTATGTTAAATGGGGTGGATTGGTATCTTAATTTACCCAAAGCCAAAGGAAGATCAGATACTCCTGGCACTAAGATTATGGGCGTGTCTGGGCGTGTAAAAGATGCAGGGCTTTGGGAGTTGCCTTTTGGTTATACCGCACGAGAGCTGATTGAATTGGCTGGTGGTATGCAAGAGGGGCTTAGATTAAAGGCGTGGCTACCGGGTGGAGCAAGTACCGATTTTTTGACCGCAAGTGATGAACATCTTGATCTTGTGATGGATTTTGACCCCATTATGAAAGCTGGCAGTCGCTTGGGAACTTGTCTGATGATGGTGGTGGACGAAACCCAAGATATGGTGAGTTTATCCAAAAACTTACAAAAATTTTTCCAACGAGAATCTTGTGGTTGGTGTACGCCTTGTCGTGATGGCTTGCCTTGGGGTGTTAAAATTCTTGATGACATGGATAAAGGTCAAGGGCAAGATGGCGATATTGAAAAATTAACCGAGTTGACCCGTGATTTGTGGCTTGGCAAAACCTTTTGTGCACACGCACCAGGAGCGATGGAGCCTTTAATGAGTGCCTTAAAATATTTTCGCTGTGAATTTGAACAAAAAATTGAACAAGTGCATCTGGTCAGCGAATCAGACAATCAGCAAGGGAGCGTGTGATGGCGGTTATTCATATAGACGGCAAAAGCTATGAAGTAGATGGTGCTGACAACCTGCTTTCTGCTTGTTTGTCGCTTGGTATTGATTTGCCATATTTTTGTTATCACCCTGCACTTGGTTCGGTGGGTTCGTGTCGCCAATGTGCAGTCAAGCAGTACAACAATGAAGAAGATTACAAGGCAGGGCGTGGACGACTTGTTATGAGTTGTATGGTTGCACCGACAAATGATATGTACATTTCGGTCGATGACTCTGAATCTAAAGACTTTCGCAAACGCATTGTTGAATATTTAATGACTAACCATCCCCATGATTGCCCAACCTGTGAAGAAGGTGGTCATTGTCATTTACAAGACATGACTTATATGTCAGGGCATCGCCAAAGACGCTATCGCTTCACCAAGCGAGTACACCACAATCAAGATTTGGGGGCGTTTATTAATCATGAGATGAACCGTTGTATTGCCTGTTATCGCTGTGTGCGTTTTTATAAGGATTATGCAGGCGGTACAGATTTTGGTGTCTATGCGTCCAACAACCGTGTTTATTTTGGGCGTGAGGTGGACGGGCAGTTTGAAAGTGAGTTTAGCGGTAATCTTACCGAAGTTTGCCCAACAGGGGTGTTTACTGATAAAACACACTCTGACAGATATAATCGCAAATGGGACATGCAATACGCCCCTAGCATTTGTCAAGGCTGTTCTACAGGCTGTTCTATTTCGGCAGGTGAACGCTATGGCGAGCTAAGACGCATTGAAAACCGCTATAATCCCGATGTTAATGGTTACTTTTTGTGCGACAAAGGTCGGTTTGGTTATGGCTATATCAATCGTGCCGATCGTCCGATGCACCCCCTTAAAAGGGTAGATACAAAATTTGTCAAGACCAGTGCAAATCTTGCTGTTGATGGTGTGGCAAATTTATTAAAAGACAAAAATGTCATTGGTATCGGCTCGGCTAGAGCAAGCCTTGAGAGTAATTTTGCTCTAAAAAAATTGGTCGGAGCGGACAACTATAGCACAGGTGAGCGTGCGGCGGTCAAAGAGGTGGTAAACTTAGGTGTGCAGATTTTACGCCAAGAAAATATCCATCAGGTATCACTTGCTCAGATTGAAACAGCAGATTGTGTATTTATTCTAGGTGAGGATATCACTCAGACAGCAAGTCGTGTTGCATTATCCGTGCGTCAAGCTACCAAAAATAAAGCCAAGCAGATGGCAACGGCACTTCGTACTGAGCATTGGTTGGCAGAACCTGTCAAACGCATTGGTCAAGAAGCCTTTAGTCCTATTTATACTGCCAGTGTGAATGAGACCAAACTTGATGACATTGCTAAGATTGCCACTGTTGCCACGCCAAATGATATCGCTAAGCTAGGATTTATGGTGGGGGATATTATTAAAGCGTTTGCTGATCGCTTAGAGGAAATTACCGAGCATGAAAATGCCATTTTTGCCAAAGAACAAGACCCAAATTTAGTGCTTGATGAGAACATGGCGATGGAGTTTTTGGCTCATCACATCGCTTATGATTTAATCATGGCAAATCGCCCCCTTATCATTTCAGGCACTAGCCTTACTTCTAAGGCGATTTTACAAGCTACTGGCTATATTGCTCAGAATTTAACTGACAAACGAGCTAAAATTGCTCATGTTGAGCGTGAGTTTGTAGAGGTGGAAAATGCTAAAATCCGTGATGAGGTAGAGCGACAGTTTGTTGATCAAGAAAAATCCGCCAAAACTGATGGCGTGCATACGACTGAACGAGACCCAAATGAGTTTGAAAAGACGCTACAATCTCGCCTACTAAAAGTCAATACTTCCTATACTGATAAAACAGGTGTCTATTTGACCATGCCAGAGGCAAATAGCGTGGGTCTAAATCTACTGGGTGGTCAGTCGGTAGAAGAGATACTGGCAGATGATTTTGATGCGGTGATTGTACTTGAGCATGATTTGGCGAATTTGACCCCAAGTCAGCTTGATAAATTAACCCAAAAAACAATGATTGCCTTAGACCATCAGCGTTATGAGTGGCATGATGAGGCGGACTTTATTCTGTCAAGCGGTTCATTTGCCGAGTCTGATGGCACGCTAATCTCAGCAGAAGGTCGAGCAGGACGATTCTTTGCCGCCTATGACAAACACTATTACGACCCAGCTAGTGAGATTAAAGACAGCTGGCGTTGGCTACATGCCTTGGATAATATGTTGCATGCCAAGCAGGGTGAACCTAATTGGTATCATCTAGATGATGTGATTGATGAGCTGGTGGCGGATTATCCACAGCTTGCCCAAATTAAGCAAGCTGCACCAGAGTCTGCCTATCGCATTACAGGGTTAAAAATTGCTCGTGAACCACGCCGTTACTCAGGCCGTACAGCCATGCGTGCACCGATTTCTATTCATGAACCAATGCAGCCTAAGGATAAAGACAGTGCTTTAACTTTCTCAATGGAAGGTTATGTGGGCGATAGAATACCAAGTTCGGTAACGCCTTTTGCGTGGTCGGCTGGTTGGAATTCGCCACAGGCATGGAATAAGCTACAAGATAAAGTTGGTGGGCGATTAAAAGGTGGCGACATCGGTATTCGTCTGTTTGATGAATTGCCTAAGATGCAGACAGTTTTTGAAAAAGTGATGGTTGCTGATAATGTGTCAAGTAGCGTCTTTGATGGGCGTGCGGTGGTTGTGCCTGTAGCCAATCTATTTACTGTATCGCCACTGGTTAGTCGCAGTCCTGTGGTCGCAAGTCAAATCAAGCCTGCTACTTGGTTTATTAGCCGTGAAGATGCTGCCAGATGGATTGTTAAGGCGGGTGATAAATTAACCTTAACTCAGCAGGGAGTGGCGATTACCCTGCCTGTATCGGTGGTGGATTATCTGGCAGAAGGGTGTATTGGTTATCTTGAGGGGATTGTGCCATTTATGGTAGGCTTACCAACCGGTGTTAAAAAGACCGATAAGGACACACCTGTCTATGTGCCACGATATCAGTTGAGTATGAGACGCTTGGCGAATGCTACTAAGGCGAATACAATTTTTGCACCAAAAGCAGGTTTTAATAACACGCCATTTGCTGATACTTGCACAACAACTCAAGAGATGGGGGTATAAATGAGTATCCAAGTAATTGCTGATGTGCCGTCATTTCTAAGTGGTATGTCTTTTGAATTATGGTCGTTCATTTATCTGACCGCACAGACCTTGGCGATTTTTTTGGGGTTGGTGATGGTTGCTGCTTTGATGATTGTCTATGAACGCCGAATGCTTGCTTTATGGCAAGACCGATATGGTCCAAATAGAGTGGGCTGGCAAGGATCGCTACAACTTGTGGCGGATATGTTGAAAATCTTTTTTAAAGAAGATTGGATGCCTGCCTTTGCTGATAAACGACTATTTACCCTAGCACCAGCTATTGCCATGTTTACTGCTTTGGCAAGTTTTGCCATCATTCCGCTATCACCGACACTTGGGGCGGCTAATTGGGATATTGGGTTGTTATTTTTCTTTGCGATGGCAGGTCTTGCGGTATATGCGGTTATGTTTGGTGGCTGGGCATCTGCCAATAAATTTTCGCTACTTGGTGGGCTACGAAGTGCAGCCCAAACCATCAGTTATGAAGTCTTTTTGGGCTTATCCTTGATGGGCGTGGTATCAATGGCAGGGTCATTTAACCTAAGAGATATTGTGGAAGCTCAAACAACTGTTTGGAATGTCATACCGCAGTTTTTTGGCTTTTTATGCTTTGTGGTGGCAGGTGTGGCGGTAACGCATCGCCATCCATTTGACCAACCAGAAGCTGAACAGGAGCTTGCAGAAGGTTATCATGTTGAGTATTCAGGCATGAAATTTGGTATGTTCTTTATTGGCGAGTATGTCAATGTGGTGGTAATTTCCGCTTTGATGACAACCTTGTTCTTTGGTGGTTGGTTGGCACCATTTAACCTGAACATTCCATTTATTCCGCCATTTTTTTGGTTTGCGATTAAGACTTTGTTTTTTATGACCTTGTTCGTTTTGGCTCGTGGTTCGCTCATGCGTCCTCGCTACGACCAAGTGATGAATTTTGGTTGGAAGGTGTGTTTGCCTGTAACGCTGGTAAATCTATTGGCAACAGCATTTGTGATTTTGATGGTGAATTAAATGTTTACAACTTTAAAAAATGCGGTGGTGGGGATTTTCACCATAGTGCGTTCAATGTGGATGGTAAATTCGCACGCCACTCGTAAGAGAGATACCATTTTATATCCAGAGCAGCCTGTGCCAGTTCCACCTAGATTTCGTGGACGCATTGTCCTAACTCGAGACCCAGATGGCGATGAACGCTGTGTGGCATGTAACCTGTGTGCGGTCGCCTGCCCTGTGGGCTGTATCAGCTTGCAAAAGGCGGAGAGAGAAGATGGTCGCTGGTATCCTGAATTTTTCCGTATCAATTTTAGTCGCTGTGTGTTCTGTGGTATGTGCGAAGAAGCCTGCCCAACCACCGCCATTCAACTGACACCTGATTTTGAGCTTGGGGAGTACAACCGTCAAAATTTGGTCTATGAAAAAGAGCATTTGCTGATTGCCGGTACAGGCAAATATCCGGATTATAACTATTATAGAGTAACAGGTATGGCAACAGACGGCAAACCCAAAGGGTCGCACGAGCGTGAAAGCCAGCCGATTGATGTGCGGAGTCTATTGCCATGATGCAAACATTACAAAGTTTTTTGGCAAATGGCGACATGGTAGGCTTTTATGCCTTATCTCTTGTGGCGATTTGGGCAAGTCTAAGAGTGGTAACGCAAGTCAATCCTGTGCACGCCATTTTATCAATGATCGTCAGCTTGCTTGCAGTGGCAGGAATTTTCTTTATCATCGGTGCTGCGTTTGCAGGCGTGCTTGAGATGATTGTCTATGCAGGGGCGATTTTGGTTTTGTTTGTATTTGTGATCATGATGCTTAATCTTGGCACGGATAATACGGAAGAAAAATCATGGCTAACTGCCAATGCGTGGGCAACACCGTTACTACTAACTGTGATTATTGCTGGCGTACTGATAAGTTTTATCGTTAGTGGTAAGGACATCATGCTCCAAGATGCCAGTATTAGCATCAAAGATGTGGGCATTAGCCTATTTACCCAATATGTGTTATTGGTGGAAGTGGCGGCGTTTTTATTGCTTGGGGCACTGGTGGCGGCATATCATCTTGGCAAAAAAGCCCTAGATGATGAGAATATCAGCCACACCCAAGAGCAAGCCGAGCAAACAAATACAGGAGCAGACTCATGAGTGTTGTTTTAACGACCACAGCAGCTATACAAATGAATAGTCTTGGCGTGCCTGCTCATCATGCACTCATTGTAGTGGCGATTTTATTTGTGGTTGGGCTGGTGGGCGTAATGGTACGCCGTAATATATTGTTTATGCTGATGAGTCTTGAAATTATGATGAATGCAGCTGCTTTTGCTTTTGTTGTGGGTGGCAATATGTGGGGTTCGCCTAATGGACAGATTATGTTCATCTTTATTTTGACGCTAGCAGCAGCAGAAGCGGCGATTGGACTTGCCATTTTGCTACAATTTTATCATCGCTTTAAAAGCCTTGATGTTAATCATGCCAGTAAGCTAAAAGGGTAGGGGGCGTTATGAATTTGTTAGCATTAACCTTTATATTTCCCTTGATTGGTTTTTTGGCACTTGCCATATGGCGAGATAGAATCTGTGAAAAACTAGCCACCATCATTGGTGTGGGCATGATGGCGTTATCCGCATTGACCACCGTCTTGGTGGGTATGGATTATCTAAGTGCCGGTAGTGATGAGACGCTATTTGTTAGGCTGTGGACTTGGCTGTTGGTAGATGGCTTTGCTCCAAACTTTGGTTTGGTTTTAGATGGTCTATCACTGACCATGACCGCCATCATTACAGGCGTAGGTTTTTTAATTCATCTATTTGCCAGTTGGTATATGAAAGGCGAGACTGGGTTTGTTAGATTTTTTAGCTATCTAAATTTATTTGTTGCCAGTATGCTACTGCTTGTGCAGGCGGACAACTTATTGCTGATGTACTTAGGCTGGGAAGGCGTGGGTATTTGTTCTTATTTGTTGATTGGTTATTATTTTTCTAATCGTGCCAATGGACGAGCAGCAATTAAGGCGTTTACTGTAACTCGTGTGGGCGATGTATTTTTGGCAATCGGACTGTTTTTGTTGTACCAACAATTTGGCACGCTAGATATTCATGCCATCATTGATCAAGCACCAAAAATCTTTGATGTGAATAATCCTAAGATGATTTTGACCGCACTCATGCTAACTTTTGGTGCATTTGGTAAGTCGGCACAGATTCCGCTACATACTTGGCTTGCTGATGCAATGGCGGGACCTACGCCTGTATCGGCTCTGATTCATGCCGCCACAATGGTAACAGCAGGGGTATATTTAATTGCTCGTATGCACCCTGTGTTTTTACTAACGCCTGATGTGCTGTTGTATGTAGTCGGTGGTGTGGGGGCGTTATCCATGCTGGTATCAGGTTTTTGTGCGTTGGCACAAACCGACATTAAGCGAGTGCTTGCCTATTCAACCATGAGTCAGCTTGGCTATATGTTTATTGCTTTGGGTGTGGGTGCATGGCAGGTGGCGGTGTTCCATTTGATGACCCATGCATTCTTTAAGGCATTGTTATTTTTGGCATCTGGTGCTGTTATCATTTCGGTACATCACGAACAAAATATCTTTAAGATGGGGGGGCTTCGTAAACGCATTCCTTTGGTATTTTGGTCGTTCGTTATCGGCGGTGGAGCACTTGTTGCTCTACCATTTGTGACGGTTGGTTTTTACTCAAAAGAAGCGATTTTGTGGGAGGCTTATGCCACAGGGCATATGGGTCTGTTTTGGGCGGGTGTATTTGGTGCATTTTTAACTGCTATTTATACCTTCCGTTTGATTTACCTAGTGTTCTTTGGTGAAGAAAAAACCCATGCTCACAAAATTTCTGGCATAAGCTATGCCTTGCCTTTGGTGGTACTCATGATACTATCTACAGGGCTTGGGGCGTTGATTCATCCACCTTTGGCAAATGTTCTGCCAACGAGTATTGGTAGTACTTTAACAGAGGGTAAGCATACCGCAGAGATGATTGCTATGGGCATAACAGCACTTGGCTTGGTATTGGCTTACTTTTTATATGTCATTAATCAAGGCAAAATTTTAAATGCTTGGCGTAACTGCACATTTGGCAGTGCTTGCATTCATTGGTGTTATCATGGACTTGGTTTTGATGCGTTGTATGACATTGTATTTGTCAAGCCGTTTT
The DNA here is from genome assembly GCF_050885545.1 of Moraxella sp. ZY200743. Classification (NCBI taxonomy): domain Bacteria; kingdom Pseudomonadati; phylum Pseudomonadota; class Gammaproteobacteria; order Moraxellales; family Moraxellaceae; genus Moraxella; species Moraxella sp. ZY200743. Next base: position 1,461,884 of record NZ_CP091313.1, on the reverse strand, counting down.
TGGGGATTGGTCAATTATTAAAATCTGATCCCATAGACAGGCTTTGGAATATCTTGCCTGCAATGACAAGTGTGGGTAATAAGCTACTTGTCAAGACGCAAACAGGGAGATTGGGCTCTCATGCGATAAGCTTTGGATTGGGTCTTGTGATGATTTTGGTATTGGCAATAATGATGGTGATGAAATGATGGAACAAAATTGGCTCTTGCCGACATTGATTGCCATTCCTTTTGTGGCAGGGTTTTTGTGCTGGCTTATTGAAAAGGTAAATGATAAGTTGCCACGCTGGATAGCACTATTTGCCATGTTGGCGACCTTGGGAATCAGCATGATGCTGTGGCAACAAGGCAGTTTTAATCAAATGCTTGCAACCGAAGAAATGAGTGGTGGGCATCTGCCATGGTCGGCACAGTTTGTGTTGCCATGGATTCCATCTTTGGGGATTAGTTTTCGTTTGGCAATGGACGGGCTGTCTTTGCTGATGATTGTCTTGACGGCATTTTTGGGCGTGATGGCGGTCGGCTGTTCGTGGGGTGAGATTACTCGCCGTGTGGGGTTTTTTCATCTTAATCTTTTGTGGTCGCTAGGTGGCGTTATTGGTGTATTTTTAGCGATTGATTTGTTCTTGTTTTTCTTTTTTTGGGAACTGATGTTGCTACCCATCTACTTTTTGATTGCATTGTGGGGACATAATGCCACAGGGGGTAAAACCAAAGAGTATGCTGCCACCAAGTTCTTTATTTATACTCAAGCATCAGGTCTAATCATGCTCATTGGTATTTTGATGCTTGTTATCATTCAATTTAATCGTACAGGCGTGCTAAGTTTTGCCTACCATGATTTGTTGGGTGCGGATTTGGGTGCTTGGGAATATGTCATCATGCTGTGCTTTTTTATTGGTTTTGCGGTTAAACTGCCTGTATTTCCATTGCATGGATGGCTACCAGATGCTCACGCCCAAGCTCCAACGGCAGGTTCGGTGGATTTGGCAGGTATTTTGATTAAGACTGCAGCCTTTGGATTGCTTCGTTTTGTCTTGCCATTATTCCCCACAGCTTCGGCTGAGTTCGCTCCGATTGCCATTACGCTAGGCACAATTGGGATTTTTTATGGAGCATTTTTGGCATTTGCTCAGACGGACATTAAGCGACTGCTTGCCTATACCAGTATTTCACACATGGGCTTTGTGCTACTTGCCATCTATGTGGGTAATTTGATTTCATTGCAAGGTTTGATGATTCAGATGCTGGCTCATGGCTTATCAAGTGCAGGTCTTTTCATCATGGCAGGTCAGCTGTACGAAAGATTGCATACTCGTGATTTGACGCTCATGGGTGGAATGTGGGGGCAATTTAGATACTTTGCACCATTACTGATGTTCTTTTGTGCGGCTCTACTCGGCATTCCTGGTACAGGCAACTTCGTTGGTGAAATCTTGATTCTGTTGGGTTCATTTGGGCAATATCCGATCATTGTGGTGCTAGCTACAGCCAGTCTTGTGCTTGGTGGTCTGTATTCGTTGATTTTGATTCATCGTGCGTTGTTTGGCGAGAATACCGCACCAAAGCTCATCAAGGATAATGATGGAGTAAATAAAGATTTGGGTAAGCGTGAAATCAGCTTGCTTGTGATACTGATGGTAGGTTTGGTATGGCTAGGTCTATATCCGCAACCAGCATTGAATGCTTCACAAGGTTCCATGGACTGGATTTCTAAAGTTTATCATGAGCAGCTGCCTTTATCGTTGCAGTCTAAGATGCCACATGGCATCGCCGAGCACAGTTATGATGATATGTCTCATATGTACCATCAATATGCCGATACACAAGGAAAATAAGGGGTAGTTTTATGTTTAACAGTCATCTTATTGAGTCCTTATTGACCTTCACGCCTTTGGTGATTGTGGCATTGACGGCGTTGGTTGTCATGATTGCCATCGCCATGAAGCGTTCACATTTTTGGTCCGCCATATTGAGTGTGTTGGGGTTGAATTTTGCATTGATTAGCTTGGTGGCACAGGCTTTGGGGCTATTGCCTATTGGTCAGGTTAGCCATTTATTTGTTATTGATGGTTTTGCCTTATTTAATATGGCGGTAATTTTGATTGCATCATTGGCGTGTTGTACTTTGGCTTATGGTTATTTTCAGACCCTAAAAGATAACAAAGATGAGCTGTATCTACTCATGCTAATTAGCACCATCGGGGCAATGCTGATGGTGTCAGCGACAGACTTAACATCGTTTTTTATGTCGCTTGAACTGCTATCTGTGCCAATGTATGGTATGCTGGCTTATACTTTTTTAAGAGCTCGTTCTTTGGAGTCGGGGCTTAAATATTTGGTCTTATCGGCCACAGCTTCTGCAACCTTACTGATGGGCATGGCATTCATCTTTGCTGATACAGGTGCCTTAAGCTTTAAGGCGTTGGGTGTGTCATTGACCGAAGGAACAGTGGGGGTGTGGTTTGCTTTGGGTGTGGTAATGATGATGGTCTCCATTGCTTTTAAGCTGTCAGCAGCACCACTACATTCATGGGTATCTGATGTCTATGAAGGTGCACCTGCACCGATTGCTGCATTCTTGGCAAGCGTGAGTAAGGTGGCAATGATGGCACTTGCCATTCGCTTTTTAATGACAAGCATGATACCATCATTGGCGGTGTTTGATGCCATTTTGATGTTCATCATCGCAGCTTCAATTCTAATGGGGAATCTGCTCGCTATCCGCCAACATAACTTAAAGCGTCTATTGGCTTATTCATCAGTTGCTCACATTGGCTATGCATTGGTGGCGTTATTGAGTGTACAGGGCAATAGCATAGGCGTTGTTAGCGTCTATATGGCTATCTATGCCTTGACCAGTATTGGGGCGTTTGGGGTGATTACACTGATGTCAAGCCCATATAAAGAGCGTGGTCGTACTTCTATTTCAGGCGAAGCAGATGAGCTTAGATTTTATCAAGGGCTATTTTGGCGTCGTCCTGTCTTGACAGTGGTATTAACCATCATGCTGTTGTCGTTGGCAGGTATTCCTTTGACCGCAGGTTTTATGACTAAGGTGATGATTATTTTGTCATCGGTGCAAGGCGTAAGATTTTGGTCGGCACTTCTTGTCATTTTGGGCAGTGCCATCGGTTTGGCTTACTATCTAAGAGTGCTAATACAGCTGTACCAACGCCCTAAAGTGCATTTAGAATATGACGCTCATCATGAGTGGGGTATTAAGGCAGGCGGTGTCATGCTATTGATTGTTACAGCGATGATTATTGTTCTTGGTATTTTCCCAGATACACTGTTTAGACTTGCCAATTTAGCGATTTAAAACAATAAAAACGCACTTTAAGTGCGTTTTGTTTTTTGTGTGATTGTGGTAAAATCAATAATAATTTTTAATCAATAAATCATCATGCCAGAAATTCATTCAATCCAAGTTCTGTCCAAGACTTCCATTACGCCTACCTTATTTGGTTTTACCACTACTCGTCCTGATGGATTTCGTTTTGATGCTGGGCAGTTTGTGCGACTTGGGGTAAATCCTAGTGAATTAAAAAACACTCAAAATGCCCCCAATGAGCGTATTTTTCGTGCTTATTCGGTGCTATCAAGCCCTTATGATGAACAGTTGGAATTTTTCTCGGTGGTGGTGCCTAATGGGGCGTTCACCAGTCAGCTACAACACTTGGCGATAGGCGATACCTTATATTTAGAAAGTGAGCCTTATGGGTTTTTGACCCTTGCTCGTTATCAAGAGCCTGCCCCAAAAGACTTATGGTTACTTGCTACCGGTACAGGACTGGCACCATTTTTATCCATGCTAGGCGATCTGGAGACTTGGCAAAATTATACCGACATTGTGCTTGTGTACAGTGTACGAACAAAAAGTGAGCTTGCTTATGTGGATAAGATTCAGGCATTGCAAAAGCAATTTAAAGAGCTGATTGATTCGCCTGCTACATTACACTTTGTGCCTATCATCACTCGTGAGAAGGTGGAAGGTTGTCTTAATGCTCGCATTCCCACCTTGATTGCTACTGGCGAGCTTGAAGGTCATGCAGGCTTTAGCTTAAACCCTAGCACTTCTCATGTCATGCTATGCGGTAATCCAGAGATGGTTGAGGATACCAAAAATACCCTAAAAGATAAAGGCTTGACCATGAATCGTCGTGGTGTGGGCAATATTGCGGTGGAAAATTATTGGTAAAGTGGGTTGAATATTAAATAAAAAGTATTTTAATATCAATATCTTATAAAGTTTTTATGATTTTTATAAAAAAAGTTCTTGCCAATCATCAAAAAATCGCTATAATACGCATCAACAAGACATCATGATTGATGCAAGATACAACTTGGGGTCGTGGCGAAATTGGTAGACGCACCAGATTTAGGTTCTGGCGCCGCGAGGTATGAGAGTTCGAGTCTCTCCGACCCCACCATATTATAAAAAACCAATAATCATATGATTATTGGTTTTCTTTATATGCCTAAAAAATTTTGGTATAAAGGGTTATTATGCGACATTTTTTATTTGACATTGTTTTTACTGCTGTCTGCTTTTTCATTGCGGGTTGGTGGGGTTATGCTCATGGCGGTATGTCAGGCTTGTTGTTGGCACTAGGTGTTACGGCAATTTTGGCAATCATGGAGGTGTCATTGTCGTTTGATAATGCGGTGGTAAACGCTTCTATCTTAAAAGGCTGGAATGAGTTTTGGAAAAAGATTTTCTTGACTGTAGGTATGTTGATTGCCGTGTTTGGTATGCGACTTGTTTTTCCGATAGTCATTGTGGCGGTTACGGCAAACTTGGGCATATTTGAAGTTGTGAATCTGGCACTTAATAATCCAGCCAGTTATGCAGAACACCTAAACGCCCATCATGCGGAGATTTCTGCCTTTGGTGGTATGTTCTTATTGCTTGTGTTTTTAAACTTCATGTTTGGCGATAAAGATATTCATTGGTTTACTTGGCTAGAATCTCGTCTGGTGCGGTTTAGCAAGGTTGATGCGATGAGTGTGTTTGTGGCATTGGTAGTATTGATGTTATCGCTGACTTGGGTTGATGAAGCTAAGCAGGGTGTGGTAATGCTAGCGGGCATCTGGGGTGTGTTGGTGTATCTTGGTGTGAGCGTATTATCGGCATTACTTGAGGGCGAATCTGATTCTAGTGAGGTGGTGTATGACAATAAAGGTGAGCCAATTATTAATACCGCAGGCGTGTCGCCAACCATTCTAAAAGGCGGTGTGGCAGGGTTTATGTACCTAGAAGTTTTGGATGCGTCGTTTAGTTTTGATGGGGTGATTGGTGCATTTGCCATCACTAACGATGTGGTTATTATCATGCTTGGTTTGGCTATTGGTGCGATGTTCGTTCGTTCGATGACGATTTATTTGGTAGAAAAAGGCACGCTTAATGAATTTGTATACCTAGAGCATGGAGCTCACTACGCCATCGGTGCACTTGCCATCATCATGTTGTTATCAACCAAATTCCATGTACCAGAGATAGTCACAGGTCTGATTGGTGTCGCATTTATTGCCTTATCTGTCTATAACTCAATACAATATAATAAGAAGCACTCTGTTTAAGATAGATTCTGTATCAAATGGCTAGAAAAATAAAAATTTCTAGCCATTTTTTGTAAAGTTATGTATAATACCTAAAATCTATGCCAAAGCGAGCGACCATGAAAAAAGATAACTTAAAGTTTGCCAATCTTGCAAATTAGGTTATTTGTTTTTTAGGTGGCTCGTTTTTTATGAGTAAAATTTATCCGTTAATTTATTGGTTTGGCAGTCATGCCAAAAAAATTTGTCTAAAATTTGCTCATCGCACTTATTTGTTATGTCAATCAATAAGAGCAAGCAAAATATTTTTTATCATTCGGAGCATGTCATGACAATAAAAAAAGCAGTTTTGGCTTTGGCCGATGGCACTATTTTTCATGGGGTGGCAATCGGTGCATCAGGTTCTAGGGTTGGTGAAGTGGTTTTTAATACTGCCATGACAGGTTATCAGGAGATTTTAACTGACCCTAGCTATGCACATCAGATGGTTACGCTGACTTATCCACATATTGGTAATACAGGCTGTAACGATGAAGATGTTGAATCTGGGCGTATTCATAAAGTATGGGCGAGTGGTTTGATTATTCGTGATTTGCCATTACTACATAGCAATTTTCGTGCCAACATCTCATTAAGTGATTATCTAAAAAAGCATCAGGTGGTGGCGATTGCCGACATTGATACTCGTAAATTAACTACTGTACTACGCACTACAGGTGCTCAAAATGGCTGTATCTTAACCGCTGATGAAGCGGGTGATATTGATGAGGCTTTGGCGGTGAAGCTGGCACAACAAGCACCATCAATGAATGGTCTTGACCTTGCTAAGGTATGTTGCGATCCATCAGGCTTTGAATGGAAAAAAGGCTCTTGGCAATTGGCACATGATGGACGCAATGCTAAGACCACTGAGACAGGCGGTCGCTTTGCTGAGATTGGCAAGGACATTGAAGCAAAATATCATGTGGTTGCTTATGATTATGGTGTTAAGACAAATATCCTAAGAATGTTGGCTGATAGAGGCTGTCGTTTGACTGTTGTTCCTGCTCAGACGCCTGCAAGCGAAGTGTTGGCGATGAATCCTGATGGGATTTTCTTATCCAATGGACCTGGCGACCCATCGGCGTGTGATTATGCGATTGATGCCATCAGAACCATTTGCGATACCACCAAAATCCCTGTATTCGGCATTTGTTTGGGGCATCAGCTGTTGGCATTGGCAAGTGGTGCTAAAACCATTAAAATGAAATTTGGTCATCATGGTGCTAATCATCCTGTACAAAATCTAGATGATGGCACGGTAATGATTACTTCGCAAAACCATGGTTTTTGTGTGGATGAGAATAACCTGCCAAGTACGCTAAGAGCCACACATCGCTCACTATTTGACGGCACTAACCAAGGCATAGAACGCACTGACCGTGTGGCATTTAGCTTTCAGGGGCATCCAGAGGCAAGCCCAGGTCCACATGATTGCTCGGTGCTGTTTGATCGGTTTGTGAGTGAGATTGAAAAATTGAGAGCATAAAAATAAACAAATAATCAAGTGCGATTAATTCGTACTTTATTTTGTCTTTTTCGAGATTTGAAATATGAATATTTGGACACAAAAAAGTATTGAGCTTACTAATCAATCTAACTATTTGGATTTATTATATAAAGTTTATCCAATGTCAGTTAATTTGCGTAGAGAATTATCTATTGATGTTCAAAAAAATATCCAAGCCTATTTGGTTAATAAAGATGGCAAAAATTTATTAAAATTATTATTAGCCCAAGAAATTTTCCCAATTAAAGATAGTTATGTCGCTTATCTAAAAAGAGATAAAACAGCGATCGACAGAAACCCCAATACAGTTAATCGTTTGGCAGGAATGCTCATAGAAATGGGTTTTGATGAAATTTTGGATAAAGCTACAGCCCCAAAAGAAACCAATCGTCAAATCGGTCCACTATTTAAAAATTGGATAACTAGTGGGGCGTTGGGTGTGTCAATTACCCAAAATATCAGCGAATTTTTGGATTATCAAGGTAATATTGTTTTTTATGGCAGTGATAAATTAATGCAAAATTTTGCAAATGATTGTTTGGGCTATACACATAATAAAGGTTTGGATTTTATTGCTAAATTTAATAATAAAATTATCATTGCTGAAGCAAAATTTTTAACTGATTTCGGTGGTCATCAAAACGCTCAATTTAATGACGCAATTTTTACAATGAAAGCCCCTTTAAATAAACTTTCTTTCCCAGTAAAAGCAATCGCTATTTTGGACGGTGTATTATATATACAAGGTCGTAATAAAATGTTTGAAAATTTAAAAAATTATGCAGATGATGAAGTAGTGATTTCTGCAGTGTTATTAAGAGATTATTTATATTCTCTATAAAGTGGTGTTGTAATGCAGTTAATTTATCCAAATAAAAAAAGCACTGAAAAAATTTTGGCATTGGCAGGTCAAAATTATTCTCCAATAGATAATGTTGACCTGCCGACATTATTTTTTGGGGATAATTTTAGGGTATTAGCAAATTTATTAAACAATGGTTTTAAAAATAAAATTGATTTGATTTATATTGATCCGCCTTATAATACAGAGCAAAATTTTACGCTATCTTTTGATAGAGTGAGCACCATTAGCCGTTCAAAAACGGATATTTTGGCATATCGTGATAATTGGACGACAGACGAGTATTTGGAATTTATGCGAGAGCGTTTGATTTTAATGCGGGAATTATTATCAGAACAAGGGTCTATTTATGTACATATTGACAGTAAAATGGGGCATTATTTAAAAATTATTATGGACGAAGTTTTTGGTATTGAGAATTTTAAAAATGACATTGCTCGCATCAAATCCAATCCAAAGAACTTTTCTCGTAGGGCTTTTGGTAATGAAAAAGATATGATTTTGTTTTATGCTAGAAATGCCAAAAAAAATATTTTTAATCAAATTACTGTACCGTTAACAGATGTTGAAAAACAAATAATGTTTGAAAAAATAGATGAAAATGGTAGGCGTTATAACACTGTACCTGTTCACGCCCCAGGTGAGACAGTGAATGGTGATACAGGTGGACTTTGGCGAGATATGCTACCACCCAAAGGTCGGCATTGGCGTTGTTCGCCAAATGAGCTGGATGAATTGGATAAGCAGGGCTTGATTGAATGGTCAAGAAATGGTGTGCCACGCATCAAAAAATTTGCCGATGAACATAAAGGCAAAAAAATACAAGACATTTGGAGATATAAAGACCCAATGTATCCTGATTATCCAACGCAAAAAAATAGTGAAATGTTGGAAATGATTATTGCCCAATCATCAAATCCTAATTCTATTGTAATGGACTGTTTTGCAGGCAGTGGTTCATTTCTAAAAGCAAGTGCTAAATTGAGAAGACAATGGATAGGTATTGATGAGTCAGATGTTGCCATACAAATTATAGCAATGCAATTAGAGCATTTAACTTATCAGTTTATAGATTTTAATCAACAGTAAATTCAAGTCAAATAGCCAAATGAGCAACTTGCAATAGCTTTTTAATTTATTTAATGTTAAATTGAGGAAAAAGAGAGTAGCCTATGCCAAAGCGTAACGACATAAAATCCATTTTAATCATTGGGGCAGGTCCGATTGTGATTGGACAAGCCTGCGAATTTGACTACTCTGGTGCTCAAGCCTGCAAAGCCTTGCGTGAAGAGGGCTATCGTGTGATTTTGGTCAATTCTAACCCTGCCACCATCATGACTGACCCATCTATGGCAGACGCTACCTACATTGAGCCGATTACTTGGCAGACGGTGGAACGCATCATCGAAAAAGAACGACCAGATGCGATTTTGCCAACCATGGGTGGTCAGACAGCTTTGAACTGTGCATTAGACTTGGATAAGCACGGCGTACTTGCCAAATATGGCTGTGAATTAATCGGTGCGACCAAAGAAGCCATTGAAAAAGCTGAAGACCGTGAATTGTTTGATCAAGCAATGAAAAAAATCGGTCTAGAATGCCCTCGTGCTGATATTGTTAACACAATGGAAGAAGCATTACAGATTCAGTCTCGCTTTGGATTTCCTGTGATTATCCGTCCAAGTTTTACAATGGGTGGTTCTGGCGGTGGTATTGCTTATAACCGTGATGAATTTGTAGAAATCTGTGAGCGGGGTTTTGATTTATCGCCTACGCATCAGCTTTTGATTGATGAAAGTCTGATTGGTTGGAAAGAATATGAGATGGAAGTGGTGCGTGATAAGAATGATAACTGCATCATTGTCTGCTCAATTGAAAACTTTGACCCAATGGGTGTGCATACAGGCGATTCAATTACGGTTGCTCCAGCCCAGACCTTGACTGATAAAGAATATCAACTCATGCGTAATGCATCGATTGCTGTTTTGCGTGAGATCGGTGTGGAAACCGGCGGTTCAAATGTGCAGTTTGGCATCAATCCTGATAACGGTCGCATGGTGGTTATTGAGATGAATCCTCGTGTCAGCCGTTCATCAGCATTGGCATCTAAGGCGACAGGCTTTCCGATTGCCAAAATCGCTGCCAAGTTGGCGGTGGGTTACACGCTTGATGAGTTAAAAAATGACATTACAGGTGGTAAGACACCGGCATCTTTTGAGCCATCGATTGACTATGTGGTTACTAAAGTGCCTAGATTTAACTTTGAAAAGTTCCCGCAGGCAGAAAATACCTTAACCACACAGATGAAATCGGTGGGTGAGGTCATGGCGATTGGTCGCAATTTTCAAGAGTCAATGCAAAAAGCACTTCGCAGTCTAGAGACAGGTGCAACTGGTTTTGATGAGATAATGGATTTGGCAGGTAAGTCAGCCAATGCCATCGTATCAGAGATTAAAAACCGTCTAAGTATCCCAACGCCAGAACGCATTTTTTATATCGCAGAGGCGTTCCGACATGGATTTAGTCTTGATGAAGTGTTTGATTATACTAAGATTGACCGCTGGTTCTTGGTGCAAATTGAAGATATTGTCAACACTGAAAATCATATTAAAACACTTGGGTTTGGTGATTTGACCGCAGAGAATGTGCGTCAGTTCAAACGCAAAGGCATGAGTGATTTACGCATTGGCAATCTGATGGGTATCAGTCAAAAACAATTCCGCAAGAAGCGTTGGAATTTGGGTGTTTATCCTGTGTATAAGCGAGTGGATACCTGTGCGGCAGAATTTGAGACCTCAACGGCTTATATGTATTCAAGCTATGATGAAGCGTGTGAGGCACACCCAACTGATAAAGATAAGATTATGGTTATCGGTGGTGGTCCTAACCGTATCGGTCAGGGCATTGAGTTTGATTATTGCTGTGTGCATGCCGCTCTTGCCATGCGTGAAGACGGCTATGAAACCATTATGGTGAACTGTAATCCTGAGACCGTGTCCACTGATTACGATACTTCTGATCGTTTGTATTTTGAACCAGTAACGCTAGAAGATGTCTTAGAAATTGTGCGTACCGAGAAGCCAAAAGGTGTGATTGTACAATATGGTGGTCAAACACCGCTCAAGCTGGCTCGTGCCTTAGAAGAAGCAGGTGTACCCATCATTGGCACAAGTCCTGATGCCATCGACCGTGCTGAAGACCGTGAGCGTTTCCAAAGAATGTTGCATCAGCTAAACCTAAATCAACCACCAAATGCCTTAGCAACCAGCACTGATGAAGGCATCATTCGTGCCCAAGAAGTTGGCTATCCATTGGTGGTGCGTCCGTCTTATGTATTGGGCGGTCGTGCGATGGAAATTGTTTATAATGAAGATGAGTTACGCCATTATCTAAAAACAGCTGTACAAGCATCAAACGAAGCACCTGTACTACTTGATAGATTCTTAGATGATGCCATTGAAGTGGATGTGGACTGTGTGTCTGATGGTCAAGATGTTGTGATTGGTGGTATCATGCAACATATCGAGCAAGCAGGGGTACACTCTGGTGATTCAGCGTGTTCGTTGCCACCGTACTCACTAAGCAATGACATTCAAGATCAAATCCGTGAGCAGACCATTGCAATGGCAAAAGAGTTGGGTGTGGTGGGCTTGATGAATGTGCAATATGCCATTAAGGATAATATTGTTTATATTTTGGAGGTAAATCCGCGTGCTAGCCGTACCGTACCGTTCGTTTCGAAGTGTATCGGTGCATCGCTTGCTAAAATTGCCGCTCGTTGTATGGCAGGCAAGACTCTGCAAGAGCAAGGATTTACCAAAGAGATTATCCCAGCACATTATTCGGTCAAAGAAGCAGTATTCCCGTTTGCTAAGTTCCCAGGTGTTGATCCAATTTTAAGTCCAGAGATGAAATCAACAGGCGAGGTGATGGGTGTGGGCAAAACTTTTGCCGAGGCGTTCTATAAATCAATCATCGGTTCAAATGAACGCTTGCCTGGCTTGCCAACTCAAGGAGAGGTAAAAACCGCTTTCTTGTCGGTGCGAGATAGTGATAAGAAATATGCACCAGAAGTAGCCAGATCACTTCATAGCTATGGTTTTAGATTGGTGGCGACAGCCGGCACTCAAAAGGTCTTGGAAGAGGCTGGCATTGCGTGCGAGCGTGTCAATAAGGTAACAGAGGGTCGTCCACACATTGTTGATGCCATTAAAAATGGCGAGATTGATATTGTTATTAACACCACTGAAGGCAAGCAAGCCCAAGAGGATTCATTCTCTATTCGCCGTAGTGCGTTGCAGGGTAAAGTTTATCATGTAACCACCATGTCCGCTGCTTTGGCATCTTGCAAGGCGTATGAGATTAGCCTGCCTTTTGATGTGTATAAGTTGCAAGACTTGCATGCTTAATCTAATCTACCAAGCAAAAAACAAAAACGCCTTAAGTGGCGTTTTTGTTTTTTGCTTGAGTTTTTTTCTTAAGAGTTTAATGGTTGATAAATAGCTCTTAGGTTTATTTTCTTGTTTATCTGATGGCTGTTGTATTTTGTGTCAAAACTTGATAGAATAATTTGGAAATCTTGATATAAAAGGGTCTTGCTAAATACACTTTTAGCAGGATTTTTTGTACTTGCATCATTAAAAAACGATTATATAAAGGAGTTATCATGCAACGATACCCAATGACGCCAGAAGGTCATCAGGCATTAGAAGCAGAACTAAAACAACTAAAAACCGTTGATCGTCCTCGCATCACCAACGCCATTGCTGAGGCTCGTGAACATGGCGATTTAAAAGAAAATGCGGAATATCACGCTGCCAGAGAACAACAAGGGCTGTGTGAAGCACGCATTCGTGATATTGAGGCGAAATTGGGTGGTGCTCAAGTGATTGACCCTGCCAAATTACCACAAGATGGGCGAGTAGTCTTTGGGGTAACGGTTGTTCTTGAGAATATTGATGATGGCGAAGAGCGTCGTTATAAGATTGTTGGTGATGATGAGGCGGACTTTAAAACAGGTAAGATATCGGTTAATTCACCGATTGCTCGTGGTTTGATTGGTAAGTCTGAAGGCGATGAAGCTAAGATTCAAACACCAAGTGGACTGGTTGAGTTTGAAATCTTAGAAGTCATTTATGCGTAAGTTAATGAAGTAAGGGGGCGTTGTGAAACATCTACATATGCTGACAGCACTCATCACTCTTGTGTTATTTGGCTATCAGGCGGTATTTGTGTTAAGCGGTAGGCAACTTGTGCTATCTCGTGCCTTTAAGGGCTTAAGTCATTTGGTCTATCTGCTACTGGTGATGAGTGGGCTGTATTTATTTTGGCAGTTATTACAGGTGGCGGGTGTTCAGTATTGGGCAATCATTAAGCTTGGCTTGTTGATAGTGGCAATCTCATCAACCATAAAAGCACTTCGCCCCACCAATCAAGCCATCCAGAGCAGAGCGGGCATAATAATCGCATTGATTGCTTATGTTGCTATTATCGCCTTAGCACTAACTAAGCCAAATTTAATGTAGTCTTAAATACCAAAACAAAAAGTAGGCTATCAAAGTCTGCTTTTTTCATTGTCTTGATGACAACATAAAAAGCAAAAACAATGCTATGGTTTACTTTCAAATTCATGGCGTCATTTAGTTTGGGCTGTATTTTATTTTTTAAAAATTTTTTATAAAAATGTAAGATTTAACAAAAATTCACGACTAATGATTACCAAGCAGTTTTTGTTTGGTTTTTTAAATGCATCATGCTTTATGGTAACTGTACATGGTCTTAAGGTGATGACAAGTTATGATAAAGCATCAATTGGAGTTATTTTATGAGAAAATTAGCAAAAACTGCCCTAGTTGGCTCACTGGTTATCGCAGGTGCTAGCCCATTTGCGATGACTGCAATGGCACAAGGCTATCAAAACAAAACTGTCAAATGCGACAAAACTGATAAAAAATGTGCTGAAAAGAAAGCCAAAAAAGCCGAAACTAAAAAAGCTGAAGCCAAATGCGGTGAAGGTAAGTGTGGCGGTGTAAGCACAAAAAGCAAAAAAGCTGAAGCCAAATGCGGTGAAGGTAAGTGTGGCGGTAGTAAATAACGCTCTGAAATTTTCGCATCAAATGGGTGTATTGCCCATTTGATTGCTTTTTGGTTTTATACAGATTGTCATTGATTGGGAGAGGTTGATATGAATGGCTATCCTAAAGGTGCAGGACTAGGTTTTCGTCGTGAACTTTGCACACAAATGAAGGCAGAAAATCTGTCAGACATTGATTTTTTTGAAGTGTCTCCTGAAAATTGGTTGAACTCATCAGGGAGAATGGGCGGACAATATCACAAGTTACTCAAGTCCTACACTGAGCAATTTGCCTTTATTTGTCATGGCTTATCACTGTCAATTGGCAGCAGTGCTGAATTGGATATTCATTTATTAAAAAATATCAAGCGGTTTATGCAAGAGCATGGAATGCAGTTGTACACCGAACATTTGGCTTGGACATCTGACAATAAGGGGCATTTGTATGATTTGTTACCCATTCCTTGTACAAACGATGCTGTGATGTGGACAGCAAATCGCATTAAACAAGCTCAAGATATTATGGGTATGCAAATTGGCTTTGAAAACGCCAGTTATTATTATGCACCACCAGACAGCGACATGAGCGATAGTGAGTTTATCACCGCTGTGGTCAAAGAAGCTAACTGTTTGTTGCATCTGGATATCAACAACATTTATGTCAATAGCCAAAATTTTGGTTTTGACCCTATTCAATATTTACATGAGTTGCCACTAGATAAGGTGTGTTATATGCATGTTGCAGGGCATTATGTAGAAGAAGATGGCTTTATCATAGATACGCATGGTAATGCGGTGATTGAACCTGTCTGGCGATTGCTAGATGAAGCCTACCATGAGATTTATCGGCGAACAGGAAAAAAGGCGGTGGATATTCCTACCTGCCTAGAAAGAGATTTTAATTTTCCTGAGTTGGATGTATTACGCCAAGAGGTCAATTTAATCCATACCGCTCAGCGTAAAGCTGAACAATCTTATACACTGATTGCCTAAATTTTTTTAAGAATATGACCGTAACTTTACTTGCCCCTTATTCATTGCAACAATTTCAAAATCAATTTGGTGATTATTTGCGTTCGCAGTATCATGCTAAAGATGATGGCATACCTAGCCGTGTGGGTGGGATTTATCAAACCTTGATTTTTAATAATGTGCGTAATTTTTTAAATCAATGTTTTCCGATTTGTCGTGAGATATTGGGTGATGATAATTTTCATGTGCTGTCGCTGTATTTTTTCCAAAGATATCCATCTCATTCACCTTATTTTAATGAAATTCCCATGCAGTTTGTGAATTTTTTATCACAACTGATGACGGACAGTCCAGACTGGCACGATGAAATCACCATCACAAACAATGATATTGATTTTGTGCCTGATTATTTAAGCGAGTTGGCTCATTATGAGTGGTTGGAGTTGCATGTAGATACTCTTGCTAACTTAACAGCAAAGCCTATTTTAAAAACGCCAGATAACCAATCTTATGGTCTAAATCCAAGCGTACAAAACAGCCATTATACTTATCCCGTGCATGCCATCAGTGTGGATAATTGCAATGATATAGCCCCCGATGAAGTATTTTTGGTGGTATTAAGAGCATCTGATAATGAAGTTAAATTTGTACACACCAATGCTTTGACACATCTATTTATTGATTTTATACAAAATAATGAGCGGGTATATTCATCAGTAGGTGAGTTGGTGACTGATTTTGCCAAGCATATTGATTACCATAATATTGATGAATTATTGGCTTATGCTGATGATTTATTTGCTGAATTACTTGCCCAAAATATCATCATATAACTATCTAAGAGTAAAAAAATGAAAATGTCTCGTCTATATACAACTGCCATTACCAAACTACAAGCGTTGGATTTTGTTGGTTTATTATTGCTCCGTATTTACCTAGCACCCATTTTTATTGTTGCAGGGTTGACTAAGTTGAACAGTTTTGAATCAATCGCCGAATGGTTTGGCAATAGTGATTGGGGTCTTGGATTGCCTTTTCCTGTTTTGATGGCAGTCTTGGGCATTTTTGCAGAACTTATTGGTGGATTTGCGTTATTGTTTGGGGTGATGACACGCTTTTTTAGCCTTAGCTTGATTATCACTATGGCGGTGGCAGGGCTAACGGTGCATCTAAAAAACGGTTGGTCTGCCATTGCATCAAGTGATGCTAGTACTAGTATCGCTTTATTCTGGTCAAAATTAGGCTTTGGCAATGCTAATGATAGCCTTAATCATGCAGAAGAAGTTGCGTTAAGGCTACAGAAGGCTCGTGAGATTCTACAAGAACACGGCAATTATGATTGGCTGACTGAAATGGGTAACTTTGTTATTTTAAATAATGGCATAGAGTTTGCGGCAACTTATTTGATTATGCTACTGCCTTTATTATTTTATGGGGCAGGCAAGTATGTGAGCGTGGATTATTTTTTGGGCAAACGCTTCTTAAAATAAGGAATAAATAATGAATGATGAGTATCAAACATTTATTAAGTTATTATTAAAAGATAATAAAACAGCACATATTCTACATTATTCATTAAATGAGCAATATTTGGGTGGTTTGTATAAAGAATTATTAAAATTTGCACAAAATCAACTCAATGACAGTGGCTTGGCAGAGGACGCAGTGCAAGAATGTTTATTATCTGCTATGCAATATGCCAAAAATTTTAAGGGGAATTCGGCGTTTAAAAGCTGGGTCTTTGCAATCTTAAAGCATAAAATCACCGATTGCCTTCGCAAAAATATGCCTTATACCACATTGAGTGATTTGGGTGATGGTGAGAATCAGACGCAAATGGCGGATTTGGTGTTTTCTGAGGCAGGGCGGTGGCATAAAGATTATATGCCTACAGCATTTGATGATTCGTGGTGCGACCCAGAATTACAAATGCACAATCATCATTTTTGGCAGGTTTTGAGTTATTGTTTGAATAATTTAGCAGGTGAGCAAGCACGAGTATTCTTGATGAAAGAGTATTTGGCATTAGATAGTGATGAAATCTGCCAAACCGTACAAATTAGCAAACAAAATTATTATGTACTTATGCACCGAGCCAGACTTAATTTGCAAACTTGCTTGACTCGTCATTGGTTTGATGAATAAAGGAGTGTTATGAAAAGTTGTCAAAAAATAAGCCAGCTAGCTAGTCTTTCTCTAGAAAAATCTCTTTCGTTGCAACAAAAGGCATATCTAATCTTGCACTTTGCCATGTGTAGGCATTGTCGGACATTTGATAAAAATAATAAAATATTATCTAGTATGTTAAAAAACCAAAAGCAAGCTGATGAGACGCTCTTGGATACTAAAAACTTACATGCTCAGCAAAAAACACAAGCTGATGATACTTGGTCGGCTTAATGGTCTTGACTGGCATTTGATTTGACATTCTTTGCTAGTTTGAGCTAAAGCGTTGTTTGTAATATTGCGGTATGGTTGTCTATTAGTTTAATTTGGTTTTTATTATCAAAAAACACAAAGCCTGTCTATAAGATGGGTTTTGTGTTTTTTGTGGTTGTGTTACAATAAAAGCCCTGCCTACAATACATGGGTGGCGATATTTTTGTTGGCTTGTTTGTGCAATTAGGCACGATGGGCTTGTTGATATTTTTGAGGTAATAAGAGGGTTTGGACAAAGATGGCGAAATTTCAAGAAAAAAGACCGGCGACCAAACGAGTAAATATATTGGCGGTGTGTGGTGTGGCAGGAGCTTTTGTGTTGGCAGGCTGTGCTAGTAAACCAACTGTGCAGGGTAGTACAAATAAGCAACCCATCATAAAAAACAGCCAATCTGTTATAACAAACAGTCGTGGTGTGCCAAATCGCTATATGGTCAAACAGGGTGATACGGTCAGTAAGATTGCCGAGCGTTATGGTCTAGACTGGCGTGCCATTGGACGCATAAATAATCTTGATTCGTCTTATACCATCTATGTGGGGCAGTGGATTAGCTTGTGGCAAGATGGCAGTAATGTCAAAACAAGTACAACAACAATAAAAAAACCCACACCCAAGCCCGCACCAAACCCAGTAACTACGACAATCAAGCCTGTAGCACCAGTTAAGCAGACGGTGGTTGTATCACCTAGCCCTGTGTCAGCTTATACACCGCCACCAACAACAAATAATACACCTTTGTCGGTGGGTAGTGTGGGCGTGATGCAGTTTCGTTATCCTGTAAGTAGCAGTAACCCTGTAGCTCGTCGTTTTGGTACAATAAATGTTGGTGGTCAGTCAGTTACCAGTCAAGGGATGTGGTTTTCTGGTCGTGGTGGTGATGCGGTCTTAGCAAGTCGTGCAGGTACGGTACTTCATGCTGATGGTAATATTGATGGGGCAATGATTGCTATTGCACATACCGATGGTTTTGTGAGCAGTTATTTTCATATACAAGATGCACAGGTCAAATCAGGGCAGACCGTACAAGCAGGTCAACGAATCGCCAGTATGCGTCATCAGTCCAATGGTTCTGGGTTGTTAGAATTTCGTATTTCTCGCAATTCTAATTACATAGACCCTTTGTCAGTCCTAAAATAACGCATGATTGTCCGTGATAAAAGCAATGGCTTAAAGTTACTATTTGTTTGGCGTGGTACGGTATTGCCTAAAGTTTTGCCGATGGTGTTGCTACTTATGGCAATCTCAATGGTGGCATGGTCTTTAACGCATTATAAAGTCTATGCTGTTACAGGCGTGCCTGCGGTAGGCTTTACAGTGTTTGGTGTGGTCTTATCAATATTCTTAGGCTTTCGTAATACTGCCTGCTATGATAGATGGTGGGAAGGGAGAAAGCTATGGGGTGCGATGATTGCCAATACTCGCCATTTAACCAGAGATAGTCATTTTTTGGGCGTGCAAGAGCGTGAAAAACTGCTCATGGATATGTTGCTATTTGTGGGGTTGCTTCGCAATCGTTTGCGGGGGCAGATGTCTCAGTCAGAGCAGTTTTATCACTATTATCAGATGGATAAAAAGGAGCTTGATGTCATCAATGCTCACATAAACGCACCGCAATATGTACTTGAAAGAATGCAAAAACAGCTTATAACAGCGGTACAAACAGGGCAAATAACCGATATTATCTACACTAGCATTCAGCGTCATGTGGTAGAAATGGGTGGTATTCAGGCGGGCTGTGACAGAATTGTCAGTACGCCCCTACCTTTTCCATATTCAGTTTTGTTGCATCGAGCGGTGTTTTGTTTTTGTTGGATGTTGCCTTTTGGGCTAGAGTCGGTGATGGGTATTTGGACGCCATTTTTGGTGGGGTTTTTGTCATATCTTTTGCTTGGACTTGATGAGTTAAGTCATCAGTTAGAAGAGCCGTTTGGTACTTCAGCCAATGATTTACCGCTTGATACGATGGTTAGGTTGATGGAGAGAGAAACTTTGGCTTTGTTGGGTAAATCGTTGCCACCTGCTATGATTGCCGATGCGTCTTATAATTATTCATAAAATAAAAGCCGGTAAATCGCCATAAAAAACCAAGATCTACATATTGTAAGATCTTGGTTTTTTTAATTAAATTTGGTGGGCCCACACAGACTCGAACTGTGGACCAAAGGATTATGAGTCCTCTGCTCTAACCAACTGAGCTATAGGCCCAAATTAATCAATCCAAATCACATCTTTTGGATTGGCGTATTCTACAACAAACCAAGCAAAAATACAATAATAATCTATCATATAATTATTAAAAAAACTTCACTTAGGTTTTTACCAAATAAAAAGCTGATGAATTTATCATCAGCTTTTTTTAATATGGTGGGGTCGGAGAGACTCGAACTCTCACACCTCACGGCGCCAGAACCTAAATCTGGTGCGTCTACCAATTTCGCCACGACCCCAAGTTGTCTTGATGGGGCGTATTATACGCATTTTTTTGGTATTTGCAAGCATTTTTTATAATTTTTTAAAATAAAAATATAACTTGTTGATTTTTATTATATTTTTAATTTAAGATAATTGTTCTACATGCTTATTGCAATGCTTGCCACATTGCCAGAGCTTGCCTCATCTTGGCGACATCATGCACACGCACGATGGATACGCCTTGCTGAATGGCGAGTAGGTGGGCAACCGCTCCAATCATATCCCTTTTGGTGGGGTGATGATCATGTAACTGGTCAAATTGATTTAAAATCTCACCCAAAAACCGCTTTCGAGATACCCCAAAGAGCATGGGTAGATGAAAATGTGCCATGAATTTGTCCAGCTGTTTCATCAAAGCAACATGGTGTTTATAATTTTTAGCAAAACCCATGCCGACATCAATGATGATATTCTCCTTTCTGACCCCAATGTGCAGGGCGTTTTTGATGCTTTGGTCAAGTTCGCTCATCACCTCGTTTACCACATCATCATAATCAGCAAGGTCATTCATGGTGTCAGGTTCGCCTCGTGAGTGCATGATGACAACAGGGCAATCAAGCTGTGCTGCCATTTTGCTTGCTCCATCTTGTCTTAGTCCTCGCACATCATTAATCATGTCTGCACCTGATTTGATGCCTTCATACATGACGATGGGGTTACTGGTATCAATAGATAGCCAAATATCATTGCCAAGATGCTGACGCAGTGCATCAATGATGGGAATGACTCTATCTAGCTCGGTATCGGTATCTATTGCAGGGGCATTAGGGCGAGTAGATTCACCGCCAATATCAATAATATCCACGCCCCAAGCCATCATCTCATCAGCATGGCGTAGGGCGTTATCTACATTATTAAAACATCCACCATCTGAAAATGAGTCTGGTGTAACATTGAGTACGCCCATGATTTTTGGGGTGGATAAGTCTAGGGATTTTTGGCGGAAGTGTATTTTGTGTTTCATGACAAATAAGCCACTAAAATCTTGAAATTTAGCATAATACCACAATTTAAAACAAGGTGGTTTTAATTATTTATTTTGATGATTTTTTAAAAGGATAGTTTTTGCAATATTTTGACAGACACGAAGGTGGTGAAAAGGCCATCTTGGTACATCTAGATATTCGTGAGATGATTGACCCTGATGATTTAGAAGAATTTCGTCTGCTTGTACATTCAGCAGGGGCAAATGAGCTTGCCATCATCACAGGTGCTAGAAATAGACCACATGCCAAATACTTTGTTGGTACAGGTAAGGCAGAAGAGATTGCACAAGCGGTTGATGCACATGGGGCGGATATTGTTATTTTTAATCATGATTTGTCGCCTAGCCAAGAGCGAAATTTAGAAGCGATGATTAAATGCCGAGTGCTTGATCGTACAGGACTTATCCTTGATATTTTTGCTCAGCGAGCCAGAACTTATGAGGGTAAATTACAAGTGGAGCTTGCACAGCTTTCTCATCTGGCTACTCGCCTTGTGCGTGGTTGGACGCATTTGGAGCGTCAAAAGGGCGGTATTGGTCTGCGAGGTCCTGGCGAAACCCAACTTGAAACAGACCGCCGACTGTTACAAATCCGTGTCAATCAGCTAAAAACCAAACTTGATAAGGTTAAGCGGACTCGCAACCAAGGTCGAGCCAAACGCACCAAATCTGATATTCCGACCGTGTCTTTGGTTGGTTATACTAACGCCGGAAAATCCACACTGTTTAACCGTCTGGCCGATGATAACATTTATGCTGCCGACCAGCTGTTTGCTACACTAGACCCCACATTACGCCGTGTTAAATGGGCAGGCGTGGGAAATGTCGTGCTTGCTGATACAGTGGGGTTTGTGCGTCATTTGCCACATGAGCTTGTTGAAAGTTTTCACGCTACGCTAGAGGAGACTTTACAAGCCGATCTCTTGTTGCATATTATTGACAGTAGCAGTCCTGATATGCACGAGCAAATTGATGCGGTAAATGCGGTGCTTGATGAAATTGGGGCGACAGCTCCTGTGCTTTTGGTGCATAACAAGATTGATAAAACCGATGAATTGCCCATGATTCATTATAAAGAACAAGGCGTGCCAAACCGTGTTTATGTTTCGGCTCATAAAAACTTAGGTGTAGATAAACTTGTGCAAGCGGTGCAAGAGCTGTTGGTGGGTGGTCTTTTTGAATTTAATCTGACTTTGCCGTACCATGCCGGGCAATTGAAAAACACTTTGCATGAGCTTGGCGTGGTGAGTCATAGTGAGTTTGATGATACAGGGCATGAAATTGTAACGATTTGCCTAGCTAAAGACAGGCTAAAAGAACTGTTAGGTAAATATCACCTAAATCCTTTTGATGTACTGCCCCTACATCAGGCGAGCGAGTTTTTGCCAGAGTTGGAGGCATTTGAAAGGGTGTAAATTCAGGCTTGTGAAGATGGTAAGATCGATGATGCAAGTAAGGGCGATGATGAGTTAGATCCGTTTTGTTGGTGATGATGGGTTTATCTGTGGCACATGTGCATTATTTTGATAAAAAATAACAAACATTTTTTATCAGTGTGGTGTTTGCCTTGACCGCACGGTCAGTTAATGATTTAATAAAAATCATCTACCACCACAAAGGATGCTTATGAAATCTCCTTATTTGACCAAATCGCCTACTTTTTGGGGCAGTATGCTTGCCACCATTATCATCATCATTGGGGTGCGTGAGCTTGCATTGGTGGTATGCAGTGCCTTGGGTATGCCAAGTGCGACCAATATTGTAGGATTGATATCGCTGTTTGTGATGTTGCTTATCTTAAGGCTTATCAAAGGTGGTCTGCCTGCTTGGTTGTCGTCATCGGCAAGCGTACTGCTTGTGGATAGTGGATTTGCATTTTTGCCAGTGTCAGCAGGAGCTGGGATTTTGATGTTTGGACTTGGGTCGGATCTGGTTGCTGTGTCGGCAGTGATTATCATCAGTACCGTGATTCCGCTTTGGGCATTTGCCAAGTTATCTGCCAAGTGGCTAGCAAAAGATGAAGGCAGTGCTAGCAAGCAAGGAGAGAGTCATGTCTAACATTGCTATTGATGGCAGTACTGTTGTCATCGCCTTTGTGGTAACAATGATTGCTCATGTGGGGGCGAAGTATGTCCTTCGTTATTTAAATAAGTATGTGCGTGGTGTGCCGATGATTATCGTTGCCATCATCTTAACCTTATTGATTTTATTTGTCATTCAGCTTCCTTATGCCACTTATTATGCCAATGCAAAACCTATGTTTGACCGTCTGCTTGGTTATAGCACTGTTTTACTTGCTGTACCGCTTGCTGGTATGGATTTTAGGGGGTTGCCAATTAAAAAACTCTCCATCATCGTCATCATGGCAAGTTTGGTGGGGGCAATTGTGCCGATGTCGCTTGCTTATCTGTTTGGTCTAAATATGGAAACAATTTTGGCGTTCGCCAGTCGCTCTGTTACCACACCAGTGGGTTTGTCGGTCGCCCAAATTATTGATGCACCTTTGGTAATGGCGAACTTGATTATCATTGTATCGGGCATTTTAGGGGCAGGTGTGTGCCGTATGCTATTTTCTGGCATTGATGACGATAGGGCAAAAGGCTTGGCACTTGGTTTGGTTGCCCATGCCATTGGTACGGTAGAGGCATGGACAATCAGTCCGACCGCAGGGCGATATGCCGCTTTTGGACTGGCAATCAATGGGTTGGTTACAGCGGTTTGGTTGCCTGTGGCGATTGTGTGGTTACTTGGGTGATTCAATCAATAAAAAAGCACTTTTATTTAAGTGCTTTTTTTATTGATGACTAATCCAATAAAATCTGATTAATCATAAAAACTAACCGTCATCAGTCCTTCTATAATCTTACACCCAGTTAGGCACGCCACTATGAAAACGCAGTTCGCCATCAGGACTGTCGATCAGCTCGGACTCCACTTGACGAAAGAAAGCCACTCTTGTGCTGATGTCTTCATCAGTAATTGATTGAGCAAGTCTAATATAATCCTCATAATGACGGCTTTCTGATTTTAATAGATATTTATAATAGCGAGCCAACTTTTCATCATCAATGACATCAGCCAATGCTGAGAATCGTTCACACGAACGAGCCTCAATAAACGCTCCAATAATTAACACATCTACCATCGCTGCAGGTTCATAGGTGCGTTTGTGTTTTAGTAGCCCCTTGGCATAGCGACCGGCTGGTAGGTGCGACCACGCAATACCTCGCTCTTTCATGAGTGTGATGACTTGCTCATAATGTAGCATTTCTTCACGCACCAGTTGAGCTAAACGCTCTTGCAATTCACGATGAAATTCGTAACGAAAAATAAGGTTCATGGCTGTACCTGCTGCCTTTTTTTCGCAGTTGGCGTGGTCTTGCATGAGTAATGGCAGGTTATTTTTGGCAACGCTAAGCCATTTTTCAGAAGTGCGAGTACCCAAAAACTGATGAATATGACCGATATCAGTCGTTGCTTTAGCACGAGTGGTGATGTTTTTTAGATCGTCTTCTGGGGGAATACTGGTCTGGGACTCTAGATGGTGCATGACTCTCTTCTTGTTGTCGGTTGGTGAAAAACTGGGTAATAATTGATTAAAAATGACCCAGAACTAAAAAACTGGTAGAATGGCAATCGCCCATCGCAATTACTCATAATAACCAAGACATTAAAAGCGTACTAAAAATCGCCAAATTTGCCAATTGGGATAATTGTAAACATTTGTTTTACTCATGTAAAAATGAGCTTAAACTGGATTAACAATGTTGCTGTACAGAGATTATTTTAACATATTTTTTGGCAAAAATAGGCTGATATTTTGCTTAACAATTAGACGGTGCGTTATCTATGATGACATACACCCACTTTAATAATAAGAATTTACCTTATTATTAACAAAAAAGTCAGTGATGAAAAATATTTATAACTTATTGATTTTAAATCATAAATTATTAAATATACAAAAAATTTAGCAATTTTTTTAATAAAAGGTATTGCAAAATATGTCAAAATTGGTATCCTATTAACCGAAGCATAAATTTAGCAATGTTCTTGTGCTAATTTAACGGCAGTGAATATACCAAAAAAATGTTTCGTGAAGTAACCTCGTAGAATGAGATTGTTATTTTTTTATTCTACATTGGGCGTAGCTTTAGCGACCCAACTAAAAATGTATAAATGTGGAGAAACCCATGAAAAAACTACTTTTAGCATCAGCCGCCGTTGCTCTATCTATTACAGCTGCACAAGCTGCCCCAACTGTATATGGTAAAGCATTCCTTACTCTTGATGCTCAAGATGGCAACAAAGCAAGCAGAAATCACAACCCACGCACCCAGCTTAACTCTAATAGCTCACGCATCGGTCTAAAGGGTAGTGAAGCCCTAACTCAAAACACTAGCTTGGTTTATCAACTAGAGTATGGTGTAAAGGTTGACGATGACTCAACTCAATTCAAATCTCGTGATACTTATCTAGGTCTTGCTAATAAGCAATATGGTACACTAGTAGCTGGTCGCCTAACTGCAATTGATGACTATGTAAACTATGCTAACGAAGCCCAAGGTGGCGTTGTTGGTGGCGACAATGTACTAGCATCTTTTGATGGAGAGCGTGTAAACAATACATTTGCTTACTTCTCACCAGTGCGTAACGGCGTGCAGTTGATGGCTATGTATGCACTAGATGAAAATGTAAATCCAAATACTAAAACTAAGACAGTTCGCAAACCTGTACTGGATATGAGTGGTGCCGAGACAGGAAATTATGTAGAGACTACATCGACTGTTACTGTTGGCAATGATTCTCTAGGTCGTGACGTATTTGGTATTGGTGCAAAATACGAACCAACTAACGCACCTTATAAAGTAGGTGCTACCTACATCCAAGCTGGTGATGCTCTTAAAACAATCCGTATCAGCGGTTCTTTTGCTTTAAGTCCAGTACTAACTGCAGGTGCATTATATCAGAACACTGATCATGCTACCAACGACAATGAAAATGTCATTACTGTATCTGCGAACTACAAAGTAGCTCAAACTCCTTGGACTACCTATGGTCAAATTGACTTGGTTGATAATGTTGCAGGTGCAAAAAATGCTGAAAAACAGCGTATCGCTGTTGGTGGTAAATATGCATTCAACAAAGCAACCACTGGTCACATCTATGGTGCATTGCTAAAAGATAAAACTGACAGTAAAAATGTTGATTTATACGGTATCGGCGGTGGTATTGAATACAAGTTCTAATTTAATTTAGAATCTTGCATCAATAAAAAGCTCACCCAAAAGGTGAGCTTTTTTGTATTCATTAGAATGAGCGATTGATGAGTGAGGCTGTGTTAAATGAACCATCTGACCACTTTAAGTGGAAATGAGTACATGATGATGATATAATAGGTGTTCTTTTAACTGATTTTTATGGTTTTTTATGTCTCATTCCGCATTGTTCAAGTCTGCCATCTGTGCTTTGATGGTTGTTACGCTTGGCGCATCGGCACCAGCTACTGCTCAGGGTGAAGGTTTGTCGGCACTATTTGGGCAAAAATCTCAGAGATTTTTGCCGGTACATGAAGCATTCAAGGTTAAAGTACATACTGAGGGTACGGAGATTGTGGCGGTCTTTAGGGTAACGCCAGAGCATTATCTCTATCGTGATAAACTTTCTTTAAGATTGCCAAATGGGGTGCAGGCATCTAAATGGCAGTTTGACAAAACGGCAACCATGATGGATGATCCAACCTTTGGGCGTGTGGCGGTATTTGAAGAGGATGTGGTGGCAAGAGCAGTGCTGACTGGTGCAAGTAGCGAGACCACAGCATCGTTGCGTTGGCAGGGCTGTGCAAAAGCAGGTCTGTGTTATCCGCCAGAGCTAAGCAAATTTGAGCTAAATTTACCGCAAGGTTCATCAGACAGCTTGGCAGATGGCTCAACAAAGTCAGCTTCCGCCCAAAAACAAGCTCAAGCTATCAGTCGGGCATCATCAAGCCAGCCATCAAAAAAAGAGTTGGCATCTGCAACAGAGCAAGCGAAAAAGCCTACCGATATAGATAATACCAAGACAACAACAAAACAGAGTGCTGATACTGCTTTGCCTAACATCGTACAGCCTGTACTGTCATCACAGATGGACAAGATGAGCGATGAATCTGAGGTAAATGTTTCTGATGGTCAGCTGGTGGATGAAATAACGCCAGTGGCTAAGACTGCTCAACGCTATCAGCTCAATCATGACCTTGAGCAGGTGTATGATCCATTTGGTATTCATGATAACCCTGTACTTGCCATCGGGTTGTTATTTTTGGCAGGGCTATTACTTTCTTTGACGCCCTGCGTCTATCCAATGATTCCTATTGTGGCGAATATTGTCGCTAGACAAAACACGCTAAATACCAAAAAAGGTCTATTGCTATCATCAGCCTATGGCTTGGGGGTGGCAACTTCCTATGGGATACTTGGAGCGATTATTGCGTGGTTTGGTAGGGCAATCAATGTGATGGGTTACCTTCAAAACCCCGCAGTACTCATTGGTTTTGCACTATTATTTGTCATACTTGCTTTGTATATGTTTGATGCCATTAGTGTGGGACTTCCTACCGCTATTCGTGAAAAACTACAAGGTGTCTCGCAGATGGCAGATGACCGTTTAGGTCGAGTTGGGGGTAGTTTTTTATCAGGTATGCTGTCTGCTTTGGTGGTATCGCCTTGCGTGTCTGCACCAATGGCAGGGGTTTTGGCAGCGGTATCGGTCAGTGGTAGTGTGCTATTTGGATTTTTGGCGTTGTTTGCATTAGGGGTTGGTTTGTCGGTACCACTTGCACTGATTGGCATGGCACAAGGTCGCTTGATGCCAAAAGCAGGTGGCTGGATGATTCGAGTAAAGGAATTATGCGGTCTGCTGCTTTTGGCGGTGGCGGTATCGATGGTGGAGCGTGTCTTTATATCGGTGTGGGTACTGCTACTGTGGGCGGTGTGGTTTGCGATGGTCGGCGTATGGCTATGGAGATTGACAGCGTGGGTTGGCTATGCTTTGGCGTTGCTAGCGATGTTGTGGGCAGGCTGTCTAATGGTGGGTGCCGGCATGGGGTCGGTTGATGCTTGGAGACCGCTTGCTAAATTATCCATGGAATCATCAGTGCAGGAAAACTACTCTGATGTCCACATTACAACCTTAGATGAGCTTGATGGGATTTTATCTACTCGAGATAAAGTGGTTGTTGATGTTACGGCAGATTGGTGCATAGAATGCCGTATCATGGATCGAGAGCTATTCATGAATCGACCCGATGGCATGGCACAGGTTCAGTTGGTAAAATTTGACATCACCGAAGTGAGTGATGATAGCCGTGCTTTACTTTCTCGTTATCAGCTGATGGGACCACCTGCACTTTTAATGTATCAAGAAGGTAAGCTAACCAATGTAATGCTTGGACAGACTTCTCGTCAAGACTTTGAGTCAGCACTAAGACAGTTTGATTAATCAGTGTTCTTAGGTTGATAAAAAACCGCCACCATTGTTGGGTGGCGGTTTTTCTTGGAAACTGCCTAAATCATTCTATCAATCATGATGGTTGGGTAAAAATGTGGGATTGATTGGGGCTTGGATTTATCATCTGCATTTATTGGCTTATTTTTGGTAGGTTAAGATATTTGGTTAAAATACACTTACTTATGGATAAACATAAGAATGGGAGCTTATCTAAAAGATAAAAAAATTAAGCCCTGCAAATGCAAGGGCTTAATTGGGGTTGTTAGGCTTAATTGTTATTTATTCTTAAGTCTTTCTTCCCAGAAGGTGGCATTTTTAATGCCTAGTTTTACAGGGTCAAAGGTGTAGTTGGTTACACCAGATTTTTTCTGGGTTTCGTAGTCTGCCAAAGCACGCAAAGTTGGTTTTGCCATAAAGAACATTGCCAAGATACCAACGATGTTTAGCCATGCGGTCATGCCCACGCCAATATCACCTAAGTTCCAGATGTAACCTGCACTGTTTAAACTGCCGTAAGCAACCATTAAAACCACCGTGATTTTTGGTAGCCACATGGCAAGTTTTTGTACAGCCTTGTCTTTATGACGAGTTAAGTAGGCGATGTTAACTTCAGCGATATAGTAGTATGCCATGACGGTAGTAAAAGCAAAGAAGAATACGGCAATGGCGATAAAGTAGTTCCCAAATGTACCAAAGGTAGATTCTAGTGCCATCTGTGTGAAAGCAGGAGTGCCGATTTCTGTTGACTTATCTATGTTAACCAAAATGAATTCTTTGGTTTTTTCATTTTGGATGTTGTATGTTCCCATGGTCAAAATCATGAATGCTGTTGATGAGCAAACGATTAGCGTATCTACATAAACAGAAAACGCTTGCACCAAGCCTTGTTGTGCAGGGTGTTGCACTTCAGCAGCACCTGCATGGTGAGGACCTGTACCTTGACCTGCTTCGTTTGAATACACGCCACGCTTTACACCCCAACCGATTGCCGCACCTAAGCCTGCCATTGGATTTAGAATGTCGCTCATGATAAGACTAAAGACCATAGGGACTTTATCTAGGTTCATAATCATGATAAGAATGGCTAAAATGATGTAGCCTAACGCCATGAATGGTACGATAAACTCCGCTACTCGAGCGATACGCTTAATGCCACCAAAGATAATCGCTGCCAATCCAAGTACCACAATTGACATGACAACCACACGCAGTGAGCCTGTTTCTATGCCAAAAAAGTTCATCGGACTGCCGTCGCCTGTAATACGAGTTACAGCACTGATGATACCGTTGGCTTGTACGCCAGGCAGGAATAGACCACAAGCGATCACCATTGAGATGGCAAAGATGATGGCATACCATTTTTGACCCAAGCCTTTTTCAAAATAATAGGCAGGACCACCACGATACTGACCAGTAACTGGGTCTTTTTCTTTATAAATCTGTGCCATGGTTGATTCAACATAGGCAGTTGATGCCCCTAGGAATGCCACCACCCACATCCAAAATACTGCCGATGGACCACCAAAGCCAATCGCTGCGGCCACACCTGCGATGTTACCCACACCCACACGGTTGGCAAGTGCCACCACGAAGGCTTGAAATGATGAGATGCCTTCAGCACTTTTGGTGCCATTAAACATGAGGGCAATCATCTCTTTAAACATACGCACTTGTACAAAGCGGGTCATGATGGAGTAAAATAGACCGGCACCCAAGCATAAATAAATTAATGCAGGACTCCAAATGATGCCATTTAACCAGTTAATAAAATTTTCCATAACTTTTCCTTGGTCATAGAGATAAAACGAAAGTTGATAATAGTTTCAAATGTTTCACTAAAAAAACGGGATTTATGTTTGACAAATAAATATAAAAATAGGTCTGACTGTATCAAATAGACACTTTTTATCGCTTTTTCATCAAGCATAAATCTTATGTTTGAATTTGCCATATTTTTGCAATAAATGCTAGCAGAATTTGCACTTTTGGGGTATTTTTTTACAAAAAAATTTGATTTTTAGGTAAAAAGTGGTCGGTGGTGCTGTGATCCAATTTTTCTATAAATCCCCATATTGATTGATTGGCATTGATGAATGAATGTGTCAAAGCCTTTTTAAAGTTTAATAATCATGTTATGCTTGTGTACGATTTGGTGTTTTGACTTGTTTTTTGAGATAAAGATTGCCATTATAGTGTCAGATTGGTGGATTTTGAGAATGATGGGGGTATTTTAGTGAGTGAGCTAAGATGTTATTTCCCTGATGATTAACTCTCAACGCACCATCTTGATTAAGCATGGCTAACCCATCTTTATCATCGTGATGTCTGGTTGTCTAATTTATAAGGAAAATAAGATGAAATCTTTAAAAAAAGTAACTACCGCTGTGTTATTAGCAAGCTGTGTTGTCTTATCAGGTTGTGGCTATAACTCGCTACAAGCCCAAGACGAACAAGTTGCCGCTTCATGGTCTGAGGTAGTAAACCAATATCAACGCCGTGCTGACCTAGTACCAAACCTTGTGTCAGTGGTAGAGCGTTATGCTGAGCATGAAAAAGGCGTTTTTAATGAAGTGGCAGCAGCGCGTGCGGCGGCAGGCAGTGCACAGATTACTCCAGAGACGCTAAACGACCCTATCGCCATGCAAAAATATCAAGAAGCTCAAGCTCAGATGACAGGTGCTTTATCTCGTTTGATGGCGATTTCGGAGAATTATCCGCAGTTAAAAGCGGATGCGATTTTTCAAGACCTACAAGCTCAGCTAGAAGGTACTGAAAATCGTATTACGGTGGCTCGCCAGCGTTATATCCAAGATATTCAAGATTATAACACTACTGTGCGTCAATTTCCAACCAATCTAACAGCGATGATTTTTGGTATGCAGGCTAAGCCAAACTTCAGCGTTGAGAACGAAAAAGCCATCTCAACAGCACCGACAGTAAGCTTTAATAATGGTGCGTCAACCCCAACAAATGGTGCGGCGACAGCAGAATCTGATGCAGGCACTGCTACCATGGGTCAATAAGGTGGTTGTTATGCCAAAAAAAGGTGGGCTGATGGCTCTGATTCATGCAAACACTTGGCTTATGCCTTTGGTGCTTAGTATGGCTATGTCATCACAGGTATTCGCTTCATCTGTAGCGACAACGCCAACTGTTAGTACAGAAGATGAGTTGGTAGCAACCGCCATTGTTTCCAATCGCAATCAAGCAGTAGCAGGCGTGCTAAAAGATACGGCAGGTGTAGCGTTGTCGCCTTTGAGTGATTCTGTCAAAGACCTTGTTCGTCAAAATCAAACAGGTCAAAATGACAACCAAATCACCCAAGCACAATCAGCTACTAATGAGATGCCCACCATCTCAAATGCACCCAATGTAACGCATGATAAACTTATCTTAAATGAGCCTGTGGTTGATGTTGCTCATATTTTATCGCCTGATGAAAAAGCACACCTAAGTAAGCAGTTACGCACATTATACAATGACAATTTGGCACAGGCGGCATTGGTTATTGTGCCTAGTACGCAAGGCATGCCTATTTTTGATTATACGATGGCAGTGGCTGACCGTTGGCAACTTGGCAAAAAAGACACTGATGAGGGACTGCTTATCGTGGTTGCCATCAATGACCGCAATTTGTATATTTTAACAGGTTATGGTCTTGAGGGTGTATTGCCTGATGCTGTCATTAAACGCATGATTCGTGATGATGTTACGCCATATTTTAAAATGGGTCAGTATGCTCAAGGTTTGTCAGTCGTAATTGATGGTATTAGTGAGAGGCTGCGTGCCGATCCAGAGACAATCAAGCGAGCTGATGAAGCGTTAGGGAGTGCTTCTGATTCCTATGGAGATGAAAGTATCTCATTGATGGCGTTGCTCATATTTGGAATGTGGTTTGGGCTATTTTTAACTTCTATTTTGGGAAGGTTTTTGGGAGCAACTTTAACTGCAGGGGGCATCGGTTTTTTTGGCTTTATGCTGGGTGCAGGATTCATGTCAATTCCCATTGCCTTTGTTGTTTGGTTGTGTTTGTTGCTATTTAGATCTGGTTCTGGTCGTGGTGGCTCAGGCGGCGGTTCTATTATTTTACCGACTGGTGGCGGTTTTGGCGGTGGCGGATTTGGTTCAGGTGGTTTTGGCGGCTCAGGCGGTGGTTTTGGTGGCGGTGGTGCTGGTGGCTCTTGGTAGGTTGATGTTGTTTGACCTTTGGTGCTAGACTTAAGACTGATTGACAATTCTACTTGTTGGCGTCATCATTGCATTAAATGATTTGTATTTGGTAGAGATTAAAAGGATGGTAAGTTAGATGCAGTATATTCATTCAATCAAAAGTTTATCTCGGCTTTGGCGACAGCTAAGTTTTGTTCCAATTTTGCATAATCAATGGTTAACTGATGAGCTGAAAGTCAGGCTTGCCCAAGCCATTACTCATGCCGAATCTGGGCATCGTGGTGAGATTTATTTGGTGATTGAAAACCACCTACCTATTAGTCAGGCTTATCGGGTGGATTGTCGTGAGCGTGCATTGGGGTTATTTGGTACACACCGAGTATGGGATACCGCTGAGAACACAGGTGTGATGATTTATGTTAATATCTGCGAACATAATCTTGAGATCATCGCCGATAGGGGGATTGATGATTGTGTGGGTGAAACAGTATGGACAAACCTTACTCAGACCGCCTTGCAATCTTGTCAATCAGGCGACTTCGCCACTGCTTTAATGACTTTGATCGCTCAAATTGGCGAACTGTTACGCCGGTATTATCCTGGCGATGATGTCAGTGGTAATGAGCTTGATAATGAAGTGGTGTTTTTAAAATAAATCATCATTATAAAGATGGAAAAATAACAAAACTGGCATGGTTAATATGTTTTAAGATGGATTTACTCAAAAATTTTTATATTTATGTGTTAATTTTATTGTATTTTCAATGAATTTTTGATAGAATACCGTTTCATTTTTATGTCCTAGTCGTGTTCGTTATCAAGTGCCACCAAGGGGTGGTCACGACACACAGGTTTTTATGGAGAATGTAGATGTACGCAGTAATCAAAAGTGGTGGTAAACAACACCGTGTTAGCGTTGGCGAGACTCTGAAAGTTGAGCTATTAAAAGCTGAAAAAGGCGAAACGCTAAAGATTGAAGATGTACTAATGGTTGTGAATGGTGCTGACATTAAAATTGGTCAGCCAGTTGTTGCTGGTGCCAGCGTTGAAGCAGAAGTGGTTGAGCATGGTCGTGGCAAAAAGGTGCGTATCGTTAAGCACCGTCGCCGTAAGCACTACCACAAAGAGCAAGGTCATCGTCAGTGGTTTACCGAGCTAAAAATCAAAGCAATCAACGCTTAATTACCATCATTGATGACTTTAGATTCTAAAGCATCCACATAGGAGATATTCTCATGGCACACAAAAAAGCCGCAGGTTCTACTCGTAACGGTCGTGATTCTAACCCAAAAATGCTTGGTGTAAAAGTATTTGGTGGTCAAGATGTTGTTGCAGGCAACATCATCGTTCGCCAGCGTGGCACCGAATTTCACGCAGGTGAAGGTGTAGGTATGGGTCGTGATCACACTTTATTCGCTCTAACTGAAGGCGTTGTAAAGTTTGAGACCAAAGGTCAATTTAACCGCCGTTATGTATCAGTATTAGCAAAATAATCTAATACCAACCATAACCAAAAACCATCACAAATTTTGTGATGGTTTTTTATTTTGTGAGTTTTTGTTTCTATGCCATCTTGTTATTAAGCCTGTATTTACTGGTAATCAATACCTATAAAAAAGCAAACCTAATGATAGGCTTGCTTAAAAACGATGAAATTACGAAGTTACTTACCAATCCATTGACGGATTTTTTCACGCTCTTCTTCACTAGAGTTTAGCCAAAGTTGCATAAAGCTATCTAGATT
Organism: Moraxella sp. ZY200743; assembly: GCF_050885545.1. Classification (NCBI taxonomy): domain Bacteria; kingdom Pseudomonadati; phylum Pseudomonadota; class Gammaproteobacteria; order Moraxellales; family Moraxellaceae; genus Moraxella; species Moraxella sp. ZY200743. Next base: position 1,427,568 of record NZ_CP091313.1, on the reverse strand, counting down.
TTCCTTGTTGCTAGAGTGTTGTGTGGTAGGGGTCTCTAATGCAGAGATGGCTTTTTGATTGGATATTATTGCACTGTTGCCACGACCAAATATACCACCGATGCTTTGGGTGATGGAGCTTAATATGCCTGTACGTTCTTCTGCGATGCTTTCTTGAGAGAGTACTTGACCATTTTGTACGATGGCAAGTGTTGGGGATTTGATGAATTCTTTGGCGGCGGTATAGTTGTTTGGCTGATTTGGCATGATTAACTGATAGCTTTGCTTATCTTGTAAGTTGCCAACGACACTGATATTGCCAGATTTTAGATAGTCATGGTCGCCACGAGTTAGGTCAAATAGACGATCATAGCGAGCGGTGATGACATGACGACCTGCTTGTAAGGTGAATTCACGCTTTAAGGGCTGTAGGACGCTGTGGTGAATTTCTTGCCCATTGATGGCAGTAACTTTAATGTTGTCATCAACCAATAGATGCACCTCAGCATAAGCAGAGCTTGCTAATAAGGCAGTGATGATGCCTGCGGTCAAAATTTTCATAAAACATCCTTAAAAAATTAACCTCTTTTATGAAATATCTTAAATAAAAGGGTTATGAAGTGGTTTGTTTGTGTTCTGAGATTTCAAGCAAGAAGGTCTCTTTGTTGATGATTGTCTTTGCCTCATCAATGGTCTTTTTTGGCACTTGAATGCGAGATAAATGTGTTAATAAGGGTGAAATTTCATCTAAAACTTGGATCATGTCGCCTGCATTGCGTGGACCATTGGTTAGCATATAGTCAAATATTTGTTCAGGAAGTTTCCAGTGCTTTCGTTTCAGTACCGAGCTTAATAGTGCTTGCCTGTCTTCAATATTCTCGTTGGTTGGCAGTCGAAAGGTTGGTGCTAAAGATAGGCGAGTAACCAAATCTAATAGTCCAATCTCAAGCTCTCTGGCAGGAGCGGTTGCCAAAAAGACCATCTGTTTGTTTTGTTCACGGATGCGATTGATGAGATGAAAGAGTCCTTCTTGCCATTCACGACTGCGATGAATAAAGTGTAAATCATCAATGATGACCAAATCAAACATTTCAAGCCCAACCAACGCACTGGCATTCTCATCGGTATCAATGATATTACCTAAGGCAAGTGTGATGGCGGTTTTTTTATAGGTCTGAGTGTAGTTGCGATAAATGGCGGCAGCAAGATGTGTTTTGCCAAAGCCATAATCACCGATGATAAAAATTTCTCTTAGGTTGCCAAGTCCTAATTTTCGTATGGCATTGAGCACAGGGGTGAATCCCTGACTACTAAAATCAGATAGGCTAGCGTCCTGTTTGACATCTAGGTTGAGTGAAGGTTGCGTCAAATCATTCATCAATTAAAAATACCCATCAATGTGCGTTGTTATTGTTTATACCCTATGTGGCTGTTTGCTATCGAACAGCTTTTTAATGTGTCTATATATAGCACATTTTTAGAAAAAATGCCAAGCGGATTTACTACTTTTTATTTTAAACTATGGTAATTGTTGTTTTACCATAGTTTAGATTGCTTATATCCTAAATACCAGTTGCTTTGTAGGTATGTAGCATAAGCATGGCGGAATAATACATTGATAAGTGCGGACACAGGCAGGGCAATGAGCATACCGATAAAGCCAAAGAGAGATGCTCCTGCCAGCACTGAGAAAATCACCCATAGTGCCGATAATCCGATTTTATTCCCCAGTAGCAGTGGTTGTAAGACATAACCTTCCAAAATTTGTCCAATGCCAAAAGCACCAACAATCAATAATAGGCATTTCCAGTCAAGACCAAACTGAAAAAATCCTGCAATCAGTGCAGCAATAATACCAACACCAAAGCCTAAATAGGGTACAAAACTGGCAATACCTGCACCAATACCAATGATAAGTCCTAGCTCTAGACCAATCAGCTCAAGCTGTATGGCATAAATTGCCCCAAGTAGAATCATGACGCTAAATTGTCCTTTGGCAAAATTCATGAGTGCTTCATCACAGTCTTTGACGATGGCGGTGATTTTGTGTTCATAATCACGGGGAATGGCGGTTTGCCAAGTTTGTAGTCGCTCGTGCCAATTGGCTAAAAAGTAAAAAGTCAAAATCGGAATCATGATGATGAGTCCTAGATTGTTGGCGACATTCATGCCTGAGCTTAATACTCGTTTAATGACTACTTGTGCATCAGAGAATTGATAATTTGTTTGAACAAAGTTACTTAGTTCACTAGAGATTACCTCAAGGTCTATTTTTAAGAGCTTATTGGAAGTAAATTGACCCAACCAAGGTCTAACAACCTCATTATACCATTTCAATGAAGCGGGTAGAGACTCCCATATCAACTGAAGCTGTGCCCATAACAAAGGAGCAAGCCAAATCATTAAAGCAGTGAGTAAGACAATAATGGATAAGTACACTGCCATGATGGATGGGATTCTGGGCAAAAACCGATTGAAGATATTGACTAAAGGGTTTAAAAAATACGCCAAGATAAATGCTGCCAAAAATGGTGCAATGACAATTCTCATCAAATATAAAGCATAAAGAAGTAGGCATAGAGCAGCTGTAATGAATAAGCGGCGAAAAAATGGATCGATGGTACGGTGCATCATAAGAATATTTTGGTTTATTTAACAGTGGATATATGATAAACAAAAATAATAGATAAATACATACGGTTTTTGAAATTATTTTGAAAAAGTTTATATTTTTTAGGGGTGGTGTTTTTTGCAAGGTTTTTGGTGGAAATTTTTGGTATAATGGGGTATATTTAACAACTTCTCAACTTCAAAGGAAAGAGACATGACCGAGCAAATTTCACTTAGCTATAAAGATGCAGGCGTAGATATTGATGCAGGCGAGATGTTGGTACAACGCATCAAATCTGTAGCTAAAGCGACTTCACGCTCTGAGGTTGTTGGTGGTTTGGGTGGTTTTGGTGCGTTGTGCCGTATTCCACAGGGTTACAAATCACCACTTTTGGTGTCAGGGACGGACGGTGTAGGCACAAAATTAAAGTTAGCACTTGACCTAAATCGTCATGATACTATTGGTCAAGATTTGGTGGCGATGTGTGTCAATGACCTACTGGTGTGCGGTGCAGAGCCATTGTTTTTCTTGGATTATTATGCCACAGGCAAGCTAAATGTTGATACAGCAGAAGCGGTCATTAAGGGCATTGGCGATGGCTGTAAGTTGTCAAATTGTGCCCTAATTGGCGGTGAGACTGCCGAGATGCCCGGTATGTATCAAGATGAAGATTATGACTTGGCGGGTTTTTGTGTGGGTGTGGTTGAGGAGTCTGAGGTCATTACAGGTGAGCATGTGCAGTCAGGCGATGTGCTGATTGCTTTAGCATCTAGTGGTGTACATTCTAATGGTTATTCTCTTGTGCGTAAAGTCATTGAGGTAACGGGCGTTGATGTTGAAAATGAGCGGGTTGGCGATGTGTCGTTAGCAAGTGCCTTGATGGAGCCGACTCGTATTTATGTCAAGTCAGTGAATGCTTTGCAAAAGTCATTAGGCAACACCAATATTCACGCCATGGCACATATCACAGGTGGTGGCCTGACAGAGAACCTACCCCGTGTTTTGCCAGAGAGTTTGTCGGCTAGAATAGATACGAATAGCTGGCAGTTACCAGCAGTATTTGCATGGCTACAAAAGGGCGGTAATATTGATATACTTGAAATGTATCGTACCTTTAACTGCGGTGTTGGCTTTATTTTGGTTGTTCCACAAAAGAAAGCGAATGAAGCATTAAAATTTCTACAAGCTCAAGGGGAAGATGCTTGGGTTATTGGTGATATTGTCTCTCGTGAGCGTGATGCGGTGGTGTATGCCTAATAATTAAAACCGTCAATTATTTGGCGGTTTTATTTTATATTTGCTAAAAATATTCAAAGAGACTGTATAGGGTCGTATAAAAACAGGGTACAACAGATGAAAACCTTAAAAATCGCCGTCTTGGTATCAGGTAATGGCTCTAATCTACAAGTTGTGATTGATGCCATGCAAGCAGGTTGTTTGCCGATTGAGATTGTTGGTGTGATTAGTAATGTGGCAGATGCTTATGCGATTACTCGTGCCAAAAATGCCAACATTCGTACCGCTGTGTTATCACACACAGCTAATGGCAAAAAAATGGGCATTAAAACCTTTGAGAAGCACGCTTTGGAGCTACTAGGTGAATGGTCTCCTGATTTGGTGTTGCTTGCAGGGTTCATGCGAGTGTTGTCAGCGGAATTTATTGATGGCGTGTCATGTCCAATGATTAATCTACACCCATCGCTACTACCCAATTATAAAGGCTTGGATACGCACAAAAGGGTGCTAAAGTCTGGCGATGTTGTGCATGGCTGTAGCGTGCATATGGTAACAACTGAGCTTGATGCAGGACAGGTGCTAACGCAGGCGGTGCTGTTTGTGTCGCCATCAGATACGATAGAATCTTTAAGGTTGCGTGTACAAAAATTAGAGCATTATGTTTTGCCTTTGACGATTGAGTTGATTGTTAAAGACTTGATAGGGCTTGGCAATGTAGGTGCTGTAAGCAGTTTGCCATTGCCATTTAAGTTTTATTTGGACTGATAAAGATGAATAAAAAAACCCAGCCAGATTTTGGTTGGGTTCTTATTGATGACTGCCAAGTTTGGGCGGGTATCGCCTTAATGGTTTTCTTTAGCGTGATTGAGTGTGTATTTTGGGATTTCAATGGTAAGATTCTCATTGGCGATGATACACTGACAAGACAGGCGTGAATTTGGTTCAAGCCCCCATGCTCTGTCAAGCAAATCGCCTTCAATATCATCCATCTCTTCTAGGCTGTCAAAGCCCTGACGAACGACCACATGACAAGTGGTGCATGCTTTTGACATATCACAGGCGTGTTCAATTTTGATGCCATTTTTGTGCAGACCTTCGCATAGGTTTTCACCTTCGTTTAGTTCAACAGTAGCACCTTCTGGGCAGATTTCATGATGGGGTAGGACGGTTACGGTTACCATAAATTCTCTCAATTTGTGTTGATTTTTTAAATGTATTAAATTTTTAAACACCAGTTTAAATTAACCCATTACCAATCGGCTGTATTTGTGCCTTTTAGAGCGGATTTGATGTTTTGATCCATGATGATGGCAGCCAGATTATCACTGAGTGGTTTTAGGTTGGCGTTAGCGGTATCAATGGCTTTTTTGTCATCGCCATTGATGGCGTCTTTAAGTGCTTGCATGGCAGATAGCAGGCAAGATTTTTCATCATCTGTCATCAAGCTAGAAAACTCAGTCAATGCTGAATCCAATGCAATCAGCTCACGCTCTGCTTCAACTTTTGCTTCAATTAGCATACGCAGGCGTTTATCTTCATTGGCATACAAGAATCCTGCTTGTAGTAGCTGTTCTTGTTGTTCAATACTAAGTCCATAGCTTGGACTGACCTGAATCTGGCTGCGTGCCCCTGTCGTGATCTCTTGGGCAGAGACGGTTAGTTGCCCATTGGCGTCAATCTGAAAACTGACTTCAATGCGTGCATGACCTGCTTTCATGGGTGGAATGCCGTGTAGCTCAAAGCGTGCCAAAGTGCGACAGTCTGCAACTGTTTCTCGCTCGCCTTGTACGACATGAACGACCATGCCTGTCTGACCGTCTTGATGTGTGGTGAATACCTGACGGCGTGCCACAGGAATTGGCGTATTTCTTGGGATAATAACTTCGGTCAAACCACCCATCGTTTCAAGTCCTAAGGACAGCGGTGTGACATCAAGCAGTAGTAGATTGTCTTCTTTTTTATTGATGAGTTGATCAGCGACACGAGCTGCACCCAGTGCCACGACTTCATCAGGGTTTAGCGTGCATAGGGGTTTTTTATGAAAGAATGCTTGGACGGCATCTTGAATGATTGGCATTCTGGTTGAACCGCCCACCAGTATTACCTCACAAACTTCTGACGGTTGGATCTTAGCATCTTGTAACACTTGTTGGCAAATTTGCAGTGTGCGTCGTGTAACAGGTTCTATGATTTGAACCAAAGTGTTGTTATTTAACATACTCTGAAATGGTGTGCCTGCGATATCAATATCCACCATGGTGGCATGACTATTGCTCAAGGCTTGCTTATGAGTTTTAGCCAATCTGGCAAGGCGAGCTTTTTCTTGACTGCTGATTTGAGCAGGGTCAAGATTGGCTGTTTTAATAAAATAGTTGGCAATCAGTCGGTCTATATCATCACCGCCTAAAGCACTATTGCCACCTGTCGCCAAGACTTCAAACACACCATCAGACAATCTTAAAATGGATACATCAAAAGTACCACCGCCTAAGTCATATACTAAGTAGATACCCTCTGATGTACTCTTATCCAAACCATAAGCGATGGCAGCAGCGGTAGGTTCGTTCAATAGGCGAAGCACGGTCAAGCCTGCAGCGGTTGCAGCATCTTTAGTGGCGGCACGCTGAGCATCATCAAAATATGCTGGCACGGTAATGACTGCCCCTGCAATGCTGTCAGGTGGCAATGTGGCTTCAGCATGGCGTTTTAGGTGTGATAAGATGTGTGCTGATGTTTCCACAGGAGACTTTTCACCTTGTGCGGTAACAAAAGCAGGCATGGTGTGTTTATTGCCAGACAGTGTGTAAGGGTGGGAAAACTTAATATCTGCCTTGCTACGACCCATGAACCGTTTGGCGGAGATGATGGTATTTTTATCGTCATCATAAGTTAAGGCGGTCAGTCCAACCACAGGGCGTGGAGATTTGTCGCCATAGTACACGACTGATGGTAAAAGTGGCGTATCGCCAAAACGCAACACATCGGCTTTGCCAGAACGCACCACACCAATCAACGAATGGGTTGTGCCTAGATCAATTCCCAGTGCATAACGGTGTTGATGGGGGTTTTTGGATTGGTTGGGTTCGCTGATTTGCAATAAAGACATGATATCTCTTAAAAGCTGGCTAATTTGCCCAAAAATAGGCATAAATAAACAAGGTGGCTGACTTTTAGATGACCAATTTGTATCCGATGATCAAGCACCACAATAAAATAGTTGTTGTCGCACCGATTGTAACTTTAGTATGATGTGGACAAGCGTATTATACATACAAATCACCATCATCGGTATGTGTATTTAGACTTTGGGTGAGTTTATGTTGCACATCAGTCGCTAATTTTTCTAAGAATTGAATTTTTTGTGCGGTATTTTGTGCATTTTGCCAATCGTGTGCTTGATAGCATTGACTAAACTGTGTATTGTATTGCACCTTTTGATTATTGATTGTGTCAAGTAGATTTTGGATTTCACTACTGCTTTGTAGGTCGTCTAGTGCCATGCGAAATTCCATCATCTCATCTAAAAACTCCCAATCGTTAATGGAGGCGTTTAGATTACACTCTATACCTGAAAGGCTAAGTAGATGTGCAGCTCGCTTATCATCATGATACAAGGTGTCATAGGCGTGATTGATTAAGGAAGCCAGCTTTGTGTCTTGACCTGTTTGGTCAGGGTGATATTGCTTTTGTAGAGATAGCAGCCCTTGTTTTAGGTTGTTCTTATCAATATCAAAGCTAATTGGCAACCCAAATAAAACAAAAAAGTTATTGGTATCCATGATCACACCGTGAAAGATTCACCACAACCGCATTCACCTGTTTGGTTGGGGTTGATGAATTTAAAACCAGAATTTAGACCTTCGGTCACATAGTCCATCTGCAAGCCATTTAAATACACCAAACTTTTTTGATCCACAAAGATGCTCACGCCATCATTATCAAATCGTTGGTCAGTATCGTTTGGCTCATCAACAAACTCAAGCACATAGGCAAGACCCGAGCAACCGGCCGTTCGTACACCCACACGAATACCTTGACCACTTCCACGATTTTCTAAAAAATCTTTGACATGCTTGGTCGCTCGTTCGGTTAGTGTAATCATAACTTCTCCTGTGTGCTTGTTGTATCACAATGATTATAGTGATGTATTAGGCGTTGGATTTTGATTGATAATCTTCAATCGCTGCCTTGATGGCGTCTTCTGCCAATACAGAGCAGTGTACTTTTACAGGTGGTAATGCCAATTCTTCAGCAATGTCTTTATTTTTGATGGCGGCGGCTTCAGTTAGGTTTTTACCTTTTAGCCATTCGGTAACAAGCGAGCTTGATGCAATCGCAGAACCACAACCATAGGTTTTGAATTTGGCATCGGTAATGATACCATCATCGCCTACTTGGATTTGTAGACGCATCACATCACCACACGCAGGTGCACCCACCATACCTGTGCCAACATTTTTGGCGTTTTTGTCAAGATTGCCTACATTGCGAGGGTTTTCGTAATGGTCAATGACTTTGTCTGAATATGCCATAGTTTTCTCTCTTTGTTGCTAGCAAATAATTTGCTTGGCTTAAATAAAAAAGTTGGTCTTTATCTTTAGCTAATCAGCGGTTGGATAGATGTTGCCATGCTGATCAATATAAAATCGGTTTGGTTAAATCACTTTTATATAGTGCTTAATACATTAACATGGGCTTTTGTACTAAGATAGATAGTGTTCATTTGCCAATACAACATTAGCAAATGAACATATCATTATCAATATAACCAATATTTGTTGCTTGTGGGCTAATGACCCACAGAATTTAACAAGTTAAATCAATGTTCTTGCCACTCTACCTTGCTAAAATCCACGCCTTCTTTAAACATATCCCATAGTGGCGATAGTTCACGCAGTTTGTTTACTGCATCAGTGATTTGAGCCAGTACACGGTCGATGTCTTCATCGGTAGTATAGCGACCAAAACTAAAGCGAATGCTTGAGTGTGCTAATTCATCAGGGCGACCGATGGCACGAAGGACATAAGATGGCTCAAGTGTGGCAGAGGTACAAGCAGAACCTGATGATACTGCCAAATCTTTTAGGCTCATCATCAAAGATTCGCCTTCGATAAAGTTGAAGCTAACATTTAAAATGTTTGGAATGCCATGCTCAAAGCTACCATTTAAATAAGTCTCTTCAATGCCTTGTAAGCCATTCCACAACTTATCTCTTAGGCGTGTGATGTGTGCAAGATCTTCATCAAATCGCTTGGCAGACAAGGCAAATGCTTCACCCATGCCGACAATTTGATGAGTTGCCAGTGTGCCAGAACGCATGCCACGCTCATGACCGCCACCGTGCTGTTCGGCTTTAATACGCACACGAGGCTTACGACCGACATACAAGGCACCAATGCCTTTTGGTCCATAAATCTTATGACCGCTAAAACTCATCAAATCTACTTTTAATTCAGCCAGATTGATTTTAATTTTACCGACTGCTTGTGCACCATCAACATGGAAAAGTATGCCTTTTTCACGAGTGATTTCACCGATGGCTGCGATATCAGTAACGGTGCCAAGCTCGTTATTTACTGCCATAAGGCTTACCAAGATGGTGTCTTCACGGATGGCATCAGCGACTTGTTCGGGCGTGATGATGCCTGTGCTTTCTTGTGGAGTTAGGTAGGTGATTTCAAAACCTTCTTGTTCTAGCTGGCGACAAGTGTCCAAAATGGCTTTATGCTCAATTTGACTGGTAATGATGTGTTTACCTTGAGTGTGGTAGAAGTGTGCCACGCCTTTTAAAGCTAGGTTGTCTGACTCGGTCGCACCGCTGGTAAAAACGATTTCACGAGGGTCTGCACCTACAGTTTCGGCAATCTGTAGGCGAGCGTTTTCAACTGCTTCTTCAGCCTGCCAACCAAAGCCGTGCGAGCGACTGGCAGGGTTGCCAAATATGCCATCAAAGGTCATGTATTTGACCATCTTGTCAGCCACTTCTTGTGCAATTGGTGTGGTGGCAGCGTAATCTAAATAAATTAAGGAATTTTGGCTCATACTGGTTTTACCCCAAGTAAGTTAATGGTATTGATTTGTTGGTCTTTTTTGTCACTTTTAATGCTTTGAACTTTATGTTCTTGGTGTTTGTGTTCTTGACGATCGGCGATATTTTGCGTATTTTTTGAGTGTAGTAAATCAGCAAGAGTTACTTGGCTCAAATAAGCTTCGATATGGGCAGATAGGTTGTGCCACAAATCATGTGTTAAGCACATGGCACCATCTTGACAATCACCTTTACCCCCACATTGCATGGCATTCACGCTTTCATCGACTGCGGTGATGATACTCATGACATCAATTTCATTCAAGGGTTTGGCAAGGTGGTAACCGCCTGATGCACCACGAGTGCTATTTACTAAGCCTTTTTTGCGTAGCTTTGAAAATAGTTGCTCGAGATAAGAAATTGAGATGGATTGGCGTTTTGCGATGTCGGACAAAGAAATGGCACCTTGATGGCGATTTTCTTGTACTGCCAAATCAAGTAGGGCGGTAACTGCATATCTGCCGCGTGTGGTTAAGCGCATAAAAATACCTAAGAATGCCTAGTTCGCAAAATGAACATCAGTTATAAAATTTTTGCTTATTATAATAATTCCGAGTAAATAGGTCAAGATTATTTTATAAACTTTGTTGTTGTTATTTTTAAATCCTACGATTTAAACAATCAATCAAAATAGAATTGAAGCGAATGATGATAGATGATAAAACATTGCTCCAATTCTATTTAAAATATTGAAAATTGCCCGATGACAAACGCAACGCAACATAACTCATGGATGATGAATGAAACGATGGCATAAAATCATACAAAAAAGTGAGAAATTAGGGCGACTATGGCAATTAAACTTGCGACAATAAAGCCTGTAAAGGTACTTTTTTGTTTGGTTTTGGCTTCGCCCAGTTGAGTGCTGAGTCTGGCATTTTGGGTAGTTAGCTCATTGATTTTTTGGGATTGTTCGGTGATTTTGTTTTTTAATTCATCTAGTTTTTCAGCTTTTTGCTCAGGCGCTGGCTTTTCTGCCTTTTTGGTTTTCCGAAGCAAATGATCAATGACGCCACCGATACCAAGTTGTACTAAAAATTCTTTGAATTGAGCCACTTGAATGGCATCGCCACGAATTTGTAGCTTATCTACAGTGTGAATGCTGTGATTGGTCAGAATATGGGCAAGCTGAAAGCTGTAGGCATTAACAGTAATGTTCGCCGATTCTTTATGGGCGGGCAGTTCGCTGTCCAATAGTACACCATGATGGCTAAAAGAAGCGTATATCTGCACATGGGGAAGGTAGGTGCGTATTGATACCAACACTTCTTCTTGTGCTAGTGGATATGTGAGTTGGCGTAATTTTGGGTTTGGTCTTAGCATGAGTGTGATGGCGGATTCTAAAAATACAAGTAAAACATTAAGTAAGCCATGCGAGATAGTACCTGTATTTTTTTGTTGACTGGGGGTGCTGCGTTGCGAATGATTGATTTCTGCCATAAATCTATCCTAAGTTAATTTAAAAATTAAGATTGTGGTACTGACGAATGCGATTTAACCCTATTGATGATTGGTGTGGTTAATGCACTTCGTCTATGGACCTAATTGATGTGATTGTATCCTAAAATCATTAAAAACACAAAATCAATACTAAAAAACGCACAATCTTGTGGGCTTGTGTTGAATTTAAGGTTGTTTTGGGTAAAATTTTGACTGTGTTACATAAAATTATGTAAATTATCTTGCATATTGAGCCAAGTATTGTTATAAATGGTAAGTAATGTTTGCGCTAACAAACAACGAAATGTGCGTGCATTGACTATAACTCGTGGGTATTTTGAGTGATTTTTTACAAAATTTCTCACAATTTTGTAAAATTTTGAGAAATTTTGCATTTATCTACTTGTAAATGCTTGTTGATAGTCATACAATGCACACATCAGCAATCGCCCTATACTAAGAGCATGACAATTAACAGGCTTGAAGTATTTTTAGGCGCTGTGATTGAATCATTTTTATTAACTCAACACATGAGGAACTTGATATGAATAAGTCAGAATTGGTAGATGCGATCGCAAGTGAAGCAGGTCTAACTAAAGATCAAGCCACTAAAGCACTAAATGCTTTTACTGCAAGCGTACAAGGCGCTCTTGAGCGTGGTGATGATGTGGTGTTGGTTGGTTTTGGTACTTTTAGTGTGAAAGAGCGTGCCGCTCGCACTGGACGCAACCCAAAAACTGGCGAATCATTACAAATTGCTGCCAGCAAAGTACCAGGATTTAAAGCAGGCAAGGGTCTAAAAGACGCAGTGAACTAATTTACCTTGCTTAGCTAGACGATTGGCTTGGCCAATCAAAACACCCTTTGTTCAGCAAAGGGTGTTTTTTGTGCAGGTATTGGTGAGTATTGTGAATATTTGGCAAAATTTTGCAAAACATTTTGAGTATTTTTGTGATTTAGCGTATTATAGTAAGGTTTTAGTTTTTTAATCAAAATTTAATCGGTAAGTGAAATTTTATGGATAAATTGCGTGATTTTCTACACGGCTGGCCTGGTCGCATCACGATGGGTCTAATCATGCTACCAATGGTGTTTCTAGGCGTGCAGGGCATGAATGGCGGGACACACATTGGGACAAATGAGTTGGTAAAGGCAGGCGATAGCACTATTGATGTGAGCGTGTATCAATCGGAGCTAAATAACTACCGCCAACAGCTTTTACAAAACAATGACGCAAGCATGATTAACGAGCGTGCAATGGCAGATGAGGTGCTAGATGATCTCATTAATCGTGTGTTACTCCAAAACCAAACACAAGTGCTTGGTATGTCGGTGTCCGATGAGGTCATCAGCCAGATGATAGCCCAAGATGAGAGCTTTTGGCAAGATGGTAGATTTTCTAATGAGTTATTCGCTCAATTTTTAGATTATAGCGGATTGACCAAAGATGAGTTGTTCGCTAGATTTCGCACACAGCTTAGCATAAGACAACTAACCGCAAGCATATTAGGTACGGCGATTTATCCTACTTCTCAAGTGGGTCGCCTGCTTGATTTGCAACTTGAGGCTCGTGAGGTTTGGGTGCATCGTTTTGCTTGGCAGGATTATGCCGACCAAGTAAGCGTTTCTCAATCTCAAATCGAAGCATACTTTAATGAACATAAAGAGTCTTTGATACGCCCAGAATCGGTGGATTTGACCTATATTGAGCTGACGATGGATGAGTTAAAAGTTGATGCACCGACCGAAGAGGAGATTGTGTCTCAATTTGCAAATTATCTACAAAAAAATGGCTTGAGTGATGGTCGTGAACTATCACAAATTCTACTATCAGGTTCAGATGCCAAAGCTAAAGCTAACGAGATTAGGGCAAAACTTGATAAGGGTGAGTCATTTGAGGTGCTTGCTAAGCAATATTCTGATGATCCAAGTGGTGAGTCAGGTGGCTATATCGGTAAATACAACCCTTCGGTATTTGGTAATGACGCTGGCAAGGTTAATGCTGCTTTAGCGGGGCTAAAAGTCGGTGGGGTGAGTCAACCTGTACAGACGAGTTTTGGTTACCAGATTTTTAAGGTGGTTAAAGCGGGCAGTATCACAGTTGATGGTGTGCGTGATGAGCTTGTGCAGATGGCACTAAAGCAAAAGCGTGAAGCAGCTTATCATGAGTTGATCACCAAGATTAACAACATGGCAAATGATGCCATGGGCATCAGTGATATCGCTGCTACAGTTTCATTGCCTGCCAAATCTATTAAATCTTATCCAAAAAATAATAATACCACCGAATTATCACAGCCTGTGGTGATTGATACCGCATTTGATGATTTTAATATTCAAGATCAAGCAGTGAGTGCAAATATCACTTTGGGTGATACCAAGACTGTCTGGGTGCAATCAACCAATCACCAAGAGGTCAGACCTTTAACATTACCAGAAGCAACGCCACAGATTAAAGAGTTGCTTCACAAAAAAGCAGCGACCGAACTGGCATTGGCAGCTGCCAGTAAATTGGCGGAGCAGGCTAAAGTCTCTGGTGTTCAGTCACTGATGACATCTGGGGCAAATTTTGGTATCGCTACTCGCCAAAGCCCCAATCTTAGTATCCAAGAACGAGCCAGTCTATTTATTCATAAATCGGGTAAAAATGACATTTGGTCAGTGCAGACTGAGCAGGGTGCAAGTGTCATCATTGGTGGACCTGTTAGCAACCAAGCCGTAGAACAGATTTCGGCAGTGGAGCGTATGCAGGCAGCGATGATAATTCGTGATAATATTGGTGATGACCAGTGGTCTGACTATTTGCATTATCTAAAAGACAATACGAAAGTTACTGTCAATCGTAGTGTCTTGGATAGATGATGGCAAGGTTTTGGTATGCTTACGAAATCTGCAAAACCTTAGTCATAAAACAGCCCTTAATTGAAGGGCTGTTTTATTGGGTGGTGAGATTAGTGAACTGCCATTCATTTAAAAGCCACCATGATATCCGTTTGGTAGTTTGTTGTGTAATTGATGGCAATAAAAAAGACCTTATATTAATAAGGTCTTTTTTATTGGTTGGGTTACCAGCGAATTGGTGTGATGTGAGGGTTGGAGGCTTTTAAGTTCTCATAAGTACCCTTGACAAAGATGTCTTCATTCACGGTGTTGATGTTGGTATGACCACAGAACGCCATTGTGATGTCGCATTCTTTATAGATGATTTCCAGAGCACGGCGGACACCATCTTCGCCATATGCCCCCAAACCATACAAGAATGAACGACCAATCATTGTGCCTTTTGCTCCCAATGCGATGGCTTTTAGTACATCTTGACCTGAGCGGATACCGCTATCTAGCCATACTTCACAAGCACTGTTCTCGGCTTGTACTGCTTGTACGCAGTCGGCTAGGGTAGAGATGGAGCTAGGTGCACCGTCTAGCTGACGACCACCGTGGTTGGAGATGACCATTGCGTCTGCTCCTGACTTAGCCGCCAAGATGGCATCTTCTGGTTCCATAATGCCCTTGATGATGAGTGGACCACCCCATAGCTCTTTGATGCGAGCGACATCATCCCAGTTTAGACTAGGGTCAAACTGCTCGGCTGTCCATGATGACAGGCTAGATAGGTCGCCTACACCTTCAGCATGACCTACAATGTTACGGAAGGTATGGCGTTTGGTACCTAGCATATTAAAGCACCATTCAGGCTTAGTCATTAGGTTAAGAATGTTTTTTAGGGTTGGCTTGGGTGGGGCGGACAAGCCATTTTTGATGTCTTTATGGCGTTGACCTAGAACCTGTAAGTCTGCCGTTAGAATAAGCGCAGAGCATTTGGCTTCTTTAGCACGGCGAATAAGGTTTTCCATGAACTTTTTATCACGCATGACATACAGCTGAAACCAAAACGGCTTATTGGTATTTTCTGCCACATCTTCAATTGAACAGATGCTCATGGTGGAGAGTGAAAAAGGAATGCCGAACTTCTCAGCAGCACGAGCGGCATGAATCTCGCCATCTGCCCACATCATGCCTGTAAATCCTGTTGGAGCGATTGCTACAGGCATATGTACATCTTGTCCAATCATCTTTGTGGCAAGTGAACGACCTTCCATATCCACTAGCACACGCTGGCGTAGTTTGATACGGTCGAAGTCGGTTTCGTTATTGCGATAGGTGGTTTGTGTCCATGAACCAGAGTCTACATAGTCATAAAACATACGAGGGACTTTACGCTCAGCAATACGGCGTAGGTCTTCAATTTCGGTAATTTTGCTTAAATCAGCCATAATTATACCCTTAAAGAGTTGTTAAAAATCGTGAATACAAAAATAATCAAATACCATTTATTTTACACCATTTTTCATTATTAACATATAGATAAATAAGCTACTATTATAAAAAGTGCTCAATAAGACATGAAAAATTGTGTTTTTCATTAACTTATTAACCAAAAAAGCACCCATTTAACAAATGGATGCTTTTTTAAAATAATACAACAAAAGGCAAGTCTTAAGCGGTCTTTTTCTTGTCTGTTAGGCTCATGGTGCCAAAGAACACCACAGGCCAGATAACCGCTCCAATCCACCAAATGGGGTTAAAGATGAATGCCATGCCCACAAGACCTGCTTGGATGACATAATAAGTCATTGCAATGAGTGTTTTGCGAATAATAAAGCCTTCACGGTTTACCATGCCCACAACCGCACAGGCGGCAACAACATTGTGTACGCTAATCATATTACCAGCAGCACCGCCAACAGCTTGCAGAGCAACGACTTTGGCAGCTTCAATGGCGTTTAGGTCAATTTGGGCGGCAGTACTCCACTGGAAGTGAGAGAACATCATGTTTGAAACAGTGTTCGAACCTGCAATGAACGCACCAAGTGCTCCAATCCAAGGCGACACGATTGGCCACATTCCAGAAAATACATCAGCTGCACCGATTGCCAACACTCTTGGCATGGCAAGTATCGGCTGAGCAACATCGGCAGGCGTGCCAGAGTTGATGAATACTTGTACCATTGGAATGGAAAAGAGCAGGGCAGGAGCGGCTGCTAACATCGTCTTAAATGACGCACCCCAACTTTTTTTCACCATATCGCCTTTCATGCCAAAGATGAAAATACATAAGATGGAGACAAGTAGCAGTGTTGTGCCTGGTGAATATAGAAGCTGAGTTTTGTTGGTGATGGAAGTGTCTAGAATATTACTAAAAGTGATTACAAGGTTTTCGTTCAACCATGCTTTTAGTGGCTTGATGGTGCGTGTGGCTATCAAGATGCCAATAACAAGTAGGTATGGCATGAAAGCACGCAACACAGAGTATTTGGCTTTTTCATTGACATCAATATTAGTGGCGGCAAGCGACCCTTTCCATTCTTCGTCCCATTGTTCATGAGTGCCAAAGTCAAAGGTGTTTTTTGGGGTTAAAAAGCCTGCTTTTGCCGCAGGAATGACAATCGCCATACCAACGATAGCACCAACTAATGATGGCAGTTCAGGACCGATGAATTTGGCGGTCAAGAAATAAGGAATGGTAAAAGCAAGACCGGCAAAAATAGCAAACGGTGCCGCCTCAAAACCTTGGCGGAAAGAACGCTTTTCACCAAAGAATTTGGTCAAGAAACAGCACAAAATGAGCGGAATTAAGAAGCCAACAACAGAGTGGATAAAGCCGACATTTGCACCGATTTGTACAATATAGTCGCCAAAGGCAATGCCTTTTTCAGCGATGGCAGTACCGACATCTTCTTTATTTTCAAGACCTGAATTAACACCGATTAGAATGGGTGTTCCGACTGCACCATAAGACACAGGCGTGGACTGAATGATGAGAATGGCCATCACGCACGCCATCGCAGGAAAACCGAGTGCCAGTAGTAGGGGTGCACCAACGGCTGATGGCGTACCCCAACCAGTTGAGCCTTCGATGAGTGAGCCAAACAACCAAGCAACGATAATCATCTGCACACGGCGATCAGGAGAGATACCCATAAAGCCTTGACGAATGGCGACAATGGCTTGGCTCTCTTTGATGGTGTTGAGCAACAAAATCGCCGAAAATACGATAAATAGTACATTGGCTGCGGTTAAAACACCATGAATGGTGGCAGCAGCAACTTGGTTGCCACTGGTTTGCCACACAAAAAAAGATAAGGTTGCTGTTGCCAAATAAGCGACCGCCATAGCTATCTTGGCGGGTAGTCGCAAGACAACCAGCAGTACAAAAACAATGATGATTGGCAGCATTGCCAAAAAGGTATACATATCAAACACTCCATGTAACCAAAAAAAAACATAAAAATTACAGCACTCTAAATACAAGCTTTAGGCTTAAAGGTATTGTTAGTACTAAATAAGCGATAACAAAGGGCTGATATAAAAAGATGACTGCGTAATTTTTATTATTTGTAGTAAAAAAAGAAAAGGTAAGATTGTTGTCAATCGGTTGCTATTGTACTTACTTTTTGATTAAAAATAAATATTTTGTATTAAAATTTCTAAGTTTTTTTTTGCTAACGATATATGTTAATTGACACCCAAGTCATCAATAAAATTGGTGAACGGGGGTGTTTTTGTAAAAGTTTTAGGAAAATCTAGGTTTTGGTGGTTGTCTTTAAATCTTAAATGGGCAGTGATTGATGATTTTTTTTTGAGAAAAAGGTTGTTTGTTGATTGAATGTTAGCTGTTGGTTTGGGTTGTTATTGCTTATGGTACGGGTAGGCTTGCGATGTCCATCACTCCAAAAGGGTAGCATAAAAGGCGTGTGGGTGTCATCAGTATGGGAATCATCATGCCTAACACTTCAAATGCTTTATGATTTGGGTTGGTTATGTTTGCTAAGTCAAGCACCTGTAAGGTCGGTAATGCCCTAACTTGATTGGCATAATGATATAGGCGATGGGTATCATCGCACAGATGACAGCCGTCTGTGCCAAGTAAATACCATGTGGCATCTACATTGGTAATATCAAAGAGAGCTAGTAGCTGTTGACGAAATTGTTGATATTCATTGATGTTGACACTGTTTAGGGCAAATCGGTTGTGTGCAAGGTGGTTTAATTGCTTGATAAAATTGTCATTATTCATAAAGAATTCATACAGAAAAAAGTCAAAAATGGTGTAAAATAACGATGGTGTGGGTAAAAATCACAGCTGTCATTATAACTTAAAAAGGCTGATAAGGTGTTAAAGAAAATCATTCGTTGGGCGTTTGTATTGGTTCTTGCTATTTTTCTTGGCTTTCATGCTATGGTGGCAGTTTTACTGGGTGCAGGTAAATTCATGCCTGTTACAGAATCGGCATTTATGATGGCACACCGTGTGGGTGGGGGCAGTGTTCAGCAAACTTGGGTGGATTATGACAATATCGCTAAGTCTGTTAAGCAGGCAGCCATCGTCAGCGAAGATGCTAGATTTAGCCAACATCATGGTTTTGACTTTGAGAGTATCGAACGAGCCATCAAGATGAACGAAGCACGAGGGGCGATTTCAATCGGTGGTTCAACCATCAGTCAGCAACTTGCCAAAAATCTGTTTTTGACATCGCATCGGTCATACATCAGAAAGGCGGAAGAGGCCATCATTGTGGTGATGATGGAGGGTATCTGGGATAAAAGGCGAATTTTGGAGGTGTATTTGAATGTGGTGGAGTTTGGTGATGGCATCTATGGCATTGAAGCGGCGGCACGGCATTATTATGGTAAATCTGCCAAACAGCTGAGTCGTGAGCAGGCGGCACTACTGATTAGTATGCTTCCTAATCCAAAATACTTTCAAAAAAACAACAATGCCAAACGACTGCGTAGCAAACAGCGAATCATACTAGCTCGCATGAACTCGGCAATACTGCCTAATTAGCCTAAAATGACACAATTGGGCGTATCAATATACAGTCAAGATCATATTGTTGTAATGGGTCAATGAAGATTGGCATATCAGATAAAAACACTAAGATCAACAAAGTGAAAGATAGAACATGAAAACAAAAGCATCATCTGCTGAATACAGCATCGAACAGCAAGCAATGCAAAGTGTATTGGGTATGACTCCCCCGCCTGCACAGCTTACCGAGATTCAATCTCTTGTCAATGAGGTGGGTGGGTTTGCTCCTGAATGCTATATTAATCGTGATTTATCCACCCTAAGATTTCAGTTGAGGGTGTTGGCTCAGGCGGTGAACCCTCGCCACCCATTACTTGAACGAATGTTGTTTTTGACGATTTTTTCATCAAACATGGATGAGTTTTTTGAGATTCGTGTGGCAGGACTGCTACAAAAGATGAATAATGGAGATAAGTCAAGCAGTTTAGATGGTCGCAAGCCATCTGAGCTTTTGGCGGAGATTAGTCAGGTGGCTCATCGTGCAGTTGATGAGCAATATCGTATCTTAAATGAAGACATCCTTCCAGAGCTTGCTAAGTCTGATATTCGCTACCTTAAGCGTCATGAGCTGACAGATGCTCAAAAAGCATGGATGCGAGAATATTTTTTCAATCAAGTACTGCCAGTACTAACCCCAATTAGTATTGACCCTGCACACCCATTCCCCAGAGTGGTTAATAAGTCTTTAAACTTCATTGTCAGTCTAGAGGGCAAAGATGCCTTTGGTCGTGATATTAACCGTGCCATCGTGCCTGCTCCTCGCTCATTGCCTCGTGTGATTCGTCTGCCAGATGAATTAACAGGTGGTAAAGATCATCACATCATGCTGTCTGCCGTGATTCATGAACATGTGGGCGAGCTTTTTTTGGGCATGAAAGTAACTGGGTGTCATCAGTTCCGCTTAACTAGAAATGCTGATTTGGCGTTGTCTGATGATGTTGAAGACTTGGCGAAGGCACTAGAAGGCGAACTAGATAACCGCCGTTTTGGGCATAAAGTGCGTCTGGAGGTGACAACCAATTGCCCTAAAGAGATTTATGAATTCTTGCTTCAAGAGTTTGAGCTAGAAGAAAATCAATTATATCGAGTTAATGGACCTGTAAATTTAACTCGTATGCTGACAAGTTTTGATAAACCCGAACTTAAGTTCACACCGTTCGTACACACCGTTCCTAAGGCATTTCGTGGCATGGAGGCGGTGCGAGTTGCCAAAGATGATACATCAATGTTTAGCACCATCAAAAAACAAGATGTGTTGGTGCATCACCCATTTGAATCGTTCGTTCCGGTGGTCAATCTGCTTTGGCAAGCAGCAAACGATCCAAATGTACTTGCCATCAAGCAGACGATTTATCGTTCGGGTACAAACTCGGAGATTGTTCAAGCCTTGGCCGCTGCTGCCCGTAATGGCAAAGAGGTTACAGCTGTTATTGAGTTAAGAGCCCGTTTTGATGAAGCGAGTAACATTGCTGTTGCCAATATGCTTACCGATGCAGGGGCGGTGGTAGTATATGGCGTGGTTGGCTATAAGACTCACGCTAAGCTCATGCTGATTGTGCGTCGTGAGGGAGATAAAATCCGCCGTTACGCTCATCTAGGCACAGGTAACTATCATGCAGGCAATGCAAAGGCTTATACTGATTATGGGTTGTTTACCGCCAATAAGCAGATTTGTGAAGATGTGCATGGCGTATTTATTCAGCTGACAGGCATGGGCAGACCAATGCCTTCGCATCAGATTTTGCAGGCACCTTTTGCCCTGCATGATGGACTGATGCAAATGATAGATGATGAGATTCATCATGCTAAAAATGGCAAAAAAGGACGCATTATTATGAAATGCAACGCCATCACAGAACGCCAAATCATCAATAAACTCTATGAGGCGAGTGCTGCTGGTGTTGAGATTGATTTGATTGTACGGTCTATTTGTTGCTTGCGTCCCCAAGTGAAAGGCTTGTCTGAGAACATTAGGGTGCGTTCGGTGGTCGGAAGGTTCTTGGAGCATACCCGAGTGTATTATTTTGGTAATGATAAGGATGGTGATGGTCAAGAACGCCTGTTTTGTGCAAGTGCTGATTTGATGGATAGAAACCTGCTACACCGTGTGGAGGTGGCATTTCCTATCTTGAACGCTAAGTTGTTTAAACGCATTTATGAAGATGGGCTAATCAATTATCTCAATGACAATGTGCAGGCGTGGGAGCTTGATGGGCGTGGCGAGTGGAATCAGGTACATCATGCAGAGTGTATCCATGACGCACAGCAGTTACTTTTGGAGAAAATTTGTCTATGAACTGTCCTTGTGGTGGTGGGCTGTATGATGAGTGCTGTAAGCCCTTGCATGACGGCAGACCTGCTGATGATGCCAAGCAGCTCATGCAATCTCGGTATGCAGCATTATATCTAAAAAATGTGGACTATATCATCAAGACGACCGCCCCCAATCAGCAAGGCTTGCTAGACAGAGCGGTGTTATTGGAGTGGGCAAATGAGATGAATTGGTTGGGTCTTGATATCATCAGCCATACCCCTAAAGTTGGTAAACGCCATGCCCAAGTGCATTTTTATGCTTATTTTGATAATGGGCAAGGTAAGCAAACTCATGATGAGCTATCCACCTTTGTGCAGATAGATGGTGCGTGGTATTTTCGTGATCTAACCGTGCCTATACCTACCAATAAGCAGCCTTGTTTGTGTGGCAGCGGTAAAAAATTTAAGGTGTGTTGCGGTCAGTTTTTTAGATAATTTGCTTAAAAGTGAGATTTGTTGATGGGTTGTGGCGTTTTTCTTATTAAAAAGGTGTATAATAATAGCTTTTTTGTGCAAGCCTAAACAACAGTATGAAGTTTATCGTTAAGTTATTTCCTGAAATCATCATGAAGAGCGATTCAATTCGCAAGCGTTTTGTGAAAGTATTGACAGGAAATATCAAAAATATTTTAACTCGTCATGATGAATGTGTGCGCGTGATTCGCCATTGGGACTTTTTAGAAGTATGTTTTGATGATGACGATTTGCAAGAAGTTTTGCTTGATGAACTCATGCGTATTCCGGGTATTCATCACATTTTGACAGTGGAAGAATCACCATTTAGCGATTTGCATGATATTTTCTTGCAGACTTTGGCAAAGTTTGGCGATGATTTGCAAGATAAGACTTTTTGTGTGCGTGTTAAGCGTCGAGGTCGTCATGAATTTGACTCAATGGAAGTCATGCGATATGTGGGTGGCGGTCTTAATCAGCACATTGCAAGTGCTAAAGTGCAGTTAAAAAATCCTGATGTCGTGGTGCGACTTGAAATTGATAATGACAAGTTATTATTCATCAAAAGTCGCCATGAAGGGATTGGTGGCTTTCCCATTAGTACCCAAGAAGATGTATTGTCGCTCATCTCTGGCGGTTTTGATTCTGCGGTAGCAAGCCATCTGTTTACCAAGCGTGGCAGTCGTGTTCATTATGTGTTTTTTAATCTAGGTGGCAAGGCACATGAGATAGGAACAAAACAAATGGCGTACCAGCTGTGGCAACGCTATGGTAGCTCTCATAAGGTGCGTTTTATCACAGTGGACTTTGAGCCTGTGGTCGCTGAAATTTTGACCAAGATTAACGATGGTCAAATGGGCGTGGTGCTAAAACGCATGATGGTGCGTGTGGCCAGTGCCATTGCCAAGCATCATCGCATTGAGGCATTGGTAACAGGTGAAGCACTTGGGCAGGTTGCCAGTCAGACGCTAACCAATCTACATATGATTGATAAGGCAAGTGAGGTGCTGATTTTAAGACCATTGATTACGCACAATAAACCTGACATCATCAGTATGACTGAACAAATTGGTGTGGCAGATATTGCTAAGTCCATGCCTGAGTTTTGTGGTGTCATCTCAAAAAGCCCAACCGTTAAGGCGGTGGAACATAAGGTGTTGGCAACGGAGGCGAATTTTGATTTTTCGGTACTTGACCGTGCCATTGATACAGCCATCTCTATTGATATTCGAGATATTGCCAATGATAGTCAGCAGGAATATGCGATTGAGACAGTGTCGTCTGTACGGTCTGATGAGATAGTGCTAGACATCCGCCCCACTGATGAGAGTGAGGATAATCCGCTGAATCTATCAGGTGTGATACGAATGCCATTTTATCGATTATCTAGCAGTTTTGGCGAGCTTGACCAAAGCAAAATTTATCTTTTGTACTGCCAGCGTGGTGTGATGAGCCGACTACAAGCCGTGCATCTGCAACAAAAAGGCTTTCATAACATCAAAGTGCTACAGTTAACCAATTAACCAACCATCAAAAATCAACAAGCCAATTTGGCAACTATTAAGGCGATAAACATGACTAATGAACTTATTAAATCATCCATCAAATCAATCCCCAACTACCCAAAAGCAGGTGTAACTTTTCGTGATATCACTTCACTATTAGAAAATCCTGCTGCGTTTAAAGCGACCATTGATGCCATCGTGGTACAGTATCAAGATAAGGGGATTACCAAGATTGTTGGTACGGAATCTCGTGGTTTCATATTTGGTGCTCCCATCGCCCTAGTTTTGGGGGTTCCATTCGTACTGGTGCGTAAACCAAATAAGCTACCTAGAGAGACCATCGCTCAATCCTACGCCCTAGAATACGGTGAGGATAAGCTAGAAATTCACACTGATGCCATTACAAGTGATGATCGTATTTTGATTATTGATGACTTGTTGGCAACAGGTGGTACGGTCGAGGCGACTGCCAAACTGATTCGTAAGCTGGGTGGTACAGTGCAACACGCCGCCTTTGTGATTTGGCTCAATGGATTGGGTGGTGATGTCAGACTAAAAGGTTTGGATATTCAGCCTTTCTCATTGGTGAGTTTTGAAGAATAACCAAGAACCTAAGTTTGTTGTAACATAAAAGGCGGTGATAATCCGCCTTTTAATTCGTCTTTTTTAAGATATTTGTACGGCTGGCTTAACCAATCAAATAATCAATCACTACAGGAGCATGGTCGGAAAACCAAGTGTCTTTATATACCCACGCACCAACCGTTCGGTCTTTCCAGTCTGGTGAGCAGGCTTGATAGTCAATACGCCAGCCTACATTTTTGGCACGAGCTTGCCCACGATTTGACCACCATGAATAGACCTCGGACTCTTTACGAACCACACGAAAAGTATCAACATAACCAAGCCTATCATAGATATGATCAAGCCATGCTCGTTCGTGCGGTAGGCAGCCTGAAGCCTTTTGGTTGCCAGACCAGTTTTTGATATCAATGCGTTTATGTACAATGTTGTAATCGCCACAGATGATGACAGATTTATCCTCATCACGCCAGTTCTTTAAGATGGTTTTGTATTCATTTAAAAACAAGTCTTTGCGAGCTTGGGCGTCATCGCCTGATGAGCCAGAAGGCAAATATAGTGATGAGATGAATACAGGTTTATCAAGTCCTAAATCAAACTCTGCTGTGATGAAGCGACCTTGCGAGTCTGCCAGCTCAAAGCCAAGCCCACGACTAATTGAGATAATAGGTAGGCGACTATAGATGGCGGTGCCTGCATAACCTGCACGCTCAGCAGGAAATAGGTGGGCATACCAACCGTCTGGTTTGAATTTATCCGTCCATTGTTCGTGCGTAATGCGTGTTTCTTGCATACATACCACATCTGCTTCGGACTGTGCTAGCCAGTCAAACAATCCTTTTTTCTCGGCTGCTCTTAGACCATTAACATTGATAGAGATGACACGAAGTAGTTGGTCGCTCTTGAGATTGTGATGGGATTTAGGTCGGTGTAAATAGGGCATGGTAGGTAATTTTATGCTAAAAATTGACTATTTTAGCATAAAATTAAGATGATTAAAGCGGTTTTGAACCTAAAATTTTCGGTTGCAACACGGTCATTTTTATGTACAAATCTATAAAAGAGTAGTCGGCGGTCGGGCTATTGGTTGATCAATCGCCGATAATCGTTTCTTCATGCGATTTCCAATTATACGCACCATATAGGAGTATTTGCATCTGACGAGTGCAGCGGTGGAGCATGATGTTTTTTTGTTCTTCTAGGTTTATGGGGGTGGAAGTCTGTTCACCATCTTCGTCTAGGTTTGGTGTATAGGTAAGTTCAAGCCAATCAATAATCCAAGAAAAAGACAAATTAACACCAATCTCTGCCAACAGATAACGATCTTCTTTGCCGATGTGTTCAAAGGCAGGCTGTAACGCCAAATCATCGCCCATGATTTTGGCAAAGTATTTAATTTGCTCACTGATGGCATGACGAACCGCCTCTGAGCCACCAAATCGCTCGCTGGCGATGAATTGCCAGTATCTAGGTTGTGCATCTACTGCCTTAAAGAATAGCTGTACACTTTTGGCAATCTGTCTTTCAAAACTGCGTTTTTTCCCTAGCTGCATATGCTCACGCAGTAGTGCCATCGCTGAGCCAAGCTCATCTTCAACCAAAGCCTTGCCCAAACTTTCCATGTCATCAAAATGACGATAAAAAGCAGTTGGTACTACACCTACCTCACGGGTGACTTGGCGTAAGCTGATGGAACTATAGCCTTGTCCCATCATGCACAAGTCTAATACAGCGTTAAAAAAGGCTTGGCGGGTTTGGCGTTTTTTTTGCTCTCGGGTTGCAGGTTTTTCTTGGTGCATGGGTATATCCATTAAAATTAGATAAAAAGCGATGGCTGCCTTTAAATCCTGTATTATGAATAAAATTGTGATAATTTTCAATCAATTTCATAGAATATTGCATTCTGCACACACATTAGACAATAAAAAACCAAGCCTAGTAAGTAGGCTTGGCGGTATGACAGCGATTAAGAGTGAATTTTGGTGCAGTCAAGCAGTGTGCTGTTGTCTGCTTTTAGTATTTGAGCTTTGTCGCCGTCTAGCACCAGTGTCATTGGTTTATTGTCGCCTTCGATACCCTCGTTGGTATTAAAGCGTTTTTTGTCTTTGTCGTCTTGATTAAGGTCATAGACGATGTCATCAGCAGTGAGATGAGCTTCCATCTCTCCTTCGTGTTCATGTACGACAATGTGTACAGTCTGATCGCCACATTGGAATTGATTGCCTTCGTGATGATGGTGGTCATGACCTGCATGGTCGTGAGAATGTTCATCATGAGCATGTTTATCGTGAGCGTGCTCATCATCAGAGTGGTCTTTATCATGGATATCGGTTACAGCAACTTCACTGTCTGTGGCAGGCTCAGCAGGTTTTTGTTCGCAGGCAGTCAGAGCAAGGGCGAGCATCATGGTTGGTAGAATGATTTTTTTCATGTTTTTACCTTAATTGATTAAAAATAAGTGGTCGCCATCGCTCATTGATGGTTCATCACCGATAGCTATATTGTAACAAAATTTCCCAAAATGGCAACAGCTCTCAATGACAAATTAGCAATGATACTGGTTGTTTTTGTTGCCGATTCTACTATTAAATAAGGGGTGTATCCAAATACCCCCCTTATTTAATAACATTACTAATACATCAAGCCTGCTTACACATTAAAGCGAAAGTGCATCACATCGCCGTCTTGGACAACATAGGTTTTGCCCTCCAAGCGATTCTTACCAGTGGCACTCGCTCCTTTTTCGCCACCATACTCAATAAAGTCGGCATAGCTGATGACTTCAGCACGAATAAACCCTCGCTCAAAGTCGGTGTGAATGACGCCAGCTGCCTGCGGTGCAGTTGCTCCAATTGGTACTGTCCACGCACGCACTTCTTTAACCCCTGCGGTAAAGTAGGTTTGCATTTTGAGTAGTTCATAGCCTGCTCGAATCACACGGTCAAGCCCAGCTTCACTCATGCCCATGCCTTCTAAGAACTCTGCCTTTTCGTCTTCGTCTAGTTGGGCAATCTCTGCTTCGATTTGGTTGCATAGTGGCACGACTATTGCATTATCCGATTTGGCAAATTCTTTGACTTGGTCAAGATATGGGTTATTTTCAAAGCCGTCCTCGCTGACATTGGCGATATACATGACTGGTTTTAAGGTAATCAGTCCATAACTTCTAATTAGTTTCTTTTCATCATCATCAAGCCCTGCCATTCGTGCAGGTTTACCATCTGCTAGTAGTGGCTCAACTTTGTTAAAGACAGCCAACATCGCTTGGGCGTCCTTGTCTCCACCTTTGGCTTTTTTGCTAAGGTTGGTGATGGCTCGTGTTACCGCTTCTAAGTCAGCAAGAGCAAGTTCGGTGTTGATGGTTTCAATGTCTGATAAGGGATTGACTCGTCCGTCCACATGAATGACATTGTCATCATCAAAGCACCGTACGACATGAGCGATGGCGTCTGTCTCACGGATATTGGCAAGAAACTGATTGCCCATACCTTCGCCTTTAGAAGCACCTGCCACAAGTCCTGCGATATCCACAAACTCCATAGAGGTTGGGATAACTCTTTCGGGGTTGACAATCTTGGATAATTCTTTTAAACGAGGGTCTGGCACAGGAACGATGCCTGTGTTTGGATCCTTGGTGCAAAAGGGGAAGTTCTCGGCAGCGATGCCTGCTTTGGTCAATGCGTTAAACAGCGTAGATTTGCCCACATTAGGCAGTCCGACAATACCACAATTAAAGCCCATAAAAAACTCTCTACAAATAAAAAAATTCTGCTTAGTTTAGCAGATTTTCATAAAAAATGCTTTGCTTTTTAAGTCTGGAGTTTAAGGATATTGTCATACTGGCTTATCGCAGACCCGCCAAAGGTATACCCATGCCTATAAGGTCGGCGTCAATAAATTGCCGATACAAGGGGCGAATAAACTTGCATAAAAAAGATGCAAAATCTGATTTTGCTTGCTATAATACAATAAATTTTACAACTTTTCGTAAAATCTTTCCCCTTTTATCAATAGTAAGGAAGTTTATCATGGCAATCGAACGCACTTTATCTATCATCAAGCCAGACGCAGTTGGTAAAAATCACATCGGCGACATCATTGCTCGCTTTGAAAAAGCAGGTCTTAAGCCTGTTGCTGTGAAATACAAGCACCTAACTCGTGAAGAAGCAGAGGGGTTTTATGCAGAGCATAAAGAGCGTGGTTTCTTTAATGATTTAGTGGCATTCATGACTTCAGGTCCTGTGGTGGTATCTGTACTAGAAGGCGAAAACGCAGTTTTGGCTCATCGTGATATTCTAGGTGCAACCAACCCAGCCGAAGCTGCTGCTGGTACTATCCGTGCAGACTTTGCTGTAAGTATTGATGAGAATGCTGCTCACGGTTCTGATAGTATCGCTTCTGCTGAGCGTGAAATCGCTTACTTCTTTGGTGTGGATGAGATTTTCCCACGCACTCGTTAATCAATGTTGGGCAGTTTATCTGCCGATATACATTGCACAAAACAGCTTGCCGATTGGCAAGCTGTTTTTTTGATTGCTTATAAATCGTATTTACAAACTGCTTTGCCATGAGTAGGTTGGTGGGGATTTGTTTATATTGAAAGTTCATGACTTTATTAAAAAATTTTAGTATAATGTGCCATTTTTATGATTATTTTATAGCCAATGACGCCAGCACAGCCCATGAGTAAAATCCCTGTACATCAAGATGGTTCATTAGACATCACTTCCAATAAAATCAATCTGCTTGGTATGTCCAAAGAGGCATTGGGTGAGTTTTTTGTGTTGCTTGGCGAAAAGCCATTTCGTGCTACCCAAGTGATGAAGTGGATTTACCAATTTGGGGTGGTGGACTTTTTTGAAATGACTAATATTTCCAAGAAGTTACAAGAAAAGCTGAATGAAGTAGCGTGCATTGTGCCACCGAAGGTAAAATTTAAAGAATTTAGCAATGACGGCACTCGTAAATGGGTGTTTGAAGTGGCGGGCGGTTCGCTTGTTGAGACGGTGCTGATTCCTGCAGAAGACGGCAAGCAATTTGGACGAAAGACTTTGTGTATTTCATCACAGGTGGGCTGTGCACTTGATTGTTCTTTTTGTAGTACAGGAAAACAAGGTTTTGAGCGAGACTTAACAGCAAGTGAGATTATCGGTCAATTGTGGGTTGCTAATCAGTCTTATATGGAAGATGTTGCTCCTACCGAGCGTGAAAACCGAGTAACTAATGTCGTCATGATGGGAATGGGAGAGCCGCTGCTTAACTATGAACCTGTTGTAGCCAGTATGTCGCTTATGCTAGACGACCATGCATTTGGTTTGTCTAAGCGTCGTGTTACACTGTCAACATCAGGCGTTGTTCCAAAAATGTATGAACTTGCCAAAGACATCGATGTGGCACTTGCCATCAGTTTGCATGCCCCAAATGATTCGTTGCGTAATGAGCTTGTACCCATCAATAAAAAATATCCGTTATCTGAGCTGATCGCTGCCGCCAAAGCATATGTCTATGATGAAAATCCACGCCACAAAAAGCATGTAACCATTGAATATGTCATGTTGCAAGGCGTAAATGATACCGATCAGCACGCCTATGAATTGGTAGCACTGCTAAAGGATTTGCCAAGCAAAATTAATCTTATTCCCTTTAATCCATTTCCGCACGCTCCTTACGATCGTTCTAGTAATAACCGCATTCATGCGTTTAGCAACATTTTGAATAACGCAGGCTTTGTATGTACTATTCGTCAGACTCGTGGTGATGATATTGATGCAGCGTGTGGGCAATTGGTGGGACAGGTTGCCGATCGCACTCGCCGTGCCAAAAAATGGCAAGAGAGTATTGAAAAGCGACAGGATAAAACCAAAGTATCCAGATGATTTGCTAAAGTGTTTAAAGGCTGTTAGAATGAAACAAAGTATCCGCCATCACACGGCAGGCAGATTTGGTAAAATTGCCATTTTGTTCATGACCATGCTGATGGTCGCTTGTCAGCATACACAGCCAATGCAAAAAAGCATGGGAAGGGTTGTTGCTAAAAACCAAATTGCACATACTTATACGCAGCTTGCCGAGCAGTATTTGCAACTAGGTAGAATAGATGATGCCAAAAGACAGCTGGATCTGGCGATACAAGCGAGCGATCGCCATGCAGCGGCTTATCGCACTTTGGCACGAGTGTATCAGACAACCAACGAGCATGAGCATAACAAACTTGCCAAAACTTATTACCAAAAGGCACTATCGCTTGATGATAAGGATATGCAGACGCATTATGATTATGGCGTGTATCTGACAGGTAATCAAGAATATTCATTGGCACTTAAGCATTTTGAGAGAGCGGCTAGAGAGATTGGTTTTGATGGACGGCTGGCAGCGATTGAAAACATTGCCTATATTCGTAATATCTTATGGGAAAATCTACCCACTAAGACAAATTTGGATTTGGCGGTATCGGCATTTAACCGAGCGGTTAAGGCGGGAAGCTTAAATGCGGATTTACTCACTCAAGCATTATACCTAAATATAGAAAAAGATAAACAAACTCAGGATAAGTAGCATCGGCTTAATGCCAGACTTATAATATAACAATATTGACTGTTGGAAAGTATCATGACTCATCATAGCCCCATCAAACGCCGTTTTACTCGTAAAATTATGGTTGGCAATGTTGCCATTGGTGGCGATGCCCCTATTAGTGTGCAATCTATGACCAACACAGACACTTGCGATGTGATGGCAACCGTTGCTCAGATTCAGCGGTGTGTGGATGCAGGGGCTGACCTGATGCGTGTATCCACACCGACGATGGAAAGTGTGCAAGCCTTTGGCGAAATCAAAAAGCGTGTCTCTGTGCCACTCATTGCCGATATTCATTTTGATTATAAAATCGCCTTGGCAGCAGCAGAAGCTGGGGCGGATTGTTTGCGAATCAATCCAGGGAATATCGGTAATGAAACCAAAATCCGTGAGGTCATCGCCTGTGCTAAGCATCATGGTCTGCCTATCCGAATTGGTGTTAACGCAGGTTCATTAGAAAAAGACTTGCAAAAAAAATATGGTGAGCCAACCGGTGAGGCGATGCTTGAGTCGGCAATGAGGCATATTGATATTTTGGACCGCCATAATTTTCATGATTATAAAATTTCAGTCAAGGCGAGCAATGTCTTTTTGACGCTAGATGCTTATCGTTTGATTAGTCAGCAGGTGGATTGTCCACTGCATCTTGGTGTAACCGAAGCAGGCGTGTACCGCACAGGAACGGTTAAGTCAGCGATTGCACTTGGTGGACTGCTATTGGAAGGTATTGGCGATACGATGCGAATTTCTTTGGCGGCAGAGCCAGAAGAAGAGATTAAGATTGGTTTTGATATTTTAAAATCTTTAGGTATCCGTTCAAATGGCGTGAATTTTATCGCTTGTCCAAGTTGTAGTCGTCAAGAATTCAATGTCATTAAGGTGATGACTGAGCTGGAGGCACGACTAGAAGACATTCGTGAGCCAATGGATGTGTCAGTGATTGGTTGTAAAGTCAATGGTCCTGGCGAAGCTAAAGAAGCTGATATTGGTGTGGTGGGGGCAAATCCTAATTCATTGGTCTATAAAAATGGCGACAAAAGTCATTTGATTGATACCGCCAGATTGGTTGATGAAATTGAAGCGATGGTGCGTGAAAAAGCAAAAGCGTTGGCAGAAAAAAGGGCAAATGAGATTGTCAGGGTGGCTCAGTGAGTTGCTGAGTGTAAAATCAAGGCAAGCTGAGTTCAAATAAAAATACCACCAAACATCACTTGATAAGCAATGACTGATTTGCCAAAAAAGAACATTTGTAATCGGTAAAATAAGCCAAAAGAATATCCAAAAACCGTTATTGAGTTCAAGGTGCCAAATATCAAAAGGTTTTTGAATAAGTGAATAAAATCCGACCAATTGATGAATTTGGTGGATATTTTAAGTAGTGAGTACTTTAAGTAATAAGTATTGAAAGTAAATTGTTCAATTTGAATCATAAAGGATTTAAAAGATGAGTAAAATTACTGCCATTCGTGGCTTTAATGATATTTTGCCTGCCGAAACTGCCAAATGGCGTGAAGTGGAGGCGATTTTAACCCAAGTATTAGATGGTTATGGTTATAGCCAAGTTCGCTTGCCATTTGTTGAGCAAACGGAGTTGTTTGCTCGTGGGGTGGGCGAGGCGACCGACATTGTTGAAAAAGAGATGTTTGGTGTGGTGCATGGCAATCAAAACACAGGCAAAGAAGAAAAAGAGGTATCTTTTACCTTGCGCCCAGAAGGAACAGCAGGGTGCGTGCGAGCGATTATTGAGCATAATCTAACTCGTGGCGACACGCCAAAGCTGTGGTATCTTGGGTCGATGTTTCGCTACGAACGACCACAAAAGGGGCGTTATCGTCAGTTCACTCAGCTTGGGGTAGAGAGTTTTGGTTCTGCTTTGGCTGATGCTGATGCCGAGCTGATTGCGATGACGGCGATGATGTGGAGACGACTTGGTATTGATCAGCATGTTGTTTTACAGCTAAATACACTTGGTGAAGCACATGAACGCTTGGCTTATAAAAATGCCCTTGTTGAGTATTTGACCAAGCATCTTGATAGGCTTGATGCCGATAGTCAGCGACGAGTAACTACGAATCCGTTGCGAGTGCTTGATAGTAAAGATGAACAAACACAGGCGATTTTGGTAGATGCACCCAAACTTTCTGACTTTCTAGGAGAGGAGAGTTGTACACACTTTGAGCAGGTGCAAAATTATCTGCGTGCGTTGGGGATTGAGTTTACGATTAATGAAAAGCTTGTGCGTGGATTGGATTATTATAATAAGACCGTCTTTGAATGGGTAACGGACAAATTGGGTTCACAAGCAACTGTCTGCGGTGGCGGTCGCTATGATGGACTGGTGGGTATATTAAAAGGCAATCTTGAGCAATCCGAGCCTGCCGTTGGTTTTGCGATGGGGTTTGAACGCTTGATGTTGCTTATTGAAGCGGTGAATCCTATTGAGATAAAGGCTGACTGTGATGTCTTTGTTGTGGCTAGCGAAAGCGTGTATATGAATGCTGTGATGTACGCCAACGAGTTACGCACACAAAACCCTGATTTGCGTGTTAAAATGGC
Source organism: Moraxella sp. ZY200743 (assembly GCF_050885545.1). NCBI lineage: Bacteria > Pseudomonadati > Pseudomonadota > Gammaproteobacteria > Moraxellales > Moraxellaceae > Moraxella > Moraxella sp. ZY200743. Next base: position 1,394,355 of record NZ_CP091313.1, on the reverse strand, counting down.
GTCCGCCACTAGCCTAAAATCACAAATGAAAAAAGCAGATAAATCGGGGGCAAAATATACCTTGATTATTGGTGAATCGGAAGTTGTCAGTCAAACTGTGTCAGTGAAAAATATGACCACAGGAGAGCAAAGCAGTCGTGCGATGACGGATTTTAATTTTGATTAGTTGGTATCTGGTCTATAGGATTAAGATGGTTGGTGCTGTTTAACAATATAACTGCTTTGGTTAATTATTCGTCTGCGGTTTATGTTAAAATTCATTGAACAACACCATTTATTTAACACTAAAAATATTTTAAAGAGTTGATGATGAGCGATGAATTGGTAGTAAATGATAAACAAGCCATGAGTGCCTTAAAAAAGCATGGCGATAAAATCGTATGGGCGATTATCTTGGTGCTGGCTGGCTATTTTGGCTGGGAGTATTATCAAAAAAACTATGCTAAAATTGACACGGTGGCGGCAGATATGTATACCGCCATTGATGAGCGTAACAATGCTTTAAAATTAGCAATTCAAAATCCTGATTTGGGCAAGGACGCTAAAGCATCGCTGGCTAAGGATGAATCGGCCTTATTCGCCGAGATAGATAAGCTGGTTTCAGAGCATCCTAATACAGTCTATGCATGGCAAGCACTCATGCTAAAAGCACGCCATCAAGCAGATGCAGATAAGCTGTCTGATGCCATTGAAACACTAGAGCAGGCTCAAAAATTAAAACTTGATGATGTAGGGTTGTTGGCATTGACAAAGTTGAGATTGGCTCGTGTGTTGTTGGATAATAATGAGATAGATAAAGCATTAACCATAGCAAATAAAGAGCTGCCAAAAGCTTTTGAAGCATCTCGCCAAGAGGTATTGGGTGATATTTATGTTACCAAAAATGACTTTGAACAAGCCAAAACCGCCTATCTGACAGCATGGGAAGCATTGCGTGAGCGTCAAGAAAATCGTGCAGTTTTAAGTCTAAAGCTACAGTCTTTGGGCGTTCAGGTTGAGTCGATTACACCAAAAGAGCCCGTGATTGCCAACACGCTACCAAACGATGTTTCTGCTACTATGGATAATGCTACAGCTGAGCGTGTGAGTATAGAAACACAAACTACACAAAACGGCAATTAGGGGTTATTAAATTGGTTTTATAATAACCATGCAGATTGTTTAATTCATACATTAGTGATAAGATGGGCAGACTTTTAAGGGTTTGTCTGGACATAAGAAGGATAAAATATGCACGCTCGTTTTACAAAAACTGTTTTGGTATGTGCTTTGGGTGCGATTGCACTAACAGGCTGTGCCACAGGCATCAAAGGCGAAGATAAAAAACCTGCAAAACTCATTAAGATTGATGCACCTATAGGCGTGCTATCGCCTATCTTCCAAGCATCGCTTGAGCAGGGGCGTAGTTTATCAAAGGGCGAGCGTGTCAGCAAAAAAGATATTGTTGATTTGCAAGTATCTGAGGTGGACGATGTATTAGTAGCAGCAAGTCGTGGCGGTATTGTAAGTGCCATGAAAGAGGGTCGTCCGCTTTGGTCGGCTGATTTAAAAGATGCCATCACAAGTGGTGTGGCGACCAGCAAGGCAGGTAAAGTTGCTGTTATTGGTACTCGTTCTGGCAAGGTGGTGGCATTAGATATTGCTACAGGTGCAAGCCTTTGGGAAGTATCACTACCAACTTCAAGCCAAACCCCAGCACTCATCAGTGATGATCGTGTGTTGCTTTCTGCCAATAATGGCATTATCTATGGTCTAGACTTGCGTACAGGTCGGGTGGTTTGGCAGTTTGGTACGCAACAAGCCGATATCAGTGTCCGTGGTGCTGCCAAGCCACTTCATTTGGATGGGCAAACGGCTTTATTTGGCATGGCAGATGGTCGTATCCATGCAATCAATCCTGCTACAGGCTCTCCACTTTGGGCAAGACGAGTGGGCTTGCCGACTGGCGGTAGTGCGGTAGAACGCATGAGTGATGTTGATGGTACGCCATTGGTCGTAGGTCAATATCTATATGTTACTAGCTTTAGCGGGCAGTTAGTGGGCTTTGATATGTCTACAGGGCGAGCGATGTTTGCTGCTAAGATTGCCAGTACCAAGTCGCCAACCATCTTGGGTGATGCACTGATTACCACAGGGGTGAATGGCGATGTGAAGGCGTTCAACCGATTGACAGGCGAAGAGCTGTGGTTGAATGAAGAGCTAAAAAATCGTAAGCTAACCAACCCTATTGCTGTTGGCAACCATGTCGCTGTGGGCGATTACGAGGGGGTTATTCATTTATTGGATGCAACTGGTAATATCGTTGATCGTGTCCAGACCAAAGGTGAGTTGACTAGCTTACAAGTTGTCGGTAATCGTCTATATACTCAAAGTGCTACAGGTGTGGTGAGTATTTGGCAGTTTTAATTGCTTATTTGACTCGCTTATGAAGATTCCTTTGTCATTTTGATGGCAAAGGAATCTTGGTGTTCTTATAATGCTAAAAAACCGACAAAAAAACTTACCATCTGCACTTGATGTTTTTGTTTTTAATCGTTGTGTTATCAATTTTATCGTTAAAATTATTTGAGAAGTTATGAGTATTAAACCTGTGGTGGCCTTGATTGGTCGTCCTAATGTTGGAAAATCCACTCTATTTAACCAAATTACCAAATCTCGCCAAGCCCTAGTTGCTGACTTGGCAGGTCTAACCCGAGACCGTCAATATGGCGATGCACATTTTGAAAATAAGTCCTTTATCGTGGTTGATACGGGTGGCATTGGTGAAATGGATGATGGCAAGGGTAATATTGATGACTATATGGCAACACAGTCCTATACCGCCATTCATGAGGCAGATATTGTTGTCTTTGTTGTGGACGCACGAGTGGGTCTGATTGGGGCAGACAGCGAGATTGCCAGATTTTTACATACATTAGGCAAACCTGTGTATCTGGTGGCAAACAAGATGGATGGTGTGCATGATGCGTCATCAGCAGAGTTTTTTGCCCTAGGTTTTGGAGAGCCATTTCCAACTGCTGCCAGTCATGGTAAGGGCGTAACTAGTCTGCTTGAGGTATTAACTGCTGATATGCCAGAAGATGAGGTGGAGGATGAAGATGCTGAGCGGATGCTTAAACTTGCCATCATCGGTCGTCCTAATGTTGGAAAATCAACACTGGTGAACCGCCTACTTGGCGAGGAGCGTGTCGTGGTGTTTGATATGCCAGGTACGACAAGGGATAGTATCTATATTCCATTTGAGCGAGAAGGAGAAAAGTATACACTGATTGATACTGCAGGCGTGCGTCGTCGTGGTCGCATTGATGAAAAGGTAGAAAAATTCTCTGTTGTTAAGACCTTGCAGGCAATCAAAGATGCCAATGTGGTCGTGGTTGTGATTGACGCCAAAGAAGGGATTGTTGATCAAGATTTGCATATGCTAGGCTATGCCTTAGATGCAGGGCGTGCTATTGTTATCGCCATCAATAAATGGGATGGGCTAACCCAAGATCAAAAAGATTTTATCAAGCTAGAAATCGATCGTCGTTTTAATTTTGTCCCATGGGTAAAGATTCACCTTATCTCCGCCCTTTATGGCAATGGCGTGGGTAATCTATATCCATCTATCCATAAGGCGTATGACGCATCTATGTTTAAGGTGTCAACCAGTCGCCTTACTCAAATTCTACAAGATGCGGTAGAAAATCATCAACCGCCAATGGTAGGGGGTCGCCGTATCAAGCTACGATATGCTCACTTGGGTGGGCATAATCCACCAGTGATTGTTATCCATGGCAACCAGACGAGTGCATTACCCAAAAGTTACCAACGCTATCTTGAGAATATTTATCGTGATGTCTTTAAACTTGAAGGTACGCCGTTGTATGTGGAATTTAAGCAAAATGCCAACCCATACGAAGGCAAAAAAAATCCAAAAATTAAAAATAAAGCCAAAGTCATGCGTGAACGCAAACGCATCGCTGAGTTTAAAAAGCGTGACAAAAAACGCAAGTAATTAACCATCTGGCCATCAAAGAGCAAACCCTAATCAAATTTAGGGTTTGTTTGTTTTTGGGTGGTATTGAGAATTAGGGGCTGATTGGCTCGGCGTTATGTTAGAGCAGCACGCCTTGCGAAGTTGCTAGTATTGTTCGCATGGGGTTAAAACTTTTTCTGTGTTCTGGTAGTATTCCATATTCAAAAATGGCTTGTGTGTGGGCTTTGCTAGCATAACCCTTGTGCCTGTTGATTTGATAGTTTGGATAGATCTTGGCAAAATCATTCATTGCTGTATCACGGTGTACTTTGGCTAGAATACTGGCACAGGCAATGGATGTGTGAATGCTATCACCTTTGATGAGTGTATGGATGCATGGTTGAAATTCGGCAAATCCATCGGATAGTATCGGTGTGGCATTGCCATCTATGATGATGGTTAAATCATGGCTAGATGTGATGTGATTGATGTCAATCAACTTCTCAATGGCAAGTCGCATACCAAGCAAAGTGGCTTGATAAATGTCAATCTCATCAATAACAAATGCCGGTATGTCAATAATGGCATAGCTTTGGCAGGTATTTTTTATGGGTTCAACAACTAAATTTCGCTTTTTTTCTGATAGCTTTTTACTGTCGTTAATGAGCATGATTGGCGTGCTTGATAAATCCACTTGCCCAAATTCCCCTGTCAACGCATTATCTAAAATCACCGCCCCTACCGTCATCTGCCCAAATAGCGAACCACGACCAACTTCATCAATGCCAATGACGATGGTATCGGATGTCAGCTTGTGATTTTTATGGCTAATGGCTGTGCAATGCAATGTGTGAGTGTTTTGACTGTGTGCTTTTGAAGGTTGCATGGTTTTTAGGCTTAGGTGTATTTAGTTGTTCTTGGTGTAGTAACTTAGTACCGTATCGGCAGGGTTTTGGCTACTGGCTTGTTTGATGAGTTGTACTGTGTTGATGAGTTTGTTTTTTTGTTCGTTGGGGTTGGCAAGAATGCAGTTTGCTTCATGAGCGATATTTTGAGCGGTGGCGTTACCTTGTATTAGCTCTGGCACGATACTTTTGCCTGTGCGTTCAAATGCTAGGATATTGGGCAGGCAAACATAGGGGGTCTTAATCAAGCGTTTGGCAATGGCGTAGGTTAGGGCGTTAACCTTATACACGACCACCATCGGAGTGTTTAGCATGAGTGCTTCTAGGGTTGCTGTACCACTGGCTAAAATGGTTAATTTTGCCACCTGCATGGCATACTGACTGGCGGTGTAATTACTGTCGTACTCGCTACAATCTTGCCAGTCGCTTGGAGTAAAGGTCGTCAGTCGTGATGATAAATGAGGTGCTTGCTCATTGATGATTGCCCGCACCATCACTCGATGTTCATCTTTGGCAAGTGGCAAAATGGCAGTCAGTGCCGTATGAGTCTGGCATAACGCATCAAAACTTGCCAATAAAGTTGGTAAAATGGCACGAATCTCACTTAAGCGTGAACCTGCCATCAAGCATAGTGTGTTGGTGGATTTGGTGAAGTTTTTGGGTTGTGTGTGATGGATTAGCGGATGTCCGATGCACACTGCAGGGTGATGATGTTTGGCATAGACAGGCAGTTCAAAGGGAAATAGGCACAATACCAAATTGGTCGCTGCCTTGATGCTGTGAATGCGATTTTCACGCCATGCCCAGATGCTTGGGCTGACCATCTGCACGCAGAATACGCCTTTGGGTTTTAGGGTCTTGCCCAATCTTAGATTAAAGTCTGGTGCGTCAATACCAATAAAGATATCAATCTGATTTTTATCAAAGGCACGAAGAATCTCTTTTTTGGCACGAAATAAGTCGGGCAAATGCTTAAGTACTTCAGCCAAACCCATGACGGATAAGCGTTCCATATCAATGATGGGCTTTAATCCCATTTGTATCATGCCATGACCACCCACGCCGACCCAGCAAATGTTTGGGTGTAGTTTATTCATTTGTTGCATAAAGTCTGCACCCAGTGCATCACCTGAGATTTCACCTGCAACGATGCCGATGGTCAGAGTGTCTGTCATAAACTATCCAAATAATTAAGAATAAAAGCTGTATTTTACGAATTTCTATGGATGCTTGTAAATAGATTGGTGATTTTTTAAATATTTGAAAATATTATATTATCATAATAAAAAATAATAAATAGTCTTTTTTTTATTAAAATAAACCATTTTTTATTTTGAGTGTTTTTTGGCATACTACAACTAAATTATAAGTTTTACTTGTATCATCATAGGATTATATTATGAAATTAGTCATTGCAATCATCAAGCCATTTAAGCTAGATGATGTTAGAGAAGCGTTAATGGCGATGGGTATTCATGGCATGACAATCACGGAGGTTAAGGGTTTTGGGCGTCAAAAAGGTCATGCCGAAATGTATCGTGGTGCTGAATATGTGGTGGATTTTTTGCCCAAACTAAAGATAGAGGTGGCTGTGAGTGAGAGTTTGGTTGATGATGTGGTCAGTGCCATTGCAGGTGCTGCCAATACAAGAAAGATTGGCGATGGTAAAATTTTTGTGCAGTCGTTAGATGAGATTGTGCGTATTCGCACAGGCGAAATGGGTGAAGAGGCTTTATAAAAATCAGCAAAAGGTGGTAAAAATGAAAAAATTAATCAGCCAATTTGGCTTGGGGTTTGCGGGGGTGTTGCCTGTTGTGGTCATGGCGAGTGAGCCTATGCTTGATACCGGTGATACAGCTTGGGTATTGACAGCGACCGCCTTAGTTTTGATGATGACCATTCCAGGGCTTGCATTATTTTATGCAGGTATGGTGCGTAAGAAAAATATCTTATCTACCATGATGCACAGTCTAGGCTCGGCAGCGGTCGTTTCTGTTGTGTGGGTTGTGATAGGTTATTCGCTTGCATTCTCAGAAGACTCTATGAATGCTTTTATTGGTGGGCTTGATTATGTGATGCTGCATAACATTAGGTTGGAGGAATTAGATGGTAGTATCCCAAAATTACTAATGGTTATGTTTCAATTAACATTTGCAATCATCGCCATGGCAATTTTGGCAGGTTCGCTCGCTGAGCGCATTAAATTTGGCTCATTTATGGTGTTTGCTGGGGCTTGGACACTGCTGGTATATGTGCCTGTATGTTATTGGGTGTGGGGCGGTGGGTGGCTGACCGGCGATGCACTTGATTTTGCAGGTGGTACGGTGGTGCATATCAATGCTGGTGTGGGTGGTCTGGTGTTGGCCTATTTATTGGGCAGTCGCCGTGATTATGGCAAAAGCAATCTTGCTCCTGCAAACTTAACATTGACGCTCATTGGCACAGGTTTGATTTGGGTGGGTTGGTTTGGCTTTAATGGAGGTTCGGCATTGGGTGCTAATGGTCATGCTGTGATGGCTTTAATCACCACTCAGGTAGCTGCGGCAGTTGGTGCAATCACTTGGCTGATGGCAGAATACATGAAGCGTGGCAAGGCGTCTGCGTTAGGAGGGGCATCTGGTGCGGTAGCAGGTCTGGTTGGGGTTACACCTGCGGCAGGCTTTGTGGATGTATTTGGTGCGATGGCGATCGGTGTGCTGACCGCTTTGGGGTGTTTTGTGATGATTTATTATGTAAAAAAACGCCTAGGTGTAGATGATGCACTAGATGCTTTTGGGCTACATGGTATAGGTGGTGTCATTGGTGCAATTTTAACGGGTGTTTTTGTAAGTCCTACCTTGTATCCTGAGGTCGCTAATGTGCCGTTGTTGGAGCAACTTTGGCTACAGATTGAGGGGGTGATTGCCACCTTGGTGTATGGTGCGGTGATGACATTTATTATTGGCGTGATTATTAAAAAAACCATGGGACTGCGTGTAGATGCCGAAGAAGAATATCAAGGTCTTGACCTTGCCATTCATGGTGAAAAAATTGCAGATTGATGACTGTAATAAAAAAACCAATCTTAATGATTGGTTTTTTTATTATGAATGACTTATTACATATTGATTTTATTGCGTTTTAGTAGTACAAGTACTGCCCCAGTACCACCATCATTAGCAGGAGCAGAGACGAACGCCATCACATCAGGGATTTGGCGTAACCAACCATTCACACAGGTTTTGATGATGGCATCTGTACCCTTGCCATGTACGATTTTAACGACTGTTTCGCCATTTTTTAGGGCGTTGGCGATGATGGTCTGGACAGCATTTCGAGCTTCATCAATGCTTGAGCCATGCAAATCAACTGCATCAAACCAGCGTAATTTACCTTGTTTTAGTTGCTCAAATACTTTGTTTTGTAATGTTGGGTTTTTGTAGCTTAAAAACGCTTCGCCTGCCACAGGATTTAACAAGGCTTGCATATCAGACAATTTAGCACCTGCTAGCTCTTCACCGCCTTCGGCATTGGCACGGCGAAGTAGGGTGGTGGGGTCTTTGGGGTTGGTTTTTTGGGCATGGCTGATGGACTGCTCATGTTTTAAGGGGCGGACACCGCTCATTGCTTGCATGAATAGCACCTTGTCTTCATCAATGCTCTCATGATTAAAGCGTTTAACTTGTTGAGAGACTTCTTTTTTGCTCATGACAGTGGCACTGGCGGGCTTTTTGTTGTTGTCGGTCTCAGGTTTGGTTGAGGATTTGCCACCCATTTCTTTGAGTTGAGCTTGGGTATCTTTTGAGAGTAAATCTTTAAATGTTGTCATGGTTTAACCTATTTTAAGTCATGGGTTTATTTTTTGTCGCAAAAAACTAATGATGATGGGTAGTATACTAAATCCAATAATACCAAAAATCACATAAGTAAAATTATCCTTGATGACAGGCTGATTGCCAAAAAAATAGCCAAGCAGAACAAAAGATGCAATCCATAAAAAACCACCGATGATATTATAGCTGATAAATCGCTTATAATTCATACTGCCTGCTCCCGCCACAAAAGGGGCAAAAGTGCGAATAAAAGGCAGAAATCTGGCAAAGATAATGGTTTTACCGCCATGCTTTTCAAAAAAAGTCTGAGTGGTGATGAGATGGTCTTTGTTAATCAAGCGGTAATTTTTTGCAAATACTTTAGGTCCGATATATTTTCCAATATGATAATTTAGTGTATCGCCAAGTACCGCTGCGATAAATAGCAAGGCGATGAGTAGGGCAGGGTTGAGCTTTCCTGTAAAGGCTGCTAACGCCCCTACTGCAAAGAGTAGGCTGTCACCTGGTAAAAATGGCATGACCACAAGACCTGTCTCAACAAAGATAATTAAGAATAAAATCCCATAAATCCACATGCCATAGTCTGCTAAAAATACCGTCAAATGCTTATCGATATTTACGATGAGATCAATGAGTTGTAAAATGATGTCCATGTCGTAAGACCATAAATATAAAATAAATCTGCGTATTATAGCATATTTGTTCAATGTTGGTTTTTTGCGACTAACAAAATCTAAAGTAGAGATTTTTGTACTTGGGGTGAGTAGTGCTTTGGAATAATCAGTAGGTTATGGTTTGTTAATAAAACCCCTTACTGATATTGAAATCAATAAGGGGGGGGTGATGAGTGGCCATTTATTTTTTAAATTACATGGCTTAACTTGAGAGTTGGCTTTAAGGTAGATTAAAATGTGTATTGCAGTTTAAAGCCTATCTCTTTGGTTTTGTTTTCTGGTTCGCTGTAGCTTGCTATACCTTGGCTACCATCTTCGCCTGTTTCAATGCGTTCAAAAGTATTGGAAGTGGGGACATTCCAACCACGATAATAAGGGGTGTAACTAATTTTGGTTTGGTTAGCAAGCTGCTTACTGATGGGTAATTCTATTTCAATACCACGAGCATTGTGCTGTTTGAGTGTGATGGTGCCGTGATCACCTAAGAAGGAGTACTGACGACCATAAATACCTTGATTGTAAGCAATTCGTGGTAAAAATTCAAATCCGTGAGCCAAAGCTATTTTTGCACCCAAGCCTACTTGTGTGTAAGCAGTTTTATTTTTTCTATCGTAATCCTCTGAATCTATGCGGGAGCTTAAATCTCTTAGGACTCGATATCCCAAGCCTGCTTCACCAATGATACTTAAGTTTGGGCGAATTGATTTTTCATAAATATACAGTGAGCGGATGTCATAAGAGAGACGAGGTGCACCTTTTAGGTGTATTGAGCCATAAGGAGATCCTTCAGGATTTTCTTCGCTAGGATTTTCACCACCTGTATAATCAACTTTGCCTTTGGCGTATCTACCCTCTAATTTTATCGCATCTTTCTCATTAAAACGATACTTAATTGACCCATTAAGTGCATTCAAGCTACCTTGCTGTTGCATGAAACGCTCACCATTTGTGTATTCACGGTATGTTTCTTGATAGCGTTCAATACCTAAGTTGGTTTCTACTGCTTTTTTGGCGTGTGCTAGAGATGTGTATAATAAACCACTTGTCATTAGCGATATGATAATAAATTTTTGCATAGGTACCTCAATTAAATCAATGTAAAATGCCATTGGCTGATTGTTGATGTCTTGCAAGATTAGTGATATATACTAGAAGTAGAGTTATTTTGCTATCGTATTTATGTATTTGCCATAAAATGGATTGGATCCACATTTTTGTAAAAGCCCACTTGGTTAACATAAGTGCATAGCAGGGCTTGATGATAAAATCACCTAAATACTTAATTTGTGGGATTGAAGTTAATCAAAACCCATGGGATTAAGCGGTTGACGACCATTTTTCATATACAGTTGTACGATTTTTGCTCAGACCATCAATAAATGTAAATGGTGCTATGGGAGTTAATATACTCTAGTATTTTTGCAAAATACAGCCGTGAAATGTAGCAGGGTTATCCCATTACATGAAATAACCCTGTTATCAATAAAGCATTATTATAACATAAAAAATTAGTCAATACAAGTGTATTGGTAGTTATACTAAAAAATCTATGATTGTTGAATGCTTATTATACATTATATTATTGAGATGGGCTGATAACCAATCTTATTTTTTTGTTCCAATCATACCACTGATGACGATGATGGCAATCCCAAGCAAGCTTAGCCAGTCAAGCCGTTCACCAAACAACACCGCCCCAAAAATGACCGAAAACACCACGCCTAAATAACCCAATACCGCCACGACAAATTTTTGTCCCATTTGATAGGCATAAGTCATGAGAAGCTGTCCACCTAAAGCAGTCACTCCAATGGCGATGATATAGGGTAGATTTGCCCAACTGATGGGCGTAAAACCAAAAAATGTCGCCAATATTCCTGAGATGATGGCAGATAAAAGTGAGAAATAAAACACAATCCGCCATGCAGGTTCGCCAAGCAAGCTAAGTTCTCGCACTTGTAAATAGGCATAACCACTAATTGCTCCGCTTGTCAATCCGATAAACATGGCAAAGATATCACCCCCTTGGCTAGGTTTTAATAAAATCACCACGCCCAAAAATCCTAAGATGAGCGATATCCAGCTGATAACAGATGGCTTTTGTTTTAAAATGATGATGGAAAGTAGCCCTAAAAAAATGGCAGAGGTGTTTTGTAGGGTGCTGGCAGTAGCAAGTGGCAGGTGTAGTACCACATAAAAATTCATCAGTAGGGCAACCAAACCTGCCAATGACCGCCAAAAGTGTTCCTTTGGATAAGCTGTGCGAAAATCCTGCCCTTTAACCCAAGACAAACCACCTAAAATAACCAATGAAGATAGTACTCGCCAAAAGGTAAGTTCATAAGTGTGCATGGCAAATTTTTGTCCTGCCATTTTAATGGAGACAAGCATCAGTGTAAAACACAAGCAAGCAAGGACCATATAAAATGAGCCAAAGAATGAACCTTGATTGGGATTGGTGGGTGAATTTGGCATGGCGTATTATTGGGTAATCAAAAAGCCGTTCGCCTTGAGTTTGTCGAAAGAGTGATGGTTTTATCATCATGATTTGACAGGTTCTCTACGAACGGCACAACCTAAATTTGTGGTCAATTAACGATTTGGTAAATGCTCTTTGACTGCCTTGGCGAACTGACGCAAGATATCAACGGTAGTGTCCCAGTCTAGACAACCATCGGTTACTGATTTGCCATATTCTAATTGACTTAGGTCGGCTGGGATATTTTGACGACCACCTTTGAGATGGCTTTCAATCATCAGTCCCATGATGGACTTGTTGCCGTTTTGGATTTGGCTTGCGATGTTTTGGATAACCATAGGTTGTAGGTAAGGGTCTTTGCCAGAGTTGGCGTGGCTTGCATCTACCATGATTTTTCCGTTGGTTTTGCCTTTGGCAAGTTCATTTTCTGCTAAGGCGATGGCCGTTTTATCATAGTTGGGCTGGTCATTGCCACCACGCAAGACAACATGGGCGTAACGGTTGCCTTTGGATTTGATGATAGAAACCTTGCCATCTGACGATAAGCCTAAAAAGCTATGCCCTGATTTAACTGCTTGCATGGCATTGACAGCAACTGTCATTGAGCCGTCTGTACCATTTTTGAAGCCAACAGGGCAGGACAGACCAGAGGACATTTCACGGTGAGTTTGGCTCTCGGTGGTTCTTGCCCCAATGGCTGACCAACTGATTAAATCCTGCATATATTGAGGGGTGTTGGGATCTAATGCTTCGGTAGCACAAGGCAGACCTTTTTCGTTCAGTTCTAAAAGGAGCTTTCTTGCCATGCCAAGCCCTTTTTCAATATCAAAACTATCATCCATGTTAGGGTCATTGATAAGACCTTTCCAGCCTGTGGTGGTGCGAGGTTTTTCAAAATATACACGCATGACAATAAACAGCTCGTCTTTTAACTCATCTGCCAGAACTTTTAATTTGTCGGCATATTCGTGAGCAGCGACGGTATCGTGAATGGAGCAAGGACCAACAACGACCAAAATGCGTTTATCAACACCATCTAAGATGTCTTGGATGACCTGACGACCATGTAGCACGGTGTTAAAGGCTTGGCTTGATAGAGGGTAGGTGCGTTTTAGTTCTGTGGGGGTAATTAAAGGGGTGATTTTTTCAATATTCACATCATCAATTTCGGTATGGTGAGTTAAAAATGACATAAGGCTACCTTTAGGATGGCTTGGATTTATAATAGAAATAAAGATGGAGATAAGGATGCTACCAACTGAACGCAGTCGCATCAGATAAAAATACTAACATTATGCACACAATCCGCCCATTTTACAAGCGTATCACGCACAAAAATACCAAAAAATTAAGTATTGGTTTGTTAATAATAAAAAAACATAAGAAAAAGTTATGCGAGGGTGTCAGATGAATGCAACTGTTGGTTGAATTTGACGAATGCTCTTTTAGAAATATATGGGCTATGATATGATAAATAAATTTTTTAAAAGTGTGAGAAAAATAATGATTACGCCCACTTATGCAGACATTCAAGCCATCGTTGCTGATGATTTTGCCATCATGGATAAGCAGGTTTTTGGCAGTTTAAATTCCAAAGTATGCTTAGTTATGCAGGTATCTAAGCATGTCATTGATGCAGGTGGTAAGCGGATGCGACCACTCATTACGCTGCTGACTGCACGAATGCTACATGATGAACAAAGTCAGCAGGCATTGGAGCTTGGGGCGATTACTGAGATGCTTCATACTGCCACACTGGTACATGATGATGTGATTGATGAATCAGGGCTTAGACGGGGAAGACCGACTGCTAACGCCACTTGGAATAATGCCACAGCTGTACTGGTGGGAGATTATCTGATTGCTCGTTCGTTTAATTTGCTTGTTGGATTTGGTAATTTGCCGTTGCTTCAGCTATTTTCTGATGGCACTTGCGATATTGCAGAAGGAGAGGTGTTGCAGTTACAGCATCAGCACAACCCAGAGACTACCGAGGAAGACTATCGTCAAATTATTGATGGAAAAACTTCAAGATTATTTATGATGGCAACGCAAGGGGCAGGGATTTTGGCAGGTCGTGACGATTTGCTTGAGCCTTTGGGTAAGTTTGCTTATCACTTTGGTAATGCCTTTCAGATGATTGATGATGTGCTTGACTTTACAGGCGATACAGCGATGATGGGTAAGAACCTAGGCGATGATTTGGCGGAGGGTAAGCCGACTTTACCGATTATCAAAACCCTAGAAATTCTAAAGGATACCGATGCCATCAATTATGACAAGTTACGCATCGCTGTGCAGACAGGGAAGGTTGATGATGTAGGCGAGCTGATTGCCTTGGTGCAACAATCTGGGGCATTGGACTACTGCAAGGCAAAAGCCTTAGACGAAACCAAACAGGCTCAACAATATTTAGAAGTATTGCCTGTCAATAAATATCGTGAAGGACTGTATCAGCTGACCGCATTGGCAAGCTCTCGTTTGGTGTAAAACTGTACACTAAAATTTTGACAATCATCCATTCATGGTTATGTATCACACATTTTGTAACAAAATATTTCAAATTGGTGTGATGGAATAACCATGATTTTTTTTGATTCTTGCTATTTGTGCTAGCGTACTGGTGTCTATATTTTTAAAGTTTGCTCGTCAACAACGCCTTGACATCATCCAATCTATTTTGGTGAATTATATGACCGCCATGGCACTGTGCATGGCGTTACTGAAACTGAGCTTTGATGGCATTGGTAATGTGGCGTTTGGTAAGGTGTTTGTTTTTGTGACATTGGGTATTTTATTGCCTAGCTTATTTGCTTATCAAAAAAACCAAATGGCATGGTCAAAGTTTGGCAAGTGGGGTGATATTGGGCGGTCTTAATTTTGCTAATATCTTATTTTATATCAAAGCCCATCAAGCCTTTAAAGATGACCCCACCTTGGTGTTTGCAGGTATGAATATTGGGGTGATGTGTTTGGGTGCGATTGTGGGCTTATTGGCTTTTAAAGAAAAGATTTCAAAAATCAATGGCATGGGCATTGTACTGGGCATTTGTGCGGTGTGGTGTTTATTTTATTTAAAATAATTAAAAAATACTAGCTAAACAAGCGGTGTTTTTATGATGTTATTGGGCATTAAATATCAATCTTGCTTGGTCTTACCCACCTTACTGTTTGGCAAAATTAACCTACAGCCAAAACTTTGCTGTAGGCAATCACAGAACTGTTCATGGGCAATGAAAAAAGGTAATATTGCAAAATACTACCTTTTTTCATTGCAAGTTTTGGTACAAACTTTTGCCCAATTTACCAAAATCCTTTATAATGAGTCCCCATTTTGCCCAAAGAATTTAGAGTATGAGTCAGCTAAACCCCCGCCAACAAGAAGCCTTAGCCCATGTATCAGGTCCTTTGCTCGTTCTGGCAGGGGCAGGGTCGGGTAAGACATCGGTCATCACCCAAAAAATCGCCCACTTGATTACCAACTGCCATATTCCTGCTGAGCGAATCACTGCCATGACCTTTACTAATAAGGCGGCACGAGAGATGAAGGCTCGTGTGAGCAAACTTTTGCCGAATGAAAAAACTCGTGGTTTGACGGTCTCTACCTTTCATCAGTTTGGCTTGCAGTTTTTGCGTTATGAGCTGATTCATACGCCCTTAAAAAGCAATTTTAGCATCATGGATGCAGATGACACAAAACGACTGCTGATGGAACTAATGATGCGTGATAATATGAGCGGTTCTGAGAGTCGTGAATTTGCAGGCAAGGCGATGAAGTTTATTTCAGATTGGAAGAATGATTTGATTGCTCCTGAAGATGCAGCGACCACTTTATCGGACCCAGAGGACATGATTTTTGCTCATCTTTATGGATTGTACGAACGCAATCTTAGGGCTTATAATGCGGTGGATTTTGATGATTTGATTGTTCTGCCTGTCCGTATTTTAAAAGAAAATGAGATGGTGCGTGAAAAATGGCAACGCCGTATTCGTTATTTACTCGTAGATGAGTATCAAGACACCAACACCGCTCAATATGAACTGGTTAAGCTCTTGGTTGGGCTAACTGCTCGTTTCACGGTAGTGGGTGATGATGATCAATCCATCTATACATGGCGTGGAGCAAAACCTGAAAATATGGCACTGCTCAAGCAGGATTTTCCTAATCTGCATGTGGTCAAACTTGAACAAAATTACCGCTCTACCAATCGCATCTTAAGTGCGGCAAATACCGTCATCGCCAATAATGAACATATCTTTAATAAGGCATTGTGGTCAAATAAAGGCGAGGGGGCTTATATCCGTGTGATTACTTGCCCAACAGATCTAGATGAAGCGGAGCGAGTTGTTAAAGAAATCGTCGCCCATCGTCTGCGTCATGGCAACCTATGGGAGCAGTATGCCGTACTATATCGTTCCAATTTTCAAGCACGAGTATTAGAGACTGAGTTGCGTCAGCTGAATGTGCCTTATAAGCTCTCAGGCGGTACATCCTTTTTTGCTCGCACGGAGATTAAGGATGTGATGAGTTATCTGCGTATCATTCTAAATCCTGATGATGATGCAGCTTTTTTACGCATCATTAATACCCCAAAGCGTGGTATGGGTTCTGCTACGCTAGAAAAGCTAGGCCTACTTGCCCAAGAGTATGGCATATCTTTACTATCCGCCTGTTCGCACGCAGGGCTAAAAGCAGCGGTGGGAGCAAAAGCGAGCAACACGCTATATGCCTTTGCTGAGTTTATTGAATATTATACTCGTGAGCTGTATGACAACGCCGACCCCATGCCACTGGTGCGTCAGATGATTATTGAAACAGGCTATATTGATTATATCAAAGAAGATAGCAAAACCCCCCAGCAAGAAAAGAATCGACTTGATAACATTGAAACGCTGTATCAGAGTATCGCCACACTCATTAACCGTGCCGAAGATGACGAAGACACAACCATTGAAGCTGTGGTTCGTAAGATGATGCTATTAGATATGCTAGAGCAACAACAAGAAGAGGAAAATACCAATAAGGTCAACTTGATGACCTTACACGCTGCAAAGGGTCTGGAGTTTGATCATGTCTATATCATTGGTGTTGAAGAGGAAATCTTGCCACACCGCAATTCTTTGTTGCAAGATGATATTGAAGAAGAACGCCGTTTGATGTATGTGGGCATTACTCGTGCAAGGCTTGAGCTGACTTTAACTTTTGCTCAAAAACGCCGTATGGGTAAGGATTTTAAAACCACCACGCCATCACGGTTCTTAGATGAGTTACCAACCGATCATGTTGATTATCCTGCTAAGCGTCCAAGCAACAAAGACCCCAAGCAGATCTCTCAAGACTATCTGACCAATATTCAAGCGATGTTAAATGCTAAACGCAATGGTTAGGTTATACCAATGCTGTGCGTAAGCATAAATGGACAATGTGTATATTCTTATGAATACTTAGCTATTTTGCCAGACTTGGCATTGATGGTAAGATTTTTTTGAACTTTTGGACTGTTAAGCTAATTTTGCTGATTTTAATAAAATAAAAAACTTGGAGAAACTGTTGCAAAACCCTAATAATGCTGAGTTAAAAGATATTTTACAGCGTATCTTAGCACTAAAAGAACTGCCTGAAACCCAAGTGCTAAAGCAATTGGTTGATGAGTTGCGTGTCGACGAGGGTGATGAAGACGCTGCCAATGAAAAAATAAGTCAGCTGATTGCCTTGGTTGAGCAAAACCCTGAGTATGGCTCGGGGCTGGCGGCGTTTATTTTGCGATTGACGAATAAATATAATCAAGTAACGCTTTATACGGATACGGGTATCGCTTCTGACCAAAGTTTTTCTTATAGCGTTAACAGGCTAATTGGGCATCGCTTTTTACCACTGTTACCCGAAGAAGATTCGGTTGTTGAGCTTGCTAGTTTTTTATTCAACAAACGCAATGACTTGCGTTGGGTACGCATGATTGATGGTGCTAAATGGGATAGGCTAATTGAGCTGATTCATGTTGATGATGAAGACTTAGCCTTAGTGGCAACCGCTAAAAATAATATTCTAAATGCCATAGTTATCTTATCATACCGTATTAGTGGTATGGGTCTGCACCCTGATTTAATGTCAGCTTATCCGCAGATGCTGAATCATTCAGCAGCTTTTGTGGCACAAAACCAAGAAGCTGTATTGTATGTCAATCAATACCGAAAGACACATGAGCTAGATTTGATGACGGACATCACGCCTGATGAAGACATCAGTCCTGCACCACTGCTTGTCATGCTAGAGCAATGCCACGAGATAGTTACCAATGTGCGAAAACGCATCTATAAGACTGGTATTTCAATTCGTCTGACCAATATGCTTGTGCGACTTGAGCAAAGCTTGCATAGAATGCAGGTGCTTATTGAGCTGGTTTCGGACAACCAAAAAAACCGTGATAAGGCAATTGTTGAATTGACCGCACAGATTGTGCGTACAGCAAAGACTCGTTATAGCTTTAGTTATTTGATTGAAAATAATACAAAGCTGTTATCTCGCAAGGTTACTGAAAATGCTAGCCGAGTAGGGGAGCACTACATCAGCACTGACCGCACAGGCTATCGCAAGATGTATAAAAAAGCAGCGATTGGCGGATTGCTTATTGCATTTATGGCGACCATAAAAATTTTGGGTTCATCATTGGTGTTAGCTCCAGTCGGTAGGGCTTTTATCAATAGCATGATTTATGGTTTGGGCTTTGTTGCCATTCATATTGCAGGCGGTACGGTTGCAACCAAGCAGCCAGCCATGACAGCCGCCGCTATTGCATCAACCATTTCAGATGGCTCGGGCAATAAAAAAACCCAACAGCTGACCAAATTATCTGAGCTGATTGTAGATATTTTACGGACGCAGTTTGTAGCGATTTTGGGTAATATCTCGATTGCTATGCCAGTGGCTCTTTTAATTGCTTATGCATGGCTGTCAATCACAGGCACGCCCATGATTGATGGCTATAAGGCGGCACATCTATTGCATGAGCTTGATCCTATTCGTTCGCTCTCTTTGCCACATGCGGCAATTGCAGGTGTGTTTTTGTTCTTATCGGGGCTTATTGCAGGTTATTATGATAATCTATCAGCTTACAATAAGATTGGTGAGCGTATCCGTCGCCATCGCTTGTTGTCGCATATCTTACCAAGTGCTTGGCAAGAAAAGCTAGGTAACTTTATTGAAGCGAATCTTGGGGCAATCATGGGTAACTTTATCTTTGGTTGCTTCTTAGGCAGTACGGCAACCATTGGCTATATGCTTGGATTGCCACTAGATATTCGTCATATCGCTTTTGCTTCTGCCAACTTTGTGCATGGGCTATTTTATCTATCGCCACAGGACCTAAGTTGGGGGCTTGTGATACTATCTTTTATCGGTGTACTGCTCATTGGTGCGGTGAACTTAATGGTGAGCTTTTCTTTGGCGTTATTTGTTGCGTTGCGTTCTAAAGAAGTAGAATTCTTTGAATGGAAAAAATTATCTGGGTTGGTGTGGAGACATTTTTTGGCGACGCCATGGGATTTTTTCTTTCCACGAAGCGAGTCGGTTAAATACGCTAAGATTAACAGTGAAGGGCAGGTCATCTATGAAGACATTGCTGATGAAAAAGAGCCTAGTGTGCGTGTCCTTACAGATAGTTATGTTGTGCGTCGCTTGGGTAGAAAGCCTAAGGATAATAAAGAAGGGGTGGCGACCGATGAATCGCAAGGTATTCAAGAAGTAGTTACTGAGCATCATAATGATGGTATGGAAGTTCGGCTTGAAGTGATAGAAGAGAATCAAAACACGACACCCCTACCCAAACCAGATAAACCTCCTAAGCTACCTAAGTAAGCCATTGATTATTATGATGAACCCTTGTTTTTAACAGGGGTTTTTTATGCAAATAGTGCTATGTTGAGTTGGGGTCGGTGATTGATGATAAAATAAGAAAAACGCTTGCAAAATTTAAAAAATTTAGTAAAATAGCAATTCAATCGGGGTGTAGCGCAGCTTGGTAGCGCACTTGCATGGGGTGCAAGGGGTCGCGAGTTCGAATCCCGCCACTCCGACCATATTATAATCTAGGGCTATCCACAATCGTGCGATAGCCCTTGGTTTTTCTAGGCTTTAAGCCATTTTCTTGTCTTTGGTTGTCTATGATAGTCTATTGCTATCCATGAATTTTGTTGGTATTATTGTTGGTATTGTAGTTCACATTCTTTCAATACCAACAAATCACACCCAAAGGCTTATCAATTATGGCTTTAACAGATACCAAAATCAAAAAGCTAGTACCAACACAAAAGAGCATTGATACCAAAGTTCCTGACAAGTACAGCGACATGAACGGCTTGCAACTATGGGTAAGATATACAGGTGTTAAATCATGGGTTATTGCTTATCGCTATCAAGGAAAGCAAGCCAACCAATCCATAGGGCAATACCCACAAATCAGCTTAGCACAAGCAAGGGAAGAGCTTGCAGAGCTTAAAAAGCTACTAGCACAAGGCATAGACCCCAAAGAACACGCCAAGCAAGCCAAAGCCGTGCAGGTTGATACTTGTTTTGATGTATTTGCTCAAAAGTGGCTAGAACACCACGAAACACGCACTAAGCCCCACACATTCAAACGAGGCAAAGGGGCGTATCATAACCACATTTATCCCATCATTGGCAATAAAGATATTTATGCTTTGCGACTGCCTGACATTATGGCAGTACATGACCGCCTAGCGTTGGCAGGCAAGACCAGCACCGCCCATAGAGTGATTGGCTGGATAACCGCTATTTATGATTATGCCATTGAAAAGGGGTTGGCAGAAAACCTATACAATCCCATTCCAAGAAACATTGGTAAAAGCCTATGCGAACACAAGACTAAGCATTACCCACGCATTAAGATAACCGAACTTCCCCAGCTTCTAGCAGACATTGACAGCAGTAACAGCGAGCTATTAACCAAATATGGCTTTTATGTGATGTGTTATACCTTTGTTCGCACCAAAGAGCTTAGGGGCATGAGATGGGCTGAATTGGACTTTGAAAACAACCTTTGGCACATTCCAGCCGACCGCATGAAAAATAATTTACCCCACATTGTCCCACTTGCCCCACAAGTGGTTAAGATTTTAAAAGACATTCAAGCCATGAAGCTACATGATGACTATGTTTTTTGTAGTA
Organism: Moraxella sp. ZY200743; assembly: GCF_050885545.1. Lineage (NCBI taxonomy): Bacteria > Pseudomonadati > Pseudomonadota > Gammaproteobacteria > Moraxellales > Moraxellaceae > Moraxella > Moraxella sp. ZY200743. Next base: position 1,373,343 of record NZ_CP091313.1, on the reverse strand, counting down.
ATCGCAGTCGCAAAGCTGACACGCTATCAGAAAACGCCTTTACCAAAGCACTAAAAACAATGGGCTATCAAGGGCGAATGACTGGACATGGCTTTCGTGGCTTAGCAAGTACCAGCCTTTATGAAATGCAATACCCACCACAAGCCATAGAATTGCAGTTATCGCATGTGCAGGGTAATAAGACAGTAAGGGCGTACAATGAAGCCAATCTATTGCCAGCACGCACAAGAATGATGAGTGAATGGGCAAATATCGTTGATGAAATCAAGCATGGCAATTTTGACAGCTACAAAAACAAACGCATGACCGACCACAGCGAGCAGGCATTTATTGGCTTTTTAAAGGCGATTAAATATAAAGAACATGAGATTATGGACGAATTGGCGGTACATAGATTAGAGATGATGGAGCTTGTGCAATAAATAACACGCCTGCACGCCCAAAAATGATTAAAAATATAAATCAAAAGGGGATATTTATTTTAAATAATATATGTAATGTTATAATATAACAAAAAAAGTTCTAAAATTTGTGCCAGTCCAAAAAAATCACAGCAAGGCAAAAACCCAAAAAAGCCCTAAGAATAATAAAATATATATAAAAAAAGTATTTTTTATATATATATTTTATTTTTTTATTTATTTTTTACCCTTGTTGTTTTTTTTACCCTTGTTGTTTTTTTTGCCCTTTGATGATTTTTTTTGGCGGTTGGCGGTGCTGGTTTTTTTATCAGCCATGCCACGCCTGCAATTTTTTTTATAGGTTATGATATAACTTTTCATTTCCCCAGCCGTTCCAGCCGTTCCGATTTTTTCGCCCCAGTCCGACCAATCCGACCACGCCCACCAAACCCACCGCCACCGCCCACAAAAGCACCCCGCCCACTTTCGCCCAAAGCTGACCCATTTTTGACCTAATTGGCGTTTGTCATGGTTCGGTGTTAGGGCTTGCGTGCTTGTTTTTGATACTCATATATCTGCATTATTTGATGATAAAATTAAAAAACACACCCCAAAAGTCTGCTAAGTCTGCTAAGTTATTCAAAAAAAGCCCTGTAAGCCTTACGCCATAAGGGTTAAAAACTTTCTAGCCATTTGCTAAGTTTTGCTAAGTTATTATAAATTTTACCCCAAACACCCTTAAAACCAGCACAACCACGACTACACCAAACACTATCAATCCCTTTATCTATAAGGCTTTGCGGTGTTCTATTATCAGAATTGAATAACTTAGCAGGGGCTGGCAATAACTTAGCAGGGTTATCATCTTTAAGTTTTGGCATTTTTTCATCATGAATTGCCAGTCATGTTTACATCATAAACATATCTATGCTATCATGTACACAACACAAACATACAAAGGATAAACCATGCAAGCCACCGAACGCATACAGCTTAGAACCACGCCACACACCAAAGCCATGCTAGAACAAGCCAGCCAAGCATTAGGGGTGAGTATGAGCTATTTCATCTTGGATAGTGCTTATCAAAGAGCCAGCCAAACCATCAAAGAAACCACGCAAATCACCCTAACCAGCGATGAATGGCAACAAGCCATAGACCGCCTAGACACGCCTGCCAAACCAGCCAAAGCCATGCAATCGCTATTTGATAGGGGTTTTGTCAATGTTGATAACTAAACTTGCCAAAAACCACGATAAAAGCGGTTTTGATTGCGGTGTAGAGCCATTAAACCGCTTTATCAGATAGCAGGCAAGCCAGTTATTAAAACGCCACGAAACTGTTATTTATGGTGCGATAGATGATGACCGACTGGCAGGGTTTTATACCTTGTCTGCTTGTCAGATTATGCAGTCAGACGATGGCGAACTACTCAAACGCCAAAGCCCACATAGCCCCATAGGGTGCGTATTGCTTGGACGGCTGGCGGTTGATAAGGCATATCAAGGGCGTGGGCTTGGTGCTGATTTACTGCTACACGCCATGCAGACGGTCAAGAAGTTATCGCAGATGATGGGGCTTGCTTATGTGATTGTTGATGCCAAAGACGAGACCGCCAAAGCCTTTTATGAGCGGTTTGGGTTTGTGGCATTAAGCCAGCACCCCATGCGTCTATGTTACGCCATTAAGGATATTCCAGATTTTTAAAAGTTTTGCAAGGCTAGGAGTAATTAACCGAACGGCGGTTATTTTTCATACCTTAGACCGCCACCGCCTTGCACCTTTATTTTTTAAGGTATGGTAAGGTATGAAATGGGGTTGTTAGACATTACATTAAATCCCTTAAAAGATTATATCAGCTTACCCGACTTGCTGTTATTGATTGGCGAAAATACACAAAACCCCTTGTATGATATTTGCCTTTATTTGCATTCGGTAAAATTTGGCGAAGCAGTAACCCCCTACAAAATCAATCAAGATTTTGCATTGTACGAGTGCAAAGACTTTATCAAAAACATGGACGGCTTGAATGCTGTTTCAAGTATTATTGATGATATTGCCAATAATCTGAAACAAGATGAAAGTGATAGAAAATTGGTTGTTCAAAGTTTGATGGGACTAAAGAGATTTGTGGTTGGCAAGAACACATTAAACGCTACTTTTATCAGGAATGGCAAAAAGAATACTATTTCAAGCGACAAGATTTATTGGCATTTGAACCACTTGCAAAATGCCTAGAGCCGAATTTTGCCATGCAGGAGGAGTACAGGGAAATCGCACGGCTAAGAAAGCAATTACAGCAGGTATTAGATGGGTGTTATTTATCCAGCCTTATATCACAAAATGACCGCCTAAAAAAAGAAAACGAGACGCTACAACCCAAACTACAACCCAACATCAACAGATATGGCACACTTAGCGAACAACTAGAACAACAAACCCAAACCGAGACTATCAACGACCTACAGCAACAAAACAACGAACTACAAGACCGCATAGCAGAGCTTGAAAGTCGGCTTGCCACGCAGTCAGCCAATACCACGCCTGCCGAAGTCGTCATAAACGCCACCGAAGAAATGCAAATTATCAATGAAGTTTATAGAGAGTTTTGGGAAAATCACAAAAGTAACGAAATGCCACCCAAAAAAGATACTATTGTCGATTGGATAATATCAGAATATGGCGTATCCCACCGCATCGCCCACGCCATCGACAGCATTGTACGACCCAAACAATACCGCATGGGCGGACAAAAAACACGCTAATTTTTTATCATTGTATAACACCCTTACAGCCTTTGAACTGTAAGGGTTTTTTGTTTGGTTTTTGATTGGATTGCATCCATGCATGAAGCCCTTTCACTATTGCAAGAAACTTATTGCCACGCCTTACAATACACGCAACAAACACCCACAATCTAGGAGCGTACAGCGTAAACCAAGACAAACCAATAACCCTACCCAAAGACGGCATGAGCCGATTAAGCCAGCTGTTACCATTTTTGCCCATTGGCAAATCCACCGTTTGGGCGTGGGTAAAATCTGGCAAATTCCCAAAACCAATAAAGTTATCAGAAACTGTAACCGTTTGGCACAATCAAGAGATTTGGCAATGGCTAGAAAGTCAAGGGCAAACACCGCCCACGCCTGCCAGCATTGCCCATCATAGCGAAGTCAAGCAGTAGCCACAACGACAACCAACCAGCCTTTAACAACAGGAGTAACCCCATGCTACCCATTTCCCACAATCAAAAAAACCATCAAGCTATGCAGGTGCTACAAGCCATGCTAGACGGTGTGGAAGTACATATCCAGTACGCCATTAACACGATGAATATAGCCAGCTTGTCAGCCCGAATTGCCGAGCTAAAAAAGATGGGATTTATCATTGATTGGCGTTGGCAAAATAGCCCAAACTCACGCTACAAGGTCTATTTCATCAAAGATAAGACCACCGCCAAACAGCGTTATCAAGAAATCCTAGACGGCACGGCAAGCATTCATCAAGTCGTCGCACAAGCACGAACGGCAAAACCAAAAACCACCAAACCCAAAACCAAACGCCAAAACAACGGCAAACCACAAGGAAAATGAAAAATGAGCCATATAAATCAACAATTCCCACTCATGCCAACAGAAAAAGCAACCGAATGTTACAGAAAGCTGGAACAGCTAGACACGGACAATAGACTGTATTTTGATGAATTATTTACCATTCTAGATTCCAACATTCCTAATTCAAAGATTTTACTAAAAATATATAAATGGGCGACGAACACAAGAAGTTGTATAAATTACGACATTCATAGAGTGCTTGATATTTTAGAGCCTTACTCTGATTTACCAGAGAATTATGACAACCAACCATTTTAATTAGCCTACAGGCGTGAGCCGTGCGACCGAACCAAACCGCCACGCCTGCCATCTTGCAGAACCAAACATTTCGCCCCTAACGAATTAGGGGCGAAATGTGGAAAAACGAACAATAAAAAACACAAATTTCAATCACAAAAGAGATTATAACATGAAAGAAATTTCATTAAAATAAGAATTGATTAAAAATATTTCACCTGACAAAATCGCAGGCGTGAAATATGATGAGCGTCTCTCTCAAAACTTACTAGCCGTTACGCCAAACGGTTTACATTGGCTTTTTTTACGCCCAAACACCGCCAAAGCTGGCATTGGTGTAAGCGTAAACCCATCATATACGCAAACTTTGCCCATGCTGGCAAATTTTCGCCCCTTTATGGTGTGGTTGATATTACAAAATAAGCCAGTTGGCGAATATGTAAAGCGGTCACTAGTAAGACCGAGAGTGAGACCACACCGCCCATTACTGGGTAAATTACTCAAAACTTTACTAGGAGCGTCAATCATGACCGCAAACCCCATCTTATCCCATTCTCTAACCGTCCTAGCAGACGAATACCACCGCCATAGCGAACTACACGCCCAAAATCCATACGCAGGACATGGCGATAAAGCCAATGCCATCTACAACGCCATGAATGAGCTGGTAAAGCTAATCAATGAGCGAAATGGGCAAGTGTACCACCTAAGCCAAAAACCATCACAGAACGCATTGTAGCGTTATTTAGCACGCCTGCTATCCGTGTTTTTGCCAAAGGAGGTGCAAGATGATTAAGTTTGTACTTGCCACACCAGCCAACGCCGTGCATATTTGCCCACCGTGCAACCAAAACACGCCATACACCAGCCAAGCGATAGCATTTAAAGACATTCATGCGTTTTTACCGCCTGCTTGTGTGTTTGCCAATGGCAAAGATAAGCACCTTGTTATCACTTGCCAGCATTTGACGAGCTTTCAGACGCAATCAAACACGCCCAAAGCATCGCAAGTAATGAAAGCATCAGCGTCGCCATTAAAACCATCACAGAACAATTTTAATCTAAGGAGAAAATATCATGAATGTAGTTATCAACACTGGCACAACCGCCAATCTTAACCAAACCACCAGCAACACCAACGCCCAAAGTATCGGACATGACCGCCTAACACCAAGCATTACCATATCAGTAAATGATGTTGAGTGTTATGCCTATGATTTTGGCACGGCAAATGAGCAGTTTTGTCTGTTAGGGCAAGCAATGGATTTGTTACGCCATCATAAAGATGATTTGACTTCATTTGAAACTTTATGCGAGCTTATCCAGCAGGCGTGTTGGAACATGGCAAATAACGCTGAACACAACAAAAAAGACCTGCTGGCACTGCTACCAACGAAACGCCAGCCCAATCACAACAAACCAGCCTAACCAAAGTACAAGACGCCCAAAAAGCCATTTATCTATTTTGGGTGAATGGCTTTTATTGTCTGATGGCTGGATTTATCGACATGGCAAACCAAAGCAGCCAAACCGAGCGACCGAACCAGCCCAAGTAATGATTAAAATTGTATCAGTGGAATTTATCATGACAAACGCACACGAATTATTAAACCGCCCATTATTTGCCAAAAACGCATTTTTTAACAAGCGACCTTTTACCAGTCAGCAAAACGCACACAGCCACGCCCAGCACCCACATGGGCAATCATACCACCCACACCCCACAAGCGAAAATAGAGCGGTTGGCAAGCATGGCATGGGCAATCATCAGCACGCCATGCGATTTGATACCGATGACAAGCCCGACCCAGTCAGTTTTTATGCACGCTATCGCCAGCTTATCACGGATAATTTTATGATGGATGAGACCTTGCAAACTTATTGGAAAAAATGCCAAAACTTCTTAGAGCTACCACCTGCAGATGATAAAAGAAAACGCCTAGCATGGACGATTCCAGCTCTAAAAATCACGCAAGACTATTGGTGTGAGGTAGAAAAAAACCAACAAAAGGCGGTATTAACCACAACGCCAAAGCCTATGCTAGTCGTATGGTGGAGAATGCTACACGGCTAGGAGCGTTATTTGCATGGTTCAACGGCAAAAACGCCATAGAATCTGACGACATCAAAGGAGCGATAGCGATTGTGGATTATTCAGCAAGCGAACGCAGACGCTATGATGACATTGCCACAGATATTACAGACGCTGAAAAGCTGTTACAATGGCTGGTTAAAAAAGCCAAAGAGACAGGGCAAGATAAGTTTTATTTGTCATATCTACAAACGAGCGTAACGCCCCAGCATTTACGAATTAAACAAACACTAGAAACAGCATTAGAATTGTTAAGTGATAACAATTATATCTATCTGGACACCGAGACCACAAACCGCCGTCCAAAGCGTGTGATAGAGCTAAACCCAGCATTATTAAATCAATGTTAGCCCAACCGCCTTTGATCATACAGGCAATACAAACAACAAGGGTAAGCGTTCGCCCTTGTTGTTTTTTTATCGGTACTTTGTTTGAATATAACAACCGCCAAAGCATACAGCACGCAAACACCAGCCCCACCGCCCAGATATAGCCATCAACAAAGATAGCACCAGCACCGACCGAACCGACCACCAGCACCGAACAGCAGGCTGAACCGTGCGACCATTCCAGCCACTGCCAGCCCTGCTAAGTTATTCCCATATCTGCTAAGTTATTCAATCTTAATAGTAAAACACCGCAAAGCCTTATAGATAAAGGGATTGATAGTGTTTGGTGTAGTCGTGGTTGTGCTGGTTTTAAGGGTGTTTGGGGTAAAATTGCCAATAACTTAGCAAAACTTAGCAAATGGGTGAAAAGTTTTTAACCCTTATGGCGTAAGGCTTACAGGGCTTTTTTTGAATAACTTAGCAAACTTAGCAGACTTTTAGGGTGTGTTTTTAAATTCATCCTTGAAAAGGTGTGAATATATTGATAATAAAAACAAGCACGCAAACACCAGCCCCACCGCCCAGATATAGCCATCAACAAAGATAGCACCAGCACCGACCGAACCGACCGCCCCAGCACCGAACAGCAGGCTGAACCGTGCGACCGTGCTGGCTGGTATGTGATGGGGTAGGTTTAAAGTGAAAAACCCTTGTCTTTAAAGACCGCCACCCTAATACTTTTTCCGTGTGGGCAAAATTCCATAGGGGATATATCCACCACCAACACCAGTCGGGGGGCGTGCAAAAAATACCAAACACCACACCAGCGGACACCAAGCCCCTATTCGTGTATAAAAAAATTCTGTTTTGAAAAAAACTTCCGAAAAGATGGAGAAAGTGGGGGCTGTAACAAAGTTACATAAAATTACACAAAAAGCCCCTTATTTTTGCCGATTTTCGCACGCCATCAAAAGGGGTGATGACCCTACTAAAAATCGCAACCAAACACCCACAGGCGTTGTTATCGGTGTTGTAGAAATTCGCCTATTTGGAATGGTTAAAAAAAGAGCTTTGTGAGCATGATTTTTAGCCAAAAATGGGGGTTACTTTGAATTTTGTTGGTATTATTGTTGGTATTGAAAAAAAATTTAAAAAATAAATATAATAAAATCAATCATTTAAATTACCTGTTTGTAGTACGCCACTTTATAATCTAGGGCTATCCACAATCGTGCGACAGCCCTTGGTTTTTATGGGTGGGGTAGCTTTTGAAAGATTTATTTTTCATCTTTATCCTCCCAGCTTGCCAAGCGTTTAATCACTTGATAAAACAGCGTGCCTTTTTTGTAACTACCTTTTTTATTTTTGTCATTGACTGGCATATCGGTTAATAATTGCAATGCCTCATAAATATTGTCCACTGCATAAATGGCAAATTCCCCATTTTTGACAGCTGTGATTACATCATCGTTGAGCATCAGATTATTTAGGTTTGCTCTTGGGATAATGACTCCTTGTTTGCCTGTCAAGCCATGCTCTTGGCATACTTCAAAAAAACCGGTAATTTTGGCATTGACCCCACCTATTGCTTGAGCCTCCCCCAGTTGATTCATGGAGCCTGTGATGGCAAGCGATTGATTGATGGGGATATTTGCTAGGGCGGATAGTAATGCACAACACTCAGCAAGGGTGGCACTATCGCCGTCAATCTGCCCATAACTTTGTTCAAAAGCAAGACTTGCTGAAAAATTCATTTGCCCAAACTGGCTAAATACCGACCGCAAAAAACTGGTCATGATCATCATTCCCTTGGCGTGTAAACTACCACCCAGTTCCACATCTCGCTCAATGTCTAAGATTTCGCCTGTTCCAAACTTAGGGGCGATAACAGCGGTTAGGCGAGCTGGCATTCCAAACTCGCTATCAGCATAGCTAATCACAGTTAAAGCGTTAACTTGTCCAACTTTTGTTCCTGTGGTGCTAATGAGTTGCTGTCCATTTTTGATTTCTTGCCAATACAGCTCTTTTAGTAGCCCAAGCCTATCTTTTATGTCATTTAGGGTGCTTTTGATGTGTTTGTCGGTAATGACTTTTTGTTTGTCTAATAATGCGTTACGATGACTTTCTAGTAAAAGTTGGGTTAATCGGTCGCTATGTAAATCTAGTTTATATTGGTCATCGCAATATAATGATAAGATATCAATGAGTTTGGCATGGGCGGTATTATCAAATGGCAGTAACTGATGTTTTTGACCAATGTCATTGATTTTAGCAATCATTTGACATTCGTGATCAACATTGCGTGCGACCATATCATTAAAATCGGCTCTAATTTTAAAAACGGCATCAAATTCAGGCTCAAATTCTAATAACTCATAATATAAATCTGGCTCTCCAAGCAAGATAACTTTAACTGATAATGGCACACTCATTGGTTCTAGTGATAAAGAACCTGTCAAGGTGAGCATTTGTTCTAGGCTAGACAATCTAATCTGTCCTGACTGCAAGGCACGCTTTAGCCCCTGCCATGCGTAAGGATGCTCCAATAAACTTAATGCTTCTAAAATCAAATATCCACCATTTGCCTGCATTAATGCACCTGCTCGTATCATGGATACATCGCTATATGCTGTGCCAAGCTCGGTGGTGTACTCAATATGTCCAAGTAGATTAAGATGTGTAGGAAGCTCCTCAAATACAATCGGTGCACCGCTATCTGGTGTGTGTGATACTAAGACATTAATGCTGTATTTGGCAGGGGTGTTAGAGCCATTAAATTCCCCTTCTTTATCTACAATATCTAAAGAATACATGACCATATCGGCTAGCGTATTTTTTAGGTGGGTTAAAACTTTGTTTTTTTCATTTTTATCTTTAATGATGCCTTGATATTTGTTCAGTAATGGTTCAAATAATGGTATTAATAATTTATTGGCAAGGCTTTCGTTTAGAGCGTCAATTTTATCATTGGTGGTGTTTTCTAACTCATCTAGGGTAAAATTAAGATTGATGAGTTTTTTGTGTAGTTTATTTTGAGCCTTATCATCTATGGGTTTTTGATGGTCTAGTGGGGCGAAGGCAGGAGTTTTTTCATCATGTAAAATGGCGGAAGTTAATACGATGTTAAAAGGTGCAGCAAGGATATTAAATTCACGAATGAGTGCTTTTTCTTGCTCTTGAGATTGCTCTTTTAGAGTGGCAAGCTGTTTTTGATAATTAAGGCTGTTGAATTTTTGGTAAAGTTTTTTTTGGCAGGCTTGCCAAAGTTTGTTGATGTCGTGATGTAATGTCTTGCCAAGCCCTGTGGGAAGCTGTATGGCAATAGGTAGGCGTGGATTGTCAAAATTATGCACAAATACAAGGTCACATGGGGTCGGTTCGTTTTTGGCTCGTTCACGCAAAAGGCGAGTGATGAGTGTGCGTTTGCCTAGCCCATTCTCGCCCACAGCAAAGATATGATAACCACTGGCTTTAATATCAAGAGCAGTCCGTATGGCTTTGACGGCACGATTCTGTCCAAAATAAGGGTCAAAGACAGGGGGTGTGTCTGGCAGGGTTTGGGGGTTGGTGGTGTGAGTAAGAGCGGTGTGAGGTAAGTGGTAGGGGTATTGATTGGTCATTGGTGCTATTATCTAATCCAAAAAAGTATATTTTAACAGATAATCCTGCGACAAAATAGGGACTTGATGAAATGGGCTAGCAATTGATTGTTATTCCCTGCACTACTGGCGAATATCAATCGCATTTTTTAGCGGTTGTTGTTTGGAATAATGGCAAAGTGGTACAATGATTGTTCATTTAATGTTAAAATAATCAAAAAAAGATTTATGATAATTCAGTTGGGTTTTTCGCTGTGTTGTTAGGCATGTTAATGATGTACTAAGGCTATAATTAACGCACATAAAGGGTAAGGTAAGTAAATATAGGTGTTTTACCTACTGCCTTATTGGGCGAATTGGCGGTCGTTATAGAGACATCAAGGCATGAAAAATTTGCCCTTGTTCGTCAATCGATGGCATAAAACCTGTTTAAAAATTAAAAATTTGATAAACTTCACCTTTTACCACAACCATTTAATGATGTCATGAACAATACCTACCATAAAATATTTAACCATGCTGATGGCTTTATTGCAGAATTGCAGCAAAGTGCCAAGGCTCTTAACTTGACTTTTAGCCAGACACAACTCCATCAGCTTTTGGCATACTTGGATAATTTATTGCTTTGGACGAAGGCGTACAACCTGACCGCCATCACCGCACCAAAAGAAGCCTTTATTAAGCATATATTAGACTGTTTGGCAATCATTGCCGACTTGCCCTTTGCTGATAAATCAGATGTCAGTGTGCTAGATATTGGCACAGGGGCAGGCTTACCAGCGGTAATCATTGCCATCATGCGACCTGATTGGCAGGTTGTTGCACTTGATAGTAATGGCAAAAAAGTGCGTTTTATCCGTCAGATGGCAGGTGAGCTGGGGCTTGATAATATCACGCCTGTGGCAAGGCGTATTGAAGATTTTGAAGGTGTGTTTGATGTTATTACTTCTCGAGCCTTTGCCAGTCTTGATGACTTTACACAGCTTGCCAATCCCTATCTAAAGGTGGGCGGTGTTTTATATGCCATGAAAGGCAAGATGCCAACCGATGATGAGGTGGCACGCTTGGTTGATTGGCAGGTTCAGATTAAGCCCATCAGTGTGCCACAGATGAGCGATGAGCGGTGTGTGGTGTATCTAAGCAGGGTATAATACCAAGTCATTTTAAAGTTGCATCATATCAAAAATTAAACAGCATCAGCTTAATAATACAACAGGTAGATTTTAAGGTATCGTATGGAAATTATCGCAATTGCCAATCAAAAAGGCGGAGTGGGTAAAACCACTACGGCGGTCAATTTGGCAGCGGCATTGTCCGTGATTGGCAAATACAAAGTATTGCTCATTGACTTAGACCCGCAAGGCAATGCCACCACAGGGGCAGGGCTTGATAAGAATGAGTTGGAGGCGAGTATTGTTGATGTGTTGCTTGATGGTGTAAAACTACATAAAGTCATACAAAAAAATGCACCAGCAGGCTTTGATGTCGTGGGATCAAACCGTGATTTGGCAGGTATTGATGTATCGCTTGCTGATGTGGAAGATGCACCGTTTTTATTAAAAAAAGCCTTTAAAACCACTAAAAAAAGTGGAAAATTTGGCTATGATTATGTGATTATGGACTGTGCTCCAAGCCTTAGCATGCTGACGATTAACGCCTTTGCTGTCGCTAAGAATGTCATCATTCCCATGCAGTGTGAGTATTATGCTCTTGAGGGTGTGGTGGATTTGATTGACACCATCAAACGACTTAAAGATATCAATCCTGATTTGCAGGTGCGTGGTGTGGTTCGCACCATGTATGATGGGCGAAATACGCTTGCTCAAGATGTTTCTGTAGAACTTGAAAATTATTTTGGTGAGCTTTTATATAAAACGGCAATCCCAAGAAGCGTGCGTCTTGCTGAAGCACCAAGTTTTGGACAGTCAATTTTTGGCTACGAAAAGTCGTCAAAAGGGGCAATCGCTTATCATCATCTGATGAATGAAGTGGTGGAGCAGACACAAGAACCTGAACGGTTCCAAGCTAAAGTACGAGTCCAGTTTGACTGGTAAATGACAAACAGCCAAAAACTGTGCTAGAATATCAACTTTGGGCTGATTTTAGTAGTGGCATCGTAGGCGTGCCATGTGGTTTGACTTGGAAAATAGCATGAAAAAACGCGGACTTAGTACAGGGCGTGGATTAGATGTCCTGATGGGCAAGATTAAGCAAGAACGGCAGATTATTGAATCTGCACCTACTACAGCCACGCCTAATCAAGAGCAAGTTACGGATAAAGTAGATTTTAGCTTGCTTGATGATGAGACGAAGGGCAAGTCCGCTGGTTTGAATAAAATCAAAAAATCCAAGAAAAAAGCCAAGGCTAAAAAAAGTGGCATAACCGATGATATTGAGCGAGTCGCCTTAATTCAAATCAACCCTGCTTGTTTACAATCAGGCAAATATCAGCCACGCCAAAAGATGAACGAAGAGACGCTAAGCGAGCTTGCCAATTCTATTCGTCAACATGGTGTCATGCAGCCCATAGTCATTCGTCCATTGTTGGCAGGTGAGCAAAAAAAGCAGGGCGTTACCCATGAGATTATTGCAGGCGAACGCCGGTGGCGAGCTTCAAAAATGGCAGGGCTTGATAGCATTCCTGCCATTGAGCGGGTGCTGTCTGATGAGGTGGCGATTGCTTTAGCACTGATTGAAAATATTCAGCGTGAAGACCTAAATGTCCTAGAGCAAGCCGCTGCTTTACAGAGATTTCATACCGAATTTGGCATGAGCCATGCAATGATTGCTGATGTGGTCGGCAAAGCTCGTGCTACTGTATCTAATTTACTGCGATTGAACAACCTGCACGACACAGTCAAAGAATATATGCAAGAAGGTCTGCTTGATATGGGTCATGCACGCACTTTATTGTCATTGTCCGCCAAACAACAGCCCATCATCGCCAAAAAAATCATTGATGCTAAGATGACGGTTCGTGATGCTGAAAGATTAGTCAAATCCATCTTAAACCCAGAGCCTGCTAAGCCTGCCAATGCTGATAATCATGAGATTATCCTACTCAATCAAAAGCTGTCTGAGGTATTAGGGGCAATGGTCAAACTCAAACAAAGCAAAAATGGTGGTGGTAGCGTGGAAATATTTTTCCATGACGATGATGAATTACAAGGATTATTAACCCATTTTGGCTTACAGTAATTGTCATCTTATGCCACTGCCTTAATCGGTCGCCTGCGACTTTTTTATGTTCTTGTCTGGTTGGCTTGGGTCAGCTGAGTTAATAAATTTATCCCAAGCCAGTTGGTCAACCCTACCTAAATCCATCGCCTAATCAAGCAAACATACCATGAATACTGCCTTAGAAAAATCCGCTAAACCGCAAGTTTTTGAGCGTGCTGATAAGTTTGCCATCTTTGTCCGACTGATGTCGTATCTAAAACCATATTGGTGGGCATTTGTTTTGGTGGTGATTGGTTTTGCCATTGGTGCGGGTAGTGAGGTGGCGAGTGCCAAGCTTTTTGAATACATTATTGAGGCGATTAATAACAACGATAATGTACGCAAGTTTTGGTTTCCGTTTTTGGTAATTTTATTGTTTGTATTTCGTGGGGTTGGGGCATTTTTGGGTAGCTATTATGCAGCGGTAATGGCAAGGAGTTTGGTATATAGTCTGCGAGTGGAAGTATTTAAAAAGCTACTCAAGCTACCTGCTGATTTTTATCTAAAAAACCCTGCTGGTACAATTTCTTCTAAACTCATCTTTGATGTGGAACAGGTAACTGCGGCCACCACCGAATCCATCATAACGCTATTAAAAGATGGTCTAACAGTTATTGCTTTGTTTGGCTTTTTATTTTATACCAATTGGCGACTTACGCTGGTGTTAATGGTGATTGTTCCGCCGATTTTTTGGTTGATTAAGCAAGTCTCTAGGCGTTTTGCTACTTTATCTATAGACATTCAAGATACGATGAGTGCGGTCAGCCACATCACCAATGAAGCCATTACAGGTTATCAGGTGGTCAAAAACTATGGCGGTCAGGCTTATGAATCTAAGCGATTTGAGAAGGCTTCTTTAGAAAACTTAAATAAGGGGCTAAAAATCACCATTTTAGCTGCCATTAACACACCGCTTATCCAGTTACTCATGGCGGTGGGTATGTGCTTTGTTATCTGGTTATCCTTGCGTCCACAAGTGTTGGGTGATACCAGTGCAGGTGAGTTTGCATCATACTTAGTAGCAGCAGGACTATTGGCTCGCCCTGTCAAGGCTTTGACCGATGTCAACCAAAAACTTCAGAGGGGTATTGCTGCAGGACTGTCTATCTTTGAATTATTAGATACTCCAGAAGAGCATGATACAGGGTTATTAACCCCTGCCATTGTGGGTGATATAGATTTTTGTGATGTTAATTTAACTTATGACAGTGGTACGCAGGCGATTAAAAACTTAAATCTATCTATTAAGGCAGGCGAGACGGTGGCGGTTGTGGGGCGGTCAGGTTCTGGCAAGACCACACTGGTGAATTTACTGACTCGTACGCTTAGTCCTACAAGTGGTCAGGTTTTGATAGATGGCATACCCATTGACGAGATTAAGCTGTCTGTTTTGCGTGAGCAGGTTGCGACAGTCAATCAGCAAGTTACGCTATTTTTGGACAGTATCGCTCACAACATTGCTTATGGTTTGCTCGCTGATAAGCCATTTGATGACATAGTGCAGGCGAGTAAAGATGCGTATGCTCATGATTTTATTATGGCACTGCCTAACGGCTACGACAGTTTTATTGGTGCTGATGGTCTTCAGCTCTCTGGTGGTCAGCGTCAACGACTTTCTATCGCACGGGCTTTATTAAAAGATGCTCCGATTCTTATTTTAGATGAAGCGACATCTGCTTTGGATAACGAATCTGAATACTACATCCAAAAGGCACTGCAGACAGTCATGGCAGGGCGGACAACTCTGGTCATCGCCCATCGCTTATCTACCATTGCCAATGCTGACCGCATTGTTGTCATGGATAATGGGCAGATTGTGGAGATGGGTACGCATGATGAGCTGTTTGCTAAAGGTGGTATGTATCGCACCATGTATGAACGCACCTTTGATGAGCAAATAAGCGAAGTGAATCAGGGCGGTCTGGCATGAAAAAAGCCGAACTTTTTATCACGCAGGCGTGGCAGACTCAGTCCCCATGGTTAAATACCCTTGCCCCTCTGTCGTCATTGTATGGCGTGGTGGGTCGTGTGCGTAAGTCCTTGTATGATAATCATACACTTACCAAATATCACGCCCCAATTCCTGTGATGGTGATTGGGAATATCACAGTAGGCGGTAGTGGTAAGACTCCACTGATTATCGCACTTGTGCGTTATTTGCAACAAAAAGGCATAAAGGTGGGTGTGATTAGTCGTGGCTATGGGCGAGAATCTAAGAATCCCACCCTTGTGCAAAAAAACAGCACCCCTAAAGAGGTGGGCGATGAACCATGTTTGATTGTGAATGAAACCTTTGTGCCGATGGCGGTGGGGGCAAATCGTGGACAGGCGATTGACTTACTGATGGAAAGTTATCCTGATTTACAGCTGATTATCAGTGATGATGGCTTACAGCATTATGCCTTACACCGTGATGTGGAATGGATTGTGGTTGATGGCATGCGTGGGTTTGGTAATGGCAAACTCTTTCCACAGGGATTTTTGCGTGAACCGCTTGACCGACTGACAGGAGCGACCATTATCTATCATGATAGCCGAGCCGAGCGGTATGCTGACGATGCTCTACTCATGCACCTAATCTCTGGTCGTCCCATACCACTATTGGCGAGCGATACATCTTTAATGCCCCAAAAAATCTATGCTGTGAGTGGTATTGGTTATCCTGTACGATTTTTTAAAACCTTGTCAGATTTGGGTTTTGAAGTGGTAGAGAAGCCATTTGGTGACCATCACGCCTTTGATATTGATGATCTGTTGGATTTGACTGATTTACCGGTTATCACCACCACCAAAGACGCTGTCAAACTGCGTGAACTTGCCAAAGATATCCCCCATGCTATTTTTGATAATATCTGGGTGTTGCCTGTGCAAATGGTACTGTCAGAGAGTGTCTATCGGCAGATGGATGCGGTATTGGATAGATTTGATATTGCATGATTATGATAAAAGGTGGCTTTTAAATCAAAAGTTGTACGCATTTTTATCAAGAGCTGTCATCATAAGTTATCCTTATAAAAAAATACACTGTCTTAAAAACAACGCCCAATTCAATTCATCAAATCTTTTAAAAGATAGCCGTAATACACATGATCAAAAGTTGTTTTAAACAAAATCTAACATGACTTTAAGGAGTTATTCGTGCAAGCCAATCCAAAAACCCATATTGTCATTCCTGCTCGCTATCAATCTACTCGCCTGCCTGCCAAACCTTTACTAGAAATCCATGGTAGACCAATGATTTTGTGGACGGTGGATAAAGCGATGAAGGCGACTTTTGCTGATAGCGTGTGTGTGGCGACTGATGATGAGCGGATTTATCAAGTGTGTCAAGATGCAGGCGTGCCTGTTGTGATGACAGGTGAGCACGCATCAGGCACGGACAGATTAAGCGAGGTGGTAGAGCTTTTGGGTCTGGCAGATGATGACATTGTGGTGAATATGCAAGGCGATGAACCGCTTGTTCCACCTTTACTCTTAGAGCAAACCAAAAATCTTTTATTAAAAAATCCTGATTGTATGATGGCAACTTTGTGCGAGGTCATTGATAATTTTGAGAATTTTTATAAAAATTCAGTGGTTAAAGTGGTTAAGGCGGGTAATCAAGCCTTGTATTTTAGTCGCAGTCCCATTCCGTACGATAGAGATGGTAGTTTGATAGGTGAGCTTGGCAATGTGCCAAAAAACGCCTATCGCCATTTGGGGTTGTATGCCTATCGTGTCAGACTGCTAAAAGAATTTAGCGGATGGGAGCAAGGCAAACTTGAAAAGTTAGAAAGTCTAGAGCAGTTGCGTATTTTAGAAAATGGGGGGCGAATTGCCATTGATGTTGCCAAAGTTGCCCTGCCATTAGGGGTTGATACAAAAGAGGATTTGGACAGGTTAAATGCGATGGCGGTAGATGAGCTTTTGAAGTTTTAAGGAGTGGGGTAATGATGTTTGACTTTAAGAGTGTGATATTAAGATTTCATCAAGAAACCTATATGGATGTCATCTCATGAATGAGCAGGAACAGCTACCTTATTTTACCCCATTACTTGCTTGGCAAAAACAGGCTTGGGAACAAGCTACTCGCCAGTTTTATGATGGTAAACTGCCACACGGACTTTTAGCAAGTGGTATGGCAGGCATTGGTAAGCGTGCATTTGTCTGGCGATTTATGGCATGGCTACTTTGTCAAAATAAGCATGAAAGTGGGGCGTGCGGGCTATGTGAGAGCTGTACTTGGCTTGTTGCTGGTACGCACCCTGATTTGATGGTGCTTCCATCAGGGAGCTTGCCAACAAGTGAGGAGGTGGATGGAGCTTCTATTAAGATTGATGAGGTGAGAGACTTACAAGAGTATAGCCATATCAAAGGTCGAGGTGTGAGACTTATTGTACTTGACCATGCAGAAAGCCTGTCAGTGGGGGCGGCTAATGCTCTGCTTAAAACCTTAGAAGAACCACGAGCTGGCGTACATTTAATGTTAATTAGCGACAATCCTGCCAGATTGCTACCCACCATCAAAAGCCGTGTGCAAAATCTGCCATTAAATCGTATTGATTATGGACAGGCATTGGAGTTTGTAACTGATGAATTGGGTGATGAATCACTCTCACGCTTATGTCTGGATTTGGCAGATGGGGCGGTGTTAAAGGCGGTAAAATTGCCACAGACGGCATGGTTTAATCAACGGACGCTTTGGTTAAAAACTTGGCTTGCTCTTAGAAGTGGAACAAGAACGCCCATTGCAGCAAGTGATTATTGGCAGGGTGTGATGGGTTTTGGTGATTTTGTGGTGCTGACACGACTGATGCTAAATGACTTAGTGCGATTAGGCTTGGGTTTGGACAGTCGCCATACTGATATTGATGTTCAAGCCTTGATGAGTCAGCAGATGTTAAACTTGCCTGCAATAGAGGCGTTTTTAGCCAGTCTTGATGAGATGATGGTGGCTGTGGGGCAAAATGTGCAAGAAAAGATGGCATATGATACGCTGTGTTGTCGGTTGGTGGGGTTGTGATGTTAGAAATTTTATATCAAGATGACGAGTTGGTTGTTGTCAATAAGCCTGCCGGCATGCTTGTGCATCGCTCTTGGTTGGATAAACATGAGACCGTCTTTGTGATGACAACTTTGCGTGATATGTTGGGGCAGTATGTTTATCCTGTGCACCGCCTAGATCGCCCAACATCGGGGGTGTTACTGTTTGCCAAATCTAGCGAGACGGCACGAGTGCTATCGGCACAGTTTGAGACTCATACAGTGGATAAATCCTACTTAGCGGTGGTGCGTGGTCATCTGACGGGTAACGGACGGATTGACTATCCCTTAAAGGTGCGACTGGATAAAATTGCTGATAAATTTGCTAAGGTGGATAAAGTCGCAGAGGCGGCAATCACAGACTATGAATGTTTGGCAACCACTCAGATGCCCTTTGTTTCTACGCCACGCTACTCAACTTCTCGCTATTCACTCATGAAACTTTCTCCCATTACGGGGCGTAAGCATCAGCTAAGACGGCACATGACTCACCTATTTCACCCCATTGTGGGCGATACTACGCATGGCGATACCGCTCAAAATCGTGCGGTGGCAGCATTTACTGGCGTATCACGGTTGTTGCTTCACGCTCATCGTTTGGCATTTGATGACATGAGGGGAAATAGGGTAGAAGTGGTCGCTCCACTTGATGATGGATTTGGTAGGGTACTAGTGGATTTTGGGTGGAATTGCCCTTAATAAAAACAAAAATTCATAATAATGATAATTTTTTAACAAAAAATAACCTAATAAACTCTCATGAACCGCTTTAATTCATGAGTGCTGATACCCATTTATGGTAATAAGTAATCATCTTGTATCGCACAGGTATGTATCAAGTGATGACGATGGTGCAATGATAATAATAAAAGTTCAAATATCAAACATAACATAATTTTTAGTTCAGCAATTAGAATAATAGCCAATAAATCCATGAATCATATCCGTATCGAAGAAAAATTATCCATTCTTGCCGATGCTGCCAAATATGATGTCTCATGCTCATCAAGTGGTGGCAATCGTAAAAATCAAGGTGGCTTGGGAAATGCTTCAAAGTCAGGTATTTGCCACAGCTATACAGAAGATGGGCGATGTGTGTCTTTATTAAAAATTTTGTTCACTAATTACTGCATATATGACTGTGCCTACTGCACTTCTAGGCGTAGCCATGACACCCCTAGAGCTGCTTTTACGGTGGAGGAGGTTGTAGATTTAACCATGCAGTTTTATCGGCGAAATTATATCGAAGGGCTATTTTTAAGTTCTGGTATTTTTAAGAGTGCGGATTATACAATGGAGCGGTTGGTGCGTGTCGCCAAGACTTTGCGTACCGAGCATGGCTTTCATGGATATATTCATTTAAAGACCATTCCAGGGGCATCTGATGAATTGATGAAAGAGGCTGGGTTGTATGCCGATAGATTGTCAGTGAATATGGAAATCCCCACCAAGTCAGGCTTGGCATTGCTTGCTCCTGAAAAAAACCATGACGACATGAAAACACCCATGCAAACCGTCCAAGAACAAATCGTACAGTTCAAGGATTCACGCAAGGTACATAAACATACCCCAAAATTCACCCCAGCAGGGCAGTCCACACAGTTCATCATCGGAGCAACAGGCGAGACAGACCATCAAATCATCCGACTATCAAGCCATTTTTATCAAAAATATGATTTAAAACGAGTATACTACTCAGGTTATGTACCGATGCTTGCTGATGACAGATTGCCTGCTGTCAATACGCCTGTACCATTGGTTCGGGAAAATCGTCT
The DNA here is from genome assembly GCF_050885545.1 of Moraxella sp. ZY200743. NCBI lineage: Bacteria > Pseudomonadati > Pseudomonadota > Gammaproteobacteria > Moraxellales > Moraxellaceae > Moraxella > Moraxella sp. ZY200743. The sequence continues at coordinate 1,353,055 of NZ_CP091313.1, read as the reverse complement.
GTATCAGGCAGATTGGCTCATGCGATTTTATGGCTTTGAGGCAGATGAGATTGTTGATGCCGGTCAGCCTTTTTTGGATTTACAATTTGACCCAAAGCTGGCATGGGCAATTCGTCATCGTGAACACTTCCCTGTCAATATCCAAACAGCACCCTATCAGATGGTTGTGCGTGTGCCAGGCATTGGGGTGTGTACCGCCAAAAAAATCATTAAGGCTCGTAAGTTTACTTCGCTTACCCTTGAACATCTCAAACAAATGGGAGCGTCGGTCAATCGTGCCAGATATTTTGTGGCATTAAATACGCCCAATCCTTATTTAAACGAACTGACTCGTGAGAATTTTCGAGAGATTCTGATGGGGCAGACCACCACAAAATTTGGTGAACAGCGTACTGGGCAGTTGTCTTTATTTTAAGGTGTGGCTGTGGTTGATTTGTTCGGTGATGATGGCGTAGCGTTGGTCTTTGATGGGAGTTTTGAGGGTTGGCTGTCGGCGGTGTTTTATGCTTATGAGCATAGATTGATTGGGCGACATATTACTGTTGTTGCAAAGCATGATGAGATACCCCATCTTTTTTTGACCACGCTACAAGTACCAACAGATGAAAAGAAAGCTTTGCGTGTACTGGATAAAATTCGGCAAATTTTAGATTTAAGGCAAGTGATTTGGGCATTTTTATCAGAAGATGCGACAATCTACACACATCTTTTATCAGTGGTGGTGCATCAGCTTAATCATCCCAACAAAAATGTCATGCAAAATTATGCTCACCCAGATGTCTTGGTGGTTCATCAGTGCATCAAGAAAGTTGGGCGGGAGAGGCATCGTATGCAAGCATTCGTACGATTTGAATGTACGGATAATGATGTGTATTTTGCTAAGGTTAATCCTGATTTTAATGTCTTGCCGTTAATTGGGGATTTTTTTGCTAAACGGTTTGCTGATCAAAGCTGGCTAATCTTTGATGTGGTGAGAGGCTATGGGATATTTTATGACCACACCAATCCTAAGGCAGGTGTGCGTGAGGTGGTAGATATTGATCAAAGGCTTTTAGACGATTCAAGCACCATTCATGGCGAAAAAGAGCCAATTTACCAAAGGTTATGGCAGGCATATTTTCGCCATGTTACCATCAAAGAGCGTATCAACACCAAGCACCACATCGCCCAAATGCCACGCCGTTATTGGCAGTATCTTACCGAGAAAAAGGGTTTTGACTATAACCACCCAGCACGGCGGAATTTAGAGTAAAGATAAATACAGATGAGTAAAATCGCCCCAATGACGATAAAATAACCATATTGCCAAGTCAATTCAGGCATGAACTTAAAGTTCATGCCATAGATGCCTGCCACTGCTGTTGGTACGGCAGCGATACCCGCCCATGCAGCAAGTTTACGCACGACATCGTTTTGTCCCATGGTTACCATCGTGGTATAGGTATTCATGGCGACAGAGAGCATTTCATTTAATCCGTTTACCGCATCAAGTGAGCGTAGTAGGTGGTCGTTGACATCACGAAAATAGGGCTGAGCAGCAACAGGGAATGCTGAGATAAGTTCGTTTTTTTTGTGATTGATAAAAAAGTTGCAGACATCTTGTACGGGCAAAATGACCGCACGCATATGGACGAGCTGAGATTTTAATTCGTATAAACTTTTTAGTGTTTCTCGGCTAAATTCTGATGAAAAAATATTTCTTTCTTGTTCACGCAAATAATTCCCCAGTCGGTCAGTGATTGGTAAATAATTATCAACAATGAAGTCTAAGATGGCGTGCAAGACGAAAATCGGTCCTAATCTTAGGCGTTCTGGGCGGCGATGATAATGCTCACGCACAGGTGCGTAAGAGTTGGAAGCACCACGGCGAATACTAATGATGAAATTTTTTCCCATAAATATGGCTGTTGTGCCATAGCGGATTTGATTGTCCTCAAGTTTTGCGGTACGCACCACCACAAAAATCATATCATGACCATAGCTTTCAACCTTTGGGCGTTGGTGTTCAGCAAGGGCGTCTTCTAAGGCAAGTTCGTGTAAGTCAAAGGCATCTTTGACTTCTTGAACGGTCTCAATGCTAGGATCATACAGACCAAGCCAGATAAATTGATTGTTGTTGGTTAAGGCACGGCTGACATCATCAATGTGCAACTGCTCTATGGGCTCGCCTGTTTTTCTAGAATAAGAATAGCAGACAATGGTTTCATTATCGCCAGAGTCTTCTAGGTCTTCAAAGCGATCGGCATCTGGGTCGTACACCGTCATGATTTCGATGGTGTCTTCATCGGTGGCATCAGCATCGCCATAGATGTAGCTGTCTTGGCTGTCTAATGACAACTCTTCATCATACTCTTCGGTCAGTTCATCATCGGTTGGTGTAGTAGGGCGTCTTGATGGTTCGTTTGGTGCATTGAGATACTCTTCAATGGTATCGCATTTGGGGGTGTTCATATCGTCCGTGTGGTGCTTATTCGGCATGGCTACTCCCCTTGGTGTAAAATAATGTGATGCAAATCGGCGTATTATAGCAATATTTACGCCACTTTTCATCATAAATTAACGAATTGGTAATGATGATTAAAGGTGGGTATTGTATAAATACCATAAAATTACCCAGTGGTTGATTGGGCTGTATGTTTAGAAAGATTCTAAAAAATCGTTGTTTGAGTGATACTTTGTTAAAATAATTTATAATTTAGCCTAGTCGTATTAGTAATTTAATGATAAACTAAGGAGGAAAAAACCAATCAAAATCCTAATGGTCTTTTTATAAGCGTAGGGTGTTTTTTCTAGCAAGTGATGACTTGCTATTTTTATTTATTCATCCATCACTAATGAATAGGGGTTTGTTGTGCCGACCTGCACGATGGCGACTAGCCTACAGCGTACTGATGCCAAAAACTGGCTTTTGCCAGATGGCGTGGTAGATGTATTATTTAAAGATGCTCAAAAACAAGAAAGTCTGCGAGATGCACTACTATTTGTTCTAACTGCCAATGGTTATCAGTTGGTTTCACCGCCTTTGATTGAATATACCGAGACTTTGCTTGGTGGTGCTGATGAGGATTTAAAGCGTCAGACTTTCAAGATGGTGGATCAGCTCACAGGTCGCATGATGGGCGTGCGAGCGGATATTACACCACAGATTACTCGTATTGACGCACAGCATGGCGATGGAGTGAGTCGTTACTGCTATATTGGTCAGGTGGTTAAGACGCTGCCTAATGGACTGTTTGGACTGCGTACACCACTTCAGCTAGGGGCGGAGATTTTTGGGATAAGCCATGTCAATGCCGAGATGGCACTCATTGATCTATTGGTGGCATTGACCGATGAGATCGGCATGAGCCGTGATAATCTGCATATTGATGTTGGTCATGTGGTGATTTTTGATGCGTTATGCACGCTACATCATACCGAAGAGTCGGTCATTGATACGCTTATGTCGTTGTATATCAAAAAAGATTTGCCCGAACTTGAGACATTGTGCCTATCTATTGAAGGTGGGGTAGATTTTTTGGTGCTTGCTCAGCACACGCTTGCCCAAGATGCCATACCTGATGCAAACAATCTATTGTCAAAATTATCCAAAAAAGCTCAAGATAGCACGCCGATTGTTGAAGCGGCGACTGAGATTGCCACTTTGTCATCGCACATCAAAGCACTGGGCATGAGCGTTAGTGTTGATATTACTGAGCTGTCTGGTTATCACTACCATACAGGACTTGTGTTTAATGTTTATTTGAATCGTTCGGTCATCGCACAGACACAACCTTTGGTGCGTGGTGGGCGTTTTTGTGCACGAGCAGGGCGACAGGCAACAGGTTTTAGTATGGATATGAATCGCCTGCTTGAATATGTTGAACTACAAGAAGATACTGTGATTGTAGTGGATTATGATGATTTGTGCCGTGCCGATAATGACCAAAAAGACGACCTAGACAAACAAATTGCTACACTTCAAGATGAGGGCTGTATCGTTATCAAGCCACTATCCTTTGATGACAAACCGCAAATGATTGATGGCGTATTACACCTTGATGATGGAGTGTGGGTGGTACAGTTGGTTGGTGATGACTAGTGGCTTGATGGCACCGATTGAATAATTTTTTATTATTGCTATGATTGGCGATACAACAGAATTAGAATGATTGTTAACTGAGGAAGAAAGATTATGGGTAAAAATGTCGTAGTATTGGGTAGCCAATGGGGCGATGAAGGCAAGGGTAAGATTGTTGACCTTTTGACCGAAAAAGCAACAGCAGTCTCACGCTATCAAGGTGGTCATAATGCAGGTCATACATTGGTTGTTGGTGGCGAGAAGACTGTACTTCACTTAATCCCGTCTGGCATCTTGCGTGAGGGGGTTACTTGTTTTATTGGTAACGGCGTTGTGCTTGCCCCTGATGCATTGTTAAAAGAGATGAACGGCTTGATTGAAAAAGGCGTGCCTGTGCGTGAGCGTCTGCGTATCTCGCCTGCTTGCCCACTCATCATGCCATATCATACCGCACTAGACCAAGCTCGTGAGCTAAAGCGTGGCGATGCCAAAATCGGCACAACAGGTCGTGGCATCGGCCCTGCTTATGAAGACAGAGTGGCTCGCCGTGCCTTAAAAGTGGCTGACCTATTTAGAGCGGATTTGCCCCAAAAGCTAGAAGCACTGTTAGAATATCATAACTTTTCCTTAACTCAATATTATCAGGTGGAGGCCATCGATTATGATGCAACACTTGAGCTGTGCAAAGTGTGGGCAGATGAACTTAGGGATTTGGTTGTTGATGTGACTGATGAACTAGAAAAACGCCGTAATGCTGGTGAAAACTTAATGTTTGAGGGAGCACAAGGCACGCTACTTGACATTGATCATGGTACTTACCCATTTGTTACCAGCTCAAATACAACAGCAGGCGGTGTAGCGACAGGTACAGGCTTAGGTCCTTTGTATTTTGATTATGTGCTTGGCATTACCAAGGCATATACCACTCGTGTGGGTTCTGGTCCTTTCCCAACCGAGCTATTTGATGAAGTGGGTGTGCACCTAGCAAAAGTAGGTCATGAGTTTGGTGCGACTACAGGTCGTGCTCGCCGATGCGGTTGGTTTGATGCAGTCAGCCTGCGTCGTGCGGTGGTGCTAAACTCAATGTCGGGCATCTGCTTAACCAAGCTAGATGTGTTAGATGGTCTTGATGAGATTAAGATTGCTACTAAATACCGTGTGCCAGAGGGCGAATGTGCAGGGGCTTATGATGCAGAGTTCTATGAGAAAGTTGAGCCTGTGTATGAAACTTTAGCAGGCTGGAGCGAATCAACCATTGGAATTACCAAGTTTGAAGATTTGCCAGAGAATGCCAAGATTTATATCAAGCGTATTGAAGAGTTGGTTGGTTGTCCTGTAGATATCATCTCAACAGGTCCTGACCGTGCGGAGACGATTGTGCTAAGAGACCCTTATGACGCATAATTGCCTTTTTTAACCATACCAATAATAAAAAAACACATCTTAATGGTGTGTTTTTTTATTATTGGTATGGTTAATGAGTATGGCGGTTATTGTTGTAGTTGGTTCATGCCTGCCCAATGGCGACTAAATTGATAAGCAATGCGACCAGAACGACCGCCACGAGTGCTTGCCCACTTTAGGGCTTCTTGCTGTGCCACCTCGTCAAATGCCAAGCCATGTTTGGTAAGATAGTTTGCAACAATGTTTAAATAGGTGTCTTGATTCATTGGATAAAATGATAGCCATAGACCAAATCTATCTGATAATGAGACGGTCTCATCAATGGTCTCGTAGGGATTAACCTCATCAGTCTGACCGTTGTAGATATTGATGTTGTCTTTCATCATCTGTGGCAGTAGGTGGCGGCGATTGCTGGTGGCGTACACAAGCAGTCTTTCTTGTTCACTATCTAAAGCACCATCAAGTACACTTTTTAGGGTGCGGTAGTTTTCATCTTGAGTATTAAATGCCAAATCATCACAGTACACGATGTAGTGGTTGGTATTACCTGCTTGTTGTGATATTTTGATGGCTTGACGGATTTGATCCAGATGTACCAAATCATCACGAGCTACTTCGATGACTCGCAGTCCTGCACTATGATAGCGTTTGAGTAGAGCTCGCACCAATGATGATTTACCTGCTCCACGAGAGCCTGTCATTAACACATGATTGGCAGGCAGTCCTGATAGAAACTGGCATGTGTTGGTAATTAGCTTGTCTTTTTGGGTCTCAATGCCCATAAGGTCATCTAAGTCCACTCCAAAAACCACATCAAGTGGTATCAGTTGCCCATGCTTGCTACCAACCCAACGATAAGCTAAAATATTTGGATCAATGACGATGGGCGAGTTGGTATGCTGAGTTAAAAACTGAGTTAATAGTGAACTTAGTGGTTCAGGTAAGGTTAGTATATTCATGTTTATCCAAGTCTTTTAACAGCTGAACTAATAATTGATGGGGTTTAATAATGAAATCATGGTATTTAGGGATTAAAGAGTATATGCAAAGACAAAAGATGCAATCTGACAAAGTGCAACAACAAGTTAAAATACTATCTGAGCAATTACTAAGTGTACATTTAAAATATGTAGAAATCATGATATTGAAATCTATCTTAATGGCACAAATATTAAATATATAATTAAACCATTTGCATTTCAAATACCGGCAGATGGTAGTACTACTTATCTGGTTTTTAAACACAAAAGAGCTGGTGGTATACTACCATTTTATTGTTCAACTGGTAAACAAAATACGATATTGTATCATGGTTTGCGTGAAGCAGTTGATTCTATCAGGGGGCAATTAGATAATCATCAAAGAGTACAGTCTTGCCAAAGTATTCTTTAAGGAATACGCTATATATTGTCAATTTTATGAACTACATGACCAAAAGCATACAGACGCTATCAAAACAAGTTGATGGCGTTTTTATAATTATAATTGGCGAGTAGCGAAAGTGTCGCACTGCCTAATGTCGCCAGACTCAAAACCACGATAGAACCAACGCTGACGCTGTTTGCTTGTGCCATGTGTAAAACTATCTGGTACGGCGTGCCCATGTGATTTGTGTTGTAAATAGTCATCGCCGATTTTTTCGGCGGCATCTAAAGCTTCCTCAATGTCGCCTTTTTGTAGAAATTGCGTGCGTTCATGATTATGTCTTGCCCACAGCCCAGCAAAACAGTCTGCTTGTAGTTCTTGGCGTACTGACAGATTATTGGCGGTTGCTTGATCTGTTTGACTTTGAGCTTGGCGTACTTGATTTGATATGCCCAGTAAGGTTTGTACATGATGACCGACCTCATGGGCAATGACATAAGCCTGAGCGAAATCAGCTGCTTGGTCTTTTTGGCTAAGCTCGGTGGCGTTTTTCTCGCCAGAGATGCCCATTTGTGTACGCATTGCTTTAAAAAAGCTGGTATCTAAATAGACTTTTTGATCGGCAGGGCAATAAAAAGGACCGCTGGCTGAAGTTGCAGAACCGCAAGCAGACTGGACCGTGCCACTAAACATGACAAGTTTGGGCGGTTGATAAGTACCACCAAGCTGATTAAAAATCGGTATCCAGACATCTTCGGTATCCGCCAAGACGGTGGCAACGAAAGCACGAGTCTCAGCTTGTTCAGCGGTTTCTTGGGTGGGGGCTTGGGTGATTTGGCTATTTTGAGTGATTTGTTCGGTAATGCCCAAGGTGGTCTCTGGACTGATACCAAAAATTTTCCAAACAATGAGTGCTAAAATCAAGCCAATAATACTCACACCACCGACTTTTCGTGTACTACCACGGCGGTCTTCAATATTACTGCTTTGTCTGCGACCTTTCCACTGCATGATGTTTGACCTTAAAAATAAAATGAAATATAAGGTGCTTATTATAACGATTTTTTGTTGAAAATGGGGAAAATTCACCACCTGCCATGTGGTTTTTGCAAATCTGGATAAATATGATGACTTTGTGATATGATGGTGCGGTATTTACTACCTACTGATGAGTGGGTACTGTACGACTAAAATTGTTTTAGTGTGCATTGGTTAAGATAAAATTAGGATAATAAAATGAACAAATCGGTCAAGCATCAGCCTTTATCATGCGTCATGGTGGAACATAATCCCACAAATTCCCCCATCCGCCACAGCGTGATTTGGCTACATGGGCTTGGGGCAAGTGGTCATGACTTTGAACCTGTGGTGCCTGAGCTTGACTTAGGCGATTTATCAGTGCGTTTTGTATTTCCGCACGCACCACAAATTCCTGTAACGGTCAATGGTGGCTATGTGATGCCTGCTTGGTATGATATCATCGAGATGAGTTTGGATAGAAAGGTGGATACAGCACAGATTGAATCGTCTGCTCGTGCTATTGATGATTTGATTGAGCAAGAGATTAAAAAAGGTGTGCCTAGTCAAAATATCATCATTGCAGGCTTTTCGCAAGGTGGTGCGGTGGCGTATCACCATGCTTTTACCACACCATACCAGATTGCAGGCTTACTGGCGTTATCCACCTATTTTGCCACCAAAGACAGCATCAAAGATGCAGGTGTGAACGGCGATATTTTGGTAAAAATTGATCATGGTGATTATGATGATATTGTTCCAAAAATCTTAGGCGAGCAGGCAAAAAATTCGCTAGATAACTTGGGTCTAACCCCTGTTTTTAGCACCTATCCAATGACACATCAGGTGTGTTTGCCACAAATTAAGTCAATTGGTGCATGGATAAAAGAGATGTTTACGGTGTGTACTTAAAAGTCAATATTGCCTAATACAAGAAACCACCGAAGTTGAACTACACCCCAAAGGTTGGAGTTAGATATCTAAACTCTAACCTTTGGGGTGGTTTTTAATGGCAAAGCCTTCTGTTTGGGGTGGTACAATGATATGCTAAATGTTTGGCAAGGTTTGCCAAACATACGGCTAGCGACAAACTCACTTAAGCTATATTCAACCAAGTTCACAGACAAGCCATCGTGATTTATAAAGAAAACCCAGTCAAAAGACTGGGTTTTGATCATTTACCACGATAGGTGATGCGACCTTTAGATAGGTCGTATGGGGTCATCTCAACCTTCACCTTATCGCCTGTTAAGATGCGAATGTAGTGCTTACGCATTTTACCAGAGATGTGGGCAATGATTTCATGTCCGTTATCTAGGCGGACTTTAAATAGAGTGTTTGGCAGGGTGTCAATTACCTCGCCTTCAAATTCGATGATGTCGTCTTTTTTTGCCATAAGTCAAATTAAGTTAAAAAATAAAGGGGTATTATAGCTGATATTTTTATGAAAAGCTAGGTTTTACCCTTGCTTTCTTAATGCGATGGTTGGTATCTGCTAGAGATGTGCAGTGCGGTCTGATGGGCTAGGCAAGCGATAAAATAACATGACTGGTCCATCTTTATATGACCTTATCTTTGGTTGATGTGAAAATCATCTAAAAGCCCAAGCCATAATGGTGTCAATGGTGCATTTGGTAGTAACTCCTGAAAGTGCTTGGGGTAGTAGGCATTGATGAAATACAGCCCATCAGCAGGGGCGGTTGGTGGGGCAAGACAGCGGTTTTTGGCATGAATCAATCGTGTAACATCATCTGCCTTAAGCTCGCCTTTGCCAATGGCAAACAGTACTCCCATGATGTTTCGCACCATGTGATGCAAGAAGCCATCAGCTTGTATATCTAGCACCAGATATGCTCCATGCTGAAATAGATGGGTATGACTGACTGTGCGTACAGGTTGATTGGATTGGCACTGTGCTGCTCTAAAGCTAGTAAAGTCATGCGTGCCGACCAAAAGTCTACTGGCTTGTACCATCTGATCTATATCAAGTGGCTCAAAAACATGGGTTACCTGATGACGCAAGATAGCAGGGCGGTAAGGCTGATTGAGTGTGATGTAGCGATAGCGACGAGCAATCGCCTTAAAGCGTGCGTGGAAATCGGACGGCATGGGGGTAATCCAGCGTAAGGCGATGTCATCAGGTAGTAGGGTGTTTACCCCACGCATCCAGTTGTACTCAGTACGGTTTGCAGTGGTGGTAAAATGTGCAATCATATTGCCTGCATGAACGCCAGCATCGGTACGACCTGCAGCGATAACTTCTACAGTTTCATTGGCGATGGTGGATATGGCGGATTCTAGGCGTGCTTGTACGCTGTCTACTTCTTGCTGTCTTTGCCAGCCACGATAATTTGTACCGATGAACTCAATGCCAATGGCATAAGTTTGCACCTGTTTTTGGTTAGGTTGTACGACCAATACCATTGGTGCAGTTTGTTTTAGATTGTCTGTCATGGTTGTAAAACCTGCCAAAGTGTCTGACCATAGATACCGGCAATGCCTTTATCGCTTGCCTCAACCCCATATTCATACTGCCAAGCCCCCGATGCGTAGTCGGCGGTCGTGCCACCAAAAGCACACATGGTGGTGCAGATGATTCGGATATTTTGTTGGGTAAGTTTTACTATTTGGTCAATTAGTGTGGGTGATGATGGCACATTGCCTGCACCAAAGCCGATTAAAATGACTGACTTGGTATTACCGCTTAGATGCCTTAGTTGATGTTCTAAGTTGGCAACATCATTGGGAAGGCAATATATGGCAGTGATGTGCGTATGTTTGGCGTTGGCGATTAGCTTTGGCAGGTGAGCCAATCTGTCATCAATCACTGACTGTATGCTGAATGGTTTCTGATTAAAAACCGTTTGGTCGGTTTTTTTATTATTTACCAATTTGCCAATAAATGCATCGTGATTTTGGCTATTTAACTTTTGGGTGTCAAGGGCATACATGAGCTTGTGATAAAATTGCACAAATACCCCTGTGTGTTCGGTTGTAGCCATGATGCTTGCTGATAAATTTACCCAAGCATCTGAACTCTCATTGATGGTGTAGATGGGATTGTCAGCGATGAACAATGGTTGCATACTGCCTGTAATAATCAGGCTAATGTCTTTAAAATCACTAAAGGCATTGGCTAAAAATGCCGCCAAAAAACTTAGGCTGTCTGTGCCTGTAATTAGTACAAAACGCCGACCACCGACCGCATAAGCCTGCAAGATTAAGCTGTATAAATGCACAAAATCACTTGGAGTGAGTGTACTACTGTCTTTGATGAGTAAATTGGGTAAAATATCAATGGTGATGTTTGGTAATTTATCGGAGAATTGTGTTTTTAAAATTGGCAAAAATTCGTCCGCAGGCAAGGGCGATAATGGTGTGCAATGACTACCAAAAGTTCCGCCAGCATAGATGATGTGGGTGGTGTGATTCATGATGGTTTTGATAAGACAACAAAGCTAAAATCATGCATATCATAACATAAAAAGCACGCCAAAATAGCATGCTTTTTTGTATTCTTTACAAGGATTAAATGCGACCTTGAATGATGGCGAGCATACGACGAAGTGGCTCAGCAGCACCCCACAATAGCTGATCGCCTACGGTGAATGCTGTTAGGTACTCACCACCCATATTCATTTTACGCAAACGACCAACCGCTACATTTAGTGTGCCAGTAACTGCTACAGGGGTTAGGCGTTCCATGCTAGCAGTTTTGTCGTTTTCAACCACATCAAGCCAAGGATTATCGCTTTCACGCAAGGCTTGTTCGATTTGTTCTAGTGGAATGTCTTGGGTTAGTTTGATGGTTAGGGCTTGGCTATGGCAACGCATCGCACCGATACGCACACAGATGCCGTCAATATTGATGAGTTCATCACCTAATTTTCCTAGGATTTTGTTGGTTTCGGCTTGACCTTTCCACTCTTCACGAGATTGACCATTATCAAGCTGACTATCAATATAAGGAATTAGGCTACCTGCTAAGACTGCACCAAAGTTTTGTTTTGGAAAGTCGTCCGAACGCTGAGTGGTAGCAATGGTGCGGTCGATGTCTAAAATGGCAGAAGCAGGGTTGGCAAGCTCGTCAGCAACACTATCACGCAGTACACCCATACCTGTGATTAACTCACGCATATTGGCGGCACCTGCACCAGAGGCGGCTTGATAAGTCATGGCAGACACCCATTCAACCCATCCACGGCGGAAAAGTTCACCAATTGCCATGAGCATCAGGCTCACTGTGCAGTTGCCACCAATGAAATCTTTTTGACCGTTAGCTAGAGCTTGATCAATCACATCACGATTCACAGGATCTAAGATGATGACTGCATCATCGTCCATGCGTAGAGAGCTTGCTGCGTCAATCCAGTAGCCACGCCAACCGCTTTGGCGTAGGGCAGGGTGAATGGCTTTGGTGTAGTCGCCACCTTGACAGGTAATGATGGCATCGCATTTGGCAAGTTCGTTAATGTCGTTAGCGTCTTTTAGTGTACCTGCATCAACCCCGAAGTTCGGTGCTTGACCACCGGCGTTGCTGGTTGAAAAAAATACAGGTGTGATATGCTCAAAATCACCCTCTTGAGTCATGCGAGTCATCAGCACAGAACCTACCATGCCACGCCAACCCACTAAGCCTACGACTAATTTTTCTGCCATTGCATTTACCTTTAATGGAGTGTGATTATTAGCCTAAGCCGACCAATCATCACACTGGTTAAGTTGTTAAAAATAAGCCTATAACTATGCACTTTTATTCATAAAAAATCAAGTGCTTTTTGTGATTTTTATGAATAAAGTTATCTGTCGGCGATTTCTTACATTTTGTGGCGGTAATGGCTGATGGTATGTCTGCATGTATCGTTTTATAATATGCACATGGATAGATGATAAGGAGATTGGGTGGCTTTAGCCACAGGCAATGATTGCCAAAGGACTGTTTGCTATGGATGGTATTTACCCACACGCCCAGCTTAGATAAGCTGGGTTATTTTTTTGTGTTTGGTTGTGTTTGTATCGGTTGGTGTGCCAGATTGAGTGGTAGCCCATAAATGGCTGAACAAATAGGATTAGTCATCAATGCGAATACAAACCAAGTTGTCATGACGGTCATTTTTTACCAGTTTGCATTCAGGCATAAGCGACTGATACACTGCCAAAGTCTCAGCAGTCATCTGCTCGATGGTGTATTCGTGTGTCATGGTGGGGCGTAGGCGATTTTGTAGGTGTGATTTGACTGCTTTGCATAAAGCGGTAGCGGTCTGCTCTTTGACCAAACCTTGTGGGTAGGTGGCGGATAAAATATCAGCAAATGCCCCCTTTGCCCAACCGATGACAGGCGTACCTAGATGAATGGCTTGCAAGGCGGTGATGCCGATACTCTCTGGATGATTAGCAAGAGCAAGAACGATGTTGGCGGATGACAGCCACTCTCTCATATCGAGCGGTCGTCTGCCGATGAAAGTAACTTTATCATCTAGTCCTAATGCATGAATTCTTTGAATGAATTCTTCGTGGGATACATCTTGGTCGGTTAAGTTGAACTCTAAGTCTTCAGCAATGATGGCGTGAATGTCAGGGAATTTGTCTTGCAGATTTCCCAGAATATCTACCAGCCATTCTTGACCATACTGTGTGCCAATGGGTGTGGGAAATAGTAGCCATTTTTTGTGTTCAAGTTCTGGATACTGAGCAAAAACATTATGCAGCCAGTACACCGAAGCATGATGGCGGTAGGGATAGGTGCGAACATCAATGCCTCGCTTGACGCATATGATATCAAAGGGTAATTGTTGTAAATCTTCTTCTTTGTCGGTAAGTTTGTCTTTTAGGTATTTATCTATGCTTTTTGAAGCGGTGATAATAATATCGGCATTAAATAGTGCTCTAGAGTATGAATTGAGCGGGTAAAATCCATACATGGTAGCGACTATTTTGGGGTGTTTGTCCTTAGCGATGAGTTTTAATGACCAGTGTAGCACCCATGCAGGTGTTCGAGAGTGTACATGAATGATGTCTGGCTGATATTCACAGATGAGTTGTCTTAATTTGTAGACATGCTTTAATGCCCACCATGATTTTTTTGGCATGGGCAAGCGGTGATAAATCGTGCCATCACGCAAAAGACGAGTAACCAACTCCTCATCTTCGTGAGCAGCACCAATGACAACAGATTCATGACCTGCTCGCATGAGTGCGTGCGTGATGGCGTAGATGCCACGCTCGGATTCATCATGCTTTAATGATGACGATAAATGTAGAACTTTCATGGGTTTTGCATGAATTTATAGCATATCTAGTAGCGTTTGGGCGTGATCTTTAGCCTTAATGTTGCGATAGCTGGCAATCATCTGCCCTGCACTATCAAACACAAAGGTTGAACGAACAATGCCTAAATGCGTCTTGCCATACATCATCTTTTCTTTGATGACATCAAAGTGTTGACAGAGCATTTCGTTGCTATCGCTAACAAGAGCGATGGATAGCTCTTTTTTGTTGATAAAATTGTGGTGCGACTTGATGCCATCACGAGATACGCCAATGACCTGATAGCCTTTGTCGGCGAATGCTTGTTTTAACTGACTAAAATCAACCGCCTGCACTGAACAGCCTTGTGTGTTATCTTTGGGGTAAAAATACAAGATCAATCCTTGATTGTATTCTTGTAACCAATTTGGTAAGCTGATGGTGTGTTCATCATCGCCTACCACTAGATTGACCAGAAAAGTAGGTAGAGTGATATTTTCTTGAGTATTTTTCATGGATGATATTAAATGTTCTGTTACTATAAAAGAAAAATAAGATTGAGATAAGGTGCTAGGTATAAAGTGCTAGGCTTTATCATCTTTCATTAAGGCATACCATTTTACCTAAAAAACTTGCAAAAGTCCGCATAATTTCTCCGTGTTTTTTCTAAATTTTTAAAAAATTATCTAAAATTACAAAAATCTATTCGTTAAAAATTGTAAAAAAACTCACTATCAAGTAAAATTAGTAAATTTTTTCTTCTTTATTGTTACTTTGGCAAACTCAATAGGCGTTTTATGTCTTTGCTTTCTTTTTTTAAAATCGAAGAGCGTGGCTCTTCTGTGCGTCAAGAGATCATTGCAGGCTTGACGACATTTTTGGCGATGGTGTACTCGGTTATCGTTGTTCCTAATATGCTGTCGCAAGCGGGCTTTCCTGCTGAGTCAGTATTCATTGCTGCTTGCTTGGTTGCAGGTCTTGGCTCAATTTTAATTGGTCTGTGGGCAAATGTGCCGATGGCGATTGGTTGTGCAATCAGCTTGACTGCCTTTACGGCGTTTAGTCTTGTTTTGGGTCAAGGTATTAGCATTCCTGTGGCATTGGGTGCGATATTCTTGATGGGTGTGGTGTTTACGCTGATTTCGGTAACGGGCATTCGTGCTTGGATTTTGAGAAATTTGCCAAGTGCCATCGCTCATGGTGCAGGTATTGGTATCGGTTTGTTTTTGCTACTCATTGCTGCTAATGGTGTGGGTTTGGTCATTAAAAATGATGCAGGCTTGCCTGTCAAGATGGGCGAATTTGCTTCATTCCCTGTGCTGATGTCATTGCTTGGTTTGGCTGCCATCATTGGTCTTGAACGCAAGCGAGTCAAGGGTAGTATTCTTTGGGTGATTATCGCCATCACGGCGATTGGGCTGATTATTGATCCGAATGTGCAATTTAGCGGCTCTATCTTTAAATTACCAGTGATTGATGGTGAGTCGCAGTTTTTCAATCTAGATATCATGGGTGCATTAAATGCGGTAGTGTTGCCTGCGGTATTTGCTTTAGTGATGACAGCGGTGTTTGATGCCACAGGTACGATTCGTGCGGTGGCAGGGCAGGCAGGCTTGATAGATAAAGATGGTCAAATCATCAATGGTGGCAAGGCATTGACTGCTGATTCGGTGTCAAGTATTTTCTCAGGTCTGTTTGGTACAGCACCTGCTGCTGTGTACATTGAATCGGCGGCAGGCACGGCAGTTGGTGGCAAGACAGGACTGACTGCTGTTGTGGTGGGTGCATTGTTCTTGCTTATGCTGTTTTTTGGTCCTTTGGCGTTCTTAGTGCCAAGCTATGCAACAGCACCTGCGTTGATGTATGTGGGTTTGCTTATGCTAAGCAATGTTTCAAAGCTTGACTTTGAAGACTTTGTGGGTGCGATGAGTGGCCTGGTTTGTGCAGTGTTCATTGTGCTAACAGCAAACATTGTAACTGGTATCATGCTTGGTTTTGCGTCATTGGTACTTGGACGCATCATTGCAGGCGAGTTTCATAAACTAAACATTGGCACAGTGATTATCGCTGTGGTATTGGTGGCGTTCTATGCGTTGGGTTATGCTATCTAGGCTGTATCCATCAAGCTGATCGCTTATTTTAAAAACACCGCTTAACGAAGGCGGTGTTTTTTATGTTTTAACAAGCACTTAAAATAACCCAATGTACAACTTGGTGTATTTTATGCCACAATATCATCAATCAGCTTGTTTAGGTAAGCATGAATCTTGGGCAGATTGTCATCAGGTAGGTCATTTAACCAAGCCCCGTCAACTGCATGGCGGATGCTAGCAAGACGCACATCATCATCGGTATGGGCGTAGGTTTTTAGTTTGTGATTTAGCCAATTTGACCATAGTAAAACAAGTTTGCTCTCGGCATTCATGGCACGAATCAAGCCTGCCCAGTCGCTAGATAGACCAATGCTATCATTGCAAAAAAATACATTCACATAAGCACGAGTAAACACACCTTTACTTTCGCCAAGCTGCTCAATCTCTTCTAAAATGGCGGTGTTTACTTGAGCGATGAATAGCTCAAATACAGAAGCAATCAGCATTTCTTTATTCTTAAAGTGATGAAACAACCCACCTTTACTTATCCCTGCCAAAGTGGCGACTTTTTGAATGGAAAGGTTGGCAATGCCATCTTCTAGCATGAGTGTCTTGGCGGCAATAAGTAGATTGTGCTTTAGTAGCTCAGGGTTGTTTTTGCGTTTTGTTTGGGTATTGTTAAATAAATCAAGTGATTGATTTTCCATGGTTTTCCTGTATTTTTGGGTGGCTAATCGTGAATGAATCATTGATTTTAAAAAGCCATTGGCTATTATGTTTATGATAAGCTGATACCATTTCGGTGGGTAAATTCGGTGCTTTTTTTGGATATAATAGCACGGTTAAGATGGTATAAAGCGGTAATGGAGTGTGGCTAATGGACAGTTGCACAAGAAGCCAAAGTTTTTAAAACCAACTGGTCGGTATTTTATTGAGAAGGTATAGAAAAGTCAATCATTAAATAAAATCAAAGATCAAAAAGTACTAAAGTCATCGGTAATCACTGTGGCTTTGGTGCTTTAAAAACAGTTAATCTACCGAGTGCCGATAGCGAGTAGGGTCGGCAATGCCTGCATGAGCAAAGCCCTGCTGGCGTAGTGCACAGCTGTCGCACATACCGCAGGCACGGCCGTCATCATCTGCTTGATAGCAAGATACTGTTTTGGCATAATCCACGCCCAAAGACAGACCAAGCTCTAGGGTTTGAGATTTTGAGAGATACTGCAATGGGGCAAGGACGCTTAGATGATTGCCTGCACGCCCTGCAACGGTGGCAAGGTTTGCAAGGTTTTCAAATGCTTCGATAAAATCAGGGCGACAGTCAGGATAGCCCGAAAAATCTACCGAACTGACGCCGATGACGATGTGATTTGCCTGCATGACCTCAGCTGCTGCCAGTGCATAAGATAAAAAAATGGTATTTCTGGCAGGTACATAAGTAATGGGTACGGCATTGGAGTGGGCGTCATAATCAGGCACGCTGATGTTTTGATCTGTTAAAGCAGAGCCACCAAGTTGAGCGATGTCAATATCAATAATGCGATGATCAACGCCTAGATTTTCGGTGATTTTTTTGGCAGCAATAAGTTCGCTAGAATGTCGTTGTCCATATCGAAAACTGATGGCGGTGATGCTTTTAAATTGTGATTTTGCCCAGTAAAGACAAGTAGTTGAATCAAGTCCGCCTGAGAATAGAACGATGGCGTGCTTATCTTGAAAATCGTTATTATCAATCGTGTTTTGCATACTGGTAAGGTGCTTTTGCTGATAAAAAGAGAATAAAATTTTACCATAAAGTGCGGATTTTGGTAAGTATTTCATCTGCCTTATGTTACAATAGGTGTTTATTGCGAGTTGTTTATTAAAGATCAACAATGGTAGTTAAGAAAAATTATGGATATTGAACTGATTAAGATTATTTTGGCTTTTGTGGTGCTTATCAACCCTTTTAGTGCATTGGGGTTGTTTTTAAATATCACCAATGGTTACACCCCTAAAGACCGAAAGAAAGTCGCTCAAATTGCCTGCTTGACCATATTTGTGACTGTGGCATTCTTTGCATTCATGGGCGATCATCTGCTGAAATTTTTGGGGATTTCGGTGGGGTCGTTTCAGATTGCAGGTGGGATTTTGGTATTTTTGATTGCCATTAGCATGATGAATGGTGGTGGCAACCCTGTTAAGCCTGATGGCGATAGTATTAGTGTGCATAGCCCACTGGCGGCGATGGCGGTTGTACCACTTGCCATTCCGATGATGATAGGACCTGGTGGGATTTCTACTGTGATTATCTATGCTAGTCAAATGCCATCGGTTTCACAAAAATTATCAATTGTAGGGGCAGGATTTTTGATTTCGATGTTCTGCTATATTTCTTTGTTAACCTCGTCTAAGATTAGCCGATTTTTGGGTGATACAGGGCTTAGTATCATGAGTCGTGTGATGGGTATGCTCTTGGCAGCAGTGGCGGTTGAGATTGTCATTAGTGGTATCAAGGCGGTGTTGCCTGTGATTTATGCCGCCACCAGTTTGTAATAATCCATTGATAGGCTTGATAATTGACGAATTGTTTTTGCTTCTTGAATGAAGATATTTTTAAATGAACGATGTCTTTTGCAAAAGATGAGTGATGGTTGTGGAAATTGATATAGTTAAAATTACGCTGGCATTTGTGGTA
Organism: Moraxella sp. ZY200743; assembly: GCF_050885545.1. NCBI lineage: Bacteria > Pseudomonadati > Pseudomonadota > Gammaproteobacteria > Moraxellales > Moraxellaceae > Moraxella > Moraxella sp. ZY200743. The sequence continues at coordinate 1,334,193 of NZ_CP091313.1, read as the reverse complement.
TTAATCAATCCATTGGGGGCATTGATGCTGTTTTTGCATTTTACCAATGGTCATTCGGATAATGCTAAGAAAAAAGTGGCACGCACTGCTTGCTTGACCGTATTTATTACGATTTCGTTTTTTGTATTGCTTGGCGAGCTATTATTGCAGGTATTGGGCATTTCTTTAGGGTCATTTCGTATGGCGGGTGGTTTGTTGCTATTGCTGATTGCTCTTAATATGATGAGTGCTGGTAACAATCCTGCCAAGCCCCAAGAAAAAGATGTCGATGACGAGATCAGTGAACGAAGTCAAGTGGGCGGTCTTGCAAGCGTGGCAGTTGTGCCAATTGCCATTCCGATGATGATAGGTCCTGGTGGGATTTCTACTGTGATTATCTATGCTGCTGAGTATAACAGTCTTGCAGGTATTTTGATGATTTTGGCATCAGGACTTGCCATCAGTCTATTTTGCTATGCATGCTTGATGGGGGCAGGGCGGATTAGCAAGGTGTTGGGTAATACAGGTCTTAATGTCATCAATCGTGTGATGGGTATTATCTTGGCGGCGTTGTCCATTGAGATTATGGTCAATGGTCTTAGAACGCTATTTCCACAACTTGGATAATTGCTCTGTTAATGGATTGATAACAAAAAAGCGAATGAATTCATGCGCTTTTTTGTTATCCGGCATCAGTTGGTTAATCAAACTGGTAGATAATTTTGATGATAAAAACTTGTATCAAAATATCAATGATGGGTTAGATACTAGATAATAGCTTGGCTAGAGCATCGCCAGCATTATCGGTTTTCATAAACTGCTCGCCAATTAAGAAATGGTGAATGCGGTTATTTTGCATAAGATGAATGTCATCTGCATCATTAATGCCACTTTCACTCACCACTAACGCATCATCATCAAGCACCTCAAACAAACGCTCGCACAGGCGAATACTGTGTGCTAAATCCACTTTAAAAGTATTTAAATCTCGGTTGTTGATACCATAGATATTATGCTTGCTTTTAGGAAGTTTTAAGGCACGCTCAAGCTCATCTTGAGTGTGAATCTCAATCAATACATCCATGCCTAATTCAATGGCAAGTGCGTGCAGGCGAAACACTGTTTCATCATCAAGGCATGCCATGATGAGTAAAATGCAATCTGCTCCTAAGGCACGAGATTCGTAGATGTGATAGTCGTCCACCATAAAATCTTTGCGAAGCACAGGTAATGCACAGGCATCTCTGGCGTCTTTCATGTAGTTGTCATGACCCAAAAAGTACTCACGGTCGGTCAGAACCGATAGGCAGGTAGCACCTGCTTTGACATAATCTTGAGCAATGGCAGTGGGGTCAAAATTTTGGCAGATAATGCCCTTTGATGGGCTAGCCTTTTTGATTTCGCTGATGACGCCGATGTTGCCACGCTTGGTATCAATGGCACGCAAGGCATCAGCAAAACCCCTTGGTGTATCTTTGTTTTGATGAATGATGTCAAGCAGGGCTTCTTGACTAAGTTGTTGTTTTGCATTGATGATTTCTTGGTGCTTTGTTGCGACTATTTTTTGTAGAATGCTTGGTGTGTTTGGGTGAGTCATGGCGTCTTCCGATGATATTGTTAAGATGGCGAAGTCTTGTTTATTTAGGGTAAATGTCAGTTAGGTGGATTTTAGCGATTGGGTAAAAGCAGCGAATTTTTGTAATTTTTGGTAGCCTTGACCATGATTGATGAGCTGTTTGGCAAGCTCAACCCCATGTCTTAAGCTATCGGCCTTGCCTGCCACATAAATTGCCACCCCTGCATTAAAGGCGATGATGTCTTGAGCTTTTTTGATGCGTGCGTCATCTGATGTACCCTGTAGGGCTTGTTTTATTAGAGATAAACTGTCTTCTGGGGAGCTAACGGTCAATCCTTCTAAAGATTGTGTGGCTAAATTAACATCATCAGGTCGAACAATATAATCGGTGATAACCCCATCTTTGAGTTCGCTAACAAAGTTATCACCTGCCAAGCTAAATTCATCTAAACCATCGGTAGAATGCACCACGATGACATGGCGACTGCCCAAGTTTTTTAGGACCTGTGCCAATGGGTGGCATAAAGGTTTATCAAACACACCGATGACCGAATTGACCACGCCAGCTGGGTTGGTCAGTGGACCTAATACATTAAAGATAGTGCGTGCCTTTAATTGGGCTCTGACACCGATGGCGTGCTTCATTGCCTTATGGTGATTGGGAGCAAATAAAAAACCCAGTTGTTGTTCATGAAGGCAGGCGTGGATTTGCTGATTATCTAAATCTAAGCGAACTCCTGCCGATTGTAATAAATCTGAAGAACCTGATTTGGTAGAAACGCCACGATTGCCATGTTTGGCAACAATAGCACCGCTTGATGCGACCACAAAAGCAGCAGCGGTTGAGACATTAAAGAGACTTGCTCCATCGCCACCTGTACCGACAATATCCACCACACCAGTCAAATCATCAAGCACCACCTTATCTGCCAGTTGTCGCATGACATCAGCAGCAACACTGATTTCGTTAATGCTCTCACCTTTAAGACGCAGAGCAATCAAAATCGCTCCCATCAAGGCATCAGGACAGCGTCCATGCATGATGGCAAGCATGACCGCACGCATGGTAGTGGTATCTAGGTCTTGATGTTTTAATAATTGATTAAGGCTTTGGCTTAAAAAACTGTGAATCTCATCATCGTCAAGTAAGTGGATGTTATCAAGTGTAATCATGTCAATCCTTGCAGGTTGGTTTGGTTGGTGGCTATAGGTGGCTGATTGCAATTAACTTAAGCAACCTGAGGTAGGGCGTTGTGTTCTAATTTTGATAGTCCATGCCGTGCCAAAAAGTTATTAAAAATGCGATAGCCATGTTCACTTAAGATGGATTCTGGGTGAAATTGTACGCCTTCTACTGCTAGTGTTTTGTGTCGTACACCCATGATTTCTTCAATGTTGCCATCGGTGTTTTTTGTCCATGCAGTCAGCTCTAGGCAGTCAGGCAGGGTATTTTTATCAATCACAAGTGAATGATAGCGAATGGCATTAAACGGGCTAGGTAGTCCCTCAAAAACGCCTGTGTTGTGATGATGAATGGGGGAAAGTCTGCCGTGCATGACCTCACCTGCTCGCACGACTTGACCACCAAAGGCTTGCCCGATTGCCTGATGACCTAAGCATACGCCCAAGATGGGGATTTCGCCTGATAGTTCATTTAAGATGGGCAAGGTAACACCTGCTTCTGTTGGACTACAAGGACCAGGGCCTAAGATAATGGCTTTGGGGGCGAGTGTGCGGATTTCATCAAGCGTGGTTTCGTTATTACGAAATACTTGGATATTTTGTTGCAATTCGCCAAAATATTGCACAATATTGTAGGTAAAGCTGCAGTAGTTATCAATCATTAAAAGCATTTTATGTCCTTGTGCGTATTTTGATTATTAAGATGAAGTGATGAATATCTAATCGTGGATATGGGTAGTATTTTAACATTATTTTGACATCTGTCAAAGCAACAACGGCAGTGGTGTTTATGTCGCTACTGATGACAACACCGATGCACTGAGATTTTCGCTTTAGGTGATTTAAATATTCTACTCCATATGCCATAACAATACCAATACATGCTGTCTGTTCGGTGGTGGCTGTGATGGGCTTTTCTGATCAGACAGTGGGAGAAAAAATAGACTAATTTTGTGAATAAATAGAGGTTTATCGCTATATTTTGGGTTATTTTTTCGGCGGAGATTTGATAGATAAAATCAAATTTTCCCAAAACTATGCTATAATGCTAAGTTAATTTTAAAAAATTTTAAAGAGAAACTCATGCGTTTTATTGATGAAGCTGTAATCAGTGTAAAGGCGGGCGATGGTGGCAATGGTATCGTCAGCTTTCGCCGTGAAAAATTCATCCCAAAAGGTGGTCCTGATGGCGGAGATGGCGGTAAGGGCGGCAGTGTTTATGTCGTTGCTGATGACAACACCAATACGCTGGTAGATTTTCGCTATACTCGTAAATTTGAAGCCAAGCGAGGCGAAAATGGTCGCTCAAAAAACTGCTCTGGCAAAGGTGCAGATGACATTTATCTAAAAGTGCCAGTTGGCACAACCATCATTGACACCGACCTTGATGTGGTGATTGGTGATTTGACAGAAGTTGGGCAGATGGTATTGGTTGCCAAAGGTGGTGATGGCGGTTTTGGCAACACTCGTTTTAAGACCTCCACCAACCAAGCCCCTAGAAAAGCCATTCCAGGTTTTGCTGGGGAAGCTAAGAATATCAAATTAGAACTAAAAGTTGTGGCGGATGTGGGTTTGATTGGATTGCCCAATGCTGGAAAATCCACCTTTATCCGCCAAGTGTCATCAGCTCGCCCTAAGGTTGCTGATTACCCATTTACTACGCTTGTGCCTAATTTGGGCGTGGTGGATGTTGGCACGCACCAATCTTTTGTGATGGCAGATATTCCAGGCTTGATCGCAGGGGCATCTGATGGAGCAGGACTTGGTATTCGTTTTTTAAAGCATGTTGCTCGTACTCGCAGATTGCTACATATTGTAGATGTCAAGCCCATTGATGGCTCTGATCCTGTGGATAACGCCAAAATCATTTTGCATGAGCTTGAAAAATTTTCAAAAAGCCTTAGTGAATTACCACAAATTTTGGTGTTAAATAAAATTGACCAATTAGATGATGGCGAGGTGAAGGATGTGTGCGAGCACATCATCAAAGAGCTAGACTGGCAGGGTGAGTTTTTTTGCACTTCAACCATCATTGGACAAGGTGTTGATGAGATTAAATATCACCTGATGAGCGAAATTGAGGCAGAACAAGAACGAGAGGCGGAAGATAGTGATTTTGCCGAAGCACAAGCTGAACGCTTTGCTCGTCTAGAAGAAGAGGTTCGTCACAATACCGAAATCCAAAAAGAGGCTTATCGTGCCCGCCGTAAAGCCGAGCGAGAAGGCTTGTCGGATGATGACGATGATGATTGGAATGATGACGATTATGATGTGGCGGTGGAATACGCTCCTTATTAATCAAGGGTTTTGTTGGTAATATTGAGAGAGTTTTATGAATAATCAACCAAAGCGTATTGTCATTAAAATCGGTTCGTCTTTATTGACGAATAATGGTCGTGGGCTTGACCGCACTGCCATTTATGAGTGGGCAAGGCAAATCGCCACAATCCACGCTCGTGGCATTGAGGTGATACTGGTCTCTAGCGGAGCAGTTGCTGAAGGGGTGGTTCGGATGAACTTGCCTGAACGCCCCAAAAAACTGTCCGCCTTGCAGGCTTGTGCGTCTATTGGGCAAATGGGGCTGATTGAGACATGGTGGCAGGCTCTTATCCAAAAAGGCGTGCAGTCATCACAGATTTTGCTTACTCATGATGATTTGGCTCATCGTTCTCGTTATCTAAATATTAGCCAAACTTTAAGCCAGCTGATTGAGTGGCGTGTCGTGCCTGTTATCAATGAAAATGATACGGTAAGTTTTGGTGAGATAAAATTTGGGGATAATGATACTTTAGGGGCGATGAGTGCCACGCTGGTGGGGGCGGATTTATACATCATCTTGACTGACCAAGAGGGTGTATTTACCGATAATCCACGCACCAACCCCAATGCTACACTCATACAAAACGAACGAGCCATGGCGGATTATTTGCTTGATGTGGCAGGTGATGGCGGTAAATGGGGTAGTGGTGGTATGCTAACCAAAATCCGTGCAGGTAGATTGGCCGCGATGGCAAACTGTCCAACCATCATCGCTAATGGCAAGGTAGAAAATGTCATCACAAGATTGGTGGACGGCGAATCTATTGGCACACGACTGACCACCGATCATGCCGACCGCCTGATTGCAAAAAAACAATGGCTTGCTACCCACATTCGTATGGTGGGTACGCTCGTGATTGATGATGGGGCGATGAATGCCATTACCGAGCAAGGAAAATCTTTGCTTCCTGTGGGTGTTGTGGAGGTTCAAGGCGATTTTGATGCAGGTGATGTGGTGGAAATTGTCAATACCCAAAAAGTGCGTTTGGCGGTGGGGCAGGTAGGTTTTGGTAGCAAAGATGCCAAAGCCATCATTCAAAAGCACACCGATGAAATTGTGCGAATTTTGAATTTAAATAATGACAAAGTCATTATGGTGCATCGTGATGACATGGCGGTTCTTTGATGATACGCTAAGTGTTTATTTTATATATCTTAAATCATTTGATTTCAATAATTTGATGGATATTTTATGACAAATAATAATTTCCCAACTCTAAAAAATGATCGACTATTAAGAGCATTGCGTTTTGAAGAGGTGGATACTACACCTGTTTGGATGATGCGTCAGGCAGGGCGTTATCTACCAGAATATAAGGCAACTCGTGCTGAAGCAGGTGACTTTTTGAGCTTGTGCAAAGACACGGCTCGTGCTACTGAAGTAACTTTACAACCTTTGCGTCGTTTTGAGTTGGATGCGGCAATTTTATTTAGTGATATTTTGACTGTACCTGATGCTTTAGATTTGGGTCTGTACTTTGAAGCAGGCGAGGGTCCTAGATTTCAAAAAACCATCCGCACCGAAGCTGATATAGCCAACCTACCTAAGCTAAACATGGCAGATCTAAGCTATGTTACTGATGCGGTAACAAGTATTCGTCATGCTTTGGGTGGGCAAGTGCCATTATTTGGTTTTAGTGGTTCGCCTTGGACACTGGCGACTTATATGATAGAAGGTGGTGGTTCAAAAGAATATCGCCATGCCAAAGAAATGATGTATGCACACCCAGAGTTGTTGCACGCATTATTGGATAAAATCGCTGATGCAGTAGCTGAGTATTTGGGTGCTCAGATTGTTGCAGGGGCGAACCTTGTGCAGATTTTTGATAGTTGGGGTGGGGCGTTAGGTCATCGCCAGTTTATTGAATTTAGCCATCAATATAACCGCCGTATCATCGATGTCCTAAAAGCTAACCATCCTGATGTACCTGTGGTTATGTTTACCAAAGGTGGCGGTTTATGGGTTGATGTGCAAGCAGACAGCAAGGCAGATGCGTTAGGTTTTGACTGGACCATGCCATTAGATAAGGCTCGTGTGGCATTGGGTCGTACCAAGGCGATTCAAGGCAATCTAGACCCTGCTACCCTATACGGAACGCCTGAGAGTATCCGCCAAGCGGTGCAACATATGCTAAGCGATGTCTATGGTAGCGGTATCCATACAGGTTATGTAGCGAACTTTGGCCATGGTATCACCCAGTGGGCAAATCCAGATCATGCCAAAGTGTTTGTTGATGCGGTGCATGAATTTCAACTGTAAAGCATTAACTGCATTATAATAAAAAAACCGACCGAGTGGACGGTTTTTTTATTGGGTGAGTGGCTGTACCAATTATTTGATGGTTGTCTATCCAAATTAGTCTTGATGAGCAACAAAAAATTCTGTTTCTGTGCAGATGCCCAAAAACAGAATTTTCTATAAAGCATTATTTTATAAGCAATCTTATGCCAATCAAAAATACTTGATTACTACTTAACAGGTTTGATATTAAGTGGCTTGTCATCAGAACGCCAAATATAGTAACCACCTTCATTGATGATTTTGATTTGATTGGCGATTTGAGCGTTGTCAGGATGCTTGGCTTGCAATGCCTTTAGTCGTGACAAGGCAGCATCTTTTTTGTCATTTAATAGGTCTGCTTGAGCAAGGCTTTGCTCTGCTTCAATGTAGCCTAGCGAGACTGATTTGTCTAGATATTTTTTACCTTCATTAAAACCACCTGCTTCACTAATCATCATGCCCAACAGAAAATTGGCTTCAGGGTGGTTTGGTTTTAGACGCAAGGCCTTTTGCATATGATTTGATGCGCGCACAGAATAGTCGGTGCCGACATTTAGGTTGCGAGCGATGCCGTTTAGTTTGGCGGCACGCAAGACAATATCAAAAGATGCGTCTGAAGCATTGGCAAAAGGTTCAATCCAGTCTGACAAGTGTTTGACATTTTGAGTGGTTAGATATTCGGCGGTTACCGTTGGGAAACTTGGCGGATAGTGGCGTGCATTTGGTGAGACTGTTGCAATAAACTCATCCATCAAGGTGGTATCCATTAGGATATTACCTGATTGATTGGCAGGGGTTAATACCGTTGGGACATTTTGAATGTTGGATATGGTTGCTGCTGGTGTGGGCAGACCTGCAATGGGGGTGGCTAGAAGATTGGCGGCGTTGTTATTGATGATGGTGGTGGTAATCTCACTACGCATTTGTGGGGCTAGCGGAGAGATTGTGCCTGCGGTTAGCTCTTGAATGGTTGGTGCTGAGGTGGTTTTTGAGGTTTTTTTATTGGTTTTGGATTTGGCTGAAGGTTTTGCTTTTGCAGATGTTTTGGTGGTGGTTGTTTTGGTGTTTTTTGGGGCTGCGTGAACAGTTGTGCTGCTTAGACCCAGTATGCTTAGGCTAAGTGCTAATACGGTAAGTTTTTTCATGATAAGTTCCTTAAATACAACTTTGATATCAAGTGGAATATTTTTTTAATGATAACAGATTTATCTTAATGGGTTGATAGATTTTTTCAAGTATTTGGTCGCAAAATGTTGCGTTGTTGTAACATTAGTACTAACAATCACAAATATCACAATGTACTTGTGTTATCATCATTCATGACCATGGTGTGGCGATACTTCATGAGTTTGCGATATAAGAATATGCCAAACAAGGCGTTTAGTATCCCTGAGACAAAAAACAGCATGGGTAAACTTAACCCTAGTTGAGATAACATGATGATGGAAAAAATTGCCGAGCCAACCATAAAGATGGCATTAAAAATATTATTTGTCCCTACGATTCTTGAGCGATGGCTGATGGGGGCGTAAGCCTGCATGAATGCGTACATCGGCACGATATACACGCCACCAAAAAACCCCAAACAAAACAAATCGGCAAATACTCGCCATGCCCCTTGTACGCCAAATATTGAGCTGATGTCATGTATGCTACCACTGGATATATTGATGGCTGATAATGAAAAATACAAATCAATGGCAAATAGACTAAGTCCAATCATACCAAAGGGTAGTAGCTTTAGACTGACTTGATTTTTGGTCAAGGTTTTGCATAGCAAAGAGCCTAAAGAAACCCCAACAGAAAACAGTATTAACAGCAAAATCACCACTGATTCATCACTGTGCAAAATCATCTTGCTAAGTTCAGGCATCTGGGTTAAAAAAGTCGCTCCATAGAACCAAAACCAACTATTGCCAATAATGACAAAAAACAATAAAGGCAGTGAATATAAGTACTTGATGAGTGAAAAACTGGTGCTAAAGATATTCCAATTGATTGCTAAATCTGTGGCACGAGCAGGCGTATAAGGTAAAAATTTAGCAGAGATATATCCTAAAATAGCAACAATGAGAGTAACACCAATCAGCCATATATTGGCGTGATTTAGCTGTGTGAGTAGACCTGCTACTATCATGCCTATTAAGATGGCAAGGCTAGTACCTGTTTGGAACAATCCATTGGCTCCGACCAATTCGTTTTTGTGCATGACTTCTGATAGGTAGGCGTATTTAACTGGACCAAAAAAAGTGGATTGTGTACCCATTAAAAATAACGCCAAAAATAGCAACCAATACAGCTCAAACCAAAAACCAATCGCTGCAATCGCCATGATGATGATTTCTAGTAGCTTGATGCTTTGTGTTAGCATGGATTTTTCGTATTTGTCAGCGATTTGTCCTGCTAATGCCGAGAATAAAAAATAAGGTAGAATAAAAAGCAGTGCCGCCAAATTATTCAGTTGGCTGATTTTCATGCCCATTTTGGTCACAGCGGTATAGGTTAATATTAAAATAAGAGCCTGTTTAAAGATATTGTCATTAAATGCCCCTAAAAATTGGGTAAAAAACATTGCACTAAAATGACGACGCTTAAAAAGGGAGAGTTGTGATGCCATAAATAAAGGATTGTTAATATGAATTAGTTTGTTATAATAGCAGGTATTTTTATTTTAGTGTTTATTTTATATTATATATTTATTGTATTATCTTTTTAAAAGAATTGGTGTTTTTGGTGGGCGGTGGCATGAAAAAGCGGTTGCAGGCAGATGATAAAATAACTCAAGGCGGTCAGGGTAGATTGTTACGCACCACTCTATCTTTAGCGATGCTTGGTCTGTCGTACGAAGCGTGGGCAAGCAAGGACACCCAAGATGTGCTGCCAAACTCCACGCCCATTGCTGATATTTATGATGATAGCATATCTAAAACCTTAAAAGATGGTAAATCTTTACTGAATGAGCAAATCGAGCAGTCCGCCCAAAGCATCGCTGATATATCGTTGTATACCCCAGCCCAAATCCAAGCACGATTAGAAAATGCCGCCCAAGAAAACCCACTATTGGTGGCACAAGCAGAAGCCGATTTCATCTCACGCCTTGATGATGATAAAACACCTGTCGGTCTTGATGTGGATAGTATTACTAAGATTCCCACTCCAGATACCTTACAAACTCTTGGATTGACAACAGAAGATGGACAAAGTGTTGGCATTGACCCAAGAGCCTATATCCCACAAAGACAGCCTCAGCTTGATGACGCCATGCAAGTGGTGATAGAAGAAGATGAGATTAAACAACCTAATATTGTAAAACGACTATATAGCAGGCTGTTCAATGATGGTGTAGAGGCGGTAGTACGCCTTGATACTGAGTTTTATCATAGCCAAAATCACAGTCTGCAAACACCCATCAAGCTAAAAAAAGGCGAACTAAAACAAGAGCCGTTTGCTAACATTAAGGCCGCCCTTGAAGACATAACCGCCGAGAGCGTCAGAGATTTTAATAGTGCCTTGCCACGCCTAAGGCAGACAGTACAGTCAGCAGCAAGAGCGGTGGGCTACTATGAAGTGGATTTTGGCATCACCAAGAGAGAAGTTGGCAAAGTTGCTGTGATTATCCACGAGCTTGGTGAGCCAGTACGCATTGCATCTCAAGTATTAGAAGTGCGTGGTGAAGGAGTAAAAAACCCTGCCTATCAAAAAGCGACCGAAAAAGCCAATCTATCCTTTGATGACACCTTTCATCATGGTCATTACGAAGCGGCAAAAGGTGCTATTACCGAAGTGAGTGCTGAACAGGGTTATTTTGATGGTAGGTGGCTGAGTAACTCAGCAGATGTCATCTTGCCAGATAATCTGGCTGATGTGAACTTAATCTATGATAGTGGTGAGCAGTATGAGTTTGATGAGGTGGTGTTTTTCACTTTTGATGAAGAAACCAAGCAATTAACCACCGACCCTAGCAAACTGCCTGTCAAAGCTGAACTACTAAAAAAGCTGGTAACTTTTAAGATGGGTGATGCCTATAATCGTACAGCTGTGCGTAACTTAAGCAACAATCTGTTGGCAACTGGTTATTTTAATGCAGTGAATACTGAGCTTGTACTACCTACCGCCAATTCTGCTAGTACGGATGACGACCAAAATATCTCCCTTGAGGCTGAAAGTGGCGAAGTGGGACAAAGCGAGCTTGTGGATATGGGAGATGGCGTTGTATTAGAGGTTTCTCCAATTGAGTTTACCGCTTCACAGGTAGTTCAAGATAAGCTGGCGTTAGTTACTCAAAAGGCAGAAAGGCTATATAGTATGCCTGAGGATAGGTTATTGGTTACAGACACGCATAGGCAATCAAAAAGTATCTTGGGGCGGATTAGTGATGCGGTGAGTAGTGTGGCAAAGATGATTTTGCCTGATGAGAGTCGTGATGTGGCAGATTCTTTTCAAGGAGCAGGCATACCAACGCTTGCTCATCGAAAAACCCCACAGCAAGTACACACTGATAAAAAAGTACCACTTTATATCTTTGTGGGTAGTGATAAGCCTCGTGATGCCCAAATCGGTTTAGGTTGGGGTTCAGATGGTGGTGCTAGCTTGATTGCTAAGTTTGAGCATAATCTCATCAATAAAGATGGGTATCAAGCAGGGGCGGATGTGCGTTTATCCCAAGAGAAAAAAGGGGTTGGGCTGTATGTTACCAGACCTTTGACCCACCCATTAAACGACAAACTGCGTGCGTCACTAAGCTATAATGAAGAAGTGGTTGGTGGCAGTGTAGGGACTTTTGATTTGCGTGCTAAGACATTGCAACAGAGTATCAGTCGCAATATCATTAATGAATCAGGTTGGAATAGGAGCTACTCTCTTCGTTATCGTTTAGATGGGCTTGAGACGGGCGTGCCGATTGGTCTGTGGTCGGATTTACCGGTGAGATTTATTGATGGCAAGCCAAGACAGGAGGCATTGTTGGCAGGTTATGCCATCAATAAAAACACCTTTGACAATCCTGTCAATCCAATGCGTGGTTACAGTCAAAACTATTCGGTTGAAGTGGGTGCAAAAGGACTGGTTACAGATATAAACATGGCGATTGTGCGAGCAGGTGTGGGCGGTATTTATAGCTTTGGGGATAATGCTTATGGCAAAGACCGTGCCCATCAGCTGATTGGTAGTCTCAATGCAGGCTATCTATGGGCAAATGACTTTGAGTCTGTACCTTATAAACTTAGGTTTTTTGCGGGGGGTGATCACAGCATTCGTGGCTATAGCTACGAAAGTTTATCTCCCATCTCGGATAGGGGTTATTTGACAGGTGGTCAGGCGTTGGCAGTGGCAAGTGGTGAGTACAACTATGAAGTAATGAATGGCCTTAGGTTGGCTGCATTTGCCGATGTTGGTAATGCTTATGATAAGAATTTTAGCAATGCAACCAAGATTGGTGCTGGGGTAGGTGTGCGTTGGGCGTCTCCTGTGGGTCAGGTGCGTGTTGATGTAGCGACAGGAGTGGGTGAAAAAGGCAATCCAATTAAGCTACACTTCTTTATTGGTACGCCGTTTTAATTGAGCTGTGTGTTTTAACTTTTGTGATAGTAATATAATATTTGATAAATTTTTGATAATTTTGCCATGACTGATAATTTTTCTCATCAATCCAATAGTGATACAACAACAAATCATGCCGACGCTTTAAAATCGTCTGTGCAAAATTCTCATGGTCAAAATCCAACCGAGCAATTAGGCAGTCACCCAAATCAGCCTAATAATGGCTCAAACCATCAATCAAATAACAAGCCAAAATGGCTCATTTATCTGATTCGTGCCATTGTTACATTACTTGTTGCAATGGTATTGATGTTTGTCATCTTATTTTATGCGATGGGAACACAATCAGGCACCAAGTTTTTATTGGAAAAAATTGCCCTAGAAACTGGCACTAGCCTAAAGTATTCTGAAGGTAATCTAAGGCAGGGTGTGTGGGTGTCTGATATTGTCATTGCTCATGGCGAAGATATGCAGATTCAGATTGATCGTGCCTATGTTCAGTTAGGCTTTCGTGCGGTGTTGGCACGCCAAGTGCATTTGGTGAACAGCCAGATTGACACTTTGCAGGTTGTCAATAAACAGCCACCAACAGACGAGCCTTTTGATTATGCTACCATTGATTTGCCTGTTGCGTTAAAACTTGAAAATACTCAAGTTAAGCACATTGTTTATCATCAAGCTACCAAAGAGCCTATTTATTTACATGACATTCGCATCAATGATGGTCTGTGGACAGGCACCAAAATTAAGCTTAATGGAGCGACAATCCGCTACGATGACAGCGTAACGGTCAGTAATATTGATGGTCAAATTGAGCTGACTGGTGATTATCCACTGAATGTATCAGCAGATGTGGAAGTGCAGGCGATTAAAAACGCTTATTTTGGTGTGCTAAACACCCATGCTACAGGTACGCTAAAACGAACGGTTGGAACTTTGACCTCCAAATATCATGGTTATGATATTCAAGGGGAGTTTATTGCACAAGGTCTAGATGAGAATTCGCCATTTAGTGCTAAGATTGGCTTTGATAAAGTGGTCTTGCCTTATGCGACCGAACAAAGCATTACTTTAACAGATGGTGTCATCACCGCCGATGGGGTCATCAGCGATATTGAACTTAGAATCAATACAGACTTATCGGCTAAAGACATACCGTCTGGTCGTTATCGTGGTCGTGGTGTGGTGCGTGATGGTGGCATGGCGATTCCGTTTTTGCGTGCTGACACACCAAGTGGTGCATTGACCGCCAAAGCTGATATGTCATGGAAAGATGAGTTTGAGTTGCACGCTACTTTAACGGGTAATAACTACAAGATTCGTGAAATTATACCCAGTGAATACCAAGACTATCAAGCGTATCTGCCAAAGACCTTGACGGGTGATTTGAGCATTGATTATTTTTATTTAGATGAAGATGGCAAGACTCGTTTTGACTTTGATTTAAATCAAAAAGATGGCGAGCAGATACAAGTTTCATTAAGTCAATCTCAAGATATACCTAATGCCCCTTGGCGAATTCATGCCGACTGGCAAAACCTGATTCGCCAAGATGTGCCAAATTTAGGCAATATTCGCTCACCACAAGGCATGGCAGATATCCGTTTAGAAAAAGGGCGGGTTTTCATTGATGTACAAGGACGCATCAATGAGCTGTCTGTCGCCCCTATGGGGGATTATACGGTCAAAGCAAGGATTGATGGGGGTGAACGCATCCATTTAAGTAATTTTGTCTATGATGGAGCGATGGGCAATTTGTCAGGGGCTGGCTATGTTGAGCTTGCTAGCACCCAAAAACCACTATCATGGCAGATAGATGCCAAGACCACTGAACTGTTACCCAATGCTTATTTTGATGAGCCAAATAAAACACCACTTCAAAGCATCGTAGGTACACTAAAAGCATCAGGCAGAATGCGTCAAGATTCTAAGCGTAAAGGACTAAGCATTCATGATGTCAATATTGAGCAGTCGGATTTGACCGCCAAACTTAATGATGGGCAGATGGTTGCTATTGCAGGCTTGGGTCGTGCCAGTGTGCGTGTGTCTGATGGCGAGCTGAGTCATTTTGATGCGTTGTTTGATGGCAAAGTAAATCAGTCTTTTGTGCCGAGTATGACACAGACGACGCTTAACACGCATATCTCTGGCAACCTTAAAGCCATTGATATTCATAAACTTCACGCCAGTTCAAATGCAGGTCAGGTCAAGTTATCAGGCAAGGTCGGTTTTGATGATGGCGTCAGTTGGGATGTCTTAGCGGATTTAGATGAGCTTGATACACATCATTTCAACCAAGAAAATCTGAATGCTGTGATAACAGGTAGGTTAAATAGCACAGGACACTACAATAATGAGCAGCTGTCTAATGTGGCGGTGCGATTTGATGGTGAGGTAGGTCATGACAAGTTGCCTAAGGGTCGCTTTAATATAGATGTTGCTGGCGAGGGGCAAAAATATCATATCAATAGGCTTGCTTATCATGGGGTGGCAGGCGAGTTTGATGCCAAAGGATATTTGGATATTACGCATGGCTATTCTTGGGATATGATGGCGAATATGAACCACTTTGATCTTGGGGCATTCTTTAAAGAAGTGCCAAGTGATTTGACAGGAAGTGTGGCGGTGCGTGGGGATTGGCAGGAGCATCAGCAGACCATCTATGTTGATAAGCTAGACCTTGTGGGCATGGTACGAAATCAGCCTTTTGATGCCAAAGGATCTTTATCGGCTGAACTGTCTTTGCCTAAGGATTTAAAGGCGTATTTTGGACAACTAAAAACCCAAACCCCTAAAAATATTGATGAAATCCTAGCTCTAAGAGGGCAAATTGATAGTCGTGCTAAGATGGCACAAAATATCATCAAACGCTTAGATGCCAATCAGCTTGATGTACGCTGGGGTGAGAATGGTATTCGTCTAGATGGCGACAAATCCAACCTGACCACTACTATTTCTATCACGGATTTAAGCCAGATTTTACCAGATGTTCAAGGAGCGATTAAAGGCGGTATCATTTTGATGGATGATGGCAACTCTTTGCCAACTTTGTACATTGATGTGTCGGCAGGTGGTGTGCGTACAGCCAATGTGGTTATTCAAGAGGCAAGGGCATTGGGCAGGATTATCAATCTTGGCAGTGCCGACAGTCAGCTACTTATTGATGTTAAAGATATCATTGCAATGGGTCGTGTGGTGAAGTCTGCTCGTCTTGATTTTTATGGACAAGAACAGAATCATACGCTTGCTATTAGTACGCAATCTGCCCAAAACCAAGTGAATGCTAAAATTGAAGGCAGTCTTGATAGAGCAAGTGGTCGCTATCGTGGTGTGCTAAGTAATGGGGCATTGCATAGTAAGTTTGGCATACTGACTCAAAAACAGCCAACCGAATTTAGCTACGGCATTAATGATAAGAGTATCTCGGTGGCGGCTCATTGTTGGCAGTCAATGGGGCATAACCACGAACAACAAGGTTCGCTGTGCTTGCAAGATACGCTTCACTATACTCAGACGGCAGGCAGTGTTAATTTGGTGGTGCAAAATCTCAATACTTCGGTATTTTCAGCGGTGCTACCTAGCGACATTCATTGGCAATCGGTATTAAGCGGTAAAATACAAGCAGACTGGCAGCAGGGCGATAAGCCAAGCGTTAATGCTGTTTTGTATTCGGACAATGGGCGTGTGGGACTTGACCAAGATGGTGCTTATGTTGAGATGCCTTATGAGCGAGTATCTGTCATTGCCCAAAGTGTTGCTGATGGGTTAAAGCTGCGTGCTGATGTGGCAGGGGTGGTAGCTCGTGGTTATGCTGATGTGATTGTTGATCCTTATGGTGAGAATAAGCCCATCTCTGGAGCATTGCTTATTAATGACATCAATCTTGCGGTGTTGCGTCCATTCTTTCCGAATATTCAGCGTCTGTCTGGCATTGCCAACATTGGTGGTGGTCTGGGTGGTACGCTTACACAACCACTGTTTTATGGTAATGCTCATCTGTCTGATGCGAATTTGGCGTTGGTCGGTGTACCGCTTAGCCTATCTAGCATAAATGCCAATATGCAGGTGCGTGGCACGAATGCACAGCTGTTGGGTGAGTTTATGGCAGGCTCAGGCAAAGGCGAACTAAAGGGTGAGTTGGACTGGTCAAAGACCTTGCAAGCTCATATGAGAGTACGAGGCGAGAATCTTGAACTCAATCAACCACCCCTTTTGACCGCCAAAGCGACACCAGATATTGAAATCATCGCTCGACCTTCTGAAAGATATGTCCAGATTCAAGGTGTGGTATCTGTACCATCTGCCATCATCAGACCGCCAGAGTCAACCGCCAGTATCGTGAGTGAATCGAGTGATGTTACTGTGCTTGACCGCCGTGCGACAGGTGATATTGAGCAGGTATTAGCCGTTGTTGAGCCTTGGGATATCAATGCTGACATCGGCTTGGATTTGGGAGATGATGTGGTATTTCGTGGCTTGGGAGCAAAACTTCCTTTAGCGGGGGCGTTGCATCTTACTCAGTCAGGACAGGGGCGAATGCGTGCCAAAGGTGTTATTCAGGTATCTGAGCGTACAAAGATTGATGGCATTGGGCAAAATCTTGAACTTAACTATGCTCAGGTTCGCTTTAACGGAGATGTGCTAAACCCACGCCTATCTATTGAAGGTGAAAAACAAATTGAAGGTCAGACGGTGGGTGTGCGTGTTAAAGGCACAATCAGCAGTCCTGAAATCACGGTATTTAATGACGCAGGTCTGACCGAACAGCAGGCAATGAATGCTTTGGTAACAGGGCGTATCACAGAATCGGCAGACAGCCAAATCTCCGAACAAGGTTTTCGCTCAAAAGTAACCAACAGTCTAGCGGCGGCCGGTTTAAGCTTAGGGCTGACTGGCACAAGAAATATCACCAATCAAATCGGTCAAGCATTTGGACTTGAGAGCTTAACCATTGATGCGTCAGGTAGCTCAAATGACACCATCGTGAGTGTAACCGGTCATCTTAGCCCTGATTTGTATATTCGCTATGGCGTGGGTCTGTTTAATGCCGAGTCTGAGTTGTCCATGCGATATCAGCTGACCCGTCGTATTTATATTGAGGCGGTCAGTGCTGCACAAAACACGGTTGATGTGATTTATCGATGGAAGTTTTAAGCATGGCTAAAATGGGTCTTAAGAATGATTGACATGCCTTAAACATAAATAAAAAATCAATAACACCGCCATATGAAGCGGTGTTATTGATTTGGAGAAAACTGACAATAACCATAAATTAAATTTTGCTTGAGTGGCTGAATAATATGTGTCTTATATGTGTTTTGCCACCCAAAAACTTATGGTGTCTTTTATTGCTTATTTGGTTAAAATCAGGCGATTGTTGCGAGTTAAGCGTAAGCGGTATTCTTCGCCTTGATGTTCAATACGCACTTCTTTGGTCATTGCAAATAAATTTTGTGAGTGCAGGGTTGGTAGGCGAGTGGTTTCACGATTGCTAAAATAGCGAGCGATTGTCATAGTCATGGCGATATTCCTTTTGTTGGTGGGTTGCGGGTTTTTTCCCGAGCCACTTTTGGCTTAAACTTTGAACAAAAAAAGCACAAATTTACTAAAGATTAAATGTATTAACTGTGCTAATTAAAATGATAATTTTTATAAGTTGATTTTAACTTACACCTGCTAAATATTTTTAAATAGCAATAATTATCATTTGTTGTTATCATAGCAAAAATTTCTAAGATTGCAAATATTAATTGCAAATATTAAGAATTTTTATCAAATTTCAGATAAACGGTATATAAAAAATGACAAACGGTAGCATTCAACCAGCTTTAGTAGAAAATGCCAACAAACCAACCATTGAAGTGGCGATAGCGGTTTTACAATACAACGCAGGTGAGGGTAAAAAGTATTTACTTGCTAC
Organism: Moraxella sp. ZY200743; assembly: GCF_050885545.1. Classification (NCBI taxonomy): domain Bacteria; kingdom Pseudomonadati; phylum Pseudomonadota; class Gammaproteobacteria; order Moraxellales; family Moraxellaceae; genus Moraxella; species Moraxella sp. ZY200743. Next base: position 1,315,398 of record NZ_CP091313.1, on the reverse strand, counting down.
TCGCCATGCCCATCAACATCAAGGTGGAAAACTGGAATTTGTTGGGGGTAAGATTGAGATTGGCGAGACGGCAATGACGGCATTGGTTCGTGAGGTTCAAGAGGAGATAGGGCTTGACATCACAGATAATCTCATCACTAAGATGGGTAGGATTTATCATGATTATGCCAGCAGGAGTGTGTGCCTGCATGTATATTTGGTAAAAATGACCAAAAGTCAATACGATGTATGTCGTCATCAATCAGTGGGCTTAGATGGACAACAATTGGGTTTTTATGATGAAGGTTTTGTTCTTAGTCAGTCAAAGAGATTTCCTGATGCTAATAGAGCGATTTTGATGTGGTTGACCTTACCGGAGGTGCTTATCGTTAGTCATGCTTTGACATATTTTAAGCAGTCTAATAATAAGACCGACTGGTTGGATTGTTATAAAACTTTGCCTAAAAACAGCACGCTGGTTGTGCGTAGTCAGGCTGGTGTACAGATTGATGATGAGCTGATTGATGTTTTAAAATCAGTACGGAAAGATTTACGCTTTGTTGTGCCATTTGGTACATCACATGGTATGGGTGGCACTACAGTCTTGGCACATAGATTGACCCAAGAGCAGTTGATGAACCTTGATTTGTTTTACTCATCAACATTAGATTTGCCTAATGCTCCCATCATCGCAAGCTGTCATGACAAGCAAAGCCTGCAAAAAGCCAATGCATTGGCACGAGTTCATCCTGTGCTAGCGGTGTTGTTGTCGCCTGTTAAGCCAACCCAAAGCCATCCAAACGAGCCTGCCTTAGGGTGGGGGGATTTTTGGGCATTGGCAGAGTTATCTGATGTGCCTGTGATTGCCTTAGGTGGGTTATTACCCGATGATTTAGGTGATGCGTGGGCCAGTGGTGCGGTGGCAGTGGCAGGCATTCGTGGATTTATTTAAAAAATACACCTATTTTTGCAATAAATAATTCTAGACAATCAGGGTGTTTTATTTTAAAATTCATCTATTTGTTATTGTCTATATTCCATTCGTTTATTAAAGGAAACCATCATGAGCATCTATCAAGATCATCTTGCTAAGCGTCAAGCGGACGAATCATCAGCGGTTGAGCTGATTGTTGCACTTGCTAAATTGACCAATAAAAATGTCAGCGTATTGTTTTTTGGTGAGTGTTTGTCGCTGTCGGTGGCAGATATTCTGACCAAGCATACTAACGCAGGTTTAAAGGTGGCTGACACTTTGGCGTTGGCTCAAAGCCTAGATGTCTCAAATACTACTATTGATCTAGGACAAGCCATCAAGGCAGGTAAAACAGCGGACGACTTTGTAAGTGGTCAAGAAGTGCCAGCAACAGATGTAGTGCTATATGGCTTTGGTCGTATTGGTCGCATTCTAGCCCGCTTGTTAATGAGCCGTCCTGCTTCTGATAAAGGATTGCAGTTAAAAGCCATCGTAGTGCGTCCTGCTGGCGAAGGCGACCTTGCTAAGCGTGGCTCGCTTCTTGAGCGTGATAGTGTGCATGGTTGGTTTGATGGGTCTGTTGAGATTGATACTGCTAACGGTGGCATCATTGTGGGTGGTCGCTTTATTAAAGTTATCTACGCATCTGACCCAAGCGAAGTGGATTACACTGCACATGGTATCAATAATGCCATCGTTATTGACAACACAGGCAAATGGAAAGATGAAGCAGGTCTAGGTAAACACCTAGCAAGTAAGGGCGTAAAAAAAGTACTATTAACCGCTCCTGCTAAAGGCGAGATTAAGAATGTGGTCTATGGTGTAAACCACGATACCATCGGTTCTGATTCTATCGTATCAGCAGCAAGTTGCACCACCAACGCCATCACACCAACCTTAAAAGTATTGCATGATCATTATGGTATCGTCAATGGTCATATGGAAACTGTCCATGCGTTTACTAACGACCAAAATCTAGTGGATAACCATCATAAAGCTGACCGCCGTGGTCGTGCTGCACCACTTAATATGGTGATGACCTCAACAGGTGCGGCTTCTGCAGTATCCAAAGCCATTCCAGAGCTTAAGGGTAAACTGACTGGCAATGCCATTCGTGTACCAACGCCTAATGTATCTTTGGCGATTTTAAATCTCAACTTTGAAAAAGCGGTGGGTTCTGCTGATGAGCTTAATGCTTTCATCAAAGACAAGTCGCAAAGCCAACAGTGGCAAGAACAAATTGATTATTCAGACAGTAGCGAAGCGGTTTCTACTGATTTTGTTGGTTCTAAAAAAGTTGCAATCTTTGATGCTAAAGCAACCATCGCCACCGATAACCGTGCCACCCTTTATGTGTGGTATGATAATGAGATGGGTTATAGTACTCAGGTCATTCGTGTGGCAGAGGTTATGGCAAACAACGGCTAACCTTGCCAACCAAGACAATAAAAAAACACTCAAAAAATTTTGGGTGTTTTTTTATTATTTAAAGCAGATGTAAAGTATCTATCAAAGAACCTTAACAATCTATAGGTAGTGTTTAAGCCATGATTTTTGATGAATTTTTGTGATTAAACCCTTATGGGCTTATTTAGGTATATCAATACGCCGCACACTTCAACAATAAGCCAGTCATCATAAGTTAGTGATAACTTGCAAACAGATCGTACTCACTGGCTTCATCAATGACAACACGAAGCCATTGACCGATTTTTACGCTATGGTCAATGTTATCCACATAGACATGGCCATCAATCTCTGGTGCGTCAGCATGACTACGACAAATGGCGATATTCTCTTTGGTATCAATGTCATCGACCAGTACAACCATGCTTTTACCAACCTTTTCTTGTAGCTTTTCAGCACTGATGGTCTGAGCAACTGTCATCAATCGCTCGTAGCGGTCTTGTTTTATGTGTTCTGGTATGGGATTGGGTAAAGTGTTAGCAACAGCACCTTCAACTTCGGAGTAAGTAAAGCAACCAACTCGGTCAAGGCGAGCTTGTTTGAGCCAATCTAGTAGATATTCAAAATCTTCTTCGGTCTCACCAGGAAAGCCTACCACAAAACTCGAACGAATGGTAATATCTGGGCAGATTTCTCGCCATTTAGCGATGCGTTCTAGTACATTCTCACTGTGAGCAGGGCGTTTCATTGCTTTTAGAACAGATGGCGAAGCGTGTTGGAAAGGAATATCTAGGTAGGGGAGTAGTCCACCCATGTCATCACTTGCTGTCATGCTATCTGCCATAATTTGTACCACATCATCAACATGCGGATAAGGATAAACATAATGTAGCCGCACCCAAATGTCGAGTTTGGCTAAGGCTTGGCACATATCAAAGAATTTACTCCGAATGGGCTCGCCTTGCCAAAAGCTCATTTTGTATTTTAAATCCACGCCATAAGCAGAGGTGTCTTGGCTGATAATGAGTAGCTCTTTTACGCCTGCTTTTTTTAGGGCGTGTGCCTCCTTTAGAACATCGTCTATCGTGCGAGATACCAAATCTCCACGCAATGACGGAATGATACAAAAGGTACAGCGATGATTGCAGCCTTCACTGATTTTTAAATAGGCATAATGAGCGGGTGTCAACTTGATGCCAGCTTCGTTGATTAGGTCAATTTTTGGGTCGTAGGATTTGTTCTTAATGGGTTTTGGCACATGATGAGTAACAGCCTGAACGACCTCTTGATAGGCATGAGCACCTGTTACTGCTAGTACAGCAGGGTGCATGGTGCGAATTTTTTCGGCGTCTTTGCCGACAGCCTGTAACAATAACTTTGCCGTTTTGGGTGATTGCCTCACCGATGGCATCAAGGCTTTCTTGAACAGCACTTTCAATGAATCCGCAAGTATTCACTACCACTAAATCAGCACCATCATAATCTTTGGCAACTTGATATCCTTCACGACTAAGCTCGGTAATAATGCGTTCGCTATCAACCAAAGCTTTGGGGCAACCCAATGAGACAAAGCCAATCTTGGGGGCTGATGTATTGATATCGCCATGAGTAAATTGTTGGCTTTCGGCAATATTGCGGTTTTGATTATGATTGGCTTTATGGTGGTAGCCAGTCTCAGTAGGGTTTGGCTGATTGGGATTAAAAGTCTGAACGGTCATTGTGTGTCTGAGGTTCTCTAAAATGGCTGTCTATAAAGATGGCGGACGCATCTGATGCGTTATAAGGCGTCATTATAGCATAATATTGGTGGTGTCATCTTGTCTTATGAGCTAAAAATCCATCAAATTTTAATGAAACACCATCAATAAAAAACTCCAAATCTAATGATTTGGAGTTTTATTAAAAATGGCGCAACGGACGGGACTCGAACCCGCGACCCCCGGCGTGACAGGCCGGTATTCTAACCAACTGAACTACCGCTGCTAAGGTCTATTATCTTTTTTACCATAAAAGATTAAATGGTGGGCGGTAACGGATTCGAACCGCTGACCCTCTGCTTGTAAGGCAGACGCTCTACCAACTGAGCTAACCGCCCAAACTGAACTGACCAAATAATTTTTATTTTGTATGTCGTTCGTTGTGATGCGTATTATATAGATTTTTTGGAAAGTGTCAAATGATTTTTTATAAAAATTTAAAATATTTTGTAAGATACTGATTTTTCTAATAAAAATTATTAAGCTATGGGTGTTTTTAAATGTATTGACTAATCTATCACACTTGAGATTTTTGCCATGAAGCCACAACTAACCACAAAACAATACGGGCAACTGCTTAAATGTTGATTTGTTGTATTATTACAATTATTGCTGTTCAATCTTTGATTGTCGTTTGTATCATTATTCATGGTGCCGCATTTAGTCTTTTATTCTTTAGGTCTGTGATAAGGTGGTGCATTTTAAGTTATAATCTTTGTTGGCAATGATTAAAAATCAAAACCTGCACTTATTCCAATAATTGTTTCTTTCTTCATAAAAGTGGGTACTTTAAGGCCTTTGCCAACAAAGATGTCTAGATGTGCTGTGAGGGGCTGGTTGTTTAAGCTAAGGTTTGACAAGGGATTGCTTAGAGTATCCTGTTTTTCTTGATCGACTTGTGTTGGTTTGCTTTGAAAGTGGTATCTCATGCCGATAGCACCGGCTAGAATATAGCGTTGGTTCTTGATGGTATTTTGTCCATAAACATATCCTTGATCAATGCTTGCGTATAGCTCTGCACTGTGTAATTGCTTACTCAAGTGGTGCGTGGTTTTTTGTGATGGCAGTTGCCAAGTAAGTTCTTGAGATAAGCTAAAACCATGTTCTCCTGATAAATAATTCCCCTCTTTAATGCCTTTAATGCTGTTTCTACCACCTAAATAGAACAAGTTGGATGGTGTAGGTGGTTGCTTGGCATATTGTGCTTGTATTTTGGTAATATAGGATAGTGAGATGGGTGTGTAAGTAGTTTGTTGGTCTGAGTTTTGGTTTGTATTTAGGAGTTGTCTGTTGCTATTTGAGTTAATTGTAAACGGCTTGTGAAAGCTGGTGTATAGTGACCAGATGGGTGCTCTAGAATATCCTTCGCTGGGCAGCTGCTGACCAAAAGCGTTATAGATACGCTCTTCGGGAGCAGGCTTTGCTTTTAGTGCTCCAGTGCCTTGCTGATAATCTAGATTTGCGTAAAGATACCCACCGTGACGGAAATAATGCTGATGGGTAATGCCGAGATTGTAGCCTGTGGTGCGACGATTCTGAACTTCAATATTGACATCATCAATATAATTATTGCTTTGTTTATGATTGGCTTTAATATAGCCTTCGGTTTTTTGAGTGCCACTACGATACAGTAAACGAAACAATCCAAGAGTGTTGGTTTGACTGGTACCGTGATAAGTCAAGGGTGCATTCAATCCTTCAATAAATTGTTTATATTGATGATAACTGTGTGTGATGGAGAATTTGAAAGGACCGTAAGTGGTGGATGACGATACATGGTAATTAATCTGCCTATCTTTGTTGACCTGTACACCAAGATTATTTTGGGTGAGGTCTATAAGGCGTATCAGTGGATAATTGGCAGAAAAATTCCATTCATCGTTCATGTGGAATAAATTATTAGCACGAACATTGGCAGCAATCATATATTTGCCATAATCTTTGGATAAGCTATTATCAATATTAATGCCGAACACTGCACTTTGACTGCGATTCATATTAATGACAAGATCACTAAACCCAAGAGTATTCTTTGAAACTAAGCTTGGGTTGTCAATGTCGCTATTACCTAAACCCGAACTGCTTGGTATAATTTGCACTGTCGCGGTCGGATCAATGCGTTTTAGAGTGTCTAACCCATGTTCTAAATCTGCTAAACGAAAAGCTTGGTTGGGTTTGGTAGAAATAGCACTGTGAATATAAAAGGGTGTTTTTATTGAATGAGTTAACACAACATCTCGCACTTTGCCCAGATTGACTGTTAGGATGAGTTTCTTTGTGAGCAAATCTTGCTCGCCAACACTAATATTACTGGTCAAATAACCACGCTTGAGTAATTCGTTATGTGCAATGTCAACAATAATGGATAGGTTGTGATTGTTGATGCAACGACCAATAGCGTAGGTTGGTTTTTTCCAATCCAGTAAGGGTGACAATAGGGTGGATAAATCATTGTATGCCAACCCAGAGCCATCAATTACAAAATCAATCTCATCAACCATAAAACATGAATCATCGCCATTGGGGTTTTGCCAATCTGGATGGGTAATATCGGTTTGTTTATCCTGACTGTCATTTGCATTAATGCTGGTGGGGATTTGTAGGTTCTGTTGTGCCAAATGTGCTAATGCTGCCTGACGCCGATCATCAGTGAGTGTGAAGATGCCTGATTTGATAACAGGAGTCTGTGCCCAGATGATATTGAATTGTGTTGCATGGATTGCTGTAAAAATGGTAAGTGCAAGGCTGGTTAATCGCATGGGTTGTTAATGCTCAGTTTGTTTAAGATGATACTAAATAGTTATAATAACATAAAATCAATTTGCAATCTTACAGTAGTTTGTCTATACTTTACAAAAAACACTTACAATCTACAAATGGATTTTGTATGCCATCTTCTGCCAAATTCTTTACCCACTCATCGCTATACACAAGCATCTTAATTGCTCTATCAGTAAGCAATGTGGCAGTTGCCAACATCACCACAGACCCCAAAGCCCCCACCACACAAAAACCCATCATTGCAGTTGCTAAAAACACCAATCAACAAAACATACCGGTTATCCAAATCCAAACCCCTAATCATGGTATTTCTCATAATAAATACACACAGTTTGATGTCAGCACATCAGGGGCTATTTTGAATAACTCAAGACACACGACCCATACTCAGCTAGCAGGTGTGGTGAATGCCAATCCTTTTTTGCGACAAGGCGAGGCTCATACTATCATCAATGAAGTGCGTAGCAATAAACCCAGTCAATTAAGTGGGGTGATTGAGGTTGCAGGACAAAAAGCCAATCTTGTCATTGCCAATCCCTCGGGCATCAATGTTGCTGGTTCTGGCTTTATCAATGTTCATAAAGCTACTCTCTCGACAGGACGCATACAAAGCAAGCAAGGGCAAATCACTCATGCCATCACCGAAGGGGTAATCCAAATACAAACTCCTAAGGGTGTCAGCCATACTGATGTTGGCTTAGGTGGTGCCAATAAAAATGCCGATCTGGTCAATCTATATAGTAAAACTGCCAGCATCAATGCGCAACTTCAAGCAAAGCACGCCATCACCATCGTAACAGGAGCCAACCAGATCTCTGATACAGGACAAATCACACCCATTAATGACGATAAAAGTGTAGTTAAGACCAAAACGCCCGCCACCATTGCCATCGATGTCAAAGCCTTAGGTGGTATGTCTGCAGGCAGCATCACTCTGATTGGCACAGATCAAGGTTTTGGTGTCAATCAAGCCGGTCGTCTAAATGCCAACAATCACATCATCATTACCGCTGATGGTAAAATCACTCACACAGGTCACAGTCGTGCTAATCAGGGAGTAGAGCTGGATGCCAAACAAATCAGCATTGACCGAGGATTCATTGACACCAACGGCAGTCTTTTACTCACCGCCAAACAAAAGCTTGCGACTGATGGTAGTACCCTAACGGCTAGCAGAAACATTCAAGCGGTGGTTACTGGCGATGGGACAACCCATCAACAATCATCAGCTGTATTTAAAAACACCACATTGACCGCCACAAACATCACCACCGCCAATCTTGCTGGCATCTTAACGCATCAAGACACCACCTTAAACGCCACAGGCAACATCAGTAGTTTTGCCCAGCATGATCAACGCTTAGACAATACCACAATGACGAGTGGTCAAAACAGCCAAATCCAAACCAATCATGACCTATCCATCAGCAACACTAGTATCAACACCAAACAACATATGGCGATTTATGCCAAAGGCAATCAAACAACCAACAACAGTTTATTAAATGCCAAAGGAGTGTTCAGTAATATCACTGATGGTCGTCATGCCATCAGTGGTGATGTCAGCCATACTGGCGGTGCGGTATTATTGCATAGCGATGACTTGGTTGTTCAAGATGATGGTCAATTAACCACTCGTGCCATAGGCAATACTTTGCTAGCGGACAATGACAGCATTAAGCGGCTTAATGGAGATTTATCCATCCAAACCAATCGGACACTCAATATCTCACCACAACATCACAGTATTCAAGCTGTAGGGGATTTGTCTTTAAGAGCTGTTGCAGGAGATCTTCATCTGCAGGGGCAAGGCGGCAATCTGGGCAGTGGGTCGCAGCAAACACTTCGTTTGGATGCTACTTTGGGAGGTATTGAGCTTCAAGGTCAAAACATCCACCTGCAAGGCAGCAATCTTCATGCCAATCAAGACATTGGTTTATATGCCACCCAAGGTCATATTGTTATTGATGGCGTTAAAAACACCCTAAGTAATCAACAAGCAGCTTATGCCTTAGATTATGCTAAAAAACAGCTTGATGATACCAAGGCTAAGCTTGATGCCTTAAAAAAGCAGCCTAAATACATCGCTTATCATCAAGAAAAAGCCAGATTGGAGAACTTGAATGTACGGTATGAACAAGCAAAAATACCACCTGCTTTGCTTGATGAACCAGAACAGACCGTGACACTCCTAATGCCATCTCCACCCCGATTCGTATTATCATCAAACCCTCATCTCGTCGCTCCGATGATGGTCTATGACCCACCAGAGCGTGTCGTCATGCGTATACCAAACCCCAACAGACGCTCTAGACGATCTACCCCCGTCCTTGACCCAGAGTTACTAGATTTTGATCCAAAAAAAGCGTTCCAGCAGCTACGCCAAAACCACAAAGAGGTGATCGAACAAGAAGCGAGCTTCACCAACCAGCAAGAACGCCTGGCATCTCGTGTGAGTTTCTTAACTCAAGCCGTCTTTGGTTATGAGCACAGCACCGCTTCACTCAATAGCAAGACAGGCGACATCACTTTGGCGGCCTCTTCGGATATCTTATTAAGTGGTGCTAGTCTTGATGCCAAAGCAGGTGATATCCATCTGTCTGCTCAAGGCATGATGCCAAATGCTTATACCAAAACTAAGTCAGACACCACCCAAACTCTAAACGGCAGTATTGTCTTAGATGGATTGCAAAATTACTATGAGAGAGGGCGTGAGAATAGCGATCATCATCGCATTCTTGCGTTTAGTACACCGACCAAGCTTAGTGCTGGTAAAAACATACACTTACATGCTACCCACCAAAGTCCTAACACCCACCTTGTCATTCAAGGCGGTCAGCTACAAGCAGCACAAGACATCAACATCAATGCCAACCATGCTGTGTTATTAGATGCTGGTTTGGACTATGAATATGGCTATGACAAAAACACTCACCGACATGGTAAATGGTATAAGCGTAAATACACCACCACCATCTCAAGCAATGAATGGAAAGATGTCGCCCCTACCACACTCACCGCCTACCACATTCGTCTAAAGACGCATGGATCAAACCGTAAAAACAACCTTGCCTTGTATGGCACTAAGATGCACACCACAGGTGGAGACATCTCATTATGGTCATCAGGCAACATCGCTTTATACGCTGTGGACAGCACACACAGCAACGAATACAACAGTCATACCAAAAAAAGGTTTTTAGGTATTCGTTATAATGACACACACAAGCAAGGCAAAAAATACCTAAAGACCGCATTGCCTGCCACATTAACTGCCAATTACATCGGCAGTCATTCACAAGGCGACACCACTCTTGAAGGAACGCAGTTTAATTACTTATCAGGGGCAAGTATTACCGCAAACGGTCGCCTGTCACTGTTGTCTGCTACCAGTGAGTTGCAAGAACGCCACCAAAAAGACAGCAACTGGGTGCTTTGGCAACGCACCACCGACCAAGGTCAAATCAAAGAAAGTGCAATCTTACCAAGCTTCACTGGCATCACCAAGCCTGTGCTTGATGCTAAAGGCGGTATCCATGTACAAATCCCCACCACAGAACAAGATGCTCAACAACACACCCTAAAAGCACAAATTCTACAGCTTGCCACAGAGCCTCAATACAGCTATCTGACAGACTTAGTCCACCGAGAAGACATCAATTGGCAACAAATCATTCTTACCCAAGAAGACTGGGACTATAAGCAACAAGGACTCACACCAGCAGGGGCGGCGATTGTTACCATCGCCCTTAGTGCAGCAACAGGGGATTTTAGTGGCAGCATCGCCACTGCTGCAACAACCGCCTTTCAAAGCCAAACCATCGGTGCCATGGCAAGTGCCGCTTTTAATACCCTAACCACCAAAGCCACCATCAGTCTAATTAATAACCAAGGCAACATCAAAGCCACTTTAAAAGAGCTTGGTTCTAAAGACAGCGTCAAGCAGCTCGCCTTCGCCTTAGCCAGTGCTGGCATGAGTCATAAGATTGACAAAGCTCTAAAGATAAAAAATACAGACATCACACAAACCACCCTTAATCAAAGAACCATCAAAGCCATCGCTGATGGCACAAGCAAAAGCCTATTAGAATCTGCCATCTATGGCACAAGCCTTGAAGAGAGTCTAAAAAACAACCTAAGAGCACAGCTGACCACAGTTGCCACCCAAGAAGTCTTTAAAGGTCCTGTCAAAGACTTAGACGGCGACACCTTAAGTGAAAACCTCTCCCACAAACTTGCCGCCGCCCTCACAGGCTGCCTATCCGCTAAAGCCTCTGGTAATGATTGCAATGCAGGTATGATTGGTGCTACCATAGCAGAAACATGGGCAGACTACCAAGTCGATGACCCAAGCACCCTAACCCAAACCCAAAAAAACACCCTCATCCACCAAGCCAAACTGTTAGCCGCCATCACCGCCGCCTATGCCGAAGAAGATGTCAACACAGCAGCAAGTATGGCAGAGGAGGCGGTGAGGTGGAATGGGACTTATATTGATAAAAATAACGAAGTTAAAAAAGTTATTTTAAATGGTGATAAAGGAATTTATAAATGTAATTTTCAAAATGATAAATGCATCGATCCCCCAATAAAGATTGGAGAATCCATGTTTGAAGATGCTTTTATTAGCCCTGATACTGGTAATGCTGTTGGTAGAATTTATATTGGGGAGAATATAGATGAATACATTTATGATTTGAATAGTCAAGCCTGGCTCTCTGGTTTTTATGGTAAAGAGCTTTATGCTTATAATAGCCTACCTGGAAATAAATATGATATTAAATCAAATTATCCAGGACATAAAGGCAAGTCTTATCATGCATTTCTATTTACAGGCAAATATATTACTTTAAGGGAAGGGGGTAATATATTGGCTGGAATGAATGCAGCAATCCTAGGCGTGCCATTTGATGAATTTCAAAAAGCTAGCGGTGCTTTGCATGCTGGTGGTAAACTGGGTCTTATCCGACATAAAACAACTGGTTATGTTTATGGAGCATACCCCAGATACGGAGAAATAGATTATCAATATCTAAGAAGTAAATATGGTTACCAGTTGGGTATAAAAAGAATAGAATGTAATATAAATAATTCCAATTCTTTGGGATGTGAAAATAAATAGCTAAACGGTTTAAAGAAAGTGTTCATTACTAAATATATATTAAATTTTTATCTAAAACTAATTTTTTTTATTTTAATATCTGTGCTTTTTTTATATGTATTTATAGCAAAAGAAACAGCTTATTATTACTGTGACGAAGTTTGTATAACAATAATACAGCATCACAAAGGCAGAGATACTTTTTTTAGAGTTTATGATGGCATTATAATTAGTAGGAATGCATATTTAATTATTCCTTATGCTGAATACCCTCTTGAAACATACATATATATAAAAAGAGAGAGAAAAAATGGAAAAATAATTGTGGAAAATTTTACCAAACCAGTGAAATACAAAGGAGTTTTGAATAATGTAGATTTTCATATATCATCTTATGATAGTAATGAAATTAGATATAGAGATCTAAGATATGCATATTTAATTTTTTAGTTAAGGTATGTGAATCATCTGGTAACTTAAGTATAAAATAATGAAAAAAGGAGGTGTGGTAAATGATGTCAAACAATCGGTATAAGAAGAGGGTATTAGTATTGCAGATAACATCCTAATATTGGCAGATGCAGAATGTTGAAGGAAGATTCCTTGGTATGCAAGCCTGTCATTTTACTTGTATTGGTGTATCCAAAGGCGAAGGTAAGGAAGGTGCTGTCATTATATCAACAGGAGTTGGCACTACACAGATTGGTGTCAATGGCAGTGTCATGCGTCAATTGACAGATGAAGAAAAAGAGATATTAAGAGAGTTAAGGATTTTACGATGAGTCTGAAAAATCGTATTATACTGGTTGTGGGCAGTATTGTCAGTATGGTGTTTTATGGTTTATATCTAAAGTATCAGGTTTATGATAAAAGCTTTGAAAAAGCAAATCCCTATTTAATTTTATCTAAGCACTACAATATCCCAACAAAAGAAGAATTGGAAATGATTGTTAATGAGATGACTGAATACGAACAATCTCCTTTTGGGGATTTTTATGCAGGTAATTCACGCTCTTTTAGCCGAAGCTTTAAGCATGATATCACTGAAAAAGTCAAATTGGAAGCTCGAAAACAAAATCTTGTGAAACTAGAAACACTGCAAGATCGAGATGTTTACTGCAAAGGTGAGATTCAGATTGAATCTGGTGTTGATTTGGATATTCGCACTCACAAAAAAACATTTTTTGTCAAAGCATCTTGGAGCCGTCGCAACAAATGCCGCAAATACTGGTGGGGCGGTAAAAACCCTCGTGCATTACAGCAAAAGCCATAATCCAAACTCCTAGTCGCCATCACAGCAGCAAGCATGGCAGAGGAGGCGGTGAGGTGGAATGGGCTTTATGATAAACCTACTTCGCATTCCAAACCACTCAAAAACCTTGCTAAGATATACGGAGATGACATAGGAGATATTCAGCGAAAGCTGGATTCTGGAGAGCTTGTATTGGATAAAACTCTTGCTGACTACATTTACCAAATTAATACAAATGAAGAGCTTGTAATTAATATGACTTTACCAAGAGATGTCGTTGTGGTCATTACTGGAAAAGAGGACGACTGGAGAGACAATCGAACTGTACCTGATGAAGAGGTAAATGATGCTCGAATCGCATTTACTAACTATGCAGAATGGGCAGTGTTGGGCAATGTTATGGTTAGCAGAAAAAAGAACAATCGTAATATTGCAGAGTACAGATTGATTCATGATGTATACGACTTTGACATAAAGTCTGGAATAAAAAACATCCCAAGAAACCTTGAAACCATCCTTGGAAGCCCAGGACTAGGGGTTGGTTATAGGATCGTCATTAAAAATCAGAATAGGATTAAATTTGTACAATGAAAAAATCCATACTTTATTTCATTGCTTTATGCTTCATCGCTATTATTCTTTGGAGTTTTACAGATTCAAAGACAAGATTTGGTAATTACCTTTTTGAGATGTCAGATGATTGGAACAATGGCATACCGATGAATTATTTTTTATTCAAAGAAAATGATCGAAGTTTCGCTGAATATTATGTCAATGATTTTAAGCGTATCGGTGGTTATGTTTATTACACGGTGATTGATGGAGTTTGGCCAGAAGATGACTGCTACTTCGACCCCAATCTACAATTTAAGCGAATCAATCTAAGCAACGAACAAGTTGAGGTTCTAGACCCTGCAGAATATCCACAGATTTACCAAAAACTAAGTACGCTGTATCCAAAAGATGAAGAATGGCTTAATGATCCAAAACAAAGATGCTCGGTGAAATACCCTGAAAGATGGGGTCAGTCCACTTAAAATTCACCCCGCCAAGCCCAAACCTCTACTCATCACCGCCATAAGCATGGCAGAGGAGGCGGTGAGGTGGAATGGGACTTATATTGATAAAAATAACGAAGTTAAAAAAGTTATTTTAAATGGTGATAAAGGAATTTATAAATGTAATTTTCAAAATGATAAATGCATCGATCCCCCAATAAAGATTGGAGAATCCATGTTTGAAGATGCTTTTATGAGTCCAGATACAGGCAGATCTGTTGGCAGAGTTTATATTGGAGAGAGTATAGATGAGTATATTTATAATCTAAATATGGAGGCAAGCAATGATACAAAAATAACATTGATATGGAAAAGCCTTCCATATCAAAAATATGTTTACGGAATGGGCAACTACGATATCAAGAAGGCTTACGGTAATGGTGAGACCAAAACATATCATGGGTATTTATTTCAGGGAAAATATATCACATTAAGAGAAGGTGGTAATATATTGGCTGGAATGAATGCGGCAACATTGGGTGTGCCATTTGAAGAGTTTCAAAAAGCCAGCGGTGCTCTGCATGTCGCTGGCATACCAGGTCTTATAAAACAAAAAGTAACGGGACATACTTATGGCAGCTACCCTCAATATGGAGAAATAGATTATCAATATCTAAGAAGCAAATATGGCTATCAACTGGGTATCAAAAAAATAGAATGCAATATAAGTCATCCAACCCCCTTGAAGTGTAAAGGTAAATAGTGTAAAGGTAAATAATTGCAGGATTTTAATTAAATGGGTTTTGTTAAATATGAATGGCATGAAGTCATGAAAAAAATATATTTTGCCATAAAACTCTCTGTATTATTAAGCTTTGCTTTCGTTGCATACATCACCATCGTCTTACTGTCGTATGAAAGTTATTATTACTGCAATGAGAAAGGCTGCTTAACTTTTGTTGAAACACAAAAGGGCAGGGATATGGTTATTAAGGTTTATGACAAAAGAATTTATAGTAGGTTGCAGATGAAAAACGCTCCTTACATCGAACTTTATCCTGAATACCTTGCTTATTTTGAAGAAAGCGACACGGGGTTATTTATTGTGCGTAGTAGTGCTTATCCACAAGTTACAAAAGGCAAGATGAGTAATGTACAATTCGTCATTTCTGAGTATGAATGTTGCGGAACTTTATATAGCGACTTAAGCTTCTATATGATCGTATTTTGAACTTTGAATTATACCAATTAACGCTAAAAAACTACCATAAACCTATATAAAAGAAAAGTAAAAGGAACTGTATCAAAACAACATCTGTTATGCCAGCTTTATGAAGATAGCTCATTATAGATTAGGTAAAAAGTACAAAAAGATCGCTTGATTCTTTTGCACTTGAAGCAACTGCTCGCTGTACAGCTGGTAAGACCAGTGCCTGTGAAACCAAGACCTTGGGTGATATTCTTTGGGAGAATAAACAATATATCCTAATCGGAACCAGCTTTATTCCAGTTGTTGGTGACATCCAAGGATTTGTAGAAGCTCAAACGACAGGTGATTATGTTTTTGCCACCATCGGTCTTGTACCTGGCTTAGGAGATTTGGCACAAAAAGCCCACAAAGCCAAAAAAGCATACGATGCCGCCAAATCTATAAACAATGTGCAGGGCATGAAAAACGCCATTCAACAAGGGGTGGATGTTTTAAAACAGGGCAAGGGAATGCAGGGAGTACCTGCGGTTAGCCAACCAATCCCTGGCAGTCAAGCTGTCAGACAAGTAGAAAGTGGGCAGGCAGTGCCTGTGGGATATAGCAGAGACAGTCAGGGCAGATTGCATGATCATCAAGGTCGTTATGTCAGTGATCCTAACTCTCCTAGAGTATCGACCAATTTAAATCGTCCAAGTTTGCGTGCAGATACCAAAGCGAAAATCTTGGCCAATTACCGAAAATTGCCAAATGGAGATTATATGGATAACATAACAGGAGATATCATCAAAGCCCCCATAGACATCGGTCATGCCTATGGTCGTGAGCATAGAAGACTGGTGTTAGCAGCACAACAAACAGGGCTTACTCAGGCTCAATTTAACGACTTTGTGAATTCTCGTCCTGATTATTTTAAGATCGAAAACAGAGCCGACAACCAAAGTCATCGTTATGAGAAACCAGGCAATGATGGCTTGGAAGAAATTATTGAAGATATTAATCTATTCAAACGCAAGAGAGGTATTAAATAATGAGTTATGATATGAGCGGTGTTGAAATTTTAAGAGCATTACGCAAGGGTAACATTATTCTTTTAGAAAACCTACTAAAGATATATCCACAACACAATCTTTTGAACATCAACACTGATAAAAAAAGCTGGCTTCATAAAGTCACTGATTCTCTGAATGCTAATGAACCACCACCTATTTCAATACACTACTTACTGTCTTTAGGCATCCCCATCAACGCCCAAGACATCTATGGCATGACCCCTTTGCACTATGCCTTGCGTAGCCAAAATGCCGATGCCGCCATCGCTTTGCTTGAAGCTGGGGCTGATCCAAACATTGCCAATATAGACGGTTTACGCCCTTTGTCTATGGCAGGATATACCAAAGACAGATTAGATGTGTTAAAGCTTATGCTTGACAAAGGAGCCAATGTACATCATTTGATGGGTGATGGTAGTGGTAGAACCATTCTTGAGAGCCGGGCTCCTTACAAATATACTGAAGACTGGGTCATTGAACAATGGGAAATTGATTTTTATGAGATGATGAAACAATATAGCTAAATCCTATTAAATACGCTTGGAGCTAGGATAAAGGGATTAAGACAAAAGAGATATCATCAAAGCCCCCATAGACATCGGTCATGCCTATGGTCGTGAGCATAGAAGGCTTAAGATACTAGCTCATGAATTTCATCTAACCCAGTCTCAATTTAATGACTTTATCAACGCACATCCAGAGTATTTTAGGCTTGAGAATATGTACAGCAACCGAAGCCACTCAGGAGAGATGCCTGGAAATGCTATCCCAAGCCAACTCAGACAAGATATGATTAATTTTTGTAAAAAACATCAATGTGGAGTAAAAAAATGAGCGATGCTGTTGAGTTTGAGTTCTACTGTGTTTTAGTAAATGGAGATGTAGAGACTGCACAGTACTTAATTGATGAGTATGATCTTGATTGCCTTAAAGTTTCAGAAATTGAAAGATGGAATTGGTTGCATGAGCTATTAATGGGTACTAACCCAAATGATGAGCCTGCACCGATTCAAAGCATCAAATTTTTGATAGAAAAAGGCATCCCCATCAACGCCCAAGACATCTATGGCATGACCCCTTTGCACTATGCCTTGCGTAGCCAAAATGCCGATGCCGCCATCGCTTTGCTTGAAGCTGGGGCTGATCCAAACATTGCCAATATAGACGGTTTACGCCCTTTGTCTATGGCAGGATATACCAAAGACAGATTAGATGTGTTAAAGCTTATGCTTGACAAAGGAGCCAATGTACATCATTTGATGGGTGATGGTAGTGGTAGAACCATTCTTGAGAGCCGGGCTCCTTACAAATATACTGAAGACTGGGTCATTGAACAATGGGAAATTGATTTTTATGAGATGATGAAACAATACGCCTAGTCCAAACAAAGCAGCACAGGCACCAATCTTAACCGATACAAAACAAGCATAGCAATTGGGTTATTCAGCTACTGGCCTAGAGTTTCCTCTAACCCTCTTGCCAATCCACCAAAACCAATCTATAATCATACCAAAGCTTACAACATCAAAGGATGTGATGTGCCACCCCCAACCAAAACATTCTCCCACTCCTTATTACATCAAAGTCTGCTTGTCGCACTGACAGCCAGCAACACCGCCTTTGCCAACATCACCACAGACCCCAAAGCCCCCACCACACAAAAACCCATCATTGCAGTTGCTAAAAACACCAATCAACAAAACATACCGGTTATCCAAATCCAAACCCCTAATCATGGTATTTCTCATAATAAATACACACAGTTTGATGTCAGCACATCAGGGGCTATTTTGAATAACTCAAGACACACGACCCATACTCAGCTAGCAGGTGTGGTGAATGCCAATCCTTTTTTGCGACAAGGCGAGGCTCATACTATCATCAATGAAGTGCGTAGCAATAAACCCAGTCAATTAAGTGGGGTGATTGAGGTTGCAGGACAAAAAGCCAATCTTGTCATTGCCAATCCCTCGGGCATCAATGTTGCTGGTTCTGGCTTTATCAATGTTCATAAAGCTACTCTCTCGACAGGACGCATACAAAGCAAGCAAGGGCAAATCACTCATGCCATCACCGAAGGGGTAATCCAAATACAAACTCCTAAGGGTGTCAGCCATACTGATGTTGGCTTAGGTGGTGCCAATAAAAATGCCGATCTGGTCAATCTATATAGTAAAACTGCCAGCATCAATGCGCAACTTCAAGCAAAGCACGCCATCACCATCGTAACAGGAGCCAACCAGATCTCTGATACAGGACAAATCACACCCATTAATGACGATAAAAGTGTAGTTAAGACCAAAACGCCCGCCACCATTGCCATCGATGTCAAAGCCTTAGGTGGTATGTCTGCAGGCAGCATCACTCTGATTGGCACAGATCAAGGTTTTGGTGTCAATCAAGCCGGTCGTCTAAATGCCAACAATCACATCATCATTACCGCTGATGGTAAAATCACTCACACAGGTCACAGTCGTGCTAATCAGGGAGTAGAGCTGGATGCCAAACAAATCAGCATTGACCGAGGATTCATTGACACCAACGGCAGTCTTTTACTCACCGCCAAACAAAAGCTTGCGACTGATGGTAGTACCCTAACGGCTAGCAGAAACATTCAAGCGGTGGTTACTGGCGATGGGACAACCCATCAACAATCATCAGCTGTATTTAAAAACACCACATTGACCGCCACAAACATCACCACCGCCAATCTTGCTGGCATCTTAACGCATCAAGACACCACCTTAAACGCCACAGGCAACATCAGTAGTTTTGCCCAGCATGATCAACGCTTAGACAATACCACAATGACGAGTGGTCAAAACAGCCAAATCCAAACCAATCATGACCTATCCATCAGCAACACTAGTATCAACACCAAACAACATATGGCGATTTATGCCAAAGGCAATCAAACAACCAACAACAGTTTATTAAATGCCAAAGGAGTGTTCAGTAATATCACTGATGGTCGTCATGCCATCAGTGGTGATGTCAGCCATACTGGCGGTGCGGTATTATTGCATAGCGATGACTTGGTTGTTCAAGATGATGGTCAATTAACCACTCGTGCCATAGGCAATACTTTGCTAGCGGACAATGACAGCATTAAGCGGCTTAATGGAGATTTATCCATCCAAACCAATCGGACACTCAATATCTCACCACAACATCACAGTATTCAAGCTGTAGGGGATTTGTCTTTAAGAGCTGTTGCAGGAGATCTTCATCTGCAGGGGCAAGGCGGCAATCTGGGCAGTGGGTCGCAGCAAACACTTCGTTTGGATGCTACTTTGGGAGGTATTGAGCTTCAAGGTCAAAACATCCACCTGCAAGGCAGCAATCTTCATGCCAATCAAGACATTGGTTTATATGCCACCCAAGGTCATATTGTTATTGATGGCGTTAAAAACACCCTAAGTAATCAACAAGCAGCTTATGCCTTAGATTATGCTAAAAAACAGCTTGATGATACCAAGGCTAAGCTTGATGCCTTAAAAAAGCAGCCTAAATACATCGCTTATCATCAAGAAAAAGCCAGATTGGAGAACTTGAATGTACGGTATGAACAAGCAAAAATACCACCTGCTTTGCTTGATGAACCAGAACAGACCGTGACACTCCTAATGCCATCTCCACCCCGATTCGTATTATCATCAAACCCTCATCTCGTCGCTCCGATGATGGTCTATGACCCACCAGAGCGTGTCGTCATGCGTATACCAAACCCCAACAGACGCTCTAGACGATCTACCCCCGTCCTTGACCCAGAGTTACTAGATTTTGATCCAAAAAAAGCGTTCCAGCAGCTACGCCAAAACCACAAAGAGGTGATCGAACAAGAAGCGAGCTTCACCAACCAGCAAGAACGCCTGGCATCTCGTGTGAGTTTCTTAACTCAAGCCGTCTTTGGTTATGAGCACAGCACCGCTTCACTCAATAGCAAGACAGGCGACATCACTTTGGCGGCCTCTTCGGATATCTTATTAAGTGGTGCTAGTCTTGATGCCAAAGCAGGTGATATCCATCTGTCTGCTCAAGGCATGATGCCAAATGCTTATACCAAAACTAAGTCAGACACCACCCAAACTCTAAACGGCAGTATTGTCTTAGATGGATTGCAAAATTACTATGAGAGAGGGCGTGAGAATAGCGATCATCATCGCATTCTTGCGTTTAGTACACCGACCAAGCTTAGTGCTGGTAAAAACATACACTTACATGCTACCCACCAAAGTCCTAACACCCACCTTGTCATTCAAGGCGGTCAGCTACAAGCAGCACAAGACATCAACATCAATGCCAACCATGCTGTGTTATTAGATGCTGGTTTGGACTATGAATATGGCTATGACAAAAACACTCACCGACATGGTAAATGGTATAAGCGTAAATACACCACCACCATCTCAAGCAATGAATGGAAAGATGTCGCCCCTACCACACTCACCGCCTACCACATTCGTCTAAAGACGCATGGATCAAACCGTAAAAACAACCTTGCCTTGTATGGCACTAAGATGCACACCACAGGTGGAGACATCTCATTATGGTCATCAGGCAACATCGCTTTATACGCTGTGGACAGCACACACAGCAACGAATACAACAGTCATACCAAAAAAAGGTTTTTAGGTATTCGTTATAATGACACACACAAGCAAGGCAAAAAATACCTAAAGACCGCATTGCCTGCCACATTAACTGCCAATTACATCGGCAGTCATTCACAAGGCGACACCACTCTTGAAGGAACGCAGTTTAATTACTTATCAGGGGCAAGTATTACCGCAAACGGTCGCCTGTCACTGTTGTCTGCTACCAGTGAGTTGCAAGAACGCCACCAAAAAGACAGCAACTGGGTGCTTTGGCAACGCACCACCGACCAAGGTCAAATCAAAGAAAGTGCAATCTTACCAAGCTTCACTGGCATCACCAAGCCTGTGCTTGATGCTAAAGGCGGTATCCATGTACAAATCCCCACCACAGAACAAGATGCTCAACAACACACCCTAAAAGCACAAATTCTACAGCTTGCCACAGAGCCTCAATACAGCTATCTGACAGACTTAGTCCACCGAGAAGACATCAATTGGCAACAAATCATTCTTACCCAAGAAGACTGGGACTATAAGCAACAAGGACTCACACCAGCAGGGGCGGCGATTGTTACCATCGCCCTTAGTGCAGCAACAGGGGATTTTAGTGGCAGCATCGCCACTGCTGCAACAACCGCCTTTCAAAGCCAAACCATCGGTGCCATGGCAAGTGCCGCTTTTAATACCCTAACCACCAAAGCCACCATCAGTCTAATTAATAACCAAGGCAACATCAAAGCCACTTTAAAAGAGCTTGGTTCTAAAGACAGCGTCAAGCAGCTCGCCTTCGCCTTAGCCAGTGCTGGCATGAGTCATAAGATTGACAAAGCTCTAAAGATAAAAAATACAGACATCACACAAACCACCCTTAATCAAAGAACCATCAAAGCCATCGCTGATGGCACAAGCAAAAGCCTATTAGAATCTGCCATCTATGGCACAAGCCTTGAAGAGAGTCTAAAAAACAACCTAAGAGCACAGCTGACCACAGTTGCCACCCAAGAAGTCTTTAAAGGTCCTGTCAAAGACTTAGACGGCGACACCTTAAGTGAAAACCTCTCCCACAAACTTGCCGCCGCCCTCACAGGCTGCCTATCCGCTAAAGCCTCTGGTAATGATTGCAATGCAGGTATGATTGGTGCTACCATAGCAGAAACATGGGCAGACTACCAAGTCGATGACCCAAGCACCCTAACCCAAACCCAAAAAAACACCCTCATCCACCAAGCCAAACTGTTAGCCGCCATCACCGCCGCCTATGCCGAAGAAGATGTCAACACAGCAGCAAGTATGGCAGAGGAGGCGGTGAGGTGGAATGGGCTGTCTCGAAGAATTTTAGGTTTTGGTAAAGATGAAGATTTAAAATTTCGGGAAGAGTACAAAATACATTGTGGTCAAAACCACAACCAAGCCAGCTGTCAAAACATTTTATCTAAATGGAAAAATATTAGTTATAAGAATAATGCTGGTTTATCAAATGCACAAATCATTGATTGGGAAAACAGGATTGATGGCATTTATAATAACCACGCTTCCCAGTGTGGCACTGACGATGCAAATTGTCAAAGAGTATTAAGAACTGCCAGAGATTATTACGCCATCTCTTATGGTGGCGATGAGATGTTCTTGCAGCAGATGGAAATAATCATGCATACTTATTTGCATGGCAGTTGGGATGCGATCAAGAATAAAGGCATTCCCTATATCGTTGCTGGCATGGCAGGTGTTGCGGATCTGGGGAGACTTGGGGTGCAAGGTCAAGGTAGAAAAATAGCTGGAAGTAATGATATCGATCGAACTGGCAATACAAGCTCTATTAATCGATCTCCGAGATTTCAAGGTGTCAGTCAAGCAACATTAACCAGAATTGATAAAATCTTGGAAACTTCACAAAATACATCTAAAGGTAGCGGTGTAACCAACTATACCCAGAAATCAGGACGGAGTAGAGATTTAGACTTTGCCTGGCTTAGTACTAATGGAACGGTCATTACTCAAAATAACAGAGTGACAGTAGTTCGGTTAAATGATGGCACGAAATTAATAAAGAGACCAAGTAGTACAGGTCCTATGACAATAGAGATACAAAAATCAAATGGTGATAAAGTTATGGAGATTAGATATGACACACCTTGATCATCCTTGGATTAATCATGATGACCCATTGAGGGATTGTTATGGAACAATAAATATTGCCACAATTCATAACATTGTTGATGCATTTCCAAAATTTCATCAGAAAGAGCAACTATTAAAAGATTTTACAGGGTATTACTATTTTGTAGATTTCTGCCAATACAATCAGTATCCAAACTTTGATTTGCTGCATTTATTATTCAATTCAATTCACCATAAAAATGAGTTATTTTGCTATCCTTGGGATTACTACGATTCAAAAAAAATTATTTTTGAGTATGATCCACCAATGATGATAAAGACTTATTTTGATATTAGTGTCTTGAAGCATATTTCTTCCTCTTTTATTCAGATGCAAAATGGATCTTATGCCTTAATGGATAAATGTAAAAATTTTTATTCAGTGATATTTGATGGGTATTACGCTATTTTTTTGATCAAAAAAACATTAATAAGCAACCCTGAACATTTCGATAAAAACTGGCATTTGGCAGAAAATAACCTAGATAAAATAACATATTTAAATTTCAAAAATATGTTCGAGTTGCACTAGAATAATCCTCATATTATTCAAACTCACGGACTGAGTTGGCGATAACACAACTCAGCTATGCCACTCATTGAATTTTTTGGTTTTATAAGCGTAGTTCAGAACATAGACTCACAGGCTGCCTATCCGCTAAAGCCTCTGGTAATGATTG
Source organism: Moraxella sp. ZY200743 (assembly GCF_050885545.1). Classification (NCBI taxonomy): domain Bacteria; kingdom Pseudomonadati; phylum Pseudomonadota; class Gammaproteobacteria; order Moraxellales; family Moraxellaceae; genus Moraxella; species Moraxella sp. ZY200743. The sequence goes on along the minus strand of NZ_CP091313.1, from coordinate 1,291,456 downwards.
CAATGCAGGTATGATTGGTGCTACCATAGCAGAAACATGGGCAGACTACCAAGTCGATGACCCAAACAACCTAACCCAAACCCAAAAAAACACCCTCATCCACCAAGCCAAACTGTTAGCCGCCATCACCGCCGCCTATGCCGAAGAAGATGTCAACACAGCAGCAAGCATGGCAGAAGAGGCGGTGAGGTGGAATGGGTTAATTCAGGGTGGCGGTGTTCTTGGTTTAAGTATTGACGAGAAAACAAGACGGATGTTTAGAGGTGTAAAAAAAGAAATATTTAGCGAAGGTTCAGCGATTGCTACCTTTGGAGATATGATAATCGCAAATGTATCTGGATCAATCTACGGATACACTGTAGTTGTTAACGCTAAAAATGGCAATGTGTATGCTACTGATATGTTTGAAATTTCAGCGTCATCATCTATACTTACTGGAGTGGCCACCTCAATTAATTTTGGCAATGTAATTGGCGGAACTTATTCGGCTGCTAAATTGGATGAAATTATTAAGGGATCATCTTTTAATATGCAAGCATGTTATGCTGCCTGTGCTGGTATATCAAAAACTAGAAAAAATACTATCATCACCTATGGTATGGGCACCCCTCAGGTTGGCATGTCTGGTGGGTCGTTAAAATACACTGGTTTGAGGCTTTCACAATCTGAGATTAAAAAATTGATCTTAAAGAGGGGTGTATGATGACTATCAAAGGATATCTGCACATCGTCATCGCTGGTGCTTTTATGTTTTATGCGATAACCGAAATTAAGCATTTTTACCAATCAAAACCTCATCATTATCGCAATCGCCAGCACTTGCTTGAAATTCAATTTCCACAATTGATGAATCAAATCACGCACGAACTACCACAGCCTGATCGACAGTGGCAGATCGACCGACAGGGTGGGGCCGTGGTGCTTATGTATTACTATTATAGCCCCACTGAACACACCATGCAAATAATTCATCAAAATATAAAAAACAACCAATGGGTTCTAACCAAACAGAACGCAACCGAAACACTGTATTGTAAAGAAGATATTGCTTTAATATTGGGCAATGATGTCGCCCAAAAAAATATTCCTTATATGTATTTGAAATTATCATGGCAATCAAGGCATTCTGAGTGTAAATATAGGCATTAATATGTACCGCCGCCTATGCTGGGGAAGATGTCAACACCGCCATAAGCATGGCAGAGGAGGCGGTGAGGTGGAATGGGCTTTATGATAAACCTACTTCGCATTCCAAACCACTCAAAAACCTTGCTAAGATATACGGAGATGACATAGGAGATATTCAGCGAAAGCTGGATTCTGGAGAGCTTGTATTGGATAAAACTCTTGCTGACTACATTTACCAAATTAATACAAATGAAGAGCTTGTAATTAATATGACTTTACCAAGAGATGTCGTTGTGGTCATTACTGGAAAAGAGGACGACTGGAGAGACAATCGAACTGTACCTGATGAAGAGGTAAATGATGCTCGAATCGCATTTACTAACTATGCAGAATGGGCAGTGTTGGGCAATGTTATGGTTAGCAGAAAAAAGAACAATCGTAATATTGCAGAGTACAGATTGATTCATGATGTATACGACTTTGACATAAAGTCTGGAATAAAAAACATCCCAAGAAACCTTGAAACCATCCTTGGAAGCCCAGGACTAGGGGTTGGTTATAGGATCGTCATTAAAAATCAGAATAGGATTAAATTTGTACAATGAAAAAATCCATACTTTATTTCATTGCTTTATGCTTCATCGCTATTATTCTTTGGAGTTTTACAGATTCAAAGACAAGATTTGGTAATTACCTTTTTGAGATGTCAGATGATTGGAACAATGGCATACCGATGAATTATTTTTTATTCAAAGAAAATGATCGAAGTTTCGCTGAATATTATGTCAATGATTTTAAGCGTATCGGTGGTTATGTTTATTACACGGTGATTGATGGAGTTTGGCCAGAAGATGACTGCTACTTCGACCCCAATCTACAATTTAAGCGAATCAATCTAAGCAACGAACAAGTTGAGGTTCTAGACCCTGCAGAATATCCACAGATTTACCAAAAACTAAGTACGCTGTATCCAAAAGATGAAGAATGGCTTAATGATCCAAAACAAAGATGCTCGGTGAAATACCCTGAAAGATGGGGTCAGTCCACTTAAAATTCACCCCGCCAAGCCCAAACCTCTACTCATCACCGCCATAAGCATGGCAGAGGAGGCGGTGAGGTGGAATGGGTTAATTCTGTACAACAAGGTAGGGCGGCTGAAGCAGATCAGAATAAAGCAAATGAGATGGCTAAAGATATTAGTAGTGATAGAAATGTTGGATGGAGGTTTTTGAGAAGTAAAAGGCAAGCCGATCTCTTATACCAACTAAATACCAATAAAGATTTGGAAGTGCAAGTTGATGTTAATGATTTAGATGAATTAAAAATAACTGGGAGTTCGTGGGTATCTCGACCTGATGGCCGACAGACAATTGTTGTCAGGCCAACTGCTTATAATGTATGGGCGGTCACAGGAAGCTTGACATTGGCAAGAAGGACTGATGGAACCTATGGTGTATTTAATGATACCTATGATTTTGAAATGCATAACTCAGGCATTTTGGCAGTCCCTAGAAATATTGAAACGGTCGTAGGTTCCCCAAATTGTGCAGCGACGAGTGGATGTACGGCGTATCAAATTAAATTCAATGGTAATTTTGATAAAAATAAAATAACAAATCTTAAGGATTTTCAATGAGAAAAATTATAGTGTTTTTTATATTTTTTCTGTTAATTGGTGCCATAATTATTTATTCTTATAAGCAAATCTTTTTTTTAAGAGAGATTCAGCTTAATGGCGATTATTATGTCATCGAGATGGATAATACATTTTTTGAGTACCTATCGTTGAAGAATGAAAAAGTAGTTGGAGCAATTATAAACCGCACAGAGTATAACAACATCCACTTGATAATTTATACTGAAGGCAAAATATGCGATGAATCACAGGGGAGTATGTTTGAGTACTTTCCAAATGATATCATGTATGCTGTTTTGGATAATACTGGAAATTTACTGGCGTTTAATAATATAGAGGACTATCACTCTTACATAGCCTTAAAAAATTTAAAGATTGGAAATTTACATATTAACATCAAGGATTTGTTTAAAATAGAACAGGCAAACAAAGCGGCTAGAGAGTTGGGCTGTCTTTAATAAATGACAACAGTGGAAATTTATCATTCATCAAAGATTGAATTGCTGAATAATACTAGGCATCACAAAGATAATATTTGTATTTGGCTAAAGTTAGTCTAAATGGACTAAGTCCACTCTTGTATCTGCTACCAAGAATTGCAAAGATGAGATACGGGTTGAATTTGGAATGAGAAAAAACCATGTTCAGCAAAAAGAAAAGTTTTTTGTTAGGGTGTCTTGGGCTGTTGATAACGAATGCCGCAAATACTGGTGGGGTGGTAAAAACCCTCGTGCATTACAGCAAAAGCCATAATCTAAACCCTTATCCATCACCGCCGCTTATGCTGGTGAAGATGTCAACACAGCAGCAAGCATGGCAGAGGAGGCGGTGAGGTGGAATTCATTATCCGAAAAGTTATTATCTGACTTTATCAGCGAGCTGAAAAAATGCAAAAATGGCGATTTGAATTGCCAGAAATCTATAGTTAATCGATTTATAGAGCGGTCTCGGCATTATGATAATCTTATGGTTCAAGAATGTCCATCAAACGCCAAAGGCAGTGCATGTGCTAATTTAATTAAACTATCTCTAAATTACAGCGGAGACTCTCTTCCATTAAAATTATTGATAAATGAAAAATCTAAAAATAAGATTATAGTTCATCATCTAAGTAAGGACATAGCTAGAAGTAGAAAACTGGTCTTACAGCAGATATTTAACAACCAAGAAGTATTTAATAGTATCAACACTATAGAAAGTAGGGCTGATTTTTTTGATGCAATGTCAAAAGAATTTCCAAAAGCCAAATGGTTTGCTGGTGCTAGCGATGTTTCAAGACGATGCTGGACTGGTTTAGGTGCTTCAGGATGCTATGTTTTTGAAAAAATTCCCTTTCATTCAAATGTCACATTTTTAACAGGTTCTTCTTTTTCTTGGCGTACCAGTGGAATAGACTGGCGAAGAGAGGCTGGGCAAGCATTGATGGCTGATGGTTACAACGACTTTAAAAGATTATGGCAAGGTGAGGTGGTGGATTATAGGCAATGGGATATTGATCGCTTGGTTCAAGAACAAACAATCTTAGATCCCATACATAAAAAACATATTGGTGGCTCTTTAATATTTACATTGCCTCCTAAATATTTTACTGGCTCAGGAACTGTTGATATGACAAATCTTCAAGATAGGATACGCTATGGCTGTTTGATGCTAGGTTATAATTATATTAATGGGGTTTGCAAATGAATCAATCTGATGGTAATGCACTGGATGCTAAGATAGACAAAGTAGTGGCTACATTATCAAGAAAAGCCAAAGAAATTGGATCTTATTTGTCCAATGTTACTATTATTTTTTTATTTGCATGGCTCTGCTTTTTATTCCAGTTCTTTGTATTACTTGATGTATTTCTTATTTATAAGCATTTAAGTATATTCTTTAATTTTCTTTTAGTATTCTCATTTTCCTTAATTACTATAGATATATTGAATTATTATGTAAAAATAAATTTGGTATCAATTTTATTTTTAATATTACTATTTTCTTTTAGAAAAATTGCCATATACACCTTAACTCATGATGGAGAAACCTACGATTTTTCTAGAGGGTTTATAGCGGACAGATTTGGTTTAAAGACTCCTGAGGGAATTGGTGTAATGGGCGTATATGTTATGGGTACGCTGTTTGGAGCGATTTATTTTTCGTTAATGGCAGGTGTGATAGCATCATGGGGTGTATTTGATGTGCGAGCATTGGCGATGGCCTGTGGTGTGGGGTCTGGTAGTATGATGGGAGCTTGTTCAACTGCGTTGGCTGAATTACTGCCTGAACACAAAGAGGATATCATTGCCTTTGCTGCCAGTAGTAATCTACTAACTTATGCAACTGGATTGTTTGTTTTAGTGTTTGTGGCGTTACCTTTTGCTGAATGGCTGTACAAGGTGATTGCAAAATTTAGAAAAACCCATGTGCTAAATGCTGAACATATTAATGATTGTGTGAGTATGGACGATGGTGAGGAGATTAAGGTTGCTACATCTGTACTCATTCAATCACTTGCTTTTATTTGTGTGCTATTGCTCGTTGTAAATTGGGTTGGTACGAACAATGACCTATTTGTTGCCCTGCCTGGCATGATGATTTTGTTTGCGTGCTGTGTAGTGGGCATACTTATCAAAAAAGTAATTCCGCTGGGCGTACCAAGTATTGCATGGGTATCTATTGTAGCGATTCTTGTTGCTTTGCCAGCCATGCCAATGGCAGATTATGTCATAGCAGCTACTGATAAACTTGGATTACTGCCACTCATTACCCCTACGCTTGCTTATGCAGGGATTGCTATTTCTCAATCTGAAGTAGCCCTGTTTAAGAAATCTGGTGTTAAAATCGCTATTATTGCTTTATTGACCTTTACAGGTACTTATCTTGGTTCGGTTGCTATCGCAGACTGGATGTTGTAAATGTCTGAGTAGTTATAAACTATTGGAATGTTTATTTTTGATTTGGTATTAAAAAAGCTGCCGCCCTAATAAGATTGAGCTTGCTTTTATACCCCAACACCATAAAAAAGTTTACATTTGTACTAAATTTTAGCCATTTCTTTAAAATCATGCTATAATTTATAAAGATTGTCAAAACTTTTACCATAACTGTTAGGGGTGATTATGCTATTAAAGGGTCAGCGTTTTGTTGTAACAGGTATCGCAAGCAAGCTATCTATCGCTTGGGCGATTGCTGAAAGTCTGCACCGTGAGGGTGCGGATCTAATTTTTACTTATCCTAATGATAAGATTAAAAAGCGTGTTGAGATGGCAGCAGAAGTATTCGGTGCGACAGCAGTCATTGAGTGTGATGTGGCATCTGATGAATCTATCCGTGCTTGCTTTGATAAGATTACCAAAATTTGGGGTCAGGGCGAAGATGGGGGTGTAAATGGTATTGTACACGCCATTGGCTTTGCTCCTGCTGACCAGCTAGATGGTGATTTTACCACAGCGACCACTCGTGAAGGCTCGAGCATCGCTCATGACATCTCAAGTTATAGCTTTGTGGCTCTAGCCAAGGCAGGGCGTGAGCTATTGACGGCTCGCAAAGGCTCACTACTCACCCTAACTTACGAAGGTAGTATTTCTGTATTACCAAATTATAATGTGATGGGTATGGCAAAGGCAAGCCTTGAGGCGTCAGTGCGTTATCTTGCTAGCTCATTAGGTGCTCAAGGCATCCGTGTTAATGCCATCAGTGCTGGTCCAATTCGCACATTGGCAGCAAGCGGTATTAAATCATTTCGCCGTATGCTTGATGTCAGTGAAAAAATCGCTCCACTGCAACGCAATGTCAGTCAGCAAGAGGTGGGTAATGCCGCACTATTTTTATTGTCGCCTTGGGCAAGTGGCATAACAGGTGAAATCTTATTTGTGGACGCAGGTTTTAATACAGTTGCCATTAGCGAGCAAATCATGGCGATGACAGGCGATGATGAATAAATCATTTCACTGAATTGACCATTTTTTTGGTAATGATAAAAGCACAAGACCAATGATGAGTTTTGTGCTTTTATTTTTATTAAAAAATGATTAAAATGATACATTGTTTTTGTTGTTACTGTTTTAATGATGGATAAAATTCCAAGTTGGGTACTCTGTGGTGCGGTGGTGCTGGCGTTTTGTGCAGGGGTACTAAACACCACTGCACTCATGGGCTTTACGCACATTTCGGCATCGCATGTGACGGGTAATGTCAGTGCTTTGGCGGTGGCAGCTTTGTCTGCCGATTGGCCAAACATGAAGCTGTTTTTGATTTCAATTGCGTCATTTTGGGCAGGCTCTGTACTAAGCGGTTTTATCGTTGGTGGTAGTGAATTGCACATCAATCGTAACTATGGTTTGGCAATGTACCTTGAGGTTGCTTTGTTGGCATTAAGTTTGGCATTGTACATGAATGACAGTGATTTTGGACAGATGATGATTGCAATGGCGTGCGGATTACAAAATTCTATGGTAACAACCTATCATGGCACGGTAATTCGCACCACACATCTGACCGGTACGACTTCAGATTTGGGGGCGATGGTCGGTCATTGGCTGGCTGATCGCAAGGTAAAGTTTAGCCGAGTGATTGTGCTAAGTGCCTTGTGGTGGAGTTTTGTTGTGGGTGGTTTTATGGCGGTGGTGCTGTATCGTAAGGTTGGGTATTTTTCTATGCTACTACCGATGGTCATTATCTTTGTGGCAGCGGTGAGCTATCGGCATATGGAAAAGTGGTACGACTGTGTGATGGTTTATCTAACAAGAGTGTTTCAATCAAAAAACAACCCCTAAATACAGCCAATAAAAATAGTCCAAAAGTGGACTATTTTTATATGCATCATCAATGAGTGATGATTATTTTTTATTGAGTACTGTCTATCCAGCGTTTTTGACTTTCTTTAATGACCGCTTTGGCTTCATCAATACCAAAGAAACCTTCCACTTTAGTAGTGCCAGCTTTTTTTAGGTCCTTGTAGTGGTTAAAATGGAATTCTAGCTGTTTGATGAGTTGGTTTGGTAGGTCTTCTAGGCTGTTATAAGCGTTGCCGTTGTTGCGGTCGTCTGCTGGTACAACAATAATTTTGTCGTCCACTTCGCCATCATCAACGAATTTCATCACACCAATGATTTTAGCCTTTAAGAAAATACCAGTTGTTAATGGTTGTTCGGTTAAAATCAGTGCGTCTAACTCATCTCCGTCTTCATCTAAGGTCTGCGGAATAAAACCGTAATTGCAAGGTTTGGCAAAGGAAATGGGCTCAACACGGTCAAGCTCAAAGCAGGCTAATTCACGGTTCCACTCGATTTTGTGGTTAGAGCCTGTTGGGATTTCCACCACGACATTGATTTTGCCACCATCAACATCGCCTGCGTCTAGAATTTTGTTAAAATCTACCATTGATATTCTCCAATTGGGTTTACTAAGTGAAAAGTAATATAAAAAACGAAGCCATTGTAATATTAAATGGCTCTAAGTGCAATCTCGCCTTCATGCCTTTTTTGTAGATTGTGTATGAATTTGAGAATAAGTTCGTGCGTTTGATTACTGTTAAATTGACCAAACTGCTCAAGTTTAACCATCGTCATGCCAGCATAGCCACAAGGATTGATGGTATTAAAGGCGGATAAATCGTTTGTTAGGTTGATGGCGATGCCATGATAGCTGTGTCCGTGCTTAATTTTAAAGCCCAAACTTGCGATTTTACCTAACATATCGCCATTAGAATTATAAATATATACTCCAGGAGCATCTCGTCTGGCACGAGCAACCAGAGCATTGGGCAGATAGTCGTTGACGATGTCTTCAATGGCTTGTTCGGCATGACTGACCAAATCTCGCACGCTAAAGCCAATGGCGTGCAAATCCCACAAGAAATAGACGGTAAGCTGACCTGTTCCATGCCAAGTTACCTGACCGCCACGGTCGGTATGAATGATGGGTGTGCCGTTATCATAAAGAATGTGTTCTTTTTTGCCTGCCTGCCCAAGTGTATAGACATCATCATGTTCCACCAGCCACAGTTCATCACAGATAGGCGTGCTTTGTTTTTTGGCATCAATCTTCACAAGGGTTCGCTCAAGCATTGCTGTATGTGTGTCGGTATACTCGGCGTTGGATAGGGTTTTGATTAGAAATTCAGGGACTTCTGGTGGCGAAAAATCGTTAAGTTTAAGACTGGTCATTATTTTTTTCCGATGCACTACCAATTTTATTATTATAGCACAAAAGAGCAAAATGATGGATAAAACCATGATTTAAACCATCGCAGGGACTTAATAAATCCAACTTTGGATTAAAAAATGGGCTGAAGAAAGTGCCAATATACACAAAGATTGATGCAGTGCTTGAAAAGTTTGGTAAATTTCTGTAAGATTTTATGCAACTATCTCAAAAATAAGACGACTTTTTGGTGAAAATGGGGTATGATGAATCATTTTCTTTCATTATTTTATAACACTCATGAAGCTAATTATCACCTCTTTACTGGATAATGACTTATACAAATTCACCATGCTTCAAGCAATGCTGCATCAGTTTCCTCAGACGCATGGTGTATATCAGTTCCGCTGTCGTAATAATGACGATACAGCCTATCCTGTGGCAGACATTAAAGATGACCTAGAAGCTCAGCTTGATGCATTATGCGAATTAAAATTCAAGCAAGATGAATTAGATTATCTTAGAGATTTACGCTTTATCAAGCCTGATTTTGTTGATTATCTAGAATTATTTCAATTAAAACGCCGTTTTATCACAGTGTCTACTGATGATGATAATCATCTGCATATTAAGATAGAAGGGGCGATGATTCAAGCGATGTTCTTTGAGATTTTTGTGCTATCGATTGTTAATGAGCTGTATTATCAAAGACTTGATAATGAACATGTTCGAAACGAAGGACAAAGACGCCTTGATGAAAAAGTGAGCATGATTAAACATTATGAAATGTTGCAACGCTCAGACATACACAATCCTGAATTTGCCGTGGTGGATTTTGGCACAAGACGGCGTTATTCAAAGGAGTGGCAATACCATGTGGTTCGTACGCTTGCCAAAGCTTCTCCGAGTATTTTTAAAGGCACTTCCAATGTGTACCTTGCCAAAGAGCTGAACCTAACCCCAATCGGTACGATGGCTCATGAATTCATGCAGGCATTTCAAGCCTTAGATGTTCGCCTGCGAGACAGTCAAAAGGCGGCACTTGAGTCGTGGGTGCGTGAGTATCGAGGGGATTTGGGCATTGCTTTAACTGATGTGGTGGGCATGGATGCGTTCTTGCGTGATTTTGATTTGTATTTTGCTAAGCTGTTTGATGGGCTGCGTCATGATTCAGGCGATCCGTATGAATGGGGTAATAAGGCGATTGCTCATTACGAAAGTCTAAAAATTGACCCAAAAACCAAAACTTTAACTTTTAGTGATGGACTGACACTACAAAAAGCGTGGGAGCTTCACGAGTATTTTAAAACTCGCATTAAGACAGGTTTTGGTATCGGCACTAATCTGACCAATGACATGGGTCTAACCCAGCTTAATATCGTGTTAAAACTTGTTGAGTGTAACGGTCAGCCTGTCGCCAAGCTCTCTGATAGCCCTGGCAAAACGATGATTGATGATGATACTTATTTGGCATATCTAAAGAAAGTTTTTGGTGTGCAGTCATAAACCAAACCATCAATCTATAATCTTAAAAACCCTAGCAAGTGGTCTGCTTTGCTAGGGTTTTTTGATGAGTTGGGCGGTTAAAGGAGCTATTCGTCTGCAATACCTAGCTCATCATCAAAGGCTTGTGCTAATGCTTGCTCTACCGCCTGTATTCGCTCTTGACAGACTTTATAGGCGACAATGGATTCTTCTATGGTGGTTATTAGGTTGTCGATGTCTAGCTCATCTGCCTGCTCAAGGTTTTTGGCATTGGTCTTTAGGGTTTGATAAGCGTCTTTAAAAGTAGTTGGGCTTGTCATGGGTTGCTCTGCTGTTCGCTGTTCGTTAAATGGTTATTGTAAAGGATATTGTATGATTTGTTAAGAGTTGGTTTTGCGAAAATAACGCAAGTTGTGGTAAATTCTTTTGCTAATTATAAACGGTGTGTTATTATGTTGTTGATAAGTGTCTTTGTCATGACAGTCATATTGCATGATGACGATATTGCATGATGACAAAGATGGTAAACAAAGCCATAGATGTGCCAGCAATAGTGTGTCTGTGGCCATTTTCCAAAGGTGTATTCTATGGTTCAATCAACCCAAGAAAAAGAGACCGATTTTTCTCTTAGAACAGATTATCAGCACAATGATGACCAAACTCCGCCATCAGGTGCGGTGCGTCCTGATGTGGTCAAAGGGCTTGTTATTACTGTGATTGCGGCAATCATCGCTTATTTTTCAGCAACCAGCTGGCTACCTTTTGAGCCTTTGACAAACAAGGGCTTAGGGCTTGCCATCTTTGTTGGTATTCTTTGGTTGACTGAAGCCATTCACATCACAGCAACAGCAATTTTGGTTCCCCTTTTGGCATTGTTTATAGGCATTCCAGAGTTTGATACCAAAGCGGCTTTAGTCAGTTTTGCCGATCCGATTATTTTTGTGTTTTTTGGTGGTTTTGCTTTAGCAGCAGCCCTTCATGTGCAGAAGCTAGACCGTAAGATTGCTTTTAGTATTGTAAACTTAGCTCAGGGTCATCTAGGCTGGGCGATTACATTGATTTTTGCTGCCACTGGTCTTTTGTCTATGTGGATTAGTAATACTGCCACAGCAGCAATGATGCTACCTTTGGCGATTGGTTTATTAAGCCATGTTGATGCTAAAAAAGATAGAAATACCTTTATTTTTGTACTTTTGGGCATTGCTTATTCAGCATCTATCGGCGGTATCGGTACTTTTATTGGCTCACCACCAAATGGCATCGCTGCCAAAGAATTGGGTCTGGATTTTATTGGCTGGATGAAATTTGGCTTGCCTGTGATGATGGTTATGCTACCAGTGCTACTTGTTGCCATGTATTTTGTTCTTCGCCCAAATTTAAGTCAAAAGGTCAGCATGGAACATGAAGACATTCCTTGGACGACATCTCGGATTTTGACGATTGTTGTATTTTTAATTACCGCAGTGTGCTGGATTTTTGGTAAACAACTTGGCACTGCTTTTGGCTTTAAATCACCTGATACTGTGATTGCACTATTTGCAGCTGTGGCGGTATTGATGTTGGGTTTGGTGAATTGGAAACAGGTATCTGACAATACCGACTGGGGCGTACTCATGCTGTTTGGTGGTGGTATTGCTTTGTCTAATATTATGAAAAACACAGGTGCTTCAGCGGCATTGGCGGAGCAGATTTCAGGTGTGTTAGCGGGTGCTCCCGCCTTGGTGGTTATTTTGGTGGTGGCTACATTCATCATTTTTTTGACAGAGTTTACCAGCAATACTGCATCAGCTGCACTGCTTGTGCCATTATTTGCACCGATTGGTGCAGTACTTGGATTACCCAAAGAGGTGTTGGTGATGGTGATTGGCATTGGTGCATCATGTGCCTTTATGATGCCTGTTGCAACACCGCCGAATGCCATTGTCATGGGTACAGGTCATGTTAAGCAGGGCGATATGATGAAGGTTGGGTTTATATTAAACCTTGTTGCGGTCGTCATTGTTACCGTTATGGCATATCTACTTTGGATGTAACTTTTTGTTTATCGGTTGTTTTGAACAAAAAACACTCTGCAGTAGGAGTGTTTTTTGTTTTATTATTGGGTAGTGTTTTTAGATGATGGTATGATTTGTACAGTCAAGCGGGTTCATTTGCACTTAAAAGTGTTCAAGTGTGCTAGCAAAATGCCGTTCAGTGATTGATGGATTTGTCAGGTTGACTTTTAAGATGGTCGGTTTAATGACGGTCTGTTCATTGCTTGTGAAAGAAAATTATCAAATCCAATAAAAAATGTGATAAAATTATAAAAATTTATCCATGACTTTTAAGAGACAGACATTCTTGTCTTATTCATGCTAAATCAATATTCATCAAGGTTGGTTGTTATGTCTGATAAAAATCCAAAGTTTTCTCGTATTCTATTAAAGCTCTCTGGCGAAGCGTTGGCGGGCGGTCGTGATATGGGTATTGATGCTGATATTCTTGATAAGATGAGCCTTTCTATCGCTCATTTGCGTGGCTTGGGTGTGCAAGTGGGCATCGTTGTTGGTGGCGGTAACTTGTATCGTGGTAGCACCCTACAAAAACAAGGCTTGGTTGGTCGTGTTACAGGCGACCAAATGGGTATGTTGGCTACCGTGATGAATGGTCTTGCCATGCGTGATGCTTTGGTGCGTCGTAATATCAAGACACGCTTGATGTCAGCCCTAACCATCTCAACGATTGGTGAGCCGTATTCTAGTCGTGAGGCGATTCGCCATCTTAATAATGGTGAGGTGTGTATCTTCGTTGCTGGTACAGGCAATCCATTTTTTACCACCGATACGGCTGCTTGCTTGCGTGGTATTGAGATTGAAGCAGGTCTTATCCTAAAGGCGACCAAAGTTGATGGTGTATATGACAAAGATCCAAGCATTCATGAGGACGCTGTAAAATATGACAGCTTGTCTTTTGATGAGGTGCTTGAAAGAAAACTTGGTGTGATGGATTTGACTGCTATTGCTTTATGTCGTGAACATAATGTGCCATTGCAAGTCTTTGATATGAATAAATCAAACGCACTGTTAAATGTGGTGATGGGCGAAAAAGAAGGTACTCGTGTCTATCACTGATTGGTTGCATAAATAACTTTTTAGGTTTTACTTATTTGAGTAATAATTAAGGAATATATATGATTAACGATATTAAAAAAGACGGCGAAAGCCGTATGCAAAAATCACTAGAAGCACTAGAGAATGCCTTTGCTAAGTTGCGTACAGGTCGTGCTCATCCTGGTGTATTATCAGGTGTGATGGTTAGCTACTATGGCTCTGATATGCCATTAAACCAAGTTGCTAGCATCAATGTTGAAGACAGTCGCACGCTATTGGTGCAGCCATTTGATCGCTCTATGGTGCAGGCAGTGGATAAGGCGATTCGTGAGGCGGATTTGGGTCTAAACCCAATGACTGCTGATGTGATTCGTGTACCAATGCCTGCTTTAACTGAAGAAACTCGCCGTGATATGCAAAAAATCGCTCGTGCTGATGCTGAGTCGGCTCGTGTGTCAGTGCGTAATATCCGCCGTGATATGCTTGGCGACATAAAAAATTTGGTCAAAGATAAAGAAATCTCAGAAGATGATGAGCGTCGTGCTGCTGACGACATTCAAAAACTTACCGATGAGTTCATTAAAACCATTGATGCTCGCCTGTCAAAAAAAGAAAACGAACTGATGGAAGTGTGATTGTTCGGTCATGCCCTAGACTGGCTTTATTCTGATGAATAGACTTTAGGTCAAAAAAAGACTTACGCAAGTTTCAAAATTTGAGTAATTTTGAGATTATGTTGTAAGTCTTTGTTATTATTAATTTTTTGATAATTTTTCTCGAAGATTAAGACATTATGACAAACACCGCTTTGCCACCACTTGCCACCATACCAAAGCACATTGCCATCATCATGGACGGTAATAATCGCTATGGCAAATCTCATCAGCTTGCCACAGGACAAGGGCATATCAAGGGTAAAGATGCACTTGATCCCATTGTTGAGCATTGCTTGGCTCGTGGTGTGCAAGTCTTAACGGTGTTTGCTTTTTCATCGGAAAACTGGGCAAGACCTAAAGACGAAGTGGATTTGCTGATGAATCTATTGACAACAACCATTCATGAGCAGATGCCTAGAATGCACAAATACCGCATTCGTTTAAGATTTATTGGCGACCGCACACAACTTAGAGATGACCTACAGAGACTTATGGCAGATGCGGAGCGTCAAACGGCTCATTTTGAAGCGATGACATTGGTGATTGCCATTAGCTATGGTGGTCGTTGGGATATTACCCATGCCACCAAAGAACTCGTTAAAGAAGCGATGATGGGAGAGATAAGTGCTGATGATATTGATGAGGTGAGTTTGGCACGCCATATTCAGTTGTCGGATTGCCCGCCTGTAGATATGCTGATTCGCACAGGCGGTGATTATCGCATTTCTAATTTTCTATTGTGGCAGGCTGCTTATGCGGAGCTGTTTTTTACACCAACGCTATGGCCGGAGTTTGAGCCACAGGAACTAGACGAGATGATGGCGATGTTTGCAGGTCGTGAACGCCGTTTTGGTAAAACCAGTGAACAAATCCAGAGTCAAACTAATATGGAGTATTCATCATGTGGCAACGCATAAGAACCGCCATCGTACTGGTCATCATTGTTGGCTTTGCACTGTTTGCAAGCTCTATGCCTATTTTTGTCCTTCCGCTACTAGCGGTGGGGGTGGTTATCGCTTCGCATGAATGGACAAAACTGATGCCTAAGTGGAATAAGCCTATCTTGTTTGTCCTGATTACGCTCATCATTACCATCATCTCTATATTTTTTCCAAAAACATGGGTGTTTTGGTGGTCAGCATCACTTGTTATTTGGGCGATGGCATTGTTGTGGGTTAAGCAGTATCCCAATAAAGAAAAGTGGTATGGTCACCGTTTGGTGTACATGGGTGGTGTGATTTTGACGGCTGCTATTACCGCCATGTATGGGCTGTGGCAGATGTCGCCTTGGTGGCTGATGTATGTCTTTTTGTTGGTTTGGTGTGCTGATAGCGGTGCATATTTTGTTGGTCGCAAACTGGGTAAGACCAAACTTTCTCCTAATGTCTCGCCCAACAAATCGGTTGAGGGACTTGTCGGTGGTCTATTGACTGCAGGCGTGGTGGCTGCGGTCGTAGGTTATTATTTGCAGTTGTCTGGGGTGGCGTTGTTTTGGTTTTTGGCACTATCGGCATTGACGGTGGGAGCGAGCGTATTGGGTGATTTGTTTGAGTCCATGCTTAAACGCCGTGCAGGTATTAAGGATTCGGGCAGTATTTTACCTGGTCATGGCGGTGTGCTTGACCGCATTGATTCGTTATTATCTGCCACACCTATCTTTGCGTTGGGGTTTTGGCTGTTACTTGAAATGGGTATTTTTACAAAAGTATGGATAAAAATGAATTTGGCAAATCTGCTGTAGATTTCATGATGATTGGGTTAAATCATCTGAATATTGAGCGACTTTTGTGCCGAATGGATTTTAGGGTTGGTATGTGATGAAATTTTTAGTTATTTTTGTTGGTGGCTTGTTTTTGAGTGCTTGTGCCAGTCATTTGGCGGTAGAAGAACCTACCCAACAGTCTTTTGATAAACATTGTCAAAGACAATTTGCCACACCCAGTCTTGATGACGCTGACTACCAACAAAAAATCAGTGAGTATCACACCAATACCAGTCTTTGCCAAACAATGAACTCTTTTTAATGACAATGAAGCATTCTGTTTTAAACATTAGCCTGCTCGGAGCGACAGGTTCTATTGGTGATAGCACCCTTGATGTCATCGAACAGCATCAAGGGGATTATCATTTATTTGCCGTCTCTGGATTTGCTAATTGGCAAAAGTTGCTTGAGATTTGTGTGAGATTTAACCCCAAATTTGCAGTGGTTGGCGATGAATTTTTTGTGCAATTTCAAGACGAGCTTGATAAGCTGTCATTAAGAACCACTGCCTTACCACAAAGTCTGAGATTAGATTGGGTTGCCAGTCATGATGATGTAGATGTGGTTGTGTGTGCCATCGTTGGTGGGGCAGGGCTTTCATCGACCTTATCTGCTGTGCAAGCGGGTAAAAAAGTCTTGCTCGCCAATAAAGAAAGTCTGGTGATGGCAGGTGATTTGGTCATGAATACCGCCAAGCAGACTGGGGCTGTCATCCTGCCTATTGATAGTGAGCATAATGCAATTTTTCAGTGCTTACCACAGGCGGTGCAAACTGATAAGTCATTGCTCAATCATGATAATTTTGGTATAAAAAAACTATGGTTGACGGCAAGCGGTGGGGCATTTTTGCATAAATCTTATGAAGAGATGCAATCGGCAAGCATAACAGATGCGGTCAATCATCCTAACTGGTCTATGGGTTCAAAAATCACGGTAGATTCTAATACGATGATGAATAAAGGGCTTGAATTCATTGAAGCCTGCCATCTATTTGGTGTGGGTGTAGATGATGTAGAGGTCGCCATTCATCCACAGAGCATCGTCCATTCTATGGTGGAGTATGTAGACGGTTCGTGGCTAGCACAAATGGGCAATCCAGACATGAGAGTGCCTATTGGTTATGCTTTGGCGTATCCTAACCGCCTTACAACAGGTACTAAGCCACTTAATCTTTTTGATATGGCAAAACTAGAATTTATTGCTCCTGATGAGAAAAAATTTGCCTGTCTGGCACTTGCCAAAAAAGCGATGAAGCTAGGAAATGGGGCGTGTATTGTACTAAATGCCAGTAATGAAGTGGCGGTGAATGCGTTTTTGCATGGTAAAATACGCCTGACCGATATTGCTGTATTGGTTGAAAAATGTCTGGACAATCCGCTATTTCATAACATTTTAAGTAAATCTTATGATGATTTGGCGGATATTTTAGCACTTGATGAGCAGGTGAGAGCGACCGCTTGGGCATTACTACAAGAATTTTAAGAGATTAAAGAGCTAAAGATTGATGATGGCTATGAATGGATTATTGATGTTTTTGGCGGCGGTCTGTGTGCTTGGACCGCTTGTGGCATTGCATGAATGGGGTCATTATATCGTTGCACGATTGTGCGGGGTGAAGGTTTTGACCTACTCTATTGGCTTTGGACCCAAACTGTTTGGCTGGACGAGTAAAAAATCTGGCATTGATTATCGTATTTCTGCCATTCCTTTGGGTGGGTATGTCAAAATGCTTGATGAGCGAGAGGTTGAGGTGGTGCAACACGAGCGACATTTAGCCTTTAATAATCAACATCCATTAAAGAAAATTGCCATCGTAGCAGCAGGTCCTTTGATGAATTTTATCATTGCCATCGGATTGTTTTTTGTGCTGTTCATGCAGCCGTCCGAACAGCTAAACACTCGCATTGGCAAGGTGCTAGATGGAACGCCAGCTGCAGGTGTATTGTCGGTTGGAGAAAAAATCACAGGCATCGATGGTAGGTCCATCAATACTTGGGAAGAGCTAAATTATGCCTTAGCACATCGCATGGGCGAGACGGGCAGTCTTGAGGTTGTGGTTGAACAGGGCGGTAAATTTTCACAAAAGATGGTGCCAATCACGACATTCATGCAAGGTGAGCAACAAGGTCAAGATGCCATTTTAAGCCTTGGGGTATTGCCTTATCAGCCTGTGATAGAGCCTGTGTTGTCGGAGGTTGTGCCTGATGGTGCAGCAGCCTTGATGGGACTAAAGGTGGGTGATAGAGTTACTGCCATTAATGACACGCCCATCAAAAATTGGATAGACGCCACGCCCATCATCCGCCAAAATCCTGAAAAAATGCTGGATTTTCATATCATAAGAGACGGTCAGCTGATGGTGGTTAAGGTCATGCCAAAAGGCATTAAACAGCGCAATCAGGTGGTTGGTCAAATTGGCATTAGAGTGAGTCATCAAGGAATAATGTCCATTCCTGCAGAGTATCGCATGATGGTGGGGTATAGCCCAGCACAGGCAATCGCTAAAGCATTCACCAAGACTTATGATTTATCCACAATGACCATTGACGCCATTGGCAAGATGATTACAGGGCTGATAGGCATTGAGAATATCTCAGGTCCTATTACTATCGCTGAAGTATCAAAGACGAGTTTTGAGATTGGTTGGGAGCAAGTATTATCGACCGCCGCCATCATTAGTTTATCTCTTGCTGTGATGAACCTGCTACCCATCCCTGTGCTTGATGGCGGTCATTTGGTATTTTATACCTATGAATTGATTCGTGGCAAGCCAATGAGTGAGTCGGTTCAAGTGATTGGATTGCGTTTGGGTATGTCCTTACTGCTGTGTTTCATGTTGCTTGCAATCAGTAACGATATCATGCGATTGTTTGGCTAATGGCTCAAAATTTAACAATTTAACCATTTATTTTAAAAAAATTGCCAAAAATTGCGAATAAATCTCTTTTGGGGCTTGCCAAAATCGCTTTTTTGGCTTAATTTAGCACGGTTAATGTTGTGTCTTTCTGCTCATTGCTTCTTTTGGATTATTTTTCAATTTGGGCGATGATATGGATATGGCACACATCTTTAAAATTGATAATAATTGTGGATATGATTTTATGTGTATGCCTAAGTTTTCAGGTTTTGTAACTACTTCAATTTCTACCGCCATCATCATGGCGATGACAACATCTGCCCACGCACAGGCCTTTATTGCTAATGATATTGCGATCAATGGTTTACAGCGTGTTACCATTGAAAGTTTACAAACAACCTTGCCCATTCGCTTGGGTCAAAGCGTGAGCGAGGAACAGCTTGCTCAGAGTATCCGTGCATTGTATGCAACAGGGCACTTTTCAAATGTGCAAGCTGAAGTTAAAGACGGTGGGGTGTTGTTTCATGTAACAGAACGACCTGTGATTGCAGAAATTAACTTTAAGGATAATAAACTCATTCCAAAGCAAGGTCTTGAAGAAGGCTTAAAAATGGCAGGTCTGACCGTTGGGGGTGTGCTAAAGCAATCCACTGTAAATGCCATTGAAAATGAGCTAAAAAACCAGTATATCTCGCAAGGCTACTACAACAGCGACATTAAGGTTAATCAAACCGAACTAGATGGCAACCGAGTTAAGCTAGATGTTGAGTTCATTGAAGGTAAGGCGGCAAAAGTTGTTGATGTCAATATTATTGGCAATAAATATTTTAGCGATGAAGACATCAAAGATGAGCTGACTTTAAAAGATAGAGTGATAAACCCGCTTTCAAAAGCCAACCGTTATAGTCAGGAGCGATTAAATGCCAGCCTTGAAGCTTTGCAGGTAAAATACCTAAATGAAGGCTTTGTGCGTTTTAAGGTAGAAAATTCTAGCCTATCCATTGATGAGGAAAAGGATAAGGTATTTGTTGAGATTGCCGTTAGTGAGGGCGAGAGATATAATTTTGGTAAGACGCAATTTTTGGGTGATGTTACCTATGAGATTGATGAACTACAAAAGTTCGTAAACTTTCAAGAGGGCGACAATTATTCACAAGCCAAACTTGACGAGGTTACCACCAAGCTTGCTGGTAAATTCGGTGATGATGGCTATTATTATGCCCAAATTCGCCCAATTACACGAATCAATGATGAGACTCGCACGGTAGATATTGATTATTATATTGATCCTGTACGCCCTGTGTATGTACGCCGTATTAACTTTGCAGGTAACTCAAAGACCAAAGATGAAGTGCTACGCCGTGAAATGCGTCAGCTAGAAGGGGCATTGGCATCAAACTCTCAAATTCAGCTGTCTCGTATACGCCTAATGCGTACAGGTTTCTTTAAAGATGTGCAGGCTGAAGTTATCCCTGTCCCAAACACTCCTGACCAAGTGGACATCAGATTTACTGTACAAGAACAGCCATCGGGTTCATCAACCATCGCTGCAGGTTATAGTCAGTCTGGTGGTTTGACTTTCCAGTTGGAATTATCGCAGTCAAACTTTATGGGTACTGGTAATCGTGTTAATACATCATTTTCTCGTTCAGAGACTCGTGATGTGTATAACTTTGGTATGACCAATCCATTCTTTACTGAAAATGGTGTTTCACAAAGTGTGAATGCTTACTATCGTAAAACCAAGTATGACAATAGGAGTATCAGTAATTATGTGCTAGATTCCTATGGCGGTACGCTAAGTTATGGTTATCCTATCAATGAAAATCAGCGTATTAGTGCAGGTTTTAATATTGATAATACCAAGATTCAAGGTGGTCGTGGCATGGCGGTTAGCAATGTCAAGCGATTACTTGAAGATGGCGGTAAAATTACGATATTTGATGGGAATAAAGCAGGCTTTAGCCATAATTACACCTCGTATAATGCCACATTGGGCTGGAGCTATTCAAGTTTGGATAAACCAGTGTTCCCAACTAAGGGTATGAGCCACAATGTTGATCTTACCTTAGGCTTTGGCGATAAGACATATCAAAAAGCCGTGTACACTGGTAATATTTATCATCCTTTATGGAAGGGTAGTATCCTGCGTGGCTACACCAGACTGGGCTATGGCAATGACTTGCCATTTTATGAAAACTTCTATGCAGGTGGTTATGGCTCGGTGCGTGGCTATAATGCTTCAAGTTTAGGTCCTCGTTCACAAAGATATGATGTTGCCAGTCAGCAGGAGCGACATCGATTGGGGGAAAATGTCGGTGGTAATGCCTTGGCTACCTTTGGTGCAGAACTGATTTTACCATTACCATTTAAAGGTGATTGGGTTGACCAAGTCCGTCCTGTACTATTCTTTGAAGGTGGTCAAGTGTTTGATACCACAGGTATGGATAAGCAAAAAGTGAATCTAAAGCAAATCACCAATGGTAATGCCCAATCAACAAGCTACACTGTGCTAGAGCAGGATAAAGAGCTTCGCTATAGTGCAGGTATTGGTGCAACATGGTACACGCCAATTGGACCATTATCTATCAGCTATTCAAAGCCGATTAACAGCAAAGCTAATGATGAGACTGAAAAAGTCCAATTCCAAATCGGTAGCGTGTTCTGATGGCAACGCTCCTACAGCTGATTGAAGTGATTGAAAAAGTACAGCCTGTTTTCAACAAGGCTGTACTTGGCATATCTGACACCCAAAAAACTGTACTGCGTGTGGCGAATTTATCAGATGCCGATGCTGATGCTGTGGCATTCATCGCTCACACCAAGTATGGCGATGACTTGATGAGTAGCCAAGCAGGTGTCATCATTGCAAGCGAGTCGTTCACGCAATCCATTCCTAATACAGCGGTCGCCATCATCGTCAAAGATGCGTACTTGGCATATGCTTGTGTTAGTCCACTATTTGCTTATGAACCCAAACAGGCATCAAACATACACCCAACCGCCATTATCTCACCAACAGCCGTGCTGGCAGAGGGTGTGAGTATCGGTGCTTATAGCGTGATTGGTGAAAATGCACAGATTGGGGCGAACTCTGTCATTGGGTCAAATGTAACGATTGATGATTTTGCGGTGCTTGGGGAGCGTTGTCAGATTTCTTTTCATGTCAGCATCGCTCATCACAGTCAGCTTGGTGATGAAGTAAGCATTCATGCCCATGCTAGTATTGGGGCAGAAGGCTTTGGTTTTGCCCCAAATCCGACCAAAGAGGGGCTTCGTTGGCAGCGTATCGCACAGTTGGGGCGAGTGGTCATTGGTAGCCGAGTGCGTATTGGTAGCAATACCTGTATTGACCGTGGGGCGGTTGGTGATACGGTCATTGGTAATGATGTCATTATTGATAATCTGGTGCAGATTGCCCATAATGTGCATATTGGCGATGGCACAGCGATTGCTGCAAAAGTTGGCATTGCAGGCAGTACGCATATTGGTCGTCATTGCATCATTGGCGGGGCAGCTGGCATCACAGGGCATATCACGATTGCTGATGGAGTTACCATTACCGCCATGACAATGGTAACCAACCATATCAAAGAAGCAGGTAGCTACTCATCAGGTACAATCGCCATGCCGACAGCCAAATGGCGTCGTGCCACCATCAAGTTTCGTCAGTCTGGTGAAAAATAATCAAAAGCCTGTTTGGATTTATTTTATAAAATATAAATAAAGTACTATTTACTGTTCTTATACTAAGGATACACCATGTCAAATACCACCATCGATATTGATCTACTCACCCAAGAGGATTTGGACGCACTAAATGAGCGAGGGGTTATCTTGCCTTTAAAATACGACCAAATCAAGCACTATCTGCCACATCGTTATCCGTTCATGCTAATTGACCGTGTAACTGCTTGCTCGCCTAATCATTGGATTACTGGCTACAAGAACATTACAATCAATGAAGAGCTGTTCAATGGGCATTTTCCTGACAATCCCATCATGCCAGGCGTACTGATGGTTGAAGCGATGGCTCAGTTGTCGGGTATTTTGGGTTTTATTAGTGCAGGTCAGACTTCTAAAAGTGGCTACTTGTATCTGTTTGCAGCTGTGGATAAGGTACGCTTTAAAAAGATGGTTAGTACAGGCGATACTTTGGTGATTCGTTCAAAGGCGACCAGAAGTGTGCGTGATATTTACAAGTTTGAGTGTACTGCTCATGTTGATGGTGAGTTGGCGTGTAGTGCTGAGATTATGATTGCTCGTCAAAAAGTTGCTGATTTGTGATTGATGAATGTAGTGAGATGTATTAAACTAGGTAATAAATTTCAAGCTAAGACTTGGTTGGTTATACTAAATAGTATGACAATCATGTTAACTATAAAAATCATGGATAATACCATGTGGGAGTTTTTGGGGTAGGTATGAGCATTCACCCAACCGCCATCATTGATGAATCCGCCATCATTGATGAAACAGCTGTTATTGGTCCTTATTGTATTGTTGGTAAGAATAGTAAAATTGGTGCACACACGATACTAAAAAATCATGTCATTGTGGGTGAGAATACCACGATTGGTGAGCATAATGAGATTTATCAGTTTGCTAGTATTGGTGAAAATCCGCAAGATTTAAAATATGCAGGCGAGACGACTTATCTGGAAATCGGAGATTATAATTGCATCAGAGAGTCTTGCACCTTTCATCGCGGTACGGTTCAAGATCGTGGCTTAACTAAGATTGGTAGCCATAATCTATTTATGGTCAATACGCACATCGCTCATGATTGTGTGGTGGGTGATCATAATGTGCTTGCTAATAATGTTGGTGTGGCAGGGCATAGCCATATTGGTCATTATGTGATTATCGGTGGTCAGTCAGGTATCCATCAGTTTTGCCGTATCGATGATTATAGTATGATTGGTGGTGCAAGTCTCGTCTTAAAAGATGTGGCGGCATTTACGATGGTTTTGGGCAATCCTGCTAAGACGCATGGCATCAATAAAGAGGGTATGCGTAGAAAAGGCTGGAGTGCCGAGACGATTAAAATACTAGACGATGCTTATCGGGTGGTATTTCGCTCAGGTCTGATTCGTGGGCAGGCATTAGATGAATTACAAAAGCTGGTCGTTCATGAACCTAAGGTTCAGCTGTTCATCAACTCTCTACAAAATAGTCAGCGAGGCTTAACTCGCTAATTTAATCCGTTGATACAAAAACCCATAACTTTTAGCTAGGGGTTTTTGTATTTTATTTTATTTGACTTTTGTTTATTAATAAATCAAACTATTATAGCAACAATACTGCAAGATATATTTGTAAGGTTGTTAATTAATAGGTAAGTAATCAGTGATCGTTGGGCTGATTGTGCCATGACGATGAAAAATGATAAACAGATAAGGAGAGTTTATGTCTGTGCAACGAGAAAGTTGGTCGGCACGCTCTGGATTTATTTTGGCTGCCATTGGTTCGGCAGTCGGCTTAGGGAATATTTGGCGTTTTCCGTATGTTTCTTATGAAAATGGCGGCGGTGCGTTTTTTATTCCGTATTTGATTGCCTTAGCGACAGCAGGTTTCCCACTATTGTTTTTGGATTATGTGGTTGGGCAAAAGTACCGTGGTGCACCGCCAACCGCTTATGGACGCATGGTAAAATCTGCCGAAGGCGTGGGTTGGTGGCAAGTATTGGTCTGCTCTGTCATTGGTATTTATTATGCTAGCGTGCTTAGCTGGGCAGGTCAATATACCCTGTACTCATTTAGCCAAGCGTGGGGCGAAGATACAGAAAGTTTCTTTTTTGATCACTATCTACAAAACGGCTCAGGGTTAGATTTTACCTTTGTGCCAAGCCTATTCATTGGCGTTGTGGTGGTGTGGGCAATTGTGCTATTCATCATGTATGGTGGTATCAGAAAAGGCGTTGAGCTGGTTAATAAGATTTTTATTCCATTGCTTGTTGTTATGTTTGCCATTATGGTGATTCAAGCGGTGCGTCTGCCAGGTGCAGTTGAGGGTCTTAATACCTTCTTTACACCAAACTGGGCGGCGATGGCAAACCCAAAAGTATGGCTTGCGGCTTATGGTCATGTGTTCTTTTCAATGTCTATCGGCTTTGGTATTATGGTAACTTACTCATCATACCTAAAAAAGAACGCCAACTTGACAGGTTCTGGACTGATGGTTGGTTTTGCCAACTCATCATTTGAAATCTTAGCGGGTATTGGTATTTTCTCGGTACTTGGCTTTATGGCGACGGCATCAGGCAAGCCTGTGGCAGAAGTTGTCTCTGGCGGTATTGGCTTGGCTTTCGTGGCTTTCCCAAAAATCATCTCAAGCATGGGTGATGCTGGCACGATTATCGGCGTGTTGTTCTTTGCTTCGCTATTTGTAGCAGGTCTGACCTCAATGGCAAGTATCATTCAAGTGCCAATCTCTGCGGTTGAAGATAAATTTGGTTGGTCGCACAAAAAAGCCGTTACCATCGTTGGTGGCATTTCGGCAATCATTTCTATTGTACTGTTTTCAACTAAGACGGCGATTACCTTTGTTGATATCATCGATCATTTTGCCAATAATATTGGCGTGGTGTTTGGTGCGATTTTGTCAATCATCTGGGTAACTTGGCTAAACCGTGGTTTGCTTGATAAACTTATCCGCCATATCAATGGTATTTCAAGTGTCAAAGTGGGTGCAGGTTGGTCGTTTGTATTAACTGTAATTACGCCAATCTCATTGATTGCTGCGTTGGTACTTAGCCTAAAATCACTGCTGACCGAAGGTTATGATAGCTATGACTTCATCACGCAACTTATCTTTGGTTGGGGTGTAGTGGCAATCTTTGCTATCGGGGCAATGCTACTAACAAAAGCTCGTGGACATAGTTCTCATGGCGAACAAAAGGGAGATTATTATGAATAGCACAGCTTTAATTATCATGATAATAGCATTGGCTGCTATTTGGGGTGGCTTGATTTTATCCGCCATCCATTTGATAAAAAATCCTGATATTGATATGGATGAAGTACCAAGTGAGTAATTTGCCAAGTTGGTGAGTGGCTCACTCAGTTAAAAAACACACGCTTTATTGGGCGTGTGTTTTTATCTGGTTTTAAGAAGTTGAGTTTGCCGATATTTTGTAATCAGCTAAGCTCTAATGCAGGCACTTCCAACCCTTGTTTGGTATAAAATTGTGCCACAAATGCCCCAAAACGGTCTTCTTCAATACTGGCTCTAATGCCTGCCATGAGATTTTGATAAAAGCGTAGGTTGTGAATGGTGTTTAATTGAGCAGATAGCATTTCATTGCATTTGTGCAGATGATGTAAATAGGCACGGCTAAAATTCTGGCAAGTATAGCAGTCGCATTCACTATCCAAGGGTGATGTGTCATGACGATGGACGGCATTTTTGATTTTTATCGCCCCTGTTGATGTGAACAGATGACCGTTTCTTGCGTTTCGAGTTGGCATGACACAGTCAAACATATCCACACCACGACGCACCGCCTCAATAATATCAGCGGGAGTGCCTACGCCCATCAAGTAGCGTGGCTTATCGGACGGCATAAGATTGGGTAGATAATTGAGTACGCCCATCATCTCATCTTTTGGTTCGCCCACCGAAAGACCGCCAATGGCATAGCCATCAAAGGGCATCTTTAACAGTCCTGATAGCGATTTTTCACGCAAATCTTGATACATAGAACCTTGAACGATGCCAAACAGAGCATTTTTATTGCCCAGTTTTTGATGTTCATCAATGCACCGTTGCCCCCAGCGAAGTGAAAGCTCTAAAGATTTATCTGCCTCAAGATGGGTGGCAGGGTAAGGTGTGCATTCATCGAACTGCATGACGATATCGGAGTTTAGCGATTTTTGGATTTGCATTGAAATCTCAGGCGACAAAAATACTTTAGCTCCGTCAATCGGCGAGCGAAAATACACGCCTTCCTCTTTGATTTTACGCATTGCTCCAAGACTAAATACCTGAAAACCACCAGAATCCGTCAAAATTGGTTTATCCCAACCGATAAAGTCATGCAGTCCGCCAAACTGATCAATAACAGCAGTGGTAGGGCGAAGCCATAGATGAAAGGTATTGCCCAAAATGATGTCTGCACCGATGGCATGGATGTCTTTAGGTAGCATCCCTTTGACAGTGCCATAAGTTCCCACAGGCATAAAAGCAGGGGTCTGTACTTGTCCGTGTGCTAAATGAACCGTGCCTCTTCTGGCACGAGTGGTAGAGCAGGTGTTATGTAGAGTAAATTTCATATGATTGGTCTTAATTGGTAATGTGGGTGAATTTTTTAACAGTGCTATTTTTACAAGGTTATTTTGATAAAGTCATCATAATAAAAACCTGTTATTTTGCCTATCGGTCTTGTGTTAGTTTTTATCCAGTAACATTGCATCGCCATAGCTAAAAAAGCGATAACGCTCACTGATGGCATGAGCATAAGCTTGTTTGATGTTGTCAGTGCCAGCAAAGGCAGACACAAGCATCAGCAGGGTGGATTTGGGTAGATGAAAATTGGTAATCAGTCTATCCACCACACCAAAGTGATAAGGTGGATAAATAAAAATTTGTGTATCACCACTAAACTCGGTCAGTTTGCCATCTACACGATGTAGATGGGCGGTCTCTAGCGTACGAGCAACGGTCGTGCCTGCAGCGATGATTTTCCCACCATTTGACTTGGTTTCATTGATTTGATTGGCGGTTGCTTGTGGCAAGTGAGCGTATTCAGCGTGCATGATATGCTCTGATAGATTCTCTGCTCTAACAGGAGTAAAAGTACCTGCACCAACTTGAAGCGTTACAAAGACAATCTTAACACCTTTATTTTTTAATTCATTTAGCACCTTTTCATCAAAATGTAGGCTTGCGGTTGGTGCAGCAACACTGGCCGCTTTGGCAGGGTCATAAAATACCGTTTGATAACGAGTGTCATCATCTTGATCGGCTTTGCGTTCAAAATAAGGCGGAATAGGCATCTGCCCATAGCGTTCTAAGTCTGGTAAAATCGGTGCATCAAATTGCAAGATGAATAAGTTTTTGTCTCGTCCACACATGGTGGCTGTCATGTTGCCGTCCGCCAAACTGACTGTCTGCCCAAGTTTTAGGGCACGACTAGAGCGAACATGACAGTGAGCGATGCGTTGCTCATGGTTGGTGATGCGTTCAATAAGCACCTCCACCGCACCACCTGTATCCTTAATGCCAAATAGCCGAGCCTTCATCACTTTAGTGTCGTTTAACACAAGCAAGTCGCCTTTATTTAATAGGCTGGGCAAATCGGTGAATGCCAAATCCGTGCGTCTGTTGCCTTGCACATGAAGCAGGCGAGAAGCTGAACGCATAGCGAGCGGATAACGAGCGATGAGTTCGTCAGGTAAATGGTAATCAAAATCGGCGGTCAGTAGTGGCGTGGTCATGAGTTTTGTTTTCATAAAAAGCCTATTCTATCAAATTTTTGGCAAAAATTGGATGTTCTGCTGATTTTTTCTTATAAAATTAAACGATATCTTTGTTGGGCTGTTCGTAAATCGCTTAGATGGTTTCAGTCATGCTTGTTTGGATGTTTTATATGGCGACATAGACCAAAGCTTAGGGCTGATGGGTTATTTGGTTGATTTTGATAAAAGCAATGTATGACCTAATAAAATCATGCTACAATAAAGTAAGCCTATCATATGGCGGTTTTGCCAAAAACATACGCTAACTAACATTGATACCAATCCATAACCAATAAGATACCATGTTTAATCCCTTTAAAAAGAAAACAACCATCAGCATGACTGATATTAATAAAGTGATGAGTGAATTTACTTTATATGAGCAGTCGTTGGCGACTTATATAGATGGTCATGAGCTAAGTGGCGATACACTAAACCTAACCCTAAAAGTGCATAAAAATGCCAACCAAGCCGAGCTTGAAAAGGTGTATCACGACCTAAGGAGCAGACTGCATCTAATTGGTGTTGGGGAGGTGAATCTTAATGTTGTTTTGTCTGATAAAGTTGCCCCAACTGGCACAAAAATAGATATCAGTGGTCAGCAAAAGACGGGTGTGCAGAATTTTAATCCCAATAACAGTGTTCAAGATGGCAGTGATGCCATGTCAGAGCAATCTACACCCACCAAATCCGTCTCTAGGCAGTCTGATATCGCTGTGCATCCACGCATTCGCCATATCATTGTTGTGGCATCTGGCAAGGGGGGTGTGGGTAAATCTACCACCACTGTGAATATCGCCCTTGCTTTACAGAAGCTTGGTAAGAGAGTAGGTATCTTAGATGCCGACATCTATGGGCCATCTGTGCCTGATATGCTTGGTGTGGTAGGGGTAAAACCTGCTGTTGAAAACGATCAATTTGTACCAATAGATGCTCATGGGCTTGCTATGCTCTCTATTGGTAGCTTGCTAGAGAGTGATAATACCCCAGTGGCATGGCGTGGCATCAAGGCGACAGGTGCTTTGATGCAACTATACAATCAGACTAACTGGCCACATCTTGACTATCTGGTTATTGATATGCCGCCTGGTACGGGCGATATTCAGTTAACCCTTGCTCAGCGTATTCCGATTACAGGAGCGGTGATTGTTACTACGCCACAGCACATCGCTTTACTTGATGCTCAAAAAGGCATGGAAATGTTTTTTAAGACTGATATCCCTGTTATTGGTGTGGTGGAGAATATGGCACTACACACTTGCACGAATTGTGGTCATGTAGATGCTATTTTTGGGGAAAATGGCGGCAAGGGTCTAGCCAAGCGTTATCAAGTGCCATTATTGGGACAGCTTCCGCTTGCCACAGGCATCCGTGAGAATATGGATAAAGGCAGTCCAAGCGTGCTATTGGGTGATGACTTTTCGGTGTATTATGAGCATATCGCTAACAATATTGATGGTCAAATTGGTAAGTTTGATAAAGGAGAAAGTGGGCGGATATTTTAATTGGCTTGATAAAAAGTCTAATGCAATATCGGTACTTTAAATTGCCTAAGTCATCATTATCCTTTATAATGCAAAAATTTTTAGTAGCGTATTGTTTGTGGTTTTAGCCATAAGGCAAAGAATTTTACAATAAATATTTTAAGTGAGAAATCATTATGTCCATCAAGTCAGACCGCTGGATTTGTCAAATGGCGACAGAGCATCAGATGATTGCTCCGTTTGAGCCAAACCAAATCCGCCATAATGAACAAGGCGATAAAATCGTCAGTTACGGCACATCAAGCTATGGCTATGATGTTCGCTGTGCCAATGAGTTTAAGGTGTTTACTAATGTGCATTCCGCCATTGTTGACCCTAAAAACTTTGATGAAAAAAGTTTTATTGATATTGTCGGTGATGAATGCATCATTCCGCCAAACTCATTTGCATTGGCTCGTACGGTAGAGTATTTTAAGATTCCACGAGATGTGCTGACCATCTGTTTGGGCAAATCTACTTATGCACGCTGTGGAATCATCGTTAATGTTACACCCTTAGAGCCTGAATGGGAAGGCCATGTTACTTTGGAATTTAGTAATACCACCAATCTACCTGCACGCATCTATGCAGGCGAGGGCGTGGCACAGATGCTATTTTTTCAATCTGATGAGGTGTGTCAAACTTCCTATAAAGACCGTGGTGGTAAATATCAGGGACAGACAGGCGTTACATTACCGAAAACTTGATGTCATTGAGTGATACTTGGTTACATAAGTTAAACCGCAATTTTCAAAAGATTGTTCTACAATGAGCAATCTTTTGTTTTTTATGACTATTTTGGTTTAAGATTTGGCAGGTTGGATATTGGCGAAAAATCACCAGTTTGATGCTAAAATGGCACGCCAACGAGCAAGAAAATAGCCCAAAAGCTAAATCATTTTGAGCTAGAAGAAACCATTAAATGGAATGATTATTTGTCATCAGTGATTAAGGCATGGGTCTTGGCATTAACAGGATGCGTGGGCTGTGTTTTGTGGAAATAGACTAAAAAGATGGAGCGAGTATGTACCGTCAATGTTTGGTGGCAGCGTTTGGGCTGATGGCTCAAGTTGGGCTGGCAAATTCATCAGAGATTTCTAATACATCAATACAGAGCATTCATGATGATATCCATGAGCAGGCACTACCCCATGCCATCAAAGCTAAGATGATGGCGGCAGGGCTGTCTGACGAAGAGATAAGTCTGTGGATTGAGCCATTAGACGGTATTAGTATTGCAAAAACACCCACTCAAGCCATTAGACGGCATACTCCAATCGTCCGCCACCGTGCTGATAAGTTGCGTACACCTGCATCCACCCAAAAGCTCATCACAACCTTGATTGCTCTGCACACTTTGGGGGAGAACCACCGTTGGTTTACTCGTATCTATCCTAAGGGTGTGATATTAAATGGGGTGCTGTATGGCGATTTGGTCATCAAAGGCTCTGGCGATCCTTCTATGACGCATGATAGACTTGTTGCCATGCTTGAGCAAGTACAAAAGCAAGGCATACGCCATATTCATGGTGATATCATCATTGATAACTCAGCTTTTACCAATGTTAAATACGACATTCAGGCTTTTGACGGGCAGGGGTTTCGTGCTTATAATGCTGCACCGAATGCTTTTTTGGTTAATTTTGGCACAGTGGAAGTTGATGTTTTACCATCAGGGCATGATAAGTTGGTACAGATTGGTAATAAAAAAGCCATTGCTTTTACCCCGACAGACGCACAAAGTGCTGCTGTGCGAGTGTTGCCACCACTTGATGATTTTGATGCACCAACTCAAATCGCTGCTAATCATACCAGTTGCTTAAACGACACCAAATTTCATCTGACGGATACAAAGCTGACCATCTTAAGTGGTACACGGGCTTCTTGTGGTAGGCGGTCTTATTGGCTAACTTTTGCTGATTCGGATACTTTAGCACTCAAGGCGGTAAAGGGTGTTTGGCGGTCACTAGATGCTAAATTTTCAGGTCATGTTCGCATACAGACGGATGTTGATAGCCCGACTATTGCATGGCTTAGCTATCCATCTAGACCGCTATCAGAGCAGATTTATCTTATTAACCAATACTCTAATAATGTCATGACCGAACAGGTGGCATTATCGTTGCCATTATCCATACCGATGTCAGGACAGTCTAAGATGAGCGACTACTCTCGTGCGTTTAACTTCATTAATAAATGGTGGCAGACACACTTAACCACGCAACCGCCCATCATGAGCAGGGCATCTGGATTGTGCAGGGATTGTGGCATTACAACAAGTGCGATGGCGGATTTGTTGATATTTGCTTATCATCAGCCAAATTTTGAGGTGTTCAAGGAGTCATTACCGATTGCAGGGCAGACAGGGACAATGCTGTCTTTGGCAGAGCGTGATGCTAGCCATCCTGCCATCGGTCGTGCTTATGTCAAGACAGGCACGCTCAACAATGTCAAAAGTTTGGCTGGATATGTGATGGATACACAAGGCAGATGGTATGTGTTGGTTGCCATCATCAACGCCCCTAATGTGGGGCATGATAGCCGTGCCACCGCTGTGCTTGATGAGACTTTGAGCTATATTGCCACACGCTGACGGTAGATTGGGCTAAAATAAAAACAGCCCTTAGTTGGGCTGTTGTGTGAATGATGGGTTTTAATGATTTTATATCAACAACTCAAGCACTGCCTTTGAGCCAACAAAACCAACAGCAAGTAAAATAAAGCCATAGATGGTAAAATTAGCAGCACGCTTGCTACGCCAGCCAAAGCGGTAATGTCCGATGATAAAAATACCAAAGATAAGCCATGACAGCACGCTAAAAAACAGCTTGTGAGCGATGTGCTGTGCCATGATATCATAAGTTGAGACAAAGCCAAGACCTAAGGCGATACTTAAAATCACAAAGCCAGCTAAAATCATGTCAAAAAGCAAGTTTTCCATGCTCTGCAAACTTGGTAGCTTACTTACCCAAAAACGATGAATGGTCTGATGTTTTAGCTCTCGGATTTGTAGTTTTAGAATGATTGCTTGTACAGTCGCCATCAGTAGTACACAATAAGCAGCAAAAGACAGTAAAATATGGGCTTGTAGTATTGATGTCAGCTCACCTAAAGGTTCGTACGGTGCTCGCCCAAAAAACCCCACACTAAGACCAGCTAAAGCAGTTGGGACGGCAAGTATGCCCAAACTCATGATGGGGCGATATAAACAAAACAACACAAAAAACACCAAAAAAAACAGACTGATTAGGCTGATGGTGTTAAAAATGTGTAGATTAAGACCGTAGGCAGTGATGATTTGCGGAAATAATAAAAACGCATGCAGTCCTGCACCGATCAATAAGGCGGTGATAAAAATTTGTTTGTTAATGGGTTGTTGTTTGGCGAGTTTTTGATACAAAAAACCAACAACTGTTGCATAAATTATCGCACTGATGACATAGATACTAAGCACAAGAACCCCTAATTTGGATAAAAATTGCAAAAAACGAGCATTTTTTATCACACCTTTTAATTTAAATTGGCATAATTGCATAATTTATCATAAAATAGACGGTATTTGTAGTTTTCGCATTGTTTGATTTTAGATTAATTTGGAAAAATTATGTTTGATACGCTAACCGAACGACTTTCTGGCAGCCTTCGCAACATCGCTGGTACAGGACAGCTGACTGAAGATAACATTAAAGATACACTGCGTGAAGTGCGTATGGCACTTTTAGAGGCGGATGTGGCACTACCTGTAGCTCGTGAATTTGTCGCTAAGGTCAAAGAAAAGGCATTGGGTCAAGAGGTGCTCAAAGAGCTTGCTCCAGGTCAGGCTTTTGTTAAAATCGTTTATGATGAACTTACCGAGATGATGGGTTCTGCCAATCAGTCTTTGGAGATGACAGGAAAATCGCCTGTTGTCTATCTGTTGGCAGGTCTGCAGGGTGCAGGTAAAACCACGACTGCAGGTAAACTTGCCAAATACATTCAAGATAAACAAAAGAAAAAAGTCATGCTTGTGTCGGCTGATGTATACCGTCCTGCTGCCATTAATCAGCTTGAATTTGTCGCAGGGCAAGTTGGGGCGATGTTCGTGCCATCAAGTGTGAGCGAAAACCCTATTGATATTGCCCGCCGTGCTATTGAAGAAGCAAAAATCAAGTATGCCGATATCCTAATTATTGATACTGCAGGTCGCTTGGCGATTGATGAGGAGATGATGGATGAGATTAAGGCATTAACAGCAGCGGTCAACCCAACCGAGACTTTGTTTGTTGTGGATAGCATGACAGGTCAGGATGCGGCTAATACCGCCAAAGCCTTTAATGACGCATTGCCGTTGACGGGCGTCATTTTGACCAAAACTGATGGCGATGCTCGAGGTGGGGCGGCGTTGTCGGTGCGTGCCATCACAGGCAAGCCGATTAAGTTTTTGGGTCGTGGTGAGAAACTAGAAGCACTGGAGTTATTCCACCCAGAACGAATCGCACAAAGAATCTTGGGTATGGGTGATGTGTTAAGTTTGGTTGAGGAGGTTGAGAATAAGATCGACCGTGAGCAAGCTGAACGCATGGCAAAAAAACTCCAAAAAGGTGGTGAGTTTGACCTAGAGGACTTACTCAATCAGTTCCAGCAAATGAAAAATCTAGGCGGTATGGCAGGCTTTTTGGATAAAATGCCAGGCATGGGTGGTGCCGATTTACAAAAAGCGATGGAAGAAGCAAAACCTGAAGAGAAGGTTAAAGAGATGGAGGCACTCATTCACTCAATGACGCCATTTGAACGCCAAAACCCTGATAAGATTACCCCTAGCCGAAAACGCCGTATTGCTGCAGGCTCAGGCAAACAAATCCAAGATGTCAATCGCTTGCTTAAACAACACAAGCAGATGGCAAAAATGATGAAGATGATTAGCCGTCCTGATGGCATTGGCAAGATGATAAAAGCGGTGCAAGGTTTAACCAAAGGTATGTCGGGTGGCGGTGGGCCATTGTTTGGTGGTGCAGGTAAAGCTCAGGCAGGTATGAGTGAAGCACAGATGAAACAATCAATGGCTGAGTTGGGGCTTAATCCAAATAATATGCCAAGCATGGAGGAGATGCAAAAACGAATGCAAGCGATGGAAGGGCAATTTCCAAACTTTAAAAAGCGTTTTTGATGCGTCATGGCAAAAAACACTCAAGACCTAACTGAGTGTTTTTTGTCTTTCATTATTGAAAAATTAAAATTACCCAAACAATTACCGAAATTAAGCCGTCTGTATTAAAGTGGTGGCAGAAGATTAAGCGAGTGTGTGAGCTGTTATGTTAGTTGCATTTGATACTATTTTTGATCAATGTGCCATTGCTGTGATGACTGCTGATGGGCAGATGATTTATGATAAGTCGGTGGCAGGTTCTCGTGGTCAGACAGAGATTATCCTGCCGATGCTTGATGAGGCTTTGAATGAGCTTGGTATTGATGTCAAAGAGGTTTTGGCATGGGCGTTCAATCGAGGGCCTGGTGCATTTAGTGGTATCCGCATCAATACAGCGGTGGTACAGGCATTATCGGTGGCAAATGATGCCCCATGTGTCGGTATTTCAAGCCTTAAGGCATTGGCATATGCGTTAATATCCAAAAAAAATCTACCCAATAACAGCCGTATTACCAGTGTGATAGATGCCAGACAAAACCAAGTTTATGCAGGTGATTTTGTGTTAGCTGATGGTGCTTTGGTAGCCAAAGATGAATACCTGCTGGATTATGACAGCGTGGTTGTTTCTGATGTCATTGTGGGCAATGGTGCTGATTTAATACAAAGCACGGCACAAAAATTAAACTTAGAGCCTACCGCTTATCACATCGCACAGCTTGCTTATCCGATATGGCAAGCAGGTGGTGCGGTCAGTGCTGAGCAGGCTTTGCCAGTGTATCTACGCCATAATGCCTGGAAAACACTTGCCGAACAAGGTAAAAAGCAAGCGAATTGATGACTTTTTGTTTGTGAGAGCGTTTTAAAATATCGTCTCAATCACCATGGTCATAAAAACGGTAATAAAACAGCTAACTTAAATCACTGATTAAGCCAATATTATGGATATTTTACTTTTCTTAAAAGCTATTGTCATGGGCATCGTTGAAGGTGTGACGGAATTTTTGCCCATATCAAGTACAGGCTACATGATTTTATCTGCCGATATCATGGAGTTTTGGGATAAGGACAAACGAAATTTGTTTATCGTTTTTGTTCAACTTGGGGCGATTTTAGCGGTGATTTATGACTATTGGGGACGGCTATGGACAGCGTTGATGGGACTATTGACAGGTAAGTCGAGCAACATGAGTAACCCTAGATTACTAGGCATGGCACTTATTGTTGCCACACTGGCTGTCATGGTGGCGGGTTTTACGCTAAAAGATTTTATTACAGATGTGTTGTTTCATCCACTCATTGTGGCGATGATGCTAATCATTGGGGCGATACTTATTATTTATGTTGAAAAACACCCAAAGGCAGTTCAGGCACAAGAAGCTGAACACATTGATGTTAAAATGGCATTAAAGATTGGCTTGGTGCAGTGTTTGGCACTCATACCTGGCACAAGCCGTTCGGGTTCGACCATCATTGGTGCATTATGGTTTGGGGCATCTCGCAAGGCAGCGACCGAGTTTTCGTTCTTTTTGGGTATTCCTGTGATTATCGGTGCGGCACTTTTGGATTTATTAAGTAATAAAGATGTGCTACAGATGGGTCAGGATTGGGCGGTTTTGGCAGTAGGAACGGCAGTTTCGTTCATCGTGGCATTGCTGTGCATTCGTTTGATGGTGGCATGGGTGTCCAAAAAAGACTTTATGATTTTTGCGTATTTGCGTATTATTACAGGGTTGGCGGTGCTAGTGGTTTATTTTCTTTTTGACTATCAGATTCAAGGCTGATGTACTGCATGGATATTTTGGTTGTTGGTACAGATGCTGATGCTAGGATTTTTGATGAGCTTGTCTTGTTGAGTGCTCAATATGATTTGCCACTGACTTTATCCTTTAAACTGCTATCAAAGGTGAATG
Source organism: Moraxella sp. ZY200743 (assembly GCF_050885545.1). Classification (NCBI taxonomy): domain Bacteria; kingdom Pseudomonadati; phylum Pseudomonadota; class Gammaproteobacteria; order Moraxellales; family Moraxellaceae; genus Moraxella; species Moraxella sp. ZY200743. The sequence goes on along the minus strand of NZ_CP091313.1, from coordinate 1,254,698 downwards.
ATAAGTTTATCTTGACAACCATCTTGGATTATCCGGATAGTACCATCATTGCCATCATAAAAAACAGTCCTGCCATCATTTGGGCAAGCGATAATGGCATCATGAAATCATCACTTCACTGGCAAGCATTGACCAAACGAATCGTTAATGCGGGGCGAAAGTCTGAGTTGATTTTGCAGGCGTGTAAATTGAACGCTCAGATGACAGTGATTGATGGTATGGCAGGTTTTGGGCATGATGGGTTGATTTTGGCGAGTACGGGCGTGCAGTTGCACATGATGGAGCGACAGCCACTCATGGCGTTGTTGCTATTTTATGAGCATGGACTGATGAGTGGCAATCAAAACTGGCAAAAATTACTGTCTCGCATTCATATTCATTATGGGGATTTTTTACTAAGTGAGCTTGGGTTACCAAAGGTGGATTTGGTGTATCTTGACCCCATGTTTCCTGCTGACAGCTACACCGCCAAAGTGGGCAAGAATATGCAGGTGCTACATGAGCTAGCACCGCCACCAAGTAGTGATGATGAACGACTGCTTTTGACGCAGGCAATGCGTACGGCGGTCTGCGGTGGTAGGGTGGTTGTCAAGCGTCCAATATCTGCCCCTTATCTGTCTGGTCAAATACCGGCACAAAGCATCGCCAATGATGCGATTCGCTTTGATAGATATCAAGTAACAACATCTTGAACTGTGTGATATAAGGAGTGATGATGCAATACGAATATGTGATCATGTTGGTGGTTTTGATTATGGCGTGGCAGAATTTTTCTTTAAGACGCAAAATAAAACAACTGTGGCAAACGATGGATAAGACCAAATACATCGATTATTATGCAAAGATTGTACATCAAACCAAAGACCAGACAGTAGCTGTTAAGAAACTGCGTCAGGCATTTCCTGAACTTAACTTATTGCAAGCGGTGGAGATTAGTCAAATCGCCCATCGGCAGTCTGCTGTTCAAAAAGAGTCAGGGGTATGAATTTTTTGGATAAACTCATCGCTTGGCTTGAGCTGACTCGCTTTGATAAACCTGTTGGTACAGAGTTGTTGCTATATCCGACTTTATGGGCAGTATTTTTGGCGAATGCAAAACTTGGGCAACTGCCTAGTGTGCGGTATGTGTTGATTTTTGCACTTGGGGCGATTCTTATGCGGGCGGCAGGCTGTGCCATCAATGATTTTGCGGATCGCAAGGTTGATGGGCAAGTCAAGCGAACCAAAAATCGCCCATTGGCAGATGGTAGACTGTCTGCTCGTACGGCGGTGCTAAGTTTTGTGGTACTGGTTTTATTATCGGCAAGTTTGTTGTTTTTTTTGCCTGTGCAGGTGTTTTATTGGTCGCTTGTGGCGGTCGCTCTTGCCTTTATTTATCCGTTTATGAAGCGATATACGCATCTGCCACAAGTGGTACTGGCGGCGGCATTTGGCTGGGCAATACCGATGGCGTATGTTGCTAGTACTGGCAATGTTGATTTTTGGGGCTGGTTGTTGTTTGTTGCGTATATGTGCTGGACGGTGGCTTATGACACCCAGTATGCCATGTGTGATAGAGACGATGACCTAAAAGTGGGCGTAAAATCGACCGCTATTTTATTTGGTCGCTACGATGTGATGATTGTTTGTGTGCTAAATGCTGTATTTTTGGGGTTGATGACATGGGTATTTCATCATTATTTTACAGCATGGACAAAATGGCTTTTGTTGCCTATGGTGGGGTTATTTGTCTATCAATACACTTTGATTGCTCATCGTGAACGCCTGTCTTGCTTTAAATCATTTCGCCATAATGTATGGGTGGGTCGTTATGTCTTTTTAGTGACGGTAGTTGCGTGTGTGTGGCACTTTGGTTAATAGGGGTGTTAAATGCGTGGATTATTTGTGTATTTTATTGTTTTTCTTGTTATTTATACCCAAAAATACCATGAAATCAGCGTAAATTAACCTCAAATATGATATCATGACAAGAATCCACCACTCAAATACAAGTCATTAAGACAGTGTAGTATTTAAACACTATTATTATGGGGTTTTGATGGGTAGCGGGTTTTCATTCATGGATTTAAAACTTGATATGAGCTCAATGCAGGTTAAAATGGCTGTCGGTAAGATGATAAATACTCAAATAAACGAATCAAATCAGTACTCACACAGGGCTTACAGTACAGATTTTATCCAAGAAGCAATCAACGCCATCCGCACAGAACAGCAAGCTCTTGATTTGCTGATTGATGAGCTTGATGAACGCTTTAGTCAGGCGTGCGAGCTGATTTTGTCATGCCAAAGGCGAGTGGTTGTAACAGGCATGGGAAAATCAGGGCATATTGGACGCAAGATTGCAGCGACTTTGGCGTCAACAGGCACGCCTGCCTTTTTTGTGCATCCTGGTGAAGCAGGGCATGGCGATTTGGGTATGCTAGTCAAAGGCGATGTATTGATTGCCATTTCTAATTCTGGCGAGTCCGATGAGATTCGTATGCTGATTCCTGTAGTAAAGCAACTTGATATCCCACTTATCAGTATCAGTCGTGATGGTCGTGGTTTTTTGCCACAGTCGGCGGACATTGCTTTGACTTTGGGCAAATCAGAAGAAGCATGCCCATTGGGTCTGGCTCCTACATCAAGCACAACGGCAACACTGGCATTGGGCGATGCATTGGCGGTAGCACTATTGCACGCACGAGGCTTTACTAGCAATGACTTTGCTCTTTCACACCCAGCAGGGGCTTTGGGGCGTAAGTTGCTTACTCGAGTGCAAGATTTGATGCATACAGAAAACCTGCCTGTAGTCAATCATGATGCCAGTTTGCACGAGACATTGCTTGTGATGACCAGCGGTCGTTTGGGGCTTGCGGTGGTGATGAATGATATTGATGAGGTAGTGGGTGTCTTTACCGATGGCGATTTACGCCGAAAATTGGCAGGGTCTACCAAATTGACCGTTAAGATTGGCGACATCATGACCAATAGTCCCAAACATACCACCAAAGAAGTCCGAGCATCGGATGCACTCAGCATGATGAATGAATACAGCATCAGTCAGTTGCTTGTTTTAGATGAGGGAAAACTGGTGGGTGTGCTAAGCATTCATGATGTGATACAAGCTGGAGTAAGCTAATGAATGACATTACCAACCCAAGCTCAAAAATTCTAGAAAAAGCAAGCAAGATTCAGCTTTTAGCCATGGATGTTGATGGAATTTTATCTGATGGTAAAATCATCTATAATTCCTACGATGTTGAGACAAAAGCTTTTTATGTACAAGATGGTGTGGGCATCGTAGCCCTAAGGCAAGCAGGCATCATCTTGGCAATCATCACAGGGCGTAGTTCACCGATGGTGGTACGCCGTGCAACTGAACTTGGCATTCATCATGTCGTGCAAGGAAGAGATGATAAATACACAGCATTGTCCGCTCTTGCCGACAAGCTGGGTTTGCCATTAGAAGCGTGTGCTTATATGGGCGATGACCTACCTGATTTAAAGGCAATTCGTGAGGCAGGACTTGGTATTAGCGTGCCAAATGGTGTGCTGATTGTACAAGAGTATGCCGATGTCATTACCACTAGCAGGGGTGGCGAAGGAGCTGTCAGACAAGTATGCGAACTGATACTAAAAGCTCAAAATCAGTATGATGCGTTTATTGATAGGTTCTTATGATGACCATGATGGCTTATTGTATCTTTTGTCAAATTTTGTCTAGATGAATTGGTGTTGTGCGAATGAATGTTAGGATTTTAAGCGTATTTGGGATTATGGCAATCATGGTGGCAGCTTGGTTCTTTTATCAAGAAGAGGCCCAAATCAAACCTGCCACCCCATCAACTCCTGATATGTTTTATGAGGTTACCAAGCTTACAGCGACCCAAACCAACGAACATACAGGCGAGGCTGAATACACACTGACGGCAGACTCGCTGACTCAAAATGCCGCAGGCGAAGATGAAATGCTTGACGCAACCATGTATTGGCAACCATCAAAATCGGAAAAATACACCATCATCGCTAAGCGAGCCGTTCTTGACCAGATGACTGGAGAGATGAAGTTATCTGATGGTTTTAGTTTGACTCGTGAAGCGACTGATAACAAACCAAAACTTGTGATTGAGGGCGGTCAGCTAAATGGCAATACAAAGACTCGCCTACTGTCTAGCGATCAGCCTTTAAAGATTACCAATGGGCAAGATAGCTTTAAGGCAAAAGGCATGAGTGCAAATCTTGAGTTGGGTGAGTATGAATTTTATCAGATTGAAATGCTGTATCATGCCGCCAGTAGGTAAGATAGATCCTTATTTTAGGATTTCTAAATTGATTGATAAGTCTGATGATTTGTTGATTGACGGTTGTTTTAAATAAGCCCAATCAGCCATCTGAAGTTTACTCTTATTTTAAGACCATTTGAGAATAGTTTATGTCCATTGTTTCTACTCTTTTAAAATCAGCCTTATTTGTTGGCGTGTTTGGTTTACCTGTCCTTATTACAGGAGCGAATGCACTGCCTTCTGATGCCAATCAACCCATTCGCCTTTTGGCGGACCGTGCGACTTATGTGGGTAGAACGGGGGTTACGACTTATTCGGGTAATGTTACTATTGAGCAGGGGACTTTAAAAATCGCTGCCGACAATCTTACTTTAAACCTAAGTGGTGATCGCAAAATAACTTCAGCGGTTGCGTCAGGAAAGCCAGCAACATTTCAGCAAATCGTTACCAAAGAGAAGGGGGCTGCTAAAGGACAAGCAAACCGTATTGATTATAATGCCGTAACAGGCATTGTCACTCTAACGGGTAATGCCAAGCTAACTCAAGCAGCCTCAAGTTTTTCAGGCAATACCATTCGCTATAGTCTAAAAGCAGGTGATGTAGAAGCTACTGCAGGTGCTGGTCGCCGTGTAGAACTGGTCTTTCCGCCAAGTGATAACGGCTCGCATCAAGGCTTGCGTTGATTCGCTGATTAAAATGGGGCGATTTGCCCTATTTTGATGATTAGACTACACTCATTAAACAAAAAAGGAAAATCATGTCAAATACGACATTGAGCATGCGTCATCTGGGCAAGCGTTATGGCCAGCGTTGGGTGGTCAAAGATGTTTCATTTGAAGTTGAGCAAGGTCAGGTGGTTGGTATTCTAGGGCCGAATGGTGCAGGCAAGACGACCAGTTTTTATATGGTGATTGGGCTAGTGCCAATGGATCGTGGTCAAGTAATGCTTTTTGATGTGGATTTGTCCAAAAAATCCATGCATGAGCGTGCTGCTCAAGGTATTGGCTATCTGCCACAAGAAGCGTCTATCTTTCGCAAACTAACCATTGAGCAAAATATCATGGCTATTTTACAGATGCGAAAAGATTTGGATAATAAGGCCAAAAAGCACGAGCTTGAAAAGCTAATGGAAGAGTTTCACTTAGAGCATGTGCGTCATTCTTTAGGCATGAGCGTCTCAGGTGGCGAGCGTCGCCGTTGTGAGATTGCCAGAGCACTAGCAAGCAACCCCAAGTTTATCTTACTTGATGAGCCTTTTGCAGGGGTTGACCCCATCTCGGTGGGTGATATTAAAGATGTCATCAGTACCCTAAAGGCTCGTGGTATTGGTGTACTTATTACTGACCATAATGTCCGAGAGACTCTTTCTATCTGCGAAAAGGCGTATATTGTCTCAGAAGGTGCTATTATTGCTGAAGGCACTCCCAATGATATCTTGGTGAATGAGTTGGTACAAAAAGTGTATTTGGGCAAAGATTTTTCAGTGTAATGGGTAGATTGGTTAATGCTTAGTTAATCAATAAAAATAAAGCAAGGCGATAACAATAAGATAATCATCATGGCAAAAAAATCATCCTCTTATGTTTGCCAATCCTGTGGGGTAAATTTTGGTAAATGGTCGGGGCAATGTGCCGATTGTGGCGAATGGAATAGCTTGGTTGAAGCACCTGATGTCAGTATGCCACACCATAAAATTCCCAAAAAAAGCACAATTTCCACCACGAAGAATGCAAACTATGCAGGGGCAACATCTGGTGTGATGAGCCTAGATGATGTGGGTGTTACGCTTGAGACTCGTATGCCAACAGGCATAGGAGAGTTTGACCGTGTGCTTGGTGGGGGGTTGGTGGCAGGCTCGGTGGTGCTGATTGGTGGCGACCCTGGTATTGGTAAATCAACTATCTTGTTACAGACTGCCACCAACATGGCAGTCAGTGATTCTTTAGCAGGTTCAGCACTATATATCACAGGCGAAGAAAGCCTGTCGCAGGTTGCCATGCGTGCTAAGCGACTAGGCTTACCAACCGATAGATTGCGTGTGCTTGCCGAGACCAATGTTGATACCATCTGTTTGGCATTATCAGTAGAACAGCCTGCAGTAGCAGTGATTGACTCAATACAGACGCTATTTACTGATGCAATACAGTCTGCACCAGGCGGTGTGGCTCAGATTCGAGAGTCGGCGGCAATTTTGACACGCTATGCCAAGCAGACAGGAACGGCATTATTTTTGGTGGGTCATGTAACCAAAGAAGGGGCACTGGCAGGACCTCGTGTGCTTGAGCATATGGTGGATACGGTGCTGTACTTTGAAGGAGAGTCCGACAGTCGTTTTCGCATGATTCGAGCAGTAAAAAATCGTTTTGGGGCGGTTAATGAGTTGGGTATTTTTGGCATGACGGATGTAGGGTTAAAAGAAGTTGCCAATCCATCGGCGATTTTTTTAAGTCGCTACGAAAAGCCCATCGCAGGCTCTGTGGTGATGGTCAGTAGAGAAGGCACTAGACCGCTACTTGTTGAAGTTCAGGCACTGGTTGATGATGCACACGCACAGCCAAGACGCATGGCTCTTGGCTTAGACTATCAAAGACTGTCTATGCTACTTGCGGTCATGCATCGTCATGGCGGCATTCACACCAGTGGGCAGGATGTGTATGTCAATGTCGTTGGTGGTGTTAAGGTTATGGAGACTGGCTCAGATCTGGCGGTACTCTTGGCTTGTGCTTCTAGCCTTAGAGAAAAGGCCTTACCACCTCGTTTGGCGGTTTTTGGTGAAGTGGGCTTATCAGGTGAGATTCGCCCTGTGCCAAATGGCCAAGAGCGATTGCGTGAAGCGATGAAGCATGGATTTACGCACGCCATTATCCCTAAGGCGAATGCACCTAAGGCGGATAATGATCAGTTTCGTGGCATTCAGGTGATTGCAGTAGATAGGCTAGATCATGCCATTAACTGTGCATTTGAACTGGTATAGACTTGCTGATTATTATATTTATTAACTGACAATAAATTATTACGACATGACTAAAAAAACAGTCTGTTATTAAGGCTGTTTTTTATTTATCCAAGTTGTGAAACGAGTGGGTGTATGAGTTGTTGATTTGTGGATTATTCAGGTCCATCAACACGCTCAATGATGACATTGCCTGTACTACGCTGGGTCAAGCCAATGACTTTGGCAGCACCGTAGGATAAATCAAGTACACGGTCGCCTTGAAACGGACCACGATCATTGACTTTAACAACGACAGATTTGCCATTATCCTTGTTGGTAACCTTGATGTAGCAGTTTAGTGGTAGTGAGCGATGAGCAGCGGTCAATGCGTTCATGTTGAAAGTTTCGCCACTGGCAGTTTTGCGACCATGAAACTGGCGGCCATACCAAGAAGCTATGCCAGTTTGTTTAAATTTATTCATGGTATTTGATGCGGCGGCTGTCAATTTTTCTAGGACAGGCTCATCTTTGGTTTGTGATTTGCTTGGTTGGGTTAGTAATGGACTATTAAAAGTCAGTGAGACAGGTTGTCTGGCTGATTTTACTAGGCTTGATGCTCCGTTATGCTGACGAGTTAGTTCGTCAAGCACCTGCTCGATGTTGGCACCTTTATTATCTGTAGCAATCGCTGGGTTGCCTAAAGTTGCTGCTAATGCGATGCTGGTAGTAAGTACATATTTATTCATGTGTTTCATGAAAAGAACCTCTTTGGTGTTTGGTGCATTTGCTATAGAAAGGTTCATCTGATGCACCAAGCCATTTGATGAATTTATTTCATTGCATTGCATATGGTAAATACATTCATCAAAGGCAAATCATGGTTATCTTCTTGTGCGTCATCATGATAATAATAACGCATGATAATAGCATGAGAGTAAGTACCTAAAATCAAGGTTTTTTTTGCGTGGTTTATCATGATTAAGTGGTGGATAAACACTGCGTTTGAGCTTAAACAGATGGCTGTTGAATTTAGGTTTTAAAGAAAGTGTTATGTACTTTAACTAAAAGATACATCTAAACATTCATCATCTATCAAAAGCTGAATTATGACGCTTGATAAAAACTACTATTGCAATTTGGTCTTGTTTATATAGTAACACTATTTTGATAAATCACAAGTATATTAATTCTATAAAAATCATTAGGTTAAATAATAATTGTCAGCCAATAGCATTTGGTTTTCTTAGAATTTAACTGGTTGGTGGCGTTGTGTGGCGTGGATAATTTGCAATTGCAAAGTTAACCGTGTTTGATGGTTAGCGAGTGGTTTTTGGTATATTAAGTAAATAATAGTTTAGAAAATCTAAATAAAAGAAAAAAATGATATTTTAAATTATTGGGCTAGATAATGGATGTTTTTCATTTGATGAATTTGGTAGTATAATGACATTTTTGGCGTGCGTCATTGAAGCTAGATATTTTATTTGTGCGGTATTGGTGTCTTAAATCTGTTATGATATGACAGATATTGTTGTTTATTATAATGGGTTGTATGGGGTCTTATTTATGATTTTGGATATAAACAATCAGCATAAAAAACTGCCATCTTGGGCGGTTGTGCTGGGTGTATGCACCGCCTTTGGGCTAAGTGCTTGTGCTGGCACACCTTTAGAGTCAAATACGCAGACCATCAAAGTGGTAAAAAAATACACCCAAGTTCCATCAAGCAAACCCATTTTATCCCAACCATTAACCGAACCTAGAACGCTTTTGGTTATCAATCATGATGATCACCAGCACAGTCATGAACTCCCAAGAAAGGTGGGTACTAAGGAAGATTTTGAGACTTGGCTAAGAACGCATCCACATCATCAATCTCAAGTTTTTGCTTATGAGCAGTATCTTGCTGCGGCACTTGGTGGACGACTACCACCCATGCATGAGCTTTTGACGACAGCACGCTCTTGGCAATCGTGTGGTTATGAGCCTTATGAAGTGCCACCCCAAGAGCTATGGTCATCGATGGTGCCTACATTAAGATTGTATGACGAACTTCTAACTTTAGGGATTCTACCTGCTGACACACAGATACGCTCGGTGTATCGCAATCCTGAGTTGAACCGTTGTGCAGGCGGAGCACCCAGCAGTAAGCACATGAGTAATGGGGCGATAGATATTTGGGTGCCTAGCTTTGAGATGGGTAGCAGACAACTATATCAGTTGCAAGAAGGGTTGTGCGAATATTGGCTATATCAAGGCTTGGAGCATAATTTTGGTCTGGGGCTGTACGCCACAGGAGCAATCCATCTAGACACGCAAGGTTATCGTAAGTGGGGAGCTCAGTTTTCTCAAAGTCATTCACTCTGCCGTTACACTCCACCAAAGAACAGCGAGTCAAATTGATGATGAATGAGCAAAATGCACATTGTCGTCATGTACTAGATTTGCTCGGGGTCAATCTTTGGGCAAAGACGACCACGACCATCCATAGCCTGCCTGCCGTAGCGTTTGATCGCTTTAATCAAAAGTCATCAGTTAGTTTAGATGGTTTGGTGGCATCAGTCAATCAGCCATCTGATGTGGTTGGCGATGTCATGGATGGTGTCAATGAAGCTGATCAGTCCGATAAAATGGAAGTGTTGGATTGGCAAGAGGTGGCTACAAATATAAGCACAAAACACGATGCTGATATCAGCTACGAGGTTGAGGGTATTCGTGCAGGCAAGTGGGTGCTAATAGCTGATGTTAGCACCAGTAGTCGTGAGGAACGATTGGTTTGGATGTCGCTAAAGTCTGCCCTATCTTGTTGGACGAAGGATTGTGGATGTTTTTTTGATTTTCATCGTATCAGCTATCCTATGAGTGATGAACTCTCAAGTACACCAACCCTAGCCCAGATATGTTTTGATGGCTTTGTACTGCGTTTGCAGATGCTAGAGGAATTTTCTGAACAGGTCATTTTGCTTAATGGTCTAAATGAATACATCACGCATCAAAGCAAGATAGATAAAGAGATACCAACTTTGGCAGTAATGACAAAAGACGCAAGCAGAAAAAAACAATTATGGCAGCTAATCACGACTTAGGTGGTGTGGTTATTTAACGGCTTTATCTGTTTAATTGGTGGGTTGAATAGATGGGGTGTTTGAATTGACCAAAAAATAAAACCCTTGAAATATCAAAAATATTTCAAGGGTCTTGAAGATGGTGCCCGGAGCCGGACTCGAACCGGCACGCTCGTGAGAGCGAGGGATTTTAAATCCCTTGTGTCTACCAATTTCACCACCCAGGCGAGAGTATTTTTTTAAATCATCAATCTATAACGATTAAAAAAACTAAAAATAATCTAAAATGGAGGCTGGAGTCGGAATCGAACCGGCGTACACGGAGTTGCAGTCCGCTGCATGACCACTCTGCCATCCAGCCTTATTAAGTTGGACGCTATGATAACAAAATTTTGTAAAAATGCAAGAACTTTTTTGCAAAATTTTTTATTTTTATAAAAATTCTGCTTTTTTAATGATTATGATGCATAGTTGTACATACTTTTTATAAAAAAGCAATCTAATTTTTTGACAAACTGTGTAGAAAAACCCAAGTTTATCAACGCTTTTTTGGGTATAATAAAAGCCTTTTTGCATGAATGCAACAAGAGAAAATAGATAGTATGGTTTTTAATGAGCGGTATTGCTATTTTTTTGTTTATTCGGCGTTGCTAACTTTTGTCTGGCATACAGTTTGCCGGACTTGGGGCGGTTTTAGGGGTTTGCTTTCTTGGGTGCTTGCTTAATGCTTATTGGTGTGTTGTAACCAACTAAAAAATCAAAGCCGTAAAACTTATTGTTTTAATTATTCTAAGTATTTTAATCATTTAAAAAACTTTTTTGAGTTCAAAAATTAAAAGGTTCTTATGAAACTAAGTGTAAGAGCAGTGATGATTGCTGCGGTATTTTCAAGTATGGCGTTGGTGACTGCTTGCAATAAGTCCGACCAAGCCAAACAGGCATCAGCCCAACAGCAGATGCCACCTGTAGTGGTTGATGTGCAGACCATTAACCTAACCTCAATACCAATGACCAAGACTTTCTCAGGTCGTGTGGCGGCGGTTGAAACCTCAGAGGTGCGTCCACAAGTAACAGGTATTATTGATGAGATTTTATTTCATGAAGGCGGTTTTGTGCGTGCAGGTCAGCCACTATATCGCATCAATACAGATAATTACGCCAGTGCCATCAATTCAGGCAAAGCGTCGGTAGCTAGTGCAGAAGCTGCCGCCCAAAATGCTCGTGCTGTCCATGCACAAGCACAAGCCAATCTGACCGCACAGCAAGCAATGTTGACACAGGCACAAGCTGATTTGGCCAGACTAAAAGATTTGGTGGAGGTGGATGCGGTATCCAAGCAGGTCTATGACCAAGCCATCACTGCCGTGCGTACTGCTGAGGCAAATGTTGGGGCGGCACAAGCGACCGTTGCACAGGCTAGAGCAAGCATTGGCAGTGCTGATGCGGCGATTAATAGTGCCAAAGCTAGCTTAAACGCCAGTGAACTGGATTATAGTCGTACCATAGTCAGAGCTCCTATTAGTGGTAAAATTGGTATCTCGGCGGTTACCAATGGAGCATTGGTTGCTGCCAATCAGGCTAATGCACTGGCCACCATCGCACGCACAGATTATGTGTATGTGGATATCAGTCAATCATCTTCAGAGATGTTGCGTTTGCGTCAGCAGATTGCAGAAGGTAAGGCATCGTATGGCGGTCCTGAAGTGCAAATCGTGCTTGAAGATGGTGAGGCTTATCCGCTGATGGGTCAGCTTATCTTAGCAGATGCTAGAGTTGATGAGTCAACAGGCTCTGTTACTATTCGTGCGGTATTTGCCAATCCAGATGGCGTGCTAATCCCTGGTATGTATGTTAATGCCAAGTTAATGCAATCTATCGTCAATAATGCTGTGGCTTTGCCACAAAGTGCAATCACTCGCACGCCAAAAGGTGAGACCCAAGTTTATGTGGTCAATCAAGATAAAAAAATAGAAGCTCGTATTGTGAAGACTGCAGGGACTTTTCAAGGTCAATGGGTAATCACTGAGGGACTAGTAGATGGTGATCAAGTGGTCATGGTTGGTGCTGCTAAAGTCAAACCCGATCAATTGGTTGAGACTCGTCCTTATACATCAAGCCAACCAAAGCAGGCAGGCGTGTCTGGTATGGCAGGTCAAAATACTGTCATGGCACCGCAAGCTGACAATAGCAACAGCAAGCCGAATGTTCAGAATGCTCAGCGACAAAATGAAGATGCCAAAGAAGCATCTGTGGCACAATAGGAGCGTTTATGTCAGAGTTTTTTATTAAAAGACCCATCTTTGCATGGGTAATTGCCATTTTAATTATGCTGGTGGGCGTGATTTCTGTATTTAAAATGCCTGTCGCTCAGTATCCAGAAATCGCACCACCGACAGTAACAATTAGTGCTGTTTATCCAGGTGCGGATGCTCAGACGGTAGAAAATTCGGTAACGCAAGTCATCGAGAGACAGATGAAAGGCTTAGATGGCATGATGTATATGTCATCAAGCTCATCAGCACAAGGTATGGCATCGGTTGAGCTAACCTTTAAAAACGGCACCGATCCAGATACCGCCCAAGTGCAAGTACAAAACAAACTCCAAGCAGCGACATCGTCTTTACCAGAAGCGGTGCAAAGACAGGGATTGACTGTGAACAAATCATCATCGTCATTTTTGATGGTGGTTGGCTTTATTTCTGAAGATGGCAGTATGGATAAGACCGATATTGCCGATTATCTCAATTCAAGCATTGTTGATCAGATCAGCCGTGTACAAGGCGTGGGCAATGTCAATGTTTTTGGTTCTGAATATGCCATGCGTATTTGGTTAGATCCTGAAAAACTTCGTGCTTATTCGCTCATGCCATCAGACATTGCCACTGCCGTCAATGCCCAAAATGCCCAAGTGTCAGCCGGTCAGCTTGCTGCTGCACCATCTAATGAAGAAGCACAGGTAATTAACGCCACCGTTACCGTGCAAAGTTATCTACAGACTGCTGAGGAGTTTGGTAATATTTTGCTAAAAGCAGATGCTCAGGGGGCACAAGTTCGCCTAAAAGATGTGGCAAAAGTAGAAATCGGCTCGGAAAACTATGGCTACAACTCTTTATACAATGGTAAAGAGGCGGCGGGTATTGGCATTATGTTGGCTTCGGGTTCAAACGCTCTAGAAGTGCGTGAAGCAGTCCAACAAAAGCTTGATCAACTTGCTAAAAGCTATCCTAAAGGATTGACTGCGGTCGTGCCTTATGATACCACGCCATTTGTTCGCTTATCAATTGAGCAGGTGGTACATACGCTGATTGAGGCGATTGTGTTGGTGTTTTTGGTCATGTTTTTGTTTTTACAAAACTGGCGTGCCACCATCATTCCAACCCTTGCGGTGCCTGTGATCATCTTAGGTACATTTGCAGTACTGCTTGTTGCTGGTTTTAGTATCAATATTCTCACTATGTTTGCCTTAGTGCTTGCCATCGGTTTGCTTGTTGATGACGCCATTGTTGTGGTGGAGAATGTTGAGCGTATCTTGGAAGAAAACCCAACCATCTTAGTTAAAGACGCTACCATCCAATCAATGAGAGAAATCAGCAAAGTACTGATTGGTATTGCTCTGATTTTATCGGCGGTATTTGTGCCGATGGCGTTTTTTGGTGGTTCAACAGGGGTAATTTATCGTCAGTTTGCCATCACGCTGATTGCAGCGATGTCATTGTCGGCGGTTGTTGCTTTGATTTTTACACCCGCACTTTGTGTTACTATCTTAAAGCGTAAAGCTCATCAAGATATCGAGCATCAAAAAGGATTTTTTGGTTGGTTTAATCGTCTATTTCGTGATGCCAGCTTAAAATATGAAAAAATTGTTGGCAAGAGCTTTAATCTTAAGTGGTTATATGGCATTGGCTATGCACTCATTATTCTTGTGCTTGGTGTGCTGTTTACTAGACTGCCTCATTCTTTTGTTCCAGAAGAAGATCAAGGCGTGCTGTTTACGATGGTGCAGACTCCAGTCGGCTCAACAACCAAAGACACCCAAGCGGTGCTTGATGATGTGAGTGCGTATTTTAACAATCAAGAAAAAGATAATATTGAGTCCATCTTTACCGTAACAGGCTTTAGCTTTATGGGAGGTGGTCAGAACAACGGTATTGCTTTTATTCGCCTAAAAGATTGGGATGAGCGTACTGCCCCTGGCACCGATGCAGCGAGTATCGCAGGCAAGGCGATGGGGTATTTTATGACGCAATATAATAAAGCAAATGTCTATACTTTAGCACCACCATCGATACAAGGTCTAGGTAGCTCTAGCGGTTTTGATTTTGTCTTGCAAGATACAGGTGGCGTGGGTCATGTAGCTCTACTTGAGGCACGCAATATGCTACTGGGTATGGCAGCTCAAAAGCCAGATGTGCTGTCAGGTGTGCGTCCTAATGGACAAGAAGACTCGCCACAGCTAAAAGTGAATGTCAATCATGACCAAGCTGCTGCCTACGGTTTATCCATTAGCGACATCAACCGCACCATCTCAATGGGTTGGGGTTCGGCGAAACTTGGTGATTTTGTTGACCGTGGTCGCATTAAGTCTGTTTATATTCAAGGTGATCCCATGTCTCGCACAACGCCTGAAGATATCGGCAAATGGTATGTGCGTAACTCTGGTGGCAATATGATTGGTTTTGATACCTTTGCAACAAGTGAGTGGACTTATGGTTCGCCACGACTAACCCGATATAACAGCTTGCCAAGCATCAGCATTCAAGGAGCATCTGCACCTGGAAAATCAAATGGGGAAGCGGTGGCCGCAATGGAAGCAATCGCCAGTCAGTTGCCTGATGGCATTGGTTTTGAGTGGACTGGTTTAACCTTGCAAGAACAACAATCGGGTTCGCAAGCACCTTGGCTGTATGCGATTTCCATTCTTGTGGTCTTCTTATGTCTAGCGGCATTGTATGAAAGCTGGTTGATTCCGTTTTCGGTGATGATGGTTGTGCCACTTGGTGTCTTAGGTGCGATTACTTTTACTTGGTTGCGTGGCTTTGATAATGATGTGTATCTGCAAGTTGGTCTATTGACAGTGATTGGTCTATCAGCCAAAAACGCCATTTTGATTATTGAGGTTGCAAAGGAGCTTCAAGAAAAAGGTTGGGCATTAAAAGATGCGGTCATGCGAGCTGCTCGCCAGCGTTTGCGTCCAATCATCATGACTTCGCTTGCCTTTGGTATCGGTGTTGTGCCGTTGTATGTTGCAACTGGTGCAGGTTCTGGCAGTCAAAATGCAGTTGGTACAAGTGTGTTTGGTGGTGTGATTATGGCGACTTTCTTGGGCGTGTTCTTTATTCCAATGTTCTACATCTGGGTTCGCTCAATCTTTCCGCACAAACCTGCCAAAACTGACGCACAGTAGCAATCATAAGGAGAATTTATGAAAACTAATAACACAATTCGTCTGTCTGCACTATCTGCATTAGCACTTGCCATGACGGCGTGTAGCACCATTCCAAAGCAGGCGGATACGATGGTTGCTAAGCATAATTTGGCGATTGATAAGTCTTATCAAGTGCTAGACGCACAAACCACCAGTTTGGCAGAAGCACCAAGCGTAGCCGCCATGCGTTGGCAGGATTTTTATGCAGATGATAAACTAAAATCGTTGATTGAGATGGGTCTAAATAACAACAAAGACCTTCAAAAAGCCTTGCTAGCCATTCAAAGCTCTCGTGCTCAGTATCAAATCACCACCGCCGATGGTATGCCCAAGCTGGGGGTGTCAGGTGGGGTGAATCGTTCGGCAAATGCTGCCGACCGCAATGCCAGTAGTGGCTATAATGTCAATCTTGCCATGCCAGGTTATGAGATTGACCTGTGGGGCAAGATTGCCAATGCTAAAGATGCGGCACTACATAATTATCTGGCGACCAATTCTGCCAAAGATGCGGTGCAGATTTCTTTGATTTCTAGTATTGCCCAAAGCTATGTTAATCTAAGTTATGCCTTAGCTCAGCGTCATCTTGCCCTAGAGACGCTAAAAACTCGTGAGCATTCACTAGATATTACTAATAAACGCTTTGCTGCAGGGATTGACGCTCGGTCCCCAAGCCTGCAAGCAGAGGCATCGCTAGAGGCAGCCAAACTTGCCATCTACCAAGCAGATACCGGCATTTTGCAAGCACGCAACGCCTTGCAGCTACTTTTGGGGGCACCGATTCCTGATGAGTTGATGCCTGACATGGCGGTGGATAACATCACAACTCAATCGCTCTTTAGTGCAGGTCTGCCAAGCGAGCTTTTGTATTATCGTCCCGATGTGGTGCAAGCAGAGCATCTCCTAAAGGCAGCGGGAGCTAACATTAATGTCGCTCGTGCTGCTTATTTTCCTTCAATTAGTCTGACGGGCAATTTGGGATTTAGCTCAGCAAGCCTAAGTGATTTATTAAAATCAACTGCCTTTGGTTGGTCGGTTGGTCCATCAATCAACTTGCCGATTTTTGATGCAGGAATACGCCGTGTTAACTACCAGATGGCGGAAGTTGCCCAAAAAAGTGCATTGGTGTCTTATGAAAAAGCCATTCAGACTGCCTTTAAGGAGGTGGGCGATGTATTGGCAGCTCGTGCAACTTTAGGTAGGCAGTTAGAGTCGCAATATAAGCTACAAAGCAATTACCAACAAACTTACAAAATTGCTCATGCACGCTTTCGCTCGGGACTAGATGATTATCTAAGTGTGTTAGATGCTGAGCGTTCACTGTTTGCCAATCAGCAAAATATCTTAAACCTAGAATTGCAAAAAATTCTAAGTCAGATTCAGCTGTATCAAGCCTTAGGTGGTGGTGCAACCTTGACAGCCGAACAGATTGCTGGCATTGAAAAACAGCGTCAAATCATGCGTGCAATGGCATCGACCGCAAGTGTCGAACAACCACAAGACGAGCCTGTCAAGGTAACTAAAATCATACAAGTGGTACAACCTGCACCAAACAATGATAAGGTTAAGCCTGTTACACAACAGGTGGATACGCCTTAGTGTGCCAAGCTCCCACTTTTTGTTATTTTGACAAAACATTGACAATAAAAAACGCTCATTGCTTGATGAGCGTTTTTTATTTTTTGATTAAAATGAATTAAGTACATTGTAGGGCAGCTAAACAATGGGTTTTCTGCGATAAAATAAAATGCCAGGAATGGACAATCCAAGCACTAAGGCTGAGATGATAAAAATTGCTTCAAAAAAATACTGCATCATGGTAATAAATAGCGTCATATCAAAACCAAAATAACCGATTTGTACCATGCTTACCATCGCTTTATAAGCGGCAATACCAGGCATTAAACAAATCACACTTGGCACAATCAATGCCTTTGGCGGTAGGCGAAATCGTTGAGCAAACCACACGCCTGCAAAACTGGCAAACATTGAACCAAAGAAAGTTGCCACCGCCAAATGAATGCCAAAATCCACCATTAGGCTTTTTGTGCCAAAACCTAGGACAGTCATGAACAGGCAATAAACAATATAACGACTAGGCAAGGTAAGCATCAAGCACCATCCAAGCGTGATAACACATGATAACAAAATATCGGAAATGAGCCACATCATAGCCCCCAATGTGGAATTTGTAATAAAATTAAAGCAATCACTATGCCAACGCACGCTGATAAGGTCAACATACTGGCAAACATCCACCTGCCTACACCCATATTAATGTAGCCTTTTAGAATATCCGACAAGGCATTAATGATGGGGAAACTTGGTACGAGCAAAAGCACGCTGGCAGCAACAGCAATATCAGCCTTATCGCCAAGACTTACCAAACCATTTAAATCTAAAAAGTACGCCGACGCTCCCAATAGCGTGGCAACAAAAGCGGTGATGATGACCACAACAAAAGGGTTGAAATGATGAGCGGATAAGTATAAGCGTATCCGCATGGCACAAAATCCAGCCACCAAAGTAATGGTAGCAATCACCAGATTGCCACCATTTAGATAAGCAAAGCACGCACAAGAAAAACCTACAAAAAGCGACATCAGGGCATTGGGGTAGGTGGTTCGGTCAATGCTGTTTAGTTGTTTTTCAACTTCGTCAATCAAAGTTTCGTTTTTGGTGGCGGATTCGGCATACATGACAATCTGCTGAATCTGCACCAAGATGCTAACATTGATGCCTTGATGAATGGTGTTTCTGGCGGTGGTGATACAGCGACCATTGTATAGCGTGGTTAAGGTTACGGCATTAAAAGACAAAGCACATTCCACGCCACCCACACCCAAAGACACGCCGAGTCGTTTTGTTAAGTCAACCACCACCGCCGATTCTCCACCGTATTGCATGAATAGCAATGCACATCGTACGCATAATCTGGTGATGCGTTGTTGTTCTTCATAGCTGATATAGGGTAGTCTGCGGGGCTTGCTTTCGCTAACGATAGGCATGAGTGTGATGGATTTGTTGGTTATGTTTTGGTTGTATTTGTCGGTGTATTGTAAAGCTAAACGACAAAAAAATCATCATGATGGCACAATTTTTAAGAAAATTTTTCAAAAACGCTGTAGAAAATATTGCAAAAGCCCTAAAGGGTGCTATAATCACTAAACACTCCCTTTTTTATTTGTAATTTTTACGAT
The DNA here is from genome assembly GCF_050885545.1 of Moraxella sp. ZY200743. Classification (NCBI taxonomy): domain Bacteria; kingdom Pseudomonadati; phylum Pseudomonadota; class Gammaproteobacteria; order Moraxellales; family Moraxellaceae; genus Moraxella; species Moraxella sp. ZY200743. The sequence goes on along the minus strand of NZ_CP091313.1, from coordinate 1,235,811 downwards.
CAAAAACTCTAAGGAATACTCATGAATATGGCAACCAACCCAGGTAAATTATGGATAGATGGTACGATTGTCAAGCAACCAGATGCGAAAGTCCATGTTTTGACGCACAGCCTGCATTATGGTTTGGCGGTGTTTGAAGGTGTGCGTGCTTATCAGACACCTGATGGGCGTACTGCGATTTTTCGCCTACATGAGCATACCGAAAGACTACTAAACTCCGCCAAAATCTTTCAGCTAAATGTGCCTTATGACCATGATACGCTAGTACAAGCCCAAAAAGATGTGGTTCGTGAAAGCGGTTTATCAGCAGCGTATATCCGTCCGTTGATTTGGGTGGGTTCTGAAAAATTGGGCATCGCAGCCAAAGACAATACCATTCATGCCGCTGTTGCTGCTTGGCATTGGGGTGCGTATTTGGGCGAAGATGGTATCAAAAATGGTATCCGTGCTAAAACTTCAAGTTATACGCATCATCATCCAAATGTTACCATGTGTAAAGCAAAAGCTGCCGCTAACTATCCTGTATCTATTTTAGCCAATCAAGAGGCGACCAAAGCTGGCTATGATGAAGCCATCTTGATGGACCCATTGGGCTATGTATGTCAAGGTTCTGGTGAAAATCTATTCTTAGTAAAAAATGGTGAGTTACACACACCTGATTTAGCAGGTGGTGCATTAGACGGTATTACTCGCCGTACGATTATCCATTTTGCCAATGATTTGGGTATTAAGGTAGTAGAAAGACGCATTACTCGTGATGAGTTTTATTTAGCCGATGAAATTTTCATGACAGGCACAGCTGCTGAAGTTACGCCGATTCGTGAATATGATGATCGAGTGATTGGTAATGGCTCTCGTGGTGAAATCACCGAAAAACTACAAACGCTTTATTTTGATGTTGTGCAAGGTCGCAACGAGCAATACAAGCATTGGCTGTCATTTGTTGATGAATAATCGGTTGAATATCAATAAAAGAGGCGGGCTTCATACCGTCTTTTTTATTTGTATTAGCATGAAAACGAGTGATGAAAATTGTGTTATCATAGAGATATGTTGATTTGATGATTGATAAAAAGGTGTAAGTATGACAATTTTGGATGATAATTGGCAATCTGATGCCCTAGACCCATCTTTAGGATTTTTTGAACAAACTTTGGCGGTAAGAGGTGGTTATCACCGTACGGACGAAGGTGAACATAGTGAGGCGATTTTTGCTACCAGTAGCTATGTCTATGCGTCTGCCAAAGATGCCGCCGACCATTTCAACGGTAACAAAAAGGGCAATGTGTATTCTCGCCATACCAACCCAACTGTGCGAGCCTTTGAACGCAGACTTGCTTTGTTAGAAAATGGCGAACGGTGTGTTGCGACTGCCAGTGGCATGGGGGCGATTTTGACAATGTGCCTTGCTTATCTTCAAGCAGGCGACCATTTATTGTGTGCCAAGCAATTGTTCGGTTCATCGGTGGCTTTGTTTGACACTTATTTTAAAGGCTTTGGTGTAGAGGTATCTTATGTGGATTGCTTTGATACTGACGCTTGGAAAGGTGCCATACAGCCTAATACTAAGGTTTGTTATCTTGAAAGCCCAAGCAATCCTTTGGCTCAGATTGCTGATATTACTAAGATTGCTAAAATCGCCCATGAAAATGGGGCATTGCTCATCGTGGATAACTGTTTTGGCACCCCAGTCATTCAAAAGCCTTTGGAGCTAGGGGCGGATATCGTCATTCATTCGGCATCTAAATACATAGATGGTCAAGGACGGGTTTTGGGAGGTGCATTGGTTGGTTCTGAGACATTCATGGAAAAAGCCTTTGGTGTGGTGCGTACTGGTGGCATAAGTTTATCTCCCTTTAATGCGTGGGTGTTACTAAAAGGTCTAGAAACCTTGTCCATTCGCATGAAAACCCACTGCGAGAATGCAAACCGTGTGGCGGAGTTTTTAAATCAACACCCAAAAGTAGCCAAGGTGCATTTTTCAGGACTTTCTAATCATCCTTCGCATGAAGTTGCCAAACGCCAGCATACGGCTTTAAGTGGCGTTGGAGGTGGCGAAATACAAGGAGCGTTTGGAGCGATTATTGGTTTTGAGGTGGCAGGTCAGCATGAAGCATGGCATATCATTGATAGCACAAGAATGATTAGTATCACCAATAACTTAGGCGATGCTAAGACCACCATTACCCATCCTGCCACCACTACTCATTTTCGCATGACTCCCGAGCAACGGCTGGAAGCAGGCGTGAATGATGGGCTGATACGCTTATCGGTAGGGCTTGAAAGTGTAGAGGATATTATCAAGGATTTGGCACGAGGATTAGACAGCCTGTAATATGGCCAAAATTTGATGTTAAAATTGATGTTTTTAGGTAATTTTTCGTTTATTGGATAAAAGAAGTCGGCAATGAGTTTTCTTAATAAGTTATTTAAAAGAAATAATCATAATGATTCCATCGCTAATGTCAGAAAGTCAATCAACCATGACACACAAGCAGAGCATGACAAGGCGGTGGCATTGTATGATAAAGCAACTATGCATTATCAGCAGGGCGGCTATGAGCAGGCGGCGGAATTGCTCATGGCTGCGGCGGCATTAGGCTTGGCGGACGCACAGCGTAGCTTGGGTGTCATGCACTGTCAGGGTATGGGTGTACGGCAGGACTATGAAAAGGGGCATGAGTTGTTCATGAAGTCTGCCGAACAGGGCAATATCAAGGCTTATCATAATTTGGGTGTGATGTATTATCATGGTTTTGGGGTAACGCAAAATTATCAAACAGCATTTTCTTGGTATGAAAAAGCTGCTAGCAGCGATTATGCTGAATCTTGTCATAATATCGCACTCATGTATGAGTATGGCGTTGGCGTACCAACCAATGATGATGAAGCGGTTAAGTGGCACAAAAAAGCAGGCGAACTTGGTATGGTGCTGTCTTATTTAAACTTGGGTAATTTGTACTGCGTGGGTCGTGGCGTTCCCCAAGATTATGCAGAAGCCATGGAGTGTTTTAAAAAATCAGCGATGGGCGGTATTCCAGAAGCCAGCTACAATTTGGCAGTACATTATCAGCGAGGCGAGGGTATTACTCAGGATCTGGCGGCAGCTTTTGATCATTTTAAAGAGGCGGCCGAGTCTGACTTTGCCCCTGCCATGCACCAATTGGCACTGTGTTACCTAGATGGTCAGGGTATAAAAAAAGATGAGCAAAAAGGAAAAGAATGGCTACAAAAGGCGGCGACCCAAGACCATGAACCATCCATTAGCTTATTAAACAGACTGTCTGCCGATGGTAAATAGCTAGCCTGATGAATGGTAAAGATTAGCCGATTGCTTTTTTGGGCGATTGGGGTGGTGCTAATATTTGTGATTAAAAAACCATGCGAACTCAGGTTTTTTATGTTAAAATTATCGGCAGATTTTTACTACATAATGTGTTTTTTATAAAAAATAATACTATATATTGATTTAAGTCCTATTAATTCAATAAGTTAACGAATTTTAAGACTCTTATTTGATTTATTTTGGAAAAAATATCATGCAATATTCTATTTTTTGTCAAACGAAAAACGATGTTTTAACCGAGCCAATGTTTTTTGGGCAACCGGTGAATGTCGCCAGATATGACCAACAAAAACATCCAATTTTTGAACAGCTGATTGAAAAACAGTTGTCATTCTTTTGGCGACCAGAAGAGATTGATGTCAGCCGAGATCGCATTGATTTTGCTAATTTATCTGTACATGAACAACACATTTTCCTATCAAATCTAAAATACCAGACTTTGCTTGACAGCATACAGGGTCGCAGTCCTAATGTGGTGCTATTGCCTTTGGTGTCCATCCCTGAGCTTGAGACTTGGATTGAAACATGGTCATTTAGTGAGACAATTCACAGTCGCAGTTATACACACATCATTCGCAATGTGGTTAATGACCCATCAGTGATTTTTGATGACATCATGGATAATGAGCATATTCTTGCTCGTGCTGAAGATATTGCCAAATATTATGATGAGCTGTATGAGCTATCAAATTATTACAATATGTTTGGTATGGGTACGCACATCATCAATGGCAAGCAGGTAACGGTGGATTTTAAAGACCTTAAAAAGAAACTTTATCTATGTTTGATGGCGGTAAATGTGTTAGAAGCCATTCGTTTCTATGTGTCTTTTGCTTGTTCATTTGCCTTTGCAGAGCGAAAACTGATGGAGGGCAATGCCAAGATTATCAAGATGATTGCTCGTGATGAAGCACTACATCTAAATGGTACTCAGCACATGATTAACCTAATGCAGATGGGTCGTGATGACCCTGAGATGGTAGAGATTGCTCAAGAGTGTAAAGATGAAGCGATTGCTATCTTCCGTACTGCTGCCGAACAAGAAAAAGACTGGGCGGACTATTTATTCAAAGACGGTTCGATGATTGGTCTGAATAAAGACATTCTATGCCAGTATATTGAGTTTATCACCAATACACGCATGGCATCAATCGGACTGCCTGCCATCTTTGAAGTCAAATCCAACCCAATTCCTTGGATTAATGCATGGCTATCATCAGATAATGTGCAGGTTGCTCCGCAAGAGACTGAAATCACTACTTATTTGGTGGGTCAGATTGATTCGGATTTAGATGATGTTGATTTGGATGACTTTGAGCTATGATGCTCATCGGTTAATGATTGCCAATCAAGAAATAATATCGCTTTAACTTTTGGGTAAGACAAGGTATAACATGGGCTGGGTATTCACCGATGAAATGCGATTTTATCTGCACGAGAACGAAACCTTGTTAGAAGGCATGAAACGAACAGGGCATCAGACGGTGCGGTTTGAATGTCAGCGTGGCTATTGTGGTTCTTGTAAGATGCGTATCACGGCAAAGACAGGGGATATTAAGACCATTGGAAAACCCATCGCCATGCTTGATGATGATGAGGTGCTCGCCTGTTGCTGTCAAGCGACAGGCAGTATTTGTGTTACTTATGCCCAAAAATCCGATCAAGAACAACTAAGTTTATTTGAGGATAAGCAGACAAATAGTCGTACAAATGTATGGCTTGTGATTTGATAGATGCTAGGTTAGCCAAGATGGGCTAAAATACTCAAATGGCATATTTACAATCCATATCTGCGTTCACAATAAAAACACCCCAAAGGTTGTCTAACTTTTGGGATGTGGTTCAAAAAGGGCGGTATTTTTATTTTACAAGATGGTTATTTTTTGGTATTTCTAGCAGAGCTTACCGAAAGGTCGGTATGCTCATCCATCTCATAAAGTGCCCCTGCACGACCAACAATCAGTGGGTCAATATTGCCAATTTGTGCAGCGTCTTTATTTTCGTAATTTAGTTTGTTTAGGACATAACGCATGGCATTGAGGCGAGCACGCTTTTTGCAGTCAGATTTGATGACAATCCAAGGCGACTCTGCAGTGTCAGTATTAAAGAACATGGCTTCTTTTGCAAGGGTATAATCATCCCACTTGTTTAAAGATGCTTGGTCCACAGGTGAAAGTTTCCATTGTTTTAATGGGTCATTTTCACGACTGGCAAAGCGTGCTTTTTGCTCTTCACGAGAAACTGAGAACCAAAATTTCACAAGCTGAACGCCAGATTCAATCAAATGTTTTTCAAATTCAGGCACTTGACGCATGAAAGTTTGGTATTCATGGTCTGTACAAAAACCCATCACACGCTCAACCACAGCACGGTTATACCAAGAACGGTCAAATAATACAATCTCGCCTGCGGTTGGTAGGTGCTGTACATAACGCTGGAAGTACCATTGTCCTTTTTCTTGCTCGGTTGGTTTTTCTAGGGCGACCACACGAGCACCACGAGGATTTAGATGTTCCATGAATCGCTTGATAGTACCACCTTTACCTGCCGCATCACGACCTTCAAACAAGATAACCAGTCTTTGCCCTGTGGCTTTGACATGGTGTTGTAGCTTTAATAGTTCAATTTGTAGTTTGTACTTTTGGGATTCGTAGTTTTTACGGCTCAAACGATGCTTGTAAGGGTAACCGCCTTCACGCCAGTTGTCTGATAGCTGGGTGTCTTTGGATTTGTCCGTGCGTACCTGTTGAACAACTTGTGTAGCAGGTAGATAGTCGCTCAAAAGTTGCCCAAGCTCTGCCAAATCATCAGGTGATGCGTGAGTTAGTAGCTCTTCTAGCTGTGCGGCGGTGCTTGGCATGGTTTGTGTTTTTGGGGTGGTGCGACGAGTTTTGGGTTGTTGAGTGGCTTTGCTATCGCTTGTCATGGCATACTCCTAAGATAATTGTGGAATTATGTTTGTATCTTATCATGTTATGATGGCGGTAACAATTTATTTCATCTGATGAATATACGCAAAATCCTAATAAATACCATGAATGTATTTTGTAAGTTCATGGTATTTATATTTTTGGGTTTAAGTGATGTTGTTATTCTTGAGATATGGGGTGATGAGTGTCTGGCTGTTAATGCGTGCATCTAACGAGACCAGTAGGGTGTAGGCACCGATAAATTTTCGACTGATGAACATCATCTCTTTGGGTGGCAGGCTAAACTCTAGTGAGGTCATGCCATCTTTGGCACAACTCATCACTCGATGATATAGCTGACTATTCGCCCATAGATAACAGCCTTTGTTATCTAGAAACTGAGCTGAGAGGTGCTTGGCATCAGAAAAAGGTTCGCACGCTAACAAGAAAACCTTTGCCATGTCTTCTTTGGGTTTGTCTTTTAGTTTGTCAAAAAAATCATAGCCTTGCATGGCATTCATCATCATATCTTTATTCTGATGGTATCCTGCAGTCATTAGATTTTTGGCAAGATGTAATAAATGCTCATCAAACTGCTTGACCGCCCCAAAGTCAAGCAAGACAAGTTTATCAGCCCCATCGTCATCAATTTTTACCAAATAGTTGCCAAAATTGGGGTCGGTTTGCATTTCTCCCCATTCAAACAGCTCACGCATGACGATATCAAGTGCTGCACCACCCAAAGCATCTTTGCGAGCCTGAGGCAGTGCATTGACCAACTTATGATTGAGTGGTACGCCAGTCTCAAAACTCATGCAAATAAGCCGTTTAGTGCTATAGTTATCATAGATGGTTGGAACGATATAGCGTGCGTCATCGGATAGATAATTGGCAAATCGCTTGGTGGTGGCAGCTTCAGTATGATAATCAACTTCGGTTTGTAGTAGCTCTTTGATTTCTAAGAACCAATCATCTAACGCTTTGGTTTGTGGGACGGCATTGGTAATTTTTAGTAGTTGCTTAAAGATGGCAAGGTCGGATTCAATTGCACCTGCGACATTAGGATACTGCACTTTTAAAGCGACGGTGCGACCACTGTATTTGTGTACGGCTTTGTGTACTTGAGCTAGGCTTGCTGTGCCAATTGGTGTGCGTTCAATCTCAAAATCATGCACTCGTTCGCCAAGTTCTGCTTTTAGGGCATCATAAATGATGTGCCATGACAATGGGGTGGTATTGGCATCTAAGGTATGTAGGGCATCGATGACTTCTTTGGGTAAAAAATGTTCACCATACAAAGCAAGCATCTGCCCAATTTTAACCACCGAGCCTTTTAACTTGCCAAGCTCGCTAACCAGATAGTTAGCCTGTTCTTTTAATAGGGTGTGTTTTTGTATTTCTTTGGCTTCTTTACTCAAGAACAGCCCTGAAACACCGCTTTTTGCCCAGTTTGCACCAATATTCAAAGAAGTTTTAGCGATGGATAGGCGGCGTTGCATGAGTGTGGTTTTTAGCTGATTGATTGGCTTGGTCATGGTATTAAAATTGCTTTTGTTTGAGATTTTATGGTAAAAAAATTGCCCATATTATATCAAAAATTCAAGCACAAAAGAGACTTTATGTGCAATTCGTACAGCCATTTTGTCTAATCTTGGTACAAAAAACCCTTTGATTACTCAAAGGGCTAAAAATTAGCGACTGATGGCTCGCCAACCAATATCACGGCGGTATTGCTTGCCACTAAAGACAATCTCTTTACAGCCTTGTAGGGCTTTGGTTTGAGCATCTTTGATGGTGTCTGCAAGGGCGGTTACGCACAGCACACGCCCACCGTCAGTTACGATTTGGTCACCATCTTGTTTTGTGCCCGCATGAAATACTTTGACATCATCAATGCAAACATCTAGACCGGTAATAACATCACCCTTTGAGCTGGATTCTGGATACCCTTGACTTGCCAAAACCACGCCTAAGGCGACTTTGTCCGACCATTTAGCCTCGCTTGGTAAATTACCCTCAATTCCTGCCATAATCAGCTCAACCAATGAGCTTTCAAGGCGTGCCATGATGGGCTGTGTCTCAGGGTCGCCAAAGCGACAGTTAAACTCAATCACATAAGGGTCGCTATTCTCATCAATCATGAGACCTGCGTATAAAAAACCTGTATAAGGAGTGCCATTTGCTTTCATGGCGTTCACGACAGGGCAAATGACACGGGCGATGACCTTGTCATGCACTTCTTTTGTAACGATAGGGGCAGGACTGTATGCACCCATGCCACCTGTATTTGCTCCCGTATCGCCTTCAAAGATGCGTTTATGGTCTTGGCTGGTTGCCATGGGCAGGATATTATCCCCATCAATCATACAGATAAAAGAAGCCTCTTCACCTTTTAAAAATTCTTCAATCACCACACGACTGCCCGCCTCACCAAACTTATTGCCTGACAGCATATCATCAATGGCATCAAACGCCTCTTGTTCGCTCATGGCGACAATAACACCTTTGCCTGCAGCCAGTCCGTCTGCTTTAATGACAATCGGTGCACCTTTGGCACGAACAAAATCTTTGGCGGCGGAGATTTGGGTAAATACCTCATAAAAAGCGGTTGGAATTCCAACCTTTTTCATAAAATCCTTAGCAAAGGCTTTTGAACCTTCTAGTTGAGCACAATATTGAGTAGGGCCCCAAACTTTAATGTTTGCTTGGCGTAGCTCATCAACAATCCCTGCCACAAGTGGTGCTTCAGGACCAACAAGTACAAATGCCACTTCATGTGTGCGACAAAAATCAATCACGGCGGTATGATTGCTGACATCTAAATCAACATTTTCAATTTTGTTCTCAAGAGCGGTGCCAGCATTGCCTTTGGCAACAAAAACTTTGGCGACTTTTGCATCTTTGGCACATGCCCATGCCAATGCGTGTTCACGACCGCCTGTACCGAGTACAAGAATGTTCATAAGGTTTTCCTAAATCAATAAAAAGGCTAAAACTGAAAAATCACACTAATGAAAATATCAAAACTTTTAATAAAATGGCTTTCTGTAACTTTAAGAATTTAACATAAATCACGCCGACAATCAAACAAATAACAGCAATCACACAAAGAATAAGTCAATTTAAAAGTAATGATTTAGATGGCGTGAATAAAAATAAAGGTGGATTAGGACTGTTTTTTGGTATTGCTAATGAATGCTCTAATTACCCAAACCAAACACTTTTACAAACTGTTATTTGACTAATATTTCAAATGCCAAGCCATCAAGACTGGCGATAACTTTATCGCCTGTTTTAAGCTGACTTACGCCCTTTGGTGTACCTGTCATGATTATATCGCCTGCGTTCAAGCCATACAGTGTATCAAGATAATCCACCAGATACTCAAAAGAATACATCATTTTGTTGGTGTCATCATCTTGGCGAATCTCATCATTGACGGTCAGTGATAGGTGGTAGGTTTTGTTGATGAATGGCTGAAAATCGCTGAGCCAACAGGCATTTTTAAAGCCTTTGGCTTTGGTCCAAGGTAGCCCCTTTTCTTTGCAGATTGCCTGCACATCTCGTGCGGTCAAATCAAGACCGACCGCCACGCCGATAATTTGTTTATCATCGCCGATTAGGAGTATTAACTCAACTTCATGATGAATGCTATTAGAAAAATCAGGCAAGTTTAGGGTGTTACCCGCCACGATGCTACTGGTCGGCTTTAAAAAGACAACGGGTTCATCAGGCATGGCATTGCCAAGCTCGTGAATGTGTTCGACATAGCTACGACCGATGCAGTAGATATTGTTGATGGTGTGGGTTTGGTTATTTAAAGTGATGGTGGGCATGGGTTTGGTCTTGGTCTTTTGTGTGTTGATGGTGGTTTGTTCAGCTGGTGCGTTTACCTGCATGATTGGGATATCGGCATTATAAAGTTCGTTATTAAAAATATCAATCCTACTTGTCTTATTTATTCATCATCTTGACAATGATGGCTAATAACACTGACCAAATAAGGGTGGTAATAAGGTGGGATATCATGCCCCATGCCATCAATGAGCTTGAAGGTGGCGTTTGGAATAACCTTTGCCAAAAATCTACCATGACTTGGAGTGAGCAGTCCGTCCTTACTACCGTGGAGAATGAGCGTTTTGGCACGGATTTGCTTACTAAAACGCAGTATTGAGCCTGATGCCAAGATGGCGTTGAGTTGTTGGGCGACACCCAATGGATGAAAATTTCTTTGATAGCGTTTTTCGGCAATGGCTCTAGTGCCTTTAATGTCAAGATGACCGGGGCTGCCGACAGCAGTCATGAACCAGACGCTATGACGCACCATATCACGCTCAGAATGACTCTCAGGGCGACGCACAAAAGTCATGAATTGCTTGGGATTGGGCGGTCTAAAAAAAGCTTTGTTGCTGGTGCTAAACATCAAGATAAGATTGTTGATATATTTTGGGTAGCGTGCGGCGACAATTTGGGCAATCATGCCACCCATTGACGCACCTACCAAATTGACTTTATCAAATTTTAAGGTCTTGATGAGTCTGGCGACATCTTCTGCCATGTCGGTTAAAGTATAGGCAACAGGCTCTTGACGGTTTGATAATCCTACTTGGACTTTTAGCATCATTTTTAAGGGATTTACCTTAGGTAGTCCGTCAATGCGAATTTTGCTAGACAGGCCTGTATCACGATTGTCAAAGCGAATGACAAAAAAACCTGCATCAATGAACTGTTTTAATAGCTTATCTGACCAAAACATCATCTGCGAGCCAAGCCCTGCAATAAAAATCATTGCAGGGTGCTTAGGGTTGCCCCCAGCTTCTACACACAGTTTCATGCCCTCACCAATATCAACGATGCCTTGATATAAATAAGGCGATAAATCAGACGGTTGCCAGTCTATCGCCCCAAACTTCTGCCACGATTCTGGCACTGGCATGGACTGTGTGCAAGGTGAGAGATTCATTAGATTTCTACCATCTCAAAGTCGGCTTTAGTAACGCCACACTCTGGGCAAGTCCAGTCATCTGGAATGTCTTCCCAGCGAGTACCAGGTGCAAGACCTTCTTCGGGGCAACCAAGCTCTTCATCATAAATCCAGCCACAGACTATACATTGATATTTTTTCATAAATTACCTTCAATCATGTTTACCCATCAGATTTTACCGATTGGTCATCAATGTGGGCGAAAATTAGTTTAAAAAACTGTGCTTAGTTTACATATGTATCTATTTTTTGCAAGTTAAATTTGTAAAAAGTTGTGATGAACTGTTAATAATAGGGCTTTAATTTTCCCAAAACAGCCTTACTATACTATAATATCTCATCTTAACCATCACAATAAGCCAACTGACAATCATACATTATGCGAATTCCAGACATCAAAAATACCAACAGACAAGAACGCCACTTAAATCAACTTGCCAAACAACTACAAGAGAACGCTGAATTGACAGGTGTGAATGTCTCTGGCACACAGATTAGTAGCCAAGCGTTTGACTTGGTGAGTGAGTATGAGCCGGCAGGCGACCAACCAAATGCCATTAAAAGTTTGGTTGATGGTGTACGAGAGAATAAAAAAGAACAGCTTTTGTTGGGCGTAACAGGTTCGGGCAAAACCTATACGATGGCAAAAGTCATTGCCGAGCTTGGGCGACCTGCCATCATCATGGCACACAATAAGACGCTGGCAGCTCAGCTGTACGGTGAGTTTAAGGCATTTTTTCCGCATAATGCGGTGGAATATTTTGTGAGTTATTATGACTATTATCAGCCTGAAGCTTATGTGCCTGCGTCCAATACTTTTATTGAGAAAGATTCAGCAATCAATGACCATATTGACCAGATGCGGTTGTCTGCCACTCGTGCGTTACTTGAACGCCGTGATGCCATTATTGTAGCATCTGTGTCTGCCATCTATGGATTGGGCGATCCAGAAAGCTATTTAAAAATGCTACTGCACATTGTGGTAGGAGACATGGTTGATCGCACCGCACTCATTAAACGATTGGTTGAGCTACAATATGAACGCAACGAACTTGATTTTGGGCGAGGCACTTATCGCATTCGTGGTGAGACGCTTGATATTTATCCTGCCGAGAGTGAAAGTTTGGCGGTACGCATTGAGATGTTTGATGATGAGGTGGAAAAAATCGTTTGGTTTGACCCTTTGACAGGTAAAAATGTCCGCACCGCACCACGCATCACCATTTATCCAAAGTCGCACTATGTTACGCCACGAGAAAAGCTAGAAGCGGCTAGTGAGACCATCAAGGCTGAACTTGCTGATCGGTTGGAATATTTTCGAGCTAATGATAAGCTGATTGAAGCACAACGCATCAAAGAACGCACACAGTACGACCTAGAGATGATTCAACAGTTAGGCTACTGTAATGGCATTGAAAACTATTCACGCCACTTATCAGGACGACCAGCAGGACTGGCACCGCCAACCTTATTTGATTATGTGCCTGATGATGCACTGCTTTTCATTGATGAAAGCCATGTTACTGTACCGCAGATTGGGGCAATGTACAAAGGTGATCGCAGTCGCAAAGAGACACTGGTGAATTACGGTTTTCGTCTGCCATCAGCGATGGATAATCGCCCGATGAAATTTGAAGAATGGGAGCGATTAAAGCCCTATACCATCTATGTGTCTGCCACGCCTGCCGCCTATGAATTGGAGCGAAGCGAGCAGGTGGTTGAGCAAGTGGTGCGTCCAACAGGACTGATTGACCCTGTGCTTGAGATTCGTCCTGTGCTGACTCAAGTGGATGATGTGCTTGGTGAGATTAATCTGCGTAAACCGCTTAATGAAAGGGTGCTTATTACAACCTTAACCAAACGCATGGCAGAGGACTTGACCAGTTACCTAAAAGAGTATGGCATTAAAGTTGCTTATTTGCATTCGGATATAGACACCGTTGAACGCATGAAGATTATCCATGAATTGCGTACTGGTGTGCATGATGTGCTGGTTGGGATTAACCTGCTTCGTGAAGGTTTGGATATGCCTGAGGTGAGTTTGGTGGCGATATTTGATGCAGACAAAGAGGGTTTTTTGCGTTCGGAGCGTTCTTTAATTCAGACCATTGGTCGTGCAGCACGCCACATTAACGGCAAGGCGATTTTATATGCAGACAGCATTACGCCAAGTATGCAAAAGGCCATTGAGGAAACCGAACGCCGTAGAGCCAAGCAAATCGCCTTTAACGAAGCACATGGCATCATACCAAAATCTGCCCATCGTGCCATCACCGATAAAATTGATACAGGTGAAGAAGAGATAGCAGGTAGTGTCATCATCAATAAAGCAGTGATTGCAGGTGTGGATGAAGAGATTTTAAGGCGACCAGAGCTGATTGCTAAAGAAATATCCCGCCTTGAAAAACAGATGAAGGCATTATCTGGTGAGTTAAAATTTGAAGAGGCGGCACGAGTGCGTGATCAAGTGTTGGCATTAAAGGATTTTTTGGTCAAACAAGGATGATGACTGCTTATTTGAATAAAAGTTTGGTTCATAAAAAAATACAAGAACTTTAATGGGTGTAAAGCCAGTAACTTACGCCATTTTATAAAGCTCAACAAATCAATCAATACTAAAAAATAGGCTGTATGTTCGTTTGCATTGATTAAGCAATGCTTTTGTATAAAAAAGCTTTAAAAATAGAGCTGTAACACCCATAAAATGCATCAAAAGTGTGATAAATCCATCAAAAATTTATTGATTGTTTCTACCAATTAAGATACAATAAAAGTGAAAAGTTTAGAACCGTTACGAAAGATGCGTAATGAGAAACTTGGCAAAAGGGCTTGCAACATTTGCGAGCCTTTTTATATTTTTAACCACATTCTAGTTGGAGATGAGCCATGAAATTACAACACATCGCACTTGCTTTGTTATCTGCCATGACAACTGTCGCTGTCGCTGCCCCTGCTGGTACTTGGACTATCGGTGCAGGTGTTGCCCATGTTGATCCTAAAAGCAATCCTGATGATAAATTTGATATCAGGGGCTTGACGGTTGATAAAGACATTCGCCCAAGCGTTACTTTTGAATACTTTCCTGTAAAAAATGTAGGTGTTGAGTTATTGGCTGCTGCACCGTTTCATCATGACATCAATATCAACAACCAATATGCAGGCAAAACTCAGCAACTACCTCCAACATTGTCATTGCAATACCACTTTGATAATGGAGGTAAGGTTGTGCCATTTATCGGTGCAGGCGTGAACTACACTACTTTCTTTAAAGAGCGTCTACACAATCCACAAGCTGATTTGAAAATTGGCGATAGTTGGGGTGCGGCAGGTCATGTAGGTGTTGATTTTAAATTTACCGACCGTGATGCTGTGCGTCTAGATGCTCGCTATATCGACCTAAAAACCAATGTTAAGGTTAATGGCAATAGCGTTGGTGAGCTTAACCTAAGCCCATGGGTGTATGGCGTTTCATTTGTCAAAACATTCTAATGCTTTAGAATTAAAAGCTAATAAAAAACAAAAAAAGCTGATAATGTAAATTATCAGCTTTTTTTTGGCTAAATATCAGATAATGCTCACCGAGCTTGTGTTGTAATTTGGCAGATTGGGCATAATATGCTACATTAGCTCACGCAATCACTAACATCTTAGTGATGACATCACTACATGACTTATTGTCAATATACACCAATAGTAGCCCTTAGATATAATCATGAACCTTGAAACTCATCCCTTATCGCCATTTTTACCGCCTAATGCCAAAGTATTGATGTTGGGTAGTTTTCCACCACCACGCATCCGCTGGAAGATGGATTTTTATTATCCGAATTTTAATAATGATATGTGGCGAATTATGGGGCTTGTATTTTTTAATGATAAGGATTTTTTTATTGATGTGGTCAATAAATCATTTCATCAGGAGGTGATTGAGCGGTTTTTGATGGATAAGGGGATTGCTATTTTTGATGTGGCAAGGACGATAGTGCGATTAAAGGATAATGCGTCCGATGCGTTCTTAAAAGTGGTGGAAAAAGTTGGTGTGGCAGAGCTACTTAAGCAAATGCCAGCTTGTACGCACATCATTACTACAGGTGAGAGGTCAAGTGAAGTTTTATTGTCCGATTTTGGTATCAAGCCACCTAAAATCGGACAATCGGTACAATTAACCATCGCAAAAAGAACGGTGTATTTACATCGCTTACCATCATCATCACGAGCCTATCCGTTGGCACTCACCAAAAAAGCAGCTTATTATCAAGCGGTCTTTGCTGGTATCTTTTATGATGAATATGAATTGGCGTAGCTATTGATTTAAATGGGGTTGGCGGCGGTCATGAGTGCGATATCAAGCGAGGGTGGCTTGGTTTGAATTTTTCTTGTGTTTTGTCATCAATGCCAGTGAGAATATGCTACAATAGATAAGATAAAAGATAGCATATGTTTGCCAAATTTGGGGCTATCAATATTTTACAATCATTTGGAGTAAGTCATGACCCAAGCAAGTGCAAAAAAACCGCATGTATTGATGATTTTAGATGGTGTTGGACACCGCACTGACCCACGAGATAACGCTGTAGCTGCTGCAAATACGCCAAATCTTGATGAGCTGATGGCAACTTGTCCGACAGGTTTTATCTCAGGTTCAGGTCTTGATGTGGGGTTGCCTGATGGTCAGTTTGGCAATTCAGAAGTGGGGCATATGAATTTGGGTGCAGGTCGCATCTTATTTCAAGACTCAACTCGTATCATGAATGACATCAATACAGGTGATTTTTTTAAGAACGAAGTGCTGGTGAATGCTGTCAAGGCAGCCAATGATGCTGAAGGTGCGGTGCATATCTTGGGTCTGCTGTCTGATGGTGGTGTGCACGCACACATTGAGCATATGCAAGCAGCGGTGCGTATGGCATTGGAGCAAGGGGCGTTGCAGGTTTTCGTACATGGCTTTACTGATGGCAGGGATACACCGCCAAAGTCTGCTGATACATATGTAGCAAGTTTTGAGCAGTTTTTGAGCAAAGTTAATGATGAGTTTGAGGGTGAGGCAAAAATCGCCAGCTTGATTGGTCGTTTCTACTCTATGGATAGAGATAAGCGTTGGGATAGAGTGCAAGCAGCATATGAGCTATTGACCCAAGCAGCGGCAGTTCGTGAAGCTCAGTCAGCATCTCAAGCGATTGAGCTTGCCTATGCTGCTGATGAGACAGATGAATTTATCCAAGCGACCATGATTGATGACAATGGCGTGATTTGTGATAATGATGCTATTATCTTTATGAATTTTCGTGCTGACCGTGCCAGAGAAATTTCTCAAGCGTTTTTGAATGCAGATTTTGATGGTTTTGCTCGTAAAGTTGCTCCAGAATTATCTGCCTATGTCATGCTGACCAAATATTCTGATGAATTGGAAAATAATCAAAAAACCACCATCGCCTATTATCCAACCAGTCTTGCAAACACCATGGGCGAATATCTACAAAATCAAGGCAAAACTCAGTTGCGTATCGCTGAAACAGAAAAATATCCCCATGTTAGCTTCTTTTTTAGCGGTGGTCGTGAAGAGCTGTACAAGGGCGAACAGCGTATTTTGGTCAATAGCCCAAATGTCAAGACTTATGATTTAAAGCCAGAAATGAGTGCGTATGAAATCACTGACAAGCTAAAAGCTGCCATAGAATCTGGCGATTTTGATGTGATTGTTATCAACTATGCCAATGGCGATATGGTTGGGCATACAGGTGTTTTTGAGGCGGCAGTTAAGGCAGTTGAGGCGGTTGATGAGTGTATTGGTATCATTACCCAAAGCGTTCGTGATGTTGGCGGTGAGATGCTGATTACCGCTGATCATGGTAACTGTGAGCAGATGCAAGACTATGAAAGTGGTCAAGTGCATACTCAGCATACCACAGAGCTTGTGCCGTTCATTTATGTGGGCAATCAATCCATGCGTGTGCGTGAGGGTGGTAGACTGTGCGATGTGTCGCCAACCATTTTGCATTTGATGGGATTGCCAAAGCCTGTTGAGATGACAGGCGAGAGTCTTTTGATTGCAGTTTAAAGAAAAAAAGATGGTGAATATGCAAGATTTCGCTATGAATAAACTTGTGGCTGCGATGGCACTTTTTCTAATGGTAGCGTCGCCCGCATCAGCAGAAGTGCAGTGGAATAAGCCTATCGCTAAGATGGCAAGTCTATTGGGCATTAATAAGCCATCGGACAGCATACCGACCGACCCTAACTCTTTGCCAAACACACCAGTCCAAGATAATCTTGATGGTGTGCAAGACGCAGTTGAGCTTGACGCATTAGACAGTAAGCCCAATGTACTGCATGGTATTGATGGTCTGCATCAAGGGAGAGTGCCACTGAATGCGATTTTACCTAAGACCTTAAAGACTTTTGTGTCAGTGGTGGATTTAATTCGCCGTGAATATCCTGAGGCAACGACAGATGACGAGCTATTTTATCACGCCATCAATGGCATGCTAACGAAAATTGATAGCCATGCTGAGTTTTTGGATGCCAAAGCGTTTGGTAGTTTGCAATCATTCACAACAGGTAAGGTAGCGGATATTGGCATTGAAGTATCTTGGCAGGAGTCAGTAGGGCATTGGGTGATTACGCAAGTTGCATCAGGGTCAAGTGCTGACCAAGCTAATATGGCGGTAGGCGATTATCTGCACAAAATTGGCGAGGTGCGTCTGTCTGGTAGTCAAAGCCAAAACGATGTTGCACAACTATTAAATGGCATTCAAGGAACGAAAGTAGATGTTACTTTCTCTAAGTCAGGTCGTTCTAAACTGACCAAAACCATAGAGCGGACGCACAGTACTGAGTCGAATATTGAAACGCTAGTAAAAGATGGTGTGGTGATTGTTAAACTGCCTGTTTTTCAGAGCAACACTCGTGAACAGATTTTAAATGGTGTAGCAGCGGTCAATGTGCCTGTTCAAGGCATGATTATTGATGTGCGAAACAATCCAGGTGGTGTACTTGAATCAGCAGTTGATGTGGCATCCTTATTCATGCGTAATCAAATCGTTACTCAAGTTGAAGGTAGAGAAGGTATTGAGCGAGTCATGCACACCACAGGTGCTCCACTGCTTGATGAAATACCGCTCATCATTCTGCAAAATCGCTATTCGGCTTCGGCTGCTGAAGTGCTTGCCAGTAGCCTAAAAACCCAAAAGCGAGCATTGATTGTTGGTGAGACAAGTTATGGTAAAGGTTCGGTTCAGTCGGTCGTGCCTATTGGCGATAACCAAGCGGTAAAAATTACCACCGCTCATTACCTGACTGCAAATGGTGAGAAGATTGACAAAGTGGGTGTAAAAGCTGATGTTGGCTTTGATGTCAATACCAGTCAAAGCCAAAATGTGCATTCATCAACTGATGAGTGGATGGACAGGGCGTTATCTCTCATGCAAGAGGGTAAACTTGATAGCGGAGTGGAATTTTCCCCTGTAGGTGGGTTCTAAGCCCCTAAATCATAAAACAAAGCGTTACCCCAAAAAAAACTGTATTTGGTTTGGGTGGGGTTGAGTGATTATAAAAGCCATTAAAAACCATCTGATGTATAGGCTTTGTTAGCGTATCATCAGACTTTTTTGTTGGGGTAGGCTTGTATTTTGCCATCATGTAGCTCAATGGTGAGTGCTTGTTCTTGATTGAGCTGTGCGACAGATGAGAGAATTTTGCCGTTTTGATGAATGAGGGCATAACCCTTGGTCAGCGTCTTGGCAGGGTGTTGAATCAAAATCAAACTTTGTAGATGACGGCAATGCTCACGCAACAATGCCAATTTGGGCAAGATGTTTTGATGTTGACCAACAAAATGGGTCAGTTGTCTTTTGGTGGTATTTAAATGAGCATAAGACTGAACCCTGCTTTGGTAAAGCAAATGCTCTACAGATGCCTTTTGGTTGCCAAGCTGATGCATGGTGAGTAACTTGGTTCTTTGTAGGCTATGTGTTGCATCTTTTTTGGTGAGCTGTACTAATTTTAGGGCGAGATTTTGGCTGTGTGCCATGAGTGTCTCGCTTTTATTTTTGGCATTTGACAACAGTGCTTGGCTAGTATTTTTGATATCTTGTATGGCAAGTTTGGCATCTTGAGTGATGGTAATAAGATGTCTCTCAATCGCTCCAATCACCTTTGATGGTGTGTCAAAGCGAGTGTGTGCCACTTCATCTATTAGTACTCTATCTCGTTCATGTCCAATCCCCACCCATACAGGCACAGGCTGTTCAGCGATGAGTGCAGCAAGCTCAAAGTCGTTGAGATACGCCAAATCCCCCACCGCACCACCACCACGAATGATGACAAGCAGATCGGGCAAAGTGCCATAAGTTTGGCGAAACTGCTCTATACCCTGTGTGATAGCAACTCTGATCTCATCTGGAGCATGATTACCTTGAAAAGTAGCATGATGATAATGAAACTGGCACGCATTAAAATGCTGCAACCTATCGGCTTCACGGCGAAAATCACCCAAGCCTGCGGCATTTTGTGGGGAGATGACGATGACATGACGAATGTCAAATGGAGCGACTAGGGATTTATTCAACCGAGTCAATCCTTCATCGTGAAGGCGTTTTTTCATGGCATGATAAGCGGCAGCAAGCTCACCGATGGTGTAGGTTGGGTCGATGTCGCTGATGTTGATGCTAAAGCCATACTGGGCATGAAAGGTTGCTGATGCCTTAATTAGAATGCTTGTACCTGCCTCCAATGCTCTGCCTGTAGCGGCATGAAACTTCGCCAGAACAGGCTGTGCACGATAACGCCATAGCGTCCCACGACAACTAGCAACAATTTGGTCGTTGTCATCTTTTTCTGCCAATTCAAAATAATAATGCCCGCCTTTAGATGACAAGGCACGCACTTCAGCACGCACCCATACTTCATGATCAAAGGTGTCGCTGATGACCATCTTGACCGCTGTTAAATAGTCGCTTAAAGACAGCTGTGTGCCATCAAGTTGGCTGTGTGTGTCTTGGATTTCATTTAGTTCATCTAATTCGGCGGCAATTTTGGCGTGTAGCTCATCGATGTCTTTATTGGGTGTTGATAGATTTTGGGCAAGACGAACGATATGGTTGGTGTTTTTATTCATTTTTTACTGATTGGTGTTTAGATTGGTTTTGTTAAAATTTTGGTAAATAACACCAACACTATAACACACCTAACGCATGAATAAAACTGATTGTCCGATTGATGATGAGTTTGATTGATGACTGATGAATATTTATCAGAAAAATTTTTATAAAAATCATTATTTATAGGTTTTTTTAATAACTAATTAAAAAAAACCCATTTGATTTTGTACTTGTGTTCGGTTAAGGTATTCACGCTAAGTGTATGTGTGTACTGCTGTATACTTACACTGATGATTTTTATCCAACCAACAAAAATGGAATCAACAATGAAAGAACTGATGATCGATGCAGGCCGTATCGCCAACATTACTCGCATCGCCATTGACAAAAGTAGCGAAAATGCTGCACTTTTGACTAAATTTATTGATATTTATTATAAAAAGTTGCATCATGATGTGGCGGCTGATTTTAACGATAATGACCTTGCAGGCATGGCATTGCACCATTTTAGCCAATTAAAACACCACAATGGTACCAGTCCAAGACTGGCAGTCATCAATCCTGTTAGTGATGAACATTATTTCACCAGCAAAAGTAGCGTCATTCAAATGGCGGTATTTGATCGCCCATTTTTGACAGATACCATGCTAATGATGCTTGAGAAAAAAGGCGTTTCGGTCAAACGCATTCATAACAGTTTGGTAAAAGTAGTGCGTGATGAGCTAGGACACATCATTGATATGGTGGAGACGGATGAAAGTGATGCTGGCATCGCTCAGCAGTATTCTTTGTTCCATGCTGAGATTGCTCGTCAAGATGAAGCGGTTTTGGGTGAGATTTATGAGGCACTACTTGGCAAGATTAACACGCTTGATGTCATCGTCTCAGACTGGTCGCAGATGCGTGATAAGTTAAAAAGCATTCGTCAAGAGATGCAAAATGCACCAATTCCAACCGTACATCACTCCAAAGATGAGGTGCTAAGTTTTCTGGACTGGGTGGCGGATAATAACTTTATTTTCATGGGTTTTCGTGAATATCGCTTTGATGAGCTTGGTGATAACGCAGAGTTACACTCAGTAGGTGGTAGTGGCTTGGGTGTGCTAAGAGGTTCATCTGAAGATGCTTTATCACAAAGTTTTCATCGTTTACCCAATGAGCTAAAGCACCTATTAAGCCTACCTCGTGTGCTTTTATTGTCCAAATCTCGCCATGAGTCGCCTGTGCATCGCCCTGTGTATATGGATTTTTTGGGCATTCATAAATATGACGAAAACGGCAGGTTGGTTGGCGAATATCGCTTTGTGGGTTTACTTACCTCACTTGCTTATCAAACCCGTGTCAACAATATTCCGCTGTTGCGTGAAAAGGCGGATCAAATCCTTAAAATGTCAGGCTTGCCAAAAAATAGCCACAGTTATCTAAAACTGGTGCATATTATTAATACGCTCCCCCGTGATGACTTGTTTCAAGCCAACATTGATGAGCTGTATCCGATGGTGCTTTCCATCAGTCAGCTACAAGACAAAAATCGCCTGCGTCTGTTTACTCGTATTGACCATTATCAACGGTTTGTGTCATGTTTGGTGTATATACCACGCTATAAATTTGACACCAAACTTAGAATGAAAATTCAAGAAGTGCTAACCCAAGCGTATGGTGGCGAATCATCGAATTTTACAACAGAGTTTAATGAACTGCACCATGCTCGTGTACACATTCATGTTAGAACCATTCCTGGTCAAGTTAAAACGGTGGACACCAAGGCATTGGAAAGTCAGTTGACTGCACTCATGCAAGATTGGTCTGATGAATATGCACGCATCTTGAGTGATGAGATGGGCGAAAGCAAGGCAAATCAGCTGGCCCATCTATATGGTGAGGCAATTCCTGCCGCCTACAAAGAACGCTATGATGCTAGCACAGCAGTGGCAGATACCAAGCGTCTTTTGGCAATCAATACAGACAATCCAATGTCATGGCGACTATATCAGCCTGTCGGAAAAGGTCTTGATAGATTAACCTTGAAGCTATACGGACAAGGCGAGCCGACCATTTTGTCGCACATTTTGCCAATTCTTGAGAATTTTGGGGTGCTTGTACTAAATGCTCAAACCTTTAAGTTTGGTAATGATGTGGGTGCTTGGCTACAAGAATATGAATTAAAATTGCGTGATGGCATGAGCATTGATCTTGATGTGGTGCGTACGCAGTTTGAAGATAGCTTGCGTGAAATCTGGTTAGGTAATATTGAGTCGGACAGATTAAATGAGCTGATTTTGGTAAGTGGTCTAGATGCTTATGATGTACTTATTTTGCGTGCATTATCTCGTTACATGGTACAGGCAAGAGCTCCATTCTCTAATGACTACATTCACACGGCTTTGGTAAATAATGCTGCGATTAGTGAGCAGTTGGTTCAACTGTTTCATGCTAAGATGTCGCCTGATGTGGTAGAGCGTGACAAGGTGATTTGTGCGGTCAAAGCCCGTATCAAAGAACAGCTTGCTTTGGTGAGTAGTCTTGATGAAGATCGCATCATTCATTGGTTTTTGGACTTGATTGATGCACTGCTTCGCACGAATTATTATCAAGTTGATGAGATGGGTAAGCGTAAAGATAGATTGTCCTTTAAGTTTGCTGCTAGCCAAATCCCACATCTACCCAAGCCTAAGCCAATGTTTGAGATTTATGTGTATTCGCCACGCATTGAGGGTGTGCACTTGCGTGGTGGAAAGGTTGCTCGTGGTGGTCTAAGATGGTCTGATCGTATGGAAGACTATCGCACCGAAGTGCTTGGGTTAGTCAAAGCTCAGATGGTCAAAAATTCGGTGATTGTGCCTGTGGGTTCAAAAGGTGGTTTTGTCTGCAAGGATAGAACCAAAGCGACAAACCGTGAACTGTGGCAGGCAGAAGGTGTGGCGTGCTATCAGACCTTCATTCGTGGCTTGCTTGATTTGACGGATAATTTGGTTGATGGTCAAGTTGTGCCGCCAAGCAATACAGTGCGTCATGATGAGGACGACCCATACTTGGTTGTGGCAGCAGACAAAGGTACGGCAACTTTTTCAGACATTGCCAATGCTTTGTCGGCAGAATATGGCTTTTGGCTACAAGATGCTTTCGCTTCTGGTGGTTCAGCAGGCTACGACCATAAAGGCATGGGCATTACCGCAAGGGGTGCTTGGGAGAGTGTCAAACGCCATTTTAGATTGATGGATAAAGACATTCAAAACCGTGACGAGTTGACCGTTGTGGGCATTGGCGATATGTCAGGCGATGTGTTTGGTAATGGTATGTTATTGTCAGATAATATTCGTCTGCAGGCTGCCTTTAACCATCTGCATATCTTTATTGATCCAAATCCAGATGCCAAAGCGTCCTTTGTTGAACGCCAGCGTTTATTTGAAATGTCTCGTTCGGCATGGACGGATTATGATGCCAGTCTCATCAGTGAGGGTGGTGGTGTGTTTAACCGCACGGACAAAGCCATTGCCATTACGCCACAGATGAAAGAAGCTTTTGATATTAGCGAAGACAGTCTAACGCCAAATGAGCTACTTAATAAACTATTAAAAGCTCCTGTGGATTTGATTTGGAATGGTGGTATTGGTACTTATATTAAAGCGACAG
The DNA here is from genome assembly GCF_050885545.1 of Moraxella sp. ZY200743. Classification (NCBI taxonomy): domain Bacteria; kingdom Pseudomonadati; phylum Pseudomonadota; class Gammaproteobacteria; order Moraxellales; family Moraxellaceae; genus Moraxella; species Moraxella sp. ZY200743. The sequence continues at coordinate 1,211,841 of NZ_CP091313.1, read as the reverse complement.
ATGAAGAAAATGCTGATGTTGGCGATCGTGCGAATGATGCCATTCGTGTTAATGGTGGTGAAGTGCGTGCCAAAGTGGTTGGCGAGGGTGGCAATTTGGGTTGTACCCAAAAAGGTCGTATTGAATACGCCCAAAATGGTGGTCGTATCTATACGGATGCCATTGATAACTCAGCAGGTGTGAACTGTTCTGATCATGAAGTGAATATTAAGATTCTACTAGGTTCAGTGGTGCAACAAGACGACATGACCATCACACAGCGTAATGTCTTGCTTGAGAGCATGACCGATGAAGTGGCGAAATTGGTACTTCGTCAAAACTACCTGCAACCACAAGCCATTGAGCTATCGGCTCGAGAATCGGCACAAAGATTACCTGAACACCATAGCTTTATGCAATTTTTGGAGCATTTAGGACGCTTGGATCGTAGTATTGAGTATCTACCAACTGATGAGACGGTTGCTGTGCTGAAACAGCAGTCAAAAGGTCTTACCAATCCAGAATTTGCCGTTTTACTTGCTTATGGCAAAATGTGGGTTTATGATGAAATGCTATCAAGCGATTTGACCGATGATGTGTATTTTCTAAATGAACTACAAAAATACTTCCCAAATGCACTAAGTAAACCGTACTTTGATGAGATGGTAAAACATCGTTTGCACCGTGAAATCATTTGTACTTATTTGACCAATGGTTTGGTCAACCGATTGGGCATTGAAGCGGTGTATGACATCTATAGTCAGACCAAGCGTAGCATTGCTGACATTACCCGTGCGTATGCCGTGGTGCGTGATGTTTTTGAGGTACAGTCGCTATGGCAATCGCTTGAAAAGCTAGATAATCAAATATCAGCACAGTTACAACTAGACATGGAGCTTGATCTTCGCAAGTCTTTAAAAGACGCAATGATAACGCTACTTAATGCTCATGCGTCGCTTGATGTGGCACAGCTGACTGGTAAGATTAGTATCAATCGTGATGCCATTGATGCCGCCTATCAAGCAAGGCTAGAACAGCAGGGCGTACCCAGCCAGATAGCTACCATTTTTGCTAGACTGCCTGCGTGGTGCAACGCATTTAAGCCTGATTTGTTGGGTTGATAATAATAAAAAAATCAGAGTCAATTTGGCTCTGATTTTTTATTGCTTTAAAAATCGTCCAAAAAACACAAAAACGGTAAAATATTGCACAGCTTACAACCATTTTATGATAAAAATTGACTGGCTTGATATTACAGTATAGTAAAAATATGCTAGAATAATAAGTTTTTAAATTAAACAAACAATAAAGATTTATTATGAGCTTTTTAACCAAAACATTTGATGTCATCGTTATTGGTGGTGGGCATGCAGGTACAGAGGCGAGTCTTGCAGCTGCTCGTATGGGGGCAGATACACTGCTGATTACGCATAATATTGAGACGCTTGGGCAGATGAGTTGCAACCCTGCTATCGGCGGTATTGGCAAATCACATTTGGTGCGAGAAGTGGACGCATTGGGCGGGGTGATGGCACTGGCAACCGACCATTCAGGCATTCAGTTTCGAGTGCTAAATAGCCGAAAAGGGGCGGCGGTTCGAGCCACACGAGCTCAAGCAGACCGTTTGTTATATAAGGCATTTGTCCGTCACATTCTTGAAAACCAGCAAAACCTTACGATTTTTCAGCAACCTGTTGATGACATCATTGTGGAAAATGGGCGTGCCGTGGCAGTGGCTACAGCCACAGGCATTTGCCTAAACACCCGCTCGGTAGTACTGACATCAGGGACTTTTTTAGGTGGTGTGATTCATGTTGGATTGGATCATCAAAGTGGCGGTCGGGCAGGTGATATGCCATCTGTTCGTTTGGCGGACCGTTTGCGTGAGTTAAAATTACCTGTTGGACGACTAAAAACAGGCACGCCAGCTAGGATTGATGCACGCACGGTGGATTTTTCTGTGATGACCATACAGGAGGGAGATACGCCTTTGCCTGTGATGAGTTATATGGGTGATGTGTCTATGCACCCACGCCAAATCCCTTGCTATATCACGCATACCAACGCAAAAACCCATGATATTATCCGCAACAATCTTGATAGAAGTCCGATGTTTAGCGGTAAGATTGAAGGTGTTGGTCCTAGATATTGCCCAAGTATTGAGGATAAGATTCATCGTTTTGCTGACAAAGACAGTCATCAAATTTTCATTGAGCCTGAGGGCTTGACCACGCATGAATTGTACCCCAATGGCATTTCCACAAGTTTACCTTTTGATGTACAGGTTGAATTTATTCATACAATGCGTGGGCTTGAAAATGCTCACATCACACGCCCTGGCTATGCCATTGAGTATGATTATTTTGACCCACAAGCCCTAAAGCCCACACTAGAAACCAAAGCCATTGAGCATCTGTATTTTGCAGGACAAATTAACGGAACAACAGGCTATGAAGAGGCAGCGGCTCAAGGGCTTTTGGCTGGCTTGAATGCTGCTTTGCAGGCACAAGAGCGTAAGGCTTGGACACCACAACGCCATGAGTCTTATTTGGGTGTATTGGTGGACGACCTAATTACGCACGGTACTAAAGAGCCATACCGTATGTTTACTAGCCGTGCCGAACACCGATTGCTTTTGCGTGAGGATAATGCAGACGCTCGTTTGACCGCCATTGGGCGAGAATTAGGCTTGGTGGATGATGAACGCTGGGCTAAATTTAATCAAAAAATGGAAATGATAGCAAGCGAAACCGCACGCCTAAAAGACATTTGGGCGACGCCAAACAATGCCATTGGCAAAGCGTTTATGGATAATACAGGCGAGATTTTAACCAAAGAAAACAATCTGCTTGATTTATTAAAACGCCCTAATGTGAGTTTTGCTGACATCGCCCAAGTAGCGGACAGCCAAGTTAGTAGCGAAGCTGGTGAACAGATTGAAATTAGTGTGAAATATCAAGGCTATATTGATCGCCAAAATGAGGAAATTGAGCAGATGAAACGCCTTGAAAATACGCCACTATCTCTTGATTTTGATTATACCCAAGTTTCTGGTTTATCCAACGAAATTGTACAAAAACTCTCACACATACGCCCATCTACCTTAGGGCAGGCAAGCCGAATCAGTGGTGTTACGCCTGCAGCGGTGAGTTTACTTGCGATGACGGTTAAGAAGTTAAAAAAGGCGGAGAAGTTGGTGTAGTAGAAGGTTTGATGAATAAAATACGCACTACTTAGGCTTGCCATAAAAAGTGTGCGATATGCCTGTAGAGTTTAGCCGTCCCATAAAAGAAAAATCAGCGATGATTGAGTTGATGATTTTAATATCTTTTTTAAAAGCGGTTTTTAAAAAACAACGGCAGGATTTTAAATATTCTGCCTAACCAAAAAGTAAACAGCGATGAATGTTCAAGAAATCTTCCAAGCCATAAGTTTTGCCTTTATGATTGTCTTTCCAAACCTAGCTCTTATGGGGCTGGGTTTTTATATGAAAAAGACGGATAAAATCAATCCTAATTTTATTGATACTGCTTCCAACATCGTTTTTAAGTTTGGCTTGCCGTGCTTGCTATTTTTTAGCGTGATTAAAAGTGAAGTTAATTATGCCGAGCAATTGCCACTTATTATCGCAGGGTTTATCACAACCTTTGTGTTATTTTTTGGGGCGGAAATCTACGCCAAATTTTTTGTCAGCGATGTTCGTGATAAAGGCGTGTTTGTACAGGGGGTGTTTCGCTCTAATATGGCGATTATCGCCCTGTCGGTGGCGACCAATGCTTATGGCGTGGTGGGAACGAGTGTGGGGGCGATGTATATGGGGATTCTTACGATTCTTTATAATATATTATCGGTCATTACTTTATCACGCACAAGCCAAAATACCAACTTTAAATCACAAAGCATCAATGTCATCAAAAAAATCTTTACCAATCCGCTCATCATTGCGTTGGTGTCCGCTTTTGTTTATAAAATAGCCAATCTGCCCTTACCACCTACACCCATTGCCAAAACAGGTGAGCTGCTTTCAAACATTGCTCTGCCACTTGCCCTTATCTGTGCAGGGGCGACTTTAGAGATTAAATCCATGTTGGGTTTGTCTTGCTTATCTATGCAGGCGAGTATTGGTCGGATTGTCATTGCTCCATTGTTGGCAGTGTTGGTGGGTATTTTATTAAAATTGTCTCCTGTGCAATTTGGTGTGCTGTTTGTCATGGTGGCAAGCCCTGCGGCAGCGGCAAGCTATGTGATGGCAAAAGCAATGGGTGGTAATGATGTCTTGGCGGCGAATATTTTGGCGTTTACTACTGTGGTTAGCATGATAGGCATGGCAGTGGGTATGGCGTGGCTTCGGATTTTGGCTTTGGTATAGTGATGAGTGGGGTATAAAAAATGAGCCGAAGTTGGCTCATTTTTGTTGGATATGGACTTATAAACATACTTGCAAAAGTACTTGCCATGCCATTGTCAAACTTTAAATCAAAATCAGCCAATTGTCATTTAGCCAATTTGTACAGCTTGCCAACAGTTGATCATTCAAATCATCAAAGATGATTGCTTCATTATTGGTAAACCGCTCAATGAGTATTAACTCTTGGTCATTAAAACAAATATGCTCGCCGTTGATGTACCAGTCATTATTTTGTAATACAAAACGGCACGCAGGATTGATCATCAAGCACTCGCCATTGTGTAGTCGCTTAGCAAGTTCATTAGGGCTTAATTCATCATCAAAAGAAATCAGATCGTACCCTCGCTTACTAACCAGCTCACTGATTGCTTGAGTTAAGATGGCGTTGCCTTGATCGGAATTTAGTAGGTTAATCAGCTCATCTTTGATGGCGTTGATGCTATCATTGGATAATTCATGAGGGCTGTTTTGCACATTTTGGGGCAAAACCAGCGGAGAAAACAGGGCGTGTTCACCAGTGGCGACATCAGCGATTTCATCTAGGATTTGCACCATGTTTGGGCGGCGAAAACCAAACGAAAAAGTCAGGCAGTCATCAATCGCAACACCATAATGACTAAGGCGTGGCGGCACATATAAAACATCGCCAGCTTCTAAGATTTCGTCAAAAATGATTTCTCCCATGCCATCAAGCAGGCGAATGGGCTGACCTTCGATGAATGGTGTGTCACTATCACACATTTTACCCAGTTGCCAACGGCGTTTGCCGTAGCCTTGTGCCAAAAACACATCATATTCGTCATAATGCTCGCCTACGCTACCGCCAGCTTGAGCAACTGATACCATGATGTCATCTTGTTGCCATCTTGGAATAAAATCAAAGGCCTGCCAAAGTTCACCAAGCTCAGGCGACCATTGTTCTAGGTTTTGTACCAAGACCGTCCAGAGTTTGGGTGTGTTTTGCAAATCCTGCTCGTTTAGGGGCGAATTTTTGAGTGTCCATACTGTTGGGTTGTTGTCTTGCTGGGTGATGAGACGAGCTGATACACCGTCTTCTGTTGCCAAGTCTAGTACATCGGTTGGCTCAAACATACCGACTAACGCAGGTAGACCGTTTTTAATCAGCAAAGGTTTTTTTTGCCAGTATTCTTGCAGGAAAATCTCTGGCGTGATATCGGTAGGAAGGCAAAAGGGTAGTTTATCGCTCATAATGTCATTTCTTTGGTTAAAACAATGGGCTATTTTAGCAATTTTTAACCAAAAAAACCATGTAAATGGCTAAAAACTTATTGATTGATTTTTTAGGTGATGTGCAAAAACTGGTTTAAAAAAAATAAAATTTTCTTTATAATGGCAATTTAGTTTCTACCTATTAAAAAGGCAATAGCATGTCGGATACCACCTATAAACACGATGAATTTTATGACGAATACGAGCAAGAGTTTGACTTGGAAGATGGTAAATTAAACCAAGCACAGATAGATGCGTTGTATGCGAAACTTGATGAAGCAGGGCGTAATCTGCGTAGCATTCGTGATTTTATCCGTTTTTGTGTGAGCAAACTGCGTGAATATGATGTGGTGGTGGCACAGGGGACAACTGATGAATTTGCTGAAAGTTCTGCGATTGTGCTACATACTCTTAATCTGGATTGGGAGGCAAACCCTGAAATTCTTGATTGCCGACTAACTGACGGCGAAAAACAGGCAGTACTAGATTTATTAGGTCGCCGTATTACTGAGCGTAAACCCTTGTCTTATCTCATCAATTTGGCGTACTTTTGCAATTTGCCTTTTTATGTGGACGAGAGAGTGCTTATTCCTCGTTCACCCATTGCCGAGCTGATCAGTCAGCAGTTTTATCCTTATTTTGATGTGGACAATGTGGGCAAAAGCAAGTTTTTCTTACACGGATTACAAGAGTTGCAGTTATCACCCCCTGAGCGAATTTTAGATTTGTGTACAGGTTCTGGTTGTATTGCCATTGCTTTGGCAGTAGCTTTTCCTGATGCGAATGTCGATGGGGCAGACATTGATAAAGACGCATTGGAAGTGGCATGGACGAATGTAGAGCATCATAATCTAGAGCATCAGGTGAATTTACTCCAAAGCGATTTATTTGAAAAAATCCCTGCTGAGAATCAATACGAACTGATTGTTACCAACCCACCTTATGTTGATGCTGAGGATATGGCGGAATTACCGCCAGAGTTTCTACATGAGCCAGAACACGCTTTGGCAGCAGGACAAGATGGCTTGGATTTGGTGCATCAAATTCTCTATCATGCCCCAGACTACTTAACCCGTGATGGACTGCTGGTTTGTGAGGTGGGCAATAGTGAATGGCATCTACGACAGGCTTATCCTGAGATTCAGTTTGATTGGTTGACTTTCCAAAAAGGTGGTAATGGGGTATTTGCGATTACTTGTGAGGAGCTTTTGGAGTATCAAGAGGAATTTGCAAGACAGGTTGAGAGAGTAAAAGGCGAATCGTGGCTGAAATAACACAGGTAGCCATCATTTAGCAACTTAGCAACCAAATTTTTATGAGATAAAAGGTAAGTCTGTTTAGCGATACGCCTTTTATAAATAACGGCGTAATGAAAATAACAAAGACAAGTGGTTATCTTGCCACTTTGTTTTAAATCATTTAGAGGGGGTAATATGTCAGGTAATACCATAGGGCAACTTTTTAGTGTAACCACTTGTGGCGAGTCGCATGGTGTGGGACTTATGGCAATCGTGGACGGTGTACCGCCTAATTTACCCTTGTGTGAAGAAGATTTGCAAGCCGAGCTTGATCGCCGAAAACCTGGCACATCTAAATTCGCCACCCAACGAAAAGAAGACGATAAAGTAGAGATTATCTCTGGGGTATTTGAGGGGCGAACCACAGGCACACCGATTGGACTGTTAATCCGCAATACCGACCAAAAATCCAAAGATTATGGCAATATCGCCAAGACCTTTCGTCCTAATCATGCCGATTACACCTACACGATGAAATACGGTTTTCGGGATTATCGAGGTGGTGGTCGTTCTTCCGCTCGTGAAACCGCCATGCGTGTGGCAGCAGGAGCGATTGCTAAAAAGTATTTAAAAGAGCGTTTGGGCATTATTATTCGTGGTCATGTTACGCAGATTGGCACCGAAAAAGCAGAAAAGCTAGATTGGGATATTGTCAACCAAAACCCGTTTTTTTGTGGAGATAGTGATGCTATACCCAGATTTGAAAAACTGATTATCTCACTTCGTGAGCAAGGCACAAGCTGTGGGGCGAGGCTAGAGATTCTTGCTCATAATGTTCCTGTTGGTTTGGGAGAGCCAATCTTTGATCGTTTAGATGCCGATATTGCCCATGCAATGATGTCTATCAATGCTGTTAAGGGTGTGGAAATTGGTGATGGCTTTGGTGTGATTGAGCAGTTTGGCCATGACAGTCGAGATGAACTCACCCCTGATGGCTTTTGTGCCAATCACGCAGGCGGGATTTTAGGCGGTATTAGTAGTGGGCAGACCATCCGTGTCGCCATTGCTCTAAAACCAACCGCCAGTATCACAACCGCAGGCAGGACGATTGACCTAGACGGTCAGGCAACTGATGTCATTACTAAAGGTCGTCATGACCCTTGCGTGGGTGTGCGAGCAACTCCTATTGCTGAAGCCATGCTTGCCATTGTTCTGCTTGATCATTACCTGCGTCATCGTAGCCAAAATGCCGATGTTGCTTATCCATTAAGACCGATTGAGTGAGTGCTTGGTGTGATATGTTTTTTGACATAAAACTGATTTTTAAAGCCTTGAGTTTGCCACTACTGTTTGTTGGTCAGTTAAGTATTGCCAACGAATCAATGTTGATGGACTGGTACAAAATGATTACCCCTAATTATGCTCAATTCCAACAATTGTATGGTTCGGATTTGGACAATATGGTGTTTTCACAGACTTTTCGCCCCAGTAGCGAGCAACAATTTTCAGATGAACGACTTAGTTCACAAAAAATACAGCTTGGGGCGAAATTGTCCGAAGGGGCCTATTATCATTGTATGGTTTGGGGATATCATCGATTAAGCCTAATGTATGATGACCTAGATGATATTTCTGATCATATTTTACAATTATGCCAAGATCACGAAGATGTTTATGGTATTTATAATATCTTATTGGCTTCAGACCATTACGGCTTTTTCATGACTGAGAAAAAAGCATGGCAACGCATCATAGAAAATCGAGCAAACGGTACTCATGATAATAGCGACTTTCACAAAGCTGTACGCCAAAGAATTCATCAGCTCAACCAAGATTCACCCACTCATTAACCCTAACTATCCTTATTAGCAAGCGATATAAGCAATGACACCTGCCATAACTTTATTAAAAAGGGCTAAAGCTGAGTTTAGTATTCATGAATACGACCACGACCCAAGCAATACTAATTTTGGGCAAGAGGCGTGCGAAAAACTAGGTTTGGCTGATATCGAAGTTTTTAAAACTTTACTGGCAACAGATGGCAAGAGTTATTTTGTGGCAGTATTGCCTGTGGCATATCAGCTAAATCTGGGAAAATTTGCCAAAGCAGTGGGTGTTAAGAAACTAAGAATGGCGGATATTGCCAGTGCTGAGCGTATCACAGGCTATCTGGTTGGCGGTATCAGTCCTATCGCTCAAAAGAAACAACTGCCTAGTGTGATAGACCGCACCGCCCAAAGCCTAGATAAAATGTATGTTAGTGGTGGACGGCGTGGGCTTGATGTGGGAATGATTCCTGCTCATCTTGCTAAGGTGCTTGGAGCAAGTTTTGTGGATATTATTGATGACTGATAAGGTCTTGGTTTGGATAAAAAGTCTATCATAAATTATGTTATAATGCTATTGTATGGCATTTGACTGATGCACCAAGTTCTTGTGGGTTGTCAGACATTATGGTCAATGGACGCAAGTAGGGTTTATGATGGTATGGTATTTGTGAACATGAAAAAAAGATGGGTGAAACAGCCGACCGCATGGATCTTTGCGTTATCGGCATTGCTGTATGGGTGTAAGCTAGACGAACAGCCACTTGAAATTACCCCAAGTCATACAGATCAAGACGCTAGCGAAAGGGTGAGTGTTGGCATAAAGCAGTTGCCAAGTGCCACTCCGCTAAATAGGCGTACAAAAGCACAAGATGAATGCCCAAGATTGGTGCAAAAACGCATTGATAATACGGTTATTTCTCGCAAAGACAGTATTTTGAGTAGTACTTGCGATTATTTTATTTATCCTGCTATTGGTGATGTGGTCAGTGTGGCGGTGTCTGATCGTCGTTTGAAGCCGTATCTAAATACCCCTTATTATCACGATTTTGCCAATGGCGATTATCAAGTGGTGGCGAACGGTCGCCATGTCATTCGTTTGGAATATGACGCATTTGAGCGTCAGCCTGCGGTGATGGATTATGTCATCACGGTTGAGGTCAAACCATCAGAGCATTAAACCGAACAAAGGTTGCGACAGTCTTTGTCTGGTTTTATAATCTAGTCATGATATGCAACCATTTGTGGATGGCATGATTACCGTTGGAGCAGTAACCGCACCCAAAAAAGATGAGCTTATGCCTAAAGTTTAGTGATTTTGTAGGGGCTAAATTAAAAGTCATTCACACATTAGCATAATATCTGACCAGTGCCGATGAACAAAACTTTAAAATCCAAAACTGGTACATTGAACAAAAAACAAGCCAGACCAATGCCACCACCTTTGAATTATCCAACCCTGTGGACTTTGAAGGATTAACAATCCCTGTTCGCAACATTACCAGCTACTGCCATTGGGCGGTGTGTGGTCGTTATCGTGGCGAAGAATGTGGTTATCTTGGCACGGCAAGATTTACCAATGACGGCAAGCCCACCGACAATCCAGAGCTGGACAGGTGTGGTGGGCGTTTATCTGATTGTAAATTAAGAGACAATGAACAACGATTTGGCGGTTTTCCTGCCAGTAGTTTGGTGGGTTAGTCAAGCGTTTTGGCATACTCAACCAAAGCGGTTTTGATTGCCATTGCCTTTGAGCATCCCTTGCGTGCTACAATGCTCTCAAGGGCTGCTAGGACTTCTGGCTCGGTATGACTGATGACAAGTCCGATGCGTGCCAATGACTTATCAAAATAGTTAGCGGTTGCTTTTTTGCGTGCTTGTGGGCTTGCTTTATCTGCCATAAAAAATCCTTGATTTTTATAAAAATGGTGCTATGATAATGGGTAAGGAATGTGCTAAGTAGGACGGCTATCCCACTTAGCACCCAGTTTGTTAGTTGGTAGCTAACTCACTGGCTTATTGCTTACCAAGCATTTATGCTAATAAGTAGTAAGACAATAAGGACGATGATTTGGATTAACTTGTACATCGTTCTTTTCCTTATTTATCACTAGGCTTGTCCTACCCAATCAACACCCCTTGTGTTGATGGAATATATTGTATTACAATATACAAATAAAGCCAAGTAATTTCTGCGTTTTTTCGCAAAATTATTTGGCTTTTTTATTTTATAGGCCATTGAATTATAAACACATATTCAGCCGTCCAAGTGCAACTTGGGCGGTTTTTTATGGGTGCAAAATGAGACAACTAAAATAAAAACTGCTTAGTTGGGCGGTTTTTTTAATGATTGGATTTCGGTTAGGATTTGGGTTAGTTTTTGCTCAATGCTATTAGGTGGAGCAATCCCTATCGGAGTGATGATTTAGGCTTTTGGCTTTTGATTTTTTAAACCACTTTTTAGACACACCAAACAAGGTTGTTGTAACCATTGGTATTGATGATGATAAGGCAAGAAGCCTTGCTCAAAACCGCCTTTACTGGAAATGGTTGCACCAGTTAAAACAGCAAACAGGGCAAGATTTGCATTTGTATTTTAAACGGCTATTTTTGAGTAAGATTTATGCACGAGATGACGGCGATTTTGCCCAAATGGTAGGGAGTGTCGCACAGTGCAAAGGCTTACTTGACGATTGGCAGTATGAGAATTTAGCAAACAATGTCATTAAAAACATCAGTACAACAAAAGCGAGTGTAAAACAAATGAGTGAGTATCTAAACAAAATTGAGATTTGGGCGTTTGGCCAAGGGCTAACTTTAACCATGCCTAGTGAGTTGGAGTGGTTGTGGCTGCCAAACACTCAATGGCAAATTGCACAGTATAAGGCATGGGGCGGTAATTAGGGTCATCGGTCTTGACAAGATAATAACGCATTACCCGCTCGGATATGCCCAAAAGATGAGCGGTTTTGCGTTGGGATAGCCCTGCTTTGTCAAGCAAGGCTCTGATGTAGGTAGGGTCTGGGTTGTGGTGGGCAAGATTGGGTTTCATTTGACAAGTGCAACCACAATGGCAACAGAAGCTAGAATAATTGCAAGCCAAAGGTTCCATTTGGCATCTTTTTGGATTTTTTGAGCTTCGGCTTGTAGCTTTAAGGTGGTTGCTCTAAGTTGTTCAGCTTCCATGGTAAGGCGTGCGGTTTCGGCATGGATTTTGTTGATTTCTGCCATTTTTAGCTCCTTGTCAAGGTTGGTCGTCTCATCGCTCCTAGGCGGTTTGGGTTGCCTAAGCGGTATTGCTTGGCTATGTAGTATATTATAGGAATATTGTGCCTAACTGTCAAATTATCAATAAAAAACCCTTGATTTTGGAAACGCTAAGGGGTAAAATCATGCCATAATTGAAAAAAGCTATAACCGAAAGGTTGTGGCTTTTTTGTTTTTAGCCCCTTGCAGGGGTTTTTTGTTGTGGGGGTAGCAATGCCAAAAACACCTTGCCGAGCCATTGGTTGCCCCGCCCTTGTCAGCCGTGCGGACAAAGGTTTTTGCAACGACCACGCCCACCACAGGCACGGTTGGCACAAGAGTCAGAAAGGTCGCACCGCATCCGAGCGTGGCTATGGGCAGGCGTGGAGAAAACTTCGCAAGCAAGTCATGCAACAAGATGGTTATATCTGCCAAGTTTGCCAGCATTCAGGCAGGTACACACCTGCCACCGAAGTGGACCATATTGTCAGTAAGGCACAAGGCGGTACAGACGACTTAACAAACCTACAAGCCATCTGCCATGCCTGTCACCAAATAAAAACGAAGGCAGAGAGATATGGGGGTGGGTAAAAAGTTCACGGCATCAAGCGGTATGACCGACCCCCTGCTAAAATTTTTACGACCGCAAAATTAAAAGTTTAGGGGGTAGGGCAAGAATGGGCGGAATTGCGACAGTTGCAGGGCGTGGGCGAAAACCTAAGCCAACAAAGTTGAAAGAGTTAAACGGCAATGCTGGTAAGCGTGCATTAAATAAAAATGAACCCAAGTTTGGTGCGATAACCAACATTGAGCCGCCTGAGTGGTTGCCACCGTTGGCATTTGAGATGTGGCGACTTGTCATGCCAGAGCTATTGAGCAATAAGGTTTTGACGATTGCAGATGTACACAATATTGAGTGCTTTTGTGTTGCTTATGCAAGATGGCGAGAAGCACAAGAGCACATAAAATACAACGGCATTGTCATCACGAATGAAGAAACTGGCTCGATGGCAAAAAACCCTGCGGTTACTGTGATGAATGAGACAGCTCGTCAATTGGTGCAGTTCGGTTCGCTATTAGGGCTTGATCCGAGTAGTAGAGCAAGATTAACAGGTGGGGCAAAGCAAGAAAATGTAAGCAATCCATTTGCGGATTTGTGATTTGGTTATTACTAACTAAATTTTCTTAAAATCTTAAATACCCTGCAAGCGTGCTTGTAGGGTATTTGGCGTATCAAAAATTTAACTCATGATCTATCACAATGTAAAAAAAGCCGAAAAGTACGCTCGTGATGTCATCAATGGGAAAATCATCACAAACAAATGGATAAAATTAGCGTGCCAAAGGCATTTTGGCGATAAAGAATTAAGTAAAAATAAGGATTATCCTTATCAATTTGACGCTGATAAAGCCGAAAAAGTGGCGAAGTTCATTCAGTTGTTGCCACACACTAAAGGCAAATGGGCAGCTAAGGGCGAAAAAATCAAGCTAGAACCGTGGCAACTGTTCGCCTGTTGCTTGCCTTTTGGATGGGTAAAAAAATCAGATGGCTTAAGACGCTACCGTAAAATTTTGATTTTTGTGTGTCGTAAAAATGGCAAATCAGCGATTGCAGCTGGCTTGGCAAATTATATGTTTTGTGCTGATGGGGAATTTGGTGCAGAAGTCTATAGCGGTGCAACAACAGAAAAGCAGGCGTGGGAAGTTTTAGACCGGCCAAAATTATGGTCGAACGCACCCCACAGCTCAAAGAATATTATGGCGTTGAAGTTAATGCGTCAAACATGAACCGTGTGATGGACGGTTCACGCTTTGAGCCAGTTATCGGCAAGCCTGGCGATGGTGCCAGCCCCAGCTGTGCCATCATCGATGAATACCACGAGCATAAAGATGATACGCTGTATGACACGATGGAGACAGGCATGGGGGCAAGGGAACAGCCTGTGATGCTTGTCATTACCACCGCCTTGATATTCCTGATTTGTGGGCGGTGCTATACGGCAAAGACAAAGACGATGAATGGACAGGCGACATAGCACTGATGAAAGCCAATCCAAACTACGATATCTCTGTGTCGGGTGAGTTTTTAAAGGCAAGGCAACGAGATGCCATCGCATCGTCAGCCAAGCAAACGATTTTTAGAACAAAGCATTTAAATGAATGGGTTGGTGCAAAAAACGCATGTATGAATATGGCAAAATGGCAAAACGCCCCTGTTCGCAAGTCTTTACACGAGCTGGAAAACCGCCCCTGTTACATTGGGCTTGATTTGGCGACAAAGATTGACTTAAACGCTCTAATATTGCTATTTCCGCCCACCAATGATGACCCTTATTATCACATTCACGGGGCGGTATTATCTGCCAGATGCTCGGGTGCTAGAAAGTATGGATGGCAATGCTGACCGCTACCGTGCGTGGGACACAATGGGGCTTTTGACACTCACAATGGGCGAAGTCGTGGATTTTGAAGTCATCAAAGACGATTTGCGTGAGTTTATGGGTCGCTTTGATGTTCGCCAAATCGCCTATGACCCTTGGCAGGCAACACAGCTTGCTCAAGAAATGGAAAAAGAGGGCATGACCATGGTTGAGCTTCGGCACACCGTTCAAAACATGAGTGAACCAATGAAGGAGCTTGAGGCTGTCGTATTACAAAAACGCTTAGCCCATGGTGACGACCCAGTAATGACTTGGATGATGAGTAATGTTGTTGCACAAGTTGACAAAAAAGATAACATTTATCCAAACAAAGAGCGAGCCGAGAATAAGATTGATGGCGTGGTTGCACTGATTATGGCGATGAGCCGAGCAATCACGCATCAAGATAAGGGTAATATCAATGACTTTTTAGACAATCCAATTATTTTTTGAGGAGACTATGACAACAAATGATAAAAACTGGTGGCAACGCTTTTATAGCAAGTGGCTTGGCGGTGGTAAACGACTGTCAAAAGGTAGTACCGCTCAGCCATTTGACAGTGTGTATATGCCATCAGGCACAGCGGTTACTGCTGATACCGCCTTAAAGTTGTCTGCAGTAGAAAATGTGGGTAAAGATGAAGACAAAATCAATAGAGTTTAAAGCCAAAGCCGTTCAAGATGACGGCTTTTTTAGCGGTTATGCTAGCGTGTTTGATGTAAAAGACAGTTATGGCGACATCGTGAAAAAAGGTGCTTTTTTAGAGTCAATCAATGAATTGTCCGTAAAGTCTAAGAAGTTGCCAATTTTGTAGCAACACAAGACGGATGAAGTCATCGGCGTATGGCATAAGCTGTATGAAGACGAAAATGGCTTGTATGGCGAAGGTCAGCTGTTTATTGATGACATCAGTAAAGCAAAAGAGACTTACGCACTGCTAAAAAACAACGCAATTGATGGGTTATCAATCGGCTATCAACTTAATCGTTGGCAATACAACGAAGAGCAAAAAGCACATGAGCTGATCGATATTGACCTAAAAGAAATATCGATCGTTACGATGCCAGCCAACCAAGAAAGCCGTATCAATTCAATCAAAAGTACGCTACATAAAGGAGCGTTGCCAAGCCTGCAAGACTTTGAAGCATTTTTGGTCGATGCAGGCTTTAATCAAGAGCAGGCTGCCAAAATTGCCGATGGCGGACTAAAAAATGCTAAATGATGATGACATGGCATTAGAAATCTTAAAATCAATCAAGGTGTAATATGACACAATCAAGTAAAGAGCTTGCTTTAGAACTACAAAAAGCAACAGAAAAAGTCAAGGGCTTGGGCGAAGAGCTAAAAGGTCGCATGAGCTTGGGTGAACAAAAACTAGACAACATCAAAGGCGATGTTGATGCCGTACTGCAAAGTATCAACGAGGTAACCACACGCTTGGCTGATGTTGAACAAAAACAAGCTCGTCGTAGCAGTGCGTCTGTACCGGATCAACCGTTAGGACGAAAGCTGTTTGAATCTGAATCGTTCAAACAATTTGCCCAAAATCCAGTAAAAGGCAACCGTGCGTCTTTGTAGGTAAAAGCAACAATCACATCGGCGACAACAGACACAGATGGTGCAGCAGGTGCGTTGGTGCAAACGCAAAGACTACAAGGCATCATCGCACCACCAAACCAAAAGTTGCGTGTGCGTGATTTGTTGATGGCAGGCACGACTGATAGCAACGCTGTTGAGTATGTCAAAGAGACTGGTTTTACAAACTCGGCGGCGGCACAAGAAAACGAAGGCGATAAAAAAGCTCAGTCGCACATCAAATTTGGCACAGAGACTGTGTCAATGCGTACGCTTGCTCACTTTGTCAAAGCAAGCCGACAAATTCTTGATGACGCATCAATGTTATCAAGCTATATCAACGGTCGCTTGATGTACGGTTTAAAACTGGTTGAAGATAGACAATTGCTCAATGGCGATGGCGAAAATGGCAATCTAAAAGGCATTATTCCACAAGCCACGGCTTTTTCTGACAAGGCATCGATGGCAAATTATAGCATCATTGATCAGATCCGCTTGGCAGTCTTGCAGGCTTATTTGGCGGAATATCCAGTATCTGGTTTGGTGCTAAATCCAATTGATTGAGCGAAGATTGAGCTAGAAAAAGACAAAGATGGCAGACACATTATCGGCTTGCCTCAAGGTTCAGCCAACCGCACTTTGTGGGGGTTGCCTGTCGTTGAGACGACCGCCATGGAAGCGGGTAAATTTTTAACTGGTGCGTTTAATTTGGGTGCACAAATCTTTGATAGACAACTGTCTTCTGTCGCTGTTGCAACGGAAAATGAAGATGATTTTGTTAAAAACTTAGTAACCGTGCTGTGTGAAGAGCGATTAGCTTTAGCAGTGTATAGACCAGAAGCATTTATTTACGGCACTTTACAAGCAAAATAACATAAAAGCCCCAAGCAAGGCTTGGGGTGTATGGGGGAAAATAGCAGATATTGAGAAAAAAACAAAAGGTAAAGCAAAAGAATGATTACCCTTGAACAAGTCAAGCATCAGTGTCGCATTGAGCATGACGATGAAGATGAGCTGTTGCGTAGCTATATTAGTGCTGCTTATGACTATGTCAGCAATTTTACTAGCCGAGAGTTTGAAGATAATGGCGGTGATTTAGAGTACACGCCGTCAATCAATCAAGCCTGCTTGATGCTTATTACTCATTGGTATGAGAATCGAGAAGCAACAAAAACAAACATGGTAACAATCACTCAAGTGCCATTTGGCGTACAGTACCTGCTTACCCCTTATCGTGTGATGGGGGTGTGAATGCAGGCAGGTCAATTACGCCACCGCTTAAAAATCCACCGTCCTGCCACCGAACGCTCCGCCACAGGAGCTCAGATCTAAACGATGGGAGCATATTTTGACAATTTGGGGGCAGTTTACGCCCCTATCGGTCAAAGACATCATCGCAGGGCAGGCACAAGATAGCCAAATTACAGCAAGAGCCAAAATCCGTTATCGCACGGATATTGATAACACAATGCGAGTAGAACACATAGGGCGAATGTATGAGATTGTGGGCGAACCACTGGCAGACAATGCAAGTGGGCGAGAGTATCTGACTTTAGTGTTAAAAAACATTGTGCCATTTTTGCGACCTGCTTTTGATCATAACAAAGACGAAGCGGTGCGGCGATTTAAAAAGAAATTGGGCGAGCGGATTGATAAATTGAAGGGTTAGATGGCGATGATTGCAAAACTATTGTTTTTTGGCTAAAATAGTTCAATTGATTCACAATAACTTAAAAGGAGTCGCCAATGCTTAAAAAATTGGCAACCGAACCCATCAAACGCCCAACCACACCGATTGTCCCAATGCAATTAAGCGACGACGAAGCAACTCGCCGACTGGTTGCTCATGCAACTCAGCGTGTGATCAAAGCCCATAAAGAAGAGCTGCAAAAACTGGCATATCGATGATTAGCACAGCTTTTGTCATCACGGTTCACGATGAAATCCTTGCCCAAACAGGCGTGGGGCGTGCAGGCGTTCATCTTGACAGACTTGAAAGTGTACTTGGTCGCATAGACCAACAAATGCACTACAATTGCATTGATGATGCTTTTGAGATTGCTGCTTGGTATGGCGTTGCTATTGCCAAAGGACACGCTTTTGTCGATGCCAATAAACGCACAGGCTTATCCGTGATGCTGGCATTCCTAGAAGTGCAAGGCATTTCCATTCCTGCCAATGTCGGCTTGGATGATTTGATGGTGGAGATTGTAGAAAATGACGAGCCACACGAGATGCTTGCTAGGACTGTCGCTGACTGTCTGTATCAACTGGCACAATGACAGTATTGCTGCTTATTTACCACCGCTCCATCGTGAGCGGTTTTTATTACCCAAAGGAAATCTATGAATGCTTCTGAACTGATTTTTAATGATTTGGATTGACAAAGGCTGTGGGTTGGGGTATGATGTGCGTAAGGTGTCAGAACCTTAGTAACTAGCGGATAACCGCACCCGAAAGCCCAAGCGGTTTTTTATTGTCAAAAATTCCCTTTCATGACATACGCAAATTTGCGTATCGCTCAAAAAATAACCGTTGGCGGATTTCCGCCATCGCTAAAATTATGTTAGGGGGCGATGAAATAAGGTAGCTTGCTACACGAATAAATCCAACCGTTCTTGTTTTCGGTTTCTGAACCCCCTAGCCCCCTTAATTGGGGAAATTTCAGAAAATTAAGTTTAAATGCTCAAATTTGAGCATTTAAAAATAATCAAAAAATATCTTGATAATAAATTTTGATTTTTATAGAATAACCACACGAAGCCTGAAAAACTTCTTTTGTACTCGCCAATCACAAGCGAAATCTGTGATTTTTTTGTGCCCACAAAAATTGCCAATCCTTACGATTACCTTTTTTATGGGTAGGAAGGTGTGGAAATACCCAATACCACACGCCGTTAGTACAGCGGTTTTTCAGCTTCCTATCCGCCCTTTTGGGCTTTCTACCAACTGAAAAAGGTAATGTACTATGTCAATCTTATTGTTGCAAACACTTCAATTAGCCAACATAACGGCTTATTTTCCCTAAACGATCTGCATAAAGTTTCTGGCGGTGCAAGCAAACACCAACCATCAAACTTTATGCGTAATGCTGAAACACAAGAGCTTATCAAAGAAATTGAGCTTGAAAAATCAAACTCATCAAATTTGATGAGTATCGCATATACAACAACAGAAGGCAAAAAAGGTGGTACATTCGTTTGCCGTGAACTGGTAATCCGTTACGGTATGTGGATAAGTGCAAAATTCAGCCTAATGGTTATCCGAGCATTTGACAATCTAAACACAGGGCGATACTTTGCTTGCCCAAACTGTCATCAGACGATACGCTACCGCTCCGTAACGCTGTCAGTCTAGCCACTGGGGTGTTGAGATTGGACTATGCCACGATTTATAAAATGGTGCATCAAAGATTTGGTATTGATGAAATCAAAGAACTGTCAAAAGAACAAATCCTACAAGCGGTGGAATATGTGCATGAACTGATGGTAAAATCAAAAGGCGGTATGAATGAACGCTTATCCATCAGTGCCCAACACCTAGCGTGGCATACACAGTTTATTTATTCTTGGTATAAAGCCATCGAAGAGCCTTCCGTGCCTTGTCGCCACGCTTATCAGGACAAATCCATGACCATATCATTCATGCGGCAATAGAAGCCAACACCATCGGCAAACATTTGGGCTATGATGGCATGAACCCTGACATGATTACCCATCAGCAGTGGGCGGTTGGTCGTTATTATTAATTAACTAAACTTTTCATTATGAAACCCTGCAAGCACGCTTGTGGGGCTTTCGTGCTGACCGCCTTTTGGCGGACGGTGGGCTTGATGGAGTATGACCGAGTTACCACAGAAATCAGGGAGCTACAAGGATGTCTTGATGTACTGAGTCAAAAATTCTTTAAGCTATCCAAAAGCACAGGGCTAATCTTTGATGCATTAAACGAACAGGCGACAGGTAGTCTCATGCCGTTTGCCGAAAGGCGTAAGCAAGCCCAAGATTTCCTTGATAAGCATCGTGCCAAAAAACAGCATTATTTGCATTAGGCATTTGCTTGCCATTGCTTGAATTTTAGGATAATTTGAGGTATGGTATGAAGTGTATTTGTTCGAGGTGGTCGCCATGCGATTAGACTTTATTGCTTCTGATGATTTTGACAAAAAACAACCTTTATATTATATGCTGGGTGGTTTTTCCTTAAAGTGTATTCACACTGGCAAAAATATCGTACTGCGTCAAGAAAACCTTGCTCATGTCAATGAAATCATCACTCAAGATGGCGATTATCAACCATCAGTGATAGATGGTGCGTTACTTGGTGGTGCACTGGCAATCGCTACCGAGAGTATGTTTGCTGGTATGGCAGGTGCTGTGGTTGGCTCATTATTGGGTGCGAAAAAAATGCACTTATTGCAGCTTATTTTTGATGATGGACGCAGTTTAATTGTTAAAGCCAGCAGTAAAGATACCCAAAAAATCAAGCATCACGCCAAAAGCACAGACTACCTAACTTTGGGTGGATAATGCCGATAAAATCAACGCAAAGCACTCGTCATGAGTGCTTTTTTATTGGAGAAATTCATGTCATTAGGCATCGAAATTCATGTGGCGGCAAACACCGCTCAATTCACCAAAAACATCAGCAAAGTCGGCAAGCAATCTAAGCAAGCCGCCCAGCAGATGCAATCTTCCATCACTCATGCCACAAGCCAAGCGTCTAAAGGCATGAATAACTTAACACAGCACACCCAAAAAGCCACCTTGGGACTTGATAGGCTATCTAAGATGGGTGGTCTTATCGCCAAGGGGTTTGCAGTCGTTACGGGGGTGTTTGCTTCTGTCAGTAGCATGGTGTCTGTACGCCGTGAGTTTGATGTTTTAAATGCAAGCCTGATTACCGCCACAGGTTCGGCACAATCAGCGGCTGAACAAATGGACAAGCTTAAAGACTTTGCCCAAACCACGCCATATGACTTGGCACAAGCGGTTGATGGTTTTGTTAAGTTAAAAAATTTAGGGTTAAACCCATCGATTAACAGTATGACCAGCTTTGGTAATACAGCGTCTGCAATGGGCAAAGACTTAAGCCAGATGATTGAGGCGGTCGCTGATGCCACAACTTTTGAATTTGAACGCCTAAAAGAGTTTGGCATCAAGGCAAGTCAGCAAAAAGATAAGGTTGCCTTTACCTTTCAGGGGATTACTACCGAAGTAAGTAAAAATGCCGATGCCATTCAGGATTATTTACTTAATTTGGGCAATGTCAATTTTGCTAGTGCGATGACAGAGCGAATGAACACCCTAGATGGGGCAATTGCCAATCTTGAAGGAAGCTATAAAAACCTGTTACTCGCCATCGGCGATGCCAAAATCATCGGCGACACCAGTTTTATGGATTTACTCAAACAGGCTGCTTTTGGCTTATCCACCGCCTTAGATTGGGTAAGTCAAAATATCCAAGTCGTCATGGGGGCAGCACTCATGGCAGTACTGGCGTTTTCTCGTGGAGCGATTGCCAGCGTTGTGCGTCTTGGTGCTGCGTGGGCATCAAGTAACGCTGGCATCATCGCAAGCAATGTGGCTGCCGCCACCAGCACCCAGCGACTCGGTGATGCTTTGATGTCTGTATTATCAGGCACGACATCCACACAAATTGGCATGTATCGTCTAAGCGTCGCCATCAAAGCAAAAACAGCAGCAGCGATGGCGTACATTCGCCAAGCCCCTGCTCACATCACAGCACTGAAAGCATCAGGCACACAAGCACTTGCCACCGCTCGCAATTTTAGTGTGATGACTGCCACAAAAAAAGCAAGCATTGCATCAGCAACCCTGCTGGGGCGTGGTGTGATGGGTATTGGCACCGCCTTTACCGCTGTTGGTCGCATTATCCTAGCCCACCCGTTAATGGCAATCGGTGCTGTCATCGCTGCGATTGTCATCCGCACGATGGGACTACAAAAGGCGATGGAGAGTTTGTCTGAGGCGACGGCGGTACTGGGCGAATTGCTTGGGCAGATGGTCGATGCTGGCATTAAAGGATTTAAATGGCTTGGCGATGTTACGCTGGATTTTTTTAGCCGTTTTAGATCAGATGGCAAACAGTCCACCAATCAGGTCTTGGGCTTTTTTGGTGGGCTGTTTAAAGGTACTCGTGGTGGCTTTGTGGGTGTGCTACAAATCATCGCTCGGGTGTTTGATTTGGCATCAGCGACCATCAAGACCTTTGTGCAGTACGCTTGGAAAAACATCAGCTCACTTGGCACGGCAATCGCTAATGTGTTTAAGGGCATTGGTAATTTTGCCATCTCTGTCTTTGAAGGCTTAGTCAACCACATCAGCAAAAATATCAATTTTCTCATCGATGGCATGAATGCTGTGTCCGATTTTTTTGGTGGTGGGCAAATCAAGCGATTAGATTCGGTGTCCTTTGGGCGATTGAGCTATGGCAGCATAGACTTTGGCGTGGCTGGATTTTTTGATGCAGTCAAATCAAACAATAACCAGTATCTTGAAGGCAAATTACTTGCCGCCCACGACAAAATAACAGATGCCGCCAACCAATCCAAAGACGCTCACGATGATTTGGCTGGTTCACTGGATGCCACCAGCAAGGCGAGCGAAAATGCCACCAAGAACACCAAGAAAAACGAAAACACCCAAAAGTCTTTGACCGATGCCATCAAGGAACAGCGGTCAGAATGGGAAAAGCTACGCTATGAGATGGCACACCCCTTAAATCTTGAAATCGACAAGGTAAACTGGGAGATTGCCAACGGCAAGTTTAAGGGCATTGATAAGGCACTAAAAAAGCAGCTGCAAGACGCCGCACGAGCGATGGACATTGACATCATTCATGATGAGCTGGACAAGCTGGTACAGCAGACCGCCATCGATAACATGAACCGTGGGCAGACAGGCAAATTGGCTGAGCTGTTAGGACATCTTGACAACTCACGCCATAAGTTCTCCTTACTCAAAGATGAAGTGATTGAGTTTAACGAACAAGGCAAACGGGTCATTAAGACCACAGGCAAGCTGGGCGTTGCTTTGTCGCAGATGGCGTTGGCAGATTGGCACGAATACGCTCATGCGTCCAATCAGAGCATTGGTGAGCTTGACAAGCAAATCGAGCTGGTCAAGGCTAAGGGGGATTTTAGTAAAGAGCTGCTTGCGTTTGAGCATGAATACCAAGCCACCTTGGATAAATATGCCCACTTAGCAGAGCTTGATGATACCGAAGCATACACACTCATAAAAAATCAAGCCGAACAGCTCAAGCTACGCCAACAGATGCTTGCTACACAGACCGCTTATCAAGACATACTTGATGGCTTGCAAGATGAAGAGAATAAAAAACTTGGCACATTGCAAAACCAGCTTGATGTCATCGCCAAGCAGCACAAGCTCATGCAGAGTATGCCGCAGATGAGTAGTGCCATCGACCCGCTTGATGCCAGCTTTGGCGTGCTCAAACAAGCCCTTGATTTGCCAAGCGTACCGATGAATGCTATTGAGCAACTAGAATCAGAGCATCAAAGCAGACTTGATATGATTGAGGGTTTTTTGGAACGGCAACAAGAGCTGTACAAGGGCAACGAAAAAGCTTTGACACGCATCACCGAGCAAGGCGAACAGGCACGAGCGGCGGTAAAACAGCACTACGAGGAGACCAAAAACAAGCTCATACTGACAGAGTCTGAAAGTCTGTTTGGCTCACTCGCCAACATCGCCAAAGACGGACTTGGCAAGCAGTCTAAGGTCTACCGTGCGATGTTTGCCATGCAGCAGGGTTTTGCGATTGCACAGGCAGGTCTTGCCATGCAACAAGCCATTTCACAGGGTCTCGCCAAAGGCTTTCCGACAGGACTTAGCGATATGGCGTTGGCGGTGTCGCATGGGGCGAAAATCATCAGTGCGATTAAATCAGTCGTCATGCCCGTGGGTCAAGCCCACGACGGCATCATGAGCGTCCCCAAATCAGGTACTTGGAACTTGGAAAAAGGCGAGCGAGTACTGCCTAAACATACCGCCAAAGCCTTAGATGATAAATTGAACAGCTTGCAGGGTCGAGGTGAAACGAAGGTCATCATTAACAATTACACCAGCGAAAAAGCTCATGTGCAACAAATGCCAAATGGTGACATGATGGTTGCCATCGGCAAGATGATTAGTGACACGGTAGATGCCAAAGTCAATCAACGATTTATCCAAGCACGCCGACAAGGCGGTGAGCTTTATGGGAGATGATTATGAATGAACAACACATGAAAGGTTTGGCACTATTGGCGGAAGGTGTTGCAAAGCCGATAGCTACACAATTACACGCAAACAGTTTGTTTAGTGCTGGTACGGTGCTTTACTTAGCCGAAAAAGGTATTATTGATTTGGATGATTATTTAAATTATATGAATGATTTAAAAGAAAGATTGATGCAATCACCCGATTATAGTCAAGAAACTAAAGATGCTATTGAACAAGAATTTGATTTTTATCAATCTAAATTCAAAAAATAGAAAATGACTTGAATAAAAAATCCTATCATTTGATGGGATTTTTTATTTTGGAGTAGTGCATGAAAACCTTCACTTGGAAAATGAACATGGGAGCGTCTGCCAGCACTCGCCATGCGGTCAGTAAGACGCAGTTTGGTGATGGCTATGCCCAGCGTGTGAGTTTTGGTATTAACAATAAACGCACCGATTGGAGCGGTAGCAAAACTGGCGACTGGGCGACCGTCATCAAGCCAATCAAAGATTTTCTTGATGAGCATGGTGGCGTTACGCCCTTTTATTGGGCTGATCCGCATGGCACGACCGCCAAATACATTTGCCAAGATTATGAAATTTCTCAAAGAAAAGGTAACTTTTGGGAAATTAGCTTGAAGTTTGAACAAGTTTTTTAGGCAATATCGCCTTAACAACCGCCCCACGCAATACCGCTTGGGGCTTTTTATTTGGAGCAAAACCATGACCGAACCCACCCAAACCCTAACCACCCTAAACCGCACCGAAGCCCAAATCCTACAAGCATTTATCTGGCAGGTAGACACTTGGCAAAGTCAATATGGCGACAAAGCCAATAAGGTTGAAATCGTCTATTATCCTGAAGATGACGGCTTTGAGGCAATGAACGGCGAAGAGAATAATGGCATTTTAAAACGCAATCGCACCACTATCTTTCGTGCCGAGATTCTAGCTTGGGCGACCAACCAACTTAACCAGATTAAAGGTTGGGGTAATGACAAAGCTGTTACCGTCCTGCATTTAGTCTATGCTAATGATGAATTTGGCGTGGCGGTGGAAGTTGTGCCGACGGCAAGTCTGGCAAGCGAAACCGAGCCAACCGACGAACTGGCAGACGAAGAAGCATAACACACAAAGACGGAAAAAGTGATTTTTCCGTCTTTTATTTGGAGGGCTTATGCCATTAAACAGCGACTTTCAAAAATTATCCGTAGATGGACTAATTACCTTGTTTGAACTGGATGCAAGCCGTCTTGGAGCGGGCATTTTACGCTTTCACGGACATAATCACGACAAAAACGATGGTGTAATTACCTTCCGTGGCAAAGAGTACAACCCCCAAGCCCTAAATGTAACAGGGCTTGAAATGCGGTCAGACGGTAAGGCAAGCACCCCCACCTTGACCCTTGCCAATAACATCGCAGGGGTACAAGGTGCGGTGTCGGCGTATTGCTTGCAGTTTAGCGACTTTGCAGGAGCAAAACTTACCGTTATTGCCACCCTTGCCAAGTATCTTGATGCGGTTAATTTTGACGGTGGCAACCCTACGGCAAGCGATGAATGCAAAGAGCAGATTTGGTTTGTGGAACAAAAAACATCGGAAAATGCCCAACAAGTTACTTTTGAGCTGTCAAATCCGATTGATTTAGAGGGCTTAAAAATCCCAGTCAGAGAGATTACCAATTATTGCCATTGGGCGGTCGTGGGTAAGTATCGTGGCGAAGAATGCGGCTATACAGGGGCGACAATGTTTGACGAACACGACAAACCAACCGACAACCCAATTTTGGACAAATGCGGTGGTCGCATGAAATCGTGCGTTCGCCGTTTTGGTAAAAACAAGCCCTTACCCTTTGGTGGCTGTCCTGCCAGTAGTTTGATTGGCTCATAGGAATTAAGATGAAATTAACCAAACAATTAAAATCGGACATTACCTCCCACGCCCTTGACTGCTACCCTGCCGAGTGCTGTGGCGTGATTGTGAATAACAAATACATTGCCTGCACCAACACCGCCCATGACAATGAGCAATTTACTCTTTGTCCAAAAGAGTATGCCCGTGCTGAAAGTATGGGGCAGATACAAGCCATCGTCCATAACCACCCTGACGGCGGTGTGTTGCCGTCTGATTTGGATAAATTACAAATTGAGCTGCATGGCTTGCCGTGGGTCATTGTGGCGGTGTCCAAGCAAGATTATGGTGATGAGCCTGCTTTTGGTATTTATGAACCGTGTGGGTATAAACCGCCACTGTTGGGGCGAAATTACATTCACGGTGTGCAAGATTGTTATGCCATTGTCCGTGATTTTTATCGCCGTGAGTTTGAGATTGAATTGCCTGATTTTGACCGCACAGACGCTTGGTGGGAAGACCCCAATCACGCCCCACTGTATGAGCAGAACTTTGAAAAAGCAGGCTTTGTGGAAGTGGACAAAGACAACCTGCAATACGGCGATGTCCTGCTTTGCCGTGTCGGACGCACGCACCATGTTAATCATGCCTTAATTTGGCTCGGCAACAATGACACGCTCAAAAGCGAAGTTACACCGCCTTGCGTGGGCAACACTCTAATCCTGCACCACCCCTACGGACGGCAAAGCGTGCGTGAGATTTATGGCAAGGGGTGGGCGGATAGGGTTGGGCTTGTCGTGCGTCATGCTAAACTTGCTTAGCCCAAAGCTCCACCGCCTCCATGATAATGATGTTTTTGGTTTTGCCTGTTTGTTTAGCAAGGTCATCAAGCAGTTCGGCAAATTCTATCGGCACTTTAAAACCAATCGGTTTTACTCCACGGCGTTCATCACTCTCACGCTGAGTTTCGGCACGGCTTTTTGGGGTTTTGACAATCTTAGGCATTTGACAAATCCTTACATTATTGGTAAGATAATCATAAGTTTTAGGAGAAGGCGGTGTGCTTGCCCACCACCCCAGCCTTTACAGGCTACCTGCCATTAGTAAGCGTTGTTGCTTAGTAGTAGCAGGATAACAATGATAATTAGCTTTACGACTGCCTTCATTGTCTTATCTCCTAAGGTCGCCACCATTTCACAAGGTCGGTGGCGGATAACCTATCAAGGCTTGGTGCTGCAACACCTTGTCTTGATAAACATATTATAGTTTAAACTACATTAAAAGTCAAGTAATTTATACACTTTTTTTGCAAAAATGTTAAAAATTGTATGAATTATTTGGCTTTTTTGTTATCAAAAAAACAGTGATTTTAACCGCTCATGATTCATCGTGGGCGGTTTTTTATTGGGGAAGATTTAGTCATAAAAAACCCATCTACTTGCATGACATTTTAGCCAAAAAGTTTAGCGGTTATGAGATGGAACGAGTAATTATAAAATATATTCTTTGTCATTATATTGTCATCACATGACAACAAATGGGGCGAGTTATTGGATAAGATGGAGCTAACCCTAGAAAAATCTGAGAATATTGCTATCTGTAATCACCAGATCCACCCTTTGATCCCAATCATTGACCGCCAATCTATCTACCATTTGAAAGTGGTAGCACCAACCGACCTTTAAGCCGTGAAAATTGGCAAAAGTTCTGTCATAAAATCCACCACCCATGCCCAGCCGATGACCCAGCTGATCCACCGCCACCAAAGGACAGATGATGCAGTCCATTTGCTTTGCTGTTAATGATGGCTTTGTCATGGGTTCTTTCATGCCGAGCGTGTGGCGTTTTAAGGGGGTTTTGGTTGGCTGATAAAAACAAGGAGCGAATGTTAGGGGTTTGCCTTGCTTGGTGATGGGCAAGTAGGGCGTAAAGCCATATTTTTGGCAGAACTTCATGATGGGAGCTGTTGGCAATTCGCCAAAATCGTCCAAATACAGCCCAATGTTAGCGTGCTTAGGCAGATGTGGTAATAACTTGGGTAGGTGCAAGCCGGCAAGAAAAGCGAATCTTTGCCGTTGTTTTTGAGTGAGTGCCTTTCGTTGTTTTTTGATGTTTTTTCTGAGTGTGGCGTTGTCCATAGGGCTTCCAATTAACCAAGCTAGGTGTTTAATGATTAAATGATAATAACTAATGATTGAGAATTATTTTTAATGGTGGTATAGTGTTTGGTGAATATACCAAGCACTTATTTTATCTTAAATTCACTTAGAAGGAAAATGCAATGACTGATATGACCAATATTCGCATAGAAAAAGACACGGTGGGTGAGATTGCTGTCCCTAGCGATGCTTACTTTGGTGCACAGACTCAACGCAGTCGTGAGAATTTTAAAATCGGTGGTGAAACCTTGCCAGTTCCACTCATTCAAGCAATGGCAACCGTCAAAAAAGCAGCTGCCATCACTAATAGCAATTTAGGTCGTATTGATGGTGATAAGGCGGAGCTGATTGTTAAGGCTTGTGATGAAATTTTATCAGGCGGGCTTATGGATCAATTCCCGCTTGTGGTCTGGCAGACAGGTTCTGGTACGCAGTCTAATATGAACATGAATGAAGTTCTTGCTAATCGTGCCAATGAACTTGCAGGCAGTCCAAAAGGTTTGTATCAGCCGATTCATCCGAACGATGATGTCAATCATGCCCAATCTACTAACGACAGCTTTCCTACTGCCATTCGTGTGGCAAGTGTCATAGAGATTAACCATAAGCTCATTCCTGCCGTTAAATCATTGCGTGAAACCCTTGCTAAAAAATCCGCTGACTTTGCCGATATTGTCAAAATCGGACGCACTCATTTGCAAGATGCCACCCCTTTGACTTTGGGGCAAGAGTTTAGTGGGTATGTGGCACAGCTTGATTTGGCACTTAGTCGCATTGATGATGCTTTAACTGGTCTATATCAGCTGCCACTGGGTGGAACAGCGGTTGGGACGGGGTTAAACAGTCACCCAAAGTACGCTATTGAAGTTGCTCAAACAATCTCTAATTTGACCAAATTGCCCTTTGTTACCTCTCCGAATAAATTTGAGGCACTGGCAGCTCGTGATGCTGAAGTGTTTGCCAGTGGTGCTCTAAAAACTTTGGCCGTCAGCTTGAATAAAATCGCCAATGATATCCGCTGGCTATCCAGTGGTCCTAGATGTGGATTGGGTGAGCTACGAATTCCTGAGAATGAACCTGGATCATCCATCATGCCAGGCAAGGTAAATCCTACCCAATCTGAAGCGATGACGATGGTGTGCTGTCAAGTGATTGGTAATGACACAACCATCTCGATGGCTGGAGCAAGTGGCAATTTTGAACTTAATGTCTATATGCCAGTGATTGGTTATAATTTATTGCAATCCATTCGTCTGCTAAGTGATGGCATTAATAGTTTTAATGATAACTGTGCAATAGGTATTGAGCCAAATCACGAGAAGATTGATTATTTCTTGCATCATTCGCTCATGCTTGTTACGGCACTGAACCGCAAAATCGGCTACGAAAATGCAGCCAAAGTTGCAAAAACTGCCTATAAAAATGACAAATCGCTAAAAGAGATCGCCATTGAGTTGGGTTTATTGACAAGCGAAGAGTTTGATGAGATTGTTCGTCCAGAACAGATGGTCTCGCCAAAATAATTTTTCATTATTTTATTTTGGTATTTTAATTCAATGACTCATTTATAAATGGAATGATAGTAGTAAGGTGGCAATATAACCAATAAAGCATCATCAATAACGGTCTATTTTTCTATATTTTGCCATGCTATCTTGAAAAGTTGGGTAAATTTAGCGATAATGAAACATTTTGTTTTTCGTCATTATTTATCCTAAAATTCTTTAATAGCATCTTTTATATAACAATAACGCCATGACCGATCAATCCCCAAATAACAGCCATAGCCCAACAACTATTCAAAAGCCCATAAGACAATCAAAACGAAAGTCCAAACGCAGTCAAGATGACATCATGGCAAATAAATTTTTACGCACGACTTTCGCCACCGCTAAAAAACCCATGATGATGGTATGGCTACTGGATGTGGCAAGCGTATTGGTGTTTGTGGTGCAGTCGTATGAATTGATGGTGTTGTTTGGTGGCTGGTTTGATGTTTTTGTGCATGATGTGCCATATCGGGCAAGGGGGCTTTGGACGAGTTTGGCGGTGCTACTTGGTTGTATGCTGATACGCATTGGGCTTGGTTATATCAAAGATGATGTGCTGACAAATATTGGTATTGATATTGCTGGGCGTGTGCGAGCAAGGCTGTTTGATAAGTTAGGTAAATTGGGACAAGCCAGACGCTACTTTGGTTCTGATGGGGCGTTATCAAGCAAAATCATTGATGAACCTGACCGTCTGGTTGGTTACGCTCGTTTTAATGTCCAAAAGATGACTGCCATAGCTACGCCCATCATACTGGCAGGATGTGTGGCGTATTATAACTTGACAGCGGCAGTGATACTGCTTGCCACTGCACCGCTTGTACCGATTTTTATGATGCTGATTGGCATAGCAACTGCTCGCAAGAGTCGTGAGCAGATGGATGCTTTAGCACAGCTTGGCGGTCGGTTCTTGGATTGGATTCGTGGGGTGAATACACTTTCACGACTTGGTGTGGTAGATATTGCAACATCAGACCTTGAACGAAGCTCGGACAACTATCGCAAGCGGACGATGGAAGTGCTAAAGATTGCTTTTTTAAACAGTGCAGTGCTTGAGTTTTTATCGGCTTTATCAATCGCTTTGGTGGCCATGTATTTGGGCTTTGGTTTGATGGGTGTACTACCATGGGCTAAAGGGCAGGTGCTGACCAGTTATGGCGAAGCATTGTTTATCTTGCTACTTGTCCCTGAATTTTATGCTCCGCTTCGCAGATTGGGGGCGGAATATCATGTGAAAGGTCAAGCGGTAGCGTGTGCTAAGGCGATTGCTCCTATATTGAATTTTAAGGTAAAACAAATCGGTGGTACTCCTTTTGTCTTTGATTCATCTCCTGCTTTTGAATTAAAAAATGTGCAAGTCTTTGGTGATGATGGTCGAGTGAGACTGTCGCCAACTACGCTGACTTGTCAGGCAGGTCAATGCACAGTGCTCATGGGTGAAAGTGGTGTGGGTAAATCTACGATTTTGCAGATTTTATTGGGTTTTGGCGATTTTGAGGGCGATATTATTATTCATGCTGATGGTAATTCGGTACGCTATGATGACATAGATGTGGCTACACTTCGAGAACAATTTGGTTATCTGTCGCAGACCGTGCCACTGTTGCCGATGAGTATTGCAGATAACTTACGCCTAGCCAAGCCTGATGCTTGTGATGATGAGTTGGTGTCAGTGTTGCAGGCGGTCGGTCTAAAAGAGGTGATTGATGGGTTGCCTAGCGGTATTCATACCATGCTTAGCGAGCGTGGCGGTGGTCTATCAGGTGGTCAGGGTCAGCGTATTGCCATCGCTCAGTTGTTACTTCAAGATGCCAAAGTATGGCTGCTTGATGAACCAACCGAGCACCTAGATGGCGAGACAGCAGGGTATATCAAGGCGTTACTTAGCCATATTAGTAAGGATAAAACCGTGATTTGGGTAACGCATGATAAGGCGGGCGTGGCATTTGATGAGGTGTATTATTTAGGCAAGGATAACAATCAGGATTTGGTTAATGGAGAGGCACCATGAGAGGGCAAAATGATAAGTTTCGCCTAAGACAGCTTTTGTTAAGTCAAAAGTTATTGTGGAGCATTGCATGGCTTTTGGGCATTGCAACCGTTCTGTCTGTATTGGGCTTGGTGATGCTCTCAGGATGGTTTATTACGATGGCAGGTGTGGCAGGTGTACTTGCTCTTGGTACAACCTTTAATTATCTGATACCATCTGTGATGATTCGTGGTTTTGCCATCGTGCGTACTTTTGCTCGTTATGGTGATTTGATGGTGTCGCATCATGCGGTATTTGGTCTATTAAAAGAACTAAGGGTGAGATTTTTTGCTCGTTGGGCAAGTCTGCCACTGTCAGTTCGTATGAATAGACAAGATGTTCAAAGTAGTAGCGAGACCATGCAACGGCTCGTGCGAGATATTGATACACTTGATGAATTACCACTACGGCTGATTTCGCCATTTATTGTGGCCACTTTGGCGGTTGGTGTATTATCGGTGTTGATACTTTTGGTGTTACCAACGGCATTATTTACCGTGCTGTGTCTGCTAGCATCTTTGCTTGTGGCACTTTGGACGCTAAAACAAGGGGTAAGGCTAGCAGAGCGTGAAAGTATACTATTAACCCAAAAAAAGAGCAAGCTATTGGATACTTTGCCTGCTTTAACCGCACTATTGACATGGAATAGGTGGCAAGAGCAAGTAGCGACTTTGTCGGCACAAGATGAAGCATACGCCCAAACCACACGCCAAACCATGCGATTAAGACGCAACCGTCAAGCACTCATTCAAGTCATCATCGCCATTGCTTCGGTTGAACTGCTGATGGTGGCAGGCAGTCTGTTTGATGGTCAGGCTAAATCATTTGTCATACAGTCACTAAGCAATCAAGCCTTAACTCCAACTCCTGCTGTTGTTCTGGCACTGCTACTTGGTTTACTAGGTCTGATAGAAATCTTGCTCGGACTGGTTGGCGAGCCATTGGCTTGGGGTAGAAGCCTGCTTGCTAAAACTCGCATTAACACCTTGATTGATGGTGAGTCAATTCCCCAAAAGCAGTCAATAGCCAGCACGCCCACGATTCATCTGCATGGTATATCCGTAAAAATGCCAAAAGGGCTGATGGCTACAACCAACATCAATGGCGTATTAACTCCCACTAAGCCAACACTCATTGTTGGTGCATCAGGTGCAGGTAAATCCACTTTGCTTGGTACATTGGCAGGAGAGATTGCTCGTGTTGGTGGTGAAATTTTGGTTAATGGTGTGGATATTGATGCGGTGGATTTTGGTAGCTCTCTTGGCTATTTGGGGCAGAATGTCGATATCTTTGATCAAACATTAGCGGATAATCTACGACTGGGTAAGCCATCTGCAAATGACGATGAACTGTGGTCGGTGTTAGATAAGGTGGGACTGCTTGACTGGGCAAAATCCCAACCAAAAGGGCTAGATACTCCGCTTGGCGAATATGGCACGGCAATTTCTGGCGGTCAAGGCAGGCGTGTGGCTTTGGCACGGCTACTACTTGCTCCAAAGGCGGTGCTGTTACTTGATGAACCATTTGCAGGGCTTGATCAAAGTACTCGCCAAACAGTTTGGCATAGCCTTGTTCAGTTACAAACTGATGGGCAGATTGGCGTACTTGCCATTGCTACGCATCAGATTGGCGATGAAATGAGTGATGTCAATATCATGAAAGTCGGTCAATAATAGATGGATTGACCAAGTGCGTTTAATCCAATAGACTGACCAGTCATGGGCTTGATAAAACCAGTCTGTCTTTAAGCCACACCCCAAAGCTAGAACTCTGGCTTTGGGGTATTTTCTTAGTAAGTATGAAGTAGGCTTTTAGCCGTCTGTGATGGAAAAGTCGTGTGTCATGGCATAATCAAACTGCCAAAATCTCTACAATCATCAATCCTTCTTGTCGTCATCTGGGTTTGGATTGTCTTGTTCGGTGATGATGGGAGCGTTAGGATCGCCAAAACTTAAAATCTCAGCGAAGTTTGGCTCAATGTATAAAGACAGCTGCTGCTTTTCTAGAACGCCTTGATTTACCTGTACTTTTTTAATAGCGTTCATGACAAGTTCACTGTTTTTTAGCCATCGTCCGATTTCTAAATAGACGATATTGCCTTTGTATTCAACGAATGGCACTTGTTTAATTTTAATATTATTTAAAATGACAGGTAGCGGGTCTTTTCTGAAGATCGCACGGTAGCTATTTAGGGCAAATTTTGCCAAAGGTGCTTGCCACCATTTTTTACTGTGTAGTTCTAATACATCGGTATCGCCAGTCTGGCGTAGCACCAGTCGCTGAGTGTGTTTGTCTAGTTGCAAAT
Organism: Moraxella sp. ZY200743; assembly: GCF_050885545.1. Taxonomy (NCBI): domain Bacteria; kingdom Pseudomonadati; phylum Pseudomonadota; class Gammaproteobacteria; order Moraxellales; family Moraxellaceae; genus Moraxella; species Moraxella sp. ZY200743. The sequence goes on along the minus strand of NZ_CP091313.1, from coordinate 1,177,772 downwards.
GCACCAATTCAAAATTGCTAGCGAGACTGGCAAATATCCCTTGAACATGAACCGTGGTATATAGTCGCAACCAACCATCGTGAACATCAAGTCTTAAATCGTGCACCATATCAACATTTTTAACGACATAGGTAAATAGTGCATCGTTGATTTGATTTTGACTGATAGGTATTTTAATCTCATCAATAAATTGGCTAGTAGCGTTAGCATAAGTGTGCTTTAGGCTACTTAGGGTTTGTTGCCAACTGATAAAAATATCTTCAATCAGTCTATCGCCGTCAAAACCGCTAATCTGAGCAAAATTCTCTAGCGTGGATTGTGGTTTTTGTGAAGCGTTATCTGATGAGTGGTTAAAAGTGTGTTCTTGTTGCATCATGTCAAATCAGGATTAAAATTTTAACCATTGTAACAAATTTTTTGCGTTATTAGCAAAAAAATATTAGTAAACCATTGTTCTTTTTGGGTGGATTGGCTAATAAAAATTCGCCAGTATTTAACCTAAGTGTGGTTAAATTTAGCCAATCTCCCCCCAATTTTGTTTTACTATAAACCCAAAAAGTCCACCACAAATTCGCTATTTGGGCGAGCAAATAGTTCATCAGGCGTGCCAATTTGCTCAACCACACCGTGATTCATGATGATGATTTTATCAGAGATGGCGATTGCTTCTTCTTGGTCATGTGTTACCATGATGGAAGTGATGCCGATGTCTTTTTGAATTTGTTTAAGTGAAGTACGCAGTTCTTTACGCACTTTGGCGTCTAATGCCCCAAAAGGTTCATCGAGTAGTAATAGTTTGGGTGATGTTGCTAAGGCTCGTGCCAAAGCAATACGCTGACGCTGACCGCCTGATAGTTCGTGTGGATAACGGTCTTTGGTATGACCAAGTTGCACCAATTCTAAAAGCTCTGCCACTCGTGCATCAATGTTAGCGGTACTTGGTCTGTTTTTTAGTAAAGTAAGACCAAAGGCAATGTTTTGGGCAACGGTTTTGTGGCGAAATAGGGCGTAGTTTTGAAACACAAAGCCAATGCCACGCTTTTGTACGGGCAGGTTGGTAACATTGATGTCATCAAACCATATGTCTCCTAAATCCGCCGTCTCAAGACCTGCGATGATGCGAAGCAGTGTGGTTTTTCCGCAGCCAGATGGTCCTAGTAGAGTAGTCAGTTCGCCTGTATTAACGGTAAAGTTGATGTTATTTAAAGCGGTAAAACTGCCAAATTGTTTGTAGATGTTTTTAATATCAATGCTCATATTTTTTCCAGTGCAAGTTAATATCTAATGTCTATCATGGGACAGGTTGGTTTTATGTAGCTTTCTTGCGAGCCATGATATTTTGTACCGCCAAAGTAATCAAAGCAAGTAAGGCTAGCAGGCTTGACATGGCAAAAGCGGTCGTAAAAGCGTATTCGTTATAAGCGATTTCAATCATTAATGGCATGGTATTGGTCTGACCACGAATGTGTCCAGAGACTACTGATACCGCACCAAATTCCCCCATTGCACGAGCATTAGTCAAAATGATTCCGTAGAGCAATGCCCATTTGATGTTTGGTAGGGTGATGTGCCAAAACATCTGCCAACCATTAGCACCTAAGGTTAGGGCAGCTTCTTCTTCGCTGTCGCCAATGGATTGCATAAGCGGTATGATTTCTCGTGCAATAAAAGGAAAGGTAACAAATAGCGTGGCAAGCACGATTCCTGTTGTGGCAAAAATGATTTTAACGCCCATGCTTTCAAAAAATCCCCCAATTATTGTATTTGCCCCAAACAGTAGTACAAACATAAGACCTGCCACAACAGGAGAGACGGCAAAAGGTAGATCAAGTAGGGTGGTGATGATAAATTTACCACGAAATTTATGCCGTGTGATGAGATAGGCGAGTGCCACCCCAATGATGATGTTGATGGGTAGGACGATGGCAGTGGTCATGAGTGTCAGCTTGATGGCGTGCAGAGCATCTGGGTCGGATAGTGCAATAACATACGCTTCCCAACCTTCTTTTAGGGCTTCATAAAATACTGTAATGAGTGGTATCACTAGCATAATGGTCATAAAGCCAACCGCAAAAGCAATAAGCAGCCATTTCATCCATGTGGCATCTTTGGTGGCAGGGTGGGCTTGATAGTCGTAGGTGGATTGGCTTGCCATGTCGTTTTTCCAATTTTTGCTTAAATGATGATGCTTTATCGTGTTTGCTGATTTACTTTAATGAATTAAGGGGTGTTTGATGAGCTGTCTTAATTGGTTTTTGCCCCAAGTTTGGCAGAAAGTTTCCATTGAGTAAAGTTGATGGCAAGCAATACAACCATGGAGACCAGTAGCATAAAGAGTGCTGCGCATGATGCCCCTGCTACATCAAACTGCTCTAATTTTGAGACGATGATGAGTGGTAGGATTTCAGATTTCATGGGGATATTACCTGCAATAAAAATCACCGAACCGTATTCGCCTGTAGCACGAGCAAACATCATGCCTGCACCGATTAGCATGGCAGGAGCAATCTCAGGTAAGATGACCTTTGTAAAAGTTGTCAGGCGATTTGCTCCCATCACAGCCGCCGCTTCTTCAAATTCAACCGACATCTCGGCAAGTACGGGCTGTACTGCACGCACAATAAAAGGAAAACTCACCACAATCAGGGCAAGCCATATGCCTATTGGGGTAAAGGCAATGCGAATAGGCTCTCCTGTTAAAGCCATGCCTATTTTGGTAAACCATTGTCCAAAAAACCCATTGGGAGCATAAAGTGTGGCAAGAGCGATGCCTGTTACAGCGGTTGGTAGAGCAAAGGGTAAATCTACCAAAGCATTGATGAGCGATTTGCCCCAAAAATCATAGCGTACCAGCACCCAAGCAATCAGTGTGCCAAAGACAAGGTTGGTCAAGGTCGCTAAAATTGCCATAGATAGCGATAATTTAATGGCAGCAAAGACTTGTGGTTCTTTGATGGTGTCAATGATTTCATCCAACCCCATGTTGAGTGTCGTAAAAATCATCATCACAAAAGGCAATACCACAAGTAACGATAGCGAAAACACACTTACTCCCAAACTTAGTCCAAAAAATGGCATGATGCGTCTTTGTTTGTTTTTTGGTTGGTGTATGACTGATGCTGTCATGACTGCTGTCTTTTTATAAAAATTTGAGTGTATTGTAAAATATTGATGGCGTTATGCTATGGTTAATATGGAATATGCTTTTTCCTTTTTGGAATGATTGAGTGTTGATTTGATTTGGGCAAATGACCAATGCGATTTAATGATTTATTTTTATTGTATAGATATGACATTTGACAAACTCAAGATACTGATGAGCTTAGGCGGTCTAAAAAAAGATAAGCTCACCATAAAAAGCGAGCTTGTCATCAGCGTATTGGGGCTAATTATTTATTGGTTTTGACCACTTCGCCTGTAGCACCGACTGCCAATTTGTCATAAATACCGCCTTCTTTAAAGTAGGTATCCATAATAAATTTCCAATCGCCAAACACATCATTTGGGAAAAAAGTCTGCATGGTTGGGAATCTATCTTGATATTTAGCCAAAATATCGGGGTTGCTTGGGCGTAAGAAGTATTTCACTGCAAGCTCTTGACCTGCATCGCTGTATAGGTAGTTTAGGTACTCTTTGGCGACTTCAGTTGTGCCTTTCTTTTCAGCGATGGCATTGACGACCGCCACAGGGTTTTCGGCATTGACGGTGTAGCTTGGATAGATGATTTGCACATTGCCGAATTTTTCTTTGATGACATTAGCTTCGTTTTCAAAGGTGATGAGTACATCGCCAATTTGTCGCTGGGCAAAAGTTGTGGTCGCTGCTCGTCCGCCATTATCAAATACTTTGACATTACTCAACAGACCCTTAACAAGCTCTTGGGTCTTGACTTCGTCTTTATTAAAGGTGTGCAAACCATAGCCATAAGCACCTAAAAAGGCATAACGACCATTACCTGTAGTTTTTGGGTTGGCGATGACGATTTCTTTGCCTTGTGTGGCTAGGTCTGGCCAGTCTTTAATGCCCTTAGGGTTGCCATCTCGTACAATAAAGACAATGGTACTGGTAAATGGAATAGCGTTATTTGGGAAATTTTGACGCCATTTGCTATCAACAAGCTGACTGTCAGCAAGTAGCTCAACATCAGAGCCTTGATTCATGGTAACCACATCAGCTTCAAGACCGTTTTTAACCGATAGGGCTTGTTTGCTAGAACCGCCGTGAGATTGCTTGATATCAATGCTAGCATTGGGATTGATGCTCTTGTAATGCTCAATAAACAAGGGATTATAGTCTTTATAAAAATCTCTTGCCACATCATAAGAGACATTCAAAAGCTCAATCTTGGTGTCTGTTGTCTTAGCGGTAGTGTTTTCTTTGTCTTGATTGCTACCGCAGGCGGTTAGGGTAAGGGTGGCAATGGTAAGCGTTAGGGGGAGTAGTTGTTTTTTCATGAATTGTTCCAATTTGTTAAACAGGTAAATCATTATATGATAGTTGCGTGCAAATGATTAAGTGCAAAAATACAAATTATTATTCCATTTTAGAATTAGTGGACTAATAAGAGATGGTAATACACTTATTTATTTGGAGCATAATGAGTTTTTAATAAAGAGTGGGTTATTTTTGATTTTATACTGCTTTTTTGGGTACTTAACAGATTTTTAGCTGAAAAAAGGAAATGGCAAAGCCAGACGAGCTTAAAACTTAGATAAATGCACCATAACCAAAACTGTGTTATAATGTGAGGATTTAGGAAAATTTTTATCATGAATAACGAGACCACCTTAATAGATGCACCCCATGGCGTATTAGAAGTAGATGCTATATGGCAAAAGGGATACCGACAACCGACAGATACGCTTGCTTTACTATGCCACCCAAATCCAATAGATGGCGGTACGATGATGAACAAGGTGGTAAGCACCATGTATCGATTTTGTCGTGATGCTAATATGGATGTGGTGCGTTTTAATTATCGTGGCGTAGGTCGCTCATCAGGTGTATCAGAATATGGCGATGGCGAATTTATGGATGCACAGACGGTATTAAAATGGGCGATGAGCCGTACGAATGCTAGAGTGCTTTGGCTTGGTGGTTTTTCTTTTGGGGGCTTTATTGCTTGTCGTATGGCGGATTTGCTTGATGAGCATCAGCGGACGGGCGGTGTCTTTGAGTCATTACGCCTTGATAATCTGGCTTTAATTGCCCCATCGGTTGTGCGTAATGATGCAAGTCGTCTGACGATTAACGCTGGTCATGCCTTTGTTATTTATGGTGATAACGATGGGCTTGTTGCACCTGCTTTGTTACATCAATTTGCTGTTCATCGTGGCTTTAATCAGGCGATTATTGCAGGTGCTGGTCATCTTTTTCATGGCAAGCTGACCGACCTAAAGCAAGCCTTAATCCAAAATACCAAACCATCTAAGTTGTATTAAGTCATGAGTATGTACAATATTTTGGGTTTTATATTTTATCTATCATTGCAAGTTAAGTTTTAAGGATAATCATGAGCAATCAAACGCCCCTTGAGCGTTATCATGCGGCATTGGCAACAGGTAATTTTAGCGAAGATGAAGTGCAACGCCAAGCCATGACCTATTTGGATAACCTATATCACGAGCTTATTACGGCTGATGGTGCTACCAAGCAAGGGTTTTTTGCTAGCTTATTTAAATCTAAGCCAACCCCCCCAAAAGGGCTTTATATGTGGGGTGGTGTCGGTCGTGGTAAAACATGGATGATGGATATGTTTTATGAAAGTTTGCCCATCAAACGCAAGATGCGTATGCATTTTCATCACTTCATGCAGCGTGTACAGTCTGAACTGGTCAAGCTACAAGGGCAGACCGATCCATTGCAGAAGGTGGCAGACATCATTCATTCAGAAGCAGTCGTCATCTGTTTTGATGAATTCTTTGTTTCTAATGTATCTGATGCGATGATCTTAGGAGATTTATTTACCATGCTATTTGAGCGTGGCATCACTTTGGTGGCGACATCAAACATTGAGCCATCAGGGCTGTACAAGAACGGCATTCATCGTAACCGCTTTTTACCTGCCATTGCTCAAGTTGAGAAAAATAATACCGTCATGAATATTGACATCGGCGTTGATTATCGTTTAAGGTTATTAAAACAGGCCAAACTATACAGTTATCCTTTGACGGACGACACCAAAGACTGGCTATCTGAGCGATTTGATTCCTTGTCGGCAGGACAATCGATCACAACCGCTCCCATTGTGGTGGCAGGGCGTGAGATAGAGATTGTTAAGCGAACCGAAACTATTTTGTTGGCTGATTTTCGTGCTTTGTGTATGCAGCCTCGCTCTGCAGCGGATTTTATTGAGATTGCCAATGATTTTGATACGGTGATGGTGGACAATGTTCCTGCTTTGACAGATACACTGATGGATCCTGTCAGACGCTTTATTTATTTGGTGGATGAATTTTATGACCGCCGTGTCAAACTGTTGGTGCGTGCCGATCAATCCATCTTGGAGTTATATCAAGGGCAAAAACTTGCCTTTGAGATTGAACGCACTCGTTCACGCCTACTTGAGATGCAGTCAGAAGATTATCTTGCCGAAGAGCATCGTGTGGAATAATATGAATGCAACAAGGATAAGTAATGAAATACGATACCCTAATCAACCCCATCACTGATGTCATGCACGCTCGCCGTAGCATTGGCAAACTCATCTTACCCATGCCAAGCGATGATGAGCTTGCCCATGTCTTACGGGCGGCTGTAACCGCTCCTGACCATATGCAACTAAAGCCTTGGCGTCTGACCGTGATGACAGGTGATGCATTGGTGGCGTTTGGTCGGGCGTTGCTACAGGCAGGTGAAGAAGCATCTAAAGAGCCACTTGATGATACTGCCAAGCAAAAACTATTAAATATGCCACTAAGAGCACCAATGATCATCACGGTTGCTACCGATATCAAAAAACATGAAAAGGTGCCATCTTTTGAGCAGTTACTAAGTACAGGAGCATTGGTTCAAAATATGTTGCTTGCTTTTGAGTCGTTGGGTTATCGTACCGTATGGCGTACAGGTCCGCTTTGTAATGAACCTGCTGTTAAGGCGTATTTTAAGGTGTCGGATAAAGATATGATTTGTGGTTTTGTGTATGTGGGTTCTAGTGATATTAAAGTGCCTGCTCGAGAAGCCATTGATTTTGATGAATTGACTGAGTTTAGACATTGATGTTTATGTGCTTATGGCTGTTGCCATTACTACCACAAATAAAGGCTTAATTTATGAAATTACCAAAACCAATAAGCGGCACAGCGGTAAAACAAATTGTCAATGCGGCAAGTAGTGGCATTGATGATGCAATACATGCCATCAAAGATGTAGGCCTTGAAAATACACCCATCATCGCAAATATTGCACAATTAGCACGGCTTGGCAAGAAAAAGAATCTAACAGCACCAATAGATGAACAAAAAACATCTCGCACCAATGCCTTAAGACTGGTGTTTTTAGGGGGTGGTAGTTTTGGTACGGCGATGGCGAACATGGCGGCACGCAACGGCTGTGATGCTACGCTATGGGTGCGTGATAAGGCTGCGGTCAAGGCAATGAAAAAAACCCGCATCAACAAAAAATACCTACCTAATCATAAGCTAGACGATGCTTTAAAATTCAGCCATGACCTAGAATCTGTGGTCAAGGGTAAAGATATTATCTTTGTGGCAGTGCCAAGCTCGGCATTTCGTGAGATGCTGACACAAATCAAGCCGTTCATCACACATCAAGCAGTGATATCCTTGACCAAAGGAATGGAAAAACAGACCTTTGCCATGATGAGCGATATTATTCAACAAGTGCTACCACAGGTCAATTATGGTGTGATGAGTGGTCCAAATTTAGCCCTTGAAATCATGGACAATATGCCATCAGCGACTGTCATCGCATCACCATCAGAGCTGTTGCGTACAGCGGTGCAAGAGGCATTGCATAGTGCATTTTTTCGGGTGTTTGCATCTGATGATGTTAAGGGTGTGGAGCTTGGCGGCACCTTAAAAAACATTTATGCCATTGCCATGGGTATGGCAGCTGCCTATGATGTGGGCGATAACACTAGAGCCATGTTATTAACTCGTGCATTGGCGGAGATGAGCCGATTTGGGGTGGCGATGGGAGCTAATCCTTTGACCTTCTTGGGGTTGTCAGGTGTTGGCGATCTGTATGCAACCTGTAATTCAGTGCTGAGTCGTAACTATCGTATTGGCAATATGTTGGGCAAAGGAACAAGTTTGAATAATGCCGCAAAAAAACTCGGACAAACTGCAGAAGGGGTGAATACCATCTTGCAAGTGCATGAGCGTGCTAAAGCAATGGGTGTGTATATGCCCATCACGCACGCTCTGCATGCCGTATTATATGAAGATAAAGCTCCGCTGGGTGTGGCGTTGAACTTGATGGAGACAGGCTTTAGAAGTGATGTGGAGTTTGTCATGCCACATGATGAGAGTAATCAGCGATTAAGCCAAGAGTTTAGTGAAGTGCTAAGAACCAGTAAAGATGCCAAACCAAGCACGCTAAGTGGTATTGATAAAGAAGCAGAAGACAAGTGATGACAATGAAATTAATTTTTGTTCGACATGGACAGGCTGTGCCACATCATGATGATGCAGGGCGTGATTTAACTGATTTTGGCAGACGGCAAGCCAAGCAAACGGCAGAGTTTTTGGTCAGTGAAGGTTTGATTGATGTTATTATTACAAGCCCTTATAATCGTGCCAACCAAACTGCGAGCATTATTTTTGATGAGCTTGTGGTAGCAGGTCAAGAGCCTGATTTTATCACGGTCAATCGCATCACCCCTGATGACAATCCAAAGATTGGAATAAATGATATTGAGTACGCCCTTCGTCATAAATATGGTACCCAGATGAACGGTTTAACCGTTGCCATCGTATGCCATATGCCAATTGTGGCACACATGACAGCAATCCTTGAAGGGGATTGTCCTAGTCATTTTGAACTGGCAGAATGCCGAGTGTTACAAGCAGAAATCATTGCAGAAGGGCTAGCACATCAGATAAGAAGATTTGTGCCGATACAGCCTTAATGATTTGTATGTTATTTTGACTTAAAAAATTTAAAATCCCCTTGCATATTTTAAATTATTAAGTATAATAATGGCTTGGCTTCATCGGTAGCTTCGCAACTATGTACTATGAACCCCGCCAGGACCGGAAGGTAGCAACGGTAGTAGATACAAAGTGTGCCGAAGATGTGCTGATGAAGTCATTTTTTTATTTAAAATTAAGCTAAGTTTATGATTTTATTCGTTACTTTTTAATGAGTTAAAATCTTATGGCTACTTACCAAGCATTTATTTTTTATCCAATAGGTGTGATATGACGATAGTCGACCCCAAGCTGGCACAAAAACAAGCTGCTGCCAAAGCTGCCCTAAACTATATTCAAGATGGTATGATTTTAGGCGTGGGTACAGGCAGTACGGTAAATTGCTTAATTGAGCTTTTGCCACAAGTCAAACTAAAAGGTGCGGTATCGTCATCTAGGGTTACCGAAGAAAAACTTGCGGCACTCGGTATTGAGATTTTTGATTTAAATACGGTTGGCGAGCTTGATTTGTACATTGATGGTGCAGATGAAATTGATGCTCAGGGTAACATGATTAAAGGTGGTGGCGGTGCTTTGACTCGTGAGAAGATTGTCGCTGCTGCTTCTAAGTCGTTTGTGTGCATGGTTGATGAGTCAAAAATTGTACAAAAGCTGGGTAAATTCCCCGTTGCCATAGAAGTGTTGCCACAGGCTCGTTCCTATGTCGCCAGAGAGCTTGTCAAGTTGGGTGGCGACCCTGTATATCGTGAAGGTTTTGTTACTGATTATGGTAATGTCATTTTAGATACTTATGATTTGGATATTGTATCACCAGTACAGCTAGAAGAAGCGTTAAACAACATTGTTGGTGTGGTCTGTAACGGCATATTTGCCCACCAATCTGCCAACATCATGCTAAAAGCATCAGATGCGAGCGTTGAGACCGTCAGCTTCTAACCAATCAAAAGATACTTTTAGTAAAGAAATTCCCAAATAACAAAAAAACCCGTTTTGATGGGTTTTTTGTTATTTAAGGGCTAAGCATAAGCATTCACTTGATTGGTATAGCATTGAGTGGGGCATTTTCTGCATTATTGATGAGTGATAAAGGTGTTATAATTTAAACTTGCCTTACTTTCCCTTCCAATAGACCATCAAGAACTAACAACAAAACCGCTTTTATTAGAATGACATCATAATAACCAGTCTATTGGCATTATTGCCATCAATGCCACGCCTGCTCGGTCTTTTAGGCTCATGTTGGGTTCATTGGTATAAACAGTGTATTTACCATCTTCTAAGGTGTGCCACTCTAGCGTATTTTGTTTGGTCAGTACAACTTTATAGGCTTGGTTTAGGATTTTTTGATTTTGTAGGGCGTTATGCAGCTGCATTGCCAATCTTTCATCATAAATCAGCACACCAAGCTCGGTGTTAATGTTTGCCGAGCGAGGGTCAATATTGTATGAGCCGATAAATACCTGCTCATCATCGATGGCAAAGGCTTTGGCGTGTAAACTGGTTGTGGTGATTTGTTTGGTACGCCAAAATTTATTGTCATTCTGTTTGGTATTGATGGCAGTGGATTTTATTTCATACAGATTAATCCCTGCTGCAAGTAAATCGTGTCGCCAATGTCCATACCCTGCATGTACTACCCCTACATCGGAGGCATCAAAAGAATTGGTCAAAATGTTAATTTTTACACCACTTCTTGCCAATCGTCTAAGCGTTAGCACCCCATCTTTGGTGGGTACAAAGTATGATGAGATGATACTGATGCGTTTATTGGGATGACCGAGCTTATGTTGTAGTAAACTGACCAAATGCTCGTCCAGTGATGCACTTTTATCTAGCTTGCCCACATCATCAACCAAAAATTCAATGTCAGCCCAACGAAAAGCAATGGTCTGGGTAAATGGGTTTGTGCGGGAATTGGTGTCATCGGTCATATCATCTTCAATGAGGTCAAACAGCTTTTTTGGCGAAGGTTTGACCAGTGTGCGTATGTCATAGCTTAATGGCGATGACCAATATTGCTCAAAACTTTGATTGATGTCTTTCACCACAGAACCTGCTAGTAGCACATCTAAGTCGGCAAAGTTGTTATTTTTGTGATGATTTAGGTATTCGTTGCCAATATTGCGACCGCCGATGATACTAAGCTCATTATCAAAAGTCATGCTTTTGTTGTGCATACGGCGATTGATTCGAGTAGGGTTGGTCAAAAAGTCGATGGCTTTGAATCGGCGATGAGCAAAAGGATTGCTAAGTCTGACGGCGACATTGGGGTGTTGATCAAATGCCAGTAGTAACTCATCAAGCGTAGGCGAGCTATTAAAGTCATCAAGCAATAGCCGTACAACGACCCCACACTCTGCCGCCTGCCATAACTCCTTTATCATTTTGCGTCCTGCTTTATCATTGTGCCAAATGTAATATTGGATATCAATGGTAGATCTTGCCATCTTGGTCAATGAGCTACGAGCATCTAGGGCATCTGCACCTGTGGCTATCGGATAGTAGCCTGATGGTGGGTTATTTTGCTGATAATTGATAAGGTGTTTAAAAGTGCTATGTGGCGTTGAATGACCACTGTCAGTATTTGCCAAAAAGGTTGGTTGACGGCTATGTGCTTTTTGGGTGAGTTGGGTGCTTTTATTCAGGTGAGCGTTGCTTGGCAGGGTTTGGCAGGCGGTCATACTCACGCTAAGAGTAAGTAGCGATACCAACGAGCAGATGGAAAAACTAGAATTGAGCATGGCAGGTCTGGCTATCTGGTGGCTATAAAATTGCCTATACTATAAAAAATATTTCAGCACTGATGAATAAGTATTGTAAATACAAAAAAGGCCAAAATCAATTTGTTGTTTATTTCGCTGTTATCTTGGGGTGTACTGACGATTGATTTGAATAAAACTGTGCAAAAAAGAGCAAGGCACACCCCAAAAGCTGACTGTGGGTTGTGGCTGACTTGATTGCACGACTTAAGATAAAAGCGTTGTTAATAGCAATTCTAGCTTGGCTATTAACAAGGTGGTGTCAGCATCGCTTAGGTTAAGGGCGGGCAGTAGGCGTATGACATTGTCACCAGTAACATTGATGATGAGTTGGTGGTCATCTCGTGCGATGTCTACCAACTGACTACAATCAATGCCATCTGGCAAGACGATGCCAATCATCATGCCAAGACCTCGCAGTTGTACGCCTTGATGAGAGAATTTTTTGTTGATGGCACATCTGATGGCATCGCCTTGTTTTTTGGCATTGTCAAGTACGGCATCGGTCAGCTCATCATACACAGCACAGACAATACGGCTACCAAGTGGCGTGCCACCATAAGTAGAGCCATGCGAACCATACCCAAAAAGTCCAACAGCACGACCTGCCACCATGCACGCACCCACAGGAAAGCCATTGCCTAGACCTTTTGCGGTGGTCAGAACATCAGGGCGGATACTGGTGTATTGATAAGCAAAATATTTGCCTGTACGACCATTGCCTGTTTGCACTTCATCAAGCATCAACAGCCAGTTGTTACGCTCACAGATACTAGACAATGCCTCAAGATAACCATCAGGTGGCGTATGCAACCCTCCTTCACCTTGAATTGGTTCAACCAATACCGCACAAATATCCTTATCATCGCTTAGGGCAGATACGGCAGCAGCATCGCCAAATGGCACACGAATAAAGTCATCTTCTAGGGTATAAAATCCTTCTCGTGCTTTGGGGTTGGCAGTGGCAGTAACGGTCAGTAAAGTGCGACCATGAAAGGCATTGGTCATGACGATTATTTTTGGTCGTGTTTTGCCCTGTTGATGGGCGTATAAGCGAGCCAGTTTTAAGGCACATTCGTTGGCTTCCGCCCCAGAGTTGCCAAAAAACACCTGCTCCATGCCTGCTTTTTTGCATAGAATATCTGCTGCTTTTTCTTGCCATGGAACGCCAAATAAATTGCTGGTATGAATGAGTGTATCAGCTTGTTCTTTAATGGCGTTGGAGATGGTAGGGTGGCAATGCCCAAGTCCGCATACAGCAATGCCTGTCAATGCGTCCAGATAACGCTTGCCATGATCATCGTACAAATAAGACCCTTCGCCACGCACAAAATTGACTGGTTGTCGGGCATAGGTGGGCATAAGATGACTCATAAAAAAACTCCTGTCTAGGCATTTGGACTGTGATGTTCTATTTCTTCGCTAAATGGGGTGTCTGCTGTGGGGATTTTGTAGTTTTCTGATGCCCACTCGCCAAGGTCGATAAGCTGACAGCGTTTGGAGCAAAAAGGTTTGACTGGATTATCTGCCCATGTTGTGAGTGTCTTACAGGTGGGGCAGGGGTAGGTGGTGGTGATTGCCATGATGCTTATTGATTGAAAAAATAATGATGATTTATTGTACCATAAATGATGGAATTGTTATGTTTTGACGATGATTTATTTGCAAATTTTTTAATCATTATAAAAATAGTGCATGACAGATGAATAAAACCAATATATAATCATGCCCGAACATGGATGACGCTGTATTTGTGGATCAAATACTTTTAAATGTATTTCAAAAAATGAACAAATTTCCGAGCAGATTTGTCTGTTCGGCTTTGAGTATTTTTAGTCATCTAGGTTTGGTTATTTTTAGAAATGTGTTTTAAAAAATGCACAATACAGTAGCTTCTATGCTCATTGTAAACAACCAGTGGTGTTTAAGCGTGTTTTTTCGGCATCAAGGCTGATGGAAAAAATGAATCTTAAATGCCGTTAGTCATCACAATGTTAAGGAGTATGTATTGTGAGTGATATGATTGATAATTCAGTGGCAAACAATGGTCAGTCAAGCGACTTGGGCAATAAAAGTTATGCCGAGCTATATAGACCAAGCTCTAATTTTGCCACACGCAACGAATATCTAAACCACGAACTGCAAATCATGCAGCCAAAACGCTGGAAAATTAACCTGCCGTTTCGTGATTATCGTTTTGAGTTGGAGGATACCATTCCTGCAATTGCTGCCACCATCGGTAAAATCGTTATGGTGGGGGGCGATGGCGGCGGCATTTGCTACGCCTTTGGGACTATCCGATGCTTTCATTCTTGAGAATGTTCGCTATGAGATGTTAATTGCGGCATTTTTTGTCCTGATTCTTTCAGGTTTTATCCTACCTACTTCAAATCTACCTGGTACACATGGACCACTCATTCCGCTCATTCCTATCGTTGTCGCCGCAGGTGGACATCCGCTAGCATTTGGTGTATTGATGGGAGTGTTTGGCATTGCTCTTGCCTTGTGTAAGGGTGGTAGCCTTATGGCACGCCTAACCAGTAAGCGTGGCGGGCGGCTTACTCTTGTATCTGGGTTTTGTTGGTACGATAGGACAGGTAAAAGCAATGATTGCATGGGTGGATAAAATTGGTTTACCGCACATCGCCTTTATTATCATTGTAGCAACCATTGTTATGTATGCTTTGCTTGAGCATTGGCAAAAACGCTGGTTGGCTGTACCGATTGGCTGTGCCATTGCAGGTGGGTTGGCGTTCGCCTTGGGTGCACCTTTGAATTTAATACCGACCCAGGACTACCACCATTAAACCCAATGTACTGGTGGGGTGAAGATACAGGTTGGACATTGGGTCTGTCAGATTTGAAGGCGTATATCGTTGCTTTCCCATTTGCGGTGTTGGCAGTTGCTATGTGGTCGCCTGACTTTTTGGGTCATCAAGTATTCCAAAAAATTAGCTATCCACCACGCTCAGAACGCACTTACATGAATATTGACGATACGATGATTTCCTGTTCAGTGCGTCAAGCAGTTGGCTCAGCGTTGGGCGGTGCAAATTTTACCTCATCGTGGGGTACTTATATTGTGCCAGCTGCCATTGCCAAGCGTCCAATCCCTGCAGGTGCAATTTTAACCGTTGTATTTTGTATTGTAGCGGCGATTTGGGGTTATCCCCGATGGATTTGGCGGTTTTTGGCAACCTGTACTAAGCACAGCGTTGATTGTGGCGGTATTCGTACCTTTGTTAGAAGCAGGTATGGAAATGACTCGTAAGGGCAAGACAACGCAATCTGCTGCCATTGTGGTGTTTGCATCAGCGTTGGTAAACCCTGTTTTTGGTTGGTCTTTAACCATGATGTTAGATAACTTAGGTCTTATTGGTGATAAACAACGCAGCCGTGAACTTGGTTTTTCTGGGCGTGTGATGATTCCGCTGATTGGCTTTGTTGTCTTATGTCTTGCGATGGGTGCTGTTAGTATGTTTCCAGGCGTTGAAGCGTTCTTGCCTCAGTTTAGAGTATAAGACTGCCAAATTGGGCATGAACAACAAATCCAAATACCCAATAAACCAACTGATACAACACGAAATAAATATTAGGTTGTATTAAGTGGTCGGTTTTTAAAGACTTGATTGGACTAAGTTTCTGCACTTAACAGAGCTTAGTCCTTTTAGTTTGGCTTTTGTAGTGCTATTTTGAATATACTTGCCAACGCCATGACGAACTGGCGAGAGCTTCTAGTATTTGATTTGTTGTCTGATAATGACACTCAAACCTTATCCTGTATTTATCATGAATCATGTTTTAAGAATGTCTGACTGCTAGCATGGTTTGAGATTGGTTAATTTTTTTGAATAAATCATGAAAAGATTCATTCAAATTGGCAAAAAAAAGTAAAAAAATCTTAACAAATACTTGAAAAATCTATACTGATTGTTATAATTACGCCCTATTTTATTTCTTGTAGGCAAAAGGGGCTAGATATGGTGGAGCGAGACGAACAAACTACTTTTAACATGCGTGTTGATAAGAATTTGATTGAGCAATTTAAACAAGCAGCACGAGATAATAACCGTACTGCAAGCCAGTTGTTGCGTGATTGCATGATTGAATATGTCAAGAAAAATCGGCAAGGCGATATGTTCAAACGCTAATAAATAAAAAGCACCTAATAGGTGCTTTTTTAGTTTGATTGCTACAATTGATGGGTCTTATTGCCATGCTTGCTTAATCCAATCGCTTGGCAATACATGGCGATACCATTTACCACCACCACCTGCGATGGCATCAGGCGGATTGATCTCGCCATGAAAGATGATGATTTTGGCATCTTTTGGCTTAACAGGTGGCTTAAAATACGCCAAAGGAATTTTTTGTAGGCAGTGATATTTGTAACTCACACACCACGATTCATCCCAATACTCTAAATGATAATGTTCTCTTAGGTAGTTAGATAAAAACGCCTGTTCATGGCGAACTTCCGAGCGGATTTTTTCAAAGTTTTGTTCAAAATATGCCAGTAGGTTGGGGTAAGTATTTTGTCCCACCTTAAAGCGATAAACTGAGCTATTACCAACCATTCGCCATGGTTTTTTCCAGTCTCGGATAATCATCACACTGTCATCATGTTGTGATTGATGTATAAAGAAACAATCAATATTATCAACAATGACAATATCAATATCTAAAAATAGTGCCGTACCTTTTAAGCCGTATAAATCAGGCTTAAATGTGGTGAGCTTTTTCCAGCCACGCTCAGGAATATTGCTCGGTAGATTCAGCTCAGGTATGGGGTAGCAGACGACTTCCGAGCGTATGCCTGTGCTGTCATCAGTTAGACAAACGAAAGTAAAGGGTAGGGTCATGTTACGCTGTACCATATTGTACAGTCTGTTTACATAGTCAGCACCGTATTTATTGCCCCATTTCATACAGATGATGTAATTGGTATTGGCTGTACTCATGTCCTATCCTTATTATTCTGTGTAGCATGATAAGAAAGTATTCGTTGGTGTAGCTCACTTTCATCAAGCAAGTAGGGATTGTTCTCAAAGGATGTAAACTTAAAACGGCGATAGCCCCACATATAATGAGTAAAATGCTCATCAATCATGCCTTGCATGGCATCGTTTAACGCTTGGGTAGCTATATTGATGTCTGGGTCATATAATTTCGGGTCGAATAAGTTGTGGCAATGAACCTCAAACCCATTGCCATCATCGCAGCGTACACAGCTTAATCCAACCAAAGCACAACCTGTTTTTTGGGCAAGTTTAGGGGCAAGCGTACCAGTTAGCGTAGGTATGCCAAAAAAAGGCACAATTACGCCACCTGATGGGTCAGGGACATGGTCGGGCAAGATGATACTAAATCCACCTTGTTTTAGCACCCTAAATATTGCTTTGACGCCTGTACTGTCTGTTGGCACAAGTGTGGCGTTAAGACGCTGTCGTCCTTCACGGATGAAGTTGTCGATTGCTTTTTGTTTGACAGGTTTATACATGATGACAGGTTGACCAAACTGATTGATCCATGCGTTCATCATTTCCCAAGTACCAATGTGCGGTACTATGGCAAGCATACCGTTGGGGTGATTTAAGCCATCTTGTAGTATATCCAAACGATGTACGGACTTAATTTGACTGACTGACCACTCTGTTGGCATTGCCCAGCTTTTTAGGCTGTCTGCGGTGCTGATGAGCTGATTAAAAAGCAGTTGCTTAGCCATTGCTTTTCGTTGCTCATTAGACAGTAGTGGTCTGGTTATCAGTAAATTCTTGCGAATACTGCGATAGATGCTTGCATCAATCAGTAGTGCCAAGCAAGCGATGGCTCGTGCCAAAGTCCTAAGTAAGGACAATGGCACAAACCGAATCAACCTCAACATCCAAATGATGCCTTATTCTGCACTTTTTTGTTCACGGATGCGAAGACCTAGCTCACGCAGCTGTTTGCTTTCTACAGCAGCAGGGGCTTGGGTAAGTGGACATTCAGCTGTTTTGGTCTTTGGAAATGCGATGACATCACGAATTGATGATGAGCCTGTCATTAGCATGATAAGGCGGTCAAGACCGAATGCCAAACCACCGTGTGGCGGTGCACCATATTTTAGAGCATTGAGTAGGAATGAGAATTTTTCTTCAGCTTCCTCTTCGCTGATACCCAATGCTTCAAAAATTGCTTTTTGCATTTCAAGTGTGTAGATACGCAGTGAGCCACCACCGATTTCAGTACCATTTAGCACCATGTCATAAGCGACAGACAGTGCTTCACCTGGGTTGTTTTTCACTTCCTCAACGCTTGATTTTGGCAAGGTGAATGGATGGTGAACTGAAGTCCATTTGCCATCATCGGTCTCTTCAAACATTGGGAAATCAACCACCCATAACGGTGCCCATTCACAAGTTAATAAATTAAGGTCATGGCCGAGCTTGACACGCAACGCACCCATTGCATCATTGACAACTTTAGCCTTATCTGCACCAAAGAAAATTAAATCGCCAGACTGTGCACCTGTACGCTCAATCAGTTCTGTCAATACCTCATCAGTCATGTTCTTAATGATGGGTGATTGTAGTCCTGACTCTTTGTCTACGCCATTGTTGATATTGCTTGCGTCATTGACTTTAATGTATGCTAAGCCTTTAGCACCATAGATACCAACAAATTTGGTGTACTCATCGATTTGTTTACGACTGATCTCGGCACCGTTTGGCACACGCAAGGCAACCACACGACCTTTGGGGTCTTGGGCTGGGGCGGAGAATACTTTGAACTCAACATTTTGCATGATGTCAGCAACATCAACAAGTTTTAGTGGAATGCGTAAGTCTGGCTTGTCAGAAGCATAATCACGCATTGCCTCGCTGTATGGCATACGGATGAATTTGTCAAACTTCACGCCCAACAACTCATCAAATAGTTTGACAGTCATACCTTCCATCAAGTCCATGATGTCATTATCGTCTAGGAATGAAGTTTCGATATCAATCTGGGTAAACTCTGGCTGACGGTCTGCACGCAAGTCCTCATCACGGAAGCATTTGGCGATTTGATAGTAACGATCAACGCCGCCAACCATCAACAGTTGTTTAAATAGCTGGGGTGATTGTGGCAAAGCATAAAACTCGCCATTGGAGACACGACTCGGCACTAGATAATCCCTTGCACCCTCTGGAGTGGCACGAGTTAAAATTGGCGTTTCAACATCCAAAAAGCCATGCTCATCTAAATAGTTACGAATAAGATTGGTAACTTTTGAGCGAAAACGCAGGCGGTCTAACATCTCTGGACGGCGAATGTCCAAAAAGCGATATTTTAGGCGTAACTCTTCTGATACATTGATGTTGTCATCGTTTAATGGAAAAGGTGGGGTGTCTGCTTTGGCAAGCAATTCAATCTCTTTACCCAGTAATTCTACTTGACCGCTGGTCATGTTGCTGTTTTCTGTGCCTTCATAACGACGACGAACACGACCTGTAATTTTTAGCAGGTATTCAGAACGAGCTGAGTCAGCGGTTGAAAAAGCTTCAGGCGTATCTGGGTCAATCACGACTTGTAGTAGACCCTCACGGTCTCGCATGTCCAAAAAGATAACCCCACCGTGGTCTCGACGGCGATGCACCCAGCCTGCGATGGTAATGGTTTGGTCAATGAGTTCTTCGGTAACAAGACCGCAATAATGGCTACGCATCATAAATAAATTGCCTTAAATAAAGTAGAAACTATAAATCCAATAAATATGCTTTTGGGATTTTAACAAAAATAGACCAAAAAGTTAATCCCAAATTGATTAAAAATTGTGAATTTTACAAAATGGGACGGCTTTGACAATAAAAAAGAGCCTTAGAATGAAAAAAGATAAAGTAAAAGGCGTTGTGTTAATGGTTGTCATGATACTTGTGATGCACCTAACTGCCAAAATCTTAACATATAAATGAACTTTATATTTAACTGAAGTGGACTGTTGACGAGTTGGTATAAACGGTAATTCTTTAGATTAAATGCTTGTTATTTTGGTTAACTAATTGTACAATGAATGTTGCTAGTTCATTAAACATCATCACAAAGGAGAAAATATGATGCAGTTAAGAGTACCATTATTGGCAAGCATGGTAGCAATCGGTATGTTTGCATTGTCAGGGTGTGGCAGTGAGGACAAGACAAAGGATGCTCAGTCTGCCGTTGCCGAAAAAATTGGCGAGCTTAGCGAAGTTCAAAAAATTACCATCAGCAATGGTGCAGAGCCAGAGTCTTTAGATCCACACAAAGTTAGTGGTGTGCCAGAATCCAACTTGCTGCGTCAAATGCTTGTGGGGCTAACAACGACCGATCAAGATGGAAAAACCATCCCAGCCATGGCACTAGAATGGTCATCTGAGGATAATAAAGTATGGATATTTAAACTGCGTGATGCAAATTGGTCTAATGGAGAGCCTGTAACAGCACATGACTTCGTATATAGCTTTCGCCGTTTGGTAAATCCTGCAACCTCATCTCCTTATGCTACCTATCTGTCAGGTCTAAAAGTACTTAATGCAGAGGCGATTGTTGATGGCAAAGCCAAGCCTGAAACGCTAGGTGTAGAAGCGATTGATGACAAGACACTTAAAATCACATTGACTCAGCCAACGCCATACTTTCCTGATGCGATGATCCACACATCTGTTAAGCCTGTACATCAAAAAACAGTGGAAGCACTGGGAGATAAATGGACAAATGTAGGCAACTTTGTGGGCAATGGTCCTTATATTCTACAAGATTGGCGTGTAAATGAAAGCATTGTACTCAAGCGTAACCCAAGCTATTTTGATGATGCTAACACCACCATTGATGAGGCGACTTTTTTGGTAATCCCTCAAGATACGGTTAATGTTGCACGCTTTAAAGCGGGTGAATTAGACATTACAGCCGATGCTCTACCTCCGACTCAGTTTGAGCAGCTAAAAAAAGAATTGGGCGATCAAGTGGTTGCACAGCCAAAACTATGTACTTATTATTATGAATTTAATCACACCAAAGCACCATTTAACGATGTGCGTGTGCGTAAGGCACTGTCTTTGACGCTGCGTCGTGAGATCATCACAGACAGCATCTTAAAACAAGGTCAAAAAGTAGCCTACCAATTCACCCCAGAAGCAGTTAATGGTGTCAAGCCTTACGAGCCAGAATGGAAAAATTGGGATGATGCAAAGCGAATCAGCGAGGCTAAGCGTTTATTAAACGAAGCTGGTTATAATGAATCAAATCCTTTGAAATTTGAGCTATTGTATAACACCAGTGAACAACATAAAACATTGGCAGTGGCAGCGGCATCATTCTGGAAGGATAGTTTGGGCTTTGTTGATGTATCATTGAATAACCAAGAGTGGAAAACCTATCTTGAGACTCGTCGCAACCAAAATCATGAAATGGCTCGTGGTGGTTGGTGTGCTGATTACAACGAACCATCTACTTTCCTAAATACACTTCTTTCTACTGACTCAAACAACAATGGTAAGTACAATAACCCAGCATTTGACCAGCTATTGGATAGTGCGTTTGAAGCAGGTGTTAGTGATGAGGCTCGTGCCGATATCTATAGACAAGCGGAGGCTTTGTTAGATAAGGATTCGGCAAATATTTTCGTGTATCAATATGTTTCACCTCGTCTAATTAAACCTTATGTGCAGGGCTTTTCAGCTAAAGACCCACTAAATAATTACTATATCAAAGATATAAAAATTTTGAAGCATTGATTAAAGGAGAATCATATGAATTTACATAAAAAACTGCTTGGTAGTGCGGTACTAGGCACCATGCTAGTGCTTGCTGGCTGTGGCGGTGCGGATGATAAGGCAGCAGTGCAGTCCACTGCCTCTACAGGTCATATAAATATTGGTAATGGTGCAGAGCCAGAAACTTTAGATCCACAAAAATCATCTGATGTAGGCTCTGGCAACATCATCCGCCAGATGTTCATGGGTCTAACAGCATCTGATGCTGATGGCAAAACAATCCCTTCGGCAGCCGAAAGCTGGGAAAGTGCTGACCAAAAAGTATGGGTTTTTAACATTAAGCAAGGGCTAACATGGTCAAATGGAGAACCGCTAACAGCACATGACTTCGTATATGCCATGCAACGATTAACTGACCCTAAAACGGGTGCACCTTATGGCGAATACTTGGTTGATGCAAAGGTTAAAAATGCCAAAGCGGTGAGTTTAGGTAAGGCACAAGTTGATGCTTTGGGTGTTAAGGCTCTTGACGATCACACCCTACAAATCACACTTGATGAAGCCGTGCCGTATTTGCCCGACTTGATGTTACTGCCTGTAACTTATGCTGTGCCAAAGTCAGTCATCGAAAAACATGGCGACAAATGGATTGAGCCTGCTAATATAGTTGTTAGTGGTGCTTATAAACTCAAAGAGTGGATGGTTAATAGTCATTTGACCTTAGAGCGTAATACTGCCTACCATGATAATGCTAATACCAAGATTGAGACAGTATCGTTTTTACCCATTCAAGGGGCGAATGAGATCAATCGTTATAAGGCAGGTGAGCTTGATATTACAGCAGGCATACCACCAGAGCAGTTTGCCAAAATCAAGTCCGAACACCCAAATGAAGTTGACACTACGCCTCGTTTGTGCAGTTTTTATATTGAATATAATATGAACAAGCCACAGTTTTCTGACCCTAAAGTGCGTCAAGCGTTAACCATGTTGGTAAACAGAGACACCATCACTCAGCAGATTTTAGGAAGAGGTGAGATTTCTTCTTATCAGTTTACCCCTGAAATCATCAATGGCATGAAGAGAATTGATCCTGCATGGGCATCTCTTGATGCGAAAGGTCGTACCGAGCAGGCAATGAAGCTGTTGTCTGAAGCTGGCTATAGCACCAGTAAACCTCTTCAATTTGAGTTGTTATATAGTACCAGTGAATCTGCCAAACGCTTAACCACCGCCATTGCTTCTATGATGAAACAGCAGTCAGATGGCGTGGTGGATGTTAGTACCATCAACCAAGAATGGAAAACCTCATTAGATACTCGCCGTCAAGGAAAATTTGATTCGGCACTGGCTGGTTGGTGTGCTGATTATAATGAGCCATCAAGTTTTTATAACATGTTACGCACAAACAATGGTAATAATACAGGTAAATATCAAAGTGCCGCCTTTGATCAAGTGCTTGATAAAACATTGATGGTGGCTAATGATGAAGAGCGTAAGCAGTTGTATTATGAAGCAGAATCTATACTACAAAAAGACAACCCTGGAATCTTTTTGTATGTATCTGTTTACAACCGTTTGGTTAAAAACAATATTAATGCTGATTCATTGGCCGATCCTTTAAATGGCTGGTTAGTCAAAGATTGGTCTGTTAAATAAGGCAAGTATGAAAAAACAAGCATGTTGAATAATATGCTTGTTTTTATTCGCTAAATCTACCTAATTTATTGGTAATTTAGAATAATTAGATAGATTGTAAAGCAGGATAAATTAGCACAACTTGATGATTATTTTGTGCAATTTCCTATAAATTAGGTATCATACGCTAGCTTTATCACTGAATCACTTAGCAGATATGATGATAAGTGATTGGTGGCATTGATACAAGATCGGCTCGCTATTCAAGGATAAAAAGCAAGCCTGAGATGGATGACAAGACCTGCATTTAGCAAGTTTTTGGCTTTTGTTCATGGTATTTAGAACACAAGGTTTTTTATGTTAAAACTGATTTTTAAGCGTTTTTTAGAAGCGATACCAACCATGTTGTTTCTTATCACTGTGTCATTTTTCATGATGCGTTTGGCACCTGGTAGCCCATTTACTGGTGAGCGTAACTTACCGCCTGCAGTACTTGCTAATATTGAAGCTAAATATAATTTAAACGATCCGTTATGGCTTCAATACCTAAATTATCTAAAGCAACTCTTCATGGGGGATTTTGGCCCTTCTTTTAAGTACAAAGATTACACCATCAATGAATTGCTTGCTCAGTCTTTGCCTGTCTCGGTGGAGATAGGTATTTACGCCTTCGTGATAGCACTTGTATTGGGCATCACGCTTGGCGTTATCGCCGCCTTAAAACAAAATACCTTTTTTGACTATGCACTCATGACGGTTGCCATGACAGGTGTGGTCATGCCAAGTTTTGTAAAAGGTCCATTGCTTGTCTTGTTGTTTGCTGTTATTTGGCAGGTACTGCCAGCAGGGGGTTGGAATAGTGGTGCATTGCCAAATCTTATCCTACCTGTGGGCACGTTAGCTCTTGGTTATGCCTCTAGCATCGCAAGGGTAACAAGGGGTTCTATGATTGAAGTGCTAAACAGCCCTTATATCCGCACCACCAAAGCAAAAGGCTTGCCAACCTCTCACATTGTCTTTAAACACGCTTTGCGTCCTGCGATGTTGCCTGTTATCTCATTTTTAGGACCTGCTTTTGTAGGTATTATTACAGGCTCTATCGTGATTGAGTCAATTTTTGGTCTGCCAGGCATTGGTCAGCTCTTTGTCAATGGGGCATTAAACCGTGATTATAGTTTGGTGCTAAGCCTAACCATCCTGGTGGGAGTGCTAACAATTACATTTAATGCTATCGTTGATATTTTATACGCACTCATTGATCCAAAAATCAAATATTAAAATAAAAAAGGATGTTTTATGTCTATTGATACAACCATAAAGCCTCACAACCTTGATGATGTTAAAGGACGCAGTCTTTGGCAGGATGCGTGGCGACGCTTTCGCCGAAATAAAGCCGCCATTGCTAGTGCATTAATTCTGCTAATTATTACCATTTTTGTTATTTTTTCACCAATGTTCATACCTTATACTTATGACCACACTGATTGGGCGAGTATGGGTACTGCACCTTCACTAAGCTCAGGACATTATTTTGGCACAGATCCGATTGGTAGAGATTTGCTTGTTCGTGTTGCTGTTGGTGGTCGCATTTCGCTTATGGTAGGTGTGGCAGGTGCGTTCGTTGCGGTATTGATTGGTACTATCTATGGTGCTTTATCAGGCTACTTGGGTGGTAAAGTGGATATGTTGCTCATGCGTTTTTTGGATGTGTTAAACGCTTTCCCCTTTATGTTTTTTGTGATTTTACTCGTAACTTTGTTCGGTAGAAATATTTTCTTAATCTTTGTGGCAATTGGTATGGTGTCATGGTTGGATGTCGCTCGTATCGTGCGTGGACAAACTTTAAGCCTAAAAAATAAAGAATTTGTTGAAGCTGCAAAAATCACAGGCGTCTCTAGTACTGGCATCATTATGCGTCATATTGTGCCAAATGTCTTAGGGTTGGTTGTAATTTATGCATCACTCATTGTGCCAGGCATGATTTTGTTTGAATCCTTCTTAAGTTTCTTAGGATTGGGAGTACAAGAACCAATGACCAGTTGGGGTGCATTGCTACAAGAAGGAGCTCAAAGTATGCAAGTAGCACCGTGGCAACTTCTCATTCCATCAATATTTTTGGTAGCGACATTGTTCTGTTTTAACTTTTTAGGCGATGGCTTACGCGATGCCTTAGACCCTAAAGATAAATAATCGAATGGTAGGATGAGAAGATGGCACTATTAGAAGTTAAAGACTTAGATATATTTTTAAAGACTGATGAGGAAAATGTTCATGTTGTCAAAGACATGACATTTAGCCTAAATCGTGGGCAGACACTTGCCATTGTGGGTGAATCAGGTTCGGGTAAGTCAGTTACCAGTATGGCAATCATGCAGTTATTGCCCAAAAAGATTGCTACATTTGGTCAGAATTCTTCGGTTGTTTTTGATGGCAAAGAGATTTTAAAACTGTCTGAAAAACAAATGCGATCCTTAAGGGGCGACCGCATTGGCATGATTTTCCAAGAGCCAATGACCAGTCTTAATCCTTTTGTGAAAATCGGTAAACAAGTTGCCGAAGCGGTGTGTATTCACAACCCAAACATCAGCCAAAAACAGGCTCGTCAAATGGCATTGGAAACCCTTGAAACGGTGAAAATCCCTGATGCTGAGCGTAAGATGGACTGTTATCCGCATGAGTTTTCAGGCGGTCAGCTTCAGCGTATTATGATTGCAATGACAATCATCAATAAGCCTGACTTGCTCATTGCTGACGAACCAACCACAGCACTTGATGTTACCACTCAAGCTGAGATTTTAGATTTGCTCATGCAATTACAAAAAGATCTTGGCATGGCAATCATCTTGATTTCTCATGATTTGCGTTTGGTTAGAAGGTATAGCCATCAAGTGTGTGTCATGCAACATGGGGTGATTATCGAACGAGGTGATACTCAAAGCGTATTTAATCAACCACAGCATAAATACACCAAAGAGCTGCTGATGCCAATCCCAATGAATCAAAAGCCGTTATTGGGAGAGGGTGTGCCAGATATCATTACTGCTAACAAAGTGCATGTAGATTATGTGATGGAGCGTAGTTTCTTTGGTAAACCAACCAAGACCTTTAGTGCGGTCAAGGGCATCTCTCTTCACCTAAAAGAGGGGGAGACTTTAGGGATTGTGGGTGAATCTGGTTCTGGTAAATCAACCATTGGTCGTGCCATCATGCAAATTGTGGAATCTACAGGAGAAATCAGCTTTGGTGGCAGACCCATCAAGCAGATGAATGCCAAAGAGCGTGATGTGCTTCGCCGTGATATGCAAATTGTTTTTCAAGACCCATTTAACTCGCTGTCGCCACGCTTAACGGTGGGGGAGATTGTTGGTGAGGGTCTGACAGTACATTTTCCGCAGATGACCAAAGAGGAGCGTCGTCAAAAAGTGGTGAAGATGCTCAAAGAGGTTAATCTATCACCTATAATGATTAACCGCTATCCGCATGAGTTTTCAGGCGGTCAGCGTCAACGCATCGCCATTGCTCGTGCAATTATTTTAGAACCTAAGTTTGTTCTTCTGGACGAGCCAACTTCAGCACTTGACCGATCAACCCAAATTATGGTGGTTGAGCTGTTAAATGACCTGCAACGCAAATATGGACTAAGCTATATTTTCATCAGCCATGATTTGTCTGTGGTTCGTGCTTTATCTGACCGTGTGATGGTGATGAGTAAAGGCGAAGTTATCGAAGAGGGTACTGCCGAGCAGATTTTTGAAAACCCACAAGAAGAGTATACCAAGATTTTGGTACAGGCATCAAACCTATCTTGATTGACTTAACTCTTTAAATCACTACCATAAAACCACCTTTGTCGGAATATCGGCTTAGGTGGTTTTTGATATTCTATGTACTAAATACAATTAGTATAATCAATAACTATGTTTAATATGAAAAAACCGATTAAATTGATGAGTTTGTTATGGAAATTTGACGGTATATTGTGATAGTATTAGCTGATTTATTTGTGGTAATAAAGCCAAATTAGCCGTTACTTGTCAAGCGGGTTATTTACCAAAAGGAGCATTTCTTCGCCGATGGATACTTTAAATATCATTTATCTTGTTACTTCTATGCTGATTTTTATCAGCATCATGACAAACACCTTGTCAGCACGCTTGGGTGTGCCTTTGTTGTTGTTTTTCTTGGGTGTGGGCATGCTTGCTGGCGAAGAAGGGGTGCTGGGTATTGAATTTCAGGAGTATTCTGCCGCAAATTTCATTGGTCAGGCAGCACTTGCCTGCATCTTGCTTGATGGTGGACTTCGCACTTCATTCCAATCTTTTCGTGTCGGTCTAAAACCTGCGATTACACTGGCAACTTGGGGCGTTATTGCAACGGTTTGTGCATTGGGTCTTTTTGTTAGCTGGCTACTTGATATTGATTGGCGATTGGGTTTTTTAATGGCAGCGATTGTTGGTTCAACTGACGCTGCAGCGGTTTTTAGCCTACTTAGAAATGGCGGGGTCAAGCTCAATGACCGTGTGCAGGCCACACTTGAGTTGGAATCTGGCACGAACGACCCTTTGGCAATTTTGTTGGTTACGGTCATGATTGCTTTGAATCTCAATCCAGAGAGTCAAACAATCGGCAGCATCATCCTAATGCTAACCCAACAGATTTTAGTTGGTCTGATTACAGGATTGGCGGCAGGTTGGTTGTTATCTAAGTTATTACCAAAGGTGCATTTGGCTGATGGTATGTACGCCATTTTAATCATGTCAGCAGGTATGGCGGTGTTTGGTGCGACCAACTTATTTGGGGGCAGTGGATTTTTGGCGGTGTATTTGGCAGGTGTCATCATTGGCAATACCAAAGTCCGTGCTACAGAACATGTTTTGCGTGTCATGGATAGTTTTGCTTGGCTATCACAAGCAGTACTATTTGTGGTGTTGGGTCTATTGGTTACACCATCAAGAATGATTGAAGAGTGGTATTATTCACTGGCAATCTTTTTATTCTTGTTATTTGTAGCTCGTCCGATTGCGGTGGCAACAAGCCTAATACCGTTTGGCTTTCGTCTAAAAGAGATTGGTTTTATCTCGTGGGTTGGTCTAAGAGGTGCAGTACCAATCACACTGGCCATCATTCCTGTGGTCAGCGGTGTTGTAGGGGCAAATTTAGCGTTTGACATCGTCTTTGGTGTGGTGATTTTATCTTTGTTGGCACAAGGCACAACAATTCCATTCATGTCTCGGTTGTTTAAAGTTTGGGTGCCAACCGATGCTGAACCTAAGGCTGAACATGAAATTTGGGTGGGTGATCAAGCCAATATAACTTTATATGAGTTTGAGGTTAAGCCCGGTGCGTTTGCCATTGGTCGCCACCCACAAGACATTTCAGGAAAGGTAAATCCTCAAGAAATCAGCGTCTTCGCTGTTGTTCGTGGCAGTCATCTTGTGCATGTTGACGATGATACAGTGCTTAAAGTTGGCGATATTGTTTGGTATGCTTTGCTGGGTGATTGGGCGGGTAATATTGCTAAGGTTTTTAACAACTCCGCTACTCAATATCAAAAAACCAGTGAGTTTTATGGTGATTGGCTGTTGTCTCCACACGCACGCATCATGGATTTACCGTTTTATAATTTGGCAACTCGTAGCCTTAGTCAAAATCGTTTTAGTAAAATCGCACCCGTTGCCAGTGCTTTAGATATGTTTACTTTATCGCCTAGTGCCACAGGCTTGGCTGGTATTGATGATGAGTTGATGCAAACTTTGAGCGATGCTCGTGATCAGACGGTTGAAGAGTTCATGCTATCGCATTTTAAGGCGGAGCCTGTCAAGGGCGATGAGGTGAGACTCAATGATGCTTGGTCGCTGATTGTTCGTGATATTGATGGGTACGGTCGCTTGCGTGGCGTAGGTCTAAAAAATACAACAGACAGCTAAGGGTCTGCCGTTTGGCTGAACTTGAAAAACACCGCACCAATTTATTTTTAGTGAATTTGCATAAAAGTTTTTATCAACCATGCTATAAAATTTTAAGGGTTAATATGCTACTTTTTTCATCAAAAAAACCAGTAGAGTTACAAATCACTCACTTAAACAAAGTCCAAAAAAAGCAACGACAAGAGTTTGAGCAAGTAGTTACTGCCGATGATTGTGGTGGTTGTCTATCTAAACTTTTGTCTTTGGCTAAGTCAAATGCTAAAGAAAAAGGGCAGGATAAGACAACCAATAAGCAAGATGATGCCAAAACCATCTATGTGCTAGATTTTGATGGCGACATCAAAGCAAGTGCCGTATCACAGCTTCGTGAAGAGATTAGTGCCATTATTAGCGTGGCTAAAGCCAACGATGAGGTGGTGATTCGTCTTGAAAGTGGTGGTGGTCAGGTGCATGCTTATGGACTGGCTGCTGAACAGTTGCAAAGAATTAAAGAAGCTCAGCTGTCTTTAACCGTCTGTGTGGATAAAATCGCTGCCAGTGGTGGCTATATGATGGCGTGCGTGGCTGATAAGATTATTGGTGCATCTTTTTCTATCGTTGGTTCTATCGGTGTGGTTAGCCAAATGCCGAACTTTTATGATTTTCTTAAAAAATACGACATCAATATTGAGTCTTTTACAGCAGGGGAATATAAACGCACCGTTACCATGTTTGATAAAAATGATGATAAAGACCGTGAAAAATACCAATCTGAACTAGAACGCATTCATTGGTTGTTTAAAAATCATGTTGCCTCACATCGACCACGCCTAGATATTGAAAAAGTAGCGACAGGCGAATTTTGGTTTGGTAAAGACGCCCATATTTTGGGCTTGATTGATGAGCTTGGCACATCAGATGCGTATATTTTGGGATTAATGGATAATCACAATGTCTTTGCATTAAACTTACGCACCAAGCCAAATTTGCTAGAAAAATTAGGCTTAGATGAGCAAATTGGCGTTTCTATAACAGACTTTGTTGGTAAAGCTGGCTTAAGAGCTGCCGAGTTTTTGGCGAAGATTAATCGCCCTTAAGTGATTGATTGTACACAGTAAATTATTAGAATTTTACCAAAAAATACGCTAAAATAGCTACTTATTTTTTAAGTTGTTTTATGGGTAAGTTATGAAAAGATTAGAAGAGTTGTTTGCTAAAGCGGATAAGTTTGGTCGTGTGGTGGCAAACCGGTTTAATAAAATTAAAGATTTAAAAGACATTCGTGGCATCGGTCAAGGTAAAGTTGTTCTAATTACAGGGGCAAGCTCAGGACTTGGGGCGATGATGGCTCGTAAGTTTGCTTTTTTAGGTTATGATTTGGCAATCTGTGCCAGACGGCTTGACCGCCTAGAGGCACTAAAAGCAGAGCTTGAGCAAGAGTTTGGCATCAAGGTTTATGTTCGCCCACTTGATGTTACCATCTATGATGATGTATTCTTGGTGTTCGATGACTTTGATAAAGAAGTGCAGGCAAATGGCACAACCATTGATAAAATCATTGTGAATGCAGGGGTTGGGGACAGCCGTGTGATTGGTTATGGTCGTTTTGCCATTAACCGTGCTACCGCTGAGACCAACTTCATCTCTGCATTGGCACAGTGTGAATCTGCCATGCAGATTTTCCGCCGTCAAAATAGTGGTCATCTGGTGGTCATATCTAGCATGTCGGCTGTGCGTGGTCTGCCACGCCATTTAACCACCTATGCTGCAGCTAAGGCAGGGCTTGCAACATTGGCAGAGGGAATTCGTGCTGATTCCATCACTGAAAAACTGCCTATCACGGTATCAACCATCTATCCAGGGTATGTTCGTACTGATTTAAATATTGGAGCAAAATACCTACCTTTTGAAGTTGAAGAAGAGGAGGGTGCTGATGTGATTGTCAAAGCGATTGAAGCGAAAGTTGATGAAGCATATGTGCCTGCATGGCCGTGGTTGCCAATTGGTCTGGGCATGAAGTATTTGCCACTGCGATTGATTACTAAGTTTTTGTGATTTGGTGGTTGTGATTTGGTAGTCTTGATAACTGACTTGCTTTAAAATAAAGAGCATAAAAAAGGAGCAGTAGGTAGTACCGCTCCTTTTTCTAGGCGATAACAAATGACTTGGTGTGCTGTTAAAAGGTGCGAGGCAGTCGATAGGGGCGAATGCCATCATCGCTATTGATAACGCAAGCTAAGGTAATCACGCCAGTACTTGCAACCTTACCGCTTTTAAAATCATCATACGAGCGATAAATATGTTGGGTTAGAATAAGACTGGCGGACTTTTTTGTCATCTTTTGCACGGTAACAATCAGCACATCATCAACAAAGAGTGGTAATTTATAGGTCAAATCGGCACGAGCGACCACAAAGTGAATTTTTCCATCATGGCTGTCTGTACCACCTGCCACACCATCAGCATCAAAAAAATAACCATGAAACCCAAGCGAGCTTAGCCAATCTCTGCGACAATTTTCAAAAAAGGTCAGGTGATTGGCATGATAGACGATGCCACCTGCGTCTGTGTGATTGATATAGACTTTATAAGTATGATGAAAAATAGGGCTATTCATGGTGTATCCTGATGGTGGGTGAGTTATCTAAATTGGCATTATGCTACGCCCAATTTAGCAAAGTCATGCAAAATTTGCAAAATTTTTATCAAAAGTTTGTTACAATAGCATCATTTTTATAGATAGAGATTGAGACATGACAACTTTTGTGAGCTTTAATATCAATGGGCTGCGTGCCAGACTGCATCAACTTGTTGCTGTGCGCGATATGTTGGGAGCGGACATCATTGGATTGCAAGAAACCAAAGTGCATGATGAGGCATTTCCGCTGATTGATGTTAAGAGCTTGGGCTATCATGTGGAGTTTTTTGGACAAAAAGCCCATTATGGTGTGGCGATTTTATCAAAATCTAAACCGATTTTTGTGCAAAAGGGCTTCCCTTTTGCCGATGCTGATGCCCAAAGGCGTTTGATTCATGCCAGATTTGAAGTAGGTGGGCGTCAGATTGATGTGATGAATGGCTATTTTCCACAAGGCGAAAACCGAGATCATGAGATTAAATTTCCCATGAAGCGTGCTTTTTATGCGGATTTAAATACTTATATTGATGAACTAAAAGGTCAAGGGCGAGAGCTGATTATCATGGGGGATATGAACATCTCACCGCATGATTGTGATGTTGGTATTGGTGAACAAAATGCTAAACGCTGGTTAAAAAATGGCACTTGTTCATTTTTGCCAGAAGAAAGAGAGTGGTATGATGCTTTAATGAGTCGTGATTTGCACGACACTTATCGCAAGTTTAAGCCTGATAGTGCTGATGAATTTAGCTGGTTTGATTACCGCTCAAGGGGTTTTGAGGATACACCAAAACGAGGATTACGCATCGACCATATTTTGTGTACGGATAAACTCATCGCCGACTGTGTGGATGCAGGGATTAGCTATGATATTCGTGGATTGGAGAAGCCGTCTGACCATGCACCAATTTGGGCGAGATTTGCATTGTAATCGTTTGTGTGTTTATCACAACCCAAATAATCAGTGAATTTTAGATAAATAAAGAGGTCTTATGCCTGTAGGTGATGTAAACTTAGTGCCTTTATTGCCCATCAATGGGGTGAGAATTGGTATTGCAGAGGCGGCGGTGCGTTATGAAAATCGCCGTGATTTAAGCATATTTGAGATTAGCGACAAAGCAAATGTGGCGGTGGTTACCACCCAAAACGCCTTTGCTGCCGCCCCTGTGCAAGTGGTTCGGTCGCATATCTCCAAAACTATGCCTTGCTATCTTGTCATTAATACAGGAAATGCCAATGCTGCTACGGGTCAAGAAGGGATTGATAGGGCGGTGGCAGTCTGTCAGGCTTTGGCGAATAAAACCGGTGTGGATATGGTAGAGGTGTTGCCATATTCTACAGGGGTAATTGGCGAGCGATTGCCAAGCGAACGCATTATCGCTGGGCTTGATGCTGCGTTAGCAGACCTAAAAGCAGACAACTGGCTAAACGCTGCTTATGCCATCATGACCACTGATACCACGCCAAAGGGGCATAGCGTGCAGACGACTATTGACGGCACAACCTATACTGTTACTGGTATTAGTAAAGGGGCGGGTATGATTCGTCCAAATATGGCAACCATGCTTGGTTTTGTAGCAACGGATGCTAATATCAGCCGGCCACTCTTACAACGAATCCTAGCTACGCTCACCAATCAGACTTTTAACCGCATTACCGTTGATGGCGATACATCAACCAATGACTGCTGTACGCTCATTGCTACAGGAAAAGTGGGTACGCTTATTGATGATGAAAATCATGCCCACTATCAGGCAGTATTTGAGTTAATCAAAGAAGTCATGCTAAAAATTGCTCAGCTTATCGTACGAGATGGCGAAGGAGCGAGCAAGTTCATCACGGTGAAGGTGTCAGGTGGTCAAAGTCTTAATGATTGTACCAAAGTTGCTTATGCAGTGGCACATTCACCGCTTGTAAAGACGGCATTTTTTGCGTCTGATCCGAATTGGGGAAGGATTTTGGCGGCGGTTGGTTATGCGGGTGCATCTATTGATCAGGCTTGTGTTAATGTCTTGCTTGATGAAGTTGTCATCTGTCAGCGTGGCGGTCTGGTTGATGGCTATACAGAAAGCCTAGGTCAAGCGGTGATGAATCGCCCTGAAATTACTGTCAGTATTGATTTGGGGTATGATACAGCTTATGTTGATACGGTTTATACTTGCGATTTATCGCACGATTATGTCAGTATCAATGCTGATTATCGTAGCTAGCTGATTAGGGTTCTAAAAAGATAAGATAACCGTGAAAAAATTGATATTGATAATAACGCTTGGGTTGTCAGGCTTGGTGTTGCAAGCCTGTGTACATAAGGTTGTAACAACACCTGTGAAAATTGCTTATAAGACCACCAAAGGTGTGGTAAAAGGCACGGTGGCTGTGGTGCGGGCAGTTGTTCCAGATGATAATAAAAAAGAAAAAGAAAAGCACTGATGTGCGTTTATCCAAAAGACCGCATCTTTGTAAGAAGGTGCAAGGCTTTACGATCCATGATACTTAGCTTAATTAAGCCTGCTACTTTAATTGTTAAAAACTTGCTGTTTTAAGTATTTACTGCTCTAAGTATTTAATTAGCCAATAAAAAAGCATATCGCTCTTTTTATTGGCTTGATTTTAGGGCTGATGGATATCTTAGCACTGACTAAAACCCACCATTACGCCAACGCTTGCGGTCGGAATGCGGTTGTCGGCATAGACCGCAAGACCACCACGAGCAGTTTCTTTGTATTTATCCATCATGTCTTTTCCTGTCTCTTTCATGGTTAAGATTGCCTTATCCAGTGAGACATGATGAGAACCATCGCCACGCAAGGCAAGGCGAGCAGCATTGATTGCTTTGACCGATGCCATCGCATTTCGCTCAATACAGGGGACCTGTACCAATCCTGCGATGGGATCGCAGGTTAATCCTAGGTTATGTTCAAGACCGATCTCGGCAGCATTTAGGCATTGAGCGACCGAACCGCCCATGACATGGGCAAGTCCTGCCGCCGCCATCGCACAGGCTGAACCTACCTCGCCTTGACAGCCAACTTCCGCACCTGAAATAGAAGCATTTTGTTTGATGAGTGCACCGATTGCTCCTGCTACCAACAAGAAATCTCGCACGCCTTGATAACTAAATTCAGGAATAAACCCACGATAATAATGCAAAACTGCAGGAATAATGCCTGCTGCACCATTAGTGGGGGCGGTTACCACTTTACCGCCTGCAGCATTCTCTTCATTGACCGCTAGGGCGTATAAATCCACCCAGTCCATTGCTAACAGTCCGCCATCAGTGGATTTGCCATATTCTTTGGATAGCTGATCATACAGAGCTTTAGCTCTTCTTTTGACATTTAGACCGCCTGGCAAGATACCGTCTTTTTTACAGCCTTCTGTAACGCACGCCTGCATGACTTCCCAAATTTCATTTAGGTAGTTTTTGACTTCTTCTTCACTTCTAATGGCAGTTTCGTTGTGTTGCATCAGCTCTGCAATATTCCATGATTTTGCTTCGCAGATGGCAGATAATTCAGAAGCAAGCCTAAATGGGTAGGGGTATTGACATTCATCATCATGGACTGATTCTGCATTGATTTCCTTATCGTCCATCACAAAGCCACCACCAATTGAGTAATAAGTCTGGTTAATGGATTCGCCTTCATCAAATAAGGCGGTTAAAGTCATGCCATTGGGGTGAAAAGGCAGGGTAACATCGTCATACCATACAACATCTCGACCATAATCAAAGGCAATCTGTTGTACGCCACCTAGCATCATCACGCCATCTTCCATGACAGGGTGTAGATAGCTTTCGGTTTTGGTGGTGTCAATGGTTCGTGGCTTATGCCCAAGCAAACCCAAGATTGTTGCTGTATCGGTAGCGTGCCCTTTGCCTGTAGCAGATAGCGAACCATACAAATCCACTCGCACTTGCTTAACTTGATTGATGCGTTCGCCTAATAGTGATAAAAAACGACTTGCCGCTACCATTGGTCCAACCGTATGCGAACTGGACGGCCCAATACCAATTTTAAATAAATCAAAAACACTAATCATGACCACTCCTTAGATCTAATCATTTTTTTGCCATTATGCCACAAAATAACACAAAACAAAATGCCCATATTTGATACCAAATCAATCATAAAATTCAAACTTGTCAAATCTGAGTGTTTTGGTCGGATATTTGATTTTATCAATCGTTAAGGATATTATTATTTATTTTCTTTATCATATAAGAAAAATTCTCAAAAACTATTGCAAACAAGAATTATTCTTGCTATATTAGTATCCGAGTAATTAAGCGATTGCTTCAGCTAATATATCATCTCTGCTATCATGCGGTTGTGAAATCCAAGCAAGCAATAAACCGAGAGTTGCCACCTAGGGAGAATAATAATGTATGTATGTATCTGCC
Source organism: Moraxella sp. ZY200743 (assembly GCF_050885545.1). Taxonomy (NCBI): domain Bacteria; kingdom Pseudomonadati; phylum Pseudomonadota; class Gammaproteobacteria; order Moraxellales; family Moraxellaceae; genus Moraxella; species Moraxella sp. ZY200743. The sequence goes on along the minus strand of NZ_CP091313.1, from coordinate 1,141,603 downwards.
ATGATGTCAAGGACACACAAATCAACACTGCCATGGTGCAAGGCATCACGACCGTGCAGGGACTACAAGATACTTTGCAGGTAGGCACTTGTTGTGGTTGTTGTATTCCTATGGTGCAAGATTTGGTTGATGAGCATCTTGCCAATTTGCCTGCGATTGATGTGATGGCAGGCTAATGTTACAAATAACACCGAACCTAAAAATTAAATCTTTACCATTAAATTATTACCGTATTGTTTCTATGAATAAAGAAAGCGGTGGGTGGTTTAGCTTGGTGGGCATTGGTTAAAATAGCTAATGAATAATCATTCTTGAATAAAATGACCGCAATCATGATGAAATGATAACAACTTGCTTTTGTGAGTTGTTATTTTTTTATTTTTATCAATAAAATCAATATGTTATAAAATATTTTTTAAAATGATTATCTTTTGACTTTGATTGTGTTGGTAGGCTTATGTCTTGGTAAATTTGAGAGGCATTCGCAGATTGCACTTCGTTATCAGTTCATTAGTGATACAAATTTTGACATGATTTTTGTGGTGATTATGTTAATATAAGACGATAGTATCAATGCAGTAAGCTAAGCGGTGAGCGAGATTAAGTTGGTTAAGCATTATCCAAACCCATTGTAGTTCGTTCATTTTTCCGTTTATCATATTCATTAACCATGCTGTATGAAATCATGTTTTGTTTAATTAAAGGAGCTTATGATGAAGTCGTCTCAAAAAGTTATTGATTATTTAAATTTCTTATTGGCAGGTGAGCTGGGTGCAAGAGATCAGTATTTTATCCATTCGCAAATGTATGCTGAATGGGAACTTGGCAAGTTACATGACCGTATTTATCACGAAATGGAAGATGAGACTTTGCATGCTCGCTTGCTCATCAATCGCATCATTATGCTGGGCGGCACACCAAATATGCAAGTAGGTGAGATTAATATTGGTGCTGATGTGCCAGCCATGCTAAAAAGTGATTTAGACCTAGAATATGCTGTACAAGAGCATCTAAAAGAGGGTATCGCCATTTGTGAGGCAGAGCGTGATTATGTTACTCGTGATATGTTGGTCGGACAGCTAAAAGACACCGAAGAAGACCATGCTCATTGGCTAGAAAAACAGCTTCGTTTGATTGACTTGATGGGGCTACAAAACTACCTACAAAGTCAAACCGCCGAACCAAACATGGCAACAGTAACTCACTAATGATAGACTATCTTTACTCATAAAGATAAAATCATACAATTAAGGATAAGTCATGAAAGGTGATAAAGAGGTTATCCGTGCATTAAATTCGGTATTGAATCAGTCGTTAATTGCCATCAACCAATATTTTTTGCATGCTCGTATCGTTAAAAATTGGGGCATCAATGAATTAAACGATGTATTTTACCATCAGTCAATTCGTGAAATGAAATGGTCTGATGAACTCATTGAGCGTATCTTGTTGCTTGAGGGTCTACCAAATCTGCAGGAGCTGGGCAAATTGCTTATCGGCGAAGATGTTCAAGAAATCCTAAACTGTGATTTGCGTTTAGAGAAACGCAAGCATGATGTATTGCTTAACGCCATTGACATTTGCACGCAAAAACGGGACTTTGTTTCTCGTGAACTACTCATCACGCTAAAAGATGCTAATGAAGAGTATGAGGACTACCTAGAGACTCAATTAGAAAAAATTGAAGACATTGGTATCCAAAACTACATTCAAATGCAAGCCGGCGAAGCGTAAATTTAACCACAAAAAGACCGATGAGCATCACGCTGATCGGTCTTAGTTTTTTATTGTATAAATAATTATAATTCTTATTTTTATAAAATTTTTATGTTATAATAAATTGATTTTCAATCAGTATTTTTTTAAAAAATACTGATAATTTTTACATTTTCTAAAAGCGATAAACTTTTTTTTAAAAAGCCTTTATAATATTAAACCATCAAAAAAGTGCAAAACAATCTCAAATATCTCTGTAGAACACAACAAAGAGAATGAGGTGGTGCACCAATTCACTGCCAATTTGGCGAAACTTCCTAAGGAATCATCATGACGACTTACTATAAAGATTCTGACCATGTCGAAACCCAAGAATGGCTTGACGCATTTGCTTCAGTCATTAAAAATGCCGACAAAGAGCGTGCTCAATTTTTGCTAAAAGCCTTGTATAACATGGCGGTGCAAGAAGGCCTACCGTTTAACCGCCTAGATACCGCCTATATCAACACCATTCCTGTAGAAGATGAACCAACCTATCCAGGTGATTTGCACATGGAGCGTAAGTTGCGTGCCCTTGTGCGTTATAATGCTTTGGCGATGGTGATGCGTGCCAACCAAAATGACGATGAGTTAGGTGGGCATTTGGCGACTTTTGCGTCATCAGCAACCTTGTATGAAACAGGTTTTAACCATTTTTGGCGTGCCCCAGATGAGAACTTTGGCGGTGATATGATTTATTATCAAGGTCATGGTGCACCAGGTATGTACGCTCGTTCATTCTTAGAAGGTCGTTTGACCGAAGAGCAGTTAACCAATTTTCGCCGTGAAGTGGGTGGTAAGGGTCTATCAAGTTATCCGCATCCTTACCTAATGCCTGATTATTGGCAGTTTCCAACCGTATCAATGGGTCTAGGTCCATTGACTTCAATTTATCAAGCACATATCCAAAAATACCTAACCAACCGCAAGCTCATTAAAGACGAAAACCGCAAAATTTGGGCGTTTCTAGGCGATGGTGAAACGGACGAACCAGAAAGCTTGGGTGCTATTAGCATGGCAGGTCGTGAAAAGCTTGACAACCTTATTTGGGTGATTAACTGCAACTTGCAACGACTTGATGGTCCTGTGCGTGGCAATGGCAAAATCATTCAAGAACTAGAATCTGTCTTCCGTGGTGCCGGCTGGCGAGTAATTAAAGTAATCTGGGGCGACCATTGGGATAGTCTGCTTGCCAAAGACCATACAGGCGCTTTAAAACACCGCATGGAAGAGGTCGTAGATGGTGAATATCAGCTATATACTGCTCGTGATGGTGCTTTTGTGCGTAAAGAATTCTTTGGCAAGTATCCAGAACTTGCAGAGATGGTCAAAGACCTTTCCGATGAAGAATTGATGCACCTAAACCGTGGTGGTCATGATCCAAAGAAAGTCTATGCTGCCTATGCTGAAGCAATGAAAACCAAAGGTCAGCCTACCGTTATTTTGGTAAAAACCGTTAAAGGCTATGGTCTATCAAGTCAAATTCAAGCGGTGAACAAAGCACATCAGCTAAAAAAACTTGATGAAACAGGTCTAAAATATTTCCGAGATCGTTTTGACTTGCCATTTAGTGATGAAGACCTACAAACACTACCATTTTATCGCCCATCAGAAGACTCGGCAGAATACAAATACTTAATGGGTCGCCGTCAGGCATTGGGTGGACATCTACCTGCTCGTCGTAGCGGTCATATTCCACTACAAATTCCCGAGCTGTCTATCTTTGACCAAGTATTACAAGGCTCAAAAGGTAAAGAGCAATCAACCACGATGGTGTTCGTGCGTCTATTATCAGCTCTATTAAAAGACAAAGCGCTAAATAAATATGTCGTACCAATTGTGCCAGATGAGGCACGCACCTTTGGTCTAGAGGGTATGTTCCGTCAGTTGGGCATCTACTCTGCTGCAGGTCAAAATTATACTGCAGAAGACGCCGAAGCTTTGATGGGCTATAAAGAAGCCAAAGATGGACATATGCTAGAAGAGGGGATTAACGAAGCAGGGGCAATGAGTGCGTGGCTTGCCTTGGCAACCAGTTATTCAACCAATGCCTTGCCGATGATTCCCATGTATATCTACTACTCAATGTTTGGATTCCAGCGTATCGGTGATTTGGCATGGCTTGCTGGTGATATGCAGTCGCAAGGTTTCTTGTTCGGAGCGACAGCAGGTCGCACCACGCTAAACGGTGAGGGCTTGCAACATCAAGATGGTCATAGTCATATCTTATTTGGCACTGTACCAAACTGTGTAACCTACGATCCATGCTTTGGTTATGAGTTGGCGGTCATCATGCACGATGGTTTAAGACGCATGTATGGTGAGGGTGAGCGTGTGTACTACTACATTACCTTGATGAATGAGAACTACCAACATCACGCCATGCCAGAGGGTGTTGAAGAAGGCATTAAGCGTGGTATGTATCTTCTAGAAGACAACGGTTCAAGCCAAGTGCAGTTGTTAGGCTCAGGTGTTATTTTGCGTGAAGTTCAAAAAGCTGCTCGCATTTTAAATGACGATTTTGGTATCAAAGCGAATGTCTGGAGTGTAACTAGCTTCAACGAGCTGACTCGTGATGGTATGGCGTGTGATGATTATAACCGCCTACACCCAACCGAAGAGGTTAAGACACCTTGGATAACCAAACAGCTTGCACCGCACAAAGGTATCGTGGTTGCAGCGACAGATTATATGCGTAACTATTCAGAACAGATTCGTGGTTGGTTACCTGATAGCCGTCCATACACCACGCTAGGTACTGATGGCTTTGGTCGCTCAGACAGTCGTGAACAGTTGCGTAATTTCTTCCATGTGAATGCTGAACATATTGTTGTGGCAACATTGAAAAAATTGGCAGATGAAGGTGAGATTGATGTGCGTTTGGTTCTAGATGCCATCAACAGCCTTGAGATTGATGTGGATCAAGCACCGGCTTGGCAGCCACAACCACATTATGATTATTTCCCAGATGCTCCTGCGGTATCGGTCAATCAAAATCCAACACCAGTGCCTGACTTTGTTGAGGATTCTGACGAGGTCATCAGTAACGAAGGTCGTATCAAGAATCAAGCTGATGCACCAATCCTAAATGACAACCAAGTTGTAGAGCCAAAATAAGGAGACGAACATGGAAATTAAAGCCCCTGATTTGGGTGTAGAGAGTGCCGAAGTCGCTGAGATTTTGGTAAATATCGGTGATGTGATCAGCGAAAATGACAACATTATCCTAGTTGAATCGGATAAAGCGTCGGTAGAAATACCGTCGCCTGTCTCAGGAAAAGTTACTGCTATTGCCATCAATGTGGGAGATAGCGTAAGCGAAGGTAGTATTCTGTTAACTGTTGAGGCAACAGATACAGCGGACAATACACCTGTTCAAGCAGAAGAGCAGTCAGTTCAGCAAGACAATCAACCGCAAGCCACCCCAGTTGTTGAGCATTCACAGCCTACCAAAAGCGAAGTGGCTAGCAGCCAAACCTATAACCTACCTGATTTGGGTGTAGAGAGTGCCGAAGTCGCTGAGATTTTAGTGGCTGTTGGCGATATTGTTGATGAGAATCAGCCATTACTACTGGTTGAGTCGGATAAAGCATCGGTTGAGGTGCCTGCCCCTGTTTCTGGCATGATTGAGTCTATTTTGGTTAATGCAGGCGATAGCGTATCAAACGGTCAGTCCTTTGTGGTCATCAAGTCAGCTGCAGCTACTACAACCGTTGCGACAGAGCAGGCACAGCCGGCCCAAACGCAACAACCAAAGGCAGATACACCAAAATCAGAAACCAATGCCACTGTTGCACCATCAGCACCTGCCACCAAGTTATCTGAAGTACAAGTGAATGAAAAAGCACGCAATGCACACGCAGGGCCTGCTGTGCGTAAGTTGGCTCGTGAATTGGGTGTGGATATTAGTGCGGTTACAGGCACAGCGGCTCATGGTCGCATTCTAAAAGAAGACTTGTTTGGTTATGTGAAGTCAGTCATGACAGGAGCAAAAGCCACATCGGTGGCAAATGGCACACCTGCCAAAGCTACTGGCATTAGCTTACCGCCATTGCCTGATATGTCCAATAAAGAGATTTGGGGTGAGATTGAGACAGTGGATTTGACCCGTCTACAAAAAGTCTCGATTCCACAACTGAATCTAAACACGCTATTACCACAGGTAACGCAGTTTGATTTGGCGGATATCACCGATACCGAAAACTTGCGTAATGAACTAAAAACAGAGTTTAAAGCACAGGGTGTGGGTTTGACCATCTTAGCCTTTATTGTTAAGGCGGTGGCATATGCTCTAACACAGCATCCAAAATTTAATAGCCATGTATCAGATGACAACACGCAGATGATTATCCGCAAATCTGTACACATGGGGATTGCGGTGGCAACTGACGATGGTTTGATTGTCCCTGTCATTCGTGATGCTCAATCCAAAGGCATTAAGCAGTTGGCGATTGAAATTGGTGAGCTTGCCAAAAAAGCACGAGATAAGAAACTTGGTGCTAAGGACTTACAAGGTGCGTCATTTACCATCTCATCTCAAGGTAATATGGGTGGCACTTACTTTACGCCGTTAGTTAATCACCCACAAGTGGCAATCTTGGGTATTTCAGAGTCAACCTTCCAACCTCGTTGGAATGGTAAAGAATTCGAGCCACGCTTGATGTTGCCATTGTCGCTGTCTTACGACCATCGCACCATCAATGGTGCTGATGCTGCCGTATTTACTCGCTATATCGCCAAACTGCTTGCTGACCCACGCAAGATTTTGCTATAAAGGCAAAGATAAGTTAACTGGCGATACAAATAAAAGGGCGGTGTCATACTGCCTTTTTATTTGTATCAACGATTGTAAAATAGGTATGACTTGGCTATACTTAATTTAATTAAAAAAGAGCGAACAAAGAAATCCAATCATCTTGTCTTGCACTCTTTTAAAAAGAATAAATAAGGAGTATCTAATGCTAAAAATACTATTATGTAGCCTGTCTGTGCTGCTGGCAACGCTTAGCCACGCCCAGTCATCTATCCGTGATGATTTGGTGGGTGACTGGCTGTGTGAAGCAAAAATGCAAAACATTCATGCGAAAAATATAATTCGCTATCATCAAGATGGATGGGCTCATGAACTGATAGAGTATATTGATAAGTCCTTACCTCCATACCAATCTTTTCTTAATATAACAAGCATTACTTATGATTGGCATGTTCAAGATGATAAGCTGTATATGACCAATCAAAAAATCAATGAAGATTATACTTATCATTTTATTGGCGACAGTTTGGTAAAACTGAGCGATCAAGCAACTGCCGACATCAAAGCAGAAGTCGAGCAGTTGATGGAAGTTAATAATCAGCATTCGGTTGAATTTGATGGTAAAGATAGGCACCGCTATATTTTTGAAGATGGTTTTTTTGGTGAATGCCGTCGCTTAACATAAAAACAGATGAAATCATAAAGTGATTGGCATGGTGATGGTTGGTATAGCCATTGTCTTTATTTTGAATGTATAAAGTAATGGCATAATTGCCCATCAATCAGCATGGACTTAACCCATAAAGTTTATTAAGAAAATTACCCCAAAAGAGAGATTTTTTATGACAACATACACACCGCCAGCAGTCTGGGATTTTAATGCCATCAATATGGGTGGTAAATTTGGTGGCACTAACCGCCCAACTGCAGGAGCTCGCCATGAATATATCCTGCCAAAAGGCGATAAACCATATCAACTATATAGTCTAAATACGCCCAATGGTGTTAAGGTAAACATCATCTTAGAGGAGCTAAAAGCGTTAGGTCTTTTAGATTTTGATGCCTATAAGATTGATATCGTGGCAGGCGATCAGTTTGGTACGGATTTTGTGTCAATCAATCCTAATTCTAAAATACCTGCCTTGATTGATAGATCAGGTGATGAGCCTGTGAATATTTTTGAAAGCGGGGCGATTTTATTGCACCTTGCCCAAAAATATAATAAATTCTTGCCAACCGATACCGCCAAGCATGCCGAAGTGTTGTCGTGGCTCATGTGGCAGATGGGTTCTGCACCGTTTGTAGGTGGTGGTTTTGGTCATTTTTATGCTTATGCACCAGAACCTGTAGAATATGCCATCAATCGTTACACGATGGAAACCAAACGACAGCTTGATGTTCTAAATCAGCATTTGGCAAGTCGTGAGTATGTGGCTAGCGATGAATATACGGTGGCGGATATGGCAATTTATCCTTGGTATGGTTGGCTTATACTGGGTAAATTGTATATTGGTGAGCATTATAATGCTGCTCGGTTCTTGAATGTTGATGAATATCCACATGTGCAAAAATGGGCAAATAATATTGCCAATAAAGAGACAGTAAAAAAAGCAGAGAGTCTGGTATTACAACCCTTAACCAAGTAATCATAATGCCAGTACTGATTAAACCACAAAAAACCGCTCAAATACTGAGCGGTTACTGTATGGCATAACCAGATACCCATCATTGTTTAAAATCGATAGCTAACGCCCAATCTTGTGGTACTGGTGATTTTGTCGTCGGTCATTGGACTATTTTTTTGGGCGGATGCAAGCCATTCTATGCGTTGATTGGCAAATAAGGTAATATTGTCTTTCATTTCATAGTTGATCATCGCTGAGGCAAAAGGGGCAAAGCCACTATTAGGTTGATAAGCATCTATGCCTGTGCGATTACTTTCAGCTGAGGATACGCCATAGTAGTAGCTATTGTAGTTCTTATCATACCAATTAACACCAACGGTGGGGTAAATAGTGAATTTATCGTGCTCAAAACGACTAATATGCGACAATGTAATGACAGTGCCATCATGATGCGATAGGGCGTCTGTAGCAACTTTTGCCTTAAAACCGCCAATGGGGCTTACATACATATAGCTTATCAATGCTTGTGCCGATGCTTTTCGTTTATCCAAGCCCTGTAGTGTGCCTTTAGAGTTTTTGGGATTAAAACTCGGTCCATCATATGCCAAGCCAATGCGAGCATGGTGCTTGTTGTCTTTATAAGGGTAAAATCCAGCTTCACCACCTTCAATATACCATCGGTTGTTGTCATAAAAACCATGTGGACTGACGACCAAAATATCGTCTGCTTGATAAGCGTTTTTGCCATAGGCAACATTCAAACCAAGACTAAGGCGAGCGTCGGGATTGACTGGTAGGCTTTGGGCGTGAGTGATGAATGGCAAGGTAGATGCCATGAGCAAGGATAAATAAACAAATTTCATAAAATCACCGATAAGATACCAAATCAGATAAAGCATACATCTATTATAAAATAAAATTTGCGTGAATGGTTGTGCTAATTTGTAATTTTGAGAAAATTTTATCGTCAATATTGGAATCTGGTTAAGTATGATGGCATGATGCCCAGCAATTCCAAAAAACTCCGGTTTGGTTAGTTATACTTCGCATAATGTATATTATGTTAAATAAACTATTTTTCACCTATCTTCTCAAACAGACCTGTCATTGCCAAAGCATATTCTATCAAAAAATTAAAAATTCTTGACAGATAGTATTTTTGTGTTATTATTAATCTCATACAATATAGCATTTCTAGGGTTCGTGTGGGCAGCTAAAACATTACAAGCTAAGCAAGTGTTTTATGTAATCTTCTTTCTTTTAGGCTCACTGGTCAGGACTGGTCTTAGCAACATAAAGCTAATTCATATGCGTAAGTGTATGAATTATAAAAACCCAAGTTTAAAAACTTGGGTTTTTTTGTTTATTTACTGCTTTTTGTTCTGACGAAAATCCTAGGCACTACAACTTTTGGATTGTTCCACAAGCTCTTGTTTTCTTTGATGGCTTCAAATTACATTAAATAACTTTTATTAATTGCTTTTTTATGTGTTGAAATATCTGATACTCAAATGTCAAGGTATGCGTTTACTTAGATATCTAATCCAAACCAACCCTTCTTTTATTTGCCATAATATTGGAAAATCTGCCCAGTTATTCTAAAAATTCCAAGATTGGTCAGCTTTATTGCTAATTTTGTAAAAATTGAGTAATAAAATATGGTTTTTGTAGCATTTTTGTTTTAGTATATAACAATTTTATTTACACTATCATTTTTGATATTGAATTGGATTAAGGAGAGTTTTGTGAGCAATCTATCACAAATCAGCACCGACAGAAAATTATCTTGGCGGGCATTTGGCCCAGGCATCTTGATGGCATCTGCAGCCATTGGGGCTTCGCATTTAATTTCATCAACTCAAGCAGGTGCTTTGTACGGCTGGCAGCTTGCAATCATAATCATCTTAGCAAACTTTTTTAAGTACCCTTTTTATCGTTTTGCCACCGAGTATGCGTACAATACGGGCAATAGCCTAGTGGTTGGTTACGCAAAAAAATCTCGGTTATACCTATTGGTTTTCTTTGTGATGAATACCATCTCAAGTGTCATCACCACAGGTGCGGTTTCCTTGTTATGTGCGGTAATTTTGGGGTATATATTGCCTTTTGAGACGAATACTTTGGTGTTGTCAGCTATTGTGATGTCATCATCATGGGTATTGCTGATAGGTGGTCGTTATAAGGTGTTGGATAATTTGACAAAATGGATTATGGCAGCCTTGACCATTGCTACGGTTGTTGCGGTGATCATTGCAGCAAGCAAGGCATCGGTGGTCGCACCTGATTTTATTGAGCCATCGCCTTGGAATCTATCAGCTTTGGGTTTTGTTGTTGCACTGATGGGCTTTATGCCTGCCCCACTTGAATTTTCAGTAATCACCTCGGTTTGGACTGCCAAAAAGATTAGCACGGATAACACGAGTCGTTATCAGGGCATGGTAGACCTTAATGTGGGTTATTTAACTTCAGTGGTGCTGGCATTATTTTTCTTGGCGTTGGGCGTCTTTGTACAGTATGGCTCAGGTCAAGAGATTGCCATGCAAGGTGGTGCTTATGTTGGTCAGCTCATCAGCATGTATACAATGACCATTGGCGACTGGTCAAAATTACTGGTAACTTTCATTGCTTTTTTATGTATGTTTGGTACGGTCATCACTTCGGCTGATGGTTATGGACGCACCAATGCTGAGAGCTTATCACTCATCATGAAAGGCACTACTGAACTTACCGAAAAATATGTCAAAATATGGACAACTTTTGCATTAGTGATGGGTTATGCCATTATTGCATTTTTCTTAGGTCAAATGGCAGCTTTATTGAAATTTGCCATGATTGTTGCATTTATTGCCGCACCGATTTATGCTTATCTTAATTATTCTTTGATTAAAAATCAGCCAACCACTTCTTCTGGTATGAAATGGTTTGCGATTAGTGGTATTATCTTTTTGACTGGATTTAGCATCTTGTTTTTGTTGCAGTTTTTCAAAGTGATTGGTTAGCGGTTTTATCTAACAAAAACGATGATATTTTGTATAATACACATTGATAAATCCAATAAAAACAGCCTGCATTATTGACAGGCTGTTTTTATTGGTTAGTAAGCTACTGCTGGATACTTGGTCGTTCGCCAAGCGTAATGCTAATCTTGAGCGACTTGCCATCTCGTAAAATCTGAGCGTCAAGTTTGGTATTTGGGGTGTGCTTAGCGACAATTCCTGTTAGGGTGTTGATGTCATTGGTTGGTATGCCATCAAGATCGGTAATGATATCCCCTACTCTAAGTCCTGCTCGGTGAGCAGGCGTATCTTCCCATACTTGTGAGACGATGACGCCTTGGGCGGATTCTAAGCTGAGGGGGCTATGATTAGATTGGGCAATTCCAACGCCCAACCAACCACGACTGACCTTACCGTCTTTAATGAGTGCGTTCATCACTCGTTCAACGATGGTGTTTGGAATGGCAAAACCAATACCCATTGAGCCACCTGAGCGTGAATAGATGGCGGTGTTGATACCAATCAATGCACCGCCTGCATCCACCAATGCACCACCAGAATTACCAGGGTTGATGGCAGCATCTGTTTGAATAAAGTCCTCGAAAACACTCACGCCAAGCCCTGCACGCCCAAGTGCTGAGACGATACCCTGTGTTACTGTTTGACCGACACCAAAGGGGTTGCCGATGGCAAGTGCTACATCGCCAACACTGACAGGCGTACTGCGAAATGCCAATGGCTCTAACCCATTAAGATTCACTTTAATGACCGCCAAATCGCTCTCTTCATCACTGCCGATGACCTTGGCGTGTGTTTTTCTGCCATCGTTAAGTGCGACAATGATTTCATCTGCCTTACTAATGACATGGGCATTGGTAACGATGTAGCCATCTTTTGAGACAATGACGCCAGAGCCTAGATTTGAACCCTGCTGTTGCATCTGATTGCCGTAGTACCGCTCAAAAAACTCACGAAATGCAGGGTCGTTCATATAAGGGTGTTGGATGGTTTGGGTGGTATAAATATTCACCACCGATTTGGCGGCACGGTTGACCGCATTTTTATAAGAGATGACTGGTGTGGCGGTGCTGACTGATTGTTCAATGATGGGCGTTGGTGTGGCTGTATTTTTAATAGCAACTGCTTTGTCATCAACTTTGGCAAATAACCAAAAAACAAGTAAACAGCAAGCTAAAGCTACTGCAATCAGCCACGGCAAGACCACCCAAAAGCTTATACCTTGTTCGTATTTTTTAAAATGTTCTAAGGTTGGTTTCATGGGCTTTCCTATGGGTTATAACGAATTAGAAACTTTGGGCTAAGATTGGGGTTGGTGATACAAGATAAAATAATTTGCTAAAATTTTATAAAAAAATAATGGTTTTTTGTTAAAAATTTTGTTAAAAATTTTTGTTAAGATTTCGTGATTTTTGCGACTTATTTGCACATCAGATAAAAAGTCGTTACAATTAGCCGAAAAACTCATGGTTTCATCAATACATTTAACGAGAAAATGAAGGTGCTATATGGCGATTTCACCACAGGATTTGGCAACTTTTTGTGATAATTATCTACAAGTTTGCGAGTTTAACGACTACCGTCCCAATGGTTTGCAAGTTGATGCAGACACTCCCATCACCAAGATTATTACAGGCGTAACGGCTTGTCAGGCGTTAATTGATGCAGCTGCAAAGCAAGACGCACAGGCAATTTTAGTGCATCATGGCTATTTTTGGAAAGGAGAGCCTACCTCTCTAACTGGAATGAAAGGTCGGCGTGTGCGTACTTTGATGAAATCAGGCATATCGATGCTTGCCTATCATCTGCCATTAGACGCCCACCCTATCATTGGCAATAACGCCCTACTGGCACAAAATCTGGATTTGACCATTACCGGTGCTTTATACCCACATGAAAAACACCCTATAGGCAATATAGCAACTTGTTTGCCGATTATGCCAAGTGATTTTGCTGACAAGATTACTAAAAAACTAGGCAGAAAACCACTACATATTTCAAGCGGTAAGCATAGTTTATCAAAAATCGCCCTATGCTCAGGCGGTGCTCAAGATATGATTGAACAGGCAGCCAAAATGGGTTGTGATGCCTTTATCTCAGGGGAAATCTCAGAGCGAACCACACACAGTGCCAGAGAGCTTGGTTTGGATTATTTTGCTGCCGGTCATCATGCCACCGAAAAAGATGGCATTCGTGCGTTGGGCGAGCTTATTACCCAAGAGCTTGGTGTTGTGGTTGAGTTTATTGACATTGATAATCCCGCTTGATTTTTGTCATAAAAAAACACCCCAAAAGCATCGAGCTTTGGGGTGTTTTTCATTTGCTTTATTTATTTGGCACAATTAAGGTTTGCCCAATACGCAAATTGGTATTATTTTCAAGATTATTCATCTTGATCAGTTGCTCTATACTGATACTATAGCGGCGTGCCAAAGAAGTCAAGTTATCACCAGATTTCACCTTATAAGTGGTGGTTAGCTTTGGCACTTTGATGGTCTGACCACGGCGTAGCTGTGCATTGGCCGAAAGGTTATTTGCTTTGGCAAGCTCAGCAAGTGATATATCGTATTTATTGGCAAGCACAGTTAGGTTATCGCCAGCTTGTACAGTGTAGTTTTCGGTAGGGAAGCTTGGTGTGCTTGAACGAACACTGCGTTCGGATTTGGATGGTTTTTGCGTATCGCCTGCTACAGGAATCGTGATGGTTGCACCCAAGATTAGATTTGATGTGCGAGTCATGTTATTGGCAGCTGCTAGCTCATCAATGCTGATGCCGTGTTTTGATGCTACCGATGTCAAGCTATCGCCCGATTTGACGGTGTATTTGCTTGGGATGGCTGACTTTTTATCAGTCGTTTTTGATGCGGTGGCTGTCTTGGCAGGCACTTTGATGGTCTGACCTCTGATGAGATTAGCGGTCGGAGAAAAGTCATTTAAGGCAGCAATCTCTTGAGTGCTAACACCCAGACTGTTTGCTACGCCTGTTAGTGTATCTCCTGCCTTAACCGTATAATTCGTGGTAGCGGTACTGTTGGTCTTGGCATTGGTTTTGGTTGTTGCTACTTGAGATGAGCGTGTAGGTTCGGCGGTTGTATCCGCAGGTACTTTTAACACTTGACCAATAAGCACGCCATAAGTTGGCTCAAGATCATTCATCGTTGCCAGTTCATGCAAGCTGATGTTATGTCTGCGTGCAATAACGGTTAGGCTATCGCCTGCTTTTACACGATAGTTGGTTGTTTTGGTGTTAGTGGACTTCGTGGTTTCACTAGTCGGCTTTTGAGTACTTGCTTGGATAGGCTGTTCTTTGACTTTGCCAGGGACGAGCCAAAGTTTTTGACCACGCTGAACATAAGTGTTGGTTGTAATGTTATTATAGCTTGCCAATTGGCTGACACTTAGGTTGTGTGCGGCAGCGATACCTGTCAGTGTGTCGCCTGATTTTACCGTATAGCTTTCAGGAGCGACTTTCGGCTTGGGCGGTGTTTGCGGTGTTTTCGGCTTAGGATTGGCAACAACTGGTTTAGGCGTACTCTTTGGCGGCGTTGGTTGTACAATCACAGGCGTGTTAACAGCAGGTGTTGGTGCATGATGAACGACAGGTGGTGGTACTGGTGTGGGGGCTGGCGGTGTACTCTTGGTAGTTGCAGGTGCAGAATAACTAAGCGTCTTAGTTTGTCCACGAGCTTCCAATACCGACTGGGCGGTTTGTATTGCATCTAACTTGATATTGCCATCATTAGGATTGACCGCCTGCACCATTTCTGGTGTGGCAGACTGAATCTGTGTGGCGATAAAATCACGCTCTTCTTGGGTTAACGCTGGCTCTTGGACGATGGTATTATTAGCGGTTACCTGAGCAATGGTGGTCGGTAGTGTGTTTGACTGCATTAGCTCTTTTTGTGAATTGGTGTTGGCAACCGCCCCTGATTTTGGTAGAACATATTGTGTGCTTTGGGCAGGTGCGGTAGCAACATAGTTGCCACCATCATGATAACTATAGCCTGTTAGGGCGGATAGCTTGGCATTGATGCTGTTGCTTAGACTGTCAGGAACAACAATGCGATTTGGGCCTGCACTATCCACCATCAAGCTGATCAATGCAGGGTTTAATAGACGCAGTTCATCAAAGCTAACACCTGTTACGCTAGCAACTTCCTGCAGACTTACCCCATAGTTGACAGGCACAGTTCTAAAATGCGAATGGTTGGCAATGGCAGGCAAACTCACTCCGTAGCTAGATGGCGATGCCACAATCTGTGATACAGCGATGAATCGTGGTACATAATTCATGGTTTCTTTGGGCAAGTTGAGTGACCAGTAGTCTGTCGGTAGCCCTGCCGCTTCGTTGGCTCTGATTGCACGAGATACCCTGCCTGGACCTGCATTATAGGCGGCTAATGCTAGCTCCCATGAGCCAAATTGATTATAAAGACTGGTCAAAAAATCATAGGCAGCACGAGTGGATTCAATAACATCACGGCGACCATCATAGCCTGATGTCTGGTTTAGACCATAGATACGCCCTGTACTAGGGATAAACTGCCACAGACCTGCTGCTGCTGCATTTGAAGTGGCTGATGGGTCATACGAACTTTCAATGATGGGTAGCAAAGCAAGTTCGGTGGGGATGCCTCGGCGTTCAGCTTCGGTTACAGTATGATATAGATAGCGTGAAGCACGGGCAGTCAGACGATTAAGATAACTTTGACGGCTATAGAACCATGATTTTTGTGCTTCAATGCGAGCATTATTCGTCTCGCCCATGCGATAGCCACGGCGTAGCCTATCCCATAAGTTGCCATAGCGTTGAACAGTCAAAGCATCGCTTTCTACCATACTCATATCAGTGGCTTGAAGCAACTCTTCTAGCTCATCAAGCGTGCCCTCATCAAGCACGCCAGCATAACTCGATGGTTGGGCAACCGGTCTAGATGGTTGAGAGATTGGTTTGGATTGCTTGGTAACGATGGGTTTGCTAACGGATGCGGTACTAGGGGTAGGCGTGGTGTTGGTGGTGCTACACGCTGCCAACAAACAGGCAGATACCGCTAAGGTGAGTGGTTTTGGTAGTTGTGATTGCTTTGGGGTTTTTTGTGATAGGTTTGATGTTTTTTTTGACAAAGGCAGCTGCGTCATGTTAAAGACCTTTAAATATGAATATGAAAAAATTACAAAAAAGATGCTTAATGAAAGGGGTAATAATGCCTTATTTTTTCAGTATTATCAATCGCCATCCTAAAAAAATATCAAAAAACCGCCAATTTTTCTTATATAAAGCACAACTGACGGCAAATAGATAGCAAATAACCGCAAGTGTTGGTTGCTTAACGCTTTTGCCCATCTTAATTGATGGCAACTTGTGATACTGAGCGTAGCAATACCGCACTACCACCCACCGATGACAAAGTTACACGAGAAGTGGTTATCAACTTGACAGGCTTACCATCTTCTAGCCAAGTTTCGGTGGTGATGACTTGGGCACGAGCTTGGTTGCCTGAAACTATGATATCACTAATGGCAATATCATAATGATAATTAGTAGATTTTGCCCAGCTTGTTTGTAGTAATTGCAAGTAGTTATTTTTATCCAAATTGGCGGTTTTACCGTTTCTGGTTAAAGAAATAATTGCTTCATTGGACACCAAGCGAGCAACTTGTCCGATGTTTTTGCTATTGGCAGCGTTACTCATGGCACTGGCATATGCCTGCACGGACGATTCACTGATGGCGTGGGCAGGCGATGAAATAAGTGTTGTCGCCCCTAAAGCCGTGATGAGACCAATACTCATTGATGGCAACAATCGCTTGCCTGACATTTTACCCAGCGTACCAATGATGGTAGCCAAAGCACCAATATACACTCCTTTTTTGAGTAGCGTTTTTGTGCGGTCTTTGTGTTGTGTTGTATTCATAACAAGCCCTTGTTTTTAGGTGTATTGTAGCTACAATAGCAGATGTGCTTTAACTGATGATGGCTGATTGTAACGAATTGTTGCAATTATTGGGTATTCATGTACCGTAAATTCTATCAAATATTTATTTGGTATCTTCTGGCACATCTGTGTTTTCAAGCTTTGCTCCGATATGGCTCATGCGTCTTTCCATAAGCTGTCTGGCCAAAATCTGCATATCATCAACACGGTCAAATTCATCAACAATCTCAAGCCCTAATAAGGTCTCAAGTACATCTTCTAAACTGACCAATCCTTTAACTTCACCAAACTCACCTACCGCCAAAGCAATGTGTACTCGTTCTTTGAGCATCAAATCAAGCAGGTCAAACAGCTTCATCTTAGCAAAAACAAAGTTAATGTCTCGGCGAAATTTTTTGATGGGTGTATGTATCTCTTGATTAGCCTTAGCAATCAGTAGGTCTGATTTTAGGACAAAGCCTGTGGCACTATCCAAATCTTCATCAAAAATTGGAAAGCGTGAGAATGGTAACCTTGGGTGGTTGGCAAAAACATCGCCGACAGTCATGCTCTCATCAAACGCCATCGTTACCGAGCGTGGTGTTACGATATCTTCAACATTTATCATGCTCAGTGCCAATGAGTTTTTGATGATGCGTGTCTCAAGCTCACTTATCTCACCCAAACTTTCACCTTGATTGGCAAGAGCGATGAATTCATGACGGCTAAAAGTATTTTCAGTATTGCCACGAGTGAGTAAACGAGAGATTTTTTCTGCCACCCAGACAATTGGCATTAAAATAATATTGATAAAACGCACATAATATGCCACAGGCACAGCAAAGCGTCGCCAGTAAGTTGTGCCTAGTGTTTTTGGGATAATCTCCGTACCAAGCAAAATAGCAATCGTCATGACTGCACTAAATACGCCAAACCACATATCGCCAAAAACGATGGTTGCCTGAGCACCTGCACCAAGCGAGCCTAATGTGTGAGCAACAGTGTTTAAAGTTAAAATAGATGAAATGGATTTTTCAATATTGTTAACTTTGACATCCGCCAAGAGATTGGCAATCTTGGGATTGGTCTCTTGTAGTGTATCAATATAGGACGGCGTCATCGTCAGTAGCGTGGCTTCTGAAATAGAACACAAAAAAGAAGCAACCAAAGACAAGGAAATAAAAAAGATGAGTAACGCAATATTGGCAGATGTTACTGGCGTGGCTTGACTGGCGATTGCTTGGCTAGTAAAGAATAAAGTGCTAAGCAATAAAGGCAATACAAAAAAAGAAGTCAAGCTTAATCGGTGTCGGGGCATAAAAATTTGTTCTAAAAAAATAAACCAATATATTAAGGCAAATCCATCATAACTGCAAGTCTTAAGCCAAATTTCTATTTTTCATGGATGATTATCATCTAAATTGATGCGATGCGTGCTTGCCCATTTAAGAATAACGATACACAACGCACTTGTGTATCGTTTGTCTCGCCCTACTTTGTCGCCACTACCTACTTTTTTAGCTTTTTTGTGCTCTTGTCGCCAATGGTAACCACTAAGGTGAACAAAACATGGCAAAATAGAGTGTTTTAGATGAATTGCATAGCGTTATGTAGTGATTTTATGGTATGATATGCGTTATTTTTTGTCTTTGTCTGACCAATTTTCATTCATAGTAAGGAGTTTATATGTTAGATTTTTTCATCGCTAGTGCTCACGCTACTGCAGCAGCCCCTGCCCAACCAAACGCTTTTTTGCAAATTTTACCCATGATTGCAATTTTTGCGATTTTTTATTTTTTGGTTCTTCGCCCACAATCAAAGCAAAGAAAACAGCATCGTGCGATGGTTGATGCTTTGGCAGTCGGCAATGAAGTGGTATTTGCTGGCGGTCTGATGGGTAAAGTTACCAAGATTGAAGGCGATTATGCTGTTGTTGCCCTAAATCCAACCAACTCAATCAAAATTCAGCGTGCCAGCGTAATCAGTGTATTGCCTGCGGGTACGATTGACAACATTTAATTAAAAATGACAAAACTTGCGTTGGCAGGTTTTGTTTTTTGTTTTATTTGCATGATGTTAAGCGATAAGTTGCTTAAAGCACCATCAAATCATCATGCCTTAACCATAAGAAATACTTATGCATTACCCTGTTTGGAAATACATACTCATCGCTGTGGTATTAGCTGTTTCTGGTTTGTACGCCCTGCCCAATCTTTACCCAGACGAACCTGCGGTACAGGTTACAGGTGCTTCTGCCGGTGTGGAGCTGACCGAAGATGTACTGACACAATCACAAGGACTGCTAGACCAAGCCAATCTTAGCCATCATGGTGGTAGTTTTGTTAATAACAGTGCCCTACTTCGCTTAAAAACAGCCGAAGACCAACTAAAAGCACAAGAAGTGCTACGCCGTGAGCTTGGTGAAAACTATGTCGTGGCACTAAACCTTGCCCAAACCACTCCAGAGTGGTTACGCAATATCGGTTCTAAGCCAATGAAACTTGGATTAGACTTGCGTGGTGGTGTGCGTTTTGTGCTTGAAGTGGATATGGATAAAGCCCTAGAGCAACGCCTAGCTACTGCCAGTCAAGATGTGCGTCGTGCCTTGCGAGCCGACAAAGTTGCCATTAAAAGCCTAAGAACTACTGACGATGGTTTAGTGTTGATTTTTAATGGGAGTGAAACTCGTGACCGTGCTCAAAGCATTTTACAAGCTAGCATGGCAGATGAATTCTCCTTGCGTCCATTGGCAGATGCTGAAGGTGCAGCATTGCAGATGTCTTATACTGAGGCACGCCTTCAAGAGATTAACGACTATGCTGTTGGTCAAAACTTGACCACCTTGCGTAACCGCATCAATGAGCTGGGTGTGGCAGAAGCATTGGTACAGTCTCAAGGAGAAAACCGCATCGTTGTTGAATTGCCAGGTGTTCAAGATACCGCCGAGGCGAAGCGTGTGCTTGGTCGTACAGCCAATCTTGAGTTCCGTCTGGTTAGTGATGAATCAGATAACTATGCAGGTGGAATCGCACCTGCAGGTACAGAGGCTTATCCGTTTGGTGATTTAAATGGTCCACCAGTACTCCTTAATCGCCAAGCGATTGTTACGGGTGAAAAAGTACAAGATGCTCAGCCAGGTCTAGATGACCATGGTCGTCCGCAAGTGTCTATCAGACTAGATACAGCGGGCGGTAAAATGATGCAGAACGCCACTCGTACAAGTGTTGGCAAACAAATGGCTGTATTGTTCATTGAGAACAAACAACGCATTGGCTATGAGACCGACCCACAAACAGGCGAAACCAAAGAAGTTCGTACGCCATATGCCGAGATGCGCGTCATCAACCGTGCAACCATCAATGATGTGCTTAGCTCTTCATTCGTCATTACAGGTATTGATTCTCATGCTGAAGCTGGCGAGCTTGCCCTACTGCTTCGTTCAGGTGCATTGGCAGCACCGATGTACTTTGTTGAAGAGCGTACCATCGGCCCTTCTTTAGGTCAAGATAATATTGATAAAGGTCTGACAGCGTCGATGATTGGTTATCTGCTGGTGTTCTTATGGATGATTATCTTCTATCGTGCGTGTGGTGTGATTGCTAATATTGCATTGGCGTTAAACATCATGATGTTGATTGCTTTGATGTCAATTCTGGGTTCATCATTAACCTTGCCAGGCATCGCAGGCGTGGTCTTGACGATGGGTATGGCAGTCGATGCTAATGTGCTAATTTTTGAGCGTATTCGAGAAGAACTGGCTGCAGGTGCAAAACCAAAATCAGCGATTGTAGCAGGCTTTGATCGTGCATTTAATTCAATTTTTGATGGGCAAATCACCACTTTGTTAGTGGCGTTCATCTTGTTTGCGGTTGGTACAGGTCCAATCAAAGGTTTTGCAATCACGCTTGCTATCGGTATTATTACTTCATTATTTACCGCCATTACCGTAACTCGTGCAATCATGCAACTGTGGTACGGCAATCGCAAAAACTTAACAAAAATTAGCATCGGTTAGGAGTCTATGATGAGTAATGAAAATAATCCAATCGAGCAGTCATCAGTTGCCGAACCTGTGCGTCGCCGTCGTGGCCCACGCCGTGATGGTAAAGGTAGTAATGCAAGAGCTAATGAGCAAGCACTGGCTGGGCAAGACATCATTACTGTTGATGAGGCTGCCGAAAAAGCAGGTGGTGTTAAGCTGATTGGTAATCGTCGCATCATTCCCTTTATGAAAATCGAGATACCGATGATTATCATCTCGGCTTTGTTGGTGATTGTTAGCATTGTTGCCATCACAGTTAAAGGGTTAAATTTAGGGCTTGATTTTACAGGCGGTGTGTCGGCGGATGTTAAGTATGAACAATCTGTTGAGCAAGCACAAGTCATCTCTGCACTTTCAGAAAAAGGGTTTGATGATGCCGTAGTGCAATATCTTGGAACTCGCAACGAACTGCTCGTGCGTCTGCCACCCCAAGATACTAAGGATCCAGAAGGGTTAAGCCAAGCACTAAATCAAGCCTTAGACTTGCCATCAAATGCCGCTACCGTAGACAATATCAGCATCATCGGTAGCCAAGTGGGCAATGAGATTTATCTAGACTCTATCTTAGCACTTGGGCTGGCACTTGTCTTGATGATGATTTATGTATCCGTGCGATTCCAGTTTAAGCTAGCTTTGGGTGCGGTGCTTGCCCTATTTCATGATGTGATTGTGGTGTGTGGTTTGTTCGCCCTTTTTGGCTGGCCGTTTGACTTAACAGTATTAGCTTCTGTACTTGCCTTGATTGGTTATTCGGTGAACGATACGATTGTTGTTTATGACCGTATGCGTGAGAATTTCCGTCGTGTGCGTGGACTGACACCATATCAAGTGGTTGATTTGTCATTGACAGAGACGCTAAGGCGTACCATCATGACTTCAGGCACAATCTTTGTGGTAGTACTCTCCCTATTATTCTTGGGTGGCGAAAGCTTATTTTGGTTCGCCTTGGCTCAATTTATTGGGACGATTGCAGGTACTTACTCATCGGTATATGTTGCAAGTTCAATTCCGCTTCGCATGGGTTTATCTCGTGAAGACTTTATTGTTCAGGTTAAGCCTGAATTTGAAGAAGAGGTGGTTGTATTTGCTGACCCCGACATTCAAAACGCTAAAGACTGATGGACAACAACAATCCCCAAACTGTTTTGGGGATTGTTGTTTTTGATATAATAAAACCCAACCACCAAACATAAGATTGGCTAACATGACATTCATTCAAGATTTTTTTGGCAAATTATCCTTAAAAACACAAGGGTATTTACTGGTGTTTTTTACAATGTGTATTTGGGGAGGGTTTAGTCTGTTTGCCCGAGTGAATGTCCATTGGCAGGTATCAGTATGGGATGTGATTGCCATGCGGTTTGCCTTTGCTGGCGTGATTTTATTGCCAGTGGTATGGGGCATGAAGCGATGGGATTTTTTGTTTACTTGGCGTGCCTTTGTGCTTGCCATGCTAGGGGGTGTGGGTTATAGTAGTTTGGTTTATACGGCATTTACTCTAGCACCTGTCGTACACGGAGCGGTTTTTTTAAATGGCATGATACCTGTTGCTACCACTTTGCTGTTGGCAATATTTTTTGGGGTGAAGCCTGATGTAAATACCAAAATCGCTCTCGCCATCATCATTGCCACATTATTTATGATGAGTGCGATGATACTATCAGGGGCATATCATTTTAATGTGGGCGATGTGATTTTTATTACTTGTGCTTTTTGTTGGTCGGGTTTTGGTATTTTATTAAAAGAATGGCAATTCACACCATGGCAAACTATGTGTAGTACGGTGTTTTGGTCGGCAGTGGTATATCTGCCAATTTATGGGTTATTTATTGGTTTTTCATCTCCTAATGCTAGCCTAACTCATTTGGTAATCCAAGGGGTCTTTCATAGCGTATTGGTGATGATTGTTGCTACCTTAACCTATGCGATGGCGGTAGCAAGGCTTGGAGCATTCTCGGCAGGCGGTCTGTCATCGCTTGCTCCGTTCATTTCCGCCCTACTTGCTGTACCACTGCTCAATGAGGCACTAAACCCTGTGATGGTGCTTGGACTCATTGGTATGGGGCTTGGTACAGTACAGCCGTGGCAGTGGCTAAAGCGTTGATTGATTGTTTATTTTTGACTGATTAGGAGAGATTATGAATAGCTTAAAGAGCATTGCGGTATATTGTGGTTCTAACTTTGGTAATACGCCTAAGTATTATGAAGCCGCCAAACTGATGGGTAAAACACTTGCCGATAACGACATTCAGTTGGTTTATGGTGGTGGCAATGTTGGGTTGATGGGTACGATTGCTGATAGCGTGCTAGAAAGTGGTGGTATGGCGACAGGTGTTATCCCTACCTTTTTAAAACAAAAAGAAGTCGCTCATCTGGGTCTGACCACACTGATTGAGACAGCAGATATGGCGACTCGCAAATGCAAGATGATTGAGCTTGCTGATGGATTTATTGCGATGGCTGGTGGCATTGGTACGCTAGAAGAGCTGTATGAAGTACTGTCTTTGCTACAATTAAAACAGCACGCCAAGCCAGTTGGCATACTAAATACAAATGGATTTTTTGACCCACTGTTAAATACTTTGCAAAAATGTGCTGATGAAGGGTTCATGCCACAACAGAGCATGGCACTGCTTTGTGTCTCTGATGACCCAATTGAACTACTCAATAAGATGGCAAAGTTTAAATTTTATGATTCACCAAAATGGGTGCAACCAAGCTGGCTAGATAAAAAGGCCATACCAACTTGGTAGTGGGCTGTCAAAAACACGATTTTGGATAAAAGTCATCAGGTTTTTAGATGAATTGGCAAAAAATATACAAAAAACACTTGCAATAAAATAAAACGAATGTACACTATATC
The DNA here is from genome assembly GCF_050885545.1 of Moraxella sp. ZY200743. NCBI lineage: Bacteria > Pseudomonadati > Pseudomonadota > Gammaproteobacteria > Moraxellales > Moraxellaceae > Moraxella > Moraxella sp. ZY200743. The sequence continues at coordinate 1,117,636 of NZ_CP091313.1, read as the reverse complement.
CATCTGCTTTATGCGTGTGTTTTGTCTGATTATTGGCAATTTATTCAAAATTAAATGATTTCACCTTGAGTTTTTGACTAGGTGTTTTTGAAAAAATTTGTTACAATAAACAGATATTATTTATTCTATTTTAACTGTAATTAAAAAGGTGATGGCTATGGACATCAAAAAGATTCGTGAGCTTATTGATTTAATGGAAGAAAAAGATTTGGTCAATCTTGAGTATGGTCATGATGACAATTATGTCAATTTAACGCGTAATGTAGCTGTTCAGACCATCGCCGCTAGCCCTGTGGTCGCTCCTGCCACCACAGCAGTATCTGCCACTCCAAAAGCCCCAAGCGGCAAAGTTGAGACCTCGCCAATGGTGGGTGTATTCTACTCTGCACCAAGCCCAAATGACCCACCGTTCGTTAAAGTTGGTCAAAAAGTACAAGCAGGCGATCAGCTTGGCATCATTGAAGCAATGAAAATCATGAATCCGCTAGAAGCCACCCAAAGCGGTATCATCGAAGAAATCTTGGTCAATAATGCTGATGTGGTGCAATTTGGTCAGCCTGTTATTCGCTATAAAGCGTAGGTGAGCGATGATTAAAAAATTATTGATTGCAAACCGTGGCGAGATTGCCCTGCGTATCGTGCGTGCGTGTAAGCAGCTTGGCATCTCAACTGTCGGCGTATATTCTACCGCTGATAAGGATTTGATGCACTTGCGTTTCGTTGATGAGGCGGTCTGTATTGGTAATGCTCCATCATCACAAAGCTACCTAGACATGAACGCCCTGCTCTCTGCAGCTGAGGTTACAGGTGCTGACGCCATTCATCCTGGCTATGGGTTTTTATCCGAGAACGCTGAATTTGCTGAAAAAGTTGAAGAAGCAGGCTTAACCTTTGTAGGTCCTCATGCTGACCACATCCGCCTAATGGGCAATAAAGTTTCTGCCATCAATGCCATGAAAAAAGCAGGTGTACCAACAGTACCAGGCTCTGTTGGGGCGATTACTCTACACAATGCCGAAGAACAAGCCAAAAACATCGGTTTTCCACTCATTGTCAAAGCAGCAGCTGGCGGTGGCGGTCGTGGTATGCGTGTGGTAGAAAGGTTTGAGGAACTCATCAACCAAGTGCAAGCTGCCAAAGCCGAAGCGGAAAGTGCTTTTGGTGATGACACGGTGTACATGGAGAGATTCTTAAAAAACCCACGCCATGTTGAGGTGCAGGTTTTGGGGGACGGCAATGGCAATGCCTTACATCTGTTTGATCGTGATTGCTCATTGCAACGCCGTCATCAAAAAGTTCTAGAAGAAGCCCCTGCCCCAGGCATTCCTAACGACATTAGGCAACCCATTTTAGATGCGTGTGTGCGTGCTTGCGAACAAATTAAGTATCGTGGTGCAGGCACTTTTGAATTCTTATATGAAGATGACCAGTTTTTCTTTATTGAGATGAACACTCGTGTGCAAGTAGAGCATCCTGTTACTGAGATGATTACAGGTATTGACATTGTGGTTGAGCAGTTAAAAATCGCTGCAGGTTATGGTTTGTCTTATCATCAAGATGAAATTACCATTCGTGGGCACGCCATTGAATGCCGTATCAATGCAGAAGACCCATCAACTTTCATGCCCTGCCCTGGTAAGATAGAAAATCTCTTTACCCCAAGTGGTTCAGGCGTGCGTTTTGATTCGCATTTATATCAAGGATATAATATTCCAAGTTATTATGATTCTTTGATTGGTAAGCTCATCTGCCATGCTCAGACACGAAGTCAAGCCATCGCTAAGACATTGCACGCATTAGATGAGCTAATCATTGAAGGCATCAAGACAAATGTGCCTTTACATCGTGATGTGATTTTGCAAGATGAAGCATTCGTCAATGAAGCACAAAATATCCATTATCTAGAAAATCATCTACTTGCTCCAAAACAAACCAAGTGATTCAAAGTTTCTAGAATATTAAACAAAGAACCATAAAAAAAGGAGTGAATATCCACCCTTTTTTTATGGTTCTTTGTTTGTTGTTTTGGATTTATTCTCTATAGCTTGCACCCTTAATGACAACATTACCTTAGTACAAGCAAATCGCCACAGACGGCAACGGCGTTTGATAGCAAGCTGTTTTTGACTTGTGGCATGACGCAAGCGATGGGTTTGCAATTTAGCAGGACGCACCTTGCGTCTGACTCTAAGTCGTTTTGTCATATTACGGCGTTGCATTTTCTGTATCATCTGTTTGTGTTGGAGTCTCAATCCAGCCATTATGCATGATGGGTAGATAAGGGTTGTTGCTTGCAAAGTTTTCAACAAATTCATTGGCATAGGCAAGCACATCAATGCTATTGGCAGTGTTTGGGGTGCGTGCATGATTTGGCAGGCGGTCAAAGTTGTATTTAACCCCTGACTCTATGAGCGTCAATGTGTCAATAAAGATGGGCTTATCACTCATCGGAGCTTTAGTGAGCTGTTGAATTTGATTAACCAGTCCAAACTGTTTGCGGTTGTGTATCCAACTGATTTTGCCATTGTCAATACCATAGTGCCACACCGGTGGCTCTTTGGTGTAGTCATCTTGATTGGGTAGCTTGACATGATAGTAATGATTGATTTGAGATTTTAAGATATTGACAATCAATGTGACAAATTTTTGGCTATTAATTTTTTTTGTTTGAATCTCTTGCGATGACTCTTGTGCCTGCTGAGTTTGCGTACTGATATTAACATGGCTCTCACCATCAATGATTTCATATTCATGATAACCTGCATGATTGTCAAGCTGTGGGTATTTGGCGATCAGCTCATTATATAAAGTATCAGCAAAAACATAGCGACTGTACGCCAACCCTTTGTTATCAGGAGCATTTTGAATGATGGTTTTGCTGTTTTTGATGAGATTTTTGGTATGATCATCTAAATTTTTAGTAAAATTCGGTAAATCAAGCACAGTTTGGGCGTTCACTTGTCTCATCTGCGTCGCATCAAGTGCCAAATAACTTTCTTTGGTTGCCTTTAAATAAGATTTAATAAAATCTTGAGTAAAGGTCTTGGGGAGACTACCATCATTTAACGGAATGGCAAGCCACTTATCTTTCCACTGATCACCAAGCTGTTTATCTAATGCTAGGCTTTGAATTAAGGCGATATTATCCGCCCATAGATAAACCACACCGTTCTTTATGTCAATATAAATTGGCTGACTAACGGCAAGGGTAAGATTTTTGGCGTCATAACGAGCTTCTGGAATGGCGGTGATGACCCCAGATAAGGGCTGATAGTTGCCTGTAATGGTAATCTTGGTAGGCTTGATTAGGTACTCATTAAGCAGTTGGGATTTTTTAATGGCTAAAGGGTCTGGTTCGCTAGCAATAACCACCCCAGTCAGCATTTCTTGCTGACCCATGGCGTGTTCTTGTATTTCTGCGATGAATTTTTGTTCAAGTTCTGATGTTTCAAGTGATTGATTTTGTTTATAAAAATTTTCAAAATCAAAACGCTGATAGTGATTGACGCTCATGTTGTCATTAAGACAAGACAAATAGGCTTCTTTGATGACATTACCATCATTTGCGATGCGTAACTCATCATCTTTGGCAGATTTTAGTAACGCAATATAGGCGGTATCATGTTGCCGCTGACAAATTTCAATGGCATCTGCCTTTCCCATATCATCATGCGGTAGTGATACGCTAATTGTGGTTTGGTAGCCAAACGATGATCGTAGCTGTGATTGCACCGCATCAGATAGGATTTGTTTGGGATTATTCATGCTTTGGGTGCTATGCGTCTTTTGTTGGGTCGTCGTAGCACAGCCTGTCAATGCCATGCTAAGCATCAGAACCAACGAGCCTAGTTTTGCTGATTGAAATGAGTGGTTGTTTTTCATGACTTATCCTTGATGTTTTATAATATTAACCATGCTATTTTTTATTTGTCAAATTGATCCATCGCTTCTTGAGACATCTCTTCTACAACGCCATAATCACCATCTTGAGTGTATTCATATGATTGGCGTGCTTGTTTGGCCTGTTTTTGTAATTTAGCGTCTTCAATCGTATCAATAAGCCACTTTGTGCCATCAAACTCTTTGTTGGTATTAAAACTATTGACAAGTTTATCATTTAGCGGATGTGCAAATGGCTTGCTAGAAAATCGTGTCTGATGAATGGATTTTGTGCGTACATTTTCCAAAGACTCATTGAGCGACTCAATAACCTGCGTACCAACAATCTTACCTTGATGGTCTAGATAAAAATAATTCGTTTGAGTCAAATTCATTGACAAGACGCTCTCGATGAGCTGCATTAAGTTGCCCAAATCTTGGCTATGATAGCCATCATTGATGAGTGCCAAATCATCAATCGCCTGCTTAATTTTAGCTGATTTACCATCAGTGTAGTCGGCAGTATTGGCATCTACATGGGCTTTTAGGGCTTTACTGATATGCTTAATGACAACACCTGTAGCATTGCCCAAATCATGCAGATCAAAATGCACCTTAATGGCAGAAGTTGCCCCTATTTTTTTGGCAAATTTGTCATTTGAGATATCAACAGCCGTGAAGTTTTCATCATCTAACTCTTTGATGGTATCAAGTATGCCTTGATTGATGGCATCAAAAATGACAGGCATGGGTAACTGCTTATGTAAATCATTGGGCAGTGCAAAAGTCATCTCCCGCTCTGGTAACTCGCTAAGCGATGGCATATGCTTTGATGCCCTAGTAGCAATGATTGGCAGTATGGCAGACACATCAGCTTTTAGTTTAGATTGATTAAAATCAAGCTGTATGGGCAACTGAATGGAGTATTCCATCGTTGGCGAATAAAAATCCATTGAGCCTACCGTTGTGATTTGGCGTGCTTGTGGTTGATGATGACTAAGTACGGTAACGACATTTCGGTCATAAACATAAAGGTTTTTTGCTGATATTTGCCCGTCAGTCTGTTTATTATTATCCAAAAACATACTCAAAAACCCTGCAAGCATGGGCGGAAGGTTACCTAACGCATAATTTTTGGATGACAGGACAGGTTGGTCTGCCAAGCCTTCTTGTTTCATGCGTTTGTAATCATCAAACGCCGTCTTGATTTGAGTGAGTGGACTGCGTTCTGTATTGGATTCTGGATGATGGTATTGCTCGGCACTATGTCTAATGGCGTCATGCAGTGTTGTCATCTGTGATGGCTGATACTCATCATATCTGTCATGCAAGGCAACATCTAGACAGTTAATGTTGTCAATGTATGCCTGTGCGAATGCTTCTGCGTCATTATGATGACCCTTTCCTGAATTCAGTAACGACTGTATGGTGCGGTATTTATTCAGATGGCATTGTTTTTCTTGCACCAAAAAATCCAAATCGTCTTTTGTTATTGATTGCATGATATAAAAGCTGGGCGATAGATTGGCATTTAATGTAATCACTTCACTACAATCATGATAATTTTTATAGACCAAATCATAATAATCATATTGCTCATCAGCATAGGATTGAATTTGACGGTTTGGCGATAAAGCCTGTCTAATGGTGGTGTTGTACATCATTGCACAGCTTTTGGCATATGCCAAGTCTTCAGCAATATAGCCACCTTTGCCATACAACGGCTGACTTTGGGTGTCAAAATCTTTGATGGCGACATCCAACTGTTCGAGCAGTTGTTTTACTTCGGCTTTATTGGTGGTAATCGTAGGGTCTTTTTCAATCAAGTCATCAAGCGACAAGGAGATATCAGCAACATCTTCTTGTAGCTGATAAGCCAAGCTCTGCACAAAAGCACCTTGCTCAATAAGTGCACGACTAACATCATCAGCGTCATGACTTTGGGTGGTAATGCCTTCAGGAATTCTCCCCAATACCTCATCATCATAACGCAAACCACCCAATACTTCCTCTGTCAAGTAGTCATCATACGAGCGATATGCAGGCTGGTATTTATTTTGATTTTGGTATGTGTAGGTCTTTAGAATGCTAGCTATTAGTGTATCAGCACCATGATTGACACTGTCTTTACCAACCATAGGCATGGCTCTAGAATGAATGGTAGATAAGGCGAAACGCTCTGATTGTAGGTGGTTTTTTAGGGCATTGGTTAGCTTATTTTTACTGATGGTGGCAGGCGATTGCTCATCGCTGAATAACTCTGAAGCATTTCCATGCATCTGACCGTATGCCCAATTGGTCTTAGCTAAGCTACTAGGCTGAGTGCTAGGCGTGCTTTGGCAAGCACTTAACATCAATGCACCAATCAAGACAACACCTAGCTTCAAGGTGGGCTTGGTTGATTTTTTCATGATTATTTCCTTATTTTATAAACTAATGAATTTTATTATACTAAAAAGCTCTCTTGGTATCAGAGATATTTTATATCTTTGTGAAAAATAGCCCCATCATCACAAAATCACCACAAAACCAATCGCCTATTTGCCTTAAAAATAGGATAACCACATCAATCCAATGATTTTACTAAATTATTTACCAAAATAATCCAACAAAACCTCAAGGCACTTTTTGGCTTTGGCGGGCAACTGTTCTTTGGAGATGGATACTGCACTTAAAGTTAGTGATGGTAGTGAGTATTCAGTCAACACAGGAACAAGTCTACCAGATAGAATAAATGGCTTGGCATCAAGCTCGCTTGCCTTGACAATGCCATAGCCTGATGCGGCAAGTTCTAGAGCAACGGTTTGGTCGTTGCTGATGAGGCGTGATGATACTTTGATGCTAAATTTATCATGAGCTTTTTGAAACTCTAGGTTATCATAGAGTCTTTCATCATTGGTAATAAAAGCGTGTGTGGATAGGTCTTTTGGTACACTGATGGCTGAATGCTTGTCTAGATAACTTGGCGAAGCAAGTAGTAGCTGTTTTAGTTTGGTCAAGCTAACACCTTGAGGACTTTCTTCTAGCAATAACGCAAAATCAATGCGGTCTTCTATCATATCAAGATTATTGCCACGACAAATGATATTGAGTGCTAGATTTTCATGTGTTTTTAACCATGAGTTTAGTGCGGGAATGAGGTAATTGCTGGCGATGACAGGCGAGGTAGCAATACGCAAATTGCCTGAGATTTCATCTTTTAATTGTAGGACATTTTCTTTGCCCTGCTCGGCAGCTTTCATCATCTGCAAGGCGGCATGATACAGGCTTTCACCTGCCTCACTTAGACTCAGCTTGCGAGTAGAGCGATGCATGAGCGTTACGCCCAAGTCCGTCTCAAGCGTACGAATCTGCTGACTGACCGCACTGGTGGTAATGCCCAATTCCTTGGCAGCACTGCTAAATGACCCATGACGAGCCACGCTAGCAAAAATCGCCATACTACGCAAATTATCTAACATAAACACCTTTTTGTTATTGATATTGGTTGAAACAAGACGCCCTTTTTGTTGCTAAATCTCTACATCTGTTATTTAGTAGAATGATCCAAAGTGAGCTTGGTGCTTACGATGATGGGGTTTTTGTCATTTTGGATGAAGCCAAGTTGCCACAGTTGCTGCACAACAGGACTTTGGATAATTTGGTTTTGAGCATCAATGAGTACATCTGCTACACGCTCTTGTTGTAAAACATATGGCGTGCTGTGTTTGTCATTATCCGTCAACGAAGGCAGTTCATCGCTAAGTTGCATATCTGGAAAATGACGAGCGATTTTCTCTTTAGCAGAAGCAAAGCTGGTATCAACTTGTGCGTTATTACTTTGTACATATAATGTACTGACATTGTCAATACTCCCCATCATTCGGCTATGATGTAATAACGCCAACTCATCATTATCAAAAATGCCCTCTTGGCGTGCTAAAAATAACCAATAGTCCCACTTTTGTGCATCCCATTCACCCGTCAGCTCAGCTTTTGGTGCGTGTAATTTTTGAATCAAGCTGGCTTTATTGGTCAGCTCTATTGGCTCATTTGTATGATTGGCTAGTACATCAGATGGTAAGCTATCTTGATGGGCGTGCTTGGTATCCGCAGTACTTTGCAAGTCTGTATCCAAGATTGAGTCATCATTGGTTAAAATATCATCTGTTAGACTTTGAACCCCTTGAATCTCTTTAGGTTGCAAATCTAGTTCTTGGCAAGCCATCTCATCATTATCATTTGATGGGCGATGACTCATCTGTGGCTCTATGCTTACCTTTTGTGTATGCGTTACATCAACACCATCAGACAGCTCTTCGGTGGCGTGGCTGTCTATGGCATGGTTGTTGATATTATCATTCGTATTGCCATCTGTATGGTTATCGGCTTGTTCGGCTACATCAGCGGTTGTATCAGCCACATTGATTTCGTTGGTGGTGGTTTGATTGGAAAAGGTTTGATGGGTGTGTAGCGGACGAAACGCCAGAAGTCTTAAAATCCCCATTTCAAGTGCCTGCATTGGCGTGCTAGCAAGGCGGACTGATTCACGAGTTTTGATGGCAATCTCATAATACAGTTGCAGAGTATCGGCAGAGATTTTTTGGGATAGGTTTAAAAATGCTTGTCTTTGCTCTTGATTTTTATCCATCTGTAATGGCAAAAATTGTATCAAGGCAAGCTCATGCAGTCCATCAATGATGGCATCAAGTACTGCCACTGCATCAACCATCTGCTCACGCAAACGAGTGATATGCTGTGCAACCTGTTGGCGTCTGTCGGTATAAATATCGTCAATCAGCGATATCACATCAAGCCCATCAACAAGCCCTAGCATTTGTGCGACTGTATCAGCATTGAGACGACCGCCACCAAAGGCAATGGCTTGGTCAGTTAAGGATAATGCATCACGCACCGAGCCTTTAGCGGAGCTAGCCAGTTGCCAAACGGCATTCTCATCAAAGTCAATGCGTTCAGTATTTAAGATGCCACTTAGATGCTCATGTAGCAATGCTTGAGACATCGGACGCAACACAAATTGTAGGCAGCGGGATACGATGGTGATGGGTAGTTTTTGGGGGTCGGTCGTTGCTAGGATAAACTTAACATGTTCAGGTGGCTCTTCTAATGTCTTTAATAGTGCATTAAAAGAGTGCGTTGAAAGCATATGCACTTCATCAATCAGATAGACCTTATAGCGTCCTTGAGTGGGTGCGTAAGGCACATTTTCAAGCAGGTCTCTGGTGTCTTCAACTTTGGTTCGGCTAGCGGCATCAATTTCTATTAGGTCAATAAATCGTCCATTATCCACACTCACACAAGTATCACACACCCCGCAAGGCTGACTTGTGATACCTGTTTCGCAATTGAGACATTTTGCCAAAATCCTAGCGATGGTTGTCTTACCCACCCCACGAGTGCCTGTAAACAGATAAGCATGATGCAACCGACCTGTATCAATGGCATTGGTTAGGGCATGCGTGATGTGCGTCTGCCCTATCATTTGAGCAAAGTTTTTTGGACGGTATTTTCTTGCTAAGACTTGATATTGCTCGCTCATACGATTCTCGTGTGCAGATGACACCACAACTAAAAGACGCCAAGTGATGCATAGCTAGTATAACAGCTAATATTTAGGCTGTCTTGTAGCATATGCCTTATTTAGATAAAATGTAAACCGATTCCAAAGTAAGTCAATCGATCAGCTCTCTTGTTTATGTCTCATGTGCGGAAACAAAATGACATCACGAATACTCGGAGCGTTGGCAAAAATCATCACAAGGCGGTCAATACCAATGCCTTCACCGGCTGTTGGCGGTAAGCCATATTCTAAGGCTTCAATGAAATCGGCGTCATAGTGCATTGCTTCATCATCGCCTGCATCTTTTTCGGCGACTTGGGCACGAAAGCGTTCGGCTTGATCAATAGGGTCGTTTAACTCTGAAAAACCATTTGCCAATTCTCGTCCGCCAATAAAAAACTCAAAACGGTCAGTAATGTGTGGATCATCATCATTACGGCGAGCCAATGGCGAAGTTTCTGCTGGGTATTCGGTAATGAAAGTCGGCTGTCTTAGCTGTGTTTCTACCGTTTCTTCAAAGACGATTGTTTGAAGTTTACCCAGTCCAAAAGAGGGCTTAACCTCTTCTTTTAGCGTATTTTTTACAAAATCTGCCAAGAACTCACGGTCGTTGATATTTTCCAATGATAAGTTTGGGTTGTATTTTAAAATCGCCTCACTCATTGGGATTTTGGCAAATGGGGCTTTAAAGCTAAATACTTCATCGCCATAAGGAACATCGGTCGTACCTAGAATATCAGTTGCCAATTTTTCTAGCATATTTTCAGTCAATGCCATCAAATCTTTATAATCAGCATAGGCTTCATAAAATTCAATCATCGTAAATTCAGGGTTGTGGCGAGTGGATACGCCTTCATTTCTAAAATTACGATTAATCTCAAATACTCGCTCAAATCCACCAACAACCAAGCGTTTTAAATACAGCTCTGGAGCGATGCGTAGATATAAATCCATATCCAAAGCATTATGATGGGTAATAAACGGCTTGGCAGATGCACCACCAGGAATAATGTGCATCATTGGCGTTTCTACTTCCATATAGCGTTCTTTGGTTAGATAATCACGAATGCCCGCCACGACTTTTGAACGAATTTCAAAAGTTTTGCGTGTCTCTTCATTGACCATGAGATCCAAATATCTTTGGCGATATTTGACTTCGGTGTCATTAAGTCCGTGAAATTTATCAGGCAAAGGGCGTAAAGATTTGGTCAGTAGCTCAAACTGCTCCAAATGAATGTACAAATCACCTTTACCAGAACGACCAATATAGCCACTCCCTGCAACAATATCGCCCAAATCAAGTGATTTGATTAAATCTAGCGTTTCGCCATCCAATCCTTTTCTATCCACATACAGCTGAATGCGTCCTGTCATGTCTTGAATGACAATGAACGACCCACGATTCAGCATGACTCGCCCTGCGACTTTGGCATAGACCTTTTCGCCATCTTCAATGGCTTGTTTATCTACGCCTTCAAATTGAGTCTGTAAATCCTGAGCATAGTCTTTACGCTTAAAGGTATTTGGATAAGCGGTTTTACCAACTTCCTTAGCTTTATTTTCTAGTACTTGTAATTTGGCGAGTCGCCCTGCAATTAAATCATTTTCGCTGATTGGTTGTTCAGGGGTTTGAGATTGGTTTGACATAATTAAAACCTTTATAAAAGTACCTATTATTTGATGATAAAATCATAAGGATATATTAAGATTTTTCATCAGTGGTTAAATAAAATAAGATTAAAAATTTGTGTTTTTACAGCACGCAAAAGTTTATCACAGTTTTTTTAAACATTGGTTGTTTTGCTATTATCTATTACTATAAAAGCAAACACCTTAGCAAGTACATTATGCAACTTAGAGTACCGCTTACCATTTATCATGGTTTGGATACGGTATCTGTTACCTACTTTGATTGGTTTTGGGATTTTTCTGACAGTCATGTTTGGGATAGTTTTTGCATCAACGACTAAGAATCATCACCCCAAATAAACTACCCTGATACACTCGCCATCAAATCTGCTTGATGTTCTCTTAGCAAGCTATCAAGCAATTCACCCAAATCCCCTTCCATGATGGCATCTAGCTTGTAGAGGGTGAGATTAATGCGATGATCCGTGATTCGCCCTTGTGGGAAGTTATAAGTACGAATGCGTTCACTTCTATCGCCAGAGCCGACTAGGTTTCGTCTCATGTCGCTAGTTTGGTCAATTTGAGCCTGAACTTTGGCTTGTTGGATTTTCGCAATGAGCATTTTCATCGCTTTGTCTTTATTGGCATGCTGTGAGCGTTCTTGTTGGCATTCTGCCACCACACCTGTAGGAATGTGAGTAATACGCACCGCAGAGTCTGTGGTATTGACATGCTGACCACCTGCACCACTTGAACGATAAGTATCAATGCGTAAATCGGCAGGATTGATCTCAACCATATCATCAATCTCTACCTCAGGCATTACCGCTACGGTACACGCTGAAGTATGTACTCGCCCTTGAGATTCGGTCTCTGGAACTCGCTGAACACGATGTGCCCCAGACTCAAACTTAAGCCGTCCATACACGCCTGCACCCGACACACGACTGATGATTTCTTTATAACCACCGTGTTCACCTTCATTGGCGGATAACACTTCCACTTGCCAGCCTTGTGATTGAGCGTATTTTTGATACATACGAAATAAATCGCCCGAAAATATGGCCGCCTCGTCCCCACCTGTGCCTGCACGAATCTCCAAAAATGCCGTTGCCTTGTCATTGGGGTCTTTGGGCAACATTGATACATTTAAAGTTTCGGTAAGCTCATCAATTTTAGCTCTGGCGGTGGTAATTTCCTCTTGGGCAAGCTCTTTCATATCAGGGTCAGCAAGCATTTCTTGAGCGGTCTGGAGATCGCTTTCACACTGGATAAAAGATTGCCAAAGTGCCACAAGCTCGGACAGGTCGCTATGCTCCACCGATAAAGCACGAAACTTCTTGTTATCAGAAATGGTATCAGGGTCGGATAAAAGTGCCGTAACCTCTTCAAATCTATCCGACATTTGATCTAGGCGTTGGCGTAGGGATTCTTTCATATTTTTATCAATGATTAATGTCTAAAAACTGTTTATTCTGCCATAATTTAGGGATTATTGCCAATGATTTTAGCGTCTAACCAACCAAACGCCACTTTCTATATGATGTGTATAGGGGAATTGATCAAATAAAGCAAGGCGTTTGATTTGATGGGTTTGGGTTAAAAATTGCAAATTATCAAATAAAGTATCAGGATTGCACGAGATATAAATAATGTTGTCAAACTCCGCCAAAATCTTTAAGGTATCATCATCAATCCCTGCTCTTGGCGGATCTACAAATACTGTATTAAAATCATAATCTTTAATATCAATGCCACTTTCACTCAACCGACGAAATTCTCTTTGACCTGTGCATGCCTCACTAAACTCTTCTGCTGACAATCTGGCGATAGCAATATTATCAATATTGTTATGTTTGATTGCCCATTTGGCGGCATTGACCGAAGATTTTGCCAATTCAGTGGCAAGCACTCTATTAAAGTATTTGGATAAAGGCAAAGTAAAATTACCATTGCCACAATATAATTCCAATAAGTCCTTGTTGCCGTCAATACACTCTGCCACATCACAAGCAAAGTTTAGCATATCACGACAGACATAAGCGTTAGGCTGACTAAACCCCCCTTCTATTTGACGATAAAAAAAGTCAGTATCATTTTCCTTGATTTTAACCGTCATTTTTTCGGTAACAAATTCATCAGACAATACAATCTTTTGTCCACGACTTCTACCGATGAGTTTAATGTTTAATTCATCTGCCAGCGTATTTGCCAATGCCTGCCAATTTTCATCTAATTTTTTATGATAAATTAAAGTAACAAGCATTTCACCGCTTAAGGTATTTAAGAAATGAACCTCAAACAAGCGTTGGCTAAGAGATTGATTTTGCTTTAATTTTTCTAATAACACAGGCATGAGTGCGTTAATATCAGCACTTGCAATGGCAAAATCATTGATACGCACGACAGTTTTTGTGCCATTTTCTTGTCTATCAAACATGGCATAAAACAGGTCATCTTCATCATGCCAAATACGAAATTCTGCCCGAAAGCGAAAATGACTGATAGGCGATGGATAAACCTGCAAAACAGGTGGATTAAAAGTGCTAAACTGCTGTTCAATACGCTGAATTTTGGCAGATAGCTGGGCTTGATAGTCGTCTTGTTGGTGTTTTGTCATTGCTATATGGCTTGTTTTTGAATAACTAAGCATTATAACAGATGATAGCTGATATGCCAAAACATTCTGGTTTAAGTCGTGGGTATCCTTTGTATACTGATTACACCCCTAAAAATGGGCAGTATGATGGGGTGTGAAGACACTGACGAATAACACACCCCAACAGCTGTATAGCGATTGGGGTGTGTTATTCGTAGTGAGCTGTTTTAGACAAGCTATCTTAAAAGTGGTGGGTTAGATTTTTTTAACAATGACCGAACCGATGGAATAGCCTGCCCCAAACGAGCAAATGACACCCAAATCACCAGAACTTACACCATCTTGATGTTCATGAAAGGCAATCATTGGGCTTGCTGAACTGGTGTTGCCATATTCGGTGATGGCAATTGGTGCAATGTTTTTGTCAGCATCTTTACCCATCACAGTGCGTAAAATCAAATCAATCATGTTAATATTGGCTTGATGTAGCCATAGGCGTTTGACCTGCTCACTTGCAATCTGGTTTTCCGCCAAATGCGTACTGATGATTTCAGAGACCTTTGGGCAGACTTCACGGAACACTTTGCGTCCTTCTTGCAAAAACAACTTGTCCGTTACAGGCTCTTTAATATCGTGATGCATCTCTTCCCCAGATGCCAAGTACTCACTTCTATCCATAAAGCCATATTCATTCTTGATGTTGGTAGAGAACTGCGTAAACAGCTTGCAATCTAGGATCTCATAGCCTTTTGGTGTATCACTTTGTTCAATGATGGTCGCTGCTGCGATATCGCCAAAAATAAAGTGGCTATCACGATTACGCCAGTTAAGGTGAGCGGAAGTAATCTCAACATTGACCACTGCCACACGCTTAGCCAAGCCTGCTTTAATCATGCCAGTAGCTTGGGCAATGCCAAAGGTCGCTGCACTGCACGCCACATTGGTATCAAAAGCAAAACCTCCAGTCATACCAACAGCATTTTGGATTTCAATGGCGATGGCAGGATAGACACGCTGAAAATTTGAACAAGCACAGATAATACCGTCCAAATCCTCTGCTTTAAGCCCTGCATTATCTAAAGCCTGATTTAACGCATCCACCCCCATCTCTGCCATGATAGACAGCTCCTCACCCAACTTTCTAGCAGGGAAAATTGGCGCCATGATGTTTGGGTCTAAGATGCCTTTTTTGTCAATGACATAGCGGGATTTGATGCCAGAAGCCTTTTCAATGAACTCGGCAGATGAATGCTGTAAAGCGGTCTTGTCGCCTGCTTCAATGGCGGTGGCATTATCACGGTTGTAGTTATCTACATAGGCGTTAAATGCTGACACCAACTCTTCATTGGTGATTTTATCTTTTGGTTTATGTAGTCCTGTGGCGGTTAGATAAATTGCCATAGATTATCCTTATTTACACGATTTGTTAATCAGTCGTACTTATGACTTATGATGATTAGTTTACCATAAAAAATGTAACCAGTTGTAAAATTTTATCACAACTTTTCAAAAATTAGTGAACATTTTTTCACCCATGATGTATTTTTTGCCCTGCTACTTTGTATTTAGACTGACCCATAGTTTTTCTAGGCGTTTTTCTGAAATGGCAAACTTAGTTTTCATGGGTTGGGCAAATAGATTGATGCGATACTCTTCTACCGCCCAACGATAGTCGCTCACTTTGGGGTCGTGTACTCGATTGGCAAGGCGTTCCATGTGTACATCAAGCAGATACACCCCATCAAGGTCGGCATCTAGGTTGTGTACCAATCTATCTAGGCGAATATTAAGTGCTTGTAAGTAGCGGGGGTATTCTCGCCAATGATCCACATCGGTACGATAGATAAAATCAGACAAACTCAAATCATCTAGCTGATCCTCGATATCTTCAATACTCTCACCAAAAATCTCACGATCAAGCATGAGTAGCTTGCCTCGAGCACTCTGCCAACTGATGTAGATGTCTTTTAAGGTCTTTAAAGTGGACTGCCCTGTTAATAAAAACTCTGTTAGTAATTTGTCTTTAGTTAAATCAAATTCTGTCTTGTTAAAAGGCAAATGTTCTGACAGCCACGCAGTCTCATCATCAATGAGTGCGTCAATATGCTCACGGACACTTTGGCTATCATCCATAAAGGCAGGAGCATGGTCATGAAGGCATGCTTGCAAGGTTGCATCAACGACCAAAGTTTTTAGCTTCTCAAGGTCGCCAAGCGGTGCAAATGACAGCTTAAATGCTTTATCAATCTGTCCTGTGAGTTGTTTTTGTTTGGCACCTAGTTTGGCTTTAATAAGCGATAGCACGCCTGCTTGATGCGTATTGAGTGCTGACTTTAACTCAGTAAACTGGGCGATGGATACCGCCACGCCTGTTTTATCGGCTTTTAGTGCTGAAAATTCTTGCATGACCACGCCAGCACTGTGCTTATTTCTCACAAAATTAAAATGCTCAGGAAAATCATGATGCAACCCTTCTTCCACCATCACTTCTTGGCGAATGGTTGTGGTATGGCGTGCTTTTAATCGTGCCAAATCTCGGCTTTTTTCAATGACATGGTTTTTGTCATCAACCACACAGATGAGCGGTCGTAGGTAATTATCCACTTTACTAGGATCAAAGTCGGCAGGCACAACACGCACGCCCAGTCTTAGCAGGTTTTGACAAATCTGGTCAAGAAGTCCTGTTCTGCCATCAGCGTTTAACTGGTCAAAAATCTTATCCGTAGTATCAGGAATGGGAACGATTTGACGGCGTAGCTCTTTGGGTAAGGTCTTTAACAGCTGTAGTACCAACTCATATCGCCACCCTGCAATCCCCCAAAGCAGTGCAACTGAATCAATCTGGGATAGTGCCTTAATGGGTACTCGCACCGTTACGCCATCATCATCGGAGCTTGGGTCAAATACATAAGACAATGGTAGCTTGATTGTGCCCATTTGCCATGTTTCTGGAAAATCCTGATTGGTATCAATGCTTTGAGTGAGAACATCGTCATCACCAAAGAATAGATAGTTTGGGTCGTCATTGGCTTTTTCATGATAAAATTCTTCAAAAGCCTTGCGACTGGCGATGTGTTTTGGGATTTTTTCATCATAAAATTGATAAAGCCTTTCTTCATCAACCAATAAATCTCGACGACGCAACTTATCCTCAATGCGTTCAACATCTTTGATTTTAGCGGTATTGTGGCTAAGAAATTTGGCATTAAAACCGTAATTATCCCCCACAAGTGCATCACGAATGAAAATCTCTCGTGCATGCTCGATATCTACAGGCTCATAATTGGTCAGCTCTTTGGCAACAATAACAAGCCCGAAAAGACTGATTTGCATATAAGCACGCACTCGCCCTACTTTTTTTGACCAGTGCGGCTCAAAATAATGATATTTTAACAAACCGTCTGCCACCACCACGATCCATTCAGGTTCAATCTTGGCATTGCATCGCATATAGACCTGAGAAGTTTCCACCACCTCAAACGCCATAAGCCAGTCCACACCTTTTTTGTGCAAAGTGGAAGCTGGAAATATGCGTGCTTTTTGGCTACGAGCCATGAGATACTCTCCCATGACATCAGTTTTGTGTGCCACAAAAGACAATAAGGCGGTTAATAAAGCTCGATGAATATTGGAGTAATTTAGGGCGGTTTGGTCAGGTATGCCTTGCTTACTGATGCCTTTTAGGGCGGATAGACTGGCTTGTTTGGATTTTTTGTGCTTTTTATTTTTATCCAAAGATAGTCTAACGCCTTTTTTGGTATCAATCTTGGTTATGCTGTCGTTACCACTAGCCTTCAGCTCGGCTTGTGCCGGCTTAATTTCAAAGCCCAATTCTGCCATCATAGATGACAACTGTTCATGCGTCTTTTGCCATTCACGGATACGAGTAAAGCTAAGATAATGTTTTTTGGCAAAATTACGGCGTGCATTGGTGCTTAGTAACTGATGGTCATTGGTCTCATGCAGTCCAAACAATGCCTGATAAAGCTCTAAATAAAACAAAAAATCTGAATGTTCACGGCGGAACAAGGCGTGCTTTTGGTCGGCTTGCGATTGTTTGTTAATCGGTCTTTCACGCACATCTTGTACCGCAAGTGCAGAGACAATGATGAGCATATCCGCCAAACAATCAAAATGATTGCCAGCAATGAGCATTCTAGCAAGTCTTGGATCGATGGGCATTTTTGCCATAATTTGACCTATCTTGGTCAGCTTGGTCGGTGTGGACTTGCGTTTTTTGATGGCGGTTTTTGTGGGGATATCAGTAATTGCCCCAAGCTCAAGGAGTAGTTTTTTGCCGTCATTGACAAGGCGAAAATCAGGCGGTGTAATAAAATCAAACTCTGCCACATCACCTAGATTTAACTGAGTCATCTGCAAAATCACACTGGCCAAATTAGTACGCAAAATCTCAGGCTCAGTAAATTCTAAACGAGCATAAAAATCCTCTTCAGAATACAGACGAATACACACGCCATGACCAATACGACCGCATCGTCCTGCTCTTTGGTTGGCGGCAGCCTGACTGACGGCCTCAATGGGCAGTCTTTGAATACGAGAACGATAATTATAGCGGCTGATGCGTGCAAAACCCAAATCAATTACATAACGAATATTAGGGACAGTAAGAGCGGTCTCAGCGACATTGGTGGCGATGATGATGCGTCGCCCTTTGCCTGTGTGGTGAAAGATTCTTTGCTGTTCAGCAAAACTTTGGCGAGCAAATAGCGGTAAAATCTCGGTATGTGGCGGTGCATGAGTGGTCAAAATTTCACCAAGCTCACGAATCTGTGCTTCAGTACTGGCAAAGATTAGTATATCGGCTTGGTGAGGATGCCTTTTTTTGGCAGCATCGTCAAAACACTCAGTAACCGCTGCTGTCAAAGCTCGAGGTAGGGCATCTTCTATCTCATCAAAGGCATCGTCATCATGACTTAGAACAATCTGATCTGTCAAAGGACGATAGCGTATCTCCACAGGGTAGCTTCTGCCTTCTACACTAAATACAGGTGCAGGCTTACCCTCTTTGGCAAAGTAATTGGCAAACCGCTCAGTATCTAGCGTGGCAGAAGTGATGATGACTTTCAAATCTGGTCGTTTGGGGAGCAGGCTCTTTAAATAACCCAAAATAAAATCAATATTAAGACTGCGTTCATGTGCTTCGTCAATGATGATGGTATCGTATCGAGTCAAAAATCTGTCCGAGCCAAGTTCAGCTAGCAAGATGCCATCTGTCATTAGCTTGACAATGCTGTGTTGACCACCCTCTTCGGTAAACCGCACTTTAAAACTCACGGTCTGCCCTAAAGGCTCGCCCAACTCCTCTGCAATGCGACTTGCCACCGAGCGAGCGGCTAGACGGCGTGGTTGTGTGTGTCCGATTTGCCCTGCGATACCACGACCGGCAAGCATGGCAAGTTTTGGCAACTGCGTGGTCTTGCCTGAGCCTGTCTCCCCTGCTACGATGATGACCTGATTGTCCTTGATGGCGTTAATGAGCATATCTGCTTCTTTGGTAACAGGCAGATCATGATTTAAAAGTTCGTCCAAATTTTTGGGAATGGCGGATTGTCTTTTTAAAAAAGCAGCATGGGAACGGTTTAATATTTCGTCATATCTGGCTTGTTTGGCAGACTGATCATCGCCATGTGTGTTTTTGATTTCTTGGGCTAAACGATATAGATAATGACGGTCTTTGCTTAATATGGATGATGGATTCATAAGGTGTGATTGATGATGAACTGTTAATGAAATAGTGGCATCAAATACAGTGATGCTAAATGATGGCTATGTTTTATGGTTGCTATATTAAATAATGGTGAATATAAAGTGGCAGTTTGGCTACTTAAAATGATTATTGTAATGCACTTTTATCTTGTGTGCAAACTTGTCTGGTAAGATTGGCAGGATTGGGTACAAGATGGCGTAAAATGACCAATAAAAAATAGCATTTTTAAGACTATTTTTTAAATGTAATAAAAAATGTAGTAAAAAATTATGCTAAGATATGTAAGCAGTATTTTTTTATGATTGATATGAACATCTCCCAATCTTCAACCAGTCAAGCTCAACCCATCAGACCATTATGGGTGCTTGTCATCGTCTTGATGGTGGTGGTTGTGCATATGTTTGTGATTGTTGTTTTATCCAATAAGAATGTTATTCGGTCAATAATGGATACTAAGCCAACCATTCGTGTGCTAGAAGCTCAAATCCTGTCCAATAACCAAGCCGTACAAATCAACCAACGCCATGCGACCTCCCATCAACAAAAAACCACTCATCATCATAAGGATGGGCAATCAAGACTTAGGTCATCACCGCCCAAGATGGCAAATACTTGGCAAAATCCGCAGAAGATAGATAATAAGATTGCCACCGAGCATGATGATATACACAAAGAGATGAATCCTGCCACTTTTGATGATGCACAGCTTTTTGATGGCACTCAAGATGACACCGCCCAGCATAATCAGACAACCCACATCAATCAACCCCCAAGTGGTCAAGATGCCAAACAAGCCTCCATACAAGCAACCGCACGCATGATACAGGCATGGGAGCGATATGCTAACATTGGCGATCAACAAATCAAACTGACCATACATCTTGATGAAGCGGGTAATGTTACCCAAGTTAAGGTGGTGGGCGACGACCAAGCGTTGGCTTCTAATGCGATTGCCGCCATTTATGATGCCGCCCCGTTTAGTGAAGTTGCAGGGCTGACCAAGACAATGACGGTGATATTAGGGGCGGTTGGTATGCCTTAGCTTGTTTAGCGATAACCATGAAATATATATCAACCACAGTGATTTCATCAAAACAAAACGCACCTGCTAGGATTTTATCTATGGCTAACACCAAACCACTTATCGCACCCATGCTTTTTGGCACAGCCAAACTTAGCGTACTTTTCAGCCCATTTAGCCCATATCGCCAATCCCAATCAAAAGGCACAAGATGAAACACATGGCTATTGTTCGGATATTATTGGCAATCTTGACTGTTTTGGTATTAACAGGATGTCAGCACATTCAAGTAACCAGAAGCCCCCTTCCTGTTACCCTAAAGCCCAATGCCACTCAACAAGCCATGCTTGACAACTCCCATGTGATGGCAGGCGACCAACCATTGATGTTAAGTCCAACAAATTCACTCATCAAAAATAAGTCTGATGCTAAAAAATACACCGGCTTGACCAAGTTTTATCTATTAGAAAGCTGGTTTTGATGCAAGTGCTTTGCTTAAGTGAATTGTTGATTTAAACTGTCCAATAATCGGTTGTTTTAGATTATTGTCAAATCAGCTTAACCACCACCATCGCCATTCGTCCTGTTGATGGCTTATTGGCGTGGGTCTGGGCACGGTATGAGTAAAAGCGTGGGTCTTGATAAGTGCATGGCACATCGCCACCTATGACCTCAACCCCCAAATGGCTTAGCTGTAATTGAGCAAGCCTGTTTAGATCAATTAGGCATTTGGCATCATCGGTACTATCTTTGATGATGGTGTGATATAAAGCATCAACATCAAAGGCAGTGAGCTGTTTTTGATGTATGCTTGTAATGATGTCATTACCAAGCGTGCGAGTGATTTGATAAGATGACTGGCGAATATGAGCACCAATAATGGCACGGTAGGTTAGATGCGGTTGTTTTTGTCGCATACAAGAGATCGTATTTTTAATGATGCCGTTAGTCAACCCCTGCCAGCCTGCATGCACACAGGCAATGGGTGTCTGGTTGTCATTATGCTTATCATCGCCAAAAATCACAATCGGTACACAATCTGCCGTCATGATGGCAAGTGCTTGCCCTATCTGTGTACCGATCAGTGCATCAGCACACCTAGCATGGATAGATGGCGAACATTCATCAACATTCACCACAACATCGCTGTGCGTCTGATTAAGCCAATGAATGGTATGCACACCATACTCTTTGAATATTCTCAAAAAAGTCGCACGATGAGACAAAACCTGTTTAGGGTCATCTTTGACATGCAAGGCAAGGTTAAACTGCCCATAAATGTCATCTTTGGCGAATTTCTCAAACGCTCCTGCCGTGCTTTGTGCCACCAAAATTTGTGGTGTATGGTGTAGGATAAGTGCTGGGTCGCTGCATGCTGTGCCTGTGGCGTAGGTGGTCATAATGTTTGCTACTGCTGCATTAAGGTATCAATCAAGTCGGTCATGTCGCTAGGCAATGGGGCATAAAACTGCATTGCTTCTCTTGTTTTTGGGTGAATAAAACCGAGCCTATAGGCGTGTAATGCCTGACGAGTGAAGTTTTTTATGGCTTGGCGACATTCATCAGACAGACCTGATTTGATGGGCTGACCATAGACTTTATCCCCCACTAAAGCAAAGCCCAAATGCGACAAATGCACACGGATTTGATGCGTGCGTCCTGTTTTTAGGGTAACATCAAGCAAGCTATATCTGTCGTTTAATGCCGTTGCCTTAATAATGTGCGTCATGGCAGGCTTGCCACCATCTCGTACCGCCATCTTGGTACGCTGTGTCGGATGCCTAGCGATAGGAAGGTCAATGGTACTATGACGCAAAATATCGCTTGGTACGCCTTGGCAGATACATTGGTAGTGGCGATAGACACTCTTATCCTTGAGCTGATCGATTAAGTGTAGTTGTGTGGGCTTGGTACGAGCGACAACCAATAATCCTGTTGTATCTTTATCGATGCGGTGCACCAACCCCGCCCTAGGTATATGGGCGTTATCGGGATAATGATACAATAAAGCATTGACAAGTGTGCCTGTTCGATTCCCTGCACCTGGATGCACAACCATGCCGGCAGGCTTATTAATGACAATCACTTCATCATCTTCATAAACCACCTCAATGGCGATATTCTCTGGAAAATCGCTAGAATGATCCTCAATGACGGCACTAAGATGCAACACATCGCCCAACTTGACACGATATTTTGGCTTTTGAAGGGTGTCATTGACAAGCAGTTGCTTGCTTTCAATGAATGTCTGTAGCTGCGTGCGTGAAAAGTCGGCAAACACGGTGGCTGTTAGCTTATCTAATCTCATGCCTAGTTCATTTTCACAGATGGTATGGCTAAGCTCAATGCGTTTTTGTGGCTGATGATCATCAAACTCAAATTCGCCATCGGTATCAGGCGACATGGCGGTGGTGGTCATGGTGGTTGCTTGCAATTAAAAAATGACTAAATACTTTAGCACATTTATGCTTTTTTTTCTTGTGATTTTTCTAAGATTTTGTTAGTAAAATGATGGCGAAAAGTAATGATGGGTTTTTTTTATTGAAAATTGTGGTAAACTAGCCCAAATTTATGAAAAAATTGTCATTTGCACTTAATACAATACAGACCATGAGGACATTATGAAATCATCACTACAATTAAAACTATTGGCAGCACTTATCACAGGCAGTATTGCCGTTAGTGGCTGTACCACATTAAAAAATGCTGTTGGCAAAAAAGAGCAGGTGGTCGCTACCGCAGAGAAGTCTACTGTTGAGTACTATCAAGATGCCCAAGACGCTTTGACAAACAAACGCTATCGTGAAGCCATCACTGCATTAAATAACATTCGCACTTTTTATCCAACCAGTCGCTATGCAGAATCAGCGTTACTTGATTTAATGTATGCTCAATATCAAGCCAATGACTTTGAAGCGGTAACACAAAGTACTGAGGAGTTCATCAAAGCGTATCCAATCAGTCGCCACATTGACTATGCACTGTACACACAAGGTGTAACACACATGGGTGGCTCGCCAAAGGCATCTCGTCTATTTAAAATGGATCAGTCTCAGCGTGATACTTCTTGGTTGCGTTTGGCATTTCGTGATTTTCAAGCCTTAGTCAGCAACTACCCAAACAGCCCATACACCCCAGACGCCGCTCAGCGTATGATTGCTCTATATAATGACTTCGCTGAACATGAGCTGACAGCAGCTCGTTGGTACATTAAGCGTGATGCTTATCTTGCCGCTGCCAACCGTGCCAAATGGGTATTTCAATATTACCCACAATCAGAGGCGACTCCTGAAGCAATCGCCATCATGGCGTACAGCTATCATAAGCTTGGCATGACTGATACTGCCAATCAGTACAAAACTCTACTACAAATCAATTACCCACAGTATCTAGACAATCAAGGTGGCGTGCGTCTGCCAAATCAAGCAGCAACATCATGGGGCAAGCGAACCTTGTCAATGATTAGCTTTGGTAAACTTGGGCAAAACAAAGATAAATTTGAGCAAGCCAGTAGTGATTACACAGGCGAGACACGCACACAGCTGATTCGTCAAGCGGTAAATTTGGCATTGCCATCAGATGCCGACAGCTTGGCACAATAACACCCATTCACGCTTAAACCTTGCAAATAAACAGGCAAGCAAAAATGGTCAAATATGGCTAGATAAATCATATCAATCCCATAGCAACTATGGGATTGATTGTCATTTTAGGTGGTGTATGCGTATTCCAGAGTCTATTATTGAGCAAATCAACAGTCAAGCCGACCTTGTGGGCATGATACGCCGTCATACAACCCTAAAACCTGCAGGGCGTGAGTTCAAGGGCTGTTGCCCTTTTCATGGCGAAAAAACACCATCATTTTATGTAAACCCTGAATCCAACCTGTATTATTGCTTTGGTTGCGGTGCTAAGGGCAACCCTGTTACTTTTTTAAAAGAGTTTGAACGCATGAGCTTCATGGAGGCAGTCAATGCTTTGTCTGAACAGACTGGCATTGATTTACCCAAAGATGAGGCTTTTGACCAATCCATCAAATATAAAAAAACCAACAAAAAACCAACCCAAACCCCTTCTGCTTTGCCAATGCCCAGTGGCAGTATGGCAATCTTGCCTAGCCAACCCCATGAGCAGGCATTAGGTATACATGATTTATCTCATCGTGATGATGAATTCGCTTGGCATGATGGGCAAGAACTTCATGCAATGTATGAGCAATATGACCCATACCAAGCCCATCAAAGCCTTAATACACCACAAGAAACAGATGAACAAGGCGACTTATACATTCTGCTAGGCAATATCTGTCGTTATTATCAGCACCAACTGCACAATACACCATCAGCAATGGCATATTTTGCCTCTCGAGGGCTAAGTCATGAGACCATTGCCACATTTGAACTGGGCTACGCACCCTCAGGCTGGCAACACTTAGAAGAAAATTTTCCGCATGATATTGAAGGATTAAGACTGCTTGGTTTGGTTCGCACCTCCCAAAAAGGGCGAGATTTTAACCTATTACGAGACAGAGTGATATTTCCCATTAAGGATAAGCAAGGACGAGTGGTAGGTTTTGCAGGGCGTTCGCTTGGTGATGAGATGCCAAAATACATCAATTCATCAGAATCGCCTGTTTTTCAAAAGCAGTTTGTGTTGTACGGTCTATACGAAGCTCGTCAGGCTCGAGCAAACAATTATATCATGGTTGAAGGTTACATGGATGTCATCGCCTTGCATCAAGCAGGCATCTATGGTGCGGTTGCACCGATGGGAACAGCCGCCAACGAAGGTCAAATCGCAAGCCTACTCAAATACAACGATACACTAACCATGTGCTTTGATGGCGATGGTGCAGGACAGCGTGCCGCTTGGCGTGCCTTAGAAGTGGCAGCCCCTGTACTTGCTGACGGCAAACAGCTCAAATTTTTAACCTTGCCTGACAATCACGACCCAGATACCTATATCAAAGCACATGGTGCTGATGCCATGAAAGATGAGATTGATGGGGCGATGAGCACTTCTGATTATGTATTTGGTGTGCTAAGTAGTCGCTACGATGTAAGGTATCCTGAAAATAAAGCTGCCGCCATGGCAACTTTAAAAGAGCTGACTGCCAAATTCCCTAAGGGGTCAAGTTTTAAATGGTGGCTAAACAACGACATTTATCAAAGATTGGGGGCAAAAAAAACAGGCGAAAGACAATCTATTGATAAGGCCAATTATCAGCATTCTACCAATGATAATCTACTGCTATACCTATGCCTACTATACGCACCACACATTGTAGCAGATGATCCATTGACACATATTTTGACACAAGCAGGCGTGATTGATGTGCATGTGGATTTTATTGATAGACTTGAACAGCATCAGCTACATCTACCACCCCTACCCACTTGGCGAAGTCTGGGCGATGATACATTGACGGAACTAACCGATATTATTATGAATCTTGTCAAACTGTCGCAAAGAGACATTATTCGCCCCCTTATCCCCACCACTGATATGCACGCCATCAATGAGCAGGCACACTTTATCATGGCGAGTTTATCAGCAGATACCAGAGAGCTGTTAGCAAATCATTGGGCAGAGTTCTTTAGGCAAATGGGCGAGCAGTCGCACGACGGCATTACCGCTCTTGCCAACGAGCTATTAAGTCAGATGCTCATGGAAACTTTTAAAAAGCAACATGAACAAAGCAAGCACATCATCTTATCTGAAATTCATAAACGCCGTCTGCTAGCACTAAACCAATGGGATAAAATACAAAAAGACAAACTTGCTACAGCTTTGGATAAAAAATCTGTTTCACCTTGTTGAATATTTTATCAAACATTAGGTTGTATGGCACATCAAATAACGAGAAATAACCCACTCTTTATTGTCATTTTTATTAGCTGAATAGCTCCCCACCCTGCTCCACCGCCCTTTGATAAGCACAGCGACTTTCACAGCGTCTTAGGTAGTCTTGTAAGTGCTGAAATTGAACCAAACCGCCACGACTTTGTAGGGCTTTAACGGCAAAATACACCTGAATATCCGCTCCTGTAAAACGATGAGCCACCCAATCTTTATCTGCCAGATGATGATTTAACAAAGAAAAGCAGTCATAGATACTGTCTTTAATCATCAAGTGCTTGATTTTATTGGCAATCGCTTTGGCAACAGGGCGTATCAATACAGGGGATTTGGTGGCTACTTTAGTCATCACCAAATCCATCACCAAAGGTGGCATCATTGAGCTTTCACCAAAATGTAGCCAAAAGGCATAGTCTTCCCATGCCTCCTCATTGGGCAAAAAATGACAATCATTGTCATAATATTTCAAAAGATACTCAATGATGAAACCTGATTCCACCAAAGTTTTTTGACGAGCCTCATCCGCCAATATGGGTGCTTTACCCATAGGGTGAATTTTTCGCATCTGTTTGGGTGCAAGAAAATTTTTATTGCGTTCATGAACGATGATATTAAATGGCGTATGATATACCGCCTGTAATTCACACAGTAGCCACAAAATACGAAAAGAGCGAGAATGGTTTAGATGATGCAAAGTCAGCATAATACCTCTTAATTTAAGGTTATTGTGTAGGTTGTTGTAGTTGATTAGTTACTGATTGGTTGTTTTCAAAATACATATACCACCAAAGATACTCAAAATAAAGCAAACACTCAAACAGTTGGTTGTTAATACACCCTATGGTTAATGGTGTTGAAAACAAAATTGCAAACAAAAAAGGCGAACATCAATCCGCCTTTTTTGCCTTGCTAGTTACTGACCGTCTTGATCAATCTCCACCACTTCGCCATCATCACTACTTTCGCTTAGCTCATCATCGCTTGGCTCTTCGTGCTCCACACACGCAAGCCCCACAAGCGTTTCACTCTCGCCGATGCGAATGAGACGAACGCCTTGTGCATTACGCCCTGCGGTAGCGATTTGGGCGACCGGTGTGCGAACGAGCGTGCCTTTATCAGAAATCAAAATAACGTCTTCATCGCCAGTTACCGCCACAGCCTTAACAAGCTGACCGTTACGCTCTGATGTCTTGATGGCGATTACACCTTGACCGCCGCGCCCTTTGGTTGGATAATCTTCAATGGGCGTGCGTTTGCCATAGCCGTTCTCACACGCTGTCAAAATCTCGCCTGCTTGTGGTGCAACCACCAACGACACCACACGACTGATGGATACCACACTATCGTCATTGGTATCATCTGTATCGTCATCTGTAGGTTCATCGTCATCTAAACCTGCTACGCCAAGATTGGCAAGCAAATTGACACGAAGGCCTCGAACGCCCTTAGCGGTACGCCCCATGGCACGAATGACAGACTCTTTAAAGCGAATTGCCTTACCTTCGTTAGAGAACAGCATGATCTCTTGTTCGCCGTCTGTGATTGCCACCCCAATTAAGGTATCGCCATCCACCAGATCAATGGCTCGTAGCCCATTGGCACGCAAATTAGCAAATTGCGATAATGCCACACGCTTGACTGTACCGCTTGCGGTGGCAAAAAACACAAACTTGCCATCATCAGCAAGGCTCTCCACAGGCAAAATGGCAGTTACGCTCTCATCAGACTCTATGTTGATAAGATTAACAAGCGGTCTTCCCTTTGAGCCACGAGAAGCAATCGGCACCTCAAAGCCACGCAAGCCAAACACACGCCCTGTATTAGTAAAGCATAAAATATGAGCATGGGTGCTAGTAACAAGCAAATGATCAATCACATCATCTTCTTTCATGGCAGTGGCTGATTTACCCTTACCGCCACGCTTTTGGGCTTGGTAGTCGCCAATTGGCTGGGTTTTGGCGTAGCCTGTGCGTGATACAGTCATCACAACCGTCTGTTCTGGGATTAAATCCTCACGGCTAAAATCAGCTCGTGCGTCCACAATATCAGTTTTTCGTTCATCGCCAAAATCATCACGGATTTGAATCAGCTCTGCCTTAATCACGCCCATCAATTTGTCAAAATCTGCCAAAATCATCTGCAAACGAGCAATCTCACCCAAAATCTCTTGGTATTCTTTAGATAGCTTATCCTGCTCCAAGCCTGTTAAACGGTGAAGTTGCATATCCAAGATGGCATTGACTTGGTCAGGCGATAGGCGATATTCTTTATCGTTATTGATTAGCCCAAATGGTGCGTTTAAGTCCTCGCCTTCAATGATGTCTGGACGAACCGATGTTGCCCCTGCTGCTTGTAGCATGGCGACCACACCACCTGATTGCCAAATCCGCCCAAGCAAGTTCTCACGAGCCTCGCTACGATTGGCAGACTTTTTGATGGTTTCAATAATATCATCAATATTGGCAAGGGCAATGGTTAAGCCCTCAAGCAGATGCCCACGAGCTTTGGCTTTATTTAACTCAAAAATGGTACGGCGGGTAACAACCTCTTGGCGATGACGAATGAAGCTTGCTATCAAGTTATGCAAGGTCATCAAGCGTGGCTGCCCATTGTCAAGAGCGACCATATTGATGCTAAAACTAGATTCTAGGGGTGTTTGTAAAAACAGATTATTGACCACAACTTCAGCATTTTCACCACGCCTTAGATCAATGGCAATCCGCATACCTTCTTTATCAGATTCATCACGCACCCCTGTGATGCCGTCTAGTTTTTTATCATTGACCAGCTGAGCGATTTGCTCGATGAGTTTGGCTTTATTGACTTGATAAGGAATCTCGGTAAAAACAATGCGTTCACGGTCTTTTGAGTTCCCTTCCATATTTTCAATGACATAACGACCACGAATATGCAGTCGTCCCTTGCCTGTCATGTAGGCATCACGGATACCACTACGCCCATAGATGATGCCACCTGTAGGAAAATCAGGACCGCTAATATGGCTAGCCAACTCATCTTTTTCAATCATGGGGTTATCAGCATAAGCAAGGCAAGCATTCACCACTTCGGTTAGGTTGTGCGGTGCCATGTTGGTCGCCATACCTACTGCAATACCTGTTGCCCCATTGACAAGCAAGTTTGGCACACGAGCGGGCAATACAGACGGCATTCTTTCAGAGCCATCATAGTTATCTTCCCAGTCCACTGTATCCTTGTCAAGATCAGCAAGCATTTGGTGGGTCAGCTTTTGCATACGCACTTCGGTATAACGCATGGCGGCAGGCGGATCACCATCTACCGAACCAAAGTTACCTTGCCCATCTACCATCATATAACGCATAGAAAATGGCTGAGCAAGACGCACAATCGCATCATACACAGCAGTATCGCCATGCGGGTGATATTTACCGATAACATCGCCCACGACACGAGCAGATTTTTTGTAAGGTTTATTATAGTCATTAGACAGCTCGTGCATGGCGTACATGACACGGCGGTGTACAGGCTTTAAGCCATCTCGTACATCGGGTAAGGCACGAGAGACGATGACACTCATCGCATAGTCAAGGTAGGATTGCTTTAACTCATCAACAATCCCAACGGGGGTTACGCTATCGGTCATAAAAAACCCTTTTTTCGTTTTAAAATCAAGCGTCTATTTTATCATAAACGCACAAAAAATAACACAAAAAAGCCCAGAATTACAGTGTTGATTACTCACAAAATCATCAAAACAGCACTAGTGTCTATCCATCTTAGTCAAGTCATGAATATCATCATGGCTAAATACCAAAAATGAGATGAGTGCTTATGGTACTTATTGTCTTGATGTAGGCGATATGCTATCAAAGACATTGCAGTGGCGACTCGTTTGGGACTAAGGGGAGTTTGTTTATCCAACAAGACAAGACTCTCTAGTCTTTTAACGGTATTTTTAGCAAGATTTAAGCCAAGGGCTAAGCCTGCACTTAAACTGAAGTTTTTTGCATTCTTTAAGGAGAGTTTGTTTTTTGGCAAGGTAAGTTTATGCGGACGAAAGACCACAAGTTTATCAAAGCCCAGTGATTGTAAGCGTTGTTCAACATCGGCTTTGGCGGTGAGCTTTGGGTCTTTGTTGGGGGTATGAACACCTGCTTGCGATAAATAAAACATTCGGGCAACGCCTTTATCCAAACAGCTTTTGGCAAAATCCAGATTAAACAAGACATTCACTTGATAAAATTCATCAAAGCTGACAGCGTCT
This sequence comes from Moraxella sp. ZY200743, assembly GCF_050885545.1. Classification (NCBI taxonomy): domain Bacteria; kingdom Pseudomonadati; phylum Pseudomonadota; class Gammaproteobacteria; order Moraxellales; family Moraxellaceae; genus Moraxella; species Moraxella sp. ZY200743. The sequence continues at coordinate 1,087,118 of NZ_CP091313.1, read as the reverse complement.
TTTTTATCCATATCAAGACAGCTAAACGCATCAGTATCAGCACCAATCGGTATACTGGCAATAATGCTGGATAAAGAATCAAAGTTTTGCACATGATAAATGTGTGTGTTTTCTCTGATGCTATAAGGCTGTGTTCGAGTGATGACAATCAAAGTATCATACAATGCCCCAAGCTCTTGCATGAGTACCTGACCGACCTGATTTGAACTGCCAATTAAAATTGCTTTTCTTTTCATAAAACCAAAAAAACACACCAATCAACCCATTTTAACATAAAATGACTTAATTTATATTTATCCCCATGTAAAAGTCTTGCCAAATACCCCAAAAATGCCGTAAAATATACCAATCCTCAGATAAGTATTGATTTTTATTGAGTATTTTTATAGATTTTGATAAAATCATGCTTTATTATGTTAGGCATCGTGTCTATTTTAGGGGCTTTTATTATAAGAGCTTTTGAAAAATGATAATTCGGTGGCTGCCAGAGTTATCACGCTTAGCATATTTAAATTTCACCTTAACATTTTATCTCAAGGATACAACATGGCAAACTCAGCCCAAGCTCGTAAACGCGCTCGTCAAAATACCAAGCGCCGCCAACAACTAGCTTCTCAGCGTTCAATGGTGCGTACTTTCATCAAGCGTGTGAACGCAGCCATTGAAGCAAAATCATACGAATTAGCTACCGAAGCATATAAAAAAGCTGTTCCTGTGATTGACCGTATGGCTGACAAAGGCGTTATTCACAAGAATAAAGCAGCTCGTCATAAGAGCCGTCTAAACAAAGCAATCAAAGCACTACAAGCTTAATTGCTTAATAAAAAAGACCTTCTTGCAAGGTCTTTTTTATGTCATTTTTTATACTGAACGGTTGGAATATTTTTTAGAACGCTTCTGGTGTAATACTTAAATATCCATCGCTTGTAGCCGAATAACAGCACCATCTGACAAACGGTAAGCCACCAAATCACCACCCCATACACAGCCACCATCAAGCGATCGTACATCATCACTGGCAACTTTTGCTTGCAGTGCCGCCCAATGACCAAATAACACCCTTCTTTTTCTTGGGGCGTGCCAAAGAAACCAAGGACGATATCCAGCCGGCATTTTGTCCAGCAAACCTTCTTTAAAGCCAAATTCAAGTACACCATTTTTATCACAAAGACGCATTCTGGTTAGATAATTAGCGATGAGTCTTAGGCGTTTTGCCCCTTTTATGTCATCATGCCAAGGCTCAATTTTTTTGCTGTATAGTTTTGGTAGTAGCTTATCTAGGCTTGACAAATCGCCACTTAAAGCAGTTTGAAGCTCTTTGGCGTATGAATTAGCCTCATCAATGGACCAGTTAGGCGGTATGCCTGCATGGGTCAGCACCGTCTCATCACTAGGAAAGACAAGCAGTGGTTGTGTGCGCAACCAGTTTAATAACTCATCACAATCAGGTGCATCAAAGATGGGGGCTGTTTTATCTTTTGGCTTGGGTGGCATGATGCCACGCCACACTGCAATAAGTGTGATATCGTGATTACCAAGTACGGTAGTCAATGCCCCAATGTCAGAAAGTCGCTTAGCCTCTCTTAGGGTAGATAACGAATCCTCGCCTCTAGCCACAATATCGCCTGCTAGCCAGATTTTATCTTTGGTTTCATCAAAGTCTATCTGTCTAAGTAGGCTTAAAAATACCCCAAAACACCCCTGAAGGTCACCGATGACATACTGATGACGATAAGTTTGGTATGCTTGATGCGTCATGAACCACCTTACTCTTTTAAGGTTGCCATCTTTTGAGCTGCCAAATCAGACAGACGCACAAAATCAGCCACCGACAGCGACTCTGGGCGTGCTTGTGGGCTGATGCCGATATCTTGAAAATCGGCTTCTTCTAAGGTAGGCAACAAAGATACAGACTTAAAAATAGCTCTTAAAGTTTTTCTACGATGATTAAAAGTTTCACGAACAATGATGGCAAACAATGCCTCATCTTGAGCGGTATAAGGTTTTTGCTTAAATGGCGTTAGACGAAATACCGCCGAAGTTACTTTTGGTGGTGGATTAAACGCCCCTTTTGGCACGGTCAATAGATAATCTGCTGTGCAGCAGTATTGCATGATGACGGACAATCGCCCATACTCTTTGCTATTAGGCTCGGCGGTGATACGGTCCACCACTTCTTTTTGGAGCATAAAGTGCATATCCGTGATGACATCACTAAATTCAAGCAGTCTAAACAAAATCGGTGTTGAAATGTTATAAGGCAGATTGCCCACAACACGAAATTCCCCTTTGCCAATCTGTTTTGCCAATGCTCGATAGTCAATGTGCATGGCGTTATCATTGATGATGGTAAAATCAGCATGGCTATTTGCACCAATGTTGATTTTGAGCTGAGCTGCCAAATCACGGTCAAGCTCAATGACCGTCATGCCATTCACTTCCGCCAATAGTGGCTCGGTTAATGCTCCAAGTCCTGGACCGATTTCTAGTAAATTATCCTGACAAGACAAGCGGATGCTAGCAACGATTTGCTGAATGACACTGGTATCATGCAAAAAGTTCTGCCCAAAGCGTTTTCTTGGGGCATGGCGGGCTTCTTGGGGGGTTTTTGGAATATGTCGCATTAGGTTTTGTCAATATGTAATAAAAGTAGAATGCTTAGTGAATATGAAATCCACATCAACCCACCATCATAGCATGATTTTGCTAATTTTTCCATATGGCTAGGGTTGGATAAAAACAGTTAGGAATAATAAAACAGCTTAGCGATATATCATATATGCGTTGTTAAATGGCTATATAAAATCGTGCTACCAATACCAAGCAACACCAGTCCACCAATAAACATCGCCACCCTACCAAAGCGAAATCCCAAGCAGTTGCCCAGATACACCCCAAGAGTTGCCATGATGGTCGTGGCAATACCAATAAGGGTCGCCGCCAACAATATATTCGCTTTTAAAAATGCCAACGACACACCCACAACCAAAGAGTCAATACTGGTAGCAATGGCAGTGATTAGCATCAGCCCAAAGTTGTCTTGAGTGCCTTTATTTGTCTTGGTGGTGTGATGATGTGTATGTGTTTTGGTGGCGGCCTCATGAATAAAACGCAGTCCCAGAAAAAGCAATAAACCAAAAGCGATCCAGTGGTCAATGTAAGACAACCATTGACTGGCAACGCCACCAATCAACCAGCCGATAATAGGGGCAACACCTTCAATCACACCAAAAACAAGACCTGCCTTAAACGCCTGCACCAAGGTTGTCTGACGATCGGTCGCTCCTTTGGCGATTGCACTGGCAAACGCATCCATAGACATGCCAAAAGATAAGGCGGTAAGAGAGACGATACTCATGAATCAATATCAACCACTAAAATTGTTTTTTAGTTCACGCAAGGCAGTAAAGACCGCCAAAGCCGAGTGGTCTTTTTGGGAGTGATTTTTACCAATGCTGTCATAAAGATTGTCATGATGGGTGTGCAAAAAGACATTGATGCGTCTTTCCTGCTCAAGCGTGGTTGGCAGTGATGGCTGTCCTTGTGCCAGCTTTTCTTGGGTAAGATTGATGGCGTGAGCAATATCATCTTTATATTCATCAGTACATACTGACAGACCAAATCTTAAATTAGCAAGTGTGTATTCATGAGCAGGATAAAACAGTGTATCTGTCGGTAGTTGATTAAAGCGAGTCATGCTATCATAAAGTTCTTTAATCGTTCCTGTAAACACACGACCACAGCCACCACTAAACAAAGTATCGCCACAAAATACAAGCAACTTATCATCTGCTTGGCACAGATAAGAAAGGTGCGTATCGGTATGCCCTGCTGTTCGCCATGTAGTAAACTCTGCCCCAAGCAACTCAAATCTGTCGCTCTCATCCACAAATATCCCATCAAGACCATGCTCACGATGAGCAATAATCTGTATGTCTGGATAGACATCTTGAATGGCTGATACACCACCGATGTGGTCATCATGGTGGTGCGTGATGAGTATGGCGATGGGGTTGAGCTGATATTGAGCCAAGTGTTTGATGACAGGCGTAGCTTCACCTGGATCAACGATGATGGCTTGATTGTCCTGACTGATTACCCAGATATAGTTATCGCTAAATGCTTTTAGGGCGGTAATGGCAAGCATATTTCTTCCTGTTTTGGCTTTGATCACATACCTTTGGTTTTGGTAATGATGTGCATTAAGCGTGTTTTTGCTCAAAGTCTTTCATAAATGCCACCAGTGCCTGCACCTGCTCTAAGGTGATGGCATTGTAAATACTAGCACGCATACCGCCAACAACACGATGACCTTTTAGGTTTAGTAGTCCTGCTTTTTTACTTTCTTCCAAAAACAGCTTATCTAAGGCTGCATCCGCCAGCTGAAACGGCACATTCATGATGGAGCGATACTGCGGATTGACCTTGTTGGCATAAAAATCGCTCTCATCAATGGTGCGATAAAGCAAGTCAGCTTTTTTACGATTGATCTTGGCAATGGCATCTACCCCACCATTATCCAATAACCACTCAAATACCAAACCTGACAGATACCATGCATAAGTTGATGGCGTATTTAACATACTGTCATTGTCAAATTGATTTTTGTAGTTCATGATGTTTGGACACCATGCAGATGCTTGTTCCATCAGGTCTTTGCGAATAATCACTAAGGTTAGCCCTGCAGGACCGATATTCTTTTGAGCTCCTGCATAAATCACGCCAAAGTCATTAACATCAATGGGTGTGGATAAAATACAAGATGAAAAATCTGCCACAATAGGAACATCTACTTTTGGTGTCTCAAATATCTGAACGCCATGAATGGTCTCATTTGGGCAATAGTGAAAATATGTCGCCTTATCGGACAGCTGCCAAGTATCCATGCTTGGCACATCAGTACCATCGCCTTGGGCAACCAGATTGATTTTACCAAGTCCAAGAGATTCGTAGCGTTTGGCTTCTGTATACGCCTTTTGTGACCAACTACCTGTAATCAGATGGTCTGCCGTACCGCCATTGAGTAGATTTAGTGGTATGGCTGAAAACTGCAATGCCGCCCCACCCTGCAAAAACAGCACCGCATAATCATCGCCAATACCCATCAGCTTACGCAAGTCTTGCTCAGCTTTGGTGGCAATCTCAATATAATCAGCACTTCTATGGCTAATCTCCATCACAGAAGTTCCTGTGCCACGCCAATCTAACAGTTCGGCTTGGGCTTTTTGGAGAACAGTGGTCGGCATTGATGCAGGACCTGCACAAAAATTAGCAAGACGCTTCATAAAAAATTCCTATAGATAAGCAAGTAGACAGCTAAAATCGCCATCATTCATCATGAATCTGTTGGTATTGTAGCAGATTGTGCACAAAAATTGGCGTTTTTCGCACTAAATTTTTGGGCGAAAGCCAATGGCGTAAGATTTATTTTTCATCAAAGCCGCCCATACCATAGCACCAGTCAATCATTGCTGTTATTGGGCTATGTTTTGGTATTTTTATTCAATAAGGTAGCTATATGATGCCCTACCGCTCGACCCATGGCAAGACAAGCAGTTAATAGATAACCACCTGTAGGTGCATCCCAATCTACCATCTCTCCTACTACGAATAGGTGTGGATTGTGTCGTGATTGCAGGGTGTGATTTAATGCTGATAATTTCACCCCACCACCTGTGCTAATCGCTTCATCTATAGGACGAAAGCCGTCAAAATAAATTGGTAATGCCTTGATAAAACTAGCCATTTTTTGAAAATCTGACCAATCGTTTTTGTTGGTGCATTCTCTTAATAAAGCGGTTTTAATGGGGTCAAGCCCTATTTTTCGACACAGGTTATTTAAAGATTGTTTTTTGATTTGCGTAAAGACTTTGGTAATGAATTGGGACGACTTATCAGGCAACAAATCAAGCGTTAGGCAGATTTTTCCTTGCGTGTCTAGTTCATCTTTCATGGAGCGATTAAGTTTATAGATAACACCGCTTTCCATGCCATAATGACTGATGATGATATCGCCATAATCTGTATGCTTACCAACACTTGCCCTTACTCGCTTTAATGCCTGCCCAAAGTGGCTGTGCATAAAAGGCGACCATGTACGCTCTATGCCAACATTGCTAGCATAAAGAGGGGTTAGCTCATCTTGACCAAACCACGCTTGCCACGCCCCATCATTACCCAAGCGAGCATATGAGCCACCACCGCACGCCAAGATAATAATATCAAAAGACCGACTAATTACTCCTATCGGCTGACCATCTTTATCATGTATGCTAAAAGTTGCCATGTCATCATGAATGTCAGTACAACGATGTCGATAGTAGATGCGCACACCCTGTTCATCTAGACGGTGCAACCACGCTCTTAGTAGTGCTGACGCTTTCATTTGCGTAGGGAAAATTCGTCCGCTTGAGCCAATATAACTGTCAATACCAAGTCCACTCATCCACGCTTGAATGTCATTAGCATGAAACTGACGCACCCAGTTACCGATACGCACATCGCTATAACGAGTGATGAACTCATCAAGTGGCTCACTGTGCGAGATGTTGAGCCCTGTTTTGCCCGCCATGAGTAGCTTTCTACCAGCTGTTGGCATCTGTTCATAGACCTGCACACTAATGCCTGATGCCGAAAGTATTTCTGCTGCCATAAGCCCTGATGCCCCTGCCCCAATGATGGCAACAATGGGCGTATGATTATGCATCATGGTCTGCTTGTATGGCTTGATTGCTTTTTTGGCCATCAGCATCATCAAAACGAGTTTGGTAGTAGTTGGGCTTTAAGATGGTCAATTCTTGACAAACTTCACCCCGTGCTAGGTACTTAATTTCAAAATGTGTACGAACAGAATCACTCTTAATCACACATCGTTCATAAGGCAGTAGCCACACTTCATCAAGTAGTTTTTGTGCTTCGTCAATGTATTCACCAATGTTACTGGCGATTGTAATGGTTGCCCCTGCTTTTAGTCGTGATACCAAAAACTCAAAAAATGGCATATTCAGCCAACGCTGATTTTTGTTGGCAGGTTCTGGATTGGGGTATAAGATGAATACGCCATCTAAAGAATTGGGCAGGATATGATGTGCGGTATAAGTAATGGCATCGGCATGTACGGCAGTCAGATTATCCAGATTTTCACCATCCGCTTGTTTTTTGAATGCCAAAAACTTCTCTTGAGTGCGTTCGATGGCGATAATATGTTTATCAGGATTTTGTTTGGCAAACGATAAGGCGTGTTTTCCCTTGCCTGCACCAATTTCAAGAAATAAGGGACGAGTAGTAAAAATGGGCGTAGTGCCTTTTGGGGCAAAAATAGCATCAGTGCGAAACTGGCGTTCAAAGCGGTGAGATAATTCGGTCATGGCAGATTACTGGTTGATTAAAACTTTATAATTAGGCGAATGATAAGACCTTATTATAACAAATTTGTCATAAAAAACTGCACAAATCTACGAATTTTTACCTTTAGCCCTGCCTTTAAAATGACAAAACAAGCATGATGATTTATAATGACGCATCATTTATCTTTGGTGGTGGTTTATGAAAGATTTTATTGTTGCATATACAGATGGGGCTTGTAAGGGTAATGGCAAGCAAGGTGCATCAGTGGGTGGCTTTGGGGCACACATTTTATACCCTAATGGCGATATACTAAATATATGGGGCGGAGAGAGCGACGCAACGAATAACCGCATGGAGCTAATGGCGGCAATTGTTGCCCTAAAGCGCACACCCTTTAAGATGCCCATTCAGATTTGGACAGATTCTGGCTATGTCAAAGACGGTATTACCAAATGGATTTTTAACTGGAAAAATAACGGCTGGAAAAAAGCTGATAAAAAGCCCGTGCTAAATGTTGAGCTTTGGCAGGAGCTTGATCAATTAACACAAGGTCGTAGCATTGATTGGCAATGGATTAAAGGTCATGCAGGTCATGCAGGCAATGAGATGGCAGACACACTTGCCAATCAAGGCGTTCTGGGTGCAGGCGAGTCATTCATTGCTCACGATGGTAATGACAATCAAAATAATAACAACGACAATGACTCAACTGTCGGTCAAAAAAACACTCATATAGCAGACAATGCAGACGACAGATCATCTGTATCGCTTGGCTTTACCATCAGCCCAGATGACAACCAAAATCCCAATTATGATGGCAATACCCGCAGGGTTAATCCGGACTTTTGGGCAATATTACCAAAACCTGTCAATCGTGGTGTCAGCAACCGACAACTGATTATGGATACAGAAACCACAGGTTTTGATGACCGAAGTGGCGACCGCATTGTTGAGGTGGGTATTGTTGAGATGGTTGGTCGCCGTTTTACTGGCAACAAACTACATGTCTATATCAACCCTGACAAAGTAATGGATGAAGAGGTCATTCGAGTGCATGGTATCGCCAATGAATTTTTGGTGGATAAACCAAAGTTTGCTGATGTGGCTCATGCCATTTATGAATTCATGGTGGATAGCGAAATCATAGCACATAACGCACCATTTGATATGCGGTTTTTGAACATGGAATTTGCCAAAGTGGGACTGAGCGATTTTCACGAGCGTGTCAAAGTAACCGACTCGCTTGCCATCGCCAAAGAACTCTACCCTGGTCAAAAAAACTCTCTTGATGCACTCGTGCGTCGTTTAGATGTCGGTAAACAAGATCGTACTTTCCACGGAGCTTTATTAGACTCTGAGATTTTAGCAGAAGTTTATCTTGCCATGACAGGCGGACAAATTGCCATGCACATGGAATATACAGATGACGATGGCTCTGGTCTAACCGCTGCATCGGGCTTTTCTAGCTTGGCAGAATTTGCAACCATGCTTAAAGCATCAGTCAGCGATGAGTCTGCCGACCAAGCGTGGCGTGAATCGGTGCTATCATGACTGTTCGTTACTTTGTGATTGACAAAGACAGCGTACTGTGTGATGAGCAAAGCTATCCTGTGCTTTTTGTTGGACCATTTCATGATCAGATGATATCCTTAGCATTTGGCGAGATTCATGGTAACAAGCCTACCAGTAGTAGCCTAGATATCCATCCATTTGCCATCTCAAAAGATGACGCTCTTAATGCCAAGCTCATCAGTATGCACGGCAATATCTGCGTTCATGCCAAGCATAAGTCCCTACAGTTTTTGAGCTATCGTCATATCGTAGGTATGCTAGATACATTAATGGCACAAACCATTAGCCGTGCCATACAGCTGATCTTATGGCAAAGCGACCACCGTTTTTGTTCTCGCTGCGGCAAACCCACCCATGTTCATCAGTACGAACACGCCATGGTCTGTCGCCATTGTCATCATAGAGCCTATCCACGAGTACAACCCTGTGTCATCGTCGCCATTACTCGTGTTTGTCCTGATACCCATTGTCGCCAGATACTACTTGCTCATCATCATCACCACAAAGATACAGGCATGTATGGTCTGATTGCAGGCTTTATAGAGGCAGGCGAGTCGCTAGAGGCGGCGGTAGTTCGTGAAGTGCAAGAGGAAGTTGGACTATGTATCACGAATGCCAGATATCTAAGTAGTCAGCCATGGCCTTATCCAAGCAATCTAATGCTTGGCTTTATTGCTGATTATCAAAGTGGTAACATTCACCTACAGGAGGATGAACTGGCTGATGCACAGTTTTTTGATATCAAGCATTTGCCAAAAATACCCAGTAAAGGCACGATAGCTTACGAGCTTATTCAAGCAGTCGTTCGCATTGACGAATCTTTATCCGCCATTTGAATTTGATAAAATATGAGCATCGCTACTGACCGATTAGACAACCTTCCTGTACTATTCTCACCATTAACCCTAGATGAGATTGACAAGAACAAACGCATCGCCATCGCACAGATAGATGCCATCTTGCCACAAACCCAATGTGGGCAATGTGGGCATCACGATGGTTGCCTGCCTTATGCTCACGGTGTCATCATGAATCAAGAACCACCAAATTTATGCGTACCAGGTGGTCAGGTGGTTACTGATGGTATCACACAGATTTTGGGTGTTCTACCCATGACTGCCACACCAAGCAAATGGCAAACCGACCCCAAGACAAACCGACCCAGTGAGATGCGTGCCGTCATACAAGAAGCAGACTGTATTGGTTGCACTAAGTGTATTCCTGCCTGCCCTGTTGATGCCATCATCGGCACAGCCAAACACATGCACAGTATCATTACCGAGCTTTGTACAGGTTGCGAATTATGTCTGATTCCATGCCCTGTGGACTGCATTGATTTGGTTGCACATGTACGCACACTTGATGATACGGCTCGCACCCAAGAGCAAAATCATCTCCGACAACGCTACCATCAGCATTTAAACCGTGTTGAAGCCACCATTAAGCAAGGTGCAAAACCTGTGGTCAGTACTGTCGAGTCAGCGATGGCAAATGTCCTAAGCACCACCCACAATCACACCACCACGCCAAACATTGACCCAATCACAGCAAAAAACACCATCGTTGCTGCCAAACTTAGAACTCAGATTAAAAAACTCAATAAGCAGTTATCTATACATGATAATGACGAAATACGGACAAAGTTAGCACAATTAACCGAGCAGTTACAATCATTAGAACATGACTCATGACGCTTGATTGAGTCATTATTTACCAGACAATTGCTTTTAATCATCTTAAATCATCTCTCCAACGCCACTTTAATCAGGTGATGTTATGACACACGCCCCAAACCACGAGCATACCGAATTGGTACGCCGACTTGAAGAAAACCGTTTTATTTTTGCTCAAAATCCAAAGACCATCACAGACGCCATCAAAACAGATACTGGTACACCCCTTGACAAAATCCTAACCAGAGCATACAGGATTGACAGTAATGGTAAAATTGCAAGCACACTAACCCAGTCCAAAAAACTCATCAAAGGCTCATCGCAACTGCTTAGTATGGGATGTTTTTTGCTTGGGTTTGTCGGTGTTTTTGGATTGCTTGGCTCACAGGTGGTGAATTTCTTTTATGTGGTACTGGCAGTACTAGGCTGGCATACTTTATCAATGCTTTGGTGGCTATACAGCCTATTTAGACGAGATGATGAGTCTTTTTTTATGGTGGTTTATGAACAACTTACTCTAAAAAAACCATTGCTGTACCAACTCATCAATCCTGACAACCCCACTGTTCTTGAACACGCATTCGCTCTGCAATCCGACATTCATCGCCCCATCAAAAGATGGTATATAGGCAAAATCATACATCAAGCTTGGCTGTCGTCTTTGTTTGGAACATTAGTGGCATTGCTGTGTTTATTCTTATTTCGTCGTTATGACTTTATATGGGAATCTACCTTATTGACCGACATACATTTTGCCAAGTTCATGAATTTGTTTGGGGCCTTGCCTACTGTTTTTGGTTTTGATTTACCCAGTGCGGATATGCCCAAAAGCGAACAGAACGCTCGGTTTGCTTGGCTTACCATGCTATGTATCGTTTTATATGGTATCTTGCCTAGATTGATGGGTTATGTGGTATGCGTGGTGAAATCTGCTACTTATTTTACGATTGATATCAAGTCTTATTATTATGCCAATTTAATTCGTCAATTTAGTCAGCATATCATTGATCAAGATGATCATCGCCCAGACACACTAAGTAGCCAGCCCATCATTGATGTGCATGATAAATCATTCATCTTAGCAACGCTAGAATACCCCATGAATGATGCCATTAACACAACAGAACCTGTGAATATCTGCCATGAATTTGGAGTAATTAACGATAAAAATAGCTTAATGCTTGCCATCAACACCACCAAACAAGCCAATGCTTTCATTTATCTTATCATTGATGTGCATATTTTGCCCGACCGTGGCATGGTAAGACGGATTATGGCATTGGCACAGACAGGCTTAGTGGTTCGCTTAGCAGGTATTGATGATGCTCAAAATAGCCATCATCATACATGGCAACAAAAACTAAAAGAGCTTGGTGTGATGATGGTTGAATGAACAACTTTTCTTTATCGGCAAAATCTTTGTAAAAAAATAAGCCTGTCATCAAGGCTTATTTTTTATTTAGAATCACTCACTCACAAAAGCAATTTTAGATAGTCCTGCACTACTTGCCGTTGCCAATACTTGTGCAACCATATCGTATTTGCCTTCACGGTCAGCACGCAGATGCACTTGTGGGTCATCGCCCTTAGCGACTTCATTCCCAAAGCGTTGTTCCAGCTCAGCAAGGCTAATTTTCTCACTGTCCCAGTAGATATCACCATGACTATCAATACTAATTTGTAGTACTTGGGGTGGTTGTTCATTGACGGTAGCAGTGGTCTTTGGCAGATCTAGTGGTACAGTCGGATTTAGAACCGTTGCCGTTACCAAAAAGATAATCATGAGTACGAGCATGATGTCAATGAGTGGAATAAGATTCATTTCACTCATGCCTTGATTGTCGCTGTCTCCCAGTTCAAAAGCCATCGCTTACTCCTTATTTGGCGGTTTCTGCCAAGATTTGATGTGCGGTATCATTAGCAACATGAATGGCACGGCGGTTCATGCGAGTGGCAATATTGTAAAATAGTACCGCAGGGATAGCAACCGCCAAGCCCAAACCTGTCATAATCAGTGCTTCGCCCACCGGTCCTGCCACCTGTGCTAAGCCAGCTTGTCCACTTTTAGCGATGCTATGTAGAGCATGAAAGATACCCCAAACCGTACCAAACAAACCAATGAATGGTGCGATAGCAGCAGTCGTACCTAAAATCGGTAGACCTTTTTCCATCTCAAAACGATAGTTGGCAATTTTTTGCAATAATTTTTGCTCAACAACCATTTTTCTTTGGCTAAATTCCAAACCAACCACATCCGCACTTGACAAGACGGACTGTCTTAGATCATCGCCAATGTGTTTGCCCAGTCGAGATGACTGTACAACACGCACAATGCCTGCTACCCACGAGATGATAGATAGGGCAAATAAGATGAAGAATAAAGCCTTACTAACGGCGTCAGTATGACCCCAATAAAATGCAAAATCCATAAAACTTCCTCATAAAAATCTAAATTTTTATTAAACTAACGAATATTAAAGCTCATCGGTAAAACTGCCGTACCTCGAGCTGGATTACCCCGCTCATCTTTAAAGGGATTAAAAGATGCTGCTCTAATAGCTTTGATAATCTGCCTATCAACATTCTTACCCAGGCCAGTATTTACCCCTGTGGCACTGATGATTCTGCCCTTTTCATCAATTTTTAGATGAACGGTAAATGATATGGTGCCAACTTTAGCATTCTCACTCACTTCAACATTGGAAAAATTTGGCTTGCGTCGCCAACTGGCATTCGCTTTAGCGGCAGAAATGGTGATATCACCAATTTGAGTGCCTGTACCACGACCAATTTGATTACTGGCATGATTGGATGCGTTGTTTGCTTTTGCAGCAGCTTCAGCCTCTGCCCTTGCTTTGGCGTCTGCTTCAGCTTTTGCACGAGCATCTGCTTCGGCTCTAGCTTTCGCTTCCGCCTCTGCTTTTTGTCGTGCTGCTTCGGCGGCAGCCTTTTCTAGTCTTTGTCTTTCCGCTTCGGCTCTTTGTTGAGCCTCCCATCTTGCTTGTGCTTCAGCCTGTTGCTTTGCTAAAATTTCCGCTTGGCGATTGACTTCTTGCGGATCTAATTGTGGCTCTTGTTGTTTGCGTGGCTCACTTGGTGGGGGTTTTAACTGGGGCTGTTCTTTGACTGGCTCAGCTTTCGGCTTGGGAGCTGGTGGTCGTGGATCAGGATTTTTTTCAACTTTTGGAGCGGTGATGGGCTTGATGGGTTTTAGCATGGGGACAACCTCATCTAGCACTTGTTCAATCTTGACTTCTTTGACAGGCTCAATAATTTCCACCTTGATAGGTGGCGTGATTTTTAGTGTTTTTAGCTCAGGAAATTCCATTTTTGCCAAGCCCACAGCCACTAAACCATGCAATGCAAGTGCGACCCCAAGGGCGATCAGTTTGATGTTATTTTTAGAGATAGAATTGACATCACTCATGTTAGCCTACTGCTTTATGATATAATATACCGACAGGAACGGACGGCATACCGAAAATTTAATGGGTATATTTTCCATCTAAGAAAACTTATTATAACATAATGAGAATAGTTTGCAAATAAAAAAATATCATAAAAAAGCAGAGACACCTGATCTCTGCTTATCTTTCATGCAATGCACTTACATTGCATTTAGCACCGCTTCCCCCATCTTGCTACAGCTGACCAATTTAGTACCCTCTTCATAGATATCTGCCGTGCGATAGCCATCTGCCAACACTTTTTGTACCGCACATTCCACTTGCTTGGCACGACTTTCATCGCCCAAGCTATAGCGAAGAAGCATCGCAAGCGATAAAATGGTCGCCAGCGGATTTGCCTTATCCTGTCCTGCAATATCAGGAGCAGAGCCATGGCTTGGTTCATAAAGCCCCTTGCCGTTTTCATCAAGGCTTGCTGACGGTAGCATGCCAATGGAGCCTGTCAGCATTGACGCTTGGTCGGATAAAATATCACCAAAAATATTGCCTGTAGCAACAACATCAAACTGCTTAGGGTTTTTGACCAGTTGCATTGCCGCATTATCCACATACATATGAGACAACTCAACCTCTGGATATTCTTTTGCCATATCAGTAAAAATCTGTTTCCACAGTTCGGTGGTTTCTAGTACATTGGCCTTATCCACACTGCACAGTTTTTTATTTCTTTTTTGAGCAGCTTCAAAAGATACTTTGGCAATGCGACGAATCTCACTCTCGCTATATCGCATCGTATTAAAGCCCTCTCGTTCACCTTTATCGTTGGTAATAATACCTCGTGGTTCACCAAAATAAATATCGCCTGTCAGCTCTCGCACGATTAAAATATCTAGCCCTGATACGATTTCAGACTTTAAAGTGGAAGCGTTCGCTAATTCTTTGTAAAGAATCGCAGGACGCAAATTGGCAAACAAATTTAAGTCTTTACGAATCGCCAAAAGCCCTCTTTCAGGTCTAAGTGGGCGGTCCAAATTGTCGTATTGCGGACTACCTACCGCTCCAAGTAGTACCGCATCGGCTTTACGCACAAGCTCTTGAGTTTGGGTAGGATAAGGCGAGCCGTATTTGTCATATGCCGAACCGCCCAAATAGGCGTATTCATAGCTTACATCCAAACCGTCAGCGATGAGTTTATCAAGCACCTTAACAGCTTGGGCGATGATTTCAGGGCCGATACCGTCACCGTTTAAAATTGCGATGTGTTTTGTCATAGTTTTTTCCTTTTTAAGATTATTCAAATTGCCCTGTCAGCCAATAATTACCGAAAATCACATTTCCTGACTTTGGCACATCATCAAACATATCAAGGTCAAAAACAGCTTCATACTCACCGCCATAGGTGCTAGCACGACACCAATAAAACTCACGATTTGTAATGGTATTGGTTCGTTTTTCAGCTTCAATGACAGTAAGTCCTGCTAAGACAATAGCAGTTGGTTCGTCCTGTTCATCATCGGAAAACATACCGCTTGGCGAAAAAAATTCCGAACTAAAACCAAGTTCATTATCATCTCGTTTTTGCCAATCATTAAAAGCATCTACATCAGCAAAAATATCAACATCTTCAGCAAATAATGTCAAAAAAGCGGTGCGAATTTTGTCATCGGCTTGATAATCCAAATAATTGGGCAGTTCAACAGTTAATGGGTAGATACCGTCACACCAACCATCATCTTTATCATATTCGCTCACATTAAGCCAGCCACAAGCCATGCCATCGCCAAATTGTCCTTGTTCAATCGGAGTAACCGCATTCATACCAAATATTTGTGATGTTTTTGGTGAAAAGCACGGAAATACATTGACGATTTCTCTGCTGTCATTATTACCACAAAGCCAAATTTGCACCCCACTTGGGTCGGTATAACTTAAATAACTTAGCTTATCGTGCGTACTACGATGTTCAGCATATGGTAAAATTTTTTCAATAATTTCACCAATGTCATCATTTGACTCAATAATAAATCCAACTGCTGAAAAATGGCTCATTTTTTATCCCTTTTATGCGTTTAATTCAGCAAACACCCACGGTCTCTCCGCACGGGCTTTTTCTTCAAATGCCTTGATATCATCGGCATTTTGCAAGGTCAAGCCAATATCATCTAAGCCATTTAATAGGCAGTGTTTGCGAAAGCCATCCACTTCAAAGGCATATTCTTTACCGCTTGGGCTAATGACTTTTTGATGTTCCAAATCTACGGTTAATTGATAGCCAACATTTTCAAAACATTCTTTAAATAATTCATCAACTTCGCTCTCAGATAAAATCACAGGGAGCATGCCATTTTTAAAGCAGTTGTTATAAAAAATATCGGCAAAACTTGGAGCAATCACGGTGCGAAAACCATACTCATTTAATGCCCAAGGGGCGTGTTCACGGCTAGAGCCACAACCAAAATTGTCTCGTGCCAACAGAATCGTTGCTCCTTGATAACGCTCTTGGTTTAATACGAAGTCAGGGTTCTTTGGGCGTTTAGAAATATCTTGACCTAAAAAGCCTTCGTCCAGATAACGCAGTTCATCAAATAAATTATCGCCAAAACCTGTGCGTTTAATGGATTTTAAAAACTGCTTAGGAATAATCAAATCCGTATCCACATTGGCACGGTCTAAGGGGGCGACGATACCGATTTGTTTGGTGTATTGTTTCATAATTTTTGCCTTTTTGTAAGGTGCGTATTACACACATAAGAGTTTTTTCTTTCAGTGGTGCGTGATACGCACATTACTTTTATTTTATCTTTTAATTTAAACTTACCAGCTATAATAAGCCGTCAAACTTGCTGTTGCCAACACTTTACCATTTAAATTAAATCCCAATACCGCAGGGCTAATCGTGGTTGGTAAATCTAGCATTTCATTTAAGGCGTACAAGGTAAAAATATAACGGTGCGGTTTATCGCCTTTTGGGGGAAATGCCCCAATAAAGCCGTCCAATCCTGCGTCATTTTTTAATTCCAAAACGCCATTGCCAAAATCATTAGATTGACCTTTTGGTAATTCAGTCCAATCAGCAGGAATATTAAACGCATTCCAATGCCAAAACCCTGAGCCTGTTGGTGCGTCTGGGTCATACATGGTCAGCACAAAACTCTTGGTTTCGCTTGGAGCATTTTCCCATTTTAGTTCTGGGCTAACATTGCCCCCTGTGTAGCCCCAAATATTGGCGACATAGTCGCTTGATAGCGTGCTACCTTCGCTAATGTCGGCACATTTTAATACCATTTCGCCTTGTGGTTGGGCGGGTTGGCGGACTTCCAAATAAGGGTTTAAAGATAAATCGTTCATATTCAGCTCCTTTTAAAATTTGACGATATTTGGTAAGGCAGTCCATGTGATAATGAACTGCCTAACTGCATTAAGCAACTGTTCTGACATCCACAAAATGCCCATGAATTGCCGCTGCCGCTGCCATAGCAGGGCTAACAAGGTGCGTACGACCGCCATTACCTTGACGACCTTCAAAGTTACGGTTAGATGTGCTGGCACAATGCTCGCCTGCTTGTAGCTTATCAGCATTCATCGCAAGACACATTGAACAGCCCGGCTGTCGCCACTCAAACCCCGCCTCTATAAAGATTTTATCCAAGCCTTGTTCTTCAGCTTGTTTTTTGACAAGTCCAGAGCCTGCCACTACCATCGCTTGCTTAATCGTGGGAGCGACTTTTTTGCCTTTGACAATTTTAGCAGCTTCTTGCAAATCTTCAATCCGAGAATTGGTACAAGAGCCAATAAATACACGGTCAAGAGCAATATCACTCAAAGATTGACCGCCTGTTAGCCCCATGTATTGATAAGCTCTTGCCCAGTCGCTTTTTTGGACATCGTCTCGTGCGTCATCAAGCATTGGCACATTAGCAGATACAGGAATGACCATTTCAGGCGAAGTCCCCCATGAGATTTGTGGTTCAATTTCATCGCCATTGATTACCACCACTGTATCAAAATGGGCGTCATCATCAGAATGCAAGGTCTGCCAATATGCCACTGCACGCTCCCAATTCTCGCCGGTTGGGGCATAAGGACGACCTTTGACATAGTCTATCGTCTTATCATCTACTGCCACAAGACCAACCCTAGCACCGCCCTCAATCGCCATATTGCATACAGTCATACGCCCCTCAATGGACATATCACGAAATACCTGACCGCCAAATTCAATCGCATAGCCTGTTCCGCCCGCCGTGCCAATCTTGCCAATAATTGCCAAAATCACATCTTTAGGGGTTACACCTTTGCCCAATTTACCATCAACACGCACAAGCATATTTTTCATTTTTTTGGCAACCAAGCATTGGGTGGCAAGCACATGCTCAACTTCACTAGTACCAATACCATGTGCCAAACAACCCAAAGCTCCATGCGTTGCAGTATGGCTATCGCCACACACCACCGTCATGCCAGGCAAGGTCAGACCCTGCTCTGGTCCTACCACATGAACAATGCCCTGACGCTCATCATTAATGCCAAATTGCATGACATTAAAAGCTCTACAGTTATCATCAAGCGTTTTGACTTGAATGCGAGAGATGTCATCTTCAATGCCTGATATGCCCTCTGCACGCTCTTTGGGTGAGGTAGGGACATTATGGTCAGGCGTTGCAATATTCGCCGACAATCTCCAAGGGGTGCGATTTGCCAAAGCCAAGCCCTCAAACGCCTGCGGACTGGTTACCTCGTGCAATAATTGGCGGTCAATATAGATAAGCGATGAGCCATCATCACGCTGTTTGACCAAATGGTCGTCCCACAATTTATCATAAAGCGTCTTTGGTGAATTGGTGCCTGCCATTGTTCTCTCCGAATTGATCATGGTCTGGGTTATGAATGATTTTATTATAGCATAGGCTAATGATAAATCTAATTTATCATTTTTATATTTTAAAAAAAATTATGGAATGAATTATTCATTATTTATTTTACCATTTTTTATGCCAAAATACGCATTCTTGTACAGCATACCAGACCAATTGATAAAAATATAAAATTTTTATTTATTTACAAACTTTTTTTTATTAAAATAGGCATAGTTATTTACAGGAATTTATCATGAATACCATCAATTTAACAACTTTTGTTACCGTCATGCAAACAGGAAGTATATCTGGAGCGGCAGAGAAACTATTTATTACGCAGCCTGCGGTAAGTAAACGCATCAAGAATCTTGAAAGCGAGTTCGGAGTGGCATTATTTGATACCATTGGTCGTGGCATCATTGCCACCCCTGCAGCACACGAGCTGTTGCCTTATGCCAAAAAATGGCTAGAGGATTATGAATCCTGTCGTTCTAGTCTTCAGCATTCCAAAGAAACGGTGAGTGGTCGGCTAGTCATCGGCACAAGTCATCACATCGGCTTGCACCATCTCGCTCCTGTACTAAAACGCTTCATTCAGATGCACCCCACAGTGCAACTAGAAGTGCAGTTCATGGATTCTGAAGAAGCACATAAAGCTGTGCTTGATGGTGATGTTAGCTTGGCATTTTTGACACTACCGCCGACCTATGATTTAAGATTGAATTACCACACCTTATGGTCAGACCCACTATACTTTGTAACAGGCACCTTAAGTACACTTGCCCAAAAGAGCGGGGTTACGCTACTTCAGCTTGCCCATCACCCCGCCATACTACCTGCAGCAAATACTTTTACCAGTCAGATTACCTTAGCTGAGTTCAACCGCAGCAACCTGCGTCCTTATGCAACCATGACCACCAACCCCTTAGAATCTATCCGTATGCTAGTATCCATCGGATTGGGTTGGTCGGTATTGCCAGAGACGCTCATCAATCAAGATTTGGTTAAAATTGACATGGCAGATGACATTGAGCTACAGCGTCATCTAGGTGTAGTTACCAACCCAAATCTAACTCGTTCAGCAAACACTCAGGCGTTACTAGATTTGCTATCTATTGCTGACATACAAGCAAAATAAAAATAAAGCAACCGAGCCCAAGTTTGGTTAGCTAACTGGCAAGCTGTTTTAAAGTAGCTTTTAGTAGGCTTGAGGTGTCTATGGTTTCTAGTCCAAGCTGAGCTTGCTTGATTGCGTGCTGAGCCTCCTTTTCTTTGTAGCCTAGCCCTATCAAGGCACTTTCTACCTCAGCAATGATGTGCATTTGATTGTATTCAACCACATTGTCATCAAAAAACTCCCCACGACCACCAAATTCAGCCACGCCACCAAATTCTACCAATTTACCTTTTAGCTCAATGATGAGCCTTTGGGCGGTTTTTTTGCCAATACCAGGAACACGAACCAATGCCAAGTCATCTTCTTGCTCTACCGCCTGCTTTAGTTCGCTGGCGGATAAAGTTGATAGCATGGCTAGTGCCATTTTTGCTCCGACGCCATTGATTTTAATCAACTTTCTAAAGACATCTCGGTCTTGTTTTTGGATAAAGCCATATAATAGTTGTGCATCTTCTCGAACATATAAATGTGTATAAATTTGCGTTTGTTCATTTAAAGATAGCTGACAGAATGACGGTATGGGCAACTCAATCTCATAACCCACACCACTTGCTGTCATCACACACGCCAACGGTGCATTCAAATAACACACCACCCCTTGAATCAGTCCCATCATAGTTTTCCAACCTTATTAACTTTCATGAATGATAAAATTAAGGGCATAACTCAATTATGCCCTTAATCTGGTTCATCATACAAATATTATTAGTAGTACTCAACCATTTTTTCAAGAGAAATTGGGCGAATCTTGCTAGCATGCCCTGCTGCACCAAATGCCTCATAGCGAGCCACACAAATGTCTTGCATTGCTGTGATTGAAGCTTGTAGATATTTACGAGGGTCAAACTCGCTTGGGTGGTCATTTAAGAATTTGCGGATTGCACCTGTGCTGGCTAAACGCAAATCGGTGTCAATGTTAATTTTGCGTACGCCGTGTTTAATGGCATCAACCAACTGATCAACTGGTACACCATAAGTTTCGCCAATTTGACCACCATTTTCATTGATGATTTGTAGCCATTCTTGTGGCACAGAACTTGAGCCGTGCATCACAAGATGGGTGTTTGGTAGAGCTTCGTGAATTTCTTTGATGCGGTCAATAGCCAAAATATCGCCTGTTGGTGGACGAGTGAATTTGTAGGCACCATGTGAAGTGCCCACCGCAATGGCAAGAGCATCCACATTCGTATCGGCAACAAATTGACGAGCTTCTTCTACTGAAGTCAATAATTGGCTGTGGTCCAGTACGCCTTCTGCACCCACACCATCTTCCTCGCCAGCCATGCCTGTCTCTAGACTGCCTAGGCAACCAATTTCACCTTCAACCGACACACCGCAAGCATGGGCCATCTTAACAACTTCACGAGTAACACCAACATTGTAATCATAATCGGCAGGCGTCTTACCATCTTCTTTTAGTGAGCCGTCCATCATTACCGAGCTAAAGCCAAGCTGAATTGAGCGTTGGCATACCGCTGGGCTAGTGCCATGGTCTTGATGCATGACAACAGGAATGTGTGGCCATTCCTCTACAGCAGAAAGGATGAGATGGCGTAGAAATGGTGCACCTGCATATTTTCTTGCCCCTGCCGATGCTTGCACAATCACAGGAGAGTCGGTTTTATCCGCCGCCATCATGATGGCACGCATTTGCTCTAAATTATTGACATTAAAGGCAGGCAGACCATAGCCATATTCACCTGCATGGTCTAGTAACTGGCGTAAAGATACAAGTGCCATATTTCTCTCCAGATGGTTAACATTGATAAAATAATGTATTATAGCAAAAATCTAAATATTTATCAGTAAAAAACTACCAATTCCAAGACAATCATCAAAAAAGCCCATAAAAATGGGCTTTGATTAGTATTGCATGAATCAGTATTTTTGCTCTTCAGGAACTTCAGCTTCTGCATTAGTAGCAGCATCTGCAGCAGCACCGACTTTCTTAGCAACTTCAGAAGTCTTATCAGCAACTGTTTGAACGCCATCTTTGGCTGCTTCTGCGGTATTTTGTGCAGCGGCTTCTGCTTCTTTGGCGACTTCAGCTGTCTTATCAGCGATGTCAGCCTTAGCAGCTTCAACAGTCTCTCCGGCTTTTTCTTTGGTCTGATCGCTACAAGCTGCCAAAACAGCAACGCCAGCCAAAGTAGCAATAAGTAATAATTTTTTCATGATAGATACCTTGTATGTTATTTTCATCTGTTCTATTGTAATTGATAAAGATGGTAGATAATCAGCAAACCATTTATCAAGCACTGCATTAAGTCAGCTTTAGTTTAGCTTTAATTGTCAGATTTTACAAGATGTTATATAACAATGTAACAAAAAATAAACAATATAAGATAACCAACAAAATCAATCGTCAATCATCTTTTGGTCAGCCTAAGCACTCGCTTCTTCCAACGCCTTAATGGCTGGTAGCACCTTGCCTTCAACAAATTCTAAGAACGCACCACCACCTGTTGAAAGATAGCTAACCTCAGACGCCACATCGTATTTGTCAATGGCAGCCAAAGTATCGCCACCACCTGCAATACTAAAGCCTTTGCTATCTTTAATTGCAAGCGATAAAATTTTTGTTCCCTCGCCAAATTTATCCACTTCAAAGACACCAACAGGACCATTCCAAAGAATGGTTTTGGCATTGGTGATGGCAGTAGCAATCTTGGTAGCACTGCTTGGTGCCATGTCTAAAATCATCTCATCACTATCAATCTCACCTACAGGCTTGTAGATGGCATCAGCCTGTTCTAGCGAGCCTAAGAAATTATCAAAATTACTTTGTGATTTTTTGGCAACCACAACTTCACTAGGCAACAAAATATTAGTCTTTGTCATGATGCTCTTGGCAGTTTCCACAAGGTCAGCCTCATATAAAGAAGCACCGACATTCACCCCTGTAGCAGCCAAGAAAGTATTGGCAATACCGCCACCAACAATAATATCATCACAGATATCAGCCAAGCTAAGCAAAACATCAAGTTTGGTCGATACCTTTGAGCCACCTACGATGGCAAGTACAGGTGCTTGCGGTTTATCTAAGGCACGAGACAAAGCATCTAACTCTTGTGCTAATAAATTGCCTGCACAGACTTGCTTTCCGTCAGCAGCGGCAGCACGAATCACGCCTTCGGTTGATGCTTGGGCACGATGAGCAGTACCAAACGCATCCATCACAAATACATCGCACAACTTAGCATACTGCTTTGATAACTCTGGGCTATTTTTCTTTTCGCCGGCATTAAATCTAACATTTTCAAGCAAGACCACTTCATTGACTTTGGCATCAACACCATTCTCTAAATAGTCTTTAGAAAAATGTACAGGACAGTCCAACGCTTTTTGTAGATAATCAGCGACTGGTTGTAAAGAGTATTTTTCTTCAGGCTCGCCTTCGGTTGGGCGACCTAAATGCGAGCAAACAATCACCGCTGCACCTTTAGCAAGAGCGTCTTTGATGGTTGGCAAGGCGGCTTGTAAACGCACATCACTAGCAACAACGCCATCTTTGACTGGGACATTCAAATCTTCACGAATTAATACACGCTTACCTGCCAGATCCAAATCCTGCATTGCTAAGATTGTCATAACATCACCTTAATGTTGAATTTTGGTTAAGTGTTTAGTAAAACAATACCTTTAAAGTCTCTATTGATTATAAACGAAATGACAAAAATAGGCAACCAGCTGACAGATTGATGGTTATAAGACGATGAAAAAGCGTTGCAAAAAATCTTAAATTTACTCATCAATTTTTTGCTCAACTTGTATCTTATGACTTAGAAAAAGTCAGGTTCATTAAGTACGCTCACCATTTATTTTTTTGTAAATACAATGCAAGGCTATGGCATATTTTGTGCAAATACATTATAATAAGCGTTCATTTTAATCAAATAGGTATTGAATGCGAAATTGTATCAGTGCTTTTTTAGCGATGACTTTGGCTGCACAAATAACCCACGCACAGACAACTACAGCCTCTTATTATGCAGATAAATTCAACGGTCGCAAAACTGCCAATGGTGAAATATTCAGCAATCAAGACATGACTTGTGCCTCCAATAATCATGCTTTAGGCACTCATGTTGAAGTTACCAATGTGAAAACAGGCGAGTCAATCATCTGTAGAGTCAATGATCGTATCGGTAAGGCAAACCGTATTGATTTGAGTAAAAAGGCTTTTGCTCAACTTGCCCCACTATCACAAGGATTGGCAAAAGTCAGCGTACAAAAGGTCCAAAAGCACACTTTAGATACTCAGTCGGATGAAAGAATTAGCTTGGCTTATAACGAGCCTTACTAATTTAGCTTTTGGTTAAATTCATACCTTTTTAATGACATACAAATAAAAGCTCTGTTAATGGGCTTTTATAATTTTTAGCGTTTATTTTTAAAAAACACCCCGAAAACATACTGCTTTTGGGGTGTTTTTTAAGTTTTTAAAAACTTACACACTCATCTTCCAGTCAAAAGGCATCTCATGATGCCCACGCAGAGCCATCATTAGTGTCTGTTGCATGTGTTGCAAAACTTCAGCAGTATAAGGAATGGCTGGCGTACCCCATACAGGATCTGGCCAACGGCTGTCATTTTGATAGCGAACGATATGATGAAAATGCAATTGTGGCACTTGATTGCCCAAAGCAGCGACATTCATCTTGTCTGCACCAAAGATTTTTGCCATCTGGCTAGAAACCCAGCTTGACTCTCGTAAGAACTGCACTTGGTCGGCAGCATTCAGCTCGTAGATTTCTTTGATACCTGATACTCTCGGCACCAAAATAAGCCAAGGAAATTGACAGTCATTCATCAATCTGACAGTTGATAAGGGAAAATCCCCCACCAAAAAAGTATCCTTGGCAAGTGTTGGATGTAATTGAAACATTGCTTTTCTCTTTAATTATCAATTATGCTAAAAATATGGACATTGTAGCACAAATCTACCTGTTATTGAACATTGTTAAATATTTATACATCTTAAGGCGATGCTAACTTCATCTCAACCAAATTATTTTCAAAATATTTAAGCAATTCAAAGACAGCATTTACCCTTGTAGCCACATCTTTTTCATCTTTAAAGGTGTGTTTGAGCGTTGTCGCTCCCATCATGCGATAACCATCATTAGACTGAATCAACCTAATGATGGCAAGTCCATCAATCGGTGTACCTGCCTTAAACTCTAAGGTTAGTAATTTTCCTGTTACATCAATCTTTGTGATGCCAAGTGGCATACTTTGTACTCGCATTTTATGTACCAAAAACAGATTGGCAAGAGCGGTGGGCATACCACCAAAGCGGTCAATCATCTCACTTTTTAAGTCATTAAGCTCATCGGTTTCTTGGGCGTTGGCAATGCGTTTATAGAACAACAGTCTTTCATGAACATCAGCTAGATAATCGCTAGGTATCAAGGCAGATGCGTGGATATTGATATCACTGACCAAATCAAGTGGTGTTTCTAGGCTTGGGGTCTTGCCCAATTTAATCGCTTTGGCGGCACGGTCTAGCATATCCATATACAGCCCAAAACCAATGGTCTGCATATTACCCGATTGCTCTTTGCCCAAAATCTCCCCCGCCCCACGAATCTCCAAATCTTCACTAGCCAGCATGAATCCGGCCCCAAGCGTGTTGGCACGACTGATGGCATCAAGGCGTTTTTTGGCATCGCTTGCCAAGCCTTTGATTGATGGCACAAACAAATAACAATACGCCTGATGGTGCGAACGACCCACTCGCCCACGCAACTGGTGTAGCTGAGCCAGTCCAAATTTATCAGCTCGGTTGATGATGATGGTGTTGGCATTGGGTACATCAATGCCTGTCTCAATAATCGTGGTTGCTACCAGCACATTGGTTTTTTTGTGATAAAACTCACTCATCACGCTGTATAGTTCTTTTTCTGCCATCTGTCCATGTGCCACCCCCACACGCACTTCAGGGATAAGTTTGGATAGATTTTCAGCAACTGAATTGATGCTTGCAACATCATTATGTAAATAATATACCTGTCCGCCACGCAGAATCTCACGCAAGATGGCATCTTTGATTGTCTGTTCATTTTTTTCAGCGACAAAGGTTTTGATAGCCAGTCGTCTAGCTGGTGGTGTTGCAATGATAGAGATGTCTTGCATTCCTGATAGTGCCATATTCAGCGTGCGAGGAATGGGTGTTGCGGTCATCATTAAGGTATCAACATCAGACTGAATGGCTTTAATTCTTTCTTTATGACGCACACCAAAGCGATGCTCTTCATCAATAATCATTAGACCCAAGTTCTTAAATTTCACATCATTTTGTAGTAGCCTGTGCGTACCAATAATAATGTCCACCTTGCCTTCTGCTAAATCAGTCAGTGCCTTATCTTGTGTTTTTTTACCAACGAATCTTGATAAACTTTCAATTTTAATTGCCCAATCAGCAAAGCGATTTTTAAAACTGTCCTCATGTTGTCCTGCCAGTAGTGTGGTTGGTACCAACACCGCCACCTGATAGCCCGCTTGCACAGCAATGAATGCTGCTCGCATGGCGACCTCTGTCTTGCCAAAACCAACATCACCACAAATTAGCCTATCCATTGGCTTTGCTTGTTTCATATCCGACATTACGGCGTCAATGGCGAGCTTTTGGTCAAGCGTCTCTTCATAGTCAAATCCACTGGCAAACAGCTCATACTGCACCATATCTATATCAAAGCTAATGCCTTGGCGTGCATTTCTGCGAGCCTGAGTATTAAGTAGCTCTGCTGCCACATCATAAATATCGGTTAGAGTTTTTTGGCGTGCCTTATCCCACTTGCCAGAACCGATTTTTGACAACTGCACCGCCTCACTGTCTGTACCACTATACCGACCGATTAACGCAAGATTAGTAATCGGTACATAAACATTGGCATCGTCAGCATATTTAATATGAATAAATTCTTGCTCACCTTCTCCCACATCTAGCACAACCAGTCCCACATAGCGACCAATACCATAGGATAAATGCACGACAAGCGACCCTTCGGTCATTTCGCTGACTGATTTAATCAAAAAAGCCTGCGATAAGGCGTTTTGGCGTCGCTGTCTGGCATGATTTACCTGCCTGCCAAAAATCTGTGCTTCAGTAATGACACAAAAACCATGCTCACCCATCAACCACAAAACACGCTCAATGGAGGCAATAACGATTGCTAATGTATCCGTAAAAGTTGGTAACTTATCAATAAACTCACCAAAGCCACCCACCACAGCCGTGTTTAACTTACCTTTTAATAACTCCAAAACAATCTCACGCCGCCCTGCACTTTCACAAGCAAGCAGTACAGGCTCATCACACCCACGAACAAACCGAAGAAATTCATCAAGCGGTTCGTCCTGCTGATGATTGATGGGCAGGTTTGGAACAGCTTTGGTAATAACATCTTTAAATGGGGCTGATGCATTTTCTTGATTACCAAATACCACTCTAGGATAGTTTTTTAGAGATTGGAAGAACTCATTGCTTGGCAGATACAAAAAATCTGGCGGCAAAATAGGTCTATCTTTATCAAAAGCACGAGAATGATGGCGTTCATTGACCTGCGTCCAAAACTCGTGATGATAAGCAGACAATCTATCATCACAAATGACAATCGTATCATCGGGCAGATAGCTAAATAAAGCTCCTTGAGTTTGCCACTGCGATAACTCAAAAAATAGTGGCATATAATACTCAATTCCTGCCGGCGAAATACCGCTCATGACATCATTATACAGCTCAAACTTTCTGGCGGAGGCATTGGGGAATAGACTGGCAAAATTCTGACGAAAGGTCTCTTTGTCGTCTAAATCAAATTCTCGTGCCGGCAACAGACGAAAATGTTCAACCTTAGCTGTATTGGGCAACATGGCATCATCAAAAATACCATCTTGTTTTAGCTTGGCTAAATCATCTTGACTGACGGTACGCTGAGTGTCTGGATTAAATAATTTGATGGACTCTATCTCATTATCAAATAGCTCTAAGCGAAATGGCAAAGGCTGACCGACAACAAAAATATCTACAATACTACCACGCACAGCGAACTCGCCTGCCACATAGACATTATCCACCGCTTCATAGCCTGCTTTATCCAATCTGATTCTTTCATGTGCCAAATCAAAGACATCGCCAACTTTTAAATCAAAAAATCTTCCCAAAAGATGACTTGGTGGGGTGATTTTTTGCATGAGTGTCTGAATTGCCACCAACAATACCCCAGCTGTTGGCATGTGTGTCAAAAGCTCAATACGCTCCGAGATGATGTCTTGATGAACAGACAGATTGTCATAAACCAGCGTTTCATAATCAGCAAAAACATGAACCTTAACCCCAAAAAATGCAAGCTCACTAGCCAGAGTTTGTAATTCTTCTTGGTTTTTGCAAATGACTAAATGTAGCCGATTTTGTATCTTAGTATGGTCTGAAAGCCAAAATGCCAAACTGGCATCATTAACCTGCTGATAATGAGTTAGAAAATTAGGCTGAAGTTTTGGGGTGTGAATGGTGATGTTTGTCATGAAAATCAAATTAAACAATAAAAAATAGGTCAAAAACTAGCAACATCAAAACAGATTACCAATTTTGTAGTTTTAGTTGCCATGCACGGCACTTGGCAGCGATGGTATCACTGCTGTGCGACATGATATCGGCAGTAACAGCGATGTACTCCAATGGCGTGCCCGACAGCCCATCTCGCAGTTGATAGACATTATCCAAAGCGATGCCACCAATCACACATAATGGCAAATCCAGATTGGCGGTTTTTTGTAAAGTTGGCATGGGGACTAGTCTGACTTTTGGCTTGGTAAGCGATGCAAACACCGCACCCATTGCTCCATAAGTCGCCCCTTCTTTTTTGGCTTGTTTAAACAAAGCAATGTCTGAATGGCAGGTACGACCAATAAAAACATCCTTGCCCAATATCTCTCGTGCCACCGCCACGCTACCATCTCTTTGTCCTAAGTGTAGCCCTGTACAAAAGTGCGATGCTAACTGCAAGTCATCATTCATGACCACAGGTACATCATATTTATCTGCAAGACTTACCAAAAGTTCAGTTTCTTGATAGACAGTGGCTAGATCGTATTGGCGTAGCGTGGTCTTTCGGCGAATCTGCAACAATGAAATCACCCCTGTATCCAAAGCTCTTTCTAGCTTATCAAGCAAGGTGCTGATTTCATCATCGTTGGTTAGTAGATACAGTTTGGGGCGATTGGACTTGGTTGTTGACATATTGAACACATGACAAATAATAAAAATACGCCATTATAGCCTAAAAACTCTCGTCAAGACAATGAAAAAGCCCAGATTTCCATATCTAGGCTCATATCAGTATCAATCATATCAATGGCGATAAGCAAGCTGAGTTAGGATATTTTCAGCATCGCTCCAACGAGACTGTGAAGCGTTAGCACCCAATAGGACGATGACCGCAGGTTTATTATTCACATGGGTTTCCATCACGACACAATAACCTGCCTCACGAATAAAACCTGTCTTTGAAACACCAATGGGGTGCGAACCTGAACGAACCAAACGACTGGTATTATTTGCTTTATAAGTGCGATTGCCTAAGTTGTGATTGACGATATAAAAATCATAGCTTGGTGCTGTTGAAAAATTACGCAGCAACTGATAACGAGAATCCTGACTGACCGCCTTCATCATTTTCACCAAGTCATTGGCTGATGAGACATTGCGTGGATCAAGACCTGATGAATCTGAAAAACGAGTCTTGTACATCCCTAGACTTTTAGCTTTGGCATTCATCGCATCAATGAACGCATCATAACCACCTGGATAAGTGCGAGCCAATGCTTTGGCGGCTGGGTTTTCAGATTTCATAAGAGTCATCAATGCAAATTCAGAGCGACTTAGCGTGTCGCCTGCACGCAAGTTGGTGGTGGCTTTTTTTGCACCGACTAGGTCTGATGGAATGAGTGTGATTTCTTCTCGCATATCAAGACCGGCATCTAAAATAACCATGACTGTCATGACTTTGCTAATAGAAGCAATAGAGCGAGTGTCATCGATATTTTTTGAATAAATCAAGTTGCCAGATTCTAGGTCAAGGACCGCCACCGCTGATGAATTGGTACTCACCGCCAACTGGTCAAACAAAGGGGCGTTTTGATGTGATAAAGCATAAGTTGGCGTGGTTGTGGTTGGCACTTGCGTGTAGCCAAATGACCCACCCACCGTTTGAACATCGGCAGGTCTGATGGTGGTCGTGGTTTGTACTGTTGAACTGGCAGGCGGGGTCGCCTTTGAAGCAGTGATGATACGCTGATTGCTACTGTCCACCGTGAACGCATGAGTCTGAACCCCTAAGAGCATCGTGCCCACCACAGCACAATGAATACCGAGACGCTTGGTTAATTTAACATTTCTCATGATGAATCCTCAAAAACGGCGACTTTTTACTCAGCTTAAATCTGAATTTATCCACCTTTAACATAAGATGAGCTGAACAAATCCAAAATAGAACAACAGTCTATTTATTAGAATACCGACTAAGTAGCCCAAACAACAAGATGGATTTTCTTTATTTTTATTTTACCATATTTAGACACATTATGTACGCAAAAAAGCATGGATTCTTCATAAAAAATCCAAAAAAACCACCCCAAAATCCAATGTTTCAATCACCAAAAAAGGACAGTTTATCGCCCAAAGAATGAAAAATATCAGTTGTAATCATGTAAAATTATGCTAAACTTTTCAAAAATAGGACAATATGACTTAATTAAGTGCTTAAGGAGCTGCATGACAATCAAAGTTTTGGTGGTTGATGACCATGATTTGGTGCGTATGGGCATCGCTCGTATGCTTGATGATGATGTCAATATTGAGGTAATTGCAGAGGCGGATGACGGCGATATCGCCGTACAGCTAGCTCGTAGGCATCGCCCCAATATTGTCCTGCTTGATGTGAATATGCCCAACATGGATGGCGTGGAGGCAACTCGCCGTATTAAACAAATTGACATAAACATCAAAGTCTTAGCAGTATCTAGCCTATCGGCACAGCCCTATCCTTCCATGCTACTAAAAGCAGGTGTTGATGGCTATATCACCAAAGGAACGCCACTTGATGAGATGATTCGAGCCATCAAAAAAGTGCATGGCGGTGGCAAATATTTTAGCCACGATGTTGCCGAACAGCTTGCCCATACAGTTCTAGGCGAGCAAACACAATCACCCTTTGAACTTCTATCCGAGCGAGAAAAACAAGTTGCCATGATGGTGGTGAACTGCCAAAGTGTGCAAGAGATTGCTGACCAGTTATTTGTGAGTGTTAAGACGGTCAATACTTACCGCTATCGTATCTTTGAGAAATTGGGTGTAAATAGTGATGTTAAGCTTACCCATCTTGCCATGCGTCATGGACTAATTGATACCAAATAAACACTTGGGCATCTAGCATCATTTTAAAATAAAAAGCCACAAAAATACTTTGTGGCTTTTTATTATCAAGCTGTCATCAATCATCAAATCAACTACCCATCAAGCCGTTTAGCTATAGTGTTTGGGCATTTCATCATAAACATGGGCGTGCCACGAACTCATCTGACGCTGCATGACGGTTGCGATGGCGGCATGAATCATGCTCTGACCCACCATCTGCACATCATCACCAATGATGGCTTTTGCCTGCTCAGAAAAAGCAATGGTAACCATCGGCTCATGCTCTCTACCCACTTCTTGTAAAGTTAAGACACCGTTTTCACGCTCCACAAATTCAAGCACTGCTTCTTTGACCATCATTTCACCATTTTGGCGTTCTTTAACCAGACTTTTAGCGATGGGTTTTTTGCGTTTAACTTTTGGCTTTTTGTTCTCGCCCAAGTCCACAACTTCATCAGCAGGCTTGGCTTTTTTGGGTCTGCCACGGCGTTTAGGCTTGTTGGTATCAACATCTTGTGTTAACTCTTTGTGTATTGATTCATGTAGGTCAGGTGCTAACAGCTCTTCTTGACTAATGCGTGGCTGTTGTGTTGCCAGTTTCTTTTGTAACTCTTCTTCTATGAGAGCTTCTGCTTCTTTAATCAGACGCTTGATCAACTCATCATCTGCTTTATCAGACATCGCACAACTCCAAAGTGTTTTTTATTATTCTAATATAAGGACTACTTGGCTTTTTTCAATATCTAACGCCAATAACGCAACTTTGCCATCATGAATAAAAACGAAACAAACATACCCAGATAATAAGCCATTTTCACATCTAACGCAACTTTGCCATCATGAATAAAAACGAAACAAACATACCCAGATAATAAGCCATTTTCACATCAAAGCTCTCGTCTCGGTATTTAATCGGCATGGCAATCAGTGCTGTCAAAGCAGGAATAATGATAAGCCCAACCAACCAGTTTTCAAGCACATGCAACCAACCTTGCAGTCTATCGCCACCACCTAAGCGAAAACCTGACAATCCAATCAGCATGACCGCCACAATCAAAGTTAAAATAAGCCCCTTAGGAATGCCTGATGGTACAATTTTATCAGGAATAAGTCGAGTTAACATCAGCTATACACCCCCATAATAGAGAGCATGGCGACAGTGGCCAGTAGCCAACCTAGCGTCCATGCGTTTCTTGGATGAATGGTGGTCTTGCCCATTTTATTCAGTAATAAACTACCTAGCCAAATCAATGCAGGTACGACAAAAACAAAGAATGGTACAACTTTGATGGCATGACTGATGACCGCTTGCGTGTCATCACCTGCCAAGAGACGAAGCCCATACCCTGCCAAACTTAATATCAACGATGAGCAAAATAAAGCAACGGTAACACCCCAAGGAATGACACTTGAGAGCTGATGATGATTGTTTTTATCCACTTTAACTCTCTTGACTACCCACCAAAGCAAGCTCATCACGCATTGTGTTGATGACCGCCTGATAGTCATCTTTACCAAAAATTGCAGAACCTGCCACAAACATATCCGCACCAGCCTCTGCAATGGCACGAATGTTTTTGGGGTTGACACCGCCATCAATCTCTAGGCGAATATCTAGCCTGCGCTCATCTATCATACGGCGTACCGAACGCACCTTATCAAGCGTGCCATCAATAAACTTTTGACCGCCAAAACCAGGGTTGACACTCATGATTAAAATCTGGTCAAGTTTATCAATGGTATAATCTAGATAATGTAATGGTGTGGCAGGATTAAACACCAGACCACATTGAATACCGGCATCCTTGATAAGATTTAAGCTTCTGTCAATATGCTCGGACGCCTCTGGATGAAAAGTGATGATATCCGCCTCTGCGTCAATGAATTGCTCAATCATACTGTCTACTGGCGATACCATCAGATGCACATCAATGGGTGCAGTGATGCCATAATTCTTTAATGCTTTGCACACAACCGCCCCAAAGCTAAGATTGGGGACATAATGATTGTCCATGACATCAAAATGAACAACATCGGCACCAGCATCAAGGACAGCCTGAACATCTTCGCCAAGGCGAGCAAAATCAGCAGACAATATAGACGGAGCAATGAGATATGGTTTCATGAATTTAGGTCTAATTAAAAAATTTTATTATAATGCTTTTTGGTACTTTTCACAACCAAAACCTAATCAGCACAGTGTTCAAAAATCATAAAAAACAAGCCTTTATTTAAAAGCTTGTTTTTTATTTAGATATGAGATTATCTAGTTGTTAGATAATTATTTGGCATGATAAGCAAGTTTTACACCTGCGATGAAGCCATCATTATCCTCAAATTTACCAACGATTGCTTTGGTTGGTAGTTGAGCTTGGGTATCACCAAACTTCAGATATTTACCACCCAAAGACAGCGACCATTCTGGCGTAATACTATATTTAGCACCCAGACCTACGCTATAATAACCTTTGATAGGACCTAATGAAGTAGCAGGACTGCCTGAACCACTGTCATAGCCGATATTACCTGCAACAGACAGTTTGTCAGAAATCTTCTTACCCAATCCAATTTCAGCCTGCCATTGATCTTTGTCATAGCTAACGATTGGTAATCTTACGCCAGCACTTCTGGCGGTTGCATCACCATAAGTTGGTGGACGAATGTCAAAATTGCCCCAAGGCACATAACGAACCTTGGCAGTCAGTAGTGTGGTTGGGTTTACGCCAGTTTGGAAATCTAGGTTATAAGACTCTGGCAGAGCCACACTAAAATCACGAGAAGTTACGCCTGCAACGCCCAATGCTGGGAAAACTTCATTGATGACAGAAGTATGCTCAATCTCAGAGCGATAAGTTAAAGCAGCTTTTAGAGCAATCTCAGGCTTAGAATACGAAGCACCTGCTACCCATCCGACCGCTTGGTCTTGTCTGATTTTAGCGTCATAACCCTGCGCTCTTTGATAAGCTGCACCACGCAAATGCACCTCACCATTTAGGCGTTGTACGGAAGGTCCACCATAAATTTGGAAGTTTTTGTTAGTACCAAATTTTGCACCCATCAGCATGGTTACATTATTGGTACTAATCGATACATTAGTGCTTTGACCTTTCTGATCTTCAGCGGTTTGAGTTATGTTGGCTAATGCTGCCACTTGCTTAAAATATTCTTCCCCGATTCTCTTGCCAACTTTACCATCAAGAGGCTGACCATCTAGACCTTTAACGCCACTGTCATTTCTGAATTTTTCGCCTTGTAATGTCCAAAGACTCATCTCCCGTGAAATCTGCCCAGCATTCAAATGAGAGTTAATTTTATCAAGCTTTTCCTTATTTTTCTCATAGTATGCGACACCCACTCTAGGAGTTAGTGTGGTTTTGGCACGCTCTTGTAGCTGTTGATCACCACTTCGCATCCATTCTGCTATTCGCAAAACACTCTCAACTGGTGTTGACGCCGCTGC
The DNA here is from genome assembly GCF_050885545.1 of Moraxella sp. ZY200743. Taxonomy (NCBI): domain Bacteria; kingdom Pseudomonadati; phylum Pseudomonadota; class Gammaproteobacteria; order Moraxellales; family Moraxellaceae; genus Moraxella; species Moraxella sp. ZY200743. The sequence goes on along the minus strand of NZ_CP091313.1, from coordinate 1,052,210 downwards.
AGTACCTTTGGTTAATTCTCCATAGGTAGCACCCGCACCTTGTGATACAAAGTTATTATCACCTGTGTAGTTAACATCCGCCCCAAAAGGCTCATCATACAAAACACCGATGCTAAAGCTGTCGTTGATGTCAGTTTTTACGCCATATCGGAAAAAGCCATAAGGTTTGGCAATATCACTGATGGCTCGACCTGCAGCATCTAAACCAGTAAGGTCAGCATCTACATGAGTATAGACCGCCTCAGCATAAGTACCATCTTGCAAAAATGCAGTAATATCCTGTCCAGAGCGATCAAGACCTGCGGCATTTGCCGTACCAATAGCACCAACAGAAGCGATGGCTATTGCCAAAGCCTTATGATTAAAAATACGCATATTTATTCTCCATTTTTTCCTTAAAGGGTCTTAGACATTACAACCAAAAGCTAAAGACCATCCAATCCGCAAGATATAATTTTTTACAAGACATCATTGTTAACTGTCATCATAACAACTTGCGTGGTTGTATATTAAAACAAAATCATTAGTAACACAAGAGATAAATTTAAGTCATTTTCTCGCTTGGTGTACATTTTATGATTTTTTATTATTTCAATTAATATCAATAGTGTGGGGGTTTGTCAGCAAGCAAATCAAACGGAGCAATACCCCCATCGTCATCATATTGATTTTGTAGATGCCGATAAATGAGTTTTAGCTGATCTTGCAAGTCCTTTAGCTTGCGATCTTGAGTAACAATAACTTCATTTAATGTCTCTACCGTACTTTCTAGGTAGGCAAGTTTGATTTGCAGATCAATCATTTGAGCATATACATCTGTCATTTATTTTTTCCAAAATTCAAAATTAAATCAAAAGTTTGCTATAATTTGTCTTATTTTAACACCGAACCGACTATTATGATACTCATCCACCTTAAAAATCTCTGTGTTGCCTTTGGTGTCTCACCTATTTTAGACCGTATCAATTTTAGCATTGATGCAGGCGAGCGGGTATGTCTGATTGGACGAAATGGCGAGGGCAAGTCCACACTATTAAAACTCATCGATGGCACTCAAACCCCTGATGATGGCGAGATTATCATTGCTGATGGCGTGCGTATCTCCATGCTTGCTCAAGATGTGCCAAATGATGATGGTACTTTGCTTGATGTGGTGATGAACGGCGATGAGAAAGTGGCGAATTTACTCAAATCCTATCACGCCCTATCCGAAAGCTGTGGCATGGGCGATATGAAAGCCTGTGAAGACATGGCATACTTGCAACACGAGATTGACGCACTACACGGCTGGGATTTGGAGCGAAATGCTCGCACTTTACTTGATAACATGGGGCTAAACCCCACCGACCGCCTTTCTGAGTTGTCAGGTGGTCGCAAAAGACGAGTGCTGTTGGCTCGGGCATTGGTAGTTAAGCCTGATGTGTTACTGCTTGATGAACCAACCAACCATCTTGATGTAGAGAGTATTGACTGGCTTGAGAGCTATTTACTCAGTCAAAATTTGACCGTACTATTCGTCACGCACGACCGCAAATTTGTTGATAATCTTGCCACTTGCATTGTTGAACTAGACAGGGGAAAATTATCTAGCTATGATGTGTTGCAGGGCGTGGGCGGATACGACCGTTACCAAGAATTAAAGGAGCTAGAGCTTGCTAGCGAAGCCAAATCCTTTGAAGAATTTGACAAAAAACTGGCTGCAGAAGAAGTTTGGATAAGACAAGGCATTAAAGCTCGCAGAACTCGTAACGAAGGGCGAGTACGGGCCTTAAAGCAGTTACGAGAAGAGCGAAAAGCCCGCCGTGATGTCGTGGGCAATGTTTCACTTACCCAAAATACCGCCGAAAAATCAGGAAAAATTGTCTGCGAAGTCAAGAACTTAACCTTAGAATATGATGGCAAAGTGTTGGTGAAAGACTTTTCAACCCTACTGATGCGTGGCGATAAAGTGGGCATCATTGGACAAAATGGCGTAGGAAAGACAACTCTCATTCGCACCATTTTGGGGCTTGATGAGAGCGCCAAAATCAATGGTTCGGTCAAATTAGGAACAAATTTATCCATATCGTTTTTTGATCAGCTAAAAGACCAATTAGATGGTGAAAAATCAGTTGCTGAGAATGTGGGACAAGGCTCTGACCATGTAGAAGTTGATGGGAGAAAAACACATATTTTGGGCTATTTGCAAGACTTCTTATTTACACCCAACCGTGCCAGAACACCTGTTAAAGCCCTATCAGGGGGCGAAAAAGCCCGAGCATTGCTTGCCAAAAACCTACTAAGGCCTGCCAATGTATTGGTGCTAGATGAACCAACCAACGACCTTGATATGGCAACTTTAGAGCTTTTAGAAGAGTATGTGGCTGGTTTTGAAGGGACGATTTTGCTGATCAGTCATGACCGTGCATTCATGGATAATGTGGTTACCCAAACATGGGTATTTGATACAGATAAAGATGGCAACGGCGTGATAACAGAATATGTGGGTGGCTATCAAGATTACCTACTACAAAAACAACGAGCTGATAAAAACTCCTTGAAGCCAAAAACCGAAAAGTTGGAACAAGAAAAACCCAAAGCCAAAAACCCACCAACAAGCAATGCCATCAATTCGGCAAACACCCAAAAACGCAAACTGTCCTACAAAGAACAGCGAGAATTAGAAAGCCTACCCAATGAAATCGCACAGCTTGAACAAGAACAAAACGAATTGAACGAAACGCTTGCTGATGGTTCATTGTTCATCTCCGATTTGTCATTAGCCACCCAATACAGTGAAAGATTGGGGGAGATTGACGACCTGCTGATGGCGAAGTTGGAACGATGGGACGAGCTGGAGAGTCTGGGAAAATAAGTTTGGGGGAGAATAAATGAGTAAGCAAAACTGCTGTGGGCGTGATTGTCATTCTGGCAATCATAACACCCAACAAATCAACATAAAAAAAATGCCTGATTTAACCACCACGCATAAACAAACCAGTATGGCAGATAAAGCCTCTTGGCAGTGGGTGTTTTTGCATCCCAAATATTGGGGAATCTGGCTTGCCTTAGCGATGTTTTTACCACTTTTATATCTGCCCTTACGAATGCAATTTGCCATTGGGCGGGGTGTTGGGAAGCTAGCCTATCGCCTAATCCCAAGGCGAGTAAATGACACACTAACCAATTTAACTTTAGCATTCCCCCATAAATCCGATGATGAAAAAATATTCATCGCCAAACAGGTTTTTGTCAATCAGGGCATTGGCATTTTTGAAACCCTAAACGCGTGGTTTCGCCCCAATGTTTTTAAACGCACTTTTAGCATTTCTGGCTTACAACATCTAGTCAATGCCCAAAAGTCAGATAAGGCGGTCATATTATTGGGTGGGCATTTTACCACACTTGATTTGGGTGGCAGGCTTTGTACCCAGTTTTTCCCTGCAGATTGTCTGTACCGCAAACAAAATAATCCGCTATTGGAGTGGTTTATCTATAACGGTCGCCGTCATATTTTTGATGAACAAATCAGCAGTCGTGATATGAAAAAGCTGATTACAAGAATTAAAGATGGTAAGGTGATTTGGTATAGCCCAGACCAAGATTTTGGTCTGGGGCATGGCGTGATGGCGACTTTTTTTGGGGTGCCGGCAGCTACCATTACCGCCCAAAGGCGATTTATTGGCATGAATAAAAAAAATCCCCCTGTATTCATCGCCTTTGACATGATACGCCAAACCCCCGACACCCTTCCTGCAGGCAAGCGACCGCATTATCACATCAGCCTATCGCCTGTGATTGATCATTACCCAAGCGATGACGAGCTAGCGGACGCACAGCGTATTAACAACATCATGGAAAGTGGCATCAAAAAGGACATCACGCAATGGATGTGGTTTCACAGAAGATTCAAGACGCAAGCAGATGGAAGCAATTACTACGACCAAACCAATCACTCAAGCAATAAAAGATAAATAAAAAGCGGATAATACCAATCCGCTTTTTATTTATCTTTTATGTTTAAAAGAAATGCCACCACTTCATCAAGCCCCGCCCGTTCATGTGCCTTAAAAGGCAGTCTTTTTTGGCTAACCAGCCATTTTTCACCATCAGACACCGCCAAAATATCCAAATCCATCGGCACAAGCGGACCATTCACACAGCGACCACACAAGCACTCAATTTGTTTTATTCTGTGGTAAATATCGCCAAACGCTTGAGAGTAGTTTAGGTTTAGCACAGCACAAGCATTGTGATACTCATCGGTCGTTCTTCTTGTAAAGTCCTGCCCCACCACCACAGATGAATACTGCACAGAACCAAGTTCATTTAAGGCGATAAAAGCGGTGTCAAAAGAGAACTTGGGATTATGATTGCTTCCCATCGCAATGACCACGACCGACACCATTTGGGTGAATGTAGATAAATCACCAATAACCAAAGTCTTCATTTGCTACGAGTGATACTAACACCGACACTATGGGCATGTTTGATGGCGTTAGGTTTGTGTATGGTTAGGCTAATGCTAGAACAAGGATAGCTCTTTAAGATATGTTGACAGATAGTCTCAGCGAGCGATTCGAGCAATTTGGCTTTCATCTCATGACAGATACGCTCAATATCTTCACACACCGTTTTATAATTGATGGCATACATCACATCATCTGTAACGGTAGCTTGGCTAATGTCGCAGTTAATCTTCGCATCAATCACCAAGCTCTGCTTGATGGCTTGCTCCCAATCATACACCCCAACGACCGTATCAATTTTTAAGCCCTGTATAAAAACTATGTCATTCATTGAATTTTCCATAAAATAGGTTAAGAATTTCTATGACTAAGCATATCCATGCTATACACCAAAAGCCCAAGCCAAATCAAACCAAAGACAGCCAGGTGCTCTAAATTCATCGGCTCATGATAATAAAACACAGCAATCATAAACACAATGCTTGGCGTCAAATAACCCAAAAATGATAAAGTATTAAAACTTACCAATTTAGCAGATTGATTATACAACAAAAGTGGCATTAAAGTAATTGGACCTGCCAAAGAAAGTAGCCATACCTCGCCAGACAACCAAAACGCCAATTTTGCACTAACGACATTCGCCCCACCAAGCCAAATTAAACATAACGGCAACAATAAAGCCGTCTCAATAAACAGACCATCAATGGCATTAAAAGGCGTTTGGCGTTGCAATACCCCATAAAACGCAAAAGATAATGCCAAAATCAAACTCACCCATGGCACACCACCAAATAAAACCACTTGAATGCCAACGGCAAGCACAGCAAGGACGACAGCGATTTTTTGTAAAGGTCTGAGGCGTTCTTTAAAGAAAATGAGCGATAAACCAACACCCATTAAAGGATTGATGAAATAACCAAGACTTGCCTCCAACACCCTATCATTTGCCACTGCCCACACATAGGTAAGCCAGTTCGTACCAATCAAAAGAGCCGACACGAAAGTCAGACCAAGCCATTTTGGGTTTTGGCGAATTTGAGTAAGCCAAGCCACCCTTTTGCCAATGATAATAACAAAACTCAATACAACAAAAGTCCAAACCACTCGATGAACAATCACTTCAACAGCATGGTAGCCATCAAGCAGTTTAAAATAAAAAGGAAAATTCCCCCATATCAAAAACGCCAAAATAGCCGTCATCAGCCCTTTTGGAGTTGTAGCTATGGTAGGTTTTGTGGCGTTATTCATGGATTAACTAATCACTTGCAAATTAAGCCCTGCTTCTTGCACCAGTTTGGCAAAATTCGGAAAACTGGTTGCCACCGTCTGAGTTCCTTCAATGACAATCTCGTCAGATGCCCTAAGGCTTGCCACCGCAAAACTCATCGCAATGCGATGGTCGTGATGGCTTTTAATCTGCCCACCACCAAACACACATTCACGCTCGCCACGCCCAACAATCTCAATGCCATCATCAAGCACCGTACAATCCACGCCCAAAGTCGCCAAGCCGTCCGCCATCACTTGTATGCGGTCAGACTCTTTGACACGCAGTTCTGCCGCCCCACGCAAAATGGTCTTACCAGTAGCACAAGCAGCCGCCACAAACAGCACAGGAAATTCATCAATAGCAAGTGGCACAAGGTGCAAAGGAATTTCAATACCCTGTAGTTTGCTGGATTTAATGATGATATCCGCCACAGGCTCGCCACCGACAAGTGTTTGATTGGCAAGCTGTATGTCCGCACCCATTAAGCGTAAAATATCAATAACGCCAGTACGAGTAGGATTGATGCCTACTTTAGGCAAGATAACATCACCAGTCTTGGCAATTGCCGCCGCCACCATAAAAAACGCCGCCGCCGAGATGTCCGCAGGCACTTCAATATCACAGGCAGTTAATTGTCCACCCCCTGTTAGGCGGATTTCGTTGCCTTGTTCAAGGGGTGTTACTTTGACTTCATAGCCAAACGCTCTTAGCATACGCTCGCTATGATCTCGGGTAATTTCAGGCTCTATGACCACTGTCTCGCCATCTGCCCAAAGCCCTGCCAACATTAGGCATGATTTGACTTGGGCGGACGCCATTGGCATTTCATAGCGTATGGCACCCAGCTTTTGACCGCCTGTGATTGTTAGCGGTGGTGTGCCACGCTCGCCTGTTGTGGCTATCTTTGCTCCCATTTGTCGCAGGGGTTTTGCCACTCGCTCCATCGGTCGCTTGCTAAGGCTTTCATCGCCAATCAAGGTGCTATCAAAATTTTGGGCGGACAAAATCCCAGAGAGCAATCGCATACTTGTGCCAGAATTACCCATATCTAGGGGCTTTTTGGGGGCTTTAAGCCCATTGATACCCACGCCATAAATCGTTACCTTATCGCCATCTCGCTCTATCTTGACGCCCATATCGGCAAAGGCTTGCAAGGTAGATAAGGCGTCTTCACCTTCCAAAAAGTTGCTGACTTTTGTTACGCCATTTGCCAGTGAGCCAAACATAATTGAGCGGTGCGAGATGGATTTGTCAGGGGCAACTTTGTGCGTACCTGTAAAGGCATCGCTTGGGGTGAGTTTGTATTTCATAGGGATTCCTAGTTTGATTATAAAGAATTATCCACCAATCCAAACTTTATCATTTTCCAACAAATAATAAAATTGTAATTCATCCGTTGGATTTTGGATATAATAAATAGAATAAGCCTGCTCTTTGATTTGATTAAACCATTTTTCAGTCTCTTTAAATTCTTGACTTGTCGTATCAGTCAATAAATCTAAATAAGTATTTTCAATATATTGTGTATCAATGCCTTTTTGCCAATTTAATTGTTCAAAATCATCAAAATATCCATCGCACAACTTTCTTAATTGATTAAGATTTGGCTTATCAATAAACTCAAAAGCATTATCATAAAAATACAAATAATCATCAATAGCACACACCACTTGTGAGCGTGAAATATGTTTTTTAAACAGCCAAATTTTTAAATAATAAGGCTTATTTAGGCTGTCTAATTGCCTTCTCCAAGATTGATAAATGTCAAACAATCCACGAAGCAGTCTTTCTTTAAATTCCCCATAAGGTTCTGGATAAATGCTATTGCCAATATGTAAATTTGAAAATGGCTTGACCCAAAATTTAACATAGTCTCTTTGGTGTTTTTGTAAATAATCCAAATTCAAATGACGATTGCAGGTTGCCCAGTCATCTATATGGCGTAAAATTCTATTTTTACCACGAACTTTTTTATAGCGAACGGCTTTCATTTTTGTTTTTTTCATAAGCAAAAAATCAAATGGTTAATTGTTTGAATTGTTCAACTTCTCTTTTTCCACCAACAACCGCCCAAAATAATCTCTGGCGTTTTTTGCTGTTTCAAAAGTGTTTAATAATTCATCAGAATTGTCATTTTCAATGGCAGATTTTAATTCATCTAAAATCGCTTGATAATTATCCAATCCCTTTAATACCGCTTCTTTATTTGCCAAAAATATGTCGTGCCACATAATCGGCGAGCTTGCCGAAATGCGACTAAAATCCCGAAAACCACCTGCTGCATAGCGAAAAATATTTAAATTTTCATCATCTTTAGCAAGTTGATAAGTCAAAGCATAAGATAATAAATGGGGCAAATGGCTGGTTAAGCTTAAAATTGTATCGTGCTTATCTGCCGTCATTAGGCTAACTCTTGCTCCCACGCCCTGCCATAGAGCTTTGATTGCACGCAAATATTTATCATCAGCATGGTTTTTGCAGATGATCAGCTCATGATTGACAAATAAATCTGACTGACGAGACAGCACGCCTGAATGCTCCGCCCCTGCAATCGGATGGGCGGGAATAAAGTTAAGATTGACCCCAAACTTTTGCTCCACCATCTGACAGGCATTCACGACATTCACTTTAGTACTGCACACATCGCTGATGATACAATCAGCGGATAGGATACCTGCAAGCTTTGCTTTGGCTAAGGTTTCAAAGATTGGTAACACCGCCTGCACAGGCACACAAATAATCACCAAATCACAATCAGGCAAAATATCGGTCAAGTTATTTGAACCATGTTCAATCAAGCCGACTTCTTTGGCAATATTTAGTGTATCTAGATTGTTATCGCACGCCACAATTTCTTTGGTCAGATGCTTATCAAGCATACTTTGAGCAAGGCTTGCTCCAATTAAACCAAGCCCAATAAAGGCGGTTTTTTGAAAGAAAACTGGTGTATGGTCAAGGTGATGTTGAGCGGTCATGATTTTTGCCTTAAACTAACTGTGAATATTGGGCTTTTACATAAAAAGCCCAATCAACAAATTATTTGCAAAAATTACAGTACTGCTTTTGGGTATGAACCAAGTACTCGCACATCTTTTGTAATCTTGGCAATCTCATCAATGGCGGACTGTACATTATCCTCATTGATATGACCATTCATGTCAATGAAGAAGACATAAGCCCACTTATTTGGACGCTCTGGGCGAGTCTCAATACTGGTCATGGATACGCCATGCTTTTTGAGTGGTTCTAAAATCTCAATCAAAGCACCTGCACGGTCTGGGCTTGATACCACGATGGAAGTCTTATCTTGACCGCTTGGCGATACCGCTTCATGACCAATGATGAGAAATCTGGTGGTGTTATTAGGATTGTCCTCAATATTTTCGTACAGCTTATGTAAGCCATATTCTGCCACTGCCACATCACCTGCAATGGCGGCAGAGTGCCATTCATGCTGTAAGCGTTTGGCTGCTTCGCCATTTGATGATACCGCCACTCGCTCCACATTTGGAAAATTGACATCAAGCCAATGGCGACATTGTGCAAGGGTTTGCTGATGAGCATAAATGCGACTTAGACTATCAACTTTGGTGTGTTCTGCCACCAAGAAGTTATGATGAATAGGCATCTCCACTTCACCAATGATTCTAAGGCTTGAACCCAAAAACGCATCTAAGGTGTGATTTACCACGCCTTCTGATGAGTTCTCAACAGGCACAACGCCATACATGGCAGCACCAGATTCAACCTCACGGAACACATCTGTGATGGTTGCAAGCGGTACGGTAGTGGCTGCTTTACCAAAATGTTTTAATGCGGCAGCGTGCGTAAATGTGCCAATAGGACCCAAGAAAGCGACTTTTTGAGGGGCTTCAAGCTCTAGACAGACAGACATAATCTCACGGAATAAGCGTGCCATTTTTTCGCCAGACAATGGACCTGTGTTACGAGCCATGACTGCTTTTAGGACTTGAGCTTCTCGTTCTGGACGATAAAAGATTGGATGGTTTTCGTGGTCTTTTTTGGCACGGGCGACCTCTTGAGCAATGGTAGCACGCTCATTGATTAGTGATTGAATTTGCTCGTCAATACCATCAATCTTATGACGCAAATCTTTGATTTTGCTGGCATCTAAAGAAGTGTTATTATCTGTCATGACGATTCCTTGAGATTAAAGTAGTCAATGAAATATTGGTAATAATACCATGATTTTTGAGAATTATTAACCAAAAAAGCATAAAATTTTTTTATTGATGGCGATTTTATGATTAAACAAGGTGATTAAAAATAACACATCAATAGCATAAAGACATCGGTTTGCTTGGCTTGATATTATCAAAGCACAATCCCATATGGATTTAATGATTTTTTAATAACCTAAAGATTGCCCATATAAAAAACCAAGCGATATAGATGGCTTGGTTTTTTATATGTAATCACTGATGGCCGTAGGATAGCCATTAGTGATTACCAAATCAGACTGTAGGCACTATCTTGGCTAATAAAGCCGTCAGGGATTTGACCATTGGCTGCCTGCCAGCGAGCAAATGCTCGGCGGGTATTTGCCCCTGCAACACCATCAACACCACCTGTGTCAAAACCCTGTGCAGTTAAGGTTCTTTGTAAGGCTTGAATCTGCGTACGAGACAACGGCTCTTCATGGGTTGGCCATGATGCCACCAAGCCACTACCACCACCGATGCGTCTGGCAAGTAGTGATACTGCCAGAGCATAACTTGATGAGTTGTTGTATATTCGAATGACATTGAAGTTTTGGGTCAATAGCAATGCAGGACCATGTATCCCCGCAGGTAGCCATAGTTCAGCCATTGCCTGACCGCCTAAGTACTCATCTGTCATTGAGATTAATCCTGCTTGTCGCCACGCATCCAAACTTTGCTTTGTATCTAGGAGCTGATGATTAAACCCACTGGGTATAGATACTTCATAATAAGGCATCAGACCTGATATCCAGCCTGAATTTTTTAGATAGCTTGCGGTTGAATTTAGTGAATCCCCAATACCCCAAGGGCTGATTTGACCGTCTTGATTACCATCGACACCTTCTTTAATCCATGTACTTGGGATAAATTGGGTATGCCCCATGCCACCTGCCCAAGAACCCTTAAGTTGTGGAATATTAGCATCGCCACGATTCACCATAACAAGCATGGCAATCAGCTGACTTTCAGCAAACTCTCGGCGGCGACCATCATACGCCAAAGTTGATAAGGCATTCACCAAATCCATGTTGCCCATGCCTGCACCAAAAGATGACTCCATACCCCAAATGGCAGCGACGATTTCTTTTGGTACGCCATAGTTGGACTCAGCATTATTAAAGGTTATTGGGTACTGGGCAATCTTGGCACGACCTTGTTTGATACGACCTGTTGATGTCGCAGCATTCACATACTCCCAAGGCATTTTTGTAAATTCTGCCTGTGAGCGATCAAGATCAATCACTCGTTGATTTAGGCTAACACCATTCATCAAAGCATAGACTTGATCTGCCTGATAGCCTTGATTGATGGTGCGTGCGATAAAATCTTGTTTCCATTCATCAAAGCTGGCATAGTGCTGTTGTGCTTGTTGAATCTGCACAGGTGGTTTGACTTGTTGAATCTGCACAGGTGGTTTGATTTGTGGTTGTATGACTGGCGTCTGCACAATCATTGGCTTTGGTGTGGGGGTATTGGCACCCACCACCTGAATGGGTGGTTTAACAGGAGTGGTACTGGTACAAGCAGATAACACTGCCATGCTTAGTGCTGAGACGATAAATAATGGCTTATTAAAGTTCATAAGATTACCACAAATACTAAAAAGGGGCTACATCAGTTAGTCATCAGCGATACCAGTGATATCAACAGGCGTCTCAACAATGGCAACGCTTGTATTCTTGGCAGCATCATTGCGTCTATTTTGTAGGGCATTTAGATAAGCTTCATCAATACCGCCTGCAACATAGTTACCATCAAAGACTGAGCAATCAAATTCATTGACGCTGCTATATTTTGTATTGTTTACCGCCTCAATCAAATCATCTAAGTCTTGGAAAATCAAACGATCAGCACCAATAATCTTGCAGACTTCTTGGACGCTACGACCTGATGAAATTAACTCACTACGAGACGGCATATCAATGCCATAAACATTGGGGAATTTAACCTCAGGGGCAGCAGAGGCAAAGAACACATTTTTAGCACCTGCATCTCGTGCCATCTGAACAATTTCATGGCAAGTTGTACCACGCACAATAGAATCATCCACCAATAGAACATTTTTATTTTTAAATTCAAGTGGAATGGCGTTTAGCTTTTGTCGGACGCTTTTTTTACGCTGTCCTTGACCAGGCATGATAAAGGTCCGCCCAATATAGCGATTTTTATTAAAACCTTCACGATATTTGACATTTAGGTGTGTGGCAAGCTCAAGAGCTGAGTTGCGTGAGGTGTCAGGGATAGGGATTACCACATCAATGCCGTGATCTTCACCCCACTCACGAATGATTTTTTGGGCGAGTTTTTCGCCCATACGCATACGAGCCTTATGCACCGATATATTATCAATGATAGAATCAGGACGAGCAAAATACACATACTCAAAAATACAAGGGGTATGTTTGACATCTTTAATGCACTGCTTGGTGTGTAGATTATGCTCTAAATCAATAAAAATTGCCTCACCAGGGGCAACATCACGCACCATCTCAAAACCCAGTGCCTGAATGGCGACCGACTCAGATGCCACAACATACTCCACCCCTTTTTCGCCAATTCTTTGACCATAAACGAGCGGACGAATGCCATTTGGGTCTCGAAACGCCAATAGCCCATGCCCTGCAATAATTGCTACCACACCATAAGCACCTTCACAGCGTTGATAGACGGCTTGTAATGCCTCAAAAATATCATTTGGAGCAAGATTGGTCTTGGTGGATTTTTGCAATTCATTAGCAAAAATATTTAAAAGAACTTCAGAATCTGAACCAGTATTTAAATGGCGGTGGTCATTTTCAAATAGCTCTTTGGCAAGCGTATCAGCATTGGTTAAGTTGCCATTATGTGCCAAAGCGATGCCATAAGGCGAATTCACATACAGTGGCTGAGCCTCAGCAGTGCTTGATGTACCTGCAGTTGGGTAACGCACATGACCGATGCCAAAATTACCCACCAAACGCACCATGTGTTTGTTTAAAAACACATCTCGAACCATGCCATTGTCTTTGCGTAGATATAAACGACCATCTTTTAAGGTAACAATACCTGCTGCATCCTGCCCACGGTGCTGAAGCATGGTTAGACCATCGTATAACATCTGATTAACAGGCTCATGTGCCACAATGCCAATTACACCACACATAGTTCACTCCATTAAGATGATTGATAAGGATTTTGAATTTGTTGCCATGCTTCGCCCAGCACTTCTTTTAAGAGTTCTGTGGCAATCGGAGCTAATGGCAGTAGATTTTGTGCCAAAATAGAATCTTGCCAATTTGGCAGGTAAGACAATAGTGGCGATGTAACACTAAGAATGGCCAATATTTTTAGAACGCCTGTTATAATGCCAAGCACGCCACCTAAGACACGGTTAACAAAGCCTAAATGCAGGCTTTTGGTGATGCTGTTTAGCATGAGTGCAACGGCGTGCGTCATGGCAATGACCACCAATACCACCAGTAAGAATGCAGCTGCAATTTGTAAGACGGTATTGTCTGTCAAGATATTTAGCATGGGGGCAATGTCTTTGGCGGTGCGTGATGCAATCACTAATGCCAAAAACCAAGACACCAAAGAGACTACCGACTTAACAAATCCAGCCCCAAAGCCACGCCACATATCTAAAAGCACCACAAATAAGATGACAATGTCAATGAAAGTCATTGACTCTATCAGTCCATTCATGTGCGGTCCTGATGGTTTGCAATCGCTTGTACGCAGTCGCCCACCAATGCAGGGCCTCTATAAATTATTCCAGAGAAAATCTGCACAGCTTTTGCTCCTGCTCTGATTTTTTTGGCGGCAAGCTCTCCTTCGTCAATGCCACCCACACCAATCAAATCCACCTTATCCGACAGACGGTCATGAAACATGGATAGGATTTTTGTGCTGATATGACTCACAGGACGACCCGACAACCCACCTGACTCATCAGCATATTTATAGTCTTCCACACCCACACGAGACAGCGTTGTGTTGGTAGCAATCAGACCATCTATGTCAAATGATAGTACCGTATGAGCAATCTCATCAACTTGATATTCGTCTAAATCAGGGGCTATTTTTAGAGCAAGTGGTACATAAAAACCGTAATTATTCGCCAAGCGTGTATGGCAAGTTTTGATGCCATCTAACAGAGCAGATAAAGCGTCGCCACCTTGCAGACTTCGCAGGTTTTTGGTGTTAGGACTTGAGATATTGATGGTGATGTAACTGGCATAAGGATAGACTCTCTCAAGGCAGTAAACATAATCATCTAAGGCGTTTTCAACAGGAGTGATGGCATTTTTGCCGATGTTGATACCAAGTACGCCTTGATATTTGGATCGCTCTATGTTTTGAATCATCTTATCGACGCCATCGTTATTAAAGCCCATGCGATTGATAATCGCCCCTGCTCGCTGAATGCGAAATAATCTTGGTTTGTCATTGCCCGACTGTGGTCGTGGCGTTACCGTACCAATCTCTAAAAAGCCAAAACCCAACTCACTTAAAGCATCAATGTGCGAGCCATTCTTATCTAGTCCTGCCGCCAATCCCACAGGATTAAGTAGCTTTACCCCCATGCAAGTGGTAGGTAGTGCCTGCTTGGAATAGCCAAAACCAAGCAGACCTGCATGATAGGCCTTATCCAGCATACTTAGGGTAAGTTCATGTGCATGCTCTGGCTCCATATTAAATAAGAGCGGGCGAAGTAGTGCATACGACATAAAGACAAACTCCCTAAATCAGATAAGTAAAAAGAAAAATCGTTTAATTATAACACAGCTACACCGCCTGCGATATAGCTTTTCATGAACTTTGTGAATAAAAGATAAAGAGTTGTCAATTCACCCCAATTCAAATTAGTAACCGCTCATTGCACCCTTGTGCTGTGCCATTGTGCGACATTCCAAATCCAGTAATGTTCTTTTGATGTGAACCCCACCTGTATAACCACCAATACCACCATCTGATGCGATGACTCTGTGGCATGGCACGACAATACTGATGGGGTTTTTGCCATTAGCATTAGCACAAGCACGATAGGCAGTAGGCTTGTTGATGTTTTGAGCAAGCGTGGCATAACTGATGGTTGTGCCATATTCTACAGCTTGCAAAGCCTGCCAAACTGACTGTTCAAATGCCGTGCCATAAGACAAATCCAGTGGTATATCAAAGACTGTACGGCGTCCTGCAAAATACTCATCCAGTTGATTGATTGTCATCAAAGCGACTGCTTGGTCTAAATCAAAAGCATCTAGAAAGTTATGCCCAACCCAAAGGCTACTCTCACCCACCTTAGCAAGCAGGCATTGCGTCTTGCCATCATACCAATCTAGTAAAACAAGCCTACCATCTTTGATGGTTAAGCTGATGGTGGGCAACTGATGTGGTGGTGTGTAATGCGTGCTAATGATAGCCATATATTTATCCTAACCGATTGTAACATACATAAACAATTAACCACTGCCTTAAACAGCCAACAACCATCTGATAAATAAAAACCAAACACCTTATCAAGCATTCAAATCATAAAAAAAATACCGTAAAATCATTATTCTACGGTATTTTAATTTATTTTTCTTCATCAAATAATGCTTCAACAAACTCATTTGGATCAAATGATTGCAAATCATCAATTCCTTCGCCCACGCCAATATAGCGAATAGGCACATTGGTGTTTTGGGCGACATTAAAGACTACCCCACCTTTTGCTGTACCATCTAGCTTAGTAATACTGATGCCTGATAGCGGTACAGCTTCAGAGAAAATCTGCACTTGATTGATGGCGTTTTGACCCGTGCCAGCATCTAGAACAATCATCGTTTCATGCGGGGCTGTTTCATCGGCTTTTTTCATGACACGAACAACCTTTTCAAGCTCGTTCATCAGATGTGTTTTATTCTGCAATCGCCCTGCTGTATCGGCAATCAACACATCAATACCCTTTGCACGAGCCGACTGCATGGCATCAAAAACAACCGATGCACTATCCGCTCCATGACCTTGTGCTACCACAGGAATGTCATTTCTTTCACCCCAAATTTGTAGTTGTTCGGTGGCGGCTGCACGAAAAGTATCGCCTGCAGCAAGCATGACAGATTTACCCTCTGCTTGTAGTCGTTTGGCAAGTTTACCGATGGTGGTGGTCTTACCCACGCCATTAACACCTACCATTAAGATAACAAAAGGTTTTTTGGTGGTATCTATAACCAGTGGCTCAACCTTAGGAGTAAGAATCTCCACCAACTCTTTTTTTAGGGCTTTATATAGCGAATGCGAATAAATCAAATCGCCACGAGCGGTTTGTTCGGTCAAGCTCTTGATGATGCGATTGGTTGCATCAACGCCAATATCAGCAACAAGTAATTGATCTTCCACCTCTTCTAAGAGTTCATCATCAATCTCTTTACCGCCAACCAAAGCAGTCATCAGCCCCTCTGTTAGGTTTTTGCTAGACTTGGACAGTCCTTGCTTCATGCGGCTAAACCAGCCTTGTTTTTCGCTCATGAGTTACTCACTGTTTATTTTTGTTTATTATTCAAGCATTCAGGAAATAAAAAGAACACCATATTATACCAATGGCATGATGGGTACAACCACCTCTTTTTGCTGATTGTCGTTACCAATGACCTCATGGCGTGCATCATCTTCATTCTCAGCCAATGATGGCTGTGTGGTCAGTGGTACGAATTCATCAAGCTCTTTTAACTCATCAGATGACTCTTTAAGATTGGCATCGGATTGATGAATGGTATTTTTGATGTCTTTCATGTTATTACCTATTGTTCATTATTATAGCACAACTTAGTCACATCACAACTTAGGATAACCGTAAGCCATGTGCAACTTATCATTACCTTGTTTTATCATGACAAACTGTTTGTGATATGTAAGTTTTACTAGCAAGAGTATTTGCTTTTATTTATAATGCTAAAGCCACTACATAAGGACAAATGAACTGTATTTCAAGCACGGCCATATCTCATGTGCGAAATGATTCATTTGGCATGACTGTAAATTTGACCGTTATTTACTTATTTATTCTTTTATTCAAATGCAAGGAAACTATGATGAAATATCGCAATCACACCATTTCTATCATCATGCTAACAACTGTCATCAGCCTACTTAGTGCTTGTCAGTCGCCCAACGGCATTGCCATCAAACCCACCGCAAGCGTCATGGTCGGCACAGGTCTTTAATTGACCCATTCAACTGTAGCCAACAAAACCAAACCATTTAAACAAAAAAAGGCATAAGACCAATGACACTAATAATCTCAAAAACACCCATCATTAACAAGCTCCCTATTGTCATGGCAATCAGTGCTCTGCTGACCGCCTGTCAAAGCCTACCCCAGCTAACTGAGCAGTCAAGTCAAATCAAAGTTACCACCGACAATGTTCGCCAAACCCATCCATATGAACAAAGTGTGCTAACCAACGGACTAACCATCGTTACCAAGACCGATCGCCGCTCTCCCATCGCCATGACACAAGTATGGTACAAGGTCGGCTCGGATGATGAGCCGATTGGCAAAGGTGGTATGTCGCATTTTTTGGAGCATATGATGTTCAAGGACAATGCCCACCTAAAACGCACGGATTATAACCGCTTGATTGCTGAGTTTGGCGGTCAAAACAACGCCTTTACTAGCAATACGCACACAGCATATTATGAGTTATTTCCTGCTAGCTACTATCCCCTTGCCATGCAAATGGAAGCTTTTCGCATGAGAGATCTGCACCTAAAAGATGAAGAGGTTGCCACCGAAAAAGAGGTCATCAAAGAAGAGCGACGCTTGCGTGTTGATGACAACCCCCTATCAAAAGCTTATGAAGAATTCTCCAAACTTAGTCAGCCAGACAGCCCAAAATCACGCCCTGTTATCGGCAGTATGCAGGATATTGACAATCTAACAACCCAAGATTTACAAAATTGGTATGACACTTATTACGCCCCAAATAATGCTACGCTTGTTGTCGTAGGAGATGTTAGTCATGATGAGGTGGTAACAGCTGCCAAGCGATATTTTGGCAACAAAAAACCTGCCGACATACCCCAAAGAAAACTACCAAGGCAAGCCAGTCATCAAGGCTATCGCCATGCCATCACACATCAATCGGTCAAAGTACCAAGCCTGATGATGGCATTTAATGTGCCAACACTCACCACCAGCGATAAGACCACCACTTATGCCCTATCCTTGTTTCAATACATACTAGATGGCGATATGTCTAGTTATTTTGAGCGTGTGCTTGTGCGTGAAAAACAGCTGTTTAGTCGCATTTCTGTATCTTATGATTCCTATGAGATGGGCGATGGACTATTTTTTATTGAAGGCGTACCCGCTCATAGTGTATCGCTACAAGATGCCGAAAACGCCATTTTGCAAGTCATAGAGAATGCCAAAAATACGCCAATTACCGATGATGAAATGCAGCGTATTAGCACCTCTCTCATCTCTGCTCTAACCTTTACACAAGATAGCATTAGCACTCAGGCACAGATGATAGGCGGTTTGGGAATATGGGGCTACCTGCTGACAGTTATGACAAACTACCTGATGAAATAAAAGCCATCAGCCCTCAAGATATTCAAAAAACAGCAAGGCACTATCTCACTAAAGATAATTTGACTAGCATGTACATACTACCCAAAACCGACAATACGCCATCAGCAGACAATAAATAACTAGGAATACATCATGACTCAACGACTATCCTCCCTGTGGCTATCGCTACTCATTAGCATCATGGGTACAGCTCATGCCAACGAACACCAAAATGCCGAACGCATTGACTTTAGCAAGCCACTACCCGTACTTGATAGCCTAAAACAAGTACAAGAAAAACAATTCACCCTGCCTAAGTTTGAGCGATTTACTACTGATGGTGGCATACCTGTTATTTTTACACAGCTTGATGGATTGCCAATGGTTGATATCAGCGTTGATTTTCAGGCAGGTTCAGCATTTGATAGGCAGGTGCGTACCGATGCTTTAGGCGTAGCAAACATGACCGCCAATCTGTTGACCAAAGGGGCAGGAGAACTTGACGAAGAAGCATTTTTATTGGCAAAAGACAGGCTTGGTATTCACCTAAATGCAGGTGCTACCAAAGACACCTTAGGAATCTCTTTGCGTAGCTTAAATCAAAATAAGACTTTATATGATGCACTCAGTTTATTACAAAAAATGCTCAGTCAGCCAAACTTTGATGCCTCCACTCTTGAGCGTGAAAAATCTGAGCTCATCAGCAGTCTAAAACAACACAAACAAAACCCAAGCTATCTTGCCGCTCGTGCATATCAGCAGGCACTATACCAAGACCATCCGTATGCCACACTCACCACAGGCGATATCCAGACAGTAAAGACACTGTCAGTTAATGACATCAGAAATTTTAGAGATAAATTTTTGGTTGCTCAAAATGCCGTCATCACCATCACAGGCAATCTTAGCCAAGCGGAAGCAAAAAATATCGCCAATCAAATCGGTGCATCTTTGCCAAGTGGTCAAAAAGCACCAATGCTACCCTCACCCACCAAAGCAACTGCCAAACACATTCATGTGCCACATGACAGCACACAGACAAGCATCATCATGGGGCATTTGGCACCAAAAGTGGCTCGAACACAAGCAGACTTCTTGCAAAAGACACATTTTTCATTGGCAAATACTGCATTAGCAGGCGGTAGCTTTAATACGCCTCATGGATGAGATACGAGAAAAGCGAGGCTATACCTATGGCATCTATGGGCGAAATGTCGCCATGAATGTTGCTGGTCATTATCAAATCAGCTTCTCAACCAACGCCAGTCAGGCAAAAGATGCCATCAAAGCAACTCGATCGGTGATTGATGATGCCATCACGAATGGTATTTTATCGGACGAGCTTAACTTGGTTGCCAATCAGCATACCTACCAACACCCCATGAGTTTTGCCAGTAATGCTAGCATACACGCCCTAGCTACCACAATGAACATACATGGTTTGCCTGATATTTATGCCAATGGCGAGATTGACCGAATCAAGCAGGCAAGCCTAGATGATGTCAATCAAGCCCTAAGGCAGACCATTCACCCTGATGACTTTATCATCGTAACAGTCGGTCAAGACAAGCCAGACCTATCCGATGTCTTAAAAACAAATCTCAATAATCAATAGACACCCTTAGCCATCACTTTGATGATAAAAATCAATCAAACAATAAAAAGACAGGCCATCCCTGTCTTTTTATTGTTTGATGTTTATAGCCACAGATAACAAAATCATTAAATGATACTTTTGTTATCATGACAATATAACTGCAAATAAACTACAAAACCATCGCCGCTATCCAACCAAAGATAATAAGTGGGATATTGTAGTGAATGAAAGTTGGGATGACCGTATCTTTGATGTGGTCATGTTGCCCATCAATATTAAGACCCATGGTTGGACCAAGCGTAGAATCAGAAGCAGGTGAACCAGCATCGCCCAGTACCCCTGCCGTCGCAATGAGTGCAACAGTTGCAGGCATACTAAATCCCAATGCCAAGCATAGTGGTACATAAATAGCTGCCAAAATAGGCACAGTAGAAAATGAAGAGCCAATACCCAGTGTTACCACAAGTCCAATAAGAAGCATGACCAAAGCAGCAAAACCTTTGTGATCTCCAAAAACTTCCATCACCCCTGTAACCAGTACATCAATTTGCCCTGTTGCTTTCATTACCTCAGCAAAGCCTTGAGCACTAATCATGATAAATCCAATCATTGCCATCATTTTGATGCCATCATTAAACACACCATCTGCCTCATGCCATCTGACCACACCAGATGCCATGAAGACTGCAAAACCTGCAATCGAACCGATGAGCAAAGAATCTGTATATAAATGGGTCATGAATGCAATGATGATGGCAACCAAAGCAATGACGGCACGGTAGCGACTTGATTTATTATGTGTTTTTGGGGCATCGTTTGCACTCTGTGGCTGTATGTCCTGATACACTCTTGGCTTGCGATAACTGACAAAAATCGCCGTCAAAAGACCCAGTAGCATACCCAACGCAGGAATTGCCATAATCTGCATGATGGATGCACCTGTCGTATCCATGCCTGCGTCGCTGACATTTTTTAAGATGATTTGATTTAAAAAAATATCGCCAAAACCGTAAGGAATGAACATATAAGTATTTACCAAACCAAAGGTAATAATACAAGCAACAAGCCGTCTGTCTGTCTGCAAGCGATTTAATAACAATAGCAAAGGTGGTACAATCAACAGAATGAATGCAATGTGAATAGGAATTAAATTTTGACTAAATATCGCCATCACAAAAATGATGGCAAATAGCATCCACTTGACAGCTTGGCTTGCACCTGCATTATTTAAATGAGAAATCATACCATCTGCTAGCAACTTGGGTGCACCCGAGTGAGCAATCGCCATTGCAAATACCCCCAAAATGGCATAAGATAAGGCAATCTGTGCTCCATTTTTCAAGCCCTCTTGAAAAGCATTTAAAGTGTCGGCAATCGGCAGGCCCGCCAAAAGACCGCCAATCATTGCTCCAATAATTAAACTCAATACGACATGAACTCGAGCTAAAGACAACCCAACCATCACGACAATAGCGACTAATACTGCATTCATGATTATTTTCTTAAGTTAAAAAAAGATTGCACAATTATAACTCATTTTATACAAAATTTTAACCAAAACGAACAATCAATCATGTACAACCACTTTTTTGTCAATAGACAGCAAAACTTAACCAAATAAGACAATCTTAAACCCAATAAAACCGCCTTTAGCAAGTTGTCTGACAAGTTTTTTTAGAAAAAAATGGGTTCTGCTTGCATTTTTGTCATATTGCCACCATAAATAGCCCACACAATAATATAAACAAAAAAGGAGAACTTCATGACTGATGAAGCCCTAGATTTTTCAGTTGAATCAAATAGCCTGCCCCTGCTTGCTGTTCGTGATGTCGTGGTCTATCCACATATGCAGATTGCCCTTTTTGTGGGGCGTGAACAGTCCATTCATGCCATCAAGACCGCCCAAGAGGATTTTGGCGACAACATTTTGGTTGTCTCCCAAAAAGATTCCTTAAGTGAAGACATCGATACTAACAACCTGCACAAGCACGGCACTGTCTGTCGCATCATCAGCACCATGCCACATGATAATGATGACGGCTGCCTAAAGGTACTTATTGAAGGTTTGTATCGTGCCCAGATTGATGAAATTGATGAGGCATTGATGGCTACTTTTCATGAAGCCTTGATTGACAATCCTCTGTCCGATGATGAACACGAGGCACATCATGCAGTCTTGCTTGAGCTTTTTAGTGATTATGCTGAGGCATCGTTACGCAACGCTCGTGAGATTATCCGAGTAGCCAGTCGCATTGACAATCTGCTTGAGCTGATTTATTTCATCGCCACTCGAGTATCCATGAAGCTAGAAGCCAAACAAAGCATTCTAGAAGACGACGACATGATGTCGTACTATGTGGCCTTGACTGAATTTTTTACCAACAATAAAGCCGAACGCACACTAGAAAACGAACTGCAAGACACAGTGCGTAAGCAAATGGAAAACAACCAGCGTGAGTATTTTTTAAATGAAAAAATGAAAGCAATTAAGTCAGAACTGTCCGATTTAAATGACGGTGCTGATGACGAAGATGGAGAGCTTGAAAAGTGCCTAAAAGAAGCTGATTTGCCCGATGATGTTCGCAAAAAAGCCGAAACCGAATTTAAAAAACTAAAACAAATGCCTTCAAGCTCATCTGAGGCAAGCGTTGTGCGCGGCTATGTTGAATGGATACTAGATACCCCATGGAACAAGGCAAGCAAGGTCTCTATTAATCTAAATAAAGCCAAAGAAATTCTAGATAAAGACCACTATGGGCTAGATGATGTTAAAGATCGCATTTTAGAATACCTAGCGGTGCAGTCTCGTGTCAAAAAATTGCGTGGTCCTATCCTATGCCTTGTGGGTCCTCCTGGTGTGGGTAAGACATCTTTGGGCGAGAGCATTGCTCGCTCTACAGGTCGCAAGTTTGTGCGTATGGCATTAGGTGGCGTGCGTGATGAAGCTGAAATTCGTGGGCATAGACGCACCTATATTGGAGCGATGCCAGGAAAAATCGTGCAATCTTTAGCAAAAGTAGAAGTTAAAAATCCGCTATTTTTGCTTGATGAGATTGACAAAATGGCTCAAGATTATCGTGGCGACCCTGCGTCCGCCCTACTAGAAGTGCTTGACCCATCACAAAATAACAGCTTTAACGATCATTATCTTGACCTAGATTTGGATTTGTCAGAAGTGATGTTCATCTGCACTGCTAACAGCATGAATATACCTCCAGCCTTACTTGACCGCATGGAAGTGATTCGTCTGCCAGGCTACACCGAAGACGAAAAAATGAACATCGCCCAAAATTATCTAACACCAAAAGCTCTAGAACAAAATGGGCTTGGCAAAGATGAGCTTAATATTACTGATGATGCCGTTCTTAGCATTATCCGTTACTATACTCGTGAAGCAGGCGTGCGTAATTTGGAGCGTGAAATCAATAAAATTAGCCGTAAAGCGGTGCGTTCACAGGTGGAAACTTATGGCATCAAACCCAAAAAAGGCACAAAAATTGAGTCATTGTCTGTAACGGACGATAACATTGCTGACTATTTGGGCGTTAAGCCTTTTGACTTTGGCTTGGCAGAAAAAGAGCCAGAAGTTGGACGAATTACAGGGCTTGCGTGGACATCTGTGGGCGGTGAACTACTGACGATTGAAACCGCCACCATGCAGGGCAAAGGCGAACTTGTCTTTACAGGGTCGCTTGGCGATGTCATGAAGGAATCCATCCGAGCTGCCATGAGTGTTGTGCGTGCAGGTGGCGAACGCTTTGGCATCAGTTATGAAAAATTCAAAGACACTGATATTCATGTGCATATGCCAGAAGGAGCGACGCCTAAAGACGGACCTTCTGCAGGTATCGCTCTCACCACTGCCTTAGTATCCGCCTTTACAGGCATTGCCATTCGTGCGGATATCGCCATGACAGGTGAGGTTACATTGCGTGGCAAAGTGCTAAAAATTGGCGGACTAAAGGAAAAACTACTTGCTGCTCATCGTGGTGGCATCAAACATGTACTAATCCCTAAGTCTAATGAGCCAGACCTTGCCGACATTCCTGATAATGTCAAAGAAGGCTTAACCATTCAAGCGGTTGAGACGATTGACGAAGTGCTAAAAGTCGCTTTGGTCGCCCTACTCATGCCCTTAAAACCAGCACTAACCGTTAAAGCAGAAGAACAGGCTTTACGCAGCTAAAGCCATCAAAAATAAAGCCCAAAGTAAAATTTGGGTTTTATTTTTATGGCTTTTCATTTAAACTATATCTTTTTTTATTGAATGTACTCATGAAATCTTTGCTTGATTTTTTACCGCTGATTATTTTTTATGTGCTTTACAAAAATACCGATAAAGCAGATGCCAACCACCCCCTACTTGCCATCTTTGGGATAAGTGGTGGCGTGGATAATAATCACATTCTGGTTGGGACATTAGGCTTGGTGCTGGCAACGGCATTGATATATGGCTATTTATTCATCAATCAAAAATTTCGCCTAGAAAAACAGCAATGGTTCGTACTGGTCATGACAGTGGTTTTTGGTGGACTAACACTTGCTTTGAGTGATGACTACTACATTCGATTAAAAGCAGTGCTGATTAACCTAGCTTTTGCCATTGGTCTTGCCATTTCACCGTTATTTAATAAAAATAGACAACCCATTATCAAAAAACTTTTTGCTCCAATTTTGGATCTAACAGCACAAGGATGGATAAAATTAAACTTGGCATGGGCAGGATTATTTACTTTGATGGCGACACTACATGCCTTTTTTGCCTTTGTATTTATGGACGGTGAGTATTGGGGTGAGTTTACTGCCTTTGGCGACATCATCGTGATGATGAGTTTTATGGCGGGTATGTTTGTGATATTACGAAAGCATTTTATATTGGACGAGAATCAACCAAAAAAGTAATGTTTTTAATAACCAAAAACTCATTAAAAACAACTCACACTCAATAACTTCCGCCCAACATTAATCACCACACCTTAAAGTGATACATTGTTATGAGATTTATTGCCAGTTGCTTTGGGTTTGGTGGGTATTTTTGGATACATAACAATCAAATTGGCAGTCTTTTTATTGGTTTACTTTTTAATTCATACTGGGAATTTTTATGCCTTTATTTGTCATTATCGGTCATGATGTAGCGGACAGTGCCGCCAAGCGTAGCGAAATTCGCCCCGCCCATCTTGAACGCCTAAACACCCTAAATGCTCAAAATCGCCTTGTCATCGCAGGACCAACACCCATCAATCATGGAGAGCCTGCCATGAGTGGCAGTATCATCATCGCCCATTTTGATGATATTGAACAAGCACGAGCATGGGCAAATGATGAACCATATTTGCATGGCGGTGTATATAGCCATGTGGATATTAAGCCATTTATCCAAGCCTTACCAAAAATATAATCTAATTCACGGTCATCATGAACCAAATAAATAATGCCGTGATTGAATGGCGACTTGACCATCTTGGCAATACTGTACCGACATCACAAAAGTTTGATGATGTCTATTTTTCGCACGCAGGCGGTCTTGATGAGAGTCATTATGTGTTTATTGAAGGCAACGACTTGCCCCATCGATTGACACAGCTTAATGACAACCATATCTTTGTTGTTGCTGAGACAGGTTTTGGTACAGGGCTGAATTTTTTAGCCCTGTACAAACTGTGGCGAACTCTCAAGCACCAAGGCAGGCTGGCAAAAAAAGCACGCCTACATTTCATCAGCACCGAAAAATTTCCCCTAAGCCACGCCGACTTACAAAAGGCACTTGGTAGTTGGTTGCATGATGACACCATTGCAGTATTTGTTAGTCGTTTGCTTGATTGCTATCCTGTGCCACTTGCAGGGTGTCATCGCATGAATATCGCCGATGACATCATGTTGGATTTATGGTTGGGCGAAGCATTGGACAGCTTCCATGCCATATACCGCTATCAAAAGACATTACACCCCAATACATCAAAAGTTGATGCTTGGTTCTTAGATGGCTTTGCTCCTAGTAAAAACAGTGACTTATGGTCTGATGAGCTGTTTGAGCTTATCCGCAAGCTCTCTTCTCCCAATGCCACCATCGCTACCTTTACAGCAGCAGGATTTGTCCGCCGTGGTCTGAGTGCAGTAGGTTTTGATGTACAAAAAAAGCAAGGATTTGGGCGAAAACGAGAGATGATTACAGGAAAATTGCATTGCAATGATAAAGTAATGACAACATTCCCTAAGCACATTGCTATTATCGGTGCAGGCATTGCAGGACTGTGTTCTGCATGGGCTTTGAGCAAACGAGGCATTAAAGTCAGCTTGTATGATAAAATCTCCCCCATATCAGGTGCGTCTGGCAATCCTAGAGCGTTATTCGCCCCCAAGCTGTCTTTAATTGAGCAAGCCAGTCATCATCTATCCACCATTTCTTTTTTGTATGCGGTGCGTTTTTATCAAAGCTTAAATACCAAAGACGGCATTTATGAACCATTGGGCGTGGTGGATTTTTTACTACCCACCCAAAAAAGCGTTGACAAACTACAAGCACTCATCAACCCCTATCCGCATGACTTGATTCATCAAATAGACGCCATCTATCCTAATCAAAAAATTCATACATTCATACCAAAAGCAGGTCTTATCAATCCTGCCAAACTTGCCCAAGCGGTGCTATCAGAGCCACTTATTTCTTGGCAACAAGCAGATATTAAGCACATCAGTTGCGATGAAAAACAGGTGGTGCTACACGGTAATGATCAGACATTTGTAGCGGACGAAGTAGTCATTTCAGCAGGCTTTGAAAGCCATTTGCTGCATGAGCAGTTATTCAACCCCCGAAAAATCCGTGGTCAGATATCATGGCTGTCTGTAAATACGGATACATTCGCCAAACTACCCAAAAACCCCATCAAATACGATGGCTATTGTGCCAAATTCACCGATGATGGTGGCAACTATTTTTTGATGGGAGCCAGTTTTGTTCGCAATGAAACGCATACTGCCATCATGCCAGATGAACATAAATTTAACATTGATAAACTCACTCAAAGCCTACCTAATATTGCAAGCACACTAGGCATAGGAAATAATGCCATCACACAGCAACTACAAGGTCGTGCCAGTATTAGAGCCCAAACACCTGATTACCACCCCATTATTGGCAAAGTTTCTGATCGCATCTATGCCATGTACGGCATGGGATCAAAGGGCTTTACCTTTTCACCACTATGTGGCGAGATTATTGCCGGCATGGTGTGCGATGAGATTTTACCCGCTTGCGACCATTTCATCAAAAAAATCAGTCCACAACGCACTCGCCTACTAACGCCACTTACCGACAACTCTGCTTGACTTTATTTACAGTCATGTATCAACAAAAAAACAGCCATAAATAGCTGTTTTTTTTGTTGTCATTACGACCATCAAAGGCGTGATGATTAGGCATCAAAGCGTTTTTGAGCTTCGTCCCAGTTTACCACATCCCAAAACGCCTTAATGTAGTCTGGGCGTTTGTTTTGGTATTTTAGGTAGTAGGCATGTTCCCAGACATCAAGACCAATGATCGGAGTACCTTCACAACCTGCCACTGCCTTGCCCATCAATGGGCTGTCTTGATTGGCGGTAGAGACCACTGCCAATTTATCGCCCTGCTTTACTAGCCATGCCCAACCAGAACCAAAGCGAGTTTGTGCAGCTTTTTCAAATTGCTCTTTAAAAGCATCAACAGAACCAAAATCACGCTCGATGGCTTCTTTAAGTGAACCTTTTAGCTCTGTGCCAGTTTTTAAGATGGTCCAAAATAAGCTGTGATTGGCATGACCGCCAGCGTTATTGCGAACAGCTGTTTGCTTCTCGGCAGGGATTTTATCTAGATTAGCAATCACTTCTTCAGCTGACTTGTCTGCCCACTCAGTGCCTTCAAGTGCTGCGTTTGCATTGTTTACATAGGCTTGATGGTGCTTGCTGTGGTGAATCTCCATGGTCTCTTTGTCAAAATGTGGCTCTAGGGCTTCATACGCATAGCCAAGTTCTGGTAATGTAAATGCCATAATATATTTTCCTTTGTTAGATAAAAGTGAGAGAACGGCGTTTTACCGCTCTTTTTAAATAAGGGCTTGAAAGTATAAAATCAAGTAAATCTTGATGATCTTTCATTCATTTAAGTAAAATTAAGCCATAGAACAAATGCCAACGACAAAATTAGCATCAATGATCAGTTATCAAAACCCTCGTCATTACTGTGGCCAAATTTAGCATCAAAGCCTCTTTCATCAAAGCCTTTATCACTAAAACCCTTGTCATCAAAACCGCCACGCTCAATGCTACGACTTTGCTTTTTTTCAAAGTTTTTGCCATCAAAGCCACGCTCATCAAAGGCAGCACGGTCAAAGCCTGCATTCATGCCATTACCCTGTGGGTAGCCACCACGCTCAAATCCACGAGAGCCGAAGTTATCCGATGGTGGCGTGCGTGTAAATCCTCCCACAGGACGAGTACCAAAACCTGTTTGGCGTTCAAAGCCTGTACTCGCATTGCCTGATGCCACGCTAGTTTGATAGCTACTTGATGACATCACACCGATAGAGGCGTTTGGATAGCCTGACTGAGGACCTGATGGCACAACGCTATCTGTACGAGGGTTACGGGTTGGAACAATGGTTGAGATGGCGTGCTTATAAACCATTTGACTGACCGTGTTTTTTAAGAGAACGACATATTGGTCAAATGATTCGATTTGTCCTTGTAATTTAATACCATTAACCAAAAAAATAGAGACAGGAATGCGGTCTTTACGAAGTGCATTCAAAAATGGGTCTTGCAAACTTTGCCCTTTTGACATAGAAATTCTCCAAAATAACAGAAACTCATGCAAAAAATATCCGCCCAAACAGGCTTAATATTATAATAACTGATTTTGTACTTCTTGTATGCTAAAAAACGGTACAATCAAAGATGAAGTACCCTCAAGACGAGCAAGGCTACGCTGCCAAGTAGATTGGCGTTTCGCTAACTGTCTTGTTGCATATAATGCCTTATTTTTCATGTCTTGACAAGCCATTTGTAGGGGATTTACAGGCTGTTTTTGTGTTTTTTTAACAAAATCATGCCATTGTGCCTGCATGAGTGATGAAAATCCCATCCAGTACTCATTGGTCTGCATGACCTCATGCCCTGATATCGCCAAAAAGTCAATCACCTGCCGATAGCCGACACATCGCATGGACGGCATATCAGCAGTCAAGTCGGGGTATTTTTTAAGTAGCGAGACAACTTCATCAACAAGCCCCATCTCCCACATGATATCCAATCGCTTGGCAATACGGTCGTGTAGCCACATTCTGTCAGGCTCCACTAAACAGGTAATCCAATGCTGCTTAGGATTGTGGCAAAGAGCGACTTTTGGGGTCTGCTGCCACACACTCATCGGCACACCTGTTTGTAAATACACCTCTACCGCTCTGGTAATACGCTGAGTATCGGTAACTTTAAGCCGTTGGCAGATTTTTGGGTCGTGTGTTTGTAAATACTCGTATAGCTCACCAACACCTTTATCATCAAGCCATGCCACCACCATTTTTCGTGTGGCAATATCAGTATCAGGAACGGCAGACAATCCGTCCAAAAGTGCCATGTAATACATCATCGTACCACCAACGAGTAGCGGTATTCTGCCCTGTTGGTGAATTTGAGTAATCAGCATCTCTACATCCGCCACAAAACTTGCCACATTGTAAGTCTTGGTGGGTTTGATGATGTTGACCAAATGATGTGGAAAACAGGCTAACTCCCCATCAGATGGCTTTGCCGTACCTATGTTCATGTCCTGATAAATCAAAGCACTATCAACCGAGATAAGCTCAAATCTCCCTGTCTCATACAGCCGACAAGCCAAGTTCGTCTTGCCACTGGCAGTGGGTGCGATGAGCGATAACACAGTGTTATCAGGCAAATTTTTATAATTTAAAGTCATGGCAAATCAGTTAAGCAAGGCATTAAATAGATAAGTCCACACCAACAATCTCAACCAATCGAGCATCATGGGCTTGTCTTGTGATTTTTAGCTGTATGTCAGGCTTTGGTAAAAGACTTTCGGCACGACTTGCCCACTCGATGATGACAAGCGAATCTTTCTCTTCAAAATACTCAAAAAACCCAATAAAATCAAGCTCTTCTGGGTCATTTAGACGATAAAGATCGGCATGATAGACAGGTTTTTGATTGATGCGATAGGATTCGACTAAAGTATAAGTTGGGCTTTTTACCGCACCAGTATGACCTAAAGCACGCAAAAGATAGCGAGTAAAGGTCGTCTTGCCCGCCCCTAAATCACCTGACAACCACAGACTACCCACAGGGTTCATTTTGGCTAAGGCAACCGCCAGACGCTCGGTATCCTTCTCATTTTCCAAAATAATTTTCATTAAACTTTAACCTGTCTTAAGGGTAGTGGATTGAAAAAACGCTCTTCTTGTTTTAGTTTTTCAAACATCTTAGGATCGCTCCACTCCGCCTGAACTTGCTCACTAAACTCAAAGTCATCAAGCGATAATGCACCCATGCGTAGATTGTCAATGTCTTCACGAAAGCACTGAGCATAGCCTGTGGCGGTTTCATGCACAATGACAGAATAAATACTGACATCTTGTTCATTGTTTTGCATGACAGTATTTTTTAACACTTTATCCGCCCAATAAAAAATCACACGACTAAACTGCTCTGCTGAGGGCGAAACAGGTAGAGATACCCAACGAGCCGATAGTTCTTTGCAGGCACGAATATAGCTTGGATCATCTTTATTCCAAAAAGTGATGGCATGGTCAAAGCTATCAATAAGTTCTTTGATGTGAGATTTTAATAGACCAAAGTCATAGACCATTTGCCCATCATCAAAAGCCTGTGCCTCAAGAATAAGCTCAACTTGATAGCTATGCCCATGAATAGAACGACTACAACGCTCAGAGGTGCAATTACGCACCACATGAGCATTTTCAAATTTAAAGAGTTTACGAATACGCATAATATTAAGGTAAATCAAGTCTGTCGCTTCATTTTATCATAAAGTTGGACTGATGAAGTGGTTTTTTATGTTCATTCACCAACCTTCAAATATCAAATGACAACAAGCGATGACCGCTCTCATCTTGGATATGGGTCGGCAATCCCATGTCATTTAGTAGGTTGATGAATGGGCGTGGATCAAGCTCTTCAACATTAACCATTTTATTTACTCTCCAGCCCCCTTTGGCAATCAGCACCGCCGCTGCGACTGCTGGCACGCCTGCGGTGTATGAGATTGCCTGACTACCAACTTCTTGATAACATTTAGCATGATCGGCGATATTATAAATAAATATTTCTTGCTTGACGCCGTCTTTTTTGCCACGCATTTTATTGCCAATGCAAGTATGCCCTGTATAGTCTTTGGCAAGCGAACTTGGGTCTGGTAACAACGCCTTGACAACTTTTAGTGGTACAATCTCCACCCCTTCTGCGGTCATGACTGGCTGTTCTGACAGTAGCCCAAGATTTTTTAGAACAGTAAATACATTGATATAATGATCGCCAAACCCCATCCAAAAACGAATATTAGGTACATCTAGATTCTTGTGTAGCGAATGAATCTCATCATGACCACACAGATAGCTACTACGCTCACCCACAACTGGCAAATCGTCCGTGCGTTTCACCTCAAACATCTGATTGGTCTGCCATTTACGGTTTTGCCAAGTATAAACCACGCCTGTAAACTCTCGAAAGTTGATTTCAGGGTCAAAATTGGTAGCAAAATATCTACCATGACTGCCTGCATTAATATCAATGATGTCAATGTCGGTGATCTGCCCTTCATCAAAATAATCCACACCAATGCGAGCATAAGCATTAACCACACCAGGGTCAAAACCCACACCCAAAATAGCAGTTATGCCCGCTTGCTCACACGCCGCCTTATGTCGCCATTCATAATTTTCATACCAAGGCGGTGTTTCACAAACCTTATTTGGCTCTTCATGAATGGCGGTATCTAGATAGCTTGCCCCTGTGGTGATACAGGCTTTGAGTACACTTTGATTAATAAAGGACGAACCAACATTGATGACAATACCTGCCTCAATACTACGGATAAAATCAGTTAACTCATCAACATTGAGAGCATTGATGGTATGAATTTGTAGGGAAATATGCTGTTTTTGTTGCACACTATCGCTGATGGCTTGGCACTTATTTACAGTGCGACTGGCAATATGAAGAGTGCCAAAATACTCACGATACTGAGCTACTTTATGAGCAACCACCTGAGCTACGCCACCTGCACCGATGATTAAAATATTGGGTTTATTCATATATTTTCTCCTAAATTCCCATCAATCACAAAAAAACCTTGAGCCAAACATACAAGTTAAATACACAAAATTGACAAATCACCAAGCATCCGTTTATAAAGTTTGCCCCACGCCATCACAACAAATCACTCATATCATGATAGACTATTTTTATAATCCTTATAATCAAAGCGTCGCTGCTGAATGATACTGCCATCTAATCGTCTAATGATGATGGCAGGCATACCCACGCCATTAAACCAATTCTTCTTAACCATCGTATAGGCAGCTGCATTCCCAAATGCGACTTTATCGCCCACTTGTAGTGGCGTATCAATGGCATATTCACCAAAAATATCTCCTGCTAAGCAAGTCTTACCATAGATAATGGTGTTATTTTGATGCTCGGATGCAGATAGATTTAGCGATTGACCATTGATGCTTGTTAGAGTGGTTGGCTGACCATAAATTAGTAAATCAAGCATATGGCTTTCGGTAGCAGCATCCACTACTGCCAGCTTTTTGCCATTTTCCATCACATCAAGCACTCGAGTTACCAGTTGTGCACCATTATGAACACACGCCTCGCCTGGCTCAAGATAAACCTGCACGCCATATTTTGTCGCAAAGTCTTTTAATCGCTGTGCCAACGCCTCAAGCGGATAATCTTTAGCAATAAAATGAATGCCGCCGCCCAAACTTACCCAATCAAGGCAAGATAACATCGCCCCAAACTTAATCTCAATATCATCTAAGCTCTGACTAAACGCTGCAAAGTCAGCATTCTCACAATTATAATGCAACATGACACCACTGATGTCATCACACACCGCAAGCACCTTGCTTACATCATGCTCTCCCAATCGGCTAAACGGACGAGCAGGGTCTGCCAACAAAAACGCAGAATTACTGGTATTAGGATTTAATCTAAGTCCTACAGGAATGCCCTTTTTGTAGGCTTTTTCTTTAAAGGCGTTAAGCTGATTGATAGAATTAAAGATAATCTTGTCAGCATGATTGAGCACCTCATCTATCTCATCGTGGGCATACGCCACACTATAAGCATGCGTCTCTCCACCAAACTCTTCATGCCCCAAACGAACTTCAAATAGTGATGATGATGTTGTGCCATGCAAATAAGGACGCATGACATCAAACACCCCCCAAGTAGCAAAGCACTTTAACGCAAGCAATGCCTTTGCTCCTGACAGTTGGCATAGTTTTTGAATGATGGCAAGATTGTCGGTAATTGCGTATTCATCAATCAGATAGTATGGCGTAGGCAAATCGTTTAAATCAATCGCTTGGTTCATGGCTAATTTCTTTGTATTCATGACAAATAAGGCAAAATAAACCACCACATTTTAGCATAATTTCCCAAAAGCACAATTTTTTCAAACAGCTCATCAAGATTGCCCAAAATATCGCAATGAACACACCAATTTTTAAAAACTCACAAATTCCCCACCCATCAGCAATCCAAATAATGCTACAATAAAATTCAAATTCATTGATAATACCACCCATCATAGTATGAAAACACCCATCTTATCGGTCATCGGACACACCAATGTCGGCAAAACCTCGCTCATGCGTACACTACTTAGAGATGCTCAGTTTGGCGAAGTCAAGAATGAGTCTGCCACCACCAAGCATGTCGAAGCTGTGCATATTTTTGGTAAGCATAACAAGCTACTACTAACCCTACACGACACTCCTGGTTTAGAAGATGCCTCAGGGGTTATGGACTTTGTGCAGGCTTATACCAATGGGCGAGATGATGGCATTGAACGACTCTTGGCATTTTTATCGGCAACCGATGAGAGTGATGCTCGCCTAGGCGATGATTTTAGCCAAGAAGCCAAAGTCATTCGCAGTCTGATTCAAGCTGACATTGCCATCTATGTGATTGATGCGCGTGAGCCTGTACTACCAAAATATAAAGACGAACTTGCCATTTTGGCAATCAGTGGCACACCTGTACTGCCTGTGTTTAACTTTATTAAAGGTAATGAAGACAATATGCAGCTATGGCGACTCATGCTGTCTCGGCGTGCCCTATATGTGGTCAATACCTTTGATACAGTGGCATTTGATTTTGATGGCGAGATGGCACTTTGGCAGAATTTAGCGACTTTAAGTGTTGAAAAGGACAGTCTAAACACCCTACAACAAGAACGCCAAGAATCTTGGCAAGACATGGCAGAAGAAGGCTCTCTTATCATTGCTGATTTTTTGGTAAATGTCGCAAGTTTTAGTAAGAAAATTGACGAAAGCCAAGACCCCACCCCCACCCTAAATGCCATGCAAAACGCTGTGCGTCAGTCTGAAGATATCATGCAAGAAAAACTTTTGCACCTATATCAGTTTTATAACACCGCTATTGATGAACACGATATTGAGATTCAAGGTCGTGAGCAGGACATATTTGATGGCGAACTATTAGCTCGCCATGGTATTCGCACCGCAGGTGGTAGCATTACAGGTATGGTGGTAGGTGCGGGTATCGATGTGGCAACTTTAGGGGCAAGTCTAGGGCTTGGTACAGCATTAGGTGGTATTATTGGTGGACTTTTGCCCAATACCAATGCCATTCGTGATAAGGCATTGGGCATACAGACCTTAACCATTGATGATGCAACCTTAACTCTACTTGCCACACGAGCCCAAAATCTACATCACGCCTTGCGTCATCGTGGTCATGCCAGTCTGCATGCGGTGGTAACGGACAATCCAAGTGGCAGCTTGCCATGGCAAAGTCATGGGCTACCAACCTCACTAAAAAAAGCTCGTGCTTATCCGCACTACTCTAGCTTAGATGGGTATTATGAAGATAATATTGGATTGCGCCAAGAGCTTAGCGATAAGCTAAGCATCACCCTACTAGAGCATTTATCAACGCTTGATTGATGGCATTGCAGTCAATAGTAGTTGGTCAGTTGGCACTGATGACTTTTAACCGTTCACCTTCAAACAGCTCCATTTCAGGTGCAAGCGTTACCATAAAGCGGTCAAAATACAACAGCTGCTTTAGTAGCAAGGCAAAATCTTGCGGAAAATGAATGCCATGTTTTTTGCCAACATCAGCCATCTCAAGCATCATGGTATTGAGTGCTTCTGGCTGATTATCCTGACCGACTTTGCCAAGCATCCAGTTTAGTAACATCAACTTTTTGATGCGTCATGCCAATCTGTGCCATCGCCTGTGCCATGCCATGATAATCACTGGCTTGCAAGTTTTGTACCAAAGTAAAGCAAGCCTCCAAACTCTTTGGTTCAATTTGCCCAACTAAGCCAAAATCCAAAAAGGCAATCCTACCATCATCAAGCATCATTAAGTTTCCTGCGTGTAAATCCGCATGAAACTCCCCTGTCGTCATCAAGGATAAAAACCAAGTATCCAATACATCGCTCATCACCTTTTGGGCTTTTGTGGTATCTTTGGCAAGTCCAAGCGTCTCATCAACAAGCGATTTACCCACCAGTAAATCCATTGTCAAAACTCGCCTAGTGCTTAGATGATGATGTACAGTAGGAGCAGTTACTTTGGCATTGCCAGTACGAGATAAAAACGCCAAAAACCGCTCAATGTGGCGACTCTCAGCGATAAAATCTATCTCCATAAGCATTCTTTTGCGTATCTCGTCTAAAATTGGGGCGATATTGGCAGTACGCATGACTGGCATCATCTTTTCAATAACCCAAAAACCACCATGAAGCACAGTCAAATCGGTATGAATAATCGTACCTACTTTAGGTTTTTGCACCTTTAATGCCACCTGCCTGCCATCAGTAAGCACTGCACGATGCACTTGTGCAATGCTTGCCGATGCCAATGGATTGGGGTCTATATACTCAAATATTTCATCCAAATCACAAGTTGTCCCAAGCTCTTCACGCAAAATCGCCAAAATCTCAGTCAATGGAACAGGCGTGGTCTGATCAAGACAATCTTGAAAAGCCAGTACATATTCTCTAGGAAAAATTGATGGCGTACTGGCGATAAATTGACCAAGTTTGATGTAGGTTACGCCCATCTGCTCAAAGGCATCTTTTAGCAGATTTGCATCCATCTTTTCACCTTTGGCAACTCTCAGTGCTGACAGCCCTGCCACACTGGCTGTTTTTTGAATACGCCCAAGCACATTTAGCCCTGTGCTAGCAGACTGTTTGATGATGGCAAGCGGAGATGTTTTTATAGGCATAATGGCGTTGATTGTGTTGGTTAAAAAAATTATGATGATTTTTCAAGTTGTTTATTACAGATGGTGCAATGTTCATCTTGAGTGAAGCGTATTTTTTTTAGGCTAAATTCTCGACCATGCCACAGCACAAGTTGATGCTCAATGGGGTTATGATGCCTACCCAAAAAATCCAGTGCCACTTGCGATGCCATGGACGCAATGACAGATACCGTACTGCCAAGCACGCCAGAAGTCGCACAAGTCATCTCATCACCCTTATCTGTACCAAACAGACACTGATAACAGCCTGTTTTGTTGGTAAACAGTGCCAACTGACCCACCTCACCGATTGCCGAGCTGGACAGCAGTGGCACGCCATAAGTTTGGCAAGCTTGGTTAAGCAAATCACGAATGGCAAAATTATCGGTGCAGTCAATCACAAGGTTGGGCAATCTGCCAGCACACTCATCAAATACCCTACCAATATTGTCATTGGTTAGGCGAATGTCAGTTGATACGATGCGTACCAATTCATTGTGCTTGGCAAGTTTTTGGTGGGCAACAGCAACTTTTGACCGCCCAACATCATCAGCGGTAAAGAGAGTCTGCCTTTGCAAGTTACTCTCATCAATCACATCAAAATCAACCAAATGCAAGCACCCCACCCCTGCTCGCACCAGAATCTGAGAGATGGGACACCCCAAACCACCCATGCCCACAATTAACACATGGCTTTTTTTTAGTTCAAGCTGAGCTGACAAATCCCAATCATCTAAAAGAATTTGCCGAGAATATCTCATGAGTTCAGCATCGCTTAAAACATCGATCATGTCTGATGATTGGCTTGTATTGCCATCTTGCTCATCTATCTCATTTTGATTCATCTGAACATCAACCACGCCACACCCCAATGGTCAATCTGTCGTTACCGCCATAATCACAAACAACAGCAACATCATGATAACCAGAATCCAAGAATAACTGGCGAGTAGCCAATGCTTGGTCATAGCCATGCTCTATCGCCAATAAGCCCCCACAAGTCAAAAATTCCCTTGCCTTTGTAACGATATGAGCGATATCCGCCATGCCTGCGTTATCCGAAACCAATGCAGTCATGGGTTCATGGGTGAGCCGCGCTAAATGCTCATCATCTTTGGCGATATAAGGCGGATTAGAAACAATCACATTAAAACTACCCGATACATCATCAAACCAATCTGAATGTACAAAGCGACAATTATTCGCCTCCAAGCGGTGAGCGTTATTTTGTGCAACCTTTAAAGCTGCCATTGACACATCACACGCCAACACCTGCCAAGTGGGCAATGCTTTAGCAAGTGTAATGGCAATACAACCTGTACCTGTACCAAGATCCAACAGATTACCCGCCTTGCAAAAGGTTTGGTTACCTATCCATTCAAGCACCACTTCAACAAGCCTTTCTGTATCAGCCCTAGGTATTAAGGTGGATTCATCAACCCAAAATGAACGACCAAAAAATTCCTGATCGCCTGTCAAATATGCAAGTGGCACGCCCTGTGCCATCTTTGCCATGCCTGCTACAAACTTGGCTTGTTCATTAGGTTTTAGTATGTATTCTTCATGGCTAATCAACCAACTACTAGGGCAGTTAAGCACAAAACATAGCCAACCCTGCCACCAATGGCGTGGCAGACTGCCATGTCTATACATTTGCTTGATTTTATGAATACTAAGTGTTGTCATGACTGAGTTTATACCGTCTATGATTCATCTTTTAAGGTAAATTTTTCATCACCAAGTTTAATGTATTTACCCACCAGATATACCAAAAATAGCACAGGCACACCCAACAAGCAGGTAATCAAAAAGAAAGTTGGATAACTTGTTGCTTCCACAATACTCCCTGAATAACCACCCAAAATTTTTGGTGATAGGGTCATCAAAGACGAAAATAAAGCGTACTGCACTGCCGTAAAGCGAATGGAAGTGAGTACCGATAAGAACGCCACAAATACCGCACTCGCCAGACCACCTGCCAGATTATCAGCGATAACTGCAACATACAACATACCCGCTGTCGGCTCATAAAACAAAGCGATGAACAGCAGATTGGTAACGGCAGCCAAGATAGCCCCAACCATCATGGCGGCGATGATTTTCATTCTTTGAGCAATAAATCCACCCAAAAAACCACCCAAAATACTCATGGTTAAGCCCACAAGTTTACTGGCATCTGCAATCTGCACTTTGGTATAGCCCATATCTTGATAAAAGATATTGGCAATATTGCCCGCAACAATGTCCGAGATACGATACAAACCAATCAATGCCAAAATCAGTACTGCTTTTTTTCCATAAGTATCAAAAAACTCCAAAATAGGCTCAATCCAATTTTTAGCAGCAACTTCTTTAGGAACCAATTTAATCTTAATCAATACATGGGCAACGATGGCAGCCACCAAGACACTGATGATAAAACGCACACTCTCAAGCAAAAAACCCACCAAATTAGAATGCTTGACATCACCAATGATGACATCGCCAAAGATACGAAACGCAAAAATAAAACCGACCATACACACGACAAATAGCATCACCAGACGCAGGTTGTTTTTAGCATCTTGTTTATTGACCACCGCCTGATTTGTCAGTACCGACTTCATTTTTGGCTGATTAAATAACAAGAAAATCAAAGCAATCGGTGCAGGAATGAGCATGGCAATCCCGTACATACTGGCAAAATTTGCCACCGCCTCAGAGATGACAAAAGGATGATTCTCCACTTGCAAGATACGCTCACAAATTTGGTTTAATAGATACCAAAGACCGTATAACCCCATCGGAACAAGAGCCACAAGTGCATACCAGCCCATAATTTTATCATTGAGTTTTTGTTTAATGGGCGTTAATATTTGGGTGTGCGGCTCATTGGCACTCAAAGTTGTTAGAACACCTACACCCATCACCAATGCCATAACAAAATAGGTCTGCTTCCATGCAATGTACTGATACATCTCTTCTGTTGAGCCAAAATAAGTCGCCAAATACAAAGCCCCTGCCCCAGAGATGATAAGTCCCAAACGATAGCCAAAGACATACAACGCCGAAAATGCTGTTTGCATGGACTTAGGCACCACCTCAATACGATACGCATCAATAACGATGTCCTGCGAAGCTGATGAAAAGGCAAGTAGTACCGCAAATAGTGCCATCATTTCAAGTGAAGTGATGCTATCAGCATTTGGACTGGTTAATGCCATTAGACAAACCGCCAGAATAATCATAAGCTGTGCAACTAAAAGCCAACTGCGACGCTTGCCCAAATAGCGGTGCAAAAACGGAATGGATAAGCTATCCACCAAAGGTGCCCACAAGAATTTGAATGAGTACGCCAAACCTGCCCAAGCGAACATCGTTATTTTACTTTTATCAATCTGTGCTTCTACAAGCCACATACTCAGCGTTGAAAATACCAAAAAATAAGGCAATCCTGCCGAAAACCCAAGCATCAGCATAATTAAGGCATTTTTTGTCAGATAAGTCTGTTTAAACACCAACCAAGGCGAAGAGTGTTGCATTGTATCAGCCATAAGCAATCCAAGGAGATTCAATCAAATAAGAGTTTGTAAATGTGTGCATATTAGAACAAAATCATGATTTTTGCAAAGTGTATTCACACCAAATCCACCAATTTAGGCATAAAATCAGACGATTTTTTGAATTTTATGCAATTTTGGAATATACTTTTACTTTCTTAGCGGTTTATTTTCCATACCAAATTTTTATAATAACAATTTTAAAGCCACACCACAGCTTTGTGAGCATACTTGGATTATTCTTATGGCAATTGACATCGTCATCAATCAGCGTCATTTACAAATTCAGCTTAAGCAACTTGAAACCGTTTGGCACACCATCGTCAATGGCTATAATCTAAGCCAAGCAGCCGAACTATTACACACCAGTCAATCAAGCCTATCCAAACAAATCGCCGCCCTAGAAAATCAGCTAAAAGCCGATGTATTCACCAGACAAGGTAAACGCTTGACAGGACTCACCCCCATCGGTAAGGCACTTTTGCCACACATTGAAGCAATTTTTGCTGAAATACGCACCATTGAGAATATAAGCCTTGATTTTAATAATGCAGCAGCAGGTACTTTGACGGTCGCCACTACGCACACCCAAGCTCGCTATGTGTTGCCAAAAATCGTCAAGGCATTTCGAGATAAATTCCCCAAAGTCAATCTGGTATTACAGCAAGCCGACCCAGAAACCATTGCCCAAATGGTGATTCGTGGTCAAGCAGATATTGGCATCGCCACCGAATCACTACTGAATAATGACATACTGCGTTGCCATCGCTATTATGACTGGTCGCATGTCGTCATCGTGCCAAAAGACCACGAGCTTGCTACCCTATCAGGTATAGAAAATGGCGTGGACTTACCAACTTTGGCAAGCTATCCGATTGTTACCTATCATGGTGGCTTTACAGGGCGTAATTCTATTGACAAGGTTTTTGCCCAAGAAGGTCTAGTACCTGAGATTGTACTAGCAGCTCTAGACTCTGATGTCATCAGCACCTATGTTTCATCAGGTTTAGGCATTGGTATCATTGCAGAGATGGCATATGAACCCAGACATTATCCTGATTTGGTTGCCATTCCCATCACGCAT
Source organism: Moraxella sp. ZY200743 (assembly GCF_050885545.1). NCBI lineage: Bacteria > Pseudomonadati > Pseudomonadota > Gammaproteobacteria > Moraxellales > Moraxellaceae > Moraxella > Moraxella sp. ZY200743. Next base: position 1,010,988 of record NZ_CP091313.1, on the reverse strand, counting down.
TTTGGGCGATTTACCAGTTGGATTGCAGTGCGTGATGATAGCGAGATTCGTAAGTTTGGGCATGAATTCATTAAACTTTGCCAAGCTCAATTTTCAAACTGATTGGCACAAACTTGATTAACATAAACAATGTGTAATAAACAATTTAGCATAAATAAATCCGCCCAAAAGGACGGATTTATCATGGTTGTGATTCATCAGCAAGTGTCATTCATCATTAGCAGAGCCAATTTTTTTTATGTTTTTTTGCACACTTTTGGCCTCGCCATCAACGGTCGTACCACCAAACCCACCCTTCTTAAAGCCACCACCTTGACCAAAAGGATTGTTCGGATTAACACCGCCCATACCAAATGGATTTTGACCACCCATTTGCTTGGACATCATTTGCATGATTTTATCTTGGTTTTTTAAAGCATAGTTCTTGGCGGCACCCGTCAGCTTTCTTTGTACTGCAGGCATCAATAAAATTACCGCACCAACATCGCTCAATAAACCTGGCAATAAGAATAAGATACCTGCAACACCCTTAGCAACCGAACTGGCAATCTTAGATTCAGCAGGCTGATTGGCAGGATTGGGAATAACGCCGTTTTGCATCTGCTTTACTTGCTGTGCCATTGGATTAAGAGTGCTGGCAGCTTTTTTTATAAGCATCAGACCGATGAAAATCGCTACAATAAACCAAAAGAACACCCACCAACCACTGATGAACTGTGCCACAAGATACCAAAGCAACATCTCAATAATAAACCAAACCAAAGCAATGCCAACGACTGCACCCATACTCATTCCTTACACAAAATTTTAAAAAAATGCCAAAAATAGGCTATACTATAGACAATTTGGGCAACTGGCAAATTTTTCAAGCCACACACCCAAAGTTTTTTTAATTTTTGTACAGCAAGGCATAACTGCCACCTGCCTCACTCACTAACATATTACACACCCATTATGACCATCATCATCGGCATAGATCCCGGCTCACGCATGACAGGCTACGGCATCATTGACGCTACCGCCGACAAACTGACCTATTTAGATGCAGGTACGATTCGCACAGACAGTAGCGATATGCCCAATCGCATTGCACAGATTTTTGGCGGTATTTCACGCATCGTCCAACACCATCAAAAATACAGCAATCAACCCATGCACGCCGCCATTGAACAAGTATTCATGGCAAGTAACCCTGATTCTGCCTTAAAACTTGGACAAGCTCGTGGGGCTGCTATTGCCGCCTTAACTGCACTGAACTTGAGCGTCTCAGAATATACCGCCCGCCAAATAAAACAGGCAGTGTGTGGCTATGGGGCCGCCGAAAAAGAACAAATCTCAGCGATGGTTTGTCGTATTTTATCATTAGAAATTGTTCCGCAAGCCGATGCCGCTGACGGCTTGGCGTGTGCCATCTGCCACGCTCATTCTAGCCATTCCATGCATAAACTTTTAGGCAATACCGCTCTACTTGGACGCAGTGCTTCTAAGAAAAAAGGTCGTTGGCGATTATCCGAAGAAGATGCATTACACCTAAAAACCTAACCCACTCTCTGAAAAATCATAGCAACCAACAAATCATCCTTAAAAACAAAAAAACACCTAAAATTATGAGGTGCTTTTTTGTTTTTAATATAAAAGTACTACCTGCTAATCATGGATTACTCAACAAGAGACGACTCCACCACACCGTCATAAATATACACAGGGGTATCATGCGTGGCAGTGTTGCCATAGGCTTTTAAGCGGATAATCTGACTAAGGCTTAGGTCATGTTTGTAGCCTTCAATCTTACCATCAAAATATCGCCAAGCACCCGCTCCAATTTTTACCCCATAGTTATCATAGCGTATATTACGGACTTTTAAGCATTCTTGGGTATTATTGGCACAGACGACAGGCTTGGCATCAATCTCCCAATACAGTATGACAGATTCGCCATATAGCAGGTCAGGCTTTCGCTTTCCTTGCCAAAGTGAAGATTTGCCACGACTACTGATGGCGAGTGTCGCCTGCGTGGCCTGTTTATCTGTGGATATAAAATTCAGTTTTGCTGATTCAAGCGATGTAATGAGTGCATTTTCTGCTTGATGTAGCGAGCTTTCACAGGACTTTCGTGTGGCGATAAGACTTGTTTTGTCTAATGACAAAAGACCATCACTGAGTGTAAATTCACCCAAATGTCTATTACAGCCCACACTAAAGGCAAGTTGATTACCCTTAAAATCAAGGATTGTGTTCGCCAAAAATGGCACCACTTCCTTATCTTCAGTTCGTATCAACTGCCAGTCATATTGAGCAAGCATTTGATTGGTCGGCACAACTGTAGTATCATCCACCGAATCTTTGGCAGTAGCAATGCTGGTTGCATGTGCCTGACAGCCTGTAAGTAGAGCAGATAGCATCAATGGGGCTAAGCTGTATTTGATAAAACTGGTTTTCATGATGGATGCTAATTTTGCCTAAAGATATGGGGTTTTTATAGTGTAGCATGACCAAATGATTGGCTATGTTAGTTTTTAGTTAATATCGTTGTATTTTTATAATGTTTATATCATCAAATTTTTATCTTTTTAAACAAGCCCACATTAAATTTAAGCACACAACTAAACTTGTTGAGATTGATTGGGAAAATTTGCTACAATAGCTTAAATTTTCAATGGATAGTTTCATGACCCAGTCCAACTTTGACAAGCCTTTAAAGACCTTTTTTGAACCCAAAACCTTAAGAGAACTTGATAGTACAGGACATATCTTAATTCCGTCCATACGCTATAAAGAAACCAAAATCCCCAAACAAGGATTAAAAAAATATCTCGCTTACCTACCCGCCATCAGCAAACAACCCATCTCCATGGATATTGACATGGGCTGTGTGCTACTTAATCAGGCAGGAGAAGTGGTGGACTGTGTACATTATGGGCAGATACGAACCGAAGATGCCAGCGTCCGTCATGGTGGCGATGCACTGGTTGGAGCAATAGAGTTTGAAGATAAATTTATTAATCAAGAACAAATCAGCATATATCTAGATAAACTAGCCGATAACATTCATCATATTGCTATTGTTATTTCAAGTTACCATAAGCATTCATTACATCTTAGCAATAAAGGCGTCGCTGAGCTTAGAGACAATGACGACATTCTGCTACATGAGATTGAACTACCATCTTTGGATAAAGACACGCAGGCAATCATCGCTTGGCACCTAAAAAAAGACAATGATGATTGGGTGGTGCATTCTCCGTTAACACCCATTAAGCATGATGATTTGGCAAAAATCCTACACAGTATCAAAGATGTGCTAAATCTGACCGGTCCATCTGGTATGAATTGATTGTCTTACAATCAAGAGCAGACTTTTGGTCTGCTTTTTTATGGCTTATTTAGACATATGATTTGATAAACCCATCAAATAAAATCAGCACGATTTTGTCATAATCATGCTGATTTTATTTGTACTTTATGGGTGTTTTATGCGATGGATCGTTACCACGCCTGCGATAATGCCGACAAGACCGCTTTTAGCATGGACGAGACGGTACTATGACACATACCAATGCCTGAATAGACCTTGCCAGATACATTAAGCTGTACATATGATGCTGCTGCCGAATGTGTTTGGTTGTCGCCAAGCTCATCATCTAGCACACTTGGTGTGGCTTTGGTGTTGATGGCGTGCTCGCTATAATTGGTTACATGAATTTGCTTACCTGTTGCCTTGATTAACCCATCAATAAACGCTGATAACGCCCCATTGCCTCGCCCCATGATTTCCAACACTTCCTCTGGTGTGGCGACTTGACCATTAAAGGAAACCTCCCCACCTTTGTTATTGATTTGGTAATCACTCAATTCAAAAACATCTTGGGTCAAGAAAGTACGAGTAAAAATATCAAGAAGCTCATCGGTTTTTAATTCACGAGCCAACACTTCTGTTTCACTTTGCACCACTTTTGCAAAGTCAATCTGCGTCCAGCGAGGCAAATCAAAGCCATAATGGCGTTGTAGGATATAAGCCACCCCGCCTTTACCAGATTGGCTATTGATACGCACCACATCTTGATAACTGCGTCCAATATGCACAGGGTCAATGGGCAGATATGCCACATCCCAATGTTGCTCAGTCTCTGGGTGAGCCTCGTTATAATCCAAGCTCTTTTTGATGGCGTCTTGATGCGACCCACTAAACGCCGTAAATACAAGCTCTCCCACATAGGCGTGGCGTGGGTGAATTGGCAAATTGGTGCAATCTGTTACCACTTGAGCGATTTCACTCACTTGCGACAAATCAAGCTCTGGATCTACTCCTTGCGTGTACAAATTCATCGCCATCGTCAAGATATCCATGTTGCCTGTACGCTCACCATTCCCCAAAAGCGTCCCTTCCACACGGTCCGCCCCCGCCATCAGACCCAGTTCACTCGCTGCAACACCACAACCTCTGTCATTATGCGTATGCAAGCTAATGATGACATCTTTACGACTAGGCAAATGACGGCAGAAATACTCAATCTGGTCGGCATATAAGTTTGGCGTGCTTGCCTCAACGGTGGCAGGTAAGTTCAAAATCACTTTTTGACCATTATTAGGCTGCCACACATCACATACCGCCTGACATACCTCTATGGCAAAATCGGTCTCGGTCTGACTAAAGCTTTCTGGACTATACTGAAAAGTCCATTCAGTATCAGGATAGCGTTTAGCAATATTTTTTAGCAAAGTCGCCCCATTAACCGCAATCGCTTTAATGCCTTCTTTATCAAGTTGATAGACCTTATCTCTTTGTACTTTTGAGGTGGAATTATAAACATGGACAATGGCTTTTTTGGCACCTTTTAAGCTCTCAAAGGTGCGTTCAATCAAATGCTCACGAGCCTGCACCAAGACCTGCAAGGTAACATCCTCAGGCACATGACCGCCTTCAATTAGCAAGCGGGTAAAATCAAACTCCACTTGAGCAGCAGAAGGAAAACCAATTTCAATTTCTTTAAAACCGACCGCCACAAGCAGTTTAAAAAACCTTAATTTTTGCTCGATGGTCATGGGGTCAATCAAGGCTTGGTTGCCATCTCGCAAATCCACACTTGCCCAAATGGGTGCTTTTTCTATGCGTTTATCGCACCAAGTACGGTCAAGAATGTGCGGTGCAAATTCAAAAGGACGATACTTTGTAAAGTCAAAGGCTGGATTTTTTGGGATGATGCTAGGGGTATTGGCAGATTGACTCATGGCTGATTTTCCTGCATATAATCATATTAAAAAAAGAAATCACTAGACTAATTATATTAGCAAATTTTCACACCAATTTTTACCAATTTTACAAAAATTTTTTATAATTTTTATCAAAATTAACCAAAAATACTATTTTTTATAGTAAAATTCACTAAAAATCACCACATCAACATCATCATGACTAATACCATTATCTTAGATACCACTGACCGCAAGATTTTAAAACTCTTAACCGATAACGCACGCCTACCTGTGGCAGAGATTAGCGAGAGCATTAGCCTATCAGCCACGCCTGTGGTTCGCCGAATCAAACGCTTAGAAGAGCTGGGCATCATCACAGGCTATCACGCCCACACCAGCCCTACCAAACTTGGCTACACGCTGTCAGTATTTGTGGCGGTGAGTATGGATAAACATACTGCCGAACGATTTGACGAGTTTGAAAATCATATCCAAGCCTTTGATGAGGTGGTGTCATGCAGTTTAGTAACAGGACGCACAGAGGACTACCTACTCAAAGTCATGGTCAAAGACATGGCACATTATGAAGAATTTTTACTACATCGCCTAAGCAAAATTGAAGGTGTCAGCCAGTTACATACCAGTTTTGAACTGCGTGAAGTGTTTCGTAGAGATGTGCTATAATATTTAAGTAATTATTATCCCAACTCTTTGTATATAAGGGAGCGTCACCAAAGTGACCCTGTTTCATTTAACAGCACCAAAGAAATATCAAAAACTCAAAAATTACGGTATTTTTATACTTACTTTTTTGTTTTCTGTATTGATTTGTTGGGCAACAACAGGCGGTAGCCCACGCTTTCATGATATTTTATTATTCTGGGTGATTTGGAATACATTGTGGCTAAAGCCCATTATTTTTAAAATAGCAAGCCCCTTAATGCTAACATGGATTTTGTACGCTCCCTTAGGTGCTCAATATGGCTACCCCAACTCTGGCATGATTGCTTCTTTGTTTGAAACAACAAGCAACGAAGCATTAGAGTTCTTTGACGCAACCGCCGTTCTTTATTTTATTGTTGCAATATTATCAACATTATTAACCTATCATTTAACCAAAAATATCACCGCCACCAGCAAACAAAGAAAATTTTTTAACTATTTTGCACTCATTCTACTGGCATTATTTTTGGCAAATATGTTATCTATTAAACACAAACGCATTCACTGGGGCTATTCTGAGCTACTAAGCATCTTCCCTCACACCATCACACAATATAAATTTTATGCTGTCCATAAAGAAAAAATGAAGCAACTTAGCAAGATTAATGATGATTGGGAAGTTGTTGATTTTAAGCCTGCCTATCAAGACTATATACTGATATTGGGCGAAAGTGCGTCAAAGCATTATTTATCCGCCTATGACTACCCTGTGGATACATCACCCTTTTTAAAACAAGTTCATGGTACACAATACAATGGCTTAATCAGTCCTGCAAGCTATACCATTCATGCCATTCCACGCTTATTGACAGTTCCTAGCGAACAAAATGTTGAATATCAAAATAACATTTTAAGTCTGGCAAATAAATTAGGTATGCAGACTTACTGGCTCTCCAATCAAGATAAAATGGGCAAGTTCAATAATGAAATCTCATACATTGCTTCTCATGCCCAAACAAGCTACTATTTGAGCGAAGAAGCCCCTACCAGTACTCGCTATGATTATCAATTATTGCCAAAAATCCAAGCAATATTAGCAACCCCATCAAATCAGCCTAGATTCATCGTGGTGCATTTAATGGGTTCGCACGCTCGTTTTTCTAGACGAGTGGATAATAACAAAGCACATTTTAACTTCAAAAATAATCATTTATCTGCTTATTTATCCAGTATATTACAAACTGATATGCTATTAAAAGACATACATCAATCCTTGATTCAAAATCAAAAACCTTTTAGTATGATTTATGTGTCAGACCATGGGCTACTGCCAACATCTTTAAAGCACGGCATATCGCAATTTAGCTTGCAAGTTCCGCTATTTAAAATATCCAGTAACGATACCCACAAGACGGTCAATGACGACATCATCTCTGGTTTTAGCTTTGTTTGGTTTTTAACCGAATGGCTAGGGGTTGATACACAAAATCAAAAGCAAAATGACTTTCTTAACGATTATCGCATGCACAGCTTAGAAGAGATAAAGATTTTTGATGATTCTATTAAACCATACTTATCCGTAGAGCCATTCAATGGCGATTTATTACAACCAAGTGAAAATGAATATTAAATAAGGCATATATATGAAATACAAATTATCTGTAGTCATGATTGTCAAAAATGAAGCCAGAAATTTAGCAATCAGCCTGCCCGCCCTAGATGACTTGGCAGATGAAATCATCATTTTGGACAGTGGTAGTACTGATAACAGCCGTGAAATTGCCGAAAAGTACGGAGCAAAATGGTATGTTAATACCGACTGGCAAGGCTTTGGCAAACAACGCCAAATCGCCCAAAGCTACGCCACAGGAGATTGGATTTTGGCAATTGATGCCGATGAAGAAATCACAGCTGAATTAAAACAAAGTATTTTACAAGTCATTCAAAATAAGCCAGACCAGATTGTTTATGGCATAAGAAATATTGACTGCATATTTGGAAAAAATGAAATTGATGTGCCAAATTGGCGTATCAAATCTCATTGGCGATTGTACCCCAAGCACATTCAATTTAATGATAACGCAGTCCACGAATCTTTGGTTTTATCGGATAAGATGGAAACACAAACATTATCTGGCTACGCACGCCACCACACTGCCGAAAGCCCGCTATTTTGGTTAAATAAGCGGTTAAGCTATGCTTTAACTTGGGCAGAAGAAAAATTCCAACATGGTAAAGATGCTTCTTTTTCTTCTATTTTAATACATACGATTGGGGCGTTTTTTAAGCAATATTTACTTGATGGTCGATTCTTAAAGGGGAAGTATGGATATTTATATGCCTTATTATTCATGCAATACACCTTTAATAAATATGCAATTTTATACGATTTAAAGCACAATCAAGCAGAACGGGCGTTTTTAGATTATAATGAACTCACCAAACAACAGCAACCTGTGGACTTATCACAAAAGAAAAGTACACTCTCTTTGGTCATGATTACCAAAAATGAAAGCAAGCATTTACAATCATGCCTAGATACAATACATGATATTGTTGATGAAATCATCATTTTAGATAGTGGTAGCACCGACCACACCAGACAAATCGCTGAGCAATATGGAGCAAAATGGTATGTTAATACCGACTGGCAAGGCTTTGGTAAACAACGCCAACTGGCACAAAGCTACGCAAGCAGTGATTATGTACTGGTATTAGATGCTGACGAAAGAGTTGATGGGTGCTTGCGTCAAGAAATTGTTGAAAAAGTCTTGAATTACCCCATTGAGCATGAAAAAGTCTTTTCGGTATCACGAGTTAATTTATTCTGCGGTGTAGAAACGCAGCCAAGATTTTGGAAAACCAACCGATTGGCTCGCATTTATGATCGTGAAAAATTTCAATATTCCAGCTTGGAAGTGCATGAATCCCTAGATCAACAAGGTGCACCAAGCAAATTGTTGGCAGGATATTTGCCCCATATCACCAATGATAATCTGCACCATTTTTTATTTAAAAATGTCCGCTATAGCCATGATTGGGCGATTGAAGCATATAAGAAAGGCAAGAGGGTTAATATTCTCTCCATCTTTTGGCGAGCATGGTTTTCTTTCATCAAAATCTATTTAATACGGGGTGGTTTTTTATCAGGTACATACGGACTGATTCTTGCGATTGCCTCTTTTGGTTACACATTGGACAAATACCTCATGCTTTGGCAAATGAACAAGGACAACAACAATCAGCACATCAAGGAGCATTAAGGTGAATTCTGCAAATATCACCCCAGTAATCATGGCAGGTGGTAGTGGTACTAGACTATGGCCTCTATCAAGAACCAAATATCCAAAACAGTTTTTAACATTAGGACTAGATCAGCATACCCTATTGCAACAAACCGTACTACGCCTAAAAGAGCTTAATTGCACCGAGTTAATTTTAATCTGCAATGAAGAACACCGTTTTTTGGCAGCTGAGCAGATGCGTGAAATCGGTATTTCTGCAACCATCATTCTTGAGCCAACTGGTAAGAACACCGCTCCAGCTGTTGCTTTGGCGGCATTATATTTACAACGACAAAAAATTGATACAACCATGCTGGTTTTGGCAGCAGATCATGTCATCCAAGATGTAAACATACTGCATCAAAGCATCTTGCACGCCACTCAGCTTGCCCAACAAGGCAGCATGGTTACTTTTGGCATCACACCTACCCACCCCGAAATAGGCTATGGCTATATTAAACAAGGCAAACCTTTCCTAAATGGCTTTTGTGTTGATAAATTCGTGGAGAAACCTACTTATGCCACCGCACAAAGCTATCTACAAAGTGGGGATTTTCTTTGGAATAGCGGTATGTTTATGTTTAAGGCGGACAAGTATTTACAAGAATTAGCAACATACGCACCAGACATATTTGACTGTTGTTCGCAAGCGATAAGCACCACCAAGGCAGACTTTGATTTTATTCGTATTGATCAATCTATTTTTGAAACGTGTCGTTCTGAATCCATTGATTATGCCATCATGGAACATACTCAAAACGCCACTACGGTAACTTTGGATGCAGGATGGAGCGATGTGGGTTCATGGTCAGCACTGTGGGATATTCAACAAAAAAATGATGATGGCAATGTTATTATTGGCGATGTCATCGCTCATCGCAGCCACAATAACTATATTCATGGCGAAAATCGCTTGATTACCCTAGTTGGCGTTGATAATTTGATTGTGGTTGAGACCAAAGATGCCGTCTTGGTTGCCAATAAAGACAACACTCAAGACATTAAAGGTATCGTTGAGCATATCAAAGATAAGGGTCGCCAAGAACACGACATTCATCGTGAAATCTACCGACCATGGGGAAAATATGACAGCATCGATGCTTCAGATCGCTATCAGGTCAAACGCATCACTGTAAACCCAAATCAAAAATTATCATTACAAATGCACCACCACCGCTCAGAACACTGGATTGTAGTAAAAGGCACAGCCAAAATCCACAAGGGGGACGAAAGTTTTTTATTAACCGAAAATCAGTCAGTGTACATTCCGCTTGGAGAAATCCACGCCCTAGAAAACCCCGGTATCCTGCCCTTAGAGTTGATTGAAGTACAATCAGGCAGTTATCTTGGGGAAGATGATATTGTTCGTTTCAGTGACATTTATGGTAGAGAAAATAATGGCAATTCCTAAAATCATTCATCAAACCTATAAAACCGAAAAATTACCACAAACAATACAACCCATCGTTGCTGAGTTAAAACAGAAGAACCCCGATTGGGATTATCGGTTTTATGATGATGAGGCTGTTTTGGCATACATTAAAAAACACGACAACGGTCGAATTCTGCAAGCATATCAACGCATTAACCCTGTGTATGGTGCCGCCAAAGCCGATCTATTTCGTTATTTGGTACTATATCATGAGGGCGGTGTTTATCTGGATATCAAAAGCACTTGCGTTCACCCCCTAAATGAGGTCATCAAACCAAATGACACTTTTATCGTTACCCAATGGCAAAATGAAATCGGACAAGCCGAAGAAGGTATTGGTAAATTCTTGTATATAACAGAAAATCTTGGCATTAAAAATGGCGAATATCAACAATGGTTCATTATTTGTGAGAAACACTCTCCAATCATGAAACATGTACTTGATTCGGTCGTGGATAACATCTTAAACTACCGTGCTTGGCACTATGGTTTCCATAGCTATGGTAAGCGTGGTGTTCTTTTTGTAACAGGTCCTGTTGCCTACACCAAAGCCGTTCATGAAGTTCAAAACTTACACCCCATTCGTTTTGTGCGTTTTGACAAAGAAATTGGCTTTGTGTACAGTGCTTTGGAGTCTAGCACTGCACACACCAAGATTCTAAAAGGCCATTATGCCAGACATAAGGGATATATTGTCAATCAAGGCTACTGGATAAATTTTTTATCCACCATTTATATTGCCAGCACCAGACTGTGCAAAAACACATTAAAGTCTCTAGGTGTATTTAAAGAATAGAAAGCAGATTGATGGGTATTGTTGGTCAATAATCGGTTTGCTGTCAATAACCTAGCAAGCTACTACGCCATCAAAACACGCTCCCAAACTTCTCGTACGAACGCCCTACTCTCCTGCCATGCTTCATCATCAACGATGATTTGTTTGTCAGACAGGGCAAGTTCATGCGTGGTCTTACGCAGTAGTAGATAAGTTTGGGTGAGTTTATCGCACCATTTTTCACTCATCAGCTCCGTCTTTGCCACTTCTTCAAAGATACGCACATTATCCGACCATATGGCAAGATTTGGATACACATGAGCATAAGACAATACCATAAACTGTGCCAAGAACTCAATATCAACCAAACCACCAAAATCTTGCTTAATATGAAACTGATGGTTTTTGGTGTCTTGTGTACCTAGATGACTTTGCATTTTTTGTCGCATATTTAGTACTTCTTGGCGTACTTGGGCAAGCTCTCTGGGTCTGGTGAGAATGGCTTGGCGAATCTCATCAAACGCAGCCAACACCATTTCATCACCAGCAACCCCCCTTGCTCTTACCAGCGCTTGATGTTCCCACGCCCACGCCTTATGCTGTTGATACAGCTCAAAGGCGTGTACCGACACCACCATCACGCCTGCATTGCCAGATGGTCGAAGGCGAACATCTAATTCATAAGCACGGCCATCACGGGTTTGGGTGGTTAGATAGCTAAGCACTTTTTGTACCAAACGAGAAGCAAACTTCATGCCACTCACCGCCTTCACCCCATCGGTATCCGCCTTTTCATCAATATTGTGCAAAAATACCACATCCAAATCCGAAGTATAAGACATCTCGATACCGCCAAGCTTTCCATAGCCAATCACCGCAAAGCCCGAATGTTCGCTATTAGCTCGCTCACCTGTTTGCAATAGTGGATAGCCATGCTTATGCGTCAGCTCATCAAAAGCACGCCTTACCGCTGATTCTAGTACCACTTCAGCAATAAAAGTCAGGCTATCAGAGACTTTCATAATATGTCTTAGTCCTAAAACATCAGCGGTTGCAACTGCCAAGACCTGTGTTTTTTTGAATAATCGGACATTCGCCAAATAACTTTCATCATCAAATCGCTCCACCCTAAGCAAGCCTTGACGCAAAATATCAGTCAGCTCTGCCTTATTGGGCAAATGCAGATAGCGTTTTTGTAAAAAATTATCCAGTAGCATCGGATATAAGGCAAGCTCTTTGGCAATCCAATGACTTGCCGAAAGCATGGGGATAAGTGCCACAGTAGCATTCGGATTTTCTGCAATCATCACCAAATAAATTGAACGGCGACAAATGGATTCTAGCAGAACAATCAATCTTGGCACAGCGACATCAGCACGCTTAGCCCCATCACTTTTTGCATGCTCCAATAAAGCGTGTAAAATAATAGGATAGGCAGCATCAAGCCGTGATTTTGGCTCATCATCTAGGCTGGCTACAAGTTTAGACTGATTGAATTCACTCAACAGCTTCACGCTTTCATCACTTAGCACTGACTGTAAGGATTGCCAAATATCATCAACACTACCTAGCTCTTGGGTGGGGCTTTGACGGTCTGTTACCATGCGTTCAAACGGCACAGACACATTATCCCTATGTTCATCTAGCTTTTGACGAAAAGCACCAATCTCATCAAAACCCATCACCTTAGCGATGGCGAGTAAGGAGAGCTCATCTTGGGGCAATCGTTGGGTTTGCTCGTCATTTCTGGCTTGAATGGCGTGTTCCAATCGCCTCAAGAAGCGATAGGCAGCAGACAGTTTTTCGGCTTCGGTATGCTCTAAATGCCCAAGCGATGACAACACCTCAATCCCTTTTAGACAGGATAAATTATCCCCAAGCACCGCCTGATGACCGCCATAGATCAGTGCAAACGCCTGTACGATAAACTCAATATCACGAATGCCACCCACACCCAACTTAACATTATCCAAATCCTGCCTTTGGGTCTGCTGAGCCACAATCAACGATTTCATCTCTCGCAATGCCCCAAAAGCACTATAGTCAATATAATAGCGATAGACGAAGTTTTTACGCAAGTTAACCAGTTGATCAAAAAATGATGCAGAGACTTGATTAACCACTCTTGCCTTTAACCAAGCAAATCTCTCCCAAGTGCGTCCATGTTGATTAAAATACTTTTCTAAGGCACTGGCTGTCATGACCAATGCCGAACCATCACCCCATGGTCGCAGTCGCATATCCACCCGAAACACAAAACCATCTGCCGTTATTTCATCAAGCAGGCGAATCACGCCTCGCCCCAAATGAGTCATGAATTTTTGATTATCAATGCTTTTTTTGCCCATCTGACTGATATCAGTCTCACCTAGCCCTTTATGAATAAAGATTAAATCAATATCGCTAGATAAATTTAGCTCCATCGCTCCAAGTTTTCCCATGGCAATGATGGCAAATTCATCTACCTGTCTTTTTCCATCAACGATGGTCATCGGCACACCGTAGCGATGGGTGAGCTGATGATAGACATGGTCTTTAGCGATATTGATGCAGGCATTAGCAAAAACAGACAATTCACGCATAAGGTCATCAAGAGTGATTAGCCCAAGTGCATCTTGCCAAATCCACTTTAGCATGAGCATCTGTCGGCATCGTCTTAGCCCCATCATCACATTATCATCACCTTTGGTCATTGTGATGAATTGGTCAACCTGTTTTCTTAACTCATCATCACCAAGCTCATCAAATAATCCATATTGACCCAAGAACGACTGAGCATTTTTGGTGTGCTTATCGTATAAATCTTTAGCAAAAGGACTGGCTAGGGATAGAGTCTGCAACTGAGCTTCGGTTGGTATGAATACGGCTGTCGTCATGGCTATTTTTTTACGCAAATTAATTTTTCCCATTTTACACCAAAAATTACGCTATAATAAGCTTAATTTTTAAATCATACAGCAAAAAACATCCTATCAACAGCCATTAGCCATACCATGACCACATTGTTACTTATTACCAATGCCCCGCACAGTCATAAAGCAAAACTCGCCCTAGATACCGCCAAAAAACTACTTGATGCAGGCAAATCCGTACAGGTATTTTTTTATGGCGATGGTGCTTATACCGCAAACCGCCTATTATGGCAGACCGCCGATGTAGTGAGTGTTGCTGATGAGTGGGTAAGGCTTGCACAGACGCACCGATTGCAATTACCTGTTTGTGTTAGTACCGCACTGGCACGAGGTATTACCGACACTCAAAATGCCACACGGCATGAACTAAATGGCGACAACCTACGCACACCCTTTTATCTAGTGGGACTATCCGAACTTGCCATGCAGATTGATGTTTGTGATGAAGTATTGCAGTTTTAATGGTGTTATTTAGCAGACAAGTCTAATACTTTTGGCTAGCAAAATAGCACCAAAATCAGATATTTATAACGGACAAAAAGATGAAATTTTTAATCACCATCAGTACTGATAGCGAGCTAATTAGCTATGAAGCAGTCGCTTTGGGATTCACTTTAGCAAGCTTTGACCATGAAGTGCAGTTTTATTTTACTGGTAATAGCCATCTGGCACTAAACGATAAACAGAGTCGTATCTATGGCATGGTGCAGTCACTTGAATTATATGACATTGCTAAAGCATGGACAGATTTTAGTCATGATACCATCTTTGATGAGATGATTGATGGTCTATTGCTACGCCTAGATGCACCACCAATGACGACAGATTTTGACAGCGTTTTGGAATTTTAAATGACAAGCACAACTCTACAACTAGACGGTGATGGTCATCTTACCGATCACAACACATGGACGCCAGCGGTAGCACAGGCTTTGGCAGATACGCTAGATATACAGTTAGGCGATATTCATTATCGCATCTTAGGCGAAGTGCGGGCATTTTTTGAAAAATACCATCACAGCCCAACCACTCGCCCACTCATCAAGCACTTAACTCAAGCATTGCCTACTGATGATATTAGCAATACCAAATTGCAACAACTCTTTAATACAGGGCTTGTGGCACGCCACATCAATCGCATCGCAGGATTGCCAAAACCGCCTAATTGTCTATAGAGCTACGCTTAATCAAGACGACTGGATAAACGGTGATAGCCAACACTCTCACCAACATCACCAACAAAACCCATCTGTCGCCAAAGTTCATATAAGCAAATAGATACCGAATTGGCAAGGTTTAGACTGCGAGACTGTGGCAACATGGGCAAGCGAAGCCAATTATCTACACCGATATCATCTCTAATCTCCACTGGCAGACCATCAGTCTCAGAACCAAACACCATCGCAACACTTTCTTCTTGAGTAAGACTAAAATCATGCTCATAAAAGCTATGGCTAAACTTGGTGGTCAATGCTACCACTTGGTCAACACCCATCTCATTTAGCATCTGACGGCACGCCCACCAGTCTTCATGCACTTTCAAATCAGCATATTCATGATAATCAAGCCCTGCTCGTTTTAGCTTGGTATCGTCAAGCTCAAAACCAAGCGGTTTAATTAAATGCAGTTTGGCTCCTGTATTGGCACACAGGCGAATGATATTGCCAGTGTTGCTATTTACTAATGTAACTATTTGATTTTACAGAGATTATAAAGGTTTAATGGGAAAGTTCTGGGCATATTCTTGGAATGAAAAACAGCCTTAAATACCAAGGCTGTTTTTATATTGTACAGTTTAACTAAAAAATTAGCAATCAATTACCATTAAAATAATTCAGCAATAGGTAACATACTTGGTGAACTTACGATTGTACCAACACCCCAACCTACATTAGGCACAGGTAAAAATGGGTTTAATACACCTTGAGTACCAAGTATATTTTCTGCCAAATAATGTTGTGCCAGTACATGACCTGTATTTGTATACAATTGCTTAGCGATTGCTTTTTGGAATCTTAAAACAAACTTAGTGAAGTTTAATACAGCCAAGTCATTTAATGCCTGTGTCGTACGACCTGTGGGTAAATCATAGTTAATAAATGCTTCTTGTGCTGCAAAAATACCAGCCATGAATGCTTCTTTAGCATTCTTACCTTGTTTGAGTTGTTGTTTTTCAATATGTCTAGCCAAAGTATATTTGGCAGCCATATCAGAAAACTGAGTCATTTCAGACAAGAACTGATAACCTTTGGTATTAGGTGCAAGTATTGCCCAATCTACTACTGTACGAATAGGTGTAGGTATCTTATTGCCAAGTTTATCCAGCTTGGTTTCAAAGTCTGTTTTAAACACTTTGTTTTTGGATGAAATATCTTCACCTTCAACCAAAGTACTCATAATACCTTCTTGCATATATTTGTGCATACCACTTGATTGTATTTGATATTCTAGTTTTTTGAGTTTGGCTTGTAACTCTTTAACTTTATTTGGATTATCTTGATATGCTTGAAGTTCTATTTGTACTTTAGTAAGGTCTTTAACCCACTTATTATAGCGTTTACCTTCACGCCAAGCATAAGTAATATCCCTAGCCATTTGTGTAGGCGTAATACCTTGTAAAGCCAGATACATTAAGTTGGCTCTGATGTTGCCCCAAAGAACTTTAATACTACGAATAACAATGGTATTTTTCGCTTGTTCAGAAAACCATTCCCATACCAGCTGATGCTCATGTGCTTTATTCTTAGCTTGGTTGTCATAGATTGCTTCATATAAAGATGTAATTAGCCTTTGAAAGAAATTGCGTTCTTCACTAGCAATATCAAACCATTCCGCAACAGTCCACTTCTTAAAACCAAAGATAACATTCATGTGATGCTTAGGTATAATAATGGGTTTACCTTTACCAAAACCAGCTTCTAACTCTTTACGCAAAGGGTAAGGGAGTAAGCGTAGAATATCTTGTACTTCTTCATCTTTGCTATTAGGGGTTAACACTTTATACAAATCAGGTCTTGCTTTAAACCCTTCAACAGGGTCATTAGCAATATCCACCAGAGTTTTACCCAAACTCTGTTGTAGGTTTTTGATTTGTGGATTAACTTCCAAAGCAGCCATTTGTGTACCCATCAGCAAATCAAAACTTAAATCTCTTTTTAAGATGCTATCACGGGTAGTACCTTCCATCTCATACTGATAACTAATAATCCTACTATCAGTACCTGCAACAGCAATTAAGTTAGAACCTGCATAATCTTTTGGATTATATTCATCAGGATTCATCTTAGACAATTGTATTCTTAAATTTAATTGCTCTTTTGCAATATTGGCTATCTCTTTACCATGTTTTTTGTAGTGTAGCACTTCAGTACCCTTGTTATGGGTATCCAATAAGTCAGTAGCTCCAGACACTCGTCTGGTTGCTGCATAGTTCTTATTCACCATCAAATAACGCTCGTTTGTAGGGTCAAGGCTATCTTTTGGTAAAGGTTTTAAATCTACCAATTCATAACCTTCTTTAATGTATTTACTTATATCATCTTCAGATACAGCTTTAATATCTGTACGAGCATCATGAATAGCAGGGATATAACCCTTGTTGTAGTTTAAAGGGTTGTCTTTAAACTCTTCTTTGGAATTTCTGACATTAGCTCGCTGGGTTTGTAGCACTTTAAAGATTGCCTCTTCATGCTTAAACATCAAGTCTTTAATATCATCACTATATTTGGATTTAACAGTATCCAAAGCATACAAAGTAACCAGTTCATCTACAGTTTCAAAGACATCTTTATCCATGTCTTCAAACTGCTTAGCCCAAGGTGTACCAACACTGACTGCAATCATTTCAGCAGACTTTAATAAGTTGGGTGTTGTGGTCTCATTTGACATATAGTAACCCAAGTTTTTAATTTGGATTTTCATGTCATTTAAGATATGTTGCTCAGGTACTAGCTGTTTAAGTTTACTCTCAAGCTCACTTCTACGCAAAGCTCGCTCAGCTTTACTAGTAATCAGCTCTTTAACTTTGGTTTTATCACTGTGATAATTAAGCAGTGTTTGAGCATCTGTTAATAGCAGATGACGAGTAATACTTTCTTTTTGAGGTTTTTCTAAATCTTTACCAAACCATTGTCTTGCCAGTTCAATAAAACCATCTTTAATGCTTACTCGTTGTTTTTGAGCCACATTGTTATAAGCAACCAGTCTTTCAAATATGCCTGTTGCTGTGTTGTACTGACCACGCAATTCTTGAAATAAACTGCCAAGCTCATCAAATCCACCATTCTTTAAAGAAGTAGCAATAGAATCAGCAGTCATGTTTAATGATTTTTGTGTAACTTCTTTTACGGTAGGAATATCTGAATCAGCTTGTGTACCATCTTTCTTATCAATCAAGCTGTTATCTCGTAAGTTCTTAACAAGATTTGCATATCTACCTATAGCACTTTTATCATCAAGTGCAGATGCTTTATCCAAAGCAGTATCAATCACTTTATCTACTACTTTATTTGCAAAATTCATAGGCTTTATATATGCCCAATGGAACATGGTATCTACCATGTTCATTTTATCTGCACGGATATTAGCATCAATCTTAGCCAGTTTAATCGCCAGTTCAGCCAAAGCATCAGATGATGTATCAGATTTATAAATGAATTTATCACGGATTAAATTGAGTGCTTTAAACACCATAGACATGAATTTATCAAACCATGATTCATTCTTGATGTGTGATGTTTTATCCACTTTGATATTTAATCTTTGTTTCATGGATTCAGATGTCATAACCAGAGCAATAATACGAGCAGTTGCTTCATTGCTATTTACATCATGAAATAAATCACCATACTGTCTATCAGCTCTTTGTTTTTCAATCTCTGTCATGCTGTCATATTCAGGATACAGCTTATGCACATCATCAAAATATGCTACCATCTGTGCAACCACATCTTTAAGCTCAATCATGGCTTGGTTATCATTATGATGGATAAACAAATGTTCCATGCTGGTAGCCAGTGCAGAATAAGCATGAGCTTCTTTAGGGCTTAGATTAAATAGTGTTGCTGGTGCTTTGATATATTCTTGGTTATTATACAGCCGTACAGCTTCATCTTCATTGACATGAATAGATTCATAAGCTGGTGTATAGATGGCATTCATTAAGCTTTGTAAGCGTTGAGAATGCTCACTACTGATGGTTTCATCGTAGATACTACCAAACACTTCATTAACACTTGCTTTATTGTCATACTCTTTAATAATGTCTTGTTCAGACATATTTTTATTATAAGTATCCCCAAAATCTAGTGTTAAATTGCTTTGGATTTCACTACCATTTAATTCAATGACTTTTTCAATATTAGCCAAGAAGGTTGTGTAATTAGTATTAAAACCAATCTTAGACAACATAGATTGTACTGCTGCCCAGAATTGCTCAAAAAAGGTTAACTTCTTTTTAACTTTAATACCAGCTTTGGTCAGATTCAGTTCAGCTTTAATAAAGTCAGCAACTGCTTTGTTTTCCATACCATAAGCAATCAGTTCAGCCAAACCAAGCATATCTTTTAATTCATCAGAAGTATCTTTATCTACCTCTGGTTCAAAGATTTGTTTTAAGACAGTGTCTTGTTCTTTATAACCTTTTGTTTGATAGGCTTGTTTAAGCTGTTTATACATGACTTTTAAATCTTTGACAGCTTGATGTTCAGTATGCTCAAGACCTTTAATGGTTACAGCATGAGAGATTTCATGGTTTAATAAACGAACCTTTTCATTATCGCTCATGTTTGTCCATACAGCTTCGTTTAGAGTAATCACACCATCTTGGTATTTACCATTAAAATTAGCATCAGCAACAAACTGTAATTGAATATCAGGTTTTTGTTTAACCAGTGTAGTAAATAAAGCATTAAACAATTGTTTGCTGTGATGCTTAGCTTTTAATCCTTTAAATACTTTTTCAATATCTTTATGATTAAATGTTTTACCTACTCTTGATACTACTGGTTTTGATTGTTCAACAGTTTGATTATCCTGCTTTTGATTTGTAGTAGCAGTAGTAGTAGGTTTAATGCCTTGTTGTAATAGGCTATCCAAACCATGTGTGTATTTACTTTCAGAATAATACATACTGTTCTTAGCCAGTGCAGGTGTATCAATCTGTATCCAGTCCCTTTTAATAGGGTCATATTTATACCACTGGCTACCCATCGCAGCATATAAAGGTTTGTTCATTTTAAATGCCAAATCTTTTGCTGTGTATAGTGCATGGCTGAGTTTGAACTTATCATTTTTATCAAAGTAAAAAGCATCTTCAACATAGACAGCATCACTGTGATACATTTGATTGGCAATATTGATGAGTTTGCTATAATCACTACGAGCATCATTACCAGCTTTACCTTTAATGAAACGCTCTTTATCCAGTTGTTTGAGTCGTTTGTGTCCAATAAACTTTCTGGCATTATTTTCAATATAAGCATCTTGATGGTTTGCATGGCTAGTATGATTAATATGACTGCCACTAAAATCATAGCGATTTGCTTGATTAACAATATGCTCTACGCTTTGGATACCATACTTATTATCTGTTACAGCAATTAGATTTAGCTCTTGATGACTGTTTGCTTTTGGATAGTCTTCATGATGCTTGGTAACATCAAAAGCCGTTGCATAACCAGTTAAAGTATCATACAGCTTATCAAAGCGTTCATTAGTCTTTTTAAAGATTTCTATGGTCGTTTGCAAATCATCTTGAGTAATGTCATAGCTACCAAACTCTCCACTATATTGGTGCATGGCTTTTAAGTTAAGCATGATTGTCTGTCTATTATCATCACCCTCTCTTACATCACCAAAGCTGTTATAAGCCACAGATAACATATCAACAAAAACCTCATTGGTGTTTTTATCAATGCCTTTACTTTCAAGATGTTTTGCATATTCATTAATCTTATCCATCAATGTACTTAATGATTCAAGATGTGATGAGTATTTACGGATAACATCATACGCAGCTTTATTTTGAGCAATAGCCATATCTACATAATGATTACCACCACCAATGTTAGCATCATGTACATTGCTATGAATGACATCAGTACCAGCCATTGCTAATGATGAAATACGAGAATCTTGGCTTTGTGTTTGGATAGAGTTAGCCACACGAGCAGCAGTCTCAATCACCATCTTTTTAGTAGCAGATGATGCTGTTGTGGACTGTAACATACCCTGCTCATTCATCATGTAAAAGTTATTTTGAGTAAGTTCACTGTTACCACTGACTGTTTGTTTTACAGTGTTAATCAGATGAATCTTGGCTTTTTCATCATTGGTTTCAATACTGTGTGGTGTGTGTACTTTTGGTAGTAGGTGATTTAGACTACTTTCAAGCTGTGCAAGTTCAGTATAAGTTAAGCCTACAAATTCAAGCTCATTATTGGCTTGAATACTTGCTGACTTACCATCAAGACCTAAGTCTTGATACTTTTGGATAAGCTGTTTTAGTTTCTTATCTTTCATATTTTGGTAAGCAATATCATACTCAGCAATATATGCTTGTGCTGATGCTTGTAGCATACGGATATTGCGTTTATTGGCTTCTAAGAAATCACCTTCATATACTTCCAAACTATGCCAGATACTATTACCATGTGTATTTGTGAAGCTGTCATTCATCTTAAGAATGTCTTTATCACTAAACCATACTTCGCTAAGCTTAGTTAAATCACTGCTAGGGCTTAAGATAAAGTCTTTACCATCTTGTGTTTTAAGACTAAGTACTGTACCAGCATCTTTACCCAGCAAAGTATTTACTGCTTTAACCAAAGGAACAACATCACTTTCTAAGATGATGCCAAGCTTGGCAGGATTGTCTTTATGCTCTTTGGCTTTATTAGCAATATCAGCAAATATATCTTGAATGTCAGCTAAGAATCTATGATACACAGAATTGATGGTTGAAGTTTCACCTGAACCATAGTTTACAGGCACAAGTACATCTTTGGCTGACTTTCGCTTATCCAATGTTTTAAAGAATGATTGAATCTGTATGTATATCTGTAATTTGCTTTGTAGCCGTGCAGTGTCATCAGCATTTTCTGATGGATTCGCTAATTCACGGTTGATAAGGGTAATGTTGTTATTGATGCCTTGTACCATACGGTTTTTAAATTCAGTATAGTAATCCCCAAGTGTAGGGTTATGACGAGCATTTTGATAATTATCATAACCAGAATCATGGCTGAATAACCCAGTACGCAACTGCATGATTTCATCTGCTGTACCTGTATTCACATGAGCCAGCATGACACCGTTGTTAATACCATCAGAACCCAACCCTAATGAATGGGTAAAGCTACCATCTGTACCATTAACTGCTGTTTGGTATCTACTCCACTCCATTAAAGCCCTTAGTGATGAAGCATTCATATCCATATCAGATACTGCTGTTTGGATACTAGACATTTGGGCTTTACTGATTTTTTCAGAAGCCAATACTTTAGTCATGGCATCAGTAGCTTGCTTAATATGTTCTTGATTTAAGTAATCCAAGAATAAAGGTATAAACACATAGCTTGGCAGTTTATCCACCGTAAAGCCTTCTTTAAAGATTTGGCTAAGGTGTTCATCTTGTTTAATAACAGTTTCAATAAAATTTTCTGAACCTTCCATATTCTCACCCAATGCACGCAAGAATATCATTAGCCGTAGTTCATCTTTATTGAAGTCTTTTGCTTTGGCTTTGTCTTTTACTGTATTTAGCTTTATTAGCATTGAAGCCAATGTGTCTGTTTTATTATTACTTAGCTTAATGGTTGTTTTATAACTGGCTAAATCAGCCCAAGCACGGTGCAGTTTAGAGCTTTGAATATTAACCACATTAGAATTTAAGTGCATACGAGTGTTCTTAGCCATAAACATCGTATCCCAGAACTGTCGTACACCACCTTGTTTAACCAAGCCAGCAAAGAAGCTGGTCGCATTGGTTAAGTCTCTCATGACACCATCAGCACTGCCTAGCATACCAGCTCTATCATTGATATGAGCTTTAGCCAATTTATCAGCAGTTACCTTAGCACCAATGGTTTGTAAAAGACTCTCTTCATGGTCTTTTAATAGTGTCTCAATCACATGATTAAATTCTTCATTAACCACCATAGGCTCTTGCTGTGATTTATCCACCAGTTGGGCTTGTACATCAGCCACCTGTGCTTTAGTACCTTTAATAGAGCGTTTAACTTTACCTTTTTGAGGTGCTTTGGTTAAAGGTTGTCTTTTAGCACTGACACCACCAAATATATCAGACAAATACCCAGATGTAGCTTTATTGGTATCAATGATTTGTTTAAGTCTTGGATTTACTTTTTTACCAGATAAATCACTAATAGCCATAAAACGAGTAGTAGCATGTTCTGAGACTTTATCCAGCTCAATACTAGCATCTGCTAAATTGACTTGTGCCATATTAGTCAAATGCTCTTTGGTATTCATCTGCGTGATATGTATAAGGTCAGCAGCTTGCATGGCAGAGATAGCCCAACCACCTAATGCACTATACAAACGGCTATCTAGTTCCATAGAACCTAGCTCATTAGCAGAGATGTTTAATGTCTTAGCAACACGCTCACCAATCTTTTGAGCTTGGATATCATACACAAAACCTCGGTGCTGATAAGTATCACGAAGCTGTTTGGTAAGATATACTGATTTTCTTTGCTCTTCATCATACAGACCTAGTAACTGCTTGATTTCATCATCAGTATGTCTGGTATGATTACCATTAGCGATGATATAGTCGTAGACGGTATAGCTTAATGCACCCAGTAGATTTTCATCCACTTGGTTATTTTCATCCAAGAAATAGCTTGCCATAGAAGCAAACTCATAACCTTGTGTTTTCTTGGCTACTACATCTTGCAGATAATCTTTAAACTCATGATGAAATGTCCAGAAGTCTTTAAGCTGTGTACTTTGTGCTTGATTAGGTACATCAATACCCATCTTTAAAGCTGCTTTAACTGGATTAATCAATAAATTATCCACAAAGTTACTGTACATACTTAGTGGCTTATTCTTACTTTGGTCTTGTTTGAAGTAAGTTGTCAGTACATTCTTAGTATCTGTAATTTTATCTTTTACTGGCTTTAATGCTTTATTATGCTCTGCCTGAATATCTACCTCTGATTGAAATACAGACAACTTAGCATCAGTAGATTTTATAAAATTACCAACACCATCAGCTACAGACAGCTCAATACTATCAGCCAAGACATCTAACAGTTTTTCATAAGCAGTCTGTTGTTTATTACTAAATCCAAGATATTTACTGACAGCAGACTTTAATGCTTGATAAGCATTCTTAATTTTACTGTTGTGTCTGTTTTGTATTTTGATGCTTTTAAGTACTTCTTTGACATCTTTATCCAGCAAACCTTGGCTTAAAGTAGTAGAGGGATTCATCACAGAATACATAAGCTTGGTCTGTACATCTTTATCAATATTATTGATATTATCTCGTAGATACTTATTAATCTGTTTACCAACATACTTCACATCATTGCGTAGATTAGCAATTTTCTTACCTCGCTTTAATGCCTCTTTTTGAGTGTCATCTAGGTCAGCAGTATCTTGTGTATTTCTAATAACTTCTACAGCTTCATCAGTCAGCTCGTCCATTTCATCAGCAATCTTACTTAGCGATTGCTTAAGCATTCCACGAGCTAAGTCAGTATGTATGTCTTTGCTATCAGCAGACAGATGAATGACACCATTGTCATCACTAAGGTGCTTATGACTTTGATTCACCACTTTGACTTTCATGTCTGGATTATATTTATCCAAAGTCTCAATGATGCTTTGTATTTCAGCATGATGAATGGCTTGTGGATGAGTATTACCCTTAGTGGTTTGTTCAACAGGTTTTACAGGATTAATGATATCAGCAATCTGTTTTGCATTAACTGTCTTATGCAGTACATCTTTTAGCTGAGGCTGTACTGGTTTAATAGCTTGTTCTTGGTTAAGCACATCAGCAATTGCAGTCATACCCATCTTAGTTGCTGGCTTGGTTTTAGCGTCCCTTCGTAAGTTGGTAGGGATAGCAGATAACCGTTGTGGTTTATCTTCAGATACAACCGTAGTATCTGTCGTAGCTGTATTATCTGTTGGTTGAACAACTTGTGTATCAAAACCAGACAAATCAAATACAGTGTTTTCATCAGCAATCTGTACCGTGTCTTGATTTGTTGGATTGATTGCAGGATTATCCACGGCATTAGAGTCATCATGAATGACAGCATCTTGTGCTAATTGTGGTGTATCAGTAATACCTCCTGTAGCATCGCCTGTATTGCTTGTATTAGCGTTTTGGGTATCAGCTGGGGTAAATGTACCAGATGCCTGTATATCGCCTGCATACACGCTCTGATAGCTTTTAGCAGTGTGTATGATGTTATTATCATACTTAATTTTATTAGCACCTCTATCATTAGCATCAATGGTTAATACACGAGGCACATCAGCATGATATGTACCATCACTCATGAATGTACCAATGCTATCTAGTGCTTTGGTGATTTGTTGTTGCTGTTTGATAGGGCTATCATACCCTTTAATTGCATCAGCCACTACAGGTAATAATTGTTTTAATACGCTAGCTTCTGAGTATTTATTGGTTGAGTAGTTATTACCATATAGCTGTAGTTGTGGGTTGGTAGCCATACTAACCAAAGCATTAGCATAATTGGGGTTATCTTTTACAGCCACACGAATCATATCCGTAAAGCGATTGGCTTGTTCAATAAAAGCAGACTGCCTACCTTCATTTGTACCATCATGTACAATATTGTATCTATCAGGTTTATGCTTGTAGTTGTTGCTATCACGAATATTGGTTGCAAAACCAAAAGCACCAGCGGTAATATTACCAGCTTCATCCATGACATTATTAACAGCCGTATAAGTACCCTCATCATTCTTTCTAGCACCGTTGTACAAATAGTGAGAGATGCTGTGGTATTTTGTCTTATTGTTCTTATCTGTAGTTACATCACGACCAACCCAGACACTATTAGGATTACTACCATCATTACTGGTTTTAAATGCTTGTACGGTCTTGTATTGTCTATTTACTTGTGGATTATAGTCTTTAAATGACTGCTGTGCCACAAGCTCACCAGTGGCTATATCATCAGCTTTACTGCTACTACGAGCCACGATAGGCTCTGATGGGGTATTGGTGTTACTCTTGGTATTACTACTTTCACCATGACGAGTGATTACATTAAGATTTTGAGCATTGATATTGACAGGTTTGGTATTAATACTATCAAAATCAATCAAATCCAAGTCAGCCAATCTACGAGCAGGAATGCTTGTATCATCTTTTAATAGGTTATGGTAGGCACTAGCCATTTGTTGAATGTGTGCTGCTTCATTGGTTACATTTTCTACATAACGAGCAGATTTATTGTTAATGGTAATAGCACCATATTTTTTACGCTCAGCAGGGGTAAACTCACCCTCATAAATTTTCCATTCATTGCTTTGACTATCACGAGCTACGGTATAAGTATTACCTGTCTGTTTGAACATCTCATAGGCTTCTTGTGAAGCAAAAGCTTTAGAAGTATGTGAAGCCTCCCATGTATATAAGTCATCAGCCAGCTTAGCCAGACTGCTGGTATCATTAGCACTAATACCAGTTAGTAGTCTTTGTTGATACTCAAGCAAGCCACGATTAGACTCCTCTGCGGTATGTCCTACACTGCCTTTATAAATATCAGAAACTACCGTATCACCTGTCTTATTTTCATTAGCCAGTTGGTTTACTTTACTTAGCTGTCTTAGGGATTTAATTTCATCATCACTTAGTACGCCAGCCTCTACCATACGATTGATGTGTTCATCATTCATCTCACGAGAATAACGAATCAAATCAGTCAGTTGATTGGCTGTAGTTTGTTTAGACTCTGTTTGTTCTTGTGTCTGTTCTTGTGTCTGTTCTGTACTGGTTTGTTCAGGGTTTTCAAGCTCATTGACATAAGCTTGTAGTTCGTCTATCTGTGCTTGTAATTCTACTTGCTTGGCTTGATTGTCTTCATCTAGTAACTGTTTTTGTAGTTCTTTTAAACGAGAAGTAGGGTCATCAGAAATTTGATGAGAATCTGTAAGGTCATTGGTGGTATCAGGATTAACCCCTGCATTTGCCAAGATATTGTTGTAGTAGTTGTGGGTTTCTTTGTAATTTTTTACTTTATTAAATCTGGTCTGAGCATCTGTAGAACCTGCACCAGCATTATAAAATGCTAATGCCATCTCCCAGTTACCATTACTTTTTTTAAGTAAATCACGCATATATCTGGCTTGTCCATCAATAGATGAAGCCACATCATTAACATCTACCCCATATTGTTTAGCAGTACCATCTAAGAACTGTGCAATACCTTTAGCACCTTTAGAGCTTTGTGCATTAGGGTTAAAATTTGACTCTTGTGCAAGCTGTGCTTTTAATATTCTTTGTTCTTGCTCTGTGTACCCATACTTGGTATAAATTTCTTTTATTAGAGCATCATACTGAGTGCTTCCAAGATTTAGGTCTTTAGATTTTTTATACTCAGTAGTAGTAGTAGATTTAGTACCACCAACACTACCCACTCTACCTAATACTTCAATATCAAAGTGATTACCTGTTGTTGTTTTAAACCATTTAAAACCATCTAAGCCTTGACTGGCTCCATCTTTATGTTCAGCCACTACCTTGACAACATAACCATGTTCTTTAGCCAGTTGTTCAATACGAGCTTTGGTTTGTTTGTAGGTTTGTAAGTTATCAGTAGTTAAAGACAAATCAAACTTAACACCTTGTGTGTGCTTTGATGTACTGCCTTTGTGGTAGCCATCATTAAAGGCTGAGAAATTCTTCATCAAACCACCCAGACCATCGTCATCAAGCACTTTAGCAAAACCTAATGTGTCTGCCTTAGTTACACCACCAGCCAGAGCATCAGCTTTAAAGTTGGTCTTAAAGCCAAGTGATTTACCATAGGTAGTACCATCTTTTTGTGCCAAAACATCTTTAAAATCATGTGCTGTATAGTTAGCATCAGATGTACCAGTATTGGTATTTATAACAGGTGTATTAGGTACACTGACACCAGTACTTGCCAGATTTAACCCTATGTTATTTAATGTTTGACGAGCTTGGATAAAACCATCTACCACAGTATCTACAGTTGATGAGGTATTATCAAATTGACTAAAATAAGCATCACGCTTATTTGTCATTTCCTCAATACTTTTTGAAGCGACATTAATGTCTTTTTTTAGTTTAGCTTTCTTTTTAGGGTTTTGCTCATTTTCATAATCAGCTTTGAGTTTATCCAATTCAGAAGTGGCTTTATTTAGGATTTTATCATAAGATTGTCTGTGTCTGGTTACAGCATCCGTATTACCCTCATCAATAGCAATACCTGAATTTTTTAATTCATTATCTACTTCAGATTGATATTTATTAAATAGTTTTTGTGTATCAGATGTGAATAGGTCTTTGACTGCATTAGAAGCATCGGATATGTCTGTAGCATCAATATTAGCTATCTTGTTAGCAAAGAGTACAGGGGCTTGTATTATACCACCTACATAAGCCTCTGTTAATGCACCTTGCCCCACCCCTTTAAGCAGCGGTTTATCATCCTCAAGGTTATTTACTACTTGGGTATAACCCCCTGATGCAGCATTAGAAACCCCTTCACCAAAAAGTGCTTTCTCAATCGGTACATCATCTATTTTTCTTCTTCCAAGTCTAGCTGTAACCAAATCCTCAAAAGATGTACCCCTAGTTAATAAGGTACCTAACTGATTAAATGCAGCTTCGCCAACCCCTGCCGCTAAAGCATACTTACGAGTACTCAAATCATAATTATTATTATTTTGTTGTGCTTTATCTTGGATATATCCAGAATAACCTTGAAGAAATCCTTCTGTTGGAACTGCAGCTTTACCAGCCCTGCTAAGTAAAGCAAGATGTGTCAATTCAGATACAAGCTCCTGTCTTACTAAACTAAAAGCATAGCTAGGATTTTCCCTAAGATATTTTGCTGATTGTCTTATTTCATCAATGAAACCCCCAACTGTACCATTTGGATTAACCTTCTCTGATATTTTTGCATACTCCTTTTCTTGAAATTTTCTATAGCTATTATCAATATCATCTAGGTATTGTTTAACAGGGGTATACCCAACCATTTTTGCAGAATCCTGCATGATTTCATTGTATCGTTTATTTTTTTCCTCATCAGTTAGACCGTCAGTATTTGTAAGGGCATAGCGAACAGACCCTAATATAGTAGCACCTGTACCTTGTGCTTGGTTTAAGCCTCTAGCGAAGTCATTAGCCCAAGGGTGTATATCCCCTACTGTGAAGTTAATATCTTTAGCTGTATCAAATTCTGCAACAGCTCTGTGAGCTGTAGGTGAGATAGGTAGCCCTAAATCAACAGTAGGTACAGCAGTACCTGATAAATTTACATTCACCCCATTACTGTTACTATCTTGAGCTTTTTTTAATTTATTTGAAGACCTAACAAACGCTTCTTGGTATTTATCAGCATTTCGTTTGCTTTGAATAGACATCCTATCAAGATTCTCTAGTTCCTTTTTTAAGACCTCATCAGAGTTTCCGTTAAGAATGTCATTAACATTTATGTTATAAACTTTAGACATAAAAAATACCTATTTACTAAAAACAATTTAAAATAGTTTACAAGCAAATAGGTAATTATAAAAAATGTAGGTGTGTTATTCAGTTTGTTTTTTATGATTGCTAGATAGATAGCAACACAGTAACCATACTACCAACCATACTATCCATAAAATAATTGATGAGTTTGAAGGAGCATACAACGCTCCATACTGTATATCATGAAAAAAGCTGATAGTTGCATTTTGTACACTCGAACCTAAAGAAAGGTAATCCCAAATATAATGTACATAAGTTGGTACATAGTATTGGCATACTAAAGATATTATAAAAAGAGTAACTACCACATTTCTAATATTTTTAGGCTTAATAATACGCACAATTAAAAATATCAAAGCAGAAACCCCAACAATCTGTATGGCAATAGGTGATAATCTATACATAGCCATTGCATTTAAAGCAGGGGGTATGTGTAGTGCTATTAGAATGTTCAATAGCACTGTAATAATTTTAGGATGTTTGCTTTTAATATTATTTGGGTTATTGGTTTCTAACTCATTATTAATCATAACATTTCCTGAGTAATTTTGTACGAATTTAGATATTTGAGCCTATAAGCTGTCTTATTGGTAAAGTAGCTAAGAGTAAGTGGTAAACTGATTAGTATATAAATAATTAATGGTAGGTACACTTCAGGAGCATTCTTGGTTACCTGAAGTGTATCACTGATAAATTGGGTTAGTATCCAACCTAATATACCAAGAATGAAAATAGCTGTTGGAGATGTAACGGGTGATGCAGGTTTTTTCACAGCAAACAGTGCAACTAAAAAGGGTACAAGATGGTGTATAGTAGCCCATATTAAGTTCTCAAATAAATCTAAATTAATATATGTACCTTTAAATAGACAGAATATATAAGAAAATATAACAGCTGTTAGTAGTATTTTATATCCAGAATGTATGCCGTTAATATGCCCATCAACCCATAGTGGGTGCTGTTTGGCTTCTTCTAATGTCTTTGGTACATATTTTTCATCCGTAATCATTTTATAATAAAGAATAGCGTCTGATACTTTAGCTTCAGCAACAGCATCTACAACATTTGGATTCATAAAGTACTGCTTAACCAATTCATCGTGAGTCATATTATTTCCTATAAATAACTAAATACCGTGCGATGCACGGTTTTGTGGTTTTGGCTTTAAGTAAATTTCAGTGATTATAAAAAGGATAACTTTATGAGTAATTTATGCCAAGTGGTAAATGCTGGGTATTTAGTTATTAAATTAAGTTTTATTTATAGTATTGTTTATACTGCATAGATAAAGAACAATATAATAACCAGATTACTAACCAAGGTATCCATACAAATATCAACAAATCTGTTGGGTAATACATCCTCCCATAGCTTACTTCATAAAAAAACTCAAATGTTTTAGAAAGTAAACCTGTCTGATATGGGCTAAAAAGATTTTTTAGATAGATTGGTAAATAATACTGACAGACCAATGACACTATAAGTATTACAGTTACCATAGTTTTAATATTTTTAGGTTTAATAATGCGAATACCTAAAAATACTAAAGCAGATAATAATACAATATATACAGCACCAGTAGATGCTTTCCACATATTGACAGTAATATTATCCCTTCCCAATGCCAATAGTAAAGGTATAATATGTAAAGCTATTAAAATATCCAATAATACTACAATGGTCTTAGATGCCTTTTTCTTACTAGTTATTGAATTCTTTTTTAATAACTCATTTGCATGGTTTATCTCCTCATTAAGTACATTACCCTTAATATTAGGATTTATAAAATACTGTTTAATCAACTCATCATCAGTCATAATACTTCCTAGTATTTAGATATAATTAAAACCGCATGGGATGCGGTTTGGTGGCTTGCTTTTAAGTAAACTAAGCAATTATAAAAAAGGATAATTTTATGACTAGTTTTTGTCAAGTGATAAATGTTGGATATTTAGTTACTAAATGATGCTTTAAATACAAACCACACCAACGCACCCCGTGCGTTGATTAACAAATTAATAAGTAACCATAAAAAAAAAATCCACATAAGGTAGCTCTGTAAAGAGTTTCTTATGTGAATTTTTAATATTATATTATTTTGATAATAGTTTCCCTACTGAAGGAGGGATTTCCCCACCTAAATTACGAAAATTACTATTAAAACCTACATAAGTCAACCCATTTGACTTAAGCATACCTTCACCTTTTTCTGACGGATTAGGTGGATAAAAAGGATTAAAAATAATTTCAACATTTGATTTTGCCTGTGAGCGAAGGGTTCTAACATAGTTAGTATAATCTTTATTAGTTGAAACCGTTAGGTAATTAAAAAAGTTACTAGATGAATCCTTTTTACCCCCTCTACCCCATTCTAAGCTATACATAATATTAGCAACAGGTTGCCCCGTTAATTGACTAATAGAGGTAAGCAAATTCTCAAATGTTTCAGTTAGATGTTTTCTACGAAGCCCTTCATACTCAGCTAGTGCTACCTTTATATTCTCATTATTAGCACTAGCTTCAGGGGTCTGTAGAATGCGTAATTCTACATAATTCTTTTCATCTTCTGTAGGTTTTCTACCCAGTAGTTCCACCATATAGTTATTATGTTCCTCTTTCCCAAGCTGAAACTTAACATTGATTAATCTACCATCCTTAGATAACTCCTTTGTTGCTCTACCTCGTTCTTGCTCTAAGAGTTTCATATTTGTGATAGTAGTTGTATTATAGATTTTAGAGAAGGTTTTATTTATACTTAACCTATTTAAAGTCCAGTTACCGTCTTTATCTTTGACTACTGGGTCATACAGACCAAAGTTTTTTGCTAAACTGTCAGCAGCACCTTTATTTACTTTATATGGGTCAGTATTTTCTTCATGTGCTTTTTGCTCATCCTGCTTTAATTTTGCAATGAATTGTTCATTGTCTTGATTTAACTGAGCAGTTTTTATAGCAGTATTCACAACCAACTTAGTCTTGCTCAAGTTAATCTCTTCATTAGCTATCTTCTCATTTAACCTATGTTTTGCATAATTCAAACTCAAATCACTATCACTGCTAAACTGTTTATGATGTCTATCAGTAGCTTCATTTTTCCAGTTATCAAAGTGTTTAAAAAAGTAGTCTTGAACATTTTTAGGTTGCTGTGCTATAAATGATGTCAGTCCACCATCCTCAGTAATCTGTTGACCATCTGCACCTACAGTACCTTTTTTGTTGAACATACTGCTTAAGCTACTAATAGCATCTTGACCTTGTTTAACAAGACTCTCATCTCCTGTTGCTTTACCTATACGAACCATAGCACTGGCTATACCCCATTTGTTAATATAACTGTTCATAGTAGGTGCAACCAGTTTTTCATAGTCATTTTTAGTACTGGCTTCATACAGGGCATCCAGATTAGCCTTGGTATTCAAGGCATCTTGTTTTGCAGGAGTTAAGGCATGAATTGCTGCTTGTAGTTTTGTAGGGTCATCACCATAATGTCTATCCAGATTATTTAAATAATCAATTGCTTTATCTACCTCATCTGGGCTATTAGTACCAGTAACATTATTAGCGATAATGGTAGCAGCCCTAATATCATCTGTTACTTGGGCTACTTTATGATTTTTGATGGCATTCTCATTAGCAATGGCAGTATTGACACGAGAGTCGTATAAAGTATCCCATTCAGACATATTGCTATAGCCACCAATATCCTCACCTTGTTGTTTTAAGGCATTAAGAAAGTTTTGTTTGGCATCTTGTTTTACCAAGTTATCTGCACTCATGTTATTTAAAAAGTGAACAGCATCTTGTTGATGCTGTTTTTGTGCAGTTTTCCAAAAGTCGTCATGCAAGGTTGCCAACCCTTCAAAGGATTGTTGTTGCTTATTATATGCATTAGCCAAGCTATCCAAGATGTTAGAAGTATCTGTTGCTTTGGTACCAGTCCAAGTAGGGTAGTTTGTAAAGATATTATCACTCATCATTATGCTCCATATTTATTTAAATATTCATTAACAGATAATGGTTTGTTATCCATATTACCTGCATTATTGGCTTTCCAGTAGGCTTCACGATAGCGTTGTCTGTCTTCTAGCTGTGCATTATAGCTTCGTCTAGCCATCTCATAGTTACGGTTATCCATATTGATGGTATGGTTTAATGACTGTTTAGCCAGTTTGACTTGTTTACGAGCATTAAGTGCATTCATGACATCACCCACACCCTGTAATAACATACCTGCTTTTTGTGAAGTGGTTAATCCACCTGATGCATTACCATAGTGTCCTGCTATTTTTTGAGCATCTAAGGCACCATGACGGATACCTTTTAATCCCAAGCCTAATATCCCACCTACCGTAGGATTCTTTGTGGTTACCCAATTAACGCCTCTATCAGCCCATGTATAAGGTTTTACATCAGATACTGTTGCTGTAGGCATAGGTACCATGACATTACTTGGTGTAGTAGCTGTATTTACATTAT
Source organism: Moraxella sp. ZY200743 (assembly GCF_050885545.1). Taxonomy (NCBI): domain Bacteria; kingdom Pseudomonadati; phylum Pseudomonadota; class Gammaproteobacteria; order Moraxellales; family Moraxellaceae; genus Moraxella; species Moraxella sp. ZY200743. The sequence continues at coordinate 976,514 of NZ_CP091313.1, read as the reverse complement.
TGATGGGTAGTCCAATACTTCTAGGAGTACTCACATTAAAGTCATAGATGTCATTAATAGTAGGTCTAAGCCCATTCATACCAGCTTGGATATAACCACTGTGGTTACTATATTTACTTAAATCAGGGGTTGTTATAGTGGGCATTTTAACATTTTGAAATACAGGGGTATATCCAATACCATCACCTACAGTTGTAGGTACAGTACCCAAAGTATCATCTGGATAAAAGGGATTATCTATATAATCAGTAGCCATAATAATTTTCCTATATTGGTTAAGCGATAATGAGCATATCTTGTAAATCTTCACTACTGTCTTGGATTTGATACAGTTTTGGTTTACCTGTGTATAATCCAGCAGACAAACGGTTAATCAGACCTAAAGACACACCCACAACATTATAGTTGTGATGTCTAGCGTACATCATTTCTACTGTTTCAAATAAATCTACAGTAGGACTAAAGCTGGGTGTATGTATATACAGACTAGCCACGCTACTAAAACCATCAAGATGGAGTTTTTGTTTTTGCTTTAAGTCATACATCCGTTTAGCATGGAGGGTGTTATGCTCATTCATCTGTTTGGTAAGGTCTTTAAGTTCTTTTTGTTGTAACTTACTGTACTGCCCAAAAGACACATTGATGACTTTCATGATATTAGGTGCAGTTAAGATTTTACTAAAATCCCAACCAGCACCTTGAGCTACAGTTACAACAGCAACAACAACTTTAATAATTGCTGCTGTCCTTGCAGAGATAAAACCTATCTTAACAGCAAAGTCAATGAGCTTATCTACAGCCAGACCAATCAAAAGTGAGGTTGCAGCTTTTATGATGGCTGCTGCTGCTGTTCCCCCTGCACCTGCTGTTTTAATGGTAATTACAGCAGCAACGATAATAGCTCCAATCTTAATAAAAGGTTTTACCCAGCCACGATAAACCTTAACTGTCTTTTGCCATGTATGAAAGACATACAAATTTTCTCTTAGAAAGTTAGATTTTTCTTTGGGTGAGTAATCACTAATTAGCTTACGGTCAATGGGTATCAATGCTAAATCTGTAGCAGTATCTGTGTTTGTAGCAAACCCATGATTAACCACCCAACCAAAAACCATGGCACCTGAATAAACGCCATGTTGCTTAGACCGTCTATAATCTATATCCCTAGCACCTTCATAATGAACACCTACGGCAAAGTATTCTCCATCAGCATTCTTATGTATTTCATTACCTACTAGTTTTAATATAGGTACACGAATGATGTGGTATTTTCCTTGACTGTCATGATGACCTATTACACAGCTTTTTATGTAGGTTGAGTACTTTTGTGTAACCATTCTACATACTCTTTGAACTCTACCACGCTCAGCACCTATTTCTACAAACTCATCACTACACACTTCTGTTGTGTCTGTATCAGTAGTGATATTTTCTTCATATTTTATCCAGTAAGCACCTTGTGGGATATGCCAATCATCATACCCAGTAAGTGTGTCTTGTACTGTATAACTTAGTTCTACAAATCTATGACGATATTTAATGTGCTTATTAGCCACTTCACAGATATTAGTTTTACGAGTATGAATTAAGTTTTCAAAATAACGGTACAGATAGCATACTTTATTTTTTTCATTTGTTTTTTCTATCATATTGCTATCAGGGAATTCTACAGCCATACCCAAAGCACACATTTTAAGATTTACCCATTCATCTGCATATCCTTGTTGAAATTGCTTAATTAAATCATCATGGTTTAAGTTTAGGATTGTACACAGCTCATCAGTTTCTGTTACCCCTTTTGGATTATCAAGCGTACCACCTTTTAATTGAATCAGTGGGTAGTATTCTCCAGTATATTTATCCCTATCTGTGTTCTTAGACTCACCTGTATGACTAAACTTATCAGTCGTACTGTATTTATAGGCTTTATCCCATCTGCTGGCATATTGGGTATCATCAGCACCTTGTAGATAATCCATCAAATCCGCATCTGTCTCCCACGACCACTTACCTGATGTGTCTGCAAGGTATTGGTGCATGGCATATTTACGAGCATTCTTTTGCTCATTGCGGTATTCTTCTTTATTAAAAATGTTCTGTGCATCAGCATCAGAATATGTTTTTCTTTTCTTTAATACACCCATAATCATATCCAAATAAAATAAGCTAAGATATTACTACCTTAGCTTATTTTATTAATGGATAATAACTTAGGTTTGGTTAAATCTTGCACCAACAGAAGTCATGGCATTTTGCATGGCACTTCTGATATTCGTTGCACCCAAACCATTGGTAGCGTTGTTAGGTACAGCTTGGTCTTGTGCATTGGTATGATGGATTTTCCAGATATCAGCCATGATATTAGCCATTTTCAGTTTACTGTCATTGTCATAATTATCTGCTTGTTTTTGTAATACAGCATTATTCTTTTCAATCACAGAACCAGCTTTAATCACAGAGCCATCAGTATTGGCTTTTTCTGTAATGGTTTTTTGCTTATAGAACTCTGTTTGAGCAAATTTTTCTTTAAGCTCTTCTTTACCCAGTTTGAGTTTTTCTCGTGCAATATCTAGCTCCACAGGCTTGACATTGCTAAGCTCATACTGATGCAACCCTACTTGTGCAGTTTTTAGTTCAAGCTCTTTTGTCATGGTATCTGCTTGTTTTTCTTTGAGCCTAACTTCCGCTTGAGCGACTCTTAACTCTTGTGGTTTTAGGCTACGGATGTTGTAGTCAATCTCCTCTCTTTGCTTACCTATTAATGCAGTTTGAGCTTCTGTCTGTGTTCTACGAGCAGTCTCATGAGTGGCTTGATTGGTTACCATAGTTGTTTGAGCGGTCATCAACAGTAGCTCTTTTGGTAGCTTTTGATTAATGGCTGATGTTTGTGCTTCTGTATTGGCTTTATTAGCTGTTACATTGGCAATATTAGCCGTGATGAGTTTGGCTTGCTCTACTTCCGTAATCCGTTGTGTATCCACCATGGATTTTTGAGAATCTGTCATGGCTTTTTGACTGTCTAAGATAAGCAGTTCTTTGGGTAGTTTTTGGTTAATAGAAGCACTCTGTGCATTGGTCAATCCAATATTAGCGGTTAACACATCTAGTTGCTTAACCTCTGTACGCACTTGTGCATTGGTTAGGTCTGTTTGAGCCTGTGTTTGTGCAATCTGTTTTGAGATGACCTTAGACTGTTCTGCCATTTGATATTTTTGACCGTCAAGGATTAATAATTCTTTAGGCAGTTTTTGACTGATGGCAGTACTTTGAGCTTGGGTAAGACCCACATTAGCAGTAATGGCTTCTGTCTGTTTGCGTTCTGTTGCTGTTTGAGCTTGTACCAGCTGTGTTTGAGCCTCTGTTTGTAGGACTTGTTTAGCGATTGCTTTGGTTTGTTCAGAGGTTTGTGCATTCTGTGCGTCCAAAAGTACTAATTCTTTTGGTAGTTTGGTAGTGATGCTAGAAGTTTGAGCCTCTGTATTGGCTTTATTTGCACCTACCAAAGCAGTATTAGCAGTTACCAGTTTGGTTTGTTCTTTTTGTGTAGCAGTTTGTGCTACCGTCATAGCAGTTTGAGCTAGTAACTGTGAATGCTGGTCATCAAGCAATGTCAACTCTTTTGGTAGTTTGGCTTCTAGCACTTTTGTTTCTTGGTTTACCTGTCTGGTTTGAGCTTGGGTAAGACCATCTTGATACACAGTATGGGCAATCTCACTATCTAGTTTAGCCATCTGTTTATCAACAAAGTCAATTTCTTTATCCAGTTTATTGGCTTGTTTTTCTAAGATGGTAAGTTCAGCACCCAGCTTAGCTTTACCCAATGCGTATTGGGTACTGGTTTGTAAAGCTACTTCCATAGCACGGATATAAGCATTAGCATAATCCGTGCCACGGATACGATTTTTATCAAATTCTACCCATAGATGAGCCTTGACACTATCCATGAGTACATCAAAGACACCTGTACCATTTAAAGTGCCATCTGTTAGCTCTTGGATATTGAAGTCTTTATCTATCTGGCTGTTTTTAATTGTTACAGACATCTTTGATTCTCCTTATTAGTTTACAGCATCACGAGCGGCTTGTCGTTTAGCCAGTTCATCAATCTCTTTTTGAGTAGGCAAAGGTAGTACTTGCACATTATAAGCAGGTACTAGACGAGACTCTATCACCTTTTGTGATGGGTTTTTAGGGTCATCATGTTCAATGAATAATTGGTATTCTTTCTCCAAAATATTCTTATAAATGATGTTCTCCACCAGCCATGGTTTACCCATAGGTACGATTCGCTTGATTGTGCCTAGTACTGAGTTACCCACTTGGAATGTCTCATGGCTCATAGATTGCTTTTGAGGATTGACAGGGGTAACAATGACATTAACCAGCTTTAGGTTTTCATCTTCTACAGCTTTAATTTCTCCTGAAATATCTGCATCTGTGTCTTTTAATAACTCTTCTGCGATGAGCTTCTTTAAGGTTTTAGCAGTAGCGTTTTTAGCATAAGTTAAGCCAAGCTCATCAGCTTGAGCTTTTAGTTGTTCTAAAGTTTTGTCTTGGATTTGAGTGTTATCAGTCATGATATTGTCCTTACTTGATAAATACATAATAAGAAAACCCCCAGCCATACTGGGGGCTGTTAATTACATCTTAGCAGTTACTTTTAGAACAGCCAGACGCTCAATGTATTGAGGCATAAAGCCATACCACCATTTTTTAGAAACAAATCCAGTTTCACCATAAGGGTCATTACGGTCAGCGGTAGCTTCGCCTGCTTTTTTATGAATGGTTTGGAATTTAGATTCACCTTTACCACCTTGAAAACCAATGGTAGTAAATGACTCATCACCTACAACCAGTACAGGAAATACATCGTATTTGCTATTGGTTTTGTAGTAAGCATTGTTACTGGCAGTTGCACCCACCCCTGCCCATTTCATCATGCGAGGCACAACGATAAAACGGAAACCAGCCACACGACCTATCTCACCTTTTAGTACTGTAGTACCAGCAGCATATTGATGCACAGGAACAAATGCAGGATTGTCATGATAATCTTTCATGGCTTCCAAGGTAGGAATAAGTTCAGAGCCAATATAAGCCACACGACAATCAGGAATTGTACGAGTATCTGTTAGTTGTGTACCTGTAACGATTTTGGTTGATTTAGGTGTACGGTTTTTGTCTAGGTCAATACCCAGTTTTACTAGGTCGCCATAAGTCAAATCCATACCATGACTAAGCTCTGAGTTCTGTGTTGCTGTGCCAGAGAATTTTACCAAGCCAGCATTAGTCAGTAGGTCAAGTTGTAGCTTGTCTTCATATACAGTCATACAAGCATTAACAGTCTCTCGTTCTAGGTGTTCTAGTAGCTTAGCATCAGAATCAAAATTCATCATATCATTGGAGTATTCATAGAACACACCAAATTTTTGTAGGTTAGATTGAATCTCTTTACGAGTCATACCAATACGGTTTTTACGGCCACCAAGTTCACCCAAGACAGGAAACTTACCAGTAATCAAGCCAGCATCATTAGATGAGCCATACAAGTTACCATGTGCATATTTAGCTCCTGATGCATCTAGACCCATCTCATTAGAGTTGCGGTCATCCACAATAGGAAAATAACGATACTGTTTGATGCTAGTACCTGTATTTTTTGGCATGGTTTTGACATCAGCCAACTGACCAAAATACATCTCATCAAGGGCATCAATCAGAGCCTTTCGTTCATATAGAAAAGGATTTAATTGGTTTGCACCTACGGTAGTAGGGTTTTTACCATTTTCATAAGTAATAGTCATAAGTTATCCTTAATTAGTGGAATTGCTGTTGTTCATAGAATTTTAAAAAATCAGCATCACTCATCTTTAATGGGTCAAAATCATTAACCTGCGTATTACCGTTACTCTTAGGTGTCATGGCTTTACGCTTTTTATCATTAGCTGGTGATGCTTGTGGTTGGCTTTGTGTAGGTCTAGGTGCAGTAAACTCTTGCGGAGCTTGCTGTTGTTGATTGGCTTGTAAGATACGAGCTTCAATTTGAGCATAGGCTTCTAGATAAGGTGTATGCACCATACGACCTAACATTCGCTCATAATCAATGGCATCGTTGATTTGCTGATACAGACCACTTTGAGCATGATGTGCCAGTGCATATAGTACTTCAGGTTTGTCTGCTACCATCTGTTTGCTTTGGCTATCCCAAAGTTTTGTGATGTCATTCATCACAACACCAAAGTTTTCTGAGCCTTCATAAAGTTCATTAATCACAGATTCCACTTCAGAAGGTTCATTGACTTCTTGCGGTTTGTAACCCTCTGCTTGGTCTGTGTCAAATGAGTATAAATCAATATTAGCATCTTTAACGAGCTTAGCGATGGCTTCTGGTTTTTTATCATACAAATCCAAAAGGTATCCCAGCTTCTGTTTGTCTGTCAAACCACGCTGTTCTAATAAACGCATGGTTGCTAGATTGGGTTTTAGCTGAGCCATCTTTTTAGAGTAATTCGCCCCTTGTTGCATTAAAGCAATCATGTCATCAGGATTGCTTACTTGAATCTCACGACCATTGGCACGAAAGGGCTTGGTCATTACTTCATAAAATGCTTTGTAATCCACTTCACCATCAGACACAGCTTCAGATGATTGTTGTGTGTTTTGGTCATCATCATGGGTAGCTGTATCCTCTGTAGGGGTATCACCTTCTGCATTGTTGTCATCATCAGGTTCATCTGAGTCATCAGATTTATCAGATTCATCAGTAGTATCTGATTGACCATCAGAGGTGTCAGCGTTGTTCTGCGTATCTGGCTGTGTTGTTGAAGGTTCATCAACATCCTCTGATGTCTTAGATAGTTCAGATTCTAAAGCTGCCAAATCCAGATTTTTGAGTTCGTCATCAGACAAATTGTTAAGGTCAATATTACTCATATCACTCATTATTTACTCGCTTAGTGGGATAGCTTCTAGCTCTTTTAGAGATTCTTTTGCCATTGCCCCATCATTATTGATTTTCTCAAAGTAGCGTTGTACGCCACCAACTTCTTTTAGTGCTTGGATAATCTGTGGGTCAGTAACATCACTTTTACCCAACATTCTAACCAAGCCTAATACATGGTCTTTAAAATACGCCATCTCAAATACAGTTACAAAATCTGTATTTGTCTTTAGGCGTGAAAGTGCATCTGCCAGCCGTACTTTGTACTGTAGCTCTGCTTTTTCTTGTGTTAGTGTATTCATATCAATCATGATTTACCAAATCCTTATATTACAGTTGAGTCTGTTGTGTTGCCATGCCAGCTAGTGCTTGTTGTTGTTCTCGTTGTCTGATGTCAGATTGAGCCAGTTGGTTTAGCAAGTTTTGGTTATGCCCTTGCTGTTGAGCTAAAGTATTACCAGCTTGTTTCATCATTTCACGATTTAGATTGCCTTCATTAATTTGCCCTTGCTTTTGCATTTCCCTAGCGTGTCTTGTACCTGTATCACGCTCCATGAAATCCAGTACTTTATTATCAGCATCACCTTGTAGGCTTTCTGCTCTTGCATTTTCTACATTCACTTTAGCAGATTGTACCTCGCTCTTAGCCGTTGCTTCTTGTGCTTGTGCTTGTAGCAGGGCAATTTGAGCTTGTAAATGCTCCATTTGTAACTGTTGCATCTGCTGAGCCATTTCATCAGGTTGTTCTTCATAATCTTGAATGGCTTTGGCAAGTTCAGGCATTTTACGCAGGTTGGCAATTTCAGATAAAATCATTTGAGTCAGACCCATGCCCATAGAGTTACCAATAGTTTGCATCAAAAAAGCTAATTGCTGTGCTTTATTCTCATCACCTTCTGCTGTTGAAATGGTGAGTGTCAAGTCATACTCACCTTGCAAATCATCTCGTCTGATGGTAACAAACTCATCATTAGTAATTCGCACTACTTCTTTTTCAGATAGAAATTCTGAGTTCATGCCCATGATAAATCTACCCATTTTAATAAAGCCATCAGAGATTCTACGCAAAATACTCATCTCTCTTTTGGATACAGCGTCAAGTATACCTCTTGCACTAGTAGCTGTATCACCAAGATAAGATGAGTTGATGCCTGTACCAGAGAATGCCTTAACACCAGATAAACTCTCTGCTTCATTATTCATCATCTGTACCATTGCCATGGCGGAGTTGGGAATCTCTGGATAGGTGTGCATATACACATGGGTTCTTGGGTCAAATCCTTGGTTATACTCATAATCTTGTCCACGAGCAAACTTTACTTTATTGGCAGAATCCAAGAAGTTCTTAGCATAACCTGTTTGACTGTTTGCAGATTTACCCATCAAATCAATCATACCACGAGTAACTGCTCCTAGAATTTCTTGGTTATCCCCGAGTAGTTCAGCATTAGGTAATCCCCAGACACTACCCTCCTCTGGCAGATAATTGAACACCACAAAAGGCAGTTTGCCATTAGGAAATGGGTTTTCTTCCATTCTAATGAGGGTATCACCCACCCATGATGCTACGATGGCAGTTGTTTCCCCATCACCTTTGATGTCCCAATACCCCCAATATTCGTGAACAGTGATTTTTTTGCGAGCTTTATCTTGAAAGGTAAAACCATCAGCATCAGGTTTATCAATGCTGGTATTATCGTTTTCATCATACTCTAGCAGATAGCTTATGTTCTCATAGATGCCTTGTTTTTTTAGCTCGCTTAGGCTGGATTCATAGCGATGAATCACAAATTGAGCTTTATCCATATCACCTTTACAGGTGGGGTCAATAAATACATTCTTAATGTTACAGATTTCAGCAGTAGGTTTGTTGGTAACGACTTTGACAGACTCTACTTCTTTAAATCCAGCAGGTTCAGCCACATAAGGCATACCTTTTTCATTACTCATTTCAAAACCAGCTTTGACCTCATCAGGCAGACTGGCATAAGTATTAGGTTCAGTTTCTTGTAGTGTTGCTAATTGCTCCATTTGAGCCATGGCTTGTTCTGCTTGCTCCATAGGTACAGGCACATAATTAAATAATGGTAACTTTTCTTTAACCTTCTTTTCTTGGTATTCCCAGCCCATACGAATGACACAGCTACCATTTTTAACCAGTTGTCTAATGACACCATCTACCAATGCTACTTTGTTAAGTTGCGTATTAAATTGACGGTTTAAGATTAAAGAATTTTGTTTGGCTCTATCTGTATCCTCGTGCGTTAGTGGTTTGACATCATACAAGTTACTTGTGGATAAGAAGGGTTCTGATAAGCTAGGTGCGTTCCATTCTGCTTGTTTACGAATCAGCTTAGGATTGACACGACTGCCTTTGTGTTTATCCGTACCGTATTTAGGAGCATCATACAGCTTTTGCCATTTATCCAATTGAGCCAGATAGCTTGCTTGACTGGATTTAGCGAAGTTATAGTCATGCTTTAAATCCTGAACACTAGGTTCATTTTTCCAGTTGGTCAGTTTGACTTTACGAGTTTTATTTTGTGTTTCTTTGATGAGTTTACGAAAACCATAAGCAGAAAAATCCTCATCACTCATGCCATAGGCTTGTTTGAATTGTTGCTCTTTAGTCATGGGTACTGCAGATACACCTCCTTGCATGGTAGCCATCAGTTCAGGAGGCATCATCTCACCAACCATTTGAGCCATCAGCTCTGGTGGTAGTTGGTTAGGGTCTTGAAGCATTTCTGGGGGAAGTTGCTTAGGTGGTTGTTGTGGTAGCATCATATGAATCCTTTAATGGTAAATAGTTCTTTTTGTGGTTGTCTGTCTAGTTCATAGCCTCTATTTTCCAGCATCTGTATTTCTTGGATATAGGCTTGATAATAGCGTGTGGTTTCATTTATATCCCCATCAAGCTGATTATCTATGCTTTTTAATAAGCGAGATGCGATATACAGACCTAGTGCATTGTGATACACCATAGGCAGTGGTAACTCATCATCTAGCTGTAGCTGTGTGTTTGCACCCATGGCGGTATGACACACCAGTTGATATACCGCAAAATCATAGGGATTATACAGACGCAACCTATGATTGTTATCCATGAAATAACAAGGCTTTTGAAAGGTGGTATCCAAAGCATCAATTGCAGTCAGACCTTGTAGTCTTGGTTCAGGATAGATGATTTGTGGCTCAGGTAAGTACTGCATACCAATGTCTTTAGGCTCTACCCCCATCAGGTATACTTCTGATAGTTTTACGATGTCAGCTCGCCAAGGTTCATCACCCTCAGTAATGTCAATGGTGTGTGTGCCTCGTAGCAGTTCAATCACATCAGACACTTCTTCTGATAAATGAAAGCGAGTATTTAATTCTCTAAGCCCTGCTTTTAGTAGTGTTAGCAGTAAAGGGAATTTATCATCACGAATCACCCCAGTCTCATCATCTGTCAGGTTCATATTTTTTAAATCCACCAATACAAGGTAATTTAAATAATCAAGTACTGTCATTGCATCTCCTACACGATATAACTGTCAATACTAAGCTGTAAGGGCATGGGGGTACTATCTTCCCATATACCGTCTTTGTTTTTACGATAGTTGTCTTGCTCACTGGGTAACCATATTTGCATCATAGCAAGCTGACTGATGGTATCTAGTGCATCATCATGTTTACTCCTAAAACCACCCACAGACGCTTGTGAAAGCTCAAGCAACAACTCTTTGAGTGCTATTGTATATTTCTTATCTAAAGGGAAATAAAAACGATGACACTTAAAATCAGGCAACACCATATTAAATCTTTCAAGTTTATTGTTATTGGGTCTAAGCCCCAAGCTACCATCTTTACTGTTACTGGCTAGGGTAAAGAATATGTTTTTATGGAACATCTCTCTTTGTATCCAAGCAACAAACCCACTTTGTTGTCCTGATATTTCTATCCCTACAGATTGTGGATGATACTTGGATACCAAGCGAAACAGCTCATCAATGTTTTTATCCATTGTCTGCCTAGCACACATACCATCTACCCAAAAATAATAACCCTTATGGTTTACTGCCCATACCGAGATGAATGAATAATCACTGCTGTCTTTTTCTGATGTGGCAAAATCTGTCGTGATATAAAAATTAAAGTTATCTTTTTTATCCAGTAGATGTGATGATTCATACCACTGTATATCACCATCTTGGATTAACTTATCATCATCACTCATGATTTGTAGCATCAGCTCTTGATAGAAGGTATCCACCCTACCCATAGATACAGCATCTTGGTATTTTTCATTGACATAATCGTAAGTAAAACGGTCTTCCCAAGCACCACGAAAATCCTCTTTACTGCATGGGAATTTTTCACACACAGGATACACATTCACCTCCCATGCACCAGATTCTACCGCTTCATATAAGGGGTCATTGGCATTAAATGGTGTACCCAACCAAATAATCTTTTGTCGTGTAGGGTGCAAGGCATAATCCACCGCTTTATGTACGGTATCTTTAATAGACTCTAACACCGTAGGGCTTCTGGCATCATCATCAGAAACTAAATCATCTAAAATAGCCAATTGAGGTCGTTTACCTTGTTCTTTAACACCACGAATACCTGACTTAGCACCATAAGCCTTGATAATAAACTTACGACCTGAGATGTTTTCAAACTCCCATCTGATGTCTGTAAATTTAATCTTAGGAATATACTTGCGTAAAAACTCACTATTTTCCCAACGGAATTCTAAGTTCTTACGCATGGATTTAACACCGTTGTCAATGCTGTCTGATACATACATGGCTAAGTTTACTTTACCAAAATTAGGCAATTCACCATATACTGCCAGATATAGTAATAAGTACTCACCCATTACAGTAGTCTTAGCACCACCACGAAATACAAGATTGGCTACTTTACTTCTGGCTGTATCCAGTCTATCTAGCATTTTATAATGAATGACAGGGGTTAAGTTTTCTTCACCATCAGCACCATTAACCAGTTTAATAAAGTTCACAAAGCCAATAGCAAACTCACTAGGCACATAATGTTCAAGGTCGCTATAGTCCACTTCATTAAGGTATTGTGCTACTGTCTTTTGCTTGCGTTCATCACTCATGACAATCTCCATATAATCAATAGCACAAGCACCGTAAAAGTAAACAAACACACCCAAAAGAACTGAACATCAGGGTCATTGTCAGGCATCTTCATGGTCAATAATCTCCCCTACAATTTTTACTTGTGCAACATCTTTAGCAGTAGTAACACCAGCTTTAATCAGTCGCTGTTGTTGTGCTGCTAATTCACTGGTTAGTATACGGAGCTGTTCAATGTCATCATTCTTTTTAACACCAATATCCAGCTCTACTTTTTTAACTTCTGGTGGTTTTAAATGAATAAGTAAGCTGTTAGCTGCATCACTTCTTACCTTTTCAGAATGAGCATTCATCATCAAGTCAGCTTGTACATTGATGGCTTTTTGGTAAAGGTCTTGGTTAATAATCCAAGTAGGAATGGCAGACTGCTCCATGATGGCATTAACCAACTTATTTTTGTTATACATCGCCACATGAGCAGACATCTCTTTACTACTGATGCCTTTAGCAAGCATGGCTTGATAACGGTCAGGGAATGCCTTAATAAAGCTGTCAATGTTGCTATTACCCATGAGCTTTTGGGTACAGTAGCGTACTGCGTTTAAGTAGTCCTCAATCTTATACCTACCATCAGTCAGTACACTGCTATATGCCAAGAAGTTATCACGATAGCTTTCGTGTAGCTCAGGGTCAGCCAGTAGTGTATTAATTGTATTAAGACTTTCATCAGTCAAACTGCGTTTGTACTTATCAGGCAGTGCTTTGCGTACCACATCTAGGGTAAGTGTCATAGTTGCTCCATAAACCAAAGATACAGGCAATATAACAACAAGCCTCTAGCCATACCTAATCTGATATTTTAATCAGTAACATTTTAGCAATAACATTCCTACAAAATTCTCTCTTGACAGGATATTTTAAAATCAGGCATAATCTGCTTTGCAGTTCCCCAAGACCACTGCCCATACCCCCTACCGTCAGATACGGCTATAGGTGTATTTATAAAATCACTGCACCTACAGCACAGCTTATTTTCTACATCAGCTTAGGGGAAGAGACTTGGGTACTTCCCTGTACCCAACTTCTTACGAAGTCCCCCTAAGAACCTCCCAACCAACCTACACCCAATTCATAACCAAGTAAACCCACTTTCTCGGTTTCATTCCCAAGCAAGCACAAGCGAGCTTGCGAGCTTGGGCGTAGATTGGGAATGAAAGCTCTACGAACAGTAACGATGGGTTATTTTGGATAATTAAAAATACATAAACAAACAAAAAACCAACCCCTATTAGGGGTTGGTTTTTTGTTTTATTGATTAATTATCTAGTACCCATAAACCTTCTTTCAAAGGCTTCCATGTACTCTTGCTTCTCATAGATACTCGCATCCACGGTTACTTCGTGAGTTCTTATAGGGTCTTGGCAGAAACTAATTATCATTACATATACAGACCCATTAACAACCACATCTTTAAAAATAGTCCAGTTAGTCTGCTCATACCATCGCTCCCTTTCCCAACTGGTTAAGCTCTTCCCTCCACCATTTTCCATGGCATAACTACAGAAACTTACCCAGAATATTGAAGTAGATACCACGGGTCTACCTGTATGGAGTGACTGCTGTATCAACTGACCTATGCGTCTATCTCGTCTTGTTTTACGAGTTACCCATAAATAACCTACAACCAATACAATTATTAAAAATAACCAAAACATATAAAATCCTTATCTCATGATTTAGTTTGCAGGATGGACTTAGCCCACCAAGATGATTAAAATAGGGGACATAATCCACCCTACAAGGCTTAATAATTCTTGCACATATAAGTAACCATAGCGTCTACCATAGATTCAGGAACGGCTTCTTTATAGCTTGGGTTCCTTGGTTCATAACTATCAACCATGACAAAACCCTTATTTGGGTATTCTTTATACTTGTAATCTTTTAGGTCTTTATATGTATCATCAGAGCAATCAATCTTAACTTGGGTTAGGTAATAGTCCCCCATACCCAAACCATCTTGTTCAATATCATTAACCACAACCCTCCTAATCCATGCAGTTATAGTCTTTTTATCAACAGAAAAACCTCCAAAGTATTCCCGATGAGAAACCTTAACCCTATCATGTAAAACACGCCATTCAAACCCACTGGTACTTGTACCAATCACAGGTTCATTAGCCACCGCACTACCACTAATAGCAAGACCCATTACCACTGTAATTAATCTTTTAATCTTTGACATCACTCATCTCCCACCACAAAAAACAACACCGTACCATCAGATTTAGGGCTACTGTGTATCTGATATACCTTACCCCCATGTTCATAATTAAAGCTCAAACTACCACTATGATTAACGATGGGATAGCCCTGTATCCATCTATCATCCATACACATGATACGATATTGCTTAGGATTATCCAGACAGATATATTCAAGACCCATACCAAGCAGCCTATCCAATCCCATATAAATATCCGTACATCTTGACATAGCAGCATCATGCGATTGCTGTTTGGCTTGTTTTAATGCCTGTACCACTAACGCATCTGATTGATGCCCCACAGAATCACTGATTTTATTTACCTTATCCAGCAGTTTATTTATCACCAGCATAACTCCATAATTACAAAAGGCTCACCATAGGCTGTTAATATTACCCAATTATTATCACTTTGTAAATATCAAAAAAAAAAAAACTATTTAACATTTAACTTTTAACTTTTATGTAATTCCTAAAAATTAGTTTGTGGATAATGCCATGGCGAACTTTTATATCATCATTAAAAATTAGTTTATGTGCAGGGGTTCTACCTTTTTCTGTCAAAAGAAAAAGTACTCCCCCCTGTTGAACAGCTGAATAAGGATTCTTATTGGCTGATTAAACTAAGATACTAAGTGTTCCACACTTCTGATGGGAATAATCCCAAATTTAACTGAATTAATTAGGAGTCTATTATGGATTTTGGTATTGGTACAGCTATTGTATTGTTAATTGCTTTCATGTTCTTTAAAAGAGTTGTAAATAAACTCAATGATATTATGGTTAGATACCTAGAAGCAGCAGAGAAACACGCTGAGCAGTTAAAGAACTCTTTTGATGAAAAAGATAAATAAATAAAGACCTAGCCCTAGTGGTTAGGTCTTTTTTTTTTTACAGCACACAAAACACAAGACACAAGCTAAGACAGTACAGGCTCGCATTGGCTATTGAAAACTTTTACAGATTTCTTTCATTTTATTTTGTCGCACTTTGTAGCTTTGTCTTTACTAGCCAATGCTAAAGCCTGACTGTCTTTTCTCAAAGTTTACTTCCTTTTTGGTGGTTTTATATATCTTATGACTGTACTCCATAATGCTAAGTGTAGCCACACTTCTGATGGCAATAACGCCACAGTTAACTTAATTATTGGAGTATATACCATGGCAAAGTTCGCTACCACTCGCACTCAAACCACTGCTGACAGTGAACCAGCACAGCATTATGTGAATATTAGATTTCAGGGTAAACAGATTGGTTATATTACCCTTGATAAATTCCCACAGTTAGTTGAGGTTATGCAACGCAATGAAAATAACGCAACAGCATTGCTTCAACAATGTGAAGGCACTTATCGTGAGCGTAGCGTTACATCTGTAAAATTTGACCTTGATTCCTTCTCCTAAATACAACCAAAACCCTAGCCGTTTAGTTAGGGTTTTGTTTTTAACATTTCTCAAATCTCAAATTGGAGTTTACTCATGAACATTTATCAAATTCTAACCACTATTGGCTTTGTTACCATTTGCTCAACTGACCGTATCTCAGCTTGTCAAGAAGCAGCAGCTTGTGGTTACAGTGTTCTTGCAATTCACCAAAAATAAAATATAACCCATGTAGATGAAAATCTATATGGGTTTATTTTTTCTTATCTTTTATAAATTAAGACAGTGTTAGACAGTCTAGGCACATTCTCTTGTGGTTGTGGTTGTTTTTGGTGATAAATCACTTGGTGCATCCGCACTTTGGGTGTGTGTTTAATTTAGTATGGAGTTAATATGATAGACCAACGCACTTTGGAATACTATTTCCATCCAAGCCATATCAAACAAGCTATTATAGATGATTTAAAAACATCATTTGCAAATGAGATTAACCAATCCATCAAGCACATCAAAACATACATTGATGCACCTGAACAGTCTATTAAACGCTATGAGCGTAAACAAGTAATTAAGGACTTACCCTTATATGACTTAATTTTAGACATTTTATCCACTGTATCTATGAATGCCCGTACACCCATACCAGTGGTGTCAATAGCCAATATGATTACTTTGGATAATATGCCTAAATATCATAGCATACAGACAGTATGTGAACTATTGATTGTATTATCTCAAATTCCCTACTTTACCCTTATAGGTAAAAAATGGGATATGCGTACCATACAAACCAATATTACCTTACCTCAAATTATCCAAGATAGATTAAATCATGCTTGTTATCTACCACCTATGGTAGAAAAACCAAAGTATATCAAGAACAATCATACATCTGGTTATCTGACCTTTAATGACAGTGTCATATTAGGTTATACCCAAAACCAACATGATATGCCGTTATCACTAGATGTACTTAACACTCTTAATAACAATCAATATGAGCTTGATGAATATATCTTAAATAACTTCACTAAGCCTTGGCATAGAGATGAATTAGATGAAAATGAGCTATCACTATTATCCAACAGTGAACAACAAGATTACTACTTGCAAGCTCAGACATTTAATATGTTTGTACAACAATTTGAGGTAATGACTAAGCATTTACGCAATCAAACACTCTACTTTACGCATAAATATGATAAGCGTGGCAGAGTGTATTCACAAGGTTATCACTATAATCCCCAAGGCAGTAGCTTTGAGAAAGCGTGTCTTAACCTTAAAACCAAAGAATATATAACAGGAGATTTGTGATGATGTATCAATTTATTTCGTTTAAAAATGTAAGCATTTTAGCAGATAGTATTATTATGCTTAATGGTTTAAAAGAGAGGAATGAAGTTATTTCACATTCTATTGGTTCATTAAAAGGTAATGAGAGCATTGAACAAGCAATGTACCGTTTAGGTATTTGCTTTGACAGTATTTATGGTAAACCTACTTATCAAGCCCATAAAGTTTGGGTTAATAAGGAAACCAAAAAAGTTACCTTTGCTAAAGAATTAAATGATTACTCACTAGAACCAAAAGAGAGTTTCATTATTGAAGATTTAGGTGATGAAATTGTGTATTGTGAGTATCATCAAACTCATGCAACCTATTTACATAAACAATATACACCACAAGCACGAAACGAACGATAGTGAGTGTAGTGCGTAGTGGTGTATGTTGTCCAAACAAACCAAATTAATTTAAGGAAACAGTCTATGTTCAAGCAATTCAATCCAAAACAATATCTAGCCATTGATATAGCCAACCATTATGGGCTGGATAAATTGAATTATGAGGAGCGTATCAACTGGGTAAAAGCTCACTATGATACCCTTGAGAACTACCAAGACAAAGCAGATGAACCCATCTTATATGCCAAAGCTGTCAATGCTTTACGCATGGCAGATAAGGGTTTAGCTGTAGGACATACAGTAGCTTTTGATAGTGCATCATCAGGACTACAACTTATGTCATTACTAACCAACTGTGAATCAGGTATGCGTCTTACAGGTCTTATTGACCCAGATAACCGTATGGACGCATATACCATGATTACCAAACGCATTAACGAACGCTTAAAAGATAATCCAGATATTGACATGGTATCTGTAAGCCGTAGTGAAGCCAAAAAAGCTATCATGGTACACTTGTATGGCTCAAAAGCTGTACCAGAACAAGTATTTGGAGAAGCTCTTAATGTGTTTTATTCAGTAATGGATGAAATGTGTCATGGTGCATCATGTTTACTTAGTTGGTTATTGAAGTCATGGGATGAAAACCGTGATTCTTATATTTGGGTAATGCCTGATAACCATACAGTGTATATCCCTGTAATGGTACAAAAACAGACAAAATTAAATGTTCAAGCCAATAATACTAGATTCTCTATTAGTACTATTTACTATGAACAAGGTTGTCAAGAAACAGGTCTATCCAATGCAGCCAATGTCGTACACAGTATTGATGCTTATGTACTTCGCTCATTAGTCCGTAGATGTAATTATGACAAAGACAAAGTACTTAAATTTAAAGCATTAAATGCACAAGTACCACCTACCACAGTAGAACAGTATCACTGGGTAAATGACCGCTATAATGCCACCAGAATCGCTGATATGGCGATGATTTACGCATTAGATGCAAATACCCTACCCATGATTAACCAAGCGTGTAGAGATGCTTTAAACGCTCTGTGCGACCATGTACTTGAATATGAAGCCTTTGAAGTAGTTACAGTGCATGATTCCTTTGCTTGTCATCCAAATCATGTACAAAGATTGCGTCAGCAATACAATGAAATATTAGCTAGCTTGTATGAAAGTAGTATCTTAGAAGATATTTTAAGCCAATTATATCAAGAGGATATTACCATTGATGTAGGAGAGAAAATCCATGCACAAGCCATCAGAAACTCAAATTATGCTATTTGTTAACACTGCCTAACACCGCACGGGGTGCGGTTTTGTGGCTTGTTTTAAAGCCAATTTGAGTAACTTTGAGAACATAAAAAGTCAGTAACTAGTATTTGCTAGTTGCTGGCTTTTTTTTTATTAAACCTAAATACTAACTGGTTATATTTTTTAAAAATATACCATAAACACCCTAAATAGAGACAGTAATAATGGCACTTAAAAATCTTACTGAAAATGACATTAATTGGATTGCTAATGAACATCAAAATGGTCGTAGTTTTGATGAAATTGCCGTAGATACAGGCATGAGTACACAAAATGTTAAACGAGCTTTAGCAGAAGCAGGTGTATTCTCACTATCATGGTATAAAACCAAAGATGAGCAAAATATGCTTGATAGTTTACAAAGCATTGGTATTACTAATGATAAAGAACTTTGTAAGTTTATTGAAGACTATTATAATAGCCTTTATTTATAAACGAGGAATAGTTATGGCTACTATGTCTATCCAACAAGCACTTGATGCTAATAAGCGTGTTGTTGCTGTGGATATTATCCAATCATACACTAAGACAGTCTATATTGCTTTGGATAAAGATACAGAACTACAACCCAC
Source organism: Moraxella sp. ZY200743 (assembly GCF_050885545.1). Taxonomy (NCBI): domain Bacteria; kingdom Pseudomonadati; phylum Pseudomonadota; class Gammaproteobacteria; order Moraxellales; family Moraxellaceae; genus Moraxella; species Moraxella sp. ZY200743. The sequence continues at coordinate 957,253 of NZ_CP091313.1, read as the reverse complement.
AGAAGTAGTATTAAATATGCATAAAGCAGGTGATATAGTCGTATCTGCTATGGATAATAAAGTTATTAAATATGTACCAACCACTGAAATAGACCAAGAAGTCTATATTGAAAATTATAATAAATTCCATGATGCAGTTGTGCATGATGTAAAGCCATAACAACATCATGCCGCCAAGCAATGAGTGGCGTGTAACCATTGCAGGATTTGATGTAGACCCTCCATTAAACTCCCTACAGGCAAATCCCGACTTACCCACGATACGGGTATTTTTTTTGTCTATTAACGGAGTTTTCATGAATACCACCTTAAAACAAGTTGCCCAGCATATTCCACAACTTTGGAAAGCAGGTATTGTACCTTTCTTGCACTCTAGTCCTGCACAAGGTAAATCATCACTAGCCAAACAATTAGCCAAAGAGTTTGGCTTAAAAGTTATTGATTTACGCTTAACTGAACTAGACCCTACTGATTTATCTGGTTTACCTTACTTTAATAACAACAAAGCAGAATTTATGCCATTTAATACCTTCCCATTACAAGATACACCTATCCCTGAAGGGTATGAGGGCTGGCTACTTGTACTGGACGAGTTCAATTCAGCTAATCAAAGCGTCATGGCTGCTGCATATAAACTTATTTTAGATAGACAAGTAGGACAGCATAAACTTAATGACAAAGTAGTCATGATTGCGTGCGGTAACTTAGAAACAGATAATGCCATTGTCAACCCCATGTCATCAGCACTTATTTCAAGATTTGCCCACTTTAACATTGAAATAAATGTGGATGATTGGCTTGAATGGGCAGCCAAAGCGGATATTGACTATCGCATCACTTCTTATATTAATTTTAAGAAGACTGCTCTTTACACATTCAATCCAGATGTAACAGAGCCATATGCTTCTCCTAGAACATGGGAAATGTTATCCAAAGTCATCAAAGGCATTGATGAACCATCTTTGCTACTGGCTGCATCTTTAATAGGTGATGGAGTGGCTAATGAGTTTATTGCTTATACCAAGCTATATCAACAAATTCCAACCATCAAGACCATCTTGGATAATCCAAGTGATACTACCATACCTTCAGAAATTGCTACCAAGTGGGCAGTTATGTCTATGGTTACACACTCTATGAACATGGATAACTATGAAAAATGTGAAATTTATTTGCGTAGATTCCCTATGGAATTGCAATATTGTGCCATGCGTGAAATCAAACACAGACAGCCTATATTACTTACCAAACTCACTTCTTGGATTACCACACTTGCTAAGGAGGTATTTTGATAGGACTAGTTGCTTGGTTTTGTGAATTCAATGAAAGTAAGATTATTCGTGAAGCAGATGGACATATCTCAATATGTTCACCAGAACCTCACATAACAATCGTGCGTTTTTATGAAAATTGGGATTTGCAAACATTTTTAACAGATGTTTGGCTAGATAGAAATCCTTATAAAAACGCACCTGATTTTAACTGTTCGTATTTAGAAATTGATGATGATTTAGCAGATGATTTATTAGAATTTGCTAAAAATAATATCAATAACTTGGATATGAACGATTCAAGCAATGAATGGCAGCTTTTAGTCAATACTGATTTACTTAAAGCAGTTTATATCATAAAAGCGTCATTACAAGTAGGTAAAAAAGTACTTTATTATAGTTGGTATTAAGGAGTATATATGCATTATTGCGTAGATATTGACATAGAAGATTTAGTAGAAAGCAATAAAGATGAGTTCAAAGAGCTACTATATCATGAAATCATTTATGACTTTCTTATAGACCTTAATAACATCCGTGAAAGTAGGGGTGATGAAGCCATGCTAGACAGTTTAGACTGGTTTATGGATGATTATCGCATTACTAGATGTATAAATAAACTTCCTAAGTGATACTATGATAGCAACCTTTGAAGTACACCTTATTCAAGCAAATAAACCTAAAACAAAAAGTTCTAGGTTTATTGATTGTAAGCAAGTAAAAAGTAAAGTAAAAGGAATGCTTTGCTTTCATATTACTTTGGATTTAAGAATACATACCCTTATTCCTTTTACCAGCTTATCAGAACCTTATTTAATACGAGGTAAATCCAAAGGTTATGAGAATGTACTCATAATGTCCCCAAACATTCGTGGTAAATACTTTACAAAACAACCTTATAAATTCCTTAGACAGCAATATCAAGAATACTGTCAAAAAAGATTACTGGATAGTTTATGACACATGCTACCCAAGACAAAGACACAGTACTGTCTCGTGCTAAGGTTAAATTTTTAACCAAACCAAACAGTATATTTTTATCCACAGTATGCTCAAATTTAAATACCAAATGGGATACATCAATCCCTTATGGAGCGACTGATGGTAAATCTCTTATTTTAAACCCAGAAACCTTCTTAAAGCTCAATGATGATGAGCAAGTATTCTTACTGGCTCATGAGACACTTCATGTGGCATATCAGCATATGCTTAGACTGGGTAATAGGGATATGCACTTATTCAATATCGCAGCAGACTATGTCATCAATTATGAATTAGTAGAGCAAGGCTTTACCATGATTGCTGGTGCTTTGTATGATAATCAATATGCTGGTATGAGTACAGAGGAAGTTTATGACTTACTTCAAAACCAACAAGACACATCACCTTCAAACAGTTTAGGTCAAGATATTCAGTATTCTGATAACCCTAGCAATAATAATGCTGAAGAAATTAACCGTATACTTGCACAAGCTGCGATGGTTGCTCAGCAATGCAATCAAGCAGGGTCTATTCCTCTTAGTGTCCAAAGACACCTTGATGAATTGATGAAACCAAAAGTAAATTGGAAAGTGGTTCTAAGACGCTTTTTTAGTGATTTGGATACCATGGATTACACATGGAAAAAGCCTAAACGCAGATATTTACCCATGTATTTGCCTTCAAGAGAGTCTAAGCAGTTATCCAAAATAAGCATAGCTATTGATACTTCAGGCTCTATCAGCAAAAACAAATTTAATCAATTTATAACAGAAGTAGCGAGTATTTTTAGGTTCTTAAAGCCTAAAGAAATTGAAACCATACAGTTTGATTATGGTATTAGAACCATTGATACTGTTAAAAATATCAATCAGCTTAAGGCTATTGATTTTGTAGGTGGTGGAGGTACTTGTGTTGCTCAAGTGATTCAAAGATTTATTGATAAACCTTGCAAAGCACTTATCATCATTACTGATGGCTACTTAAATATTAATTTACCCAAACCTACTCATCCAGTAATTTGGGTAATATTTAATAATTCTAATTTTGTAGCCCCTTTTGGACAAGTAATCCATATCAACCTATAAAGAAACTCATGATTATTGAAAGTACCAAACAATGATTCATGAACAATACTTAATGCTACTATTCATCAGGAAATACTAATGATTACATTTACTCAAGAACAGCAAGATGCTTGTCAAAAGCTCGTTGAATTTATGTTATCAACTACTATGGATGAGCGTTGTATTATTCTACAAGGTCATGCAGGTACAGGTAAAACTACTATTATTAATGAAGCTGTAGAGCAAGCTATTAAAGCTAATGAACTACTTGTGTCATTAGATAATAATAGACTACCTATGGTTGCCCACTTTACTGCAATGACACATAAAGCTAAGCACGCTTTATCACAAAGAGTATCAGATAAAGTTACTACTTTGCACAAATTTTTAGGTATTATCCCCAATAAACCAGCCATGGCAGCTAAATCCTTAACACCTGCATACATACAAATTATTATCGTAGATGAGTGTTCTTACATTGATTATGATGTGCTTAAAGCCATCAATATGTGTATGGGTTCTAGTCCTACAGCTAAGTTCATCTTTATGGGAGATAACTATCAACTTACCCCTGTTGGTTTAAATCATTGTCCCATATTCATGCAAGGTTATCCAGTAGTTACTTTAGAAACTGTCATGCGTCAGCAGAATGCACCCATTATTGCTAAAGCATCACACACACTAAGACAAGCCATTAAACAAGGTTATTTAGACCCGATAAATTCAACAGAAGCTAATAATGAGCTGATGCTACTGGATAAAAAAGCATGGGATAAAGCCATGATTACTGCCTTTAAATCTGATAAAGCAGTTAAAGTCATTCGTTATTCTAACCACCAAGTTAAGCAAACCAACAATAAAATGTTTAAACACTTTACCAAGCGTAAGGAGATGCAGGTAGGTGATACTGTCATCAACAATAGCTTTTATAATCATAAATTTGGAGAAACAGAATATAAATATTTTACATCAACCTCCAAAGCTATTTATGCAGACACAGAGCTGATTATTAGCAGTATTAACCCTAGTGTTCATACCAGTAAATTGGGTAGATATAAAGTTAATGCCATTACAGCTCATGACCCCCACACAGGAGAAAACTATAAACTATATGCCCCACAATTAGGTGAGTGTAATCCTAAAACTTATGACAACAGATTGCTCTTTGCAGACTTACGCCCTGCATTTGCCTGCACAGTACATAAATCACAAGGCTCTACTTATGATGAAGTATTCATTAATCTTAATGATTTTAAAAATGCGTACTTAAGAAATCCAAAAGAGACTTTCAGATTATTATATGTTGCTTTTTCACGAGCAAAATCCAAAGTATATGTTACAGGTGATATTGTATGAAAAATAAGCTATTAGACTGGATACATCCTATTATCCTACCTATGGAAATCCATGCTGAAAAAATGCTTGAGAATCTGTTAAACCAGTTATATGAACAAACAGGTTCAAAACTTACTATCCACAAAGGACAAATGTTATATCTATCTTCTGATAATAACAAATATAGTATGGTGCTACTTCCTAGTAATTTAAAAGTTCTTGCTGATGACTATTTGTCTTACCTATCCAAAATAAATAAAACCAAAACAAGTATATATGCACATCTAAGTTTAGTTACTAAAGGTAAAACTCTAAAACAAGGTACTGTACTGGCATATTTACCACAAAATTGTCATCATCTATTTGATGCAACAGCACCAGTTGTTGATGACATTCCTGATTGGTTAGAGCAGATAGTAAATGAATCTTTAATGTTGAGAGTATTATATGAGATGTCTTGATTTTGGGGATAACCCATCCATCTGTATTCTTATCAAATCCAGTTATTTTGATGAACTCAAATTACTGGATAACTATGTCAAACCAATGCAATCACATAATGTCTTGGATATTATGGCTTGTGAATTACCCTATCCCACTTCTAAAATGACAGTAGGTAACTGCCGTAAAGAAATCACCAAGCTATTACCATCACTGGTTAATTACGGTATTCGTTATTTATATGTGGCAGATGCTACATATTTTAAAGCATTAACAGGTCAAATACAGACAGATAAACATCTTGGTTATGTATTGCCCTGTAAGATTAAAGGCTTTGAGCATCTGTATGTTGTACTGGGTATCAACTATGGGCAACTGCTATATAATCCAAACCTTGATAGCAAACTGGATATGTCCCTAAATACACTTATAAGCCATTATAAGGGTGAGTATGTTACTCGTGGAGATATTATCCAGTCAGCATCTTATCCTAGCAATACGAGTGATATAGAGCGAGAATTAGCCAATTTACATCAGTACCCAGTACTTACTTGTGATATTGAAACCACAGGTTTAGCGATAGGCTCTGAGCTATATTCCATTGCATTTGCATACAATCAACATGAAGGTATTGCTTTTAAAGTCTTGGATAAAAGACAGTTGAAGCTGTTCTTTGAGCGTTATCGTGGGACACTTGTGTTTCATAATGCTACTTTTGATATTAAGCATATTATCTTTAATTGCTTTATGTCTCATCCAAGAGACCATCAAGGAATGCTTCATGGATTACACACTATGTGTAAGAATGTGCATGACACCAAGATTATTGCTTATTTATCTTTAAACAGTACTACTGGTAATGAGCTAAGTCTTAAAGATTTAAGTCATGAATTTGTGGGTAATTATGCCATTGATGTTAAAGATGTAACCAGGCACCCTATCAATATAGTGCTTGAATATAATCTAAAAGATACCTTGGCTACTTTTTATGTGTTTAATAAATACTACCCACGAATGCTTAAAGATAACCAAGAAGGTATCTATAAAAGCATCATGCTTCCATCTATTAAGACTTTAGTACAGATTGAATTGCATGGTATGCCTATGAACATGGATAAAGTTATAGAGTCAAAAGCACATTTACAATCTATCGTAGATGCTAATTTAGCCAAGATTCATAACAATCCCCATGTTAAAGATTGTTTGTTGGATTTAAAATTAATTGAACTGGATAAAGTCAATCAAAAATTAAAAACCAAACAGCATACCATTGATAAGTTTGTAGATATGCAGTTCAATCCAAACAGTAATGCACACTTAGCTAAGCTGTTATATGAAGATTTACAGCTACCTGTATTAGATTACACTACCAGCAAACAACCTGCTGTAGGTGCTAAGACTTTAAAGAAATTAAAGAACCATACAAACAGTCCTTTAATATTGGAATTACTTGATGCTTTATTGGCTTACTCATCTGCACAAAAAGTAATAACTACTTTTATACCAGCATTTGAACAAGCCATGCCTAAAGATGGTTGGCATTATCTACATGGTAATTTTAACCTAGCAGGCACAGTATCCAATCGCTTATCCAGTTCCAATCCCAACTTACAAAACCTACCCTCAGGTTCTGAGTTTGGTAAACTGGTTAAACAATGCTTTTCAGCACCAGATGATTGGTTATTTGTTGGTAGTGATTTTAATGCTCTTGAAGACAGAATCAATGCACTCATCACTAAAGATGAAGCCAAACTTAAAATCTATACTGATGGTTTTGATGGGCATAGTTTACGAGCTTTTTATTACTGGCGAGATAAAATGCCTGATATTGTAGAGACTGTAGAAAGCATTAACTCTATTTCCAAAAAGTATCCAGAGCTAAGACAGAAGTCTAAAGCACCTAGTTTTGCATTAGCTTATCAAGGTACTTGGCAAACGCTGGTTAATAACTCTGGATTTACAGAGCAAGAAGCCAAACAAATTGAGGAGAACTATCACAAATTGTATTATCAATCTGATGCTTGGGTAGCAGACAGATTAAAAGAGTGTGAACAACAAGGCTATATTGATGTAGCTTTTGGTTTACGCATTAGAACCCCTATTGTAGGCAGAACTGTACTTAACAGTTCTAAAACACCTCATATTGCAACAGCAGAAGCTCGTAGCGTTGCTAATGCTGCAAGTGGACAAAGTTATTGCCAGCTTACTAATCGTGCTGCTAACGAATTTATGGAGCGTGTATGGGCATCTGAATATAAGTATGACATCATGCCAGTGTGTCTTATTCATGATGCTATCTATTTAATGGTTCGTAATGATGTAAAAATTATTAAATGGGTCAATGACAATCTTATTGATTGCATGGCTTGGCAAGAATTGCCTGAGTTACAACATGATACTGTTAAATTAGAAGCTGAATTAGACATTTATTATCCTACTTGGGCAGATAGTATTACCTTACCTAATAACATATCAGAAGATGAAATACTCTCTACTTGTTAAGTTACTATTTTGATGTAAAATACCTCATATTTACTTAAAAAATATGGGGTATTTATGTATCATCGCAAAACTCATAAGTACAAAGAGTACGAAGGTATGGAAAATATTGTTGTAGGACAAGGTGAACTTGTACGAGTATTTACATCACAAGGTGTAGGTTGGCGTACACCATCAGGTACTATCATATATAACAAACAAGATGCCATCAATTATGCCACTCGCTTAGACGAATTCATTCGTTATCATCAAATCCGTGTAGCCACACAAAAATCCAAACTTAAACACTAACCAAAAGGAAACTAACATGAAACAAGACATCAATCTAGGTGATTTGGTGAATCAAATTGTTACCCAAACAAAAGACTTAGATACCATCTTTTCTATTATTCAATGGTTTAAGATTGCCAAACCCAATCCAAGCAATCAAGATTTAATCAAACAAATCGCATTTCATTGCGAAGAATTTTCAGAAATGCTAATTGCTATCCGTTGTGATGACATAGCAGATATGGTAGAAAGACTAAAATATGATTTATTGAGTATTTCTAATGATGCTGACGAATCTAAAGAGTTTATGGATAATGTTGACGAGGCAGAGCTAATTGATGCTTTATGCGACCAAATCGTAACCGCACTTGGCGTAGGATATATGATAAGTTTTGATATGGAAGGTGCCTTAGCAGAAGTAAATCGCTCTAACTACACAAAGTTTACAACTGATGAGCATGGCAATCTTGTTCCTTACATTACTAAAAACGGTAAGATTGGAAAGAACCCAGATACTTACCGCAGACCTAATTTAGAACCGTTCATGCCATCTGACTTTGATGAGTAATGATGTCTAACGACCTTCCTTAATTTCTACTATTGTAGATATGAGTAATGATGATACCGTAAACATAACAACCCTGTCATCTTTATAAAATTGAAATATTTAAAGATGACATTTATTAAACGAAGGATAAATCTTATGAACATTGACAATCTAACCCTAGATCAAATCAAACAAATCCAGTCTATGTTGGATAACATAAACACACCAACCGCATCAGAGACTCACACAGTAACGCATGAGGGTCTAAACGGTATGGTAGGTAAAAAAGTTATTGTGCGTACATACTCTGCAGGTGTTTGGTTCGGTACACTAGAACAAAAAGCAGGTAGCGAGGTCATTATTACAAATGCTCGTAGAATGTGGAAATGGTGGGCAAAAGAGGGCATTAGTCTATCTGCTTGTGCTTTATATGGTGTTAAGCACGATGAATCAAAAATCGTAGAGCCTGTGGAATCTGTATGGCTTGAAGCCATTGAGATTATCCCTTGCACCGATATTGCCATTCAATCACTAGAGGAATCCCATTTGACCCAAAAACAGGCAAAACCATCATTGATTTTGTTGATGGCGAAGTGGTTTTAGAGGATTAAGAATGAGTATTTATGACTTTGTAAAAACCCATAAAGATGAGAACCTTACTTTTGCTAGCTTTGATGGCGGTAGTTTTTACTATCATTCAGAAGAGATAGGTTTAAAAGTTGAATTTACACCTTATCGTCTTAATGATTGTGAATTTTCAAGTGAGGAAACAATAATGACTTTGTTTGAGCAACTTGGTTATTATGATGAGTTAGATTTTACTCATAAAGGTAAATTTATTGGTAGTTTAACTAATGGGAATTTTAAAAAATTCTTAGAAATAGGCGAGGATTAAAAATTGATGGTAAAGCCAAATAACGGTTGGATTAGCACAGATTGTGATTCATTAAGACAATACGAAGACAAAGAAATCTTAATTTATATCAAAACAGTTGGTATTAAAATCGCAATCTATACCATAGATGATAGTCCATTTACTGGTGATGATGGCGAAGAATATGCTGGTTATCATTGGTTTTCAGATGAATTTGGGGATTTTATGTGGGAGTTTGATGAAGTCAAATGTTGGCAACCACTACCTAATCCACCAGAGGAGTAAAACATGAACAACGAAATCATTCACCCTGCTATTCTTGAATTTGAGCGTCTATTTTTAGAGGCTCAAAAAGCCACTGAAGAAGAAATTGGTGATGGGGTAGAGATAGAGTATAAAACCAGCTACAACACAAAAAATAATATTGTGATTGAAGTGAAGGTTTTTAGAGAGGTTGAAAATGATTAAAGCAACTATTATCGCTGATAGTATATCAACACATACAGGACAGCGTATTACTACTTTTGAATTAGAGTACCATCGCTATATCCACGCAGAGCTTCTAACGCACCGCCAATTTTCACGCAATGCAGCGAGTAGTAGAGCCATTCCCATTGATAGGATGATTGAGCAAGTCAGTGATAACCCAGCAGTACCTTTATACTGGGGTTTAAATCAAAGCGGTATGCAAGCCAAAGATGAACACGCACACAGAGATATTTGCGAAGGAGCTTGGTACGATGCAAGAGATTCAGCCATGTATCATGCTTACAAATTACAGGTTCTTGGCTTACATAAACAAATCGTGAACCGTTTGCTAGAACCATTTCAAATGATGAAAACGCTAGTAACTGCTACTGACTTTGATAACTTCTTTAATCTGCGTTGTCATAAAGACGCCCAACCAGAGATTAAAGAACTAGCTGATAAGATGTATCAAGCAATGCAAGAGAGTGAGCCAGAAGTATTACAAGCAGGTGAATGGCATACGCCTTATATTAAGCATTCTCGCAATATTGATGGTCAGTTAATCTATCTTGTAACAGATGAAACAGAACTACCTAGCACTGTTGATGTAGAAACAGCCATCAAAATCTCTTGTTCCTGTGCAGCACAAGTATCATACCGTAAAAATGATACCAGTATTGAAAAAGCACTAGCTATCTATGACAAGCTAGTTAATAGTGAGCCAGTACATGCTAGTCCTTTTGAGCATTGTGCCACACCTATTGACCCATCAGGGGAGAACGATGAATTTGAGGGAATTACTCATTGGTATAACTATAGAAACAAATACACCTTTTACTCAGGCAACTTCACTAACTGGGTACAGTACAGACAGCTTATCCCCAATCATGATTGTAAAAAGTATAATCCATAACAACTATAGAGGTAACTATGTCTAATATTAACGAAATCTTAGAACAACGACGCAATAATTATGGCACCTTTAACCATGTTGCTAGTATAGCAGAACAAATTGCAGAAGCGTGCGAATACAATAAAGAGTACAGAACACATAGTATGAATATGGCAATCTATATGATTGCATCTAAACTGGCTCGTATTGTTAGTGGTAATCCTAGTTATAAAGATAGTTGGGTAGATATTGCAGGATATGCCCAATTAATTGTTAATGAATTAGAAAATAACCCCAAATAAGGGGTTATTTTTATTTAAGCCTCATTGGTAGATACTTTACCATTAGATGTCAGTACAGGTAATTTGTAGCGTGCATCTGATGGTACTGTACCATCACCTGCCCAGCGATAAGCTAAGACACGAGATGGTGAGAAGGGTTTGATATTTACTTGATTACTTTGGTTTCCACCAAGCACCATGATATTACCGTGCTTATCTCTACCAACACAAAACCCCACATGACCGCCACCATTGCGACTAAACACCACGATACAACCATAAGCAGGTTTGGATAATTTAGTCCCTACTGTAGCCCATGAACGAGCAAGTGGAAATGATTTTGGAATGTGATGAGGTAGATTACTTTGTGCCATTACAGCAGCACAAAATGCACCACACCACGGAGTTTCATCATTATTCCATACTTTTTCTTTAAGCCTATTGGATTGCCCTGTAGCATTAAACCCTAGTTTCCACATATCCACAATAGTAGGATTATGTTTAGAACCTACAATTTCAGTCAGATTTAAATAACTGCGAGCTTTAGCTATCCAGCGTAATTCATTCATAGTATTCTCCTATTTAATGATACTTCTAAAGGTTTCTTTAATTTCTTGGATAATTTCAGAGAATGTCTTATCTGTTGTAGATAGTTTAAAGCTCTGATAAATCACACCAACTAATGCCATACCAAACACAGAACACAGCATCATGACAAAGCCATGTGATACATAACTGTATCGTTGCCAGTCCATATATTCAATAAGCCAACCACCAGATAAGAAACCAAAATAAGCACTAAATGCCACTTTAACCATTACACCCATATTCAGGCGTAACTTACCTTGTTGGTCAATATCTCCTGTAAGTGTTAAAGCAAAAATTGCACCAATAATCACTCCAAAGATTTTAACCAAGATTGGAATATCAGTCATATTGTTCATTGCATCTCCCAACCTAATACGCAGACAACTGAGCTACTATAAATTATTTATTTAACACAAACATAATCCTGTCAAACAGCACACGGGGTGTGCTTTTGCGGTTGTTTTTATATTAACTTTTTTTTTATTGGAGTTTACCCATGAATACAGCACAACTAGACACTCTGATTGGATATTTAAATTCAGCTCTTGAGACTCTTCAGGAACTTAAGCAACAAGACAATAAGTATGATAAAGAAATATCAGCCACAACCACTACCGTCTATCTAAAAACAGGATTTTTATATCCATGGGCTGAACTAAAAAAATGGTGTAATCGCAATAATTACACCCCTAAGAAAATTGAGAAGTATGGGCTATTATCAAATAGTTATCCAGCATCAGCATGGAAAGACTGTTTTGGTATTGATTTGGTTGAACTGTCTTCAAATAGCCCTTTAGAACATTAATAGACAATTTGGTAAGTTTTGTATGATTGATTTATTATTTTGGATACTTATTGCACTTATCTCTTTGAGTTTGTTGCCTCTTATTCTTACCATCATTATTAAGACAATCATTTTTATCATTTTGATTGTCTTAGTCATTTATTTAACTAGGTACTTTTCAAATGAAAACTCGTAAACCAAAAAGAATCAAAAAATACAAAGGGTGTCTAAAGATGTCCTTAGATGTTAATAAACCTTTTAATCAATTGACCAAGGAGCTTACCTATTATGGTCAATGGATTACCCAAAGAAAGCAGATACTCTCAAAAGATGCCAAAAGACAGTGGTATATTAATATCTATATCACCACATTAGACGGTAAAAAGTATGTGGATAATGTAACTTCCCCTGTGCTACTTAATAAGCACGAATTAAACGGTTTGATTGATAATGCACTAGAGCCTTACTTGGTTGATGCAGACATTGATAGAAGTGCTTCTTATTTAACGGTGAGTTGTTAATATGAAATTTGAACTAAAACCCTTAGAATGGAATATGCAAGGACACGATGAATGGCAAGCTGTGGGTATTAAATACACCTACACCATCAAACCAGAGCATAAGCGTTTAAGACTCGCTTGTGCTGATGGTATAGGTCGTATTCATTTATTTGATTTTGACGAGCATTATGATGCAATGGCGTTTGCAGAACGACACCATCTAAATAGTATCCGTCCCTATATTAAAGAGGTTTGTGATGAGCCTATTGAGTTTAAGACAAGTATTTGAACAAAATAAATCAGGCATCATCAGCATCAGAGAACTGGATAAACATTCTCGTAGTCGTATGCTCATCTCTGAGGTAGCTAAACAGTATGGCTATACTCCTTACTATACACGAAACTCTCATAAGGTAAATTACTATGCCCATCACACATACATCGCAAAACACTCTTGATAACCTGACAAAGAGCCAAATTAATGGCTCTTTCTTTTTAAATACTCATTTGTCCCATAATATAAAAAACATCTTACAGAGTTATTCTGGCTTTGGTAATCTTGACCCAGTACAAGCAGAATCTTTACACAGTATGATAAATATTATCTCTTATATTGTTAATGGAGATAACCACTTTATTGGGCATTGGCAGGAACTACAAAGTATCATTTCAGAAGTTATCCAAGAAATGAAAACACATCCTAATAATTATGAAGCCAAAACAGTTTATGAAAAAGTAGACTATGACCCATTTTAGGTAGTTTTGCTTGTTTAGTTGTAGCATAAAAGCTCCATATACTTTAGGAGTTTTTATGTTATTTATTACTGATAAGATTAAAACCTTACACATCAAAACAGGTGAAGTAGTTAAATTTACTTTACTACATGAAACCACTACTTTTACCAACACAGGTGAAAATACTGCTAGTATTCAGTACAGTACTGATGGTTTTGAATGGAAACCACTAGCATCTATTGAACCACAAGCAAGTAACCCTTTACGCTTGGATAAAAGCATCTTATATGTTCGTTTGGTTTCAGCCACTACAATATCTATTACAGCAACCAACCCTATCTTAAGAGATATAGCCTCTGATACGACACAAGTGGATTTACCTTCACTGGTTACCAAAAATGAGCTTGATGCTTTTGTAAAAAAGAATGAACTTAATGACTTAGTTATTAAGCAAGACATCTCACAGTTTTTAACCAAAAAACAAATTCTAAAACTCATTCCTACAATTCCCCAATTACCTGATTTATCTGTATATGCTTTAAAGTCTGAACTGGATATTAAAGCATCTATTGATGCTTTGGATGAACTAAAACAAGTACTCAACAATAAAGCAGATAAAATCAGCGTAGATAGCTTGTCTCGTGCCATTGGTTTATTGCAAAGCTCTTATGCTCATCTAACACAAACCAAAGCAGATAAAGACAACATAACTACATTAACAGAGCTTACAGAGCAAGCTGTTAAAACTGCACAGATGGCTACTAGCACAGCTACCCTCACACAAAGTCAGCTACAAGATAAAGTGTCATTAAAACAGCTTACAGACAATACTGAGCATATTACTGAGCTACTTGACCTTAAGACTGATAAAGAGGCTTTTGATGCATTGGTAGAGACAGTCAAACAAAAAGCCAATGCAGAATGGGTATCTCAAAATACCAATTACATCTTAGGGCTTATCCAAGATAAAGCAAATAAAACCCATGTAGATGAGCTTTATAGACACATACATCTTGTATCAGCCATTTTAGGTATCAATGATAATGAAGCATTTAATGTTGAAACTTTTAAAGAAGATATGATTGATTTGGTTATTAATAAATTTGTCAATTCAAGTGAATACAAAGAACTTAATCAGATTTCCTTACAAACTAAAGAAGATGTTACGCTACTTAAGTCTGAAGTTGCTGAACATAAAACCTTTACAGGTTTTGTCAAAGACACAGACCTATTAACACAAATTCACTCTTTACTAATTTAAGGAATTTCTTATGTCTGACTCATTATCTCATACAGGTACAGCAGGTGCTATTGTTTTACTGGCTAATAAATTTAAAGAGTTTAAAGATGATATTCTTAAAAAGAACACACAAAATTCTGGAGAAATCGCTAAGCTAAAAGCTTTTACAGGTTACCAAGATGACCTTGACTTATTAAATAAAGTTACAGAGATTCTAGGAGAATAATGATGCCAATAGATAAAATAGAAAAACAAGGAATTGCTCAAGCCATT
The DNA here is from genome assembly GCF_050885545.1 of Moraxella sp. ZY200743. Lineage (NCBI taxonomy): Bacteria > Pseudomonadati > Pseudomonadota > Gammaproteobacteria > Moraxellales > Moraxellaceae > Moraxella > Moraxella sp. ZY200743. Next base: position 942,210 of record NZ_CP091313.1, on the reverse strand, counting down.
ATTGCTTTGGCAGAAGCTGTGCGTTTAGTAAAACAAGAGAATAAAAACACTGCTTCGCTTTTAGATGGTCTCAAACAAGGGCTTAAGCAACCAATACAAAATGGTACTATTGAAGGACATACTCACACAATAGCTCAAATTACAGGTTTGATTGAAGCATTATCTACAAAAGCAGATAAATCTCAATTAGAAAATACTGTTACTATTAATCAGGTTAAAGCTCTAATTGCAGAAGCTGAGCTTAATGACTTAACTCTTGAACAAGTACAGACTGAAGTTTTGCGTTTAGTAGCAGATAAAGCTGCTACTAATGCGGTTACTGAAGCCAATCGTATTCAAGATGAAGTGATTGCCAGTAAAGCAGATAAAACACAAGTTACTGAGCTAAAATCACTTATACAAGCCTTATCAAGTAACATGGATACTAATTTACCTGCCTTATTAGATAAGGTAAGTACAGAGGATTTAAATCATTTAAAACAAGAGCTTCTAAGAATCATTGATAGCAAATCTGATGCCATAGATTTAACACCTTATGCCACTAAAAATGATTTAAGTAGTAAAGCAAATTTAAGGCATACACATTCCATCAGTGAAATCACAAACTTACAAAACATTCTTAATGGTTTGGTAAACACTGAGCAACTCAATCAAGCATTATCTCGCAATCAAACTAATATTGATTTATCTGCTTATGCTAGAAAATCAGAACTCAACAGTAAAGCAGATAGAACTGATATTACAAATTTTGTTAGCCTCCCAGAGGTAAGAGCAGAGATTCTTTCTGCAGTTAATGGCGAAGCATCATTAGCAGACAAAGGCTATGTCAAACTTAAAAATGGGTTGATTATTCAATGGGGAATATATCAATTTACATTAGGTGGTAGAGATACCGTAACATATAATGTAAGTTTTCCCATCGCCTTTCCTAATAAAGCATTAAGTATTCAGACATCAATGGGTAACCCTAATAAGCATGATGATGGTTATATAGCTTATGCTCAAGGTAGTCCGAGTAGGCGTAGTTGCCCAATATATATGAAGAAAATATTCAACGGTCTAGTAAGCAGTGGAAGATACCCACTCTATTTTTTAGTGATAGGATACTAATATGCTCCAATTTAGCCCAAGCCAACAAGCATTTTATGATACCAGTTTGGATTATCAAGACTTACCCAATGACTTGATAGAAATCTCAAAAGATGAACACACCAAGCTATTAGAACAAATCAATGATGGTTATTACATCTTAGCTGATTTATCTGCTATTAAGCGACCATCTATACACCATCAATACACTGATGATGGGTGGGTATTATCTATTGATAAAGACCAAGCACAGCAAGAAATCTGGGAAGCCATTAAAGATAAAAGATATCGTATGTGTCGTAGTGGTGTATACATCAAGAGTGTGGATAAATGGTTCCATTCTGATGATTCTTCTCGTACACAATACCTTGCCTTACAGACGCTACCACAACTACCTGACAATCTGATGTGGAAAACTATGGATAATAGCTTTGTTGAACTCAATAAAGACTTATTAGCAGAGCTTACCATTACATTAATTGCAGAAGAGCAAGCCAACTTTGTCAATGCTGAAAAACACAAAGCTCAAATGATGCAAATGGATAACCCTTATGATTATGACTACTCAACAGGTTGGAGTGCTATTTATGAGTAAGATTTATTTAGCTTGTTATCATGGTTCTGCTAAAAAACTTAGTCATCGCATTTGTGATGGTATTACTAGGGTTTTTACCAAAGGAAGATATTCACATTGTGAAATTGCCATTGCCTTGCCTAACGGTCGTTATGAATGCTACACATCAAGCTACCGTGATGGTGGTGTAAGATGTAAAGAGATGGTACTACCTATTGATAAGTGGGATTTGATACCGCTATCCATCACACACGAGCGAGTAAAAGACTATTTTAAGCACACCCAAGGAGCAGGCTATGACTTATGGGGTGCATTAGGTGTAGTAGCATTGTTTTCCCAATCTAAAGAGCGATATTTTTGTTCAGAGTGGTGTTTTAACGCTATTTTTAGCTCTAATGAGGGTTGGCGATTTAGTCCCAACGATTTAGCCAGTATGCTAAAAAATGATGTGTGAGGTACTATTAGTATCTAAACCATTTTTACTTAAAATAAAACCCATCATAAGATGGGTTTTTGTTACCCATAAGGTGCATTATGAATTATAGCAACATTACAAATATCCCATTACCCTTAGCAGTATTCTTAGCCACAGACAGTTACGACCATGAAGACAATGTCATTAGTGCTACTACCCTACTTCGTTCTATTAGACAGATAGTATTATCCTTAAGAATGGATAAGGAGAATACCCTAACAGACATCAGCAGTCTTATCTCATCTCGTATGGGTAGTGCCATTCATACTGCTATTGAACAAGCTTGGCTTAATCCAAACCAAGCACTAAAAGCACTGGGATTTAATGATAAAGTCATTAATAAAATTAAAATTAATCCTGATAACCCAGACCCAAAAGATATTAATGTCTATATGGAAAAACGCTCCAAACGAGAGGTGCTTGGCTACACCATATCAGGCAAGTTTGACTTTGTTGCTGAAGGTAAAGTACAGGATTTTAAATCCACTTCTGTATGGAATTATATGAACCAATCCAATGCAGATAAATACAGATTACAAGGGTCTATTTATCGTTGGTTAAATCCAGACATTATTACCAAAGATACCATGACTATTCATTATATCTTTACTGATTGGAGTATGGCTGAATCTAGGCGTAATAAAGATTATCCAGCATCACGAGTAATCTCTCAAGAATATCCTTTGATGAGTCTTCAACAAACCAATCAATATATCCATGATAAGGTTAAGCAAATAGACTTATATAAAGATGCTCCAGAATCCCAATTACCCCTATGCACAGATGACGACTTATGGCGTAAACCTGATGTGTATAAATACTACAAAGACCCAAATAAACTAACTCGCTCTACCAAGAACTTTGATAATTCAGCAGATGCTTATGCCTATAAGGCTACTCAAGGTAATCAAGGCATCGTTAAACTGGTTAAGGGGCAAGTATCCTCTTGTAAATATTGCCCTGCTTTTAATTTATGTAGCCAAAAAGACACACTCATTAATACAGGAGAACTTACTTTATGAAACCTAGTCTATTAAATGATTACCCTGAAAGTATCTATATAGGTACGAGCAGTCATGAAGGGCGTCTGTATATGAAGAGACCTTCATGGGATTGTGATTGGTATTGGGGTTTTGGACATATTTATAATAAAGATATTTATACTCAATTCCATTCGTTAAATATAATCCCAATTACTAAACTTAAGGAATATTTTGATGAGGATTTCATCATTACAGATGAAGAAGATATTTGGCAATTTCTAGAATTAGTAACGACTATTAATCATTTGCGTCGTACAGCTGAGGTAGTTAATAGAGGAGGTTCACACATATCCAAAAACCCTCAAGCAGATATGCTCAAACAACCAAAATGGGTACATCATATAAATCGTGTACTCATACCAAATCAAATAGATGCCTTATATCAGCTATTAATGAAATACACACAACCCCAATCTACTCACCTTTAGTAAAGCGTGCTGGCACGCTTTTGTGGTTTTATTTTTAATAAAAGGAATCCATTATGAAACAAAAATTCTCAGTAGACATAACTGATTTTTTATTCAGCTATATTATCTTATTTATCGTTATGAGTACCTTGCTTATTCCAGTAGCACTTATCAAAATAGTTTTTGATACAGATGTGCATCTACCTTATTATCCATTTTTTGTTTTTATCCTTAGTCTTGTACTTAGCATTAAAATTAAATAAGGTTAATTATGAAATCTATTAATGAAATGGAGTATCACCCTACTTCACAAAAATTAGTTAAGATACTTCAAACAAAAACACAAAACAGCAATCCTTTATTTTTTAGAGTAATTGTTGCTTATTATATGGCAATGATTACCAGCCACATGAGAGTAAACATTGCAGGGTGGGCAGGTAAAGGTACTATTCCTATCAATGTATATGCCTTTGCTTTATCCCCTTCAGGTAGTGGTAAAGGACACAGTACTTCACTGATTGAAAATGAAGTGATTAATTCATTTAAGACAGCATTTATGGAACATACTTTTCCTATCTGTGCTGAACAAAATTGTGAATTACTTGCAGCCAAACGAGCTAAGAGGAATGGTACAGACATTGATGATGAGCTTATTAAACTGGCTAAGAGCTTTAATGAGTTAGGTGCATTATTATTCAGTTTTGATAGTGCTACCACACCAGCCATTAAACAAATGCGTCAAAAGCTACTTATGGCTAATGCAGGCAGTTGTAATCTGCAAGTAGATGAAATTGGAGCGAACTTTAGTGGCTCTATTGAAGCTCTTACCGCTTATTTAGAGCTGTATGATAAAGGATTTATTAAAGATAAGCTGGTTAAATCTTCTGCTGAGAATACCAGATTTGAACGCATTGATGGATATACCCCTGCTAATATGTTGTTATTTGGTACACCTTCTAAGCTATTAGATGGAGCAAGAACAGAAGAGCAACTCATGCAAATGCTTGAAATGGGATATGCTCGTAGATGCTTCTTTGGTTATGCAGAACGCAGTACTAAGCAAACAGGCATGAGTGTTGATGAAGTCATCAATCAGTTATTTAATAGCGACCATGATGATTATATTGAACAACTATCAGACCGCTTAGCATTACTTGCAGATTTATCCAATATGAATAAATCACTACGACTTACCCAAGATAGTATTAAGCTACTGGTTGAGTATAAACTCATCTGTGAACAACAAAGCCAGCAGTTATCAGAGCTTGAAAATATTCGTAAAAGTGAGTTAGAACATCGTTATTTTAAAGTAATGAAATTAGCAGGTGCTTATGCATTTATTGATGGTGATGATGAAATCTATCCACATCATGTAGAGTATGCCATCAAACTGGCAGAAGATAGTGGACAGGCTTTTGTAAGTCTTATGACACCTCAAAGACCTTATGTTAAATTAGCCAACTATCTAGCACAGACTCGTACACAAGTAACTTTGGCAGACCTTGATGAGGATTTACCATCATTTAGAGGTAGTAAAGCCCAAAAAGATGAGATGCTCATGATGGCTATTGCATGGGGATATAAAAACAATATAATTATTAAAAAATCTTATATTGAATCTATTTTATTTCTTCATGCAGATACTATTGATGAAACCAGTCTTGATAATCTTACAGTCAGTTATACCAATAACTCAGACATGACCACTGGTTATTATAATGACAGCATTACCTTTGAGCAGCTAACTCAACTGGTTACCCAACCTGATTACCATTGGCTTAGTCATCATGTTACTGATGGCTATCGTAAAGAAGATAATGCCATTGAAGGATTTAATTTACTGGTTTTAGATGTAGATGGTAGCACCAATTTATCTACAGCTCAGATGTTATTGAAAAAATATCAAGCCATCTATTACACCACTAAGAGCCACACAGATGATAATCATCGTTTCCGTATCATCTTACCCATCAACTACAATTTAAAACTGGATAAGAATGAGTACAAAGAGCTTTATAACAATGTACTTAATGATTTACCGTTTGAAGTAGATAGACAGTGTGGGCATCGTGCTAAGAAGTGGCTTAGTAACCCTAATGCATTAGTTATCTATACAGAAGGTGAGCTATTTGACATCTTACCCTATATCCCAAAAACTTCTAAGAACGAAGAACGAGAGCGTATCTTACACGACCAAAACCATCTTGATAACCTAGAAAGATGGGTCATCAATAACACAGGTGATGGTAATCGCAATAATATGCTACTTCGTTATGCCTTTGTATTAGTAGATGGTGGATTTAGCTTTGATATTATCAAAGAAAAGGTAATTTCGTTGAACAATAAGCTATCTGATAAACTAGATGAATTGGAGCTTCATAGTACCATTTTCCATACAGTTGCAGGGAGACTTGCAGCCAATGGGAAAATCTAGTATCAATGATACTGGTTAAAGCACCCTTTATAGGGTGTTTTTTCATTAACCTAAATAGGAGAAATTATGAGTAGCAATAATGACCATCTACTGTTGGTCTGTGGAGAGAGCAGTACAGGTAAGTCTGTTAGCTTATCCAATCTAAGTAATGTACTTTATTTAAATTGTGAATCAGGAAAACGCTTACCATTTAAACCAAAGAACTTTAAAGAAGTAACCATCACAGACCCTTATCAAGTATATGAAGCATTTGAATGGGCAGAAAATCAAGATGACATTAAAACCATCGTTATTGATGGTCTAAATTACTTGATGGATATGTATGAGAGTGTTCATGTTTTAACTGCATCAAACACCATGCAAAGTTGGTCTAATTATGCTCAGTTTTTTAAAAACTTGATGCAAAAGTATGTTGCTAGTAGTAGCAAATCCGTTGTCTTTACTGCACACACCAAGAGTGCTTTAAATGATAAAGCAATGGTTATGGAAACCAAAGTACCTATCAAAGGCTCTTTGTCAAATCAGGGTGTAGAGTCATACTTTAGTTGTATCGTTAGTACTAAAAAAGTAACCATTGATGATTTAACTGATTATGATAATGACTTGCTTACCTACACAGACCGTGAGCGTGCATTAGGTTTTAAATATGTATTTCAAACTCAAATCACCAAAGATACCGTCAATGAAAGAATGCGTAGTCCAATGGGATTGTTTGATGATAAAGAAACCTTTATCAATAATGATGTTACTTTAGTACTCAACCGCTTGAATGAATACTATGCTTAATGACCTAACCCATGACACTCTAACCCAGACACTTTATTATGACCCTGCTACAGGACATTTTACATGGCGTATTAAACCATCTAAGAATATCCATGCAGGTGTTCGTGCAGGTAGAGTAGATTCATCCACAGGTTATCGTTATATTAACATTCAAGGTAAACGCTACGCTGAGCATCGCTTGGCGTGGTTTTACATACACGGTACACCACCCAAACACTTAATAGACCACATTAACCATGATAGAGCAGATAACCGCATTAACAATCTTAGACAGGTTACAGTTAGCGAAAATGCTCGCAACAGAGCTAAAAATACCCAATCAAGAACCCAAGAAGTGGGTATCTGGTATAACAAACGCACTCGTAAGTATGTCGCACAAATCCGCCTAAACGGACGAAAAGTATTTCAAAAATCTTTTGATGATATTGATGATGCGATAATTGCTCGTAAACAACGAGCCATAGAATTAGGCTTTCATGAGAATCATGGAAATTAATTTTTAACCAACCAAAACCAAGAGGAATTATTATGAACTTTTTATCTAATTTAGGCTACCAAGAAAATATTGAACAAGAAAAAGATGTACTTGGTGGTAATTATAAAGTTCCAGAATCAGGCATTTATTCAGCAATTATTAAGCACGCATACACTTCACAATCGCAATCAGGTGCAGGTGCGATTAATTTTGAATTTGACCTAGACGGTGTTATTTTCCGTGAGACCTTGTATGTAACTAACCGTCAAGGTAATAATTTTTATGAGAAAAACGGTGAAAGAAACTACCTACCCTCATTTTTAAATGCTGATGCCATCGCCTTATTTGCATCAACCAAACCTTTGGCAGAGCAAAAAATTCAACCAAAAGTCATCAAGGTATATAACTTTGAACAAAAAAAAGAAGTACCAACAGAAGTGCCTATGCTTGTAGATTTGTTGGGTAAAGAAGTTAAGCTAGGCATCATTAAAGAAAAACTATTCAAGCAAGTTAAAGATAACAACGGTAACTATGTAGATGGTGATGAAATCATTAAAAGAGCTTCTATTTCAAAAGTATTTAGTGCCAAAGATAATCGTACTACATCAGAGGTTCGTGCAGGTAAAGAAGCAGAGTTCTATAAAAACTGGTTAGATAAGTGGGAAGGTCAAATCAAAGATTCTACCACTACCAATAAATCATCAACACCTACTACTGCTGGTGTAAAAAAATCTGGACTATTTGGTTAATAGGTGCAATCAATGTCAGAGAATTTAGAAACTGTCATTGGCTTTGACCCCAGTTTACGCAACTGGGGTTATTGTATTGCCAGCTTTAATCCAGAAACTAAAACCCTATTCATTAAAGAAGGGGGTGTTATCAACAGTAATCCAAAAACACAACCTTATCAAAATTTAGAGGATTTAGCATCAGCCACACAGCTATATGATGGGTTATATAAACTTAACCAGACACATAAACCCAAGTACTTTATTGCAGAGCTACCAGTAGGTTCACAATCAGCTCGTGCTATGGTGAGCTATGGTGTGTGTATTGCACTATCAAGCGTAGTGGCTTATCAAGATGGTGTTAATACTATCCCACTACTGGCTGTTACCCCACAGGAAGTTAAGCGTACTGTAGGACAGCTAGATGCTTCTAAAGAACAAGTCATTAACTGGGTGGTTAATACCTACCCAGAAGTCTGTGCATGGCTAAACAAATACCCAAAAGGTAAACAAGAGCATATTTGTGATGCCATTGCAGCTACTCATACCGCCTTACTTAACTAAACCAAAAAAGGAATAACCATGAAAATTACCCTTAACTCACAAGAACTTAACCAAGCAGTACTTCAATACTTAGAATCTCAAGGTCTTACTGTAGATACAGACAAAGCATCTGTTGAGATTACTTCAGAAGGTGTCAAGATTGACACCAACCCTACTGACACCAAACCTACCAAACAAGAAAAACCAAAAAATAAAGATGATAATAAAGAGGTTAAGACTAAGACAGAGCAGACACCCAAACAGGTTGCTCAACCAGAACCAGAACCAAAAAATGAAAACGCAAACGAGTTAGAGTCAACATCAAATGATGACCAAGACAACCAAGAACCCATTACGGTAAATGAACATGAGGATAAAAATTTATTTGCCTTTAAACAATCTACCACTTCAGATGTGCGTAAGTTATTTTCATAAGGAGAACTAAAACTTTATGACCATACCATACAAACAGGTAAACTTAAATGAGTTATTCTATATTCAACCAAACTAAGAATGACCAGCTCAAAGAACCTATGTTCTTTGGGCAGTCTGTTAATATCTCTCGCTATGACCAACAAAAACATCCTATCTTTGAACAGCTGATTGAAAAACAGTTGTCATTCTTTTGGCGACCAGAAGAGATTGATGTATCCAAAGATAGATTGGATTATATGGCACTACCAGAACATGAAAAGCACATTTTCATTTCTAATCTAAAATACCAGACCTTACTTGATAGTATTCAAGGTCGCAGTCCTAATGCAGTGTTATTACCCTTGGTTTCTATTCCTGAGCTTGAGACTTGGATTGAGACTTGGTCATTTAGTGAGACCGTACATAGTCGTAGCTATACACATATTATTCGTAATATTGTTACTGACCCATCAATCATATTTGATGATATCATGGAGAATGAGCATATCTTAGCTCGTGCAGGAGACATTGCTCATTATTATGATGACCTTTATGAAGCCTCTCAGCATTATTTATTAACAGGTAAAGGTAATCTAAGAGACATCAAAAAGAAACTGTATCTGTGCTTGCTTGCAGTAAATGTGTTAGAAGCCATTCGTTTCTATGTGTCTTTTGCTTGTAGCTTTGCCTTTGCAGAGCGAAAACTGATGGAAGGTAATGCTAAGATTATCAAGATGATTGCTCGTGATGAAGCACTACATCTAAATGGTACTCAGCACATGATTAACCTAATGCAATATGGTAAAGATGACCCAGAGATGGTAGATATTGCTGATGAATGTAAGCTACAAGCAATAGGTATCTTTCATAAAGCTGTTGAACAAGAAAAACAGTGGGCTGAGTATTTATTTAAAGATGGTTCTATGATTGGTTTAAATAAAGATATTTTACACCAATACATTGAGTACATTGCCAACATCCGTTTAACTGCAATTGGCTTACCTGCTGTATTTGATAATAAGTCCAACCCAATTCCTTGGATAAATACTTGGTTATCTTCTGATAATGTACAAGTAGCACCACAAGAAACAGAGATTACTTCTTATCTTGTAGGTCAAGTGAACAGTGATTTGGATAACTTACAGCTTGATGAGTTTGAGCTTTAAGCTTCATCATGCTCAACATTTCATCAACCGTAGGGTTGTAGTAAGTGTTGAGCAATACCTTTAAACTCCTATGCCCTGTAATTTTAGCCAGTGTCTGTACAGGTAATTGATAATCTTTGACAAACCGAGATATACCTTCATGACGAGAATCATGAAAGTGTAAATCTGTAATTCCTGCTTTCTTGGTTAATCTTATCCAAGTTTCAGATATTTGACTTACTTTATATGGTTTATCAAATAAATTATCAGTTATATCCAACCAAGATAACATCTCTTTGGCTTTATCTGTTAATGGTACATCACGACTATAACCATTCTTAGTAATGGGTATATGTATGTGATTGCTATGTATGTGTATTGCTTTAATGGATAGTATTTCACCTATCCGCATACAGGTATTTATAGCGAATATAAAGCACCATACAGCCACTTGTAAGTTATTCTTAGGTTTAGTACCCAGCAGGTATTTGCTTGCTTGTATGAGCCTTACAAGCTCATTTTCAGACACTCTACGATTTCTTGATAGGGTTGTTTTGTATAGTTTTATTTTATTAAAGGGATTTTCATTAATGATAAGCAACTCATTTTTAGCATAAGCAAAGATGGCAGATAGTCTTGATAATTCTGTTTTTACAGTATTAATTTTTACTTTCTGCAATCTATCATTACGCCATAGTATTAAACCATGTGCTGTTATATCTTGGATAAGTTTATTACTTATATTTGGATACTCACGGATAAACCTATGTATCAAGTAGTATACTTGTCTATGGCTTTTTAGATATTGACCATGTTGTTCATAATAAATGGTAGCCACTTGTTTAAAAGTTAAACCTCCACCAGACACTTTAGCTTGTTCAAGTATACTTAGTTTTTGTTTTGCTAAATGGATACATTCTTGTTCTGTATGTGCAGTGATGATGTATTTTTGTTTAGAAAAACTAAACTTTACTCGCCACTTATTGCCATGACGATGAGGGGTTAATTGACGACTCATTTTGGGAAACTTTTGGGAAACTTTTTTATAAAGACAACCCAAGAATACCCAATTTATCCATATACTTAATGAGGACGACTGGATAAACGGTGATAGCCAACACTCTCACCAACATCACCAACAAAACCCATCTGTCGCCAAAGTTCATATAAGCAAATAGATACCGAATTGGCAAGGTTTAGACTGCGAGACTGTGGCAACATGGGCAAGCGAAGCCAATTATCTACACCGATATCATCTCTAATCTTCGCTGGCAGACCATCAGTCTCCGAACCAAACACCATCGCAACACTTTCTTCTTGAGCAAGACTAAAATCATGCTCATAAAAGCTATGGCTAAACTTGGTGGTCAATGCTACCACTTGGTCAACACCCATCTCATTTAGCATCTGACGGCACACCCACCAGTCTTCATGCACTTTCAAATCAGCATATTCATGATAATCAAGCCCTGCTCGTTTTAGCTTGGTATCGTCAAGCTCAAAACCAAGCGGTTTAATTAAATGCAGTTTGGCTCCTGTATTGGCACACAGGCGAATGATATTGCCAGTATTGTTGGGGATTTTTGGGGTAAATAGGATAATATGAATGGTTGACATGGTTATTATACAGGGTTAATCAAAATATTAATGATTTAAATTCACACAAAATATCATCAATATTCATGATAATCAGTGCAAGTTTGTCGGAACTTCTTGAAACTCAAGCCTAATTATAAAAGAAAATTATCATACAAAAATCAATCACCGCTACTGTTGCTATAATTTTTTGTTCTAACTGGTTGAACACCATGAAAAGTTGCGTTAAGGACATTTTTTGGAAGCTAGCGATGCCGTTATCAATGGTGCAAAAAAGTTTGACAAAAGATTTAACAAGCTCATCTCACAAAATACCAAAAAAATTATTTTCGGTATCCGTTGTTCATGTGATAGCACCAATCATAAAAATGAACGCACCAAATGATTTACATAGCGAAACCCCATGTTAGTTGGGCTAAGCAAGGTCGCATCATGCACCATAAAACCCTCATGCTGTAAGGGCAGTAGCTCATTATCAATGCTACTAACAAGCAGTCCTGTTCGCTCCTCAAACATCTGTGTTGTCGCACCATGCCTTAGCCTAAGGGCATTCATCATGAACTCAAAGGGCAGACTATCTTCGCTAACTTTCTCAAAGCTCACCATTTTTGGGGCATAGGATGGCATAAAATTCAGATAATCTTTAGGCAAACGAGACTTACTAAACCGATAAATACCATCTGCATGTTCAGTATGATTATATAGTGTTATTTTACCATGTGCACCTGCACCGATTGCCAGATAATCACCAAATTGCCAATAATTCATATTGTGATGACAAGGTCTGTCATTTGCCCCTACCCATGCTGAGACTTCATAATTATTAAAGCCTTGCTCAAGCAGATAACAACGCCCTGCCTCTTCAATGGATTCAAGCACTTCATCATCAGGCAAGGCAGGTGGTGAACGATAAAAAGCGGTGTTTGGTTCAATGGTTAGCTGATACCACGAAATGTGAGTCGCCCCCATCTGCACAGCGGTTTTTAAATCGTGAATGGCCATATTCGCATCTTGATTGGGTAGTCCATGCATCAAATCCACATTCACCCGCTCAAAACCCGCTTGTCTTGCTTGTTTAATGGCATTCATCGCCTGCATGGGATTATGGACACGCCCTAGCGTTTGCAATACCTTGTCATCAAAAGTCTGCACCCCAATAGACGCACGATTGATTCCAATGTGGCGATATGCCTCAAATGGTGAATGTTCAATCGTACCAGGATTGACCTCAAGCGTAATCTCACAATCTGGACGAAAATCATAAAGCTCTCGCAATGCATCAAACAGCCGTTTAAACTGCTCAGCAGGCAGTAGCGATGGCGTACCCCCACCGATAAACACAGATTCAATCTGCCTATCTTGCACAAAAGATAGCTGAGACTGGGCATCTGCAATCAAAGCATCTACATAATCAGCAAAAGGTGCTGATAACAGCGCGTTTTGGTCAGGGCTAGGCAAGGCGTGTGAATTAAAGTCACAGTATGGGCATTTTTTGATGCACCAAGGAATATGGATATATAGCGACAGCGGAATACGCTTGGGTTGTAGCTCTAACAATGGGTTCATTAGCTACCCTGCTTCACTATAACAATCCGACCGATCGGTTTTATTTTGTGATGAACCAGCATGATTATCTGCCTCTATGAATTCAAATTGGTTTAATTTAAACTTCATATCCACATGCTTTTCAAGTGCAGGTAGATTAAAGGCATCATTTTCACTGACAAAACTAATGGAAATACCTGTGTGCCCTGCTCGTCCAGTACGCCCAATGCGATGCACATAGTCATCAGGCATCTCAGGTAGCGTATAATTAATGACATGAGTCACATCATCAACATGGATACCTCGCCCTGCCACATCAGTCGCCACCAAGATATTTACCTCGCCATCCTTAAAGCGTTTAAGATAACGCTCTCGTTTTTGTTGGGCGACATCACCTGAGAGCATGGTTACCTCAAACTGGCGACGCAAGTTATCATATAGTCGCTTCACTTGGTCTTTGCGATTGGCAAAAATAATGGCTTTTTTCACATCTTTGTCAGACAAAATCTCACGCAACGCCGCCATCTTTTCACGCTCAGTCAATAAATAAAAGCGTTGGTCAATCGCCTGATTGGTCTTACTCTCTGGAGCGATTTCCACAAAAGCAGGGTTATGTAGCCAGCGATAGGCTAGGTTCATCACATCAGTATTAAATGTTGCCGAGAACAATAGGCTTTGGCGGTGTGTATTGACAGGCATGTGCCGAACGATGCGTTTAATATCAGGGATAAAGCCCATGTCAAGCATGCGGTCCGCTTCATCCAAAACAAACACCTCCACTCTATCTAAGAACAACACTCCCTTGTTCACCCAGTCAATAATGCGACCTGGTGTACCAATCAAAATATCCAAAGGACGGCGTTCAAGCTGACTTGCTTGTTTATCAAAATCCGCACCACCTGTGATACATAAATTATACAGGTTACTAAAACGGGTTAATTCACGGCAATCGGCAAAAATCTGCTGTGCTAACTCACGAGTCGGTGCTAAGATTAGAGCACGGGGCTCACCCAAAAACCTTGCCTCATCAGACGCAAAGGGGTGTTTCATTAGCGATTCAATGATGGTAATCAAAAAAGTCGCTGTCTTGCCAGTACCTGTTTGAGCCTGACCAATGGCATCTTGATTGGCAAGCGTATGTGGTAAGATTTGTGCTTGAATTGGGGTTAGCTTCTCAAACCCAAGTGCACGCACCGCCTTTAAAGTCGTCTCAGACAATGGCAAATCTTCAAAACGACCAAAAGTCGCCACATCGCTTGGAAGTGTGTATAAACTCAAATGATTATCCTTATTTATTTTTGGCGGATGTTTTTGTTGGTTCAGTTGATTCTTCTAAAATCATATCAAGGCACGCATAGCCTGCTTCAGCGGTTGCACCTTGTACAAATTCACGCTTTTTATCATCGCTTGCTTCAACATTCTGCTTATACAACTCAGTCAATGCCACCTGCCAAAATTCTTTGATGTATTCGGTGATTTCATTATCACCGAACTGCTTGACAAGCTCAGCTGATACCACCTCAACTTCTTTTACGGCATCGCTTTGTTTAACATCAGATTGACGCATGACCGCCACGCTAAACACGCCTTCACCGACAATATTACAGATGCCATAAGCTGTTTTTTGTTCATCGCTTAGTTCTTGTGCATCTTGAGTGTCTGCAGCAGATGCACCCATGCAGATGCCTACAGCAAGTACACCAGCCAATAGTTTATTCATAATTTTCATTGTCATGCTCCAATAGGATAGTAAAAAATATACACAATAACGCATTATAACAATTTATGCAAATGATTTGCAAAATTATCCACATCATGAGTGATGAACGCATAAAAAAAGCCCACAAAAAAGCGGACTTTTAGTGTGTCAAGAAAAGTGTTTATAGCTTGGTTACTTCTTCAGCTTGTAATCCTTTATCGCCTTCTCTTACAACAAATTCCACTGCTTGACCTTCTTTTAGCAAGCGATAACCTTCGCCCAAAATCGCACGAAAATGCACAAACACATCTTCACCTGTCGCACGCTGAATGAAGCCAAAACCTTTGGAATCATTGAACCATTTTACAGTACCTTGTTCACGAACTGACATATTCTCTTCCTATAAAAACGCTTGAATATGATGGGCATGGTTACTAAACACGCCATCAAAGCTCATCAAGCTAAATGAACTCAAGCGGGTTGAAAATCTCAACCACACTCTTTTTACAGTAATCAGTAGGCAATTTCATCAATATCGCCAGCAATAATATTACTAACAATATTTACAAAAAATCACATCTTTACATAACTACCGCAATTATCATACCATGATAAATTCAGAATACAAGTATTTTTATCAATTTTCACACACAAGTGTCTATTTATCCACGATTAACCACCAATCAGACAAAACTTTTCACAAAAAATCTGCTAAAATAACACCATTCTTACTTTTAGACCGCCCATCATTATGAAACAGTCTTGCCACATCTTATTACTAAATGGTCCAAACCTACATCTGCTAGGCAAACGAGAACCGCACATCTACGGTACAACCACGCTAGCTGACATCGAACATCGCTTAATCAGTAAAGCCACCAAGCATGGCATCATGCTGACTGCCTTTCAGTCAAACCACGAAGGCGACATCGTTGATAAGATTGGTGAATTGGGATTATTGGCTGATGGTACGGGCTTTGACGCTGTCATCATCAATCCTGCCGCCTTTACCCATACTTCAGTAGCGATTCGTGATGCACTCACCGCCGCAAACAAGCCATTCATTGAAGTCCACCTATCCAATGTGCATGCACGAGAGCCATTTCGTACGCATTCTTATTTTTCCGATAAGGCAGTGGGTGTAATCTGCGGGCTTGGCGATATGGGCTACGACATGGCACTAGATTGGTTGGTTGAGTATTTGAATAAAGCAGACAGTGATTGACAATCCTTTTTTGATAGCTAAGATGGGTAATGCAGGCGGTAAAATACGCCCAACCACCCATCTTGATACAAGTCATAACACAGGATTGATAACAGGGATTTTTTTATCTTTGTCAAATTTTGGATTAAAGGTCTGCACCTCAGGGTTAGTTGGCAGTCCAATATCAGCCAGCTTATCTGCCACACCCACTTGAATATTATCACCTTCAAACAGGCGTTCATCATCCGTCCGCTCGGTTTTTAGGCTTTCAAAATCAAACAGTTCACGGTCAGCAAGCTGACTTGGGGCAACATTTTGCAAGGCCTTAAACATACTTGCTAGGCGTTTTGGGTGGGCATTGTCCCATTCACGCAACATATCATTAATCATCGCTCGCTGTAGGTTTTCTTGTGAGCCACAAAGATTGCAAGGGATAATGGGAAAGCCTTTATAATTGGCGTATTTAATGATGTCTTTTTCGGCGACATAAGCAAGCGGACGAATCAAGATATTTTGCTTATCATCTGATAGCAGTTTAGGCGGCATCGCCTTTAATGAACCACCATGAAACAAGTTTAAAAAGAAAGTTGCCAAAATATCATCACGATGATGCCCAAGTGCCACTTTGGTTGCACCAATTTGCTTAGCAAAGCCATATAACGAGCCACGACGCAAGCGAGAGCAAGCCGAGCAATAAGTTTTACCCTCTGATACAACCTGCTTAACGATACTGTAAGTATCTTTTTCTAGAATGTAGTAAGGAATGCCTTGCTCAGATAAGTATTCTGGCAGTATGTGTTCAGGAAAACCGGGTTGTTTTTGATCAAGATTGACCGCCACAACTTCAAAATTAATCGGTGCAATACGCTTTAAAAAAAGTAGAATATCTAGTAAAGTAAAGCTGTCTTTACCGCCTGAGATACACACCATGACCACATCGCCATCTTCAATCATATTAAAATCACGAATCGCCCACGAGACTTCCTTGCGAAGTTTCTTTTGCAATTTCTTAAAGCGAGTTGATTTAATGCCATCGTCAAAATCATGAGTTTCATCATTATTATCGGTCATGTCATCTCGCTTGTCATCATGCGACAAGGCATGAATGACCTCTAGGTCATCACTGTCTAGCGGTGCTGCATCATTCTTCAAGTCGTTTATCATGTCGTTCATGTTATCTTGCTCAATATTCTATGATTGATGTGTTTAACCTTTATTTATCCCATTTGACCATCGCTCACAGCTTGCCATGGCCATGGGTTGTTTAGGATTTTGATTTGATGGTATATTTTTTTATCTCACTGGTATTTTTGGTGTTTTCAATGGCAACAGCGACCAATTTACCATCGATTTTTTCATAGCGTACCTTTGGGGTGGATTTTTTGACTGCTTGGGCGTTATTATCACCATCTTTATTGGCATAAGTCTTATCAAAGCGATGAGAGTGCTTGGACTGTCTATCAAAACGCCCCACCCTTGTTTCATCTTTTATACCACGCTGATGAAAACCACCTGCTAGACCATGCCGAGCAGATTTATCCTGTTGGGAACGGCTACGCCCGCTTTCTTTTGTGCCATTTTGATGAGAGCGGTGCTTACTGGCATGATGAGTACGGTCGCCATGCTTATCAAAGCTACTCCAACCACTGCGTTTTTCATTCGTATCTTTAACGACTTCACCATCCACTTGCTTTTGGTGCGTCTGTACAGATCTTTCTATGGCTTTTATGCCATTTTTATGACGGATTTGGTAACTTTGATGGATGGGTTTTTTTGGATTAAAATCAAAGCCGGTTGTCTTATCTGTTAAGCACACCACTTCATAGCGAGCCAATAAACTTTCATCAAGCTCAAAGCGAGTGTAGTTGTTACTAAAATACAGTACGCCATCAGCCGAGAGTCGGTTCATCGCACGATTAATGAGTGCAACATGGTCTCGCTGTACATCAAAAGTCCCCTTAAACTTCTTAGAGTTTGAGAAAGTTGGTGGGTCAATAAAAATTACCTCATATTGCTCAGTATGCTCTTTAATCCACTCAAAAACATCTGATGCGATGAATTGATATTTCAATTTGCCATCAACATAGGCGGATAAATCCAGACCATTTAGAGCAAAGTTTTGACGCCCCCAATCTAGATAATTGGCGGACAAGTCCACACTCGTAACAGACTTTGCTCCTGCCATCGCCGCATGGACACTTGCTGTACAGGTATAAGAAAATAGATTTAATACTCGCTTGCCACGGCTGGTAGCAGCAACCATCTGACGCATATTGCGATGGTCAATAAACAGCCCTGTATCTAGATAGTCGGTAAAATTGACATAAAAGTAAGCCCCATATTCACGCACAACATACATTTTTTTGCGTTTGGTTTGAGCATCTGAATTTTTGGTATATTGGTCATTACCTGACTGTCTGGCACGAGTTTTAATAAAAACATCTTCACGAAACACCCCAAGTATTTCTCTTGTGTGATGTAACACCGAATTAAAACGCTGCTTGGCAACATCAGCAGGGATTTGTTTGGGTGGTGCGTATTCTTGTACATGCACCTTTGTGCCATATAAATCAATGGCGACATTGTAGTTGGGCAGATCTGCATCATAAACACGCAAATTACTCACCTCATCCACTTTGGCAGCTTTTTTTAGGTGAGCTAGGTTCTTTTGTAGGCGATTGATGAATTCTTGAGCCTCTTCGCTGACGATATACTGTCTTTCAAATCGCTCAATCAAACTTGGCTGTCTTTGTATATCTAGCGAACCATGACGAAAATACACCGTCAATGCACCGTTATGACAACGCAAAGTCGCAGGATTGATAATAGGCAATGTATCAACATGCTCTACATGACTACCCAACACAGCTAAAGTCGCTTGATGAATGCCAGCACACTCAAAACCATCAGATGCACACAAGCCCAAACCTTGATATAAAGGCTTAATAAAATCAGCCTCACCCAATCGCTCCCCATAAGGCGGATTGGTAATCAATAAAGGGTTGCTCGCTTGTAGTTTGGCAAGCGTATCTTTTAAGGCACTAAGTGGCTGCTGTCTTAGTGTGATGTGATTGATGATGGGCGACAGTCCTGACGCCATGAGATTTTGATGGCAGGCGTGTACCGCTGTTGCATTGGCATCAAGGGCGATGACAGTAGGCATATTCTGACTCAGTTTATCCAAATTGGCATGAAATCTGTCATTTGCCGTCATGACCTGCTGTTGCCATAGTGCATCGTCATGGTATGCCCAGTGATAAAAACCAAACTCGTTAGTCGTCTTATCTAGCCCTACAGGGTAATCAGCACGCATCAGCATGGCTTCTGTAATGAAAGTCCCCGAACCACACATTGGGTCAATGAGTGCATCGTGTTGCCCTGTATGCCAACCGCATTCGTACAATAAGGCGGCTGCTAAGTTTTCTTTTAAAGGAGCGGCGGTATTAACAACACGATAGCCACGGCGGTGCAAACTGGTGCCCAATAAATCCAAAAACAACTCAGCAAACTGATTATTCGCCACTGCAAAAATATGAATATCAGGCGTCTTTGAGACATCAGGACGAGCCCCAAGTTTACGATTAAAGGTATCCACAATCGCATCTTTAATGCGCAAGGTGGCGAACTGCTGATTAATAGTCATTCGCTTATCGGTTGATAGGCGAATAGCAAAGCTATGATCTAGGTCAAAAATCTGCGTCCAGTCGTAACGAGCAGTAAACTGATACAATGCTTCTGGCACATCTTCATCAATCACCTGCGTCTGTATGGTGCGACTGATGGCACGCCCTTTGTCATCTTTTGAGATTTGATTGGTGATGGTCTGTTTTTGCTTAAAATGATATTCGCCAATCGGCAGTAAAATACGGCTCGCCACACGGCTATATAGGCACAAATGATAGAACTGAGAAAGATCGACTGTTGCACGAATACGCCCCACACGAGTGATGTGAGCATCAATCCCAAAGGACTTAAGCTCAATCAATAGTGCATTTTCAAGCCCATCAGCACAGGTTAAAACAAGCTCAAAAGCATGAGTATCAAACTGACAAAAGGGGTTGATCAGAACAGGGGTGGTGCTACTCATAGAATTCTCAATAAGACAATGCAATCAAAACCATCTATTATAGCATACATTAGCCATCTTCACCATCGAAACTGCCTTTAATGATAACCCTAAGCCGTTCCATTAAAGCTGATTTTTAGGTTCTGCACCATCTAGGGTTTCATTCAAGTTGTCAGCAGATGGTTTATGTGGTGCAAGCTGCATCCACGACTCGCCATTCATCATTAAACGCATATGCGGATAAGGTGCATGAATGCCCGCATCATCCAAATCCTGTTTGATTTTTTCGGTGATATTCTCTTTGATGACAGGAATACGAGCTACTGACAGCGGTGCAACCCAAAAACGCACGATAAAAAACACACCATATTCACCCACCTCACTGACAGTTACCATAGGTGCTGGATGTTTTAACACCACCTCATCTGCCGATAAAGTCTTAACAATGATGCTTCTTGCCTGATTGATATCAGCATCTAAGGCAATGCGAGCTTTGACATCAAAACGAATCATCTTTTTAGAGGTTAGATTAACCACTTCTGATGAGGCGACGGTAGAGTTTGGAATAATAATGATGATATTATCACGGTCAAGAACTTGGGTGGCACGCAATGAAATCTTCACCACTCTCCCCTCTTTATCCCCTAAACGAATCCAATCACCCACCTGAAATGATTGCTCCACCAAAATGGTAATCCCTGCAATGAAGTTGGCAAGCGTACTTTGGGCTGCAAAACCCACCGCCAAACCCACAATACCCAGACCTGCCACCAATGACACAATATCAAAGCCAAACTGTGCAAGCACACTAGCCAATGCCAAAACAAGCACCAAAACCAAAATCATGTTTTTAAACAGCTGTTCTATCGATGCGTTTAACTCATAATGTTTTAGTACACCGCTTAGCATTCTTCCTGATGTCGTCCATAGCACATAATAAAAACCGATCCAGCCTGATGCCTTTGCTGTCGCCTTAACTGTATCGGCATGAAAGCCAATCTGCATCATCACTGCAATCAAACTTGTTACAAACCACACATAGCGAAGGATGGCACGCATGATACGCATTCGTCGCTGGGATAGATGCAAAAATGCCCGAGCGTGCTTGATGCAATAAACCAACAGCCAATAAATAAAGCCAATCAAGGACAACAAAATGATAATCTTAATTGCTGTCGCTGACAACGCCAGACCCCGCTCGGTCCAGTTCATATTATCATCAAGCGAACCACCCAAAAACAGATAAACACTTTGATAAAGATCTTTGATGATTTTTTCAAAAAAATCCATGATGGCTTGACTATTCATAGGCTAACTGTGGCGTTTGTGGCATATTAATGTTACAATATCCATTTGTAAGCCAAAAAGTGTGCTGCATCTTGCTTACAATGAATTTTTGCGTTATTGTAGCAAAATTATCGCTAAAAATATGCTTTATTTACTGTGTTTTTTACTTTTTTATGGATCGCAAGCCCAAACCGACCACCCCCTATCTTAGCAAGTGAAGTAATAATAATGAATGGATTGCTGACGCTGATTTTAATAGTAACGCCAATGTTTGTCGGATTTGGCTTACCTAGTCGCCCAAGCTGGGTAATCACTGCCGAACGCTTGCTTAATTATTTGGTATTTTTAATTCTCATCGTCATTGGTATTGAGCTTGGCTTGGTAGATAATTTAAGCCAAAAAATTGACGAAATTACTTTATATTTAGGCACTTTGACCGCACTCACTGTTGGTTTTGGCTCAGTTGCACTGTATCTTTTTGACAAACTTATTCCCATTAAGCATCACAGCAAATCCCCTGCCCAAAAGACCAAAATCAGCCTACATGGTAGCTTGATGCAGATCAGCTGTTTGGCACTGGGTTTTATCATGGCAAGGTTTCTACCCCCAATCTTATTACCACCAAATGGTACAACCACCGCACTGCTCATGCTACTTTTATTCCTTGTGGGCGTCAGCTTAAAGGGGTCTGGTGTTACATTAACACAGGCGATGCTAAACAAGCGAGGCTTACAAATTAGTGTCATTTTTACGGCGGCGACACTTTTTGGTGGTGTAGCTTTTGCTCTATTATTTGACGAGGTAAGCATCACAAAAGGTCTAGCACTCGCCTCAGGCTTTGGTTGGTATTCACTCTCTGGTACAGTGATGACCGATGCTTATGGGGCAGTGTGGGGTAGTGTCGCCCTACTAAATGATCTTTTAAGAGAGATCATTGCATTCATCTTTATCCCTTGGATGATGCGTCGTTCATCATCAGCGGCGATTGGGCTTGGTGGCGTTACCAGTCTTGACTTCACCTTGCCAACTTTAACCGCATCAGGCGGTACACAAATCATTCCCACCATCATCAGTTTTGGTTTTATTACCAATATCATCTCACCGATTTTTATGGTGTTTTTTAGCGCATTAGGTTAATGATAAGCCATGACTGATCATCATGGCTTTATTGTTTTTCGGATATACGCCATTACTCACAGAAACATGATTTTAAGTGGTAAGATAAGATTGCCCATATAAATGCCAAGCCAAAATAATCAATCAATCTTTATGAATGAAACCTAACCACCCCCTGCCTTTTTATTAAAAAAATTCATCAACAAGCGAGATTTACCCACCAAATTTACCATCTCAGCACGAATAAATCTCAGTGGCTCTTTTTGTGGCAAACTCCCTGAAAAAGCATAGTTAATCAACGAAAACCCATGCATCATCACTTTATTATATGAACACCGTTCTCGCTCATAACGACGCAATAAATGCTTGCTATCTTGGTCGGACTGTCTGATAAGCTGTAGCAATGTCGCCACATCCGCCAATCCTAAATTCAACCCCTGTCCTGCCAAAGGATGCACGCCATGAGCAGCATCACCAATCAGTAAAGTATGCGGTGCGGTATAGCTTTTGGCAACCTGAGCAGATAAAGCAAAACTGGCAACAGACTCAATGCGATGAATCCGCCCACGCTCATAACCACTAGCAAGAGCTAATTTATGCATCAACTCATCATGGGGTAGTGCCAAATATTCCTTTGCCATTTGAGTGGGTAGTGTCCACACCACCGAATGCCAACACCCATCATCCTCTGCTGATACATCTGCCAAAGGCAGTAATGCCAGTGTGCCTGATGGTAGCATGGCTTGGCGTGCAGTATGCTCATGTGGCTTATCAGTCTTGATGGCACAGCAGATGGCGGTCTGCTGATAGTCAAGTTTATCCACCAAAATGCCAGATAATCGCCTAACAACAGAACTCCTACCGTCAGCACCCACCAACAGCTTGGTGTCCACTAGGGTGGTGTTGCCAGCATCACAAATAAGGCGAAGGCTGATGCCGTCATGGCGAATATCAAAGCCAAAGATTTCATCGACCCGCCTGTCATGTAGCACGGTCAAATATTGTGCCAAATCTGCTTGGCGTGCTCGTTTGTATAGTGCTTCATCGATGACGATGGGTTCAATCATACTACCTAAAATCGGCGGATTAATAGATTCTTTGGCAAAATTTAACTCACCACGCCCATCACTTTGCCACACCTTCATGTCCGTATAATCAGCACGACGCACAAAGTCCACCACACCGATGGATTCAAATAACGCCAAACTTGCCAAATTCAGTGCATACACCCGAGCATCACGATAAGCCAAAGCTGCTTGTCGCTGTTCATTACTCATGGCAGGCTTAGCATCAATCAAGACGACTTGTTTTTTAAGGCTAGCAAGCCCAATAGCAAGCGTCATGCCTACCACACCCCCGCCCACAATAAAAACATCAGTGCAGATTTTATCAACCATTATTTTAACGCTCAAAAAATACCAACTAAAATACCAAAAAGCACATTGGTTTTTATTTAATCATTGACAACAAAAAAGTGCAAGGCGAACTTGCACTTTTTTATATTTCATCGGTTATACACGATAGTACATATCAAATTCAAGTGGGTGAACCACTTCATTGATTCGGTGTACTTCTTTCATTTTTAGGTCGATGTAGCTGTCAATCATCTCTTTGCTAAACACACCGCCTTTTAATAAGAACTCATGGTCATCACGCAAAGCGTTGAGTGCCACCTCTAGGTTTTCTGCCACCGTTGGAATTAGAGTTTCTTCTTCTGGTGGTAGGTCGTATAGGTTCTTATCGGCTGCCTCGCCTGGATCCATCTTGTTTTCAATGCCATCAAGACCTGCCATCAAGAGTGCAGCAAAGCACAGGTATGGGTTGGCTGATGGGTCAGGGAAGCGAGCTTCAATACGCACCGCTTTTGGACTGTTGACATGTGGAATACGGATAGAAGCCGAGCGGTTCGATGCCGAATATGCCAGTTTAATCGGTGCTTCATAGTGTGGCACAAGACGCTTATAACTGTTTGTGCTTGGGTTGGTGATGGCATTTAATGCTCGAGCATGCTTGATGATACCACCGATAAAATATAGTGCCATCTTAGATAGTCCTGCATACTCATCACCAGAGAACATATTGACACCATCTTTTGAGATGGACATATTGACATGCATGCCAGAGCCATTATCACCAACTAGCGGTTTTGGCATAAAGGTTGCAGTTTTGCCAAATTGATTGGCAACATTTTGTACAATATACTTAAACTGCTGTACTTCATCTGCTTTTTTAAGCAAGGTATTAAACGAGATACCAATTTCAAGCTGGCAACTTGCCACCTCGTGATGGTGCACCTCGATACGACCCTCCCCCATCACTTCTTCAATGCGGTCACACATCACAGAACGCATTTCATGATAGTGATCTACAGGAGCAGTAACTGCATAAGCACCCTTGACCGCAGGTCGTTGACCTAAGTTACCCCATTGATAGTCGTTATCAGCACTCCATGCCGCCGCCTCTGCAATAACTTGGCTTCTAGCACCTGACATATCAATATCCCATTTGACTTCATCAAACACAAAAAACTCTGGCTCAGGTCCGATGAACGCAGTATCGCCAATCCCTGTTGATTTTAGATAAATTTCTGCACGGCGTGCAATAGAGCGTGGGTCTTTAGCGTAGCCTTGTAAGGTATCAGGCTCAATAACATCACAAGCAACAACGATGGTTGGCGTACTAAAAAAAGGATCTAAATAGGCTGTGCTAGCATCTGGCAACAAAATCATGTCCGATGCCTCAACACCTTTCCAGCCTGCCACACTTGACGCATCAAACATTTTGCCGTCTTCTAGAACATCTTCATCAATGCTTGAGACAGGGAAAGTTAAGTGTTTTTCTTTACCATGCGTGTCCGTAAAACGAAAATCCACCCACTTTGCACCCGATGATTCAATCAAATCAAACAGCTTATTAGACATAATTTCACTCCAAAATCATAAACATAAGTACACTAAACGGTAAGATATTAAAGCCCTTCTTATCATCTGTCAATCATTTTTGACAATTTGAGCGGTTTCATTAAAACTTATCAAAAAACCGAATTATTAATCAAATATATTAATAATTCGGTTTTTTAATTAGGTAAGTTCATCTGGGTGGTGTCAGGATTGAGTCCAAAATAAAATACCACTGTTGCAATCAGACTGTTAATGATGATAAACGCCCAGTCAAATGTTTCGTGGTTTAATAAAAAGCGACCAACCAATGCACTAACCGCCAGCATGATGACAAAACAAGCCAGTAGATATTTAATAATCAGTGGGTGTGTTAGAGAGAATCGTTCGTGATTGACTTGGTGGCGTAAAAGGTGCTTGCGATGAATGACAAAACCAATCACATAAACAATCGCCCCAAAAATGATAGAACCAACAATACCCATCAGACACCTTTTTTATCTCATCAACGCTATTTATCTTATAAATTCTTTGATATCAATCTAAGATTGACACACCAACCAACCACAAACATAATCAAAGTAAATCAATCAAATCATCATCGCAAGACACTTGATAAACCGTGTTTGAGCCATGAACAATATACATAATATGGCGACTATCCAACAATGGATTGATATTTTTGATGGATTCTTTGACCTGTGCCAAAACCATCGCACCATCTTTTCGTGCAACAATCTGTTCAATATCATCTTGACTTATATCAAATCCATTTGCTTTAAAATACCGCCAACCTGTCGGTATATTCAGCACTTCAAGTGGTTCGGGTTTATCCCAAACAGATGAGCTACCTTTTGGTTCTTTCATCTGCATGACCAAAACGCCATCATCTTGACTGATTTTTATTTGAGCAGGCTCATCATGACTAACGGTATAACACCCCACCACAGCATCCATCTGCACGCTTACCTGCGTGTCGCTCGGTGCCGTGATTGTACTTATATCTTGCTCGTCCGACTTTTGGCAGGCAACCAAAAAAATCAGCAAACATAGCGTGCCAAAACCAATAAATTTTGGGGTAAATCGTACAATCATAAATCAACCAGTTGGTAATATCTCAATGAGTAATATCATGGGCAAAGCACTCACTTGTAAAAAACCCATCATGTCAAATCAGCTTGGTTATTTTACCGATATTTATGTGATTTTGCTAGCTTAAGTTTTATCTTTTGTCTGAAGTTTTTGTGAATGTTAGGATAGACTTTGATATCAAGACATAAATTTCTTAGCAAGGGTTTAAAAAATCACAAATACCCCCATATTGTTAGCATCTGTGCTATAATATCCAGTATTTTTTTAGGTCAAGCAAATAATAACAAAGCGAGTATTCATGAGCGAACAACATTCTAATTCTCAGCTAGCGACTTTGATTCAGCTAGGCAAGGAACAAGGTTATCTGACTTATGCCGAAGTCAACGACCAACTGCCTGAATCAGTTACAGAAAGCGACCAGATTGAAGACATCATTCAGATGCTAACCGATGTAGGCATTCCTATATACGAAGTTGCCCCAGATGAAGATGACATCATCTTGACCAGCTCAAGTAATGATGACGACATGGCTACCGATGAAGCCGTTGCCGTCTTAGCGAGCGTTGAGACCGAGCCAGGTCGCACAACCGACCCTGTGCGTATGTATATGCGTGAGATGGGTACTGTAGATTTGCTGACTCGTGAAGGTGAGATTGGCATCGCCAAACGCATCGAAGAAGGTACTCGAGAAGTGCAGTACATTATGGCTTACTGGCCAGGTACAGTAAAATTCGTGCTTGATGAATACGCCCAAATCGAGACAGGCGAAAAGAAAATCTCCGATATCGTCTCAGGATTTTTAAATCTTGGTGATGATGAATTTGAACTCAAAGATGACAACGAAATCGACCTAACAGACATCAAAGAAGAAAACAAAGTTAATGCCCTAGAAGACGATGACGAAGAAAACGGAAGTATGGATGCTGCTGGCGGCGATGATGACAGCAACCTTGACCCTGAAGAAGTGCGTACCCGCTTTGAAGAGATTCAAACTCTATTTGCCAAATCACAACAAGCCCTAGAAAAGCACGGTCGTGGCAGTAAGGAAGCTAAGGCAGCTTATGATGCATTAGCATCTCGTTTTATGCTCATTAAACTAAATAACCGTCTATCTGACCAAGTCATGACGCTCATGCGTGAAGTGTATGAAGATGTTCGTAATAATGAACGCAAAATCATGCGTTTGGTGGTGCGTCGTGGCAAGATGCCGATTGACGAGTTTAAAAAAACCTTTCCAAGCAATGAAACCAATCTTGATTGGCTACGCCTTCGCATTGATGGTAAACCTGCCTTTGCTGAGACATTAGAAAAGGTATTACCTGAAGTCATCGCCCTACAAGAAAACATCCTAGCTCACGAAAATGAACTACAAATGGATGTCAAAAACATGAAGGCGGTGGCTCGCCAAATGGCAATCGGTGAGGCAAAAGCCCGCCGTGCTAAAAAAGACATGGTTGAAGCCAACCTGCGTTTGGTCATCTCCATTGCCAAAAAATACACCAACCGTGGCTTGCAGTTCCTTGATCTTATCCAAGAGGGTAATATCGGTCTTATGAAAGCTGTGGATAAGTTTGAATATCGCCGTGGGTATAAGTTTTCCACCTATGCCACATGGTGGATTCGCCAAGCCATCACTCGCTCTATTGCTGACCAAGCACGCACAATTCGTATTCCAGTACATATGATTGAGACGATTAATAAAATTAACCGTGTTAGTCGTCAGCTGTTGCAAGAAATGGGGCGTGAACCCACACCAGAAGAGTTGGGCGAACGCTTAGATATGGACGAGGCGAAAGTTCGCAAAGTCCTAAAAATCGCCAAAGAGCCTATCTCTATGGAGACTCCGATTGGTGATGATGAGGATAGCCATTTGGGTGATTTCATCGAAGACAACACCATCTCAAGTCCTGTAGATAGTGCCACCGCTGAAGGGTTGCGTGAAGCAACTCGTGAGGTGCTAGACAACCTAACCGAACGAGAGGCAAAGGTACTCAAAATGCGTTTCGGCATTGACATGGCATCTGATCACACCCTAGAAGAGGTTGGCAAACAATTTGATGTTACCCGTGAACGCATTCGCCAAATAGAAGCCAAAGCCCTGCGTAAACTTCGCCACCCTTCTCGCTCTGAGCATCTGCGTTCATTTCTTGAAAATGATTAAAGGGCAAGTCGGACCGCTCAAGTCAGTCAAGGATTGGCTTAACCAATCAGCTTTTGACAATAAAATAGCCACCCTGCGTGGTTATTTTATTTTTCGTTTCTGATGGATTACTTAAAAAACAGTCCTTAGGACAATCCGCCAGACAACTTGAAAAATCACCACAAGACTCCATCTATTTACCACACCAAATAACATAATAAATAATCAGGTAGCCGCTATGAAACTTACCAACCTAAACCGCAAACCCACCGCAACCAATGCCAAACGCACAGAAATCCAAAACCCAGAGCTTTGGAATTTTCCAATGGATTATCCCATTAGTATCATTGGTCATGAAGGTGAACACGATGCTTTGTTGCATGAAGTTACTTTAATTTTGGCAGAGATTTTTCCTAAATTTGATGCTGCAAGCATTCAAATCAAACCATCTAAAACAGGCAGATTTCACGCTTTAAGAACCAGACTGTACTTAACTTCTGCCGATGAAGTCAATCGATTATATACCGCCCTTGATAAAGCAAAAACCGTAAAGACAGTTGTATAAAACCCATCTTTATCGTTAAGCGTGCTATCACCCATATTTATCAATATCACACAGCTTTTATGTCATGACCACTCCACCACCAAAACCAAGTACCACTACTTTGCGTGTGTTACATACTTCAGATTGGCATCTTGGCAAACGACTTCATCAACAGCAACGCTATGAAGAGTTTGTTGAGTTTTTGGATTGGTTGGTGGACTGCATCAACACTCAAGCAGTTGATGTTTTGATTGTTGCAGGTGATGTTTTTGACACCATGACACCCAGCAACAAAGCCCAAGAACTGTATTATCGCTTTTTGGGTATGGTTGCTAAAAGCAGTTGTCGCCATATCATCATCACCGCAGGCAATCATGACAGCCCAACCTTCTTGGACGCCCCAAAATCCATCTTAACTTTCCTAAATATCCATGTCATCGGCATGGCAAGCAGTCAAGTGGATGATGAGCTACTCATATTAAATAACGATGGCATACCAGAAGCCATCATACTGGCCGTACCTTATTTGCGTGATAAAGATGTTCGTGATAGTGGGATATTTGATGACATAAAAAATAAAGAATATGATACCATAAGCGGAATCGCCAACCACTACAAGAAACTCACCACCCATGCCAAAGAGCAACAAGCACGCATTCTAACCGAGCATCACAAAAAAGTCCCCATCATTGCCACGGGTCATCTATTCATTGCAGGGTCGCACACATCATCTCATGATGACGGTATGCGAGAGCTGTATGTCGGCACGCTTGGGCAAGTCTCTGCCAGTATTTTTGATGAAGCGATTGATTATGTTGCCTTAGGTCATATCCACGCACCACAAAAAGTTGCAGGCTGTGAACACATTCGCTACTGCGGTTCACCGATTGCCATGGGTTTTGGAGAAGTAGGAAAATCCAAACAAGTACTCATTATTGATTTTACTGATGAACAACCACCAAAAATTCACACCCTGTCCATTCCTGTATTCCAAAGACTGGTTCGCATCACGGGTGATTGGGATGATATCATCAATGAACTTACCCAGCTTTATGACGAACCTAACAGCATCTGGGCGGAAGTTATCTATACAGGATCTGCACTACGCCCCACTCTTACCCAAGACATACGAGAACTATTAAAAGATACCAATATCTTAGCATTAAGCATACAAAATCAGGCTTTGTATAAAAAGACCCTTGCCGTACAGCCGACAGCTCTGAATATAAAATCACTCAGTGAGATGGATGTTTTTACACAATTACTCAACAAAAAAGGCATTGATGAAGGCGAACAAACACAACTTAAAACCGCTTATCAAATTCTTTTGAGTGCTGTACACGACAGCGACCAACACGCAGAATGATTCATGAAAATTTTAAGTCTAAAATTTACCAACCTAAATTCCCTTAAAGGTAGCTGGCACATTGATTTTAGTAGTGATGCTTTCATGCGTAACGGCTTATTTGCCATCATCGGTCAGACAGGTGCAGGCAAAACCACCATTTTAGATGCCATCTGTCTTGCCATCTATGGGCAAACGCCACGCATCAAACAAATCAGTGCCAGTCAAAATGAGCTGATGAGCCTAGGAACAGGCGAATGTGCAGCACAAGTAGATATTGACATGGCGGGCAAATTGTATCGCTTTGCGTGGCAGCAACGGCGAGCAGGCAACAAAGCAGATGGCAAACTTCAAGCCATTCGCCGAGAAATCAGCCGTATTAAGCACGCCCAAGACGACCAAGGCGAACTCATTGAAACCAAGTCAAACCTTTGTGATAAAAAAGCTGTAGAAATCATGCACATGACTTTTGAGCAATTCACTCGGTCGGTGATGCTTGCACAGGGCAATTTTGCTGCTTTTTTAAAGGCGGATGCTGGCGAAAAAGGTGAGATTTTAGAGCAAATCACCGGTACAGAAATCTATGCCAAAATCAGCATGCAAGCCCACTTGACCGAAAAACAAAAACTTCAGGAACTGACTGTATTACAAGACAGACTTGACGATAATCAAGTCATGAGTGATGATGATTTTTTTGCCCTAAAGGCAAGCATTCATGCCGATGAACAAGCACTAAAAACCCATCAAGACCAGCTTATCAACATTGACAAACACATCAAAACCCAAGAAAATAAACTTGCCTGCGAACAAAAAGTCGCCAATCTGACCACATCTTTGGCAAAGTACGAACACGAAAAAAACAACTTTGCTCCACAACTTGATAAATTGCACCTTGCCAATAAAGCACTAAAACTGTACGGTACATACACACATTACCAAAATCTAAACGAACAAAAAACCGAGCTGACCAATGAACAGCACGAGCTTCGCCAAAAACAAATAGGCATGCAGACCCTACTTGAGCAGGCAAACACCAAACAAAAACTTGCCAATCAAGCACTAAAGGATGCCAAAGAAGCTCAAAAAACCACCACCCCTTTACTCCAAGAAGTACAAGGGCTTGATATACAGATTACTCAGCTAAGTCAGCAACAAATCGAGCTTGGTACACAGCACAGCCAAAAACAGCATGAACTTAACCAAGCCAAACAGCGACTAAGCGAACTTACCAATGAACAGACCGCCCTTAAAGCTGATTTTTTTAGCTTGCAGGAGAGTATTCAAAACATGAGTGACGATGATAGTCAAGACTTAGGTGTATTGACTGCCCTAACACAAGAGTTTGACCGTCAACAGGTCAGATGGCAACAGCTATCACAACACACCCAAAAAAACAAAACCAAACTTGATGCACTTGAAGCAGACATTAAGCAAAAACGAGATGAATATCGATATGCCAACTCTCAACTAAAAAACCATCAACAAACCTACAGCCAACTACAGCAAGATCTTAATAACATCAGTACTGATGCGACCGACAACCTACATTCTTACGGCTTGTCATTGCAACAAAGCATTCACACGCACACCTTGCTGTATCATACATGCACCGAATTATACACACTATATCAAGAACAATCAGCACGCCATCTGCTCATCAATGAACACCAAAACACCATCAAAGCGGACAACGAGCGATCATCACAGCTAACACAGACGATAAATACACTACAGCAGCAATTAGCAGAAGCAGAAAATACACTTATTGCTTTAGAAAATAATAAATCCCTTCAACAAGAAGTTCAAATTTTACAAGAACGCCTTGCCAAATTAGCCACAGGCGAGCCCTGTCCGTTATGTGGCTCATGTGAGCATCCTTACAAGGATAATAGCGGTCATACCAAAACCCAAGTGGACACTAACATTGATGAGACTATCACACACACTCGTGAGCACCTAAAAACAACAAACAGTGCTTTGCAAAAGCACACTCAGGACAACCTTATCCTACAAAACAACATTAACAACACCGCAAATCAGTTAGCAACGCTATCTGCCCAGAGTCATGCTCACGACAAAAAAATCAACGATCTTATCACAAAAATCAACACACTCACCCAAGAAAACAAACTACCAACACCAACCATCACGCCAGATGAACTATCCAATCATCAAATACAAATCAAAAAATCTCTTGACCAATTGCACCAAAAACAGCAACAATATCAAGCACTAGAACCACAAATCACCCAAATCACCACCCTTCTCAATCAGGCAAATGAGACCTGTCAAGCAATCAAACAAGACGGCGAGCTAATTAGCAACCAAATCACTTTGGCCAAGCAAAGTTTCGCCAACAGCCAGCAGGAGCTTGATGAGCTGACCGATGACATCAACCAAACTTTGGGGCAAATTAATCATCTTTGCCATAAGCTAGGGAAAAACATCCCCATCATCACACACACTAACCCTAAAAATTGGACGGCAATTCACCACAATATCTTGCAAACCATTCATCTAATCAAACAAGATTTTGAACATCATCAACACGCCAAAACCAAATATCAAGAGTTAGAACGAAAACTTGATGGGCTTGACATACACCTTAGCAATCAAGAACAACAAATACAGACCCTAAGCGATGATGAATGTGCAATATCCAAGCAACTACAAACCATCACCGAGCAGCTTAGTAGCTTACAGCAAAGGCGATGGGCACTTTTTGATGATAAGGATGTTGAGAATGAGACACGCCAGCTGATGGAGCGTATCGAGCAAGCAAGCGAACAACTCAACCAAGCAACACTAGCACAACATCAGCATCAGCATACACTAGCAACCATCAAACAAAGACAGCAGGAAGTCAATGAGCGATTGGATCATCTTAATTGCAAGTTTGACGGCATTACCAATGAATTTCATCAGGCATTGATTACACATGGCTTTAATGATGCGGCACATTTTTTAGCATCTTATCTTGAAGAAGCAGATAGATTGTCTTTACAGAACCAGTCAGATGCCATTGATTACGCCATCAAAAAAACTTGTGAGACCCTTGAGCAAGAACAACAGCTATTAAAACATCTGACAGACACCACCTGTCAGCAAGTCTCTTTATCCGAGTTACAAGCCCAAAAACAAGAAATTGTACAGCAAGAGCGAGTCCTACTACAAAACTTGGGAAAAAATCAGCAGATATTACTTGATGCGACACTTGATCGTGAAAAACACAGCCAGTTAACCCAAGAAATCCATCAAAAGAAACAAGATATTACCATTTGGCGTAAATTAAATGAGCTTATCGGTTCAGCCGATGGCAAAAAATACCGTAATTTTGTGCAAAGTCTTACCTTGCAACTCATGCTACATCATGCCAATGCGATACTACAACGCATGAGTGAACGATATATTCTTCAGCACAATACGCATGATGAGAAAAACTTACTTGAAATCAATATCATCGACACCCATCAAGGTAGCGAAGAACGCAGCACCAAAAACTTATCTGGCGGTGAGAGTTTTATCATTAGCCTTGCATTAGCACTTGGATTGTCCGCCATGAGTAGCGAAAATATCAGCATCAATTCGTTATTCTTAGACGAAGGATTTGGCACACTGGATGAAGAGCTACTCGATGTCGCTCTATCAACACTGTCCGCACTACAAGATGAAGGCAAGATGATCGGTATCATTTCACATGTTACGACACTAAAAGAGCGAATCAGCACACAGATCGTAGTACAAAAAACCGCCAATGGCACAAGTCGCCTATTAGGTTTGGGTGTTCATCAATTAGCATCCTAAATTTGATAAAAAAAATTGGTAAAATTTACAAAAAACACTTGACGAATCTTAAAATTCCTATATAATACGCAATATGTTTCATAACAGCCACTTATGCCAGTGTGGTGAAATTGGTAGACACGACGGATTCAAAATCCGTTGCCCTTAAAAGCGTGTCGGTTCGAGTCCGACCACTGGTACCATTTATGCTTTTCAAAGCATTTCAAAAAACCTAAGAAAACCCCCGAAATCCTTTAAAAATCAAGGTTTCGGGGGTTTTTCTTTATCTTGTGCTGTTGCAGGGTTTTTCATTTTGTTGCATAATGATTGTACCCTATTTTGCACCCCGACTTTTTGCCATGACAGAAATCAAAACCGACAAACAAATCATCGCCTTAAAAGCCGAAGAAAAAGAATATCACGCCAAAATCTACGGCAAGCCCCGCCTATTTATCCGAGTGCGGGCCACAAAAGACGGTTCGGTCAAGTCATGGGTGTATCGTTATACCAAAGACGGTAAAACAGCTAAATATTTTCTGGGTGACTACCCTGCTATCACAATGACAAAAGCATTTGAAAAATGGCAGGAACTAAACGAATTAATCGCCAACGACATAGACCCAAAAACCCACTTTGAACGATTGGAAAAAGAACGCAAACGCCTAGCTAGCAATACTTTTGATGTGATTTGCCAAATGTGGGCAGATAAACAAAATTGGAAAGGCAATACAGCAAAAAGGCGACAATACCGCCTAAATTTATTTATCAAACGCTTTGGGCAAACGCCAATAGATAAAATCACTACCGCCGACTTGATAGAATTATTACAAGACATAGAACGCACCCACCGCCAACGAGCCGACCCCACCAAACCAAGCGATATGGCGGACAGGTGCAGGGGGCATTTGATAGATATTTTTGCGTGGGCGACACTACACGGCTACTGCACGCATAATCCGATGAGCGACATCGCCAACGCCAAAACCAGCCATCTATTAACCACCGTCAAATATGGCAACCGCAAGGCATTGGTTAAGCCATCTGATTTTGCACGCCTACTTAAAGATATTTTTGATGACAAGTCAATGGACGACCACACCCGCCACAATATGCTATTGCTTGCCTACACCGCCGTGCGAAATGGCGATATTCGGTCGATGAAATGGGCGGATTTAGACTTGGACAATAGCAAATGGGAGCTTATCCCCATCAAAGGGCAATCTAATAGCGGGATAAAAATGGTTGAAAAAATGACCGCCCCCCTACCCCGTCAAGTCATCAAAATTTTGCAAAAACAGCATAAGCTCACAGGACACTTGCCCTATGTATTCGCCAAAGACACTAAAGACGGCTACATATCAGACGGAGCGACTAACACCGCCCTAAAACGCTTAGGGTATGACGGATTGCACCAATCACACGGTTTTCGGTCAAGTGCCAAAAGCATTTTGATGGGCGAGCTTGATTATAGCGACTTGATTACAGAGATGATGCTAGGACACCAAATCAAGGGCGATAATCCTTATATGCGAGCAGATTTGTACGCCAAGCGGTGTGAGCTTATGCAGACATGGGCAGATTATATTGATGACCTAGCTAATGGCAGAGATACAACACACTATAAGGGTGTGTATCGAGAGAAACCGAGCGATATTTTACAAGCGTTGATTAATATGCTGGGCAAAGATGGGTTAGCAAAGATGTTGCAGGACGCATAAACAGTTTATCCTGCCAATAAAAAAACACCCCAAACCATAAGGCTTGGGGGTGTTTTTATGCTTCGTTCGTGCTGACTTTACCGTTACTCGCAAAAACAGGCAACGCAAACCGATGTGTCGCAGGCATAGACTGTGTACCACACCAGCGATAAGCCAGGACACGAGATGGTGAGAAAGGTTTGATATTTACTTGATTACTTTGGTTTCCACCAAGCACCATAATATTACCATGCTTATCTCTACCAACACAAAACCCTACATGACCACCACCATTGCGACTAAACACCACCACGCAGCCATAAGCGGGGTTATTGAGCTTACTGCCTGCCGTCACCCATGAACGAGCCAATGGGAAAGATTTTGGAATGTGATGCGACAATCCTGCCTTTGCCATGACAAATGCGACAAATGCACCGCACCATGGTGTTTCGTCATTTTGCCATACTTTTTCTTTTAGGCGGTGGGCTTGATTTGTGGCAGTAAAGCCTGTTGTCCACATCTCCACCACCAATGGGTTGTGCTTGACCCCCTTGATTTCTTGTTGTCCGATGTACTGGCGGGCGATTTGCACCCATTTTAATTCATTTTTCATTTTTGTGCTCCAATAAAAAGCCCCAATCAGGGGCTAAATATATGATTGATTTTTTTGCCGATGGCATCGATGGCGTTACCGCCCAAGTGACCGCTGATGGCGACCGCCACCGCTGTCAATAGCGGCTCGGTCTCTAGGTATTCGCAGAGGTAGAATGTGACGAAGCCAGCGAATGCTGACACCATCAATTCCCCAACGAGCTTAATGAACACTACTGTAAGCTTCTCAGGCTTTCTTTGCTTGTTAAGTCGCCTAATGAACGCAACCAGTCCACCTGCCATCGCCAGCAGTCCCACCCATAGATAGGTGATGATGGTGTAGGTGGTTGGGTCTTTTTCGATCATAATTATTCCTATGTTCTGTCCACTGTGATGTTGAGCTTGATGTTGTGTTTCATTTTTTCTCCTTGGTTAATAAAAAAGCCCCATGGTTGAGATGGGGCGGTGGTGGTTATGGGGGTGGTGTTATGTCATGATGGCCTCCTGTGAATGGGAATGGTAGATTATCAATTTCAGAAAAATAAATATTTATTACATCATGATTAAATATTAGGTTTCTTGTTGTGAATTCTTGTTTTATATCTTTCACAGTACCATTTTGATTAATACGCTCAAATGTAGGTACAATCTTAATATGATTGCCATCAACACAGCCTACACACGCAAGCACCACGGGTGTCATAAAATGAGGGTAGGTTTCGCCTGCCGAAAATTCCAATTGATAGTACCCGTCATAATCACCAATCGCATTTGTCAGCTCGGTGGTATCATAAGGATAGTATCCGACTGATAGCTTTGGGCTTAATATACCAGCACAGCGTTTGGTAATACGTGCTGGCAACAACCTAGACAATGGCACGCCATGATTTTTTCGTTTGTCAATCATCGCTCGGTCGCTGCCTGTTTGATTGTTATAATAGTCCACACCATAATCATAATAATGTTCAACATGGCGAGTCAGCAGTCTAGCTTCATCACTCGATAGTAATTTAATATCACTGGGGATGTGTTGCCGTGTGGTTTTGGTCTGTAAAGACAATGGCACGCTACGAGAGCTAAATGTTACATTGCCCTGTCTGTCATACAGATTGATACCCACTTTATCCTCTTTGATGACATTAACATCAAAATGTAAATGTGAAATTTGGCAAGCTCAGCATCTGATAACCTGCCATTTGAATAAAACATCAGCCGTGCTATGCCATTGAAATAGCCTGTATTTAGATACACCACAGGATTACATTGACTACTTAAACCATCATAATACACCCCTGCAATGGGACTGATGGCATTGGGCAGGTCAATATAGTACATACAGTATTCAGGTGTGTAAATATCTGTATAACCTCTCCTCAATTTAGAATTAATAACTAAGCGTTTAGCTCTATACCAGTATTCTCTCTTATGTTTTTCAAAAGGTGTATCAAGTAATCTTGTTAACCTACCAGACTTAACAAAGCTAAATACAGCTTCATCACTATCTAATAATTTTTGACCTTGTTGATTAAAAGTTCTAAAACTCATACATACCCCCAGTAAAGTTTAATTGGTGGTTTTTGTTTATCGGCATTGCCTGCTTGTTCTGTACTGTATTCAAACCCTGAATTAGTGTAGTTAATATCGATACCCCAAAGATTGTAAGTATTCGTATAAACATACTCTTCTTCTACATCTTTAGCATCAGGAGGTACTGATAAATTATCATTACGAGACATATATACAGGCACGACAATGCGTGTCGTGCCTTGTGGGATGGTGTAATTAATACTCCGTCTTTCAGATGCACTAATTACTTTATTGCCGATAAATTTGGGATAACGACCTGTGATGTTGCTAATCTCACGACTATCTCTATCCCATAATTTTAAGCCTGTTATCATAGACATACCTCACATAAAGAAACAGGGCAGTTGCCCACCCTGTTTTTAGCTAAATATCCCAAGTTCCACCGCCTTTTTACCTTGGGCTTTGTTGTACCAAACAATCAAGCCTTTTGAGTTAAGCTCCAAACTTGAACCATCACCAAATGTGTTGTTGAGCTCAAACCTGCCGTCTTTGAATAATCGCCAGCCTTGACGACCTGCAACATAGTTGTCAGATTGAATACTGTCGGCGATGTGCAGCATATTGATGGACGCTCGGGCAATACTGGCACTATTAAGCCACGCCCCCGCAGGGTAGCTTACACCATCGATGGTGGTAGTGCGGGTCGTAAACACAAACGGCTTTTTGGCGGTGGTTGTCGCTCCAAAGTAGATTTGGTCGGCATTGATACCAAAACGGCTTGTAACACGCCCATTTTGCAAATCGCTCATCAAGCCATAGCCACTGATAAAGCCATTATTATCCACCGTTACCGTCTTAATCGCACGCACGCCATTGACTGACCGCTGTACATTTCTGATGCTTGTGGTCTGACCGTTTAGGGTGGTATCTAATTGTCCGATACGCTCTGACAAGGCTTGTTCTTTTTCAGCAAGTGTTCGTTTTACCTCATCAATCAATGCCGTGGTGTCGGTATGCTTGGCGAGTACGGCTTGGACAGACTGCCTTGAGCTTCGTGGCTGGCGGTAGAGTATCAGCTCATTGTTAGAGCCGTAAATCCTCCAAGCGAATTCGCCTACCCATTCATCGCCCACCTTGCGTAAGTCTCCGATTTTAGCTGAGCTTGATGCACCAGAATTGTACACCGCCACAGAGGTGAGGTTTTGGGCATTTTTTAAGGTGATTTTTACCTTTTGCCCTGCGGACAATCGCTCTTTGATTGGATATCTGATACCCCAATCGGTTGATACTTTCGTCTCATCGCCACCAACAAGCAGGTTGTCGCTTAGACTGGTGAACTTGGCGTTCATCGTCTCACGCATCTGATTGATGGCTTGCTCTTTGTTGCTGATGGACTGCTCCAACCGTCCAATCTTAGCATTGGCTTGTCGCTCTTTTTCGGCGAACTCGGCTTTTGCCTGACGAATCTGACTGAATAACGCTTGATTATTCGTGGACTGCGTCTGCTCAATCTGTTGCATTTTGGCGTTGGTGGTTCTATCAGCTTGCTTGTAGGCAGTGTCAATGTTATTGATACGCTCTGACAAGGCTTGTTCTTTGGTGGCGACGCTGTCTTGCACGGACTGGATTCTTGCGTTCAGCGTATCATTGTTATGCTGCTGGTTAACCGTCATCTCGCCCAATCGTCTTGTCAGGTTGCTTGTGCTGGTGGCAACATCTCGGATTTGGGTGGTGGTGTTGCCCAAATTTTGCCTGATGTTAGCGATTTCTTGACTTTTGGCATTTTTATCACGCATGAGCTCATCAATGCTGCGGTTTAACTGGGGCAATCGTGCGTTGGCTTGTTGCACCGCTTGCTCAATGCTAGGGATTTTGGCGTTGAACAGATTGATCTTGCCATCAAACGCATCAATCTTAGCAATCGGCTCCCTGAGTGCACGGTCTAGATGACTCTCACTGATCTGACCACTGATTAAGTCCAGCACTTTGGCGGCATCTGATGATGTCGTGCCACTTATCCAGTCTGTCCAATCTGATGTATTGCCCAATTTATCTACAATTCTGGCACGGTAAAACTGGGTCAAGTTGCCCTGTAAGCCTGTAATCGTGTGGCTGTTGGTCGGATAACTAAATACCGCCAGCGTAGCAATGTTTGCTTGTCCGTCAGGGCTTATTTGAATCTCTGTATAATTGGTGTCTTCTGAGCCGTGATTAAATATCCAGTCAAGGTACATACTAAACAGACCGCCTTTTACTTTAAATAAATACAGTTTTAGCGGTTTGCCTGTTTTGCCTGTGATATTGGTTAATTGGCTTGTGGTGGCTAGGCTTTCATTATCAAAAGCATCAATGGCTTGTACTTGTGCCGTATAGTTGCCTGCATACACCCCATCAATGTCTACGCTTTGCCCTGATATTTTGGGCAAGGTTTGCCAGTTACCATCGTCTTTTCGCCATTTGACGATGTAAGATACCGCTCCCTGCACTTGCTCCCAGTTAATTGTCAGCGTGGTTACGGCTTGCCCTTGCACCGTGCGAGTGCTCGCCGTCAAGCTCACTGATTTTGGGGCGGATATTGTGGCGACTTTGAGCACGGTAAATGGCTCTTGAGTTACAATAGCTCCATTGTCCACCGCTTGATATTTTTGGCGGTTGTACTCTAAGGCAGTGATGTCAAAGGTGGCATCATCGTTTTGGGCGATGGTTAAAATGCGAAACTGTTTTAATTTCAAATCGTCCGAAATGACCGCCCAAATATGCTTGCTTTGGGCATTGATGGGTTTATCAAGGGTTAGTATGGTATCACGCACAGACACGATTTTGGCAGACTGCACACCGTCCGTACCGTTTACGGTGAGCATATCGCCCACTTTTCCTGCCGCACGGTCAAGGGTTATTTGGCGTTTGTCGGTGCTAAGTGCCACGATTTTGCCAGAGATGGCACGCCCTGCAAACACATTATCGGCAATGTTAATCACTTGCCCAACTTGGGGGATAAAGCCCATCAAACCTGTTTTAAAGCTCACCGTTTGTGTCTCTAACTGCTCGGCTTTTAACGCCCACAGTCCTGCTCTTTGTGCTTGTCCTTGTGATGTACAGCCAAAAGCTGAAATATCTAGCGTACGCACGCCATATTTAGCGATTGCCCCCTCATCAGGGATTAGCTCGTATTCTGTGGTAAAGTTATTCTCTGGATTGTCCCACGCCACTTTTGCCAAAGTGTGTCTATCCCTTGCTCGTGTGCCTGTGTAGCTAAATTCGCCACCCACCACATTGGCAGGGGAAAAGGTATAAACAGGCTCTTTGGGCGTATCGCTATCCACGACAATGTTTTGTCCATCCCAAAATGATAGTCCACGAAACACAGAAGCTAAGTTTTGTAAGACACGATAAGCGTCATCGGCTTTTTGAATATAGACATTCACCGTAAAGCGTGGTTCTTTACCGCCTTTGCCATCATCAACAAGTTCATCACAATATTGCCCAATCTGATACAGTCGCCATTTATCCATCATGCCAGATAATCTCTCGCCTAAGCCATAGCGTTTGTGAGTGCAAAGGTCATAAAACACCCACGCAGGGTTGTTAGAATAAGCAAGCTTAAATGTGCCGTCCCACAATCCTGTGTATTGGCGTGTCTCTGGGTTGTAGTTACTGGGCACTTGGATAATCTTGCCTTTTAAGCGTACCGCAATTTTAGCAATGTTATTAAAGGTTTTGGCGTCATAAGAGATGCCAAGCAGTGCCGTGCAAGGATAAGACAGTTTGGCGTCGATAATCTCAGTCAGTGCGTCAATGCTCATCGTATCAGCGACCAGTTCGCTATCACGATTAGGTGTGATACGACGAACACGAATTGTCCAGCGTTTGGCTGTGCCAGAGTTGGGCAAATCAATGCGGTGGGCTTTTTTATAGCCCTGTGATGCTTTACCACGCACGGTATCGGTCAAGACTTCAACAAAGCTGCCGCCATCTGTTTGTACATCAATAGCATAAGAAATGGCATAACCTGTAATGTCGCCATTTTCTTTTTGCTCTCTAAGAGCATTAAAGTTTAGACGCACACGCACCGCTGACAATTCACGGTTATTGATTTGTCTTGTCCAGTCTCTGTCGTGTCGTAACTCAACACCGATGTTGTGTTCGTTTTCAACAGCTGGAAAGCCTGCAATGTGGGTTTGGTCAAGCGT
Organism: Moraxella sp. ZY200743; assembly: GCF_050885545.1. NCBI lineage: Bacteria > Pseudomonadati > Pseudomonadota > Gammaproteobacteria > Moraxellales > Moraxellaceae > Moraxella > Moraxella sp. ZY200743. The sequence continues at coordinate 899,778 of NZ_CP091313.1, read as the reverse complement.
GCCTGTGCGAAACTCCCAAGACACGCCATCAAAGTTTGGCTGTCCGTTGTCATTGATGAGTGGTGTGTTCTCAAGAAGAATGAATTTGCCGTCGTCTGCTAAGCCTGCAATCTCGCCTTCACAAAGACCGTATAAGATTTGTGCGTAGCCAGTAGAAACCAAATCATCGGTGGCGATGGTTGGTTTTCTTGCTTGACCTTTTTGTTTTTTTGAGCCGTGTATGTTCATATCTTTACTCTTAAACTCTAATACCTGCCGACACAATAAACCCACCCACTTCTCTCTCACCGTACAAAATGGGTACAGGATTGCCTTGTGCTACAGTCGTTACCGCACCGCCAAAGCCGTTATTTGGCTTGTTGCCGTCTTCATTAGCAGGGTCTAGTTTGGGGGTGGGCATCAGTAGACTGGCAACACCGCCAATCATCAGACCCACACCAGCACCAATCAATGCTTGTGCTCCTGGCACAAGCACACCGACCGCCACCAACGCCGCCCCAGCCACCACTTGTAGCCAGCCCATTGCTTTGCCGCCACTACCCATGACTTTGGGAACGATGTGAATGTGGTTAGCAGTGGTGGTATCGTTAAGCTGATTTTCACCGATGTTGGTACGCTCATTTTTCTTTTTGCCGTTGAATACGGCAAAGCGGATGCCGTCTTGCTCAGCACGCATCATAAATGCTTTAAAAGCAGGGATTTGACAAGCAATCGCATGGCAGGCTTCTTTGGCACTTTTGACATCTAATTTAAAAAATCTGCCGAATTTTTTGGCTAAAATGCCGTGTAGTTCGATGGTTTTCATTTGAATTCTCCTTATTTGTTTTGTATAATGTATCTATACACAATACGGATTGCAAAGATGATTGTTTCATTTAAACATAAAGGTTTGGAGAAGTTTTTTACTACCGGTTCAACCACTGGTATTCAAGTTAAGCATAAAAACAAATTAAGTTTACAACTATCCACACTAAACAGTGCTGAAACCGTCTTTGCAATGGATGTTCCAGGTTGGCAACTCCATGCCTTAAAAGGCGACTTGGTCGGTCACTGGTCAGTGTCAGTCAATGGCAACTGGCGTTTAACTTTCAAATTTAATGATGATGGCAATGCCGAGATTGTTGATTATCAAGATTATCACTAGGAGAATTATGATGAAAATGCACAACCCACCGCACCCTGGCTTACTACTAAAAGAATACATTGCCACGATGACTGTTACTGAGATGGCAAGCCGTCTTGGCGTTACACGGGCTAATCTTAGTCGCATTTTGAATGGCAAGCAAGGTATCTCTGCAGATATGGCACTTCGCATCAGTCATTTGTTGCCAAATACCACGCCCAGTCTATGGCTTAATATGCAACAAGCCTATGACCTATGGCAAGCCGAACACAACGCAAAAATAGATTACTCTAACATCAAGCCATTATTTGCTCCGCAATCTGCCTATGTCTAACCACCATCGCGGTGCGTCTTTGCCAGCTCTCACCATAAATCTCACGCACACTAAGCCGTCCGTGTGGGTGGTGCAAGATTAGGGTGTTACCGATGGCAGGTGGTGTGGTTTCGCTGTTTAATTTGCCATCGCCTATGAATATCAACGCATGGTTGATGTGATAGGTGCGACCAACACGGCACAAAATAACATCGTGCTGTTGTAGGTTATCGACCTTTACAAAGCCTGCTTTTTCAAAATTCTGCTCATATAGTGGCTCGTGGTTTGGGTTTTCCCACCAGTCATCAGCCCTTGCAAAATCAGGCAGTGTGATGTCAAGCTCACGGTCGTAATAATCACGCACTAAGCTGTAGCAATCTTGTACGCCATGATGATATTCACGCCCCAAAAGTGGGCTTTGATAAGTGGTGGGCTTATGGCGTTTGATGTCGCAGTATTTCGCTCCTGTGGGTGTAGGACCTAAGCCCACAATCACCCAATCTATGTCATGTAGTCCCATTTGCACCTTATCCACTTCAGATGGCAAAGGCTCGCCATCAGGGTGGCTGTGGACAATTGCCTGTATTTCGCCAAGCTTGGATAAGTTAATAAATTGATCGGGGTCAATCTCAAACGCATTGGTAGGATTGGGGGCGATGTTCGTGCAAGGGTAATATTGACCACCGATGATAACGCCACAACACTCATTGGGGTAATCGTCCCAAGCGTGGGATATGATTTGGTCTTTTAGGGTTTTGGTGAGTCGCATATTTTTTCCAATAAAAAACCGCCCATATTAGGCAGTGTGAAATAATTTTATGAAAATAACCCTAATAACTCTTGACTTAACTAATATCTAGGGTTATAATAACCCCATATTAAGCAAATTGGAGTTTAAAATGCCGCCAAGTAGCGATGAAATGATAAAGCGAATTACCGATGATGGTTGGTATCTTGTAGCACAAAAAGGCTCTCATAAGCACTACAAGCACCCAACCAAAGAGGGCAAGGTTACTATCCCAAGCGGTCGTAAAAGCCTACCAATCGGAACACTAAAAAGCATTATCAAACAAGCAGGGCTAGAATAATCTAGCCCCACTCAAAAGCTACTTAAAAACAATTTTAAACCCTTAAAAAGGAGTAAGTATGTTATTTCCCATTGCCATTGAAAAACCTGCCAATGAACACGAATGCTATGGCGTGATTGTGCCTGATATTGCAGGGTGTTTTAGTACAGGCGACACCCCAGATGAAGCGATTAAAAACGCCTATGAAGCCATTAGCTTGCATTTAGAGAGCATGGCAGAAGACGGTGATTTTCTACCCACCGCACACCCTATCTTTTACCATCAAGACAACCCAGATTATCAAGGTATGCTATGGGCGGTCGTGGAAGTAGATATGTCTGCGTTTATGGGTAAAGTCGAAAAAATCAATGTTACCCTACCCAGTCTATTAATCACCAAAATTGATGAAAAAGTGTCCGCCCATAAGTCATTATACAAAAGCCGTTCTAATTATTTGGCACAGCTTGCGATGGCAGATTTGGCTTAACTCACCAAACTACTGGCAGGAAAGCCGCCAAATCTCTGTTCGTTGCCCCTAAGTTTGCAATCCGACAAGCGACCACCGCATTTATCCAGCTCTGGATTATCCGTTGGCTTACCGTCATTGGTAAATCTTGCCGTGCCAAGATAACCACACTCTTCGCCACGATAACGACCACACACCGCCCAATGGCAGTAGCTGGTGATTTGACGCACTGGGATTTTTAAGCCCTCAAAGTCCACAGGGTTTGACAGCTCAAAAGTGGTGGTGGTATTGTTTTCTGATGTTTTTTGTTCAATGTACCAGTTTTGGATTTTATAATTTTGTTCATCAGCACTGGTCAGATATTCTGCTAATGTGTGAATGACTTTTAATTTAGCCCCTACAAAATCGCCATATCTAAGGCATAAAAAGCGTAAGGCTTGGGGTATGCCACCAATGTCGTTATGGATTGTCAAAGTAGGAGCAGAAGCACGACCGTCCGACCGCATTTCTAGTCCGTCTGCTTTGATGGCAATAGGGTGAAATTGTTGTCCTTGCCAAGTGATGACGCCGTCATTATGACCGTGAAAACGGTAAATCTCACCGCCTAATGCTCTTGCATCAAGCTCGTACAAGGTGATTAAACCTTGTACGGTGCTTTGTTGTATGTCTGCATTAAAGCTCATAAGCGTTACTCGCTGTCTGCCGCTTCATCGCTGACATTTTCGGCAGTCTTGTCGGTAACTTCCACCGCCACGCCAAATTCATCATTAGCATAGACTAAATGCAGGACGGTAACAGCTTTGTCATTACCCCAACCTTTAAGCTGGTTAAGTTGGTTGGTCGCCCAAGCTAAGATTTCAGCACGAAAGATAGTGGTGCGATTGCGTTTTAAAATGCCATTATTCTCTTCGCCGTTCATTGCCTCGAAGCCGTCATCTTCAGGATAATAGACGATTTCAACCTTATTGGCTTTGTCGCCGTACAGACTTCGCCAGTAATCAATTTGCGAGATAAAGCTGTTGAGTGTGGTCGCTTCAAGACGTGTTAGGGTGGTTAGGGTTTGGGTCATGGTGTTCTCCATAAAAAAAGCCCCACCGCTTGACGGTTTGGGGCGTAAAATGTCCGATTTGGACGGTTAAAAAACCTGTTTTAAATTAAAACTGATTTGCCAAACATCGCCGCCCTGCTTTTGGCGGCTGATTTGACCGTCCAGCCTAACTTTAATGGCAGGCTCACTTTTGATGGGCTGAAAATTGAAGGCTTCCACCCCATTTGTGGCAATTAAAAAGCGGTAAATCTCATCGATTACCGCTTTATTATCTGTCCTGGTACATTGCCATGATTTACGGCTATTATTAATCCCAAAGCTGACAGATTGCTCATAGCCATCACCAAAACTTATATGTGATGCATTGGTTGATGTGCTTTCGCTACTGTCGTTTGAGATGTCCCAAGTGAATATTTTCATTTTTTGCGGTCTCTAAATTTTAGGAAATTAACAACAGCATTTAAGATATTGCCAAACTGCCAAATCAGCACCAACAAAATAGCGAAAACACCCAATAAAATGATATTTTCCAAAGGTAATTCTCCAATTCTATGTTAAAATTTACCATATTAAGTGTCGTTTAAAGGGGTAATAAAAAACCCAACTGTTTGCACCAGTTGGGTTTTTGTTTATCTACCGTAATATATACCGCCCTGCCTTAGCTGACTATGGTGATATTTCTGTATCTCATCTTGAGCAATATATTTAGCCACCTTGCCGATCGTGACCATGATATCGCCATTTGGCATTTGTTCAGCAGTAGCAGTTTCATTTGAGTAGTTATTGATGATGACTTTAACGCCCCCAATACCTTCCCCGTTGCTCAATCGCTCAAGGTTATTAACACCAATGCGTTTTGTGGCTTTGGCATTCATAACGTATTCTTGCCCGTGAACCACGCCTGCGATGCTATTTACGCCAATGTTACCTGTATAGCCACCAGTCTTAAAACCCTTGGGATTGATGGCGTTAATCATGGACACCAAATGTCCCTGCTCAATTGCAACCCTTGCAGCGTTCGCCATTTTCTGCCATATGGTTACAGCCGATGGGTCAGCCCATGCTTGTGCTATCGCACTACCCATCTTAATACCAGTATCAGCGATGGCAAAAGCCTTTGATGCGGCAAACATGGCTCGATAAGTGCTTGACTGCTCGCCTTGATAACCCCTAGCAAGTCCTGCCAATGCCCCAAACATTGTGCTATATCTTTTCAAAGTCATATTAAGGTTGTCCTCTTCATGCTGTCGCATCTCTTCAGCCGCTCGCTCTCTGATGGCTTGCATCTCAGATTGATGGGCTGTTTCCGCTTCTTGTAGTAGGCGGTAACGTTCAAGGGCGTTAGTGATAACATATTCCCCGACTTCATCAAGTGCGTTGATAGAATCAACCACATTTTGATAGTTCATAAGCTGTTCTTGTTCACGCGCAACCATTTGGCGGTTAATCTGCAACTTGCCATAGTTAAGACTGCTCATGTTGTGCTGATTTAGAATGTCCGTCATGGCATTAGCATGCCCACCCTGTCCGATACCACTAACCAGCTTTTCTAAATCTGTGATTTTCTTAGCCTGTGCGTCACCAAACTTTTGTACATCAAAGTCGTATTTATCAAGCACTGCTTGCTTGTAATACTTTTTTTGTTCATCAGTCAAATCCGCATCAATCTTGATTTTTTCAAGGGCCAAGTCACGCTCGGCATCTAAACGTTCTCTTGCACTAAGTCTAAAGCTGTATAAGTCATAAGCTAATTGCTTATCCTGATAGGCAGCATTTAGGTTAAACCGATTAACAAGGATTTCTTCATAAGCTGCTGCTACCTCTGGTTCAAAACCCGCCTCCATGAGTTCTTTGATTCTTTTCTCATGGTCCACTTTTGCTTTGGCTTGAGCACTTAGAAGTTCATATTCGATACGTTCTCGTGCTTCTGCTTGCTTTTTAGCAAGATCGGCTTGTTGTTTGGCATAGTTGGCCGCTTGCTCCGCTACTTCATTCGCTGTATATGCCTGATCCTTGCCGCCATTGTATGCCTGCATATAACGGCTTACACCTTTAACGTAATGAAATGTTTGTCCTTTACCGTTCTTCATGCGTGCATATCGGTCAGACATGATTGTTGACCATGCGTGCTTTTTAATGTTTCCAGGTCCAGTATTGTAGGCAGCAATTGCTTTTTCTACATCACCAAATTCATCAATCAAATGGCGTAAATACTTGGCAGCGGCTGGTGCAGCGTTGGCTAGGTCGTAAACACTGCCTTTGCCATACTGCTGCCATGTACCATCAAGAAATTGAAAACCGCCTTTTGCTCTGCCATACTTGGTTTCTGGGCCTACTGCATTTGCATTACCCTTACTTTCCTGCATATGCACTGAAGCCAAAATACCAGAAGGTAGATTGTATTGCTTTTCAATGCTTGCAAAATCATACTTGATAGCGTTCTGTTTGACTTTGTCCCATGCGGCACGCTCTTGAGCTGTAATTAAAATTGCTTCGGTTTTAGCTTTACTACCAGTCTTGCTACCTTTACCGCTTGTGCGACTACCGCCAGAACCTCCGCTTGATTTAGGTTTTTGAGACTCTCTATATTTCCTTAAGTCCTCCCGTGCTTTATCTGCGTCCAATATTTCTTTTGCTATTTCAGTATTAATAACCCCATTGTTAGCAAGATGGACCCTCGCAAACTCCCTAGATACCTTTTCTGAATAACCCATCTTCATCATGTTAAGGGTCATTCTGTCTGAAAATGCATTTTGCGAGATAGTATTTAGGTATTCCTGCGCTTTTTGTGTCAATCCTGCCATTTTGTCAGCAGCATTAGATGCAGCACCTGCCACATTATCCATTTGACTGGTTAAATCGCTAGAAGCATTAGAAGCATTGTAAGCTGTATTCTCATAGGCTCTGCCAATGCTTTCAGCATGGTCTAGTTTATCTTTGGCTTTCTGCGTTTCAGATGCTTGTTTGGTCAGCTTCATGGCAAAATCTTCACTTGCCACGCCCATGCCGCGAACTTTAACCGCTAACTCTTCTGCCGATATTGTCTTATCTCTAAGGGCTTGCATAGCTGCAAAGATTTCAGCTTTTTGTTCCGCTGTCGCCCCTGAATTGTTTGCAATTCTAGCGGTAAGAATAGTTAGTTCATTAATTTGGTCTTTATAAGCTTGTGTTTTTTCCTTGATCTCCTTGGTTATTTCGTCTCGCACTAGTTGTTTTTGGTTCTCGTTAAGCTTTTGATATTCCTCCAATAACTCCGCAACCGTCTTTTTATTGGTTTCTAAAGCCGCATCAGCTTTCTGCGTATTGTCTTTTAGCAACATGTAAGACGCTGCAACGCCACCAACCATCAAGGCAAGCCCCATAGGTCCACCCATAACGCCAGCCAATCTCGCCATGACACCACGCATTCCACCTGCTGTTGCTGCGACTGCCTCTTTAGCTTTACCAAGATTGATTTGTGCTTGAGTTGCTGCGTTAGTAGCAGCGGTTAATTGAGCCTGTGCCACCGCCTCACCACGCAATACAGCTACCGACTTATAACTTGCTTGCACCTTTGCAAGCTTGGCTTGTGTAGTCGCCACCTCACTTTGCGCTGCTACCAATTCAGATTGGGCCTTTTGTGCGTTTGCTGCACGCTCAGCAAGCAAAGCTGTGATAGAAGCATAAACCGATTGGGTTTTTTGTGTAATGGCATAGGTTGCGTATGTTATCCCTGCTACCATTGTTGTATCAGCTACGGCATTGAAGTTATTGGCTAGAATTTGGATGGAGCCAGATAACGCACTAGCCGCTCCGCTCGCCTTACCTGCTTCACCAACAAACTGTGTCATTGAGTTTGAAAGCATTTGCATTGATTGGCCGATAGTGAAATCAGTCTTAGAAAACATTTCATCAATATAAGGCTTAGCTTTGTCTAGGGCTTCGGCTAATACTTCGCCTGTTAGCTTGCCCTCATTCGCCATGGTGCGCAATTCGCCAGATGTTACACCAAGACCATACGCCAAGGCTTTGATGATGCCGTTTGCGTTCTCGTTTACCGAGTTAAATTCATCACCACGCAATACACCAGAACCCAAGCCTTGACCGAATTGTGTTAGGGCGGCGGCTGCACCCTCTGCACTACTACCACTAATAGCAACAGCTTTTGATACTGTGTCTGTTAGTTTTGCAGTTTTTGCAAGATCTAGGTTTAATCGCTCTGCGTTCTCCGAAAACTTTTGGAATACTAAAACCGCACTATCCCAGTCAGAGCCTGTGTTTTGTGCAATCTTAAAGGTAGCTTGCATGGCTTGGCTAAGCTCATCGGTGCTTTTGGTGACCAGTTTTAGGCGGTTTTGCAAACCTGTAAATGCATCCATTTTTGAAATGGCTGTGCTAACGGTAAAGATACCCGCCATTTGTGCTGCAACGCTGCCTAGTGTTGGCGATAAGCCTTTAAGCGAGTTGTCAAGTCGCTTGCTTGCACTTGTAGTCTCATCTATGTTGTTTTTGAGTTTGGCTAGATTTTGTTGTACTGGCTTTGAGCCAGATACAAATTTGTCAAGCGATCTAGCGGCATCATTAACATTATCGTTAAAGCGAGTGATGCCCTGCCCTGCATCACCGGTCGCCTGCTCGATAATATCCATTCTTTTTTTAACAGTCAAAAGCGCATCTTGGGCTTTTTGTGCATCAACCTGAATGTCTAACCTATATGTTTGTGTTGGCATAATTTTCCCCATAAAAAAACCGCCCAAAAGGACGGTTGATTTTTTAATAAAATCTATTGTGTTATTTTTGCGTTTTATTCATTAGCTAGAATTACTCTAAATATAGCAATCGGAGTGATACCATAACTGTTCTCATTCCTACCCATTGTTTCTTTGAGTGACTGCGACAACTCCAGGATTACATCACCAAAGCTGCCCGTGTCCATATCTATATTCATATCATCGTTTGGGATAGCATCTAACACGCCTAGCACATAATATTCGCCAAATAATACCTTGCCATGCTTTAGGTTAATATCGTGCGGATTACCAACCATTTCTTCACGGTTTAATGTCATCCACACCATATCTTTACCGACTTTTAGCCTGGCTTCCAGTGCATACGGAATAGCCTTAATCAATTGAACTGTTGGCTTACTATCATCAATCTTTTTCTTGATTGCCTGTTTTTTCTTCTCGCCATACAGATGCTTAAATTCTTCTTCAGCTGCAACGCAAAATGTTGGTTCAAGCAGATTTTTCAGTGTTTCAATATCTGTAATACTTAACGCACCTTTTAACAAAACCAAATTGCCTGCTGTTTTTTTGCCAAGTTCTCGACTAATAAAGCCTAATTCATCCAGCCTGTTAATCATTTCTCTAGGCATGGTTGGTGCGGCATCATAGGTCTTTTCACTAGATTGATTTTCAGCTTCTGTATAATTAAGCTTAACATCAACCTTTGCCACAGCATTCACACCAACAACCCCTTCCTGTAATAAAGAGCTATTTTGAGCATTGTTCGCTTTAACGCTAGATATTGAGCCAAAGCCGGTCAGCTGAGCATAAAAAGAGCGAATTTTGATATTATCTAGATACAGGAAATCAAAGAGAGATTTCGTGGTTTGTGATTCTTGCCCCACGGTTAATCTCCTCTTTTACCTTTTTCTGCTCATTGTGAAATTTTTCGGTTTCTCTGCTCATTGCTTGGTTTAGACTGCTAAACATATTGCGCAAAAGTTGAGCAGAATGGTGAATTGCATCTGATTTTTTAACATTATCCTGCATACACCCTCCTCCTTATCAAATAACAATACCAAAAAGTATCATTAAAACTATAATATAATAAGCACCAAGCAATTTCAACCATTTGTTTACATTAGTCAAACACAATATCCGCCCAATCACATGCCAAACAAATCTTAAAAACTCACAACTTCTGGGTTTTTACCCACATCCTTTCACTCAAAAAGGACGGTTATAAAAAAACACCCCACTAAAAAGCAGGGTGTTTTGTCTAACTTTGTTTATCAATTCTCAAGATTGGCAAAACAAAATTTATGTTCTGTGATTTTGTTTAATTCATTATAATGGCATTACCGCCATAATAATTAATGCGATTCGGCTCAAACATCGGTTTGCCGTATTTGTTTGTCAGTTTCATGTCATGGGCGATTTGTGCAATATCTCTAACATTATTCACCACAAAGTCATGCACATTTCTACCCATGTCATCATCAAAGAACATGATACCTTTCATCTGCTTAATCAGTCGCACATAGTCCCTTAGGTGTACGGCACTATTGGCAAGCACATCATAAAGCATGGCATTATCCACGGATTTTCTGCCATGTTGCAATAACAAACCATGCACATATTCTACTGCTTGCCCAATTTGCTCATGGCTTAATTCTTTGATTTCGTCCACACCAAAACGCTGATGCACCATTTTATAAATCGTCGCATAGTCCAATCTTAAAATCCCTGTTGCCATACTCACCGCATTGCGAAGTGGCAGGGTGTCGTCTGATGATAGACGATGATTGACCGCCACGCCATTATTCCAATAATCAAATAAGGCTTGGTAGCATTCTCTTTTGTAAGTAATCAGCGTTTCTTTGATTTCAGCTTTCACACGGTTTGTATCTACACCAAATAGCCAGCCGTTTAAGTAGTGGATTGGTAGGCATAGCATTTCACGGTTTTTGCCGTCATTTGCAACCATTCGTATCATACGAACAGTTGAATTTAACACTTCATCACGGTTAATGCGTTCAAGTTGAGCATTCCACGCCAAGCCAATGTTTTCACAGATAGGCTTAATAGCGGTATAGATAATGCCGTTTTGTTGAGCCGTAAGGATTGTTTGACTGTTAAAGTCAATGGAGGTAAGTTGATTTGACATAATATTGTCCTTGTGATTGATTGAAATTCCACCACCGAACAACGCCAAGATGTAGGGCGGTAGGTTATGCAGGATTGGCGTACCGCTCACAAGGGACGGCGTGTCAAAGACACTCCCACATAACCCACCATAAAAAGATAGGATATTTATGCAATAAAAAAACACGCATTAAGGCGTGTACTATCGCCTTGTGAAAACGGAACGCCAATTCCGAACCTAGATTTTGCTAGGTTGTGTGTATTCTATCTTTGTAAACGATGAAAGTCAAGTGCTTTTGTAAAAAAACCTTTCCCAATCAAGACCGATATTCTCACAAATAGGCTTCATCGCCACATAAGCGATACCGTCTTTTTGGAGCGTAAGTAAAGATTGTTTGTGGAAGTTTACGGTTTGGATTTGATTTGTCATAAGACACCTTTGGTTTTTTCGATTAAAGTTACCCTAAAATAGGGTGCCAAGAGGCTCGAAACTGCCCAAAGTAACAGCGGACGGCTTTTCCTTTCGGTATTGTATAACCATCACCCTCTCGGCATAATCTCAAAAAATATTTCGGATTAACTTTTAGGAAATATGCAAAGAGATTGTCTAGATTTAGACATAAAAATACCACATTGACGCTTGTGGGTAACGACTTTGGGTAGAGTTTTCGAGGCTCTAAATATAATATACAACAAAAAACCCAATCTGTAAAGACTGGGTTTTTTATTTTCACTCACTAGGGAATGGATGTTCTCTATAAATCTTTATCAAACCATTAGGTTTGTTTATGTAGATAGATTCGTAGTTTGGCTTTCTATACGATGCACTGCTTTTATAGAATAGCTGTATAACATTTGCTTTTCTGAGTACATCTTGATAATTGTCTTGCAATTTTCCATCGTACAGCAAAGGTTGTAGAGTTCCACCATCTACCTTATATCCAATAACCACATCTTTGTAACTACTGAAAGCTGATGTTTTTTGTTCTTCTATAAAATACATTCTTTCAGAGTCGGTAAAGACCTGAAATGTTATTGGATCAAAATTTAGACTTGCAGTCCATGGATCAACCTTGATTGATGGGTACTTGTAGCCAAATGCTGAATAAAATGGTATTCCACTAACCACGCCAACTCTTTTCCAAATACTCATGTAGTCGTTGGATTTTAGTGTGATTACATTGCCGTCATAACTTGCTGACAAAGCAGGGCACTCTATCTTAAATGTCCGCATCTCATTAAGTTTGCCACCGCCCAAGTAAACGGTTTTTGGTGGATTTGGAAATTGCACTTCTTCTTTGTAACTTCCTAAAATATGATCACTCAAATAAAATGTTAAGCTATCACAACCAAAACCAGCTCGCTCATTCTCAAACAATTCTAGGCTTGGATTTCTGTTGACATAAGCAGTTTGATAACTGGTGGCACTGGCACACCCTGACAACACAGCCAACGCAAAGATACTGGGGAAAAACTTCTTCATAAATCAACTCCATGTTATACAGTAGTGTTACTTTACAACATTTTTGCTAATTTGTTAAGCTATTTTTTATGCCTTGATTGACAATTTACACGAGCCGTTACATTTTGGCAATAGATGATTACATTATAATATCGGGCAATCGCCATTATTAATAATACACCGCTATAATAATAGCAACACCCAACAATGTTGCAAAAATAAGCCCTGCTATTGCCAGCAAAATACCTACCATATCCGCCCCCTTGGGTGTCATTCTACCCGTTACGATTAATTTACTTGATTTGTGATTACGAAACATTTATAATAACTCTACCATCTGTTGTTTTTAACAACCAAAACCCAAGTGCACTAACACTTGGGTTTTTGCTTATTTAGATTTTTTGTTAAAGCTATCCAGCCAGATATCATCAAGGGCGAACACCACGGAATCAAGCAGCCACCTGGGCACATAGTAGCGATAATGTTCGCATACATCGCTAATATCCCGTACACTCAAGGGTAATGCTATGCCGTCAATATAACGCCTTTGCCTGTTAGCTAACACAAATATCTGTATGCAGTTATCGCTGACTAAGTCGCCAGCCACTTCATTTGGCAATGCCATGCCAAGTCGCTTGTAAATCTCTTTTCGCTTGGCGTTTAGCTTTACTTCTTGGGTTTGCCACTTGTAGCGGTCGATGGCTTTTTTACGACTTCAGCCGTCATCTTTTTGTATTCAAGGCGACCCACGAAGAAAGCACCTAGAACAGCATCAACTAATTCGCCACGTTCTTTAGGTGGCAGGCTATTGATTAGCAAGATGAAGTTATCACCATTAATGGCTAGTGGCATATCATCAGCATCTACCACATTCCATTTATCGATAGCGTATTCGCCAACAATGAATAGCCATGTTGTGTCTTTTGACAACCCTTGATTTTTTCGTCTTAAATCATCTAGTGCGATACGCTCAATGTTCGGAGTTTGCATCTTATCGATGGCACTTTCTAACGCCTCATCCCTTTCAAGTTTGATTGTTAATTCAATGCCGCCAATGCTTACCTCTTTTGTAATCTTTTCAAGGTTGGGTTTTTTTAAAATATCTAGTTTAAAAGTCATTTTGTTCATCCTTACAATTTAATAGCCGTGATAATGGCAGGTAAAGCAAAAAGCAATAAACCGAATGCCGCTAATCCCACCAAGATTAAGAAGTTTGATATAATGGTCCAAGGTTAATTCCTTTTCCATTTCAAAAGGAGTTAACAAAACCGCCAATTACTGCAAATAATTGGCGGTTTTTTATTTACGCTGTAGTGTGTCGCTCAATAATTGGGCTTTCATCAACAACCGTGTAATTCACATCAACTGTTACCAAATCCGTGCCTGACGGGCTTGGAATCTCGCCCGATACTTGGAATTTGGGGATTTTAATCACATAACGCTTGTCGTCCGCAAACTTGATAGGGATTTCAAGGCTTAGCGTTTGACCTGTTAGCTGCTTAGTGATGATGTCGTGTGCTTCTGGGCTATATGCAATCGTCATACTACCGCTAATGTTGGCAAGCATGGCATGTATGTTACCACCATAGATGTTATCGCCCAAGCATTTTTGTACTTCGGTTTGGTTGTCAATATCAAGACTAAACGATTCCACGCATACATCAAGCTTAGTGCCGTTCACTTTAATTTCGCCAATGGAAAAGCCACTTGCCTTGACCGTATCGGGTGTTGGCGTGGGGGTTTTGGCAAATGACTCGGTTGTACTTTCTTGATAGCCGATACCCGTCATGCCAAATTTCATCTTGATAAGGCTTGATGTATCAACCGTTAGCCCAAAACTTGACACCACACACCCCAAAAAGGCGTGATTGACATTAATGTCGGTAAAGTCCTTGCTAATGGCAAACTGGTGTTTGGTTGTGCCAATGCTTAGTGTTTTTGGCGATGCACGATCGCCCGACCAATCATTCCAAAAAGCACCTTCCAATAAGTCATCATAAGCCCCAAACATCATCTCAGTTTCGATATCGCCTTGCACGGTTGCAGATGTTACCATGCCTGCCTTGCCGATACGTCCGCCTGATAGCATTTCACTATTTGTCAGCTCGGTGGATACGGTTAAGCCGTTTGTGATATTGGGTAAGATTTTCCACCCTGTAAGGGGTAATGTTTTATCGCTTTGTTTTGCGTATGCTGATACGACACGAGCACCACTTGACATAGTTTTTACTCCAATAAAAAAGCCCCTTAAGGGCGGTTGAAAGGTAATTGGGGTTGCATTTGTTTTTGGACGGATAAAATGGCGGTGTTTAGGTCATCTCGTCTTTTCTTCCAATCGGATAGACCCTTACCGCACAAACTGGCAAACGCCTGTTCACGCTCTTTTAAGTCGCTAAGCAAGGCGTGTTGTTGCATTAGCTCCATGGTTTCACTTTGTAGCAGTGAGCGAGCATAAAAGAAAGCCTGCACCAATGCTTTTTTAAAGGCAATCACTTTGGGGCTATTTCGCATAAGGGTCATTAAAAATGTGGCTTGCTGTTCGTTGAGTTCAGCATACCTCGTCCAACGACCTTGTGTGGAATTTCGCATTTCAAATGCCGAATTCGTTTGTTTAAATACAATCTCTCCCAATTCCATAAAATCAGGCAAATAACTATTTACCAATTGGAAAACAGTTTTGTGCTTTAACTCCAAACCCTGTGCAATTTGTAGGGTTGTTGTTTTTGGTTGTCCATCATCAACCATTACTAATTCATTCATATTCGCTCCGAACATAAAAATTCTTGCCACATAAAAAATCCCCACAGATTGGCAAGATGATCTGTAGGGAATGCCTTTAAAAAATTTAGTAGTACCGATACGGCACACTCACATTGATTTGATAAATACCGTCATTAGACGGCACGTTGATAATGCTAGGGGCTAGCAATTCCAACCGCTCTAGCTGTTTGGCTTTTAGGTGCTTGGCAAGGCTGTCGGCTTGTGTTTTGATTTCAACTGTACCGCTATTCTCGGCTGTGAATAACTGCACAATCAGCGTACCAACTTCAAGCACACACGGTTCATCGCTCACACTGTTGATGTGATTGATACCGCCAAGCACCGTTACACGCCCCCAAACGCCCTTTTTAGGCGGTTTGAAATTTACATTGTCCTTACCCATTAGGGCAGGGTCAAAATGCTCCCACCGTGCAATGTGGCTCAATATAAGCCGTTCGATTGTTGTACTGTTCATGCTTACCCTATTCTTGCCATTGCGTTGTTATAAGCGTTTTGATACACACCTGTCGGGGCTTGCTTTGACCAGCCGTTTTCAAGGCGGATTGAATAAGGCGAATTGGTTTGAATAAAGATTGTTGGATAGTTACCTTTTGCAATCCCCATGATAGCCCCACGGCCTGCACCCGTTTGAGCCATGCTAGGTGCACCAATGCTAACGTGATGTGACCGCCTGTATGTGCCTGTATCTACAGGAGAGAGCTCAACCACGTTGTTATAGCAATCGATGGCAAAGGTGCGATACTGCTTGTCTAGCTCGTCTGTGATTTGCTTGATAAAATCGCCAGGCGGTTTATCCCACTTCATGCCCATAGTTAAGCCCCCTTAGTTGCATTACCCATGTCACATTAGCAGGGTCTTTACTGACATTTAGCACACGCATGTCATTAATCACGTCATCAATCAATGGCACTTCGTCCACTTCAGATTGCAAGCATATCAATTTCACGTCATGCACGGCGACCGTCTGCCCGTCAATCTCATAAGCGTTATATGAGCCAAATACCCCACGCCCTTGATACTCTTCGTCTTTGCCTGTGTTATCGTTAATCGCCCAATCATTCGTGCCATGAACATGTCTAATTGCGATAAACTCTGTCACGGCATCAGATAGATCTGTATCAAATGCGTTAGCAATGTCAGCGGTAATCTCACTGTTTAGCCTCATATTATCCCCTCATCACAGTCAGGCTTGCCATACCACCAAACGTGATGATGAACGGCTTAATTAAGTCCAAAGCCATCATCTCGTATTGCCCCATCGCTTGACCATCTTGACCGCTTGCATAGGTTTTTGAGACCGATACATCACCAGCTTTTGACGATTTGGTAACAACAACGCCTTCAGTGCGTGCTTGGTATAGCTCGCCTGCCAGATATGCTTTGGCTATTAATCGCCCTGCCTGTTTGACATTATCATGGTATGGCTTTTGTATCTGATGGCGTGATAGCCAAGCATTGACCGCAAGTAGTGCGTCTTCATTGGCATCAGGCAGGTTTAGTTCGTCTTGCGTCATAAATGCCCCATTCTAAAACCCCCATAAGGTAAAGTTCTTATAGGGGTTTTGTGATTATTCCACTTTGCCAGTCTCAGATTTCGTGCCAGTCAAAGCTTCTGTTTTTTCTGGATTTTTAATGCCGTAATCCCCGCCTGATTTGGCAGTGTCGGTAACCTTCATTGCTCCTACCGCACTTTTTGAGTCGTCAAAGTAGTCTCTTTCTGATGGGTAAGTGTAGTTATAAGCAGGTTTTACTTTGTCTTTTGGTAGTCCCATGGGTTACTCCTTATAGGTTGGTAATTAAAAAGCGAATTGGCGTTTGTTCTGGTGTTGCATCCAGTTGCCAGTTTGTGCCTGTTTGTAGGTCTGTCCAGCTTGCTGATAAGGCTTCATTCTTTGTACCGCCTGTCAATGCAGAATCTTCAGCAATAAAGCTAAATCCCTGTGGGTGGATTAACGCATGACGACGCGTCCAAAGCGTGGTATGACCTGCACCATTACCAGTGTTTGCCGTGCGTTCTATCTCTAAATCATCTTGACCTACCACCATGTCGGCAGCGAATGCCCCACGACCCAACAGGTAAGACACATATTTGGCGTTTTTGCCTGTGCCAATAACCGTGCCGACCTTAGATTGAATAACGGTGCGTCCATTATAAGTCTCAACAGGCTTTAAGTCGTCGGCAGTCGTTACACGCTCCACAAGGCGTTGCTTACGCATTTTGGTGGCAATGAGCGGGTGAACAATCATGATGCCTTTGCCTTGATAAGCCTCATCAAGCGTGCCTTCGGCATCAATAAAGGCATTCACATCAAAGCCTGATGCATCATCAGCGGTGGTCTTTGAAATGTCATGGGTAAGCTTTTTACCGTTGGTATGGTCATAATTCATCAAACCAAACACGGTAGCAATCGCTCGGTTTTCCATTTGAGTCAGCCAAAATCCGTCTAACATTTTGGCAATCTCACTCAAAGGCGATTTGCCCGTTAAATAGTTCTCCAGTCGGCTCTCAATAAAGCCCTCGTTCAAAAACGCCACACGACCTTTTGACTTACTTGCTTCGATACTTCTTGGCATGGCAATGTCGGTCATGATGGTGTTGCCATAATTGGCTTCAAGGTTGCCGTCAATAGGGTGGATAAATGGCACTTCAAAGGTTTTTGAACCGCTTGTCAGTAGTGGTCTTAGGCGACTATCTGACACAAAAGCTCCTGACTGATAAAACTTTGAACGCTGCAGGTTGTCTTTAACTTGATAAGACAACACCACATTTTTATTAAAAATTTCTCTTAATTTGGGCATGATTACTCCATGAATAATTGATTAAATAAAGTTGGGTTAGACTGTGCCAAAGCGACTCGCTCGGCTTCGCTATAATCTTGGGCTTGTTTTTGACTTTGACCTGTTGCCCCTGTGCCACTGGCCTTTGTGCCGTCAATCAAACTGTCAAACTTACCCCCATCTTTGAACTCTTTTACTAAATCGTCCAATGTAGAAATGGTTAAATTACCGTTACTGTCAGTTACTTTGATTTGCCCATTATCGGCGATCAATCGTTTTTCAATGAGCATTTGCAAGATTTCTTGATTATGGGCATTGGTGGATAACTGGCTGGCAATCTTGGCAGACTCTGCCTTGATTAAATCTTGATTTCTTTGGGCAATGTTATCAGCTAATTGCTTTTCAAGCCCTGCGATTTTGTCTTGGTATTGCTTTTCTAAGGTTTCAAAATCGCCTTTTTTTCTAGCGGTTTCTTCGGCTAAGCGGTCTTTTTCGGCTTGCTCGGCTTTGCGTTTTTCGGTCTCTGCCTTTTTTTCGCCAAGTAGCGTTTCGTTATGCTTTCGTAGGCGTTCAATTTCTGCTTGTGCCGCTTGAAACTGCTCGGCTGTGATTTGGGTTTCTTGATTGTTTTCGTCTGTCATGGGTTACTACCTATGTTATGCAATTACAAATTGCGGACAATAAAAAACCCTTGCGATTGCAAAGGGTTTGGGGTTGAAAAATTTAACTATGGGTGCTAGGCTTGGTTAATTAGTTTTTGAGCTTCGTCTTGGGTAATTTCTTGGTAATCTATATCTTTAATTAAATCGCCGTAAAGCATTTGCCAACCCAAATAGCTGGCTTCACGCCATTTACCATCAACAAAGCTCTCATAGGTGGCTACATTGTTGGGGTCGCCACGCATTAACAGCTTTTTATCAAGCAGATAATAGGTCATTTAATTTTTTCTATGTTATTTGGTTGTTTTATTTTAGCACTTAACTGTACCATCTGCAACCACAGCTCGTTTTTGCGTTCCAATGATGTCTCATCAAGGCGAAACTCCTCATAAAGAGTGTGTAACTTGCCATTTTTCAAGGTAAAGCTATCATGGGTATGGTATTGTAGCTCAAACACAACGCCGTCTTTTTCCACAAAGGTATTAATACCTTTGTATGACTGCCCATCTTGCCAAGTATTCTTAACAGCCACAATCTTATAGCCTACTTGTTCAAGACCATCAATTACAGCTTTATACTGATCAACAAAGTTTACATCATCCAATATAGCAGTATAGCGGATAATATCACGCATTTTTGGCAAGATATTATCAAGCTCCCTGCCTTTAAGCACTTCACTCGCTACCTTTCTTTGTAATGACCCTTGGCTTTTTAAGCGGTGTTCAAGCCCTGATAGCACCACCCCCACTTGTTTTACAATGGCGGTCATGTCTTGGGTGATGTTGGGCTCAGCAGCTTTCATTTTTTGATACAACGCCTTAACAGGTGGTGTTTCAAGATTTAATAGCTCATCAAGCCCCATTGGCATAAACACCCTATCAAAGCCTAACCGCTTAAACTTATCGGCACTCATACCATCAGACAGGAATATTTCGGTGTTTCTTTTGCCAAGCACACTTTGGATATAGGCTTTATCTTGCCCTTTTAGCCATTCATAATAACTGACATTCTCGGTTACGCCAAACTCGCTCGCTCTGTGCTTAGGCGGTGTATAGCCGTCATACACAATTTCAAATGAGCTTCTGCAATTAAAATGATAAGGTGGGTGCACAGCCTTATCTAGTGGCATAAACTGACCATCTAAATGCCGACAAATGGGGCTGGTGCGTCTGTCTAAGGTTGCGATAACCTTAATGCCTTTGATGATGTCTTTGTTATCGTTGATAAAGGCTTGCTTTGCCTCACTTGCCATTATCGCCGTACCTGTATGGGCAAGGGTTTTGGCGTGTCTTGTACTGATATTCAAAATACCGTCTTGATAGCGATTGGCACGACTGCCCCTTATCATCTGAATTAATTTGGCATTATCTAGGCTTTTGCTATGGGCTAGGCGTATGGCACGGATAATCCGCTCGCTTTCATTTTCGCCAAATGCTTTAGTTAATTCATCTAGGCTAATGCCCACATTGGTAGTTAGATGTAGCGGCTTATCAAAAACTTTATCGGCGTACGCCATTAAGCTTTTTGGGCTGTTTAACCGTTGTCTGGTTGCCTTGTAAGCCTCATCACTATGTACCTTGTAGCGATGAGAAAAAAGCGTACGCCAATTTGATTTTAAGCCGTCCATGTACGCTTTAAACAAGCCTTGTAGCTCTTTATCAGCATTGGTTAGGACCTGCTTAATCTCACGATGATTTAGCTCTTTGACTTCACGATTAAAGACGGCTTTTTGTAGGTAGTTGTCCACCGCTTTTAGGGTTATGCCAAACTCATCGGTTAGCTTGGTTTTTAGCCTTTCAAGGTTGATCAGAGATTTCATGTAGATTGTAGCCCTGCATTTCGCTGTCAATCAATGCTTTTGCTTCATCAGCATCTTCAATGGTAGCGATTTCATCCTCTACCAGTTTTGCACGCATTTCAGACCAACTAATTGCACCCCCTTGCCATTCTGCGATAAGCTGTTGGCGTTCTTGGGCGGTCATCTTATTGGTGGCAAAGTTGGTATTAAAGCTGACAGTTGGCACCCCATCAGCCCCCACAAAACGCCCCAGATAGCCAAAACAACGGCTATAAGCGTCCGATAAGTTATTGCAAATGGTTGCCAGTAATGATGTTTGCTCGGCAATCTCCGCCCCTGCTTCTGTTGCGGTTTTATTGCTTGTGTTGCCAACCAATCTTGCACCGATTGCGACCATTTGACTTTCTTTATGTTTCATCGCTTCAAAATTGGCGTTATTGGCATCGGCTTGTAGCAGTTGAGCGGTTGCCCCTACGCCTAGAATCTGCCCCACCCTTGACCCCAAATGCACACCGCCATTGGGGGCTAACACATCCCGATACCATTCATTCGTAACCCCCGTGATAAACAAGGTAGGCTGACCTGCAATAAAATTACTTTCTTGATAGTCGGCACTATCACGGTAATGAGCAAGGTTTAGCATTGCCAAATCATACAAAGGGGCATCGTCAATGGTTTCATCATTATCATCTGCCCCAATAAAACTAAACGGAATGACATCAAAAGGCTTTTGAGCAAAATCATAAATCAATGCTTGATCGGTAAAAGGCTGATAACCAACACCGTCTTTGCGTAAAATTTGGCTGGTAGCCACACCATCAACCAACCGCAGAACCAGTAATTGCTCGCCATATTCCGCACGAAAGCCATCATCAGACTTGACATAGCTTTCTTTAATCACTACAAGCGTGAGTTTCTTTTGTCCATCAATGGTTGCTGTACGCCAATTAATAATCTGTTCTGGCTCATACAATTTAACCACAGGGCGTAAATGCTTGGTTTTGTCTTTTGTGCCACCTTTTGAGATGGGAAAATCCGCCAAAAGCCCACCACGCCCTTTGATTAAAAGCATGGTCAAGGCTCGTCTGGCGTGCTGGGTTAAATCCGTACCTGCCCCATCCACATCCGTTTTTAAAATCTCTAAATTTTTGGGCAAATCAAGCAAAGGATATTTGGCAAAGGCAAGTCCACTCAAGGCTTTGGCGGTCTTTCGTGTGGCGTTGTAAAATACCGCCCGTGTTTGATAGTCTTTGTAGCGTTTAGCTTTGACATCCGGGGGTTCGCTTGCAGGGCTAGGGTTGGGTAAGTACAGCTCGCCTTTTGCTTTTACTGCTGTCTCGCCTGCATAACAGTCCGCCACCAACTGCCATTTGGCAAAGTGCGGCAGAAGTTCGGGTAGAATATGGTCAGGGTTCATTAATATAAACTCACTTTAAAATCAGTCGCCAGTACAGGCTTGCTTTGATGCACCGCAAAATAGCGGAATGCGTCCGCCCCATGACTTGACCAATCATGTAACGGTCTATCACGCCATACGCCCAATTTATCATTCCATTCTTTGCGGTAGCTTTCTAAGGCTTTAATACCTTGTTCGCACTTGAGACTGTCAAAGGCACATTTGGGCAGGATTTGGCGGACCTTTTCGATGTCTTCATTAACATTGCTCGTGCGTGGCACCACATCGAACGATATGCGGTAAATCCGCCCATCAATCTCATAACCATCACTGGCTAACTCTCGTAATGATTTGGCACGGTTTGCCCCCAGTTGCCGATTATCAATGTCGTGTGGGGCGATGTGCTTGTCATAGTTGTAGCCTTTATCTTTTAGCACCTTGAGGTAGTGATTTAAGCCCTCACCGCTATTTTCGTAATAATCCACCACATGATATTCATCGCCTACTTGACGGATAAACCAAATGGTTGTGCTATCCGATACCCCCAAATCCCAAAAGGTAGATACTGGCAAATGGCTATTATCAGGCAACCCATCCACAATACGCTCATTGGCATACAAAAAGCCGAACTGTTTGGCGTAATACGCCCCTTCAATGGATTGGGCGAACGCCTCGGCAGGGATTGACGGATATTCTCGCTTCATGTCATCGCCCAATGTGCGTTCTTTTGACGCATACCAAGACTTTTGTTCATCACTAAGGGTAATGCCGTATTTCGCCTCTAAGCCATCAAAATAAGCCGTTAAACGCTCACAGATGGGTTGTTTGGGCATCTGATAATCTTTGTTTTGCCACCACGAGAAAAAGAAAAACCGCCAATCTTGGGCGGTTAATGTCGCATTTGCTAGGGCAAGTTTTTCAGCCATCTGGCTGTATTCATAAAAATAACCCTGCCGTCCTTCTGCCGTGGACTCTAATGTGATTTTACCGCCCATCGGCACAGCCTCAAAAGCCCCCGTGACAATCTCACGAGCCTTGTCAGGATACTTGGCACAGATTTTACCAAATTCAGAAATATGCAAGCGTTGTAGCGTGCCACCACGAAAGGATGTACTGACCGTGATTGAGCCGCCATTGTCAAAAACCAGCTCATCTTTGGTCTCAATCTTAATGGGGTTAGCAAGGCGAATGGCTTTTGGCAAGTTATCATAGGCAAACTTAACCTTTTCACGAAACAACCGCTTGGCATCGTGTAGCGTGTGTGCAATCAACGCACATTTATCACTTTCAAATAATGCTTTGTCCAGCTGAATGATACATACTTGCGTCGTAAATCCCAGCTGACGAGCTTTTAAGATGATATTGCGATTATGTTCATTTTGCCAATATTCTAGCTGTTCAGCAGTCATATTAAACTTGACCTTTTTACCCGTCTTATCGGTGATGTAATACAGGTTGTTTAGGCGATACAAGGGGTCTTTTAGATTGTGTAGCATCATTCCCCCTTGTTGGATAACTCCTTCATCAAATCTGCCATCAGACTGACCGCATTATCGCCATCGTCTTTGTGCTTGTCGCTGTATTTCTTAGGGTTCATTCTTGCTAATACCCATTTTCGTGTGTCAATCTGCAATTTGGCTTTTTGCACTTCTTCAGGTAATGCCTTATCTGCAATATCCAACATCTCATCAAAATAATGGTCGGCTCTCTGCTCACTCGCACGCGCGTATCTGTCGGAAAAGTCAGAATATTGAGCAAGCCATTCATAGATTGTCGCACGGTGTGGCATATCATCATCTTGACACACGCTTGCCACCGAGCGACCTTTGGCAATGCGATACAAAAATTCTGTAATAATCTCTTCGCTGTAAATCGTTGGTCTGCCCATTTTGGGCTTATTTGCTGTCATAAGCCCTCCTGTGGGCAAAAAGCGTTGGGCGTAACGGCTCGCTGATATTGCAACACTAGTCATAAGGACTTACCGCCTTGCCCAACAAGAAAGCCCCTGCAAAAGCAAGGGCTGGATAAACAAAAAAGCCACAACCGTTTAGGCTGTAGCTTTTTCAAGTATGCCATAATTCTACCCCCTGCTGTCGCAAAAATCAAGGGTTTTTTTAGCTATTTTTTGGCTACGACGGCAAGCACAAATACCCTACACAGTCAAAACCGTGTAGGGTGTTTTTTAAGATTGTGGTTAGGCAACCAATTCTAACAATTCTTTGCCAAAAAACGCAGGCAACCGCTCGGCTTTGGCTTGGTTGTAGTCGGTGGCTTTTTCTACCATTTCAGCCAAGAAAAAATCCATCGGCTCATCATCGCCATATTTTAGCACATTACGGATAATCAGCCGTTCGGTGGCTTGTATCGTGCGTGCATACTGCTCACTCATTCTAAAAATGCGTTCAAGCTCGGTGGCAATAATGGGTAAATGTTCACGGCTAAATTTGGCTGGGCTTTTGACCCCTGTTACCGCACGCAGGCGTGCCCAAATGGCGTGGCTTGCTGATTTTTTAAAATGAAAATTATTCTCGCATAGCCATACCAGATGTTTTAAGTTTGTCCAGTCTTTGTCGGAAAGTTGGTTGGATTGGACGGTGGGGGTGGTGTAGGTGCCTGTTTTTAGAATGGTTGGCAAAACTTCTTCAAAGACCCACTCTTCAAATTTTTGAGCTTCAGGCTTGCGACTTTTGACAATCAAACGCAATAAATTAGGTTGATTGATATATGACAAATTTTGCAGACCACCTTTAGTTGGTGTTGGGATTTTTTGAATGCCATTTTCTTTGCAATGCAAATCAATTGTTCTGCGTGGATTTTCATAGCCCAAGATGTTACAAACATCTTTAGCCATAAACCAAGGTTGCTTGTTTTCATCAATCGCAATGCGAACATTTTGGCTTGATTGAAAATTGAGTTGGGTAATTAAATTTGACATAGTCGGTTTCCTAGTTGATAAGTTTAAATTAACCTACCACAGTAAACCGCCAAGTTTAGGGTGGTAGGGCTTGCAGGGTTGGCGGACTGTTCCAACTAGTAAACAGCACTTCTTGCGAAGTCCCTACAAGCTCTACCATATCAGGATTTTATCCTTTGATAAAGGGGGTAACAATTTGGTACACCCTTTTTTTGTGAGCTTGTATAACAAAAAAACCGCTTTCTTCAAACTTCAAAGAGCGGATTATTGCTCTAGTTGATAATTCAGACCGCCAAGTCTGACATCGGATTTTGCCGATGTGCAATCATCATAACCCATCATTCGCCATTTGTCAAATAAAAAAAATCCACCCAAATAATGAGCGGATTTTTTTAAATTATATATTGACAAATTATCTAAGTCAATATATAATAGGCACATCTAGCAAGGGTTGCTAGGTAGGTGCTAGTGACTAGCACTAGCGGTAAACATAAGGAGTTGGACGATGACCACACTAGTCAAAATCATCGCCCTAATAATCCTGCTCTTAATCGCTACACCAGCGTATTAAACAGGTAACCCGAAAGTAGCGGCAACTACTGGGGGTTTGGTTAGGGGGCTAACCCTTAACCACTCCTTATCTTTATTATGCCATTTAATTTGAAAAAATCAAGGGGTATTTTATGACAATTAAGACATCACACGCTCAAATCAAAGCCGTCAAAAAAAACACTGCCAAAGCCCTAGAAGATGTGCGTGTGCTACTAGGGCAATACGACACAGAAGCCTATGACGCTCTACAACTCATCAAAGCCCATCATGGCGGCAACCGAGCAGGGGCGATTAAGGCGGCGATTATTGAGTATGCCAAACGCTTAGAACAAGGGGCTTGATTGGTGCACTCCCCACACCTTGTCAAGGTCATTTAATCTTATTTATCCAAGCACTAATCGCATTGGAGGCAAAGACGGCAAGGGCGATATTTTTTAGGTTGTCTAGCTGTTTTTTATCAATGAATATTTTGATAAACAATGCGCTCTGCCTCATCAAGCATTCTTGCCACCGCCGAATGATGTACAAACCGCTTTCTAATATCACTATCATCCATGCCCACCTGATGCGGATATTCAAGTGGTGTCAGATACCGTCTTGATATTTGACGGTACGACCAACCCAGCACATAATAGGCAAATAGCACATTGTACAATACCACAAACTCACACTTAAGCTGACACACCGCCTTATCCACCGCCAAGGCTTCTTCATCTGTGATGTTCGGCTCATTATAGCTACCATAGCTTACTGCACCATTGGCACGCATAAAGGCTAATAGGGGCGTGTTGTGCGTCTCATAGCCGTTGTGCCTTGACCAGATTCCCCATTCACGAATTAGGTTTCGCATCGTCCACCCCATCAAACCACATCAAAAACAAAAGACAGCAAACAGCGTGAGCAAGGTGCGGTAATCCACTTTCACTATCCACTTTCTCGCCTGCCCACCACGCATTTAGATGGCGGTGAGCGGCGTTAAAATACCGCTCACGGGCATTGGGTACATGACGCCAGTTATCAGCTCCGTATTTATTCGCACCGAACTCCAACACTTCTACCACCTGCCACAAAGGGGCGGACGGTAGCAGGCTAAATCTGGGCTTGGCTTGGTCGTGTTTTTTCCCATTCATAAATAAACCATCTTTCACTTCTCAATCTCCTACACAAACGCCCTGGCAATAAAGTAAACCACTACACAAAAAATCAATAAAGTAACTCGCACCAGCGCCGTCAAATTCAGCTCTTCATCGCTAAGTTCTGAAATTTTCTTGCGTGTTGTTGTGCTTAGCAGAAAAAGAACGGTAAAGGCAAAGATTGTCATATATAACATCACAGCCAATGGGTAACTAACTTTTGGCAAATCAAACAATCCTGATAGGTCGTTATAAATTAACCACACAAGAAATACATTCACAAATATTGTTAAGATTCTTAGTATCGATCTCATTCTACTCACTCCAATCCAAAAAGATTTCGGAAATTCCTATCAACTTCCACCAAATCAACATACACGCCAGTTTTTTGCATTTTGATTAATTGCTCGGGTGTGGTATCTCCACCCAATGAGTTTAAATAGTTGGATAGTGTTTTGGCGTCATCATTGGTTAATCTACATCTGTCGCTACGATACCCACTGACCTTGCAAACATCCCAGCCAAGCGCATCAGCTATATTTCGGTGGGTAAGTTCTCGGTCGGTAAAAAATTTAGCCAGATAACGCTTAAGCTCACTATCAAATCTAAATTCAGTTGGTGTTGTTTGAATAAGTTGGCTCATCTCGCAATCTCCACTAGTTTGTTATCTTTTAAAATGTATGCTTTGCCATCAACAATGACATAAGTCTTGCGATTTTTTAACATCGCTGACAATTCAACAAAAGCATTAAAAACATAAATACAAAAACCAATGAGCAGTACAATTAACGCCCATTGCAACCAAATAATAATCTCTAAATCACTCATCTCACCCACCTTAAATCATCTGGTACTGGCAATGCCACGCCTTGTAAGTACGCCCATTGCTCAATAATGTTTAAATATTCGGTAAATTGCTTGGTATTCACCCTGCTACTTCTGATGCCGTCTGCCACACTTCGGGCAATGCGTTCATATTGCACCACTGGTAGATGATTTTTGGCGACTTTTAGACTTTCAATCGTCTCTAACATTTCGCCATCATCTCTTGCCAAAATCAGTGCCAAAAATTTGCGTTTTAGATACAAGTGCATCTCATCATCCGACCAGCCCTTTTTATCTGCCAAGATATGCACCCATTGCCAATACAAGCGGTTTTGAGCTTGTGAGCGTGTCTCGTCTTTATCGGTAATGATGACATTGACAATCTCGCCTGCTTGCTTCCTTGTTAAAATGCTTGCCACGCAGTTTGACAAGATGCCATCATCAATAATTCTAAAACGCTGTTTCATTGGCGAACGGCAAAGATGGCTGTAATTGGCTTTCCAACGCTTTTAGCTGCTTTACCAGCCTAGGCTTAATCACTTTACCGCCTTGACATAGCACACGACCTGCCACCGATAAATCATCCGTCAATCTCGCCACCTGAGCCGATACATCAGCAATCTGCACCATCAATGACAAATCCGTCAAATAAGCACGCTTTTCACAATCAATAAAATAACGGCGTGCCTGCCTGCCTTTTTCGGTCTTTTCCACCATGGATAGCTCTTTTGCCATATCAAGGGTAATGTGGTAGTCAATACTTCGTCTATCGCCACCACGCCCTTTGATTTCACAATTTTGTGAAATCAAAACATAATCCACATTTTGCACAAAACCATAATCATTGATACGGTCTTTAATCCAGTCGGCAAATCGGCGTTTATTATCCAACGCCTTGTGTAACTCTCTTGCGTTCACCGTCTGTACAGTTTCATTGCCAATATTGCTTTGTAATACTTTGATTTGATGAATTAACATAACACCTCCTTAAAATACTGTTTCATCATTTTGCTGTAATGCCCCATTCACAAACGCCCATTTCTCCAAAAACCACGCCTTTGCCTTATCCCTATCCATCTCTTGATACTGGTCAAGCCATTGATGGCAAGCGTTGCAAAGTGGGATTGTGTAGTCATCGCTTGCCTTAATCCCCATACCTTTGCCAAACTGCCCCCAATTAGCATGACAGGCTTGTGATGGTGGTGGTGCATGGCATTGACAGCACGGTAAAGCTCTTAATTTTTCAAGTCTTTTCATAAAATTTTCCAAAACAAAAAACCCCCTTAAAAAAGGAGGTTTAGAGATTTTTAGGGATTATCGGGTGATTAACGCATTGCCATGATAAAAATTGATACAGTTATGACCAAACATCGGCTGATTATAGCGGTTGGTTAGCCCCAATTGATTGGCAAGGGCGATGATGGCGTTGTAGCTATCGACAACTTGCTCAAAGGTGTTACGACCCATACTATCACTGACAATGGGCAAGCCCTTCAAGACTTTTAGCATTTTTAGATAGTCTCGTAGGTGCATGGCGTTATCAGCCAGAACTTCATACAAGGCTTGGTTTTCGGCAGGCGTGAACGAAAAACTCTCAATAAACGCCATCGCATTATCAAACTCAGATGCCAATAGGTCTTTATAACTTGCCACGCCAAAAGCATCATACAAGGCATTATAGATGGTCTGATAATGCACTTTGTTGTTTAGGCATTTTTGCTTAACGGCTTTTTGGATTTGGTAACGCTCGGCTGGGCTGATTTTTGGCTCTACCTGTACAGGCTCGCCCACTTCTTTATCCAAGATGTCTAGCACCCATTGGCGGAATTGTTTTGCCACTTTGGTACGAGCAAACATTGCGATAAGATGGCAACCACGCAGGGAGAAAATGCGAATTTTGGCATTTTTCATTTGTGGGTTGTCAATAAGGGCGGTCATACCGTCCGAAAATTCATCAGCCTTGCGATTGTAAATGTTAGTAATACCACGAACATCAGAATATTCTAATGCTTCGGCAAGCTGTGAAGTGGTTAGCCAAATTTGATTGGCTTTATTGATTGGCTGAAAATTGATTTGATTAAAAGTGAGTTGCATTTTGCTATACCTCTGTTTGTTGGATTTCCCTTATTTCTAGTAAGGGGTGGGCAAGATGTAGAAAACACGCAAACAGTCGTGCAACCGTCCTCACGGATAGGTTCATCTTGCCCATAACAGAAATGTATAGGCACAAAAAAACCACATTATCGTATGTAGGGTAACGCTGTTTGTTTTGGTGTTTCTAGCACCTTGTTCATTATTCTACATAGACTATTTCAAAAAGTCAACGGCTTTTGGGGATATTTTTTCAGGTAATCAATTTGATTACTCGGAAGCGACCAACAAAAAACCCACCTTACTAAGTGGGTTGAATGTCATTTTCTGTATATGGTTGTGCGGTTTTTGGATTGAATGGTATTACATATTCATACTGACCGACATCATCACCCATAAAATGACCGAATTCTTTATCAAATTCAATAATAAATTGACAGTTTTTGCGTTCTAGGGCATCTTGCTCACTATAAAAGCTAACCCAACAGGGTACACCCCACCAACCTGCTTCTAAGAATTTTTTACACAAATCATTGCCATTCATAATAGCACCATAGGGCGGTTTACGGCTCAAAACCTGCATTCAGTCAGGCGGAATTATTCGTGTGGCAAGCTACCTTATTTCTCCGCCCCCTTAACATAAACTTTTCACTCTAGGAATTCCTAGACTGGATTACGATAAGGAATTTTAGATACAAAAAAACCACATTTTCGTATATGGGGCAACGCTATGTTGTTTCGGTTTCGACACCTTGCACATATCATAGCCCACCTATCACCCCTTTGTCAAGTAAAAATATTTTTAAAAATAAGACAAAAATGTCTTGACAATACGACATAAATGCCTTATGATAGCACCCATACACAGCAAAGCGGAGTATTTATGAAATACACAGAATTTGAACGCTGGCTCAAAGAGCAAGGCGTACAAATAGACAAAAAGCGTGGTAAAGGCTCACACAGACTTGCCACCTATGGCGATAAAAGCACCACTTACCCCTTTCACAAAGGCAAAGAAATGAAAGAAGGAATGCGAAAAGCCATCATAGAACAGTTGGGGTTATAAGCCCCAACTTCCGCCAAGCTGTATTTTTAACCCCCTAATGGAGAAAATTATGTACTATCCTGCCACTTTTACCGATGATGACGGCACGCTACTGGTGCGTTTTCGGGATATTCCAGAAGCCATTACCTGCGGCGATGATGTAGATGACGCAATGACACAGGCGGTGGACTGCCTAGAAAGTGCGTTTGTCTTTTATATGGATAAACGCTTGCCAATTCCCGCCCCAAGCGAACTACAAGACGGTGAACACGCCATTTATTTGCCTGTATCGGTGCAGACCAAACTTGCCCTATACGATGAAATGTTAAAACAAGGCATTACCAAAGCAGAGCTTGCCCGCCGTCTGTCGGTCAATCAAAAGCAGATTGACCGCCTTTGGGATTTGACCCATTCCAGCAAATTAGAAATGCTAGAAAAGGCGTTTAGTGCGATTGGCAAACGCTTGCAACTTGCTATCTAAGGCTTTACAAAGACGGTCAAATCAACCGTCTTTGCCCCCTAAAAATCTCTAAGTTGTTAAATAATCTTACCCTTATCATCTAAGGGTGCATAAAGTGTTAAACTCTCTTAAAAACTCATGCCAATTCATTTTTACGGGCATTCCCCCATCTATCTCAACCCACACATTACCGTCCTTGTCTGCTTTATTGACCTTGGCGGTCTGATGCGTGGTGGGATTGTAGTAACAAGTCATGCTGCCACCTTGAAGTATTTAGCGACTTGTGCAGGGTAATGTACCTCTTGCACCCATTTTTTGGCATTCTCCAAGCTGTTAAACTCTTTAAATCTGCCACCGTAGTAACAGTAAAACAGTCCTGCCTCCACCTGTATGGCATACTCAATAAAAGCATTTTTGCTGATGTGCGTAACTCTACAATGCCCATCAAAGCCCTTTTCTTTTTGTGTTACCCAAAGAATTTCTGGAATTTGAAATTTCATCGTTTTTTCTCGTGTAATAGTGAAATGGTTATCGTGCTTTTGGCTAGATTGATGACATCTGCTTGGCATTCATTAATCTGTTCGGCACTTAACATTTGGGCAAGTTGACGCATCTCATCAGCTGTCAGATAGTCGTCAGGCATATCACAATCAATCTCTTCCAACAGCTCGCCTTGTGAGTCTCTTAGCTTGATGTTAAATGAATAGCGATGCTTGCCTGATAAGATGACCGCTCGTAATGATGGTTTGGCAAAATCGCCTGTGAATTGCACATTGTTATCCACACTCTCTTCGCTATGCTCGCCCACCAATGGCGTGATGATTGAGCCTTTGTATATCATGCGACTAAGTAAGTTCATTTACGCCCCCAAATCAGCATCGCTGCATCTCGTCCGTGTTCATTGGTTCTGTGTTTCCAGCCTGTTAATTTTTTGAATTGCTTTGCCGTCAGCTTGGTGCGGTTGTTCTTAGGTGCGACCAATTCAAAATCCACATCGTAATACAAACAAAACTCTTCCCATATCCCACAATCACGCTTGACCGAACCTACGCCTTGTAACTTCTCACGACCGCCTGTTACCCATTTGCGTTTTCTTGCGTCTTCAATGTAGATGGTTAGGTCATGACCGTACCGCTTAGCCTGACCGATGGTAAATGCTGCCACTCTCATCGCCTCGATGATTGAGTAGGTTTTGACCTCAACCAGCGTCCCATCATAAGACTTGGCAAAGCCTGTATTCACGCCTGCATCAATACCGATTAGAATCATGCCGAAAGCCCCATGGTTTTTGAATTTTTTGGATTTTTGTATATTTTTCCAAAGATGCCAGCAATAAACTCTTTGGCTCGCTCATTGGGCACCGCTATATGAGCCTGTGGTGCGTCCTGTGGTGCTTGTAGCGTTACAGGTGGCTCATAGTACTGGCAAGGCTTTCTATCGCTCACAAGGGCTTGCACGATGAATTCGTAATGGTCTTTGAATGCAGCGTAAGCGTGGTTCTTGTCATAATCGCTGTGAATGTCCCTGAACATATGATATACCGCATCATAAGCCTGTTTTTGGGCGAGGGTGATTTTGGTTTTAGGATTGTCAAGCCAGGCTAAGATATTTGCCAGTGCTGCATTTTTGCCGATGTAGCTGTCGGCGATGGCATCAGAATTATCAAAACCATTTAACCCCAAGCACCAACGGCGAAACAATGCCGCATCAGGGCAAAATCCCATTTCTACCATCTTGGCAATGCCAATGTTCATTTGCAACTGGGTTAAATCTTGGGTTACAAATCCAAAAGTGGCAATTACGCTGTTTAGTGGTTTACTGCCATAGCGATTTTCAAATGAGCCTGTGGCTAATGTGCTAATCACTTCCACCAAATGAGCAGGACTTTCAATGTGGATTTGTGGTAAATTATTCATGAGTTAATCCGATTTGCTGTTGTTCGTTTCTGTCATAAAAACCATATCCCCAAGCATTTTTTAATTCGGCAAATTCTGCTTCTCGGTTTTTTGACTGTGGTTTACTTGATTTAAATTTGATTGAATTATTTATCCAAGTATTAAATCCCATTGACCAATTTGCATACCCTTTGCCATTGGCTAATGCCCAATTAACAAAATTATCAAATTCATCATTGGCATTTAATCCATTTTCCAAACATTTTGTAATTTGTTTTTCGGTTGGTTTTAAATCTATTGGTGGTTCATAAGTAATTTTTGGTTTTGTGGTTTTTGATTTTGATTTTTCCAAAATCCCGTTATCAACCGATTGTGTTTTTTTGCTGATTGGATTTTTCGGATTTTGAAAATTTTGGTGCGTGTGTTCATACTCTCTGTATTTCTCTTTAGTGTTTTTAATATAATGTATTTCTGTATGTTCATTTTTTGAACCAGCTTCTTGTTCATTTTTTGAACCAGCTGGTTCATTTTTTGAACTAGTGCATTTTTTATCTGGTTCATTTTTTGAACCACAAAAATCATCATTTAAGCGGTATTCGCTCATTGATCTTTCATCGCCTTTTTGAACAGAAATTAACCCAATTTCTAGTAATTCATCGATTGCTTTGCTGACTGTTGCACGATGATTGATACCCGTACTTTTTTGGATTTGCGAATAACTGATTTTGTCGGCTTCTTTGTGCCAACCACGAGTTTTGCGGACGATAAGCAAGTAAATTTTGCAGGCATTGCCGCTAAGCTTGCAAAGCATCTCATCAACGAATGCGTTTGGTAGCTGAAAGCTGTTGGCTATAAATTTACTCATTTGCTATCTCCGTTGTATTTAAAAAGTGTTGTTATTCTGCCCATGTAAACAGCGTTTATTTGCTTGATGACTGTTCGCCCTGCTCGTTTGTTGATGACTTTAGCTGTTCTGATTGGCTGTGTGAAATCAAACCTTGCTCGAACATCGCCAATGCTCATCAGATGACCCCTTTTAAGGTAATCAATCCACTGCTTATGACGCATGAACTGCTTACTAGATAGTCCGTATTTTTGAACCGACTCTGCCTTGGGCTTTGCCTTGGGCTTTTTCAATCCCATTGTTTTATGGTCTTTCACGCTATGCGGTGGGCGTGGCTTTGGTTCTGAGCTATCAAGTACGGTAATCTTGCCGCCACTCGCTATATACGCTTCAATCTCTGCGTTTAGCTCTTGGTTACGCTTGGCTTTCTCGTGTTTGCAGGGTAAATCAACACGATGTGTCGGCTTGATATTGCCGTGATTTTGCTGTATAATGGATTCGTTCATTTAGTTTGTTCCTTATAAGTTAAACGACAATGGACATCGCCCCCTAGTTCGTGCTAGGGGTTTTTGTTTCTTCGTACAAATCTTTAATCTTGTGATAGTTGCTTGAGCGGCAGTCCTTAGTCTGACCCGTATAGATTCGCTGAACTGTGGATTGCGTGATACCAGTCCGCTTTGCGACTTGCGTCGGATTTATCCCATATTCCGCTTTGAGCTTCTGTAAAATTTGCATTGCTTGCATAATAATTCTCATAATTGCATTAAAGCCCATATTATAATGCTATATTGCATTAAAATCAATGAATTTTTAATGCAATATATTTTTTGTTAGAATAATGCGTTTTTGCATTCTTTTTGTTATAATGTAGATACATACTTTGTATCGGAGACTTGCCATGTCTGAGACTTCAATTATTGCCAAAAACCTTGAATTTTTAATGTCTAAAAAAGGGCTAAACGCAAATGGACTGCAAGATAAGTCAGGCATCACACAAAGCACCACAAGTAGAATTTTAAAGGGCGATACAAAAAACCCGAGGGATAGCGTATTACAGCAATATGCAGATTTCTTTGGTGTAGGTGTTGCTGATTTACGATACAAAGATTTAAGCAATGAGATGAGTCTGCCTATTCGTGAAAACCAAATCAACGAAAGCGATACTCAACAGATGGGCTTTTGGGATAGTGAAACGCCGCTCCAAGATGATGAATTTGAAGTATCTTTTTACAAAGATACCGAGTTTTTAGGCGGTAGCGGCTTTGAGGCTGATGTCTATGATGATGGTCGGCGTAAGATAAGATATGCCTACACCGCCGCCAGACGTGCAGGGGCAAATCCTAGCAAAGTGATATGTACAACGCTGGTCGGTGATAGCATGGAGGAGCTGATACTAAATGGTTCAATGATTGCCATTGATACAAGCAAAAAGGACATACGAGAAGGCAAAATCTACGCATTTCGTCATGGTAATATGCTCCGTGTCAAGTATCTGATACCACGCCCTGACGGCGGTCTGGTTATCCGCAGTCATAATGAGCGATACACAGACGAAGTCATCACAGGCGATGAACTGGATAATGAGCATATTGAAATCATTGGCTGGGTCTGGAATTGGTCTAGCTTGGTGGTGTGGTAAGAGAAATAAAGAATTGGGATAAGGAGACAATATGGCAACAATAGAATTTTATAAAATTTATTATACAGATGTTGATGGCGGCACTCCAAAGCTATGCGATGCTATGAACTCTTTGGTTGGTCAGTCTCATATTTACCCTGCCAAGGATTATTGTCGAGATGTGCATCATTTAACATCGTTTTCGAGTGGTCGGGTGGCGGGAGTATTCCGCAAACTTCGCCCAGATGATGGCATAGAATATGGAGAGGCGGGCAGTGATGGCAAACCACTGGATTTGGCAGATAATGAGGCGATTTTTGAAGTCAATCATTTTATGTACTTTCCCCAGTATGACATCATTGGCTATGTTCGTAATAAGCAAGCCAGCCATTATACGCACTTTCGTAACTGCCTAACTTACCTATTGGGAAGAAAAATTGGTATGATTCAGCTGTTGGAGCAGTCATCTATCGCGGCACTTCTTAATAACAAAAATGTGTTTGAGCTGTCTTATGCGATGCCCATATCTCCCTTATTCGCCTATGATGATGGTGATTTGTGGAGTAGTAAAGCCATAAAAGCACTGTCTGAATCAGGGGGTGATCAGATAGACTTAACCGTTAAGATTAATCGACGAAAGAAGCATGGTTGGTTGTTAGACATTTTGAGTAATGTCACTAACATTATGGGTCTGGGAGCCACCAAACTTGAGGTAAAAGCCGAGACTTTAGAGGGCGAGGAGTTGTCCCCCATCAATCTTCTTGCAACAAAAATTCTTTACATTGATGATAATTTCTCTTACACTAAGAATAAATATGAGCACGCAGATGTGTATAAAAAAATTTTACATGCCTATATAGAAAAACTGGATGAAATTGAAAAAGTACAAAGAGCTTATCAAATGGCTGCTAATTAGCGGTTTAGGGGCTGCTATTGTCTGCTATTTATCAATCTCACACCTTTGTTCAATGACCACAGCTGACCAAAAGGACTTCGCCAAGGTAATTATTTCTTTATTTGGGACTTTTTTGGGTTTTCTTTTTGCTTTATTGGCAATTCTCACCAGTCTATCTTCAAACATTCTTATTAAGAATATGAAAATAACAGGGCATTATGACAATCTTATGTTAAGCAGCAAGGCTTTGAGCTTGTTATTATTTTTGTCTATTGTCTTATGTTTAATTTCTTTGTTTTATATCAAGCACTTTTTATTTGTGTTGATCATTGGACTGGTCATCACAACCTGTATTTTTGCTTGTCGCACAACATATAAGTTTTTCTTGGTTATAGAAAATATAAAAGTCTAATTCTACCTAACCACAAACCACCCTCCACGGGTGGTTTTTTTGTGCTTTACGGTTGCTATTTTGGCAGATTTATTTAATTTTTTTAGAGAAAAATTGCATTAAATTTCATGAGTTTATGCACTTTTTCTCTTTTTTTGCATTTTTTAATGCAATTATGCTTGACTTTATTAATGCAATATTGCATAATACACACATCAAGACGAGATGACCGCTTGAATAACTATTTAACAATCAGGAAGCCCTACCGTGCAGGGAAAATCACGGAGTTTAGACGAAGTTAGACGAACCAAATCTAAAATCTGACGAACAAAGCCCACACCACCGTGGCAGATAACGGAGTGAACCTGTTCCATTTTGGAAACAGTTAATCAGCCATTGGCAACTTGTAAGCATTACTTAACAGTTGCCAATCACGGATTAACTTTAGGAGAGCATTATGAGCCTTGCAAGACAAATCAAAGCCCATCTTAAACAACATGGCATCACAGCCAAAGCACAAAAAAGCCGTGGCGGACTACATGACGTAATTTGGGTAACAGTTGAAGACGACCTAGTCAAGCGGACTAGAGAGCTGGTAAAAGAGTTTGAAAACCAATTTTACGCAATCTTTGTACAAAGCTAATCAGCTATTGCCCATTCATTCAGTGGGCAATGTCGGATTAACTTTTGGAGCTTAGTATGAGCATCTACATCTACAGCATAGGCAAAGACACCGCCACCGTAGAGATTGGCGAACTGTGGTTTGCTTTGACATTGGATAACGAGTGCGAGCGTGTACATGATGATGATTATGAGCGTGAGTACAGCTATCTACAATATACGCCCATCATCTTGGATATCCAAGGAATGGATGAGAACGATAAGCCCTACCCCATTTCTGATGAAATGGCTGAAAAAGTCAAAAAAGAGCTTGATTGCGATAAGTTCTATAACGCCTACCAATCCCTATTTGATAATGAATTGAAATGGGGTAAAAGCGTGGCGGGTTGGTATTAAAAAAATCTTTACAAGGCTATTGGGTTATGGTAGTATATTCGTACTACTAAATATTCGGCGGTTATCCGCACCCGACAGCCTAGCGGTTTTTTTATGCCTTGCGTTCGCAAATCCCACGCATAAATCCATCTTGCCAGTTATGGCGGGTCGAGAGAACCTAATACAACACCCTTTGGGAAATAAGTTCCGCCGTCCGAATACGGTAGTTGAAGCCCGCCACCCTATGTGGTATTTACCAACTAAATATTCGGAGTTCTTATGAACAATCAAATCTCTACTTTCATCTACGAAACTCTAACCGTGCGTACTGCTACCAACAACCAAGATGGTAGTATTTGGTTTTGTTTGCCTGATGTGGCAAATGTCTTGGAAATCCAAAATAGCCGTGATATTGTTGCAAAACAATTAGATAAAGCTGGTGTAGAAAAAATCTACATCAGCCACGAAAGCGGTAAAAAGTTGGCAACTTTCATCAACGAACCCAACCTATACCGTGTGATTTTCCGTAGCAATAAGGCGGAAGCGGTCAAATTCCAAAATTGGGTCTTTGATGAAGTCTTACCAAGCATTCGCAAAACAGGCTCATATCAAACCCCCACCCCCAAATCCACTGCCCATGACCGCACCCCACTGCGTCAAGCCGTAACCGCCCTATGTGGCAAACTTGGCATCATGCACCCAGAAGCCTATGCTTTGGTGCATCAGTATATGGGCGTATCGTCCATTGATGAGATTGCCATTGAGGATTTGCCAAAGGCGGTTGCCTATGTCCATAGTTTGATGATGGGTGGCGTACCACGCCTAAATATCCCTTTCATTCAAAATGTCCTAACCGATGCCCTATACCAAAACCGCAAAGCTCAAACTGAGCTTAACGACATCAGAACGATTGTCAAAGGGCTATTGCACCACCTAGAAGACACACAAGACTACCTAGCACGCAATGAACGCAATGTCTTGGCATTAAGACAGCGGTTTATCGCTTAATCTTTTAATCCCCTTTTACTAAGTTTTTGCTCTGTATTTTGCAGGGCAAGGGCTTTTTGCACCCAAAATTTAGGAATTTACCATGAAAACACTTACAGGAATGATGATTTGGGCAATTGCTGGCGTGCTGTTCGTCGCTGGTAGTCTCAAATCTTGTGATAAAGAATATGAGCTTGAACAAGCCAAGATTGAGCGGTACAAAGCAGAACTTGGATATAAAGCCCAATGAAAGCCTTGGCACCCCTTTTAACGCTAATCGTGCTGACAAGCCCTACACTTGACGAGATGCGAGACGCAAATCAGCACGCCAATCAATTTTTACAACAAGTCTATGGAGATAACCATGCAAATCCCACAATACCACGCCGAACAAATCGCCCAACTGACCGCATTGTACTTGGACGCATTAAAGGAAATCCAAAATTTGAAATTGATCAACAAACTACAACACGACGAGTTGACGGAACTGCGGCAGAAAGTCAAAGATACGCCCAGTGAGTATGTTGATGAATTGATGGTGGGCTAATGAATAGCAAAAAACACGCTACAAAGCAGTATATGGCAGCACTGCAAGCCGAAAATAAAGAGTGGCACAAATGCCATGCCCAAAATGTTGCCGAAAACGAGCGGTTACAGTCTGTCATTGCAGACTTAACCGCACAACGTGACATTTTAGCAAAAGAAAATGGCGAGCTTCGCTATATCGCAACCATTCTTAAGAATATCCATGCAGTCATCATGGATAAAGATAACGCCAAAATCGCCCAATTCGTTAATACATACCGTCAAATAGAACTGGAGAGACGCAATGACCAATCAACTATCCATTAAGGGGTTTTTTAATAGCCCCATCGCCCAGCAAAAACTTGGTGAGATTTTAGGCAAAAATGCCGCCAGCTTTACCACTTCTGTACTACAAGTAGTTAATTCTAACGACATGCTAAAAAATGCCGACCCGCAGACGGTATTTAGTGCAGCACTAATGGCAGCAACGCTTAATCTACCGATTAACAATAACTTGGGCTTTGCTTACATTGTGCCTTTTAGAAACAACAAGGCAAACCGCACAGAAGCACAATTCCAGCTTGGATATAAAGGCTTTATCCAGCTTGCACAAAGAACAGGGCAATTTAAGCGTATCAATGCTTGTGCGGTGTATGAGCATGACACCGAACAAGATGTATACAACCGCCTAACCAGTCTACTACCCAAGCCGCCAAGCGGTGAAAAGACAGGTTATATCGCATACTTCCAGCTTTTAAATGGCTATGAAGCCCATCTATCAATGAGCATGGAAGAGCTAAACGCCCATGCTCAAAAATACAGCCAAACCGCCAAAAAAGGCTTTGGAGTATGGAAAGATAACTTTGATGCGATGGCACAAAAAACCGTCATCAAGCTGTTGTTATCTAAGCAAGCTCCGCTATCTATTGATACACCGCTTGCCACCGCCATACAAGCCGACCAGTCGGTCATCGTAGACGGCGAATATCGCTACACTGACAATGAGCAAACAGGCGGACAACTGGCGGTAACTGATGAGCAGATGCCCCAAATCCTAGCATTAACCAGCCAGATGAGCCAAGATGAAATTTTTGGGCGTTATGATTTGAATTTTGAGCAAGCTCAGCAAGTGGCGGCAGCCTATCAGCAGCAGGTGCATCATGTTAATTAGATGTTCAAGCCTTGACGACTTAATGACCAAACCTAGAAGCGGTGGTGGCTTATCTGCCACCGCCAAAGGTGTGATAGAAAAATTGGCAATAGAGAGCAGGTTTGCAACACCGATATTATTTGGCAATAAATACACCAAAAAAGGCATTGAATGTGAAAACGACAGCATTGAACTGTTTAACACCGTCTTTTTCAAAAATCTAAAAAAGAACGATGTCAGACTATCCAATGACTACATCACAGGCGAATGTGATTTGATAGATGGTGATACCATCATTGACATCAAGACCAGCTGGGATATTAAGAGTTTTGCCAGCCAGATGCTGACCCCAACCGTGTATGAATGGCAACTAAGGGGCTACATGTGGTTATATGATAAAGACAAAGCGTGTACAGTGCATTGTCTTGTTGATACACCCACCCATCTTTGCCAGTTTGATGATGGCGTGCATGAGTTTGAGCATATCCCCATGACTGACCGTATCATCGTTGGCAATGTGGTAAAACGAGATGCCGAAAAAGAGCAGGAACTCATTAATAAAATTGAGCTTGCAAGAGCGTATTATCAAGAAGTTTTGGATAAATTAACCCAAAAAGGCAGATTGCCGTAGGAGCAAACTATGCAAAAACTAGACAAACACATCAAGCAAACACACAAGATGATTGATTATTGGGAAAATCCAGACTTGGAAGTACCGACTGAACATCTTTATTTTTACAACACCACCAAAAATTAAATTAAGTGGGGGTGAATGTGAATAGCTTGGAGAATGAGAAATGAAAGTGAATAATAAAGAAATGCCATTAGTGGCTGGTGGACTATCCAAAGCCAAAGATATTTTGCCTCTATTGCCGTTCGGACGCACGACCTTGTGGCGAAAATGCAAAGATGGCAAATTTCCAGAACCACAACGAATAAATGCAAGCGTCACGGTGTGGAAGAATGATGAAGTTAATGCATGGCTGGAAAACCCAATGCAATGGCAAGCAGAATAAAATGACAAAAAATGGTGTGGATATGATACTATATCCACACCATTTTTTATTGTTATATGCCAAATTATCGTTTCTCTCAAATGCACCCTATCTTGTACCCTATGATTATTTTATTTATATAAAATATAATAAAATCAATAACTTAAATTATAAATTTAAATCCGACCACTGGTACCAATTCAGCGTTCATAAAAGCTCGCTAAAATAAAACAACCCTTGAAAACATGAGCTTTCAAGGGTTGTTTTTTTGTATCATTTCACTGCGTAAAAATCACTTATATTACCTTAACGCCACTCCATCTCACATATTACCAATCCTATTTATCACAAAGAATATACTTGGTTTATTTTAATTGGTTCTACAATGGTGCGTTTTGTCATAAAAAACACCCCAAGGGTTAAAAACCGAGCATCTAACTTTTGGGGTGCAGGTCATATTGTGATGGGGTTTTTATCAGAATGGACTATCAAATGTTCGCCTAGATGGATTTAACATTAAGCTGAAAAATCTGCCAAACTTTTTGGCTAAAATACCGGGTAACTGGATGGTTTTCATGATTTTTACCCAATAAAAACCGCTCATCAGACAATAAGCAGTTGAGTTGAAACACCGAGTCTTGATAGGTTACCGCCACCGACCTAAGTCAAGTGGTGGCTATCCTAGGAGATGAACGATGAAAATGTTCAAAATCGCAATCGTTTTAATCTTAGTATTATTCAGCACATCTGATTGGTAATACTAAGTCCAGCCAAAAGGCTTGAGCTGGGTGGTGCAAGCACCCAGTTTCTCCTAAAACTTGTGATTATCTTAGCAATAATTTAAAGGGTTGTCAAATGCCAAAAACTATATCAAACCCAAAGACACGCCACCAAATCAACGAAGACAGCATGGCACACCGTGGCATTGTCAATAAAGCCTTTAAACTGCATGAAGATACGGTGGCTCTGGTCAAGGATTTGTCTAAACAAACAGGCAAATCACAAGCCCAAATCGTAACTGAAGCATTGCAGATGTATGCCAATCAAAACATCGTAGATGCCTAACCACCAAAGCCATCTGTCTTTGTCAGCTGTCGCCATAAATTTCACAAGTGCTTAGTCTGCCGTGTGGACAAGGTTTTATTAAGAAATTTTCTGTCGGCTTTGATGGCATATCTGCCACTCCCACCTATTACGACTTATTCTTTAAGACTTATGATATTTTGGGTTGTGGTTGGTTGATTTTCTTGTTTACCGCTCATCATTTGATGTGCCATCTTAATTGCTTGAACCAAACTACTGCTACTTGCTCTGCCAGTTCCCGCCAAGTCCAAAGCAGTACCATGATCTACCGAAGTGCGTACATAAGGCAATCCTAGCGTGATATTAACCGTATCTCCAAAACCATGTGATTTTAAAGGAGCTAACCCTTGATCATGATACATGGCGATGATGGCATCTGCCTGAGACAGATATTTGTCAGTAAATAGCGTATCAGCAGGCATGGCAAGACTGATGTCCACACCCTTATCACGAAATGCTTGCAAAACTGGATTGATGATACAAATCTCTTCATCACCAAGATGACCGCCCTCGCCTGCATGGGGATTAAGACCACACACTAGAATTTTTGGGTGCTTTATACCAAATTGTTCACGCATTGCCCACTCGGTAATGGCGACCGTCTGTTGCACCTCGATGGTCGTGATGGCATCAGCAACCATTCTCAAAGGAATGTGGGTGGTAACAAGTGCCACACGCATTTTGGCATTAGCTAGCATCATCACTACCTTATCACAACCTGCTTTTTGCATAAAATACTCAGTATGCCCACAAAACATCTGCCCATCATCTAGATGAATACCGGCATCTATCATAACCGACTTTTGAATAGGTGCAGTAACAATCGCCCCAACCACGCCGGCAGATGCCAAATTATGTGCCAATCTAAGCTGTCTTTCAACCATGTAGGCGTTTTGCACATTTAACTTTCCAGAGATGACAGCATCATTGCAAGGCGTATGAATAATATATACACAATCAGCTAGGAATTGGTTGGTATCAAAAACTTCCTGCTCATCAATCACCCTAAATATCGGCATTTCATCAATCAAACCAACCACTTTTAGTTCAGACATTCTTTGAAAAAAAGCGGTCACGTCTGCCGTGATAACAATCGGCATAGATAGCTCATCACGATGGTGGCACAAGACATCGATGACAATATCCATGCCAATACCTGCAGGCTCGCCTGTGGTAATAAGTAGGGGTTTGCTTGCTGTAGGCATGGCGTCATTCATGATGATTTTCTCTTATCCAATCTTAGATTTTGGTGAATAAATTTCGTACTTAATTTAGTATTTATTATAT
Organism: Moraxella sp. ZY200743; assembly: GCF_050885545.1. Lineage (NCBI taxonomy): Bacteria > Pseudomonadati > Pseudomonadota > Gammaproteobacteria > Moraxellales > Moraxellaceae > Moraxella > Moraxella sp. ZY200743. The sequence continues at coordinate 856,350 of NZ_CP091313.1, read as the reverse complement.
CGCTTTTGTGCTAAAATTTGTGTCTAAATTTTAGCAATCATATTAAAAAAAGAACACTTATTCATGACAACCAGCACCAAAAAAACCAATAAAGAAACTCATGATAGTAGCGATGACTTATTAAGCCTTCAACCGCCTCATAGTATTGAGATTGAGCGAGCTTTGCTTGCTTCACTCATGAGTATTGATGAATCCTTTGAAAAGATTGATAGCATCATTACCGATGATGATTTTTATGGCGAACGGCATAAGCATATTTTTCGGGCAATCACACATCTATCAAGGGTAAATCAGCCTTATGATAGCCTGATGGTTTATGACTATCTCAACGCCCAAAATCTTTTAAATGCTGCAGGCGGTGAAGACTATCTCATGCAGATTAACCAAAGCAGAGGAACGCTATTTAATCTGGTGCCGTATGCCGAACGAGTGCGTGAGTTTTCGGTGTATCGTCAGCTTATTAAATCCGCCAACAATATGCTAAATCTCGCCTACCACCCAAAAAAACAAACAGTAAGCGATATCCTAGATACGGTCGAAGCGGATATTTTTCGCATCAACGAAAACTACACCAGCGGTGTGGGCAAGCAGGGAGTACAAAACATTACCGACATTCTAATGAATGTTACCAATCAGCTGGCTGAACTAAAGGCAAGAGATGGCTCAATGATTGGTCTTGCCACGCCATTTGAAGAGCTAAACAACAAAACACAAGGGCTACAAAAAGGCGATATGATTGTTGTGGCAGCTCGCCCATCAATGGGTAAGACGACTTTTGCGATGAATTTGGCAGAATCAGTACTCATGCAGGGATTGCCTGTGGTGGTATTTTCTATGGAGATGCCTGCTGAATCCATCGTTACTCGTATGTTGTCATCACTGGGGCAAATCAACCAAACCAATCTGCGTTCTGGTAACATGAGTGAACACGAATGGGCGGCATTATCCACCGCCATTACCATGATTCAAGATAAGCACCTATATGTAGATGCTCGCAACAATCTACCGCCAACTGAGATTCGCTCCACCTGCCGCCGTATCGCCAAAAACCACAAAAGCGGTCTGGGCATGGTCATCATTGACTACTTGCAACTTATGAAAATCCCTGGCATGGAGAATAACCGTGTTGGTGAAATTGGCGAAATCAGTCGTAGCATCAAAGCACTGGCTCGTGAAATGAACTGCCCTGTCGTTGCTTTATCACAGCTGAACCGAAGTCTTGAACAGCGACCCAACAAACGCCCTGTCATGTCCGATTTGCGTGAATCTGGTGCCATTGAGCAAGATGCCGACCTGATCATGTTCATCTACCGTGATGAGGTGTATAATAAAGACAAGGCGGATAATAAAGGTTTTGCAGAGATTATTATTGGTAAACAGCGTAATGGACCGATTGGCACTGTGCCATTACGCTTTGAAGGGCAATTCACTCGCTTTACCAACTTTATCGAAGGCTATGGTATGCCTGAAGATTATGAAGAAGAGATGTGATTTATCATCAACCACCCAATAACATTCAATCAACATACCCATAGGCGACACTCAGCAATGCGAAACACCACCTTGACCATCAACCAAAATGCTTTAGCACACAATCTATCCACCATCAAAAACAGCCTAAATGCCAACCACCCCGCCAAAGTTATGGCAATGGTCAAGGCAAATGCCTATGGGCATGGCATTGCTTACGCTCTGGCAGGATTAAAAGATGCCGATGCCTTTGGCGTGGCGTGCATGAGTGAAGCCCTAGAGGTTAAAAAAGTCTGTGATATTTTAGATATCAGACGACCAATTGTTCTCATTGAAGGTGTATTTGACGAAAACGAATGGCTAATCGCTTTAGAGCAAGGCTTTGGCTGTGTTATCCATAGTCAAGCACAGCTTGATTTTGCCATCAAATATCCCGCCTGCAACAACAGCTTTACTCGCACCATTTGGCTAAAATACAATACCGGCATGAACCGCTTAGGCTTTGATAAAGATGAGACAATAAAAGCTGCCAACACCCTATACAATATGGGCTATAAGCTCATATTGACCAGTCATTTTGCCTGTGCTGACGAAACAGATAGCCCCATCACCGCCAAACAAATTGCTCGTTTTAATGTGCTACTTGAGCAACTGCAAAGCAGTGTTGGTAGCGATATTCAAGCATCATTATGTAATTCAGCCGGAATTTTAAATCATCCTAACGAGCATCATGACTGGGTGCGTACAGGCATTGCCTTATATGGTGCTAGCCCCTTTAGCCATATTACACACCGCACGCTTGGACTTAAACCTGCGATGATATTTAGTTCGCACATCATGGCGGTGCAGTCTGTAGATACAGGTGAATCGGTAAGCTATGGGGCTTTATGGCAAGCAAACAAACCAAGCCGTATTGGTATCGTCAGCTGTGGCTACGGCGATGGCTACCCCAGAGTCATCAAGAATGCATCTGTTGGTGTTAGTATCGATGGTAAAATCACACTTGCACCGATAGTTGGGCGTATAACGATGGATATCATGATGATAGATATCACCGAAATAGCCTGCGATGTCGGCACGCCTGTCATTTTGTGGGGAGGTGATGACGCCCCAAGTATTGACGAGGTCGCTGCCAATGCAGGGACAATTGGCTATGAGATAATGTGTCGCACCACCACAAGACCGATACGCAAAGTTGTCATTTAATCCCCATATGGGATACCAATCACTTGGTTCAAGTTGTAAAAACCACTAGCCATTTAAAATAAGCTTTGATATACTCAAATTTTTTCCTAATAAAGCAAAGGAATATTCATGAGTGTTCGTCATTTTCTTACTCTACTTGACCTATCCAAACAAGAGCTTCGCACAGTCATCAATCGTGCCAGCGAACTTCGCAAAATGCAACATGCAGGCGAGGTTTATCGCCCTTTTGTTGGGCGTACACTTGCCATGATTTTTGAGAAATCTAGCACTCGCACTCGTGTATCTTTTGAGACAGGCATGGGGCAATTTGGTGGTCAGGCTCTATTTTTATCACCTAATGATACTCAGCTGGGGCGTGGTGAACCCATTGAAGATTCTGCTCGTGTGATTAGCTCCATGACCGACATTGTCATGATTCGCACCTTTGCCCATGAGCGTGTACAGACCTTTGCCAAGCATTCATCTGTGCCTGTCATCAACGCCTTGACCGATGATTACCACCCCTGCCAACTGCTTGCTGATATGCAGACTTTTTTTGAACATAAAGGCGATATCAAAGGCAAAACCGTAACATGGGTCGGCGATGGCAACAATATGTGCAATTCATACATTCTAGCCGCCGAGCAGTTTGATTTTCATCTAAATATTGCCACGCCAAAGGGCTATGAACCAAATAGCGAACTTACCACCAAATACAGCCATCGCTTAACCTTAACCAACAGCGTTGCTGATGCTGTCAAAGGCTCACACCTTGTGGTTACAGATGTGTGGGCAAGTATGGGACAAGAGGCTGAACAAAAAAAGCGTGAACAAGACTTTGTAGGATTTCAAATCACCCCTAAGTTGCTAGATACTGCTGATAAGGAGGTATTATTCATGCACTGCCTACCTGCTCATCGTGGCAAAGAGATCAGTCATGACCTATTAGATGATGCTCGTTCGGTGGTATGGGACGAAGCTGAAAACCGCCTACACGCCCAAAAAGCACTCATGGAATTTTTATTAAAAGACAAAATTAAGCTTGATTAACCCCAAAAAAGACGCATCACCACCATGATGCGTCTTTTGGATGACGGCATTAACAGCCTTACCAATCTACAAAACAATACCCATACAATTTTTATAACATTAGCCAATATTCACCAAAAGCAAACAACCCAACACGATGATTTTTATTATATTTAAGCTAGCTTTTCATTATTTACCAATCTACTATCTGCCAATCTATTATTCATCAATTCATCGTCATTCATTCAGACTTATCAAAAATGAACTCCAAAGGAGCAACTCATGACCACTTTGTCCACAATCACTCGTCTTAGCATCGCATTAAGTTTGGGGATAATGGGTAGTCTTGCAACATTTAGCCATGCCCATGATAACCAAGCCTATAACCGCATCAGCTTTCAGGTGGAAGCACAAGAAGAGGTTGCTAATGACGAAATTCAAGCAAGGCTAGCCAAAACCGCCCAAGCTAAAACCACCAAAGAAATCGCCAAAATCTTAAACAAAACCATGAACGATGCCCTAGCCATCGCCAAAAAATACCCCAATGTCAGCATAAAAACAGAAAGTCAAAGCACCTATCCAAATTATGATAAAAACAACACCATCACAGGCTTTACTGGCAATGTATCAATACAATTAAAAAGCCAAAACTTTGAGGAAGTCGGTCAGCTCATCAGTGATTTGCAGTCCATCATGATGGTTAATGATGTATCTTTTAGTGTCTCAAAGAATACACAAAATAACATCAAAAAACGTCTCACCCTAAATGCCACCAAGAACTTTTTGGAGCAAGCACAAGCCATCAGCCTTGCCTTTGGAGCAACTGATTACAAAATCGTTTCAGTGCAGTTAGATGGGGCAAATCATCGTCATGTATACCCGATGGCTGCAATGTCAATGGCAAAAAACACCAACGATGGCATCAAAGCTAATTTTGAAAGTGGCACCACCACGCTTATCTATCAAGCAAGCGGTACGATTGAACTGGTAAATCAATCATTAGCCAAGTAAGCTGCCAAATACAACAGTCAGCGGTGCGTAACCACTCGTAATTTGACTTTTAAGACTCATTATTTTATGTTATGATGAGTGCGTTTTACTTTTGAAATAAATATTTTAATTTAAAATTTTAAATCGGACATACCAATGGCTAACAAAAAACCATTATTTATTAGCACTTTATTGTCTCTTTGTCTAGGTCTTGCAAGCACTGCTTATGCCAATGAAACCAGTGCAGAAGATGATATTGTTACAGGTGAAGCGGTAGAATTTGCTGATACTGACACCAGTGCCATCAAAAGCATTGAGCAAGATGGCAAACGAATAACAACAGTCAATTTATCAGACTACGCCAAGACGGTCAATCAGTCCACTTGGTCGCCTAACATGAAAGTCAATACCGCCATGACGGTAAAGCTACAAGTGCTACTTGACTGGAATCACGCATCGCCTGGTCCGATTGATGGCGGTTGGGGCATGAACAGCAAAAAAGCCTTGATTAATTTCCAAAAAATCAAAGACCTAAAACCAACAGGAAAGATGGACGAGGCAACTTGGGCGGCATTGATTGAAGATATTGACCCAAATCAACCTGTACTTGTCTCATACACCATCACCGCCGATGATGTCAAAGGCTCATATAAAGCACTACCAAGCAGTGCCGAATCACGCTCCAAATTAAAAGCCTTGAACTACGAAAATATTCAAGAGATGTTGGGCGAACGCTTCCATATGTCTGTTAATTATCTTGAAAAACTCAACCCAAATAAAAACTTCGTTGAAGGCGAGACCATCACCGTTATCAACACAGGAAAACCTTTCTCTGGTCGCATCACTCGTGTAATAGCCGATCGGACAGACAAAATCCTATATGCCTATGATGACGATAAACTGGTGGCAACCTACCCAACTACCGTTGGCGGTGTCGCTACTTCCACGCCAGGGGGTAAATACAAAGTAGTCAATAAAGTTAAAATGCCACACTACAAAGCCACTGTCAATCGTGAAAGCGAGACCAACAAAAAAACTTTCATTTTACCGCCAGGACCAAACAGCCCTGTTGGTGTGGTATGGCTTGGTCTAAACAAACCAAGCTATGGCATTCATGGCTCACCAGTGCCTGAGGGTATCAGTCGCCAATCATCTTTAGGCTGTGTGCGTCTGACCAACTGGGATGTACTTGAACTATATGCCAATATTCAAAACGGTGCATCGGTTGAGATTCGCTAATCTGGTAGCCACCCATCAAGAAAATCAGACCCATAATTTAATTAGCCAAAAGTCCACTACTTTTGGCTAATTTATTGGTTTTTCCAATATCAAACAACGCCCTTTTACATTTATGCACATTATTTAAACATGACTCATGACTTTTATTGATGACATTCTTATGATAATGATATAATAATGCACATATAAGTGATATCAATCACCATCTCAAATCATTGTATAATAAAATCTACCCTTTCATACCATTTTATAAGGACAAAGCATGTTCCAATTCACCCACTCTCAAAGTCATTTGCGTGATGCCATTACCAATGCCTATCGACTTGATGAACAAGTAGCTGTACAAAATCTAGCTTCAACATTGCAGTTATCCCAAAGTCAAAAAACCGAAATCAGCAAACTATCTCATCGCCTCATCACTCAAGTGCGTGCTGACCGCAGTAAATCGTCAGGTGTGGATGCACTCATGCACGAATTTTCTTTGTCAAGCGAAGAAGGTATTGCTTTAATGTGCCTTGCCGAAGCCCTACTTCGCATCCCCGACAACGCCACTCGTGATAAGCTCATTCGTGATAAGTTGGCTGATGGCGACTGGAAGAGCCATGTTGGTAATAGCCCTTCTATGTTTGTTAATGCTGCTGCTTGGGGCTTGGTATTAACAGGCAAATTAACCACCGATGTTAACGAAAAATCACTAGGCTCTGCCCTAACTCGTGTTATCCAAAAAGGTGGTGAACCATTCATTCGTGGCGGCGTCAACTACGCCATGAAAATGCTTGGCAAACAGTTTGTTACAGGTCAAACCATTGATGAAGCCCTAAGAAACGGTAAAGAGCGTGAAAAACTAGGCTATCGCTTCAGCTTTGATATGCTAGGGGAAGCTGCGATGACTGCTGCTGATGCAGACCGTTATTATAATGACTATGTTACCGCCATTCATGCCATTGGTAAAGACGCCAAAGGTCGTGGTATCTATGATGGCAATGGCATCTCTGTGAAGCTCTCTGCCATTCACCCCCGCTATTTTCGTACCCAACATGAACGAGTGATGACTGAGCTGTTGCCACGCTTAAAAGCACTATTCATGCTTGCTAAAGAATACAACATCGGTCTAAACATTGATGCAGAAGAAGCCAATCGTTTGGAACTATCACTTGATTTGATGGAAAAGTTGGTATCAGACCCTGATTTGGCAGGCTTTAACGGCATTGGTTTTGTGGTACAGGCTTATCAAAAACGCTGTCCTTATGTGATTGATTATCTGATTGATCTTGCTCGTCGCAACAACCAGCGTCTCATGATTCGTCTAGTAAAAGGTGCGTATTGGGATAGCGAAATCAAATGGGCTCAAGTTGATGGTCTGGACGGTTACCCTGTCTATACACGCAAAGTTCATACCGATATCTCATATCTAGCTTGTGCCCAAAAACTACTGAATGCACAAGATGCCATTTTCCCACAATTTGCTACGCACAACGCCCAAAGCCTTGCCACCATCTATAAGATGGGCGAAGGAAAAGATTTTGAATTCCAATGCCTACATGGCATGGGCGAGACTCTCTATGACCAAGTTGTCGGTGAACAAAATTTAGGTCGCCGTGTACGCATCTATGCTCCTGTTGGCACACATAAAACCCTGCTTGCTTATCTAGTGCGTCGCTTGCTTGAAAATGGTGCAAACTCGTCATTTGTCAACCGCATTGTTGATGAAAAAGTTAGCATTGATGAACTAACCATCTCGCCTTTAGATGAGATTGATGTCAATCATATCACCAGTAACCCATTAACACCAAAACCACGCCACATCTATGGCAACCGCCTAAATTCGTACGGCATCGACCTAAGCAATGAGCATGTGCTTGCCCAATTAGAAGCCGATATGAATGAGGCACTGGGTATTGATTTTAACATTCAATCCATCGTTAGCGTTAATGTAGAACACCAAGCTCCGCATCAGGTAATCAACCCTGCCAATCATGCTGACATTGTTGGACATGTCTCGTTTTTAGAATCCGCTTCTGTGCCAGAGGTCATCTCTGCTGCTATTGATGCCCAAAATAGCTGGCAATCAACCCCACCAACAGTGCGTGCAAATATCTTGCGTCGCTTTGCTGATATGTTAGAGTCGCCAAAATACATGGCACTGCTGATGATGGTTGCCGTGCGTGAAGCAGGCAAAACCTTGCTAAATGCCATTGCTGAGGTGCGTGAAGCGGTTGATTTTTGTCGTTATTATGCCGATGAAGCCGAACGCCTAAACCTAAATAGTCCTGTTGGCACAATGGTGGCAATCAGCCCTTGGAATTTTCCGCTTGCCATCTTTGTTGGTGAGGTGGTGTCAGCCCTAGCGGCAGGCAATACGGTTGTTGCTAAGCCTGCCGAACAGACCTCCCTTATCGCCCATCTGGCAGTAACTTGGTTACACGAAGCAGGCGTACCACAAGATGCCTTGCAATTGGTCTTGGGTGCAGGCGACATAGGGGCAGCATTGACCACAGACAGTCGCATTGATGGCGTGATTTTCACAGGCTCCACCGATGTTGCCAAACGCATTAACCACACCTTAGCACAGCGAGATGACAACCCCACTCTCATCGCTGAGACAGGTGGCATGAATGCCATGATTGTTGATAGTACCGCCCTACCTGAGCAAGTATGCACCGATGTATTGGCATCTGCATTTGACTCAGCAGGTCAGCGTTGTTCAGCACTTCGCATCTTGTGCATCCAAGAAGATGTAGCCGACCATATGATTGAGATGATTAAGGGGGCAATGGATGAACTGATAGTGAACAATCCTGCCTATCTATCTACCGATGTAGGCCCTGTGATTGATGCTGAAGCACAAGAAAACCTACTCAACCACATCAATACCTTAAAACAAATCGCTCCATTTCATGAAGTGAAAATCCGCTCAACAGATGTGGGTACTTTTGTTACCCCTATCATGTTTGAACTACAAAATTTATCACAACTTAAAAAGGAAGTTTTTGGACCTGTACTACATGTGGTTCGCTTTGCTGCTCATGAGTTAGACGACTTGATTGACAGCATCAACAAAAAAGGCTTTGCCTTAACACATGGTATCCATAGCCGTATTGATAGCACCATTGAGAGTATCGCCGACCGTATCGAAGCAGGCAATGTATATATCAACCGCAACATCGTTGGTGCAGTTGTGGGCGTACAACCCTTTGGTGGTCATGGGATGAGTGGCACAGGGCCAAAAGCAGGTGGTCCATTCTACCTACAGCGTCTAAGCTGTCTTAGTACTTGGTCTGTCCCAGCGGTTGATTTTCCTGCAACGGTCAATGAAATCGCCATCAATCAAATAATAACAGCCGCCAAAACATCAGGCTTAATCACCGATGCCACACAGCTAGAAACAGCGGCAAATATTGCACGCACTTCGGCACTAAACGGTGCATACATTAACCTACCAGGGCCAACAGGTGAATGCAACACCCTATCGTGGCGTGCACCACATGCTGTTACGCTCTACGGTGGCAATGCCATTGATGCGGTTAAAACTTTGATGGTTTTAGCAACCAACAATATACACACCCACATTACGCCAGAACATGAACTCTCTACTCATGCAGAACATTTTGGCAGCCTGCTTAGCGTCATAGAATCCGCTGGTGCTGATACCAATGATATCATCATCGCTCTCACAGAAATGTCAAGCGATGAACGGGTAAGATTGGCAACGCTAGATGGTGCAATTCGCCGTGTGATTGATGTCAAAGACGGTCTTGATGTAGCACGCCTGTATCATGAAATCAGCCAAAGCTACAACACCACCGCAGCAGGCGGTAACGCCAGCTTAATGGCAAGTGCCTAACCTAACAGCCTAAATAATACGCATCCCAGTGGTGCGTATTATTTTATAAAACCAATCAAAATTAATATAATATTTTAAAATTTAAAATAAAAAAAATTTTTAACCTATTGACAAATCTGCACCCCTTATCAGATTTAGCATACAGAACCATCATAAATTTTTCCTCCAAGTCATTCATAAAATCAAAAAAAAAACAAGCTAGCATTTTTATTTTTTTTAGGATATATTGTGCCACATTAAAAGATATACGCCTAGATGTAGTGATGACAGCTTAACCCCCTCATCAACAAAACCGCCATTTTTATGCCTTTAACTGCTTGAAAAGCAATACTTTTTAACAGCATGGTCATGATGGCATTAAATCTTTGATTGCAGTTTTTTTCCGCAACTTTTAATAAAATATGGAACATGCCCATGGTACACATCGATAAAATTAAAGTTACGAAACGAGATGGACGATTAGAGCCCATTGATTTAGAAAAAATCCACAAAGTCATCACTTGGGCAGCCGAAGGTCTAAGCAATGTTTCGGTTTCACAAGTTGAACTAAAATCTCATATCCAGTTCTATGATGGCATTCGTACCAAAGATATTCACGAAACCATCATCAAAGCAGCGGCCGACCTAATCTCAGCAGAAACGCCTAATTATCAGTATCTAGCAGCACGCTTAGCCACTTTTCATCTGCGTAAGATTGCCTATGGTCAATACCAGCCACCACACCTATACGACCATGTTGTCAAACTAACCAATAGCGGTAAATACGATAAGCACATTTTGGCAGACTACTCCAAAGATGAATTTGACAAACTTGGTAGCTACATTGACCATGACCGAGACATGAACCTTGCTTATGCAGCAGTTGAGCAAATGATGGGTAAATATCTGGTACAAGACCGAGTTACCAAGCAAGTCTATGAAAGCCCACAATTCCTATATATGCTCGTAGGTATGTGCTTGTTTGCAGGTTATGATAAGAGCGAGCGACTTGACTATGTCAAGCGTTTTTATGATGCCACTTCTAATTTTTATATTTCATTGCCAACCCCTATCATGGCAGGCGTTCGCACACCAACACGCCAATTTAGCTCATGCGTGCTGATTGAATGTGCAGACAACCTAGACAGCATCAACGCCACCACTTCTGCCATCGTCCGTTATGTCTCACAGCGTGCAGGCATCGGAATTAATGCAGGAGCAATCCGTGCCTTAGGCTCACCCATTCGTGGCGGTGAAGCCCAACATACTGGCTGTATTCCATTTTTCAAGATGTTCCAAGCTGCGGTCAAATCCTGCTCACAAGGTGGCGTTCGTGGCGGTGCAGCAACTTTATTTTACCCAATGTGGCACCTAGAGATAGAAAACCTACTCGTCCTAAAAAACAACCGTGGCGTTGAGGATAACCGTGTCCGCCATATGGACTATGGTGTACAAATAAACAAAACGCTGTACGCTCGCCTAATCCAAAATAAAAACATCACGCTGTTTTCGCCATCAGATGTACCTGGTCTATATGAAGCTTTCTTTGCCAATCAAGCAGAATTTGAACGCTTGTACACGCAATATGAGGCAGATGACAATGTCAGAAAACGCACCATCTCCGCACGAGAGCTATTTAGCCTTATGCTACAAGAGCGTGCCAGTACAGGTCGTATCTATATTCAAAATGTTGACCACTGCAATACACACAGCCCGTTTGACCCAAGCATTGCACCGATTCGCCAGTCTAACCTGTGCATGGAGATTGCCCTACCGACCAAGCCTCTTGATAATATCAATGATGAAAATGGCGAGATTGCCCTATGCACTTTATCAGCCATTAATCTAGGCAAAATTAATGAAATCTCAGATATTGAAGAGCCGGCCGAGCTGATTGTGCGTGCTCTTGATGCTTTGCTTGACTATCAAGACTATCCTGTTGCCGCCGCCAAAAAAGGCAGTCTAAACCGCCGTACACTTGGTGTTGGCGTAATTAACTACGCCTATTATCTCACCAAAAATGGCACTCGCTATTCAGATGTTGCAGCATTATCCTTGACTCACCGCACCTTTGAAGCATTGCAATATTATCTATTAAAGGCATCTAACAAGCTCGCTAAAGAACAAGGTGCCTGCCCTTGGTTTGATCAGACGACTTATAGTAAGGGCATCTTGCCGATAGATACCTATAAAGCCGACTTGAACAGCATCTGTCCAGAACCGTTGCAATTTGACTGGGAATCTTTGCGTGCCGACATCAAAACATACGGACTGCGTAATTCAACACTCAGTGCCCTTATGCCATCTGAAACCAGCTCCCAAATCGCTAATGCCACTAATGGTATTGAGCCTCCTCGTGGATTGGTATCTGTTAAACAGTCTAAAGACGGTATTTTAAAACAGGTTGTGCCTGATATTGAAAAACTTGCCAAACAGTACGAGTTGCTTTGGCAGATGCCTGATAACAATGGCTATCTACGCCTTGTAGGTATCATGCAAAAATTCATCGATCAGTCCATCTCCGCCAACACCAATTATGACCCATCAAAATTTGAAGGCAATAAAGTCCCCATGAAGGTGTTGATTCAAGATTTGCTAACCGCTTATAAATTTGGCGTTAAGACACTGTATTATCATAATACTCGTGATGGTGCTGACGACAGTCAAGGCGACATTGATGATGGCTGTACCTCTGGTACTTGCAAAATCTAACATGGTTATCAATCCAAGCTAGCTTTATATACCATTTGGATTTTTGCCCTAAAGATATGCTATAATTTCATCAATAAAAACACGATTGATGGATAAATTTTTTAAAATTTACTGACATCACTTATCATAAAATTTTAATTAGGAAAATATCATGAACATTCAAGCACTCATGCAACAAGCCCAAGCCATGCAAAAGCAGGTAGAAAAGAATGTTGAAGCTGCCAAAGCTAGCCTTGCTACCAAAGAAGTACATAGCGAATCGGGTAATGGCTTGGTAAAAGTTACCATGACAGGTCGCCATGTGGTCAAACGCATCAGTCTTGACCCAAGTCTTATGGACGATGATCCTGACATGATTGAAGATTTGGTAGCAGCTGCCATTAATGATGCCGTTCGCCAAGCCGATGAGCTGTCTGAAGAGGTCATGGCAAGTGCAACTACTGGCATGGGTTTACCTAAGGGCATGCAAGGTCTGTTTGGCTAATTGATCATGCTAACCCCAAAATTTGACCATCTTATCAAAGAGCTACAACATCTGCCCGGTGTTGGACAAAAGACCGCTCAACGCATGGCTCTACATCTGCTATCCAAAAAACGCTTGCAAGGCATTAGTTTATCACAAGCCTTAGGTGTCGCCATGAATGAGATTATCGAGTGTCGCCAATGCCACTCTTACAGCGATGAAGAGATATGCCCCATCTGTAGCGATGTACGCCGTGATGATGGTCTGTTGTGCGTCGTAGAAAGTGCTGCTGATGTGGTGGCAATTGAACAAAGCGGTGCTTATCGTGGCAAATATTTTGTATTGGGTGGTCATTTATCGCCAATTGACGGTATTAACGCTGATGATCTAAACATTGACCAGCTTATTTTCCGCCTAAAACAAGAACCCATCAAAGAGTTAATTTTGGCGACCGGAGCCACAGTAGAAGGACAAACCACCGCCTTTTTTATCACCGATGCCACTCGCCCCCATGTTGAAACAATCACCCGACTGGCACAGGGCATTCCAATGGGTGGTGAACTAGAATATGTGGATAGCTTAACCTTGCATCAAGCTCTACAAAACCGTGCTTTTATCTAAAAAACATGACTACAACACCCTCAAATAGCGACACACGCTTTGGCTTTTTTCGTGCTGATCATATAGAAGATCAAAATCATGACCTGCCCGTCTCATGGGTACACAACGAAGATGAGCTTTACGCATTGATTGATGAAATCGATGAGGTGGATGTGGTCGCCTTAGACACCGAATTCATCAAACGCACCACCTATTACCCCATTTTAGCACTCGTACAGGTCAATACTGGGCGTGGCATCTATTTGGTTGACGCACCTAGATTGGATTTAACTGAATTTTGGCAAGCCTTGATAGAAGTGCCGACGATGGTTTGGTATGCTTGCGGTGAAGATTTGGGTATTTTTTATCTATTAGCAAAAAACGCCCCTCTAACCAATATCTTTGATGTGCAGATTGGCGTTGCTTATTTGACAGGCAAATTACAAGCAGGCTACAGCCAGTCTGTCGCTGAAATTCTTGGCATTGAGATTGACAAAGGCGAGAGCCAATCTAATTGGCTGGTACGACCACTAAGTCAAGAACAAGAAAGCTATGCCGCCAATGATGTGCGTTATCTGTTGACACTTTATCAAAGCGTCAAACAAAAACTTGATGAAAATCAATTACTTGGTCATGTCATTGAAGACAGCAATGTTTATGCCAAAGAACTACATGATACCGCCCATATCAGCGATGAGATGCTGTATCTAGAATTTAGCTCTCCTGAATACAACCGCACTCAAATAGGTGTGCTACAATCTTTAGTGGCATGGCGTGAATCGCTGGCTCGCAACATTAACGAGCCAAGAACTTTCATTATTAACAAACAAGCAATGCGTGAAATCATTGAAATGCTACCAGAAAGTATCAAGCAACTGGCACAAACCACCATCAATCGCCATGCATTGCGTAAGTATGGCGATGAGATTATCCACATCATTCGTACCGTAAAATCTCAACCACAAAAAACACTACCACCTCTACCACCACCTGTTTATCGTAGTAAGGAAAAAATCTTTAAGAAATCTCTTGATCAAGCCATCACTGATTACAGCCACACACATCACATTCCAGAAAATCTGCTTTTGCGTGGACGGTGGATTAGCGAGTTATTACTGATGGTGGCACATGACTTAAATGCCGAACATCTACCATTAGGCTTACAAGGCTATCGCAAAGATTGGATAATTGATACCGTTTTGCCTTTATTAAAGACTTATAAAGCCCAAATCACCGCAGGACTTGGTATAAAATCTCAACCTTAGATTGACCGTCATGTTGAGATGGATATAACCTGCATGGAAAAATGACAAAGAATGAATAATAAAAAGGATAACTAAACCCTGCTCAAATACTCCTGCTGTATTTGTTTGGGCATTTTATCAATCAGTGATAATTTCATGTTCTTGTCATCACCATTCATCACCATCTCAATCAGTGGCAACCCATCAAATGGCAAATCATCAATCTTTTGAGTAAAATTTGCCAAATAATACGCCCCATCAACATCATTATCCGCCATCACACGATTATACACCGTCTGCCAAGCCAATTCACTTGCACTACCATGCTGAACAATCAAATGAATCGCTTTTAAAGCAGTGTTCGCATTTTCACACAAAGTTAAAATTTCTTCAGAAATCTGTTTGATTTTTTGCATTATTTTTTACCCATCAAGACCAACAATTCACTACTTTAGCAATGATTTTTTGACAATTATCCCAAGGTTATCAACAGCTTAATACAGTTAATTGATACAGTCAATCAATAAAAAAGGCTTTTGCTAGCGACTTTTAATCACACTTCAGGGCTATGCTCTTCAATCAGTGGCTTTAACTCGCCTGCTTGATACATTTGTAAAATGATATCGCTACCACCAATTAGCTCGCCATTAACCCATAGCTGTGGAAAAGTAGGCCAATTAGCGATGATGGGCAAAGTAGTGCGAATTTCAGGGTTTTCTAGGATATTAACAAAGGCAAAAGGGCGACCGATTTGGCTTAATACCTCCACCGCACGGGCAGAAAATCCACATTGTGGAAATTGTGGTGTGCCTTTCATATACAAAAGCACACTATGGTCTTTGATTTGGTTTTCAATCAGCTCTTTGATTTGAGGGTTGATGTCGGTCATGATTACTCCAAAATGAAACTGAATTTATCTGCATTGTATCATACATTGGTGGCGGTTTGGCAGATTTCAAGTACTCTGCCAAAATTTATCCGCCAAAAGCACATCGCTCATTAACACAGTTGCAAATTCATTATGTAGGTTTGCAAGGCTAATTTGATGCACAAGCTCACTATCATAGTGCTTACCATCAAAGCCCAGACGGTCAAAAGTCGCTGTAGCATCTGCCACCACAATCACATGAAAGCCCAGATTTCCTGCCATTCGTGTGGTGGTAGAAATACAATGATTGGTGGTTAAGCCAATAATGACAAGGTTGGTTATCGCACGACTTTTTAGTTGCTGTTCTAAATTTGTGCCAATAAAGGCAGAATTAACCGTTTTGCCAATAACCACTTCATCACCCATTGGGGCGGTTAGGGGCTTAAAGTCGTTGCCAATCTGGTTGGGTCTTAAAGGTGAGTTTGGTTCAGTAGAATTGTGCTGAATATGAAAAATGGGCATCTGATACGCACGCCACTTTGCCAATAAATCAAAACAAACTTGCTCACAATTTGGGTTGTTTCTATTGCCACCCCAATAGGCATGGTCATCAAATCCTAATTGCAAATCAATCAATAAAAGAGCGGTATTTTTATCCAACATAAATCTCCTGTCAGAAATTAATAATAAAAAATTAGCAAGTAACCTTAAAAAGCACCCTAGTCATTTTAACACCAAAACCAACGATAAAAACCACACCTTTAAAAGTTACTACCCAAACGCCTCCGTGCCATCAAATCCCATGATTAAAACAACTACCCCATCTTTTGCAATAGCACCACACAACTTGCAAAAATCCCCTCGCCTCGCCCCAGATAGCCCATCTTTTCATTGGTGGTGGCTTTAATGCTAATGCAGTCCTCTTCTACTTTTAAAATATCAGCAATGCACTGACGCATCGCTTTGTTATGTGGGGCAAGTTTGGGCAGTTCACAAATCACTGTCATATCAGCATTGATCAGACTGTAGCCTTTTTCGGTTACTTTTTTATGAACCTCTTTTAATAACACCTTGCTATCCACCCCACAAAAGCGGTCATCTGTATCAGGAAAATGCATACCGATATCCCCTAAAGCCAACGCCCCAAGCATCGCATCCATGAGAGCGTGAAGCAGGACATCACCGTCCGAATGGGCTTTAATACCGTGCGTATGAGGAATTTTGATACCACCAAGCGTAACAAACTCACCATCTGTAAAAGCATGAACATCTAGTCCTTGACCGATTTTTATCATTGTTTTTCTCCTATAATTTGTTAAAATACCCTAATATTATAGCAAAATTTTATGGTTAATACATGATGATAACAAAGCCAAACACCACCCAAAAAGTCATCGTCGGAATGTCAGGCGGTGTGGACAGCTCAGCATCAGCCGCCCTACTACTTGAACAAGGCTATCAAGTAGAGGGGCTTTTTATGAAAAACTGGGAAGAAGACGATGGTACAGAATATTGCACTGCCTTGACTGATTTGGCAGATGCCCAAGCGGTGGCAGATAAGCTAGGCATACCATTGCATACTGCCAATTTTTCGGCAGAATATTGGGATAATGTTTTTGAGCATTTTTTGGAGGAGTATCGAGCAGGTCGCACGCCCAATCCTGATATCTTGTGCAACAAAGAAGTCAAATTCAAAGCGTTCTTAGACTACGCTTTAACACTGGGTGCAGACTATATTGCCACAGGGCATTATGTTCGCCGTTCACAAATCATGGACAATAAAGCACAGCTACTGCGTGGACTTGATGGCAACAAAGATCAAAGCTATTTTTTGTATGCGGTCGGTGGCGACAAAATCGCCAAAACCTTATTTCCAGTCGGTGAATTAGAAAAGCCGCAAGTGCGGGCGATTGCCGAAAAATACAACCTAGCAACCGCCAAGAAAAAAGACAGTACAGGCATCTGCTTTATTGGCGAACGAAAATTCAAGGATTTTTTACAGACCTATCTGCCTGCCCAAAAAGGAGAAATCATCAGTGATGATGGCATAACACTTGGCACACACGATGGGTTGATGTATTACACCATTGGTCAGCGAGGAGGTATTGGCATTGGGGGTGTCTCTGGTCGTCCTGATGAGCCTTGGTTTGTACTGCAAAAAGACCTAAAGAACAATCGCTTGATTGTCGGTCAAGGGCATAATCACCCCCTACTACACTCAACCACTTTGACCGCCACAAAACTAGATTGGGTCATCAGTCCACCCAAAGACGGCTCAAAACTTACCGCCAAAACTCGCTATCGTCAGCCCGACCAAGCCTGCACCGTGTTTATTCAAGACGATACGCTCAAAGTGGTGTTTGATGAGCCACAACGAGCCGTTACGCTTGGGCAGTCGGTGGTTTTGTATGATGGCGATGTTTGCTTAGGTGGGGGCGTGATTGATTGGTGTGATGCACCGTGTTTGGTTTAGATTTAGTTTGTATTTGGTTTAAACAAAACTAAAATAAAAGACTGCCTACACCAATAGCCACTACAAAAATACAATGGCTATTTTTAGCATCTTTTTAATGGTATTTTAATAACAATTACTTCCCCGACTTAGTACGATTGCATTTTTGGCATAGCATTTGGCAATTATCAAAAGTGGTTTTACCGCCCTTTGCCCATGGAATAATATGGTCAGCTTCCATGTTATCTATTGTAAAATACTCATTGCAAATTTTGCAAATACCCTTTTGGGCTTGATAGGCTTTTTGGCGGTCTTTATCGCTAAATGTCCGTAAATCTTGGCGTTTGGAGTGGGTTAAATTGGTAAACCAACACACATTGCCAAAATTAGCGTAATATTTACCATCATCGCCTTTTTTAATATTGTCTTTGGCTTGAATGAAAGTTGGTACGACAAATATTTTTACCGAATGATTTCCCAACCACAATTTGTTATCTTTAATTAAAGGAAAAATCTCTTTATAAGTAATGGCATTTTGATTACCGATTACCAAAAATTTTTTATTGTATGCCACAAGCTGTGCGATATATTCACGAAACAAACTAAATGGCGGATTGGTAACGACAATATCCGCTTCACACAACAGTTTAATACATTCTTTGCTTCTAAAATCCCCACCCAAATATACCGTGCCGTCTTTGGCTTTGCTGTCATTAAGACTGGTGATTTTGATGCCTTGGGTTTTTTTGGGTAAGTCGCTTAATTTAATGATTTGATTGTCTGTCAAATTTAAATCATCAATGCTTGTGATTTCAATTTTGTGGGCTTTACGATAAGCGGGTAACTCATCTTCAAATAACGATAACTGCGTGCCTGCAATGGGACTGGTGGCATAGCCTGTGGTGATGAGTTTTTTTAGCCCCAAGCGTTTAAAATTTAACAAAAAATACTGCAAAAAATTGCTCTCGTAGGGGTCATCGCAATTACAGTAGACGATTTTGTCCTTAAAATGGTCTTTATAATGGCGTAGTTCGTTTTCTATGTCGGCAAGGCAGGTATAAAATTCATCGTTTTTGGCACGCTTTGCGGCGTGTAGAGTGCTGTTACCGCCGTCTGTGGCGGTCGCTTTTTTAGCTTTGGTGGGCTTGCTTTGTGTGGTGTGCTTAGGCTTGGTAGGTGTAGGGTCTTGTTTGACGCCTGTTTTGGCTTCCAAAAAGGCTTTAGAGATGTGTTTGCTCATTGCACACCCCCAATAGGCGTGCAGGTAAAACTTAGGCTATGCTGTGTGCTGTGTGCATCATTTACCCTTTGTCAAGTTCAATTTATGACATAGCATTATACAAAAATTTAGCCACCTACACAAGTAAACCAATTATCTACATATACCCAACGACTTGCAATCAAAATGCAACTGGTTAAAAACGACAAAATTTGTTATAATCCAAAATTTGCAATCTAATCATTCTCATCATTTTTTTAAGGATTTTAAAAGTGTCTCTCAATCAACTAACCGCCCTATCCCCCCTAGACGGTCGCTATGCGTCCAAATGCGATACCTTGCGTCCTTATCTGTCCGAATTTGGCTTAATGCACGCTCGTGTTACGGT
The DNA here is from genome assembly GCF_050885545.1 of Moraxella sp. ZY200743. Classification (NCBI taxonomy): domain Bacteria; kingdom Pseudomonadati; phylum Pseudomonadota; class Gammaproteobacteria; order Moraxellales; family Moraxellaceae; genus Moraxella; species Moraxella sp. ZY200743. The sequence continues at coordinate 836,668 of NZ_CP091313.1, read as the reverse complement.
TGAAGTCCGCTGGTTACAAGCTCTAGCCAATCACCCAGAAGTCGGTGAAATTCAGCCTTTTTCTGCTGACACCAATGCCAAATTAGATGCCATTATTGATAATTTTTCATTAGAAAATGCCGAACGCATCAAAGAAATAGAACGCACCACCAATCACGATGTTAAAGCGGTGGAATATTTTTTAAAAGAACAAATTGCTGATATTTATGAATTAAAAAATGCAGGCGAGTTTATTCATTTTGCTTGCACATCAGAAGATATTAACAATCTATCGCACGCCTTGATGCTAAAATCAGGTCGTGATATTTTAGTAGCATCCATGCAAAAGATTATTGATGACATTGCAGATTTGGCGGATAAATATAGCCATGTGCCAATGCTGTCTCGCACGCACGGACAGACAGCCAGTCCGACAACGCTTGGCAAAGAAATGGCGAATGTCGCCTATCGTCTGCACCGCCAAATCAAGCAGTTTAAAGCGGTAGAACTGCTTGGCAAGATTAACGGTGCGGTAGGAAACTATAACGCTCATTTATCCGCCTATCCTAATATTGACTGGGCAAAACACAGCCAAAATTTTGTAGAAAGTTTGGGTTTGACATTCAATCCATATACCACACAGATTGAACCGCATGATTATATGGCAGAATTATTTGATGGGTTACGCCGTTTTAATACCATTCTGATTGACTTTAACCGTGATGTGTGGGGCTATATCTCACTAGGCTATTTCAAACAAAAACTAAAAGAAGGTGAAGTAGGTAGCTCAACCATGCCCCACAAAGTCAATCCCATTGACTTTGAAAACAGCGAGGGCAACTTGGGTCTTGCTAATGCCATTCTTGCACACTTAGGCGAAAAACTACCCATCTCACGCTGGCAAAGAGACTTGACTGACAGCACGGTACTGCGTAATATGGGCACAGGTTTTGCTCAAAGTTTAATCGCCTTTGAAGCCTGCCTAAAAGGTATTGGTAAATTAGAACTTAACGAACAACGCCTAGCAGAAGACCTAGACAACGCCCAAGAAGTCTTGGCAGAGCCAATCCAAACAGTCATGCGTCGCTACAATGTAGAAAAGCCTTATGAGAAGCTAAAAGCTCTCACTCGTGGACAGGCGATGACAAGACAGATGATGACGGATTTTGTGAATGGCGATGAATTAAAAGCCGTACCAGAAACCGACCGCAAACGCTTAGCTAACCTAATACCTGCAACCTATATCGGCAATGCTGATGAACAGGCGAAAAAATTAAAAGACCATTTAAAGTAATTGAAAAGTAATTGATTATTTAAAGTCATTGCCAATCAATCAAATTAAAAGGCAGTACTCGCACTGCCTTTTAATTTATAGCACCAACCAACTGCCGATGGCGTATCAGTACCAATAAAATCAATAAGAAGCACCAAAATTTCATATCTAAACCAAGTGATGTCTTTGGCTTAGATTTTTTTTGGCTGCAAAGTTTAATCAGAAGTCTGATTTGAACCACCAGTCAAAGCACTGACCTTTTTGGTAATAATCACTGCAATGGGCAAGCTGATGAGTGCACCAATAACAACTGCACCCAAAATATAAGGCGTGCTATCAAAACCTGTAACAAAAGCAATAATCAACAAAATACCTACCGCAACAGTAAAGGCGATAGAAAACATGGCGGTGAGTAATGGAATGTTCATGATATACCCCTAAATAAATTATGGAATAAAACTACTGTGTTATTTATACATCTTTTTTGCATAAATATTAAGTAGTTTTTAAAAAAATCCCTAATTTTTTTGTGATATTACCATTTTTTATACTTAAACGAAAAAGTCGGGCAATTTAACGAAAATTTGCTTTTATTTGGGTTAGTTTATGATAAAATTAACGATTTATGATTGCCTAAAGTTTCGTCTTACTTAAGCATCATCAACTTTTCACAAAAATGATTTAGCATCTTTAGCAAAAAGCACATCAGTGATGTGATTTTAAGGAATTTTTATGAGTCATCTTACTAAAACTCTACAGCTGCATGAAGTTCGTCAGGCATTCATTGATTTTTTTGCCAGCAAAAATCACACACCAGTCCCATCGTCAAGCCTAATCCCGCACAATGACCCCACCCTGCTATTCACCAATGCAGGTATGAATCAGTTTAAAGATACTTTTTTAGGGGTTGAAAAACGAGATTATCATCGTGCCGTCAGCTCACAAAAATGCGTGCGTGCAGGTGGTAAGCACAATGACCTTGATAATGTCGGTTACACCGCCCGCCATCACACTTTTTTTGAAATGCTGGGCAATTTTAGCTTTGGTGATTATTTCAAAAAAGATGCCATCAAGTTCGCTTGGGAATTTTTGACCTCAGAGCAATGGCTTGCCCTGCCCAAAGAACGCCTATATGTAACCGTGTATCACACTGATGATGAAGCCTTTGATATCTGGCATCAAGAAGTGGGGCTTGCCCCTGAACGCATCATTCGTATTGGCGATAAAGGCAAACAGTACGAATCAGATAATTTTTGGGCGATGGGCGATACTGGTCCTTGCGGTCCTTGTTCAGAGATTTTTTATGATTATGGGGATCATATTGAAGGTGGTTTGCCTGGCACACCCGAAGAAGATGGCGATCGCTATGTAGAGGTATGGAACTGCGTATTCATGCAATTTAATCGCCAAAAAGATGGCACTTTAGAGCCATTGCCAAAGCCATCGGTTGATACAGGCATGGGACTTGAGAGAATCAGCTCAGTCATACAAGGCAAATATGGCAACTACGAAGTTGATTTATTCGTCAATCTGATGGATGCAGCCGCTGCCATCATCGGTGTGGATAGCACCCATGAACCATCATTTAAAGTCATCGCCGACCACATTCGTGCGGTATCATTTCTTATTGCCGATGGCGTTCGTCCAAGCAATGAAGGTCGTGGCTATGTGTTGCGTCGTATCATTCGTCGTGCCGTGCGTCATGGCAACAAATTGGGTGCAACAGACGCATTCTTCCATAAACTTGTGGCTTTCCTTGCCAAAGAAATGGGGCAAGCCTACCCACAGCTTATTGAAAAACAAACTGAAATTGAATCAGTTATTTTAAAAGAAGAAGAGCAATTTGCTAAAACTTTGGCTCAAGGGTTGCGTCTGCTGTCAGGCGAACTAGAAAACCTAAATACTGGCGATACATTGGCTGGCGAGACCGTCTTTAAACTATATGACACTTATGGATTCCCAACAGACCTAACCGCCGATATCGCCCGTGAGCGTGACATCAATATTGATGAGGCAGGTTTTGAAGCACATATGCAAGAACAGCGTGTTCGAGCTCGTGATGCAGGCAAATTTGACCTAGATTATACCACTGCCATCAAAGTAGATAACCCAACCGACTTTGTTGGCTATACTTCATCAGAACACAACAGTCAAATCATAGGACTGTATCAAGAAGGCAAAGAAATCTTTGAGCTACACGAAGGCGATGCAGGTGTTGTTGTGCTTTCTGCCACACCATTTTATGCCGAAGGTGGCGGTCAAGTTGGCGAACTTGGCGAAATCAGCACCGAGTCTGGCGTCTTTGAAGTGCAAAACACCAAAAAATCAGGTGCTGCCATCATTCACTATGGCACAGTAAAAATAGGGACCATTAAAAACACCCAAAATGCCCATGCACAAGTCATCGAAGACATTCGCCGTGCATCTGCTAAAAACCACTCAGCAACCCACCTACTACACGCCACCCTACGCACCGTATTAGGTACTGGTGTCGCCCAAAAAGGCTCTTTGATGTCATCAGAGGTATTGCGTTTTGACTTTTCACATGATGAACCAATCAGTCAAGATGACCTATTGACCATCGAACGCATGGTTAATGAACAAATTCAAAAAAACAGCCCTGTTCAGATTGAACATTTGCCTATTGAGCAGGCTCTACAAAAAGGAGCAATGGCACTGTTTGGTGAAAAATACGGCGAGACCGTGCGTGTGCTTACTATGGGCGAAAAAGCCGACAAAACACCCTTTTCTATTGAGCTGTGTGGCGGTATTCATGTTGTACATACAGGAGAAATCGGTCTGTTTAAAATCGTCTCAGAAGGCGGTATTGCCGCAGGCGTTCGTCGCATTGAAGCCTTGACTGGCATGGGTGCAATCAATTATATGCAACAAGGCGAAAAGACTTTAGCTACTTTAGCAAGCAATTTTAAGGCTAAGCGTGATGAGATTGGTGTACGAGTTGGTAGCCTTAGTGAGCGTAACCGTGAGCTTGAAAAACAGCTTGAACGCCTAGAACAAAAACTGGCAAATCTTGAAGCCAAATCCCTAATGGATAAGGTTGAAATGATTGGTGGCACGCCTGTTTTGATTGCTAAACTAGACAATCTAGATGCCAAGTTTTTGCGTGGTTTGGCAGATGATATCAAATCAAAACTATCCGATGGTATCGCCATTCTAGCAAGCATTACCAACGGTAAAGTCGCACTGACCGCAAGTGTTTCTAAAGATTTAATCTCAAAAGTTAAAGCAGGAGACATCATCAAATCACTTTGCGAAACCCTTGATGGCAAAGGTGGCGGTAAGCCAGATTTCGCCCAAGGCGGTGCAAACAATGCCGATGGTGTGGATAAAGCATTAGCAAATTTGGTAGCGACATTGGCAGAACAGCTATCCTAAGCAGTCAATACCACCATGAAAAGGCATGATATTGGCAAGCCAATCACAAATGATGGCTTACGCCAATAAGACAGTAAGCAAAATCATGCCTTTTTAATCACACTGGTGGATTATTTACAAAATATTCCAAATTATTGGGGTATTTATAGATTTTTATAATCAATTCATCAGTTTATTTTAACAATGAATTGAGTTATAATCTGCGAACTTTTATTTACAACCTTTGGGTTTTCTACCATTTTTTAAACAAAAGGTAAACACAATGGCGTTAATCGTACAAAAATATGGCGGCACTTCAATGGGTAATACCAGTCGCATCAAGAATGTCGCAGCTCGTGTCAAGCGTTGGCATGACCACGGTCATCAAGTTGTCGTAGTTGTGTCCGCCATGAGTGGCGAGACCAACCGTCTCATCGGTCTGGCACGAGAAATCAGCAACGACCCAGACCCACGAGAATACGACCAAATGGTCGCCACAGGTGAGCAGGTTTCTATCGCTCTACTTGCTATGGCACTAAAAGACTTGGGTGTTGATGCCAAATCCATGACAGGTCGTCAAGTCGCCATTAAAACAGATGAAACCCATACCAAAGCGCGCATTGAACATATTGACGCTGACAACCTAAAACAAGAATTGGCAGATGGCAAAGTTCTTATCGTTGCAGGTTTTCAGGGTGTAAATAAACATAACGACTTAACCACACTTGGTCGTGGTGGTTCAGACACCACAGGCGTTGCCATCGCTGCTGCCATCGGTGCCGATGAATGCCAAATCTACACCGATGTTGATGGTGTTTACACCACCGACCCACGAGTTACCTCAAAAGCCAAAAAGCTAGATAAGATTACCTTTGAAGAAATGCTAGAGATGGCATCGCTTGGCTCAAAAGTGCTGCAAATTCGCTCGGTAGAATTTGCAGGTAAATACAAAGTACCGCTTCGTGTACTGTCTAGTTTTGATGAAGGCACTGATGGTGCTTTTGATGAAGAATTTAAACAAAATGTCGGTACTTTGATTACCATTGACGAAGGAGATGATATGGAACGCGCTGTAATTTCAGGTATTGCCTTTAATCGTGATGAAGCCAAAATTGCACTACTTGGCGTGCCTGACCGCCCAGGTATTGCCTCTGCCATTTTAAGCCCTATCGGTGCTGCAAACATCGAAGTGGACATGATTATTCAAAACATCGCAGAAAATGGCGTAACCGACTTTAGCTTTACCGTACCTCGTGGCGATTATGACAAAGCCATCAAAATCCTAGAAGAAAAAGTTAAAGACGACATCGGTGCTACTCAGATTGTCGGCGATGACAAAGTTGTGAAAGTCTCTATCGTTGGTGTGGGTATGCGTTCTCATGCAGGCGTGGCAAGCAAAATGTTTGAAACCTTGGCATCACAAAATATCAACCTGCAGATGATCTCAACTTCTGAAATTAAGGTATCTGTCCTAATCCAAGAACAACATCTAGAAAAAGCTGTAAAATCTTTGCATACCGCCTTTGGTCTTGACCGTGAAGATGGTGAAAGTAAAGTCGCTGGCTTATAATTTTGCATCATCAGCGATTTTACAACAGCGGTTTTGGTTTCTGATAAGAATATTTACATAACTTATCGCAAAATCAGCTGACAAAATACCCAAGGCGTTTTATAATAGCGACTTGGGTATTTTATAATTTGTATTTTTATTTTTTAGTGTGTTTTGACTTATTTAAACTTTTTTTCGTGCAAGGAGCGATACTATGTTAATTCTAACTCGTCGTGTCGGCGAAACTCTAATGATTGGCGATGAAGTCAGCGTTACTGTGCTTGGTGTTAAAGGCAATCAAGTTCGCTTGGGTGTCAATGCCCCAAAAGACATTGCGGTTCATCGTGAAGAAATCTACCAACGCATTCAACATGAGCGTTCTATGCAGGCACACATGAGCCACCTAGAACAAGGCAACTTCGCCCCACCATCTTTTGACGATGACGATTATTTCAACCGTTAATCAGTGCTATAATCAGTCAGCAACGAACGATTTGAGTGAAAATTCATAAAAAGAGACATCATGAGCAATATCTCATCTTTACTAAACAGCATTGAAACTGGCGAGTTTAAATTCGCTGATGTGCTAAATTTTATTGACGCCCATTACCATTACACCCCTGTTGATTTTCGTAATGGAGAAGTTATGAATCCTGCTAGAACCAATGAAGGTTCTGCCAAAGTATTTAGTCTTGCCAAGCTACATGGTCTAAATCAGCTTGACACCCTAAAACTATTTGCAGAGCACTATGAATCTGTACTTGCCACTCCAGAAGGTAGCGACCACGCCAATATTCGCAACTTCATGCACTATGGCTGGCAGGGTTTTGGGTTGGAAAAAAATGCACTAAGTCCACGCTAATCGTAGACTGATGGGCAAACATCAACACAAAATCATTTAAAATTCTTAGAAATTTACTTGAAATACCAGTAAATTTTCTGTATAATTTTGGCTTTAATTTTCTGCCATTTCTTGATTGTTGTCGCCTTTAACAACAAAAAAGAATGGTGTAACTTTATAAGTTTGGTCAAACCTGTGCTATGTCCATACCATTTATAAGGCACCTTGTCCAAACGGCACACCCGATACCGCTCAATATCCGTGCCACATATTATTAGGAGTTCACCATGTCTCGAGTATGTCAAGTGACTGGAAAGCGCCCGCTAGTGGGTAACAATGTATCACACGCAAATAACAAAACCCGTCGTCGCTTTCTACCAAATCTGCACAATCATCGTTTTTGGGTAGAGTCTGAAAATCGTTTCGTACGCCTTCGTGTATCATCTAAAGGTATGCGTATCATTGACAAGTACGGCATTGATAAAGTGCTTGCTGACCTACGCGCACAAGGTCAAAAAATCTAATTGTAGATTTTTTATTTAGATTCATAAGAGGATACGAACATGAGAGATAAAATTAAACTAGTTTCTACTGCTGGTACTGGTTATTTCTATACCACCACCAAAAATAAGCGTACCATGCCTGGTAAAATGGAAATCAAAAAATTTGATCCAAAAATTCGCCAGCATGTACTGTTCAAAGAAGCCAAAATCAAGTAATGATTTGCTTTTAAGAACCGCAAAAGACCACCACATGGTGGTCTTTTTCTCATCTTTTTTATTGGCTTTATGATAACAGTTCCAAACCATGACACACCCCCTACTCACCCCACTTGCCATCAAAAATCAAACCATCACTAATAGGCTAATTGTAGCACCTATGAGCTGTGGGTAAGCTCGCTCCAAGGTGCGTGCCATGTCGTCGATGAATAGGTTTAGGGTGGTTGCCCCTGCATATAGGACGGTTTTGCCCTGTCTGGTTAGGGCAGTGATACGCTCATTCATCATGCACCCCCTGCATTCATGATGCCCGTGATGGGGCTGGTGTCGATGCCATAGGCGGCAGCGGTGTCAAGAGACGCTTTGCCTGCGGCTTTTAGGGCGTTGTTTTTGAGTACCTGCGGGGTGGTGATTTGGATAAGTTCAATGCTAAATGCCACCTTTCTTGCCAAGCCATTTTTAAAAAAGACCGTATGCGTCTCATTAACCGACTTAATCACATACTGACCCCATACCCTACCGTTGCCACATATCATCGGATATGCCTTGCCTTTGTCTGCCATCTCGGCAAGTTTTACCAAGGACTTTTGATTACCAAACTCAGGGACAATCACCCCTTCAAGCGTGATGGTGTTCTCACCACGCCCCACGAACTGATAAGCTGGCATCGCCCCAACACGGCTACTGCTCTCGTGTCGCCACTCGGTCTTTTGGACAAGCGACTGATAAGCGGCGGTGCTGATGCGAAATACAAACATACCCAGAATCATCATCATGGTATCATCTCCTATTAATCGGTCAATCTGGCACGGTAGCGAGCGGCTTTGGTCTGCTCATAGCGTTCTAGCTCGGCTCGCACCTTTTGGGCAAGGCTGCGTTCGTCCATGCCCTTATCTGCGTGAATATGAATGGTGAAGTTACTCGTTGTGTTCATGCTCTGGCTGCTGACTGCGTTTGCCATCATTGCGGGGGCTGATGACACAGGCTTAATGCTGACAGGCTTTGGAGTGGGGGTGGTCTGATATTTGGCGTAGGCACTGAGTCCTGACACACTGATGTCTAGCAGATGGCCAAGCAGGTGATTCTTGCCAAGTGCAGGGGCAACCATACGAACCAAGTCGCCTGCCACATCGTCCGAACCTGTCGCCCTACCGATGCCATCCATCGCCTTAGTGATTCGTGCGACATTCTCAGGGCTTGCCAGTCGCCCAACATTCGCCCGAAAGTTCTTCAACATCGGCACAAAGCGTCTACCCATGCCCACATCAAGACCTGCCACCACATTACGACCCACCGCCATCATTACACGGCTGGGGCTGTGCGTGTCTAGTCGCTTTCTTGATGCGTCTTCGACCACCGCTGCCATCTGAGCTGCCGTCTTACGAAGCACGCCAAGCCGTGAGTTCATGCCAGCGTCAAGTCCGTCCACAATGTCGGCACCGATGGCAAAAAATCTCCCCTTGATGCCGTTTAGGTAGGCAAGAATCGCATTCATGGCGGCTTGAATTTTTGCCAAAATCGGATTGCCGCTCATCGCAGAGCCAAGCTGTCGCCACTACTTGCCGAATGCGAGCAAAGCCAGCTCGTATGACATTCACGACCGCCATCATTCTGGCACTCACGACGGTCGCCATGACCGCCATGCCAGCACCGACCGCCACCGCAAGGGCTGAAAACACACTGGCGGTAATCGCAGGTAGCGTACTTAAAGATGCGGCAAAGACGGCAGGCACCCCAGCCATCGCCGCAGCGACAATCACAGGAATGCTGGCAAATGCCGACCCAATCACCGTAATGATGCCAATGACGCTGGCACTCACCACACCAATCAGACCAATAAAGGTAGCAGAGATAGTCGCAGCCGCTGTGGCAATCGCTATCAAGATGGCTTGCACCTTAGCGTTGATGGTTATGCCGATGTCAGCACCGCTGCTACCGCTAATCACATTGGTGACCGATGACCAGATTTCGCCCGCTTTGGTAGATAGTGTGGTTTTGGCGGTGTCAAATTTGGCTTTGGCAGACTCCCATATGCCGCCTGCTTTTTCGCTGATGGTGTTTTTGGCGGTCTCAAAACCATTCGCCAAAGACGACCAAAAGCCACCGCCATCGACGCCAGCCGTACCCCCTGCCGTGCCTGTTTCTGATTGCTTGGATTTAAACACACCCCAAAAATCATCCCACAGCTTAGCGGCTTTATCCTTCCACTCTTTGATTTTGGCGACCGCACCGTCAAATTTTGCCCACAAATCGGCAAAAATATCGCCAACGCTAATCTGACCACTAAATAGCCCAGAAATACTATCCCACAGCCATTTAAGCAGTCGCCATGTGGTTTGGATGGGTGTGGTTACGGCATTAAATACCGCTACCAAGCCGCTGCCAAATGCCTGCCCCAGACTTCTGGCACGACCTTCGCCCACTTGCGTGATGCTAAATAAATTTTTAAACCAATCAATCACAGGCGATATGGCACTACCAATCTCATTAAATGCCGAAATGAGCGGTGCTGCTTTAGTTTTGATGCCATCCCATACACCAGCAAGGAACGCCTTAATCGGATTCCAGTATTTATAGATGACAAATGCCAATCCTGCAATCGCTGCCACCGCCCATGTGATGGGATTGGTCAGTAGTGCCACGCCAAACGCCTTAATACCACCTACCGCTACCATCGCTGCCGCTTTTAGCATGATAAACGCCGTCTTCGCCCCTGCTATCATCGCTGGTAGGAGCTTTAAAGGGTTTAGCCAAACCACCAGCCTACCGAGCAGACCGCCGAAGCGTAGCAAGGATTTGGCTAGCGTGCCAAACAGCGAGCTAAATTTTGCAAGCAATGCCACAAGCTTGCCAAAGCTGCCAACAGCAAATGTTTTGATTGCCCCAAAGGCGGTTTTGAGTGATGACACAGGGCTTAATAAACCCTTAAAAATACCGCCCAAACTCAACGCACCAAAAGACGCTTTGGCAATCATCAAATTTAGCCAAGCAAATGGCATAACCAATAATGCCATCGCCCCAGCCACCGCTGTAACACCTGCCAAAATCGCCATCACCCCCACCGCTGCCATCGCCAGATATTTGGCAAGCTGTGGGTTTGCTGTCATCCACGCACTCACCCTATCTAAGATGGCAGAAAAGCCATCGGCAATCTTGCCCACCACAGGCAATAAATACTTACCAAAATCCTTGCCGAAATTTTGTAGCTTAACTTTGGCTCTCTCAAGCTGATGAGCGGTTGTTGATGTGGCTGAATTGTATTCCTCATCGACCGAACCGCCAACCTTATTTTTATCCTTAATATCAGCGGCGTATTGAGAAAACTTGGTGGGATCGTTCATCATTTGCGATAGCACTGGCAGAGCTTCATCGCCACTAATCATGGCAGCAAATGCCAAACGCTGCTCTTCTGGCAATTTGCCGAGCATTTGTAGATAATTTTCAATGGCTTTTTGTGGATCTTTGAGCATCTCCACCGCCATCTGCTCGGCAGTCGTCCCCAGCTCTTGCCATGCTTTTTGTTGGCTTTTAGTAGCGGATTTGCCCTTGGTGAGCGATTTGATGATATTCTTGATGCCTGTACTGGCACTTGATGCGTCAATGCCTGACAGACTCGCTGCCATCGCTGCAATTTGTTCGCCTGCAACACCTGCCGCCGCACCCACCGAACCTGAATATTGCACCACTTCTAGGATATATTTGGCGTTATTGGTAGAGTTGTTGCCCAGATAGTTGATTTGATCCGCCAGCCCCTGCACTTCGCTTTGAGACATCTTTAAAGTAGAGCGAAGTTCAGCGAGTGCTTGCCCCACATCAGATGCCGTCATGTCCCAAGCGATAGAAATTTTAGTCGCTGCTTCGGTGAATGCCAAAAGCTCTGTTTTGGCAATACCACCTTGAGCACCACCTGCCATGATGGCTGCCAAATCCCCAAAACTCTTACCCAGCCGATTTGACATCTGGGTAAGCTGTGCTTCAAACTGATGATATTCTTGGGTGACTTTGCCATCAACCTTTAAACCATCAACAACTTTGGCAACATCTGCCATAGATTTTTCGGCATCTATAGCGATTTTGACAGGTATTGCTAGGGCGGAACCACCAGTAATAAGTGCCTTTGATGTCCATCCTGCCACACCAGCTGCCTTATTGCTGATGCCTTTCATCTTGTCATAGTGATCTTGGGCTTTATTAAATTTCTCTAGCTGTGTTTGCTGTTTACTGATGGCAGTGGTGGTCGCCTCAATATCTTCTTTAAGTTTACGCTGAGCATCTGCCATGCTCATGCCACTCAAACCAGCATTATTAAGCTCTTGACGCATTTTTTTTAGAGCTGGTGTATTTTTATCAACAGTACCTTGAAGTTTTTTAGCTTCTTTTTCGATGGTCTTAAGCTGATTGGTAAGCTCTGGATTTTTTCCGCCTGCTGCCAGCTGCTGTTTTAGGGCTTCGGCGGTTTTTTTGTAGCTTTCTAGCTTTTTTTGGGCGTCGCTGGTTTCTTGTTTTAGCTTTTCAAAACTACTGACTTTTAATTGCATTTTGCTCAAAGATGCCAAATGCTTTTGGGTGTCTTTGATGCCATCATTGAGTTTTTTGGCGGCATTATTCATCTTGTCCAAGGCATTGCTTAGCTGGTCATTGCCTTTGATATTGACATTTAAAAATAAAACACTCATAATAGCTTAACCTTCGCTAAGATAAATAAATATGCAGGACAACAGTATGATTTTAGTTGAGATATTTCTTGGTATTCTTCGTTTTACCATCGCTCTCATTGGGATGCTTGTTGTTGGCATTATCCTATTTCCAATCTTTTGGTATGGTCTGCTTGCACTCTTTGAGATGTAAATCATCAGACATTACAAAAAGCCCCACCAATCGGCGGGGCTTTTTTTATATCGCTGGCTGATGGCGTTCTATCGCCAAAGCATTCCAATCCATCAGCTCATCGATGGTAAAATCAGCACAATCGGCAAGCGTCCAGCCGAACACCACTGCCAGATTGGCGACCACTTCTTCTACTCGTCTTGGGTAGCCGTGCTGTCCGCCGCCAAAAAACCAACCACTTCACCCACCAGATAGGTAAAATCAGCAATCTCCATGCGTTCTAGTGCTGGCTGCGGAATGCTTGGTGTGGTTACTCGTGGAATGAGCCGAAGCAGCTCTTCGGTTTCCATGTTGAACAGCTTGGTTAGGCTGATGCCTTTTAGGTGGCTGACAAAGGCTTTATTTACCGTGATGTCGGTGATGGTATTGTCGCCCAGCTTGACGCCGTGGGTTAGGGTGATTTGTTTGGTGTTACTCATAGGGTTTGTTTCCTTGTGTGATTAAAAAGTATGATAAAAAATTAAGCACCGATATTTTTACGATGTTCTGCCAGCATGTCTTTGCCGTTTACCATTTCGACCATGTTTGGGATGTCAATTTCAATGACTACCTTGCCATCGATGACGAGCTTATAATAGCTCCAGATGGTCTTGATGGTAACTTCGGTATCTTCGCCAGACTGCGCCGAACCCAAATCAATCTCTTCGTGGCGACCACGCACGACAATCTCCACCGCCGTGGTCTCACCTGTATCGTCCTGCTGATAAGAGCCTGCAAAACGCAAGCCCACACCTGCGACCGTCTGAGTGCCAAACTGTTCAAGGACAAGTTTATCAATGCCACCGAGTTTCCATTCCAGCTCACTGATGTCGTCTGATAAGCCCAAATCCACCTTCACAGCACCATTCATGCCGCCGCCACGCCAATCCTCAAACTTGCGTCCAAGTTTTGGCAAAGTAACCTCGCCTGTCTGACCAAGGTAGCTATTACCTTCATTAAACAGGTTCATCATCTTTAATTTTTTTGGTAGTGCCATATTAGCTCCTAAATAATGTCATCAAATTTACCAATTTGCGTTTTAAGCGTTTACACGACCTGCAAAATCCGCCAAATAGCTGTCAGTGATACGCTGACGCAAGGTTAGGTTTTCTAGTGGTGGTACGGGTGTGTAGTCATAGTCAATTTGCAGCTGACCGTCTTTTAAGGTCTCTTTGCTGTTAAGCTCTGGGTCATACCAGCACTGACCATCGATGATGTAGCCCTGAGCTTTTAGGTCACGGAATTTGGCATTGATGCCCTCAATGATGTCTCGAATCAGACTTGGGTGTAGTGGCTTATCCACCGCCCACAGGTGTGATTCTGCGATGGTATCTGCCAGCACTTGTGCGGTGCGAGTGTAGTTCTCAAAAGCAAACAGTGGGTCAGCAGTACAAGTACGAGACCCCCAAAAACGAAAGCCATCTCGTCCGATGAGTGTAGTAACTTCGTTTTCATTGAGATAACCTGCGTCTGTAGCTGATGATTGCAGCTGCCAAAATACATCTTTATCAATGCCTGTTACACTATTGACAGGCACATTCGAGATGGTCTTATGCCAGCCCTGCTCTTGGTCAATCTTGGCTCGCAGCCCCAGAGCATACGCTACCGCAGGGGCGGACACATTGGCATTGGTCTTGGTGTCCTATGCCAAGAAGTTGGGCCAGATGACCATCACTTCACGACCACCAAGCGTATCTCGGTAGGCTTTGGCTTCTTCTTTGGTGTTTGCTCCGTGTGCCGACACATAGGCAAAGGCTCTAAGTTGCTGAGCCAGTGCCACCAACGCAGTCGCCACCGCAGGTGTATCTAACCCCGGTGCCCCTAGAATGCGTGGTTTAACACCCAATTTGGCTTCTGCGGTCAGCAGAGCTTTCATGCCCGTGTATATGCCATCATCAGTCGCACCGATGATAGATGTCGCCTGTTCTGATTCATCTGATTTAGTAGGAACACGCACCACCACCGTTACCGCATTGGTTTGCTCGGCGATTGCTTGAAGTGCTTTTGCCAGAGTACCTTCTTTGCCTGCCTTACTAATGGCGGCTTGGACACTAGTAATGAGTACAGGCTTGTTTTCGGGGAAAAATACCGCATCGGCATCTTGAGCGGTAGCAACAAGACCAATGACAGCGGTTGAGACAGTACGAATGGGTCTAGTGCCACCGCTAAGCTCCAGTACCTTGACACCATGATGATAGTCAGACATATAAACTCCTATTGAGTAAGACATAAAATCAAAAACACCCCTAGCATAACCGCCCACGCCCAAAAAATCCTGCCACTTATGTTGTAAATCCCCCATCTACAACACGCCATACCCCACATCCACCCATCAGATGGGTAAGATAGAGCAAAATTTTTAATGAATTTGCCATGACTTACGACATCATCAGACGACTAGAAAATCTCATCCGTATCGGCACAGTAGCAAGTGTCGACCACACTACCGCCAGATGTGTGGTGGACTGTGTCGGTATCATAACTGCCCCACTGCCGTGGCTGACCACCAGAGCAGGCACAGACACCACCTGGGATGCTCCTACTGTCGGCGAGCAGGTGCTTGTCTTTGCCCCCAGTGGCGAGATGATGCAGGCGGTAGTACTGATGGGGGTATATCATGACGACAGACCAGCACCCAGCCAATCAGCCAGTGTTAAAACTAGGCACTTCGAAGATGGCTGTACCATCACCTATGACACACAGGCACACGCTTTATCAGCGATTTTGCCCGCAGGTGGCACGGCAACCATCAGTGCAGATGGTGGCATCACCATCAATGCTAAGGATGGTGCGACGATTAACGCATCTGGTGGAGTAACTATCAATGGCGACACCAAAGTCAATGGCTCAATTGAAGCCACAGGCGATGTTGTGGCAGGCAGTATTAGCCTACAAAAACACAAGCACCGTGAGCAAGGTGATGGTGCGATGACATCAGGAGCAATGTGATGATCAGTAGAGATGATGGCACGCAGCTGGACTACATACAAAGTATCAGCCAATCCATCGCTGACATCTTGACCACACCTATTGGCAGTCGCGTCATGCGTCGTGAGTATGGCTCGCTACTGCCTGATTTGGCGGATAGACCGATTGATGATGTACTGATTTTACAAGCGTATTCAGCGATTTATAGTGCCTTATTGCGGTGGGAAGATCGCATCATCATCGAGAGTATCGAGATTGAGTATATTACGCATGGCGTGCTTGACATTCGGCTAGACAGCCATTTGGCAGATATCAGCATTGATACGACGCTTGATGTGAATGTATCTTTGATTGGATGACATAAAGAGGTAATTATGAGTATAGATTTTAGTAGGTTAGCACAACCTCAGATGATAGAAAGTCTTAACCATGAAGCGATTTTGGCAGACAGAAAGGCAGCTCTCATCTCACGCTTTAATATTGATGAGCAGGACGGCATCCGTGCCATCTTAGACAGAGAGTCAGAACCTTTGACCAAGTTCGTTGAAGAAAACGCCTATCGTGAACTGGTGTTACGAAGTCGCATCAACACCGCTGCTCGTGCGTGTCTACTCGCCTACGCCACAGGCTCCGACCTAGACCACATCGCTGCTAATTTCAATGTCAAGCGACTCATCGCCACTCCTGCCACCAAAGACACTCCAGCAGTCTATGAATCCGATGATGTGTTTCGGCTGCGTGTGCAGCGAGCCTTTGACCGTCTGAGTGTGGCAGGTCCTGAATCGGCGTACAAATATCATTGCTTATCTGCCGATGGTCGTGTCGCTAATGTCTCAGTGGTTAGTCCATCCCCTGCGGTAGTGAATATCACCATTTTACAAGGCGATAGTGAGACAGGCGAAGCATCGAGAGAGCTTTTGGACATCGTAACAAAAGCAGTCAATGCTGAGAGCGTCCGCCCTATTGCTGACCGTGTTACCGTACAGTCTGCTCGCATCACCAATTACCAAATCCGTGCCAAACTTTACATCGGCAAAGACCCAGAAGCCGCCACCCTGCTTGCCAATGCCACCCAACGCATCAGCGACTACACCAAAGACAATAATAGACTGGGTCGCTCGGTGCGTCTGTCGGCACTCTATGCTTGCCTACACATTGACGGCGTGTCTCGTGTTGAGCTTATCGAGCCACGCACGGACATCATCTTAGATGCATCACAAGCAGGCTACTGCACGAACATTAATATCACCATTGGGGGCGTGGAGTGATTATGAACAGCAACGAATATTACAACTGGCTACAAAGATTTGAAAAACGCACGACAAGCGATGACACCTTCACACCGCCAGCGGTCTATGATGTGGTCTTAGATTATGTCAATGAACACATTTTAAACTTGGACGGCTTGATAGTAGAACGCCCATTTTATCCTAATGGCGATTATCAAGCGGCAGCCAAAAATTATGACGAAAATACGGTAGTCATTGACAATCCACCTTTTAGTATTTTGTCAAAAATCATAGATTTTTATATTAAAAATAATATCAAATTCTTTTTGTTTGCCCCTGCTTTGACGGTGTTTAGCCCAATGCAAAACTGTGATTATACTGCCATTATTGCCCCCTCTAAAATCACTTATGATAATGGGGCAGCGGTAGATACTTGTTTTGTTACTAATTTGCTAGGCGATGTGCGAGTGATGACCGCCCCAGTATTATACAACGCCCTAAGTTCATTGGAGAAAGAAAAGCCAAAATTACCAAAATACCAATATCCGCCCAATGTGCTGATGGTAAATAATTTAAATAAATTATGTAAGGCAGGGGTTGAATTTAGCGTGTCGGCTAATGAAAGTGTTTTTATTCGTAAGCTTGAAAGCCAAAAAGAGCATAAAAAAACATTGTTCGGTGGCGGTCTTTTGATCAGTAACGACAAAGCCAAAGAACTACAAGCCAAAGAACTACAAGCCAAAGATAATCAGATTGTTTGGCAATTGTCGGACAGAGAGCAAGAGATTGTTCAGAATCTAGGAGATATAGAGTGAGCCAACTATTACCGCCAAACAGCACTCAATTTGAACGCATCATCACCGATGTGTCGGCAGACAACACACGGCTAGATGTCAATATCAGCAGTCTATCACGCATCAATGATGCTCCTGATGATTTTTTGAGCTTTTTGGCGTGGCAGTATTCGGTGGATAGCTGGGATAACAACTGGCAACCATCTTTAAAAAGAGAGCTGATAAAAAGGTCATTTTATCGACATGAAATTAAGGGAACGATTGCTGCCATTAGGCAGATTTTGACTGATTTTGGCTATGAAGCCAAATTCATCGAGTGGTGGCAAAGCGAAGATGAGATGCCTGCTGGGTCTTTCAAACTGGAGCTATCTACCGCGGGCAATGAACTAAGTTACGCCATCTATCTTGAGCTTAACAGACTCATTAATGATGCTAAGCCTGTCAGTCGCCACCTGACCAACATGACCATCACACTCACCCCACGCTCAGATATTCATACCGCTGCTGCCTTACAGACAGGCGATGAAATCATCATCTACCCAAAAAAGGATAACGCATGAGTAACTATACCACGATCATCACCAATCACGGCAAAGCCCAAATCACTGCCGCCATCGCGAGCAACACCAGACTAAACATCACCCATCTGGCAGTCGGCGACGGTAATGGTTCTACACCAACTCCGAGTGCCAATCAAAGTCGACTGGTTGCAGAAAAGCACCGCCTGCCCGTCAATAGCGTCGAACGCCATAGCACTAATGACAACTGGATTGAGGTTGGTGTTGTCATCCCATCATCTTCTGGCGGCTATACTATGCGTGAAATTGGGCTATATGCTGGCAGCACACTTATCGCCGTTGGGTCATTTCCTGCAACCTACAAGCCCACCCAAGATGAGGGCGGTGCCCGTGAGATGTCAATTCGCATTATCCTAGCGGTCGAGAATGCATCTGTGGTCAATGTCGCCATGGACAGCTCCCTTGTCTATGTTACAAAAAAATGGGTGGATGATAACTTTGTGGGTTATGCTGAGGTGGTTGATAATCTCACCAGTACTGATGTCGATAAGCCTTTGTCCGCTAATATGGGCAAAAAACTCGGCGATGATAAAGCGGATAAATCCGTGGAAATTATTGCAGGCAATGGCTTAACAGGTGGTGGCAGTTTATCTAGTGATGCCAATATTGCTCTTGGTACACCCAGTAAGATTACTGCTGCCAGCACTAATACTGTATCAGCAAACACGCACAGTCATGAGATTGACAAAGCATCTGATTCTGTGGCAGGTATTGTTCAGCTATCCCATAAAACCAATGGTACAGACAAAACACTTGCGGTATCAGAATACGCATTAGGTCAGGCAGTTAATGCCCTAAACAAGAAATTAGATGTCGGCAGAAGTGCTCCCTCTGCTTATAAGCTGGCCAGGGCTGTAAGAATCAATGGTATTGAGTTTGACGGCACGCAAAACATCACAATTACTGACAATACTAAAGCCCCATTAAGCCACCGCCACACTTGGAACGAGATTGACGGAAAGCCAGCCGTCATTACAAATCCCACTCAGATTACCAGGGGTGATTTGGATAACTACAAAGAAATCGGGTTTTATTATTGCGAAGCCGATGCGTATGCACGAGACATTGCAAATACTCCGAGCAATCGTGCCTTTGCCCTTGAAGTTGTAAGAGCAGCTGGCGTTGTACAAATTTTTCGTAAGTATGAGACAGCCATTGTCTATATGCGTGCTTTTTATAGGAGATGGTCGCCTTGGAAACGCCTAGCCACCACCGAAGACAACGCTCCAACCGCCCGCACCCTTGCCATTACAGGCGATGGCACAGGGCAAGCCAGCTTTGATGGCTCAGCCAATGCCAATATCGCCCTAACCCTTGCAAACTCTGGCGTAACCGCAGGCTCTTATAACTCGGTTACGGTAGATGCCAAAGGACGAGTTACCGCAGGACTGACACAGACGCACGGACTTGTAACCGCCACTACCGCCACAGGCACGGCAAATCGTGCCACGACAAACCGCAACACATTCTTAAACATTGTGGCAAGTGGCGTAGGACAAACAGCGTCCGTTGGCTCATCCACCCAAATCACAGGCACGAATGGTATTACGGTATCAAGTGATGCAGCAGGTAAACTCATTGTTACTCGTGATAGTAACTCGCCAACGGCAACAAAGCTCCAAACCCCACGCACCATCAACGGTGTGGCATTTGACGGCACAAGAGACATTACCATTCCTTTTAATTTTAATGTGCAATCACTACGCTCTGATAATGGTTATTTGAAATTTCCAGATGGCACGATTATCCAATGGGTGTCAAAAAATGTCAGACTCCACAACTTAGATTCTTTGGAGCATACCTATACAATGCCAGTGCAGTTTCCCAATAAAGTGGTAAGCACAAACGCCTTTGTAGCCAAACCCAATATCTCTGCCAGTAGCTATATCGCAGATATTGTTTGGACACAACACAATTGGATACTCAAATGCATATTTAAAAAAGTAATAAACACAAGTACGACCACAGATGATTACACTCTCTTTATTTTAGCAATAGGATACTAACATGATAAAGTTTAGCCCAAGTAAGCAAACATTTTATGATACCAGTTTTGAATATCATGACTTACCTGATGATTTAGTAGAAATCTCAAAAGATGAACACACCAAGCTATTAGAACAAATCAATGATGGTTATCACATCTTAGCGGATTTATCTGCCATTAAACGACCATCTATTTATCATCAATATATCAATGGTAAGTGGGTGTTATCTATTGATAAAAACCAAGCACAGCAAGATGCATGGGAAGCCATCAAACAAAAACGCCACACCATCACTCGTGGCGGGGTTTATGTCAAATCGGTCAAAAAGTGGTTTCATACGGACGACAGCTCTCGCACGCAGTACTTGGCGTTGCAGATTTTGCCACAGCTACCGTCAGACCTTATGTGGAAAACGATGGATAACAGCTTTGTGCCGATGACCAAAGCACTTTTGACCGAGCTTGCGATGACGATTCTGCAAGCCGAACAAGCCGACTTTGCCAATGCTGAAAAGCACCGTTTGGCAATGTTGCAGGCACAAAATCCCTTGGAATACGATTATTCAAAGGGCTGGACAGCCATTTATGAACAAGGAGCAACCAATGAATAAAGTCTATCTGGCAAGCTACCACGGACGAGCCAGCAAGCTATCCCACCGCATCTGCGATGGTATCACCAAGTTTTTTACAAGGGGCAAATACAGCCATTGTGAGATTGCCATTGCCTTGCCTGACGGTCGTTATGAATGCTATACAAGTAGCTACCGCGATGGTGGTGTGCGATGTAAAGTGATGGATTTGCCGTCTGATAAATGGGAGCTAACACCATTATCCATCACACACGAGCAAGTAAAAGCCTATTTTAAGCACACCCAAGGAGCAGGCTATGACTTGTGGGGTGCATTGGGTGCGGTAGCACTATTTCACCAGTCGCAGGAGCGGTATTTTTGTAGTGAGTGGTGCTATAACGCCATCTTTGGTTCTGATAAGGGCTGGCGGTTTAGCCCCAGTGATTTATATGATTTGATTTTAGCAGGAGAACATCGGTGAATGATTTATACAACTATCTATCGGAGGTGTGGTTGCACACCAAGGTCGCCACCATGAGCTTTGTCATGGCGACACTGATGGCAGTATTTCGCACCAAAGCACAGCGTGGGCGTGTGGATTTATTAGAATCCATCATGTGCGGACTGTTCGCTATCGGCATCTGGTCGTTTTTGGACTGGTTCGGCATTCCACAGACGGCAAGTGTCGGCATTGCGTCCGCCATTGGCTACTTTGGCACGCATTGGCTGGCTGACTTTATCAAAAATTATCTGTCCAAAGGAGTTAAAAAATGACTTTTATCAAAGATAATGTCTTTCAATATTTATCCGTAAAACTACCGGCACTCGGGGCATTCATCATGCTGGTACTCATCCCCGCCCTGCAAGTGGCGGTAGATTATCAGATTATCCCCACCAAGTACCACGCCTTTATCACAGGTGGGGTAATGCTGGTCTTAACCATGCTGGGGCGTAAGATTTATCAACCAAGCCTACATACGCAAAGCGATGACGCACCATCAGTCAAAGAAACGGCGAAACAGGCGGTCAAGACAGCCGCCCACGATGCTGCCTATCGTGAGCTACACCGCCAAATGCTTAAAAAATCCAAACGCAGATAAGGAGATAATATGCAACTCACCAAAAACTTTACCCTAGCCGAGCTGACACGCTCAGACACTGCCACACGACTTAGGCTCAACAACACCCCAGACGAGCGAGCCACGACCAACCTACGCCAGTCAGCTCGTGGGCTATGGCAACCAGTCAGGGACATCTTGGGCGTGCCAATGCGTGTGAGCTCAGGCTATCGCTCACCCATGCTCAACCGTGCCATCGGTGGCAGCACCACATCGGCACACTGTTACGGGCTTGCGATTGACTTTACCGCCCCAGCCTTTGGCGACACTCGCAAAGTCGCCCGCTATCTGGTGGCAGAATTAAAGGAGCGTGGCATTAAATTTGACCAGCTAATCCTAGAATTCCCAGATTCGCCAAATTCATGGATTCATTTAGGCTACAAACACCCCAATGGGCGACAGCGTGGGCAAGTCTTGACCGCTGTCAAGCGTGGTGGTCGTACGGTGTATTTGAGTGGGCTTAGGTAATGGGAAATAAAAAACCACCGCTTGGTGGTTTTTTTATGCGTCTTTAAATGAGATTTTCTATATAATCAAGCACCGCCTCATCAATCATCTGCTTATCCTCGTCCGAGATACCCAAAAGCTGTCGCACAGGATAGGCGGCTGATGCACCAGTTTTGGCATTCACACGAGCCGTCAAGCCATATTGATGGACTTCGGCGACTTGTGCCATGCGTCCGACATAGCCCACGGTGAAGCCCTCGTCCATCTGCTCGGTTTTCATGTGGGCGGCGTTTTTGATGGTATTCATCATCTTGGCACGCACACGCTTTTTTTGCCCACGGCGTTTTTGCGGTTTTCTTGGCGTGTAGGCAGAGCCGTCCACATTCTTTTGGGCGGTGATACGCTTTTTTTGGTTGTTGCGGAGTTTCTGGGCGAGCGTCTTTTTGAGCTTTAACATTTGCCCATCAGACAACCCATCAATGATACGCTCCAGATGTTCTGGCAGGTAGGATAACTTGCTCATCTACTGATGTCCACCAGTGGCATTGTCAGCAGCCATTTTTCTTCTGGCATACCAGTCGGGAACTCTCCTAGCACCACCCCATCATTGGCATCGATGAGCCGTACTGTCTTTGCCGTCTCTGGGCGTGTATAGCTCGGCTCTGGTGGGTAGCTGATGACCGCCTTGCCGTCCGTTTCTTTGACGATGACTCGTTCGGTGAGTGGTAGCGTGATGGATAGGTCAACCTTGCGGTTATCCAAAATATCTGCCACAAATTTTACGCCATCTTTTGCCTTATCAAGATTTGCCATCAGCTCTGACTGATGTTCTCGCAGCCATGCGTAGAGTGCCACCGCCACCGCTGCCATGTCTTCGCTAAAGTCGGTGATGATGATATTGAGCGTGTAGCGATATTCAAACGATAAGCCGTTTGCAAGCGTATTGACCATCCGCCCTTCATCCACAAAAATCAGCAAGCGGTCAGGGTTTTTGGCAAGCTCTGGTAGGCTCGCCAGTAGATGGGTTCGAAGTTGATTGGGTTTTTTCATACAAATAAGCCTTGTTATTTATCGTTTATCAATATATAATAAATAAAACCGCAAAGGATAAATCATGGCAATCGTCAGCTTTAAGTGCAAAGACACGCAACTCTTATTTGAGACAGGCAACACACGAGTTTTTAGCAATTTTAAATCCGTTGCCGAACGCAAATTAAGAATGCTTAGCCAAGCCGTTTCATTGCAAGATTTACGCTCACCACCTGCCAATCATCTTGAAAAACTGGTGGGCGACCGAGAAGGTCAATATAGCATTCGCATTAACGACCAGTTCCGCATCTGCTTCATCTGGGGCGATGATGGCGTATCCGATGTTGAGATTGTGGACTACCACTAAACCTAAGGAGTATAACAATGATGTCCGACGGCATGAGACCCATTCACCCCGGTGAAATTCTGCGTGAAGAATATCTAATACCGCTCAATATGTCTGCCAATGCCCTAGCCAAGGCAATCGGTGTTACACCCGCACGCATTAACGACATTGTGCGTGAGCGGCGTGGTGTCAGTGCTGACACCGCCTTGCGATTGGCGACCTATTTTGGCTCTACTGCTCAGTTTTGGTTAAATCTGCAACAGTCCTATGACCTAAAAATCGCCGAGCAAACCGCCCAGCTAGACGATATTACGCCCTATGATTTTGGGCAGTTTAGCTATGCTTAACCAAGGCTTAGTCCATCGAGTCGGCGTAACTCTGCCAAAAACTTATAATCATAGCCCAGCTTTTGGTAGTCTTTGCCGTTGTATAGGGTAAATACCTTATCCCAGTCGCCTTTTTGCAGTGCGTCTAGTAGCCCTTTTTTGGTTTTGATGAATCGCACAAAGGCATCGAGCTGGTGGCTCTCGCTTGTCTGCATTTGCATCACAAAGTCATCGATGGATTCATAACCCAATGCCTGCCAGTTCTCGCCCATGATTTGGAACATACCCCAGCTTGCCGAGCTGCATGCACAGGCTTCATCGATGGTCTTGGCAAAATTCAGCCGTACATATTCAGACGCACCGCCTTGATAGCCGCCTGTCTTTGGACTTACAATGCTAGGGTGTGATTTGGCGTATTTGTCCGCATACCCCTTGCCGTGCTTGGCTTTTAGCAGGCGATAAAACACATGGCGTTCAAAGAGCATGGCAGGACGACGCCCATCAATAAAGCCTGCCCCACGGCTCTCAACACGGGCAAAGGCACGCACGACATTGACAGGCACACCAAGCTCATTGGCGGCTGTCTCATAGTCTGCCATAGACAACAGATGTATGGACGGTTCGCCATACAATGCCTGCCATGTCTTGATGCCGACCACACCATCTACCGCCAAGCCAGCCGACCGCTGAAATGCCATCACCGCCTTTTCGGTAGCACGCCCAAAATCACCATCAACGGCAAGTTTGGCACCATTTTCGTTCAGTTTGACTTGTAGCCGTTCGACTTGTTCGCCCTTGTTTCCGTATTTAAGTAGCTTCATGTTTTAGCTCCATAGTTGAATGGTTTGTTTGACAGGGTTGGTTGTGATAAGACTAGGCAAGATGACTTTTGTGCCAATGGGCAAGATGACATCTTCTTTGGCAAGGTGCGGATTGACCGCCAATATCTGCTCAACGACCGATTTGCCATAGTAGCGATGGCTGATGGCATCGATGCTGTCGTTTTGTATGCTATAAATAATGCGGTTCATATCAGCTCCACCACTGTCTGATTACGCCCCTGCATTTGTGCGATTGCCCACATTTTATTACGGCGATATTCATCAATGGTTGCTGACAGCTCGTAGGCTTTGTCATAGCCCTTGTTTGTCGTGTCGTAGTTGCGATATTTTTCGCACACTTTCGCCCCCACGCCGTTGGCAATGGCACTAAAGTACCAAATCTCATGCGATGGGCGACCATCGAGCCGTACTGTGGATAAGTCGGTCAATCGTTGTGCCTGACCTACCAATGGCATCAACAATCTTTGTACATCCAGCACCTCTTCTAAGATGAGCTGCTGCAAGCGAAAATCAGTCACCGAGCCATCGATACGTACAAAATCACGCACATCCGCCACGCTGATCGACGGAAAAAACTCCCCGCCACTAATATCTGATAAGGCTGTGGATAAGTCACCACCAGCAATCAAACTCATACACTCTCCCAAAAATACAAATAAAATCCGATGGGGTGTGATATTCCCTCATTCGGCGGCGAGCTGCACATAGATAGGTCATTTGCCATCATTTTTTCATAAAACACGGGAACGGCTGACCGACTTTAAGCAAGATAAATCAGCTTACGGCGTATCAGCAGACCCGTGTTAGTGCGAGGCACCCTGTTAAGCAGCGGCTAATTTTTTGGCTTGTGCCAAGTCTGACTTGCCGCCACATTTATCATGTAAAGACAGTGCCGCAGACAACGCATTGACTGCCAAATCTGCCCCTTTGCCTATTTCTTTGGCTTGCATCAAATAATGACGACCGATGGCAAGATATAGCTTGGCACGAACTTCATCTGGCATATCACGCGCTGTCTTTGATAGACTGTCGTCATTGAGCAATTCGTGCAATGACTCTAGGGTGTCAATCGCTGCTGATTCATCTTGCTTGAGTCTTTTAATCTCAATCTCAGCAATCTCTTCAACAACAACACAAGCCACGCAACGCTTAAAACTATCAGGCATGATGAGTTCATGTTGTAGTGCGTATCTAGCAATCTTAAGAGCGAAATCATAACGACGCAAATCGATACACCACACCATGATTGTCATCAGCACTTCGTCTTGTACGCCCCCACCTGACGACAACACCCCTTCACAATAAGGGATGTAGTCATCAATAAGTCTGGTCTTCAAATCATTTTTAAGCTCCAAACTCTGAAGCTGTTTTAGTCTGTGCTTATCATTGGCAAGATTGGCAAGCTTTAGCTCATAAGTCGTTGCATGTTGCATTTCGCCATAGACCGCCATTTTTTCGGCGGTTTGTTTGGCATTTTGGCGTTCAAAATGTGCCCTAGCAAGGTTCATACCACCCCCTTATGCCACGATTTCAATGTTCTCTGCCATAGCAGCCAACCCCAAATCTTCAATGAAATAGCCTTCATTGCTGGATTCATAGTTTTCAATCTGATCTCGTTTGGCGTTATCTACGATGGTTCGACGGCGTGCCCCTTCTTGGACATAGATGGACAAGTTGTCAAAAGTCGTTACCAAAATCGTGCCTTCTGGGAAAAACGGCACGGCATAAACAGGCAGATTACCCATGCGTTTTTGGGCGATGATGGTGTCGGCGGCTAGGCTTTCGCTGTTTGGCTGCTCTTTATTGACCAGTGGGAAATATTTATCCGCCACCATCTTGCGACTGGTAATCACCACCAAATCAGGGTTATTTTGATGCCATGGGTCAATCATCTCATCAACCAAATTCATCACCAGTGCGTCTAGGTTGTGATAGTCGCATTCTTCGGTTTTGCCGATTTTGATTTTTTGGCTGTCTTTGCCAGCTTTGAGCGTGCGAGACTCGTTCTCGGTGCGTTGGTGCTGTAACCAGCCGATATTGACATCTTGCAAAAGTTGATTGGTGCTAAAATCAGTCTCTTTGGCGACTTTAACGCCATTAAAGCCAATCATGATGCGATCTAGGGCTTGTCGCTTGACGATGACATCACGGAATTTGGCATAAAAATCAGGGAATTTCGCCCATTGATCGAGCTTGGCGTAGCTAATCGCTGTGTCAAAATTGGTCTTGGTGCATTCGTACTGGCGAGAATCCAGCATGGTCGGATCAATCGGCTGGCGGTCTTTTGCCTGCGTGTCAGTACGGCTGGCAATCGGACGGGTTACGCCAAGACCAATGCCCTGACCTTTCATTTCACGCACCAGATAAGTATTAATTTTGCTCAAAAAGTCGCTGGATTCTTGAATTTTGGTTTCTAAGGTCTGTTGTACAGATGGCTCAACTGTGAATTTTTCGTGAACCGAATTGACCTTATTGATGGCAGCTAGGCTCGCCATCGCTTGACTGAATAATACTCGTGTTTCGTTACGCATGATTTGCTCCTTAGCAGTCGATATGGGCGTTGGTAGTGCCTACCGCTGGCGGGCGGCTTGGGGTGATGACAATACTGTCAATCTGGGTGCTTAGCGTCTGCACTTGTTGTTTTAGCTCGCGGATCTCGTCAGACTTGGCGTCCAGCTGTTCTTTGAATTGCTGACACAATTCGTCAAGGCACTTGGTCAGATCAACGATTTCAACTTCATCTACCATCTCTTCTTGACCTTCCAAGTCGCCTTGCTCGTCTAGGTTGTCTTGGCTGTCTTTGTCGGTGAAAAACTGAGCGATACGCTCTACGATACTATCAGCCAATGACTTAGGCTCACTAAAATCAAAGTCCGTCAATACCGTCGCCGTGAACAGATTACCCTCTGACTGTTTGCAGTCAGCAAGGGGATTTTGCTTAGCATTAGCACAAAAGGTCAGCATTTCAGTGCCTAGGCTTGCTGGGCTGTCTGTGATCGCCAAGCCCACCAGATACGCCTTGCCAGTTTTGGCAAAGTTGGTGTCGATCTCCACCGATGTGTAGATTTTTTGGTTTTTGGCGTTTAAGACTTTGAGTTTGTCATTTGGCTTGATTTGGGCAAATAGCGCAAGCTTATCTTCGCCATTGACCGTGATAGTCTCGGCTTTGAGCGCCAGCACATCGCCATAAGCGCCAAAGTCGCCATCTGGCATAAAGCCACGCATATGCTCAACATTGATGCGTGCGCCATAGACGCTAGGATCGTAGCTTGCCGCCATTTGTTCGATCCATTCTCGCTGGATTTCTCGTCCGTCGGTCGTTTGCCCAGATACGGCAATGCGAAACCATTTCATGTGTCAATCTCCAAAAAAATCATAGACAGCAAAAGACTAACCCACCACCGCCAATAAAACAAACCGCCAATGTTGTAAAACCCATATCTACAACAAGCCACCCACCACGCACATGCTAATGACAGCTAAGATAAGGCAAATTTTATTTTGTTTGCTTTATGAGTAATTTGACCGACATTGCCAATCTTGAACTTGTTTTTGATAACCGCCTAAAAGCCAAATTTTTATCTTGGCTTGGTTGGCGTAATGCCGACATCGCAGAAGCTCTGGGCGAAAACGAAAACACCATTGCCAGCTGGAAGGCTCGTGATAAGTGGGATAAAGTGATGAGTGATAACAGGGTCGAACAAGCCCTACAAATACGGCTAATGACCCTTGTCATGAAAGACAAAAAAAACTCTGGCGACTATAAAGAGCTGTCCGAACTGTTTAAAAACTACAAAGAATTTGTGCGACTAGAACGCTACCGAGACGGTGGCAACGAAGCCGATTTAAACCCCAAAGTATCAGAACGGGGCAAAGCCAAAAAACGCAAAGCCAATACTTTTGATGATGAAGCGGCGGAAAAATTGGTGCTTGCCTTTGAAGAGTCGCTGTTTGACTATCAACGCACTTGGTATCAAGCAGGCGATGAGCGAACTCGTGTGATTCTAAAATCTCGACAAATCGGTGCGACTTGGTATTTTGCTCGTGAAGCTCTGGTGGACGCTGTGACCACAGGGCGAAACCAGATTTTTTTATCCGCCAGTAAAGCACAAGCCCATATTTTTAAAGAATACATCAAGCAGTTCGCCCACTCTGCCTGTGGCGTGGAGCTGTCAGGCGACCCGATCGTGCTGTCAAATGGGGCAAGTCTCAACTTCCTTGGCACGAACGCCCGCACTGCACAGGGTCATCATGGCAATTTTTATTTTGACGAATTTTTTTGGGTTTATGGCTTTGATGAATTAAACAAAGTCGCCTCAGGCATGGCAATGCACAAAAAATGGCGAAAAACTTACTTTTCCACGCCGTCCACCATGGCACACGAAGCCTACACCTTTTGGACAGGTTCACGATTTAACAAGGGCAAACCCAAAGACAAGCACCTTAATATTGATGTATCGCACAAAGCACTCAAAGACGGCAAACGCTGTGATGACAAACTCTGGCGGCAAGTGGTAACGATTATGGACGCACAAGCTGGCGGCTGTGATTTGTTTGATATTGATGAGCTTAGATTTGAATATTCAGCAACAGACTTTGCCAACCTTTTGATGTGCGAATTTGTCGATGACGGCGAGAGTATTTTTCCGCTCAATCTATTACAGCCGTGTATGGTGGACTCTTGGGAAATGTGGCGTGAAGATTTTCGCCCCTTACACAGTCGTCCTTTTGCCAATAAACCTGTGTGGGTGGGCTATGACCCTGCAGAGACTGGCGACAGTGCAGGGCTTGTGGTGGTCGCACCACCTGCCGTGGCAAATGGCAAATTTCGTGTGCTAGAACGCCAGCAGTTTAAGGGTATGGACTTTGCCGCTCAAGCAAACATCATCAAAGGCATTACCCAGCGTTACAACGTGCAGTACATTGGCATCGATCAGACAGGCATGGGAACGGGCGTGGCTCAATTGGTGCGGTCGTTTTTCCCAGCGGTTACGACTTTTAGCTACAGCCCAGAGGTCAAAACCCAACTTGTGTTAAAGACTTGGGATGTGATTAAAAACGGACGGCTAGAATTTGACGCAGGACATACCGACATCGCCCATAGCCTAATGAGCATCAAAAAGACGCTCACCGCAAG
The DNA here is from genome assembly GCF_050885545.1 of Moraxella sp. ZY200743. Classification (NCBI taxonomy): domain Bacteria; kingdom Pseudomonadati; phylum Pseudomonadota; class Gammaproteobacteria; order Moraxellales; family Moraxellaceae; genus Moraxella; species Moraxella sp. ZY200743. Next base: position 806,736 of record NZ_CP091313.1, on the reverse strand, counting down.
CCAACGGCAAATGACCTTTGTCGCCAGTCGTAATGATGACATCGGTCATGCTGATCTAGCTTGGGCGTTAATGCACGCTTTATATAACGAGCCTTTAGAGGGCAAAACCGAACAAACAACGAGTTTTATGGAGTTTTCTTAATGAATATCGACTTACATCAAGGCGACTGCTTGGATATTTTAAAACAAATTCCAGATGGCTCGGTGGATATGGTGCTGACCGATCCACCGTATGGCATCAATTATCAGTCGTCGCACAGATACAAGGTCAAGAAATTTGACAAAATCTTAAATGATGAAACGCCATTTACTCAATTTATCGCACATTTACCACGATTATTAAGCAAAGACGGTTGTGGCATGATTTTCACAAGATGGGATAAACAACAAATATTTATTGACGAGTTAAAATCCCTCGGCATCAATCCCAAAAACATCATCATTTGGGATAAGGTCGCACATGGCATGGGAGACCTAAAAAGAGCCTTTGGCTCAAGATATGAAAGCATTATTTTTTATTGCAATCATGGATTTAGGTTTAATGGCAAACGCCCAACCGATATTGTGCGTTTTAATCGCATAGGGGGGAGTTTAATACACCCAAATCAAAAACCGATTGAATTATTGCAATACTTAATAGAAAAATGCACCAGACCAAACGCAACCATTCTAGAATGCTTTATGGGTAGTGGATCAACAGGCGTGGCTTGCGTTGGTACGGGGCGAAACTTTATTGGCATTGAACTGGACGATCATTATTTTTCGGTCGCCAAAAATCGCATTAACAATCAACTTAACGAACAGGAAACATCATGACAAACCAACCCATCGCCTTTACCTTTGGCGAGCCTGTCGCCATGCACGACCGAGAAATTTTTGACTATGTAGAATGCTGGCACAACGGTCGCTGGTACGAACCGCCTGTGAATTTACACGGCTTGTCCAAAGCCTATAAATCCACCCCTTATCTGTCAAGCGGTATCATCTTTAAACGCAATTTTCTTGCCAATTTATTCGTCCCACACGCCAAATTAAGTCGCAAAGCCTTTGAACAAATCGCCCTAGACTTTATCTGGTGTGGTAATGCCTACCTTGAAGAGCTGACTGGTGTGCGTGGGCAGGTGGTAGGTTATCGCCCCACTCTTGCCAAATACACCAGAGCTGGCAAAGATGGGCGATTCTTTATGCTACATAGTGATGATTTGGGTTATCAAGAGCATGAATTTACTAGCCGAATCTGTCATATCAAAGAATGCGACATCAACCAAGAAATCTATGGTCAGCCTGAGTATTACGCTGCCCTACAGTCAGCATGGCTCAACGAATCAGCGACACTATTTCGCCGCAAATACTACAATAACGGCTCGCACGCAGGCTTTATCTTGTATGTCAATGACCCTGCACGACCCCAATGACATTGACGCACTCCGCCAAGCATTAAAAGACAGCAAAGGACCGGGCAATTTCCGCAATTTGTTTTTTTATAGTCCGAATGGCAAAAAGGACGGCATTCAAATTATCCCAGTGTCAGAAATCGCCGCCAAAGATGACTTCGGCACAATCAAGAACATCAGCCGTGACGATGTGCTGTCAGCGTTACGCATTCCACCACAACTACTGGGTATCGTACCAACCAACGCTGGCGGTTTTGGATCAATCCGCGATGCATCTGAAATGTTTTGGCGAAATGAAATCATGCCACTACAAGCTCGGCTGGAAATCATCAATGAATGGGCTGGGAATGAGATTGTGAGGTTTAGGGATTATGAGATTAAATCCGCCCTATCGCACACCTAATCATCAATTTTAGCAAGCATGGCAGCCCGAAGCACCTGATTCATCTCATCCTGCCAATGCTTTCCACGCTGCTGGTAATACTCAACAACATCAGCATCGATGGGTAGTGTGATGGTGATCTTTGCTGGGTCATGGCTTGATTGATGGGATAGTAGGTGCTTATCAAGCTGCATACCAGCAAATGCAAAGGCATCATGCCATTCGAGTCGCTCAGCCCGTTTTTTAAGATTTACATAGCGTTGCAGAGATTTCCAAGAAGCATGCAAAGTGATGGTCTGCAGCTGGGGTATGGTATAACCGTCTTCAGCATAGCGTGTGGCAGCTTCGTGCTGCAGGTCGTGAAATTTTAAATCGTCAATTTGTAAGATTTTACAGGCTCTTGCCCAGTATGATGAGATTGTCTGGGTATTTAACGGCAACAAAAGCTCTTCATTATAGCCCAGCATAAGCATTCTATTTCTCACCTTATCATCAAGCAAAAGCTCAATCACTGTCAGAGTATGCGTCTCTAGATGAGCATACTTATGATTGCCCTTAGAGCCGTCTGGATTTTTAACATCCCTGATTAGCCATTGATGATGATTGCGGTCAAAATCAGCCAAACGCATACTCGTCAGCTCGCCTTGCCGCCGCCCTGTATAAATGGCAAGCCACATGATGAGATGCATAGGAATTGTTTGGCGACCACGATACCAATCTTGATAGAAAAAGTTGGTCAAGAGCTGTAATTCATGCATGGTAGGCAGGCGGTCTCGCTCAGGTGCTTTGGTGATGATTCTGGATTTTTTTAACCCAAAGATCGCCTGTTTAAGCTCCATCTGCACTTGCGTGATTGGCTCATTCCAAACCATCATAGCATGGGTTAGTACCGCCGAGATATTATTCAAATCGTGTAGCACTGTTGAGGGTGATACCCCATCAATCATTTTAAAAACATCACCACGCCGACGAGAGATTGCAAAGTCAGCAAAGTCTTGTCTTGTTAGGTTTGCCACTGACTGTTTGGCAATGTCATAGCCAGCGATACGCAGCATATTTGCAGCATATTTGTCATTGAACTGGTCTTGGACTTCTTCAATATATCTGTTAATATATTCTGCTAGCGTTTGCCCTGTCGCTTTTTTTTGTTAATAAAATGCGTGGGTCAATCTGTATCTGCGATTCAAGTTTTTTAATCCATTCTTTTGCTAACATCTCTTTGTTGAAAGTTTTGGACTGTGAAAATGCAGGAGCACCTTGGCGATTGATACGAACGGTGGCAAGGTATTTAATTTGCCCAGATTTAGTTTTGCGTTTTGTGATGGTTCCCATATCCACTCCAATTTGCAACAAAATTATATTTACATCATTTTTAAAAACTGTCGTAAATATGCTGTAAATCATATTCCTAAATATGCTAAAATATGCCGAAATATACCAAATTTTTTAGCCAATAGCAATCATCAGGTGCACCAAAATTACTAAATTTATTTTGATAAAATTACCGTTATTTTCTATTTAATATCAATAAAATCAAATATTTATGAACAAACACCCCCTACTCACCCCACTTGCCATCAAAAATCAAACCATCACTAATAGGCTAATTGTAGCACCTATGGCAGGTGTTACCGATAATCCTTTTAGACGGCTGTGCAAATCATTTGGGGCAGGTCATGCCGTCAGTGAGATGATTATCGCTGATACTGCACTTTATGCACGCAAAAAATCGCTTTATCGTGCCAATTTTGATGGTGAAATCGCCCCCATCTCAGCACAAATCGCAGGAGCAGAACCTGACAAGCTAGCCAAAGCCGCTCGCTTCCAAGTGGCAAATGGTGCACAAATCGTGGATATTAATATGGGCTGTCCTGCCAAAAAAGTGTGCAAAAAACTGGCAGGTTCCGCTCTACTTCAAGATGAGAATTTGGTCAAAGCTCTGCTTGAGAGTGCAGTGGATGCTGTTGATGTACCTGTTACTCTAAAAACACGGCTCGGCTTTGCCAACGGTCAAGAAAATATTCTAAAAATCGCTCAGATTGCCGAAGCTGCTGGTGTCGCTGCCATTGCCATTCATGGTCGCACCAGAGAAGATTTTTACACAGGACAAGCTCGCTATGAACTGATTAAAGAAGTAAAACAAACTCTTAGCATTCCTGTTATTGTCAATGGCGATATTGACAGCCCCCAAAAAGCCAAAGCCGTCTATGAGATGACTGGTGCAGATGCGGTGATGATAGGACGAGCAGCACAAGGAAACCCTTGGATATTTCGTGATATTCATCACTATCTTAGCACAGGTGAACTCCTACCCAAACCCAGTATAGACGAACTACAACACATCGTCCTAAACCATCTAGAAGAGCTGTATCAATTCTATGGGGAGTACTCAGGCTGTCGCATTGCCAGAAAACACATTGCTTGGTATACAGGCGGTATACCCAATTCTAATGCCTTTCGTGAAGCCATGTATCAAGAAGACACCACCAAAGGACAATTTGCCGCCGTGAAGAAATTTTTACAATCACAGTAACTCAAGCCCTGTGGTGCGTACTGTTGGCGTACTCACTGCAATCTGTAAAGCCTGATTTGTCGTATAAATACCAACTGATATTTTAGCACGAGTGATGGCAGTATAAATCAGCTCTTTGGACAACAAACGAGCATTGTCATCATCAAATACCACTGCCACTTTATCAAACTCCGAACCCTGAGATTTATGCACCGTCATGGCATAAGCGGTTGTAACAGTCTCACCACCTAGCATACCAATAGCAACTTTTTTTAGAGTCTCTGCATTAAAATACACCGCCATCTCACGACCATCATACAAACAAATCCCAACATCGCCATTAAATAAACCCAAGTCATAGCGGTTGGTCTGCACCATCACTACACGACCATGATACCACGCCGAAGCACTGGGCTTGGTATTTAACCATCCACGATGTTTTTTTGATAAAAACTCATTTATTTTACTATCGCCTGCATCGCCAATGTGGGACGCACACAAGATTCGGTATTGATCTAGGGTATTAAATAGAGCCTGAATCTTTTGATATCTGCTTGGCTCATCATCATGACGCAACTGTGCAAGCAGTCTCTTACTTTGCTCAAAATAAGCCACATAACCATCTGACAGCTGTTCATAGTAATGAGACTTGCCATCAATATTAACAAAAGACAGCTGATTACTCGTTTGCATAAGAGTGATAAGCTCCTCGCCCTTTTGCATGGTATCAGCACTGTTATTGATGAAATTGGCAAGTCTGCCCACATCAGAATCTGCATGAAAGCGTTTTGACTCCACAAGATGCACACGATGACTTTGCAAGGCATCAACACGGCACAAATCCGCCAACACCGCTCCTGCTTCAACCGCCGCCAACTGATATGCATCACCAAGTAAAATCAGCCTAGCCCCTGTCTTGACTGCCGCCAACAGACTACAAGACAGCTCCGCCCCAAGCATAGACGCTTCATCAATGATGATTATGTCATGTGGCATGGTATGATTATCATGATATCTGGGCGTACCATGCCGACCAATGCCAAGCAAGCGATGAATAGTTTTAGGCTCAGGTAACTCCACTTGTATGTCAAATCTTGCCAAAGAAGCCTTTAATGATTCGCTCATACGCTGTGCCGCCTTACCTGTCGGTGCCGCCAACGCAAGGTCGGTATCAGGGTTTTGTTTGAGTAATGCTAGAACAATCTGTGCAACGGTGAAAGTCTTGCCCGTCCCTGGTCCGCCTGTAATGATGGTAAATGCCTGACGACTCACCGTTTCAATCGCCAATCTTTGTTCATGGTTGAGCGTAGATGGCAGATTGGATATATCAAAAGGCGTCATCTGTACTGTACAGATTCTCCAGATGTGTTGCATCACCATGCGTTCAGCACGCCATGCCCTATTTGACCAAAGATAAAATTCTTCCTGCGTATCTTTGATGATGAGCGGACGACTTGATTGAGCTACTTGATAATCATCAACAAAAGGCGTGTCATGTATGAAACTTGACAGCTCTTTTATGTCATCATGCAAAACAAACTTGATGAAATAATAAACCTTTAATAAGCTCAAAAAGACACCATCAAGACCATCTTTTGAGTCAAGCGTCCAAGTCGTTTTAATATTTGGGCTAATGGCACGATGAAAAGTACGACAATACCAACCAACAATCTCTTTTAGATTTGCCTTATCTTGATGATGATCAATCTGCATAAATATCTCATCAAAATCCACCAAGAACCGCCCATCTTTCACCCAAGACAGCAGATAATCCATGACAGGCTCAAAAAAACTCCGCCAACCGCCCTGTTGTTTTGGCACAACTAGCACCGTATGCCCTTCAGACAAAGATAACATACCAGCAAGACTCATCACATAAAATAAGTGTGTCTTAATGTCTTCAATCATGTAATCTGCCTGTAGCAGATTCTTATGACGGTACCACTTTGCATTTTCGGCAATGCGTGCGGTTAAATATCGGTCAATAGCGATTGTATTCATGATGTCTTCTCAATCAATTAGTACTTTTTATTTTCAATACTCTAAAATATAGAGCCATTACCGAAACAGCTCGTCTAAACGGCGTACCAACTCTATCGGCACTTGCCACACCATGCGACCCAACCGCTCATCATCAGCCACACCACGCAAAAATAAATATTCCACCGCACCCAAATAGCGATGCTCATTGCCCACATAGTCTTTAACACGCATCTTTAATAAGCGATGCAAAGCCACTTGATAAATCGCTGCTTGTAGCCAGTAGCCTGCCCTATCCATTGACTCAAACAATGCCTGCTCATGATACGCTTGAATGCCATTGCCCAAAAAATTGGATTTATAATCCACCACAAAAAACCGCCCTTCATGCTCATATACCAAATCAATCCCACCTTTTAAGTAGCGATATAAGGGTTGGTATGAATCATCTTTGGTCAGGCTAAGTGGTTTATCGCTATATGCTTCAAAAGCAGCATTTAACTCATCAATGCTAAAGCCCTCTTTTATCCCAAGCAAAAATCCCATTTCTTTTACGCTTGATGAATCAGTCAAAGATACCAAATTTACTCCTGAAGCAGCAAAAGGTGCATGAATGACATCATTCATCCATAGCACAAGCTGTCTGTGCAAAGTATGCTTGTTATCAGAAGTAGGCATACCCATCGCCCTTTGAGCATCTTGACTCATATAGTCAAGCACTCCTAGATACCTTGCCACCTCATCAATCGCACGACTGATATTGTATAATTTGTCTTGTGGTTCGCCCTTAGTGTTTATTTTTTGTAAGACTTGATGTAAAAAATCCCCCGCCAGCATACCACGCATGAAAGTTGTGCGAATGTCATCATGACACGCTTCTTCGTCCGCCATTGTCTCCAAATCGGTCAAAGCCACCAACTCATCATGGTCTGGCGTAACTGCAAGCAACTCTTTGGTTTTGTAATCTAACTGGCTAATGAGTGCTGTAAAACTCGTCTGCACCGCACCATAAAACACCGTCTTATGCATGATCTCATGCCATGCCAGATAGTCAATAGGAACAAGATTGACATCATTGGACGAATAGGGCTTAGTGATATAGTCATCAGTCTCTAAACTTAGCCAATCCATCTTGCCTTGCATTCTAGATGGCAAGGAGAGCGTAGCACTGTCAGCACAATCACACCATAAAAACAGCGGTCTTTGGTGTGTATTTAGTCGCTTATTCAAATCCTTTGCCACCACATACATCTGTTCAGATGCTCGAGTCAGTGCCACATAACCCAACCGCTTGCGTTCATCAATACTTTCGTTTAGATCAAGCTGTTGATAATTTACGCCGTCTTTTCCAATGGGTTTGGGGGATAAATGGCGATTGAACTGTGTATCAGTATAAGGATAAAATAGCGTCCCATTTTCCGATACCGCTTCATCAAGCCCAATCACATACACAATAGGGAATTCAAGCCCTTTGGATTTATGAATGGTCATCATATTCACGCCAGACTCGCTAGGTAGTGGCAGTCGTTTATGAGCATCAGGTATGTCGCCACCACACATCTGCATCTTGTACCACTCAATGAGTGCCAACGCCTGCAAATGTTCTTGGGTGCTAATCAGCTCTAAAATCTGCCACGCATCCGCCAAATACCGCTCGCCAAAGCTAGCAACGCTAAGCCATAGCGAACCGTCTTTCATGAATGGATGCTTTGCCAGTGCCAAATTCAATGCCGATGCCACGCCGTGCTGTAGCCATCTTTCAAAGACTTGATTCAGATAGATCAGTAGTTCTGATTTTGCTTGACCTTCTATTTCATCATCAACACCAAGCATTGACATCGCCTCATCAAGACTCATGCCAAAAAAAGATGAAGTCAATAGCCGACCTAATTTTTCTACATTACTCATCTCCACACACACACTTAATAAAGCATATAAATCACGCCCTGCCTGCGTACTAAAGACATTGGTCTCTTGGGCGGCGATGGCTGGGATATTTAACGCATCTAAATGCTCTTTGACCGCTAGCAGCCACTTATTTTTATAGCTTAATACCGCAATATCGCTTGGCATGATGGCACGCTCACCTGCCTGTGTGTTGATGGTATGACCGCCTTGTAATAGGCTGTTGATATGCCATGCTAATAGCTGACTGATGGGCGATTGGGCATTAGCAGTTAAGTGCAACATGGCTAATGGCTGCCTACCTAGATAGCTTGGTCGCTCATCTTGAGTATCCGCCTGCCAAGACAACCTTTGGCTCTCATTATGGGCAGTAATGGTCTGATAATAAATACCCTCACCAAGATTGCCATGCTCGCCCTTGCCATCATCAAACCACGCATTTAATGACTCAATCAAGGCTTTATTTGAACGGCGGTTGACAGACAAAGACAGCTGTTGATTGATGATGGGATAGCGAGCATTCGCCACGCCCGTATTTTTCATGCGATTATAGTTGGCGACATCCCCACCACGAAACCGATAAATCGCCTGCTTGGGATCGCCCACCAACAACAAAAATCCCAAAGATGGCTTGTCTTTATTTAGCTGCTTTATCAAATAAGACAAATATACCTGCTGGATCAGTTCAACTTGAGCTCCATTGACATCTTGGGATTCATCAATCAAAATCACAGGATAATGATGGCGAATATGCCTAGCAAGGCTTGGGTTGTTTGCCAAAGCCTGATTTAGCCTGTGCATCTGAATGGTAAAGGTCGTTTTGGCTTGATTTTCAAGCCAAGTCGGTGTCTTGGCACGGACTGCAAGGGCAAGGGTTTTGTACAGATGAGTACGGTATTGATTGGGTAGTTGACAAATACTCTCATAGATGAACACCAAAGCAGTTAGATGTTTATCAATAAAACCCATCAGCAGTCGTTTGGCATTCTCATCATGTTTTTTATTAAACACATTGTCTTTTTCTAAGGCTTCATGAACAGCAGACAGCCAATCGGTGTGCGTTTTATCTAGATGGCGAACAAATGATGTGCCATGCTCTGCCATCGTCTGCACAATCTCAAACAAGCGATGCCAATGTTTTAATAGTTTGCCTGTGGCACGCACCCCCACCGAATCACGATACTCTTTATCGCAAAACTTATCCACCACTGATGTATCTAGCTTGGTGAACGCCAGCACCATTTCTTGTAGGCTTGCGACATACTGATCATCAATCAATGTTGCCTCATCATTAAATGGCACATTAAAAAAATTCATGGCAACTTGGATTGATTGATACGCCTGATCAATATCGCCAAATATGTTTTCGTGGCGGATCATCTCATACAGTTTGGGATTTTGACTCATTACCTGAGTATGTGCCTGCCTAAGACCATCATGAATGATGGCGATACTAATATCAGAACTGTCATATAAAATATCTGCTTTGGGCTGATGTCCAATCTCTGTGGAGAATTCTTTGAGCCATTTTTGAGCAAGGCTGTCTAGCGTCCCCACAAACAGCTTATCCAAAGTAGCCAATAGCAGACCCACACGACGAATCGCCTCATCAAAAGCAGGCACGCCATCAACCAAAAGATGTTTGATAAGATGTACATTGATGAGGTCATCAGCTCCGACAATCTTCGCCCCCAGTGCAGTAGCAACCAACTCATCGGCTCGCTCATCAAGAGCTAAAGCATCATCAAACCAGTGTGCGTGCATCTCTTGGCTGGATTTTAACCACAACAGATAGCGATAAAACACCGTCAAGCGTTCTTGGATACGCTCTTGCATCTCAGCGGCTGCAGCACGAGTGAAAGTGGTGGCTATCATACGCTGTACATTGTATTTTTCTTCAATGAACAATCGCAAAATAATGCCCGTCAATGTCCAAGTCTTACCTGTACCTGCCGATGCTTCTATCAGGTATGCTCCTTTTAAGGTGCAAGCGATGGCAGGTGGCATATCCTGACCATTGGACGCTACTGCGTTGGCTGATTGTTTATTCTCTACTTTATTGCTCATCACTCACCCCAAATGCTCGAATATTTTTTAATAGCTCCTCGTATAATGGCTCACTTAGTTGCCCTGCCGATGTCAGCACCTGCTCTGGATCACTATCGCCAATCATCAACGCATAAATCTCATTCACCCATGCACTGCCAATGCTTGATGTATCACCCTGCAACCTTGCCATCAGCAGAGCATTGATTGGGGTTAGTATGATGGGTAGCTTTGAACCAAGCAGAGTAAAGATGATGAAATTTTGTAGTAGTTTAGATGCCTTATCAGCACGCACAGGGCTTAGTTCATAGGTTGTTTGACCTGCCAGATTTTTTAATGCTTTTAACTGTTGGGACGCTTCTTTGAATCGCCAAATACTTCTACCATATCCAAGCTGTTCGTCTTTTTCATTAGTCTGACGATGTACCTGCCATAGCAGATGGTGTAGCCAAAAGTCTATTAAACGCTCCGCAGATGCTCGACTGACCGACATATTTTTCCATACTGTTTCATCTGTTTTAGGCATATCTGCCATCAGTTTTAGGCGATGTGAGCCTAGCGTCATTGCTACCGTCTGCTCCTCCAATCCACTTAGCACCTTTGAGTACTGCCAATCATCTGGCGATGCAGCCCTATTTAGAGTTTCGCCAAGCTCGCCAAGCATTGCTTCTAGTTGACCAACCACAAAGTCAAGCCCATCTTGTAGCACACTCATTCGTACCGCACCTGCTGGCAACAGTGCATCATGATGCACAGTGTGCAGTTGTGTTATTTCATTGTTTTGCTGATTGTTGATGACATCAGATAAAGTTTTTGGGTTAATTGCATTCATTGGCATGCCATCAAATACCCCTAGCCGAAATGCCTGCAGTATCATCTGATGAAGTTGCCAGCCACCCCAATAATCCAGAGATAAAGGTTCATTTGCCTCATCATTTGCCATCTCATCATCTAGGGCAAATTTGCCTTTTAGGTAGGCTTTGGCAGGCGATTTAATCACATACAGCATGTTTTTAATGCTTAGATAATTTGGCACTTCAATGCGATACTTATCAAGCAGTTCATCAACAGACTGACCCCTTGCATTATTTTGTTGATCCATTGCCAGATTATCCATCAAGACATCAGTAATGTATCGCATCTCATCATCTGTTGGCAGTGTAACAAGCGTTGTTGCCGACCCTTCTTGATATTCATCAATCACACGGCGTACCTTTTGCCAAATCGGTGCAGGTGGCAAATGTCGCCTTTGTTCATGCTTTTGTGCATCAATCAGTTTATTTAGATACGCCTGAAAATCATCATCAGCCTCAACATCTTTTGCTTGATAAAACACCCCCTGTTCAAAATTCATGGCATGATGATAAGTAACCAGATGCCGTGCTATCAACTCTGGCAACATACCGCCGAGTGCCATCAATGCCTCATCTGCCACATCATCTACTTGCCAATATACCTCTGATTTGAGAAACTCAATCAACTCCCCTACAGGTGATGCGGGCAAGAGCATCGTGCTACCATCAGGACTCATGCCGTTATAAAAAATAGCACAGGCATCTTTGGTGCAAAGCAATGCATCCAAAAACGCCCCATTGTCATCATCTTCGTTCGTACGGTCGCCACGACGCTTAAGCCCTGCTTTCATCAAATCCAGTCGAGTATTCCTATCTTGTCTTGGAAAGGCAGATAAGTCCATGCCAAGCATGATGGTCAACCCAAAAGGAATGTTTCTTAACGCCCCAAACCTTGCCACCGTAATCACTCCAGATGGCTCAGCTGAGATTGCCTGCATACCCACCGCTGCAGTCAGACTATCAAGCACAAACTCCAGACTTAATCGAATGTCATCTTGTAAGACATACACTCCTTGATGATGCGTGCGTTTGTGATAGTTGGTATTTGCTCTTAGGCTTGAGAGCATGGCATTTTTTGCATCAAATATGGATCGCATCTGTACGCTTTGCTTGATGGCAGAAAAATAAGTATCAATAACCTCACTTTCTATCTTATGTAACCATGCTTGAGCGGTATCCACTTTTTGGTAGTCATTGCCAAATTTACCCAATGCTTCGTACATACGGCACAATGCCGAAACGATAGGCTCATCATCAAGACCGATACCACCCAATGGCAAAGTTGCCTCTGATGTATGAACATTTTGCCAATCAAAGGGGTATAGCACATCACTTGCGTGCTGAGCATCTGGTGCAATAAAACCCATAACAATACGATCAAGTGCATAACTAAAAGTGTAGCGATAGTCGGTGTCTTCATCGTGCAGAGTTTGGCTTAGGTGCTCGGCATTAAAACCCCTCTTAAAGCCTGCCAGACCGAGCAACTCTCTGGCTCGATACGCCTCATCAAAACTTAGGCTAAAGTTCTCATATACAGCAGGATTCATCAGCCATTCATAAAACTCTTCAGCATAAAAGCGAGCATCTTTTGCTCCAAGCAGGCGATAAAAGCCGGTCAATGCTGTCATCAGCTCATCAATACTGCGGTCAGTGATGCCTGTAATTTTAACCGGCAATCGCATGCCATCAATACCCACCCCTTCAGGAAATACCGAATGAATGACATTTTGAGCCACATCAACATCAGGCAATAAAATCACCACATCCGACAGCTGTCTTTTGCCATCGGCATACTCGGTATTCAGATATTTAGCAATCATCGTTCGAGCAATTTCAAGCTGTCGCTTTAGGCTATGACAAGCATGAATGCTAAGCTCAGGTAAGGCGTAATTGGATTGTTCTGTTAAGGTCATGGTGGGTTTTTGATGGGTTTTATTGCCCAAAACAGACAACATCTCGTCCATCGCCACGCTACCATCGCCCTCACCCAACATAAGAATGTCTTGTTTTAGCCCACTTAAAATCCCTTTGCCTGTATGTGGAATAAATCTATCTTGCCAATCAACCAAAAAAACATCATCTTGCTGACTCTTGTTGACATCATTGATATCGCTATTATTTATGCCTTGATAATAAAACTCGCCTCCAGACATATCTGCCAACATGGCAAAAGTCTCACGAGATTCCTTGCCTAGTCTGGATAACAACCCATGACCATAGTCTTTTAAATAAACAGCATTCGGCCTGATGATCTTTTGAGTCATCAGCCAGTTTTTATCAACAATATCCGCCCAAAACATTCTTGATGGGTTAAAATGCAACAAGTGCACATTGATGACAAGCGATAACCGCTTTAAGAACAACAATTCCACTTGGGGCATCTGTTGCACGGTAAACAAATACAAATCTTTGGGTAGAGCATTGATTGCCTGCTGTCTTGTCGCTTCACCTCGTTCACCATCAAGCACCGCCCAAAAACGCCTCTCAAGCATCTCACGGTACTCATACACCTCAAAAAATAATGTCTGCCATAAAAACCGGAGCAATCGCTCTAGTGATTCATAATGCTCCAATAACCAAGACGGCGTCTCATCATCTCGACCGAATTCATCGCCAAATTTATCTTTTTGACGAATCATCTCTTCAACCGATACAGGCAAATCTAGACCAAATGACCAAGCGTGTAGCCACTCAGGGCGATGGGTCAGATAGCGAACATATACTTTAGAAAGCTCATCACACGCCTGCCATAGACGCTTCGGTTCTAAGACATAACCATCTTCTACCTTATCTGACAACGGCTTGAATAACAAATGTAGTACATGCGTTTCATCATCAATAATCTGCTCAATCAGTTGGGCTGATGTCTCATTTAAAAAGCCAAAAAGTCGCCAACGCATGACCGAAGCAGACAATACCGCCACCTCAGGCACCGCTACTGCATCATGTTCATTATTTTTTGCATCAATACCCAGCACCTTATCAATCATGCGCCATTGATATTGCCCCCAAAACTGTGCTATTAAAAGCGTACTAATCCCTGCTCGCATGGCAACTTCTTTGGTCAGCCAATTCCCAAGCACCATAGATGGCACAATGACAGTAAAAGGACTAAAAATCGCCTCTGATAGACTGCCATATTGGTCGTTTTTTTGATAAAACTCGATGAGCTGATCGACAAGTGTGTCGGTATCGTTAGATTGGATGATTTGGAACATGGCTTTTTGAATATTTAAGGGATAAAAATGATGACAACAGCAATCAAGATTGCACCTTGAATTGTACCTTGATTTGATGGATTTAGCCATTTAAAAATTAAATATAGTCAGCACCCCTAAAAGATATTTCACGCCAGCACTTAAAAAAACCCCCAATCAATGCTATAATCTATCCTTTTATGCTTAACACCTAGCAACATCAAAGGACATTCATGGCATTTGTGCATTTGGGCGTACATAGCGAGTTCGCCATCGTTGATTCCATCGTGCGTATCAAAGAACTGGTTAAAGCCGCCAAAGCAGACGGACAAGTAGCACTGGGTCTGGCAGATTTGAACAACATGTTCGCTGTGGTCAAGTTCTACAAAGCCTGCACAGCAGCAGGCATTAAGCCCATCATCGGGCTAGAGGCCACCATCGGTGATGCCATTGATCATCATGCCGAAGCAAATGGTCATACCGCCATTCTCTATGCCATGAATAATGATGGCTATAAAAACCTACTTCGTCTATTGTCAGACGCTTATACCGGCCGTCCCATGAATGATAATGGCACGGTATCCGTTCATACCCCCATCATCACCAAAGATGCCCTATTTGAACGCAATGACGGCATCATTGCCATCTTAACCGACCGCTCCGAAGCCACCATCGCCCTAAAAGGCACTCACCCAGAGATGTTCGTCGCTACTATTGAACCGTGGCAAAATGTCTTTGGCGATCGTCTGTATCTTGGCATCAAACGCACGCATAGCACGGACAACGACTACAACAAGCAAGTCGTCATTCATGGCTCTAAAGCAGGCATTCCCATCATCGCCCATAATGATGTGCGTTTTTTAAATCCTGTACCAAAAGGCATTAGCATAGGAAAGGACGATGAAATAAGTAGCGACTTTGACGCACATGAAGCTCGTGTGTGTATTGCCACAGGCTACACCCTAGATGACCCAAACCGCCCAAAAAAATACACCCAAGAACAGTATTTTCGTAGCCAAGACGAGATGGCAGAGCTGTTTTTGGACATTCCACAAGTCATTGAAAATACTAGCTTGCTCGCTTCTCGGTGCAATGTCAGCCTAACACTTGGTATCAATGTCCTGCCAGAATTCCCCATTCCAGATGGCGAGACCATCGAGAGTTTCTTTCGCAAAATTAGTGCCGAAGGTCTCGACCAACGCCTAGCCAAACTATACCCCATTGACACCCGAGATGACTCATGGGGGGATATCTACCAATCTTATCAAGAACGCCTAGATTATGAATTAGATATCATCTTAAAAATGGGTTTTCCAGGCTACTTTCTCATCGTTATGGACTTTATCCGCTGGGCAAAAGCCAACGGCGTTCCTGTCGGTCCTGGTCGTGGCTCAGGAGCAGGATCGCTAGTTGCATATAGTTTGAACATCACCGATCTTGATCCGCTAGAATACGATTTGCTATTTGAACGCTTCTTAAACCCTGAGCGTGTCTCCATGCCTGACTTTGATATTGATTTTTGTATTGAAGGGCGAGACCGAGTTATTGATTATGTCGGTCATACCTATGGTCGTCAAGCCGTTTCACAAATCATCACCTTTGGTACAATGGCAGCTCGTGCAGTCGTGCGAGATGTGGCACGAGTACAGGGTAAGCCTTTGGGTCTTGCCGACAAAATGTCAAAACTCATTCCAAAAACCCCTGGTATCTCACTGGCTGATGCCCTAAAAGAAGAACAACAACTCCAAGAGCTCCTAAAAGACGACTCAACACACCCTGACCACGATGCCGCCAAAGAAATTTGGGATATGGCAGAAAAACTTGAAGGTTTGACTCGCAATGTCGGCAAACACGCAGGTGGTGTACTCATTGCCCCTAATCGTATCAGCGATTTTAGTGCGGTGTACTGCGATGATGAAGGGCATCCTGTCAGCCAGTTTGATAAGGATGATGTGGAAGCAGTAGGACTGGTAAAATTTGACTTTTTAGGGCTGCGAAACCTAACCGTCATTCAGGCAGCGGTTGATAACATTAACATCACTCGTGCCAAACTCGGTCAAGAGCCCATTGATCTTGAAAAACTACCTTTAGACGATGGCCAAGTTTATGAATCGGTGCTTCAGTCAGGCAACACCACCGCTGTATTTCAGCTTGAAAGTTCAGGCATGAAAAAATACCTAAAACAGCTAAAGCCCACCAACATCGAAGATGTGATTGCGATGTGTGCCTTGTACCGACCAGGACCTTTAGAATCTGGCATGGTAACTGACTTCATTGACCGCAAACATGGTATTCAAGAACCCGCCTATCCACACCCAGACTTTCAGCATGAATGGCTAGAGCCGCCGCTTAAGGCAACCTATGGCGTCATCGTCTATCAAGAACAAGTCATGCAAATCGCCCAGATTCTCTCAGGCTATACGCTAGGCGGTGCTGATATGTTACGCCGTGCAATGGGAAAGAAAAAACCCGAAGAGATGGCAAAACAGCGTAGCATTTTTGTTGATGGGGCAATCGGACAAGGCGTCTTAGGCGAGCTGGCAGGTCAGATATTTGATTTGGTAGAAAAATTTGCAGGCTACGGCTTTAACAAATCACACTCGGCAGCCTATGGTGTACTTGCTTATCAAACCGCCTATTTAAAATATTATTACCCTGCCGAATTCATGGCAGCCGTCTTAACATCGGAGATGGACGATACTGATGCCATCGTATTTTTGATTTCTGATTGCAAAGAAAACTTTGGGTTGTCGGTCATTCCACCAAGTGTGAACCATAGCGACTGGCGATTTGTCGTCCAAGATGACAAGACGATTATCTATGGGTTGGGTGCAGTAAAAGGCGTGGGTGAAGATGCCGTAGCAAGCATTGTTAAGGCCAGAAAAGATGGTGCATTCAAAGATCTTTATGACTTTTGCAATCGTGTAGACATAAAAAAAGTCGGCAAGCGAGCCTTAGAGGCCCTAATTTGTGCAGGCTGTTTTGATGATTTGGCAGTGCATATCAAGCCAGAATTTGCTACCCAAGAGTTACGCCATCATATTCGTGGCGGACTATGGGAACAATTGCCTGCCGCCATGCAGGTCGCCGAACAAAATCGACAAAACGAACTGGCAGGTACTTTTGATTTGTTTGGCGAAGTTGATGACGATCTGTCTGTCGCACCAGAGCTACCATCTGTGATTTGGGGCAATCAAACTCGTCTTAAAGGCGAAAAAGACACACTTGGGCTATATCTGACAGGACACCCCCTTGACAAGTATAGAGACGAACTCAAAAAATACACCAACATAACCCACCTATCTGAGTTATCAGATACAGGTTATAATAAATACGCACGAGTGGCAGGATTGGTGATTGATGTTGCAAACTTTGGCAACCGAGTAGCCATCACACTAGATGATGGCAGTTGCCGTGTGGAAGTCAGCTGTTTTACTGATAAATTCAACCAATTAAAATCGGTCTTAGAGGCCAAAACTCCAAACGCCACAGAACTCAAAAAAATCGCCAAAGAAGATTGGGAGATGCTACCTGACCTAAACGGCGTCATCATCATTGCCAAATTGAGCGTGCGTGAGAATGATGGGCGTATTTTTGCTAGAATGCAAGATGCCATGACTCTCACCCAAGCACGCTTAAAACACCTAAGTTCAGTAAATATTAAGCTACACGCTCATGATACACAGACGCTATCAGGCATCATCTCACTACTCAAAGAAAACAGCCCCCCTGATGACACATCGCTCATCTTTGATACCCAAGAAGATATTGAAGATGCCATTGCGTATGACGAAGAAGGCAACGAGCTAACCACGACAACGCCAACATTCATCAAAGATGGCTGTTTGCCTGTATCTTTATTTTTGTATGATGACTGTAGCATCAGTCGGCTACTGGTAAATGAGCGATTTCGGCTACATCCTAGTGATGCCATTATTAGTGGCTTACAGGCTCTATTACCGCCTGAGAATTTATTACTCAAATGACACAACCATGCAACCTAAGATATTCATTAGACCAATCACCCAAACACTCATATTCACAAGTAGCGATAAGCTTTCATGAACCGACTAGCACACCTATCTAACATTCGCATCATCATGGTTGGTACTACCTTGCCTGCCAATATTGGCTCAGCCGCTCGTGCCATGCACACAATGGGTCTTAGCGATTTGGTGGTGGTAAATCCCCGTTTACCCATTGATGAGACCAGTCATGCCCATGCCGCAGGTGCGACAACGATTTTAGATAAAGCTCGTATCGCAAATAGTATTGATGAAGCGGTGGCGGACTGCTCACTCATTTTGGCAGCATCGGCTCGCACACGCCACCTACCAAGACCCACCATTACCCCACAGCAAGGGGCTAAGGTTCTGGCAAATTTCTTTGATACCCATACAATTTATGCAAACAGTGAACAAAACACCACCATCGGCATACTCTTTGGGCGAGAAGATAGGGGGCTGACTAATGACGAGCTGGCTTTGGCGGATTACCATATCCAAATCCCTGCTAACCCTGCTTATCCTGTGCTTAATGTCGCATCCGCCATACAGGTTATCGCATCATTCATCTATCATTATTTTTCTCAAAGCCCAAGTGATGATGTCCATGATGATACCACCAATGATGGTTTTTATCTTACCATTCGCCAAGACTGGGACGAGCCTGCCATCACTCATACTCAAAAAACCAAACTCAACAACCGCATCATCAGTTTGATGTGCAGACTTGGCTTGGCAGACACTCACGACCTAAAAAACTTACCCAATCGCTTATCTCGCATGAATAGTCGGATACAACTTGACCAAAAAGAATACGCCCTACTCAGTGCACTGCTTGCCAAAATTGAACAAAAATTACATTAAGCATGCCAAAAACACGCATTGATGTTGGCAAAGATGGTAAGAATACTTTAAAATATACCCACACCTATTAAGTGTTACACCCTATTAAACTTGGCATACCATATTAAACTTTTTAATCACAGACACTCAATACAAGGATAACGCTGTGTCCATCATTCAAAAAATCAAAGCACTTGGCGATGCCATCAATGATGATTTGGAAGCTGTGCTCAAAAAAGATCCTGCTGCACGCACCAAACTAGAAGTGTGTGTTGCTTATCCTGGTATTCACGCACGCACTTTGCATCGTGTTGCCCACACTTTATGGACGCATGAACATAAATTTGTTGCACGCACTTTATCGCATGTCAGCCGTGTGCTAACAGGCATTGAGATTCACCCTGCCGCCAAAATCGGCAAACGCCTATTCATTGACCACGGCATGGGTGTCGTGATCGGTGAGACAGCAGAGATTGGTGATGATGTTACCTTATATCATGGTGTAACCTTAGGTGGGGTGTCATGGGAAAAAGGGGCGAAACGACACCCTACCTTAGGCAATAATGTCGTGGTGGGTGCTGGAGCAAAGATTTTGGGGGGATTTACTGTAGGCGATAATGCCAAAATTGGCTCAAACGCTGTCGTTGTTAAGCCTGTGCCTGACAACGCCACCATGGTCGGCTCTGCCGCACGCATGATTGATCGTAGCGATAAAAAACCCGCCCCAAAAGTCAGTCAAGAACAAAGCCAAGCCGCCGATGAACTGTTCAACGCCTACGGATTAAAACCAGACACCCAAGACCCCGTGGCGACTAGCATTGCCGCCCTACTGGCTCATATCCAAAATCAAGACAAACGCATCGATGAACTGCAATCCGCCATCTGCAAACTTGATCCTGATTTTTGTCAGCAGGCACATAGTCCCATTTGTAAAGAAGATTTGGATGTACTAAAATCCTAATAAATCTCAATCAAAGCACACATCAACAAAAATACAATAAGGATAACTCATGAACGACACCGCACAGACAAAACGAGTTCTAACAGGCATCACCACCACAGGAATCCCTCATCTAGGCAATTATGTTGGCTCAATTCGCCCTGCCATCAAAGCTGCCAACGAAGCAATCGCACGAAATGAAGGTGATGCATTCTTCTTCTTGGCGGATTTTCACGCACTCATCAAATGCTTCAACCCTGACGAAATCCACCGTTCTACTCGTGCCATCGCTGCCACTTGGCTTGCGTGTGGTCTTGACCCACAAGCAGTTACCTTTTATCGTCAGTCAGACATTCCTGAAATTCCAGAGCTTGCTTGGGTGCTTAACTGCTCATGTGCCAAAGGATTGATGAACCGTGCTCACGCCTATAAAGCAGCAGTAGACATCAATACCGCCAAAGAAGACCACGACCCTGATTTTGGCATTACCATGGGATTGTTTAGCTACCCTGTGTTGATGGCAGCAGATATCTTAATGTTTAATGCCACCCATGTGCCAGTTGGTAAAGACCAAGTGCAACACATCGAGATGGCAAGGGATATCGCAGGGACTTTTAATTTTAAATACAAGTCGTTATTTGTTCAGCCAAATGCTGTCGTTGATGAAAACACCCCACTATTGACAGGGCTTGATGGTCGTAAGATGAGCAAATCATACGGCAACACCATTCCTTTGTTTGGCGATGGCAATCCACAAATTGACCCAGAAAAAGCCCTAAAAAAAGCCATCTCACAAATCGTTACCAATTCACAAGCCCCAGAAGAACCAAAAAATCCTGACGAATGCACCATTTTTGAGATTTATCGTGCCTTTGCTAATGCTGATGAAATCGCAGCACTGGCAGACCATTATCGCCGTGGTATCGGCTGGGGCGAAGCCAAAGAGATTTTATTTAACAAAATCAATGATGAAATCGCCCCAATGCGTGCTCGCTACTTTGAACTAATGAACAACCCCAAAGAGTTAGAAGAAATCCTACAAATGGGGGCAGCTAAGGCTCGCCGTGTGGCACATAAACAATTAGAGAAGACTCGCCGTGCTGTTGGCATCAAACCGCTTGCTAAACTTAAATAACATGACAAATAGCACAACCCATAGCACCGAGACTGGCACCAATCAAGATACCAACACGATTCGTATCTTTGATACACCTGTTGAAAGCCTACCTGAAGACCTGTACATTCCACCACAGGCGTTTGCTATTTGGCTTGAGCAATTTGCAGGTCCGCTTGATTTTTTATTGTATCTGGTCAAAAAAAATAACTTTGATTTGACCGAAACAGCCATTTTACCCATTACCGAGCAGTATCTTAGCTATATCAAAGACTTAGATGAAGAATATTTTGAACTGGCAGGCGATTATTTGCTAATGGCAAGTACACTCATCGCCATCAAAAGCGAACTACTACTGCCACAGCCCGATATTGTTGATGATGAACTAAGTCCCAAAGCAAGGCTGATTAGAAAGCTAGAAGAATATGCCCAAATCAAAGAAGCTGCCAAACGACTAGACGGTTTAATTCGTCTTGAAAGAGATGTATTTTTAGCATGGACAAGCCTGCCTAGTGTTCAGGCAATGCGTGCTGAGCTACCAAAATATTCGCCCAATATTTTGATCAATAGTCTAGTCAATATGCACATTAAGACTGACCATCAGATACATACGGTCGCTACCGACCCTGTGCCGTTGCCTGAACGCATAGCTGACATCAGCCAAACCATGAGCAAACAAGGCAAAGCAACTTTTAAAGAACTTCTTAATCCCACTCAAGGCAAACTGGGCGTGGTGGTAAGTTTTGTGGCAATATTAGAACTGATAAAACGAGGTTTGATTGGCTTTGGTGAGGTGATGATCTCCAACGACATCAAGGCAGATGATTTATTTATCAATCCTGCACCAAAAAAACAAAAACAATCAGCATCGCTAAACGACCAATCATCAGCCAAGCAAGCAGTTGATGTTGAGCATATCGCATATGCCATTGATGAACAGACCTTATATTGGCTACACTAGGTATCATCTCACCATCAATCAGATAAGCCAATCAACACCCAAAACCGAACCCACCCATAACCGCCAATACAAACAAATAAAACATATGGAACAATCAATCAGTCCCACACCTTTAAACATCGCAGATGACAAACCGCTTGACGAACGCCAAGCCCTGCTTGAAGAACATGCCACCGCCGAGGCTTTGAGTCGCTACATTGAAGTTTTACTGCACGCCAGTGAAACCCCTTTAACCGACAATGACCTAAAAAAGCACCTATCTATGAGTCATAACGAACTGCAGATGGCACTTATTATCCTAAAAGAGCGACTCTCAGGCAGTGTACTGGCACTAGGCAAAACCGCCAGTGGCTATCGCCTACAGATTAAGGATAGCTACGCAAGACTTATTCAGCAGATTTTCCCCGAGCGACTTGAAACGCTAAGCCAAGCCCTACTTGAAACCTTAAGCGTCATCGCTTACAAACAGCCTGTTACTCGTGGGGACATCGAACAGGTGCGTGGCGTTACCATCTCTAGTAATATCCTAAGACAACTGTTTGATAAGGGTTGGATTGTAGAAAAAGGTCATAAAGACACACTGGGAAAACCCGCCCTACTGCACACCACGCCTGCTTTTTTGGACGCGTTTGGTCTAAATAGTCTTGATGAGTTACCACCACTGCCCGAATTGCCAAACCTAAAACCCAATGATACACACTCAAGCCCCCCATAACCAATCATCATGCTTGCTTAATCATAAAACAGCTGATAAAAAGTTACTATTTGTATTTTTAACTTGCCAAATCTACATCAACCCTTTATCATAAAATCTTTTAACATTGTGAAATGTTATTTTCCAACCACAGGAACATCATCATGAACGACATGACCAGCATCACCGACACACAAGAGTCCACCCAATCTCGTCCAGAAGGCGAAAAACTCCAAAAATTACTCGCTCGCATGGGTCTAGGCTCACGGCGTGGTCTAGAAGACATCATCAAGGCGGGGCGTGTCTCCATCAATGGGCAAATCGCGACTCTAGGCGACCGTGCCACCACCACTGATGAGATTCGTGTTGATGGGCGACTTGTACGCATCAAAGCAGAAAGAGAAAAACGCCGCCGTGTCATCGCTTATTATAAACCTGAAGGCGAGATTTCGTCCGCATCCGACCCAGAAGGTCGCCCTACCGTCTTTGATCGTCTGCCCAAATTGACAGGTGATAGATGGGTCATGGTCGGTCGTCTAGACATTAATTCATCAGGGCTACTGCTATTTACCAACGATGGCGAATTGGCTCATCGGCTCATGCACCCATCAAGCGAGATAACTCGTGAGTATGCGGTGCGTGTGCTAGGCGAGGTAACCCCAACAATTGCCCAGAATTTAACTCGTGGCGTTGAACTTGAAGATGGCATGGCAAAGTTTGATGACATCAAAGAAGGTGGCGGTGCTGGCGTTAATAAGTGGTATCATGTCAAAATCAAAGAAGGTCGTAAGCGTGAAGTGCGTCGTATGTTCGAATCCCAAGAACTTAAAGTCTCACGCCTGATTCGTACTCGCTACGGCACTGTGCTACTACCAAAAGAGCTGCGTACAGGGCGATTTATTGAGCTTGACGCCAAAGAAATCGGCAAACTCATCGAAACGGTCGGTCTACGCCCTCGCATTGGTACAGGCTTAAACACTGCCACCAAAGAAAAACAAGCTCGCATTCATAAAAAACCACTAAAATCTCGTGAGATTCGCCGTCAAAAGCACGAAAGACATGAACGAGAAGAAGAACGCCGCAACCGTATGAACGGCAAATCTACCCATAAAGGCAGATCGCAATCAAAAGAGCGTACCGAAAAATCAAATTCGCCCAACCTAAAAAACGCCAAGTTTTATCAGGTTTGACAAGTTTGATGACAACAAATAGCTCATCGCAAGGAAGTTATCATGTATCCGTTTTTACGCTTAACCAAAACAATCATCAAAAGCTCGCTTAGTCTCAAACAAGGAGATGGCTTAAGTTTGACTGATATCAGCGAATATCATTTCACCGCCAATGTGAATGACATTGATAATTTTCTTGAGATGAACAATGGACGGATTTTTACGCTATTTGACTTAGGTCGTACTGATTTTGCCATTCGTACAGGACTTGGGGCAAAGCTCATCAAAAATCGCTGGGGCTTGGTGGTGGCGGGCAGTACCATTCAGTATCGCAAGCGAATTCGTGCTTTTGATAAGGTTACAATGAAAACTCGTATTTGTGCGATTGATGAACGCTGGTTTTATATTGAGCAGACGATGTGGGTCAAGGGTAAATGCACCTGCCATGCTTTATTGCGTACTGCGGTTACAAATTTTAAATCTGGCAAAACCCTACCCACCAAAGAAGTCTTGGACAGCCTAGGCTACACCGACATCAATCTGCCACCCGATGAATGGGTGCAGGCGTGGATTGAAACAGACAGACTGCGTCCTTATCCAAGTGAGTAGCTTTATATGACAGATTTTATCACAGTCTCATGCAATAATAGATGCAATCTATTGGGTAGAATTTAATTGCGTCTCATTAATCAAATAAACATACACTAAATGCAATACCAACAACCACTTATTACCACAAAGCAAGCCAAAGTATAACAAGGCAACCAATATATAAAATCCAAAAATATGACCATTTATTTTATAAATATTTATTATCAATTGTATCAAAATATGTTTTAATACACAAAAAAAGCAAAGACTGCACAATTATAAATCTTTGCATAATATATGACAGACTGTCAAGTAACCAATATTGACAGCCTTCCCATCATCACGAAATAAGTAATGATGCTATTGTTTTTAAGTTCTTTTAAATAGGTTTTACTTTCATTTTTTATGATTGAGATAATCGCATGACCACAACAATTACCGCACCAGACTTTGTCCGACACCAAGCCCTAATAAATTGGGTTGCCAAAATCGCAACTCTCACCAAGCCCGCTCGCATTGAATGGTGCGATGGCTCAGAAGAAGAGTATAACCGCCTAATCAATCTGATGATTGACAATGGCACCATGATTAAGCTCAATGAAGAAAAGCACCCAAATTCTTATTTGGCATTTTCCGACCCTTCTGATGTGGCTCGTGTAGAAGACCGCACTTTTATCTGCTCAGAACAAGAGATTGATGCTGGTGCAACCAATAATTGGAAAGCCCCGAGCGAGATGCGTGCCATCTTAAATGAAAAATTTGATGGTTGCATGGCAGGTCGCACCATGTATGTTGTGCCGTTTAGCATGGGTCCTTTGGGTAGCCATATCGCCCACATTGGTGTTGAACTGACCGACAGCCCTTATGTCGTAACGAGCATGCGTAAAATGGCTCGTATGGGCAAAGCAGTTTATGATGCACTTGGCGAATCAGGCGATTTTGTGCCTTGCGTTCACTCTGTGGGTGCACCACTGACAGCAGGTCAAAAAGATGTGGCATGGCCTTGTAATGATGACAAATACATCGTCCACTTCCCAGAAACTCGTGAAATCTGGTCTTATGGTTCAGGCTATGGTGGCAACGCCCTACTTGGCAAAAAATGCCTAGCACTTCGCATTGCATCTGTCATGGGTCGTGAGCAAGGTTGGTTGGCTGAGCACATGCTTATCTTGGGTGTAACCAATCCGCAAGGCAAAAAACATTATATCGCTGCAGCATTCCCATCGGCCTGTGGTAAAACTAATTTTGCCATGTTGATTCCACCGGCAGGCTATGAAGGCTGGAAAGTTGAAACTGTTGGCGATGACATCGCTTGGATTAAACCATCAGCTGACGGCAAACTATACGCCATCAATCCAGAAGCAGGCTTCTTTGGTGTCGCTCCTGGTACAAATACCAAAACAAACTCCAACTGTATGAGTACATTGCATTCCGATGTTATTTATACCAATGTCGCCATGACAGAAGATGGTGAAGCATGGTGGGAAGGCAAAACCAAAGAAACACCAGAAAATCTCATCAACTGGAAGCGAGAAAAACATGACGGTAGTGAAAAAGCATCACATGCCAACGCTCGCTTTACTGTATCGGCAGCTCAATGCCCTTCCATCGACCCACAATGGGAAAACCCTGAAGGTGTGCCAATTTCTGCATTCATCTTTGGTGGTCGTCGTGCCGACACTGTGCCATTAGTATCTGAAGCCTTTGACTGGGTAGATGGCGTGTATAAAGCCGCCACCATGGGTTCTGAAACCACTGCCGCCGCCACAGGTGCACAAGGTGTGGTACGCCGTGATCCATTTGCAATGTTGCCATTTGCAGGCTATAACATGGCTGATTATTTTACCAACTGGCTAGAAATGGGTGAAAAACTAGAACAACTAACCCAAGCTCATGGCACGCAACTACCCAAAATGTTTAAGGTGAACTGGTTCCGCCGTGATGCCGATGGCAACTTCGTATGGCCTGGCTTTGGACAGAATATGCGTGTACTAGAATGGATTATTAACCGTTGTGAAGGCAGTGCCAATGCTGTTCATACGCCGATTGGTCTTGTTCCAACTTATAATGACATCAATTGGGCAGAATCTGATTTTAGCGAACAGGAATTTGATTTGTTAACCAGTCAAGATAAAGATGCTTGGATAAAAGAACTGGCAGATCACAAAGTCTTGTTTGAAAAACTAGGCGAGCGTATGCCACAAACCCTAATTGACCATCAAGCTAAGTTGGTTAATAACATACAAAATACTTAATATAATATAAACAGTAACATAGCACCCTAATCATGATTAGGGTGTTTTTATATCACTATTATTAACGATTATCAAATCATTAATAATAGTACGATTTTTTTTGATTAAATATTGAGAATGAAACTTGCAAAATCACACAAGAAATTATAAATCCAGCAAAAAGGGCTTTTATAAAAAGCCCTTAAAAATACACTTGATTTAATATATTTGATACTACAATAAATAATTACTAAATGCTATTTTTTCAAATTAAGTAAATTTATTCTGATTGCGTAAAATAGCTTTGGCGGAATCAACCATTGCTACAAAACCTGCTGCTGTCATCATAGCATCTTTTAAAACCAGACGCCCTGCTCCTGATAAATATGGAAATCCTGTGTGGGCATCTTCACCATGCACCCAAATTTCTGGCGTGAAAATCAAGAAAGTATAAGTTACAAATGGTGTTAAAAAACAGAGTGTCGCACCAACCAACCCAACTCTAGGCGAAATATAGTGTGATAGCAACAGTAATGCAAAGGCAATCTCAACAACACCGAGCCCATTAGAATAACCATAAGTATTATTCATTTCATGCCAAGCACGGTTTACTTCATTTAGCACACCCTCACCATTCATGTACTGTAGATAATTGGCAGGATCATTATACAACCAGCTCATAAAAGGACTATTGGCAACAAATGGCACAATGCTATCAGCTTCATAAGGAATGAATTTTAGCCAACCAATCCATAAAAACACAATAGCAATAGAGATACGGCACAAATGCACACCGATGTGTTCAGAACGAGCTACTTTTTCAACAAAACTTTGATAGGCATCATATAAACTCATGACAGTCTCCAACTTAGCGTCCATACACAATCCAATTGCATTACCAAATCAGTATAGCCACCGCTAAGAACCATGGCACGCAGTCCCTAGCTTGATTTTTATTGTATACCTATTGAATTCTATATTCAATATTTATATTTACTTATAAAGTTTTTTCATATGTAATTAGTTTTGCTGTATATATTGTTTTATTATCAATTATAATTCAAATGTGTCTTTATGAAACAAACTAATACAAACAACAAGTTAATTCTTCAGCAAATCTAAACCACCCAAACAATTTATTGCAAAATCCACGCCCTTCTGACCACCTATTCCAGTCTAAAATGGACACCAATTCCAATTTAAGATGGCCAGTCATTCCGATAAATGCTGGTCATTTGCTGTTTATATGATTGTTATTTGGATAAATCTAACTGATCATATAAGTCATTTTTTTCGCATAGGCTCCCTGTTAATGCAATAGGATATACTCAGAGTGAATGATGCGTATCAGCAATGGTTGCCTCAGGAAATAATCCATGCCAAGCTGCGACAGGGTATTGGCTGGTTATCAGCAGACCGCCAACGCTGGATTGCTTATCAATAATATCAAGCAATACAGGACATATCTGCGGTAGTAATTCACCAATGCCAAAGTCATCAATGATTAACAAATCCACATTGCAGTATTTTTGCTTAACCTTGGCGATACTGCCATGTTGCTCGCCATCATAAAACCAAGCGATTGGGTGCGGTTCAAGAACGATTAAACACGGCCTTATTTGAATTGAGCAAGGTGCCAATGGTGCGACAGCTATCGCCTGCACGCATCGCTTATGATTTGGGCTATGAAAGAGCTGATGAAGTGATTCGTTGGTTTGATGGTGATCTTGAACCTACCTTTGCCCAGCTTAAACAACTGGCGGGCTATCTAGGATGTGATACCGCTTGGTTGATGTTTGATGAGGGTTGCTCTTACCCCATTAAAAACAAAGACTTTAGTAATTTAAACACCGTCGAAGCCATGATCGAGTTTTGTTTTGAGCCGGCAGGGGAATCAGGTGTTTTTGCAAGCACTAGATGGATAATATTATCCGCCAAATCATGCTCACCACCTGTGATAAAAATCTTCGTCCCCATGATGTTATAAGAGCCATCAGCATTCGGTACGGCACGGGTCTTAATGATACCCAAGTCTGTTCCTGCGTGTGCTTCAGTTAGGCACATCGTCCCTGACCATTCACCTGTATAGAGCTTAGGCAAATAAGTTGCCTTTTGTTCATCACTACCTCCAGCCTGCAAGCACAGACTCGCCCCAACGGTCAAGTTTGGATATAAAGCAAAGGACTGGTTCGCCGAGAACATCATCTCTTCGGTGAGCATACTGACCATCTTTGGCATACCCTGCCCACCAAATTCAGGCGAACCACCCAAGCCAATCCAGCCCATCTCGCTGTACGCACGAAATGCTTCTTTAAAGCCTGTTGGGGTGGCAACCTTACCATCACCTAGATATGTTGCACCCTCTTCATCGCCTGACTGATTCAGTGGCAGTAGTACCTCACGACTAAATTTTGCCATCTCCTCTAAAATCATATCCACCGTATCGCCATCCATATGCGACAATGCCAGTGTATTTTTCCATAAATTTGGTGCGTCAAAGACTTCGTTTAGCGTAAAACGCATTTCGTCCAAAGGTGCGGTATAGGTCAAAGTCATCACTAACTCCTTTTATATTCTGAATGCAATAAGACAGTTTTATCAAAACATATTTTGACCATCAGGTCAAGATAAAAGTGGTTTGCTAACTGCTGGCTCAATTAAGCCACCATCAATCGGTTTTAATTTAGCCATTTTAAAAAGCAAACTGCTCACTTGTCATCGCCATCAAAGTCGTATGGCTACTATTGATGCGTGCAACATGAACAAAAGTGCGTGGCATGAGCTTGGCAAAATAAAACTCTGCCGTTTTTACTTTGGCATCATAAAAACCATATTCGCCTTGCAAAGACTTGTCCACATCCAAACTTGCATTCATCTCATCAAGCTTGGCATAAGCCACTACTGCCATTCTTGCCCATAAGTAGCCTAGCGTTACATAACCACTAAAAAATAGATAATCTACCGCTGCTGCACCCACAGCATCGAGATTCTGCGTGCCTTGCATGCCGATGCGTACGGTGATATCGCCCCACTGCCTATTTAATTTGGCAAGCTGACCAATCATCTGCCCCATACGGTCATCATCTTGATTTTCTTTGCAGAACTGATGGATGATTTTGGTGAAGTTTGTCAACAACCTACCTTGTGAACCTAGCACCTTGCGTACCAAATCTAAGGATTGAATCTCTGTTGTTCCCTCATACAAACAAGCAATGCGAGTATCACGCAGATTTTGTTCCATACCCCATTCACTGATATAGCCATGACCGCCATAGACTTGCACACCCAAATTGGCTGATTCAAGCCCTGTCTCCGTCAAGAATGCTTTGGCAATCGGTGTTAATAATGACAGCATTTCATCAGCAAATTTAGCCTCCGCTCCATCAGCCTTTGCCACAATATCAACAAACCAAGATAGATAGTATACCAAAGCCCTACCCCCTTCACTGAACGCTTTTTGAGTCAGTAGCATATTTCTGACCGCAGGATGATGAATGATGCTATCGGCAGGCTTATTAGGTTCTTTTGCTCCAGAAATCGAACGCATGGCAGTGCGGTCTTTGGCATATTTTAGTGAACCTTGAAAGGCAAATTCTGATGCTGCCAAGCCCTGAATTGCCGTGCCAATGCGTGCAACATTCATAAAGGTAAACATACAGTTAAGACCACGATTCTTTGGTCCAATCAGATAACCAGTCGCCCCATCAAAATTCATCACACAAGTTGCTGATGCTTTGATGCCCATTTTATGTTCAATAGAGCCACACGCCACGCCATTACGCTCGCCCAGCGTTCCATCGCCATTAACCAAGAATTTTGGCACAATAAATAGCGAAATCCCTTTCGTACCAGCAGGGGCGTCAGGTAAGCGTGCCAAAACAATGTGAATGATATTCTCAGTAAGGTCATGCTCACCTGCCGAAATAAAGATTTTTTGTCCTGTAATGGCATAGCTACCATCAGCATTCGGCACAGCACGAGTCTTAATAATGCCCAAGTCCGAACCTGCGTGTGCTTCGGTTAGGCACATTGTCCCTGACCAGACACCTGTATTCATCTTCTCTAGATAAGTTGCTTTTTGTTCATCAGTGCCATGATGTTCAATGGTCTGTATCGCCCCATGCGACAAACCCGGATACATCGCAAATGACCAGTTTGCTGCACCCATGATCTCACTGACCGCACTTGACAGTGAAGTTGGTAACCCAAGACCACCAAAGTCTGGGTCAGCGTTTAATGCTGCAAAACCAAGCTCACAATACTGCTCATAAGCCTCTTTAAAACCTGTCGGCGTTATTACCGCACCATCTTTAAAGGCACAGCCCTCAATATCGCCTGTGCGGTTGAGCGGAGATAGTACCGACTGAGCAAAGTCCGCCGCCGCCTCAAGATAGCTATTAATCGTATCAATGTCTAGCTCACAATAATCAGGAATGTTGGCGTAGTGGGCTTGTGAGTCTAACAGTTCGTGCATCACAAACTTCATATCACGAATCGGTGCGATATATTGCATAATCCATCTCCATAGAAAATAATATCAAACAATCACATGACTAACTGTAAAATAAAGCAACCATTCCTGCAATGCCCTGAAAAAGACTGAGCAGTCATTTTAAATGCTTGTCATTATTTTGGTTATTGGTTAAAACCCACTAGCACCATTTAGATTCATTCGCTGTTTTTATTGGCAATTACATTGTCTTTTTTAATTAGGTCAATTAAGCAAATACGCCAAATATCCGAATAAAGTTTGAGAAAAACCCAAAAACATGGTTTAATACCGTCTATTGACCAACTACTCAGATTAGCCATCCATCATGTCCATACATTCGCCGTCCATTACCGCCACACTAAAACAAACGCCCGCTGATTTTATCGTTACCGAACAGCTAACCTTAGATTTTGATGGTGTGGGTGAGCATTTATGGGTATATGTCAAGAAAATCAA
The DNA here is from genome assembly GCF_050885545.1 of Moraxella sp. ZY200743. Taxonomy (NCBI): domain Bacteria; kingdom Pseudomonadati; phylum Pseudomonadota; class Gammaproteobacteria; order Moraxellales; family Moraxellaceae; genus Moraxella; species Moraxella sp. ZY200743. Next base: position 774,968 of record NZ_CP091313.1, on the reverse strand, counting down.
TCTCAACACCACTTTTGTTGCACGCCTGCTATCAAACTGGGCAAACATCCCTAGTCGTGATGTGGGGTATTCAGGATTAAAAGACCGTCATGCCAAAACCTACCAATGGTTTAGTCTGCGTTTACCCACCAAAACCCTACCTGATGGCAATTTTGATGATTTTATTAAAGACAAGCTCCACGCCAATGAAGCAGTACACATCATAAAATCAGCTTGGCATGGTCGCAAGCTCAATCGTGGCACACACAAGAACAATCACTTTTGCATCACTTTAAAAAACATTAAAGGCGATCAATTCGCCATCAATGCACGACTAGAACATCTCTTGCAACATGGCGTACCAAACTATTTTGGCGAACAACGGTTTGGTAATGGTGGTGAAAACATCACCAAAGCGATTGCTTTTTTTGAACAGTTACTAAACAGCGATAAACCCTACAAACCTCATAAAAAAGACCTAGAACGCCATAGCTTGCTTATTTCATCGGCTCGTAGCCATCTATTTAATGAGATTTTGGCTACTCGTGTGGCAGATGACAGTTGGGACAAACCCTTAACGGGAGAAGTGTTCAATCTTGATGGCACAGGTTCAATTTTTACTGCAGACATTGATGACACAATCATTAAACGGCTACAAATACATGACATACACCCCACCATCGCCTTATATGGCGTAGGCGATAATAAAGCCAGTCAAGATGCACTTGCCACTGAAAATCATATTTTTCATGATGACAAATACCGCACACTTGTTCAAGGCTTAGAAAAAGTAGGCATCAAGATGGCTCGCCGTGCCACTCGCCTTTTGGTGCATGAGTTAGTATGGCAATGGCAAGATGATACGACTTTGGTGGTTGAATTCACCCTACCTAAAGGTACATTTGCCACAGTGGTGCTATCAGCCTTTATTGATGTGCTAAGCGAGCCAAATCACCCAAGCATTCTTAGCGAGCAATCTTAATGGACGGTCATTTGGCAACCACGCACATTGTATACCCAACCTATCGCATCTACAGATTAAATCCGTATAATATATCTATCACACAGTCTGATTTGAATTAAGCATATGTTCATTAAAAAAACCACACAGCTAACACGCCTATCTTTAATCATGCTAACAACACTAATGGCCACGCAGGCACAGGCGTTAGATATTACAGATGATAAAACCATTCAAGCAATCTTAGCACAATTAAACACCCAAGATAGCCTAGCATATACCCATTCTCAAGAAAACACGATTGACACACCACCTAAGCCCATCTGCTCACCAGATGCCCTAAAAGTCAATATTGAGCATTTTGCTTATGATGAAGTGATTGCTGAATATCTGGTATGGAGTGGTTATGGCGACCAAGAGCATGAGAACAAACTCATTCATAAAGATGTCAAAGAACCACTACAAACATTGGTTAAGGCTGCCGCTAAAGATAAAGTAGCCCTATACCCAAGCTCTATTTTTCGCTCAGTGCGTGCCCAAGATGCCATCATCAAGCGTAAGCTTCGTCAAAAACAGCCCATTGAGACCATCTATCACACTTCCTCACCTGCAGGATATTCCGAACATCACACAGGATATGCGGTAGATTTTGCTCCGATTGATGAGAAATTCACCAAGACCAAAGGCTATCAATGGCTACTTGATCATGCCCATAAATACGGTTGGGAACAGACATTCACCAAAGAGTATTCCGAAAAAAGCGGTGTATCAGAAGAATCATGGCACTGGCGATATATTGGTGATGAGCATGGACAAAGCCTATTTGCACCACGATATTGTCAGCCCTATGAACATCTAGCAGAACCCACCTTTGACGACAACACAGAACAAGAATCACAAAGCAATGATGGTAGCGGATAATGATTGGTTGATATGAAAAAACCGCTCAAAAGAACGGTTTAATTTTAAAAACAATCAATATCAGCAAATACCTGCTTCCTTCTCGGCAGCTTCTACCGTCTGACGAATTAAAGTGTTGATTGTCATTGGACCAACACCACCTGGAACAGGTGTGTAGGCTGCTACCACCGCTTGAATGCCATCAAGCTCAATGTCGCCACAACCGCCATCTGGCGTTGGATGGAATCCTGCGTCCACAACGATTGCCCCCTGCTTAATCCAGTCTTTTTTAATCAGCTCTGGCACACCCACCGCACCAACAACAATATCAGCATTACGAACATGCTCGGCAAGATTTTGGGTGCGTGAATGACATATGGTAACCGTGCAGTTAGCATTTAATAGCATCGCTGCCATTGGCTTACCCAAAATAGCACTGCGACCAATCACCACCGCATGCTTGCCTGACAGCTCAATATTATGATGAGTAAGCAGGTGCATGATGCCTTGTGGCGTACAAGAACCATAAGCTGACTCACCCATCGCCATGCGTCCATAGCCCAAACAAGTAACGCCATCAACATCTTTATCCAGACTAATACGGTCAAAACACGCACGCTCATCAATCTGTGATGGCACAGGGTGTTGCAACAAAATGCCATGAACATCAGGGTTGGCATTTAGCTCGTCAATCTTGGCAAGCAACTCTTCAGTGGTGGTATTCTTAGGCATTTCCACACGAATGCTATCCATGCCGATACGCTTGCAGGCGTTGCCTTTCATACGCACATAAGTCGCTGATGCTGGGTCATCGCCAACCAAAATGGTCGCCAAAATTGGTGTACGACCCGTCTTGTCTTTTAATGTCGCCACTCGTACCGATAGTTCATGCTCAACCGAGCTTGCCAACACCTTGCCATCTAAAATCTGTACCATAAAGCCTTCCTTTATTAAATAAAAATTAGCCAAAAACCATATCACCAACCGTCTAAACAGACAACTCTTGATGGGTGGATTGTACCACATCAAAGCGTAATTTTTCTAGCGGTGCGTCATCGGTTTTATTTGTCTCACCGACATTGTCTGCATGAATTGTTTCAAGTGAAATCTGCACTGTGCCACCCTGACTTAAATCACCAAATAAAATCATCTCTGCCAGCACTTTTTTGATTTCATTTTGGATAAGTCTTGCCATCGGGCGTGCACCCATAAGCCTATCATATCCATTTTTGGCAAGATACTGGCGTACTGCATCATCTACTTCTAGTACAACTTGCTTATCATTAAGCTGGGTTTGTAACTCGGCGATGAATTTATCCACCACAGAGATGATAACTTTCTCATCAAGCGGTGCAAAATTGACAATAGCGTCCAAGCGATTACGAAACTCAGGCGTAAAGGCACGCTTTAACGCTTCGCCATTATCACCGGTGTGGTCTTGATGTGTAAAACCCATAGACGCTCGGCTAATGCTTGTAGCACCAACATTGGTCGTCATGACCAAAACCACCTGCTTAAATGATACAACACGACCATTATTGTCCGTCAATGTGCCATGGTCCATGACTTGCAACAGCAGATTAAACACATCGGGATGCGCCTTTTCAATCTCATCAAGTAGTAGTACGGAATATGGGTGTTTATGGATTTTTTCGGTCAATAGCCCACCTTGGTCAAATCCCACATAACCTGGCGGCGAACCAATCAAGCGTGAAGCTGTATGAGATTCCATGTATTCACTCATATCAAAGCGTACAAGCTCCACCCCCAAGGCTAAGGCAAGCTGCTTACAGACTTCTGTCTTACCCACGCCTGTTGGACCTGAAAACATGAAGGCACCAATAGGCTTATCAACTGGTTTTAGTCCAGCCCGTGATAATTTGATGGCATCAACCAAGCCATCAATTGCTTCATCTTGCCCAAAAATAACATGTTTGAGATTATAAGCTAAATGTTTTAAACTTTCTTTATCGTCTTTTGAGACAGATTTTGGTGGTATGCGAGCAATTTTTGAAACCACCTCTTCAACCATCGCCACATCAATAACCGTGGGGCTATCCGCATTTATTCCATCATCTTTGGCAGTAAACCGAGTGCGTGCACCCACCTCATCCATCACATCAATCGCCTTGTCAGGCAAAAACCTATCTTGAATGTAGCGTGCTGATAAAGACACCGCCGCCTCGAGTGCCTCATCGGTATAATAAACATGATGATGCGACTCATATTTATCCTTTAAACCCTTTAAAATACCCAGTGCATCAGCTTGACTGGGTTCTGCTATATCAATACGCTGAAATCTACGAGATAATGCTTGGTCTTTTTCAAAGATTTGACGGTATTCATTAAAGGTTGTCGAACCAATACAACGAAGCTCACCATTTGACAAAGCAGGCTTGATAAGGTTGGACATATCCATCATGCTACTCATGGTTGAGCCTGCCCCAATCATGGTGTGAATCTCATCAATAAACAGCACTGCATCTTGCTCGCTATTTAGGGCGTGCAAGATGGCTTTTAGGCGGTCTTCAAAGTCGCCACGAAATTTCGTTCCCGCCACCAAAGACCCAATATCCAAGGCATAGATGATGGTGTTTTTTAGTGGTTTTGGTGCTTTATCATGGACGATAAGCCATGCCAAACCCTCTGCAATGGCAGTTTTACCCACACCTGCCTCCCCCACAAGCAAAGGATTATTTTTGCGGCGACGACACAGCACTTGGGCTGTACGCTCAATCTCTGCCTCACGACCAATCAGCGGGTCAATCTTTGCCGCTTTGGCTTTTTCGTTCAGATTGATGGTAAATGCTTGGATAGGATTTTTAATCTTGGTGGTTGTCTGTCTAGGCTTATTGTCAGCAGAATCAGCAGACTCTAACTCTTCTGACTGACCACGATGTGAGATATAACGAAGCACTCGCAGTTTACTGACATCATGTGTCGTTAGTAAATGTAGTGCTTGCGTGTCTTTTTCACCAAAAATCGCCACCAAAATATCCACACAATCAATCAAACGCTCTGTACCACTAGATTGCTGATGCCAGATGGCTCTTTGCAAGACTCGCTCACAGCTCTTGGTGGGTTTGGCAGTCAGCCTATCATCAGCTGTTTTTGGAATATAGTCCGCCAAATAAATCTTTAGAGCATCGCCAAGCTTATCAATATCCACACCAAAATCACCAAACATCTCCTGAATATTAGGACTGCTTAACAAACCAAGCAACAAATGCTCTACCGTAATAAACTCATGGCGATGATTTTTGGTATAACGCTCAATTTCTTGACGCACCAATTGAAAATCCGTACTAAACATCACTCTCCTGCCATATCTAATTTTTTACCCCAAGCTGCACAATTAGGCAAAGTTAGTAAGCCTGATTATTGCTGTTCGGGTATTACCAAAGGTTTTTGTTATCAATGGATTATTAAAACTCAAACTTCCATCTTAATTTTTTTCAAGTGTAGCTAAAAGCGGATACTCCAACGCTTCAGCCAATTCAGTTACTTGAGCGACTCGCATTTCAGCGATATCGTATGGCAAAACTGCCACCACCGCACGACCCTTCTCATGAACACAATACATCAGTTCCACCGCTTTATCCAGCGTATGCCCAAAGACATCAACCAAGACATGAACCACAAAATCCATTGTCGTATAATCATCATTATGTAAAACGACCGAATACAGCAGTGGCTCTAGGCGTTCGGTCGCCACATCCGTTATCTCATCTAAGGCGACATCAGAGTCCATATCAGAGGACATCCCTGATGGCTTCATTTGATGATTTTGATAGGAGAATATACTCATAAGTAAATCATTATTCATAATTAAGTGGTTGTTAATAATAGTCTTATACATACCCAACAAAAAGCCGAGCCTACGCCCGACCTTTGGTTAATTGCTTTTGATTGGTTTTTTTGTTTATGCTCCCCACCTCTGATAATGAAGTCGGTGCATCACCTATGATTTTACCAACCCGCCAATTATACAACTGCTGAATTTTTTGTTCACCTGCAATCAGCTCAAGTTTCATCTGGCGTGGCACAAAACCTTTTGGCATCACAAAACGCCCACGAATATTTGCCACACCATCAATCTGATAATTTGATGGCTCTAGCGGAATCTCCACCATACTGGTAGCATTAAGCAGTGTTAGGCGTGGTATCATACTCACCGCCCTACCTGATACATCAATCATGGCAACATCAAAGCGATATTCAAATATATTTTCAGGCAAAGCAACAATCTCAGACCCAATCACTTTTAACGCCACACCACCTTGTGCTGCCACCGATGATTTTAACAAATCATTGACTTGAGTAAGCTGTAGATTTTTAATTTCCAGATTGTTTTGCTCTGTATTTAAGCGTTCGATATTGTTAAGGCTAATGTCTCGCTCTTTGGTGATGGCATCAATCTGCTGTTTTAGGCGGATATTTTCAGCAGACAATGTACTTACATCTGTAGATTTTCCTGTCTCAATAGCAGCGTATTTAGCGGTGTATAGCCCTTGACGATGACCAAACCGATAACCAACAAACGCCACAACCAGCGATGTAAACACCAATGCCACCAAAAAGAGTGCTAAGATTTGTGCGGTAGAGCCCGCTTGACTCTTTGAGTGAATCGCTCTATGTTGTGATTGTAATGTTTTTGACATAATCTTTACAATAAACCAAACAAAATTTAGTTATTATAGCAAATATCTCATTAGACTTTTAACTATTTTATCAAAAAATCTAAAAGTTCACAAAAACACTTCGCTCTCATACAGCCCAAACCAGACTTGATTTCTAAGTCTTATTTAATTTCAATCGCTTTAGACGCAAAGCATTGGCAAGCACCGAGATAGAGCTCAACGCCATTGCCGCCGCTGCAATAATTGGGTTAAGCAATCCCACACCTGCCAATACGATACCAATGGCATTATAAATAAAAGCAAAAAATAAGTTTTGCTTAATAATGGCAAGCGTAGCTTTTGCGATGACAACCGCATGATGGGCGTGCGTTACTGAGTCACCAATAATCTCAGCGGTAGCCGTGTGCTTGGCGATACTTGCCGCATCATGCACCGAGAAGCTCGCTCGAGCAGCTGCCATCGCTGGTGCATCATTCACACCATCACCCACCATCGCCACCTGTTTGCCTTGTTGTTGCAATTTGATGATTTCATCTGCCTTGTCTCGTGGTGACATTTTGCCATAGTGGTTATCAATACCAAGCTCACCTGCGATATGTGCCACCACACCATCGTGATCGCCACTCATCATGATGACATTGATGCCATCTTGTTGTAGATGATTGATGACAGTTTTGGCATGATCTTTTGGTTTATCAAGCAAAGCAAATACAGCCAAAACACGCCCATCAACCGATAAAGCAACCTGCGTGGCGATTTGCCAAATGTTATCAAAGAGATGATGGTTAGAGACGGATAAGGATGGCTCATCATCCATTAAGGTAGCGTGTGGATAGATGATGTTCGCTTTTTGCGACCGACTTAGCTCCTTAAAATCGCCATCAAAGCCCGCAAAACCCAGCGCTCCAACTTTAATCACACCCACGCCCGCCATTTCTCCCATCATGCCCTGTCCGACAATGGTGGTAGGATTATCAATCTCTTTTAGACTTAAGTTTTGCTGTAAAGCAGTGTTCACTAGTGTATTTGCTAGCGGATGATTGGCGTATTGCTCAAGGCTTGCTGTTAACATCAATACCTCATCGTAACTTGCACCATCAGCCAAATAAACCGCTGCAATGCTAGGCACGCCCACCGTCAGCGTACCTGTCTTATCAAAGACAACTGTATCAACTGCTCCTGCCGCCTCCAAACTTACTGCGTCCTTAAAACGCACCCCATGCCGTGCTGCTGTTCCCATGCCTGCCATGATGGCAGCAGGCGTGGCAAGCCCCAAAGCACAAGGACAAGCAATCACCAACACCGCCACCGCTCGCATCAATGCTTCATCAAACACGCCCAACATCAACCAATTGATCATAAAGACCAATATGGCAATCACCACCACGACAGGCACAAACACCGCTGTTACACGATCGGTCATTCTAGCAATACTGGCTTTTGTTCCTTGAGCTTCACCAAGTGCCAAGATGGTATCACCCAAAGCGGTATGTTCACCCAACTTTGATACTCGGTATTCAAAACCACCATCTAGCACAATACTTCCTGCTAGCACTGTATCACCCACTTTTTTAAAGATGGGCTGACTCTCCCCTGTCAAGTGTGCCACATCCACCAGGCCCTCGCCCAGTATCATCTCGCCATCAGCAGCGATGCGATCACCCATACGAGCTAGCAGAATATCATTCTCATTGACAAGTGCCATCTTGGTCGTAACCCATCGCTCACCTTGTCGCACAGGGACGGTAGTTGGCACCAAGCTCATCAGCATAGAGATACTATCTAGGCTTTGTTGCTTGGTGCGTAGCTCTAGGTATTTACCCAGACTGACAAACGCCATCACCATCACCGATGCCTCAAAATAAACTTGATGATGAGACTGTTGCCCCATACTTAGCCATAGATAGGTTGAATACGCCCAAATCGCTGTCGTGCCTAAGGCTACTAGCGTATCCATATTGGCAAGACCGCCACGAAGCGACGCCCACGCCCCCATATAAAACCGCCAACCAAAGCCAAACTGTACCACACTTGCCAACAAAAACTGCATCCATACAGGTATCATCAGCGAATGACTGCCCACCATCATGCCGACCATACCCACCCAAAAAGGCAAAGACAGCCCCCACAATAACACCAAGTACCAAGGAAAATCTGACGCATTGTCAGCCTGTTTACTTGCTCGGTTATGCTCATTATCAATCAGCTTACCCTCAAACCCCCCTTTCTTAATCCATGACAACACTTCTTGAGCATCTGCCTGATGATGGGTGATACTGAGTGTCTCAGTGGCAAAATTCACCTGTGCTGACACCACAGCAGGATTTTTATGTAATACCTTCTCTAGGCGGTTGGCACAGGCTTGGCAAGTCATGCCTAAGATGGCGTATCTTTGCTTAATGGGATCTTGGGTGGGTGTACTCATGCTTTTACCTATTATCTTTTTGTCTGCCATATTAATCTTACATGGGTACAAATAAAGAATATTCAACGATACTTTTAGATAGATACCGAATTTAGGCACAGCCGTTCTAGCATCATGCATACTGCAAGCAATCTTAATGCTCTTTAGATGATCGCATTGTATATCCCAATAAACCCAAACCACCCAATAAAAAAACCGAAAAAATCACTTTTTTCGGTTTTTTATCCATTTCATCAAGTGTGACCAACTTCTGCATTTGTACAAAAATAAAAAGTCATATATTTTTCAATGAAGCTAGCAGGATTTATGGTTATTTGACTAGCACTTTTTTAATAAAAGGGATATGAAAAATATGTTTTATTTATTTGTCATGCAAAAACAGTGATTGAGTCTCCACGACGCCTGAAGGTCTTACACACTAAGTGGTGCTAAATCCCATCTCTTCAATGGTCTCTATGATTTGACTCTCATCAATCAGCTCATCATCATAAGTAACAACCGCCTGTTCAAGTGGCAAACTTACCTCGACTGCCTGCACACCTGCAAGCTCAACCAATGCATTATTGACCGAAGTTTTACAGCCACCACAAGTCATTCCAAAAACCTTTAAGGTCAAAGTTTCAATACTCACTTTTTCTCTCCAAAATAGTACTTTATATTTTCAAATACAGCTTAAATTACTTTATGGTGTTACAGGCACAACTTCCAAACCCAGTTTTTCATCTAGCCCAAACATGATATTCATGTTTTGTACTGCTTGCCCTGCTGCACCCTTAACCAGATTGTCCTGTACCACCATAATTGTCAAGATATCTCCATCTTGATGAATGCCAATTTTTAAAAAATTAGATGCACGAGTATGGCGAGTCTGTGGAAGCACCTGTTTTGGCAATACATCAACAAAAAACTCATCTTTAAATCTTGATTCAAACACCGCCTGCCAATCGACTTGCTGTCCTGCCTTGGTTAAGGTCAGATGAATAGTGCTAAACATACCACGAATCATCGGCACTAAGTGCGGTACAAAGCGAATTTTATGGTTAAATATTGAACCAAGCAACCCATGAACCCCTTGTTCAATCTCTGGCAAATGACGATGACCTGACACGCCATACGCACTAAAATTATCCGAAGTCTCACTAAATATCAAGTTCAGCTTAGCACTACGCCCTGCACCAGAGATGCCAGATTTAGCATCAATGATGATATGCTCATCAATCAGTGGCGTACTTTGACGGTTTTGTTCTGCAATAATGGCAGCCAAACCCAAGATGGCAGTAGTCGGATAACAACCAGGATTACCGACAACTTGAGCGTCTTTAATTAAATGACGGTTAATCTCAGGCAGTCCATAAGCCGATTGTCTCAAAATCTCTTCACAGTCGTGCGTCATGTCATACCACCGCTGAAAAGCGGTCAAATCTTGCAAACGAAAATCCGCTGCCAAATCAATGATTTTTACCCCACGACTTGTTAATAACGGTGCCGACTTCATCGCAACCCCATGCGGTGTCGCAAAAAACACCACATCACATTCAGTTAGCTTCTCATCATCAGCATCGCTAAAGGCGATATCACAAATACCACGCAAATTCGGAAATAGTTCGCTTACCTGCCTACCTACCTCTGTGCGAGAAGTTAGCATGGCAATCATTATTAGCGGATGACAAGACAGCAGACGGATCAGCTCCACGCCTGTATAACCCGTACCACCGACAATACCCACTTTAATCTGCTTTTGTTGCTCTGACATACACCTCTCCACGCCAAAATTAGATATTAAAATACAAAAACACTACAAATTGTACCACCAATCCCCTTAACTGTGCCAGTCATTATCACAAAATAAGCAATTTACAAACCAACACAACCACATTTTTAGCGAATTTAAAACCGCTTTTTAACATTCACCATCAACTACAACCAAACCTTTTGCTAATTTTTAAAAATTTTTACTATTTTTTGCTATTTTGACTTGATAAAATCTGATTTTAAGTTAAGCTATATTGTTAATAATTTTCTCAAGCTCTCTTAAACCACATATGACCATGTCAAAATCCGATAACACCAACTTTATCCCCGATTATGAGCAGATCGCTCACCACTACGCCAATATCATCAAAGGTAGCGGCGAAGACCTAAGCAGAGAAGGACTCTTAGATACGCCCATGCGTGCAGCCAAGGCTTTTGGCCACCTAACTCGTGGTTACCATCAGTCGCTTAAGGTTGTTGCTAATGATGCCATCTTTGCATCAGACAATCCTGAGTTAGTGTTGGTGCAAAATATTGAATTTTATTCTTTGTGTGAGCATCATCTACTACCTTTTTATGGTGTAGCTCATGTCGGCTATCTGCCTAATGGCAAGGTACTTGGTCTATCCAAAGTAGCACGCATCGTTGATATGTATGCTCGTCGCTTACAAATTCAAGAAAATCTCACCAAGCAAGTTGCCATTGCCATTGAAGAATTAACAGGGTGTCGTGGCGTGGCGGTCGTGATGGATGCCAGTCATATGTGCATGATGATGCGTGGTGTCGGCAAGCAACAATCCACCACTCGCACGGTCAGCATGCTGGGCGAATTCACCACCAACAACCAAGCTCGTGGTGAATTTTTGGATGCCATTCCAAGACGAAGTCCTGCTTTTGGTTAATCCAACCATCACTTCATTTACCCATAAGAGACACTCTTATGGGTTTTTTATCCCAAAAAACCAACAACTTAACCACCAAATAAGCCAAAGCCAACTTGAAAATTAACCAAAAGATGTTATAATGACCCCCACTGAAGTGTTCGCCAGCAGAGCGTATTCCTGAGCCGATAATCTTACTTTAGGAACGCATGACTACTATTTTTTGTTGAGCAGGCCTGCATCTTTGCGATGTATCAGGAAGCCATAATAAATAGTGATGCCTTCCGCCTTGAACTTCACGGTTCATGGTAACCCCTTTGCAGCGGCACTTTGGTATTTTTATTGCTTATTTTTAATAAAAATACCAAAAAATTGATAAAAATTTCATTTTTTTATTGACAAGCATAAAAAACCTGTTATAATACGCACCATCTTAAGCGACTTGCTAGATATTCCCCAATAGCTCAGTCGGTAGAGCATCGGACTGTTAATCCGTGTGTCCCTGGTTCGAGCCCAGGTTGGGGAGCCATTTTCTGCTAGAAACAGCAACAAAAAAGCCTTTCAATACGAAAGGCTTTTTTGTTTTTTAGCTTGAAAATCTCTATACAAATCCTTATTATAACCACAGATGACCATCATCGCTTTTTATATTTTATGACAAAATTAAGGAAAAATTCTTGAGCATTACCCGTACGCTTACCCTAGCACTAGATACTAACGAGCTACGCAATTTAGCTGGCGAATACAACAAGCATCTAAAATACCTACAAGAACGCCTAGAAATCCAAATCATACAACGACAAAACAATTTCATCTTAACAGGTGATATTAACATGGTTGAGCGTGGTGAGTTCATTATTAACAAACTTGCTAAGATTGCCAACAATGACATCGATGGTGAAGAGTTGCATCTCATTATCCAATCAAGTCTGGCACGAGATGCTGTTAAATCAGACACCCAAAACAAAAAGCCTCTTTATGCCGACATTAGCCTAAGAACTCGCAAAGGTAAAATTACCCCTAGAGGCTACAATCAACAAGAATATGTCAAAAAAATCCTTATCTCCGATATCTCATTTGGCGTAGGTCCTGCTGGCACAGGTAAGACTTATCTGGCGGTGGCTTGTGCCGTAGATATGCTAGAGCGTGGGGAGATTGAGCGAATCTTACTTGTACGACCTGCTGTTGAAGCGGGCGAAAAATTAGGTTTTTTACCAGGCGATTTAACCCAAAAGATTGATCCTTATTTGCGTCCGCTATATGATGCCTTATATGAAATGCTTGGGTTTGAAAAAGTAGGCAAGCTACTTGAGCGACAAATCATTGAGGTAGCCCCCCTTGCTTATATGCGTGGTCGCACACTGAATAATAGCTTTGTGATTCTTGATGAAGCACAAAATACCACACCAGAGCAGATGAAGATGTTTCTTACCCGACTAGGTTTTGGCTCTCGTGCGGTAATTACAGGCGACATGACACAAGTGGATTTGCCCCGTGGGCACAAGTCGGGTCTCTCCCAAGCTTTGGATATTTTATCCAAGATTGATGAGATTCACATCACTCGCTTTGACAGCAAAGATGTGGTGCGTCATCATTTGGTACAAAAAATCGTTCAGGCCTATGACGCCTTTGATGATGAACAAGAAAGGCTTAAAGCTGAGCGTAAGGCTGCACAACTCACCAAAGAGCTTGCCAAAACCCAAGAAGTACAAAACCAAAATGATGCGGAACCTAATAATGGCTAAAACCCTGTTCTATATTGATTATCACGATGAAATCGACAGTCAACGCTATGATGAGAAATATATAAGTCAAGTCATAGACCACACACTATCTATCATGAGCGATAAACTCAATAAAGGCGTTTGTTTTGCTTACTTTGAGGATGCGATGGATTACTGGCGTCAATCCAAGACGCTAGACATCTACATTACTAACGCTATTGAAGGTAAAATGCTAAACTTGGAGGCTCGTGGCAAAGATTACGCCACGAATATCTTGTCTTATCCAAGCGAACTACCGCCTGATGTTTTTGAGATGATGGGTGAGATACCACTAGGCGAACTCATCATCTGCCATGATGTTGTGGTGCGTGAAGCAAATGAACAAAATAAAACTTTTAAATTCCACCTCACCCATCTCATTGTGCATGGTATTTTGCATTTATTAGGTTTTGATCATGAAATCAGCGATATGGATGCAGACGAGATGGAGGGTTTTGAGATTGAGATTTTGCAAGGATTGGGTATTAGTAACCCCTACGCCTAGCTTCTTAAGTTGCTGTTTAGTCATTAATTAAACACGAAACCAAAAAAGCAATCTTGTCGGATTGCTTTTTTATTTGAATAAGGCACGGCTTAAATAACCGACAACTCATCTACAATCAATTGTAATTTATCATTAGGACAATCCGCACCTGTGATAGAACGACCAATTACCAAATAATCCGATCCATAGCTCAAGGCTTCTTTTGGTGTGCAGATACGCTGCTGGTCGTCTTTAGCATCGCTAGCTAGGCGAATACCAGGGGTGATGAGTTTAAAATCATCACCCAAATGCTGCTTTAATAGGCGAGCTTCTTGAGCGGAACACACCACACCATCTAAACCGGCATTTTTGGTTAAGGTTGCTAATCGTAACACCTGTGAGGTCATATCCCCTGCGATGCCAAGCTCTGCCAATTCTTCATTCGCCATTGAGGTTAAGACCGTAACAGCAATCAGTAGCGTCTGATAGTCGCCTGCTTGTAGGCGTGATTTAGCAAGTGCCATTGCCCTTGAACCTGACATGGCGTGTACATTGACCATCCACACACCCAAGTCGGCAGCTGATAGCACCGCCTGAGCGATGGTATTGGGAATATCATGGAATTTTAAATCCAAAAAAATCTCAAAGCCACGCTGATGGAATTCTTGCACCACCTTTGGGCCACAAGCCGTAAAAAGTTCTTTGCCCACCTTTAGGCGACATAGCGTTGGATCTAAGGCATCTGCCAACATCAACGCCCCAGACAAGTCGTGTTTATCAACAGCGACAATAATAGGAGATTTAACCATGAGCTTAACTTATAGATTGGACGCCGGTGTGGTACTTGGTGCTGCATTCTCTATAATCACAGTATCCACAGGACGAATTTCAGCTTGTTGAGCCAGTTTAATATTTGCTTCAGTCAGCTGTGATTGGGCAAGTTTCAGCTCTTTTCTTAGACGGCTAATTTCCCATTTATTTTGAAGTACACGGAAAACAAGCAAAGCAAGCAACATTCCCAGAACAATACCAAGTGCAATTGTAACAACCAACAACAAACCAAGATTCATTGTCGGTACATGCGAGAACATCAAATTCACCGCAACTTCACTATTGTTCATCAGCACCAAGCCAATGGCATAAGCACAGACTGCTATCAAAAGAATAATCAAAATAATATGCATGGAACTTCTCTATTTAAAATAAAATGATATGCATGAAATCAGTCGTTAATTGCATCCACCGCTTCTCTTAATGCCTTGCCCGGCTTAAAATATGGCACGGCTTTCGCCTTAACAGCGACCGTCTCACCGGTACGAGGATTTCGGGCATTACGAGCATCTCGATGATGCAGACAAAAACTACCAAAGCCACGAACTTCTATGCGACCATCATGTGATAAGCTATCAACCATCAGACCGATAATTTCACGCACCGCTTCATCAACAATTGATTCTTCTATGCCATCGCATGCGGATGCTAAATTTGAGATTAGGTCAGATTTATTGATCACTTGCTGAGCTTGTTGCATATACCCCACCTTGGTTGATGGATCATCCATCAATTTACTTAACAAACATGCAATCTTTAGTAAGATTTTCGTCAGATGCTAATAATAACGGAAAAATTGGCAAATGTGAATGAATTTTTTGTTAGTTTTCATTATTTTGTTAGATATTTTATCATAACTAAAAATCCGTTAATATCCCAACTATGTAATCAGTTGGCAATCCACCATCCTGTCATCATATATAATTAGCATTTACAGTACATGACTAAAAATTAGCAATAAAAAAGGGCAACGACTGTCACCCTTTTTTATTGCTAGGACTAAAATTAGCCTTTTAGCTGATTAGCAAAGATATCGCCTAGGGTTTTAGGCTGATTCTCCGCTGCAGTGTTTGATAACTCTCTGATGGCTTGACGCTCATCAGCTTCATCTTTGGCTTTCACAGATAGAGTGATGCCACGAGATTTACGGTCAATACGAACGATTTTTGCTTCTACTTCATCACCAACGCTTAGTACTTTAGAAGCATCTTCGGTACGCTCACGAGCGATGTCAGCAGCAGCTAGGTAGCCTTCTACTTCATCAGCTAGAGTAATAACAGCACCTTTAGCATCTACTTCTTTAACCGAACCTTTTACGATAGCACCACGGTCGTTAGCCAATAGATACTCGTTGAATGGGTCAGAGTTAAGCTGTTTGATGCCTAGACTGATACGGTTAGCTTCTGCATCCACTTGTAGAACAACAGCTTCTACAGTATCGCCTTTGGTATAGTTGCGGATAGCTTCTTCGCCAGACTCAGTCCAAGAGATGTCTGATAGGTGAACCAGACCATCAATACCGCCTTCTAGACCGATGAACAAGCCAAAGTCAGTGATTGACTTGATGGTACCAGAGATTTTGTCACCTTTGGCATGGTTTTTGTCAAACTCTTCCCATGGGTTTGGCATGGTTTGCTTGATGCCCAAGCTGATGCGACGACGCTCACCATCAATTTCAAGAACCATAACATCAACTTCATCGCCCACTTGAACAACTTTTGATGGGTGGATGTTTTTATTAGTATGATCCATTTCAGACACATGCACCAAACCTTCAATACCTTCTGCGATTTCTGCAAAGCAACCGTAGTCAGTTAGGTTAGTTACACAAGCTTTAGTGATGGTACCTACTGGGTAAGTTTGCTCAACTTCTCCCCAAGGATCAGAGCCAAGTTGTTTTAGACCTAGAGATACACGGTTACGCTCACGGTCAAACTTCAATACTTTTACTTTAAGGTCTTGACCAACTTCTACCGCTTCTGATGGATGCTTGATGCGTTTCCATGCCATATCAGTGATGTGCAGTAGACCATCAATGCCACCTAGATCAACGAATGCACCGTAGTCAGTTAGGTTCTTAACGATACCCTGAACTTCCATACCTTCTTCTAGCTTAGCTAGTAGCTCATCACGCTCAGCTGAATTTTCAGCTTCCATAACGGCACGGCGAGATACAACAATGTTGTTGCGTTGCTTGTCAATCTTGATGACTTTAAACTCTAGCTCTTTGCCTTCTAGATGAGTGGTTTCACGAACAGGACGAACATCTACCAATGAACCTGGTAGGAACGCACGCACAGAACCAATCTCAACAGTAAAGCCACCTTTAACTTTAGAAGAGATAAGACCAGTAACGATTTCGTCATTTTCATGAAGCTGCTCAAGAGCACGCCAACTTTCTTCACGCTTCGCTTTTTCACGAGAAAGAACAGTTTCGCCCATACCGTTGTCAACTTTTTCAACAACAACATCAACTTTATCGCCAATGGCAACTTCTAGTTCGCCAGCTTCGTTCAAGAATTCTGAACGCACAATAAAGCCTTCTGATTTCAGACCAGTGTCAACAGTGATACGCTCGTTGTCAATGGCAACGACTGTACCAGAAATTACAGCACCGATCTCAACTTTGATTTCGTTGGCGTTGCTTTGTTCAAACAGTTCAGCAAATGATAAACTCATTAGTAATACCTTAAAATTAGCCGTAGCCTGTCCAGCACAGTACGGTTCAAGTGATGTGTGCTATTGAGAGGTGCTGGTTTTGACTCAAATAGCAACACAAAAATATGATAAACCCAATAATTATATCAGATATTTATTAAAATAGATAGCGATTTATTTTAAGATAATACACCCACTGCTGCCCTTTTGCCCCATAACGGTTCGCACTTGCCTTATAAAACCCACCACCTTTTCATAAAGTCTTTGGGCGGACGCATTGGCGTGATTTACCCCAAGTACAATCTCATTACAAAGGGGGATATGCGTTTTACAAAATTCTTATAAGCACTTGAAATTCAGAGCGTTTTTAGCATATCCCATACCTTGAAAAGCAGGGTTTATTGACATCGAGCGAAGCAGGACGGCATTAGAATTATCGGTGTAGCGGTATTTGTCCTATCCAAAATCTAGCACAAAACCCCACTGCCCGATGCAAGCCATCGTTCAAAATCACCACCCTATAAGCATCCACAAGCTCATCATCAAACCAGTCTTTTGGCAGGGTGGTGAACTGCATTTGTTCATCGTTTAACTCATAAGACAGTTCATCTTGGTGTGTGGTGCTAAGTGGAGTAAGCATTATCATAATTTACCCTGTGCAAACGCCAAAATCTCATCAAACACCACATCTGCCGATTTGTCTGAGCTATCAATCACAAGGGCATCTATGGCAGGGCGACTTGGGGCGACGGCACGATTTTCATCTCGCTCATCTCGGGCGATGATGTCTGCCAAAATCGCATGATAATCCACCACTTTGCCTGCTGTTTGTAATTGTAGCACCCGTCTGTCAGCACGAGCCTTAGCACTTGCGGTCAAAAATACCTTAACAGGGGCATTGGGGAAAATCACCGTCCCCATGTCTCGCCCATCTGCCACAAGCCCCGCCTTGTCTTTTGCCATGTTTTTTTGTAAGTCAAATAAAGCCGTTCGCACGCTTGGCAATACAGCTACCCTAGATGCATATCCGCCCACGATTTCATTGCGAATGTCGTCCGTTAAGGGCGTATTATCCACTAGGATTTCCACTGTTTTTGTGGTGGTATTAGGGCGAAAAGATAGGTTTAAAGACTGGGTTAATTTGGCAACTTTTTGCTCGTCAATCTCTGTATCGTCAAGCAAACCGTTTTTAAATGCCATCAGACCAATGATGCGATACAACGCCCCACTATCTAACAACTCAAAACCAAAATGCTCGGCAAGACGATATGCCACCGTGCCTTTACCTGTCCCCGAAGGGCCGTCAATGGTGATGATTTTTGGGGTTGTCATAAAAGTTCTCTTTAATATTTTTACAAAATGACTGGTAAGATGAAAATCCGTCATTAGACTTTACACCCTTCATTGATTTGGCTTTCAATTCTCGCCTTTTTCTTATCAGCTCGTCTTTGTTTAAAAAATTGGCTTAACATCATTGAACTTTCATTTGCCAACAGCCCACCTTGAATGGCGATGGTGTGATTATAAAAAGGCTCTTTGGCAAGATTTAACTGGCTTGCCACCGCCCCTGCTTTTGGTTCATACGCCCCAAACACCACACGGCTCACACGGGCATGAATGAGTGAACCAAAACACATGGTACACGGCTCTAATGTAACATACAGCGTACTGCCAATCGGCAAGCGATAATTTTGCACCCGCCTGCACGCCTGACGCAAAGCAACAATTTCGGCATGGTGCGTTGGGTCGTGCGTACCAATCGGGCAATTAAAGCCTTCACCCAAAATCTGCCCGTCATGCACCACCACAGCCCCCACAGGTATCTCGCCACGCTCCGACCCATATCTGGCAAGGGTTAAGGCTTGATTCATCATGACAACATCGGTAGGCGACCAAAATTTCAAGGAGCTAAAATTTGGCAAAACACACGCCATTTTAGACACAAGGTCATATGCAATGCCACGATACGCCATTACTGTGGTAGCATCCAATCAATCGCCCCTTTGCCGTGTCTGACAAGATAATCATTGGTCTGCGAAAACGGACGAGAACCAAAAAATCCACCACGGTTCGCCGATAAAGGGGATGGATGATTGGCGGTTAAAATCAAATGGCGAGAGGTGTCAATAAACCGCCCCTTTTTCTTGGCATAACTGCCCCAAAGGATAAATACCGTATGGTCGGTTTTTTTATTGATGACATCAATCACTGCATCGGTGAACTCTTCCCAGCCCCTACCTTGATGAGAACCTGCCTGCCCATTTTCAACGGTGAGCGTAGCATTAAGCAGTAATACGCCTTGATTTGCCCAGTGCGTCAGATCGCCATGAGCCGATACAGGAATATTTAAATCCATCGCCAATTCTTTTAGGATATTTTGCAGGCTTGGTGGCTTGGGGATGATTTTGGGAACACTAAATGACAATCCCATCGCCTGCCCCGCCCCATGATAAGGATCTTGCCCCAGTATGACGACCTTTACACTTGATAAAGGTGTGGTATTTAACGCATTAAAAATCAATGATTTAGAAGGATAGATGGTCTTGTTCTGTGCATATTCATGTTGCAAAAATGCACGCAGATTGTCCATAGTGGCAGACAGCAGAACATCGCATAACGCCATTTTCCAATCATCGGGCAACTGGACTTTTTGTAAGGCGGTGAGTTGGTCGGAGGTGTATTGAGTATTCATGACTAACCATATTGAAAATTGGACGACTGTTTTTAATTTTTTATGCCGTCCAACCATGATTTTGGATTATTTGTTGTGCGTTTTGGTTTTATTAAGCTGATCAGAATGCGCCTTGACAATAACAGTTTTTGCCAATCTATCATGCCAGCCTTGCTTTTTATCACTCTTAGCTGCCAAAAAGTAATTCACCGCAACCAGTACTAACGCTAAATTAAAAGGCAGTGCCATCGCAAGCCAATAAATTACCAGCAATAAAATGGTGCGAACACCTACCAAAGCACCAAATGACGGTAGTTTGCCAGTCTTTTCATCAACAGCACGAATGCCGGTAACCAGTTTACCAAACGATTGCCCACGCATGGTGATAAGTAGCAACTGAATCAAAAAATATCCGCCAAGCATAAGGAGAGTCATGGTTGCTACTTGAGTTGGAATCTGCTCAGCAAGTGTCTGGGCATATGCCATACGAGCTTCAAAGCTACCTGTTGTCATTTTTTGTTGGTCAGGGTTTAACTTAACCAAACTAGAAATAAAGGGTAAGAATGCAATAATGAATAAGGTTAGATTTACCGCCAAAGCCAAGCAACGACTGCTCAGCGTTGCATAAGTCAAGCCAACTTTATCGGCAGTACGCACCACAGATGTCTGATTGGGCGTAATAGAGGTGTCAGTTTTTTTGCCATATAATTCAGCAACACTCACACGCTTATCTGCGTGTGTTTTGAACTCAACATTATCGCCAAAACCACGCTGACTTGATGGCTGGGCTGACTGATTGGCTGACTGCAAATTGGTGGTGTTTGGCTGGTAACTTAGTTGACCACCAGTAACATCGCCAATTTTTTGCCAACCATTCATTCCCGCATGCCACATCAAATCATCAAGAACCACCGCTCCTGATGAAAGCATGATATTGACCTCTTCGAGAGTGTATGGACCTGCTTGAACTTTATTTCTAGCTAAAAAAATTTTCATTTTACTGTCGTCATGATGAAATTTTTTTATTTTAAACGAAAATGTGGCAAGTTACAATAATTGAATGTGAATTTTCTCAATGAACAAATTTCGTCTGATGATGATTTGTTTTCTTAGTTTTTCATTTAATGTCATGAGTGCAGGATTAATGAAACATAACAAGTTAAATTGATTGCTGGTATGACTTGAATGATGTATTGCACCCCTACCCATCATGACATATTTAAACAACATTGATGCTGTTTCATCACACATTGATTTGGTGATGACAATCCAAAAAAACAGTTGAAATGACCTTCCGTCATGACGGTGCATCACACACCTTACACCAATACTATCTTTTTATCAATAACTTTAACAAAAAAATAATCGCCATATGAACAGCTGCCAATACTGCACAATATAAACAAATCTGGGCATAATCTGCTATATTTTTTGGTACAATCCATAAACTTGTAACCAATGAACCAACAGCATCTCCTGCCAAAAAAGCAGTTTGGGTAAAACCCAAAGCCATCGCCAAAGTTGCTTTATCAAGAAATTCATATTCTAATACTTCTTCAAAAGATGAAGATAATCCAGTAAATGCACTTCTCGCCAAAGTTGCTAACACCAGCACCCAAAGAGCCAAACCATAATACAAGCCAAAAGACATTAGCAAAAAAGACAAAATATAACCCATCATTGCAACAAAAAATCCAATAAAAGGCATATTTTTAAATTTGTTATTATATTTCAATAATAGCATATTTACCAAAATAGACATAACGGTCGTCATCAGATAAATAAATACCGACTTAGATTCGGAAACACCATACTCCACAAACATCAAAATCAAGTAAGGCTTAAATAAACCAACATAAAAACCAACAACAAAATTAGATAAAATAAACAAAATAGTAGATAAGGTTAAAATATTTTTTATGGATATTTTTTCTTTCGGCTTAATTGCTACCTTTTTCAATTTATCAAACTTAATATTCTGATAAGCAAACACACTTGACATAAAAACAAAACCGCCTGCCATTAACAATAACCAAAAATAAATAGAACCAAATACATACACCGCCAACGATACAAGACCCGTCCCAACCAACATAGCAATATTGACAATCATAGAACGCATTGCGGTTAATTTGGTGGTATTCTGGGTACTGTCTTCAGAAATTTGTAGAACCCAAGAGCGATTGGCGAGAATGGCAGTAGATGCACCAACACCTGCGATTATTGCCGTCATAACCGCAATGACTGGGTGCGTAAATACCCGCATAGATAAAGCAAGGGCGTATAATAATAAAGCAAATAACAAGGCTTTGGCAAAACCAATTTTATCTACAAACATTCCATAAACAAAAGAAAACACCCCTGTTACCGCCATAACCGAATATGCCATTCCGTAGGCGGAGATGGCGTTTTCATTTTTAAAATAAATTGGCATAGAAGCCAGTGATATTGCCATACCCATCTGAAAAAAGAGCATAAAAAAAGCATACCGCTTTACATTTGGGTTAGCAAAAAAAATTTCTTTAATCATAAAAAACTCTTGACTTTTTAAAAAATATATTGTATATTAAGAAATGTCAGAAAAAATCTGACATTTTGAAAAATTTCAACTCACTTGAAAAGGAGACTGCTATGCAACTAGCAATTCAAGTGCCAGAAATGAAAAAGTCAATCATGATCTACTTTATCATATGAAGTAAGCTTTAGCAAAAGATGTAGAAACACGGCTAAATCGACTCTACATCATTTAGCCGTGTTTTATTCAAAATATAAAGAACTTAAAAATTCATAGTTTTGTTTTAAAATGTTATTATTGGGAAATTTAACCAGTGCTAATGATAAATAATCAAGAGCTTGCTTCTGATTACCTTTACACAACTCTGTTTCCGCCAATAAACTAAAAGACTTTACAACCTCACTTTCATCAAAGCCAAATAATTCTTTATTTGTTACAAAATTCTTTAACACCGCTTCTAAATCAGGACAACAATCTTGTTCTTTGGATAAAATTTTTGAGTAGAGAGCATCATTTAGATACATTAAAGACTTTTTAGGATCAAGACACAATTTATAAGCATAATAATAGTTAAATGCTGAATCTAAATACAATGTTTTTTGTAATTGCCAATAAGCAAGGGTTGCCCAGTTTTGATGACTGTAAGGGTTGATTAATGTTGTCTGTCTGCAACTAAAAATCGCAGAATCTATATCATTTAAATAACCATAAACTCTTACCAAATCCAAATAATAAGTATCCATTAACTTATCTTTATCCAAAAGTTTATTTAAAGAGATGATGGCATTATTATAATCGCCAAGCCTTTCATAACATTGAGCCAAATTGTACACCAAAACAGAACGATACAATTCTAATTTTTCTTCTCCATCAATGATTGATATATTGTCAATTTGAGCAATACAATCTATCATTAAATTTTTTGCCTCTTCTATTTTATTATTTCGAAATAAAATCAAAGCATACCCATTACGATTAAATAAAGCTGAAAAAATTGCATTTGGAACATTATTTAGATACTCATCAGAGCTTGTAATTTCATTATAGGCTTGATTCAATAAAGACTCTGACTTTTCTATACTTTGAAGTTCTTTACTGTGTACTCTAGCATATAGCATAGCCTTAGAATATCTAGAACCATTTTTGTATTTTTCAATATTATTGTTATTTAATATTAAATCTAAATAATATTCAGACATTATTGGATTTCTTAGCATTTGTTCAGATATAGAAAGAGTATTCCATAAATCAGAATCGCTATAAAAATTCTTAACAAAATTACAGATATTTTTTGCAGTCAAAGCATCGCCAGCATTTAAATATTCAAGTGAGATATTAATTAAATCATCATACAAACCCTTATCAAAATCACTTTTTCCATTGGATTTTAGTGTACTTAATTTATTATATAAATTTTCATCATTATTTTGATTTTTATCTGAATTTAAAGAGTAATTATGCTGAATTTTACAGGAAACCTCCCAACCGCCAAATTTTTGAGCCATCTCAAAAAACCTCTGGCTAAATTCATCCAAATAAGAGTTGCATACAACATAGACAGATAATTTTTCTCCATCAATGTTTTTGTTGATATAGTCAATAATCTTAGCGTATACCGAATCCAAAACATTTTTGGTTCTATAACGAATTCTTTGCTCCAAAGGAATTTTTTCTGTCAAACTAAGATTGCACTGATAAAAATTAGATTTTACAACCATATCAGTGGGATAAAACAGATATAGATTTTTAGATAGACTTGGATCAAAGTTTTGTTCATTCAGACCCAGTTTTCTAAACAAATCTTTTACAGAAGAGAAAGCAATGACATTTCTAGTATCGTGATGAACAACCAATTCCAATTTTTTAACTTCAACCGTAAAAAACTCCATTAAGCTAAGAATGGTTCCAATACTTGTATCATAACATAGTTATAAAGTCAACAAAAATTTATTGTATTGTATAAAAAATCCTGCAAGCCCTATTTTTGCAACAAAAACAAGACTTGCAGGAAAACAACAAATTTTTAATTACTTATCCTTTGCTAAAAATAACCAAGTATCAAGTACGCTATCAGGGTTTAGGGATACCGAATCAATGCCCTGCTCCATCAACCAGCGAGCAAGATCTGGGTGATCTGAAGGTCCTTGACCGCAAATGCCGACATATTTGCCTTGTTTGCGACACGCTTCAATCGCCATACTAAGCAGTTTTTTGACCGCAAGGTCTCGCTCATCAAACAGGTGCGAAACAATGCCACTATCACGATCAAGACCAAGTGTAAGCTGAGTTAAGTCATTTGAACCGATGGAAAAACCATCAAAATACTCCAAAAACTCATCAGCAAGCAAAGCATTGGTCGGCAACTCGCACATCATGATAATCTCAAGACCGTTTTGACCACGCTTTAAGCCATTTTTTTCTAGTAGCTCAATCACTTGGGCTGCTTCTGTGGTGGTGCGTACAAACGGAATCATGATTTTGACATTCGTCAAGCCCATCTCCTCACGCACATATTTTAACGCACGGCATTCAAGCTCAAAGCAATCACGGAAATTATCCGAAATATAGCGACTTGCCCCACGGAAACCAAGCATTGGATTTTCTTCGTGTGGCTCGTAGAGTTTACCACCGATCAAGTTGGCGTATTCATTGGATTTAAAATCACTCATACGCACAATCACAGGCTTATCATAAAACGCTACCGCAAGAGTAGAAATACCCTCAATCAGCTTATTGATGTAAAATTCCACAGGCGAGTTATAGCCTGCCATACGCTCAAAGACTTGCAATTGAGTTTCTTGGGGCAAGCTATCTACATTTAATAAGGCTTTTGGGTGCACACCAATCATGCGGTTGATGATGAATTCTAGTCGTGCCAAGCCCACGCCCTCATTAGGAATCTGAGCAAAATCAAACGCACGGTCTGGATTGCCGACATTCATCATGACTTTAAAGGCAAGCTCTGGCATGGTAGCGATGGAGTTTTTTTGCACTTCAAAATCAAGCCTGCCATCATAAATAAATCCTGTATCGCCCTCAGCACATGATACAGTAACCGCCTGACCATCTGTTAAAAGCTCGGTGGCATTACCACAGCCAACAATGGCAGGTACGCCAAGCTCACGAGCGATGATGGCGGCATGACAAGTACGGCCGCCACGATTGGTAATGATGGCAGACGCTCGCTTCATCACCGGCTCCCAATCTGGGTCGGTCATGTCAGACACCAGCACATCACCTTCTTCAACCTTACTCATCTCATTGAGATTGCTAACGATACGCACTTTTCCAGAACCGATACGCTGACCGATAGAGCGACCCTCACACAGCACTTTTGCCCCTTTGGAGTTGATGACATAACGCTCCATGCTTGTTTTGTCTTGGCGAGATTTCACTGTCTCTGGGCGTGCCTGCACGATAAATAGTTCGCCTGTATCACCATCTTTTGCCCATTCAATATCCATAGGACAGCCGTAGTGCTTCTCAATAATCAGTGCTTGCTTGGCAAGAGCGGTCAGTTCATCGGTTGATAAAGCAAACTGCTGACGGTCTGCCTTTTCTACATCAACAATCTTAGTTGAACGCTTGGTACTACCCTCATCACCATAGACCATCTTGATGTGTTTTGAGCCTAAATTACGACGAACCACCGCAGGGCGGTTTTGAGCAAGTAGCGCTTTTGACAGATAAAATTCATCAGGGTTTACTGCCCCTTGGACAACCATCTCACCAAGACCATAGCTTGCTGTAATAAACACCACTTCATTAAAGCCACTCTCGGTGTCTAGAGTGAACATCACGCCAGAGGTGCCAGTTTCCGAGCGTACCATTCGCTGAACCCCTGCTGATAATGCCACGCCTGCATGCTCAAAGCCTTTATGTACACGATAGGCGATGGCACGGTCATTATACAAGCTAGCAAAAACTTCTTTGATGGCAATCAATACATTATCAATGCCACGAATATTCAAGAAAGTCTCTTGCTGTCCTGCAAAAGATGCATCAGGCAAATCTTCTGCTGTAGCTGATGAACGCACCGCCACCGCAACATCTTGACCACCTGTCAGCTCATCATAGGTACGGCGAATCTCATCTTCTAGATCTTTTGGTAAGTCTTGAGCGATGACCCAATCACGCACCTTAGCACCGACTTCAGCCAGTTTTTCAACATCATCAACATCCAAGCCTTTTAATTCAGCATTAATTTTATCCAAAAGACCTGTTTCGTTTAAAAAACGGTTAAATGCGTCAGCAGTCGTAGCAAAGCCATTTGGTACAGATACACCAACATTTGCCAAATTACTAATCATCTCACCAAGCGATGCATTCTTACCACCAACAATCTCAACATCATCCTTGCCAAGTTGGCTAAATGGAATAACTTGTGCCATAAAAACACCCTAATACTATACTAAGAATTTCCCAAATTATAACGATAAATGACCCAATACTCAATAAAAAATACAATATATTTTACAAAAAAATATAGATATTTATTTATAAAATATGCTTGTGAGTGTGTTAGGTTTCAATAAAAATTTCAAAGACAGTGATTGGCAAGTCGGTTTACTTAGCAGAATTTTATCCTACAAAAACATCTGTTTTTATGTTATAATTTCAAGCATTTATCTGTGGCACGACAATAAGGATAGCCATGTACATTCACACCCCCACACCTAGCCAGTTAGACCATCAGACCAAAGAAACCAAGGATTATACACCACTTCGCAGTGCATTTTTTATCTCTGATGGCACCGCCATTACCGCCGAAACACTTGGGCGTTCTTTATTAAGCCAGTTTGGCAATGTCAAATTTGACATCAAAATCATTCCTTATGTTAATAGCACCGAACTTGCACACGATGCGGTCAAACGCATCAATGAATCGCACCGCCTATCAGGACTAAAACCACTGGTCTTTGACACCATCGTCAGCGATGATATTCGTAGCGTCATCAATGGGGCAGACGCCACAAACCTTGATATCTATGAAGGACTGATTACTCGTATTGCCAATGAGATTGGCGAAAATCCTGACCCACACGCAGGCATTGCACATGGACAGGTAGACAGTGAGGATTATAAAGCTCGTATTGATGCGGTACATTTCGCCCTAGATAATGATGATGGAGCAAGAACCACTCACTACGATGGAGCAGACATTATCTTGGTGGGGCTGTCTCGTTCTGGTAAGACACCAACTAGCCTATATCTCGCCTTACAATTTGGCATTCGTGCCGCCAATTACCCTTTAACCGAAGATGATTTGGACAGTAGCAATCTACCCAAAGTTTTACAGCCATATCGCCATAAGCTCTTTGGACTTACCATCGATACTGAAAGACTCGTGCGTATCCGCCAAGAAAGAAAGGCAGGCTCTCGCTATGCGTCACTTGCTCAATGCCAAGAAGAACAACGAGCCATTCAAGCCATCTACACCGCCCAAAAAATCCCCAATCTTAATGTCTCTGAAATGAGCGTTGAAGAGATTGCCACAAGGATTTTACAGGTATCAGGTCTGGCAAGACGCATTGGCTAATTGTATTAGCACAAGATTAACATGACAATCAACCAATAAGGAATCCCATGAGTAAAAAAAACCAATCCAATGTCAGTACAGAACCTAAAATTACCCCCGAGGATATCACCACTCAGATGTATGAACAAACTGATGTTGATCTCATTCATCAAACACTCATCAGCCCCCTAGACGGACAACGCATCGAACTTCATCAAGAAAAAAGTATCAAAGAGCATAAAAAACACAATTATGAATACGATGCCATCGTACTAGGTGCTGGTCCTGCAGGTGAAGCAGCAGCAATGAAACTTGCCAAATCAGGGCTAAAAGTTGCTGTCATCGACCCTCGTGAACAAGTGGGTGGCAACTGTGCTCATGTTGGCACCATTCCTAGTAAGGCACTGCGTCAATCCGTCTTTAATATCATCTCCATGAGACGAGACCCTATCTTTAGCTCATTTACGGATAACTTTCAAGTCCCATTGAATAAGGTGCTTAGCAAAGCTCGCCGAGTGATTTTAAGTCAAGTGAATACTCATCGCCTATTTTATGAACGCAATCGCATTGAAATTATTCAAGGTTGGGGCAGTTTTCTAGACCCACACACTCTGCAGGTTGAAGACGCTGAAGATGGTGCGAAAAAAACGCTAACCTTCAATCAGGCGGTAATTGCGGTCGGATCTCGTCCTTATCGTCCTGACTTTTTAGACTTTGACCACCCACGCGTCTTTGATTCTGATAAGATTTTGCAAATGGATTATGTTGCCCGCAAAATCATCATTTACGGTGCAGGTGTCATCGGTTGTGAGTATGCTTCCATCTTTACAGGTCTTGGCTATGTGGTTGACCTCATCAACAATAAAGATCAATTACTAAGCTATCTTGACAACGAAATCTCCGACGCCCTCTCTCATGACTTTCGTCAATTTGGTGTACGCATTCGTAATAATGAAGAAATTGATCGCCTAGAAACACATGACGATTGCGTTGTTCTACACCTAAAAAGTGGCAAAAAAATTAAGTCGGACGCCATTTTATGGTGCAACGGTCGCTCAGGCAACACCGATAGCCTAAACCTAGAAGCTGTAGGACTGACCGCCAATAACCGAGGTCAGCTAGAAGTTGATAAAACTTATCGTACCAGTGTACCGCACATCTATGCGGTAGGTGATGTCATCGGTTGGCCATCTTTAGCCTCTGCCGCCTACGACCAAGGGCGTAATGCTGCAGGTTTTATGGTGGGCGATAAATATGCCGAGTTCATCGATAGCGTACCGACAGGTATTTATACCATTCCTGAGATTTCAAGTATTGGGGCAACCGAAGAAGACCTTACCCGAGATCAAGTACCGTACGAAGTCGGACAAGCATTCTTTAAGCATTTGGCTAGAGCTCAAATCATCGGTGAACGCTCAGGCGTGTTAAAAATTCTATTCCATCGTGAAACCTTGGAAATTCTCGGCATTCATTGCTATGGCAACCACGCCTCTGAGATTATCCACATCGGTCAGGCGGTGATGAAGTGCCATCACACTTTGGAATACTTCCTTAGTACCACCTTCAACTACCCAACAATGGCAGAAGCCTACCGTGTGGCAGCATTAAATGGCATGAATCGCATTTTTTAATTCATAGGCTTGGTATGAGTCATTCATACCAAGCCCTTAAAAACTACTTGCCAATAGGCATTACCTCATTGGTGCTATTTATGATAAAAAATACCGCAAATATGCCTTTGCGGTATTTTTTATGGTTTACAATCAAAACTTTGCTTGATTCTAATCACTTGCCACATTTAACGAATAAAAACAACCCTGATTATGGCGTTTTGTCATTGTTGGCATCAGTAATTCCTTGCTGTTTAATCAGCTCTGACAAGTCCTGCAATCCTTCAATATGCAATGTACGATTCGGGAATGGAATATCTACACCCGCTTCATCAAAGGCATATTTAATTTCCTCCAATAGATCGCACTGCACACCAAACCAATCGCCATTTTCCGTCCATGCATACAAAGTCAAATCCACCGAACTTTCAGAAAGTGCAGTAACACGCACCAACGGTTCTGGATTACCTAGCACCAAATCATGCTTTGATGCCGTCAGTAGCATAAGCTCTTTGGCTTTTTTAATATTGCTTTGATAACCAATACCAACCAATACCTCAATACGGCGATTGGGCAATGATGAAAAATTGGTACTAGAAGTCGTCATGATGTCGCCATTTGGGATAATAATCTCATGGTTGCTGGCTGTTCGGATTCTGGTATTAACTAGGGTAATATCAATCACCGTACCCAACTTACCTCCCACCTCAACAACATCGCCACGCCCAAAAGGACGAAAAATCACAATCATCACACCGGCTGCTAGGTTGGACAGTTGATCCTTTAAGGACATACCAATCGCAACCGCCGCTGCACCAAGCACTGCCACGAATGAGTTGGTATTGATACCCAATTTATTTAGTGCAGCCAACATGATGGCTACAATCATCACGCCATATAGCAAATTATTTAAAAAATTCAGTACCGTTTGGTCAAGATGCGTCCTGCTTAACATACGGTTAATCACCGCCAAGATACGCTTACCAACCCATTTACCAATAAAGAATATCAATAATGCCAAAACAAGATTGATGCCCAAATCAATGCTATTTTTTATTAAAGTATTGACATCAATTGGCATACCTAGAAATTCTAGTGCATGATTGGTGCTATTTTCCAACCCTTTAACGGTGGCTGTTGTTACCTCTTTGGTTGTCTCAGCAACATTTTTAATTTCTTCGGCAGTCTGTGAAACCAACTCAGAAGAAGCGTTGCGATCAATAGAATCTGTCATATTTTAAACACTAATTAATAATTGAACTTTTTATTTTAGCCTAATTTTTGTAAAAAGTCATCTCAACAACTTTAGGATATTTAAAAATAACAACAACCGCAAAGTACCAAAGTATCATGAGCACCCATACCAACCACGCTTAATGGCAATTCATAGCAACGAGCGTCTTATTTAGGCTGATACAGCTCCACCACACGCCCTACGATGATAATGGCAGGTGCAGCCATCTTGGCTTGTGCATTTTTTTGAATAATATCATCAAGCGTGCCAATAAGCACCTGCTGAGTGGGCAAACTGGCATTTGAGATGATTGCTATTGACATATCAGAAGATACGCCTGATGCTCTTAACCCACCTACCACCTTCTCAAGTGCATGAAGCCCCATATAAAATACTAGCGTTTCATCATCTTGATACAAGCTCTTTAAGCCACCAAAATGTTCATTGGTTTGATAACATCCTGTCAAAAAGCGTACCGCAGTCGCCACGCCACGATGCGTCAAAGGAATGCCAGCATAACTACTAGCAGCCAATGCTGCCGTAATCCCACTCACCACTTGATAAGGGATGCCCGCTGTCTGGCAAGCCTGAACCTCCTCGCCCCCACGACCAAAAACAAAGGGGTCGCCACCTTTTAGGCGTAACACTCGCTTACCTTTTTTGGCATAACATACAAGCAGCTCATTAATTTCATCTTGTGCTTTAGCATGGTTTTGGCGTTTTTTACCAACAAAAATCTTGTCGCTATCTCTTCGGCATAAATCCAAAATTTCATCAGACACCAGTGCATCGTACAGCACCACATCTGCTTGTTGCATTAGGCGGAGTGCTTTAAAGGTCAATAAATCTGGATCTCCAGCCCCTGCACCCACGATATATACCTCACCTGATTTTTGTTGATGATTCATAAAATCATCAAGTTCATCAGACAACACCCCCACCTGCTTATCCGACAAAGCACGGTCAAACACTCCTTCCCAAAAATACCGACGCTCAGTAATGGTAGGTAGTTTTTCTTTGACGATTTGGCGAAACTCGCCTGCTAGCTTAGCCAATTTACCAATGTTTGATGGCAACTGACTTTCAATCTTAGCTCGAATCAGCCGTGCCAACACAGGAGCTTTGCCATTGCTAGAGACACCAACGACAATTGGGCTTCTATCCACAATGGCAGGAAAAATAAAATCACATAAAGCTGGGCAGTCCACCACATTGATGGCAATACCCAGACTTTTGGCATCATGATATACCGTATGGTTAAGCCTGTCATCGTCAGTGGCACAGATGATAACAGCAGGTCTTGGCAAGGTGTGCAAATCTGCACTTTCATAGCTTTTGTGAATGATGGTATGCTGATGCATCTTTAAAAAAGCCAAGAACGATTCATCAAAATGCTTTGCCAACACAACCAAACTTGCCCCCGCCTTATGCAACAAGTCCGCCTTACGCTTGGCAACATCGCCACCACCAATAATCAGCACACTTTGATGGGTTAAATTAAAAAATAAAGGCAAAGTATTCATCATGCACTCATCACATTGTCATTTCACACAAAAACTTGGTAAGCAAGCATTTGGCAAAACTTGATGGTTAAAAATCCCAACAAAAGAGATGGTCTTGTGTTCGGTCAGCTGTATCTATAAAGTAAAAATAAACCAAGCCGATCAGGTCATCAAGCACAATAACCATGATTATTAGGCTTGGATTTGTCAGTCAGTTTTATCTGCTGCCAATCCAATACTGGCAACAATACTTAGCGAAACATCGGCAAAGCACCAGCAGATATGCCGTCATGTGCAGTTTTTAGGTCATTTAGGGTATTTTTTAGGGTGCTGATACGCTCTGATGCCACCGCAAAGGCATTAGCACCCGACTTATAAAAATACGCCGCCTGATCAAGACCAAATTCGCCTGCAATGACGATTTCTGCCTGTTCGCTTAACTGTCTTAATTGACGCACCAGACTAAATACACGCCCATCTTTAAAATCAGAGACATACACAACAAATAAATTCACCAGTGCCTCTTCTAGCACTTCTTTCACCTCATCAATGGCATTGTCCGCTGTCAATAGCAGTCCACGAGTCTCATGAAAATCGTTTGGCGTGCTTAGTAGCGTACTATCACCATAAGCTCTCTTCTTGATGATACCAATATCAAAACCGGCATAAGCAGGGGCTTCATCAGCAGATGAAATTAAAAAAAATTCGCCCACACTTTCATGAATATTTGCTTTACTGTCTAGACTAATGATTTGCATGCTCATAACACTCTCCTTATCCATCAATTATGAGTAAACCGCCGCTTTAAATGGTGCAACACCGACACGCTCAACCACCTGAGCAAAGCTCTCAACATACTCACCTGTAACCACCCTTTCCTTTTGATAAACTTTAGCAATAGTATCAATGGTATCTGCCACCTCGTCAGCCGCCACAGCACGACCTAGAATCTGACCCAAACGAGCATTTTCGCTAGAACTACCACCCAAACTGATTTGATACCAGTGTTCGCCCTTTTTATCCACACCCAAGATACCAATATCTCCCACATGATGATGAGCGCAGGCATTCATACAACCTGACATATTCAAACGAATATCGCCCAAATCGTATAAGTAATCTAAGTCTTGGAATTTTTCTTCAATGCTAGCAGCAATATTATGAGTGGTAGCATTTGCCAACGCACAATAGTCAAAACCAGGACATACTGTCATGTCTGTTAGCGTACCGATATTAGCACGAGCCAAATTAAGTGCTGATAGTTTTTGCCATAAAGCATATAAATCAGTCATCTTAACATCACCCAGTACCAAGTTTTGATGATGAGTTGCACGAATTTCACCCAAACTGTATTTATCCGCCAAGTCCGCTAAAGCAAACATTTGACCATCTGTCATATCACCCGATGGGATATATTTGCCATTGACAATACCCGCTTTTAATGAAATAACCACCGCACGATAGCCTGCGACCTTATGGGCAACGGTATTATGCTCATACCATCTGCTAAACTCATCATTAGCTAAGTATGTTTGCAGTTGATCTTGAGCCAAAAGAGAATCAATGTGTTCATAATTAGGCGTGGTAAAATAACTTTCTGCCTTCGCAAAATGTGCATCGGTCAGGGTCAAATCACCATCTTTTAGGTGTTGCCATTCTTCCATAACTTTTTGGGCAAACACCTCTTTACCCAAACTCTCTACCAAGATTTTAATACGAGCTTTGTATTTATTATCACGACGACCCTCTAGATTATACACCCTTAAAATCGCATCAAGATAACTTAACAGATGCTCTCGTGGCAAAAATTCATTAATCATCTTGCCGATAATAGGGGTGCGACCCAGACCACCGCCTACGATGACCTCAAAACCTATTTGACCATCTTTTTTGACCACATGCAGACCAATATCGTGTACTTGAGTGGCGGCACGGTCCGCTTTAGTGCCAATCACTGCAATCTTAAATTTGCGTGGCAAATAAGCAAACTCTGGATGAAAAGTACTCCACTGACGAATGATTTCACAGTAAGGACGGGGGTCCACCACTTCCTCGCTATGAATACCTGCATAAGGGTCGGTAGTGGTATTACGAATACAGTTCCCTGATGTCTGAATCGCGTGCATCTGATGACTTGCCAGTTTTGCCAAAATATCTGGCACTTCCTCCAGCTTCACCCAATTTAATTGCAAGTTGGTGCGAGTGGTAAAATGTGCATAGCCCTTATCGTAATCACGAGCAATCTCAGCCAAAACACGCAACTGATGACTTGCCATCAAGCCATAAGGAATGGCGATACGCAACATTGGTGCATGACGCTGAATATACAGTCCATTTTGCAGACGAAGTGGTAAAAACTGTTCCTCTGGCAACTCACCTGCCAAAAAACGCTGGGTTTGATCACGAAACTGCTCAACTCGCTCATCAACGATTTTTTGGTCAGTATAAGAATATTGATACATGGACTTCTTTCCTTTGGCGGTAGGCTTTGAAAGTTGTTGATAGAGTGCTTGGCGTAAACCACAACAATTTATCGCTTAAACACTTAATTTATACAGGCTTGCCATATTAAGTATTTTAGGGCAAAAATTAAAATGCAAAAATGGCATATGGATAGGGGTTTTTAGCATAATTAGCATTGACCAATCACAGTCTTAAGTTACATTAGTGCACTTAACAACTTCTTGATTTGACCAATTTATCCATCAAAAAAATCAACAAAAGCCTAAAACTACAGGCCTTTGTTGATTTTTGTTATTCATTACACCCCATACCATCGCAGTAGCCATGTATGAGATTTTATACACATAAGAGTTGGCGGTTAAGACATCATTCTGTACCAAACTCTTTACGCTTGTTGGCAAAAAATCTATCAAGCCTATCCATCGCATCTTCTAAGTCAATCAGATTTGGCAAAAAAACCACACGAAAATGATCTGGCTTATCCCAATTAAAGCCTGTGCCTTGTACCATCAGTACTTTTTCTTGAATTAACAAGTCCATCATGAACTTCATGTCATTATCAATCGGATATACCTTGCGGTCAATCTTAGCAAAGCAGTAAAACGCCCCTTGTGGCATGGTGCAACTGATGCCTTTGATGGCATTTAGTCTATCAACCGCCAACTGCCTTTGCTTATATAATCTGCCAGATGGTGCAGTTAAAGCCTGCATAGACTGATAGCCACCCATTGCTGTCTGTATGGCATACTGTGCAGGCACATTGGCACACAGTCGCATACTAGCAAGCATGGTCAAGCCTTCAATAAAGTCGTCAGCATGGTCTTTTTTACCTGAAATCATCACCCAACCTGAGCGATAACCTGCGATACGATGTGATTTTGACAAACCATTAAAAGTCAGCACCAACGCCTTATCCGTTATGGTACACATCGGTGTATGCACCGCATCATCATATAAAATACGGTCATAAATCTCATCTGCCATCAACACCAATCCGTATTTAACCGCCAAATCTGCAATTGCTTGCAAAATCTCATCAGAATACAACGCCCCTGTTGGGTTA
The DNA here is from genome assembly GCF_050885545.1 of Moraxella sp. ZY200743. Taxonomy (NCBI): domain Bacteria; kingdom Pseudomonadati; phylum Pseudomonadota; class Gammaproteobacteria; order Moraxellales; family Moraxellaceae; genus Moraxella; species Moraxella sp. ZY200743. The sequence goes on along the minus strand of NZ_CP091313.1, from coordinate 739,118 downwards.
TTAGGATTGATTACCACAATGCCTTTGGTTTTTGGGGTGATTTTATTTTCAATATCTGCCAAATCAGGTTGCCAGTTATTCTCTTCAACACAACGATAATGCACCGCCTTGCCACCTGCCAAATTTGCTGCCGCCGTCCACAACGGATAATCTGGCATCGGAATCAGCACTTCATCACCATCATCTAAGAGTGCCTGCATGACCATCACAATAAGCTCACTCACTCCATTACCGATGAATACATCATTGACATCAGTAGCAGATAACAGCCCCTTACCTTGATAGTACTGCAAAATCGCCTTGCGTGCCGCAAAAATCCCCTTAGAATCTGAATAACCAGACGCATTGTGAAGATTCATCGCCACATCTTGTACAATCTCGTCAGGTGGCAACAAACCAAAAGGCTCAGGATTGCCAATGTTTAGTTTAATGATGCGATGCCCTTCCGCCTCCATGCGGTTGGCTGTTTGTAGTAGCTCGCCACGAATGTCGTAGCACACATTGGCAAGTTTAGCAGATTTTTTTAAAGGCGTGTTTGCTGTATTCATGGTCATCACCTGTGATGAAAAGTGTTGATGATGGATTTGATCGTCGTCAGATTGGGCGTCTTCATCCATCTGCGTGCGACCTGTCAATAAAAAGCTTTCTGTGGTATTTAAGATACTGGCTAAAGAAGCAAGTTTGCTACTGGCAATACCGTTTTTGCCACACTCCCAATTAGCAATTGCCCCACGACTAACCGGCGTACCGCTCTCGCTTAGTCTGTGGGCGAGCTGTTGGGCAGATAAACCCATCTGCTTACGAAGTCGCTTTAATCTTTCGCCTTGCATTTTTTGATGATTTTCAATAAGATTTGGGTTTGTCATGAGATGCCAACTTGCATTTTTAAAAAACTCTAAATAATAATCAAATATCCAACCTATTTAAAGTCATTTTGATGATTTTTGCAAGTATTTTCTTTCTTTTTGACTTAAAATTTACTTAAAATTTCACATAAATCAATAAGATTTTTAAAAATTGCAAGATTTACTTGCACATTGTCTTTTTTATTAAAAATATAACGCCCAAACCCATTCAATACTTGTATTTTGTGCCATCATGCCCATCTATATCTGAAAAATACAATCTAGCAAGCCCGTATGATTTATAAGGAGTGATTATGACGGAACAACTAACCCAAGATGACATTCGTCAAATGAGCGAATCAGACTGGCAAGAACGCCTAAGTCCGCAAGCGTACTATGTTTTAAGACAAAAAGGTACTGAGCGTGCATTCACAGGCATTTATACTGATTTAGAAGATAAAGGCGTTTATCATTGTCAAGGCTGTCATGCCAAGCTATTTAGCAGTGAGCATAAATTTCATTCAGGTTGCGGCTGGCCAAGTTTTGACAGAAGCATTAGTAGTAATGCCTTAGATGAAACACTTGATTTGTCGCATGGCATGAGACGCATTGAGATTAACTGTCATCATTGTGGTGGTCATTTAGGGCATGTATTCCCAGACGGTCCTCAGGACACAACAGGTCTAAGATATTGCATCAATTCAGCAGCCTTAAGCTTTGAAAAAGCTGAATAACGCCATGTATTACACGACATCTACCCAAGCACCGCTGGTTTTTTTACCTTGATAATGATAACCTTAAAATACTACAAAGAATACCACAGTCAATTTCACATAGCCCAAGACTTTGGTATTACCAAAAGTACTGTTTGTAAAGCAATTAAATAAAAAGCAAACCATCAATTACCATTCAAGCGAGCAACTGATTGAGTATATCCTTGAAAAACACAAGCGTTTTAAAATCTTATCATGTCATTATTGTAATCACAGAAAAAGATTTATATTAAGAGTAAATCTTTTTCTGCTATTTATAATTTTAAGTTGGGGGTAGTCTGGAAAAAGGCCTAATAATTACCTCGGATTAAATCCCCACTCTTACAGGTATTTGTAGTTCGGATTTGTTATTTGGATTTTTTCATATTGCCATAAGCATATTGGATATATCAAATTCTTTATCGCCTTGATTTTTATTGCAGAGCCTAACCTTCGCCTCTTTAATAAAGAACATTCATGCATTTAAGGATTTTGTATATTCCAAAAAATCATATCTAAACCTAAAAAATTACTATATAATAAATAAGATAATTTAAAACGGAATATCAACATGACTTTATTAAAAACCCTACCCTTTTTGATGGTTGCAACCATGCTTGCTGCCTGCGGTAATCAAAGTCAGCCACAGACAAAAGAAGCAACCAACCAAACTACTGATACCACCACTCTAGCAGATGAAACCGATCTGTACAAGCGTATAGCAAACGGTGGCGTTTTGGTGGTAGGTACAGAAGGCACCTACCCTCCTTTTACCTATCATGACGAAACAGGAAAGCTGACAGGCTATGATGTGGAAGTGGTGCGAGCCATCGCTGACAAACTTGGCATGAAGGTAGAATTTAAAGAAACCCAATGGGACGGAATGCTATCAGGACTGGACGCAGGTCGTTTTGATGTCGTTGCCAATCAAGTAAGCCTTACCACTCCAGAACGCCAAGCCAAATATAACAAATCCGAGCCATACAGTTGGTCAAATGCCGTATTGGTTGCACCAAAAAACATTCATTTTGGCTCATGGGAAGAAATTAAAGGCAAAAAATCCGCCCAATCTTTAACCAGCAATTATAGCGAGATGGCACAAAAATACGGTGCTCAAATTGTCGCCGTAGACGGACTTGCTCAGGCAGTAGAGCTGGTCAAAACAGGTCGTGCTGATATGACCATCAACGACCATCTGGCGGTGCTTGATTACTTAAAAACCAAATCTGATAGCGATCTTGAAATCAAACTGTCTGCCGATGACAGCGAAAAACGAGGGGCAGGTGTAATTTTCCGTAAGGATGAGACCGCTTCGGTTGAAAAATTCAACGAGGCAACCAAAGCCTTACAGGCAGATGGCACTCTAACCAAACTTTCCAATGAGTTTTTTGGGGCGGACATTAGCCAAAAATAAAGCAAGTGCCTTTTTTCAAAACCACCGTTTTGGTGGTTTTGGTCTTTTATTCTATTTCTTTATGTATATATGCCATGCAATCTTTATTAAGCCAACTGCCTTTTATGACAGACACTCGTGCCGAGATTGTCATTGACGCCTTTTTACCCATGCTAAAAGGTGCATTTATCTATTCTATCCCACTTGCCATAATTTCCTTTACTCTTGGACTTATTATTGCCCTAGCGGTTGCAATAATTCGCATTGTGCCACGCACTAATGCATGGCATAACGCACTTTATTTTATTGCAAGAACTTATGTCTCTGCCATTCGTGGCACGCCCATGCTTGTGCAGTTGTTTATTATTTTTTATGGTCTGCCTGCCATCGGCATAAAACTTGATCCGTTCCCAACAGCGATTATCGCATTTTCGCTCAATGTTGGTGCGTATGCGTCCGAGACAGTGCGAGCAGCTATTTTATCAATCCCTAAAGGTCAATGGGAAGCAGGCACGACAGTTGGTCTCACCTATGCACAGACTTTTCGTTACATCATTTTACCCCAAGCCTTTCGTGTATCCATACCGCCACTCTCTAATACCTTTATTAGTTTAGTTAAAGAGACATCATTGGCATCTTTGGTATTGGTAACCGAACTATTCAAAGAAGCCCAAAATGTCGCTGCACGCACTTATGAGTTTATGCTTGTATATATTGAAGCGGCAATTATTTATTGGGTAATTTGCTTTATTTTAAGTTTATTACAATCACGCCTTGAAGTGCATTTTGACAAACATATTGCTAAATAATTGATTTTATTATGATTACTATAAAAAATATCCAAAAAACCTTTGGAGAAAATCATATCCTAAAAGGCATTGACCTAACCATTGATAAAGGTCAAGTAGTGGTTATCTTAGGACCATCAGGCTCTGGCAAAACCACATTTTTACGCTGTTTAAATGGGCTTGAAATGCCTGATGGCGGCACAATGCACTTTGATGATGACTCACTTACTATCAATTTTGCAAAACCCATCAAAAAAGACATTCGCCTAAAACTGCAACGCAAATCCGGCATGGTTTTTCAATCCTACAATTTATTTCCCCATAAAACCGCTTTAGAAAACTTAACACTTGCCCCCATAATTGCCCAAAATCGCCCCAAGGCACAGGTCATTGATGAAGCTAAGCAGCTACTAACTCAGGTGGGTTTGGCTGATAAGATGGATTTATACCCTTATCAATTATCAGGTGGGCAACAACAGCGAGTGGGCATTGCACGAGCTTTAGCAATTAAGCCTGAATTACTGCTGTTTGATGAGCCAACATCAGCACTTGACCCAGAGCTTGTGCAAGATGTGCTTGCCACCATGAAACAGCTTGCCAATGACGGCTGGACCATGGTTGTGGTAACGCATGAAATCAATTTTGCTCGTGATGTGGCGGATAAAGTTGTTTTAATGGATGACGGCATTGTGGTAGAAGAAGGCACACCAGAACAGCTTTTTTATCATTCAACACACCCAAGAGTTCGTCAATTCTTACAAAAAATACACCACTGACCTAGGCACACCATCAATAAAAAACCGCAGATTAAAATTAATTGCGGTTTTTTAAGTCCCTAAATACCAAGCCCAATCACAACAGTCCTCAATGAGTATTTATACTTAACCGACCTTTAGGTATTTACAATATCTCGCCATACAGACCATCACAAATCCACTACCAAAAACTTACTTTCAACAAAATATCATCAGCTTACTCAGTGTGGTTTAAACATTAAAAAAGAGCCCATAAAAGGCTCTTTTTTAGATAATTATTTAGAAAAATAATTATTCATCATCTTCATCAGCAACTGGTGCATCTTCAGATAAAATGGTTACCAAGATTTCAGCAGAAATATCGTGGTGAAGCTGGATAGTAACTTTGTACTCACCTACTTGACGGAATGGACCTTCAGGTAGTTTTACTTCAACACGGTCAACTTCTAGACCTGATTTGGTTAGTGCATCTGCGATATCACGAGTACCAATAGAACCAAATAGCTTGCCTTCATCACCAGATTTAGCACGCATGATGACATTAACATCGGCAAGTGCATCAGCACGCTTTTGAGCTTCCTGTAGCTCTTTGGCTTCTTGTGCCTCTAGCTCAGCACGACGAGCTTCAAACTTAGCAATGTTTGCTTCGTTTGCAGGCAAAGCCTTGCCTTGTGGAATTAGATAGTTACGACCGTAACCAGCTTTTACATCAACAGTCTCGCCAAGTTTACCAAGATTAACGACACGCTGTAATAGAATAACTTGCATGATTTCTCTCCGTTAATTACTTGTGGTTGTCGGTGTATGGCAATAGAGCCAAATAGCGAGCTTGTTTAATAGCAACAGCCAATTGGCGTTGATATTTATTAGAAGTACCAGTGATACGGCTAGGGACGATTTTGCCATTTTCGCTGATGTATTGCTTTAGAAGTTCTACATCTTTGTAATCAATGTGGCTAATGCCTTCAGCGGTAAAACGGCAGAATTTGCGACGACGATAGAAACGTGCCATGAGTTATCTCCTTAAAATTATTCGCTGTCAGCTTCGCTCTCAACTTCTTGAGTGCGAACATCGTTACGGCGGTTGGCTTTGCGGGTGCGTTTATCTTCAGCTTCTTTTGCCAAAGGAGATTGCTCAGTAATCGCACTTTCACGACGGATAACCAGGCTACGAATGATTGCATCATTGTATCTGAATAGCTCTTCTAGCTGAGCTAGGGTTGCTTCGTTACATTCGATGTTCAAAAGTACATAGTGTGCTTTGTGAATTTTGTTGATTGGGTATGCCAATTGACGGCGACCCCAGTCTTCTAAACGGTGGTTAGCACCGCCATTTTCTTCTACAATAGAACGGTATTTAGTTACCATATCGGCAACTTGGTTGCTTTGGTCTGGGTGTACCAGTAGCACCACTTCATAATGTCTCATAAGGACTCCCTACGGATTAAAACAGCCACCATCTGATGATGGTAGCAAGGAGATGTGAAATTAGGTAAAATCACAAGCGGTATATTATACACAGATTTTTTTAGAATTCAAGCCAACAATCACTATTATAACAAAAATAAAAAGTTAAAGATGATGCTCTTGCAACTGGCGTTTTTGCTCTTGGATATGGGCAAATTCCTCTGCTTTGGCGGTATTGCCCTCAATCACACTACGCAACATCTGCCAAATCGATCCAATAACCAAAAATGCCGCAAATGTCGCCAAAATCGGCAGGCAATCACCAACAATACCAGCAAAATCTTTCATGAGCAAAGAGTGGAATAATCTGATGACAGCAGGTGCAATCGCCCCAGAATCTCCAGTGGCGGCACTTGGTGCAAATAATACCGCCGCTACAAATACCCAACTAACCCCACGCACTGAAATCGGTAAAATACGCACAACCACAAGCCAAAGTAGCAGCACCAATATAGAAGCACCGATATAGACCATCAATGGCAACTGCTGATCGGGAATATCCGAGACCAGATTCGACCACCAAACTATCAAGCCTGCCAACCTCTCACTGATGGCATCTAAGGGTAGATTTTTAATCCATTCCATAATGTATCTAATTTTACTAAGATTGATGTATTTTAGCACACATCTAGCAATGCTACTAAAATTTATTGGGTTAATTCGCTAAGAATGATAAAACACCAAACGACCAATAGTCTTGTCAATCATTATAAGGTTTGTCGGTAGTCTGATTTAATCATATTGCTTATCTTGCAATGCCTTAGCTTTAGCCATGGCTTGTGCCGCCAAAATGTCCGCAGGTGGCGGTTGGACATAATAGCCCTGTTCGGCAAGTTTTGCTTTAACCTCACAAATATCCACCCTTGCCAACTTATCACGAGCATTTAAATCTAAATGCATGACAAACGAACCAAGTCCTAATTTTTGGCGAATTTCAGATGGTAAAATACCTAGCCAATCTCTTAGCTCATCGGTGTCATTGGGATAATCTGGTCGGGCGATATAAACATACCAATCTTCATTTTTTGCAAATTTATACACATCACAATGCATATCATCTCCTCTTATCAACTTAAAATTTCTCAATAATTGGCATTTATTTTGTAAAATTTAAAAATTTCTCTTGTAAATTGTAGCATTATTTTTCATAATAAGGGCGTAATTTTTCAGGAGAGATTGGTTTTAACTGTTATTTGATCAAGCCATATTTTTGATCAATTTAAAACCAACACCGAAGGCGTAAACCACTCCCATAATCGCTCAGGTAAATGGACTGAAAAATTTAGATAAATCACAGCTTTATCAAAAAAATCTGGAGAATGGTACATAGGAATTAGTACCTACCGAAGGGAAGAAAATCTTTAAATCTCAATGAATCAATATCATTGGTTTGATGATTGAAAATCTCAGGTAACAGGACAGATGGGGTGCTTAAAATAGTTAAAATATTAGCTTCACGATGGGTAAATCAATGCTCTTGCTATGGTGTAATCTAAATTTAACGCAATGATTTTGAAACAATGATTTTTTAAATGATTATTTTTCAGGCACTTTTTAAGGAAATACAGATGTCTCTACAACGCACCCCCCTATTTCATGCCCACACCGCCCACAATGGCAAATTAGTGGATTTTGGTGGTTGGGAATTGCCCGTCAATTATGGCTCTCAAATCGAAGAACACAACGCTGTACGAACAGATGCGGGCATGTTTGATGTCTCGCATATGTTGGTTACCGATGTAGCAGGCGACAACGCAAAAGCATTTTTTCAAAAATTAATTACCAATGATGTTGCCAAACTTTCCTTTGTTGGCAAGGCCTTGTATTCAGGCATGCTAAACGAACAAGGTGGCGTGATTGATGACTTAATTGTCTATCGCACAAGCGAGGACGAAACCACCTATCGCATTGTATCTAATGGTGCTACTCGTGAAAAAGATTCGGCACACTTTAATAAGGTGGGTGCTGAATTTGGCGTTACCATCACCCCCCGCTACGAACTGGCAATGCTTGCCGTGCAAGGCCCAAAAGCAATAGAAAAATTAGTTGCCACCAAGCCTGAATGGGCGGATAAAGTAACCGCTCTAAAACCATTCGTTGGGGTGGATTTGGGTGGTGATTGGTTTGTCGCTCGTACAGGTTATACAGGCGAAGACGGCGTTGAGATTATCATGCCTGCTGATCAATCGGTAGAGTTTTTTAATGACCTAGTAAAAGCTGGCGTTGCTCCATGTGGACTTGGGGCAAGAGACACTTTGCGTATGGAAGCAGGCATGAATCTATACGGTAATGATATGACCGATGAAGTCAGCCCACTGGAAGCAGGCATGGCGTGGACGGTGGATTTAAAAGACGAAAACCGTGATTTTATTGGCAAAACAGCACTAGTCAAACTAAAAGCCGATGGTGTAAAAGCCAAACAAGTGGGCTTATTACTAGAAGAAAAAGGCGTCATGCGTTCAGGAATGACCGTCATTACCGATAAAGGTGAAGGCATTACCACCAGTGGCGTATTTAGCCCAAGTCTCAATCAATCCATCGCCATCGCTCGTGTACCTGCTGATTTTGATGGCACGCACGCCAAAATTATCATGCGTGGCAAAGAGTTTGGCGTACGAGTATTAAAACTACCCTTTGTTAGAAATGGCAAAAAACAGTTTGATTGATTGCATCTCTAAACAATAAAAAATGATGGCATTGCTAATATAAGTTTGTCAAGCACAGAATATGATAGAAAATGATTATCTATGTGGTTTAATACTTAACATTCTTAATGATTATGATGTCATCAACATCGCTTATTCATTAAATAGCAACACCTAATTAGGAGTTTTCATGAGTCATATTCCAAACAAATCAAGATATACAGCCAGCCACAAAAGGTTATGCCCAAAAGCAATCCAAGAGATGACGCTAGCAAAGTCTGTGCAAGCAACGGGTAATCTTTTTAAAAAAGGCCTGAGTGTGAAAATATGTATTATGGCAACAGCTTTGCTATTAGCGGGTTGTGGTGCTAAAGATACTTGCCTAGATTATGGTGGACACTATAATGATGCTACAGGAAAATGTGAAAAATAAGCAACCAATCACCCTATTATAATTTTTTAACCTTAACTAGGAGAGCTTTTATGAGCAATACCCCAAGTGATTTAAAATATGTTGCCAGTCACGAATGGCTAAAACTTGAAGATGACGGTATCATCACTGTTGGCATTACCGACCACGCCCAAGATTTGCTTGGCGATGTGGTATTTGTAGAATTACCAGAAGTTGGTCGCACCGTCTCGGCTGACGAAGAGATTGCCGTTGTTGAATCTGTTAAAGCGGCAAGTGATGTTTACGCTCCTATTAGCGGTGAAATCGTTGAGATTAACGATGAGCTTGTGGACAGCCCAGAGCTTGCTAATGAAGACCCATATGGTAAAGCATGGTTCTTTAAAATCAAACCTGCCAATCCTGCCGATTATGACAGCCTAATGAGTGCAGACGAGTACGAGAGCAGTCTATAAGAAAAATAGCGTAAGTTCAATCTGAGCTTACGCTATTGGCTTTACAGCTTGCAAATATGTGTATTTACTGTTTTCACACCCAAAATTGGTGCATAGCATGATTGAAATTACAATTCACAAGATTTAATTAACCATACTTACCACCTTATTACATTGATAATAAATTTAATTAAAAATTGCATTTTTAAATACCATTTTTAATTAAATTTTAACCAACCTTAACCAAATAAGGACATATCATGGCTTTTAACAACTTTTCCGAACTTTTTTACGAAAATGCCTTTGTGCATCGTCATCTGGGCAATGATAAATCCGCCACTGACGCAATGCTAGCCAAAGTCGGTGCAAGTGATTTGGATAGTTTTGTGGACTCTGTTGTGCCACAATCGGTGCGTTTAGGTAAAGCTCTTGATTTGCCAGTGGCAATGAGTGAACACAACGCCCTTGCCAAACTTCGTGCAATGGCAGACGACATTGTGGTTGCCAAAAGCTACATCGGTCAGGGCTACTCACCTACTCGCTTGCCTGCGGTTATTCAAAGAAATGTACTAGAAAATCCTGGTTGGTACACTGCCTACACCCCCTATCAAGCCGAAATCGCTCAAGGTCGCCTAGAGGCTTTATTAAACTTCCAGCAAGTATGTATTGACTTAACAGGTATGGATTTGGCAGGGGCAAGTTTGCTTGATGAAGCCACAGCTGCCGCTGAGGCAATGGCTATGGCGAATCGTTGTAGCAAGTCCAAATCAAAGCAATTTTTTGTAGATGCACGCACTTATCCACAAACACTTGATGTCATCAATACTCGTGCCAAATATTTTGGCTTTGAGGTGGTGGTTGGCGATTTTGAAGTTGCTAAGACGGGCGATTTTTTTGGAGCGTACTTCCAATATGTTGGCAAAGACGGTGATGTAGCCGATTTGACCGACATCATCAAAACCGTCAAAGATAACGGTGCTTACGCCATCGTGGCTGCCGATATCATGAGCCTTGTACTACTCAAATCACCTGCTGATATGGGAGCTGATATTGCTCTAGGTAGTACTCAGCGTTTTGGCATTCCGATGGGCTTTGGTGGTCCACACGCTGCCTATTTTGCCTTTAAAGACAAAGACAAACGCTCTGCCCCTGGTCGTATTATTGGCGTATCAAAAGATGCACAAGGCAACACCGCCCTACGCATGGCACTACAAACTCGTGAACAGCATATCCGCCGTGAAAAAGCCAACTCAAACATCTGCACAAGCCAAGTGCTACTTGCCAATCTAGCAGGTATGTATGCTGTGTATCACGGAGCGACAGGTTTGCAGCGTATCGCCAGTTGTATTCATGCGTTGGCAGTGGCATTTTATAATGCGGTTAAAAGCCAATTTACGCCTGTTAGCGATGTGTTTTTTGATACCATCATCATCAAAACTGACAAAGCAAGCGAGCTTGTCAAAACAGCAAAATCAAAAGGCTACAATCTTTTTCATAAAGATGATCTAGTAGGTGTATCTTTTCATGAGTTGACCGATGAAGCAGAATTTGCTGAATTATGTGAGATTTTTGGGGTAACTGGTAATCTTGATAAGGTAGAAAATGTGCTTGGTGCATTAAACCGCACAGATGACATTCTCACACACCCAACCTTTAACAGCTATCACACTGAACATCAGATGCTGCGTTATTTAAAATCACTAGAAGATAAAGACTTGGCAATGAACCGCTCAATGATTTCTCTTGGTTCTTGTACAATGAAATTAAATGCTACTAGCGAGATGTTGCCGATTACTTGGAATGAATTTGCCAATGTTCACCCATTCGCCCCACAGGACGACACCAAAGGCTATGTGGCGATGATTGATAGCCTGCAAATACAGTTAAAGGCGATTACCGGCTTTGATGAAATTTCAATGCAGCCCAATTCTGGGGCGTCTGGCGAGTATGCAGGACTTTTGGCGATTCGCCGTTACCACCAAAGCTTGGGTCAAAACGACCGTAATATCTGCCTAATTCCCCGTTCAGCACACGGAACCAACCCTGCTACTGCCCAAATGATGGGCATGCAAGTGGTCGTGGTTGCAACCGATGATAATGGCAATGTGGACTTTGATGACTTGGTCGCCAAATGCGAACAACATAGCGATAAGCTAGGGGCATTAATGATTACCTATCCGTCCACACACGGTGTATTTGAAGAAGGTATTCGTGATATCTGCGACTTGATTCATCAGCATGGCGGTCAAGTGTACATGGACGGTGCTAATATGAACGCCCAAGTGGCACTCATGCGTCCTGCTGATGTCGGTGCTGATGTGCTACACATGAATCTACACAAGACCTTTTGTATTCCGCACGGCGGTGGCGGTCCTGGCATGGGACCGATTGGGCTAAAATCACACCTTGCACCATTTATCCCAAGTCACAGCATAAACCCTGTGTTTAACGCCCAAAATGGTCAATCGGCTGTGTCAGCTGCCCCTTATGGCTCGGCAAGCATCCTTCCTATTTCATGGATGTATATCACAATGATGGGGCGTGATGGACTGCTTGCTGCCACCAAGCAAGCCCTATTGAACGCCAACTATATCGCCCAGAGCCTCAAAGATGACTACCCCGTACTTTATACAGGCAAAAATGGACGGGTGGCACACGAGTGCATTATTGATATTCGCCCATTAAAAGCAGAGACTGGCATCACCGAAACCGATATCGCCAAGCGTTTGATGGATTATGGTTTTCATGCACCAACCATGAGCTTTCCTGTGGCAGGCACACTGATGATTGAGCCAACCGAATCTGAGAGCAAAGATGAGCTTGACCGCTTTATTAGTGCATTAAAGCAAATCAAGCAAGAAGCCTTAAAAGTGAAAGCAGGTGCTGATGGTTGGACAGCCGATAACAATCCGTTGATCAATGCACCACACACCCAAGATGTCATCGTAGGCGATTGGGACAGACCATATAGCCGTGAAGTGGGAGCATTCCCATTGCCATATGTCAAGGCTCACAAGTTCTGGCCAACCGTTGGTCGTGTGGACGATGTCTATGGCGATAAGAACTTAATTTGCTCTTGCCCTTCTATTGATAATTATGAAGATTGATGGGTGATATTGCTTAGCAATACTCACAAAATACCGCTCTATTGAGCGGTATTTTTATTCTTATTACCATGCAGACTTTTTATTTTAATGTCCACGCCTGCCAAACATCGCCAGTATAAGCTATGGTAATGACATCATCGCCCATGTCAATACATTCAAAACGATAACAACCCATCTTATCATGAAAAATCTCGCCTTGATGCCTATTGATAAATTTAGCATTTAGTTCTCTTAAGGCTAGGCGGATACCTATGCCATTTGCTTTTATCACTGCTTCTTTAATCGTCCAGAGCCGAAACCATAGTCGCACATCACAGTCATTCTCTTGCCAATACCGATATTCATCAGCATGAAAATACCGTCTTGCCAACTGCTCAAAATTAGCCTGACGGCACACACTCTCAACATCCACGCCAAGCTCAGCAACACTCAACGACCACGCTAGTACATAGGCAGTATCATGGTGCGACTGATTAAATACCAAATGATTATTAGTAATAATCGGCTTACCATTTATTTGTTTGTCATAATTGGGCGTAGGCAATCCATGCCGACCACAAAACTGGCTTAATATCTGATGGCGAGATTGACGCAAGTCTGCTTTTGATGGCATCGTCTGCCTGATGCCTTGGTTGTTTACGCCATTGACTAAAATCTGATGATGTAGATAAATCATGATATTATGCCCATTCACACATTGACTAATCAACCATCAAATTACTGGATATCCAAGCAAATTTCAAGGATTTTCTTGCAATCTTTGCGTTGATGATGGCAGATGTGCCTATTTTCACACTAAGATAAGCCATGTTATAATAATCTTTTTATCTAGCATATCGCCATGACAACCAAACCCACAAAGAAACCCACTTCCAAAGCCATCAGCCAAGCAAAATCTGGCTCACAAAAAGACAAATTATCCATCGCTAAAACTGCTGATACGCCTGCATCTCGTCCGATGAATGAAGAAAAACGCTTGGCATTTTTTCAAAAACTCTCTGAACACATCAAAGAGCCAGTTACCGAGCTTAATTATAGCAACGAATTTGAGCTACTCATCGCCGTCATGCTCTCAGCCCAGTCAACCGATAAAGGCGTCAATATCGCCACAGGCAAACTATTTCCGGTCGCCAACACTCCGCAGGCGATACTGCAATTAGGGCTAGACGGTTTAAAATCGTATATCAATAGCATCGGATTATACAACTCCAAAGCCGCCAATATCATCAAAACCTGTCAAGACCTAATCAATAAGCATGATGGACAAGTACCACATACCAGAGCTGAACTTGAAGCGTTGGCAGGGGTTGGTAGAAAAACAGCCAATGTCGTCTTAAACACCGCCTTTGGTCAGCCTGTCATGGCAGTTGATACGCACATCTTCCGAGTGGGTAATCGCACAGGGCTTGCCACAGGCAAAACTGTACTTGCTGTAGAAAAAGCCCTAATGAAACGCATTCCGAATCGATTTCTTGTGGATGCTCACCACTATCTCATATTGCATGGACGATACACTTGCATGGCAAGAAGCCCAAAATGTGGTTCATGTGTCGTATTTGATGAATGTATGTTTAAAGATAAAGATAAATGGGCAGACTTAGGATAAATCATAAATTAAAATCCGTGCTTGATATTGCCTGTTAGACTGATATATCCGTATAAGTACGATAGCTAAACTTGTTATTTTTTTTCATGTATATTACCCCAAATTTTTAATGACAATTTGGTGGTTTTGCCTTATAATCTGCCAAATTCTTGGCCAAAGCCATCAATCCACTTGAGAATCACTGACTCACACCATCATTCTCAAAAAAACCACTGGAGTATCCCACTAAAAACCCGTCTCGCCTAAAAAAACAGACTTGTTGTCTTACTCTTTAAAAATTGTTCACACTCAATCGTGTCTTTTTTCCTTAGGTCAGATTGCACCATATTAGCGACTGATCGGCAATTTTTGGAGGATTTCCTTTGAATACACCCATCTCCACCTCTACTGTTACCAAGCCTGTAACTTTAAGTCGCAATTTAGGCATTTGGCATGTCATCATCATCGGTCTATCATACATTCAACCCACCACTCTTTTTGATACTTTCGGTATGGTTTCAAAAGCCAGTCATCAGCACACACCCATGTCCTATGTCTTAGCACTCATTGCCATTTTGCTAACCTCGCTCAGTTATGGACAGATGATTCGTGCCTACCCATCATCAGGCTCTGCATATACTTACGCCCAAAAAGCGATTCACCCTACGGTAGGCTTCATGGTTGGCTGGTCTAGCTGGCTAGATTACCTGCTTATGCCAATGGTCAATATCGTATTAGCAGTCATTTATTTTAGTGCGTTATTTCCTGAGGTAAACACTTGGTTTTGGGTGGTGGCATTCACCTCCATCATGACAATCGTCAATCTACTTGGAGCAAAAATCGTAGCGTACTTTAATAGTTGGATTGTTACAGGTCAATTGCTCATCATTGCCTTTTTTACCTACCTAGTCTATACCAAACTTAGCCAAGGGCTAAATGCCGATGGCGTGATTGACGCCGCTCATGCTTACCAGTTATGGAGTTTGACACCATTTTTTAATGCCACCACCGAGATTATGCCACTCATCGCTGGGGCAACCATCTTGTGTTTTTCTTTTACAGGTTTTGACTCTCTATCCACACTGGCTGAAGAAACCAAAGATGCAAAAAACAAACTACCAAAAGCGATTTTTTTAACCTCGCTCATCACGGGTCTTATTTTTATCGTCAGTACTTACTTCATTCAGCTTTATTTTTCAGGCAATCCAAGTACATACTTCACCCAAATTGACGAGACTCAGCCCGAAATTTTATTGCTCGTGGGTGGTTCGCTGTTTCAATCCATTGTCTTGACTTTTGGCATCATAACCGTTGTCGCCTCAGGTATTTCAGCTCATGCAGGCGTCTCACGATTGATGTATGTGATGGGTCGTGATGGTGTGATTAGTCGCCGTGTCTTTGGTTATATTCATCCAAAATTACGCACACCTGTCTTTAATATCTTAATTGCAGGTTTGGTGGCATTAATGGGTGGTTTTGTGGATTTGGATTTTGTGGTACATTTGATCAGCTTTGGGGCACTGACGGCATTTAGTTTTGTCAATCTGTCTGTCATTTTTGAATACGCTCTCAAAAACCGCAGATTGCACAGTCCCAAACAAGTCTTTTTAAATCTCATCGTGCCAACGCTTGGCTTTATCACCATCTTTATTATGTGGCTTAATGTCGAAAACACCTCGCTATACGCTGGGCTATCTTGGGGCTTATTGGGATTTGTCTATCTTTTATGGTTGACCAAAGGTTTTTCAAAGCCCATACCCACCCATCAAGAGTAACTCTTAGAATAAAAAATCGGACAACTAGGTCCGATTTTTTTATACTACTAACCACTCATCTTTTTGAGTACAGACAGTTTATTCAAGTATTAAAAACACACTCATAAAACAGATGTGGTTACACACAGACTAGTTGATATGGCATCAAATTCGCACTATAATAAAATTATCCGTGCCAAACACCAAGATTGATCCAACCCCTTCAATACATAAAAGGAATTCATATGCTATTCACCAATTTCACCCGCCAATACCCTCTTTCCAAAACCTTGCGTTTTGAATTAAAGCCTATTGGTAAAACACTTGAACACATCAAAGCCAAAAACTTTTTGGAGCAAGACGCTACACTTGCCGAAAGTTATCAAAAAATAAAACCGATTTTAGATGACTATCATCGTGATTTTATTGAGTTGGCGTTAACAGACACTCATCTAGCACAGCTGTCTGATTTTCAGCATACTTATCTGGCACTAAAAAACAGTAAAAAAGACGACAAATTACATAAAGATTTAGAAAAATCACAAGAGCAATTACGCAAACAAATTGTCAAGCAGTTTGAAAAAGACAATACCACCAAAGCCTGGTTCAAAGGTTTGTTTGCCAAAGAATTGTTCGGTAGTAAAAAAGAGCAAGGCGATTTGACAAAGTGGGTCATTCAAAAAGAAGGTGAAGAATCGCCAAAAATTGCACTCATCGAGCAGTTTATCGGTTTTAGTACTTATTTTAGTGGCTTTTATGAAAACCGAAAAAACCTATATAGCCACGAAGCCAAACACACCGCCATTGCTTATCGCTTAATTCA
Source organism: Moraxella sp. ZY200743 (assembly GCF_050885545.1). NCBI lineage: Bacteria > Pseudomonadati > Pseudomonadota > Gammaproteobacteria > Moraxellales > Moraxellaceae > Moraxella > Moraxella sp. ZY200743. The sequence goes on along the minus strand of NZ_CP091313.1, from coordinate 722,361 downwards.
CGAAAACCTACCCAGATTTGTGGATAATATTCAGATTTTGCATCATATCAAAAATAGTCACCCAAAACTGTATCAACAGCTTTTTGATATCAACAATCAAATTACTGATTATTTTGATGAATTTGGTATTGATGATTTATTGAATATTGAGTTTTATAATCATCTATTATCCCAATCTGGTATTAGTGCTTACAATGCGTTATTGGGTGGTAAAGTTTTGGATAATGGCACAAAATTACAGGGTATTAATGAGTTTATCAATCTATATAATCAACAAAATAAATGTAAAGTTGCCAAACTAAAACCCCTGCACAAACAATTATTGAGCGACAAACAAAGCCTATCCTTTTTACCAACAAGGTTTGGAGATGATAACGAAGTTTGTAGTGCAATTAATGACTTTTATCGTACTTATCACGATGATTTTAATAAAATTGACACCATATTAAATCATATTAAAGATTACGACCCAAATGGTATATACATCCATCATGGTCAATTAACGCATATTTCACACATTTTATATGGCAATTTTAATATCATTAATCAGGCATTATCTGATTATTATGCCAACACCATCAATACCGAATTTAACAACAAACTTACCAAAGCCAAAACGGATAATGCCAAAAATAAACTCAATAAAGAACGAGAAACATTTATCAAATCCGAGCATAGCATTGCCACTTTGGAGCAGGCATTAGGTCAATATTGTCAAAAACAAGAGGATGTTGCGTTTGTAAGCATAGTAGATTATCTATCACAATGCTCCATCAATGCTGATGCTCAAAAATTGTCCTTAATCAAAAACATTGACAATAAATTTAGCACCATCAAAGGATTTTTGGAAAAAGAATATCCTACTGGTGAGCGTAACTTTTATAAACACAAAAAATCTCATGACATTGTCAATTTAAAGTTATTTTTAGATAGCGTGATGGCTTTGGTGCATTTTATTAAGCCATTAGCCATCGGTAGCGACACCAGATTAAATGAGGATAAGACATTTTATGGTGAGTTTACGCCCTTGCATGATGATTTGAAGCATTTTAGCTCACTTTATAACAAAGTGCGTGATTATATTTCACAAAAAGCCTTTACTGCAGAAAAATACAAACTCAATTTTGATAACGCCACCTTACTCAATGGTTGGGACTTAAATAAAGAAAAGGATAACTTTGGCATTATTTTACAAAAAAATGATAACTATTATCTAGCGATTTTGGATAAATCACATAAACAAGTCTTTGACCAAGCCCCAGTTGCCACAAGCCAAGATGTTTATCAAAAAATGGTTTATAAACTATTACCCGGTCCAAACAAGATGTTGCCAAAAGTATTTTTCGCAAAAAGCAATATTGATTATTATTCGCCCTCTAAGGACATTTTGGAGAAATACGAAAAAGGTACACACAAAAAAGGTGAACTGTTCAATCTATCTGATTGTCATCGCCTGATCGACTTCTTTAAAACTAGCATCAATAAGCACTCAGAATGGCGAGAGTTTGGCTTTCAATTTTCTGACACCAGCAATTATCAAGATTTAAGTGATTTTTATAAGGAAGTTGAACCACAAGGGTATAAAGTTTTCTTTACCGATATTGACAGCAGTTATATTGATAACTTGGTAGAACAAGGAAAACTCTACCTATTCCAAATTTACAATAAAGATTTTTCTGCAAAATCTTACGGCAATAAGAATTTGCATACTTTGTATTTTAAGGAATTATTTAGCCCAGAAAATCTACAAAATGTGATTTATAAACTAAATGGCGAAGCGGAGATTTTTTATCGCAAGGCATCATTAAATATTGATGATGTGGCAAAGCACCCTGCTTATGAAAAACTGACGATGAAAAACCCCAACAACCCCAATCAGGATAAAATTGCCACCCACACAATCATCAAAGATAAACGCTATACGGAGGATAAGTTCTTATTACATATTCCCATTACGATGAATTTTGGTGTTCATGGCACTGGCTTTAAAGAATTTAATAAAAATGTCAATCAAACACTTAAAAATAGTAACGAAGATATCCATATCATTGGCATTGACCGTGGTGAACGCCATTTATTATATGTCAGTGTCATCAATAGCCAAGGTGAAATTGTTGAACAAAAGTCTTTAAATGAGATTGTTAATACTGGTCATAACGGCATTAAATTAACAGTCAATTATCATGCTCTTTTGGATAACAAAGAAAAAGAGCGTTTGGAGGCTCGTGTAAACTGGGGAGAGATTGAAAATATCAAAGAAATTAAGCAAGGTTATTTAAGTCAAGTGGTGCATTATATCAGCCAGCTGATGCTTAAATACAATGCCATTGTTGTGTTGGAAGATTTGAATTTTGGCTTTAAGCGTGGACGGTTTAAGGTTGAAAAGCAAGTGTATCAAAACTTTGAAAATGCACTTATTAAAAAACTCAATTACTTGGTATCAAAAGATAACCCACCAAATGAATTAGGCGGTATTAGAAATGCACTGCAATTAACCAATAAATTTGAAGATATTAAAGATATTGGTAAGCAGACAGGATTTTTGTTTTATGTGCCTGCTTGGAATACCAGTAAGATTGACCCTACTACAGGTTTTGTTAATTTATTGCCACTAAACTATGAAAATACAGACAAAGCCAAAGCATTTTTTAAGAATTTTGATGGCATTTATTATAACGCTAGCAAAGATTATTTTGAGTTTGCATTGGATTATAATAACTTTACCGATAAAGCAAATGGCTCAAAAACCCATTGGGTGATTTGTTCACATGGCGATGTGCGTTATGCTTATAATAATACCAAAAAAACTATAGACAAAATCAATATCAATGATTGTCTAAAAGCATTATTTAATAAACATCAAATCAATTATCAAACTGGCAATGATTTAATTGATGCGATTTGCAATAATAATAGTAAAAATCTGTATAGCAGTCTTTATTATTATCTAAAAGTACTGGTATCTATGCGATATAGCAACGCCAATACAGGCGATGATTTTATTTTATCGCCTGTAGCAAATAAAAACGGTGAGTTTTTTGATAGTCGCAAGGCTGACAACCGCTTACCAAATGATGCTGACGCCAATGGTGCGTATCATATTGCCAAAAAAGGCTTGTGGGTATTAAATCAAATTAAAGCAAGTGATGATTTGGATTCATTGAAACTGGCTATTAGCAATCAAGAATGGCTTAAATTTGTTCAAACCCATTAGATAGTTTTTAGGCTCAATTTTAAAAATTGAGCCTAATTTTTATGGATAATTAAATGATATTATGGAACATAATGTATTAAATATCAGTCAGTTAAACGACTTTGTTTTTTGTCCTTATTCTATTTATCTGCACAATGTTTATCAAGGATTAGATGAAGAGCAGTATCATGATACACCGCAAGTCGCTGGCAAACAAGCCCATGAAACGGTGGATAACGGCAGTTATAGCACCAAAAAAGATATTTTAACAGGCATATTTGTGTATTCAGAAGAGTATGGTTTAATGGGGAAAATTGACCAATATTTTACCCAAAGTAAAAAACTCATTGAACGCAAGAAAAAGATTAAAACCATTTATGATGGTTATAAATTACAACTTTATGCACAATATTTTTGCTTGATAGAAATGGGATTTAAGGTGGATTATTTAGGATTTTATTCTAAAGATGACAATAAGCATTATCCACTTGCTCTACCTAATGATGAGACAACACAATGGTTCAAAGCATATTTAAATAAGATTCGTCATTATGAACCCAGTATCATTTTGAGTAATATCAATCCAAACAAATGCCAATATTGTATTTATGCTGCTTTATGCGACCAAACTTCGTTATCATTAAAATGACTTCAGGGATGACAGATGCTCAATCAAGCTGATCTAAAATATCGACAAGTAATTTTATTAACCAATACCGAACTAAAACATCTGGTTATTTCACAAGGCAATATCGTCATTAAAGATGACAATGGTGAAGTGTTAACACGATTATCTAAAAATAAAGTGCTCGCAATCGTCAGCATTGGTCATCTAACCTTAACAAGTGTTACGATTGATTACTGCCAAAAATACAACATAGCCCTCATTTTATTAAACGAACGCTTGCGACCGATGATGTTTATCAGTCATGCAGCAGAAGCGAATTTCTTATTACGCCAAAAGCAATATTTCATGACTGCCAAATTAAAACAAACGCTTGCCAATCAGCTTGTATTTAGCAAGATTCATGGACACATTGTTTTATTAAAGAATCTGCGTCAAAAAAGCGATGAACTAAAAACGGCAATCAACGAACTCAAACAGTATCAAGAACGCTGCTTAACCGCTGACCGATTGGATTTTTTAATGGGTATTGAGGGTAATTCAGCAAAGTTGTTTTTTAAATATCATTTTATGCAAGCAAAACATTTTAAGTGGCAAGGCAGAAAACCTAGATTAAAACTAGATCCTGTTAATGTGGTTTTGGATATGGGTTATACGCTACTTTTTAATTATATTGAATGTAATTTAAGATTGTTTGGTTTTGATGTTTATCAAGGGGTATTGCACCAATTATGGTTTAAAAGAAAATCACTGGTATGTGATTTTGTAGAGCCATTTCGCTGTATTATTGATAGGCAAGTTTTAATATCTTTTAATTTGGGTCAATTTAAGGCAGAACATTTTGGCCAAAATAAACTGCAATACCATTTAAAAACCCAGCACAGCCGAGAATATCATGCCATATTAATGAATGCAATCATCACTCATAAACAGGCAATTTTTATTTATATTCGTGATTATTATCGCTTGTTTATGAAAATCAATGACGAAAAGCAAGATTATGATTTTCCAAGTTTTGATTTATTTGAAGATAAGGAGATTTGATGATTATTGTCAGTTATGATATCAGTAACAATAAGGTGCGAACGAAATTTGCTAAGTTTTTGATGGAATATGGCGACCGTTTGCAATATTCAGTGTACGAAATCCAAAATAGCGAGCGTATTTTAAATATTGTTACCCAAAGAATCAAACACGAGTTTGAACCCTTGTTTTGTGGAGCAGACAGTGTTATAATATTTAGGTTTACAGAACGAGAAGTGTTGCGTTATGGCAATGCTGTTCATCGCACACAGGATTTATTAGTACTGTAATGTTATTTAAAAACTTACAAACCTTAGTCTTCCTGCTGTAAATTTTGAGTTTTTGGGGTAAAAATGAGTGAAATTTGTTTAAATTTTAATCAAAATCCGCTAAAAATTAGTAAAAATACCCCAAAACGGGTCTAACGACCTTCCTTAATTTCTACTATTGTAGATATCAGTGCTTTTGCGTGTGCGATGGCGTCTAACGACCTTCCTTAATTTCTACTATTGTAGATTAGCGAGTCGTTCCGTATTTCTATCTGTGGTCTAACGACCTTCCTTAATTTCTACTATTGTAGATAAAATATTCTCATATTAAAACATATTGGTGTCTAACGACCTTCCTTAATTTCTACTATTGTAGATGCATTGGTAAGCATATCCCAAAAATCAAGTCTAACGACCTTCCTTAATTTCTACTATTGTAGATGCCTTGATGAAGCTGGTGTACATAAAAGTCTAACGACCTTCCTTAATTTCTACTATTGTAGATTCCATCCACCCATAGGGCAGGTTTAAGGTCTAACGACCTTCCTTAATTTCTACTATTGTAGATAAACAATTTCGCAACAGCTCTCTTGTCGTCTAACGACCTTCCTTAATTTCTACTATTGTAGATGCAGAAGATTTTGATGAAGCGATGGCGAGGTCTAACGACCTTCCTTAATTTCTACTATTGTAGATCGAGCCAGATGTTTACCGCTTAATTTTGTCTAACGACCTTCCTTAATTTCTACTATTGTAGATCGAAATTAGGGCGTTAGGGGTGTTCGTGTCTAACGACCTTCCTTAATTTCTACTATTGTAGATTCCCCTAGACTAGAACCTCTACGCTCAGTCTAACGACCTTCCTTAATTTCTACTATTGTAGATTCGGTTGTCAGTACAGCCCTTGCAGTGTCTAACGACCTTCCTTAATTTCTACTATTGTAGATCGAACCGATGAAGTGGATTACTGCAATGTCTAACGACCTTCCTTAATTTCTACTATTGTAGATGTGTCACGGTTGACAAACTCCATAAACGTCTAACGACCTTCCTTAATTTCTACTATTGTAGATTTAGCGTTAAGTACAGGGACGTGTACAGTCTAACGACCTTCCTTAATTTCTACTATTGTAGATGCGGTGCGTATTGGCAACAACTCAGAGTCTAACGACCTTCCTTAATTTCTACTATTGTAGATATAGAGCGTGGCTATGGTAAGAGCGGTGTCTAACGACCTTCCTTAATTTCTACTATTGTAGATGAGACTAAACTTGGCGTGGCGTCCTCTGTCTAACGACCTTCCTTAATTTCTACTATTGTAGATTTATTTTATTTTATTTATTATTATTTGTCTAACGACCTTCCTTAATTTCTACTATTGTAGATTGTAGAGCTTGCAAGTGCGGATATGATTGTCTAACGACCTTCCTTAATTTCTACTATTGTAGATCTCTGTAGAGGTTTGGGCACTTTCGTGTCTAACGACCTTCCTTAATTTCTACTATTGTAGATCCTGTACCAGTCGCCCCTAAAATCAGGTCTAACGACCTTCCTTAATTTCTACTATTGTAGATATCATATCCCGATGATTACAGCATTTGTCTAACGACCTTCCTTAATTTCTACTATTGTAGATGTCAGTGATGAGTTATGCGGTGCGTGAGTCTAACGACCTTCCTTAATTTCTACTATTGTAGATCCATATCAATCTTACTAACACCGATGGGTCTAACGACCTTCCTTAATTTCTACTATTGTAGATTTCTTGGTTGTTTTCAAGTTCTTTTTGTCTAACGACCTTCCTTAATTTCTATCAACATATACAAATATAGCCAAACAACTGTTTAATTTTTTAGGATCGCAACTAAAAAATAAAATAAAAAATCGGACAAATAGGTCCGATTTTTTTATTGCTATTAGTCTGCTTTTTCTGTGGTTGGGGGCGGTCCTGGTAACAGATGCTCATCCACCATCTCGTTAGCACTATTATGCTCGGCAGACTCTTCGGTAATATACCATTGGTTATTACGGTATAAGGTCAAACGATCTCGCCCAAGTCCACGAATCAGACAGTACATCATCACAAAGATAACAAGAGCAAAGGGCAGTCCTGCCACAATCGCTGCTGCTTGCAACGCCGAAAGCCCTCCTGCTGCTAGCAAGATTGCCGCAATGATGCCTTCTGATGTTACCCAAAACAGTCTTTGGATTTTTGGTGGATTGGTGTTACCACCTGCAGTTAGCATATCCACCACAAGACTGGCACTGTCTGCACTGGTTACAAACCACAGCACAATCATCACCAGTGTTACTACCACCAAGCCTTGCGTAAATGGGTAATATTCAATAAATTTAAAAATCGCACTACCTGAATCAGCAAGCACTGCCGCTGATAAACCAAAATCTCCAGACAACTCCATATTGATCGCCACACCACCAAAGGCCGTAAACCACAAAAACAACAAGAGCATCGGCACAAATAGCACACCAAAAATAAACTCACGAATGGTACGACCACGAGAAATACGAGCGATAAAAATACCCACAAATGGCGACCAACTTACCCACCATGCCCAATAAAAGATTGTCCAAGCACCCTGCCAATCGCTATCCATATAGGCTTCATTCCAAAGCCCTAGCGTGATGATATTGCCTGCATAGTTACCTATATTCTCCACAAAGCTATCTAAAATAAACTGGGTTGGACCTGCTATAATCATAAAGGCAAGCATGATGAGCGTACCAATAATAGTGATATCACTTAGGCGTTTCACCCCCTTATCAAGTCCTGCCATCACAGAAAATGCCGCACAAGCGGTAATGCCTGCTACTAGGGCGATTTTAAATACAAGACTTGGTTCAATACCAAACATCTGCCCAAGTCCTGTTTCAAGTTGCATCACACCAAGACCGAGCGAGGTTACCACACCAAACATCGTACCAAACACCGCCAAAATATCGACCGCATGCCCCCATTTGCCATAGATATTCTTACCAATCAATGGAAATAGCACCGAACGAATTGACAGCGGTAAGCCGCACCGATAGTGAAAATAAGCAAGACTCAACGCCACCACTGAGTACACCGCCCAAGCGTGCAAACCCCAATGCAAAAACGACAACTGCATCGCCTGCTTAGCACTCTCTACACTACTAGAGTCGGCAATAGGTGGCTTCACAAAGTGATACAGAGGCTCAGCCGTACCCCAATAAAGTAGCCCAATACCAATACCGGCTGAAAACAGCATTCCAATCCATGAACCAAAGCTATATTCAGGTGTTTCTGTTTGAGCCCCAAGGCGAATATCGCCATAGCGACTTAATGATATATACACACAAAATACTAAGGCTGCATTCATTAAGATAATGAACATAAAGCCAAAATGTCGAGTGATGAGCGTTTGTGCCTTGCCAAAAATTTGACCCGCCAACTCACTAAACATCGCCCCAAAAATAATAAAACCAACAATCAGTAATGCTGATATTAAAAATACAGGCACATTTACCTGCGGAAAAATACCCAGTCGCTTTATCTCAACTTGAGGCATAGCACTGGACTTAGGTTGTTCTGGTGTCGTCATACTTATCCTTATCAATTAAAAATATATCTAAATTACTTCAATCAAAACAGTTAATTAATACAAACAAGTTCAATCATCATGTTTGTATTAATTAGCCTTGCTTACAAATTTAACAGATTTAGCAATAATTTGCAAATTGCAGGCAAGACAGCCACCCAGTTTTCTCAAGAAAAATGCCAAAAATACCACCAGATTTTATCTAACAACTTTATGTCAAGGCTTAAAAAATAGGCAACGCCAAAGCATTTTTATCCGCCTTGGTAAATAAGCAAATCCGTCCACGCGTCCATCTATCATCTTTTTTTATAAGATAATCTTTATAATCCATCAAGGAGTTAAACTTCGACCACTCTTATGTCATCTCACCAAGCCTAAGATACGCCTTGTGAGAGCTAGGGGTACAAAAAAACAATTTTCTGCAAAAATTAACCAAAAAATATTAGCCAAAATTGTGCAACTTTGTTTATAATCATAATTCATTTTTATACTTTTTCATATAAAAGAAACACTCTTTTTGCTCTCACAAACCCTTAAAAAAATGTTACAATAAAGCAAATAAACTTAGCTAACTTGGCGTGCTTCTATAGACCAAGTCCAAGCCAACAAGGAAAATAAACGATGCCAACCTACCGTTCAAAAACTTCTACATCTGGTCGCAATATGGCAGGGGCGAGAGCCTTATGGCGTGCCACAGGCATGACCGATGATGATTTTAATAAGCCAATCATCGCCATCGCCAACTCATTCACCCAGTTTGTACCAGGACATGTTCACCTAAAAGAATTAGGGCAACTGGTCGCCCGTGAAATAGAAAAGGCAGGCGGTGTTGCTAAAGAATTTAACACCATTGCTGTTGATGATGGCATTGCAATGGGGCATGGTGGTATGCTCTACTCCCTGCCTAGCCGTGATTTGATTGCCGACAGTGTAGAATATATGGTCAACGCTCATTGTGCCGATGCTTTGGTGTGTATCTCCAACTGCGATAAAATCACCCCTGGTATGCTGATGGCAGCCTTGCGTCTGAACATACCCACCATCTTTGTTTCTGGCGGTCCGATGGAAGCTGGTAAAGTCTTGGCAAGTGAATTGGCAGATGGGCATACCACACATGAAACCATCACCGCCGATGACGGCAAAAAAGTGCGTAAACTTGACCTTGTGGACGCTATGATTGACGCTGCCGATGACTTAATTTCCGATGAAGATGTGATGAGCGTTGAACGGTCAGCCTGCCCTACTTGTGGCTCTTGTTCTGGTATGTTTACCGCCAATTCAATGAATTGCTTAACCGAAGCATTGGGGCTATCCTTGCCAAGTAATGGCTCACTACTTGCCACACACGCCAAAAGAAAAGAGCTGTTCTTGGAAGCTGGCAGAATGATAGTCAAGCTCGCTCAACGCCATTATGAACAAGGCGATAACAGCATTTTGCCACGCTCTATCGCCACCAAAGATGCCTTTATGAATGCGATGAGTCTTGATATTGCTATGGGTGGTAGCACCAATACGATTTTGCACTTACTGGCAGCAGCACACGAAGCAGGCGTAAACTTTAAAATGGCAGATATTGACCATCTTAGCCGTCAAGTACCCTGCCTATCTAAAGTTGCTCCAGCCACACAAAAATACCACATGGAAGATGTGCATCGTGCAGGGGGTGTGATGGCGATTTTAGCCGAGCTTGACCGTGCAGGGTTGTTACGCACGAATGTGTCAACGGTGCATAGTGCCACGCTAAAAGACGCACTGAACAAATGGGATATCATGAACCCCGACAATGTAGATGCACGAAATCTCTACATCGCCGCCCCTGCTGGCATTCGCACCACACAAGCATTTAGCCAAAACAAAGAATGGTCAAATCTTGATGTCAATCGTGAAAGTGGCTGTATCCGCAGTAAAGAATTTGCATACAGTCAAGATGGTGGTTTGGCGGTACTATTTGGTAACATTGCTACTCGTGGCTGCGTGGTTAAGACAGCAGGCGTAGATGAAAGCATTTTAAAATTTACAGGGCGTGCAAGAGTATTTGAAAGCCAAGACAGTGCAGTAGAAGCGATTTTGGCAGATCAAATCGTCGCAGGCGATATTGTCATTATTCGCTACGAAGGGCCAAAGGGTGGACCTGGTATGCAAGAGATGCTATACCCAACTTCCTATCTAAAATCAAAAGGACTAGGCAAGGCGTGTGCCTTATTGACAGACGGCAGATTTAGCGGTGGCACATCGGGGTTATCCATCGGACATGCAAGCCCAGAAGCGGCAGAAGGTGGCAACATTGCCCTTGTAAAAGAATTTGACACCATCATTATTGATATTCCAAATCGGTCTATCCATCTTGATGTCTGCAATGATGAACTTGCCCGCCGTCGTGAACAAATGCTAGCAAAAGGTAAGCAAGCCTTCAAACCCGTCAATCGTCAGCGTGAAGTATCACAAGCCTTACGAGCCTACGCAGCACTTACCACCAGTGCTGACACAGGAGCGGTAAGAGATGTCAGTCAAGTGGAATAAATACCCAAAACTTGAGAGTAAAGGAGAGACGACAATCTCTCCTTTATTTTTTGCATTGCACATGGATTAAGTCATTGATGTGATAGTCTAAATAAGAAAAATTAACCATCAAAATACGGTCATTGATATCTTTTACCACTCAATCTTTTCCATAACTCATCAGCACAACACAAGCCATAAAAAAATAAACCCCATCATGATGACAGGGTATACTTTAGTAGTAGGTTGAATGATACCAATGATTTTTAATCAAATAAGGTACACAATCAATCTTTAGTTCAAAGACCAATCTCACCAATAAAAGGAATGTGGCGATATTTTTGATTATAATCTAAGCCATAGCCTACAATAAAACGATCCTCAACTTCAAAACCCAAAAACTTAACATCCATCTCAATTTCACGGCGTGATGGCTTACTAACCAAAGTGCACAGCTCAATGGAGTTTGGATTGCGAGTTTTTAGGATTTCTACCACTTTTGATAGAGTGCGTCCTGAATCAATGATGTCTTCCACAATCAACACATCCTTGCCTGCAATCTCGCTATCCAAATCTTTTAGGATTTTGACATCACCACTTGATACAGTGGTTTTATTGATATAGCTTGACACTGTCATAAAATCAAGTTCATGTGGTTTGTCAATCGCACGGCATAAGTCCGCCATAAAAATAACCGAACCACGCAGAAGTCCAATCAAAATTAATGCTTTATCGCTATTGGCGTAGTGAGCATTGATGGCAGCACCCAGTTCTTTGACTTTAACGGCAATTTCCTCTTGAGAAATCATCACATTGATGGCAGGTTCTGTATTCATAAGTAGTCTTTTTTTGAAAATTAAAGAGATTATTTTATTATATAATCCATGGATTATCAAGCCTTAACAAGATGCTAGATGAATTGCCATCTCAGATAAGGCGAATTGTCGTACATCATTGAGCATGGTTGTATCAAAATTATGAATGAACGCCATTGACAAGCGACGCTTAGGATCGCAAAATGCCACTGAGCCATTATAGCCCATATGCCCATATGCCTCGCTTACATCTTGTAGGCTAAACAAGCGGTGAAAGCCTGTTCGCCATCGCATATTAGCAGGCATGACAGCATCAAATCCATCAACTTGCACTCGCCTCATATCCGCCAAAACTTCAGAGTTAATCAAAGTCTTCCCCTGCCACACACCGTCATTAGCGTGCATTGCATATATTCTAGCAAGTGCTTGAGCGGTAGAGACACCATTGGCGGCAGGGATAACAGCTTTTAATACATCGGTATGATGATACTCAATACCATCTCTACCGTTGGGCATCAAGGCATTCTTATAATTTGCCAGATTCATCTTGGAAGTGTCAAAATATAGCTTATTGATATTAGCAGTCGTCATATCATTTCCATTTAATGCTGTTCGCCAAATGGCAGCAGCAGGCATCTTGCTTAGACTTTGCAACACCATCGGCGTATCTGGTTTTAGCACAGGCTTTCTTTTGACACCTTGTAGACCATCAAAATAACGCACAGGCTTGGCGATTAAGTGTACCTTGTCATCAGGTACACCATAGTATAACTGCCCTTCTACACCAAGTGGCTTAGCCAAATATTCATCAAGCACTGCTTGTAGCTTCATGCCAAGCACCCTTTCAATGGTATGACCTATCACCCACCCAGACACCAAGGCACTGTATGCACTGGCATAGTTATGCAACTCTTGTCCTCGTGGTGTATCAATAGGCATATTTTCAATCAACCTGCCCATCGCCTGCCAATCCAACAAGTCATCAACCGACTGCGTCAAAGCCGTGATATTAAACAATCCTGATGTATGAGTTAATATCTGACGCAAAGTAATGCTCTGCTTGCCATTATTGGCAAAGTTCTGCCAATAATGGCTAATCGGTGTATCATAATCCAACAATCCTTTAGATACCAATACCGCCACTAATGTCGCCAGCACCCCCTTCCCAATGGAGAAGTTCACCGACAAGACCGTATCTTGCCATGCCATCTGGGGCAAAGCATGACCCACAGAAGCATTTACTATCTCACGACCATCTTGATAAACCACAACCACACCACCTGCGGGCGACTCATCAAATTGCAGGGCTGACAACACCCCATTAAAAACCTGCCAATCTGCCATACATCACTCTTATTATCTCAAATCTCAAAATCTGCATTAGTCAAACCACCCAAAATTAACAAGACAACTTGCTATGGGCATTTATCAAAAAACTGAACATCAATCCAGTTTTTTGATTGTTTTTATGCCATTTTATTCATGTCTACACATTAGACTTACTATAAAAAAGTAATGCGACCCAATAAATGCGGTTTGTCAGTCCCTGCAGCATACAAGGCAAAACTGCGACCATCTGTTTCTGTGCGAGCCACAAAGTCTATCTTAGATGGCAAAAAAATTGGGGTTTTAAATGACACATCAACACGATAAGCCTTAGGTAAGTCGTGAAACTGAGCAATGCTTGCTGCTTTTGACCACATACCATGTGCAATGGCACGGGGAAAGCCAAAGGCACGAGCAGATAAAGGGTGCAAATGAATCAAATTAAAGTCCCCAGACACAAAAGCGTATCTACGACCAATGTCTTCAGGAATGTTAATCAGCTCCGCCCAATGATTATCGTCCGGCTCAAGTCTAGGGGTTGGCGTCTCCACAGTCTTTGGACGAGCTCGCTCTTCGGCAGTTTTTTTCTGGCGTGAAAGGTAGGTTGATACCCCTTCCCACACCAGCTCATCTTGGATACTAACCGTGGTGATAAAATCAAACTGCTGACCCTTGTCATGTGCCTTTAAATTAGCAATACGCACCGATAATGACACCGTTTCACTATCATAAATAATGCGATGCTGTGTTACGCTGTTTTCTATGTGCACCAAGCCAAGCATGGCAAAGGGAAAATCTGGCTTTGCCATCATATTCATCTGCAAAGTCTGCGACAACACCGCAAAATAAGTTGGTGGTACACGACCGTCATTGATGAACCCACAGATTTTACGATACTCTCTTAAATTCTGCTCATCAATGGCCAGATGATCCACTTGATATATCGATTCAGGCAAAGTCTTTGCCTTATTATCGCCAATAGGAATCAAACTTTTGATAACATTGGCATAAGTGGTGTGCATTTTTGGCAATTCTTTAAAATGTTGTTCTGCCATAAGATACCTTCATGTACATAAAATGCAATCAACAATCGTTATATTGCAATATAATTGTTAGGATTTTTAAGTCGCCAAACCGTCATATTTTTAGACCATTTGGCTGCTAAATATCTCAAAACTCAACAAAACATTAAGCTCCAAGCACGCTTTGACCACAGACTCGTACAATATTACCATTTAAGCCTGATGCTTTAGGCGATAGTAGCCAAGCGATGGTTTCTGCCACATCCACAGGCTCTCCACCTTGACTCATAGAATTCATACGCCGTCCCGCCTCCCTGATAGCAAATGGAATAAGACTGGTCATCTTAGTTTCAATAAATCCTGGTGCAACCGCATTGATGGTCTTATTTGAACCGTCAAATGTCCGTGCTGTTGCCTCTACCAAACCGATGACACCAGCCTTACTCATGGCATAGTTGGTTTGACCCAAATTACCTGCAATACCTGAGATTGATGACACGCAGACGATGCGTGCAACATCACTCACCCCACCATTGGCAATCAAATACTCATTGATGGTATGAATGGCCTTTAGGTTAATGCTTAACACCAAATCCCATTTATCTTCACTCATATTTGCCAAAGTCTTATCACGAGTAACTCCAGCATTATGAACAATGCCATCTAGTACACCGCATTGCTCCAAAATCTCTTTAGCAGCATTCTCATTGGTAATATCAAGTGGCAAGGCTTGACCACCCAAATTTCCTGCCACTACCTGAAGCTCTGCTAGGCTTTGTGGCACATCTAAGCAGTATAACTTAGCACCATCTCTTGCTAAAACCTGTGCTACCGCCGCACCAATACCACGAGACGCACCTGTTACAAGGATTTTTTTGCCTGCCAACGGTTTTGCATCATCAAAATCACTCGTATCTACCTGACCGCCCACAGTCAAGGTGATGGGCTGACCTGATACATAAGCGGACTTGGCAGACAAGAAGAATCTTAATGCGTGCTCAAGATGAGCCTCTGCTCCCACTTGTGTATAAATGACATTGGCAGTAATGCCTTTTTTAAATTCCTTGGCAACTGATTTGGTAAAACCAAGCAAGGCTCTTTGAGCCAAAGCAAAGCCCACATCGCTACCTGTACAACATGACGGACGAGCGATGATGACAATGCGTCCAGAAGATTTGATGCGTCTGGCGATGGCGTGAAAAAACTCATACACCTGCTTTAACTCATCGGTGTTTTTGATATTTGTCGCATCAAAAATCGCCACCTTAAAGCGAGCATTCTCATCACTTAGCTTGGTATGTAAGTCTTGTTGTGTGGTGATTTTGGCATCAAGTTTTACCAAAATATCCTGCAAAGCATCCGCCACCAAAGTATCATCGCCAACTGATACCGCCAAAGCAACTTCACCACGAATAACAGGTTGACCTGCTTCATAACGGTCCAGCTTAATCGGCAACGGCAAACCAAGATTTTTGGCAACTTTTCTTCCCAAAGATGACTGAACCAACTCACCATAACGGTCGCTCATAGCTTTACCCCTCCATTTCATGAATGAATTTATCAATAATAAATTACCCATTCTAACATAAAAAAACCATTATGCCACCCAAAAACCCCTAGATTTTTCATCAAGAAATCTTAAACATGCACCCGCCTCTCTGATCAAATTATTATTTTGCAAAATTTAATCTTATAAAAATTATTGTTACAAATTAAGTCAATCTTTCCATTTTTTATAAAATAATGCTAATCTAGCTTTATTCACTAAGCTAATTTCTTTAAACCGATTATTAAGGAGTTTTTATGACCATTAAAAAAGTTGCCATCTTAGGTGCAAACCGCATTCCTTTTGCCCGCTCAAACGGTGCCTATGCTGATGCCAGTAATATTGATATGCTCAGTGCCACCCTAGAAGGATTGGTTAGTCGCTTTAATCTGGCAGATAAAGAGATTGGCGAAGTTGTGGCTGGTACAGTCTTAAAGCACAGTCGAGATTTGAACCTAACTCGTGAAGCTGTATTAAACACCAGTCTGCCTGCCACCACACCCACCTATGACATCTCCCAAGCGTGTGGCACAGGGCTACAGGCTGCTTTTGCGGTTGCTAATAAAATCGCCCTTGGTATCATTGATAGTGGCATTGCAGGTGGCACAGACACCACCTCAGACGCACCGATTGCTCTAGGTGATGGTATTAGAAAGTCACTCTTACGCCTAAACACCGCCAAAGACACTAAAGCTCGCCTAGCAGCTCTAAGCACCATCAATCCAAAAAAACTGCTTGCATTCCCTGAAAATGGCGAACCACGAACTCGCCTATCCATGGGTGAGCATCAAGCAATCACCGCTCTAGAGTGGAACATCAGTCGCACCGAACAAGACAAATTGGCATTTGATAGCCATCAAAACCTGTCTCGTGCCTATAATGAAGGTTTTTTTGACGACTTAATTACCCCTTACAAAGGACTGACTCAAGACAACAACCTGCGTGCTGACACCACACTTGATAAGCTCGCCAGTCTAAAGCCTGTCTTTGGTAAGAAAAATATCAACCCTACCATGACCGCTGCCAACTCCACACCACTGACTGACGGTGCATCATGCGTATTACTATCTAGCGATGACTGGGCAGCAGAACATGGTTATGAACCGCTTGCCTACATCACCCATCAGCGGACAGCGGCGGTAGATTTCATCGGCAAAGACGGTATTACCGAAGGGTTGTTGATGGTACCTGCCTATGCCGTACCCAAAATGTTACAGCGTGCAGGCTTGACCTTGCAAGACTTTGATTTTTATGAGATTCATGAGGCATTTGCTTCACAGGTACTGTCCACTTTGGCAGCATGGGAAGATGAAAAATTCTGCAAACATCGCTTAGGGCTTGACGCACCACTTGGCTCAATTGACCGTAGCAAGCTTAATGTGAACGGATCAAGTCTTGCTGCCGGACACCCGTTTGCCGCCACAGGAGGTCGTATCTTGGCTACCGCTGCCAAACTTTTGGCACAAAAAGGCTCAGGGCGTGCGTTGATTTCAATCTGTGCTGCTGGCGGTCAAGGCGTAACTTGCATTCTAGAACGCTAAAAAATACACAATAAAGCAAGCAAAAAGCACCTGCCATCACATCGGTAGGTGCTTTTTTAACTATTACAACTTTAGACGGTTTAATCATGCCGGCCGGATTCATAAAGTTTATACAATGACTTCTAATCTTATTATTTATAGCGTATAGACTTTTACTGCGACATAAAAATACGGCAGTCATTAACCGCCGTATT
Source organism: Moraxella sp. ZY200743 (assembly GCF_050885545.1). Classification (NCBI taxonomy): domain Bacteria; kingdom Pseudomonadati; phylum Pseudomonadota; class Gammaproteobacteria; order Moraxellales; family Moraxellaceae; genus Moraxella; species Moraxella sp. ZY200743. The sequence goes on along the minus strand of NZ_CP091313.1, from coordinate 704,730 downwards.
TTTATGGATATCATCCAAGCTGTCTGATTACTTGATACGCATATCACCAGTTTCAATGAAGCGTTGGTGCCATGATAATGCTTCTAGTAGTAGGTGCGGTGTATGCAAGGCACCTGCTTTTTCAGCACGGTCATAATAATCACGCAACATATCACGATAATCAGGATGTGAACAGTTATCAATGATGAGTTTAGCACGCTGACGAGGAGACTTACCACGCAGATCCGCCATGCCTTGCTCTGTTACAATAAACATCACATCATGCTCGGTGTGGTCGTGGTGGCTAACCATTGGTACAATGGCAGAAATCGCCCCGCCCTTAGCAGTTGATGGACTGACATAGAACGAGAAGAAACCATTGCGAGTGAAGTCGCCAGAGCCACCAATACCGTTCATCATCTTAGTACCCATGATATGTGTTGAGTTCACATTACCATAAATATCCGCCTCGATCATTGAGTTCATGCCAATCACACCCAAGCGACGGATAATCTCTGGATTGTTGCTGATTTCCATCGGGCGTAAAATAATCTTGTCTTTTAAGAACTCAATGTTCTCATTAAAACGAGCCAACGCATCAGGGCTAAATGATAAGGCGGTAGCAGATGCTGATTTCATCTTTTTAGCAAGAATTAGATCAAGCATACCATCTTGTAGAACTTCAGTGTAGCCTACCAAATCGTCAAATGGTGCATTTAGCAGACCTGCCATCACCGCATTAGCGACATTCCCCACGCCTGATTGCAAAGGCAGTAAGCTCTTAGGCAAACGACCAGCCTTAACTTCATGATCAAGAAAATCAATAACTTGGGCGGCGATGGCTTTTGAAACATCATCAGGCTCAGCAAATTTGGAGTTACGATCGCCAGCATTCGTCAGCACGATACCCAAAATCTTATCGCTATCGCAATCTAGAGCAGGTGTACCGATACGATCAAATGCACCCACGATAGGGATTGGTTTGCGGTGCGGTGGTAGTCCGACTTCAGCATAAATATCGTGCATACCCTCCAAGCCTTCACTCAACGCCGCATTAATCTCAATGATGACTTTCTCAGCGTTCTTAACAGCTTCAACACCATGTCCAATACCCATGGCAGGAATAATCTTGCCATCTTCAGTAATGGCAGCTGCTTCAATGATGGCGATATCAAATTTACCATAAAAACCTTGACGCATCTGTTGTTCTACATGCGACAGATGCATGTCTTGATAAGCAGTTTTACCCGCATTGATATTGTTACGCAAAGTTGGGTCAGACTGGAAAGGTGAACGAAAATGCACAGCGTTCGCCTCTGCCAACACGCCATCACATTCTGGAGCAGTAGATGCACCTGTTACCATACCAATGCTAAATTTTTCTCCTTTGGCATGAGCATCTTTAGCTTTATTGGCAATCGCTGTTGGTAGTGCCTTTGGATAACCTGCACCTGTAAAACCAGTAATCGCAAGGTTCATGCCGTCCTTGACAAACTCGGCGGCTTGCTCAGCACTCATTACTTTTTCACGCAACGATGTATTGCGGATACGTTCAATAGACATATCTGTCTCCTTATGTTTTTTCAATTAACCTAAAACTTGGTGGATATGATTGTATCACAAAACCACCCAAAATAAACCCAAAAATATCAAAATTTATGACGGGCTTATTAAGTTTAATCAACTGCTTTTTCCTAGCAATAAAACGGTTTAATCACAACCCAGATTTTAAACTCGCTACGATGAATTTATCCAAATCGCCGTTTAGTACCGCCTGAGTATTGGAAGTCTCAACACCAGTACGCAAATCTTTAATGCGTGAATCATCAAGCACATAAGAGCGGATTTGACTTCCCCAGCCGATGTCAGATTTACTATCCTCTAAAGCCTGCTGTTTTTCCATGCGTTTTTGCATTTCTAATTCATACAATTTTGCACGCAGCATTTTCATCGCCGTGTCTTTGTTGGCGTGTTGAGAACGCTCATTTTGGCACGCCACGACCACGCCTGTTGGTTGGTGCGTGATACGCACGGCTGAATCGGTGGTGTTTACATGCTGACCACCCGCCCCACTAGAACGATAAGTATCAATGCGTAAATCTGCAGGATTGATGTCAATCTCAACATTGTCATCAATCTCAGGCGAAACAAACACCGCTGAAAACGAAGTATGGCGACCATTATTGCTATCAAAAGGTGATTTACGCACCAAGCGATGTACGCCAATCTCTGTACGAAGCCAACCAAAAGCATAATCACCTTTGACTGCGATGGTCGCTGACTTGATTCCTGCCACACCACCTTCGGACACTTCCAACACCTCTGCTTTAAACCCATGCGATTCACACCAACGCAAATACATACGCAACAGCATCTCTGACCAGTCTTGAGCTTCTGTACCGCCTGAACCTGCTTGAATATCTAAATAGCAGTTATTAGCGTCCATCTCACCACTAAACATTCGTTTAAATTCTAAATCCTCTACACTCTTTAATGCTTCATCCAACTCAGCTTGCACATCGGCGAGTAGACTTTTGTCATCTTCTTCAACAGCCAGCTCCAACATCGCTCGTGCGTCATCAAGTCGCACCGACAAACCATCAACCGTGCCAACGATGCCGTCTAGTACTGATTTTTCTTTGCTAATCTTTGTAGCCAGTTCAGGATTATTCCAGATATCAGGGTTTTCTAGCTCTAAATTAACCTCTTCTAGGCGTTCTTTTTTACCCTCAACGTCAAAGATACCCCCAAAGCTCTTTACCACGAGCTTCTAAGTCTTTGATTTGGTCTTGATATGGGGCGATTTCCATGATAATTACCTTACAAATTTAATGATGGCTTTAATAAAATAACCTAAAATTATAGCAAATTTTCTACCATTTGACTATTTTTTAAGCATGGATTTTCATGTGTCATGGCAAACTTGGCTGTTTTTAATACACTCAATCACCATAGCACCATCATCATTCATATAAAAGTTAATATCAACGCACCGATATTGCATGACCGATACAAGATTTGTTTCGTGCTGACGATAGGCGACTCGTGGGTCTTGGGCAATCAGCTTGGTAATAATGACTTGGTCATCTAAACGCAGTGCGTTACTTTGTAAAAAATACATAAAATCCGTTTCAGCTTGATTGCTCCACAATACAGACCGAACAGTCGGTTTGGAAAAACCCTTTGCTCCACTCACACTGTCAGCAAATGCTAAATAAGGCTTGATGTCCAATATCGGTGTACCATCTACCATATCCGCCCCAATGATATGTAAAATCACTTGATTATCAATCACTTCCAATCTATCAAACTGCACAACCGACAGCCCAATTGCTGATGGTCGGTACATACTGCGTGTGGCAAATACTCCAATTTTCTCATTACCGCCTAGCCGTGGTGGACGCACTTGCGGACGAAAATTTGCCTGCCCTTTATTATGGTGAAACAGCCACAAAATCCACAAATGACTATATCGCTCGATACCAACAAAAGCGTCAGATATCGCATACGGAGCAACAAAATCAATATGGCTTTTAACAGCGACAAGGTTTGGTTGCCGAGGAACACCAAACTTTTGGGACAAGGGGGAGTGATGATAACCGATGATGGGTAGCGTATGTGAAGTAATGCGATTCATGGCGTATTTGGATGGTTTATGCTAAAATTAACAGTGCTTATGCCAAAAAGTTAATAACAGTTCATTTCAAATATCGCTATCATAGCACAGATTTCTTATTCTGCTGATTTTGTGGTAAAATTTAGCAAAAAACAACACTTGTTATCATTTTGGGACTTTCACCATGTCAAAATTCATCAGCGAAACAGTTACTTATGTTCATCACTGGACAGACAGCCTATTTACCATTAAAACCACTCGTAGTGATAGCTTGCGTTTTAGAAGTGGCGAATTTGCCATGATTGGTCTAATGGTAGATGGCAAACCGCTTGTGCGTGCCTACTCTATCGCAAGCCCTGCTTGGGCTGAGGAGCTTGAATTTTACTCAATTAAAGTTCAAGATGGACCTCTAACCTCACGCTTACAACACATCCAAGTAGGCGATGAGTTACTCATCAGTAAAAAACCCACAGGCACACTCGTATTAGATGACCTTTTGCCTGGCAAGCACCTATACCTACTTGCCACAGGTACAGGACTGGCTCCATTTTTATCGCTCACTCGTGAACCTGAAGTATACGAACGCTTTGAAAAAGTAATTCTAGTGCATGGCGTGCGTCATGAACAGGATTTGGCATACCGTGATTTTTTTGAAAATGAACTACCAAACGATGAAATCTTTGGCGAATGGGTGCGTGAAAAACTCATCTACTACCCAACCGTAACTCGTGATGAATTTAAAAACACAGGGCGTGTTACCGATCTCATCAAGTCAGGAAAGCTCTTTGCAGACATCGGACTACCCACCATGAATAAAGACGATGACCGTGTGATGATTTGTGGTAGCATGGCGATGAATAGTGATACTTGTGCCATTTTAGATGAATTTGGCTTGACCATCTCACCACGCATGGGCGTGCCTGCCGACTATGTGGTTGAGCGTGCATTTGTGGGTTAATCAGCCCCACTAATAACAAAACGCACCGTATTATCACGGTGCGTTTTTGATTTTTAAGTCCGTTCATCTGCTGTTATGATAGCGAAATGAACAAACAATTTTTACACCCTTATACCACAAAGAGTATCAAAGATAGCAAAGATAAAATTATGTAATGTGAGCACAAATCTTGGCTGCAAGCTGTGCCAATTCATCTTGATTTGCCATAGCACTTGCGTGATTACCCAGCTCATGAATATGGGTAGGAATTAGGTGCATATGGTAATGAAATACGCTTTGCCCTGCTTTGGCGTGATTCAGCTGCATCTGAACGATGCCATCTACACCCAAGGCCTGACGCTGAGCATGAACTACCTTTTGAGCTGTTTTAAATACTGCACAGGCATACTCACACGGCAAATCGGTCAATTCCACCGCTTCACACTTAGGAATCACAAGCACATGACCCACCGCCTGTGGCATCACATCCATAAAAGCCAGCGTTTTGTCATCTTCATAGACCTTATGGCAGGGAATCTCGCCACGCAAGATTTTGGCAAAAATATTGGTGTTGTCATAAGTCATCATCAGCTCCGTTTTTAAAGATAAATAACCAATGTATCTTTATTATCATTGTAGCATAAATCTCAATACGCACAATGAAAATTATTTTACAAAAACCGATCTGTTTTTAGCGAAAAACAAAATTTTATGGTATAGTAAATTTAATTTTTAATACAACTAGCCTTTATGACCAACAGCTGCTTTATCCTGCAAGAAATACTCACCGAACCTGAATTTATTTTTCGCACACATAATGTCAAGATTGATAAATTCATCATTGAAAAAGATCTACCCATGATGTTTTTGGCACATTATGACAGCCTAAGCGATGACATCAAAGCTGACAGACCTCTTGATGTGTCCATGCTTAAGATGATGAACGAAAAAGTTACAGCACAGACCGCCTGTCGTTGGCTAAGCTTACCTGATGACACCATTAAAGCTGCCACACACATCAAAATCAGTGGTACAACCGTCATTGTTTGCGATGATTTTCCCCTTGCTTTGCACCTACAATTTACCAATACCGCCAAAGATACGCAAGCAATCTACACCACAAACCCAACCCAAAGCATCAAAGATGAATCCACCAACTTTGTCCTAACAGGCAATGTCAATATTCTACACAAAAATACTGCCAAATCGCTCATTAGCCTTGATTTTGGCGATGAAGAATACATCATACCCACTCACGATGGCTATACTCGCCTGCCCAATGCCCACGCTTTGGCCACCACCCATACACTAAATACCCTAAAAGACCGCATACCACAGGCGTTGGCGTATGTACAAGAATCCATCTGTCAAAAAGTAATGGCTCATCATCAAATGCAACAAGAGTACTAAACGCCACACATAAGACTAACTAATTTTAGCCAAAAAAAAGACCTTGATTTAATAGTCAAGGTCTTTTTATATTGCAGAATTGACCAACTAGCCTTTTAATACCGCAAAAATTTCATCACGAACCGTGTCAATGTCTTTTGTGCCATCAAACTTGTGATAAGCAGGAGCATTTTCACCTGACTGAGCCACCGCTTGATAATGACCGATTAGCGTCGATGTCTGTGCATGATACACCGATAAGCGGTCTCTAACCACCTCTTCTTTATCATCATCACGCTGTACCAAGTCCTCGCCTGTAACATCGTCTTTGCCTTCAATTTTAGGGGGATTGTGAATGATGTGGTAGGTGCGTCCAGATGGCAAGTGAGCACGGCGACCTGACATGCGACTGACAATCTCATCATCAGGCACACCAATCTCAATCACATGGTCAATATTCACGCCAGCATCCGCCAAAGCCTGTGCTTGGGCAATGGTTCGTGGAAAGCCATCAAAAATACAGCCATGCGTGCAGTCAGATTGTGCAATGCGTTCTTTAACCAAATTGATAATCAGCTCATCAGAAACCAACTGACCTGCATCCATCACACTTTTGGCAATCTTGCCCAACTCCGTACCTTCTTTAATGGCAGCACGCAACATATCGCCTGTTGATATCTGAGGGATATTAAATTCCTTTGAGATTAGCTGTGCTTGTGTGCCTTTACCTGCACCTGGTGGACCTAATAAAATCATACGAAGCATGATATTCTCCAAACAATAAAACAACCTTTAATAGACCTTACACTATAAATCACCAAGACAGATTGTTCAAGTGATTTTTACACACTAACGATTTTATCCCCCAAACTCATAAAAAAACACAACTTACTATTCATAAAAAAATAGCACCCAAAATCATGGTGCTATTTTCGTTATCTTAGCCGATTGGAATCATTTTTGCCGTTAGGGGATAACCTGTGAGATTGTCAAGAAAACAGCATTGGTTGCCCTAGTAAGCGGTACAGGATTTGCAGACAAATCTCCTGATTCAGAGATCGCACTACCTGAATGGCTGATGCGAGCATTCACAACAAGCTCATCATTTTCTCTACCGACCGTGAGCGTGCGTTCAGGCATCATGGCATCTAAGTCGCTAAGCGATACTTCAAACTGCCCATTTTGGATTTGATTGACAGGCAGTCGCTTAACAGCATATGGTGCACCACCCTTGCTAGAGACAATAGAGATGAACAATACATCGCCTTCTTGAATCTGGGGCATAAGTTTTGTGTCAATACCAACACCGACTTTGACACCTTGAGCCGCCTTAGCTTCTTGAGTGTTAATGTTTTCAAGCAAAGTATCAATACTAGCCAACGCCTCGCTTCTATCTCCAGATTTGGCGGCGATATTTGAACGAAGCTTATGCACCCACGCCTTTGCATTCACAAAATTACCCGCACGAATCTCTCCCATCGCCATCATCATCTGTGCACCTTCATGCTCAGGTGTGCTACGCAATATACCAAGTACGATTTCTTTTACGGTTGGGTCTAATGAGCCATTATTCATAAAGAAACTTGCCTGTGCATAGGTCATGGCAATCTCAACATTATCAGGCTCCAATCGATTAGCACGAGCTAAAGCCTCTAATGCCTGTGGCTTAGCATCCAAAGCAGTAAACAGCTCAGACAGTCGCATCCAGCGGTTAGCATCATAAGCATGAGTATGCACATTGGTTTGCATGGCAGAAATTAATGCAGCACTATCTTTAGTTGCCCACTCTGGTGGTGTATCAATCTTGCCTGTTAATAGGTCGTCCGCAACCTGCCCCACTCTATCTTGAGCTTCCCATAGCGTAAATACAGGAGTGCGATCAGCCGTTGTCAAATAAGCCAATGCCGCCAAAAACGGAATCCACACCATGACAATCAGCCTTGACTTAGTGCCTACAGGTGCATATCGATCCTCATGTTTTTGGGCGGCTATCAGCTGGCGTTTTAGCTCGGTAGATTGAGCATGATAATACGCTTCATCTATCACACCTGCTTGCTTATCAGCATCAAGCTCCGCAATACGATGATGAAACACCTCCACATTAACCGCCATCAAACGGTTATCCATCGCTCGGCGACTTTTTAACCATGGGAAAATCACCACCAAAGCCACCAACACCGCCAAAACAGCACATAAGGTAAAAAACAATAATAAACTTTGACTCATGACTTACCCTTCTTATCATTTGGCGTGCTGTGCGTATTTAAAATCCTTGATAACTCTGCTTCTTCTTGGCTATTTAGGGTGTCAATATCTTCATCAGATACATTCATTACTTGGTTGCGTTGCCTCTTCGCCTTAATTACCCAGCCCAATACAAGCAATATCAACAAAATTGGTGGGAAAAACCATAAAATCCATGTTGATGGGCGAATGGGTGGTTTGTAACTAATAAAGTCGCCATAACGCTCAAACATATAACCACGAATCTCAGCATCACTTCTGCCATCACTGATCATCTGATAGGTTTTTTGTTTTAAGTCTAAAGCGATGGGGGCATCAGAGCTTGCCAAATTTTGATTTTGGCATTTAGGGCAACGCAACTCTTCAATCAGTGCTCGATAACGAGTTTCATCTTCAGGCGTTTTAAACTCAAGAACATCAATATCCGCCCATGCCGAACCGACCGCTGCCGCCAATATGACCGCCAATATAATTTTTTTCATCACACCCTCTTAGCTACACGCCTGTACTTTGGCATCTTCAGATAATGTTGTATCACCTACCGCCATCAAACACGGCTGAATCTCATTTGCCCAGTTTGTCTGATTAACCTCACCCAAAATATGCTTATATACCACGCCTGCACCATCAACCACAAATGTCTCAGGTGCACCTGTCAATCCCAAATCAATGGCATACTGCCCATCTAAATCCTGCACCGAGTAGATAAATGGGTCTTGATACTGATTTAAATATCCTAATGCGTCAGAGAGTTCATCTTTATAATTCACACCGACAAGTGGTACGCCTTTTTCATGCAGTTGCATCAAAAATGGATGCTCCACTTTACAGGTTGGACACCAAGAACCCCAGATATTAAGCAAAAATGGTGTTTTGGGTAAATCCTGATTGGTCATCATGCGTGAAGTATCTGACAACAATGGCAAACTAAACTCAGGCAAGGGTTTGTTCATTGAAGTACTAATTTTAATATCCGTTTCTTTTCCTAGACGAAAATAAAACATTACCATCGCAAGCAAAAACACCACCAAAGGTATGATAAAAAACACACGCTTATTTGACTTTGCCATGAGCATTACTCCACAAATGATTTCAGATTAGAACTAGAATGGGTTGTTATTTTTTTGATGCGATAACGCTTATCCAATATGGCAATTAGACCACCCAACGACATCAAAATCGCCCCAAACCATAGCCAACGAATCATCGGCTTCACATAGACACGCACCGCCCATGTATCTAAGTCTGTTTTGCCATCATCACTGACAATCGGCTCACCCAATGCAATGTATAGCTCATTTAAGGGGCTTGGGTGCAATCCCACTTCGGTCATTGGCATCATTGAGACAACATAGTTACGCTTTTCTGGATATAATGTTGCGATAAGCTGATTATTTTTCTTAACTTGTACGGTAGCACGAGTGGCATCATAATTTGATCCTTTTATGACATCAAAGTCCTGCAAATAAAAATCATAGCCTTGCACATGCACACTATCGCCGACCGTCATTGCCACATCTTTTTCTAGACTCATGGCAGAGACCCCTGCAACACCCAATGCAGTAACCAAAAGACCCACATGGGCAAGTTGCATACCATAATAGCTTGGTGTTAGTTTTTTAAGACCATTCACAAACCCTTTGGCATGACGAGTTTTGTCTTTGATATCTAGCACCATCAAGACAAGCACCCACGCTGATAAGATGGCAGTAATGTACATACCATGGTCAAAATGTACGCTTTCTTCAAGCAGGCTCATCATGTAAGCAATGACTGCACCAAGCACCAAAGCACTCATCGCACCTGTCATCATCATACCAAACAGTGGTCGACTGTCGTATTTATAACGCAGATTCGCACCAATGCCCATAAAGGCAAGTAAGATCCAAGTTGCAGGCACAAACAACGCATTGAAATAAGGGGGACCTACTGATACCTGCCCCCATTTAAAGGCATCGGCAAGCATGGGGTATAAAGTACCAAGCAGAACCACTAAAGTCGCCACTAGCAGGACAAGATTATTAACCACCAAAGCAGTTTCACGAGATTTAAGCTGATAAGTACTCTCAACGGTCAATCGCCACCCACGCAAGGCAAACATTAACAAACCACCGCCAATCACCGCCCCCAAAATCGCCAAAATCGCCAAGCCACGAGTTGGGTCTGCCGCAAACGAGTGCACCGAAGTAATCGCACCAGAACGCACCAAGAATGTACCCAATAGCGATAAAGCAAAGGCAAAAATCGCCAGCATGATTGTCCATGCCTTAAACACACCTCGTTTTTCGGTAACAGCCAAAGAGTGCATCAAAGCGGTTACGGCCAACCATGGCATCAAAGACGCATTCTCTACAGGATCCCAAAACCACCAGCCACCCCAGCCTAACTCATAATAAGCCCACCAAGAGCCAAGGGCAATCCCTAGCGTCAAAAACCCCCAAGCCACTACCGTCCAAGGGCGAGACCAACGAGTCCATACCGCATCAAGACGCCCTGCCCACAGTGCCGCCATACAAAAAGCAAAAGGCACTGCCAACCCCACATAACCCATATACAACATCGGAGGATGAAAAATTAAACCAGGGTCTTGTAATAATGGATTTAAATCCACACCATCCACAGGAATGTTTGGCAAGGTACGCTCAAAAGGACTGGAAGTAAAAATCAACATAAGCAACATCATGACCTGCACCATCGCAAGTATTGACAGCACACGAGCACGCATATCAAGTGGTAAGCCACGACTAAATACCGCAACCAACATACACCAAGTTGCCAAAATCGTCATCCAAAGCAGTAGCGAGCCTTCATGACCACCCCAAGTTGCCGACAATTTATAGTACCAAGGTAGCAAGCTATTAGAATGGCTTGCTACATACACCAAACTAAAATCATTATAAAGAAAGCCTATCATTAATGCCCCAAAAGACACTGCCATTGCCACAAACAATGCCGTTGCCAAACTTGGTGCTAGGCGTTGCCACTGCACTTGGTTTTTAATAACGCCGATGGCGGGTAAAATGGCTTGCAAAATCGCAATAACCAACGCTAAAATCAGGGCAAAATAGCCCAATTCTGTAATTAGCATAACAACATACCTTCTATATACCATCTTTTGGTATTGATAATTGGCACAAAATAAACAGTGAAATGAAAGACATCTTTGCTGGCAATCTAATGAACACTGGCTAAGACGAATATTTAATAGACTGGTAAATCGTGATGGCTGATGAATATTTATTGCCAATCATCAACCAACTGCTCTAATCCTGCTCTTGTCAAAAAAATACCACCATCAGATGTAGCCAACCCGCCAAAAGCCCTGTAACTGCCCCAAGCACAATCAAGGTCATCTCATCTTCTTTAAAGGCGGGTCGTAGCAGATTTTGAAATTCTTGTGGGGATAAGGCACGAATCCGACTCTCAAATAATCCAAAAATCTTACTGGCTCTTGAGACATTCAGCTTAGGATCTCGGATTGGTATCATGGTTGCGTCAATAGATTTGTCAATGATGGTATCTTTAAACTCATCAAGCTCACGGCTGGTCATGCCGATTTTTAGGCTGGCTGACACCACAGGTGATTCAAGCAAATCATACAAGTGTTTTTTGACTAACGCTCGAGTTTTATCCGCTTTTATTCCATACATCATCTCATGCATGATATTTTCTAGGGTAACCAATTCATTAACAACAATCTCTGCAAAGACGCTAGACACCTCATCTTGACGCTTCATAAAACCGCCCTGCCAAGAATAACAATGAATGTGTGGCAACCGCCAACGAATACCCGATTCATCACGACTAAACACTCGTAAAAATGATATGCGTCTTGGCTCAACAGGGTTAAACACCATCCAAATGGCAATCCAGTTAGTCAAAGCCCCCCAGATCGCCGCAAAAAAAGGCACAGTCCAATGCTGCGGCACAAAATAAAAAATCCCCATCTGAAGAATACCAAAAACAAAGCCAATTAAGGCACTAATCTTCCAAATGAAGTTAATTTCTTTTCTACCCACTCTTAAAAACATATCCACCATCAGTTTGCGATCATTTTCCATCTTTTGTACAATCATTTGACGCATGTCCACAAGATTTTCAACATTATGCGTCAAATCCAGTACCAAAGATTTCATAATATTTGATAGCTCTTTATGAGTGTATGCATAGATACGACGGCGAATGGCGTAAGGCATACCATTCCATAATCCTTGATGGCGTTCTAGCATAATCTCATCAATCAGATGCTCTAGATTTTTATCCACTGCATCAGCAATGAACTGTGCCATCTCTTCAGGTTCCATCGCCTGAAAAAACTCATCCAAATTACCCAATTTAGATAAAGTCTGATCAACAATAATTCCTGAAATTTTACCTGCTTTGGTGGGTACAATACCCTGCCAACCCAAGCCTTGTAGTCCAAATGGTAGCCCACGAATGCGAATACCCCAAAACTTAATAGGGTAAAATAACATCTCAAGTGCCATCCATACATGAGCCCAAGTTACAAAAGCAGTAACAGGCGGAATGGTAAGCATGGCGATGAATTCTGGGTGTTCTGCAAGGGCTTGCCAAATGGAACTAAACATAGGTCAATCATTGTCAGTAAAAGCGTTGATTATTTTAGCATATTTTGTACTGGGTGTCAGTTTTTCTTAATCTTGCAATTGTTGTCATTATGATTAATATTTTTAATCATCTTCTCTTTTAAGCATTTCATTCAACTAAAATTAGCTTCAAACAGTTTTATAATACCCTAAGCACTATGTTATAATAACTCCAAAACCCACCGAATCTTATTTTATTTATTATCAGATTACTATATCAAATCAATAGATCAATGAAAGCAAAATTCCCAAAAAAAACCAATCAAATACGAATCATCGGCGGTCAGCATAAACGCCGTAGTATTAGCTTTATTGATGCTGAAGGTTTGCGACCCACACCAGACCGCTTGCGTGAAACGATTTTTAACTGGCTGATGGCAGACATTCAGTCCGCTCATATACTTGATGTCTGTGCAGGTTCAGGGGTATTAGGATTTGAAGCCCTATCAAGAGGGGCTGCTTTCGCTACTTTTATTGAGTTTCATAAACAACAAGCATCACAATTAAAACAAACTGCCGCTCAATTAGCACTTCATAACACCACCATCTTTCAAGGCGACTGCTTATCCGTCATTCCGACATTAGCCACGCCTTTTCATGTGGTTTTCATTGATCCGCCCTACGCTCTAAATCTATGGCAACCCATTATTGATAAGCTCATAGAACATAAGCTTATCACACATGGCACACAATTATATGTAGAAAGCGATAAACCCATTGAACACATCATCAATACACCCATCACCATCATCAAACATACCAAAGTTGGACAAGCCTTGGCATACCTTGTTAGTATAAAATCCAATACCATGAATTGATATCAGTCCACCATCAATGCAATATATCAACCTACGCTCAAGGTTTTATTATATAAAACAGACTAAATATTAATAATCCAAGCAAGCATCACCAATACTAACAAAGCAACCAAATGCATTAAATACGCAATTTATTATTGCACATCATTAGAATTTAAGCTATAATTACCGCTGTTTTTTGAGAGCCCTTCGTTTCCCAACTCTTAAAGCAAGTAAAATCAAGGCTTCGGCTTTTTATTTGTCAACTCTCAAACTCAACTAAATAGGTTTTATATGACTACTACTATCAGTGCCAAACCCGCTGAAGTTGTACATGACTGGTATGTCGTGGACGCTGAAGGTAAAACATTGGGTCGCCTAGCGAGCGAAATCGCTTCTCGTCTGCGTGGCAAACACAAGCCATCGTACACCCCACATGTTGATACTGGTGACTACATCATCGTTATCAACACTGACAAAATTACCGTTACTGGTAAAAAAGCTCAGGACAAAAAATACTATCGCCACACTGGTTATCCAGGCGGCATCAAAGAGACCAACTTTACCAAACTTCTAGCCCACAAGCCAGAAGATGTGCTACACAAAGCGGTAAAAGGCATGCTACCAAAAGGTCCTTTGGGCTATGCGATGATTAAAAAGCTAAAACTGTATGCGGGTACAGAACACCCACACGCAGCTCAGCAGCCACAAGTTTTAGACATCTAAGGAGAACAACATGGAACGCAATTATGGTACAGGTCGCCGCAAGACTTCTACTGCCCGTGTTTTTCTGTCTAAAGGCACTGGCAACATCGTTATCAACGGCAAAACCCTAGATGAATACTTTGGTCGTGAAACTTCTCGTATGGTTGTTCGTCAACCACTAGAACTACTAGAAGTAACCAACGACTATGACCTATACATCACCGTTACTGGTGGTGGTGCAAGTGGTCAAGCAGGTGCAATTCGTCATGGTATCACTCGTGCACTTATCGAGTCTGATGAAAGCCTAAAACCTGCTCTTAAAGCAGCTGGCTTCGTTACTCGTGATGCTCGTGAAGTTGAACGTAAGAAACTTGGTCTACGCAAAGCTCGTCGTCGTCCACAGTTCTCAAAGCGTTAATCTCGCAATACCCCAAAAAAAAACTCTCGTTCTACGAGAGTTTTTTATATTAATGCCTTAATATCTCATGCCCTTAGGTGTATTTGAAAGCTGACTTTAATAATTTTTTATGATTACCATCAAATCGGTCACTTATAAAAAATCATGACTAAAAATCACTTATCTTTGTTCAAACTGAATATAAGGTTAAAAATGGACATAAGTTTACTGTTATAATTATCAAATTTATTTTAAATATAAGTTTAATTAAATTAAAAATAAAATCATCCTAATTCCTACTAAGTGAGTTGGATATTGCGCAATTTTTACCAAAAAATGATCTTTTTTGTTAATTCATTAAAAATTTTGCGACTTTTTTCACAACTTAGCAACAGAACAATTTATTTTATGACAAAAATAGCTTAAAATAGACATGTTTAGAAACTAGTAAAATAGGCACAGCAAATGTGGACATGGTATCGTTGAATAACTCCTACCATATCCACACACCCAGTATGGGATTTTTCCCATTCTTTATTCTGGAGGAAGTTTTAATGAGCCATGCCGAAGGCGTGAATATTAAACGCCGTAGAGTCCTAATTGCAACAACCGCCGCCATTGGTGCGGTTGGTGTTGGTGCAATCGCCACCCCATTTGTGCGTTCTTGGTATCCAAGTGCAAAGGCGGAAGCTGCGGGTGCCGCTGTTGTTACAGACATCAGTGGTATTGAAAACGGTCAAATGATTACCGTAAAATATCGTGGCAAACCCATCTTTGTGGTTAAGCGTACCGATGAAATGGTGGCAAACTTAAGTAAAGTTACCCCAAAACTTGCCGACCCAAATTCTGATGGGTCTGTTCAGCCTGAATACTGCAAGAATGAAACTCGCTCAAGAGAACCAAATATCTTGGTTGTTGAGGGTGTTTGTACGCATTTAGGTTGTGCACCAATATTTAGACCCGAGGTCGGTGCTGCTGACTTGGGCGGTGCGGATTGGATGGGTGGTTTCTTCTGCCCTTGCCACGGTTCGATGTATGATTTAGCAGGTCGTGTTTATCGCAGTATGCCAGCACCGTTAAATCTACCTATTCCAGAATACAGCATTGATGGCAGCATCTTGACTGTTGGGGAGGCGTAATCATGAGTATCGCTAAAAAATTGATGAACTGGATTGATGCACGCTACCCAGCTACTGAGACTTATGAATATCATATGTCAAAGTATTATGCACCAAAGAACTTTAACTTCTGGTATTTCTTCGGTGTCCTATCTATGGTGGTGTTAGTCAATCAGCTTGTTACTGGTATTTGGCTCACCATGATGTTTAACCCAAGTGCTGAAGGTGCATTCGCCTCGCTAGAATACATCATGCGTGATGTTAAAGGCGGTTGGTTAATTCGTTATATGCACTCAACTGGTGCTTCTGCATTCTTTGTGGTTGTTTATTTGCACATGTTCCGTGGCTTGCTATACGGCTCTTATCAAAAACCTCGTGAATTGGTGTGGATTATCGGTATGGCAATCTACCTATGCTTAATGGCTGAGGGTTTTTTTGGTTATTTGCTACCTTGGGGTAATATGTCATTTTGGGGTGCACAGGTTATCCTTAATCTACCTGCCGCCATTCCATTTATTGGCGATGCTTTAGGTGAATGGGTAAAAGGTGACTACATCATCTCAGGCATTACGCTAAACCGTTTCTTTGCATTGCATGTTGTCGCTATCCCGCTTATCTTGGTTGGACTTGTATTCATGCACTTGGTTGCCCTACACCATGTTGGTTCAAACAACCCAGATGGTATTGACATCAAAAAACTAAAAGACAAAAATGGTGTACCATTAGACGGCGTACCTTTCCACCCTTACTACACTGTGCATGACATGGTTGGTATCGTGGTATTCTTAATATTCTTCTTTGCAGTAGTATTCTTCGCCCCTGAAGGTGGTGGTTATTTCCTAGAAAAACCAAACTTTGAAGTTGCAAATGCCCTGAAAACACCGGCACACATTGCCCCTGTTTGGTACTACATGCCTTACTATGCGATGCTGCGTGCAACACCTTCTATGTTTGGCTCTGCCTTGCCTGGTGTCATTGTAATGTTTGGTGCAATCGCTATCTTGTTCGTTCTACCTTGGTTAGACCGCTCACCTGTTCGCTCTATGCGTTACAAAGGCACCCTATCCAAGATTGCTCTTGCTATTTTTGTAGTCAGCTTCTTGGTTTTAGGTTACTTAGGTGGCGTCTCCTCTACACCAACAGGAACTATTGTGGGTCGTATTTGTACCATTCTATACTTTTTGTATTTCATCTTGATGCCGTTCTACACATCAATTGAGAAGTGCAAGCAACCGCCAGAGCGTGTTACGGGAGGTCACTAATGAAAGCATTTAACCTAAAAACTCTAGGTGCAGGTCTGCTTTTAGCAGGTGCTGGTATCGTAGCAAGCCCATCAGCGATGGCTGGTGGTGGTCATGGCTGTGGTGAGTATACCGAAGCCGATGGCACAAAAACGACACTAGAATGCAGTACAGCACCCATTGACCTAACCAACAAAGGTTCATTGCAGCGTGGTGCTACCATGTTCATGAACTATTGTGTTGGCTGTCATTCTGCTCAATATGTACGCCACTCACGCATTGCAAAAGACTTGGATATACCGCCAGAATTGGTTGAAAAATATTTGATGGTAAGTACAGATCAAATCGGCAACCACATCACTGCAGGTATCGATCCTGAAGTGCAAGGTGCTTGGTTTGGTGCAGCACCACCAGATCTATCATTGGTAACTCGTCTGCGTGGTGATGACTGGGTATATACCTACCTACTGTCATTCTACGAAGACCCAAGTCGCCCTTGGGGTGCAAACAACTTGGTGCTTGCCAATGCAGCCATGCCACATGTTCTACACAACCTTCAGCAAGAACTTGGTGAAGAAGAGTACAAGAACCGTGTAGGCGATCTGGTCAACTTTATGGCATGGATGGCTGAACCTGTCCGCCACGACCGCAAAGTCTATGGTGCTTGGGTGATTTTATTTTTACTCATCTTGCTTATTCCAGTTTATCTACTCAACAAAGAATTCTGGAAAGATGTTAAGTAATTTAACAATAACCCAAAATGCCAGTGTTTATCACTGGCATTTTTTATATCAGCCAACCTTATTATCGTTTTTATAGAAGCATCAATCAAAAGAGCGATTTAGATTATTAAAATACAAAACTAAGAATTTCCCAAGACTTTCAGCATAAAATTTGATAAACTAGGGCTTATTTTTTTATTGTTAATTAACCATATGGCAGACTTTTCTCATCTTTTACCGTCGCAATTCCTTCTGTATGGTAATGATGGCTATGATAGCCATGTGGTTAGATTATTGCTTGAAGAAAAGCAGCTGTCATACGAACTTGCCTACATCCAAGACGAACGACCTGAAGAACTGGCACAACTAAATCCTTATGCAACCTTACCCATATTGGTTAATCGTGATTTGGTACTATATGAGATAAATACCATCTTTGAGTATCTAGAAGAACGGCACGGAGCAGCCAAACTGCTACCAGCCACACCAAAAGAGCGTGCCTTAACCAGACAACTTGCGTGGCGGTTGCAGACAGATTGGCTATCACTTGGAAGAACGCTCCTTACTCATCCTGATAGCTTTGACGAGATGCAAGCCAAAATTGCCAGACAAAGTCTATCCAACTCCCTAATTACGCTTTCGCCTCTATTTAATAAGCACGAGTATTTTTTATCCGAACAGTTCGGCTGGTGTGATATCTTATTAGCACCACTCTTTTGGCGACTGCCCAAAATGGGTGTGCATTTGCCAGCTCATATCTGCAAACCACTAATCAACTATCAACAACGACTATTTTTACGCCAAAGTTTCAAAAATAGCCTAAAACCTCTACCCAACTATCTGGATAAATACACGGAGTAGCCATGACTTTCACCCCAAAACGCCCTCACTTGGTTCGTGCCTTACATGAATGGATGGAAGACAATGATTTGACCGCCTACCTACTCATCGATGCCACCCACCCTGATTTGGTTGCCCCATTAGAATATGCCATTGATGGACGCTTAGTACTTGCTGCATCCTATCAGGCCACCAAAGATTTACGCATTGATAACGATGTCGTTTCTTTTTCAGCACGCTTTGGCGGTGTTTCTCAGAATTTGTGGATTCCTATGGCAGCTGTTATTGGTATTTATGCCAAAGAAAATCCTAACGAAGGCTTATTTTTTGATCCAAACGAATACACAAATACAACACCGACCCAGTCAGATACCAAGCCATCAAAACACAATGGCTTAAAATTTGTGGATTAAACAATCAAGCAACGACTGTCATTATGAAGCGACCAAACTATTATCTTGATTGCTTATGTGATTTTATAAAACATTTATAGTAAAATTTACCCATTTCTTTTGATAAACGAAAAAACAGGTATGCCATGACAAAACGCCAAATATTAGTTACCAATGCCCTGCCCTATGCCAACGGCTCAATCCACATGGGACATCTTTTAGGTTATATCCAAGCCGACATCTGGGTAAGAGCCATGCGGTCTATGGGTCATGATGTCATTTATGTCTGTGCTGACGATGCTCACGGCACCGCCATCATGCTCCGAGCTGAAGCGAACAGCATTAGCCCAGAAGAGCAAATTAAAGGCGTGCAGGTTGAGCATGAACGAGATTTTGCAGGATTTAGTGTGTCATTTGACCACTATGACAGCACCCACTCTGATGCCAACCGCAAGCGTTCAGAAGAGATTTATCTTGCTAATAAGCAAGCAGGCAATATCGCCATTCGCCCTGTAACTCAGCTTTTTGACCCTGAAAAACAAATGTTCCTAGCTGATCGCTTCATCAAAGGCACTTGCCCAAAATGCAAGGCAGACGACCAATATGGCGATTCATGTGAAGTGTGTGGCACAACCTATAATGCCACCGAACTCATCAATCCACGCTCCACCCTAAGTGGTGCAACTCCTGTGGAAAAATCGTCCGACCATTACTTTTTTAGCCTACCAAACTTTGCTGAATTTTTGCAAAAATGGACAAGAGACGAAGGCAGACTACCCATCTCTATCGCCAACAAGCTAGATGAATGGTTTGAAGCAGGGCTTAATGACTGGGATATTAGTCGAGACGCACCGTATTTTGGCTTTAAAATCCCTGACACTAAGGACAAGTACTTTTATGTGTGGGTGGATGCCCCCATTGGCTATATGTCTAGCTGTGAAAATTATATCAAATCCAAACGAACCGAACTGTCCTTTGATGATTATTGGAAAGCTGATAGCACTGCTGAAGTCTATCATTTTATCGGCAAAGACATCGTTTATTTCCATGCCTTGTTCTGGCCTGCCATGCTATCTGGAGCAAATTACCGCACGCCAACTTCGCTGTTTGTCAACGGGTTTTTGACCGTCAATGGCGAAAAAATGAGTAAATCTCGTGGCACATTCATCAAAGCTGAGACCTACTTAAAACACCTAAACCCTGAGTACTTGCGTTATTACTTTGCGTCCAAATTATCCGATAAAGTAGAGGATTCAGATTTAAATTTTGATGACTTTATCGCCAAAGTAAACTCTGATTTGGTCGGTAAAGTCGTTAATATTGCCAGTCGCTGTGCCAAGTTTATCAACACTCAATTTGACAATAAGCTGTCCGATGTTTGCGTAGAACCTGAATTGGTAAGCCGATTTATCCAAGCAGGCGACAGCATTATTAAGCACTACGAGAACCGTGAGTTTAGTACCGCCATTCGTGAAATTATGACACTTGCCGATCTTGCCAATCAGTATATTGACGACAAAAAACCATGGGCAATCGCCAAAGAACACCCAAACAGCCAAGATGTTCAAGATATCTGTTCGGTTGGGCTAAATCTATTCCATAAAATCATGGTCTATTTATCGCCAGTATTACCAACATTATCAAATGAATCACAAGCATTCTTGAATGTAGAGAGCTTAAATTTTGATGCCCGTTTTGATGTATTAACCCAAACCATCAACGAGTTTAAACCGCTTCTACAACGCATTGACCCCAAGAAAGTACAAGCAATGGTTGATGACTCGAAAGAAAACCTACAATCTACTGACAGCAAAAAAGACAAAAAAGAAGGTAAAGCTATGGAAAATACCAACCAAAACGATTTTATCGGCATTAACGATTTTGCCAAAGTTGAGATGAAAGTCGCCAAAGTACTTGAGTGCAATGCGGTAGAAGGAGCGGATAAGCTATTACAATTCACTCTTGATGTCGGTGAGAATAACCCACGAAATGTATTTAGTGGCATTGCTAAATTTTATAAACCTGAAGATTTGCAAGGCAAAACCGTCATCTGCGTTACCAATCTTGCTCCCCGCAAGATGAAATTTGGCATCAGCGAAGGCATGATTTTATCGGCCGAAAAAGATGGGCAACTGACAGTTGTTTTATTGCCTGATAGCATGACCGCAGGAGCAGTACTAGCCTAAGCATTTAAAAAATCGCTGATAAAACATCAGCGATTTTTTTAGGATATTTATTCAGTAAGGTTTCAATTACTCATACCTTGCATATCTGATGATAACCACCGCTCATCACACCACAAGCACAGTAAAAGTTTATATTATAGCCCATCCACACCAAATACACAGCCACCATAGACGCCTCACTTACCTACATCGGTTTAACCCAACAGGCAGGCCTTGTACGACTTGAGCAATGCTTTTTTCTTCAAATATGCGACAGCAAAGAAAACACAACTTGCAAAGAAAACACAACTTGCAAACAAAAAACATAAACAAAAAAACCCCAAGACAGGGGAGACTTGGGGTAAAAAAGTCAAACTCATATAAGTTTGAAATAAGATGGCGCAGCGGACGGGACTCGAACCCGCGACCCCCGGCGTGACAGGCCGGTATTCTAACCAACTGAACTACCGCTGCGAACATGGTGGGCGGTAACGGATTCGAACCGCTGACCCTCTGCTTGTAAGGCAGACGCTCTACCAACTGAGCTAACCGCCCATGTTCTGTTGAACTACTTGAAATTGATTAAATAAATACTATATTAAGCAACTTCATTGTTCGTTCGTTGTGGTGCGTATTATATAGATTTTTATCAGAGTGTCAATTCTTTTTTTCATAAAAATCTAAAATATTTTGTAAGATTATGATTTTATTAACTATTTAATCAATCTTTAGTTTTCTGGCATAGGCATCAACATAAGACAACCGCTCCAGAGTACCGACATCAACCCATTTATCAGTCATGATATCCCCTGTTACCGCATTGTTTAGCATGGCTGTTTTTAAAAACGGAGCAAGCGGAGCTATCTCGCCTACCTCCACCGCATCAATCAGTCTAGGCGACAGCACGCTAATGCCTGCAAAAGTGTGGCTAGGTGCATCATCGCTTTTTGGCTGTACTAAATTACCAGTTAGGGAAAAATCCCCTGCCAGATTATGTTCTGGATTCTCAACAAGCATCAAATGTGCCAAATGCTCAGACAGTTTATGGTTAATCAAGCCAGAAAAATCATACTCTGTCCACACATCACCATTAATTAAAATAAACGGCTCATCTCTTAATAGCCCATTTGCCAAAGCATACTTAATACCCCCTGCTGTCTCAAGTGGCTCATCAAGCACGCTTTCATCAGAAAGCCGCAGATTCACCCCTAAATCCATGCCTGATAGCACATCAATAATCTGCCGACCAAGATATCCCACATTAATGACAATATCGCAGATTCCCACGCTACGAAGTCGCTCAATGTGCCACAAAATCAGTGCCTTATCCGCCACAGGAACCAAAGGCTTGGGGGTCGTTAAAGTCAAAGGACGCATTCTAGTACCTTTGCCTGCCGCTAAAATCATCGCTTGTGTAATGCTCATGACTTCCTTTTTAATCAATGAAATAAATATTTTGATAAAACAAACTTGCCTATAATGGTTGTTTTTGTAATGGCTGTTCTTGCATCAATGTGCCATAAAGCCAACCACCATCAGACTTTCTCACCATCGTATAGTCTGCTAGGAAAACTTGGCATGATAAGCAGGCAGAACCACCGAGTTTAACCAACTCTTAAATGGCACAACCGCTGTTTCACCATGTGTTTGTAGCCAGTCAAGCTCATTTAGTAAATCTTTCATGACTTTAGGAATATTCGCCAAATAGCGAGCCTTGCCATCTCTTTGATAGAGGCGCACAAAAATACCTAGCACCTTAAGATGACGCTGTACACCCATGATGTTTACTTCCTTGATAAAGTCATCAATGTCGCCATGAAGCTGTTTTAGCTGATGAAATTCGGCAATCTTAGCATTCACCCAAGATTCATCAAAATCCACATAAGCATCACGCACCAAGCTTACCAAATCATAAGTATACGCTCCGATGACCGCATCTTGAAAGTCAATCACTCCCAAGGCATCACTGCCTTTGTCCACCATCAAATTACGGCTGTGATAATCTCGATGCACAACAACTTTTGGTTGTGCTACGATATTCTCTAGCAGATAGGCGGTAAAGTCACGCATGATATCTCTAGCTTCATCACTGAGCAAAACCCCAACATAAGGCAAGAACCACTCGGTGAATAACGCCATTTCGTCAGACAGTTTTTGTTTGCTATATTCAGGCAGGTTTACTTTAGTGGGTAAACTTTGCAACCCAACTAAGGTTTGCAAAGCCTTGGTATAATAGGCATCAACATTTGCCTTATCATCACGGATAAGGTGAGCAAATTCAACCGTGCCAAAGTCTTGTAATAACAAAAAGCCACGCTCAATATCACGAACAATAATCTGCGGTACATTCACCGTGTCCGACATCATGTCAGCGACATTAACAAACTCTGCCACACTTTCTTTATCAGGTGGTGCATCCATGAGCAGGTAAGTTACAGGCACGCCATTTTCATCGACATTTGGCAGATATATGCGATGATAACGGCGAAAACTGGCATCGCCTGCTAGACTTTCTACTCTAAACCCTGTAGCAAGGTTGGCATTCAAAAAAACCATCATCTCATCATGGCGTGTTGTCATATAAGCCCCCAGACTCATAAAAATTGGTAAAGATGGGTCAGATTTTACCATGTTTCTTGGTGATCGTACTGTAAATTTCTGCTAAAATCGCCATATTTCATGATGAAAATCTTACAACCTTTCATAAAAAATGGTGTAAAATAACCAAAAAAATCATGACGATGCTTTATCATCACGACACTTTATCATCAAAAGACAACATACAAGGTTTTTGACTGTGAAACCAAAAAGCACCCTACTTAAACCAAAGCACGCCAAACTATGCTTGGCTGTCAGCATTCACATGGCATTATTTGGTGCGTTGTCGCCAACCAACGCTTTGGCTTACACACCACAATCCGGTCAGCCTATCAAAAAAAACAGTAGCCTTGAGCGCCTATCTAGCTACTATCATACCAAGTCTAATGATGAAGCACGCTGTCAAGGTGTATGGGTGCACCCAAGACAAGAACGCACATCTCTTACTCAAGAGCTAGGACACGAGCAACCAGCCGACCGACAAGTAACGAATGAGTCGCAGGCACAAATCATGCACTCATCAGAACAAAACGCTTATGGGCAAATCAAGCCAGACGCTACTGATGGTACTTATTACGCCCAAGCAGACTATGGCTATTATGGCAATGACGAATATGCCGAATTGTCAGGTAATGTCATCTTAGAACAAAATGGTCAACAAGTTTTTGCCGACAAAATCACTTTCAACCCAAAAACAGGCGAATCTACAGCAACAGGTCAAGTCATCTTTGGCGATACACCCACTCACACTCCAGTCAATCAATCCAGTAGTCAGCAAAAGCTAAATGAAACCAATCAAAGCAGTGCAGGCATCATTGGCGTGGCAAATAAACTGCAATACAATGCTAAAGACAAAACCGCTAAAGCCCAAGATGTCGCCTTTGCTAGCACTACCATCGGTGCACATGGTCACGCCAAAGAGCTAAAAAAAATCAACGACGCCAACTATCAGATGGACGAAGTCATGTTTACTACTTGTCCGCCCACTGAACGCAAATGGCATCTAAATGCAGACAGCATTGAAATTGACACCAACACAGGTCGTGGCATTGCCAAAAACAGCACACTCAAAATCAAAGACATACCTGTATTTTACTTGCCGTATTTTAATTTTCCTATTGATGCTCGCCGTAGCAGTGGATTTTTATTACCTAATGTGGGAATCAATTCTAGTGATGGCGTGCAGGTTGATACTCCTTACTATTTTAATTTGGCCCCCAACTTTGATGCAACGCTAACACCAACCCTGTTTAGTAACAAAAACCCCATGCTTGGTGCTGAATTTCGTTATTTGACCAAAAAATATGGCTCAGGTACTTTTGATGTCGCCTATTTACCCAACGACCGCAAACGCAACAATAAAGACCGCTATCATGTATTCTTTGATCATGAATGGCATGCCAAAAACATCAATAATCTCTCTGCCTATGCCACTTATCGCCATGTATCAGATACTGATTATTTAAATGACTTTGACACACTAGGGCTTAAAAACAATCCTTTAAACCTGCCACGACGCATTGGGGTGAATTATTATAACGAACATCTCAATGCTGATTTTCGTGCAGAGACCTTTCAGACGCTAGGCGGTACAAATCATAACGGTACGCCCATTGCCGATAAGGATAAACCCTATTCAAAATTGCCACAACTGATGGTAGATTACACCCTACCCAAGTCTGATGATGCCTTAGGTCAAAAACTTCGTATCCCAAGCTCACTAAATAAACTTGATATTACAGGTACGCATAATATTGCTTATTTCAAAAAATCCATCAATGATAATTCAGAAAGCGAAAAAAGCGGTTTGCGTATGTACAATCAGCTCTCAGCAAGCTATCCAATGCTGCGTTCGTGGGGCTATCTTACGCCAAAACTAAGCCTTAACCATCTATATGCCTCTTACGATGAAGATAGCTTGACAGCACAAAATTTAATAGGCAAAAAAGGCACTTATTCAGTCTTCGCCCCACAATTTAGCCTAGATACCGCAACTTTCTTTGAAAAATCAGGCTCACCTTTTGGTTGGTTTGATGGTAGCTTGGATGGTTATCAGGTGCTATCCCCTCGCATCAAATATAACCATACCCCCTATAAAGACCAACGCAATATTCCAAATTTTAAAGCTGCTTATGCCGCCATCAGTTACGACCAGCTATTGTCTGACTCATGGTTACTAGGTCATGACCGCATTCAAGACTTGCATGCCATCACACCTGCTCTTAGTTATCGCTACATTGATAAAGATGGCAATACTCGCCTGCATACTGGTGTGGCACAGCAGTTTTATTTGGATAACTTAAAAGTTGGTTTAAAGGATAACATCGCCAAGCACAATGGCAACTCAGGATTGGCTTGGCAGGTTAGTGCACAACCAATAAACAACCTATGGGTAGAATCAGATGGTTCATTCACGCCCAATTATGACCTAAATCACATCAATGCACAACTACGCTATCAACCAAAAGAGCATAGCCTATATAGCCTAGGTGTCATCAATCGCAAAGAAACTCCGGCTTTTAATCAACTGCCTTTGCACGCTTATACTGCCGCTGCTATTTTTCCCATCAGCAATCACTGGCGTGTCCTAAGCCAAGCTCAGTACGACTATCGCAACGACCGATTATTAGATGCGTTAGTCGGTATCAACTACGAAGATTGCTGTTATGGGCTGTCGGTCTATGTACGCCGCTATAGAAATAGCCTAAACCCAGAAGCCAGAGCAAACAACACCATCATGGCGGAGATTCGCCTAAACGGCATAACCAGTGGCGGTCGGTTAAATCGCCTCATGAGCGATAAAGTAATTGGCTATGACAGCACCCAATCTGTATGGCAACAATCTTACTAAACACCAAATGATTTATCTTGCCCAATCGTTACCCATTCAAACACTTTGGTAAAATTTATCTCATGGGTTTGACGATGAGCGTGGCAAATGCTACACTTAATGAGATTTTTTGTTAATAACCTTTTAGCAACTACTTTAAAAATTAAAGGAACTTTCATGCAAGGCAAATTTTTAATCCGCCCTTTATTGATGGGTATGCTTGCCACAGCGACACTTGGTGTTACTCCGATGGCACTCGCTAATATCAGCATCTCTCAAGGCACCGATGGTATCATCGCCGTGGTGAATGACGAAATCATCTTAAAGAGTGAATTGGTTGCCGCCATCGCCGCTCTAAATGCACAATACCGAGCCAATAACATCAATGCCACTTCTGCTCAAATTCAACACGCCGCCCTAGATGCTCTTATTGTCCGTAAACTACAAATGGGTATCATCAATCGTGCAGGCGTTACCCCCAATGAAGAAGTCATCAACCGCCAACTGCTTGAAATCTCTCATGCACAAGGTCTAAAATCACTATCTGAACTACAAGCCACCCTTGACGCCAAGCAAAAAGGTAGCTATGCCGCTTTACGCAATCAGCTCATCGAAGATGGTGCGATTACCGCTTTGTGGCAACACCAAATGTCAAACCGCATCAATATCAGCGACCAAGAGATTGAAGCTTTTTTGAAGTCTCCTGAGGCTGCCAGCATCAAACAGTCGCAATATCATCTCGTGCATATTCGTATTCCCTACAGGGACAATGCCAACAGTCAAGATAAAGCCAAAGCTCACGATGTCGCCAAAGAAGTTGCTGTCGCTCTACAAAGTGGTAAATCACTTGGTATGATACTCAATCAGTTCAAAGACCATGAGCCACAATTACAAGGGGCGGATACAGGGCTAATCAATCAAAACGCCATACCACGCCAGCTAGCACCACAAATCACCACTTTGGCAGCAGGCGAAACAACCAATCCTATTGTTAGTAGCACAGGCATTGATGTCGTCAAAGTGGTAGAAAAATCTGATGGCTCAAAAGTCATCATGCCAGAATGGCAAACCAGCCACATTCTAGTACGCGTTGATGACAACCAAAATGCCGCACTTGCTGAACAAAAAATCAACGCACTGTACAATGAACTACAAAAAGGGGCAAACTTTGCTCAATTGGCGGCCACCTATTCTGACGATACAGGTTCAGCACAGCAACAAGGTAGCCTAGGTTGGGTAAGTGAAAACCAGATGGTACCAGAATTTGAAGCGGTGATGAAAAACACCGAAAAAGGCGACTACTCCACACCTTTTCGCTCACAGTTTGGTTGGCATATTCTAAAGGTAGATAATATACGAGAGCGTGATGTTACCTCACAAGTTCACAAAAATATTGCTCGTGAGATCATCTTTGAGCGTATCGCTCCGCAAGCCCAAGAAGACTGGATTCAAGAAATGAAAGCCTCTGCTTACATCAAAATTTTTGAGTAAGCATTAAGATTTTTGATGATGATTTAAATAAAAGGGTGCTTATTAACACCCTTTTATTTTTAGATATTTTCAAGACAATACAGCAAGACCTGTATCATGCCATCAAGATGAGTGCAAGAATGACCCACTTTGGTTACCAAAGCACACAAAAGAAGCTTGGGCGTATTTACCAAGTCTGTGCTACATGCACGCAATTTTTGACCAAACAAATATCATGCAAAAAACCCTTTCGCTTATCCTTACCGCCTTATCACTTAGCACATCCACCCTTTCTGCTTATGCACAGATTGATGATAAATTATTAACAATCATTCAGTCTAACGGTAGCGGTGCAAGTAAATTTACTTATATCAGCAGTAGTCAATACGATTCCGACATTCACTATGGCACAAAGCCCACCAAACCCATCCAATATAGCATACCGTACAGCCAAAATATTGGAAGCATTGGTAATAACACCTATGATACTCTCATCAGAGAGTCTGCTACTCGTCATGGCGTAGATCCCGCCTTAGTCAAAGCAATCATACATACCGAATCATCATTTAACCCATACGCCAAATCACCCATGGGAGCTCAAGGACTTATGCAGCTCATGCCCGGCACCGCTCGTGATATGGGCGTGATCAATGTTTGGGATCCGGCTGATAATATCGAAGGTGGGGTTAAATATATCGCATGGCTTAGTCAAAAATTTTCAAATCAAGACCACATCATCGCCGCCTATAACGCAGGTCATGCCAATGTCAAGCGATATGGTGGCATTCCACCATTTAAAGAAACACGAAACTATGTACACAAGGTTAATAGTCGCCATCAAAACCTATATGCTCACGACACCAATCTATCTCAAGGCGGATATCAGCTAGCGATGAATATGGATTTAAGCATGACAACCACCATCAAAAAGATTGAACGGCCCACAGGCATTAACATTAACACCACTACAGACGGTGAATAAACCATACATCAACGCCAAGCACAGCAATGAACCAAATGCAAGCCAAAACTTTTGATTCACTACCCATTTTTGTGAATTATACCAACTTATTGTGTTTATTTTTTGTGCATCAGGTGGTAAAAGGCTTTTAATTTTTAGTTTTATCCTTATAATAACATTAATCAGATTTTTTCATGTTTATCTGATTTTTTATTCAGTAATTTTATCATCCAATTTTAAATTCTTTTAAAAAGGAAAAATTAGCTATGATGCGAATTGGTTTGTTTTTATTAACCAACATAGCGGTTCTAATCGTATTTAGCATTGTTTTTGGTGTTTTATCTAGCGTCTTTGGCTTGGGCAGTGTGCATGGCTCAAATGGATTAAACTATGTCAGCCTCGCTGTTATGTGTCTTGTATATGGCATGGTAGGTTCTATCATCTCGTTATTTTTGTCAAAGTGGATGGCAAAAAAATCCACAGGCACGCTCGTTATCAAAAGCCCAAAAAATGGTACAGAACAATGGCTTGTTGATACCATTGCCAAGCAAGCAAAGACCGTTGGTATCGGCATGCCTGAAGTTGGTATTTTTGATAACCCACAGCCAAACGCTTTTGCGACAGGTTGGAACAAAAATAACGCCCTAGTTGCTGTCTCAACAGGACTATTACACACCATGACAGCAGAAGAAGTTGAAGCGGTACTTGCTCATGAAATCGGTCATGTGGCAAATGGCGATATGGTAACACTGGCACTTATTCAAGGTGTCGTCAATGCCTTTGTGATGTTCTTTGCTCGCATTATCGGTAATTTTGTCGATCGGGCGATATTTAAGAACGAAAGTGATTCTCCTGGCATCGCTTACTTTGTTACCAGTATTGTCATGGATATTTTGTTGGGTATCTTGGCAAGTGCGATTGTTATGTGGTTCTCTCGCCTGCGTGAATATCGTGCCGATGAAATGGGGGCTCGCCTAGCAGGTCGTGATAATATGATCGCCGCACTAAATGCTCTTCGCCCTGCTCAATCCCACCCAGACCAAATGCCAGAGAGCATGAAAGCCTTTGCCATTTCAAGCGGTCAATCACAAGGCTTTAGCATTGCCAGCTTGTTCCGTAGCCACCCAACGCTTGATGATCGCATTGCTTCTTTACAAAAGTTGCCACATTGATCGGCAGTATTCATCAAAACCAACCAAAACACCGTCATTGGCGGTGTTTTTGTATTGTATTATGCAATGCCACTAAAAATCCTGCCATCAATCAAATACACCCATTGCTCATGAACGACTTATTTTAGGTCGTCTATTATTAGGTATTAAAAAAGCCAATCTAAAACCTTTGATACCACCGACAAAAAATCTCTTAGGTTCACCCAAAGTATTTTTAATATTAGGTTGCTATCCTTTTGTTATCTATAATCCAATCAGCCACGGTACAATCACAGGGGCGATAAAAGCTGTCAATACCCCATTTAAAATCAGCCCTACTGTTGCATATACCATATGATGAGAACTCATCTGCATGGCTCGCACCGTCCCTAAAGCGTGCGACGCCGTCCCTAATGATAACCCTTGAGCCATTGCCCGTCTGATGCGTGCTTGATGTAGCACATACACCCCCATGATCTGCCCTACCACACCTGCAATTAACACCATTGCCGCACTGATACCCACCACCCCATCTAACACTTTAGTAACTTCAATAGCAATCGGCATGGTAACAGACTTAGCGGCAATGGCAATGACACTATCCTCACTACCACCTAAAAGCTGTACAAGGCACACACCCGTTATGATACCGACCACAGAACCGATGAACTGAGAAACAATAATAGGCAGCCATTGGGCTCGGATTTTTTGCCACTGCATGTATAAAGGCACCGCCATACACACCACCACAGGCTGTAGCCAAAAACTAAGATAACCACTGGCTCGCTCAAAACTCTCCCAAGAAATACCAAACAGCTTTAAAAATGCGATGACTACCACAGTCGTGATGAGCGTGGGGTTAATGAGTGGTTGCTTTAAGGTTTGTCTTAACCAAACACTCAGCTCAAACGCACCAACCATTATAAAAATCAACAAAAACGGGCTGTTTTTTAGCTCAAAAAACAGCATCAATACCGACCTTTCAGCCATTTTTCACCCCTTTTGTTGATTTTTGTAGATGCCTTAGCCATTCATAGCTTTTGCCTGTAACCACCAGCACAGCTAAAGTACTGATAACCGTCGCTACTATCAATATCCACGCATCATCAGCGATGACATCAAGGTATTGCATGATAGAAATACACACAGGAATGACCAACAGCACCAAATGATCAAGCATCACTTTGGCAAGTTTTTCCACCGTCTTTAGCTTAACCAATCCAATCTGTAATGAAATAAATAATAGTAGCAGCCCAATTACACTGGCAGGTAAGGGCAAATCAAATCCCATGACAATCACCTGACCAAGGAATAAACACGCAAAGATAACCAAGAACGCTTTTAGTAGCATCACATTTTCTCAAAATCAAAACACACCTATTGTATCGCAAAGGCATCAATTCACCAAACTTTATGGGATTTTTTACAATTTTTTAGTGTTTTTTACTTGATTTCATTGTCAATCACTCGTATCATCAGCTCATCTTTTTATTTTGGGGTAAATCAGTATATAAATACCTCATAATAACAGCAAACCAAATGGCACTGAACGCCACATTAACCACATAATAGGCAGGTTATTAGCATATTGTCAGATTGCTTTATGTACTGCTTTTTATGTTTCACCCAATCCATTTGGTCAATTATTTTTCAAACTCATTTTAACAGATAGCAAAAGACAGCTCATGAACACAGTCCAAGTCAAACTCCTAAATCCCAAAATCGGTACAGACTCAAACTTTCCACTACCTACTCGTGCTACAGACGGTTCGGCCGGCATTGATTTGCGTGCCTGCATTGATAAGCCTGTTATCATCCGTGCAGGCGAGACCAAACTCATCGGCACAGGCATGGCGATTTATATCAAAGATCCAAATTATGCAGGGATTATCCTGCCTCGCTCAGGACTTGGGCATAAGCATGGTATTGTACTTGGTAACTTGGTGGGGCTGATTGATGCTGACTATCAAGGCGAACTTATGGTATCAGTATGGAATAGAAGTGATGCTGATTTTATCCTAAATCCTGCCGAACGCATGGCTCAGTATATGGTCGTACCTGTCGTTCGTCCTTCTTTTGAAATTGTAGATCAGTTTAGTGATGATAGTGAGCGTGGCACAGGGGGGTTTGGTAGCTCTGGGATTAAATGATTGATGATGACATTGACTTGGTTACCCAGTAGTAATTTTTATTTATCCCAATTCAATCAAGCAAAGCGGATACCAATCCATTTACCAATACTTTCAAAGGAATAGCCATGCAACACAAATCCCTAACCTTAGACGAAGCCAAACACACCAGTGAGGTCATCACCACCGCCCTACCCTATATTCAGCGTTACAAAGATAAATTGATTGTCATCAAATACGGCGGTAATGCCATGACCGACCCTGTGCTAGAAAGCTCATTTGCCCGTGATATTGTCCTGCTAAAAACCGTAGGCATTCATCCTGTGGTAGTACACGGCGGAGGTCCACAGGTGGATAATCTCATGAATGAACTTGGTCGTGAATCTGACCGCATAGACGGCATGCGAGTCACCGACAAACAGACGATGGATGTGGTAGAGATGGTACTAGGTGGCAGTGTGAACAAATCCATTGTCAACCTAATCAATAAGCATGGCGGACAAGCAATTGGCTTGACTGGCAAAGATGCCAATCTCATCAAAGCAACCAAACTTGCCATGACCGATAAAGATGGCAATGCCATTGATTTGGGCTTTGTGGGCGAAGTGGCTCATGTCAATACAGAAGTAATCAATATGCTAATCCATAGCGATTTTATTCCTGTCATTGCCCCACTTGGCGTAGATGAAAAAGGCGAGACCTACAACATCAATGCCGACCTTGTCGCAAGCAAAGTGGCAGAGTTTTTAAATGCTGAACGCTTATTGCTACTGACCAACATTAAAGGCGTGCTTGATAAAGAGGGCAGTGTATTGACCAGTTTGTCGCCCACCGATGTTGATAATCTCATCGCTGACGGCACGATTAGTGGTGGCATGATACCTAAAATCTCAGGAGCTTTAGATGCTGTTAAAGCAGGGCTTAGAAGTGCCACCATCGTAGATGGGCGAGTTCCGCACGCCTGCTTACTAGAAATCTTTACCGATGAAGGTGTAGGCACACAGATTTTAAGAGAATCAGACTTTATCAATTAATTTAACAAAGTCATTTGTGTGAAGGTGGCTAATGACCAAAAACTCCAATAAATGATGAATTAGGCAAACTTCACCTTCACACAGATTCACACAGACGACAACATTGCTATTGATGGTTAATGCCAAAATACCACCAAAGTCAAAAACTCGCAAAATCTTGTTATGACTAGCGTCTTTATACATTTTGCCATTATGCTTATTTTAATCAGCATAATGACCAATCTCACTCTCCGCCAAGCGCCCCACCCCATTCATGCTCGTCAAAACCAATCAAAGCCACATCATCACCCATGATAATTGGGCGTTTTAACACACTTTGATAATCCTTAATCATCTCATACATGGCAGAGACATCACCACTCATGAGTGTATTTTTGATGGTGTCATCAAACTTACGATAAGTTGTGCCTTGTTTATTGATGGTCTTTTCACCAAAAGTCGCCACGAATTTTTTAAACTGCTCTAGGCTAAGTACCGACTTTTTATAATCAAAAAATTCATACGCTATGCCATTTTGATTTAAAAAATCAAATGCTTTTTTCATGGTGTTGCAATTTTTGATGCCATAAATGGTCAGCATGACTTCCCCTTAAGATATAAAAATATTGGCAAATTATATCAAAATTACGCTATAATAACCTGTTAATTTTCCAATATTTTACCCAATAATTATCTGAGATAGCCATGAGCCTAAACGATTACGATTTTAAATCCATTGAACAGACACAACAAGCCAAATGGCAAGCCGATAACCGCTACCACACGGATAACTGTGATAACGGCAAACCCACTCGTTACATGCTCTCAATGTTCCCTTACCCTAGTGGCAAGCTACACATGGGGCATGTACGCAACTACGCCATCACCGATGTGCTAAGTCGCTATTATCGTCAAAAGGGCTACGATGTCATGCAACCGATGGGCTGGGATGCTTTTGGTTTACCTGCCGAAAATGCCGCCATTGACAATAAAGTCGCTCCCTATAAATGGACAATGGCAAATATTGAGCATATGCGTGGTCAATTAAAGTCGTTAGGTCTATCAATTGACTGGTCTCGTGAGTTTGCCACTTGCACCCCTGAATACTACAAATGGGAGCAATGGCTGTTTTTACAACTTTATAAAAAAGGCTTGGTTTATAAAAAACTTTCCACCGTAAACTGGGACCCTGTGGATAATACCGTACTTGCCAACGAGCAGGTCATCGATGGTCGTGGTTGGCGTTCAGGTGCACTTGTTGAAAAGCATGATATCCCAATGTATTATTTTAAAATCACAGATTATGCAGACGAGTTGCTTGACGATTTAAAACTGCTAGAAAACAAATGGCCAAAACAAGTACTTACCATGCAACATAACTGGATTGGCAAAAGCCATGGCATGGAGCTTGATTTTGTTTATGAATTAGACGGACAAGTAGACAAACTCACTGTCTTTACCACTCGCCCTGATACCATAATGGGGGTAAGCTATCTTGCAGTGTCTGCCGAGCACCCCCTTGCCACCTATGCTAGCCAAGACAACCTCGCTTTACAAGCCTTTATCAGCGAATGCAAACAAGGCTCTGTGGCAGAGGCAGAACTTGCCAAGACTGAAAAAGTCGGCATGGATACAGGCTTAACTGCCACGCATCCTGTAACAGGTGATCCTGTGGTTATTTGGGTTGCCAACTATGTCCTGATGAGTTATGGTTCAGGGGCGGTAATGGGTGTGCCCGCTCATGATGAGCGAGATTTTGAATTTGCCAAAAAGTATGACCTACCCATCAAACAAGTCATTACTTTCAAAGATAAAGAGTACAGCACAGACGCATGGCAAGAGTGGTATTCTGACAAAGGCGGTGTGTGCATAAACTCTGGCGTGCTTGATGGCATGGACAAAGACACCGCCACCACCAAAATCCTAGAATTAGTGGGAGAGAAAGCCAAGATTACCACTCAATACCGCCTGCGTGATTGGGGCGTGAGTCGTCAGCGTTATTGGGGTTGCCCTATTCCAATGATCAACTGCCAGTATTGCGGAACAGTGCCTGTGCCAGAGAGCGATTTGCCTGTCGTACTGCCAACTGATGTCGTACCTGATGGTCGAGGCAACCCCTTAAAATCCATGCCAGAATTCGTCAACTGCACCTGCCCTAAATGCGGTCAATCTGCCGAGCGTGAGACCGACACCTTTGATACTTTTGTGGAAAGTAGTTGGTACGCTCAGCGTTTCACCACTCCCCATGATGACACCCAAATGGTCGGTCGAGAAGGTGCAGACAAGTGGCTAGCTGTCAACCAATATGTAGGCGGTATTGAACACGCCATCTTACATCTGTTGTATGCTCGCTTTTTCCATAAAGTCATGCGTGATGAAAGATTGGTTAAAGGGGCAGAACCTTTTGAGAACCTACTGGCACAAGGCATGGTACTAGCAGGGACTTTCTACCGTGAAAATAATGATGGTTCAAAAACTTATTACTTCCCCCATGAGATAGAAGTGCGTGGCAATGAAGCAGTACTGATAGCAGATGGCAAGCCTGTCATCATCGGCAAAATAGAAAAAATGTCCAAATCCAAAAACAATGGTGTGGACCCACAGACCATCATGAATGAGTACGGAGCGGACACAGTACGACTTTATACCATGTTTACCGCTCCTGCCGACCAAACGCTAGAGTGGTCGGACTCTGCCCTAAAAGGTCCTTACAATTTTGTCAAGAAAGTATGGCGACTTAGCGATGAGCATCTAACTGCCATCAAAGGCGTGGATAAGTCAGCCCTTGTCATTGATACTACCAATTTATCAAAACCTGCCAAAGACCTACGCCGTAAGACGCACGAGACCATCTCTAAGATTGATACAGCTTTAGGTGAACATTTGACTCTCAACACACCTGTATCATCATTGATGGAACTTGCTAATGACATTGGAGCATTTGCAGTAAAAGATGATGGTGATTTGGCAACTCGCCACGAATCACTCATCGCCCTACTAACCATACTGTCTTTATACGCACCTCATGTGGGAGAGCATCTATTAGAAGCGTTTGGTTTTGATAGTCGCACACTTACCTTCCCAGCACTTGACACATCAGCATTAGTAAGTGACACCATGACAATGGTCATTCAAGTCAATGGTAAAGTGCGTGGCAAGATGGAAGTTGCTACTGGTTTAGACAATGATAGCTTGATTGAACTTGCCAAATCAGCTGAAGGTGTGGATAAATTCATAACAGGCGACATCAAAAAAGCCATCGTAGTACCAAACAAACTGGTCAGCTTTGTTGTTGCAGGATAACACAAACCACACTGTAGGTCATATTTGCTTAGGAAAACTTTATGAAAAAAACCCTAGCACCTGTCCTAGTTATGGCAATAGCAACAAGCCTTAGTGCTTGTGGCTTTGCCCTGCGTGGCACCCAAAATAGCGTATCAGCCAGCCCCTTATATGCCACCACAAGTATCATACTGGCGGACAATCAAGAAGCGTTAGCACTCAAGCAACCCTTATCAAAACAGCTACAGCTACTTGGCATCACAAACCAAGCTGATGCCACCAACACTATTAAGGTGGACAACTTGCGTTTTCGCCGTTATGAACTGGTAGGTACATTGACAGAGGTTCGCTTGGTATTGATGGCGGATGTCAGTTATACAATTAACAATCAGACACACAAACACCCAATCCAAGTAGAACAAAGCTATCAATATAACGAAGCTAGTATCATCACGCTAGATCAGCAAGGCGAAAAAACCAAGCAATGGCTGTATGAACATCTGGCACAGCGTATCGCCGAACAGTATTACGCCAAATCAAAATAAGATAGGCTCATGCAGCAGCGTTTTTTACCACTATTTAAGCAGTTATTAACTGCACAAAATGCACCACCCATTACAGGTTTTTGGTTGGTGCATTCTGATGAGCCACTCATGATTTCTTGGCTGATTGATGCCTGTCGTCCCATCTGGCGTGCCAATGAACAAACCATCAAACGCATTGAGCTTAGTAGCTCTAAGTCATGGAGCGAGGTGGTTACTGAACTTGATAGCTTAAGTCTATTTGGTGATACCAGTGCAATCATTATTAGTGGCAATCATAAACCTAAAGCCGACAAAGAAGGTCTTGCCAACATTATGGCAACACTTGAGCGTATTGCCCAAAGCACCCCCCATCATCTGATTTGGTGCTTACCCAAACAAGATAAAAAGTCTCTAGCCACCAAAGCGGTTAAGTTATTTGACACGCATGGTCTTATTATTGATGCCAATATTTATAACGAGCAGATGCGTCATGATGTTTTGCAGGTACAAGCTAAGCAATTAGGGATCACCCTAACACCCGATGCGTGGCAACTTTTATTATCACACACCGAAAACAATCTACTGACCGCTCATCAGAACCTGTGGCGACTGTCTTTATTATACCCAAATAACGCACAACCTATTGACCTTGCCATGCTAAATACCTGCTTGGTTAATGGGGCTGAATTTAGCGTATTTGATTTGTCCGAACAACTACTCATGGCAAATGCTACCAAAGCCTTGAATATCTTACAGCACCTACAAGATGTTGGCACTGCCCCGAGCATCATATTATGGGCATTGAATAAAGACGCAAGGCTTATTTTACAGTTACAATCAGGCAAATCAGCAGGTGATCTGGGTATTTGGCAAAGCAAAATTCAATCATACACCCAAACCGCCCACCGCACACATGGCATGAGTGGTAATTGGCTTAGATGGATTTATGAGATTGACTGTGCCATTAAAGGCATTTATGATGCCGATGTTTGGTTAATGATGAGGCAACTGTGTCTATCAATGTGCGGTTTATCATCACAACAAAGCCGTATACACTAAGTTAAAGCAGACTAACTAAAACCCCCAACCACTCACAGTTAATCAATCTAGCAACAATCATCATTTTAAATATCCACTCTTATGCCAGTAACCGCCAAATTAAGTAGCTCAATCAAAACTTATACACTTTAAGCATTGCCCATAAATTTTATCAAAAAAGACTTATCGCTCTTTTGTTATTCAAGCCAAGCATTTTATCAACCTTAAAACCGATGATCATGTTATAATCAAATCGTCATTTTATATTCAAATCATCTTTGCATCGTTTTATCAGTAGCATAAGATTGATTTTAGTTAAATACTAAAATTGGAAAGCCGAGCCATGACTATAATATTCACCAAGCAACACAAATTACCACCCATGATAAAATGGCTAATCGTCATTCTGGTTATTTTATTATCATCAGCCTTAGCTTATCATTTCTTTAAGACCAAAGATGCTCCGCCTAATTATCTAACAGCCGAAGCAACGATGGGCGATATCGAAAGCGTGGTTATGTCATCAGCCAAAGTTAAACCCATCAAAAGCATTGATGTTGGGGCTCAGGTATCGGGCAGAATAGTCAAGCTATATGTTGAAATTGGTGATGAGGTTAAAAAAGGCGATATCATCGCTCAAATCAACCAAGTAGGACAAAAAAACACCGTGTTAAACGCACAGGCAAACCTACAACAAGCTAACGCATCACTCGCCCAAGCCCAAAGCAACCTACAATCCGCCCAAGGCAGTATCAGTAGTAATACTGCCATCCTAAATGCACGCCTAAGCGAACTTAATAAAGCTAAAAAGGCACTAGAACGCTTGTCTGGCTTGGTAGAAATCAATGCAGTCAGTCATCAAGACTACGACGATGCCAAAGCTGCTGTTGAGGTTGCACAGGAGAATGTCAATGCTGCTCGTGCTAACATTCAAAATGCCAAAAATGATGTCAATGCTGCTCGTGCTAACATTCAAAGTCAAAAAGCCGCCATTAACAAAGCCCAAAACGATCTATCCACCGCCCAAGAGGACCTTAGTTATACCACCATCACCGCACCGATGGATGGCACAGTAGTTTCTATTACCCAAAAAGAAGGGACAACGGTTAATGCCATGCAGTCCGCTCCCACGATTGTTACATTAGCCGACTTAAGTCGTGTACGCATCAACGCCCAAATATCAGAAGCTGATGTCATCAATGTCAAGACAGGTCTCCCTGCTCGTTTTAATATCATCGGTAAGCCTGACGAACAGTTTGATGCGGTATTAACTGGGATTAACCCTGCCCCTGAGAACATTAGCACCAATAGTAGCACCGATTCGGCTGTATACTATATTGGCTATCTTGATGTGGACAATACCGAGAGAAAATTTCGCATTGACATGACCACGCAAGTCAATATCATTATCGATTCAGTCAAAAATGTTCTAACAATTCCTTCTGCCGCCATACAAAGCGTGGGCAATAAACACACCGTACAAGTGGTGAATGCAGACGGTCATGCCAAGATTGTAGAGGTAGAAGTTGGTCTAAATAACCGCATTAACGCTGAAATAAAATCAGGTCTACAAGCAGGTGATAAAGTCGTCATTGGAGAATCAGGTAAAGGCGGTCAAAATAAAAACTCAACAGACCGCCGATGATGCGATAAGCAAAAGACATCAAAACCACCAACCAAACAACACAATATACATGGCACTATATGACAACACACCCAAAAAAACCGCTCATTGAAGTGAAAAATCTCATTCGTGATTTTCAGGCAGGCGATGATCATGTGCGTATTTTGCATGGCATTAATTTAACGCTTTATCAAGGTGAGATGGTTGCCATCATTGGTCAGTCAGGCTCTGGCAAGTCCACACTGATGAATATTTTAGGCTGTCTGGATAAAGCCACAAGTGGAAGCTATACCATCTTTGGCAAATCGGTTGATAACATGGATGGCGAAGAGCTTGCTAAGTTGCGTCGTGAGCATTTTGGTTTTATTTTTCAGCGTTATCATCTGCTTGGCGACATCAATGCTTTAGATAATGTTACCGTTCCTGCAGTCTATGCAGGCACAAGCACCGCCAAAAGACGCAAGCGTGCCGCCGAGCTACTTGCCCAGTTAGGGTTAGCCAATAAAATCAATAATCGACCCAATCAGCTCTCAGGCGGACAACAGCAACGAGTTTCTATTGCCCGAGCCTTAATGAATGGGGGTGATATCATTTTGGCGGATGAACCGACAGGAGCGTTAGATAGTGGCTCAGGCAAGGAAGTCATGAATATCTTGCACCGTCTAAAAGATGATGGGCATACCATTATTATGGTAACGCATGACCCAAGTTTGGCTAGCCAAGCTGAGCGTGTGATTGAATTAAAAGATGGTCGTGTCATCGCTGATTATTACACAGACAATGCCAAGCAACAAGATAATAACCATCAGATACAAAACACCCATCAAAGCACCGCCATCAGCAAGCAGTCCTTTGACTCAAACAATGCCCTACTGAGCGTGCTAGACCGCCTAAAAGAAGCCTTTAAAATGTCCATCTATGCCATGAAAGCTCACAAAATGCGGACGCTACTCACCATGCTAGGAATCATCATTGGCATTGCTTCTGTTGTGTCAATTGTGGGGTTAGGTCAAGGCTCGCAAGCCAAAATTTTAAATGACATTAACGCACTAGGAACCAATACCATCACCGTTATTGATGGGTATCCTTATGGCGACCCACGCCGTCGCTATGGCTACGATAATCTAACTGTTGATGATGCCAATGCCGTCGCCGCACAACCTTATGCTCAGTCTGTCAGCCCACAGGTGGATACCAGCGTTTCTATCCGTTATAAGAATACCGAAGCCACAGGCAATATCAACGGCATTGGTCAGGATTATTTGGCGGTAACAGGCGAAAAACTTGAGATGGGGCAAGGCTTTAATGATGCTAGCATATCCGCTCTTGCTCAAGACATCATCATTGATCAAAATGCTTATAAAACTTTTTTTAACGGACAAGGCAATCCCATCGGTCAAATGCTGATGGTGGGTAATATGCCAGGGCAAATCGTTGGCGTACTTTCTGCCAAAAATTCATCATTTGGACACAATACCAACACCCCAAACATCTATATGCCCTACACAACCGTCATGCACCGCATGCTAGGCACAAGCCATATCAATTTATTCGTGGTACTCGTAGATACCGACACACCCTCTGACATCGCAGAGAATGCCATCTTTGACCTCATCAAATCTAGGCATGGTACAGATGATTTTGATATCATGAATACCGACAGCATCAAAGAAACTGTCCAATCCGCCACAAGCACCATGACATTACTCATCTCATCAATTGCCATCATATCACTCATTGTTGGCGGTATTGGCGTCATGAATATCATGCTTGTTTCTGTTACCGAACGCATAAGCGAAATTGGTGTACGCATGGCGGTCGGAGCAAGACAGTCTGACATCATGCAGCAGTTTTTGATAGAAGCGGTGTTGGTTTGCGTATTGGGTGGTATTTTAGGCATTTTACTTGCCTTTGGCATCGGAGCAGTCATTAACAGTCTTGGCAGTGATAATATTGGGGTGATTTATTCGCCAACTTCCATCATCGTAGCTTTTGTCTGCTCAACTTTAATCGGCATTATATTTGGATTTTTACCTGCCAGAAATGCCGCACGCCTAAACCCTGTGGAAGCGCTATCACATAACTAATCCCAAAATAATGGTTTTTTAGATAATTTATAAAAAACCATTATTTTAATTATTTTTAAATAATAATTGAAAAAACACTTGCAAAGTTAAAAATATGGTGTATAATACGCACCACATTAGCGATAAGGGTCGTTAGCTCAGTTGGTAGAGCAGTTGACTTTTAATCAATTGGTCGCAGGTTCGAATCCTGCACGACCCACCATTATCCTAATAATTCAAGTAAAAAAATACTTGCAAAGTTGAAAT
Organism: Moraxella sp. ZY200743; assembly: GCF_050885545.1. Classification (NCBI taxonomy): domain Bacteria; kingdom Pseudomonadati; phylum Pseudomonadota; class Gammaproteobacteria; order Moraxellales; family Moraxellaceae; genus Moraxella; species Moraxella sp. ZY200743. The sequence goes on along the minus strand of NZ_CP091313.1, from coordinate 662,628 downwards.
TATCTAGTATAATACTCAACACAAATTGGGTCGTTAGCTCAGTTGGTAGAGCAGTTGACTTTTAATCAATTGGTCGCAGGTTCGAATCCTGCACGACCCACCATTCTTTAAATAGACCGATAATTTAAAGAATTAATATTCCCCAATAGCTCAGTCGGTAGAGCATCGGACTGTTAATCCGTGTGTCCCTGGTTCGAGCCCAGGTTGGGGAGCCATATTAAAAAAGCCCTTTCATAAGAAAGGGCTTTTGTTTTTTTGATTTTATCTATCACCACTCACAAAAAAACAGCAATATCAATAAGAGTCGCAACAGTCATTTAGCTTATTAACTTTAAACCTTGATGACTATACTTTAGCCCAAGCAACCTTTAATCCATCAACCCTACAACACATCTATCAAGCAAGCATCATCAAAAAATCACAACCCAAACAAGCCAAAAACCCCTTGCCAAAGACAAGGGGTGTTATCACATACGGTGCGGTGCAACCATCGGTGCAATCTGATTAACCGCTAAATCCTTGATGAGTAATTGCAAACTTTGATTACCCTGCCATTCATTGATATCTAGGGCGAACAAAATATGCACACGACTGGCACGATAATCCCATTTATCCGCATCAAAATTAAACCAAATTGCATCAATGGGGTACTGAACTTCTGGCAAGCGGAGTGTTAGCTTTAGATGCTTGTCTTTCATGACACGAAAATTCAGCACTTCAAACACCCCATCAAAACTTGGTGGTGCAAAGCCATTGCCCCACACGCTAGCATTTTTGAGCCGATGAGCAAAATTTAAGCTAAAATCCTGAGGAGCAAGCTCACCATCAGTGAAATGCTCTTCGTTAAATACTGATTCATCAAAACCGTCTAACACCGCCAAAAAAGCCGTTTTAAAGGTGTTAAAATGGCGTTTTTTAATGGTTAGACCTGCTGCCATCGCATGACCACCAAAATGAGCAATTAATTCAGGATGTGTGATTGCCACCGACTCAATGGCATCACGGATATGCACGCCTGCTATAGAGCGTGCTGACCCCTTGATCCAATCTTCATCACCAACTTTATTCGCATCAGCAGGAGCAAATACAATCGTTGGACGATATAGTCGCTCCTTAATTCGCCCTGCCACGATACCAATCACCCCTTGATGCCAATTATCTTGATGTAGGACAATGCCTCGTGGTAGGGTCGGTTCGTCAGATGAATTTAGGTGCAGGTCTTGAATAATCTGCGATGCCTCATCACGCATTTGCGTCTCAATGGCACGACGAGAGTGGTTGAGTTTATTTAATTCAAGTGCCAGCGTATATGCCGTACTCCAATCGTCAGCAAGCAGACATTCCACCCCTGTTTGCATATTATCCATACGCCCTGCAGCGTTAATGCGTGGTGCGATGGCAAAACCCAAGTCATCACTACTGATTTTCTCATGGTATCGCCCAGATTGCTCAAGAATGGCAAGCACCCCATGACAGGCACGCCCATCACGAATGGCATTAACCCCATGCGTTACCAAGATTCTATTATTTTGGTCAAGCGTACCAACATCAGCTACTGTGCCTAACGCTACCAAATCCAAATATTTGGCAACACTCGTGGTTTTTTTTCCAGTCTCTCTACGAATGCGAGCCACTCGCCCCATCACATAAAATGCCACTCCAACACCCACCAAAGACTTGCTACCAAAATTACAACCTTGCTGATTTGGATTGACCACCGCAGCAGCCTCTGGCGATGCTTTGGTAGTAAGGTGGTGGTCGGTGATGATGACTTGCACACCCAGCTCTTTGGCACGCTCAACACCCTCATGGCTTGAAATGCCATTATCCACCGTAATAATAACCTCTGGGTCAAATTGTGCTACGCCATACTCAACAATCTCTGGTGTCAAACCATAGCCAAACTTAAATCTATCAGGCACCAAAAAATTCACATCAGCACCCATCTCTTTTAAACAACGAACCATCAAGGCGGTCGAAGTCGCTCCATCACAGTCAAAATCGCCAACGATTAAGATTCTTTTGTCGTCAATGGCGTGATCAATCAAGGCTGCCGCCTTATCCAGTCCTGCTAGCTCACTTGCAGGCAATAGACTGCCCACCGAAGTATCAAGCAGTAACACATCATCAACACCTCGTGCCAAAAAGACACGAGCCAGCGTTAATGAACCAAACTGTTGCACCAGCTCCTCAGGCACTTCACCCATGTGGCGTGGCGATAAATTAAGTTTTGTCATTTTGTTCTTCTTTTTATTGAGTTTCTTTGATTGTGCTTTACTTATGCTATATTCATCAAGTACGCAAAGACTTAGGCAGACTAAAAGTAACATTCTCTTCAATGCCACATATCTCTTGGGGATCTTCTGCCCCCCATGACTGCAAAGTCGCCAATACTTCTTGAATCAATATCTCTGGAGCTGATGCACCTGCAGTAACACCCACACACGCCACGCCATCAAACCACGCCTTATCCATCTGACCGGCATTGTCAATCAAATAAGCACATGCCCCCAAACGCTCAGCAAGCTCTCTTAAGCGATTAGAGTTTGATGAATTTGGACTGCCAACAACCAACACAACATCACATTGTTCTGCCAAAGATTTGACCGCATCTTGACGATTTTGGGTGGCGTAGCAAATATCATCTTTTCTGGGTGCGTTGATTTTAGGAAATTTATGTTTTAATGCATCAATGACCACTGCCGTATCGTCCATTGATAAAGTTGTTTGTGTTACAAAGGCAAGTTCTTTATCCTCATCAAAATTCAAGCCGGCGACATCATCAGCATCTTCCACCAGATGAATGCGACCGCCAAAACTAGTATCAAAACGCCCCATCGTTCCCTCTACTTCAGGGTGTCCTGCATGACCAATTAAAATAGCATCCATGCCTTCTTGGGCAAATTTACCCACCTCAATATGTACTTTTGTTACCAGTGGGCAGGTGGCATCAAAGACTGTCAAGTCTCGGCGAGTCGCTTCATCTTCTACCGCCCTTGAGACGCCATGTGCCGAAAAAATCACAATCGCCCCATCAGGGACTTCATCAAGCTCTTCAACAAATATCGCTCCACGATTGGCAAGGTCTTCCACCACAAATTTATTATGCACCACTTCATGACGCACATAAATCGGCGGATTAAAACGACGCAATGCCTCATTCACAATGGCAATCGCCCTATCCACACCCGCACAAAATCCTCGTGGATTAGCCAATAGAATCTTCATATCATCTTCTCTATTTTATCTTCATTTTAGCTAACTACTTTACCACATTTACGCCATTTACGCATTAACTGGCTAGAATTTTTATTTCATTTATCCTATGGCTGTTTTATTTGGTTAGTTAAGCAAACGGTCAAATAAAAACACCCCAAAGGTTAGAATCTGAGTGTCTAACTTTTGGGGTGTGGTTCAATCACTGACGGTTTTTTGATTAGTAATTATTCATTCAAATATTGATTAAAAACCATCTTTTAGACTAACAATTTGATTATACACAGGCAAATCTTTGGTAGATTCCACAGTATCTGCTACAAAGTAGCTTTCACGCTCAAACTGGAACCGCTCACCGCCCACAACATTCGCTAAAGACGGCTCAACAACCGCTTGATAAGTAGTGAGCGAGTTAGGATTTAGGTGTTGTTTAATCCATAGTGTATCGGCATCGGTATCAGCATCTAGCATGTCTTTTTCATGCAAAGTAACCTCTGGATGAATTTCATCATCTTCTAATAGCAGATGATTATACATACGGACAATCGCATCAACACCATGCGTGGCAGATACCCAATGAATCACCCCTTTAACCTTACGACCTTCTGGATTATTGCCCAAAGTCTTAGCATCGATGGTTGCAATCAGCTCAACCACCTCACCTTTTTCATCAGTGATGTATTCTTCCACTTTTAGAATGTAGCTATTACGCAGACGAATCTCAGGGTTTTCTGGCGACAGTCGCTTATAGCCTGCTGGCGGACTGACCTCAAAGTCGGTTCTGTCAATATAGATTTCTTTGGTGAACGGGATTTTACGCTCGCCCATATCCACATTTGGGTGCTTTGGCTGAGTTAGCCATAATACGCCATTATCCAAGCAAGCTTTAACCGTATCTTTTTTAAGATGCTTAAAATCTGCCACCGCCTCATCAAAGTTCTGAATCGTAACTTTTAATGGGCGAAGTACCGCCATGCCCCGAGCGGTTTTATTCTCTAGAGCATTACGAATACTAAATTCAAGCTGGCGAAAATCCACCACGCCATCGGTCTTAGAAATACCTATTCGCTCACAAAAGTCTCTTAACCCTTCAGCTGGATAGCCACGGCGTCTCATGCCTGCCACTGTTGGCATTCTTGGGTCATCCCACCCTGATACCACACCCATATCCACCAAGCGTTTTAGCTTACGCTTAGAAGTTAGCGTATGATCAATATTAAGACGACTAAATTCATACTGGTGTGGCGGTTTAACAAAGCCCACCTTTTCTACTACCCAATCATAAAAAGGTCTATGATCTTCAAACTCTAATGTACATAGCGAATGTGTAATATTCTCAATGGCGTCCGATAATGGGTGAGCGTAGTCGTACATTGGATAAATACACCATTTGTCACCTGTTTGGTGATGATGGGCGTGCATGACACGATAGATGACAGGGTCTCTCATGTTCATGTTGGCATGATTCATGTCAATCTTGGCACGAAGTACCGCCTGACCTTCTTTGTATTTGCCGTTTTTCATGTCGTCAAAACGAGCAAGATTCTCTTCAATCGTAGCGTTACGCTGTGGCGACTCAACAGATGGCTTGCCAAAACCGCCACGATGTTCACGAATCTCATCAGGTGTCTGAAAATCAACATAAGCATCACCTTGCTTGATGAGCTGTACCGCCCATTCATACAACCGATCAAAATAATGGGACGCATAGCGAACATCGCCCGCCCATTCAAAACCAAGCCATTTGACATCTTCTTTGATACTATCTACATAGTCTTGCTTTTCAGCGGTAGGGTTAGTATCATCAAAACGCAAATTACACACACCACCAAACTCACCTGCCACACCAAAATTTAGGCAGATGGACTTAACATGACCAATGTGTAAATAGCCATTTGGTTCTGGTGGAAAACGAGTGATGATGCCATCATGTTTCCCAACAGCTAGGTCATCACGGATGATTTGGCGAATAAAGTCGTTTTTTTCAGATAGCATCTCAGTCATAACAGTTTCCAATTGGTGATTTTTTTAAAGCATCAAACAAAAAGCATCAAATAATTAAACAAGTCGTGTCAATCTCACTATTCTAGCATATTTTTATTAAATAAAGAATTATCAAGCAGTCAACAATTTTTTTCCATGCAATTACTCTGATTTTTATTGAGCATTTCCCATTGTGCCAAAACTTTGCTATAATATCGTCAATTTCACTGTTAATTTTAAATAGGAATACCTATGGATATGCCGATTGTACAGCTTGACACCACCCATGGTGCGATTGTGATTGAACTTAATGCCGAAAAAGCCCCTGTTACCGTTGCCAACTTCCTTGACTATGTTGAAAGCGGTCATTATGATGGCACGATTTTCCATCGTGTGATTGATGGCTTCATGATTCAAGGCGGTGGTATGGATAGCGACATGAACGAGAAGCGTACTGGCACACCAATTAAGAATGAAGCGGACAACGGTCTAAAAAATGACATTGGCACAATCGCCATGGCTCGCACCAACGACCCACATTCAGCAACCGCCCAATTTTTTATTAATGTTAAAAATAACGACTTTTTAAATTATAGCAGCCCAACACCACAAGGTTGGGGTTATGCCGTATTCGGCAAAGTAACCGATGGTATGGATGTGGTCAATCAAATCAAAGGTGTACCAACCGGTCGCTATGGCTATCACAGTGATGTGCCACGCGAGCCAATCGTGATTAACTCTGCTAAAGTAATTTCAAAATAATTTTAGCATACTTTAAGGTGATTTTATTGATAAAGTCCACCAAATCCATCTTAAAGACTAGGGCGAAAATAATTCGCCCTTCTTTTTTCCACTCCATCAGATATGCAAAATTTTAATCATCTCATCACCACTCGTCCGCATGATATCAGCACGGTTTTTGTCAGCGACCTACACCTATCAGCAGACACACCTGCTTTAAATCAGGCGTTTTTGGCACTCCTAAAAGATTTGTCTTTTTTGCCAAATTTAATGCATTTGTATATTTTGGGTGATTGGCTTGATGGTTGGATTGGCGATGATGACTACCTAAGTCTAAACGATAATGAAAAAAAACAGCATTTTTTAACACCCATTTTATCAGCCCTGCAACACTTATCAACAACAGCCAAGATTCATGTCATGCATGGCAATCGTGATTTTGCCATTCGTCAGACACTCTGCGATGAATTTGAAGGCAGGTTGATTAAGGAGCCCTATTTTTTACAGTCTGGTCAGCTTTACAGATTAGAGCATGGCGATCGCCTTTGCACTGATGATAAAGCATATCAACGCTACCGTAAGATTGTCCAAACCCCCCTTATTGCTTGGCTGATTTTAAAACAACCACTTGCCAAAAGAAGACAAATTGCCAACAAAATCAAAGCCAAGTCCACTCATGACAAATCCGGCAAGTCCAAGCACATCATGGATGTCAATTCTCAAGCTGTACAACAAACCTTGATGACCTGCGATGTACTCATACATGGGCATACACACCACCCTGCCATTCATGAGATGACCAACAAAAAAAGAGTAGTTTTGGGTGATTGGCGACATCAAGACGGTGGCGTGCAAGCGGTGATTGGGGTGATGGTGGGCAATCAAGTGGATTTATGGACATTTAAATGGCGTGCATAACCGCCATGATCTCATTATGAAGATACCACCATATCAAACCATAGACAAGTAACAGTACCATAGACAACAACCAAAAACACACGCCAGACAGTCGCCATCGACTCACCGCCCAAATCAATAGGGCGAACAATGCCCCAATACACGCACCACCCAAATGAGCTGCCTGATCAATCCCATCAATAGTCAAGCCCATCACAAAGTTTAACCCCATGATGATTGCCAGACTTTTGGTGTTTAGTACAAACATGGTGGGTGTCTTTGTGATTGCCAATACCAACAAAAACATACCAAAACCCATGATGCCGCCCGATGCTCCTGCCGATACACCAAAGCGTCCATCTGCTAAGACTTCCTGCCAAGTGATGTAAAGGTTTAATAGATTACCACCCACTGCCGATAATAAGAACAACGCCAAAAACTGTAGCCTGCCAACTATCTGCTCAACCACCATGCCAAAATAATACATGGCAAAACCATTAAACAACAGATGAATCAATCCGATGTGCAAAAAGACACTAAAAACCAATCGCCACGGCTCATAAGTTAAACTCAAGGGCAAAAAATTGGCACCAAAAGCGATTAAATCTTTTGAACTTGGGTTATCAAGACCTACGCCTTGTAGAAGCTGATAGCACGCCACCACCACAAAAGAGACGATTAGGACTAATGTGATGGGTGCTTTTTTGGATAAAGTTTGGATATTCATCAAGCATAGGCCCTAAGATAAGCCATCAAATCAAAATACATGGCTAAAGATAAAGATGGATTAGATGTGCAAATCATGCCCACATCGGTCGCAAAATTTAGCGTTAGAAGCATGACCAAATTTACCACATTTTGGGCAACTGATAGGATGTAACTGCGGTCGCATCGTGCGGGTTAGCTCGGCAGTAAAAATACCTGTCGGCACAGCAATGATGGCATAACCGGTTATCATCACCATGCTTGCAATCGCTTGACCAATGGGTGTTTTTGGTGAAATGTCGCCATAGCCGACCGTTGTCAAGGTAACGACCGCCCAATAAATAGACAAAGGAATACTGGTAAAGCCATTTTCTGGACCCTCAACCACATACAACACCGAACCAAAAATGGTAACCAAAAGCAATAAAGAAATGAAAAAAACAATGATTTTGTGCTGAGAAGTCTTAAATGCCGCCGCCAAAAACCCCGCCTGTTGCATATAAGAACGCAATTTGAATATACGAAAAATACGCAAGATGCGTAAAATTCGCACCACCAAAAGATACTGCGTTCCCACAAAAAATAGACTTAAATAAGTTGGCAATAGTGCCAATAAATCCACCACACCAAAAAAACTAAAGGCATAACGGCGGCGGTCAGGGGCGGAATATAGCCGTAAAATATATTCTATGGTAAATAATACCGTAAAAAACCATTCTGCATAGAGAAATAGCCGTCCATACTGCAACCTAAAAATCAGTACACTATCAAGCATAACCACCGCCACACTTAGCACAATGCCAAGTAGCAAAATGACATCAAAGAATTTACCTGCACGAGTGTCCGTGCCTTCAATGACGACATGAATGCGCTCTTTTAGGGGTAGTGTCTTACGATAGGAATGAATGGGACGCATTAATACTCTTGATTTTTCAAATTGATGTATTTTAGCCCAAATTCTCATAAAAAACCACCAGCCAATGAGTTTGACTGGTGGTTTTTAAAAAATAAAATCAGAAGCTCTCTACAAAGTCTGCATAGGCAGTCATAAAACCCTGTAAAGTGGCTTTAGCAGGCTCACTAACCAGCTCACCATGACCATCAAACGCTCCTGCAAAAATCCCACCAATGCTCGCCCCAAACGGCAGAGTTGGCATATTGATATAAGGTGCAGACGCAATAACACGCAACGCATCAATCGCTTTTGTACTACCACTGGCATTGACCGTCATTAACCCAAGCGGTTTGCCAATCCATAGGCTTCCTTCTGGGTTACGAGACACCACATCAATAGCATTTTTAAGCATCGCAGAATAACCACCATTATGCTCAGGCGACACCCAAATCACTGCATCTGATGCCTTGACTGCTTGACGCACACGAGTATAAGCAGGAATATCCATACCATCAAAATCACGGTCATATAAAGGCAAATCACCAATCTCAACGATGTTTAATACCAACGAACTTGGAGCGATTTTTTGCAAATACTTTACCGCCAAATGATTAAAAGAACTTTTGCTTGCAGAACCGACAAGCACGGCAACTTGTTTTGTCATAACCCTTCTCTTTAAAACCTAACATATTGATAAATTCATCATTGGTTGCACCATCTGTGTATCACCAACGACAAAAAGTAATTTCTTAGCACTTGGTCTAAAACAATAGATGAATATTAAGCGATTAAAATTAACAATCATCAGCGTAAATCAAACAACAAAAACTCACAATCCTCATTTATCATAACATCAAGCACACTCTCTTCACCAACTGCCATGCCATCGCCTTGATAGACAGTATTGCCATTGACAGAAAAACTTCCCTTGACCACTTGTAACCAGTAGTGGCGATTGGTATCCAAAGTGATGGTATCAGTACTGTCTTTGGCATATTGATATCGCCATAATTTCATGTCTTGATAGACTTGAAATGACTCATGCTCAGCTGTTGGCGATAAAATCAGCACGCCCCCTTGCTTATCGGCAAAGCGTCTTTGATCATATCTTGGGGTAACGCCAAGCACATTAGGCTGTATCCAAATCTGCAGTAGATGCAAGGTTGTGTCATCACTTGGATTAAACTCCGAATGCGTAACGCCTGTGCCTGCCGACATAATCTGAAACTCGCCTGCCTGAAAATCTTTGACATTCCCCATGCTGTCTTGATGGGCAATAGCACCTTCTAATACATAGGTCAAAATCTCCATATCCTTGTGCGGATGTGTGCCAAAACCCATGGTTGGAGCAATGCGGTCTTCATTGATGACCCTAAGGTCAGAAAAACCCATAAAAGCAGGGTCATGGTAATTTGCAAAGGAGAAACTATGGTGAGTATCTAGCCAGCCGTAATTAGCATGACCACGCTCAGAAGATTTTCTAATATAGAGCATATTTTTTCTCATATGTTATGAAGTATGAGATATTATAGAGCTTTCTTATTATCCAATAAATAGCTATAATAGATAACATTTATCCATATATGGTATAATAATGCAGAATCCTCAACAATTAGCCAATTTGGTTTTGTTCGTGGCAGTGGTTAAAAACAAAAGTTTTAGCAAAACTGCCCAAACTCTAAATATCCCCCAGTCCACCTTATCCAGAAAAATCAATGAACTTGAAAATCATCTGGGGCTAAAACTCATTCACCGCACCACACGAAAATTAGAACTCACTGAAGCAGGACTATTTTATTTTGAACGCACAACAGCCATCGTAGATGAAATTAATCGCACCCATCAGGCGATGAATGGCCTAAAAATAGAACCCAAAGGGGTATTAAAATTATCTGTGAATAACGAAATTGCAGATTGGCTCATGACCATTTTGCCTAAATTTTATCAAAAATATCCTAAAATCCAACTCCACATTGATGTCTCCGCCCAAAAAACTGACCTTTTGGCAGGCGGTGTGGATATGGCAATACGGGCAGGCATACCAAAAGAAAATCACTACATCGTCCACCCTTTAAGCCAATCTAGCTTGCGGTTATTTGCATCAAAAGCCTACTTAGACAAGTTTGGTACACCCAAAACACCTGATGAACTGGCTCATCATCACGGTTTGGCATTTTTAGGGGTTTTGGATTGGGAGCTATCTTGTGATACGCAGGTGCTGACCACCCACCCCAAAATGCTCTATCATTCCAACAGCTTTCGCCTACTAAGTGGACTGGCCAAACAAGGACTTGGGATAGCATTACTACCCAATATTGCAGCTGACACAGAGCTTATACCAGTATTGCCTGATTGGCAGGGCAAACCTGTGCCAATTATCATTTTGACCGCCACTCGCCTTCTGCCAATTAAGGTGCGATACATGATTGATTTTTTGAAAGAAAATGTTGGGCAATTAGAAGCACTAGGACACAATGACCATAGAAAAAATCCCACAACTGTTGTATAATGTCGCCATTTTCATTTCAATTTTTATTTTTAAAGGTGTAATATGGCAGGTCATAGTAAATGGGCGAACATCAAGCATCGCAAAGCCAAGCAAGATGCCGCAAAAGGCAAAATCTTTACCAAAATTATCCGTGAAATCGTCTCTGCAAGTAAAGGTGGTGATCCAGACCCAGCCAACAACCCCCGTCTTCGTGCTGTTTTAGAAAAAGCCAATGCTGCCAACATGACCAAAGATGTCATCAAGCGCGCCATTGAGCGAGGTCAAGGTGGTGGCGAAGGAGACAATGTCCAAGAGATTACCTACGAAGGCTACGGCGTAGGCGGTGTGGCAGTCATTGTAGAGACGATGACCGATAATGTCAATCGTACTGTTGGCGAGGTACGCCACGCATTTTCTAAACATGGTGGCAATCTTGGTACATCAGGTTCGGTGGCATATTTGTTTTCTAAGCGTGGTGAGATTGTATTTGATGATGTTACACTTGAAGACAAAGTCATGGAAATCGCCCTAGAAGCTGGGGCAAGTGATATTGAAAATGACGGTGAGAGCCTTTTGGTCATCACAGAACCAAACGACTTTGGTGCGGTGGTGGATGCTTTAGCAGAAGCAGGTCTAAAAGCGGATAGTGCTGAAGTTACCATGTCGCCAAGCACAACTGCTGATATTGATAACATTGACGATGCTCAAAAGGTACTAAAAATGATTGATATGCTAGAAGACTTGGACGATGTCCAAGAAGTCTATACCAATGTCAATTTTAGCGATGAAGTGATGGCACAGTTAGATGCTTAAAACTTCATAACTTAACACATAAAATAAGATTGGTTTTTGCCAATCTTATTTTTTACCCTATGTACATAGAAATATCACCATCACACCCACAAAACAACACACCAGTTTGCAATCTTAGGCGTAACAGTTCATCATTGGCTTATACTGATGGCGTGATGGCTAATGATTTTATGATTATTTCGCCCGCCAAAACTTATTAAAATAAAAACTTTTATCAACTGATGATTGGCAAATGTTTTAAACTCGCCTACAATAAGTTTATAATGACAGCAACATTGGCTTGATTGGCAACCATATGGTTGATGTGCAGATTCATGACACAGCTGATTAAGGGTAGTGATTGATAAACACTCAGGCAAAATTTACAGATTGTCATTTGTCCTAAAAGCACACTTTTAACAGCCATGTTTAAACCCAATCAGTCAAAACAAGCAAGTTCATCACAAAAACCCAACAAGCCAAATCGCTAACCAAAATTTGTAAAATAAGATACTAAGGAAACCTTATGACCCTATCCGACTATGTCCGTGCCATCATCACAGCCACCGTCTATGATGTTGCCGTTCGTACACCGCTTGAAAAAGCAGAAAAGTTATCCACTCGCTTTGGTAATAACATTCGCCTAAAACGAGAGGATTTGCAACCTGTATTTAGCTTTAAACTGCGTGGAGCGTACAACCGAATCAGTCAGCTATCAGACGAACAAAAGGCAAAGGGGATTATTTGTGCCTCTGCTGGCAATCACGCTCAAGGGGTTGCTTATTCAGCAAATCGCTTAAAACTTAACAACCTAATTGTCATGCCAAAAACCACCCCTGATATCAAGGTGCAGGCGGTCAAGGCTTTTGGAGGCAATGTCTATCTGCATGGCGATAGCTTTGATGAAGCCAACCGATTTGCTATGGATAAGGCAAATACCGATGGCATGACCTACATCGCCCCTTATGATGATGAGCTTGTGATTGCAGGTCAAGGCACGGTAGCATTAGAGCTATCGCAAGACTGGAGAGAGATGGAGTATGTCTTCGTGCCTGTCGGTGGTGGTGGGCTTGTTGCAGGCGTAGCAGCATTTTTAGGCGAGGTTGCCCCTCATGTCAAAGTCATTGCAGTAGAATCTGAAGGCTCTGCTTGCCTAAAAGTCGCCTTAGCCGATGGTGAGCGAACTCGCCTGCCACAGGTTAGCTTATTTGCCGATGGTGTGGCGGTCGCCCAAATCGGTCAGATTCCTTTTGATGTCGTCAATTTGACCAAATCAAATGGTCAACGCAAGGTTGTTGATGATGTGATAACCTGTAATAATGACGAAATTTGTGCCTCCGTCAAAGACATCTTTGAGGAAAATCGCCATATCGTTGAACCGTCTGGGGCATTAGCACTGGCAGGTCTTAAAAAATATGCCAAAGAGCATAACCTAGCAGGCAAAAACTGCGTAGCAATCATATCAGGGGCGAACATGAATTTTGATCGCTTGCGTTATATTGCCGAACGCACCGAGATTGGTGAGAACAAAGAGGCAATTTTTGCGGTGCGATTACCAGAACAGACAGGGGCATTTTTGGATTTTTGCCGTGTTCTAGAGGGGCGAAACATCACCGAGTTTAACTATCGGCTAGATGCCACCAACCCAGCAGTCGCCCAAGTCTTTGTCGGTATTGGCTTAAAAGAAGGGCAAGCTGAACGAACCACTTTAATGCGGATTTTTGATAAAGACAATTATGAAGCTTATGACCTAACCGATGATGAAGTTGCCAAAACACATATCCGCTATCTGATTGGTGGGCATGGACGACTGACCGATGAACGCCTATTTCGCATCATGTTCCCTGAACGCCCTGGGGCATTATTAAATTTCCTTGAAAAGCTAGGGCAAGATTTTAACATTACGCTATTTCACTACCGCAATCACGGTGCTGCTGAAGGTCGAGTACTGGTTGGCTTACAGGCCAATAAAAACTCATTGCGACACATTGTAGATGCTTTGACCGAGATTGGCTATGAATGTGAGGATTTAACGAACAATATTGGCTACGGAGTGTTTTTAAAGTAACCAACAAAAAGACGAGCTTTATTAAAACTCGTCTTTTTTTTGCAAGAGACTTTTAATCATGATACTCAATAATCATCACGCCCAAAAATCAGCCAACCCCCTTCAAAACCGATACAACAACAGCTTTAAGACAAATAAAAATCATCTAACACCATCATGACCGCATCAATATTTATGTGATAAATTTTTTCCAAAAATTGGTTGTTTTTTGGTATTATTATCTGTTTATTCCTATTTTTCATTATTATTGATTTTATTCACTTTGATAAACCATAAGAGTCATCATGAACATTCAATCTAAGCTACACGACCTATTTACCACCGCCATGACCAGTGCAGGGGCAGACATGGGTGCCGACCCCGTCATTAAGCCATCAAGCAAAAAAGAATTTGGCGACTACCAAGCCAACGGCATGATGGGAGTTGCCAAAAAACTAGGCAAAAACCCAAGAGAACTTGCCCAAAGCGTGCTAGACAATCTACCTGCCAATGAGCTTATCGCTAAAACCGAAATTGCAGATCCAGGCTTTGTCAATATTTTTCTTGCCAATGACTTTCTTGAAAAATCTGCTCAAGTCGCCCTAAACAGCCCTACGCTTGGCATTGATACCACAGGCGGTAAAAAAATTGTCGTGGATTATTCTGCTCCCAATGTCGCCAAAGAAATGCATGTTGGACATTTGCGTTCCACCATTATTGGCGATAGCATGGTGCGTACCTTAGAATTTTTAGGCAATACCGTCATTCGTGCCAACCACATTGGCGACTGGGGTACACAGTTTGGCATGCTGATTGCCTACCTTGAGCTTGTACAAACTGGCGACACTGACGAGATGGCATTGTCCGATATTGAAGAATTTTATCGCTCCGCCAAAGCTAAGTTTGATAGCGATGAAGACTTCGCCACTACCGCTCGCCAAAATGTCGTCAAGCTCCAAAGCGGTGATGAAAACAGCCTAAAACTCTGGCAGCAACTGGTAGATGTTACCATGAATCAGTGTCAAGCCACCTATGACAGACTCAATGTTACTTTAACCAAAAAAGACATTATGGGCGAGAGTCTATACAACCCAATGCTACAAGGCGTGGTTGATAGCCTAATTGAAAAAGGCATTGCCACCAAAGATGATGGGGCGACAGTCGTCTATATGGACGAATACAAAAATAAAGAAGGCAATCCTTTGGGAGTGATTGTCCAAAAAAATGATGGCGGTTTCTTATATACCACCACCGACATCGCTGCCGCTCATTATCGTTACAAGACACTAGGAGCTGATGAAGTCATCATCTTTACTGATGCACGCCAAGCCCAACACATGAAGCAGGCGTGGGCAATCGCTAGACTTGGCGGATTTGTTCCTGATGATTTTAAGATGAATCATTTTACCTTTGGTATGATGCTAGGTAAAGATGGCAAACCCTTTAAGACTCGCACAGGTGGCACAGTAAAACTTGCCGACCTACTTGATGAAGCCATTGAGCGAGCCACAACATTGATGAGTGAACGCCAAACCAAACTGAGCGAAAGCGAAAAACAGGCTCTTATTAAGGCGGTTGCAATCGGTGCGGTCAAATACGCTGACCTATCCAAAAACCGCAACACCGACTATGTGTTTGACTGGGATAATATGCTATCATTTGAAGGTAATACCGCCCCTTATATGCAGTATGCCTACACTCGTGTACGGTCGATTTTTTCTAAAGCAGAACTCAATCCTGATGAGTTGACAGGCGATATTTTAGTTAATGACGAACACGAACGGACGCTTACCCTTAAGCTACTGCAATTTGAAGATTCGTTACGCACGCTTGCTAAAGACGGCACACCTAATGTTCTAGCACTTTATCTGTATGAACTGGCAGGGATTTTCTCATCATTTTATGAGCATTGTCCGATTTTATCTGCCGATGAACCCATCAAAACCAGCCGTCTTTTGCTTGCTAAACTCACCGCTGACACCCTAAAATTAGGATTGGATTTATTGGGCATTAAGACCGTTGAGAAAATGTAAACTCATCAATTACCATTAAGAAACCCTTAATGGTAATTTTTTAAAATAAGAGTAAATCATGTTTGACAAACTAAATAGCACTCAAGCAGACTGTCTAGATATCTCTTCCCTGCCCCACTGGTCATTTGGTAACAGTCCACAAATGGCAGATGAGTTATGCCAACTGGTAATAAGCGGTACAAAAACCGCCACTTGCACCGCCTTACAATGGCATTTAGACGATCCTGTTTGTCCTGTTGGCAGTCTACAGGTTATTACAGATGGAGATGGACTCCCACGCTGTGTTATTCAAAACACCGCCCAATTCATCATTCGCTTTTGTGATGTGGATGAAAAATTGGCACAAAAAGAGGGTGAAGGTGATTTGTCATTAGCCTACTGGCAAGATACTCATCAGCAATTTTTTGAACAGTTTGAGGTGTTTGATGATAAAATGTGGCTACTGTTTGAAATATTTAAAGTCATCAAAATCCTATGACCATATCGCAAGTCAATCAAAGATAATAACCCATGACAAAAACACCAAACCCAAACACCGACCAAAACACCCCACACAAAGTCCGTGCCGATAAATGGCTGTGGGCGGCTCGGTTTTTTAAGACCCGCACTCTTGCCAAAGAAGCCATCGAATCTGGCAAAGTACACATGAATGGACAAAAAATTAAAGTAAGCCGTGAACTCCAAGTGGGCGATACCTTAGCCATCAGGCAAGGACATGCCACTCGGTTAGAAGAAAAAATTGTAGTCATTAAGGCATTATCAGAAAATCGTGGTAATGCCACCATGGCCGCCACGCTGTACGAAGAGACACAAGAAAGCATAGCAACAAGAGAGTTTTTTGCCGAGCAAAGAAAACTACAAAACCTTGCTCGCCCCGACACCAAGCCTGACAAGAAACAACGCAGAGATTTAGCACGCTTTAAGAGTGGTTGGTAAACCATAAAATTAGCATGCGTGTATCCTACTAGCATACTTTTACCTAGCCATATAATTCCAAAAATTAGGTTAGCGTAAAAGATGGATGATTGACACAGCCAATCACTCAAGATTATCTTTTACTTTATAAACATAAAAATATTTAGGCAATTTAGCGGTTCATATCACTCAATACCGACAATAGCACCTGTATGATTGGGTTTTTTGTGTTAAAATGAACATTTAATGGTTTTGTGCCACTTTTATTATCCACTACTTAATTTAGATACTGCTTTGCAGGTTTTTTGAGCAAAAATATCTATGTATCCAACATCTATTTTATTTGTCTGTCTTGGTAATATCTGTCGCAGTCCTACTGCTGAAGCCGTCATGGCTAAGCATGCCAAAAAACAAGGGCTTGATATACGCTTTGATTCAGCAGGTGTTGCCAGTTATCATATCGGCAGCCCGCCTGATGAACGAGCCATCACTACGGGCAACCAACAAGGTTATGACCTATCCACTCTAAGAGCCAGACAGGTTCAGCAACATGATTTTTACGATTTTGATATAATTTTTGCGATGGATCATAACAATCTAAAAGACCTGCAAAAAATCATGCCATCCGATGCGACCGCACAAGTAACCATGTTTGATGATGTAGCAGTTGCCGACCCTTACTATGGCGACATGAGTGATTTTAAAAGTATGCTCAAGCATATTGAACAAGTCAGCCATCGTTGGTTAGACCGCTGGCAACAAGAGGTAAATCATGACCGAAACAACGCATGATAAAATCATCAAGCAGTACAATCTCACCAAAAATAACACCATGGCATTATCCTGTATCGCCAGTCATGCGATGATTTTAGATGATGCCAACACATTAAAAGATGACATTACCCATGCCATCAACTTCGCCAAACAACAAGGCCTAGCCATTTTTGTGCTGTCTGGGGGTAGTAATGTGCTACTACCAAGCCGGTTGGATTGTCTAGTCTTACTACCTAGATACCAAGGCATTGAGGTGATTGCGTATGATGACGATGGCGTCAATATCAAGGTGGCAGGCGGGGAAAATTGGCATCACTTTATTCAGCACTGCTTACATCAAGGTTGGTATGGACTTGAAAACTTGGCACTCATACCAGGTCTTGTGGGGGCGTGCCCTGTGCAAAATATTGGAGCATATGGCGTACAGGTTTCTGATTTTATTATCAACGTTATCGCTTTTGATTTAACGACAGGTGAGCAACTTGAATTTGACAACACTGCTTGTCAGTTTGAGTATCGGCACAGTGTTTTTAAGGACAGCCCCAATCGCTACCTGATTAGTCATGTTGTGTTCAAACTGCATACAAGTAACGATAAAGTACTCACCAACTATGGCGACCTAGCTGTCATATCGCATAAGTTTGCCAAAGCTCAGCACAAAGACACCCCAAGCCCCAAAAATGTCTTTGATGCTGTTGTGCAGATTCGTTCTGATAAATTACCCAACCCCAACATATTGGCAAACTGCGGTTCTTTTTTTCAAAATCCCATCATCGCCATGAGTGATTTTAAGACATTGCAAGCACAGTATCCCACCCTGCCAAGCTACCCCATTGATGATGGCAACATAAAAATCCCTGCAGGTTGGCTCATTGACCAAGCAGGACTTAAAGGCAAGGGGATTTTTCCAATACTCACTCACGAAAAACAAGCACTGGTACTAACCAATCATACTCCGTACACTGCCAGTCAAGATGATATCAAGGCGACACAATCTTTGATCATTGACACCATTTTACAAAAATTTGGCATTCAACTTGTGCGTGAACCTGTATGGATAACCACCGACGGTCAAAGCTCTCCATGACAGTACGGCAAAAAACACTAAAAATCATTTGGCGAACATTCATTATTGTGGCACTGGTGGTTATCTTTGCTATTATCTCACCATTTACGCCAATTTTTGCCAATCTAAGCGTGCTTTTTCTTAATGCTTTTAGTGCCATTACGCTGTCTGACGACCACCAAGCATCATCGGCTTTGGTAGTGCTTGGTGGTGGTCTCACCAAAAAAAATAATCACATCATCTTAAACCATTATAGCCAAAGCCGTGCTGATGCTACCGCCACCACTTATCAGCAAACCCACTTACCCATCATTACAAGTGGTGTTGAGTCACCATGGCTACAAGATTATCTTAAGCTATCACTCTCTAGTGCCAAACCAAGACCCATCATCATCAGTGACAATGCCAGCATGAACACCTGTGAAAATGCCGTCTTTACTGCCAAACTA
The DNA here is from genome assembly GCF_050885545.1 of Moraxella sp. ZY200743. Lineage (NCBI taxonomy): Bacteria > Pseudomonadati > Pseudomonadota > Gammaproteobacteria > Moraxellales > Moraxellaceae > Moraxella > Moraxella sp. ZY200743. The sequence goes on along the minus strand of NZ_CP091313.1, from coordinate 643,627 downwards.
CTCTCTTATCACGAACTTCCTGCTCATGTACATCTCATCACCGACCGCTACCACATGGCTCGGGCTCGCCGCCAGTTTGCCCGCATGAATATTTCAACCACCCCTGCTGTTGCACCGCTTGCTGTGCCACTTAGCTGGACAAATATTGATAACAATCTAATACATTCTCGCCGTGCCATCTATGAAATCGCCGCCTTAACCCGTGATATTTTTCGCCCACAGCCAAACTGCCGAAGTTTTAATCAAATCACCCTAGAAGAAATCAGCACCCCTAGACGCAAGGCAAAAATCTTCTCTTAGTACTCTCTACATGGGCATTTTAATTATTTGATTAATTACTCAGATACAAAGTCTTTTACCCAAGATAGGCCCATCTTCAAACACTAAATAAAAAAATAAGCAATCATAAGACTGCTTATTTTTAAAACCCGTTCTAGATACCTAGCTTAGGCATTATCCTTTGCTTCTGCTTGGGCTTGTAGGTAGGCTTGGTCAAAGTTGACTGGGGCAAGGAGCAACTGTGGGAAACTGCCACGAGACACCAAATCGCTAATCGCTTCACGAGCATATGGGAATAGGATATTTGGGCAGTATGCTTGTTGCAAGTGTTCCAAATCCCCTTCTGGAATATTTTTTAATAAGAAAATGCCTGCTTGTTGCACTTCGGCGATATACGCTGTTGAACCGCCATTTTTTACAGTAACATTAACAGTAAGTACGACTTCTTTATGGTCTTCATCTAAGTCTATCGATGCAGTAGCAAGACTGATATCAAGCTCTGGTTGCCACTCTTTGGTAAATACTTCAGCTGTTGGCACTTCAAAAGATAGGTCTTTGATATAGATACGCTCAAGACCAAGTTGTGGTTGGGTTTGTTCTGTCATGATATTTTCCTTTTACAGAATTACAAAATATAGATGATAAGTGGGTTACTAAAAGACTAAAAAGTCATCAACTCGCCATCGAGATATTATTACTCTGCCAACATGGCATCAAGCTCGCCACTTTGGTTTAGCTTGTTTAGTTGATCAAAGCCACCGATGAATGTCTCACCAATAAAAATCTGTGGCACAGTGCGATAACGATTGGTCTTTACAGCCAGTGCTTCTTTCTCATCAGCGGTCATGTCATAGACACTAATAGCGTTATATAACACCCCTTTGTTTGCCAATAATTGTACAGCGGCACGACAATAAGGGCATTCTTCTTTAATGTATAGGGTTACTTGGGTCATAATACCAACCTTGTATTGATAAAAAATTCAATCTATTTAGGCAATCCCGCCTCAATAGATAAAAGTTATATTGGGATGGTCGTTGATTTTTCAAGCAACTATTGATTGAATCACCCATTAACTCTCTTATTTTTTGGTTTTATTCGCCATTGATAAAGGCAACCCTGCCGCCTGATAACCCTGAATACCGCCTGCTAGACGCATGAAGTTTGGTTTCCCTACTAAGCTGACCGCAGCCCCTGATTGCATACCCAAATCACAGACGATGACCACAGGCTCATTGATGGCTTTTAGTTCATCAAGGTGATTTTTTAGCTCAGTAAAAGGAATGTTGCGACTGCCTGCGATGTGCGATACCGCAAACTTATTGGCAGGGCGAATATCAATGATGCGTGCGTTTTGGTTATTAACCAGTAGTCCAAGCTCATTAGGAGAGACCTTCTTGCCATTACGCTTGCCTTCCACCATAAAAAATGCCACAATCAGTACCGCCAAGATACCGAATAATACTGGGTGATTACCCATAAAAGTCAGCCAACGCTCCACAGTTACTCCAAATTTAATGAATCAAAAGTCTTATTATACCGATAACCACATTAAATTGCACTTACTTTTAGGTGCTTTATGTCTATATGGCTTTTAGCACAGCCAGTGCCATGCTTAGTTCAGCACCCCACTTTTTATTATCAAGTTATTTGAATTGATTTCTGGCAGATGACGCATTCATTTTTGCTTCTTTTACCAATTCATTAAAACTCTCAACACGGCGTTCAAGTATCTCGCCTGCCAATACCGCCTGCCAAAACGCACAACCTTTAGCATTTTGAGCATGATTACAATCTCGAAATTGACACTGACCTCGCCGTTCATAAAGCTCATCAAACCCCACCATGATGTCATTGTCCGATAAATGCCAAATACCGTATTCACGAATGCCGGGTGTGTCAATGATACCGCCCTTTGATAGCTCGCTATCATCAAAAGCCAGTAAACTACTGGTGGTAGTGGTGTGCTGTCCTAACTGAGAACCCACAGAGATGATGTTGGTGGACTGATTGGCGTTGGGCAATAACTGATTGATGAGACTGGATTTTCCCACACCTGACTGACCTGCAAAAATGGTTAATTTACCTTGTAGGTGAGCATTTAACTCACTCAATCCACCCAAAGTAACACTTGAAGTCTTAATAATCTCAAAACCGTATTTACTGCCAAGTAGTTGATATTCTTTATAAATCTTCTCAACATCAGCAAAATCCGCCAACAAATCCGCCTTATTGAGCACCAATAAAGGTTGCACACCACTTAATCTGGCAATCAATAAATAACGGTCTATCAGATTGGTTGCAGGCTTGGGTAGCGGCGAAAAAACGATTGCCAAGGTATCTACATTAGCAGCAATGGGCTTAACCTTGTTATAGCGGTCAGGTCTAGCAATCAGCGTGCGTCTATTAGACAGCACCTCAATCCGCCCTAAGTTTGCCGTTGTATCAATGCTAAATTTTACACCATCGCCTGATGCCATCATTGGTAAGTTGGTGCGAGCATGACATCGCCAGATATCACCAACAGCAAGGCTTACACCCTCTTCAATAATCTGGGGTAATTCGGTAATCTGTACATCAAGCTGCCTTCCAAAATGTGAAACAATCACTCCGCCAACAAGCGTGCCATCATCGATGATTTTATCTTGGTTTTTTTGGATTTGGCGGGTTTGGTTTTTGGTTAGTTTACGGCGACGGATTAAAGACATGGGCAATGATCAATAAGGACGGATGAGAGTTTTTATTCTATCGTAAATTTGGCTTTTGGACAAATATTTTACAGTTTTTAGGTTCTGACGATGGAATAATAAAAAAACCACCCTTTTGTTTTGGGTGGTTTAATAATGGCGGAAGCTGAGAGATTCGAACTCTCGGTGGGCTACAAACCCACGCCGGTTTTCAAGACCGGTGCATTCAACCGCTCTGCCAAGCTTCCTAAAGCGGTAAATCCATCAAAGATGGAATAAGAATAATGGCGGAAGCTGAGAGATTCGAACTCTCGGTGGGCTACAAACCCACGCCGGTTTTCAAGACCGGTGCATTCAACCGCTCTGCCAAGCTTCCGTAGGCGTGTATTATAACGATTTTTTGTTAGATTGCAAGTATTTTTTTGGTTTTTAGAAAAATTTTTCTAATCAGATGGTTAGGATTTTAGCCCCATGGCATAACTTGCCACTAATGGTTTGACACCTGGAATCTTGTCAAAAGCAATCAGCCCAACATTACGAGCGAATTTCATCACAGGATTGCTATTACTAAAGCCATGCACCACCGTATCACAAAAATGAATCACTCGTTTTTGGTCGGTTTGCCGTGCTTTTTCATACGCTCTTAGATTGGCATAATTACCCAAATCATAATTTGGATTGAGCTTTTTTTGATGAGCAAGCATACCAGCTAAGGCGTAAGCATCTCTTAAACACAGGTTAAATCCCTGACCTGCCACAGGATGCAAAGTGTGAGCAGCATTGCCCATAACCACACAACGACCCACCACTTGGCGATGAGCCAGCACCTTCATAAGCGGATAAGCACCACGACGACCCACCGCCACAAACCGCCCAGCATCCTCACCAAACACCTGTTGTAATGTTGTCTTAAAATACTCATCATTTTGCAGATAACGAATCTCCTCACCTGCCTTGCAAATGAACACCACCGAGCGGCGATACCCCTGAGTTGTGCCATCACTGCCATCACCACGACCGTCCGTCAAAGGTAATAACGCCAAAGGCCCAACAGGTGAAAACTTCTCAATGCCAATATGCTGATGTGGCTTATCCGTCTGCACCACACCCACAATGCCCACCTGCCGATAATCGTGCGTATCCACATCAATATTCAGCAGGCGACGAGACACCGAATCCCTGCCATCACAAGCTACTACAAGTGGTGCATCAAGACACAAATTCTTCCCATCTTTGCTAAATTCAACTGCCGCCACCTGTTCATCTTGACGAATATCCACCACACTTGCCCCATCAATCAATGTGATGAATGCATTATCCTGCACCGCCAGTAGTAGCTGCCGCCCCATCCAAGCATTTTCCATGACTTGACCAAAGCTCTCCACACCTTCTGCTTGCTTATCTAATCTGGCTCGCCCAAAACTACCCAACTCACCAATCTCCACGCCATCAATACGACAAGCATGGCTTTGCATCTGTTGCCACAGTCCAATCTCAGTATAAATTTGTACCGTACGCCGTGAAAGTGCCGTATTGCGACTGTCTAGATATTGAGTACGACCCACATCGTCATCAGGGCTGATGACTGGATAAGTCGCCTGCTCAATCAGCGTACTATAAATGCCGTGATGTGCCAACAACAATGCAAAAGACAGCCCCACCTGACCGCCACCAATGATGATGACATGGTTGTCGGCTGGTAACTGTGCTACAGTGTTTGGTTCGCTCGTGGTCTGGGTATGGTGGATGGCTATATTCATCATGGTCCTACAATAGCAACGCTTTTGGGTGGTATCAAAGTGAACAAGCTAACATTGGTCAAACTCATCACATGGGTAAAGCACAAATTAAAAATAAACCAACAGTTAACTTAGCTAAAATTGTACCACAAATCCCCCTAGTATACGGTGTTTTTTATCCATCATCATGTTGAAAATTTCTGCCTTTGACATCGGACAAATAAGGAATAATCATGCTACAATAAACTCCCTGCTTCTTATTTCACCACCGCCATGACCACCAATAATACACCTACCCTAACTGCAAAATTTACCATCGCCATGATTGGTTTTTTTGCCTTTTTACAAGTGTATTCGGTGCAAGCGATTTTGCCGACCTTGATGACAGATTTTCATGCTTCAGAAGTTGCCATTGGTGTGGCGGTAGGTGCAACCGTACTTGCCATCGCCCTTATCTCGCCTTTTATGGGAATGCTATCAGATGCCTTCGGTCGCAAGGTGTTTATTGTCGGTTCATTACTGCTACTTGCCATACCCACAGGCATGATTGGTGCAAGTGGGTCGGTCAATGAACTGTCAATTTGGCGGTTCTTACAAGGATTGACGATACCTGGGATTACAGTTGTATTGATTGCCTATATAGGGGAAGAGCACAACAACCATGTCACTCAGATGATGAGTTTGTATGTAACAGGTACGGTGCTTGGGGGATTTAGTGGGCGTTTTATTGCAGGGCATTTACACGAGCTGATCGGCTGGCGATACGGTTATGGTGTGATGGCAATCTGCACACTCATTGGGGCGATATGGGTGCTTAAAACACTACCAAAATCACATCATTTTGTTAAAAGTGGTAATTTTACCAACTCCCTGTCATTGCTATTTTCCCACACCAAAAACCGCCACTTGATGAGTGCTTGTCTCTTGGGTGGTTGCGTACTATTCTCCCTTGTGGGGTGTTTTACTTTTATTGGTCTGCACTTATCGGACGCACCTTATCAGCTCAGCACCTCACATCTTGCCAATCTCTTCGCTCTATATCTTATTGGCATGATTATCACACCCATGTCAAGCAGACTGATTGCACGCTTTGGTATGATTTGGGTCATCATAGGGGCGGTGCTCTGCTCCATTATTGGCATGATTATCACACTAAGCACGCCATTGCTTGCAATCATCATAGGACTTACCATCATGTCGTCAGGGGTATTCATCACCCAGTCTGCCACCATCAGCTATATCGGTAGCCAAGTTACCAAAGGGCGTTCACTCGCCTCTGGACTATACTATATGGGCTACTATGGTGGCGGTGGCATTGGTGCGTGGGCGTGTGGCATTGCCTATGCACATGGGCAATGGTGGCTTACAGTTATGCTCATCATTGCCGTGCAAATACTTGCTTTATCAGTGGCTTTAGCACTCATGAAAAAATAAAATCAAAAACCAGTCTTATGACCAATCATTCAGTTAATCATCCATCATAACCACAGCAAAACCCTAAATTCAATCAACCAACCATTTCCAAAACAATCTTCAACCGTGAAGTCAAAAGCCTAAACGCTCGTGAAATCAAGCAATTAACCACAAATGCCGATAAAGAGCTACAAGGCTTGTTTGGGGCGTATGTGGACGGCTTAAAAGCAAATTGGCGTACGCTTTTTTCTCATCGCTACAAGGTACATAGTGATGAGGCTTACAAGGCAACCAGACAACGGTTAAACAGCCCAAAAAGCTTAATGGCGTACGCCGATAAAGTTTTTGATAAGCCGCTACATCTAACTACCAATGTGGGCATTAGCCTAGATGAATTAACTAAAGCATTTGGCGAAAATGAAAGCGAGCGGATTATCCGTGCCATACGCCTAGCCCATAGCAAAAGCCTAGATAATGCCAAATTAATTCAGATGATAAGGGGCAGTCGTGCCAATCGCTATCAAGACGGTATTTTGAATATCAGTACAAGACACGCCAAAACCCTTGCCCATACAGGTACGGCGATAATGGCAAGTGAGGCAAAGCAAGCCTTTATCAACGATAACAAAGACATCATCAAAGGCATTAAGGTTATCGCAACCTTAGACAGACGCACCAGCCCCATTTGTCGCCATTTGGACGGTGTGGTAATGACCTTAGATAAAGCCACTTATCCGCCTTATCATTTCAACTGTAGAAGTAGCTTTGAAATCATCTATGACGGCTATATCGCTCCAAAACAGCGTACAAGCGAGCATGGCGTGGTAGAAAATCAGACCTATTATGAATGGCTAAAAAACCAACCAGCCCATTATCAAGACGAGGTATTAGGCAAGACACGGGGTAAGCTGTTTCGTGATGGTGGTATGAGTATAGAAAAGTTTAAATCCTTGCAACTGGATAAAAACTTTACGCCACTAACCCTAGATGAGATGGCAAAATTAGAGCCTGTGGTGTTTGGGGAGGTTTTTGATAAAGCCAAAATTTTAAAAAACCGTCAAGGCGTATTGGTAGAAAATACAAGATTTGGCGAAATAACCTTTACACGCTCACAGCTTGATCGTAAGTTTAAGCACGCTACTGATTTTGGCATTGATATTAGTAAAAAGAATGCAGATACTTTATTAACCTATCAACAAGCGATTTTAGAGCATTTGGCAGATGAAAAAACCACCGCAAAAGGCACTTATCGTGATGTCAAAAACAGTATTGTGTATTATAATAGTGGTACGATGGTTGCTGTTGCTATCAAAGAAACTGGTGAGTTTATTACGGCATTTACTTTTAAACTAGATGACCCAGAAAGTAAAAAACAGTATGAGTATTACATGAATAAGGGTATTTTATTTTGACTACATTGCTTAAACTAGCTTCGGATTTTCATCAAGGCAAATATCAAGCTGAAGAATTTATGATGAAATACCTAGAGGCTTGGCGTACTCCAAGAAAAGAGACTGTTACCGATGAGCAGGCAACGGCTGGGTGGCATATCTTTTCGGCTTGTGATAGATTTGCCCCTGATTTAGGGCTAGATGGTATTGATGATGACCCCGACATTAACATTAACGAAACTCAGTTTAGAAAAGAAGTTGAGCAGACATTAAAGTCAGTTGGACTGATCAAACCATAAAACCCTTAAAACATAAAGCATTGATGAGAAAAAACGCCTTAAAAATGGCGTTTTTGATCACTTAACCCCAAACCCTTTCGAATTCGAAAGGGTTTTTTTACGCCGCTTGTAACGGCAAACAAAAGGTAGTAACCCATGACAGACGAAAACAATCAAGAAACCCAAATCACAGCCGAGCAGTTTCAAGCGGCACAAGCAGAAATTGAACGCCTACGCAAACACAACGAAACACTGCTGGCTGAAAAGAAGACCAAGATTAATCTGGCAAACCAAACCCTTAGGCTTAATAATTTTACAACTTTCAAAAAACCCAATCAATTTAGACTCAACTAAAACCACCAAGACCCTTCCTTTAAGCCCACTCAAATATAAAAAAATATTCATTGGTAATTTTATTAAAAATATCTTATAATTTTCCACCAAATGCCTTGTGATTTTATTTGTATTGTGTACATTGATATTTGCACAATAAACACAAACGCAGTCCACCTTGTGCGTTCGGTCATCAGACCATTTTGTCAAGCCTAGAAAAGCCACCAAAATTCGCATAATTTTTTATCTATTTTTATAAGTGATTATCTATGAACTACCAAGTATTTACCTCAGAATCCGTCTCTGAAGGTCATCCAGATAAGATGGCAGACCAAATCTCAGACGCTCTACTTGATGCCATTTTAACCCAAGATAAAGACGCTCGTGTCGCTTGCGAAACCCTTACTAAGACAGGGGCAATTGTTTTAGCAGGCGAGATCAGCACGCATGCTGATATTGATGTTGAAGGTATTGTGCGTGCTACCGTCAATAAAATCGGCTATAATCATTCTGATTTGGGCTTTGATGGCAATAGCTGTGCGGTTATTAACATGATTGGCAAACAGTCGCCAGAAATCGCCCAAGGCGTGGATAGAAGTCGTCCAGAAGACCAAGGGGCAGGCGATCAAGGCTTAATGTTTGGCTACGCCACAAATGAGACTGATGTACTGATGCCTGCACCCATTCAACTAAGCCATCGCTTGATGGAGCGTCAAGCCCAACTTCGTAAAGATGGTACACTAAGTTGGCTTCGCCCAGATGCCAAAGCACAAGTTACCTTGCGTTATGACACCCATCACAAACCTATTGCTGTAGATGCTCTGGTTTTGTCCACTCAGCACAATCCAGACATCAGCCACACTGCCCTAAAAGAGGCTGTGATGGAAGAAATCATTAAACCTATTATTCCAAGCGAACTACTGCATAAAGACACACTGTACCACATCAACCCAACAGGCAAATTTGTCATCGGTGGTCCTGTGGGTGATGCCGGCCTGACAGGTCGCAAGATTATCGTGGACACTTATGGTGGCATGGCACGCCATGGCGGTGGGGCATTCTCTGGTAAAGATCCAAGCAAGGTAGATAGAAGTGCTGCTTATGCAGGTCGCTATGTCGCCAAAAATATCGTGGCTGCAGGTCTGGCTGACCGCTGCGAGGTGCAGGTATCTTATGCCATTGGTGTGGCAGAACCAACTTCTATCTCGGTCAATACCTTTAATACTGGCAAAATCAGCGACCAAGAAATAGAACGCTTGATTCGTGTACATTTTGACCTACGCCCTTATGGCATCACACGCATGCTAGACTTATTGCAACCAATGTACGAAATTACCGCCAGTTATGGGCATTTTGGGCGTACAGGCTCAGATAATGCCTTTACTTGGGAAAAAACCGATCGTGCTGAAGCTCTACGAGCAGATGCAGGTCTATAGTTAGATACAGATAATATTGCCAAAGTTATCATGTTTTAGCTCAGTATTAGCTAATCTTGTAATTTTGGCAATCATCGTAATATATCACAAGCGTAATGCATTACTTTTACACTCCATCATCTTTTGGTTTTTATCTTCTTGATATGACATGATTTTAATCTTATCAGTCTTGACACCAAACAAACCAACAAGCGTTTTAAATCAATAAACCCAACAGGAAAATCTCATGAGCGAACAAACCAATAAGCCCAACCTAAGTCCTGAAGAGTTTCAAGCTCAAGTCAATGCTTTTTATGAGCGTGCCGATGCGTTTATCAACCTTGCCAACAGTCAGCTATCTCCACAATCACACGCAGGTCAAGTTGGCTCATCTTTACTATATGCGTCAGCTCGTTATAGTGCATCTGTCGCTTCCATTGGCTTTACTAAAGCAAGTGATTTTGAAAAAGAAAAAGATGACATCATCAAATTTTACACCGCCCAATACCAACAAATGCTGTCTGACAACCTAGACGACTACATCAAGAACTTTGAAAAATACACCAATATTAAAAAATAATTCTTAAAATCTTTGTTAAAACACACTAAATGTTAAAAGCATTTAAGAACCTGTTTGCAAAAAACCGCCCATCATCAAAAAAGGCGGTTTTTTATTCGGTGGCTAAAGCGGAAATGGATTGCACCACACAATTTCACTCATCAATCCAGCAATTTAAAAAAATGCGCCTTGTAATGACGAAGCTCACGAATAGAATCACGAATATCATCTAATGCCAAATGAGCCCCACCCTTTTGATATCCGCTTGCCACATCAGGACGCCAACGATAGCATAGCTCTTTGATGCTTGATACATCTAGATTGCGATAATGAAAATACCGTTCAAGTCGTGGCATTTGGCGTGCCAAAAAGCGTCTGTCTTGGCAAATTGAGTTGCCGCACATTGGAGATACACCCTCATCGCACCACTTGGCGAGAAACTCCAGTGTCGCATTTTCCGCATCCATTAGCGTCATCGTGCTACGACGCACTCTGTCAATCAAACCTGATTGACCGTGTTGCTTTTTATTCCAGTCATCCATGCCGTTTAGCACAATATCTGACACCTTAATAGCAATCACAGGACCTTCTGCCAAAATATTAAGTTGATCATCAGTAACAATAGTGGCAATCTCAATAATCTCATCATTTTGAGTATCCAACCCCGTCATCTCAAGGTCAATCCAGATCAAGGCTTTTTTGGTGGGTTTTTTGCTAGGTTTTGGATGGTTAATCTGAATTTTATCACTCATCGTTGTATCACTTCTATATTTTGATGGTTGTTGATCAATATTGGCATTTTATCACACCTTGATCATGCTTGCAGAACTCTTTTATGATATCAAGTAGTTATTTTTAAAGTATTTTTTCAAACCATAAAGACTGCAATTTATTTGTCTTTATGTGTCATGGTATGCTAGAATTGGATAATTTACTTCTTTGTTTTTTATATTGACATAAAGCTCATATACAAAAAACAATGATTAACAAGGATACCGACCATCTCTGCGTTTAGTTTTTTTTGTTATAATATTCTTTAGATAACATCCGTCATTGATGGCTGTTCTTAACTTTTAGATTGTCGTTATGCCCAAGAAAAAATTACAAAAATGGCTACCCACGCCAGAAAAGTTGAGTGAAAGTAGAATCATGGGGTGGTTTGCTCCATTCATCGCCGACCCTCGCCTATGGCACATGAACCGTGGTGCATTGACACGAGCGGTATACATTGGTGTACTGTGTGCATTTTTTCCCTTGCCAGGTCAGATGCCCCTTGCTATCATCGGAGCATTGTTACTGCGAGCCAACATACCAATGGCAATTGCCCTAACTTGGATTACCAATCCTTTAACCACCATTCCTGTATTTTGGGCATCTTATTGTGTAGGGGCGTTCTTATTGGGTGAACCGATGATTGGTATTCGCACTATTGGGATTGTCATCTCAGACTTTAGTCTTTGGGTAACAGGAAATGGTGTCAACCCTTTTGCTAATCACCTATTTTCACTCAAAGCATTCACATTGGGTTTGGTTGTATGTGGCATCATCACCAGTGCCGTTCTAGGGCTGTTATTTCGAGTATTATGGCAGTACTACATCGTTAATAGTTGGCAAAAACGCTTAGGTTACAACACCAAAGCCCCCAGATTTCGCACCCAAAAAGGTCATAAACTCAGAGATGCCAAATCTCAAACAGATAACAACCCTGAAGATTTTTCTATTTAAGCACCACCGAATAAAACAAAAACGCCTCTTTAAAGGCGTTTTTGTTAAGCGTTCAGCTACTTCATCAAACCCACTGACCACCACGCATCTCAAGCTGTCTATCCGCCCTAGCTGCCAGATTTCTATCATGTGTTACCATAAGTAATGCCGTACCAAAATCATGTTGCAACTCTGACAACAACTCAAAAACAGCATTGGCATTGTAATCATCTAGATTGCCGGTCGGTTCATCTGCCAAAATGAGTGCAGGATTGGTAATCAATGCTCTAGCTATGGCTACTCGCTGACGCTCACCACCCGAAAGCTCGCTTGGTCTATGGTGCATCCGATGTGAAAGTCCCACACGCTCAAGCAGACGATTAGCCCTCTTGTGTACCTCACCGATGGGAACATTAGCACGCATCAGCATGGGCATGGCGACATTTTCGGTAGCAGTAAACTCTGCCAACAGATGATGAAATTGATAAATAAATCCCAAATGCTGATTACGCAAATCACCACGCTCTGTTTCGTTGAGCTGATTTAGACATTTGCCTTGCAACCATACCTCTCCTGCCGTTGGAGTATCTAGACCACCCAACAGGTGTAGCAGCGTGCTTTTTCCTGAACCACTGCTACCAACAATAGAGACTCGTTCACCTTTGCAAATGGTTAAATCCAACCCAGTCAATACAGTGGTTTGAATCCGTCCTTCATCATAAGTTTTTGTGATATTTTTTGCCTGCAAAATAATGCTCATGCCATCTCCTTATTCATAACGCAATGTTTGTGCCGGCTGAATGCGAGATGCACGCAGTGCAGGATAAATGGTCATAACAAAACTTAATAAAAACGATGCCAAAACGATGACTACAATATCAAGCACCTGAACCTCTGATGGTAAAAAATCCACAGGATACGCACCTGCCGGCATTAAAGTTACACCAAACAAACCGCTTAAAAAGTTAACAATGTCATTAACGCTCAAGGCAAGCACCACACCCAAAATCGTACCCACGACCGTACCAATCACACCAATAATCATGCCTTGCACCAAAAATACCTGCATGATTAGCTTAGATGATGCCCCAAAAGTCTTTAAGATGGCAATGTCTGATTTTTTATCAGTAACCAACATCACAAGGCTTGAAACGATATTAAACGCCGCAACAATCACCACCAAAAACAGCAGTAATCCGATGATAGACTTTTCCATTTTAACTGCATTAAATAGATTGCCATGAGTGCTTGTCCAATCATCAGGATACAGATTGTCATCGAGTTTGGCCGCTTCATTGGCAGCAACAGGTGCCTTAAAAACATCGTGCATCAGCAAGCGTATCCCCTGTGCCCCTTCAGGCAGCCTTAGCATCACACCGGCATCACGCATCGCCACAAAGCCTAGGATACCATCTACATCTTTACCAATATTAAAAGTCCCAACAAGCGTAAACTGCTTAAATCTAGGTATCAACCCTATCAGCGATGATGACGCTTCAGGAAGCACAAGCGTTACTTTATCACCCACATCAAGACCCAATCCATCTGCTGTACTCTTGCCCAATACGATACCAAACTCACCTGCTTTTAGATCATCAAAACTACCTTTGGTCATATGATTATCTACGATAGAAACTTGCTTTTCATATTCTGGCTCAATGCCTGATATCATCACAGGAGCGACCTGCCCATTGGCTGCTACCATGCCCTGCAGGTGGATAAAGGGGGCGGTTGCCTTGATATTTTGCCCTCGATCTTGCTTGATGATTTTGTCGGATAAATCTTGCCAATCCGGAATGATTCCATAGGAAATCACCGACGCCTGCGGAATCATACCCAAGATACGAGTTTTCATCTCACGGTCAAAGCCATTCATCACCGACAATACCGTAATAAGTACTGCCACGCCCAATGCTAAGCCGATCATAGAGATGAGCGAAATAAAAGAGATAAACCCTTTTTTGTGCTCAGCTTTTGTATATCTTAGCCCAATAAATAACGCTAATGGACGAAACATAATCAACTTTCTCTTAATGAATAATCGCCATAGTTTACACCATTTAGCACAAATTAACATCACAAATTCACAGCGAGTCGCTAACAATGATGATTTTGATACATATTTTGATGGTTTTATATAAAATGACACATCAGATGAGTTTTAGATAAGTTTTTGTCTTGATTTTTTAGATAAACTCCCTATCTAAATGGTAAATTTTGAAAATATCTTTTGAGAATATTGTATGAACCAGATGCGTTATACTTACAAACATGAAGTGCCACCCGCTAAAGTGGATTTGCCTTGCGATCAAAACGCAGGACATGGCGACCACTGGGCAATCTTGACCGATGACATCAATCAAGATGTTCCCAACTGGCTACAGTCAATGCTTGAGACAGCCCACCTATCTAGTGGATTGGCCCAAAGTCATGCATCAGATAACAAGATACTTATTGCCAATGATACACCTTGCCACATCAAACAAATCTTAAGTCTAGAAGATGGTATACCAAAAGCATTTGTGAACGCTTTTCCTGCGGTCAATAGTCCGTACGGAATAGAATGCCACATAGAACGCATCATCCGCTGTGAAAAGACCTCAGACGCCATTTTACGCCTAAAGACCAAAGATGGTGCAACAATCTACGCTTTTGACCAACTGTATGCCGTCAACCGTACAGAATACAAAACCCCAAAAACCTACTATGTCAATTTTAGTGCATGGGCATACCATATTGAACCAAGCAATCAAGACGAAACCATCTTGGTAGAAGACCCTGTTGCCATTCGCTATCATCGTGCATTTAATGACATTGTCAGTCAAAATAGCGGTCAAGTTCCTGATGATATTGATGATAAAATTCGTGCATGGCAGCCCAATCTTGATGATGGTGAGACGCTCGCCCCTGTTGAGATTAACTTTGGACACAGCTGTATTTATCTTTTTGGCGACACTTTTGGTCAAGAAGATGAGGCTTGGTGTCAAGGTCAGGTACTTGGCATTAGCCAAACTCAGTTTTTTAATAAAGACATCACCTTATTTGATGTGGTAATTTTGCGTGAGCCTGATGCCAGTCCTCTGGTGGTGCGTATCGCTGCAGTTACCACCGATGACACACAAAAAATTAAGGTGCATGACTATATCCAAGCTAATATTTGGCTGCAGGCCGCCATCTACAGCCAAAACCAAAAAATCTCTTAAAAAATAATTCAGTCAGCCACAAAAAACAATCAGAATAAACACTCTGACTGTTTTTTGTTTATTGTCAATCACTTTGGTTAATCAGGGGCGGTACTTGCTTTTTAATCAGAAACCAAAAAAGAGCCGATTAACGGCTCTTTTTTAATAACAGCGTGTTATTCTGTTGGGTTTTGCGACAGTGAACGCACATAAGCTGCAAGCAACATGATACGCTCATTACCCAACTTGGTCTGCCATTCAGGCATCACACCAGAACGACCATGACGGATGGTAGTACGGACAGACTCACGGTCTCCACCAAATAACCAAATATCATCAGTTAAGTTCGGTGCACCTATTGCGGTCATACCTTTAGCATCAGGACCATGGCACAGCACGCAGTTTGCTTCAAAGATGGCTTTGCCTTGAGCAACAGTGGCTGCATTTAAATCATAGCCGTTTTGGTTGCCAGAGATGCTAAGCACATAATCAGCAGCAGCACGCACACCAGATTCACCCAGTTGCTTTTGCCATGCCGCCATCGCACCCACACGACCATTATGAATAGTAATTAGGATATTCTCCGCCTCACCGCCATATAGCCAGTCATTATCCGTTAGGTCTGGATAACCCAAAGAACCTTTAGCGTTCGAGCCATGACATAATGCACAGTTTTGCAAGAATAGGCGGCTACCTGCTTTTAGTGCCTCAGGATCGGCTGAAAGTTTATCCACATAAGGTGCTAGCAATTTTACTTGCTCATCAATTTGGTCTTGAAGCTCTTTTGATGGTTCAGCTTCGTCTTTTTTATGAGCTTGTAATTCATTAAGTTTTGCTAGTACAGCAACTGCTTCAGTTGCACCTGCATTTGCCAAAATGCCTTGTTCAAAGTTTTCAGTAAATACTTTATTGTTGGCTTGTAGCTGGCTGTTAAGTTCGTTTTCTGATGTCCAAGGCACTTCTTGACCATCAACCTCAACCGTTGTAATGCCCTTCCAGACATTTGGCTGAATAGCGGGGAATAGCACAAAATAGCCCAAACCCCAAATTAGTGTACCAAAGAAGATAACCAGCCACCATTTTGGTAATGGCTTGTCATACTCTCTAATACCATCGTATGAATGCCCTGTCGTTTCATCTTCTTCTAAGACAGGTTTAGATTTTAATGTCCACACAAGTACGCTGAAGATAAATAACCAGCAAGCAAGTGATAGGACAGTAATCCAAGAACCCCAAAAAAAGCTCATTGTATATCCTTAGTGCGCTCGTGCGATGACAAGAAATTCTTGTCATCAAGCGCAAGTTGTGCATCTTCTTCAAAGCGTTTTTTATTCTTAGGCGAGTACGCCCACCATGCAATCCCGATAAAGGCAATAAAAGCCGCAACGGTTGCAATACTATGTAAAACGCCCCAGTTCATTAGCGTTGACCCTGCATTGCAATACCAAGTTGTTGCAGGTAAGCAACCAATGCATCAAGCTCGGTTGCTCCCTGAACTTGGTCAGGTGCTGCTGCAATGTCTTCTTCAGTGTAAGGCAAACCAAAACGATCTTTAAAGATACGCATTTTTTGCTGTACTTTTACGCCATCAACTTCATTCTTAGCAAGCCAAGGATATGAAGGCATCACGGATTGAGGCACAACAGAGCGTGGGTCAATCAAGTGGTCTTTGTGCCACTGGTCTGAATAACGACCACCTACACGAGCCAAGTCAGGGCCAGTACGCTTAGAACCCCATAGGAACGGATGATCCCAAGTGGATTCTGCTGCACGGCTATATGGTCCATAGCGTTCCACTTCAGCACGAAGTGGACGAACCATTTGAGTGTGGCAAACATGACAACCCTCACGGATATAAACATCTCTCCCCTCTAGCTCAAGTGCTGTCCAAGGACGCATATTTGGCAAAGGTTTGTTTACACCACCTTGATCGGGTGCATTGGTGTCATAAATCAGTGGGATTAGCTCAACCAAGGTTGCAAAACTAATTGCAATGACAATAAAGACAACCAGTAAGCCTGTGTTTTTTTCAACAATTTCATGAGTAATATTTGACATGATTTTCCCCTTAAGCCTTGATGGTGTCATTATCAAATACTTCATCACGACCTGTGTTTACCTCATCAGGCTTGGCGATTTTTTCAGGAATGCTCGGCATTTTAATGGTCTTATAGCAGTTATAAGCCATCACGAGCATACCTGCAACATACAACGCCCCACCCAATGTACGCACCACGAACGGCCAATGTGATACAACAACGGTTTGGATAAAGTCATAAGCCAAAGTACCATCTGGGTTGGTAGCACGCCACATCATACCTTGAGTAATACCAGAAATCCATAGTGCTACGATATATAGAACCGTACCTGTAGTCGCAAGCCAAAAGTGTACCGTAATAAGATTGGTTGAGTACATTTTTGCTTTGTTCCAAATACGCGGCAATAGCACATAGATAGAACCAATGGTAACCATACCCACCCAGCCAAGTGCTCCAGAATGCACATGACCTACCGTCCAGTCAGTGTTATGGCTGATAGCGTTTACAGCTTTGATAGAAAGCATTGGACCTTCAAAGGTACTCATGGCATAGAAAGAAAGTGCCACAATCAAGAAGCGGATGATTGGGTCAGTACGCAATTTGTCCCAACTGCCTGACAGTGTCAAAACACCATTAATCATACCACCCCAAGAAGGTGCAAACAGGATAAGCGAGAACACCATACCTAAAGACTGAGTCCAGTCAGGTAATGCTGAATAATGCAAGTGGTGTCCGCCTGCCCACATATAAGAAGCAATTAATGCCCAAAAGTGAACAATAGATAAACGGTAAGAATAAACAGGGCGACCAACCTGCACAGGAATAAAGTAATACATCATGCCCAAGAAAGCAGCCGTCAGATAAAAGCCTACCGCATTATGACCATACCACCATTGAACCATCGCATCTGTCGCACCGCCATATAGCGAATATGACTTGAATAGACCTACTGGCACCGCCAAGTTATTCACGATATGAAGTAGTGCAATCGTGATGATAAAGGCGGCAAAAAACCAGTTTGCCACATAGATATGCGCAGTTTGACGCTTAATCAAAGTGCCAAAAAACACAATAGCATAAGCAACCCACACCAATGCAATAGCGATATCAATCGGCCATTCTAGCTCAGCATATTCTTTACTAGAAGTAATGCCCAAAGGCAAGGTAATAACCGCCGAGACAATGATGGCTTGCCAGCCCCAAAATGTGAACCAAGCCAAATATGGAGCGAACAAGCGTGTCTGACAGGTACGCTGAACGATGTAATAAGATGTTGCAAAAAGTGCTGACCCCCCAAACGCAAAAATCACCGCATTGGTATGTAGCGGTCTTAAGCGTCCAAAAGATAGCCAAGATGTATCAAAGTTTAAAGCTGGCCATGCAAGCTGTGATGCGATAAGCACACCCACTGTCATGCCAACGATGCCCCAAAATACTGCCATGATGGTAAAGAAACGCACAATAGTGATTTCATACTCACGGTCAATATTCGGTGCTACTGCTGTATTAGTTAGACTCATTGGATATTTTCCTGTGCAGCCCGATTTGTATAGCGAATTTCATTGCTGATGTTGCTTGATGCTGTCTAATTTATCTTCATCATCAATCAGCCATCAGCGATAAAATCAACGCTTTTTGATTTGTACTTTTATATATTTTAACGCAAAGCAATACAAATATCATCAACTTACAAGCCAGCCAAGATAAAAACCCTTAATTTTTTTAAGGAAAATACAGCAAAGATCATCAAATCTATACAATGTGTATTAGTTATGCTTGCTTGGCTGATGAATTGCTTGGCTTGCATGATTTGGTAGCACTATTTAATATTGTGCAAACCAAACCTATTTTAATTCCATATTGATAATAGGGTATTAACAATACTTCTCAGCTTTTATTATACAACACAAATGTAATTTTTAGGCTATCTTTTGTAAAAATAATTGAATTTTTAGCAAAATTTTGTGATTTTAGGCATTTTTATCCATTTTCAGCCCATCTTGACGGATTTTTTTAAAACAAAAACTTGAATTTAGGGGATATTTGGATGGCAAAATGGTCGGTAATCATGATTTTTGAATAGCCAATGCAAGGTATCTGTCATCTGTCACAAATATTTACAATTTGGTCATCACTTCCTGTACCGCCCTTTGCGTTTGAATTTTATGACATTTAGCCATTTAATTGACGGTTTTTTGATTTATAATACACCCATGATGCACAAGCCAACCCCATGACGCAATCGTTATTTAAAGTTGGCTTGCCCTACTATTTATTTTAAGAATCTTGGAGATGACCCAATGGCACAATTTTTATCACAGGCATGGTTTGATGTTGTAAGCCAACTTAACGCCCAAACTGGTGAACTAAACCTACCACCCACCTTGCAGACACTCATCATTAATATTACCATTGAACAAGACACCTCTGCCCTACTACACCTACAAGATGGTAAAATCCACCAAGGTCATGCAGATCACGCTGTTAGCACCATCAGAATTGACCAACAAACACTTAAAGACATCATACAAACAGGCGACACTAATATTGCCATAGAAGCCTTTATGATGGGCAAAATCCGCATTGATGGCGACATGAGTGCCATCATGTCGTTGCAATCTGCCAAACCAAGCCCTGAACAAAAAGCACTCTTTAAGGAAATTTTAAGCCATACTGAGTTTTAATGACAACTATCCTGTTTTAAGGTTTTATTCAAGTTTTATGCATTTGTCTAGACATAATCCTAAAAACTACTCAAATTTGGGTGTTTTTAGGATTCGGATAAATAGTGTTTCATATTATAAAATAATCAGTCAAAAGTTACGCTTTCTATTTATCAAAAATGCTATAATAACGCCAAGATATAAAAATAAGACCTAAGAACACATCAAGCAATTTTGCTGATTTTATCAACCGATATATTTACAGTCAGCCATACAAGGTGTCTATATGCCAGACTCACAAAACCAGTCAAAGGTGCCAGCCAATCAAGCAGACCAAGCGTCCAAGCCAGCACCCGCAGAACTCACCCCAAAAAAACCAAAAAAACAACGCCCACCTCCAGAAAAAATCATTCCACATTCTAAAGACATGGATGCGACAAAACATCGTGTGCACCCACGCTTTGCCAAGGGTAAATACCAAAATATCCGTCTTGTGGTGATGTATGCGATATTAGTTGGTTTTTTGGTTGCACCTTGGATTCGCTGGAATGGCAGACAGGCGATTTTATTAGATGTGATTGAACCAAGGTTTCATATCTTTGGGGCAACTTTTATGCCACAGGATTTTTATTTCTTTGCATTCGTGTTCATCATTGCTGCCATGACGCTATTTATGGTTACGGTATATGCTGGGCGTGTGTGGTGTGGCTATGCCTGCCCACAGACCATCTATGTACATCTGTATCAGCATATAGAAAAATGGGTCATCGGCGAACGCAATCAACGCATCAAGTTTGACAAAGCACCTTGGAATACTCAAAAAATCCTAAAAACACTGCTTATCCATGGTGTTTGGCTAGTGTTCTCTGCGATTACTGCTTTGACATTCATCGCCTTTATTGTAGGAACAGATTATCTGTTCTTTAATGGGCATACGCCATTTTTTATGGGTTGGGGCAAAATTACTTGGGTGTTTTTTATATTAATCACCTTTGTAACTCAGACCAATGCAGGCTATATGCGTGAACATATGTGTGTACATCTATGCCCCTATGGTCGCTTCCAGTCGGTAATGTTTGACAAAGACACGCTACTGGTCTCCTACGACTACGAACGAGGTGAGCCTCGTGGTGCACGCAAACGAGGTGATCACCCAGAGGGTTATGGCGACTGCGTAGATTGCAGCATGTGCGTTCAAGTATGTCCAACAGGGATTGATATCCGTGATGGATTGCAGGTGGAATGTATTCAGTGTGCTGCTTGTGTTGATGCGTGTAATGAAATCATGGACAAAGTGGGCTATCCTCGTGGACTGATACGCTACACCACCGAGCGACAACTGCTCGAAAAACAAAAAACCAAAGTCATCAGCCCTCGTATCTTTGCCTATATATTTGTACTAGGTGCCGCCATCACCGCAGCGACATTGGTCGCTACAGGTCGTGCACCATTGGAGATGGAAATTCGCCATGACCGCAGACAAATCAGCACTGTCAAGCATGGAAAAGTAGAAAACAGCTATGTCCTAAAAATCGTCAACAAAACAGACGAAAGGCAAATTTACAAGGTACGCCTAGAGCCTACCGAAGGATTGACGCTACAGTCTCGCTTCAAACAAATCCCATTGCAAGCGAATGAGCCGTATGATTTGCCTGTCAGTATCATCGGTGATGCCAATATCATCAAAGCTGGCACAACACCAATCACCATCACGGTCTATACCGAAGATGGCAAATATAGTGCCAGTGCTGATGATAATTTTATCCATCAACCAAAACAATAAACACAGTGCCAGTCATTAAAACCAAGCAAACACTCCAAGTATCTTTCTTGGGGTGTTTTTTGTGGTTGTTGATGAGAGTTAGACAATCATCAAGGATGGATTAGTTTTAGCTAAAGATGCTAGTGCCAATCAGCTTTTAAGATATATTAAGTTTAAACCATCTTACATTTGGAATTTTTAAACTAACAATATTTTGGCTTGATTAAAAATATGCTAAAATAGAGTAAATTTTTTTATAGCCTCATTATCATGAATACCAACCAAAAACAAACATCTCAAAAAGAACCTTGGTACAAAAACCCTTTTATGACTATTTTTGTGGTTGGTCTGCCTGCTTTTGTGGTGGTGGTTTGCCTGTTTTTTATCGGCTATTCCATCAAGATTCAAGACAGTACCGTACGAGATGATTGGTACATGGACGGCAAAACTCTCTATCAAGACGCCACACGAGATAAGCTGGCACATGACCTTGATATCTCTGGTGTGATGCGTTTTGATGGTGATAAGGTTAGGTTTGAACTTCGCTACCCTAAAGACAGCCTACAAAGCGGAAAACTAAAAGACGGTACACCACTACAATACCCAAAACTTCTTGCCGTTAGTATTTCACACGCCACCGATGAGAGTAAAGACAGGGATTTTAGCATCAGACATATCAGCGATAATATCTATGAGGGCAAGGTCTATCTTGATGATACACCTGCCAAATATTACCTACAAGTCAATAATGATGGCATTCACAACTGGCGACTGATTCATGTGCAAAAACTCCCTGCCAAAAATGCCGTCATGGCTCCATTATCTAGCTTTGATGATAATGATGGTGCCTTACCCGACCAAAGAGACAAACGATTTAATCAGCAAAACCAGTAATATTAATAGCAACTTTCATAACAACCATACCATCTTAAAACAGCAAAAATCCAAAAAATAACCATAAAAAACCCAGTAATCAGCTAGGGTTTTTTATGTTTGGTAATGGTTTTATGGCTTGCATCATTCACCCTTTTTTTACCATTTACCTTTTGCATCCTTCATCTTCTTTGTTCTTAAAATCCAAATTTATTATTCAAATCATCAAACAATACATCAGATTGACCGCTTTGGTAATCATCAGCCTTTTCTTCTTCTGCAATAACCTGACGAGCCACATGTAAAATCAACTGTCTTAACCAGCGGTGTGCAGAGTGGTGCTGCAGCAAGGGCGACCATGCCATTGTGAGTTCAAACTCTGGAATAAAGAATGGCGGTTCTTTGACAATAATCTGTGGATTGTTGTGTGCTTGTAGCTTGGCGACACGAGTCGGCAAAGTTGCAATCAAATCTTTATTGGCAGCAAGCATGGCGGGCATCTGATAGTGGCGAGTAAAAACACTAATTCGGCGTTTTTGTCCTAGTCGTTGCAAGGCTTGATCAATAGAGCCTAGACCACCTGATTTTTCAGGATTGACCCCAAAACCCACACCCATGCCTGTCTTAGACACCCAAACATGCTGGGCTTTTAGGTAGTTTTTGAGATTAAATCTGCTCACATATGGACTGTCTGCTGATAACAAACAACTAAAAGTATCACGCCATACCAGTACTTGATGAAAGCTTTGAGGGATTTCATTAAAGCGGTTAATCGCCAAGTCCACACGCCCTTGCTCCATGTCTTGGTAGGACACATCAGATGGAGTTAAAAAGTCCAAAATGACATTCGGTGCTTCGCTACGAAGTGCCTTGACCAAGCGTGGCACTAAAGTCGCCTCGGCATAATCAGAGGTCATGATGCGAAATACTCTAGATGTACTATAAGGGCGAAACTCTGTGCGTGGCTCAAGCAGAGTGCTGACATCAGAGAGAATTTCACGAATGCGTGGCTGTAGTTCGCCTGCTCGCTCGGTAGGGGTCATGCCTTCACTTGAACGCACCAATAGCGGATCATTAAATAAAGAGCGAAGCCTACGCAGAATATTACTCATCGCAGGCTGGGTGATACCAAGCTGTTCGGCAGCACGAGTAACATTCTTTTCTCGTAGCAATACATCAAGATGTACCAGTAGGTTTAAATCAACTTTTTGTAGGTTCATGATTGCCCTTATCATCTTACGATTAAAAACTCATCAGCACACACCCATGTTGTGCCACCTGCTTACTATACAATCAGCACAGGCGTACCCACACCAACCATGTCATATAGTCGCACTACATCACTATTACGCATACGCACACAGCCATGCGACATCGGCACACCCATCGGCTCAGTATCAGGCGTGCCATGTATGTAGATATAGCGTGCGTGCGTATCACAGACCATGCCATCTGCTGTTTTACCCAGATTATACCCATCTTCTGTGCCTTTTAACCACAAAATACGGCTCAAAATCCAATCTCTATCAGAATATGCCCGCCCAAGTTTGTCATCATAAATCTCGCCTGTAAATCGCCTACCAACAAAGACTGCACCAACAGGATATTCACCACCGATTTTATCACTGATTATATGCCTGCCAAGTGGTGTACACCCCGTCCCCTCAAACTGCCCCACTCCATTTTTAGCGGTGGATATGCTAAAGGCACAAACAAGCCCCTTACCCCTAAAAACACTAAGTTTTTGGCAAGTGGTATCAATGTGTAAATGAATGCTGTCTGCGGTTGAATTCATGACCACCTAGATAATAACAATTCAATAAAAATTTCAAGGAGTATTAAGTTAAAAAATGATAGATATTTTATAAAATGTTAGTTTAGCAAATTTTGCCAGATTTTTCCCTATTTTCTTAAGAAATGATGGTAAATTTATCATCTTTTCATGTTTTCTTATCATTTTTTATACTTATTCATGTTTTTACACTTTCTCGTGTAATCAGTAATTTTTTTTTAAAAAATAAAAAACAACCCCAAAAGCCCAGTAAAAGTGCTATAATTTTTGAAATTTTCATTATTTTTTGGAGTTTTTTATGTCAACTACTACTACCATCTTACAGCACCTGCCTGAAGGTCAAAAAGTTGGTATCGCTTTTTCTGGCGGTCTTGATACTTCCGCCGCCTTACTTTGGATGAAGCAAAAAGGTGCTTTGCCATATGCTTACACTGCCAATCTAGGTCAGCCTGACGAGGACGACTACAACGCCATCCCTGCCAAAGCCGAGCAGTACGGTGCAATTAAGGCACGCCTGATTGATTGCCGTATGCAGCTTGCCCAAGAAGGCATTGCCGCCATTGCCTGCGGTGCATTTCATATAACCACAGGCGGAATGCCTTATTTTAACACCACGCCGTTAGGTCGTGCAGTAACAGGCACCATGCTGGTTACTGCCATGCGTGAAGATGAGGTTAATATTTGGGGTGATGGCTCAACTTATAAAGGCAATGACATTGAGCGTTTTTATCGCTATGGTCTGCTTGCCAACCCAGAATTAAAGATTTATAAACCATGGCTTGACCAGTCTTTCATCGATGAGCTTGGCGGCCGAGCTGAGATGAGCCAGTTTTTGATTGATAACGGCTTTGATTATAAAATGAGTAAAGAAAAAGCCTATTCTACCGATAGCAATATGCTTGGAGCTACGCATGAAGCTAAAGATTTGGAATTCTTAAACGCCAGCCATAAGATTGTTGAACCCATCATGGGCGTACGCTATTGGGATGAGAATGTCAAGATTGATGCTGAAGAGGTGAGCGTTACTTTTGAAGAAGGTGTGCCTATTGCCATCAATGGCGAACGCATCAACAATCTTGTTGACCTAATCCTAAAAGCCAACGAAATCGGCGGCCGTCATGGTTTGGGTATGACCGACCAAATCGAAAACCGAATTATCGAAGCCAAATCTCGTGGCATCTATGAAGCCCCTGGCATGGCACTATTACACATCGCCTATGAGCGTCTGGTAACAGGCATTCACAACGAAGACACCATCGAACAATACCGAATCAATGGTCTGCGTTTGGGTCGTCTGCTATATCAAGGTCGCTGGTTTGATAGCCAAGCACTCATGCTAAGAGAAACCGCCCAGCGTTGGGTGGCTCGTGCCATCACAGGTGCAGTAACGCTAGAATTGCGTCGTGGCAACGACTACAGTATCCTAAACACCGAATCTGACAACTTAACCTATCAACCAGAACGCCTATCTATGGAAAAAGTTGAAGATGCAGCATTTACACCACTAGATCGTATCGGACAGCTGACCATGCGTAATCTAGACATCACCGATACTCGCCATAAGCTAGCCATCTATACCCAAACAGGTCTGCTTGGTGTAGGTAGTGGCAATGCTGTGCCGCAACTTGAACAAAAGTAGCCCATTTTCCCCAAAAGCACACACTGATATTGTGTGTGCTTTTTTGTTGACATATTAAATAAATTTATACCAACGAAAAGTACCACGCACCCAGATGCAGATGCTACCCTGCCTTGGATAATACAAATGGCATAAAAATGGTTACAACCTTTTGAGTATCACAAAAAATCAATGACTTGTCTTTTGTAACGCAAGTATCATTTATGTACTCACACAGTCATGCAACTTGCAAAATATACCACAAATGTTCGTACACCCCACCCATTTCATGCTAAAATACCAAATATTAACAATAAGTAGTCATTATCATTCATCATTAGTCAGTCAATAACGAACCAGCCATGACCACACTTACCCTGATTCAGCCAGACGATTGGCACATTCATCTGCGTGATGGTGATGCTTTACGCACTACCGTACCGCACGCCGCCACAAGTTTTAACCGCATCATCTGCATGCCAAACCTTGTGCCACCCATCAAGACAACCGCAGACGCCATTGCCTACCGAGAGCGGATTTTGACTGCTTTGGCAAAGGCGGACATCAGCAAAACTCGTAAAGACCAATTTGACCCACGCATGGTGCTATATCTGACCGATCAGACCACGCCTGATGAAATTGAGCGTGCCAAAGTCTCAGGCGTGGTGCAAGCCGTCAAGCTTTATCCTGCAGGAGCAACCACCAACTCATCAGATGGCGTTACTGATATTTTGGGGCGAGCGGTTGTATTTGAAGCCATGCAAAAACACGGCATTCCATTACTGGTGCATGGAGAGGTTACTCATAGCGATGTGGATATCTTTGATCGTGAAAAGCGTTTTTTGGACGAGATTTTATCCGTCATTATCAAACATTTTCCTGAGTTAAAAATCGTCATGGAGCACATCACCACTGCCGATGCTGCTGATTTTTGCTTGGCACAAGACAAGCACATCGCAGCGACCATTACACCTCAACATTTATTATTTAATCGCAATCATCTACTCGTTGGCGGTGTTAAACCACACTTTTATTGTTTACCGATTTTAAAGCGAGCAAAGCATCAGCAACGCTTGTTAGAAGTTGCTACCTCTGGCAATCCCAAATTTTTCTTGGGTACAGACTCTGCACCTCACGCTACCCACACCAAAGAGTCCGCTTGTGGCTGTGCTGGCTGCTATTCTGCCGTACACGCTCTACCACTTTATGCCACCGCCTTTGAAAGCGTAGGGGCTTTGGATAAACTAGAAGGCTTTGCCAGTCGTTTTGGGGCTAGCTTCTATGGCTTGCCCATCAATACCAGCACCATTACTCTAGTTAAACAAGAACAAACCGTCACAGAGTCCTATGACTACTTAGATGGCAAGACGCTTACGCCACTATTGGCAGGTCAGACCCTAGCTTGGAGACAGGTGTTGTGATGACAAAGTTCGCCAATAAACCAACAACCCTAAAAGAGCGTTTTCGTGGTTTTATGCCTGTGGTGGTTGATGTTGAGACTGCAGGCTTTAACGCTCAAACAGACGCCCTGCTTGAGATTGCTTGCATTCCCATCTTGATGGATGATACAGGCAATCTGTATCAAGGCGAGCCACTAAACGCCCATATTGAGCCATTTGCTGGAGCGAACCTTGAGCCTGCCGCCTTAAAATTTACAGGCATCAATCCTGATAGTCCCTTTCGCAAGGCAATCAGCGAGAATGAAAAAATCGCCCTAAGACGCATTTTTAAAGCACTTAAAGAAGTTCGTAAGCAGTTTGATTGCCGTCAGTGTATCTTGGTGGGGCATAATGCTCATTTTGACCTTACCTTCTTAAATGCCGCCATCGCCCGCACCAATAGCAAAAATCATTCGCCCTTTCATGCGTTTAGCGTACTAGACACAGCAAGCCTATCCGCTTTGGCATACGGTCATACAGTACTAGCAAGGACTTGCGTCATGGCAGGCATTGACTTTGATAATAATCATGCCCACTCAGCATTATACGACACTCAAAAAACCGCCGAGCTATTTTGTAAAGTATTTAATGAGTTGCCCATGCTGACCGCCATGCCAAGCGTTGATGCTGAAATAGAATCGGCAGAAACAAGCGAATCATAATATTAATAATACATCATGCCATTAATTTGGTATGATGTATTATGAAAAACGCAAAATAATTATGTTTTGTTTACAATCTAAAATCACCAAAACGCAGATTTTATCTTTTAGTACACCCTTGGCTTAATTCAAAGTTTAGCCAATTCGATCAAATAATGTTTATATTCTCTTCCAACTCTAAACCACTTTCTTTAATAAGTGTGAGGTAAGCCATCAAGAATTTATATTTAGTCTCTGCAAGTTTTTGCTCTGCCTCTGTTACTCCCTGCCTAGCCTGTATTACCTCCAAATGGTTTCTTATGCCGTATATTTGTCCTGTTTCAGTTGATTTGAGTTGGAGTTGTCTGCTTTTAAGTACGCGTTCTTGTGCAAGAATTTGATGGTACATAGCATTACTTTCAGCATAAGCTTGGCGTATTGCCAGTTTAATTTGTCTCTCCATAGCAACTAATTGAGCATAGGTTGCCTCATATTGATTCATTGCTTCACTTATTTTACTATTTAGGTCTCCACCTGCGAACAAAGGAATATGAAACTGCAATTGTATTGTAGCATTTCTTTGTTTATCATCAGCTTTGTAGTTATTGGGAGATGATACATCTTGATATTTAATCTGCCCTTTGAGTGTAGGTAAACGATTATTTTTAGCAGCTTTAACAGCCTCTTCTTGGCTGTTAACAGCATATTTTTGTGCTAAATACCTATGATTATTCTCCAAAGCAATCGATTGCCATTCATCTAGGCTATATTTTTTAATCTGTAAAAGATAATCATCAATTTGATCAAGGATAGAGATAGGCTCAATTTGTTTACTATCCAACCCTGTATAATTATTAAGCTGATTTTCCAAAATTTGTCTTTTTGCAATTGCGGCAATCTCTTGTGCTACAGCATTGTCATAACCCGCTTGAGCTTCGTGTATATCTAGTGCTGTAGCAACACCTTTGTCAAATAATGCCTGAGCACGCCTAACCTGTTGTTCATAAGATATTTTTTCTGCTGTATAAGCAATGATTGTTTCATTACTAAGTAACAAATTAAAATAATTCTCTGCCACATTGTATAATAGTTGCTCTTTAGCATCACTATAATTTTTCTCAGCCACCTTACTATTGTAGATACTTTGACGATATTTGGCAATCTCACTTCCATCAAATAAAGTTTGACTAAGCTGTAAATCCCAACCATAATTTTCTTTAATAGAAGTCGAAGAATGAGGTTGATTCTGATAATTGATATTCCCAGAAAGATGTGGATAGAAAACTGATTTGGCCTGCCGTTGTTTTTCTTGAATAACATTTTTTTGATAAAACGCCTCCTGATAATCTGCAGAATTTTGTTGTGCAGCAAACCACGCTTCTTGCAAATTAAACGCATAAGTAGGAGAACTATTCATAAAAAAGAGTAAAGAAAGTGAATAAGGATAAACATACTTTTTCATTTTTATATTTCTCATGGTTTCTCTGGTTGATTCGGATGCTTTTAACAATTCTTATTACAATACTCAGTTTATCAAATTAAATAAAAGTGCAGGAAAAATTAACGCTCACGAAAACTTTCATCAACTTTTGTCTGCAATGGACTTAACATATAATCCAAAACACGGCGTTTACCCGTTTTAATTTCAGCAGTAACATTCATCCCTGGTGTTAAGTTGATTGTTACCCCATCTATATTTAATGTGCTTTTATCAAGAGCAACAAGTGCAGTATATACCAATCCTAAATGTTGGTGTTCTACGGCATCATGGCTAATGCTTTTGATTTTGCCTGTCAAATAACCATAACGCGTATAAGGAAAACTCTCAACTTTGACAATAACATCCTGACCAACCTTTACAAAGCCGATATCTTTATTTAGCACCAATACCTCTACTTCCACTTGATTGTCATTAGGCACCACAACCATGATTTTTTGTGCTGCTTGTACGACTCCACCTAAAGTGTAAGTTGCTAACTCTTGTATGGTACCATTAACAGGCGATTTAATACTTAGCAATTTCTGACGCTGCTTAGCTTTATTAGTTTGACCAGTGTATTGATTAATTTGCTCATTGGTTTGACGCAAAGATTCTAATGTATCGCGTTTTAGATTTTGAGTATATAACATACGGTTTTGTTCAGCTTGCATGATTGCAGCTTGTATTTTTTGAATCTGACTACGCGTACTTTGTAAATCATTCTGATTGCTAAGTAATTTACTTTCTTGCTCCAGATAGGCATGCTCGGATATAAAGTTCTCTGCTTTAAGCTTTCGATAGTCATCAGTCTTTTGGCGTTCAATTGCACCAACCGCAACCAACTTTTGTTCTTGAGATCGGGCAGACTGTAATTCCGCCTGATGCCCCTTTAAGATTAATTTTAATTGTTCATCTTGTGCCAACCATGCTTGATATTGATTTTGGGCCAAAGTTTGGGCTTCATTAATTTCCGATTCTAAAATATTTAAAGACTTTGCATATGCTAAATCAATCTTAGGACTGATACGGTGATTCAATGCTGATAAAATTGCTTCAAGGCGTAGTTTGGATAATTGTGCTGATT
Source organism: Moraxella sp. ZY200743 (assembly GCF_050885545.1). Classification (NCBI taxonomy): domain Bacteria; kingdom Pseudomonadati; phylum Pseudomonadota; class Gammaproteobacteria; order Moraxellales; family Moraxellaceae; genus Moraxella; species Moraxella sp. ZY200743. Next base: position 613,256 of record NZ_CP091313.1, on the reverse strand, counting down.
GCAAGGCTTTTTCGGACTGATCGACATCACTATCTGAACCAACCGCCACCAAATCTACCAATACCTCTCCTTGCTGAACATTCTGACCATCACGCACATACACAGCTTTAACTATGGCTGTTTCCAAAGATTGAATAGTTTTACTACGACTACCTGAAGAAATTTTTCCCGAAGCTGTGGCAACAATATCAATCCGTCCAACCCAAGACCATAGCAAAGCAAATAGGGCGAATATCATGATTATTCTAGCTGTCCACTTAGAAGAGCTGGATACAGGTGTGTCAGTGAGTTCTAGATGTGCAGGAAGAAAAGCGAGTTCTTCTTTAGTACGCTTAGGAGGGGTTAGTTGGTCTCGCACTGCCCATGTATTTCGCCAAACGGTCACATAACGAATAAAAAAATCTTTAAGTGCTTGTATAAACATGAATTATTTTCCTTGAATGTTTAATAATAGCATTAATAGAACAAACTTATCCATTCTGCAAATCATATAAATAACGATAGTAACCATCTTCTTTTTGCAACAATTCTTGATGTGTACCCTGCTCCACAATCTTCCCTTTGTCCATCGCAATAATGCGATGTGCCATTTTTACAGTAGATAGGCGATGTGCAATAATTAAGACTGTTCTATCTTGACAAATTGCCTGCATATTTTGCATGATGGCTCTTTCCGACTCATAGTCTAATGCACTGGTAGCTTCATCAAAAATCAAAATACGCGGATTTGTAATTAAAGCACGCGCAATAGCGATACGCTGGCGTTGTCCACCTGACAAGCCTGCACCTTGCTCTCCAACAATCGTATCATAACCCTCAGGCAATTCCATAATAAAGTCATGTGCCCCAGACATCTTGGCAGCCTGGATAATAAACTCTAATGACATGCCCGTATCAGTTAGGGCAATGTTATCTCGAATACTACGATTGAGTAACACATTTTCCTGCAAAACAACACCCACTTGGCGACGCAGCCAAGCGGGATCAGCTAATGCCAAATCGTTTCCATCAACTAATATTCGCCCATTTTCTGGTACATATAAACGCTGTACTAATTTTGTCAATGTTGATTTACCTGAACCAGAGCGTCCTACGATACCTAGTATCTCTCCAGCGTTAATCTGTAAATTTAAATTCTGTAATATTAAATGCCCATCTATTTTGTAGCGAAAATCAACATTTTCAAATGTAATATCACCCTTAATATCAGGCAAAGTTAAGCGAGATGTAGAATGCTCAGTTGGATTATTTAAAATATCACCCAATCTCGCCACTGAAATACCTACTTGCTGAAAATCTTGCCATAGCTGTGCCAGGCGAATAACAGGAGCGGCCACCTGACCTGCCAGCATATTAAATGCTATTAATTGACCTACCGATAGCTTGCCTTCAATTACCAATTTTGCACCAATCCATAGAGTTGCCACAACAACCATCTTTTGAATGAGTTGTACTCCTTGCTGCCCAACCATTGCCAACTTAGCTACCCGAAAACTAGAAACCACATAAGCTGCTAATTGATTATCCCAGCGACGGGTCATTTGAGGTTCAACCGCCATTGCTTTTACCGTACCAACCGCAGTAATACTTTCCACTAAAAAAGATTGATTATCTGCATTGCGTGCAAATTGATCATTTAGTCGAGTGCGTAAAATTGGGCTAATAAAGGCAGACCAAAACGCATATATTGGTAATGATGCCAAAACTACCAGTGTTAAAGTAGGGCTGTAATACCACATTACAAACAAGAATATAAAAGAAAACACCAAATCTAAAACTGAAGTGAGAGCTTGACCAGTTAAGAAATTGCGGATATGTTCCAGCTCCCGTATGCGTGCAACCGTATCACCCACCCTTCTGCTTTCAAAATAAGCAAGTGGTAAAGCGAGTAGATGACGAAATAATCGTGCTCCTAGCTCTACATCAATTCGAGAGGTTGTATGAGCAAAAATATAAGTGCGTAGACCACTTAAAATGACTTCAAATAAACTTACTACCAATAAGGCAATCGCTACCACATCCAGAGTAGAAAAACCACGATGCACCAATACCTTATCCATCACAACCTGAAAAAACAATGGCGTAATCAGAGCAAAAATCTGTAGCACCACTGAAATAATAATAACTTCAAAAAAAATATAACGATATTTGATTACCGCAGGAATAAACCAAGTAAAATCAAATTTAGCCAATGAACCCAATATTGACGCACGGGAAGTTACTAGCATTAACTTACCAGAATATCTTTCAGAAAACTCACTTGCATCTAATATCATAGGACGATTTTCGATCAAATCATAGATGAGATATTTTGCAGCAGATCCCACCCCATCAATTTTAGTTAGTATAAAATGAGAGTTTAAATTTTGATCTAAATCGGGCTTATTATCACACCACACCAAAGCAGGAAGTGTTATCATTGACAATCGAGCTAAAGGCTGTTTTATAATCTTTACCTTTAATTCCAATTTCTTTGCTGCCAACATCCATTCAATTTCATTCAGGTCTCCTTTTGTATTATCAGAAAACTGATGCATAATGTCTGCTGGACTTGCAGAAATACCATAGTATTTGGCAAGGATAACCAGAGCAGATAGAGCAGGTTGTTGAGCATAATCTATCATAACTAAATTACTATTAAGGGTTTGTAAATTAAGTCTAATTAAAGAAGCATCACCACCCATATCACTAGTTTCATAATCTATAACCAATGATATGGGTGGTGATATTGTCTAGTAAATTAAATCACTAAACACTTGGAGCTAAAATACCATGAACCGGTTGTGTAGTTGGTTGCAGGGCATTGGAGCTCACAGGATTCTCTGTACCAAATAACGCCATTGAGCCAATTAGCTTATTTAAACTGCTTGCAATGTCCGATACAGATATCTCTTGACTCTTATTTTTGTTTGCAAGCTCTTGCAATTGTTGAGATGTGATTTTCTCACCAACTTGTTTGTCTTCCAAAAGGCTATCAATTTGCTCAGAGGTAATATAAGTACCATCTTTGCCAATAAGGTGCTCAATTTTGTTATCAGTTTTATGACCGTAGTAATTCACCAATTTGGATGTAATGTACCAATTTGATATATTAATACTACCCGAATTATCATTGCGCTTAATCAATATACCTTCTTTAGTACGCTCAATAGTTAACTCTGATAAATTAGCATCTGCGAATGCCAATTTATCATTACCTTTAGCATCGTACAGCGTATCATTCCCATCCCCTTTTCGAACAATGTATACATCATCGCCAGCACCGCCATTTAATACATCATCGCCAGCACCACCATCAAGTAGATCATTTCCATCATCACCTAAAAGTTGATCTGCACCTTTGCCACCAAATAAACGGTCATCGCCAGCACCACCATCAAGTAGATCATTTCCATCTCCACCGTGGAAGATATCAGTGAATTTGGAGCCGTTGAAGTTATCATTAAATTGAGAGCCAATTATTTCTTCTACGGATTTTAATTGATCAGTAGACTTATACCCATATCCAACTTGTCTCAATTCATAATCACGATACTCAAGAGTCTCTGTGCGTTTACCTACCGCAGTATCTTGGCGTTTCACAACTTCATGATAAATATCACCTTTAGCCACTGTACGATTAACGATATAGCTGCCCATTTCAGTTGCATGTGTGCCGTCTACGATAATATTACCCAAGCCACCATCTTTGCTATATAAAACACGATCGTGTCCGGCTCCACCGTCCACATTCATTTTACCTTGCCCAGCAAAGATATCATCGTTACCAGCACCAGCATTTACAATCAGCTCAATTTCCTCTACAGTTTCCTGCTCATTAATACGCTGAATAACTTTAGAGAAGTCTAATTTAGAGCTTGCCTCACCATCAGTGATCTGCCAATTTTTAACACGCTCAAATTTCAATTTATTGATATAAGAATATTTACCATTACTTATGCGTTCGCGAGATTCTTTACCTGCACTTAATAATGGTGAAGTAAAGTGTAATGCTTGAGTTTTCTTGCCATCTGAATTACTGATGTCTACAATTCCAGTCTTGGCATCTAATGTAATATTAACACCGGCCTCCACTTTTTTACCATCTTCAAAAGCATCTACATAAGCTTTTCCGCTCTCAACTTTCTCTCCCAACTTGGTAATACCTGCCAACTCACCGATATTATTATCCCAGCGTTGTTGTGTAATAGCAATAACACGCTCAGCTTCCAACTCTTTATTTAGCTCAGACAAAAATTGTAAGTTATTAGCCAAATAAGCAGCATAACGAGAGTCATAACCTTTATCAAAATAGTTCCGACCACCATTTTGCTTTTCCCACTCTAGAATTCTACCTTGCAAACGATTCGCAACACTTTCAAACATTGCTTGCTTAGATGCCTCTAGAATACCAGAGATTAATCCCGTTACTCCAGCGACCAATAGGGCAATAGGTGCACCAACAGCAGATCCTACAGCAGCGGCAGAAACACCCGCAGAAACTGCACCTAATGCCGTATTAATTGTAGTTAACGAAGCTTCAATAGTGCCTGCACCACGCTGATATTCAGCCAATAGATGGTCTCCATCATAGCCGAATTTTTGGAATTGTTTTGCAAATTCATCAAGAGCATTGGCATGGTTAAATTTATCCGCCGCATTCACAAATGCCAAAGGACTAATTGCCAACATAATTGATGAGGTGATTAAAGCAGCAACTGCGCCGGTAGTTGATAGACCAGCAGCAACGCGTTGTGCTAAAACATATGAAGAAATTGCTTTTGTTACATTACCAACAACTTGATTGCTTAACTCAAAACCTGCAGCCACTTTTTTACCAGTTGATGCATCTTTATCCGCCAAAACAAAACCTGAAGAAATACCTGATAACAAACCAGTAATCACTTCCAAACCAACACTGGTTTTAGAGAAATTTAAGTTTTGCAACTTATTTCCTAAGCCAGAGAAACCCTTAGCCTGCGATATAGTGGAGCCTAGCTTTGCCAGCTGTGCAGAAAATACCTCAACTGTTTGAACGCTACTAGATAGGTTGCCAACCACTTCATTGATCAATTCAATACTGGCTTTCGCTAAATCAGTAGGTGCAGCATCGCCTTGCTTGATCAAAGAATCAAGTTCCATGCCCGCCAAAGCAGTACCCAAGAAAGAACTGAGGGTTGCCAACACACTACTTGCATCTCCTAATTGATGATCAATATTCTCTGCACTTTTCAGTCCTTGTGCCAACTTATTGGCAGAATGTTTTTTTAAGAGTTCATCTAGTTTTGTTGCAGAGATAGCAACACCGGTTTGTGTAAGAGAGAGTAGCTGATTTGCCGTATCAATAGATTTTTTTGCTGTTTCAGTGTGATTAGGCTCTTCTGCCAAACGAGCAATTCCTAACTCATCGGCAGCTTTGATGAAGTTATTTAAGCTCCCTTCCTTTTGCAGATCATAGTCCTTAGGAATGGCCAAATAAAGACTTTTTAGTCCAGACTTAGTGGAGCTTAAACTGGCTTGAATATTAGTTTTAATTACATTTATTTTAGACATGGCTATTTACCCTAATTGTTTTAAAAAGGTTTGAATTAATTATCTTTAGATATAATAAAATTATTTTGAGTTGATAGTTTGCTCATCAGATCTTCGTGGTATTGTGCAAACATTTTTGAGGCCAACTTTGGATCAACAGATTTTCCATGGAATTCAGTTATCTTACCATGCGACGAATTTTCTTCCACACGGATAGCTCTAAACAATTCATCTGCAAACAACTCTCTCATGTGTTTTGTCAGTCTCAGACTATCGCCAAATGGGGTAATCCAGTCAATAAACCAGTTTCGGTTACCCGACTGCCAATCTTCCAACTTAAGAGAGGTAACATCGTTAATATATTTAACCTCGTTTTCCAAACTAAGCTTAGCCCAACTACAATATGCTACAGGCATATTATCTCTTCTTAGCAGTACATACTGCTTCGTTTCAATTGCTGGAATAACATTTGTTGTTAAGAGAGAAAGCGTCCAATTCTTATGCAAATTAGAATTAGCCCACAGCCAAGTAATCGCTCCAAGTTCTGTAAAATTATCATTCATGAGTATTCAACTCTCTAAGTTTTTTAAATTAAGTAACTCAAATAGATTTATACATTAACTTCAGCTCAACACAATTTGATACCCCCTAAACCAAAGAATCATAATACCAATTTAATTCAAAATATCATTTAACATTACTTTGGTACAGAACGAGCAACCTATCAGCATATGTTTACCCACGCCAAGGAGTCTATACCAAGCGATGGAAAGCCAAAATAATCCCAAAAAAACTTATAACAGCCTTAAACTACCGCCAAAAATACCAAGGTTCATTCATCCAAGCTAGGACTTTGGGATTAACGAAAGTACGGCATACAAAACCATCATATAGATAGAAAGCATACCGAATAAGCATAAAAGATTTTGCACAACTCATCAAAAGTCATTATGGACAGACACTAATATTGACACCGTGCTAATTGATGCAACCAAAACATCCTTTAGACAGCTTAAAATAGTAAGGCGAAAAGAGTCATCAAACCATAAAGATTCAAATGGTCACATTTGAGTGCATTCTGACTATCAAGACATTCAAGAATACAATGCCAAAAGCCAGTTACTAAAGAAAAACATCAGTCTACTCAATAAGGCAGATAAAAAAGCCAATCATAAATTATCTGTCAAACATATTTTAATGAGCATTTACTGGTTAAATTAAACGCTTTTAAAAATTGTCTTGCCGCAATCGTAGAGAGCAATTTAAAAGTAAATCTAATTTTTGAGATTTATCATTTTTAATTGAGTTAAAAAAGTATTTAATGGAATTATTTATACAGCAAAACAATAAAATTTAAAATTATTTAATCTTTTGGTTATTATAATATAGCAATAATAAAAAATCAACCAACTCAGTATAATCATACTACAAATTTTCACATAGAATTAAGCAGGTTGATCAACATAGGACTCCGAAGAAGTCAAACCAAAAAGCGTATTTTTCAGATTGGGCAGAATCCGAAAAGAGCTCTAACTAATAACAAAAGTTCGTGCACATTTTTAGACACCCCCTTTCATCACAAAATCATCGCTTTTGATGGCATTGTGTGATAACATAACCTTAATATGTGATTACAATATTTGACTAGGGTTTAGTATTTCTACCAGTCTTTAGACATCCAAAAAAACAGATTGCTAAAACTTGTCATAACACCCATCAAAGAGGAAATATTATGCCATCATTTGACATCGTTTCTGAACTTAATGCCCAAGAAGTGCGTAACGCCATCGGCAATACCGAAAAAGAAATCGCCACTCGCTTTGATTTTAAAGGCAGTAATATCACAGTTGAGATGAATGACAAAGCCAAAACCGTTACCATCACTACTGATAACGAACTACAGGCTGATAATGTATACGCCATCTTTGAAAAACAGCTCATCAAGCGAGGCGTGGACCTACAAACCCTAGACCCCCAAGAAAAGAGTCAGTCAGGCAAACACACCAAGCAAGTCATTAACCTAAAAGATGGGCTAGACAGCGATACCGCCAAAAAAATCAGCAAGGCCATCAAAGAGAGCGATTTAAAGGTCTCAGCCAGCATTCAAGGCGACAAAGTGCGTGTTTCCGATAAAAAAAGAGACAATTTGCAAGCAACAATGGCGTTATTGAAAGAAAAATCTTTTGGCGTGCCATTACAATTTAACAATTTCAAAGATTAAATATATATAAATCAACAAGTTATAAACTATTTTAATATTTTTTAAAATAAATTCTTGACGAATAAAAATAACTTGATATAATAGCCCCAATTTTGAGAGATACGGTGAAAGCGTTCAAAAGTTGGTAAAGTAATTATTCATTGATTAACTTTACAGTCCTGTGCTCCATTCGTCTAGAGGCCTAGGACACCGCCCTTTCACGGCGGTAACAGGGGTTCGAATCCCCTATGGAGTGCCAATATTTTAAAAACAGCCCTTAATATTTTAAGGGCTGTTTTTTTATTAACAAGTTTATTTTTATCATCCATATAGAAACCGCCAATTCTCACAAGAGCAGGCGGTTTCTTATTGATATTTAGGCGATTAGCATTATTGACGCACCACTCGACCAATCTGCCCCACCTCACTGTTAAATACCCTTACAGGATTAATATCAATACCTCCACGGCGGGTATAGTTGGCAAGCACTCTTAGCGATGTTGGCTGAAAATATGTCATCATATCAGCAAAGATTCGCTCCACACACTGTTCATGAAAACCATTATGCTGTCTAAATGACAAAATATACTTTAAAACATTGCCAAAATCCACTTGATGGTCGCTGGTCATCTCAATCTGCACCACCCCCCAGTCAGGTTGGTTGGTAACAGGGCAGTTCGAGCGTAACAGATTGCTATAGAATTGATGGGTTGTTAATTTGCCCCACTTGGTATTTTTTAAAAAACTGCTGTCAATATCATCAGTTAAAACCAGTTCTTCATTCACATCATCTAACGCACCATCAATACAAACCCCCATTGGCTTGGCAATGTTTAACTCACTGCCATCTAAACCGATGATTTCCACAGCAACATCAGCCCCCACACAGACCGATAAGTCTTTTTGCAGGGTGGCTTTTAATTCGTCAGCAGTGCTAAATTTGGTAAAATTTAGGCTATTTAGATATAATTTTAAGGATTTGGATTCTACGATATTTGGCGAATCAGCAGGAATGAACAATCGAGCCATCGCCACTTGTGATACACCAATAGGGCTTAGCCATGATAATTCAAAGGCTTGCCACATATCCACGCCGTGATAGACCTTGTCAAAACCCACATCTTTGATGATCTCATTTCGCCCAAGTTGTCGTGAAATGGGATATAAAATACTAGGGTCATAGGTTTTAGGATAGCTTGTGGTTTCACCCAATACACCATGAATACTCATTTTTTTACCTTTTACAAATCAGTTAATACCATCAATTTAGGTGGTCAGTCCCACCCCATCAAGTCTTATTTATAAATTAAGATATTCTGATGCGTCTGCCATCTTTTAATAGTTGATACGCCACACCATAAAATATCACACAAAATAACAAAATCGCCAGTAAAGCATAATCGACATTGACATCAGAATGCCCCAAAATACCATAACGAAAGGCATTTACCATATACACGATGGGGTTTAGTAGCGATAAGTTTTGCCAAAATGGCGATAAGTTTTCTAAAGAATAAAACACCCCACCCAAATATGTTAGGGGTGTTAAAATAAAACTTGGCACGATAGAAATATCATCAAATGAGCGAGCAAATACCGCATTAATCAATCCACCCAACGAAAATAATGCCGATGTACCAATAACCGTGATTAGCATGATTGGCACATGAGCGATTGACAATTTGGTAAAGAATAATGCCACAATACTCACAATCAAAGCGATGGCAAGCCCACGAAACACGCCACCACAAACATAACCTAATAATATGGCGTGCTTAGATATGGGCGATACCAAAAGCTCATCAATACTGCCATGAAATTTGGTACTAAAAAATGATGAGACAACATTCGAGTAGCTATTGGTAATCACCGCCATCATAATCAGACCTGGTACGATGAACTGCATATAGCTAACACCGCCCATCTCCCCCACTCTACTGCCTATCATCTGCCCAAATATCACAAAATACAGCGTCATGGTAATGACAGGGGGTAATAAAGTTTGTGGCCAAATGCGTAAAATGCGTTTTATTTCTTTACATAATAGGGTATAAAAAGCAATAAATTGGGTATTCATGATTCTTCTCTGTCATTTAGTCGGTTCTCTTCGTTCACGCCATTCTGATGAAAATGACTATCCACCACACCCATAAATAATTCTTCTAAACGGTTGGCTTTATTTCTCATACTTAGCACTTCTATGTTTAGGTTATTTAATTCAATAAATACCGCATTTAGACTTTGTGATTTATCCAAAGTAATCTCTAAGGTTTTTTTATCCGCCAGATGCACACGGTGGGCAGTGCTAATTTGTGGCAAAGTAGCCTGCTCATCTTTTAAATCAAACACAAAAGTTTCTAAAGATAACTGCGTAAGTAGTGATTTCATCTCGGTATTAATCAGAATCTCGCCATGATTTAAGATGGCGATATATCTGCACAACTGCTCGGCTTCTTCTAAATAATGCGTTGTTAGGATAATGCTGACACCCTCCTCCTTATTGATACGCACCATAAAATCCCACATGGAACGGCGAAGCTCAATGTCCACGCCTGCAGTTGGCTCATCTAATATCAAGAGCTTGGGTCGATGGATTAAGGCACGAGCAATCATCAGACGGCGTTTCATGCCTCCAGAGAGTGAGCGTGATTTGGTATGGCGTTTATCCCAAAGCCCCAGCTCTTTGAGCAAAAACTCAGCTCGTGGCAACGCCTCTGATTCTTTGATGCCATAGTAACCTGCTTGAGTGATGAGTATATCAAGGCATTGTTCAAATTGATTAAAATTAAATTCTTGAGGAACAACACCCAATTGGGACTTGGCAAGGCTTGGCTGTTTATGTAAATCTATACCAAAGATTTCCACTTTGCCATCAGTAGGTGGAAAAAGCGAACTGATGATCCCAATCATGGTAGATTTGCCCGCCCCATTCGCCCCAAGCAAGGCAAAAAATTCGCCCTGTGGTACGGTCAAATCCACGCCCTTTAGAGCGGTAAAGCCATTGGGATAAGTTTTTTTTAGGTTGGTAATCTTTAAAGCAGGACTGGTCATGTAAATATCGTTTCATTAAGAGTAAGTAATGTATATGGAGGCGAAAGTTGAAATGACAAACCAATCACTCATCAATCGGTTTAAAACTTTGATGAATGACGCCACCTTGCTAAATTTTGCCACCAGTTCGCCACATCGTCTTGACAATTTAGCAATAATAAAAAAACCAAATAGCCTAAGTGAGTCTGCGCACCTAAGCCATTTGGTCATAACAACAGGTTATTTAGACTGACTGATGATGTAATCTACAGCATTTTTTACTTCATCATCAGAGATGTCAGCACCACCACGAGCAGGCATGGCGTTAAAGCCATTGATGGCGTGGTCATATAAAGTCGCCGTGCCTTTAGCAATGCGAGACGCCCAATCAGAAGTACCAGTCTTTGGTGCACCCACCAAACCTGCATCATGGCAAGTTGCACAGATTGCCTTATACAGCATATCGCCAGGGCGTGCCTCACCTTCTACAGCAGGAGCAAGTACGGTGATGTTAATGTCACACTCTTCGCCATCAAAACATACTTTGCCATAAGGGGCAATGCGTGAGATGAGTTTTGGGTATAACGCAATCAGTTTTTTGACCTGCTCGCTATCCTCAGGGATAGACTCTGCTGATTTTTGAGGGTTGTCAGATGCTGCCACTTCTTGAGTTTTAGCAACTTCTTTTGTGGTTGTAGGCTGAGTAGCTTCTTGAGCTTGACTTGCCATTGTGAAAATCGCCAGCGTAGCGGCGGCAGATAACATTACAATTTTTTTCATTGTCATCATCTCATCTTAGCCTTGAGCAAAAAACTCTGGGTGTCTTGGGCTGATTCAGCGATTTGCTAGCACACGCCCAAATGATTAAAAATTCTCCCTGCTATTATAAGGGAAAAGGAAGGTAAAATGCCATGCTTTTTATGTAATATCTCAATAAATCAGCAAAAAATTAGTAATATTTTTAAAAATTTCTCGCTTTTTGTGGGAATGGGTGGCATTTTTTATAAAAACTTGCTAAAATTCGCCATGCCCAATAGGCACCGATATTCTTTTTAAGTCTTAGCACCTATAGCTCAGTTGGATAGAGTGTCAGCCTCCGAAGCTGAAGGTCGTGGGTTCGATTCCCGCTAGGTGCACCACATAATATTCCTATAGGGTTCAAATCAGTATTTGAACCCTTTTATTTTAAAGGGTTTTATTGGTTTTATCGTCCTATACCGTCCGTATAAAACCGTTTAAATCCACGAAAAAACTGGTATATTTACTGGTATAAAATTTAATACAGGAAATATACCAGCATGAGCCTTACAGATACCGCCATTAAAAAACTTAAACCGTCCGAAAATGCAAACCGAACCGACCAGATAAATATGCTGACGCTGGCAGGCTTTGGCTGTATGTAAGAAATACAGGCAATAAAGTATTTATGGCGGTTTATCGTTACATGGGCAAGCAACATGAAATCACTTTGGGCAAATATCCAGCCATGAGCCTAAGCCATGCACGAAGTGAAAATCTAAAAATCAGAGAATTACTAGAACAAGGCAAAAACCCAAAAGACATCATCAAGGCTGAAAAAGCCAAAAAAGACAATCAGACTTCTTTTGATTTTTTCGCCCAAAAATGGCTACATCATCAAAAAAATAATGTTAGTATCAAAACCTATGAACGAGATTTAAGCATTTATAACAATCACATCAAAAGAGCGTTTGGCATAGAGGACATTCATGCCGTTAATCTGACCGACATTTTAACACTGACAGAAAACCTAACCAATCAAGGGGCTACATACACCGCACGGCGTATCATTGGACAACTCAACAGCATTTATAGCTTTGTTGTACTCAAACAATTAACGCCAAACCTATATAACTCCATTCCAAGAAATATCAGACGCACCATCACACACAAAGAGACCAAATACGCACGAATTAAAATACAAGAATTACCCAAACTCATGCTAGACATCGACACCGCCAACATTGAACCCATGACCCGTTACGGCCTTTATCTTTTGGCTTATACTTTTGTACAAACTGGCGAACTGCTAGGCATGACATGGCAAGAAATCGACCTAAACGCCAAAGTTTGGCGAATACCAGCCCACCGCATGAAAAACGACTTACCCCACATCGTCCCACTTGCCCCGCAAGTGATAGAGATACTACAGCAAATCAAATCTTTTGGCTTTAATAGTGATTATGTGCTGTATAGCCAGCGAAGCAAGACAGGCGCAATGAGTGAAAACGCCTTTACAACCGCATTAAAACGCATGGGCTATCAAGGCAAAATGACTGGACACGGCTTTCGTGGATTGGCAAGTACCAGCCTTTATGAAATGCAGTACAACCCCAAAGCCATTGAATTACAACTAGCCCATATCAGCAGAGACAAAACCGAACGGGCGTACAATGATGCCCAAATGCTACCCAGACGCATTCAAATAATGAACGATTGGGCAAATATCGTTGATGAAGTCCGACAAAGCGACTTCAAAACCTACCAAAACCGCCTAACTGCTGACACCAGCACCGACCAACTTACCCTATTTTTAGAGCGACTGAATAAAAAAGCAAAAGACAGCCATACACCAGACACACAACCGCTAGAAATCCAAGCCATGCAGTAAATAGCACGCCTGCACGCCCAAAAATGATTAAAAATACAAATCAAAAGGGGGTATTTATTTTAAAGAATATATGTAATGTTATAATATAACAAAAAAAGTGTAAAGATTTGTGCCAGTACGAGCTAATTCAAACAAAAAAACCACCCAAAAAGATATATAAAAAATAGGCTGTGTTTTAAGATTTGATTGATTTTTAAGTTTTTAAAGGAGACTAAGTGTCGCCTTGATTTTTATTATCTATTTTTATCGTCCTTTACCGATTGCCGGATGTTATAGATCTTTAACAAGCTATCATAGATGATTTTGGGGTCTAGTGTAATGTTAAATGCACTTAATACAGCTTTGTCAAACTCAATGCGATCTTCTTGTTGTAACTCATTCGGGAGATCTAATGTACTTCTATTTAAAATAGATTGAAATTTCTCTACAATTTCTGTTATCTGTTCGCTAGATAGTAAATTAGGGTCTAATATCATCAATTTTTTTGACATTGTTGTTGAATTTAAGTCCAACGCACCTAAACCCCGACCAAAACCAATACTCTCAATATAGAACAATGAAATTGCACTATTTAATAAAGCGTGCATTATATTTAACTGTTCCGTATCTTTTACAGATAAACTAATCAATCGTTGATTAACAAAAGAACGTTCTTTTAGTCGATAAACGCATATCTTTTTATCGGGGTTCATTGATATAACCATATCAGCCAAAGCATTTGGTTTCATTTCATACCAAAATTGATTAGCTCGGCTTAAAATTTTGACTAACGGTTTTCCATTTGTATTTGTGCCATTTTCAAATTTAGAAATCCATTCTAATGCACCTAGATGATTCCTATATTTTAATACTTCAATAGATTCTGAGCAGCAAAATGCTTCATTTTTTGCTTCTCCTATTAAAGAGTCGGGCAAATCTTTTGAACTCATTACAACAGGCTTAATATAGTCAGATTCAATTTTATGTTTACTTTCGGGATAGAACATTTTATCCCAACCTCTACGTTCTCCACGAGCTATTTTGATGTAGTTGCTAACATTTGTTAACTTATCTGCAACTAAGTCAATCCAATCAAGATTGCTAAACAGAGCATTCCAAGAAATACCTAATTTTTGAAACTTGCTTATTTTTTCAACTTTATGTGTTGCCTTTGATAAGTGAACTGATTGTATTTTAGAGCTTAGCGTGGCTGTAACCATTTCGGTCAATACAGATTCATCCCAATCCTTGATTAAGGTGTTTGTAGTTATAAAATCTATTTCATATTCGGAATGTTGATTGTCTTTCTCCAAAACTAATAGGGTTGCAACAACATCTGCATTCCCAAACCATTTTCCTTTTGAAGAGCAAATTACTTTTAAAATTTTAAAATGTTTTAATAAATTTTCCTTAAACTGCTCTCCCCATTCATTTGCTAACCAAGAATTTGAAATAACAACACCTATTCTGCCATTTTCTTCAATCAAATTAGAAAGATGAAATATGATATAAGCGTATAAATCTGATTTTTTACTTAACCCTAAATTATTTAGCTTATCACTATTGGGAATTTCTGCCGTTTCAAATCTTACAAATGGTAAGTTAGAAACAACGGCGTGCATAATTGGTAACTCTTTTGTTACAACTTGCTCAACAAATGGATCTACAAAGGAAATTTTGGCATTCGGTTGTAATTCAAAAACATCTTGCTGAAACACTTGAACAAGACTGCCTAATGCTTGTGGGTCTGATAATGCAATAGAGCAAAGTTGTAATGGATATGAAAATTTATCACTAGCCCACACTTGATTTAAGGCTTCATTAGGTGGAATTTTGCATTCTCGCTTGATTTGGTAAACTGCTTTTGGAATAGTGCCGCTTCCACAACATGTATCAATTATATTGGCTGTGCGATTCTTGATCGTTATACTAGTAAGGAAATAAGCTAAATTTATTGGAGTAGAAAATTGTCCAACAACTTTCTTCCTTGAATGTAATAATGCAGAATCAATAACATTGTGCAAATAGTCGCTATCTATCTTATCAAATCGAATCTCTTTTAATAACTCATTCAATCCTAACCAATATGATAAGAATTTACTGCCAATGTATTTATCTCCAACATTAGATAGAAACACATTCATAAAATCACATTTTTCTGTAATTTTCTCAAATGTTTCAATAACATCATCGACAGATGAAGCTGGAGTTAGGTTGTTAATTATTTCGGCATTTTGATTAAATGTTTTTAGATAGTGAGAAAATAATAACCTGTTCACCCAAGAAAGAATAGAAAAATCTGCTAATACAGAATACTTATTATCGCCTTTTGCTTTGTTTTCATTAAACCACTCTGTAATCTCTATATCAAAATCAAAGTTTTTAACAGCATTAGATTCAAAATTGAGAGATAAATCTTGCTTAAAGCTCTCTAAACTATTCACATATAAGTTGGAGCTTAATTCTAATAGTCCGACTGTCTTATAACTTGAATCAGAAATTATCTTTGATATATAAGTAATTATATCTTCAAGTATATATTTCCATTTATTTTGATGTGTTTCCACATCTTCTCTGTTCTTAATGTCTGATTCTATCCAAGTTTTATTGATTGAAAAACTATTTCTCTCCCTAATGTAGAGTACTGCTTCTTTTGCGTTCCACAAAAGAAATGAGTTTAAGCCAAGTTTATTAGCTTTTAACTTTGCATTTTCTATTAACTCTATATCGGTAATTGGTGTATCAGGCATTTTCAACTCCCAGCCTTGAATAACTTCACCAACCCCCTCGTTACCATACAATAGAACATCTGGAAAAAGGGTTTTCTTGCTATGATCTTTTAAAGTTCTCTCGCCACCTGCTTTCTTAACGAATAAGTTCTTTTTAGAACAAAATAAATTGATATGACTAATCACATCAATAGCCCACGCTCTTTCATTGTAATTTAATTTTGCCTTGCTCATCTTACAACCCTTACATTTGCACCAGCTTTATTCAATCTATTTAAAGCTAAATCAATATAGTCAATGTGCTTATCTTTAAATAATGTAGCATTTTGATTTTGTTCAATTCCGCAAAAACGTCTATTTTCTAATACTGCGGAAACTAAAAAACTCCCACTTCCGAATGTATTATCTAAAATGAGATCGTTTTCATTTGTATATGTTTTAATGAGATAACGCCCTAACTCAACTGGTTTCTGTGTTGGATGCAAAACTTCCCCTTCACTTTCAGCAGTTTTAAAATAAATTACATCGGTAGGGTATCGCTCTCCATCACTTTTTACTAATTGTGGTTTAAAATCTCCATAGCTACCGGTCAGCTGATCTTTTCTAATACCTTTATTGTATGGCTCGCCTTGCTTCATTTGTGGATTATATGTAGGCTGTTTTTTATAAAATACGCAAACATCTTCATATTTTCGCAAAGGTTGTTTTTTAGCATTTAAGAAATTTGTTGGTTTTGATTTTTCCCAAACAATTTTATATTTAAAATCCTTTTCATTAGATAAAATTAATTTAGCGGTAAATACACCTTGTGAAGTTAAAACAATAGCTCCATCAGGCTTAACAATTCTGTTATATTCTTTCCATAATAAATTGAGATCTATTACACTATCCCATTTATTCTGAGTTGTGCCATAAGGTAGATCACATAAAACCATATCCACGGAATTGTCAGGAAATTTTTTCATAATTTCCAGACAATCCCCCTCAAATAATGTATTTTGCATATCTTGAATAGAAATTTGATTATTCATTTTACCTCCTAGATAGGTAATGCAGGGCGTTTTGAGATTTCAAACGTTCTACTTTGACAAAACGTATTGCGAATAAAATCGAATAAGACGACTTCTTTATTCTTCTTCGTATCTTTGGCGAAGTTCACAAAGTTGTGATACACGAGATAATTATTTAGGTACTTTGTTGCCACACCTTTGAATGTACCGAAGATTAAATCTTTCAGGCGTTTGTGATAGTTGTTCACGGTCTGAATGTTGAATACGCCATTTTTATATTTGTTTCTCGGGATTCGGATATGATTTAAGCCCATATCGAACGACAATTTCTGATAAGAGCGGAGCGAATCCGTCACAAACACGGAATTTTGGGCAATCTTACCGCCTAAGACTTTCTGCAAATCTGTTACATTGGGACGACCTAAATTCGCTATCTTAGCAATAGATAGCCCATTTAGATTTACACCCACAGGAACACAGATTTGCTGTTTCGATAAACCACGTTTTGTCGCCACTGTTCCTCGTTTATGTGGTGGGCGTGGCAAGTTAAAATTTTTGTGATGCCCTTTATAGGAAATCGTGGTAAAGGTTTCATCAGCTTGCACTACACCATCTAATTCTACTTGCTCCATCATCTTTTGCAGAGCGTCTAAGATTTTATGCCGCCAAGCAAAGGCGGTAGCAAGATTGATGTCGCAAATTTCAGCACATTTACGCAACGAGTATTTTTCAATCATACAATGAACGTACTTTTCTAATACCGCAATATCTTTTTTCATACTGAATAAGATTGTGCCAGTTTGTTCAACAAAGGCTTTATTGCAATCACGACAAAGGAAATTTTGTCTGCCATTACGCTTACCATTCTTCACAAAATGAGCAGATTGACAATGTGGACAGGCTTTTACGTCTCTTGGTTGGATCACTTTTTGAATTGCAGATTGGCTACTGGTAATTTGGCTTAAAAACTGCTGTTTATCTCGCTCAGACAGGTTTTCAAAGAGTTGCTTGAGTACATCAATTTCGTGTGTGGTTTTCATAAATAAAAATCCCCATAACCGCTTGATAGTATGGGGATTATAGCAAATCTGACGCACCACATCAATCAAATTTTAAAACACAGCCAAAAAATAAAAAAAATAATATTTTTTTATATATTTATCCTTTTGCCGTTTGCCGTCTTTGATTTTTTTATGCACCGTTGGTATTTTTTGCCGTTCGTGCTTGTTCGGTGTTTTTACCAGCTTTGGCGGTGTTGATTTTTTATAGGCTTGCCACGCCTGCCATTTTTTTATAGGTTATGATATAACTTTTCATTTCCCAGCCATTCCAGCCATTCCAGCCATTCCAGCCATTCCAGCCATTCCAGCCATTCCAGCCATTCCAGCCATTCCAGCCATTCCAGCCATTCCAGCCATTCCAGCCATTCCAGCCATTCCAGCCATTCCAGCCATTCCAGCCATTCCAGCCATTCCAGCCATTCCAGCCATTCCAGCCATTCCAGCCATTCCAGCCATTCCAGCCATTCCAGCCATTCCAGCCATTCCAGCCATTCCAGCCATTCCAGCCATTCCAGCCATTCCGACCGAACCGCCCTATTTTCGCCCTAATCAGCGTTTGGCATGGTTCAGTGCTAGGGCTTGCGTGCTTGTTTTTATTATCAACATATTTACACCTTTTTAATGATGAATTTAAAAATACACCCCCAAAAGTCTGCTAAGTTTGCTAAGTTATTCAAAAATAGCCCTGTAAGCCTTACGCCATAAGGGTTAAAAACTTTCCACCCATTTGCTAAGTTTTGCTAAGTTATTGGAAAGTTTACTCCAAATACCATAAAAACCAGCACAACCACGACTACACCAAACACTATCAATCCCTTTATCTATAAGGCTTGGCGGTGTTTTGCCATCATGATTGAATAACTTAGCAGGGGTGGGAATAACTTAGCAAACATGGGAATAGCTTAGCGGGGCTATCATCTTTAAATTTTCGGGTTTTTTAAAGATGATGGGTATGTTATGTTGATGACATAAACATATCTATGCTATCATGTTTAAAAATTTGGATTTTATAAAGATGACATTTGACCCAAACCGCCCCTATAATGATTTGCCACGCCTGCCACCTTTGCACGATGTGGAAACCAAAGCCGTGCTAAAATTGTGCGTATTGGCACGCTCAAGCCTTGCCAGTCTAAAACAAGCAGGCGAGCTAATCCCTAATCAAACCATGCTGATTAACGCCATTCCCTTGCTAGAAGCCCAATCAAGTAGCGAAATTGAAAATATCGTAACCACCACCGATAAACTTTTTCAATACGCCCATGATGACAATGTGGCAGACCACGCCACCAAAGAAGCCTTGCGATACCGCACTGCCCTTTATGATGGCATACAAGCGATTAAAGAGCGACCATTAACCGCAAACACCGCCTTAACCATTTGCCAAACCATCAAAAATTCACAGTTAGGCATACGCACCCATAAAGGCACGGTATTACAAAACAGCGTAGGCAAAGTGATTTATACACCGCCAGACGACCCAAACGCCATCAAAGCACTATTGACGGACTGGGAAAATTTCTTACACGCTCACGATGATTTAGACCCATTGGTAAAAATGGCAATCGCACATTATCAGTTTGAAGCAATACACCCATTTTTTGATGGCAATGGGCGAACTGGACGGATTATCAATATTTTATATTTGATTGATAAAGGCTTGCTTGATTTGCCTATTTTGTATTTAAGCCGTTATATCATTCAAAATAAAGCTGGCTATTATCAAGGCTTGATGGGCGTAACGGCTGATGGTAACTGGCAAGATTGGCTAGTGTATATGCTAACTGCCATTAAGGAAACAAGCGATTGGACAACTAAAAAGATTTTGGCAATCAAAGAGCTACACCAAAACACCGCTAATTTTATCAAAGACAACGCCCCCAAGATTTATAGCCGTGAATTGGTTGATGTGATTTTTGAAATGCCGTATTGTCGGATTAACAATTTGGTTGATAAAGGCATTGCCAAACGCCAAACCGCCAGCACCTACTTAGCCAAATTGTGTGAAATAGGCGTATTGAATGAAATGCAAGCTGGCAAAGAAAAGCTGTTTATCAATCCAGCACTAATGAGACTACTACAAAGTAGCGACAATCATTTTTAACCCTTTTGCAGGCTAGGAGTAATTAACCGAACGGCGGTTATTTTTCATACCTTAGACCGCCCCGCCTGCACTCTTTTTTTGGTTAAGGTATGGGTAAGGTATGAGATGAAACACACCGAATGGGAAAATAAATTAAAAGAATTGAGCCAAATTGCTGATACAAAAGCATTGTTTGAAAGCAACTTAGGTGTAAATACAATTGATATATACCGTCTTGCACTTGTTTTTTTCGCTGATACACCCCTGCCAGCAGACCATCAAACGCAATTTGATAAGTGTATTTCTGATATTATCAGCATTTGCACTGATGTTATCATGGAAGTTATAATAAATAGCGGTGGTAATTTTACTTACGCCCTATTAGTTAGTTATTTTAATAAAAACACATTGTTTAGCACCGCCCTTGATAATTTTTTTGCCAGCTTTGAGCAATCAAGCCTACACACACCGCCCACGCCTGCCATACGCCAAAAAGTAGTAGAACTAATAGCTTTATCCCTTACCCTAAAACACCTTGCCAGTTTTTTATATCAAAATGGCAATGCGTTTTATGCTATGGCACTTGCTAATAAATCTTTGGAAGTGCTAGGCGGTGCTAAGTATTTGTATGGACTGCCACAAGATACAATCTTAAAATTTGAGCTTTTATCCGATGATGACAAAACCGCCATTCATAAGCAAATCCAACGAGAGCAAGGCAAACAACACGCCCTAAAAGCAACCGAACATAAAAGACAAGAAAGGGCAAGGCTAGAAAAAAAATACTTAAACATCATGACAAAACAGGGTTTTACAAGCTATGCCGAAACCGTCAGGCATATTTTTCAGTACGACAACCAAGAAAACAAAAACTATGAATGGATAGAGAGCGTATTAAAACAAGCAGATAAAGACCGTAAAGAACACTCAACCACCCAAATTGAGTGAACACAGAAAATGTAAGACCCCCCTATCACCCCAAATAACCCCCTTACTCATGTAGCAAGGGGGTGTTTTATTGTTCTTAAAAATCAACCGTTTACAATACGCCTTATCCACCGCTAGACAGTATTACAAAGCAATGGAGTATTACGGAACTAGCAAAAAACAACCAACAACAAAGGCGTATTTTATGACCCATTCAAACGACACTTTCCCAGCACAAGGCATTAGCAGAATTAAATCCGTGCATGATGACTGGTTTATCCAAATCCACGATTTATAACTGGGTAAAGACTGGTAAATTTCCAGCACCCATTAAGTTATCCCCCGCAATGACCGCATGGCGTAACAGCGATATTTTGGATTGGATTAACCGCCTAGAAACGGTTGATGACTATCCAGCCATTTCCAGACCACCAGCACCAAACAATAACCAGCACCCATCATAGGAGCGAAACCATGCTACCCATTTCCCACAATCAAAAAAACCATCAAGCCATGCTAGACGGTGTGGAAGTACATATCAAGCACGCCATTAACACCATGAACATAGCCAGCTTGTCAGCCCGAATTTCTGAGCTAAAAAAGATGGGGTTTGTCATTGATTGGCGTTGGCAAAATAGCCCAAATTCCCGCTACAAAGTCTATTTCATCAAAGATAAGGCCAACGCCCGTAAGCGTTATCAAGAAATCCTAGACGGCACGGCAAGCATTTATCAAGTCGTAGCACAAGCACGAACGGCAAAACCAAAAACCACCAAGCCCAAAACCAAACGCCAAAACAATGGTAAACCACAAGGGAAATAAAACCATGATAGACCAAACCCAAAAAATGGCAACGATGGCATAACTGATGATGATTATCCATATTAACCACTAACCAGCAGGCGTAAGCAACCACACCGCCACGCCTGCAAAAGCAAAGTAAATAATGGGAGCGAATTTATTATGGCGAAAACCTATCATTCATTCAGCAAACAGCAAATTCAAGAAATGTTGCGTTTATTGCCCAGTGAGCCACTAGAGCCAAAAGCGGTTGATATGAATATTTGGTATTGGGACAGTATGCGAACAACATTCCCTAAATTATTAGAAACTGGATACCAGTTGATAATGAGCTTTAGGGAATTTGTGGCACACATCGACAATTTAAGAGAATTTTTGACCCAAAAAGCCCAAAGCAACCGCCCAAAACTAGACACAGAGACAATCTGCAAACTGCATTTTATCAAAGCAATGCATCTGTTCAATATTCAAGGGCTAAGTAACCCAACCCAGCTATACAATGGTATTTTGCCAGCACTAACCTATGATGAATTACAACAGATTTGGGATAATGCAGGGCTAAATTGCCAAAAAAACAAAACGCCCCTAACGAATTAGGGGCGAAATGTGGAAAAACGAACAATAAAAAACACAAATTTCAATCACAAAAGAGATTATAACATGAAAGAAATTTCATTAAAATAAGAATTGATTAAAAATATTTCACCTGACAAAATCGCAGGCGTGAAATATGATGAGCGTCTCTCTCAAAACTTACTAGCCGTTACGCCAAACGGTTTACATTGGCTTTTTTTACGCCCAAACACCGCCAAAGCTGGCATTGGTGTAAGCGTAAACCCATCATATACGCAAACTTTGCCCATGCTGGCAAATTTTCGCCCCTTTATGGTGTGGTTGATATTACAAAATAAGCCAGTTGGCGAATATGTAAAGCGGTCACTAGTAAGACCGAGAGTGAGACCACACCGCCCATTACTGGGTAAATTACTCAAAACTTTACTAGGAGCGTCAATCATGACCGCAAACCCCATCTTATCCCATTCTCTAACCGTCCTAGCAGACGAATACCACCGCCATAGCGAACTACACGCCCAAAATCCATACGCAGGACATGGCGATAAAGCCAATGCCATCTACAACGCCATGAATGAGCTGGTAAAGCTAATCAATGAGCGAAATGGGCAAGTGTACCACCTAAGCCAAAAACCATCACAGAACGCATTGTAGCGTTATTTAGCACGCCTGCTATCCGTGTTTTTGCCAAAGGAGGTGCAAGATGATTAAGTTTGTACTTGCCACACCAGCCAACGCCGTGCATATTTGCCCACCGTGCAACCAAAACACGCCATACACCAGCCAAGCGATAGCATTTAAAGACATTCATGCGTTTTTACCGCCTGCTTGTGTGTTTGCCAATGGCAAAGATAAGCACCTTGTTATCACTTGCCAGCATTTGACGAGCTTTCAGACGCAATCAAACACGCCCAAAGCATCGCAAGTAATGAAAGCATCAGCGTCGCCATTAAAACCATCACAGAACAATTTTAATCTAAGGAGAAAATATCATGAATGTAGTTATCAACACTGGCACAACCGCCAATCTTAACCAAACCACCAGCAACACCAACGCCCAAAGTATCGGACATGACCGCCTAACACCAAGCATTACCATATCAGTAAATGATGTTGAGTGTTATGCCTATGATTTTGGCACGGCAAATGAGCAGTTTTGTCTGTTAGGGCAAGCAATGGATTTGTTACGCCATCATAAAGATGATTTGACTTCATTTGAAACTTTATGCGAGCTTATCCAGCAGGCGTGTTGGAACATGGCAAATAACGCTGAACACAACAAAAAAGACCTGCTGGCACTGCTACCAACGAAACGCCAGCCCAATCACAACAAACCAGCCTAACCAAAGTACAAGACGCCCAAAAAGCCATTTATCTATTTTGGGTGAATGGCTTTTATTGTCTGATGGCTGGATTTATCGACATGGCAAACCAAAGCAGCCAAACCGAGCGACCGAACCAGCCCAAGTAATGATTAAAATTGTATCAGTGGAATTTATCATGACAAACGCACACGAATTATTAAACCGCCCATTATTTGCCAAAAACGCATTTTTTAACAAGCGACCTTTTACCAGTCAGCAAAACGCACACAGCCACGCCCAGCACCCACATGGGCAATCATACCACCCACACCCCACAAGCGAAAATAGAGCGGTTGGCAAGCATGGCATGGGCAATCATCAGCACGCCATGCGATTTGATACCGATGACAAGCCCGACCCAGTCAGTTTTTATGCACGCTATCGCCAGCTTATCACGGATAATTTTATGATGGATGAGACCTTGCAAACTTATTGGAAAAAATGCCAAAACTTCTTAGAGCTACCACCTGCAGATGATAAAAGAAAACGCCTAGCATGGACGATTCCAGCTCTAAAAATCACGCAAGACTATTGGTGTGAGGTAGAAAAAAACCAACAAAAGGCGGTATTAACCACAACGCCAAAGCCTATGCTAGTCGTATGGTGGAGAATGCTACACGGCTAGGAGCGTTATTTGCATGGTTCAACGGCAAAAACGCCATAGAATCTGACGACATCAAAGGAGCGATAGCGATTGTGGATTATTCAGCAAGCGAACGCAGACGCTATGATGACATTGCCACAGATATTACAGACGCTGAAAAGCTGTTACAATGGCTGGTTAAAAAAGCCAAAGAGACAGGGCAAGATAAGTTTTATTTGTCATATCTACAAACGAGCGTAACGCCCCAGCATTTACGAATTAAACAAACACTAGAAACAGCATTAGAATTGTTAAGTGATAACAATTATATCTATCTGGACACCGAGACCACAAACCGCCGTCCAAAGCGTGTGATAGAGCTAAACCCAGCATTATTAAATCAATGTTAGCCCAACCGCCTTTGATCATACAGGCAATACAAACAACAAGGGTAAGCGTTCGCCCTTGTTGTTTTTTTATCGGTACTTTGTTTGAATATAACAACCGCCAAAGCATACAGCACGCAAACACCAGCCCCACCGCCCAGATATAGCCATCAACAAAGATAGCACCAGCACCGACCGAACCGACCACCAGCACCGAACAGCAGGCTGAACCGTGCGACCATTCCAGCCACTGCCAGCCCTGCTAAGTTATTCCCATATCTGCTAAGTTATTCAATCTTAATAGTAAAACACCGCAAAGCCTTATAGATAAAGGGATTGATAGTGTTTGGTGTAGTCGTGGTTGTGCTGGTTTTAAGGGTGTTTGGGGTAAAATTGCCAATAACTTAGCAAAACTTAGCAAATGGGTGAAAAGTTTTTAACCCTTATGGCGTAAGGCTTACAGGGCTTTTTTTGAATAACTTAGCAGACTTAGCAGACTTTTGGGGGTCTAAATGAAAATGATGTGGTGCTACTGCACCCATGTTGCCACAACCCAACAGGTGTGGATCTGACCAATGAGCAGTGGGATACTGTACTCGACATCATCAAAGATAAAAAACTCATTGCCTTTATGGATATTGCCCATCAGGGCTTTGATGATGACATGGATGCAGATGCTTATGCCATTCGTCGTGCTGTTGAGATGGATTTGCCGATTTTTGCATCAAATTCATTCTCAAAAAACCTTTCTCTCTACGGTGAGCGTGTTGGCGGTTTGTCGGTGGTTGCACCGTCCGCAGATGAAGCCGAGCGAGTGCTTGGTCAGTTAAAATTTACGGTACGCCGCATCAGGGCGAAATTTTATCATATCGCTTGAGATGAAGTACTGATAAGGGATTGGATAATTTACTGATTGGTCATTTATCCTTTACTATCAACTCAAAGAAATAAAATAATATTTCTTTTATATTGACATCATATTAGATGTTATTTATAATTATCAATATTTCTCAAATGATACTGATTTTTATTTTAATATTGCAAATCATTATGGATATTGTATGAAATTTTACACAAAAAAACCACTTGCCATTATCGTTGGTGGCTTATTATTGACTGCTTGTGCTAGCGGAAAAGGCAGCTTTGACCTAGATAATGTCAGTAGTTTAAACACGCAAGGAGCCAGCCAGAACACTGGCAACTCCAATACTCCCAAAGAACCGACTTATCAAGATGAAAAAGGTGAAAGACGCACATTGGATATAAGTAGTGAGGAGCCAGCACTCGGCTTTATCAGCGAAATACCCAGACGAGGCAACAGAACAGATGGTGTTCAAATCGGTGAAGTCCAAGCCATCAATCATACGCTTGAGGATTTGCCCAAATATTATGAAGACATCTTAAACAAGCAACCTAGGGCAAGTGGTGAGGTTGTCTATTCTCATGACAAAGGGACATTATCACGCACTCGTGATATGCAATATGTACGCTCAGGTTATATCATTGATGCTGAGGCGGGGGTGAGCTTTGTAACAGAAGCAGATGGCAAGCGTCAGATGTATTCGGGCTCTCGTGGTTATGTATTTTATCAAGGCGTCATACCATCCACCATCTTACCAACCCAAAAGGTCATCTATACTGGCACATGGGACTTTACTTCAGATACTGATAAAACTCGCACCCAGCCCCCAAGTGGCTTTACACGGGATAATCAGTCATCACCTGCCAATATGTCAGGTGCAACACCGCTTGATGCTTATGTCAATAACAACATCAAAAATGCCAAGATTGCTCATGGAAGTCGCTTTGAGGTAGACTTTACAAATAAGACGCTCACAGGCGATTTATACAGTCATGGCTATGTCGCTACCGAAAGCAAAGCAGGAGAGCAGGTAGATGCCCACCGCTATCATATAGACGGCAAATTAAGTGGCAATCGTTTTGTGGGCACTGCCATTGCTCAAGATAAAACTCATGGTATTTTTGGTAAAGATGGTGTGATGGAGGGTGGATTTTTTGGAGAAAAAGCCGAAGAAATGGCAGGTAAATTTTTGGCAGAGGATAAGTCGCTGTTTGGGGTGTTTGGGGCAAAGCGTGAAGCGTTGGACGATGCCAAACTACAAACCCGATTTGATGCGACAGTGATTGACAGCGACACTGTACAAAAATCCAGGATGGATACTTTTGGTCAAGTCAGTCATCTTGTGATTAACGGCAAGCGTCTGCCACTCTTACCAGATAATGTTAAGAGCTTTGCTGACATGGATTTTGTTCATACAAGGCAAGTGGAGCATGACGGCAAAAAGCTGTCAGTAACGGTCTGCTGTAATAACCTAGACTATGTCAAATTCGGTTCTTATGGTGCAATCAATGATGATAATGGTGTCATCACCATTAAAGATGGCAAGCTATTTTTGGTGGGTGAGCGTACTGATATTGACAAAATTCCCCAAGCAGGAAAAGCACACTATCGGGGTACTTGGGAGGGCGATATCGTCAGTAAAGATGGTCGCAAATGGTCGGTGTCTGCTTCAGGTGAGCCATTGGGTGCTCGTAGCCGATTTGATGTAGATTTTGGCACAAAGGAATTTTTGGGTAAACTTATCGGCGATAATGGTGTGGAGGAATTGCCAATCCTAAACTTAAACGGGGTCATTAATGCTAATGGATTTAGTGGTAAAGCCACAA
This sequence comes from Moraxella sp. ZY200743, assembly GCF_050885545.1. Lineage (NCBI taxonomy): Bacteria > Pseudomonadati > Pseudomonadota > Gammaproteobacteria > Moraxellales > Moraxellaceae > Moraxella > Moraxella sp. ZY200743. The sequence goes on along the minus strand of NZ_CP091313.1, from coordinate 585,702 downwards.
CTCGTGAGGGTGGCTTTAATCTTGACCCAAGTAGTACGGGTGCCTCTGCCATTGCCCATATCAATGCTAATTTTTATGGAGGGTTTTATGGTGCTGATGCCAGCGAGCTTGGCGGAGTTATACACCATGATAAGGCAGGCGAGGATAAAATCGGTGTAGTCTTTGGGGCTAAGCGCCAAACCCAAACACCCTAATCTAAGATGATTTGTTTAGCCCAAATCAAGCAAAAAGACAGATAAGACAAATCCCAAATTTTAAGCAAAAAGTCGCCATCTGGGTGTCTTAGGGTGGCTTTTTGTCAAGTTTATGGAAAAATCACGATGAATCATAATGAGTTAAAAGTAAGATACCGCCTGCTATTTTTAGCGGTCAGTATGGCGATGTGTGGTACGCCCGCCTTTGCTGATGAAAACGATGACCCAAGTGTTGAGCTTGAGGCACTAAATGCGGTAATTAAGCGTCAAGCAACCCGTAAAACCAACGAAATTACAGGGCTTGGCAAAGTCGTCAAGCGCACTGAAGACATCAATAGAGAGATGGTTCTTGGCATTCGTGATTTGACACGCTATGACCCAGGTATCAGCGTGGTTGAGCAAGGGCGAGGAGCAACCTCAGGTTATGCCATGCGTGGCGTGGATAAAAATCGTGTTGCCATCGTGGTTGATGGTTTGTCTCAAGCCCAATCCTATCGCTCAATCCAAACACAGGCTGGCTCTGGGGCAATCAATGAGGTGGAATACGAGAACATCAAAAGTATTGAGCTTAGCAAAGGCTCAAGCTCAGCAGAGTATGGCAGTGGTGCATTGGGCGGTGCAGTGGGGCTGACCACCAAAGATTCATCTGATGTCATCAAGGAAGGTCAGAGTTGGGGATTGGACACTAAAACTGCCTACAGCAGTAAAAACGACCAATGGATACAGTCAGTGGCTGGGGCATTTAAGATGGGCAAATTTGATAACCTGCTTATCTATACCCACAAAGAGGGTAAAGAGATCAAAAGTCATAAAGCCATTGATGAGTATTTACACAGCTATCAGCCACTAGAAGGCTACTTTGATCGTTATGACTTGCGTAAGCCTGACACTTATGGCAGAAGTTATTATTTAGTCAAAGATGATTGTCCAACACTGGACTGCACACCTTTGCCATTTGCTAGTATTAACAGCGATGTCTTGCCCATTCGTACCTCGCCTGCCTTAAGCAGTAAAGAGCGGGAACAGGCAGACAAAATCCGCTATCCAACACGCACCGCCAGCACCAAAGACTATACAGGCATCGACAGAGTGCACGCCAATCCGATGGATTATAAAAGCCAATCCATTTTCTATAAGGCAGGTTATGATGTGAGTGATATCCATCGTTTGGGCATGGTCATAGAGCATACCAAACAGCACTATAATATTCAGGACATGACCCTACCTGCTTATTACACCAAAGCAGACATCCCTAAAGGCGTAGATTTAACTCAAGGCAGTATCAATGCTGAGACGGGTCTTGCGGTGGGCAATTCTGGTATCGTTGATGTGGCGGACAATCCACTGTCAGGACTTGTATTTAATAAAGGAGAAAGTGGTAGATATGGTGCTAGATACAGTCGCACTCGATTTTTTGATGAAGAACACCAAAAAAAGCGCTTTGGTGTGTCGTATGAATTTAAGAGTCCCTCTCAAACAGGACTGATTGATAAAGCATTGCTTAGTCTAGACCATCAAACCATCGGCGTGGATAGCACGGTGTATTTACAGCGTTGCAGTGATTATCCCAATATGAGTCGCTGTCAGGCAAGTGTGGATAAGCCATGGTCATGGTCTGGACGTGAATTTAATCAATACGAAGAAAAACTCAAATTAGCTCAGCTTAATTTACAAAAGAACTTTGAACTTGGCAAATCCAAACATCGCTTTCAGACACTGATTGGGATAGGCGATGTCAAATCCACACTAGAGCGTGGTGCTCTAGCATACAGCTATGCATCTGGCGGTTATAATAATGAATATAAGCAGGGTCATAATGGCAGTTATGACAAACCTCGCATTTATAAACGAGTGCCTGTAACCTTACAATCAGCCATTACTTGCAACAACGAAAGTACTGACAATAATAACTGTGAACCAAGAATCATCACAGGCAAGCACAGTTTTATGGCACTAAGAGACCACATTGCACTGGGTGATAAGGTGGATTTGGGGCTTGGGGTGCGTTATGATAATCACCGCTTTAGTACTGATGATGACTGGACGGCGGTGGATAATTATAAAAATTGGTCATACAATGCAGGGCTTACAGTACACCCCAAAGACTATTTGGCACTGTCTTATCGTTATTCTAACGGCTTTAGAGTGCCTGCCTTTTATGAGATGTATGGCATTCGGGTGGGTGCATCAGGCAAAGATAATGACATTGCTGACAAAGATTATAAAAATCGCATCGCCCCACGTCCAGAAAAATCCACCAACCATGAGTTTGGTGTTGGCTTACAAGGGCGATTTGGTACGATTGAGACGAGCTATTTTCGCAATCACTACAAAGACCTTATCGCCAAAGGCAACAGACGAGGTCAGTACACCTTGAGCGATTATTATAATATCCAAAACATCACTTTAGAGGGCATCAATGTTTTGGGTAAAATAGACTGGTATGGAGTCTATGACAAACTGCCAGACGGTCTGTATTCTAATCTGGCGTATAATCGTGTCAAGGTCAAAGACCGACATATCTACGATGGCTATACCATGACCACTGACCCGATTTTAGATGCCATTCAGCCATCTCGTGTGGTCGCAGGTATCGGCTATGATGCACCCAGTGGCAAATGGGGATTTAATCACAGCTTGACCTATTCTAAAGCCAAAAATCCTGATGAATTAACCGGCAGTGCCTACTATGGTCATGAGATTGCCATCGCTGTACCCAGTAAGCGTAGTCGCAGTTGGTACATACACGATTTAACTGGCTATTATATGCCTCATGACAACATCACACTAAGAGCAGGCGTGTATAATCTGATGAACTATAAATACAGTACTTGGGAGAGTGTGCGTCAATCATCCATCAATGCTGTCAATCAAGATGTCGGTACAAGTCATGCTCGCTACGCTGCCCCAGGGCGAAATTATACGCTGGCGTTGGAGATGAAGTTTTAGGTGTCGTTAGAATGTAGGCTTAATCCATCACATGATTGGGTTGAGCCTTATTTTTTGGCGATTTGACAGAGTTATGAGAAATTACCATGTATCAATGTATTATAAAAAATATGTCCGTGTCGCTGCTCATTGGTGCTGTGCTTTTGCCATTCATGCAGGCTCATGCCAATCGGATCGATGAACAAAGCTAAGATGACAGACGATTGTAATCTGTTGATCAGCCTTTTAAAATCCCTGAGCCTACCAAAACGCAATTACCCATCGATATCAAGCAGACAGAGACAATGACGGTGGATGATGAGATGCTGTTGGCACAGCCAGAGCTGTTAGCAAGGGCAATGTTATCGGCATTGGTGTATCATCAGAGTGATGGTGTAGAGATCTTATTGCCCATTTATGAGGCACAGCCACAAGCATTGATAGAGACACCGATGGTTACTTGGGCGAAAGCGACCATTGCCACGAAGCATCAAGATCACCGCACCGCTATTACCTTATATCAAAATCTGGTTAAAGATTATCCAGATAATCAGCTGTTTAAAGCACACCTAGCCCAAAGCCTAATTGCCCATCGTCAATACAAGGAGGCATACACCATCATTGCAGCTGATCCTGTATTGGCTGAGCAGATGGCTCCTTATGCCAAAGCGATTGATAAGCTGACCAAGACGAATATTCATATTGGCGGTAGTGCTATTGTCGATAAAAATACCAACAAGCCAGCCCCAAGCAACACTTGCCCCTGTTGTTATCGCTGTCCAAGCGTTGCCTGCCCAGGCAGTAATGCCCGTCCAAAGATTACCAAACCAAGCGGTAAAGTCGCTCCAAATACCAACCAGCCATTGCCAAGCGGCTGTTGCACCATTTATGATACCTGTCCAAACACCACTTACCCAAGCTGTGATACCATTCCACAAGCTGCTAAACCAAGTGGTAAAGCCATTCCAAATACCGACAAGCCATTGCCAAGCAGCACTTGCCGCCTGTGTGATGCTCGTCCAGAATGCCACAAGCATTGGCTTAATAGTATCCCAATTCTTGTAAATCAGATACGCCACACCAGCGATTGCCATCGCTACCAAAAGAATGGGGTTAGCCATCATCATGCGACCTACTATTAAAGCCACTCGTCCAATCATCATAAAGGCTTGACCGACTTTTATGCCTACACTGACAAGCGATGAACCAAATAGCCTTGCAAAAGTCATGATTTTGCCCAGTACAGACACAAAGCCAGTCGCCCCTGAACGAATCAATTTAAACCCACCTGTAAACAGACTAATGGCAGGGCGAATTGATGAGCAGACAACCCAAACAATCTCAAAGCGGAGACAGCTCCTACCCATCTGGAAAAGACGAATGGACGCATTAACCAGCCTAAAAGCACCTATAAAACGAGCTACTACCCCATACCCAGATAAAAGACCACCAAATAACAGATTAAAACCAAATCGAACCGCCAATGAGCCTGCTTTAAAGGCAAAAAGAGCAGCCACCACCTTAAATAGCGTGGCAACAAGTTCAGGATTGGCTTTAGCAAAGTCGATAACTGTTTCAATAGCAGGCTTTAAATCATCAATCAATCCATTTAACGCAGGCAACACCACTGAGCCAATGGTAATCCCCAGAGCGGTCATATGACCTTTGAGCGTCTGCAAATTATTAGCAGTGGTTTGGGCTCGTGCTTCGTATTCTTTATTCATCGAGCCTGCGTATTGCATACTGTCGCTAACTTTGCCTAGATTGCCTTTGAGTGTATCAAGTTGCGATAGCAAAGGGGCGATAGCCAGTAAAGACTCACTACCAAATAACGACTCAAGGACTTGCCCCTGTTTATGCTTTTCAAGTTTTGAGATAGATTCCAATACTTTGAGCGTTGTCTCCTCAGCATTGGTCTGCATATCTTTGGCGATTTACTCATGGTCAAGACCAAGTTTTTTCCATGCCTCCTTTTGTCCTTTGGTTGTATTCTCACCCTTACTAAGTGCCAAAAACATATTTTTGATGCCAGTAGCAGCAACTTCATCAGCCACCCCCATGCCACGAATGGTTGCACCAACAGCGGCAATCGCCCCTGCTGATGAACCAACAACCTCGCCAAACGCCCCCACTCGCTGAACGATTTCCATAATGCTTTTGGCAGCAGCAGGGGTGGTATTGCCAAGATAATTGATTTTGTCAGCAAGGGTTTCCACACCTTTTTGGTCTAACTGGAAAGCGGAGCGAAGTTCCGCCATTGATTGACCTGCTTGCTGGGCGGAAATGTCAAACGCCACGCCCATTTTGACTGCACTGTCAGCAAATTGCATTAACTGCTCTTTGGCAATGCCTGATTGACCACCCAATGCCACAATGTTGGCAATGTCGGTGGCAGACATTGGGCGAATGGTAGATAGGTGTAGAATTTCGTCAGACAGTTCTTGAAATTGCTTTTTGGCAATGATAGGGTGTATTTTTAAATTCATCATTAAAAAGGTGTGAATATGTTGATAATAAAAACAAGCACGCAAACACCAGTCCCACCGCCTAGATATAGCCAGCAACAAAGATAAGCACCAGCACCGACCGAACCGACCGCCCCAGCACCGAACAGCAGGCGTGAACCGTGCGACCGTGCTGGCTGGTATGTGATGGGGTAGGTTTAAAGTGAAAAGCCCTTACCTTTAAAGACCGCCACCCTAATACTTTTTCCGTGTGGGCAAAATTCCATAGGGGGTATATCCACCACCAACACCAGTCGGGGGGTGTGCAAAAAATGCCAAACACCCACCAGCGGACACCACGCCCCTATTCGTGTATAAAAAAATTCTGTTTTGAAAAAAACTTCCGAAAAGACGGAGAAAGTGGGGGCTGTAACAAAGTTACATAAAATTACATAAAACCGCCCCTATTTTCGCCAATTTTCGCACGCCTGCATGATGTGGTAAAAATGGGGTAAAAATGGCAAAAACAGGGGGTTACTTTGAAAAAAACTGGTATATTTACTGGTATAACTGAAATTTAATATAAAATAATTATTTAAATATCAATAACTTATGTTTTTTGTGTGATGCCCGCTAGGTGCGCCATTTATTATTATAAAGTCAGTTGTATCTGCTTTATTAATAAAAAAATCACCCAACGATGAACCGCACCCCAAAAGTTAGACACTCTAACCTTTGGGGTGCTTTTCTATGGCAAAATACACAACCAACTTTAAGTTGTCTGCAATAGCATATTATCAGGGCAGACACAGCTACAAACAAACTGATAAACAGTTTAACCTACCCACAGACAGCATTGTTAAACAATGGGTCAAACTCTACCAAGCACATGGCATTGATGGTATTAAAAGACGCAATACCAAAGCTGTCTATGATACAGATTTTAAACACAACGCTGTTTTAGAAATGATGGCTGGTAAACCCTCTCATCAATTGGCAATAGAGCTTAACATTAGCAATCACGCACTTTTACTCAATTGGTTTTAGTCTTATCAGTCCTTTGGTATAATGGGGAATGCCCCAAAACCCAAAGGCAGAAAAATAATGTCTAATTCAAGCCACAGCACCAACAAAAACCAAGTAAGCAAACCAAAATCCCATTGGCAAACCAAACCAGACAATGAAAAAAGCGTTGATGACTTATTAGCTGAACTGGCTTACCTTAGAGCAAAAAACGACTACCTAACAAAGCTAGATGCCTTAATTCGTCAGAAACAACAAACAAAGAACAAATAACCATCGTGCAAGAATTAAGGCATAAGCATGCCCTAAACACCTTACTTGGTATTGCTAACTTGCCAAGAAGTGTGTTTTATTACCACATTCATCAAAACAAAAAGCCTGACAAAGATTTATCCTTAAAAGAGTACATCAAGCACATCTACGATACCCATAAAGGCAGATATGGCTATCGTAGGATTTATGCAGAACTGAACAACCAACTTGCCAGTCAAGGTATTGTCATCAACCACAAAAAGGTACAACGCTTAATGCAAGTCATGGGTTTAAAAGCTAAAATCAGACAAAAAAGACACAAACCTTATTCATCTTATCAAGGTGAACAACAAGACAAGATAAAAGACAATGTGCTACAAAGAGACTTTCAAGCCACAAAGCCTAATCAAAAGTGGGCAACCGACATCACAGAGTTGAAGGTTGAAGTTGCATCAAGCAGAGGTGATGATAATGCCAATAGCAGTGGTAAAAGTAACAACAAAACTTACCACAAACTCTACCTATCCCCCGTTATAGACTTGTTTAATGGGGAGATCATCAGCTACACCATCAAAGAACGACCCACTTATGAGTTGGTACAAGAGATGATAAGTAACGCACTTTGTAGGCTTGGTAAAGATGATAAACTTATTATCCATTCTGATAGAGGTTGGCATTATCAGATGTTTGATTATCAACAAACCTTAAAGAACAATGGTATCATCCAAAGTATGTCAAGAAAAGGCAACTGTCTTGATAATGCAGTGATAGAAAGTTTTTTTTGGCACACTAAAACAGGAAGTCTTTTATGAACAAACTAAGTTTACAAGTCTTGATGAACTTAAAATCACCATTGATGAGTACATACACCACTACAATCATGATAGAATAAAGAGCAAGCTAAAAGGACTAAGTCCTGTAAAGTACAAAAACTTAGTCCTTAGCGAAACCACTTAGTTTTATCAACCTAGCCTTTAATCCTGTGTTTAAGATTTGGGGGTTGGTTCAAAAATGGGGTGTTTTTTTGTTGGGTTAGTTTTGGCGATAGTTTGGTGCTTCTTTGGTAATCTGCACATCATGGACATGAGATTCTTTCATGCCTGCTGATGTTACCTTTACAAAAGTCGTATTCTTACGCATCTCTTTAATAGTGCGACAGCCTGTATATCCCATTGATGATCTCAAACCGCCAGTCAGCTGATTGATGATGCCTGTTACAGGACCTTTATAAGGCACACGACCCTCAATCCCCTCTGGAACAAGTTTATCCACACCTTCTTTGGCATCTTGGAAGTAGCGGTCAGATGAGCCATTTTGCCCACTCATTGCCCCTAGCGAACCCATGCCACGATATGCTTTGTAGTAGCGACCTTGGAATAATTCTACCTCACCTGGAGCTTCTTCTGTACCCGCCAAAAGACTGCCCACCATGATGCACGACGCCCCTGCAGCTATCGCTTTTGCCATATCGCCAGAGAAGCGGATACCACCATCAGCGATGAGCGGAATGCGATCTTGCAGTGCTGTTGCAACATTATCAATGGCACTAATCTGTGGCACGCCAATACCTGCAATGATACGAGTGGTACAGATAGAACCTGGACCAATCCCAACTTTAACAGCATTTGCCCCCGCATCCATGAGTGCCAATGCCGCATCACCTGTGGCAATATTGCCACCGATTACCTGAATATTTGGATAATTCTTTTTAATCCACGCCACACGATCAATTACGCCTTTTGAATGCCCATGTGCAGTATCTACGATAATCGCATCGACATTTGCCGCAACCAGTGCTTCAACACGAGCTTCTGTATCCAAACCTGTGCCGACAGCCGCACCCACACGCAGACGACCTTTTTCGTCTTTGCAGGCATTTGGGTTATTTTCAGCTTTAGTAAAGTCATTGACTGTAATCAAGCCTTTTAGTCTAAAATCATCATCAATCACCACCACTTTTTCAATGCGGTGCTCATGTAGCAGTGCCTTAATAGTCTCTTGTGGCGTACCCTCTTTGACCGTAACCAACTTTTCTTTTGGAGTCATGACATTCGCCACAGGCTGTGCCAAATTGGTCTCAAAGCGTAAATCACGATGAGTAACGATACCTACAACCTTATCTGTGCCACGCTCAACCACAGGAACGCCACTGATTTTATGCTCACGAGTAATACGAAGTAGCTCACCTACGGTTACCTCCGGATAAACCGTTACAGGATCAGCAACCGTACCTGCCTCAAATTTTTTGACATGGCGAACACGACTGGCTTGATGCTCAATGCTCATGTTCTTATGTATGATACCTAGTCCACCAAGCTGTGCCATTGCAATCGCCATCTTAGATTCTGTTACAGTATCCATGGCAGCAGAGATGATTGGCAGATTAAGGTTGATATCGGTGGTTAAGCGAGTGGTTAGGGTGGTTTCTTTAGGTAGGACTTCTGAATAGGAAGGCAATAGTAGCACATCATCAAAAGTGAGTGCATCGTAGGCAATGCGTAGCATAGGTTATTTCCTTTAGAGCTTACCTGCTTGTAATGACAGAAGAACTAAACAGTCATCAAAAGGCAGGTTATGCAGGTTGTAAAATAACGATGTATTCTATCAAAAATTACGACAACAAAGCAAATGATTTTTGATATTTTTAACATATATCCAACACTTCTTTAGCAAAAATCCCTAACATACCACTGGTATTTATAGAAAAATTTTGGCATAATTAATAAATTTTAACTAAAATACACACCGCATTACTATTAATTTTTATGAATCAATAGCCATAAAGATTATTAAGTAATCCCAGCCAATCACCGATAATCCCTGAAACTTTTTACCACAACCTTAATGGAAAATAACACAATGATAAAGCTGCGTACCATCATCACCACATCATCTTTATCTTTGGCACTTGTTTTGAGTGCATGTAGCGAAAATTCTAACGCTCAGGTCTCAACAACAAGCACCAGTCAATCAGCCAATAAACAGACCACACCGCAAGGCAACTCCAATGACCCATTGGTGTCGGCGTTGCAAGCAAATTTAAAAAAATCAGGCGTTGAGCTGACCGTAAAGTCTGCCACACCCACTTCAATGGACGGTATCTATTGGGTAAGTTTTGATGAAGCACCGCCCATGTTTTCAGATGCCAAAGGCGAACATCTAATCCAAGGGCAAATTGCCAATATTGGTGGCGAAAGACCAGTTGACATTACTGCCGCCCTTCAGTCCACACTCACCAAAGAAAAACTCACCAAAGTAGATCCGACTGAGATGATCACCTTCCCTGCCACAAATGAGACCAAAGCGGCCATTTATGTTTTTTTTGATCCAACTTGCCATTATTGTCAAAAGCTACACAGCGAAATTGATGACATTAACGCCCAAGGTATCGAGGTGCGTTATTTGGCTTGGCCTAGAAACGATAGATTTATCGAACTCACCGAGGCCATCTGGTGTAGTAGCAATCGTCAAGACGCTTTAACACGAGCTAAAGAAGGCGAAAATATCACCGCACCCGCCTGCGACAACCCTGTCAGAAGTCATATAGAGCTTGGTCATCAAATCGGTGTCAGCGGTACGCCTGCCGTCTTTACCGAATCAGGGCGACAAATTGGTGGTTATTTACCCGCTAAAGAGCTTGCCAAACTTGCGATTGAATATAAAGATTGATGGTGAAATACTTAGTGATTTAGGAGACTTGCTAAAACACAAGAGAACACAAAACAGAAGATAAAAAATTTTGTGAAGCATCTAGCAAGTTTGTCAAAGTTATGATAAGTTAAGCACCCATCTTTTATTAAAATAGACAGAATCTGAGAGCGTCTTGTGAACAAAACCATTAATCTTGCCGTATTAGGCTTAGGTACTGTCGGTACTGGCGTGGTCAATCTACTAAAAGACAATACCGATGAGTTGGCTCGTCGCAGTGGTCATGTCATCAATATCACCCATGTTGGCACACGCCGCCACCGTGATGATATTGACCCTAGCATTCAACAGAATGCTGACCTGATGACCATTGCCCAAGCTGATGATGTGGACATCGTCATTGAGGTCATCGGTGGTACTGATATCGCCAAAGATGTCATCATGCACGCCATTCGCCATAAAAAACATGTTGTTACCGCCAATAAGGCTCTACTGGCAAAATATGGCAACGAAATTTTTGCACTTGCTGATGAATATGGCGTACAAGTGCGTTATGAAGCAGCGGTAGCAGGTGGCATTCCGATCATCAAAATCATTCGTGAAGCCCTAGCCGCCAACAAAATAGACTGGTTGGCTGGTATCATCAATGGTACAGGCAACTTCATCATGACTGAAATGCAGACCAAGAATCGCAAATTTGGTGATGTGCTTGCCGAAGCTCAAGTGCTAGGCTATGCTGAAGCTGACCCTACTTTTGATGTTGAAGGCATTGATGCTGCCCACAAACTATCACTACTAGCATCTATTGCCTTTGGTATTCCCATTCAGTTTGACAAAGTATATTGCGAAGGCATCACCAAAGTCAGCCTACAAGATGTGGTCTATGCCAAAGAACTGGGCTACAACATTAAACATCTAGGCTTTGCCATTCGCCGTGAAAATGGCTTTGAACTGCGTGTTCACCCAACGCTAATCCCAAACACCACCCTACTTGCCAATGTGCATGGCGTAAAAAATGCGGTGATGGTTGATGCCCATCCACTGGGTCAATCGCTGTACTATGGCGATGGTGCTGGTGCTGGTGCAACCGCATCGGCAGTCATGGCAGATGTGATGGATTTGATTTATGTCATCACTGCCGCCACACCAAGCGATGTTCCCCATCTTGCGTTCGTGCCAGAAGAGCTATCAGATACTCGCATTTTATCTAGTGATGAGATGACCTGCGGTTATTATCTGCGACTGACTGTCAAAGATGAACTGGGTGTACTGGCTGACACCACTCGCATTCTAAGTGATAACGGCATTAATATTGACGCCATCTTGCAAAGAGATGCCCATAAATCAGGACTTGTGCCAATCATTATCTTGACACTACCCGTCCTAGAAAAACAAATGAATCAAGCCATTAAACAAATAGAAAAACTATCTGCCGTTACCGAACCTGTCGTTCGTATTCGCCTAGAAAGTTTAGATGAGTGATTATTGGCAAGTTATTCATGACCATCAAATGCGGTCTTGTACCATCGCATTTAAAAAAATCTGAAACAAAACTTGAAATAGAAAAAGAGCATCAATGAGTGGTGCTCTTTTTCTATTTAAAAACCAACCGATGTGGGCTTAGCTACATCAATATCCGTCAAGCTCGTCTCCAAGTCGTCCCTGCACGGCCATCTTCAAGCTCCACGCCCTGCTCTTTTAATTGTTGGCGAATCTGGTCAGCACGAGCAAAATCCTTGCTTGCCTTCGCTTCTGCTCGCTGCTTGATGAGTGCTTCAATCACATCAGCAGACAATCCATCATCATCTACACTGGCTTGCAAAAACTTGCTGGCAGACGCAGTCAATAACCCAAGATTGCTCGCTAAGGTTTTTAATAGCAAGCCATATTGTAAGGCACTTTGTTCATCACCTGCTTTCATCGCCTTGTTAATCTCGCCTGCCACCAAGAACAGCACGCTCACTGCTTTTGGTGTATTAAAATCATCATTCATCGCCAAGATAAAATCCTTGACAAAACCTTTAGCAAAATCCTGCAAAACGATGGCATCATCAACCACAACCTTACCTACACTCTCGGCTGATTTTAGAGCATGATATAAACGACTGATGGCGGTATGACTCTCATTTAAAGCAACATCAGAGAAGTTCACCTGACTACGATAGTGGCTCGATAGGATAAAAAATCTGATGGTCTCGCCATGAAACTTAGCAAGCACCTCTTTGATGGTTGAAAAATTCCCCAAAGACTTACTCATCTTTTCGCCATCAACATTGATAAACCCTACATGTAGCCAATGGTTGGCATAGGTCTTGCCTGTACAGGCTTCAGATTGAGCAATCTCATTTTCATGATGCGGAAACTGCAAATCATGCCCGCCACCATGAATATCAAAAGTCTCTCCCAAGCAAGCCCCACTCATCGCCGAGCATTCAATATGCCAACCCGGACGACCATCACCCCACGGGCTTGCCCATGCTGGCTCGCCTAATTTGGCTTTTTTCCACAGTACAAAATCAAATGGATTGCTCTTGTCGCTTGCCACCTCAACACGGCTACCTGCTTGCATATCGTCAAGATTTCGCTTAGAGAGCTTGCCATATTCTTTAAAGCTATCCACCGCATAATACACATCTCCGCCTTTGGTGTAGGCGTGATTTTTATCCATCAGCGTACCAATAATATGTTGCATCTCGCCGATATGCTCGGTCGCTTTTGGCTCAATGCTTGGACGCAGACAGCCTAAAGCGTCAGCGTCTGCATGCATGGCAGTGATAAATCTTGTGGTAAGCTCGGCAATCGTCTCGCCATTTTCATTGGCACGATTGATGATTTTGTCATCAATATCGGTAATATTACGCACATAACAAACATCATAACCTAATGCCAATAGATGACGATAAATCACATCAAACGCCACCATCACACGAGCATGTCCAATATGGCAATAATCATATACCGTCATGCCACAAACATACATATCCACCTTGCCTGCTTGTAACGGCACAAAAGGCTGTTTGTTTGCACTCATGGTGTTATAGATGACTAGGTCGTGCTGATGACTGGTGAACATACTCATGGCTTATCCGTATTATGACTGACTAAACGCATTATCATACCTAAAATTCCACAAAAATGCCATCGTTTCGCCATAAATCTCTTAAGAGAATCACGACAAGAAAAAGACAACAATGTCCGCAGGGATAATGGATATGTTATAAAAATCAGCATTGTTAGATTGCCGGATGTCTTGATGAATGAGTGCTGATTGTGGGTTTCATGAGAAAATACAGGATTATACAAAACAACCATCTCAGATTATGCCAGAAAGCCATAAAAAGGTATTTAAATACCTATAAACAACATCAGTTGATTGAATTATTGCAGTCTTTATCCTTACCATGCTCAATGCTAAAATTAAGACCTACATTTACATTATTTGAGAAAAGGTATAACCGAATAGCATTATTGATACAGCCATTAAAAAGATATATAATACTTTAGATATCAGTAGGTTTGGTTACTTTTGGGTATTGCATTTTACAAAATTTACTGGTAATGTCAATCACATCAACGGCATAGAAAATTTTTGGAGCCAAGCGAAACGAACGCTCCGAAAATACAGCAGAATTGACCGAAAAAATCTCCCTTTATTCTTGAAGGAATATGAATTTCGGTCTAACTTTGGAACACCAAAAGAGTAGTTAAAAACACTGCGAAAATGGTGTGGGATTTAGGGCTAATCTATGTCAGTCCCAAAATGAGAAATCAATGATTTATGAAACCAACCATAACTGATCGTCCTGAAATTGATGGACTAAGAGCATTGGCAGTTCTTTCTGTTATTTTTACCATCTTGATGATCGCTGGATTTCGGGCGGTTTTATTGGGGTGGATATTTTCTTTGTGATTTCGGGCTATTTAATCACTAAAATTATTACCACAGAAATAATGGCAGGGGATTTTTCATTCCATCACTTCTATACACGAAGAATTAAACGGATTTTTCCTGTTTTTATTTTTTACGCTTACCTATTTATTACCCGACTCAATTTATTCGGCATTAGGATTAAATAACACCTATTATGCGTCAAACTTACGCTTTCCGGAGCTATTAGTTGGGTCTATATTAGCGGTTATAAAGCCGATAAAATGGAAGGAAAAGTCTCAATACTGCGTGAGTTTCATTGCCTTTTTCGCATTATTAGCTTGCTTGTTTTTATTCCATAAAAATATGCCTTTATTACTAAATGGCAGTTTATTGTTGCCTTGTGTCTTAACGGCAATATTAATTTCTTCAATGGAAAACAGCTAAAGTCTGATAAAGAAACTCTTTTCTTCTCAGCCAATGGTGTTTATCGGAAAGCTATCTTATTCATTATATTTATTCCACTGGCTGTTTATTGCTTGGGTGCATTATATCACGGCAAAGCAGCAATTAAGTTTTAATGTTGTTCTCATTATTCTTGGTGCAACTTTTATTTGCTCCTTATTAAGTTATTTTTTATTGGAGAAACCGATTCGAAAATCGGCCCTTTCATTCAAAAAAGCACTTGTGCTTATCTATCTCATTCCTTCGGTTTGCTTAATCAGTTATAACTTGGTAATGAAAAAAACAAATAACAACAAGAAATAACGCATTTAAAGAAATACCTGAGTATGTTGTCGCAGCGGATGATAAGCTGGCTAAAAAGATTGCCGTTTTTGGCGACTCACATGCAGGGCATTTACATCCTTTCTTTCACTATATCGGCAATCGTGAAGGTTGGGCAATAGGGAATATTAAGATACCTGCTAAATGTCATTTGCCTTTGACTAGAGAGGGTAAAGCACAGCCGGAATGTGAAAGTTTATTGGCACAATATGAGCCTTATCCCATTGTGATGATTTCTATGTTTTATGATTTAAAACGGAATAATGGCCCTGTACCAAGAATGATACCAAAAGCATTTTTTATTGAAGATTTTGATCAGAAATTTATAAATTTGGTGACATATTTTGCTAAAACGAAAAAAGTGTATGTGTTCGCTGATGTGAAAGTGGCAGATCGTTCTCCCTTAAGATCTGTGTTTTTAGAGAAATATGGTTTAGAGCGGTTTTTAAAACCGATTGAAGAGTTAGGAAATAAAGCAGAAAGCAATCAGCATATCTTTAATTTGATTAAAGATATTCCTAATGTTCAATGGGTTAATCCAACAAAATATTTGCCTAAAGAATATTTTATTAATGGTATTCCGCTTTATATCGATCAAGATCACTTAAATTCTTTCGGCTCATTCTATATGGCAGAACGGTTCCATAAAAATGAACGCTTGCTTATGGCAGATGAGGTAGAGAAATTGAGTAAGTAGTGTCGTTTGAGCAAAAGCGTGCTAAAATTGGCACGCTTTTCTTCCGCCCATTCGCTAGGGCGATATTTGCAAATTTTTTTCAAAAAATGACCGCTTGTTGGCGGTTTTTTGTTTGAGGAACAAAAAGTAGAAAGAAATCATGCCGAGCGGTTTCACTGCTAAATGCCAACCCTGCGACTAAAAGTGCGGTAAGGATGAGCAGGATTTACCCCCCCTGCCCCCACAAGCGGGACAGAAATTAGCTTATCACTTGGATTAATTTCCACGCCACCGCCCACGCAGAGAACAGCATAATTAGCCATTATCTTAATCACACCCTGCCTAAAAAAGCTGCCGATGAATTAAGTGGCAACACAGATGTCCAAAATGCCGTGTATCGCCATTTGCTTACCTTTTTTGGGCGATATTATGAAGAAGGCGATTTTATCAGTCAGCGTCGTTACAAAGGCGACACCTACGCCATTCCCTACAATGGCGAAGAAGTATTACTCCATTGGGCAAACAAAGACCAATATTACACCAAGTCGGGAGAAAACTTTGCCAATTACCGCTTTAAATTATCGGACGGACGAGAAGTCTTTTTTAAATTAAATCAAGCTGATACCGCCAAAGACAATCAAAAAGACAACGATTCCAAACGCTTTTTTGCCCTTGCCAATGCCCAAATCGATGACAATGACAATGAAATTTTACCCATTTACGAGTCTGATAACGGGCAAGTTTTAACCATTTTATTTGATTACAAAGCCTTTCCCAAATCCGCCAAACAAAACAAAATTTTGGCAGACGATTTGGCAACCATTTTTGCCAATGAAACGGTGGCAACAAACTGGCAGGCACTGACAGAAAAAATCCCAACAGACAAAAATAAAGAACGCACGCTATTAGAAAAACATTTAAGCGATTACACCACCAAAAACACCGCCGATTATTTTATTCATAAAGATTTGGGTGGATTTTTAAAGCGTGAATTGGATTTTTATATCAAAAACGAAGTGATGAATTTGGACGATATTGACAATGCCCAAACCGCCGACCATATTGCCCAAAATTTACACTTAATTCAAACTTTGCGTGCCATTGCCTTTGATATTATTGCCTTTTTGGCACAATTGGAAAATTTTCAAAAACGACTTTGGGAAAAGAAAAAATTTGTTGCCGATTGTCATTATTTAATTACGCTGGATAATATTCCAAGTCAGTTTTATGATGAAATTTTTGCCAACGAAAAGCAAATTCAAGAATGGCAAAACTTATATGGTGCAGAGAATATCAAGCGTGAAAATGTGCATTTAGTTATCAATACTTCTTTGTTTAATCACGCCTTTCAAGCCAAATTATTGGCGACTTTTGATGATTTGGACAATCAAATCGGCGGTACTATCATTCATAGTGATAATTTCCAAGCCCTCAATTTATTACAAGCCAAATATCAAGGGCAAGTTAAATGTATTTATATTGACCCGCCTTATAATACTAATGCTTCAGAAATTATTTATAAAAATGAATATCGCCATTCAAGTTGGATTACCTTAATACAAGATAGAATTTCTCTTGGATTGAATTTGGCACAACAATCTGCGATTCAATTTACAGCAATTGGCCACACGGAATTATTTAATCTTGGAAAACTACAAGATTTTATTTTTAAAGAGGAAAATAGAATTGCAATTATACCTATCCAACACAATCCAAAAGAATGATGCGGTGGAGTATATGATTTTGCAGAGGCAAGCGATTGGGCAAGTAGCTGATTTTACGGCAAACGAATGGATAAGAAACAATCGTGTGGTAGAGATTTTGCCTGAGCTTGAAAAGCCTGATTATGAATTGCTTATGCTGTATGCCTCACAGCGTTATCCGTCTGCGATAGCGAGCAAGTTTGTGGAATTTATCGCAGAGAAAACCTGAGCCTAAACAAGCGGCAAAAAGCAGTAGGATTTTGCCAATTTCAGTTCAACCGATTATGATAAACATATCAATTCTCCAACGCTCCAAAATGAAACACCTATTTCTCTTTCTTCTACTGCTCTCCCACACGGTACTTGCCGAAACATGGCAAATCGGCATTCTCGCCCAGCAGGGGAAGCTTATACCCGCAGCCACTGACAGCCGTGGGTGGATTGGTTGAATGAGCAGTTGCCAAGTGAGCAGTTTGAGCTGGTGCCGTTGGGGTTGGGGGAGGCGAATAGTCGCCCTGATTTGGATTTTCTACTAACCAATCAAGCACAGTTTTTCTATCTCAATAATCAGAATGTGCGTTGGCTTGCGACGCTGAGCAATCCGTATGCCAATACCTGCCACCAAAATAAGACCTTTCAATCATACGGATAGTTGGATTCATAAAGTGCCACAATATAACAGCCCATAAAATACCCCCAGTACAAGCACAGGCGTACTGAGGGTATTAGCTTTGGCTTTTTCACAACAACGGTAAATCCACCTCAACGCACGATTATGATAAAATCTGCAATCCTTTCAATAAGTTCAACTTCTTTTTCACAAACTCGGCTTTAAGTTCTTTTAATTCAGCTAAATTGGCTGCTTCGCCTTCTAACAATTCCCCGTCTTTAGTCAAGGATTTGTTCATTGCCTTTAGACGCTTCCAAGCATGGTTTTCCAATTTATCCTGCTTAATGCCTTGTAAATATCCGGCAATAAAAAGCAATTCAACATCATTGCAGTAAATCCCCGATCCCGTTACAGGGCTAGCCATCACACCCATCTCCGTTGGACTCAGTGCATGATCGACAATCCGCTGGTTGAGTTGCTCACACGACTTCTTATTCCGAGCAATAACATCATCGGAGTGTGCCAGCATAATTTCATTTCTTGCCTCTAAAATAGCCAACAGTTCAAAAAATGCCTTTGTCGGAATCTCTTTCTCTAGTTTCTTCCGTAGGGTCGCAACCGAATGAATTTTATAATCCGATAAAATATCCAACAGTGCATTGATATACTTTTCGTTCAAATTAACCTGAACACCGTAGGTCAATGTGTTTTTAACATTTTCTCTGTCTGTTGTTAGAATAATGCTCAGTTTATTCCAAATTTGCTCTTTTTCTATATCGGTTAGCTCTCTTTTGCCCTTAACCCACAGGTCTCGTCTAAATGTCCGATTTAAAAAGAAATCTTTTATCGTCTGTCTCAATGAAGGATCTTTAATGCCCGCCAAAAATGCCATCTGTTCTTCATTAAAGAGTGATAATGTGTAATCATCAACATAGTTTGCAGAACACGCAAAACTCATTTTAGCTTGCTTTAAATACGCCTCCATCTCACTAAAGTACATTGGTTGCCAATGTTCATTCAAATACTCGTGAGCGACATAACGAGCATCCATACCGGCTATATGTTCTATTTCTTCTACAAGCAGTGGTGCTTTCTTAGACATCGCCGAACAGAGTGATACGGTTTGTTGCACTGAGGATAATGCAGATTTTAAATTCTCACCGCTGCCTTGCATTGAAGGCTGCATCTTATAATATTGTTCAACTAAATGTCGTAATGGTGCTTTTGTTGACCAACCCGGCTGAGCGTTATAACTAATATACAAAACGCCGCCAACCTTTAACTTACGCTCAACAAAATCAACGATAACTTGCTGATTTTCCGGCGAAATCCAAGAGAAAATACCGTGAAGACTGATATAGTCAAAGTCCGGCAAATCCTCTCTGGTGCAAAACGCTTGAAAAGATTGATCGGATAAAAATAAATTTTCCTTACCTTGAGCAAGATTTTGGGCAAAGAGTGCGTGAGCAGGATTAAAATCCGTACCATACCATTGGGCATTATTATTTGAATGGATGTTAATCGATACCCCCATTCCAAAACCAAGTTCGCAGGCATTATACTGATTATCCAAAATAGCCGGCGGGGCAATATTTTCCATCAACAAAGGCAAAATACAGCGTTGCGGATTCAGATCCGGATAATACCCCACTGTATAATTGATATCTTTCATATAGCCTTCAGACCAGTCAAACATTAAAACATCTCCAAAAAAATAAGGGGTTGTAGTAAATAAAACCTAAATTCCACACCATTTGCAGTGTTTTTACTGCTCTTTTGGTGTGTTAAAGTTAAACCGAAATTCACATTTCTTTAAGAATATTCGTTTCAGGGTAATTATTATACCTTAAATTATTTAGTTTTTAAAAAAATATTAAAATAAAATCCAGATTTATTTGCATCAAATGCCTATTTCTATCAGATAAAGCAATCCATAAAATGGCATTTCTTTTGTTTCTATTATCTGACTTTTTTATTGTTTAATGGATAAGCACTTTTCAAAGTATATATTGGTCTTTCTCAGACCCCAAAAAAGCCTTTCATCTTAGGCGAAATCAAAACAGCCGTAACCGAGCTATAAAAAGTCTTATCGGCTAGTTTTGAACAAATGCTTTTATCAGTAAAATCCGCCAAACTTTCATCATCTTTTTCGCCTTTGTTGATGAGATTGCCATCTTGCTTTAATTTATTTTAAATGACATCAAAAGAATCACGAATGGTTTTTAAATCCAGCCCCAACCCACGCCAAACCATGCTATAATACACCTTGTATTGAGCGATGCTAACAACAATATTTACAAAGCCAAACAAATCATCAATAACAACTATCAAGGCGAAATTACTTGACCCACAAACCCTTCCCCTGCATCGCTTGCGGTCTATGCTGTCGCCATGTCTATAAAAGCGAACAAACTGCTTTTTTGAACAAGGGCGATGGTATTTGTCAATTTTTGGATACCGATACCAATCTATGCCAGATTTATGAGACTCGCCCATTAGTTTGCCAAGTTGAGCGTTATTACCAGATGCATTTTCAGAATAAAATAGATTGGGAGACTTTCGTCAATCTCAATCTTGAAGCTTGCCATCAACTTCAAAACCAAACGCCAAAATAGCACTTACTTTTTATAAATTTTAATACCAAAATTTAGATGGTCTCATAACCGTCCATAGCTGATAAGTTTTGGGCTGATTTTGCTAATTTGACTTTTAATACCAGCATGGCTATTGGCAATTTGCATATCCATAATATATAGAATATTATCATTTTTAATCACAGCGATATTATCAACTTGACCTTCTAGTGCATAAACACGGTCAGTTAAGTATATGATTTAATCGGTGTGCGTGTTATTTACAAGAGCGGTCATCGTCAAACAACTTGCCAAAATGACAGTCAAAACATTTTAGCCCATCACTAAATACTCCACATACCCAAAAAACACCGCTCCAAATAATATGTAGAGCGGTGTAATCACATCATTTTAAATCACATAAATCCACGCTCATATTGTCGTGGTACAAACTGCATTTCAGAGCTATCTGACCGATTTTGTTGATATTGGGCGTTTAATACCCAATAAGGGTCTCTTAAAAGCCCACGCCCTACCGCCACAAGGTCGGCATCGCCTGCACATAATACATGGTCGGCAAGGGCGGGGTTGTCAAGCAAGCCTACTGCAATCACAGGCTTGCCTGTTACCTCTTTGACCTTGCGAGCAAGCGACACTTGATAGCCTGCACAAATCTCTGGGTGATTACCTTTGTGCAATACGCCATCGCCACCACCACTCACATCAAGCATATCTGCCCCTGCGTCCGCAAATCGCTTAGCAATCTCCACACCATAATCGCTGTCAAAGCCATCTTTGCCATATTCTTGGGCAGAAATGCGAACAATCAAAGGCATATCCGCAGGCATTACCGCCTTACACGCCTTGATGACTTCCACACCAAACAATGCTTTATCTTGACCGTATTCATCGTTACGCTGATTGGATTTTGGCGAATAAAATTGATGAATCAAATAACCATGTGCGGCGTGAAGCTCAATCGCATCAAAGCCTGCATCCACCGCTCTTTTGACTGAATTGGTAAAGGCCTGCACCAAGTCTTTGGCTTCTTGTGTGCTCAGCTCTCTTGGCGTAATCAGATTTTGCCCAGCATAATCTAGCTCACCATAATGAATGGGGCTTGGGGCTACAGCATTCGGTTCGTCTTGAGCTTTTCTACCTGCATGAGCGATTTGGATAGCGATTTTAGCACCATGGGCGTGAACACTGTCCACGATTTTTTTGAAAGCGTCTTTTTGTGCATCATTCCACAGTCCCAAGCAATTAGGGCTGATGCGACCGTTAGGGGCAACATTGGTCATCTCCACGATAATCAAACCCACACCACCCACCGCACGGCTTGTATAGTGGACAAAATGCCAATCATTTGGCATGCCGTCAGTTGCTGAATATTGACACATTGGCGGCATAACGACACGGTTTTTTAATTCTAGGTTTTTGATAGAAAAAGGGGTAAAAAGTTGGCGGATTTTTGCCATGTTAAATATTCCTAATAGACATGAATCAGATTATTATAGCAAGCTTGCCATACTAGCAATATTTATTATTGTTACAAATAAGACAGCTTTGTAACCACAGTCAGATTGTTATCATCATTTTAAAAATGAATAATCAATCAGACGACTGTCCATAGTTCCTAGCTCCAAATAGAGCCGTTCCCACTCTCACCATTGTTGCCCCATTTGCCACCGCATCTTCCATATCTGCACTCATGCCCATGCTCAAAGTATCCCAATGGGCAAATTCACCCAAATCCGCCATCTCATCAAACAATGCTTTGGCTCGCACAAACGCATCATGACTGTCTTTGGCAGGGATAATCATCATGCCACGCAAACACAGCTTTGACAAACTTTCCACCTGCCGTGCCAAAGTGAGTAGTTCATCGGGCTGTACGCCAGATTTGGTATTCTCATCATCAATATTGATCTGAATTAGCACATTAAGTGGGGGCAGCTCACCTCGTTGCTCATTGAGTCTATTTGCAATCACCTCTCGTTCAATGGTATGCACCCAATCAAAATGAGTGGCGATGTCTCGGGTTTTATTCCGCTGAATACTACCAATATAATGCCATGTGATTGGCAAATCGGTTAGCTGACTTTGCTTACCAATCGCCTCTTGCAGATAATTCTCACCAAAATCACGCTGTCCGCAGTCAAATAATGTTCTAATGTCAGATTCAGGCTTGGTTTTAGATACCGCAAGCAGTTTGGCTAGGGTTTTTTGTTTGCTTTGCTCATTTGCTTGATTGAGTGCGTTGGTAACTTGTCTATAATGGTTAAACAGTTCGTCTTGTCGCATGACCATCTCTTTTATCTCTTGTTCCTTACCTAATAAAGTACTTAGGTTTATCATATTTACTGTTACCATATCAGTGTATCATGACCACCTAATCTTTTTAAGCAATTTTATAAAATTTACATAAAATGATTGTTTATCAACCCAAAAACATGATTTAATAACTCATAAATCCACCATGAACGCCAACATGATTACAACACTTGCCGACCTGCTTTGCTATGCCAAACAGATGCACGCCTCAGATTTGCACTTATCTGCAGGCGAAAAGCCTCGTTTGCGTATTGATGGCGATATCATGCCGATTCAGACTGCTGTGCTTAGTCATGATGACATCATGCGGCTACTTAGTGAAATAATAAATAAAAAACAGCTTGATGAACTGACACAACAAAAAGAACTGGACTTTTCTTTTGAGATTGTCGGACTGTGCCGATTTCGTGCCAATGCTTTTTATCAAAGCCGTGGTATATCGGCAGTCTTTCGCTTGATTATCGACCAAATACCACATATTGACGACTTAGACCCTAGTAACACTTTCAAAAAATTATGTCAATTAAATCAAGGTCTGATACTCATCACAGGGGCGACAGGCTCAGGTAAATCCACCACGCTGGCTGCCATGATTGATTATATGAATCAGCATCGCCCCATACATATTTTAACCATTGAAGACCCCATCGAATTCATACACACTTCTAAAATTGCTCTCATCAACCAGCGTGAGATTAAAAAAGACACGCATGATTTTGAGCAGGCACTAACATCTGCCATGCGTGAAGATCCTGATGTGATTTTAATTGGCGAACTGCGTGATTTATCCAGTATTCGCCTTGCCCTACGAGCGGCAGAAACAGGTCATCTAGTCCTTGCAACCTTACATACCAACAACGCCCCCAAAGCCATTGATCGCATTATTGATGTCTTTGATGCTCACGAAAAAAACCTAATTCGTTCCATGATTTCAGAATCGCTACAAGCCGTCATCTCCCAAACCTTAATCCCAAAAATCAACGGTGGGCGTGTGGCAGCCTTTGAAATCATGATGGCTACACCTGCCATTCGCAATTTAATCCGTGAAAACAAAGTTGCCCAGATGCGTTCGGCAATACAAACAGGAATGTCTGATGGCATGATGAGTTTTGATGGTAGTCTAAGACAGCTACTTAATCAAGGTCTGATTGATAGACAAACCGCCCTAAGTTTTGCCAATGAGCCTGAACGACTTTAGTGCCGCTTAATGAATTTAACAGCTAATTTGTTCACGACCAATAAAAACAAAAATAACCTAAACAAGTAGGTTATTTTTGTGAATAAATCTAATATAACACTTGCCAAATTTGGCTGTTTTTTTAATCAATTTAATTATCTAGCGTCTTTTGACACTCTTCTTTATCACACACCCCGTGCAACACCAAAGAGTGTGCCGACAGCTTAAAGCCATACTGCTGTGCCACTTTGGTTTGCTCATCTTCGATGACTTTGTTGTTAAACTCAACAATTTTACCACAAACATCGCACACCAAATGGTCATGATGGTCTTCTTGGACAATCTCAAATACTGACAGATTATTTTCAAAGTTGTGTCGCTCAACAATGCCTGCCTGCTCAAATTGGGTCAGCACACGATACACAGTTGCCAAGCCAACATCTTCCCCTTGTGTCGCCAACGCACGATACACATCCTCTGCACTCATGTGATGATGCTCTGCGGTCTCCAAGAGTTCTAAAATCTTGATGCGTGGCAGGGTTACTTTAAGCCCTGCTTTGCGTAAATCTTTATTGGTAAATGCCATAATTGTCTAACCTATGTCGTTATGATTGATTTTATCAAATGTTCATGAATGGTTTATTATCATCTGATAATCAATTATAAAATGAATGAAACATACTTTATCACATTTTCCTGTAAATTACACTCCAAAACCCATATATTTTAAGTACAAATTTGTCAATAACTCCCATTAAACAAATCAACCCATATCCACAGCATATCGCTGTTTTTCACACTAAAACCTGCATTTAATCACCAAAAATACGGCACAAAAAACTTGCATATTTAGGCACTTGCGTTTAATATGTTAAAAATTTAAATGGCGAAGCACCCCTTTGCAAAATAATCAAAAGATAATACCATCAGAGACAACACCATGAAAAAAATCCTAACAGCCACCCTGCTGGCATCAATAACCGCCCTATCTGGTTGTAGCATATTTCGTGTCTATACCATCGATTTGCCTCAAGGCACACCCATCACCCAAGAAAAAGCCTCTCGGATTCAGGTGGGTATGAGTGCCGACCAAGTGCTGTATCTACTCGGTAGTCCTGCTGTGCATGACACCCTAAATCCTAATCGTTGGGATTATATCTATGACTACACCGCAGGCACTGTGGGCAAAAGAGAAGGCAAGACTAATATCAAAAATGCCAGTCAATACATGAGCATCTACTTTCAAAATGGTCGTGTGGTGCGTATTGATGGGCATGATAGCCTACCTACAAAAACACAAAAAGCCCAATAACACTTGTGGTCTCACTCTAGACCATAGACAGCCATCACAACAATAAAAAAGCACGCTAAATTTTGCGTGCTTTTTGTTTTTAATGATTGATAAAGCATTAAGCCACCAACGAATCATCATGGGTTTAGACTTTTATTTCTAACTTGTTTTTTGGATTTTTGTTTGCGTCTGGTCATTGGGTCATATGATAAAGCACGATAAATCTCCACCCTATCGCCATCATGCAGTGGTGTATCTAGGCGTTTTTTTTGTCCATAAATACCGACATACCAAGCCTTATGATTGGGACTGGCGTGCTGATTGTCCGCACACCAGCTGGCAAACTCAGACAATATCGGCATATCAAGCCAACCGCTCATCTGCAAAACTTGCCAGACCGTTGTACCATCAGGAACATCCATCTCGGTGTACAGTTGCTCGCCTTGTTTGGCAACATAAGCCAAAGCCACACGCACCATTACATCAGCCACTCTGTTACCAAACCCACAAAAGCAACCAAGACCGCCATAGGCACAACAATGCGAATCAGTACACGCCAGACATTATAACGAAGCTCGCTACCAAAATTTAGTATCTTACGCAAATGGCTGATTTTCATCACAAAGCCTGCAAATATCGCCAGTACAACAACCGCAACCAAACTGATGACCGACAGAACAATGAGTAGCACGCTTGATGGTAATAAACCAAATGCCAAACCAAGCACCAATAAAATTACTCCACCTGCCATCATGCCAAAACGAGCAATCAGCTGACCACCGGCATAGGACAACAAAAACGCTGCGACCAACAACATACCAATGCCTGCCACCACAAAGGAGGTCTGATTAACCATCGCACTGCCTGCCAACAGTGCCAATGAACCAAAAATAAGCTGTGTAAACCAAATCGGCAAAATCATGCCTGTCAAAGATTTCTTAGCATCGACCACCTCTAAGGTCGCATTGACGCTACCGAACCAATACAGACCCGTACCCACACCCACCGACAGTAGTGCAAGCAACACGGCACGACCCCACTCACCAAGCGTAACCTGCGTAAGCACAGGTATGCTCACACCACTGGCCAGACCACCATCAAATAGCGATATCAGCGAACCCACCAAAATCAAAAGCAAACCTACAGGCAATAAGCGAGCCTTTAGCAGACTTAAAATCAACACAACAATACTTAAGGCTGTTGCAATGCCTATGCTTGGCACGCCAAGATTGTCAGCCACTTGTGGCATGTGCATCTTAAAACCCCCTGCCACATAAGAGACAATATTGGCAGCAATAAGAATAGACACCAGTACCGACAATCCTGCAAAGATTCGCCATACCATAGACGCATCTGCCTCTCTGGTGAGTTTTTGCATACCAAGCCAAGGGGTCTGACCGCTACGAGCCGACAGAGCAAACTCCGCAAACAAAACGGGTAGCCCAACCACACTCATCGCCACAAGCCAAATTAGCCAAAAATCCAATTCCCTTGCCATGTTTGGTGGAAGTTGGTGTGCAAATAACAACGGCAATGCACACGCCACAAAAAACATCAGTTGTCTTTGAAACATAGTCTAGCCTTATAAAAAAGATACTCCATTGTATCACAAAACCACATCAATACGTAGACAACAAAAAAACCCCAGATGGGGCTTTTTGTCAGTTTTGATGATGATTATTCAAATCATGTTTAAAACACTGCTAAAATCAGTGAACAGCAGCCAAGAACTCTGATAAAATCTTAATGTCTTTGTCAGACAGTTTGGCAGCAACCATCTGCATCATGCCTTTCTCGCCTTTTTTGGCAGAGTCATTAGTACGCACTTGTTCGGCCACCAGACCTTCATCTTCACGACCTGCCGCACGGAACAGTTTTAATTGTGTGGCTAGATAAGTTGCATGCTGACCACCCAAGCGTGGAAAAGCAGCCCACTCATTGCCAGAGCCTTTAGGGTCATGGCAACCAGCACAAGGAATGATACCACGAGTCTTATCACCACCTAGATACAATTTTTGAGCAGCGGCGTAAGTGGCTTTATTACCATAACCTGGTGCCCAAGGAGCTTGAGAAGCATAATAACCTGCAACATTCGCCAAGTCTTGCTGGGTAAGATTGGCAAGTTGAGCTTCCATCACACCGTTACGGCGAGCTTTGGTTTTAAAATCTACAAGTTGCTTGTATAGATATTTGACATTTTGACCGCCCAAATTTGGCTGAGCAGGTGCAACGCTAACACCATCAACACCGTGGCACGCACCACAGTTAACATCAACAATTTTCTTACCCGCTTCAATGTCATAGCTTGGTACGGTAACGATGGCACTAGCACCCATGCTGGCAATACCGAAACCCATAGCAAGGGCAAGTTTGGCGAAAGTGGTTTTATTGGCAGGTTTCATAACAATTTCCTACTAACTACTGGGCAATGCCCAAGTCTTGGGTTTTGTTCAAAATAACTCAAAGTACACGACATCAATCTTTTGATGCAAATCAATACATCAGAATATCTGCTATTATAGCAAGACTTCACTAAATTTTCCTACAGAAATTGTGGTTTTAGTAACATTTTTTTCATTTTTTTTATCTTTCTTTGAAAAATAAGGCAAAATTTAACCAATCTAATGTATGTTGCTGATTATTTATTAAAATATATTCAATATTTATAAATAATCATAAATATTATTCATGATAGGCAAACAATGAGCCTACCACCACTCATTATTCAATTTATTTTTCCATGTATTCAATCAGCCGAGCAAAATCATCATTACTGCAAGTCTGGCACAACCCCATCGCAGGCATTCTTGGCATTCCTTGACGAGTGTTTTTAATTAAAGTATCCACTCCTTTTTGGGTCTTTAACCGATCCCATGTGGCTTTATCGCCTTTTTTAGGAGCATTTAGAGCACCACTGTCATGGCAGGTAGCACAGGTATCTTTATAGATACTAGCAACATCAGCATGGGTAATGCTTGCAACCGATAAAGCAAGGCTTGTAACGATTGTTTGTAGTAATTTTGACATAATAACTTCCGCTAGGATTCAATAAGAGAACGACCGTTTTCTCTATTGGCTTTATTATGCAAGTTTTTTGCTAAGATGCAAGGGATATTTGGTAATTATTACAATTAAGGGTTGTTATCAAGCTGATTACTCACAAGTCTTATTAAATTTTGTGATACTTGCCATCAAAGCGGACTGGCAACAGCATTTTTATGATGATTGATAAGCGCCATTATGTAGCACTTGCACAAAACCAACCACAATAAAAGCAGTTCTTTGGCTGCTTTTTTCTTTGATTTTATTGTCTGTCTAATGGATTTAGCTGCTTTCTAAGGTATTTGTCGCCCACTGATAGCGTATTTCGCCTTTTCTTATTCCTGTTTGGATGACTAAGCCCTGTTGAACCAGTGGTCTTAGTGCATTATAAACGGCTTTGCTGTGTCTTTTATCAGGCTCTGCACTTGTGTTTTTGGCACTGTCTAGCATCAGTGCTTGTTTTGCGATTTCATGCGTTAATAATGGCTTATCTGTTTGTTTTAGCACCTGCACTACTAGGGTTTTGATACTATTTTTAAAAGCGGATGTTCTTAATTTGGGCAGTTGGTCTATTTCGCCCATGATTTTAGCAGCTTGGGTGAGAATGTGAATTTGTTGGTCAATCTCTTGGATTTGTTTTTGTAGTGCCTGTTTGTGCTTGATAAGTTTATCAATTCTACTGGCAATGCCGCTGCTGATATGAGATTCTGCTATATTATCCCCTTATTGTTTTGGCTTGTTTTGGTTTTTAATTGGATTTGATTTTGTTTTTTCATTGGGTGTGATGAAATCAAAGTCGCTTAATCAAACAAACTCCAGATAAACCCCTTAACTTAAATTTAAGGAACCTCCATGCTTTCACAGCACAGCACAGATAAAGAACAAGGTGGTAAGTGATGACTAAACTTACCCAAGAAACCTTGTTTTCGTCAAACACACAGCCTGAAAACCAAACATTTCCACAAAACGAAAACGAACGGCTCGCAATCTTAAAACAGCATTTCCCCAACTGCTTTGACAAACACGGCGCATTTTTGCCTGAAAAAATGGCGGAAATCCTGCATTCAGACGGCATTGCCACGCAAAAAGAGGGTTACAGCTTAAATTGGCTGGGTAAATCTTATGCGCGTATTTTAAAAGACACGCCCCCTGAAACTTTGCTGGCAGAAGATACGGCACACAACAGGCAGCCTGAAAACACCAACAGCGAAAATTTGCTGATTAAAGGCGACAATTTGGAAGTGCTGAAACACCTGAAAAACGCCTACAAAAATCAAATTAAGATGATTTACATTGACCCACCGTATAACACGGGTTCAGACGGCTTTGTGTATCAAGACGACCGCAAATTCACGCCGCAACAGCTGGCGCAATTGGGTGGCATGGATTTGGACGAAGCCAAGCGCGTACTGGAGTTTACCGCGAAAAAGTCCAATTCGCACAGTGCGTGGCTGACATTTATGTATCCGCGTCTGTATGTGGCGCGTGAATTGTTGCGCGATGATGGCGTGATTTTTATCAGCATTGATGACAATGAACAGGCACAATTAAAGGTTTTATGTGATGAAGTGTTTGGGGAAGAGAATTTTATCAAAGACTTAATTGTTAATACGTCAGAAGGTGGCGGAAATGCGAAATACGTTGTCAATGGGCATGAAATCCCATTTGTTTATGCGAAAAACATCACTAAATTTGATAATCTAAAACGACCCAAAGACATTCGCGGGAAAAAAGTGTTTATTGATGGTGAGCTTTATTGGATTCAAGAAGATGCCATTAGGGAAGAGTTTGGTAAATATGGCAATTTACATTATGAAGATATTATTTCTGTAAAGGGAGAAGAATTTAAAGAAAAAATTGATTTGGGAATTAAAAATAATGAATATATTTTAGTGCCTAAATCATACGGTAAGACAATTATTGGCAAATTGAGAAAAGTATCAGAAGATTTTTCAAAATTCCACAGCATTTTAAATATGGGTTCCATCAACAAGCATTTGACTGCTGATGGTATCAGAGAGTTAGAAGAGTTATTTTCGGTTGCAAAGGGAAATTCTCCTTTTGAAAATCCCAAGCCTTTGGAATTATTGACCCGAGTGGTGCTTTCATCAACATTTAAAGGTGTTGACAATGATGTGGTTTTGGATTTTTTTGCTGGTTCAGGCACAACGGCTCATGCAGTGATGAAACTCAATGCGGAAAAGGGCGGAAACAGAAAATTCATTCTTGCTCAGTTACCAGAAGATTTAGATGCAGCACTTAAAAATGCAACATCAGAAAAAAGAAAATCTTTAGAAAATACAATTGGATTTTTAGATAATATTGGGAAACCTCATAATATTTTTGAAATCACCAAAGAACGCATTATCCGAAGTGCCACCAAAATCCGCACCGAAAACCCCGACTATTCAGGCGATTTGGGTTTCAAAATCTTTGAAACCGTGCCACTTTTTGATTTTCAGGCTGCCTTAAAAACCGATTTTGACACCATTCAGCCTGATCTACTGCATATCACAGATACGGCTTTGAATGATGAACAATTGCACACGCTTTTAACCACTTGGCGCGTGTATGACGGCTCAATGCTGCCTGAAAAAGTCCAAACCATTCATTTGGCGGGTTACACGGTTATTACTGCCGCCATCATCTGTATTTGCTGGCAAGCGGTTTTCATTCTGAATGCGTCAAAGCCTTGATTGAAAAGCTGGACAACGATAAGGATTTTGTGCCTGAACGCATCGTTTTATTCAGCGCAAATATGGACAGTGCCATCCAAAAAGAATTGGCACAAGCGGTTAAAACTTATGCCAATAAAAAAGGTTTGAACAATTTAAGCGTGCTTGCGAGGGTTTAAATGGCTGGTTTTACTTATGAAAAAAATTTACCACACCAAGAATGGGCGATTGAATCGGTTTTGAGTGTGTTTGACCGCGTGCATTTAAAACACGGTAGCCGCGATGAAAATCCCGAAATCGTATTTTCGGACAGCCTGAAAATGGATAATTTGCAGAAAATCCAAAAAGCCAACAGCGTGGAGGACATACCGCTTTCAGGCAGCAATGTGCTGGATATTGCCATGGAAACAGGCACAGGAAAAACCTATACCTACACCAAAACCATGTTTGAGCTAAACCGTGTGTTGGGTGTGTTTAAGTTTATTGTGGTGGTGCCAACGCTTTCTATTAAAGCAGGAACGAAACAATTTTTAGAAAGCACTTCGCTTGCCGAGCATTTTCGCAAGGATTTTGCAGGTTTGTATGGCGAGAAAGAAATCAAGCTGTATGTGATTGAAAGTCAAAAAAACAAAACGAAAAGATCGTCTATGCTGTAGAAGATCAGACTTGATCTGACAATGCACTATAAAAAGTGAGAGTTTCCCGTTTAGAATATGAGTGTCAAATTCAATCTAAACAAAAAAGGAAACTCTCATGTTTTATTCTACCAATCCACTTATTAAACACAAGACCGGTTTATTAAATTTAGCAGAAGAACTCGGTAATATCTCACAAGCCTGTAAGGTAATGGGGATGAGTCGAGATACTTTTTATCGCTATCAACAGGCTGTCGAACAAGGCGGTGTTGAGGCATTACTAAATCAAAATCGACGTGTTCCCAACATTAAAAATCGTGTGGATGAATCCACAGAAAAAGCGGTTGTACAATTCGCTTTAGATAATCCTGCTTTTGGTCAAGTTCGAGTGAGTAATGAACTGCGTAAACAGGGGATTTTTGTCTCTGCAGGTGGTGTACGTTCCATTTGGTTGAGACATCACTTAGCTAATTTTAAGCAACGCTTAACTGCCCTCGAAAAATTGGTGGCAGAGCAAGGCATTATTCTGAGTGAGCCACAGATACAAGCCTTGGAGCGGAAGAAAGAAGACGATATGGCTTGTGGCGAGATTGAAACTGCCCACCCCGGCTATTTAGGGTCACAAGATACCTTTTATGTCGGCAATATTAAAGGTGTGGGTCGTATTTATCAGCAAACGTTTATTGATACTTATAGTAAAGTGGCATTTGCAAAACTGTATGCAATGAAGACGGCTATCACTGCTGCTGATATGCTAAATGACAAAGTATTACCATTCTTTGAAAGCCAGAGGTTACCTATGTTACGAGTGCTGACAGACCGAGGCAGTGAGTATTGTGGGAAAATTGAGAATCACGATTATGAGCTTTATTTGGCTATCAATGACATAGAGCACACAAAAACCAAAGTGAAACACCCACAAACAAACGGCATCTGTGAGCGTTTTCACAAAACGATTTTGCAGGAGTTCTACCAAGTGGCATTCAGAAAACGGATTTATATGGATTTAGAGGCATTGCAAGCTGACTTAGATGAATGGTTAATGTATTATAACCATCATCGAACCCATCAAGGAAAAATGTGCTGTGGAAGAACACCGATGGAGACATTAGTTGATGGAAAACGCATTTGGGCAGAAAAGAATTTAAGCTCAAATTAATCTGACAGACACAGCTATTTTTAAACGGGGGACTGTCAGATTAGGTTTGATCTTCTACATTAATTCAAGGACTGAGTTCTGTATTGCTCACGGCTTAGTCCAACTTTTGGGGCAGATAAAAAAACAACGTGAGCTATTCGTGGGAGTAAAGGCGGTTTAGATCGTATTTTAATAATACTAATCCTGCGCCGATAAGTAGAATATCCTTGAAAATAAAGCTGTTAAAACCAAGCTGTAGCAACATGCTAAGTGTAACAGATGAAACCAGTAATACTGTCATTGAACCGATAATTCCCCACCTAGGTTTCCAATAGCCAACGGCAAGTGCTATATAAGCAATCCCTTCAACCACACCTAAGAAATAACTTGTGCCGTGATAGCCTAGCCACTCATAGAGAAAATTCAACCAAGTCGGACTGATCATCGGCTTAAGGATTTCCACCTCAAAATCAAACCATTTTGTCATACCGAAAGTAAAGAAGATTAGACATACGCTAAGACGTAAAATCGTGATGTCTAAAGTCGTGCTACGAAAAGTGTGGATAAGTGCTCTCATCGTCATACCTAAGTTAAAAAATGAAGTATATTAAACATAGATCAAGCGTGTTTCTGACAAGTATTTGCAATTTAAAATGAAAATCGGTATTTTCAGCACCATTAATCAAAGCTATCATAGAGAATAAAATGAACAGTACAGAATTACTCGTCAATGTTACACCCAGTGAAACCAGTGTTGCATTGTTGGAATTTACGGTAGCTAATCACCTAAATTATCCCGAATACACTTGCCAAGGCATCGCACCTTACTCTTTCGAGCCGTCTTACGATCAATTTCATCGGGTCGCCGTAAGTTATGTTTTAATTATGCGGTTTGTATATTTGAAAATCAAGTCTAATCTTTTCTACTCTCAACTTTCTCACCTAAATAAATTTTCTGACAAAGTATAAGAAATCTGATGTTTCCGCTATATTGAAGTTCGTTTCCCTCATCAAAAACATAGGCACTTTCGACACGTAACACTAAGTCTGTTAGCTTTGATTTGGTATTTTTCCTGACTTCAAAAAAGACATTATATTCTTGGCCGTTATTCTCAATTTGAACTACATAAGCAAAATTACATCTTGCAGATGTCTGATAAACTTTTACTTTCTCGTTGCACATACCTTTTAGAATTTCAGGTAACATCAGCGATAGATTAAATCTCTTAAGAGAGAATATTCGCTCTGATGAACGGCGTTGTTTATCTGCCCTTTCAGTAAAACAATGATCAGAAAAAATAACGCTTAATTTGAGTTCTTTCTTTACTTTTTGACCGTAAAAACTAATTTCAAAAGGGTTTAAATGAGAAAGTGAATAAGTTGTACCATTATGCTGAATATCAGCAAAAAATTGCTATTCATAGTATTTTCACGCTTTAACTAATTCACAATTCACAATCTTGAACCCACGATTTTGCAACTCGTTCACAAAATCAGAACGCTTACCTAGCTTTGATTTAAAGCTGGCGTTACACGTTAAAAATACCCAATAATTCCGCAAATCTTCCGTTGTAACATTAGCTATATCAGAATAAAAATCTTCAAGGATTTTTAGGCAATCTTTCGCATAATTACCGTATTCAGCATTACTCATTTTAGGGTTGGCTTTGTTCAAGGTAACATACTTCCCATACTTGTTTTTATGCGGAAACGGTGGGCGTTTTAATTCAGTTCCAACCGTACTTTTCTTGCTCTTGATTGTAAAGTTTAAAGCATAAATACTTCGTCCTCGCTTGATCTGCTCAATATCAACAAACAAATCAGATCTTTCGTTAATTTCTGTAATTGCAGGCTCGATTACTCTCTGATTAAAAGAGTTAAAACGTGGATACTTATCTTCAACTTGCAACCATTTTTTCAAATCTTCAACGGTAATTTCTCTACTTCCAACGTTACGATATTGCGTAATCAACTCATAAATTCGGATTGAGTGAACGCTATTAAAATAAGCGATATTTTTAAGCTGATATTGTGTAAATTGCCCTTTAAGCTGAGTTAGATAAGGCATAACCTCATCGGTCATAGCAATTCTAAAACGCCCCTCTTTCTTGAAATATGTTCGAGAAGAGACCCAACGAAATTCTGTAACCCCGTTGCTATCTTCGGTTCTTACACTACGCTCATAAATTCGTTTAATTGCTGCTTAAATTTGCTTGTAGGCATTATCCATACTGATTTCGGGAAACTCACGCACAAAATCAGCTACGGTAAAATCAAAGATTTTTTGGTTTGACATTGGATCCATTGTTCCAATCGTCAAAGCCAAAATCCGCACTTCATCAATACTTGATCTATAACTGGCTTCAATAAGGCTGTTAGCCTTTACCACAACTAGATTATTTCCCATAAAACAACAAATTCCCTGTTATTAACAACATTTAAATAATATACTGTTGTCAATAATAAGACAACACCAAGTTAAAGCAAAGTTGTCCACAACAGGAAATTTGTTGTCGTATAAATTTATAAAACATTGATATATAAGGGATTTATAAAGGTTTCAAACTGCTTGCCAAAATAACATTCCGTTTTGAGTCGCCCGAAAAAACGCTCCATTGTGCCGTTATCCAAGCAGTTTCCCTTTCTTGACATACTTTGAGTAATGCCATTACATTGGCAAATTTTTCTAAAATCTACCATTTGATACTGCCAACCTTGATCGGAATGTAATATCGGTTTTGCGCCATTAAGCCTTGTAGCAGCTTGGCTCATCATTCGGTTAATCAGCTCAACATTCGGATTTTTTGCTAAAGAATAGGCGATAATTTCACCATTGAATAAATCCTTGATTGGAGAGAGGTATAGCTTACCTTCCGCACATTTAAATTCCGTGACATCGGTAACCCATTTATCATTGGGCTTGGTTGCTTGGAAATTTCGTCTCAGTAGATTGTCCGCAATTTTGCCCACTTCGCCTTGATACGAGCGATATTTTCTGCGTTTGCATTTCCCTTTTAAACCTAAGTTCTGCATGATTGCTTGGACTTTTTTATGGTTGATTGCCCAAATTCTACGCAAGGCTAACGTAATACGACGATAACCGTAGTTCCCCTTGTTTTTGTGATAAATCTCAGCAGTTTTCTGCTCAATCTCCGCATTTTTATTCACTTTAGCACCAAGATGGTAAAAGAAAGTGCTGCGTTTTAAGCCGATAAGTGGCAATAGGATTTCAAGTGGAAACCGATTTCGCAATGCGTTCACGAAATTTGCTTTTTCCGCATTTTTTCTTGGTTGTATTCCTGCAACTTTTTTAGCAAAGCCACCTCCGCTTCCAGTTCCAGAATCCGATAACGTAAGCGTTCTTCTTCAGTTTTCGGTGGAGGAGGCATTTTCGGGTATTTCGGTTTCATTGTCGGACGACCTTTTGGTTTGGGCAATAGACCGTTTATACCTTGTTTATCAAAGGCTTGCAACCATTGGCTGACACTGCCCGAATTGGCAATGCCAAAGTAAAGACAAGCATCTTCTGCGGAAAACTGCCCGTTTTTAACCGCTTGCACAATGGATAATTTAAATTCCAAAGCGTAGTTTCGCTTCTTACCTAAGCAGGCTAACCCATTGATTCCATTATGATTATATTGTTTAATCCAACGTTTTAGTGTGCGGTCGGCCAGCTGAAAATGGCGTCTGGTTAGCGAGCGATTTTTATCATTTTGAAGATAAAATTCGATCACTTGTTGTTTGAAAGATTGGTTATATTTAGTCATAAAAAATCTGCACCTTAATCAGTTGGTTGTTTAGTCCAACTTTTGGGGTGCAGATCAGAATTAACTGGCATTGAAATTTCAGCATCCGCAATTGAAAGTGCCACAAAATCAGCGGCAACATTAGCCTTAGAACTTGACAAAATTTGACTGCTATGGTTAAAATGAATTGCCAATTAACGGCTTATCTATGAAAAAGGGCAGTCTTATGAAAATGAAAACAGCATTAGCAATTGCATTAGGTTCTTTATTCAGCTTTTCGGTAACAGCAGCCGAACTGGAAAAAATTACCGTGCCGATTCAACTTCTTGATGTAGAAAAAGGCAATAAAGATATTGGTACAGTAGAAATTACTGAATCTAAATACGGCTTAGTATTTACTCCAAATCTAAAAGATTTAACAGAAGGCTTACACGGCTTCCATATTCACGAAAACCCAAGCTGTGATGCAAAAGAAAAAGGTGGCAAGCTCACAGCAGGCTTAGCCGCAGGAGGACACTGGAACCCTAATAAAGCTCCACATCACGGCTTACCGTGGTCTGATGATGCTCATTTAGGCGATTTACCTGCATTAACCGTTTTACACGATGGTACATCAACTAATCCAGTATTAGCCCCTCGCTTGAAAAAATTAGATGAAATTAAAGGTCGTTCATTAATGATCCACGAAGGCGGCGATAACCACTCAGACCACCCGGCTCCTCTTGGTGGTGGTGGTTCTCGAATGGCGTGTGGTGTAATTAAATAAAATTTGATCTAGTTAAGTTGCAATACAAAATCAAAGATGAAGCGGCATTTTTGATTTTGTTCACACAATATTTGTGCGACAATGCTTACAAATTCAAGCCAATAGGCATACGCACCGTGCAACAGGAGATTAAAGTCAGCAACGGATTATTAACAGCAGTAAACAGCGAAAGTGTGTATGATGAAATATTTGAATCCATTAACACATTGAGCTATCGTGATTTTTTACTCAAATTATCGCAAACGGCTTTGATTCAAATGCAAACCTTACATCAAGCATTTTTTGCCGTGCGTGATGTATTGGATATTTCAAAATACCTGAATGAACAGACGATTAAAGCGATTCAGGCAGGGTTTGACCGTTGGTTTTTGCTGAATTCGTTTAGTGCGTTTGAAGTGGGTTATAGCCGCGTGGGTGGCAGTGTACACCCAACAAAATTTACCGATAATCAAGGTAATGCTTTATCCGAAGTGAATGCTTCTGATTTGGGTACGCAGTTTGATGAAGTGAATCCGCTAGAAGAATTTTTGTTTGAAAGTGTGTTTTATGACAGCGAATTGGAGCGTGAAAACATCACGGATAATCGGATTCAAGAAGTGATTGTGTTTACCAAAATTCCAAAAAATTCCATCAAAATTCCTGTAGCTGGTGGCAAAATGTATTCCCCTGATTTTGCTTATATTGTGAAAACCGATTCAGGCGAAACCTTGAATTTGGTTTTAGAAAGCAAAAATGTTTCAGGCGGCGATGATTTGCGTCAAGAAGAACAGCAAAAAATCAAGCATGCGCAACAACTTTTTGCCGATATTAAAAGTGAAACTAAATTGGTGTTTCAAACGCAGTTTAAAGACGATCAGGTGGTGTCCTTAATACGAGAAGTTTTGAGATCTAAAAAAGTAAGTACTTAAAGACTTATTTGTAAGATAAACTCCCGTTATTTACAGTATTAAGGTAAAATACTGCAAATGAACATACACAAAAACACAAGACTGCCTCCCCACCACAGGGAAGCGATTTGGACTGCTTATCACCAGAATAAGCAATCGGTAACTTCGCTAGTATTGGAGTACAAAGTATCAAGACCTACCATCTACAAGGTCTTAAAACTTGCTCGTGTTAAGTTATTAAAATCCCAAACCGGCACCAACAATCGCTTGAAACAAGCCAAACATGGCATTAAACGCTTAGCTAAAGTTGAAAAATTCATCCAAGATAAACTTAGAAAGCAAGCCAAACGCTACAACAAATCTTATCTTGGTGAAATGGTGCATTGATACCAAACGCTTACCTCTGCTCAAAGGACAAACCACAAACAGTCCTAGAGAATATCTGTTTGTTGTCATAGATGATTATTCTCGTGA
This sequence comes from Moraxella sp. ZY200743, assembly GCF_050885545.1. Lineage (NCBI taxonomy): Bacteria > Pseudomonadati > Pseudomonadota > Gammaproteobacteria > Moraxellales > Moraxellaceae > Moraxella > Moraxella sp. ZY200743. The sequence goes on along the minus strand of NZ_CP091313.1, from coordinate 546,832 downwards.
ACTGTATGCTGCCATACTGCCTGACAAAACCGCTTTTAGTGCAGCACAGTTTTTGGCAGAACAAATGATAGAACCGTGTCCCTACCAAATTGATGTGGTGTATTCAGATAACGGTACTTAAATACAAAGGCACCAAAGACCATGAGTTTGTTAAAGTCTGCTATGCCAACAATATTAACCAAAAATTTACCAAAGTAGGTAGACCACAAACCAACGGTAAAGCTGAACGAGTGATACGAACATTAATGGAGCTTTGGCACGATAAACACGAATTTGTCAGTAGTGAACATAGAAAGCAAGAATTAACCAGATTTCTTAATTTCTACAACACAGTTAGACCACATTCATCTTTAACTAAGAAAGATGGGACTACAGGAAAAGCTTTGACTTTTACTCCTTATGAGTGGTTAGGGTTCTATTTTGGGCAGAGTGTACATAACGGTTGAGTTTATTACAGTTTATTTTTTTAGGCAGTTTTTGTGCAACTGCTACATAATAGCGTTGATAAGCCCAAACCAATTCGCTTTAAATATACACACTCCTTTCTTTAAATATACACACTCCTTTATTGTCGCTATTTTATGGCTTTCATGATACACTATTGGTTATTTTTACGACAAATCAAACCACAAATTTGCAAGCCATGACCACCACCGACTACCAAAAAATCATTCGCCAGACCACCTTTGCATTATCCGCCCCCACCCTAAAACTTTGCCCAGCTGATACAGGCTTTGAGGTGGCATTTGCAGGGCGTTCCAATGCAGGAAAATCATCCGCCATCAATACCATCACTCACCAAAAACAGCTTGCTCGCTCATCAAAAACTCCAGGGCGTACGCAGATGATTAACTTCTTTGATGTTGGTTGTCAGCATAGTCGTATCGTTGATTTACCAGGTTATGGCTACGCTCAAGTACCAGAGGCGATGAAAATCAAGTGGCAAAAAGAGCTTGAAAACTACCTTGTGCATCGTGAAAGTCTAACAGGTCTAATTTTACTCACTGACATTCGCCATCCACTAAAATATTTTGATGAACAAATGCTTCATTGGGCAAAAGATGGTAGTTTGCCTGTGCATGTACTGCTGACCAAAGCAGATAAATTAAAGCGTGGGGCTGCCAAAACCGCACTATTGCAAATAAAAAAACAATTACAAGCTCTAGAACTACCTTTTTCTATTCAGTTGTTTTCAGCATTGAATAAAGAAGGGCTCGATGAATTGGCAGATGTATTGGGAAATTGGCTACACTTGGGGGAAAATCTGGATTTAACGGATACAGATTTGGTAAGCCAAAACATAGCAAATAATGAACTGCAAAGTAGTGATTAGAACAATGCTGGTTAAAAAAGATGGTTAAAGACAGTCAAAGATTTTTGTAAAATTATACATTCAAAGACAAATTAAACCTACCCAAATTAGACCAATAATCATTATTTACCCAAAAAAGGCAAAATACCATGACAGGCATTTTATATGTTGTTGCCACCCCCATTGGCAATCTAAACGACATGACAAAACGGGCAATTGACACCCTAAAATCGGTCGATGTGATCGCGTGTGAAGATACTCGTACAAGCTCTAAATTATTAAGTTTCTTTAACATTACCACGCCCACCACTGCCTATCACGAGCATAATGCCGACATACAGACAGCACGGCTTACCGAACGATTACAGAACGGTCAATCAATCGCCTTGATTTCAGATGCAGGAACACCGCTTATCTCAGACCCTGGGTTTAGGTTGGTTAAAGCGTGCCATGATGCGGGTGTGAGCGTCGTTCCCATTGTTGGGGCGTGTGCGGTCATTGGGGCGTTGTCTGTTGCAGGATTGCCATCTAATAAGTTTAGTTTTGTAGGGTTTTTACCCGCCAAGCAACATGGACGCAAAGAAACCTTAAGACTGTATGACTCACACACCGAGACCTTGATTTTTTATGAAGCACCACACCGCATTGTGGAGTGCCTGTCCGACATGGTGGATGTGTTTGGTGGCGAACGAGAAGTTACGCTATGCCGTGAAATTAGCAAAACCTTTGAAACAATAAAAAAATTGCCACTGGCTGATTTATTGGCATTTGTAAAAAACGATGCCAACCAACAGCGTGGCGAAATCGTGTTGGTTGTTGCAGGCAACACCCAACCAGTACAAAAAGCCGATTATGATGATTGGCTACTTGCCATTGCCAAAGAACTGCCACCAAAAAAAGCCAGTGCAATCGTGGCAGATGTGCTAGGCATTAAAAAAAGCGTGGTATATGATAGATTGCTTGAGCTACAACAATAGCTTGGTTGATATCACCAAAAACACATCATTTCTTACCTAACTTTTACAACTTAATAAAGGATACTCTTATGACCCTAAAAACCACCCTAACCGATACCATCAAGACCGCCATGAAAGCCAAAAACATGGAACAAGTCAAGGTGCTACGCAATGTGCAGGCTGTCATTAAGCAAGTAGAGATTGATGGGCAAACCGAGCTTGATGATAAAAACATATTGGCGATTTTACAAAAACAAATCAAGCAACGCCAAGAGTCCCTAAGCATCTATACCACCAATGGGCGTGATGATTTGGCACAAAAAGAGCAATTTGAGATTGATGTCATCTCTGCTTTTTTACCTGAGCAATTATCCGATGACAAACTCAACGCCATCATCAACGAGACCATTGATGAATTAGGTGCATCTGGCATGAAAGACATGGGGCGTGTGATGAATGCTGTCAAAGATAAGACCGCAGGTCGGGCTGATGCTGGCGTCATATCAGTGCTTGTCAAAAAGGCTTTGACCGCCTAACCCATCAAAACTTATGGGGTTTATTTTACAGTTTATATCAACAAAAAAAGCACACCCGTATGGCGTGCTTTTTATTGGATTTAACAACCATGAGTCTACCCATCTAAAATCTTGGCTTAAAGTCTTTTGCCATGACAATCTGTTCTTTATCGGCCTGTAACATCGCAACCAATGACTGTAGTGATTTATGAGCATTGGCGATTTTTAGTGCTTGGGCGTTAGACCGCAAAGCAGCTTCGTGTTTATCCGTCCAAAACTCAGTCCAAGAGCGAGCTTGCAATGCGTAAATGGTAGATATTTCTTGACTGCGTTCATCATGATCGCCATAAGCTTTAGATTCATAGGCTCGTTGCATGAGTTGCCACGCCTGCACATCGTGCGAAGTTTTTTTGGTTAAATCTTGCAATAATGCAATCGCTTGAGGGGCTTGCTGTGTTGCGATGAGATTTTTTGCCAAATACAATCGCACATCTCGCCGTTCAGGATAGATGGCCTGCAATGGCTTTAGTAGGCGAACCGCCTCCTCATAACGATGCTGTGCATTCAATAAATCTGCCTGCACAAGTACGAATAACAACTCATCATGAGTAAAATTACCTTCATCAAGCGTCTTTTGGGCTTGGTCATATTGACCATCATCCATGAAAAACATTGCCAGTGCCAATCTTGCCCCTTGACTTTGTTTGACATTAACCGTCAGTTCTGACAGATTTGTCTGACGAGTCAGATACTTTAGTCGCCAGTATAATAAATCAAACAGCCGAGCTTGGTTTTGCTTATCACTCATGGGCACGGTAGGATAGCGAGATGCACGAGCGGTCGCCTCAGACAATCGCTCCATCGTGAATGGGTGCGACTGCATGAAACTAGGAATAAAAACGCTTGAGGATTGATTTAAAGAAACCTGCCGGTGCAACTGATGAAAAAATCTAGGCATGGCATGGGCATCATAACCCGATTTAGATAATATCTGCTGACCTACCCTATCTGCTTCTCGCTCATGCTCTCGGCTATGAGCAGCAACACTCTCTGCCATCCCCGCTTGAGAGCCGGCCATCACAGCTAATACCGCATCGCCACCTGCTGCACTTGCCGCCAATGCTGTCAATAGCCCACCCAACTGCCACGCCAAGAGTTTTTTGTGATTATCTGCACGCTGTTCATAATGACGCTGGCTTAAATGAGCTATCTCATGAGCCAAGACACTCGCCACCTCATCTAGCCCATCTGCTGACAACACCACGCCTGTATTTAGCCCAATCACCCCACCTGGCACAGCAAAAGCATTAACCTGATTGTCATTGATGAGTGGCATGGCAATGACAGGTTGCTGTCGGACTGTTGCATTCATCTGATTTGCCATGCCATGCAACAGCTGAACCGACCACGGATCATCAACCAAAGGTATATTGGCATGAATCTGTCGCAAAGACCATAGGGCAATTTGTCGGTGATGATATTGCTCGTTAAAGCCCACACCTGCCATCAGACTTGGCGCTTTGACGGTCGTTTGTTGTCCATCATAAGCTACTGCCGGCATTATCAAGGGTATCGATAGCAAAAGCATGGCTAGGGGTGTTTTTTTCATCATGGATTCATTATAGAACGATTTGTATCATCTTACTATAAATCACCACAAAACCCAACTCCGTTATTCATCACCACAATCATCTTATTAAACAGTGCAAATCATTCTTTTTATCTTGTAAAATATAAACTCGCCCAAATATCCCATTAAACCAACCATAAAAAACCACACATAAGAACGCCTTACATGACAACCATTACTTTTACTCCATCTTTAATGCTTCAATTAACAACAGAGCAACTAACCGACATTCAGCAAGCACTCGCAGGCAAGCATAACAACATAACACTGTCCGCTTTTTTTGATGCTCGTAACTTAGCTTGCCCCATGCCATTACTAAAAGCAAAAATCGCCCTAAGAGGCGTTGCGACTGATGAGAGTTTGTACCTGATTGCCAGTGATAAGAACTCCCAAACAGACCTAGTGGCATTTTGTCAAAAACAAGGGCTATCCATAACAACTTGGCAAAGTGATGACGGCCACAATACAGCAAACTATTTTCACTTTATCATCACAAAAAAAGCTAGCGTTTAGGTCGGTTAAGCCTTACAATAGACCCAAAAGAATTTATTTGCCTAAGCACTATTTATGACAAAAAAATACAACAGCACTCATGATTATGATGATTTAGATGACATGAGTAACTTTGATGATTATAACGGTGAGTACGCCATTGATGAGATGGATGAATTGGCACTTGGCGATGGTTTTCATGTGCATGATATGGATGATTATGAAGGGCTTGACGACCATGAAGGCATAGATGATATCAAGACCATCACGCCCGCCATTCGCACCATCATTACGCATGGCGATACACCCAATCATGAAGTCGCCACCCGTGATTTAGTCCCTGCCATGCCAACACATTTGGCAGCCCCTGGCGTAAATCTTGGTGCGTACATCAATACAGTTCATCAAATTCCTATTTTGACACCTGACGAAGAAAAGCAGCTTGCTGAACGCTACTACCACGACGGCGATGTTGAAGCTGCTCGCCTGCTTGTCATGAGCCACCTAAGATTTGTGATTCATATTGCTCGCAGTTATTCTGGATACGGACTGTCGCAAGCCGATCTGATTCAAGAAGGTAATTTAGGTCTGATGAAGGCAGTAAAACGCTTTGACCCAACCAAAGGTGTGCGACTGGTATCATTTGCAGTACATTGGATTAAGGCAGAGATTCATGAGTTCGTCATTAAAAATTGGCGAATCGTCAAGGTTGCGACCACCAAAGCACACAGAAAGCTGTTTTTTAACCTAAGAAGTCTTAAAAAATCCAGCAACCAGCTCACCCAAGAAGAAGCTGAAGCCATCGCCAAAGACCTAAATGTTACCGTCAAACAAGTCTTTGAAATGGAATCTCGTTTGACCAGCTATGATGCATCATTTGAAATGCAAGACTCCGATGAAGATGATGGGAGATATGCACCACAACTGTTCTTAGAAGATGCCATTGACCCTGCTGATGTGGTTGAAGAGGCCGACTGGGAAGAAAATACCACCAGTGCCTTAAAAGAAGCCATGGAAGAGCTAGATGAGCGTTCACGAGACATCATTACCCAAAGATGGCTTGCTGACCAAAAATCCACCCTACACGACCTAGCCGCAGTGTATAACATCTCTGCCGAGCGAGTCCGCCAAATTGAAAAAAACGCCATGGATAAAATCCGAGAAGCCATGACTATAGATAGCACCATGCTAAGCGACTGACATCAAAGGTTTTGCTGACATAAGGCTGATATAAATAAATTTTGATAAAATAGCACAGTTTTTTATGATTTGGATAAAAATTGCCGCCATCAATCTTGCCATTGGCGTTGCCCTTGGTGCATTTGGTGCTCATGGACTTAAAAATTTTGCAGGTGCGTATGAATTAGGCATTTGGGATACAGCAACCTTGTATCTATTCATACACTCATTAGGTCTGCTTGCCATCGGTGTATTGAATGCTACAGGTCGCTACAAAATGACTCTGCCTGCGTATTTTTTGCAATGTGGCATCATCATCTTTAGCGGTTCACTGTATGCCATCGCTTTGGGTGCACCCAAATGGCTTGGTATGATTACGCCAGTTGGTGGCATACTTATGATTAGCGGATGGCTGATACTTGTTTTTGGCAGATTAACCGCACAATCAAACTAACAATTCACCCAATCAATCTTAACAACCAAAATCCAATAGCCATGCAAAATATCACCCTAAATGGCGAATCACTCGCCACCGATAAAGCCACCGTCCTTGATTTATTGACCGAACTGGCAATGACCGAAGGCAGATTTGCCGTTGAGATTGACGGTATGCTGATACCAAAATCACAACTTTCCAACACCGCCATCAATGATGGCATGACCATCGAGGTCGTGCAAGCGGTAGGCGGCGGCTAATTATCTTCATTCATTATAGAGTATGCCATGACCATTCGTATTGCTAGCATTCAACTAAATAGTCAGACCAACATTGATGCCAATCTTGACATCATAGGTCGTGCCATCGCCGATGTCGCACCGCACACTGACATCATCGTATTACCTGAAAATATGTGTGTCATGGGCAGACAAAACGAACTGGCTTGGCGTTTTGATGAGATTTGTAACACCCTGTCAAATCTCGCCAAAATACATCAGATACATCTGGTTGCAGGTACACTGCCATGTAATAGGCGTCATAATGGCACTGTTGTATCAGATGGCAAATACCGCCAAACCAACCTAGTTTTTGACCCAAACGGCCGTCAAATCGCTCGTTATGATAAGATTCATCTGTTTCGTGCCACCGTCAATGACAGCACAGGTAGCTATGACGAAAGTAAGACCTTTGAGGCAGGTGATGAGCTTGTGGTTGTCCCCCTAAGCATACAAGACCAAAAGATTAACTTAGGACTGATGATATGCTTTGATGTCCGCTTCCCTATGATGGCTCAAAAACTAAGAGCATTGGGAGCTGACATCATCAGCGTACCTGCCGCCTTTACTCATAAGACAGGGGAGGCACATTGGCAATTATTACTACAAGCTCGTGCCTTAGATAGTCAGTGCATGATGATTGGTAGTACGCAAGGAGGCATTCACCACATCGGTAGTAAGAGCCGAGAAACTTGGGGTCATGCAATGATGGTGGACGCTCATGGGCAAGTGATTGCCGATAGCCATCAAAGTGAAGTAGGCGAAGCGGGCTATTTGGTTGTTTATGGAGAGTTTGACAAGACCAAACAAGAGCACATCCGCCAAAGTATGCCAATCTTTAACTGTCATCGTCTTAACTAATCCAACCAAATAAACCAAAACCGCCATATGTTTAGCGGTTTTGGTTTATTTGCTAGATTGATTCTTGATGCTAATTTGACCACACCATCTTTAATATCTGTGCCACCACCCATGGCGTGATGATAATCGCCATAATACTCATTGCCCCAAGCAGTGCCAAAGTCGGCAGCCCATTTAGTCCAGTGGCATACAAATCAACCGCACCAGTAGCAAATATCAACACAGGTAACTGCATGGGCAAGGCAACAAGTGGCACAAGTACCGCACCATTTTTTAGACTCAAGGTCAAACTACTGGCAATCGCTGATAACATAAGCATGAGCGGCGAACCCACCAAAATAGACAACATGAGCATGAGCGTATCACCAAGCGGCATATTAAATAAAGGCATGGCAAGCAATGACAACAAAGAGACGGAACCTGCACTAAATACCCAATGCACAAGCAATCTGGCAAACACCCAGATTGGTAACGACGCCCCTGACACCACAAGCTGTGCTAGCGTGCCATTTTCCATATCAGCTTTAAATAGGTCATCAACACCCATCACTAGCGACAATAAAGCTGCAATCCAAATGGCAGAAGTTGCCAAGCGTAACAAGAGTGCAGGTTCAGCCCCTATTGCAAGTGGAAACAGCGTGATGATAATCAAAAAAATCATCAAAGGGAATAGCCACTGCACCGCTCCTTGTCTTTTAATATGCCACTCTCTTAGCAACATCGTAGCAAAGGCATTTTTCATCATAACGCAAACTCCGCCAAATCAAGCACACTCGTTCTTAGCTCGGTACTTTGATGGCTAGTCATCAGCACCGCACCACCCAATTTTGCAAAGTTTGCGATACGATATTCCATGCGTTTTACCATGTCAACATCAAGTGCCGTTAATGGCTCATCAAGTAACCAAAACTTTGACTCTCTAGGCGTTAAGACGAACAGGCGAGACAGCCCCGCTCTTCGCATCTGCCCTGCTGACAGCTGTACGCTAGATACATCACCCAAACCATAAAGCCCCACCTGCTCAAGAGCAAAATCTATCACTTCACGGTGTGTATCCGCCCCATATAAAGACAATAAAAACTCTAAATTTTGCCGAACCGTCAAACTACCGCTAATCCCAAGCTGATGCGACACATAAACTGGACTTACGACATCATCATGATACATCACCTGCCCACAGACAATCGGTAGCAGTCCTGCAATTTGTGATAGCAGCGTTGTCTTACCCAGTCCATTTTCACCAATCAAGTGGCATATATCGCCTGCATTAAGCGTCAAATTCACACCCTGACACAGCACAAACTCTCCACGCTGTACATCAATGGCATCAAGCGTAACAATGGGCGATTGAGTAAAAACCGTCATATCTGTCATCATTTAAAAATATGGTTAATAATACCAAAAATCCCACACAATCAAAACTGATTTATGCAATTTTAGCAATTTAGTTGATATTTGTTTTGCATAATATACCCCATTAGGCTACAATTTCACCAAAAATAACGAACGCACACATTATGAAATTCTTCAACAAGCTAAAAAATTTACTCACAAAAATACAACCCACTCAAGAGCAGACCTTAAGCACAAGCCCCCACCCCATCACCGACCGCATCACAGCATGGCTTAGTGCCCAAGACTGGCACTACGAACATCGCAAACCCAGCCCCAAGACTGATGGTCGCACACATCATGTGATTTTAAGTTTCTCGGATAATTCATTAGACTGGACCTGCGTGTTTCGCATCAATGAACAAAATCAGCTTATGGCAATGTTTGGCGTACTCACCCAGACTGTACCGCCCAGTCACTACGCACCCATGCTCATGAAAATTGCTCACACCAACTTAAACATCGCTTTTGGTAGCATAGAGCTTGACCCCACCGATGGTGAAGTGCGTGTAAAAATGTCAGTTGATGCCGAGTTTAGCACCCTAAGCGATAAGGCTCTCACCTGCTATTTGCAAGGCTTGTCTGGACTAACAGAACTGGCTTGGCGATTGCTCAACGAGGTCATGGGCGAGGTTGAGCCTAGCCCTATCGTACATGATTACCTAGAGATAGCTGATGAGACCGAATCACAAAGCGATGGTGGCTTTTTTATCCCCACCAATCAATCCCAATAAAACCATACGCACCACCAACCATTAGCCATGCCCTTTAAAATCGCCCATCACCCCGCTTTTTGCCTACCCCTGCCAGCAGGACATCGTTTTCCGATGGCAAAGTACGCATTGTTACCAAAAAAACTACTTGCTGATGACATTGCCAAACTCTCTCAATTTTTTACACCGACAATGGCAACTGTTGATGAGATTTTAACCACGCACACCGCCAACTACTGGCACGCCCTAAATACACAGACACTACCACCCAAAGACTGCCGTAAAATCGGTTTGCCGATGAGTCAAGAACTCATAGACCGTGAAAGGCTGGTTGTTGGAGCGACAATCGAGTGTGCCAAATATGCCTTGACAGATGGCATTAGCCTATCCACTTCTGGCGGTACGCATCACGCCTTTGCAGATAGTGGTGAGGGCTTTTGTATTTTAAATGATGTTTGTGTGGCAAGCCATGTACTGTTAGACCAAGGGCTTACCAAAAAGATTTTAATCCTTGACCTAGATGTTCATCAAGGCAATGGCAATGCGTCCATTATGGCGGATAATGCCAATGTCTTTGTGATGAGTATGCACGGTGAGAAAAATTATCCCTATCACAAACCCAAATTAGATTTGGATATTCATCTTGCTGATAGCATGAGCGATGATGAGTATTTGTCGCTGTTAACACAGCATTTACCCAAAGTGCTTGATGGTTTTAATCCTGATTTTGTATTTTATCAAGCAGGGGTAGATGTGCTTGCCGATGATAGGCTTGGACGGATAAACCTAACCATGAATGGGTTGTATGAGCGAGAGCGGTATGTGATTCAGACACTGTTTGACAAGGGATTACCAACGGTGGTAACCATGGGCGGTGGCTATGCCCCTGATATTGATGTGATAGTGCAGGGGCATAGTTTGGTGTTTGGGGTGGTCTGCGATGTATTTAAATCGCTTGTTTAATCAAGCTCATAATATATTCTTTATGGTGATTATTGTTAACTTTTAATTCATAATCCCCTAATCCGTGATGCCCAATATTACTAACATCACGAGAAAGTCCTTTTTCGTCTTTTAAGGTACCAGCTTTAAGATTGATCCATATTTTTAGACCATTTCTTAAGACATAAATAGAACAAAAATTAGACTGTGTTTTAAAACCAATATACAATTTGGTTGCTTTACTCTCAATACCATCTGCCAAATTTAAAATAGCCGATTTAAATTCTTGATAAAGTTCTTTGATTTCATCGGGTTTATTGATTAAATGATCTTCTTCATCATAAGTTTTTACCTCTTTGATAATATTGGTAAGTTCGTTTTTATCGCCAGCTAAATTAGACTTAATCTGTTTAATACTAGGGGCAGATTTGCTTTTGGTAATTGGGTTGATAAATACGATATCGTCAAAGCGTTTGATTTCCCAAAGTTCAATAGCAAAATCTTTAAAATTAGTGGATTGTTTTTGATCCTCACTGAAACTTGGAGCAACAAAGATAATTTTACTTTGCGACCAATCCACATCATCTCGCTTTAAATTTTCATTTAAACTTTCATTATATTCAATAATAAATTCAGCCTTGTATTCTAGCATCAAACTAAGATAAGAAACCCCTTGGTCTACCACGCTATAATTTTTATCTCGTTTATATTCAATAATCACAAAACTGTTATTTTCTGGGTCATATGCTAATGTGTCAATGCGTCTATTTTTAATGCTAAATTCGGATTTGACAAAAATCAATTCACTAATTTGGGATAAATTAGTTTCGCATAAGGTTTGAATTTCCTTTTCTAACAAAAAGGGTGTTTCAGATAAAGGAGTTAAGTTTGTATTTTGTAGATGAAATAGATTCATTGGGTGCCTTGAATAATTTTTTAAGCAAAGATAATGATTGGTTTTACACAATAATCGGCTCTCAATCATACTACAAAACAACATAGCATAAAAGTGTTTTATGCAAAACACCTTGATATCATGTACTTGCACAGGGGTATAGAGTGGTGTTTGGGATGGTAAAAGACTTAATGGCAATCAAATCACACTAATCTGCTCACGAATTTTTTGTTTGAATTCATTTTTTAGGCTTGGCGTAATGGCTTGATAACGCTTTTTTGACAATTCCAAAAACTATCATCCTGCTCAATGCCAATATAACTCCTGTCCAATAGTGTACCTGCAGTGTCCGTTACGCTCTATAATAGGGATAATACTTTTAATCAGAAGCATCATGAAATTCCACCAAAACAAAATCGCCCCAATCTAGCACAACCTCTTCATTTTGATAAGATTTTTGTACGACCTGAATGGCTTCGTCAATATTATTTGCTTGTATCTCGACAGTTTTTGATAAAGTTTCTTGAATTTGTATTTTATAAGTTTGCATTTTTTACCTTTTTATATTGACCACGAGAGACAAATTCAATTAGCTCTTTATCTCTCAATAATTGTAATTGCTGTCTAATTTTATCTTTGATAAAATTATTGCTTGGATATTTTGTTTTTAATATTTGCTCAAAAGAATAAACATCATTTAAACTAAAATTATCTTTTGGTATACTGTCTATACACATCATTATATCCAATATCCAACCTCTTGCCTCTGTATTCTTTGTACGAATAAATAAGGTATTATTAAATTGTTCTTTTACCAGAGTTTGATTGATGATTTGTGAGTTTTTGACTAAAAAAATTTTGCCAAAATCTGCAATATTAGATATATCAATATTGCACCCAACCCAGCCTGCACGCCTTGCATTAGCCGATAAAGGCTTTCTTTTAATGATAATATTGGAAGTAAAAAATTGTTTTGGTATAATCAAAAAATCATTAACACACCACTGTTTATCATAAGTTAAAAAGAAAAAGTTTGGATTATTATCAGCATTGATACGCTCTATCATTGTTGCATAAGCACCATCTGTTATCATAGTTGGCAAGCGACCGTTTTTACTTTTTAGCTCAAATTCCTCAAAACAATTTTGACAATAAAAATCAGCCACAGGGCGATTATTTGCAAATTCAGATAATGGTAAATTTCCGCACTTGAGGCAATATGAGTTATATAGAACCCAATTTTCAGTTAGAACTCTTGCAATTTGCGTTTTACTACTGTATCCATTTGCTAAGTTTGTATTAAGATATAAATTCATTGCTATATAACCACCCTAAATTATTTTTATATTTTATAGTATGATTATTGACCAAATCTTATCTAATTGTATGCCGTTTAATTGCTATTACAATTTGCCAAGTTAAACTATAAAATGTCCCATTCTATCATCAATTACAGTTATTGCTTATTTTGTCATTTAAAAGTTACCATTGGCAAACAAATAAGATGCTATGTGTCTTATTCTGTGATTTTAAAATGTAGGGATTGGGTTTTCATTTTTTTGTTCCTGTGTTGATCTTACTGATGATTATTGCAGGGTGTGAATGGGTTGTCAATTTTTAAATCATACCCCTGTTGGCTGTACAGGGGCTTAAAAAGAGGGGCGGCAAGAATCTTTTTATTTGATAAACTTAGTTGGTTTCCATTCTATCCAAAAACTTAATACACTCTTTTGCAATAGCACTTGCCAAAGGGGGCGGTACTGCATTACCAACGTGTTCACAGCGTTTTGAGTGATTGCCAATAAATTTATAATCCATTGGAAAGCCCGTAATAACGGACGCTTCACGCACCGTAATACTTCGGTGTTCAATGGGGTGTACAGGAAAATTACTGTGTCCCGGCACAAGCGTTGGGGCTAATAATTCCATAGACAATCGCATTGTATTACCACGAGAATAAAAACTGCTAATTTTTAAATCATCTGGAATTTCGTGCATTGTTTCTTGAATATTAGACCCAGCTTTGATATATTTAAATCGCTCTACGGTTTTTGGCGAATGGTTCATTGGGTGATTATCTATGTCATCTTTATTGGAATAATCAATTTTTGATAATGCTTCGCCAATAGAAATTGGTTTTAAAAACTCCACATTTTCAATATTATCAAAATCCAATTTAGTTAATATCTCATCGGAATGATAGATAGGAAATGGAAACTCAAAATTATTAGGCAAATCTTTACGCACCGCCACAATAATAATCCGCTCTCGCTTGGTTGAAGCTCCATACCAAGCAGTATTTAAAATCTTATGCGAAACATTATAACCAATTCTGTCATAAATCTGGTACAAATCATCTAAAACAGAAATAAGATAATTATTTTCTTTTAAAATAGCCAATAGTCTTTCTTTTTGTTTACGCAAATCCAACCCCTTTTGTTCAAATTCAGGTGTAATTTTATTTTTTTTTCGTAACTCTGCTTTTTGACCTTTATAATTTTCTAATTCCTGCCAAATTCTATCCACTTCATCACGAATAGTCTGTGGTGTACTTTCGGACAATACTTGACCGTTAGAAAAGGCTTTAACATTTTCAATCACACTTATTTTTGGCTTGGTAATTTCCACCAATTTTAATTGTTGATGGTAAAAATAATTGCGTTCATCATTGGGTGAACGCTCCCCCGCCAAACTAAATCCTTTACAAACAATACCGCCAAACATCACATCCAGTTCGCCTTGTTTTAGTTTGATATTATTTAATAAATTATCGGTATCAATATCCAAAACACTACGACAATCCACAAAAGCAGTTTGTTTGATTTCAGGATTATTTAACAATAAAGTATCAATACAATCTTTGTTATCATCATTTACATAAACCGATTTAAACCCATTTTGTTTAAAGCCAATATGAGAGCCACCTGCTCCCACAAAAGTTTCAAAAATCGTATAATCTTTGTTTGTTTTCATATTCATTAAATCAATTCTCACAAAATAGTTTGTAAATTAGCAATATAGGGATTAGCTTTGGTATATTTGGAAATTTCTTTTAACAAAAAATCATCGTTCAAATTCGCTGGATTATAATTTAAATTTCGGCTGCTGCTTCTGGCCTGAAAATCAAGACAACCAAAATCATCTCTTAAAATATTAAGCCAAGACGACAAATAGCGAGTTTGAGACTGCGTCAAAAATAAAATTTCGTTACCACTGTATTTATCCAAAAAATCCTGCTTAATTTCTTGTAAACCTTTATTTAGATGATTTGGATTTTCTACAAAATAATTCATCAAAATATCCGCATAGGGCTTTACATAGGATTTGTACATTATCAACAAAAATTGATTGACATCAAGCATTCCCATCTTTAAGCCTGTTTCTGTTGGCATATTATGACCATTAATAAAACCAAAAGATGACAAACTAATCCAAACATTTCGCCAGTTGCGATTATTGATTGAATTAGTTTTTTGCATTTCTAATTCAATTTCTCTGCGATTAACTTCATTGGTATTCTTGATTTTTAAGAAACACAAATAACGAAGTAGCATATATATTTCAAAAAGTCGTGTATCTCTAACATAATATTGAGAAATACTAATCAAGTTATTTTTAGTTTGCTCTTTAAAGTTATCCAACTCTTGTTGGGTAATTAAGCGAACTGCATTATTCACATCATTAATTTCAATAATTTTGGTTGTTATAGGGTATTTAAATAATGCAATATTAAAGTTTTTATTTAAAAATACCGATGACGGAATTAACAAAACACTATTAAATCCACCGTTTTTATAAGGATAATATTTAGAAATTTCATTTTCATAAAAATACTCATATTGTAATACTTGCCCAATGCCACGCACATAATCGGTTACACCAATATCACCAGCCTTACATTCAATGATTGCTTGAATATGATTATCATAAATCAATGTAAAATCCGCAATAATACCATTGATATATCGATCTTCGTGAATAAGTTTTAACCTTGACAAATCACTTGGCAAATCCAAAGCCGACAATAAATCCGACTGAATATTGGTATTTTGAATAACCAAATCGTGAAAGTATTTTTCACGGATTTTGTCTTGTTGTAAGACTATTTGTTCTAAATTTTGTTCTAAATTCATTGCTTTATCCCAGTATGGTTTAACCTATGCTAATGCTTGCTATTTAGCATAGGTTACTACATTTTTGAGAGGGTTATAAATTTTGAATTTCTCCCACACTCTCCTTAACCTTCCCAATCTGCACTTCCAACTCCGCCAATTTTGCTTTTTCAGCTTCTACCACATTGGCAGGTGCCTTGGCAACAAAAGCTTCGTTGGCAAGTTTGGTTTTGATTTGTTCGTATTGCTTGGTGAGTTTATCCAATTCCTTATTCAAGCGAGCAAGTTCTACCGCAGGGTCAATCAAGCCTTTCATCGGCACCAGCACCACCGCATTGCCAACCACGCTCGATGATGACAAAGGAGCTTTTTCATCATCTGCCAAGAATGTGATACTTTCCACCTTAGCAAGGGCTTTAAATAAAGGCTCAATGCGGGTAATTTGTGCTTTTTCGCTATCCGTGATATTTTGCAATAACACAGGCAATTTGACGCTATTGCCCAAATTCATCTCACCACGAATATTACGCACCGCCCCAATCAAGCCTTGTAACCACGCCATATCATTTTCGGCTTGCTCATTGATACGGCTTTCATCGGCTATTGGATAAGGAGCTAGCATAATACTCTCTCCACCACGATGAATCATTGGGGCAAGCGTCTGCCAAATTTCCTCACTGATAAACGGCATGATTGGATGTACAAGGCGTAGGGCAACTTCCATCACCGATAATAAGACATACCGCACTTGGGCTTTTCTGTCATCAGATACTTCAGGGTCATTTAAGACAGGCTTGGTCAGCTCCACATACCAGTCGCAATATTCATTCCAAATAAAGTCATAAATCGCTTGACTTGCCAAATCCAACCGATAAGTATCAAAAGCAAGATTAACCGATTGTTCTGCTTTTTGCAGACGGCTTACTATCCACTGTTCTGGCAACTCCCAAAGCTCTGGGCGTGCATCAGTATCAATGTCTTTGCCATCAACATTCATCAAGACAAAGCGAGTAGCATTCCAAATTTTATTACAAAAATTACGATAGCCTTCTACTCGTTTTAAGTCAAATTTAATGTCTCGCCCTGTGTTCGCCAATGCACAAAAAGTAAAACGCACCGCATCTGTACCATAAGCATTGATGCCATTTTCAAATTCTTTTCTGGTGGCTTTTTCAATTTTGGTGGCATCTTTAGGATTCATCAGTCCTGTGGTGCGTTTGGCAACCAAACTCTCCAAATCAATGCCATCAATCAAATCCAGTGGGTCTAATACATTGCCTTTTGACTTACTCATTTTTTGACCTTCGCCATCACGAACAAGCCCATGCACATAAACCGTCTTAAAAGGCACTTGCGGTTTACCGTCTTTGTCTTTGACAAAATGCAAAGTCATCATAATCATTCGGGCAACCCAAAAGAAGATGATATCAAAGCCAGTTACCAGCACCGAAGTTGGGTGGAATTTTTGTAAGATTTGATTATCAAAATCACTCTCATCACCTTTCCAACCCAATGTACTAAATGTCCAAAGAGCCGAACTAAACCAAGTATCTAGCACATCATCATCTTGGCGTAAAGCAATATCGCCTAGATTGTATTTTTGGCGAACTTCTGTTTCATTACGCCCCACATAAAAATTACCATTGTCATCATACCACGCAGGAATGCGATGCCCCCACCAAAGCTGACGGCTAATACACCAATCCTTAATCTCACGCATCCACGCCATATACATATTGGTATATTGCTCTGGCACAAATTTAATATCGCCATTTTGCACTGCATCGATGGCAGGTTTGGCAAGTTCATCAATTTTGACATACCATTGGTCGGTTAGTAATGGCTCAATCACCGTACCAGAACGATCGCCTTTTGGCGTTTTTAAAGCGTGTGGCTCTATTTTTTCAAGCCAATTCTCATTGGTAGCCTGCTCAACCAACTTTTTACGAGCAACAAAGCGGTCAAGTCCTGCATACTCAGTCGGAGCTGAAATTGAATCTTGTCCAATCACATCAAATTCGGTCAAAATACAACCATCTTTATCAAAGATATTAATTAAAGGCAAGTGATGGCGTTCACCTACATCGTAATCATTAAAATCATGAGCAGGAGTAATTTTTACACAACCTGTGCCAAATTCTTTTTCCACATAATCATCAGCAATGATGGGTACTTCACGATTAGTAATAGGTAAAATAACTGTTTTACCAATCAAATGAGCATATCTTTCATCATCAGGATTAACCGCAACCGCCGTATCGCCAAGCAGTGTCTCTGGGCGAGTGGTGGCAACGGTAAGGTAATTTTTACCATCTATCGTTGTTAAATTTTTATCAGCGAAATAATAATTAAAATGCCAAAGCGAACCTTGCTCATCGTGGTTTTCTACCTCCAAATCCGATAGAGCGGTATGCAACTTGATATCCCAATTCACAAGGCGTTTTTTGCGATAAATCAGACCTTCGTCATATAGGCGAACAAACACTTCTTTGACCACATCGGACAGCTCATCGTCCATCGTAAAGCGTTCACGAGACCAATCCACGCTTGACCCCAAACGGCGAATTTGGCTAGTGATTGTGCCACCCGATAACTCTTTCCACTCCCACACTTTGTCCAAAAACTTCTCACGCCCTAAGTCGTGGCGACTGATACCTTGCAAACCGAGCTGGCGTTCTACCACCATTTGCGTAGCAATGCCTGCGTGGTCAGTACCGCCTTGCCATAGCGTGTTGTAGCCTTTCATGCGATGATAGCGAGTCAGTGCGTCCATAATGGCATTATTAAAGCCATGCCCCATATGCAGTGAGCCTGTTACATTAGGTGGTGGCAAAACAATACAAAAGGATTTGTCTTTGTCGGTGGTAGGTTTAAAATAGCCTTTTTGTTCCCATTTATCATAAATGCCTGCTTCAATATCGGCAGGATTATAAGTGGCGGACAACTGATCCAAAGTACGCATCATAACTCCAAAATTTTAATGAAAAAATACCCCCTATTTTAGCAAAAAATAAGGGGATTGTGGGGATTTTTTGGTAACCAAAGCTAGGGGTAGAAACCAACAAAAAGTTATTACGGTGGGCGTTACTGGTTTAGATGGGTAGGCTGTAAGGATACATTAAAATTATCCAAACTGGCCACTGCCGTGCCGTAGGCAAGCACCTCCACACCGCCATTACCTATCGTTGATGTCTCAATTCTCACACCATAGATGTGATTATAACCGCTCTTTTGTGCTTGCTTTTTCATTCGCACCACCGCTTCACGCCGTCCTCGTTCAAGCAGTCTTTCATAAACGGTTAGGTTTTTACCAAATAGGCTTAAAACACCAGAATACATCAATTTAAAATAGTCTTGAGCAATAGATACCGAACCTAAGACCAGTACGCCATCTGCATGAGTATCAGGCTGATAAAAGCGTTCATTTGAAATGACGATATACGCCAAAATCCTTTCGTCAGCATCCAAATTTGCCAGATGCTTGCGTTCGGATCTTGTGCCAAAATACCACCCCACACCCACCAAAATAATGACAGTAACGATTTGAAAATTCTGCAAAAGCAGTGCAATCATATTCATGGCATCGCCCCAGATTTATTCAAACAGGCTCATGGTTGATGCCTGATTTGATTGCAAATCTTGCTGTGGTATGGCTTGTGCGGTAGTCTGCACAAAAGGCTCTCTTATTGCCTTAACCGCTGTGCCATAAACAAAGATTTCAGACGCACCTGCTGCCACATTAGAAGTAGCAAACCGCACGCCCACTATCGCATCTGCTCCAAGCTCCACCGCTTTAGCAATCATTCTGTCAAGAGCTTCTTGGCGTGCTTCTTCGAGTAGCTCGGTATAGGCAACAAGCTCACCGCCTATGATATTTTTAAGCCCTGCCAAAAAGTCCTTACCCACATGTTTGGTACGCACCGTGCTACCATAGACCACATCCAAGCGTTCAGTAATGGTGTGATTGGGCAAGTGCTCTAGA
This sequence comes from Moraxella sp. ZY200743, assembly GCF_050885545.1. Classification (NCBI taxonomy): domain Bacteria; kingdom Pseudomonadati; phylum Pseudomonadota; class Gammaproteobacteria; order Moraxellales; family Moraxellaceae; genus Moraxella; species Moraxella sp. ZY200743. Next base: position 527,137 of record NZ_CP091313.1, on the reverse strand, counting down.
TTGGATAATTGCATGATTTTTTCCGCTGTTTGTTGATTTTGACATAAAAAATGGGTCAACCAAGACCCATTTTACGCACAATTTGCTTAAAAAACAACCATCATCAATCATCTGTATGGAACAACAAAAACAGCTCGGTAATATTGTCTTCAAGGGCATTTGCCATCTGTGCCAGCGTCTCTTCATCTCGCATATCGTCCATTTCTGGATCAATGCCGGATAAAAGCACCATTGGCAGGGTAAGCATCGCCACATCTTCTTCGGTGCTTTCATCATCAAACCAATCAACATTCTCATCAGAGTACATGGCATCAACAAAGCCGATGGCCCACGCCGCCAGATCCCCTTCTTCACTAAAATCTTCAGCTTCTTCACTGGCATTAAAAGGCAATTCAATCGGTTCTTCTGCTTTTAGTGTGTCGTGCAATTCTTGTTGCCATGCTAGCAATGCCTGCTTGACCTCGTCAGCAACTTGCTGTTCACCGCCTTCAAAAAATGCCGATAGCCAATTTGGCAAAGGCTTGCCTACAACCGTTGCTGTCAAAAAACCATGTGCAGCAATCGGATCTGGTCCGAATTGATTGGCATCGGATTCTAGATAATCAAATAATGCTTGTTTGTTCATTGTTGCTCTCTTAATCATTATCAAGGTATATCATTTAAAAAGGATTTATACCAACAGGTACAAATCCCATCATCTTAATTTGCCGTTACTTAACAGGTTAAAAATCGTCAAAGTCGTCAAAGTCGTCAAAATCATCATCTAAATCAAACTCAGCAAAATCATCTTCCTGCTCAAGTGCCTGCTCGAGCTTTTTTAAACGCTGTTGCTCTAGCAGTGCATCAATTTTTAGGCGTTTTTCCAAAGGTTTTGCTTTGACTTCATCTACCAATTTTGCATCGGTATCTTCTTCAAAGTTGTCATCATCAAAATCATCAATTTCGCTCATCATGACTCCCCATTAATCATCTGTTCATTAGGTAGCCGATAGAATGACTTTTGATTGCATTTTTATCAACCACCAACAGCCTTATATAAGTTATTTATAAAAATGTCAAGTATTTTTGAATTTTTTTATGATAGCATTCTTATAACAGCACTTTTTCCATCGCTTGGCGTAATCGCTCAGCAGTAGCCCTACTCACACTGGCAAGACTGCGACTTTCACGCTCGTGAATGGATTTGGGGTTATCTAACCGCACAAGCTCAACATACACTTTTACTTCTTCTTGAGCTTGTTCATCAATCAGAATCAGTGGCGTTTCTTTGCGTTTATTGGTCAATCCCAACACCACACTAGCATGCTGTACGCTACTAACGGCGGTGCGAATTTGCCATGCAGGTCGTTTGATTTCACGATGTTTATCGTACACCGCCTGATTCAGCATAAGCATGAGCTTTGATAAGAATACTGCTGCTGTTGCTTGTTTGGCACGGTCGTTGCCATTGATGACGACTTTTGCACCCTTATCATCATAATATTTAATCACTTTTGCTTGCACACCCACCAATAATGTCAGATTCAACAGCTCTTTTAGCGACCTATCTAGTAGCTGATTGCATAAGGCGAAATACGCCACTTTATTGTCATGGCTTACGGTGGATAATAGTTGATTTGGGTCTTCAAGCAGTATTTGAACCATGTAACCAGCTTGATCAGAGATAGTGTCAGTCACATCATGAGTATTTGCCTGCGTATCACCCATTGATATTTCTTGCTGAATTCTGGCTTTTTGTAGAAATGAATTCACCGATGGGACGGCTTTACCCCTGTCTTTGTCTTCGCCTTTGTCATTTACATCTTCATTTGCCTTAGCGGTTGCAGTTAGCGACTGCGTAGTCTGCTGTACCAAGAGACCTTTATCCAGTAGTTCTAGGCGTACTTTTTTGGCGATACTATCTCTTAGTTCACTGGTTGGGCGGGCAATATAGCCATATATCAACCACAAAATCATATGCAATGCCAATGCACCAAGCAAAAATAGCCAATGTTCTGAGATAATCTTAGCACGACTGATGCTCGGGGCTTTTACCACCACGCTACCTAGTGCATCACTGCCCGAGACCACCGACCCCTTTAGGGAAATACCTGCATCATTCTCACTGCCCACAGGTACAATCAGGATATCTTTAGCGTCATAGATGCCCACAAAAGACAGCTCATAATCTTTGGCATATTTATCTGCTAGCACGCTCATGCTGATACGGTCATTGTTAGCAAGTGGTGCTTTTAGCTCCAAGGTAAGCTCAGCGATTGACTGCTCAGCAGAAATGCGGTATCTATCTTTGCTTTCACGCTCTTCACTGAGCACAAAAAACAAAGTATGCAGACATAAACTAACCAAAATAAATACGGCAAAAAGCCCTTGTCGTGGTGCTAAGAAAGTCATAAGATACAAAAACCTAAAACCCCCTGCCAAGGATTGTGGCAACAATGGGTAAATAACTTGATGAGAACAACCATTTTACCACGCTTATGCTAAAAATTGCTGCATCTTTAGCTAAAATTTATCTATTTTTGCCAAAAAATCAGTGTTTTTTCTAAAAATACCCAAACAATAACACAATCTTGGTTATATTTTTGATACCAAAGGGTAAAAAGTTTGGAATGAGGGTTGTATTTTTTTTGATATTTGGGCATGATAGCCCATATTCATCACCAAGAAAACAGGGTTATCCATACATGAGCATCACTTACGCCCTACCAAAGCATAGTCAAGCATGGCAAAACGCCCTAAATTCTGTTGCCAATGTACTACCCATAGGCATGAGCATAACTACCGCTCCTTTGGAACAATTACCCATCTTTGCCATCGTGGTCGTTGTCAAGCGTCCGCACGGCAATGTTGATTCGCTCATACAGGCATGGGTGGATACTCAAGCAAACTGGCAAGCCATCATTGTCCATGATGATGAAAACGCCAAAACAAATGCCCATCTCATAGAAGTTCAAGAACCGCTAGCTGATGTTTCTGTTCATCGCTATCTGCTCGCCCAAGCCCAATGTATCCAGATGAGCGATGGCGAACGCAAAGCGGCCACTCATATCATTGATGAACAGCTTAGCACCTACTTGGCAGATAGGCTTGATAATGATGCCGATGTACACATTTTGTCTGTCGGTCAAGTGTTGCACGACCACCGTTTGGCGTGCTTTGACATGGACTCTACCTTAATTGAACAAGAGGTTATCGTTGAGATTGCTAGATTCTGTGGCATTGAGGATAAGGTTTTAGAGATTACCGAGCAGGCAATGCGTGGTGAGATTGATTTTGCAACCAGTTTTGCTCGCCGTGTGGCACTGCTTGAAGGGGTCTTGGCATCGGTCATTGACGAAATCATCGCCAAACGCATTACCTTTAGCTCAGGTGCATACGCCACCATCAAGGCACTAAAAGCGTTGGGCTATCATACAGTACTGATTTCAGGTGGTTTTACGCCATTTGCCCAATATGTCGCTCAAACGCTCGGCATAGATGAATATCACGCTAACACCCTATCTGTTTTGGGTGGTGAATTAACAGGGCAAATAGATGACAATATCATTGATGGCAACAAAAAGGCTGCCATCGTTGCTAAGATTGCAAACGCACACTCGCTCGGTATGCACCAAGTGGTCTGCGTTGGCGATGGGGCAAATGATTTACCAATGATGCACATCAGCGATATAGGCATCGCTTATCATGCCAAACCTATTGTTAAAGCCAAAGCTGATGCAGCCATCAATATTACAGGGCTTGAAGGAGTGCTATATGCCTTGGGTCATCGTTTTGATGTACACACTTGATTGATGTACGCTTGACTTGCCCAACTGCACATGTACCACCAAAACCGTCAAATAAAACACAAAAACATAATAATCATGATTTGAATAGCTAGCTTTTCGTGAAAAATTTTTGTTATACTACTTGATGAGTTTTTATCAATTAGCTAATTATTAGCCCTTATTCACTTTTTATTTTTGAGTTTTGATATGTTTATAGTGCCTTTTTTAGATATTAAAGCAGATGCCTTAGATGCCCTACTTGCCACTTTAGGCTTTCGTTTAAGCTCGCTCATTAAAAGCCGTTCAAATGATGAGCTAAATTCTCTCATTGCCGACAAAAATATCAGCATCCAGTTCATCAGCCCAACCGCTGAGCGTTTTTATGAGTTTACACAAAGCTCGTTTAGTCAGTCGCTAGGCAAAACAGACAAAGCGGATTTAACCATTGATTTTAAGGATTCCAACACAGGTGTTAAGCTACTTACCAAAGGTGATATCGCCGCTTTTATGACCGCTGTACAAAATGGCGATGTCAAAATCACAGGAGACTATAAGCTTGTGCTTTGGTTTGCAGGAGTTGCCAAGCACGCCACAAAAATCCCTGATGAATATAAAGGCTATATTGCCCAAGTCAAGCCTTATGTTGAGCAGGTTGTTAATGCCATTAAAAGCAAGACTGGTAAATAACTTACCTAATTGATTCATCATAGCAATGATGGCGTCTTTTTTGAATACTTGTTTACTATTTTTATAAAGTTTGTTAGAATAAGGAACATTTGTTTACTGATAAATTTCAGTTTATTTTTGACAGGACTGCTAATGAACAACAACACAGCAATAAGACGCAGTAAAGAAGAGATTTCTCGCCTGTTCGACCTGCCACTCATGGATTTGCTGATGCAGGCTCAAAGTGTACACCGACAGCATTTCAATGCCAATGAAGTACAAATCAGCACCCTACTATCCATCAAAACAGGCAACTGCCCTGAAGACTGTGGCTACTGTTCACAGTCAGGTCATTACCGTGATAAAACAGGGCTTGAAGCTGAAAAACGCCTAGAAGTCCAAAAAGTCATCAATGCTGCAAAACAAGCCAAAGCATCTGGCTCTTCTCGTTTTTGTATGGGTGCCGCTTGGAAGCACCCTTCAGCCAAAGACATGCCCTATCTGACCGAACTGATTCGTGAAGTTAAAGCCTTAGGACTTGAAACCTGCATGACTTTAGGGATGTTACAATCTGAGCAAGCCCAAATGCTTGCTGACGCAGGTCTTGATTATTACAATCACAACCTTGATACCTCTCGCAATTATTACAATCAAGTTACCTCTACTCGCACCTATGATGACCGCTTAAAAACCCTAGACCATGTACGCAAAGCCGGTATCAATGTATGCAGTGGCTCTATCGTGGGCATGGGCGAAAGCCGTGAAGATCGCATTGATTGGATACATGAACTAACCACTATGCCTGTAGCCCCCCAATCCATTCCTGTCAATCTGCTTGTCCCCATCAAAGGCACACCACTTGGCGATAAGGTTCTAGAAGAAGGTCGGTTATCCGTCATTGAATGGATTCGTACGATTGCAGTTACTCGTATTTGCTGCCCAACTAGCTATGTGCGTCTATCGGCAGGGCGTGAAAGCCTAACCGATGGCGAGCAGGCATTAGCATTTATGGCAGGAGCAAACTCGTTCTTTTATGGCGATAAGCTACTGACCACAGGCAATCAGTCCCAAGCCAACGATGATCGACTCATGGCTGAATTAGGACTTATCGCCCAACAACCCAAACCCAAACCCACCATCGTTAATGCCATGACAGGCAAAGATGAATTTCAGGATCTGCCTGAAAACTGTCCGCTATTTGCTTAATCAAAGCTTTATGAGCAAATATTTTTCTGTTTCCACTCAAAGAGATTAAATCCCATGAAAAAATCCACCTTACTTAAACAGTCAGCCCTAGGCTTGACCATATCCCTTGCTCTAAGTACTCATGCACAGCCGTACAGCCAAGTCATTGTATTTGGAGACAGTCTGTCGGACACAGGTAATTTTGCTAAACAAATCAACGATAATGGCTTAATTGGACTTATCTTTAATACAAAGGCTCAGCCTTCTTTTACCACAAACCCTGATACAACATGGGCTGGCGTACTTGCTCACTCTTATGGACATACTGCCGAACCTAATGACAACCAAACACTAACAGGAACAAACTATGCTGTTGGTGGTGCTAGAGCAGAATTCGAGGTGGTGCAACCTCTTGGTATTGCCACAAGCCCCTCTGTAAAACAACAAATTGACAGTTATTTTAACAAACATGATAAAGCTGACCCCAAAGCACTTTATGCCGTTTGGATTGGTGCAAATGACCTACTAGAAGCCAGTGATAAAAAACACAGCATCTTAGATTCTATTAAAATTCTACAAGATGCTGCACAGTCTGAAATACAATCAGTCAAGCGTCTAAGCGACTCAGGAGCAAAGCAAATCTTGGTGCCAAATCTACCTGATGTCAGTCTAACTCCTCGTATGATTAATGACCCAAACAAAGCATCTGCCACCATTGCCGCTCAATACTACAACAGCACACTATACACCGGTCTCAATCAAAGCGACGCAAATGTCATTCCTGCCAACACTTTTGCCCTGCTTCAAGAAGCAGTAAGCAACAAAGAGGCTTTTGGCTTTAAACATACCGACACCTACGGATGCAAGCCTATTCATCCACAATTACCATCATCATTAATCTCAGTTACTTGCGACCAAAGCTCTTGGCAGACCCCTACAGCCAATGAAGACTTCGCCTTTGCTGATGAAATTCATCCATCAGGACGCACTCACAGTATCTTGGCACAGTATTACCGCTCCATCATTGATGCACCTACTCAAGTGAGCAAACTGCCTCAGCAGATACTTAATACAGGTACCATTAACAATGAGCATCTAAGCCGTCGCCTAAATCGTTTAAATGGTCAAAAACATGGTATATGGGTAGATGCTCTTGCAGGTAGCAATGGTTCGCTTACCACAGGGCTCGACATTGCAGGCGAGCGTAGCCATACAGGAGCATATCTAAACCATCAAAACCAAGATTATGCCCTATCTAATACCTTAAGTGCAGAGGCTAAGAACATTGGTGTTGGTGTATATCATCGCCATGTATTCAACAATCTATACCTAGGTATGAATGCAGGCATCGATCGCCTAACAGTCAATACCAATCGCCGAATCGCTTGGAAAGGTGAAGCACGCCAGCACAGTGCCAATGCAGCTGCCAGACGCTTCCATGCTGGTATGCAAGCTGGCTATAACATCAGTTTAGACAAAGCAAGCATTCGCCCTTATATTGGTGTTAACACGCAAAAAGTAGCCTTAAACGCACTGACAGAAGACCAACTTGCACTGTCTACCGCCATGAGATTCCATAAGCAAGACATCAACTCCTTGCAAGGTAAGGTTGGCATTGATATGGATTATGTCATCACGCCAAAGGTAACTTTTACAGGTGGAGTAAGCCATACTCACGAGTTTAAGGAAAATGACCGTGTGATCAATGCCGCTCTCACATCAGTGCCTGAATACGCCAAAGGCTTTAACACCACTGTCGTGGGTGATAAAGTTCATGCCACAAGTGCCACATTGGGCCTAAAAGGTCAAATCGGTCGCACCCAAATAGGCGTGGGTGCTTATGCTACACATCTAGATGGCAAGCATGGTACAGATACCAATACTGGTGGCTTCATCAGTACCGCATGGGCGTTTTAATAACCTCTTTGAATAATCAACTTTCAAAGTCAAATAAAAAGTGGTATCATGCCACTTTTTATTTTATCTACAATTTTTATATTGCTGATGGCTTCTCATGTTTGACTATATTAAGGCTTTTCATATCATCTCGATGATCTGCTGGTTTGCAGGGATTTTTTATTTACCTCGCCTCTTCGTCTATCACGCCATGAGTGAGGATAGGATAAGCCTAGATCGCTTTGTTGTTATGGAGCGTAAGCTGTATCGTGGGATTATGACTCCTGCAATGATAGCCACATGGGTGCTAGGTCTATCAATGGTCATCATGAATTGGCAGGTGTACAAAACACAAGGCTGGCTACATGCCAAGCTCACACTTGTCATTCTCCTAACCATCTATCACCTGCTATGCGGGCGTTTTCGGATGCGTCTGATGGATAACCCCAAGTTAAAAAGCCATGTCTATTGGCGATGGTTTAATGAGGTTCCTGTTTTTATTCTTGTAGCAGTAGTTGTACTGGTGGTGGTCAAACCATTTTAATTGCCAACCAAACCCATATTTAAAAAACCATCAAGAGGGTGTGCCCATCTTGATGGTTGTTTGTCTGATGGCTATTTTTTGCCCCTCAAGCACCGCTTTGGCAATGACAACTTCTCGTTCATCAGCAAAGCCCACAAAGTGATGGCAGCATCCTTTATCGCAAATGGTTAGCTGGGCTTGGTCAGCCTGTATCCAAGCATTCTCACTTAGCCTAACATTCATGCCATTGATACTAAAGAATCCTTGTTTTATCACAAGCAGACCTTGAGCATGGTATTGTTGCGTCTTGGCGGTATGTTTTTTTTGATTAAAAAAATACATCAGCACCGCCCATAATGCCACCGCACCGATAGCATAAGGAACAGGCATGGTAAAGCAAATCACCGCTACTAGCACCGAACAAAGTAGCATGGCCAATGCCCAAATAAACAAATAATCGCAAGTCTTGCCTATCAGCCTTATTTGCACACCATCTTCTATAACCTGCATCACCAGCCCAATGCCTTTTGCTGTGCATCAATCAGTGTGCGAATACCAGAATATGCCAAAGCAAGCATCTCATTTGCTTCATCAGGCGTAAAGGGCTTTTCTTCTGCCGTCCCTTGAATCTCAATAAAGCCACCCGCCTGCGTCATTACCACATTCAAGTCGGTATCACAAGTTGAGTCTTCGCTATAATCCAAATCCAAATAAGCCTGACCATCTTTGATGCCAACAGACACCGCCGCAACCAAGCCTAATAATGGGTCTTGGGTTATTTTTTTGTCTCGTTGCAAAGTCTCTAGGGCATCAATGAGTGCTACCGCCGCCCCTGTAATGCTTGCTGTGCGAGTACCGCCATCTGCCTGAATGACATCGCAGTCAATGTAGATGGTATTTTCTCCCAGTTTTGATAAATCAAGCATCGCACGCAAAGAGCGTCCAATAAGTCTTTGAATCTCTTGGGTGCGTCCAGATTGCTTGCCCTTAGCCGCCTCTCGTTGGGTGCGTGTGCCTGTGGCACGAGGCAACATACCGTACTCAGCTGTCAGCCAACCTTGACCCTGCCCTTTTAGCCAGCGTGGTACGCCCGCTTCAATGCTAGCAGTACACAGCACTTTGGTATCGCCAAAGCATACCAATACCGAACCTTCAGCGTGCTTGGTGTAATTTCTGGTGAATGAGATGGGACGCATTTCATTGAATGCACGGTTATTGTATCGCATGATTTTTACTCATTTTTTATGTTTATTAATGCAAGGATATTCTATCAAGTTCCGCCCAATAATACAAAACATTATCCAAAGAAAAAGACCCACTTAGGTCTTTTTCTTTAAAACTACATCGCCAATGGCAACTTATTGTTTATTTTGTTCTTCAAGCTTACGCAAATCCTTACGCAAAATCTTACCGACATTTGATTTTGGCAATTCATTGATGAACTCAATGATTTTTGGGCGTTTATAGCCTGTTAGCTGTTCTTTTGCCCATTGTTTGATTTCCTGCTCAGTTAAAGTTTCGTCTTTTTTAACAATATAGGCTTTCACCATTTCACCGCTATACTCATCCGACACACCAATAACCCCACATTCTAGCACTTTTGGATGAGCGGAGATTGCCGCTTCAACTTCGTTTGGATAGACATTGAAGCCAGACACCAAGACCATATCTTTTTTGCGGTCAACAATCTTGATATACCCCTCTTCATCAATAATGCCAATATCGCCTGTGCGGAAAAATCCATCATCAGTCATCACTTTGGCGGTTTCATCATCTCGCTTATAGTAGCCTTTCATGACCTGTGGACCTTTGGCACAGATTTCACCCGGCTCACCAAATGGCACTTCGTTGCCCGCATCATTAAGCAAGCGGATATCTGTGTGTGGCAAAGGAACACCGATTCTGCCGGAATAGCCTGCCGGTGGTGGCGTAACAGTCAGTACAGGCGAAGTCTCTGATAGTCCATAACCTTCGGTGATATAACAACCTGTCATATCTTCCCACGCTTTGGCAGTACTAGGTAAGACAGACATACCCCCTGCAAGACTAAACTTTAAGTTGCTGTGGTCAATATTCTTAAAGCCTTCATGGTTCGTCAGTGCATTAAATAGCGTATTAACGCCCATAAAGAAAGCCGGGCGATACTTGCTGTGCTGTTTGGTTAAGTCGTTAAAATCACGAGCATTTGGAATCAACAATAACGAAAAACCGATACGCATCGCCAACAGGCTCACCATGAAGCAGAATATGTGATAAAGTGGTAGAGCAATCGTTACATATTCGCCTTTTGTTACGCCATTAGGAAATGCCGTTTGCACGAAGTTGCTTGCTTGTCTAACATTGGCAATAATATTACGATGGGTCAGCATCGCACCTTTGGCCACACCAGTTGTACCACCTGTGTATTGCAACACTGCCACATCATCAAGTTCTAATTGTGGGCGTTTATAATTACTGTGCGGAACTTTGTTTAACGCCTCTTTAAAGCTGACGGCATTATCCAACTGATAGCTTGGTACCATTTTTTTGATGTGTTTGACGACCAGATTTACCACCAAGCCTTTTAGACCCAACATATCGCCAATACTGGCGACCACGACATGCTTTACCTGCCCCTTGTTTTTGACATCAGCAAAAGTTTTGGCGAAGTTTTCCAAGATGAATAATACTTTGGTATCGCTATCATTGAGCTGATGCTCAAGCTCATGGCTAGTGTATAACGGATTGACATTGACTAGTGTATAACCTGCACGAATAATACCAAACATCGTGATGAGATATTGTGGCACATTGGGCATCATGACCGCTACTTTATCGCCATTTTGTAGCCCTAGCGACTGCAAATACGCTGCAATCTTTAAACTTGCTACATCTAACTCGCTATAGGTCATGGACTTATCCATGAAAGTTAGCACATTATTCTCTCTATGAGTGGCGATATACTCCTCAAAACTATCCGCCAACGAATTAATATGTTCTGGTATCTCAAAATCATAATCAACGCCATACTGTTCGTAGGTCTTATACCACAAGCGATCTTTTGGGAGTGCGAAGTTAGATGTCGTCATAATCTATTCCTTTTTTTACATGAAGCAGCCGATCTCATTCGACCTATCGGCACAATATTACATAACGCCAAATATTGCGATTAAAATTTTCTAATAAAATACACCATTTTTTTGGATTTGCCAATCAATTTTTATGTTTTGTGAAAGACCCACACCAAAATAATCCGCCACTAAGATAACCATAGCATTTGCACCGCTTGATAACCAACTTTTATGCAAGTAGCAACAAAATCACCAAAGTCAATAAGCGAAATTTTTCTTTGGGTAAACAACTGCCAAGCCGTCCACCAAGCACAATCCCTACCACAGACAACACCGTTAAGAAAGCAATCACAACCCAAGTTTGGCTTGGCACGCTCATGATGGCATCTTTTAAAATGATGGCTTGTACTAGTTTATTAACAAAATAGCATAGATTGCCTAGCTTGATGATGGTAAATTTATCATCACTGATGGATAATAAGTACATCAATAACACCGATGACGTGGCGTTGGTCGCCCCACCAATCACACCTGCAACCAGACCAATTATCATCAATGATACTAGGTTATTAGGCAGAACGATTTTTTTACCCAAAAGACTCATGATGGCGTACCACAGCACCGCAACGGCCAAAGTCAACATCAGATATGCTGAGTTCATAACAAGTAGCAGATACACACCCAAAGCACTACCAATCACCGAAACAACAATCAACATCCAGTATTTTCTAAGGTAATGGCTAAAGTTATGCCAAATACTACCATTGCCAAACAGCCATGCAATTAGGTTTAACACCGCTGTTGGTATCAGCACAATGATAATCGCTTCTGCCAAACCATAAGGCGAGCTTAATGCACCAATAGTAATGAGCGGAAAACCCATGCCTGCAATACCATGCAATAATGACGCCACCAAAAATAAGGCGATCAACCACACCTCCAGCGTCAAGGTTTTCATACTATCATGCTCTTAGCTTGGCTTTGTTGATTAAATTGGGCTTGTTTTAACAGCATTGTTTCACCAATCATCAAAACAAGCTGAGCTGCGATATCATCTTTGCTTGCCTTAGCAAGTAGTCTTTTGTCTTTGGCGTAGGCTTGAGCAAAAAACACCGTCATGGCATTATCATCTGCACCAAAGCCAATGGAAGTATCTGACACATCGTTTACCGCTATCATGTCCAAGTTTTTACTGACAAGCTTGGATTTGGCATAATTTTCGGTATCTTGAGTCTCAGCAGCAAACCCAACCATAAAAGCACGGGGGAATTCTTTGGCAATAGTGGCAAGCACATCAGGATTTTTGACAAGCTCTAAGACCAGAGCGTCATTATCAGCATTTTTTTTGATTTTTTGGGTAGCGACAGTTTTGACTTTATAATCAGCAACGGCAGCGGTGGCGATAAAGATGGTATCGCCATCATCACGCATCACACTTTGACAAGCAACCAACAGCTCATCTGCCGTTGTGATGGTGATTTTATCCGCACCTATTGGCGTGGGCAGATGAACCGATTTACCTGCAATAATAATAACCTTTGCACCCATATCCAGACAGGCACGAGCGATGGCATAGCCCATTTTTCCTGTAGAATGGTTGGATAGGTAACGCACAGGGTCAATGGATTCTACTGTCGCCCCTGCGGTGATAACAACGGTCTTGCCTGTCAAATTTTGGGGTATCGAACAACGACGCAAATAACCCAAAATTCGCTCGCACAAATCTTCAGGTTCGGGCAATCTGCCAGCTCCCACATCGCCACACGCCTGCTCGCCACTGTCAGGATTTAGGATTATATGACCAAATTTTTGTAATTTATGCAGATTTTCTTGGACGACTTTTTGTCCATACATCGCCTGATTCATCGCAGGGGCAATCAAAATTGGTGCGGTAGTTGCTAAGCACACCGTACCCACCAAATCATCTGCTAAGCCACCAGCCAGTTTACCAATCATATTGGCTGTAGCAGGGGCAATCACCACCACATCTGCCCACTTGGCAAGCTCAATATGCCCCATGCCTCGCTCTGCTTGCTCATCAAGTAGCTGAGTATGCACCTCTTGACCCGTCAATGCCTGCAAAGTTAAAGGCGTGATGAACTGGCACGCCGCATCAGTCATCATGACACGCACATTGCACCCCGCCTTCATGAGCAAGCGAGCAAGAGCAGCAGATTTATAAGCGGCGACACCACCTGTGATGGCAAGGAGTATATTTTTGGTCTGGAAGGCGTGATTCATTATAAGAGATGTAAAGGTTAAAAATAGTGCATATTTTAGCACAGATTAGGCGTGGGTGTGGAACGCTTTTGCCCTACCTAGTATGATTAATGTTTTATCTAGCCTGTCCTATTTTTTAATACCAATAAAATATCAGGTCATCAGACCAGTTGTAATTTTAGTAGCCCAACCAACAAGCTGACGGTTTTTATTGCCAAGTTAATAACGCAATCAGTTGGCAAATGCTCAATATCGCTCGCCGTGATTTTGCCATAGACGCCATCAAATTCTAGTCTACTCATCAAAAGCATAAAATGATATTTTTTATAATTTTTTACGCAAAATATCATAAAAGACCTTTAGCCCCATCAGTTTTTATGATATATTTCTAAGATTGTTTATTTTTTAGTCAAGAGAATAATACTTATGCCAATGAACCGAATTAAAGCATTTTTTGAATTAGAAGCCGCTGGAGGCATTGTGTTGGCGGTCGCTGCTATCTTGGCAATGATTGTCGCTAACTCACCCTTGTATGACTTTTATAACAGCTTTATTCATGCCCCCGTTGTGGTTCAGATTGGCGAATTTAGCATCAATAAAGATGCCCATCATTGGATTAACGATGGACTAATGGCAGTCTTTTTCTTTTTGGTGGGGCTAGAGCTAAAGCGAGAATCCCTCATTGGCGAGCTGTCTGATGTCAAGCAGATTATCCTGCCTGCCTTATGTGCAGTAGGTGGTATGATAGCTCCCGCCTTAGTTTATACAGGACTAAATCACGGTAATGCCATTGCCATGCAAGGCTGGGCGATTCCAACTGCCACCGACATTGCCTTTGCTATCGGCGTATTAAGCCTACTTGGTAACCGAGTACCCAACGCCCTAAAAGTATTTTTGGTATCCATCGCCATTTTTGATGACTTGGGGGCAATCATTATCATCGCACTATTTTACACCTCCGAGCTGTCCTTGGTTTCGCTAGGTATTGCGGCTGTTTGTCTGCCGTTTTTATTCATCTTAAACCGCCTTAATGTTGTGCGTTTAACGCCCTATCTACTGATCGGTGCGGTGTTGTGGGCTGCAATGTTAAAATCAGGCGTACACGCAACATTGGCAGGGGTGTTGTTGGCACTCTTTATCCCACTTCGCAATAAAAAAGACCCAGAACACTCGCCATTAGAAGAGCTAGAGCACGACTTGCACAACACCGTTGCCTTTGGTATCTTACCACTATTTGCTTTTGCCAATGCAGGTATTTCTCTTGCCGGTACGAATTTAGATAGTCTTATTCATGGTGTGCCGTTAGGTATTGCACTAGGTCTATTTGTCGGCAAGCAAATTGGCGTTATGCTACCTGTACTCTTGGTGGTAAAATTAGGCTTAGTACAACTACCCAAAGGGACAAATCTTAAACAGATATATGGGGTATCACTGCTGTGCGGTATCGGCTTTACCATGTCGCTATTCATATCGGGTCTTGCCTTTGGTGGCATTCCTGAAGATTACGACCCACGATTAGGCATCATCTTAGGTTCGCTCATCTCTGGTGTTGCAGGCTACATGATGTTAAGAGCCAATATTAAAGATACCGATCACCCAATCCTTGCTAAAAATGACGGTATGTATCTAGGAACCAGTGAGCAATCTTGATGATGAAGCAATATCAATCTAGACTTACCGACTTTTAGCGTGTCAAAAACCATCCTTATAAATAAACACAAACAACCCATGACTGGCGTCAGCATCAACAATCATGCTGACGCCATTTTTGTCAAAATATCAAAAACAAAGCCTGCCAAAGCAAGCATGATGACAAGCGTCAGACTCATCAATCAGCACGATCAAGTGGATACAGTTTTGGTAAATCAAGCAGTTGTTGCACAAGAGCATATTTTAAAGTCTCCCTACTACCCAAATACCGCTGATAAAAACTTGAATTGAGCAATCCTGCACCGCCTTGACCGACCGCCCAAATGCTCGCCACATAATCTCGCACCGTCATCGCACTTTTTTGTTCCTTTAGATACTGTTCAGCGATTTCAAGCAGTCTTTTCATGCGTTCACGGCGGATACGATATAGCTCGGCAAATATCTTATTAAGCCCTGACGATGTACCCGCCAGACGCTCTTCAATATGGTTAAACAGCATCGCTCGTTGTGGCAGTCGTAGTTGTTGTAATACCATGCGAGCAACGCCTGCTGCCGCCCCATCTTGGGTCTGATTCATGGCGAATAGCCGTTTTTCATGGTCAATGAGAATCCTAAGTAACAGTTCATCTTTACTGGCAAAATGCTTGTACAGTGTGCCTTTTGCCAAATCCAAATGCCACGCTAAGCTATCTAATGTCAAATCGCCTTCGCCTGATTCTAAGATGAGTTGCTCAGCAGCTTGCAGGATTTTAGTTTCCCTAATTTCAAATAATTCCTTGCGATTTGACATATCAGTCCTTACAAAATTAAACCAAGTAGCTGCCTGCATCAACCAGTTAGTAAATACAATCTCTACAATGCCCAAAAGCGTCTGTTGTCTAGCAAGCAAGCTAACAAAAAATTATAACAAACTCACACCACAAAAAACACCAATTTCACCAAAAACTTCTTAAAAATTCATCGAAAAACTCTCAAAAGCCACCGCCAATCAAAATTTACGATATGATTGATAAAATCAATAATAACATTTACAAAGTTCAGTTAATTTAATGTGAATAAATGTTCACTTTTTTAAAAAATTAGGCTACAATATAATAATATTACTAACCATCATTCCAGTCTATTTTAACCAACAGGACCCCGATATGAGCGTCGAAAGAAATCCGCAAGCCTTTGAGAACGCCCCCATCAACTGGGTGCCAGCCATTATCTTGCTATCAACCCCGCTGCTTGCCATCGTACTTGTGCCTTGGTATCTGTGGACACATGGTGTCAATCCTGCCGTTTGGACAGCTTTTGCTTTCTTTATGGCGTGGACAGGGCTATCCATTACAGCAGGTTATCATCGCCTATGGGCACACAAATCCTATGAGGCACACCCCATCATCAAATACTTCTTGTTGCTTGGGGCAACCTTAGCTGTACAGAGTTCAGCCTTTGACTGGTGTTCTGGACACAGAACTCATCATCGTCATGTTGACGATGAGTATGATGACCCATACTCATCACAGCGTGGTTTTTGGTTTAGCCATATGAATTGGATGCTTCGTAAATATCCAAGCGGTCAATACGACTACAAAAATATTCCCGACCTTAAAAAAGATAAACTACTACAACTTCAGCATAAATATTATGGCATCTGGGTAATCTTAACCAATATCGTGGTGGTTGGTTTGGCAGGTATATTGACGGGCGATATGCTTGGCACTTTTTTAATTGCAGGTCTGCTTCGTATGGTGCTAACTCATCACTTCACCTTTTTTATCAACTCGCTGTGCCATATGTTTGGCAGCAGACCATATACTGATGAAAACACCGCACGAGACAACCCAATTCTTGCCATCTTTACTTGGGGTGAAGGTTATCATAACTACCATCATTACTTTCAATATGACTATCGCAATGGCGTAAAATGGTGGCAATACGACCCAACCAAATGGTTCATCAGCATGCTACACAAAGTCGGACTTGCCAAAGACCTAAAACGAGTTGATGATGTAACCATCAAGCACGCCGAAGTCATCATGCAGTTCAAGCGTGCCCAAGCTCGCATTGAAAAAAGCAACGAAAAGAGTCTAGATGATCGCCTGCTTGCCTTTAAAGAACGCATCAGTGCCGAATATGATGCGTTCACCCAAACGGTAGAAGAATGGCACGCTCTAAAAGCAAAATCTGTTGAACTTAAGCGTACCGAATTTGTCAATCGTCTGCATGAAGCCGATGAGAAATTAAAGGAACAATTTGCTCAAGTAGAAGCCAAAATCTTGGCACACAGTGAACGCATTGAGAATGCTTACTTGCAGTTAAAAGGTAAATCGGTCCAATAAGTACCAACATCGTTTTTCTCCTTACCCTTTGTTCAATGACAAAGGGTTTTTTATGGCTGTTTGTGATACAATGGGCTAAATTAACGAGCATACCCATGAAATACCATCATCATTATCTCACTCTAGACCCCATCTTATACCACAGGCAAGCCGCCCTACCGCTAGAAAATCCCTTACTGGTGCATTTTAATCATGACTTGTATGAGCGTATTTTTGATATTCCCTTTGACGCACTTGATTGGCAAGGCATCATTGGTGGAGATAATAATGCTTTTGCTGATGAGTTTTGTCCATTGGCGATGGTTTATGCAGGACATCAGTTTGGACAATGGGCAGGACAGCTTGGCGATGGACGAGGTCTATTACTCACTCAAGTTATTAATAAAGATGGCAAACTCACCGACCTGCACTTAAAGGGTTCAGGACGCACGCCTTTTTCTCGCTTTGGTGATGGGCGAGCGATGGTCGATAGTACCGTGCGTGAGTATCTAGGCGGTCATGCCCTATCTAGCCTAGGCATCAAAAGTTCAAACGCTTTAGGTTTTGTTGTCTCAGACACGCTGATTGCTCGCATACAGATGGTCAAAGCCGCAAGCCTGCTACGAGTCAATGATTGCCATGTGCGTTTTGGGCATTTTGAATGGATTGCAGCATACCAGCCTAAGCTATTTAGCGAATTTACCTACGAGATGCTTGCAACTTATTATCCACATTTACCCAAAAATGACCTTGATGAATTTTTAAAACAGGTTTGTCAAAATACCGCCAAGCTCATCGCCCATTGGCAGCTTATCGGCTTTAGTCATGGTGTGATGAACACAGACAACCTAAACATTACAGGCTCAACACTAGACTTTGGTCCTTTTGGCATGATGGAGCGGTTTAACCCAACTTGGATCAATAACCACTCCGACCATCATGGTCGCTATACCTATCAAAACCAACCAACCATTGGGCATTGGAATTTACAAAAATGGCTATCTTGCTTTGCCTTGCTGTCAATAAAACAAGAAACCATGATGGCAAGCCTGGATAGTTACCAAGAGACTTTTTATCATACTTATAATGAAGGGATATGCAAAAAATTAGGACTGCCTCATCGCCAAGACAGCGTCAATCTTGCCTATGAATTTGTAAGTCTCTTAAAAACTTATGAACTTGATTATACCAACAGTTTTCGGGCACTCATTGCCCTAGTGGATAATATGCCATCGCCACACGAGCAAGCACTATTAGACACACTCACAGCAGAGATAGACGCTCAAGATGGTCAAACTTCATGGATGGATTGGACGACAAGATACATACAGCTCATCGAACACACCACAAATAAAACAGATGCCACCTGTCTTATGAAACAAACCAATCCTGTGTACATACTTAGAAATAGTATGGCACAAGACGCAATAGATGCCGTGCTAGCAGGGGATTTTGGCGAGATTGGGCGGTTATTTCAGCTACTAAAGACACCATTTACGGTGCAAGATATTGCCAAACCCAGTGATACACTGCCCACACAACAGCACGATATGCTACCCATCAGCTGTATGTCTTGATAAATGCAATCAACAATCATGGCAATGCAACCAAAACCATTAAAAGCCTGCACCATCTGCCATGTGCCATTGTGGTCGCCCAGTAAAAAATCACTCATAAGCAAGCTCTTTATTGGTAATACCTGCCATAGTATGTTATAATAAAGCCATATCATGATGATTGGCAGTTTGTCATCAATTTATAACAAGGATTATTATGCCTAGTATCTACTTGCTCATTCCTTTAAGTCTTATCTTGTTCATTGTGGCGATTTGGGCGATTTGGTACGCTGTGAAATCCAATCAGTTTGAAGACCTAGACAACGCACCAGAACAGATTATCTTAGATGACAGGCAAGCACGCCGAAAATCCCTAGCCAACAATCCAAACAACCATGTAAATTAACATATCCTGAAGGTGGTTCATGACAGCTTCTTTATTACTGGCAGCCCTTGCTATGGGCTTTTTTGGTTCGCCACATTGCTTGGGTATGTGTGGTGGTATTGTTACTGCATTTGGCATCTCAATGCGACATCTTTCACCCGCCAAAAGAAGACTTTTGGTTGCCACTTATCATCTTGGCAGACTGACCAGTTATATGGCATTGGGCGTGTTGGCAACGCTTATAGGTAGCCAGCTCATTGCACCATTTTTAACAAATAACGCCATGCCACGAATTTTGCTTGGAGCGGCTCTCATCTTTGCTGCCCTGCTCATGCTTGGCTTACCTGCTTTAAACCGCCTTGAAAAATTAGGTCTAGGACTATGGAACAAACTTGCTCCAGTGCGTCAAAAGGTCTTGCCCATTGATAGTCCTTCTAAGGCATTTTTAGCAGGAATATTGTGGGGGTTTTTGCCTTGTGGTTTAGTGTATGGTGCATTGGTTATGGCGGTCAGCATATCAAGCCTACATACCCATGCTTTGGTTGGTGCGACATTCATGCTATTTTTTGGCTTAGGTTCACTGCCGATGCTTATCGCTACTGATAGCATACTTGCCTTTTTGCAAAAAACGGTAAAAAAATTCAACCTACGCAAGTTCAGTGGTGCATTAATGCTAATATCAGGGATTTTGGTTGCTTTATCGCCCACCATCATGCACATGATGCACGGACACGACCACACTGGGCATGGTCATTTCGTTGGCAACCACCAACATCATATTCACAATCATCACACCGAGCATAGCTTTACTGAACACCATCACACGCAAGACAATCACAGCCATACCCAACATCAAAATCACAGCTCGCATCACACACATTAAATATCATAAATCATCATTGCCCAAGAATTAAATCAACCAATCACCCCAACTTCTGATGCCTTTTGGTTGGGGTGAGCTCTTGGTAAAGCCATCTTTTGCTTTAGTTTGATTCAATCATGCCACCAAGATTATAATTCTTCACAGATAATCCGTCATAAATCATGCCTTATAACAGATGATTATATGTTGTCATAAAAAACACCCCAAAGGCATCTGGCTTTTGGGGTGTTTATTTTAGTAAAACTTGTTAATAGTATTTATTCATTAACAAAAGAGCGATTATAGATAACCGTAAGCCACAAGTGCATTGGCAACTTGGGTAAAGCCTGCCACATTAGCACCTGTCATATAGTCAATCGCACCTTCGGTTGTGCCGTACTCTTCAGCAGCAGCCTTGGCACTTTCATGAATATTTTTCATGATTTTTTGAAGTTCCAAATCCAAATCCTCAAAAGACTTGTACTTACGCACTGAGTTTTGGCTCATCTCAAGACCAGATACCGCCACACCGCCAGCATTGGCAGCTTTACCAGGAGCATAAGCGATGCCATTGTCACGCACAATATCAATCGCTTCGGCTGTCAGTGGCATATTTGCACCTTCGCCAACATATTTGACGCCATGCTTCACAAGGGCTTTGGCATTGTCAGCATTAACTTCGTTTTGGGTGGCACAAGGCAGAGCCACTTCAGCATCAAACTGCCAAGGCTTTTGACCTTCTAACCACTCGCCACCAAACTCTGATACATAGTCAGCCAAAGCTTTGCCATTTTCTTTGTGAGCTTTAACCCAGTCAATCTTCTCTTGGGTGAAGCCATCTTTATCAACGAGCGTGCCTTTTGAGTCAGAGAAAGTGATGACTTTACCACCCAAGTGTAGGCATTTTTCGGCAGCGTACTGTGCCACATTACCCGCACCTGATACTAGGACGGTTTTGCCTTCTAGGCTATCGTTGTTGACTTTTAGCATATTATCAAGGAAGTAAACAAGTCCATAACCTGTCGCCTCAGTACGAATGAGCGAACCACCATGACCTACGCCTTTACCAGTTAGCACCCCCTCAAACTCACGAGTTAGGTTTTTGTACATCGCAAACATATAGTTCACTTCACGACCGCCCACACCGATATCGCCTGCAGGCACATCCATATCTTTGCCGACATTTTTATGAAGCTCACGCATGAATGCGTAGCAAAAACGGCGGATCTCAGCCTCGCTCTTGCCTTTAGGGTCAAAGTCTGAACCACCCTTAGCACCACCCATTGGCAAACCAGTTAGGGCATTTTTGAAAATTTGCTCAAAACCTAAGAATTTTAGAGTGCCTTCGGTTACGGTCGGGTGGAAACGGATACCGCCTTTATAAGGACCGATGGCATTGCTAAACTGTACACGCCAGCCACGGTTTACTTGAATCTCACCCTTATCGTTTTCCCAGTTTACACGGAATGAGATGATACGATCAGGCTCACATAGGCGTTCAAATACCTGCAAGGCTTCGTATTTTGGGTTATCGCCATAGACCTTCTCGATAGTCATGGCAACTTCTTTAACAGCTTGGATAAATTCTGGCTGATGAGCGTAGTTTTGCTCAATTTTAGCGATAGTAGCTTGAATAGTCATGGCAATCTTCCTATGTTGACAATAAAAAATATTTTATTAATAGAAATTCATAATTTCTGTTAATGCCTTTATTAGCAAGGATAATATAATCAAAAATTAAATAAAATGCAAACATTATTCACAATTTTTTATACATATATCTGAATTTATGATATATATCAACTCATCAATTAGTTTTATCAAATATATACTTTAATCATTCCAAAGAGTTAATCCATAAAAAACCCTGCCATTAGGCAGGATTTTTTTATTTAACAATCTCTAGGTGATCAAACTTAGGCAACTTTACACTTAGGCTATTGGTGCGATCAAACAATGTTTTTTCAAGCTCAGGTAAAGCGATTTGCATCATCGCTCCCATCACCATTTGCGGTTCAGATGGCTCAAATCCCATGAGTGCTTCTCGCTCGCCAATACGGCGACGAGCCTGAGAGAATGCTCCAGTTAACGTCGTTTGTTCACGCATACTCTCTGCAAAAAATGCTCGACCAAAATAAGTCATGTCAGCGTCATTGCTACAACCAAAAGATGCACGATCAGGTCGGCTGGCGGTAATGAT
The DNA here is from genome assembly GCF_050885545.1 of Moraxella sp. ZY200743. Lineage (NCBI taxonomy): Bacteria > Pseudomonadati > Pseudomonadota > Gammaproteobacteria > Moraxellales > Moraxellaceae > Moraxella > Moraxella sp. ZY200743. The sequence goes on along the minus strand of NZ_CP091313.1, from coordinate 504,871 downwards.
GGCGGTAGTCGGACTTGATAAAGCCTGAATGAACGACCCTGAATAGCACGATGACACCACAATAACACGCCAGCGAATACCTGATGCATCAAGTGCTCCACGAAGCCACACAGGATCAATGGAGTCAAGCGTCAAAGGAGGGTTAGTCATCACCAAATCCCCCAATATACTACCTGATTCATCAACCGCCCCATGTGAACTTAATGTCAAAAATAGCACATCTTCATTAGGATTCATCTTTGTGCCGATATTCTTTAGCGACTGAGCCAAACTTGTGCGACTGGCGATGGGATGAGTATCCCAAGTGTACAAGTTGTTAATCAGCATGAGTGCACGATCTTTTACCCCAAAACGAGCTTCAAACAGCTGATGTGCTTGTTCAATTTCTTTGGCAAAGACATTTTGTTCTGCATAACCTGCCACCCCCACAAAATACCACTCACTCTTACCCTTAACCCCCTTGGCGATGGCAGATAGCTTTTGCTCCAGCAGTGCTGACTGCTCATAGAACTGCTGCTCACTTAGCGTTGGTACAACTTCCTTAACCTTAAAAATCGGTTGGTCGGCGGTGTTTTTTTGCCAGACAATCAGTAATGCTACCGCACCAGCAATCATCAACAGTCGCTCCCACCACTGCCAATGTAGCTTTTTGGCAAAAATCCACAACAACGATGCCGTCTGCCATACAAACAGCAACATGAATAAATTAGGCAAAATACCATATAAAGATGATGGCAACAGACCCTTAATATCCAAAAATTGGATGGCACTTTGTGATAACACAAGCATCGTATCAGCAGTCAGCCACAAAATCACAGGCACAAACAATAACGAATAGTTCATCGTGCGTTTTGCCAAAATGATGCCTGCCACCAAGATAATGACTGGCCAAATCAGATAACTGATGAGTCCTTGTTCATTAAAATAGCCACTTTCATGTGCCGACAAGTAGCCAAACAAAATGTTTGACCCTGAAGCTGTCAATAAGAATAATATAAACTGCCCAAAAGTTGGCTTAACCAGCGAAAATGCACGAGTACTACCAACCAGCATTTTTAATGCAGCTAAGATATTAGAATATAGACTGGCAAAGAACCCTGGTAAGGATTCAAATTTTAAAGATGATTCAGATAACGGCAAGGCGAACTCTTTTTTAAGGTTAGTGGGTGGATTGATGATTAACGATACATCTACCAAACAGCCTATTTTCTCAAAATAGCATCATCTAAGCAAGATAAATTTATCAACACCTTAAATCAGCTCAACAAGATAACAACCCATACTGAGTGATTGCAGTAAACATAAGTTGATTGCCAATAAAAAAGCAGGCATAAAAAAGAGCGAACAGATTCGCCCTTTTGTGCAATTTCATCAATAAATACATCAATCTATAATGCCGTCTGTGGGGCAACTTGATGGTATCCACGCTCATAGTAAGTTAACGCCTCATTACTATCGCCATGCTTGATTGCCACAATTTCACAAATCAAGATGCCGTGCGTGCCTACTTCCTTAATTTCACGAATCTTACAATCAAAACCAATGAGAGCTTCTTCCAAAAGTGGCGAACCTGTTGCCAAAGTCGTCCAACTGGCAGTAGCAAATCTCTCTTCTGCACTCAACGAAGATGCAAAGGCGTTGGATAAATGCGACTGCTTGGCAGTTAGCGTATTGACCATCAGTACGCCATTTTTGACAAAGTCCTCATAAAAGCGAATGCTTGTATTCATACACACAAGAAGCGTGGGTGGTGAGTCGGTAACGCTTGCTACTGCCGATGCAGTAAAGCCGTAGCGACCATGTTCGCCATCAGTGGTTACGACATGCACGGCAGTGGCTAGCTTTGCCATCGCATCTTTAAAATCTGTTACAGATACCATGTTAATTCTTAAAATCTAATCAGTGTTTATCAAAGTAAACATGAGGTGCGACATGCACACCTTATGTACAAATACGCCTAGCGATTCGCTGTCAATTCGGTACGGATAATCTGTGCTCCTTGACTAAGGGCGTTGAGCTTACCTCGTGCCACCGTGCGAGACAAAGGAGCCATACCGCAGTTGGTAGAAGGATATAGCTTATCTGCATCCACAAATTGTAGAGCTTTACGCAAAGTATCCGCCACCTGCTCTGGTGTTTCAACGGTATTGGTTGCCACATCAATCGCCCCCACCATGACTTTTTTACCACGCACCAGTTCAATCAAGTCCATTGGCACTTTAGAATTTTGACATTCCAATGAAATGATATCAATGCTTGATTTTTGTAGTAACGGGAAGCTCTCTTCGTATTGCCGCCACTCATTGCCTAGCGTCTGCTTCCAATCGGTATTTGCCTTGATGCCATAGCCATAGCAAATATGTACCGCTGTTTGACAGTTTAGACCCTCTACTGCTCGCTCTAAAGCTGCCACACCCCAATCACTAAGTTCGTCAAAAAACACATTAAAAGCAGGTTCATCAAACTGGATAATATCCACGCCTGCTGCTTCTAGTTCTTTTGCTTCATCGTTTAGGATTTTGGCAAATTCCCACGCCAACTTTTCACGACTCTTATAATGCCCATCATACAGCGTATCAATCATCGTCATCGGACCAGGTAACGCCCATTTGATGAGTTTATCGGTATGTGCACGCAAGAACTTGGCATCTTCCACAAATACCGATTTAGGGCGTGATACCGCCCCTACCACGCTAGGCACGCTAGCATCATAACGATTGCGGATACGAACAGTCTCTCGTTTATTAAAATCCACACCGTCTAGATGTTCGATGAATGTCGTTACAAAATGCTGGCGAGTCTGCTCACCATCGCTCACAATATCAATACCAGCAGCGGCTTGCTCAGCAAGTGACACCAACAAGGCATCTTGCTTGGCTTGTCGCAATTCATCGCCTGAGAATTTCCATTCCGACCATAGTTTTTCAGGTTCGGCAAGCCAAGCAGGTTTTGGTAAACTGCCGGCAGTAGAAGTAGGGAGTAAAAGTTTGCTCATTGTGTTTTCCTAAAAGCCTAAAATCTCATGTGATACAAAAAAGCCAAATCAGCCGATGATTCTATCAGCTGATTTGAACCAAAGTTAATTATTTTTCATTTAACCAAGCATCTAAAATCTCTTTATAGGGCTTGATGAACTGCTCTTCTGCAAGCTTACCCTGCTTGATGGCAAGCTCGGTACGCTCCACACGGTCATATTCAACTTGGGTCAGTGAGTAGTCTTGATAAGTCAAGCTACCTTTATACACCTGCCCTGCCACCGAGTTAGCATTATAAATCTCTGGGCGATAGATTTTTTGGAAAGCTTCCATTGTGGCAATCGTACTGATTAGTTCAAGGTTGGTATAATCATTGAGCAAATCAGCATTTTCATCAAAATAAAACGCATACGGTGCAACCGAATTAGGCGGCATGAAGTAGCGAACCTTTAAGCCCATCTTGGCAAAGTATTCATCAGTCAATGAATAGTCATTTTGCACATATTCCACACCTAAAATTGGGTGAGCGTTGGTTGTTCTGTGGTAAGTTCTGGTGGTTGCCACGCTTAAGCACAAGACGGGTGGTTTTTTGAATTGAGCTTGGTATTCTGGCGAGTTTACCATGAGTTTGAACAATTTGCCATGCAAATCGCCATAACCTGCTGGTACGCTAAACTCACTCTTGCCTTCGTTATATTCACGAAGCAACACGCTAAAATCATAATCACGCACAAAAGATGAGAAGCTATTACCGATGATGCCATCGATGGTTTTGCCAGTCTTATGGTCAATCACTGAAGTTTTTAGCCATTCAAGACCTGAGAAGAACTCGCCCTTACCTGCCACATCAATATCAATAGACACAATGTCTAGCTTTACTGAGTAGCGGTCGCCATTAGGATTGTCCCAATTTGCCAAATCATTAAAACGATTGTCAATCATGTTAATGGCATTTTGTAAGTTTTGCTTGCGGTTCTCGCCTCGAGCCAAGTTGGCAAAGTTAGTGGTTAAGCGAGTACTACTGGCTGGTTCATAATTTTCATCAAATTCAAGGGTATGAACTTGGCATTTAAATTGTGTTGTCATGTCATCACCTATGTTTAGTGGTTGTCAGCTGTTTTTCACAACTGCTTAAAAGACATGTATATTAAACCACAAAACTTAGCTGAATAAAAATGATATATTTTTAAAAATAATTGAAAATAATTCAAGTTACCTCACAAGCCCAACTATTTTTACTTTACGCTTCTTCAATTTACCAAAAATCCGACACATGGCTCACAAATAACCAACAAACAAAACGGCAACTAGACTGCCAAACTTTGCATATCCCATCTGGGCACACACGAAACCGATAGTCCATCACTCTGCCCCATCTGTAAACGGCAGTATCCTGCATAAGCAATCATCGCTCCATTATCCGTACATAGCTCTTTTGGTGCATAATGCACGGTGGCATGAATTTTGGCGAGCTGTTTTTCTAGATTTAATCGAAGTTCACTGTTGGCGGACACACCACCTGCAATAACAAGGCGTTTTAGTCCTGTCTGCTTTAATGCCTTAATACATTTTTTAACCAGTGTATCAACAACTGCAAACTCAAAACTTGCTGCAATATTGGCACGAACCACAGGGTCCTTATCGGCATTTGGCGTGTCTTTGATGACATTATGAATAGCAGTTTTCATGCCACTGAATGAAAAATCAAGTCCTTTGCCCAACATGGGGCGTGGTAGCTCATAGGCATTCTTATCCCCACCGACCGCCAGTTGTGCGATATTTGGACCGCCCGGATAAGGCAGATTTAGCATCTTTGCTGCTTTATCAAAGCACTCGCCTGCTGCATCGTCAATAGATTCACCCAAAACTTCATATTGACCCACCCCATCTGCTCGCACAAGCATGGTATGCCCACCTGAAACCAACAAACAGACAAAAGGAAATGCCACATCATCACCCAACAAAGGTGCTAACAGATGTCCTTCCATGTGATGCACACCAATGGCGGGCACGCCAAGCCCATAAGCAAGCGTCCGCCCAAACAACGCTCCTGTCATCAAAGCACCAATCAATCCTGGACCTTTGGTATAGGCGATAGCACTAATCTTGTGCTTTGAGATATTCGCCTGCTCCAACAAATCATGAAAAAGCGGTACAAGTTTACGAATATGGTCTCGGCTAGCAAGCTCAGGCACAACGCCACCATAAGTAGCATGCAGTTCAATCTGGCTATGCAGCACTTGAGCGAGTACACCGCCCTTTCCATCATTCATTTGGCTATCATAAATCGCAAGCCCTGTCTCATCACAAGATGTCTCAAGCCCCAATACTTTCATAATTTCTCAAGTTTTTCAAATCATTTAGCACTTTATTATAACATGATTTTTATGATACAGTTTGTAATATGGCATAACTTAAGTAATAGACCAAAATAGCCTAAGGTCTTAAACATCTTTAAAAAATCCAAAAAAGATAGCTAAACATGCGTTCAAAGACCTGCATCATTTATCGGATTACTTGAGCTACCTCTTATGCTGTTATGATTATTAGAATTTAAAATGATCGCAAAATAGTATCAACGCCCCATAACCTTACCCTCTCGGCGTGGGTCAGCACCGCCCGATAGACCTGCATTCGTAATCACAATACCTTGAACGCCTGAATTCAAATCCCGAATATCAGTTTTAAAGCCAAACTCAATGAGCTTATCATTAAAGTCTATTGCATCACTGTTTTGTTCAAGCTCATAATTACCAAAGCGGTTTAAAACATTTGGGTAATTAATCGCTTGTTGAATATCCATACCCCAATCAATATGTGCCACCAGTGTTTTGGCGACATAGCCAATAATACGACTACCGCCTGGCGAACCAACTGCCATATACGGCTTACCATCTAGCATCACAATAGTAGGTGCCATTGATGAGCGTGGACGCTTACCACCTTCAACACGATTGGCGACATATTTACCGCTCTTGGTTGGCTCAAAAGAAAAATCAGTCAATTCGTTATTTAATAAATAACCATTCGCCATAAGCCCTGAACCAAACGCATTTTCGATTGATGTGGTCATGGATAATACATTGCCATATTTATCCACGATGCTAATATGGCTTGTAGACGGTAATTCTAGACTTGGGGCAGCAGCATACTTGCTTTGTAAATTGGGCACATTGCCTGCTTGAACCATATCAAGGGCAGTATTGCTGTTTTTGATAAGTTTGGCACGGTTTTTTAGATAATGGTCTGACATCAAAAATTGGCTTGGCACATTGACAAATTCGGGGTCAGCTACATATTTTTCACGGTCAGCAAATGCAAGCCTTGACGCATCACCCAAGATTCTTAGCGTGTTTGGGTCATCTTTTGGTAATTGCTCTTTTGAAAATTGATTGAGCACACCGACAATCTGCCCAACCGCAATACCCCCAGAGCTTGGTGCGTCCATACCACACACTTGATAGCTGCGGTAATTGGCACAGACAGGCTCTTTTTGTATGACTTTATAATCATGAAAATCCGCCATACTTAATGCACCGTTGTTATTTTGGACGACACCTACGATGTTTTGGGCATACCGACCTTGATAAAATGGGCGTGAACCTTCTGCAGCAAGCATTTTTAAGGTATTTGCGTATTCATTATTTTTTAGCAAATCACCCTCTTGCAAAGGTTTGCCATTTGGCAAAAAGTAATCAGCAGTTGATTTATAATTTGCTAAGGTTTTTTGATTACTTTTAATAGAGTCTGCCATGCGTTTTGAGACATAAAAACCATTTTTGCTTAAACCAATGGGTGTATCAAATAGGCTTTGCCATGCTAATTTACCATATTTTTTGTGCAAGGTTTCCATAAGCATGGGGATAGCAGGCACACCAACCGAGCGACCGCCAACGACTGCATCCATAAAGCCCATAGGCTTACCATCCTTCATAAATAACTCACCATCAACCGCTTGTGGGGCAGTTTCCCGCCCATCAAAAGTTGTTAACTGCTTCGTTTTATTATCCCAATAGACAACAAATGCCCCACCGCCAAGTCCTGATGATTGCGGCTCAACAAGGCCAAGCGTGCTCTGTACAGCGATCATAGCATCAATGGCTGTACCACCCTTTAATAAAATATCATAGCCTGCTTGCGTGGCAATAGGATTAGCGGTAGCTACCATAAAATGTTTGGCGTGCGTCAGTTTTTGGTCAGTTAAACCATAGCCAATTTCTGGGGCAATGTCTTGTTTTTTTCGTTCACTGATGTTAGTTGTAGGTTTGGCAGTTTTGGTTTGCGTGGTGGGTGTTGCCACACAACCTGACAAAACAAATACCATCATCAAAGATAAAGCAGCCTTCATTGGATATTCCTTAATAAAATTTTGTTTCTAGAATTTAACTGTATTTTAACAAGGCATCATATTTTTGTATATGATTATTTTGATAAAGTTGCCAAGCTAAATGTGATGACTCTAATAAAACAAAGACTCAAAGATGACAAAAAACCGCACTAAGGCGGTTTTTAAACATCAATAGACTATTTAGAACCAGCTCCCCAGTTAAAGCCCCATTTATAATAATCGTCACAGTCTTCATGTCCACGATGAAAGGTAATTTGCTTGCGTACTGTCATATGATTACCAGAAAAATCAATCATAGCAATCGCACAAAATTTTCTGCCATCAGTCTGTCTGCCCATTTCAACCACAACATCAGGTTGATTGGGTATTTTTATTGTTACAATGGCATCAGACTCATTCCACTTGGCAACCCCATCATAAATAAAACAATAAACGATTAGCTGTCTAATATCTAAAATACCCTGTGGGTTAACCAGAATACTTTCGCCAGTCGCACTACTACCAACTCTATCATCTCCACAATGCCATACCCAAGGTGATTGTGTATAACAACCTTGTGCGGTTTGTTGGTTTCTTGCTCCGCCACGATTGTGAGAAAATTGCACGCCATCAATGACACCTGATTGACCATTTTTTAATTGATAATAACAACCCAAATCTAAATCGATCTCTTGATGTTTTTGGAATAAACCAGCTAGCAATCCATTAGGTTTTTTGCTTTGAGACCAGTTTAAATTAATAACGATAGCACTGTCATTATTTTTGGATAAGTCTACTCTTGCTGCATCGCCAGATTTTTCTAGCACAATTTTACTCAGTGAAATTTTTGGTTTTTTGGTTACATCAATTGCCATTATGCACTCCTAATCATAAGAACCAACCCTAAAAAATAAAGAGCGAATAATTAACCGCTCTTTATTGTCAATAGCTATTTATTAGATATTAATACCATAATTGCGTACCAAAGCTCCTAAACCACCTGAAAAACCTTGGCCGATAGCACGGAATTTCCACTCGCCATTATGGCGGTACACTTCCCCAAAAATCATGGCGGTTTCGGTAGAAGCATCTTCATTTAAATCAAAACGAGCGATTTCCCTGTCACTTACCCCATTTACACAGCGAATAAATGCATTGGAAACCTGACCAAAACTTTGTCTTCTAATGTCGGCATCATGAATGGTTACAGCAATGGCAATCTTTTCAATACCTGCTGGCACTTTATCTAAATTAATGATTAGACTTTCATCATCACCATCACCCTCACCAGTACGATTATCACCTGTATGCTCCACGCTACCATCAATTGACTTTAAGTTATTATAAAAAATAAAATCATTATCTGAACGCACTTTATCGTTGCTAGCCAACAAAAAAGCACTGCCATCAAGGTCAAAATCCACACCATCAGTTGAACGCACATCCCAACCCAAACCAATAATAAGCTTGGTTAAGCTAGGGTCGCTTTTGCTCAAGCTGACATTACCGCCTCTTGATAAAGATACTAACATAATCATTCTCCATTGTGTCAAGTGAAAAAGAAAAACAGTTATTGTTTTTCAGGAAAAATAAACGATGCAATCACACCGCTTGCTAGAACAGATAAAACTATTATTAAACTTGTATTTGCTGAAATATGAATGCCTGTGTCGCTAATGGCATGATTCCACGACTGCAAACCCATTTTAAAGCCAATAAAAAACAATAACGCAACCACCGCCTTTTCTAAATACACCAAATATTTGGTTAATGCAGCTAGTACAAAATACAAACTTCTAAGCCCCAAAATGGCAAAAATCATTGCCGCATACACCAATAATGGCTCTTGAGTGATCGCAATAACCGCAGGTACAGAGTCAAAAGCAAAAGCCACATCAGATGTCTCAATCGCCATTAGGCACAAAAAAGCAGGGGTGGCATAACGCAAACCTTTTCTTGTCGTTACAGCTAATTGTTCAGCATTAAGCTCACCATGTTTGACAAAAAATTTATCGCCAAAAAGTCGGCTATAAATAGGTGTAAATTTACCCATCAATCGCACGCTCCAATGATTAGAATAATCTTCAATTTCTTTACTATCATCATCGCTGCCTTGTAGCATTTTAAACCCACTCCAAATGACAAATGCAGAGAACAAGAAACCAACCCAAGGACTGGCAACAAAAAGCCCTGTACCGATTGCTACAAATATCGCCCTAAAAGCCAAAGCACCGATAATTCCCCAATACAAAATTCGATGTTGCAACTTGCCTGCAATACCAAATGATGAAAAAATTGCCATAAAGACCATTAGGTTATCAATGGATAAACTCTTTTCTAGAACATATCCTGCCAGATAAAGATTGGCAAATTCAGGTGTAAATCGCCACCACAAATAACTATAAAATAGCATCGCAAGACCAATCCAAAAGACAGACCAAAGCGATGCATCTTTTATGCTAATTTCAGCAGTGTTTCTGTGAGCAAATAAATCTAAATAAACAGAAATGACAATCACACCAAAAAATATTACAATCGTTTCAATTGGAAAACCAAAACCCTGCATACAAATCCTTACTTAAAAAAATACTTGCCAATTAAAGCGACAAAAAATATAATGAAATTATAATGATGACAAGCAACTTCAACCACCAACAAGCAATATTTATAAAAAACACATTTGTGGTGAAAATTACCCAAAAAGTAGGCAATATGAAAAACATTCCCCAAAAAATTAAAATCATGCGTGAAATAAATCAGTGGTCTCAAGAGGAGATGGCAAATAAATTGCACATGTCTGTTAATGGCTACGCTAAGATTGAACGCGGAGAGACCAAGCTGACATTAGCCAAACTAGAACAAATAGCACAGATTTTTGAGTTGGATGTGCTTGAACTGATGCAAAATAGCAATAAAAATATTTATTTTTTAATGAATAACGAAAGTTCAGATAATAATACAGCTTACTGTGGAACAAATGATAGTATTGCCACTGACAACGAAAAACTAAAGATGTTATTGAGACATAAAGATGAATTACTTCAAAATAAAGATGTGCTACTAGAACAAAAACAAAATGAGATTGATTCACTAAAAGAAATTATTACTTTGTTAAAGAAAAATTCAAAATCTGATTCATAAACCAAAAAAAGCCCTGCACTGGCAGGACTTTTTTATTTAAATACTCACTTTTATTTTACTAACTTTGGTTTTAAACTTATTACTCAAATCATCTATAAGATGTGTACACAATGAGAACTACTACAAAATTATCTATTTTCTGGTATGATATAATCAAGGTTTTTATTGCTATTAATCTTTAGAACACTTTAATTGCATACTGCCATGACGATATTATTAGTCATTGGCGTTATGCCCCAATTTGGTACTTTTGAGAAGTCAGATTGGCGTTTATTCTGACAATCCACCAAAATGGGCGTATGCTCTGCCGACATGCGTCTTTCAAAAAAGTATAAGTTCGCTTGCCTAACAAGACCTGACTCACCTACTATCTTTTCGACAGCCACAAAGCGAGTGGTTGGTGCAATAAAATACGACCAAGGCTGATAAAATACAGATGATTCATGCGTCGCCACCACGACCACTCCCTCTGGGAGACGGTTTTTGGTATGGTCAAACCAATCATACTCGCTATACACCTGAAAACCAATCATACCAAGCCCTGCTGCTGCCGGCACAATCCACTTTGGTAATTTTTTGATGATAAGTCGTAATGACATCACCACGCCTGCCGCCATAAATCCTGTCAAAAAAGTTGCAATCAATTCCCAAAACATCGTTATTTTTCCTTAAATTTACCAATCAGTTTGCCAAATGCTTTGATGATTATCATAAGTCATCATACAGTATCCAAACTATATCACAAAGCATTCTGCTTGAATAGTTAGTTTTTTTCAACCCTTTTATACACTTTGACTTGACATATAAATAATTTCATATCGTTAGTCATGAGTGCAAATATGCAATAAAAAATGCAAGCCCTTAAGACTTGCATTTTTTGAAGGCTTTGCGATTAGTGATCAATCGCAGCACCTGCACCTTTAGGATAGCGTACGCTTTCAACAAGATCTTGAATCTCTTGTGGTGGCGGTGCTGTCATATACGATACCGCAAATGCGACCACGAAGTTTAGCAATGCACCAATCGGACCGATACCAAGTGGATTGATACCAAATATCCAACCAGAAGCATCATCAGCAAGACTTGCAGTACCTGGAATAAAGAACCAACCTTTAAACAAGAATATGTATATACAGGTGAAGATCAACCCTGCTAGCATACCCGCAACCGCACCTTTGTTGTTAATGCGTTTTGAGAATATACCCATCATCAAGGCAGGGAACAACGAAGAGCCTGCAATACCGAACGCCAAGGCGACTGTTTGTGCCGCAAAGCCTGGCGGATTCATACCCAACCAAGTGGCTACCGCAATCGATAATACCATCACGACACGGGCGACATTTAGTTCACCTTTATCCGAAATGTCTGGCTTGAGCACCATTTTAATCAAATCATGCGAAATGGCTGACGAGATGGCTAGCAACAGACCTGCTGCAGTAGATAACGCCGCTGCGATACCACCTGCTGCAATCAGACCAATAACCCAACCAGGTAAGTTTGCAATCTCAGGGTTGGCAAGCACCATGATGTCATTGTTAGCAACCAATTCATTGCCTTTTAAGCCTTTGGCTTCAGCCGCTGCCAAGAAAGCATCGTCTTTTGAGTTGTCATTATAGTAATCAATTTTGCCATCACCATTTTTATCTTCAAACTTCAAAAGACCTGTTTGTTCCCAGTTTTTCATCCATTCTGGGCGAGCTTCATAATCAATCGGTGCAGAAGCTGTACCATTTGGATATACAGTCTCAACCAAATTCATACGAGCCATAGAACCTACCGCAGGAGCGGTCGTATATAGCAAGGCGATGAATACCAATGTCCAGCCTGCTGACGAACGAGCATCGGATACTTTATTAACCGTAAAGAAGCGGATGATAACATGTGGCAAACCAGCAGTACCAATCATCAACGATAAAGTCAGCAAGAACATATTTAGTTTATCAGGTACATCGGCAGTATAAGCAGCAAAACCCAGATCGGTTACTAATGCGTCAAGCTTAGACAACATGGTCATGCCACTTTCCACATCATTGCCAAACATGCCCAAAGCTGGGATAGGGTTGCCAGTGATGTTTAAAGAAATAAAAATCGCAGGCACGATATAGGCAATCATCAATACCACATACTGAGCAACCTGTGTATAGGTGATACCCTTCATGCCACCTAATACAGCATAGAATAATACCACAACAGCAGCAATGATAAGACCTGTATTCTTATCAACTTCTAAGAAGCGAGAGAAAGCAACGCCAGCACCTGTCATCTGACCGATAACATAGGTTGTACATGCAAGAATAAGGCAGACAACCGCAATCAGACGAGCCGATTTAGAATAGAAACGATCGCCAATAAAGTCAGGTACAGTAAATTTACCGAACTTACGAAGGTAAGGGGCGAGCAATAATGCAAGCAATACAAAGCCACCCGTCCAACCCATCAAATAGGCCGACGCAGCATAGCCACCCATCGCTAGCATACCTGCCATTGAGATAAATGACGCAGCACTCATCCAGTCAGCACCCGTTGCCATACCGTTCACAACAGGGTGAACACCGCCACCTGCAACATAGAATTCTTCTGTTGAGCCAGCACGCGCCCACAGTGCAATCCCAAAGTAAAGCACGAACGAAGCACCAACAAAAAATAGGTTAATCCAAAACTGACTCATGGCTTATTCCTCCTCTACGCCATATTCTTTATCCAGCTTGTTCATACGCCAAGCATAGAAAAAAATCAAAGCGACAAAAACAAGAATAGCACCTTGCTGACCAAACCATAGTCCAAGGTCTGTACCCATGAAAGTGATGCCCATCAATGCTGGGCGAAGTATGATAGCAAAACCGAGCGAGCATAATGCCCAAACAATTAAGCAACCGATGATGAGGCGTACATTGGCTTTCCAGTAGCCCACGACATCGTGTTCTGTACCATGCGACATGGTAACCTCCTTGTAAATTGCATAGTTGCAATTTAAAAATTCACTTCCTTAACAAAATCCTTCTTAAGACCACTCCTAGCCCTAAAAATTGTTACTACTTATTAAATCCTGTTAAGAAAGTAGGCCACAATTCTCACCAGTCCATCAACCAAACACCATCTTTATTTGACTTAGCTTGCGTGATGAACTAGGCTCCATAAAATATAAATAAAATTTGGTAGATCGCATGATAGCATAGTTTTTTAGCATTTCAAGTATTTTTGTGGAAAATTTGAGAATTTTTTAACCCTACCGCAACATTATAGCAACTCATAGCAACTCAATTTAAGTCATACCACACAAAACTATGATTTTGTGCTATTCTAATTATACTATTTTTAAACTTGGCATAAATCATGGATTTATCTCATCTCAACACCTTTATTCATGTAGCAAAGACGGGTAATATCAGCCAGTCCGCCAAGATGCTAGGTATCTCACAACCCACCTTATCTCGCCATATTGCCCAGCTTGAACAGACGCTCGGACAACAACTCATCGACCGTCGCCATCGACCAATACAGTTAACAGCGGCAGGTATCTTTTTTTATAATCACGCCAAAAAAAACCTGCATGAGCTAAATGAACTCATCACACTCACCCAAACTTTTGGTAAATACACCCCAAATACTTTAAGAATCGGTTTTGTGGCATCAATCTCATATGGACTGCTGCCTGATGTAATAGGCGAGCTAAGAGTACAACTGCCAAACCTTGATGTTAGACTGACAGAAATCAGCTCTGGTGATCAGAATCGTGCATTAAAAGCAGGCGAAATCGATGTCGGCTTTGGTCGTTTTTTATCGTCAGAATCATTCATCAAACAAATACTCTTACGACATGAACGGCTGGTTGTTGCCCTGCCGATGAATCATCAACTTACAAAAAAAAGCAACATTTCTTTTAAATCATTAAATGATGAGATGTTAATCTTGTATCATCGCACACCCATACTATTGAGTACAGGACAAGAGTTTGATCCTCTTTTACATTTATTTTACGAACGACATCTTATTCCAAAAAATACTCAAAAGGTTAGAGATATGCAGATTGCCTTAGGGCTTGTGTCAGCAGGTGAAGGCGTCACCATCGTGCCAATAAGCCTAAAGGGAATTCATCAAGAAAAAATCACCTACCTACCACTTAGCCCTGATAATGCCACCTCCCCCATATATCTTAATACACTTTTGGACAACCAAAACCCTAACATCACTACACTATTAAAATCAATCCAAACTGTCTATGAAAAAAAAGGCATCATACAAACAAACCCCTTATTGATAAATTTGTAACAAAATATTTTAAATATTTTACATAATATCCAAAATTTGTATAAATCCGCCCATAATATTGCAAAACACAAAGTATATTATTTAATTTCTGTATAGTATTGCAACACTCATCTTTATGATGAGTGTTTTTTAGAACTCGTCTATGGCAATATTTCAAACTTATGACTATACTAAATCATATCACCATCATTTAGTCGCCTATTATATAGGCCTTACTTACACACTAATTTGTAAACATCATTCAATCCCAGCCAGCTTTTGCTGCTTTTAAGAACAAAGGATAACCATCATGAGTATCACTTCAGCAGGTCTTAATTTTCGTCAAGCCGTCAACAATGAAAGACCTTTACAAGTTGTCGGTGCAATTAACGCAAACCATGCACTACTTGCCAAAAGAGCAGGCTTTAAAGCCATCTATTTATCAGGTGGTGGTGTGGCAGCAGGCTCTCTTGGCTTGCCTGATTTGGGCATTTCTAATCTTGATGATGTACTTACCGATGTTCGCCGCATTACCGATGTATGCGACTTACCCCTGCTGGTGGACGCCGATACAGGTTTTGGGGCGAGTGCGTTTAATATTGCCCGCACCACAAAATCTTTAATCAAATTTGGGGCAGGAGCAATGCACATTGAAGACCAGATTGGTGCAAAACGCTGTGGTCACCGCCCAAATAAAGCCGTTGTCTCCACGCAAGAGATGGTAGATAGAATCAAAGCGGCTGTAGATTCTCGTACCGATGACAATTTTGTGATTATGGCTCGTACCGATGCCTTAGCAGTAGAAGGCTTAGACGGTGCGATTGAGCGAGCGTGTGCCTATGTAGAGGCCGGGGCAGATATGCTATTTCCAGAAGCAATTACCGACCTTGCGATGTATCAAAAATTTGCCAATGCGACAGGCGTGCCGATTTTGGCGAACATCACCGAATTTGGCTCAACGCCACTTTATACCACCGATGAATTAGCAAGCGTAGACGTTTCACTCGCCTTATATCCACTATCAGCTTTTAGAGCAATGAATAAGGCAGCAGAGAATGTCTATAATGCCATACGAGCTGACGGCACACAAAAAAATGTCATAGACACAATGCAAACTCGCAGTGAATTATACGAACGCATTAATTACCACGCTTTTGAGGATTATTTGGATAGGAGGTATATTAACGCAAAAGCTAACTAATGATTTCTTCATAAATCAAAAGCAATCAATTTTCAATCAACTAATTAAATAAGGTTATCTACTATGAGTAAAAACCATATTCTATCTGTTACCAATGTCAATCTATTGGAAAAAATTCACGAAAAGGTCAGCAATGTTGGATATTGTATTGTTCGTGGTTTAAATATTGGTAATTGTGATGAAGTAGAGAGAAATCAAAAATTATTTGACTTTCTTTCTAAATTAGGAAAATTAACAAATCATAAAAATGATGATAATTTAAAATCCATATTTTGGGATATTAAATATCGTGGTGATGACTATGCAACTAACAATGAAATTACATTTTCGGAAGATGTTGGAGAATGCTCACTTCATAGCGATTCGTCTTTTAGTGAAAATCCAGAAAATTACTTGGTAATGTATGTTGTAAAATCTGCTAACGATGAGGGGAATTCTCTATTTTTAAGTTCATCTGATATTAAGAAAGAACTATCAAATACAGAACTTGGATTGCAATATCCAAATATTCTTGCAAATAATCAGCATCCATTTAAAACACCAAAATCCTTTGGGGAAAGAGATGGTGTTGTATGGGGAACTATTTTGCCCAATGATAGTCAAATGATTAGATTTAGAGATGATTGTATTTACAAAGGCATTTTAGAAAATAAAGATAAGGTAACGCAAGAAATGATAGATGCTCTTGATTATATGGTAAGTTTGATAAAAAACTCCAATAATATTCAAGAGTTTTCCGCACAAGATGATGATTTAATCATTATTGATAATTCCAATGGTTTGCACGCTAGAACAGATTATACAGATAAATCTAGACATTATGTTAGAGCTAGAATTACCATTTAGGGGGATTTTGTGCAAGAGATAATACAATCTATTGTTTTTGTTATTGCTTCAATATTGCACGGAATTACAGGTATGGCATTTCCAATGCTAGGAACTACTTCCTTAGCATTTGTTATGCCCCTATCTAAGGTAGTTGCATTGGTAGCATTACCCAGTCTTTTGATGAGTATATTGGTATTATGTAGCAATAATCAAAAAAGCATTTATCAAGAAATAATTTACTACCTAAGAGCTTATAAATTGCTTGCTATTAGTAGTGTTATTGGAAGTATTTTAGGTGTAAAAATGCTTTTAATGTTACCAGTATCTTATTTATATATTTTAATGGCAAGTATTACCCTATATTATTCAATAAACGGATTATTGAATATGTATGGAAAAGCTAAAAGCATTAAAGTAAATCCTAATAATAAAAATATGGTTTTATTTGGGTTATTAGCTGGGATAGTTGGTGGTGCTACTAATGCAATGTCCCCAATATTACTTATGTTTTTATTTAGTGAAACAGATGATAAAAATCGTATCACAAAAGCAAGTAATTTATGTTTTTTATTAGCAAAAATTATTCAAATTTATATGCTAAGAAATCAATATTTATTACTTGATAAAAATGAATATGGATTGATATTTTTTCTAACCATATTTTCTATTATCGGTCTATATATTGGTATATGGTTAAGAGATAAAATTAGTACTAACATTTTTAAAATGTTAATTTTTATAATATTGTTAATATTGGCTTTAAAAATTGGGCACTCTGGATTTTTAAAGCTGTAAAAATTTAAATATCCCCACCCAGTTTTAAAAAGGATATTTAAAAAACGGATAATTATCCAAGCATAATTATCCAAAAACCGATAATTTAACCGTCTAATGCCATTAAATTATCATTCTTCCCATTAAGGACAAAAGGAACACTGCTATGAGTGAACAAACCCTACCCAAAATTGACGGCTTTAAACCCAAAAAATCAGTCGCCCTAAGCGGACAAATCGCAGGCAATACCGCTCTTTGCACCGTTGGTAAATCAGGCAATGATTTGCATTATCGTGGTTATGATATTTTAGACTTAGCAAATAACTGCGAATATGAAGAGGTCGCTCATCTACTCATCCACGGACACCTACCCAATCGATTTGAGCTGACAGCCTACAAACAAAAATTAAAATCCATGCGTGGTTTGCCGATTCGGGTCATTGAAGTATTAGAGAGCCTGCCTGCCCATACACACCCGATGGATGTGATGAGAACAGGTGTATCCATGCTTGGTTGCGTACACCCCGAGCGTGAGAGCCAGCCTGCGTCAGAGGCTAAAGACATTGCTGATAAACTAATTGCAAGTCTAGGCTCTATGCTACTGTATTGGTATCAATACAGCCACAATGGCAAGCGTATCAGTGTGGAGAGCGAAGAAGACAGCATTGGTGGGCATTTTTTGCATCTATTGCACGGCAGACGACCAGACAACAGCCATGTTAAAGCAATGCACATCAGTCTGATTTTATATGCTGAGCACGAGTTCAATGCGTCCACATTCACCAGTCGTGTCATTGCTGGCACAGGGTCTGATATTTATTCGTGCATTTGTGGGTCGATTGGAGCATTAAAAGGACCAAAGCACGGCGGTGCCAACGAAGTCGCTTATGACATTCAAAAACGCTATCGCACGCCTGATGAAGCCGAAGCCGATATTAAAGAACGCATTGCCAAAAAAGAGATTATCATTGGTTTTGGACACCCTGTCTATACCATTGCTGACCCTAGAAATGTCGTCATTAAGCAAGTCGCCAAAGACCTATCGGAGGAAACAGGCGATATGCGTTTATTTGACATCGCCGAACGCTTGGAAAGCGTAATGTGGAACGAGAAAAAAATGTTCCCAAATCTTGATTGGTTCTCTGCGGTGTCTTATCAAAAAATGGGGGTGCCGACCGCAATGTTTACCCCACTGTTTGTCATCGCTCGTACCGCAGGCTGGTCGGCTCATGTGCTAGAACAGCGTTCAGATGGCAAAATTATCCGTCCATCAGCCAATTATACCGGTCCTGATGATTTAAAATTTGTGCCGATGGGTGAGCGGTAATTCAATAAAACAAGGGCATATTTTTAATTGGGAAAATGTGCCTTTGTTTTTAAAATTGGAGTGCTTTATGAGAGAAATAAATGAAATAGAAAGTAAATTTCCTATACTATTTGATTTATTAGGAGATGAATATATAGAAAAACTAAAATTGGAGCAAGGGGCTTTATCCAGAAAAGCAACTATCAATCCTTTATTTGAAATTTTATATATGAACAATAAATTTGATTTGGAGAGTTTAATTAGAAAAGCATTAGACAACAAAGCTATTGACAAAGAGCGTCTGAAAAGATTTAAAGACGAAAAAGACAATGTTAATATTCAAAATTTCATCAATGAATTACATATGTTGGAACCTATGTATTCTTATGGAAATTTTTTATTAGAAGATAATGAAAATTCCACACCTGATTTTTGTGCTACAATTAATGGAAAAAATATTGCTTTTGAATGCGTTTCTGTTAATGAACATAGAGATTGCATCAAACAAAAAAATTTAGATAATGCAAAAATAAATAAAAATATCAAATTATTTTTTAAAAACAATCCCAATAAGAATATTTTTTCTGCATTTAATGAATACAAACCATTTGGAACAACTGAAATATTAAAAATAATAAAAAAAATCAGAGATGTAAAATCATCAAAACAAACAAAAAGTTATCCTTATAAAATATTGATGATGTCATTTAAAAATATGTCTTTCCTTTGTCAACCAAAAGAATGTTTGCCTTATACTGGAAATTTATATGATGGAATCCATAGCGGATTCATATATCCTGCATTTTATGGCAAAAGAGGTGATTTAATATACGAAACTAATAGTTTTGAAGGAGGGGAACATACTATTTCATTGCTTGATAGTGATGGAAAATTTTCACGAGATAGTGATTTCAATCTTTGTATTTTTCATTTTGAAACACAAAAAAACGAAGAGTACAAACAATATGTGTTTTTTGAAAATCTAAAAAATCCATTACCAGCAGACCTTATAAATCAACTAAGCGATATTTTTCACCCCTATAAAACATATTCTGTTTTAAATAAATTTTTTCACAGCCAAAGAAAAGGAAACTTAGCAATGAAAAACTACCGTAAACCCTTAGCCGATACTGCATTAGACTACTTTGATGTAGAACAGGCAATTAACGACATTCGCCCAAGTGCGTATGAAGCACTTCCCTACACCGCCAAAGTACTTGCCGAACAGCTGGTACGAAATTGTAGCGATGACCCAAAACTTACCGATTATCTAAATGAACTTATCGGTAATAAGCAAGAGCTTGATTTTCCTTGGTATCCTGCACGAGTGGTGTGCCACGACATTTTGGGTCAGACGGCTTTAGTCGATTTAGCAGGACTTCGTGATGCGATTGCCCAAGCTGGCGGAGACCCCTCCAAAGTCAATCCTGTGGTACAAACCCAGCTCATTGTAGACCATTCTTTGGCGGTGGAACACGGCGGCGATGACCCTGACGCTTTTGCCAAAAACCGTGCCATTGAAGACCGCCGTAATGATGACCGTTTTCATTTTATCAACTGGACAAAAACCGCCTTTAAAAATGTTGATGTGATTCCTGCTGGCAACGGCATTATGCACCAAATCAATTTAGAAAAGATGTCGCCCGTGGTGCAGATTAAAGATGGTGTAGCATTTCCTGACACCTGTGTCGGTACAGACAGCCATACACCACATACCGATGCACTAGGTGTAATTTCGGTAGGTGTAGGCGGTCTAGAGGCTGAATGCGTGATGTTAGGACAACCGTCAATGATGCGTACACCCGATATCATTGGCGTGCATTTAATCGGCAGAAAGCAAGCAGGCATTACAGCAACCGACATCGTACTGGCGTTAACTGAGTTTTTACGCAACGAGCGAGTGGTTGGGGCGTATTTGGAATTTTTTGGCGAAGGAGCAGACAGTCTGTCAGTTGGCGATAGAGCAACGATTGCCAATATGACCCCTGAATATGGGGCAAGTGCTGGACTATTTTATACTGACCAAAACACTTTGGATTATTTGACTTTGACAGGTCGTGAGCCTAAACAAGTTAAATTGGTTGAACAATATGCAAAAACCATTGGGCTGTGGGCAGAAGCAATGACCAAGGCAGTTTATCCACGAGTATTAGAATTTGACTTATCTACCGTTACTCGTAATATCGCAGGTCCTTCCAACCCACACGCACGAGTAGCAACGGCCGAGCTAAAGGCAAAAGGTATTGCAGGCGTGGTAGAAAATCGCACAGATGGTCTAATGCCTGACGGAGCGGTGATTATCGCCGCGATAACGAGTTGTACCAACACTTCCAACCCAAGAAACACCGTTGCCGCAGGACTGTTGGCGAAGAAGGCGAATGAATTGGGTTTAACTCGCAAGCCTTGGGTCAAATCATCATTTGCCCCTGGTTCAAAAGTAGCCAAATTGTACTTGCAAGAAGCAGGATTATTATCCGAACTTGAAAAATTGGGCTTTGGCATTGTTGGCTTTGCCTGCACGACTTGTAATGGCATGAGTGGTGCATTACGACCTGAAATTGAGCAAGAAATCATCGATCGTGATTTGTACGCCACAGCAGTGCTTTCAGGCAATCGCAATTTTGATGGACGCATTCACCCACAAGCAAAACAGGCATTTTTGGCAAGTCCGCCCCTTGTGGTTGCCTATGCCATTGCTGGCACGATTCGTTTTGACATTGAAAATGATGTCTTAGGCTATCATAACGACAAGCCGATTTATCTAAAAGATATTTATCCATCAGATGATGAAATTGACAAGATTGTCGCCAAGTGCGTAAAACCAGAGCAATTTAAAGAAATCTACATTCCAATGTTTGATTTGGGCAATTCACAAACCGCCCAAAGTCCGCTGTATGATTGGCGTGAAAAGTCCACCTATATCCGCCGTCCGCCCTATTGGGAGGGAGCATTGGCAAAAGAATGTGAACTTAAAAACTTACGACCGCTTGCCATTTTGCCTGATAATATCACCACCGACCATTTATCGCCGTCCAATGCCATCATCAAAAATTCGGCAGCAGGAGAATATCTAGCAAAAATGGGTGTGCCAGAGAAGGATTTTAACTCTTATGCTACACACCGAGGCGACCATTTGACCGCACAACGAGCAACTTTGGCAAATCCAAAACTCTTTAATGAAATGGTCAAAAACGCTGATGGTACAATCAAACAAGGCTCACTGGCACGAGTTGAACCAGATGGCACGGTGATGAGAATGTGGGAGGCAATAGAAACTTATATGAACCGCTCACAACCTCTTATCATCATTGCAGGGGCGGATTATGGACAAGGGTCAAGTAGGGATTGGGCGGCAAAGGGCGTGCGTTTGGCTGGCGTGGAAGTGATTGTCGCAGAAGGCTTTGAACGCATTCACCGTACCAACCTTGTGGGAATGGGCGTGTTGCCGCTGCAATTTATAAACGGTCAAAATCGCCATACCCTTAAATTAGACGGTACAGAAATTTATGCGGTACAAGGGGAAATTTCAGCTCGCTGTGAATTAGAACTTGTCATTGAACGCAAAAATGGCGATATTGAAAAAGTGCCTGTCTTATGCCGCCTGGATAGCGATAGTGATGTCAAAACCTATAAGGCGGGGGGTGTGCTAAGGGAGTTTGCGAGTAAATTTCTTGGATAAAGGAGAGTTGTAATTGGTGTAAAGACAAGGCAATTTTGTGGTAGAATTGTCTTGTTTCCTAGCAAAATTTGGAGAATTTAATATGCACTTTTTAGATGAAATTACAATTAACAACTATCGTTCTTGCAAAAGTTTTAATACCAAATTATCACCTTATACGGCTTTAGTTGGCTATAATAATGCTGGAAAATCAAATGTATTATTAGCCATTCAATGGTTACTCAAAAAATCTGCACTAACAAAAGCTGACTTTTTTGATGAAAATCAGCCAGTAGAAGTTATTGGTAAAATTTCAGGAATTACCGAAGAAAGACTTGATAAAATGGAAATTAAACAAAGAAAATCGATTGAACCTTACATATCAAATGGAATTTTAAAAATAAAAAGAACACAGCATAAAATAGATGACAAAGCAACTAATGTTAATCTTAGTGTTTATGATGAGAATAACGCAACTTGGGTAGATAATCCCAATGGTATTGATAATGCCATTAAGATTTTATTGCCAGAGCCTATTAAAATTAGTGCTATGGATAATGCCGAAGAAGATGCAACAAAAGCAAAAAATACAACTACTATTGGCAAATTGCTGGACAAAATGCTTAAATCAGTAGCTGAAAGATATTCAGAAGATTTTAGTAAATCCCTAAATGAAATAAACAAGAAAATATCATCTGATGGTAGTGAGAGATTGTCTGATTTATCAGATTTGGATAATCAAATAAATAAAAATATCAATGATTTCTTTTCGGGCGTTCAAATAAAGCTACATTTTGAAACACCCAATATCTCAGACATATTCAAGTCAGGAACAATTAAGGTTTTTGAAAGCGATGATACTGCAAGAAATCTATCGTATTATGGACACGGTTCACAACGTTCCATTCAAATGGCACTCATTAGAAGTTTGGCAGAAGTAAATGCAACAGAAAATTTTGCTACAAACTTACTTTTGATAGATGAGCCAGAACTATATTTACACCCTACTGCAATAGAGCAACTAAGAGTGGCATTAAAGTATTTATCCAAAAATGGCTATCAAGTAATTTTTACCACTCATTCAGCTCAAATGATTACTTCGGAAGATATTGGAAATACCTTACTAATAAGAAAGAGCGAAAAAAAAACTGTCTGTCTGACTAGCCTTTCACAAGCCGTGAATTCTGTTATATCTGATACCATATCCCAAAGAGAATTACTATTTAGCTTAACAAATTCTAGCAAAATTCTATTTTCTGAGAAAGTTTTGTTAGTTGAAGGTACAACAGAGCATAGGCTATTACCTTTTATTTTTGAAAAATTAAAAGGAAAGACACTAGCACAAGAAAAAATTGCTTTGGTTAGTGTTGGTGGTACTGGCAACATCAAAAAAGCATTAACCGTACTTCAAGAAATAGGTATTCCTACAAAGGTAATTGTAGATTTGGATTATGCTTTCAAAGAAGCCCACAAACAGGAGTTTATAGAAGAAAGTAATGCTGATAGAAAGTCCTTAATTCAAGTTTTAGAAAACTTAGCAAATAATTCTGAAATTTTGATAGGTGAAGATAAATTGCCTAGAAAAGGTGAGCTAACCAAAATCAATGGAGAAAAAAGAAAAATATCAGCTTCTTATGGCTATAAAATTTTGGCCCAACAAGATGAATCAAGTGAATCCATACATAAGCTTCATAACTTACTTAAGGAAAAGCAAATTTGGTTATGGACAAAAGGCACTATTGAAACTCATTTGGGGTTAGCTGAAAAAAATGAACAAGTATGGGCTAACTACAAACATAGGTTAGATAGTGAAAATGTGGACAGTGTCATTTCTGACTTTGATACAATTAAACAGCTTGTAGATTGGCTGTGTGAATAACTCCAAAACGGTGCGTAAAACGCACCTTACGCCCAAAGGAAAATTTTATGAACAACAAACTTTCAAAATACGGCATTAACCCAACCAATCGCCCAAAAATCCCTGCAACCAAAAAGCTAGATTTAACAGGCGAACAAGGGCAACAGATTATTAAATCTGAAACAAAATTGGTTTTGCGAACCCATAAAGAAACCTTTAAACGCTTGGCAGATATGTAATGGAAATTATTTGTTTTCCATTTGAACGGGTCATTGAAATTAATACCTACATTCTTTCTACCGAAAAAGGAATGAAAGGACAAGCGGATATTGGCAAATTACAAGGGGCATTATCTCGGATTGATAATGCGATTTTGTATGAAGGCTTAAATGATGTTTTTGAAATTGCCAGTAAATATGCAAATAGCATTGCAATGGCTCACGCTTTATCTGATGCCAATAAACGCACAGGATTGGCGGTTGCCCTAGAATATTTATCGCTCAATGATTATGAAATTACGATAGACCATATTTTAATGGCGGATGCAATGCGTGATTTGGTCATTGGTGAATTAACTGAAATTGAATTTGCGGATATTTTATATCATCAATATATAAGTAGCACAAATCCACAAAAGGAATAACCAAAATGCAAACCCCAATCCCAGCCACTTATATGCGTGGCGGTACTTCAAAAGGTACATTTTTTAATTTGGCGGATTTGCCAGAGCCTTGCCAAATGGCAGGGCAGGCACGAGACGCCTTATTACTTAGAGTCGTTGGCAGTCCAGACCCCTACGGCAAGCAAATTGACGGTATGGGCAACGGCTCATCAAGCACATCAAAGGTCGTGATTATCTCGCCTGCCACAGACGGCGTACACGATGTCAATTATCTGTTTGGGCAGGTGGCGATTGACAAGGCGATGATTGACTGGTCGGGCAACTGTGGCAATTTAACAGGAGCGGTGGGCAGTTTTGCGATTTTTAACGGATTGATTTCTAAGGATAAAATCCCAGAAAATGGCATTTGCACCGTCAAAATTTACCAACAAAATATCGGTAAAACCATCATCGCCCATGTACCCATCAAGAACGGTCAAGTGGTAGAAACAGGTGGTTTTAAGCTTGATGGGGTAACTTTTCCAGCCAGTGAAATTAAAATTGAATTTATAGACCCTGTGGACGAGGGCGGAGAGATGTTCCCCACAGGCAATTTAAAGGACACTTTGTCCGTGCCTAATGTGGGCGAGTTTGAAGTTACGATGATTAACGCAGGCATTCCCACGATATTTCTGCACGCAAGCGATTTGGGCTTTAAAGGCACAGAAATGCAAGCGGACATCAATTCAAACAGCGAAACCCTAGCCAGATTAGAAAAAATCCGTGCTTATGGGGCGGTTAAAATGGGCTTAATTGATGATATTCAACAAGCTAAAACTCGCCAACACACGCCAAAAATTGCATGGGTTGCACCGCCTGTTGAGTACATTTCATCAAGTGGCAAAACCGTAAAAGCAAGTGACATCAATCTGTTGGTTCGTGCGATGAGTATGGGGCAGTTGCACCATGCCATGATGGGTACAGCAAGCGTAGCGATTGGTACAGCAGGAACGATAGTCGGTACGATTGTCAATGAAGTGGCAGGTGGTGGGCGTTTGACCGAAGTTTGTTTTGGACACCCATCAGGCAGACTTACCGTTGGTGGACAGTCTGAATGCGTGAATGGCAAATGGGTGGCTCGCAGAGTATCTATGAGCCGCAGTGCAAGACGGCTTATGGTCGGCAATGTCTTTGTACCTACCGATAGTTTTTAAACACAAACGATCCATGGGCGAATTAAAAAATAACTTGCCCATTTTGTATATTATTTTTAGCAGTTTTATTACTTCACAAGCAGTACATCAAAAAAACCAAACAAGCACCTTTAGTCATTACCCACCTTAAAACTGCAATAAAACAACCCAAATACTAAATACATTCATGATTTTGCATAAAAAAAGCCAATCACAAAACATCAATCAGTCTTTTGTGAGACGCAAAATACAGGGCTGGCATTTTTTTAATAAAATGGTAAAATGACCATTCAATGAAGTAAAATCCAGTGGCTACAGGCAATCGCCACACCAAATCAAAAAGACCAACATGACTCAAACCAATACCGCCACAATGCTTAATGCGTCAATACTTTCTGTGATTTTACGCTGTTTAGCTGCCATTATCGCCCTGCTTTTAATTTTGGTGCTTGCCTTTCCCATCGGTTTTTATGGCATGGCGATGTATCTTGAGCCTACCTTACCAGATGTAAAAAACATTGATGCCAATCGTTTTGCAATGCCTTTGCAGATTTATACGGCGGACAATAAGCTGATTGGTCAGTATGGCAACCGCTTTTCTATGCCGGTTAGCTACGAACAAATCCCCAAGCACCTGATTGATGCTTTCTTATCAGCAGAAGATTCTAGCTTTTTTGAGCATAGTGGTATCAGCGTCAAGGGCATTGGGCGTGCAATCACTGAAGTGATTACCAATGACGACACCCGAACAGGTGGCTCAACCATCACCATGCAGGTGGCAAAGAACTATTTTTTGAGTGCCGAACGCACGCTTGATCGTAAATTAACCGAGCTGTTCATTGCCAGAAAAATAGAAAATGAGATGGCCAAAGATGAAATTTTAACCTTATATGTCAATAAAATCTATCTTGGCGAAGGTGCATACGGCATTGCTGCTGCAGCTCGCCGTTATTATAGCAAAACGCTAGACCAACTCACCATCGCTGAGATGGCAATGATTGCCGGTTTGCCAAAAGCCCCATCAGCTTACAACCCTGTCATCAATCCTAAACGAGCCTTAGAACGCCGCAACTGGATTATCGGGCGTATGCTAAAAGAAGGACGCATCAGCCAAGCACAGCATGATGAAGCAGTAGCTGCCCCCATCGGACTCAACCTGTATCAAGAAAAACTTGACATGAATATGCCTTATCTGGCGGAAATGGCAAGAAGTGCTTTGGTTAAAAAATACGGTAAATCAGTCATGGATAGTGGCTGGCGTGTACAGCTCACCGTCAGCAGCCAAGAGCAAACTGCCGCCGAAAATGCTCTCGTTGCAGGACTAAAAAGCTATGACAGCCGTCATGGTAACGGTTGGCAAGGTCCAGAATCTCAAAATGGTGATTTAGATAAATTTAAAAATTTTGACAACATGTATCCTGCCAAAGTTGTCAAAGTTAATCATTCAAGTTTTGAAGCCATACTGCAATCAGGTCATACCATCACCATTCCATGGTCTGGCATGAACTGGGCTCGCCGATCCATCGGTTCAGGTCGTGTGGGCGGTCGCTTTAGCAATGCCCATCAGATGGTAAAAGTAGGCAATATCGTGCGAGTCATGCCCTTAAACCAAGAAAAGACTGCGTGGAGATTGACCCAACCACCATCAATTCAAGGTGCTTTGATATCGATTCACCCACAAAACGGAGCAATTCGTGCTTTGGTAGGTGGATTTGACTTTAACCACAGCAAATTCAACCGTGTTACCCAAGGCTATCGCCAACCTGGCTCTATCATCAAACCACTGATATTTGCTGCCGCCCTAGAGTCAGGAAAATACACACCAGATAGTCTTATTTCAGATGCTGCCATTCGTATAGGCAAATGGCAGCCCAAAAATGCCGATGGCAAGTACACAGAATATATGTCAGTACGGCAAGCTCTCGCCTTGTCAAGAAACACCCCATCCATTCGTCTGTTGCGTGCAACAGGACTGAATGAAGCTCGCCAAACGCTAGATATGCTAGGGCTTGAAAAAGAACGCCTGCCTGAAACTTTAGCATTGGCACTAGGTGCCGCTAACGCAACGCCTTTACAGATGGCAACAGGTTTTGCTGCTCTTATCAATGGTGGTCATCGTGTACAACCTTATTTCATCGATCGCATTTATAATTTTGACAATGAGACCATCTTTCAGGCAAACCCCGCCCAAGCTTGTGCTCCATGCCACAACAAGGAACTTTCCAAAGCACAACGGTCAGCAAACAGCAAAGCAGTCCAAAAGACAGTCACAAAGGACAACCAACCTACCGATAGCAGTCCCAATGCCACAACAAAACATGATCGCTTAAAGCCAAACAAAACCATCATCCATACTACGGCTAAGCAAGCACCCAGAGTCATCAGTCATCAGACTTCTTATGAAATGGCAGAAATGCTACGAGAAGTCATCACCAGTGGTACAGCCAAAAAAGCATTGGCACTAGGGCGATCTGATGTGGGTGGCAAAACAGGCACAACTAACGAAGCCAAAGATGCTTGGTTCGCTGGCGTGCATCCAACCAGCTCAACGGTGGTTTGGGTTGGCTTTGATAACCCTGCACCAATGGGTACAAGAGAATATGGTGGTGTTGCCGCCTTGCCGATTTGGGTGAATTTTAGTCGCCAACAGCTACGCAACACTCCAAAACAATGGATTCCATTAGAAGATCCAACTACAGCCAAAGGCAAATAAAAACCCCTTAATGTAAATAAAAAGAT
This sequence comes from Moraxella sp. ZY200743, assembly GCF_050885545.1. Lineage (NCBI taxonomy): Bacteria > Pseudomonadati > Pseudomonadota > Gammaproteobacteria > Moraxellales > Moraxellaceae > Moraxella > Moraxella sp. ZY200743. Next base: position 476,022 of record NZ_CP091313.1, on the reverse strand, counting down.
GGTGCTAATTCACCATCTTTTGCTGGGTGGTATACCCCAAAAATATCAAGTTAAATTACCCACAATGTGTGTATATCCCTGACGATAATCACCAAATTGCAACCACTCTTTGGGTAAGTTACTTACAAGTCGCTTGCCTGTGGCGGGAGCATCAATCACCTTCAGTGGCTGATATTGTAATTTTTGGCACAAGAAATCAAGTACTTCTCGGCTACTAGCAGGACAAAAGTCGGTCGCTATGTAAATGGGCTTTGGCTCACTTTGCATTAAAATATGCCAAAGCACCATCACCAAATCGGTATCCATGATTCGATTGGTGTAATGTTGGCTTGGTACACCATCGCCATGTGCCGTCTTCGCTAGCCTTAGCATACGCCGTCTTGATACCCCATAGATGCCACTTGGTCGGACAATCACCGCCTTATCCCCAAAGGCTTTCACAATGACTTGCTCTGCATCATACAGCACCTTGGCAGTTGGTGTACTAGGCTGTGCAATCATCTGCTCATTAACCACTTCGCCTGCATTTTCACTATAAACTGCTGTTGATGATACGAATAAAATCTGACGAATCTGTGGCAACTCATCCGCCAAAGATGCCATATGCTGACAAATGGCAAGATAGCTGTCTTGATATGCCCGCACTTTATCCTTTTGTGTATCGGGCGAAACAATAATGGCGATGTGTGTGATATTGTGCAGTCGTTTGGCATCCAACTCTAAGGCGTTCATTTGCCAATGCGTGATGGGCAAATTGGCATGGCACTTGGCAGTGCGTGATAGCCCAACAACCTGACACCCTGTTTGGGCAAGCTGTCTGGTCAAAGATAATCCAATATCGCCCTGCCCAATGACAAGATAGCATTTTTGATGATAATTATTCATATCGCCCCATTTAAAAAACTCATCACATCGTTTATTTTAAGAACATTCAAATACTGCAGCCTTCTTTCATGGCCTAAAAATAACGCAGTATTTGAAATTTAACAGCATGGTTGTTTTGGCTATGGTTCTTTTGGATACTGGCAGTTGCTCTTAAAGCATGATAACGACTTAGGTCGTACTGTGCACCCAGTTTTAGCTCAGGCTGCACATAACTTGACCGCCCCGCATCGTCTTTGTGATACCAATACGGCACTTCAATCTCCCCTGTCATTCGCCATCTATCCGTCTGATGATAAATACAACCCGCACTAAACTTCAACCCCATGCGATAGCCCTGATTAACCTTGCCAATCTGTCCTCCTGTGCCACCTAGCACATAACATACCATATCTGCCATATCGCCCGTCTGAGCCTTGGGCTTACCAAGCGTCCAAGACCTGCCCTTTTGTAGGGCAATGTCTGCCACCAGATGCGTGTCGTTTTGTTCATCTGAAGCATCAACTGCCTGTTTTAATCCAAGCTGCATTCGTGTTGCCCACGCCTTTTTTTGACTTTGTCCGCCAAGATAAGCTTTAGCGGTATTGGCTGGGTTTAGACTGGTTGTTCTAAATATCGTCAGTTCATTGAGACGAATTTTGCCATCTTGATAGGCTAAGTCGATGGACGGTAGTATTACCTCGTGAAACTTACGCACACCAGCAGGGTTGTCCAGTGCGTCTTGATAAGCTGAGCGGATACTCACATGATAGCCCGTTTTATCTACATACCGCTCATCATAAGATACTGCCATACCTAAGCGATGCGTTGGACTGGCAGTAACAGGATTGTTGTTATTTGGTTGAATGGCAGTCATATCAAATGCATTGCTGTTGGTCATGATGGCTTGGTGTTTTGTGGCGTTTGATGGGTGGTAGGTGGTGTTTGTGATGATACCTTGCCTATCAAGTACTTGGACAGCCTGAGCAGGCGTAGTTACCATGCCAAACATGGACAGTAGCGATTTATCAGCACGCACCACATCAACAAGACGAGCAATCTCAGTAGCACAGTTATCATGGGTTAAATAATAAGAGCGTGCCAAATCTTTCACTTCCCAAAGATGACGCATGATTTGATCAACCTGAGATGGTGTTAAATCAAGACGATATTCCCACAAGTCTCTTTCGTCCTTAACCAGATAATCATCAGATTTTACACGATAAGGTAAAATCTCCATCACGCCTGCATAGCGACCTGTCAGCGGCTTAATCGCATTGGCAATCAAACCATCATCTGCACTACTTGCCACTGTATAATTCATGACAGTAGCACGCTCATCACCATCAATACGCATGAACGCATGTGCAAAAGCCGAAGCAATATTATTGCCATGCTCTTCGGCAAAGACAAACGACAACTGTCGCGCATCTATTTTATCCGCCCATGTACGAAATTCTTGACAGCCTGCATCAGATGCCACCACATTAACACCTAACTTGACCAATTCGGTCTTTAAAAAATGCGTTCGTGCAGGAAAACGACAAATTATCTTCTGGTCATTTACCGCTATTGCCGATAGCATGGCAATCAGTTCACTTTTTGGGTTTGTATGCCCATCATCCGACAAGAAAAATGTCTCTGTATCAATGCGGTTTTTATCTTTAGCGTATCCGCCATCACCAAGCATCAACAGCCGTCTCCACAGCACATGTTGGGACAGCTTATCAATTTGCACATCACTAAGTGCAAAAGGTAGTTGATTTTCCACACCAATCTTATCTTGTAGCGGTGCTGCCCGTGCTGTTGCCAATGAGCCTGCCATACCACAACCTGTCATCAACACCACCAATAAAATCCAACAAAAGCGTTTCGTATTCATGATAATTTTGCTACAATAATAGATATACCTTTAGTATACCATCATCATGACGCATTTCAGCATAAAAAATGGCGTATTAGAAGGGGCAAACTTCATGCCATCGCCCAATTTTAACACTCGCCCCACCATTGATGGCACGCCCACTATTGACGGTATCGTCATTCATAATATTAGCCTGCCACCATCCCAATTTGAACAAACCGACAAAAATGGCATACACTTTGTTGAAGCCTTTTTTCAAAATCAACTAAACCCAAATGATCATGAGTACTTTACCACCATCTATACGATGAAGGTCTCTGCCCATTTGTTCATTAAAAGAAACGGCAAAATCGTACAATTTGTTAATTTTGATGATCGGGCTTGGCACGCAGGAGAGTCGGTCTATCTAGGCAGGAGAAATTGCAACGATTTTACCATTGGCATTGAGCTTGAAGGAGATGATTTTTCGCCCTTTACTGATGCTCAATATACAGCACTGGCTCAGGTCATTCATGCCATTTACCAAGCCTACCCCAAGACAATGCGTCATCTAATGGGGCATAGCGATATCGCACCAACCCGAAAAAGCGATCCTGGCAAGTTTTTTGATTGGTCAAGAATCAGACAAATGATTGAAACACTATGCCTAAATAATAACGATAGTAAAATCAAAACAACCATCTAAGCTCAACCAAAATCCTTATCTTACCACCCCTTGCCACAGCTTTTTTATTACTGATAAAGCTCACAGTAGTCAGCTAAAAATTTACATAAACTTTTGCATACGAACTCTACAAAAATCCATTATAATATTCTTTTTTATTGTTAAGCTGTATTATGGCAAAATCTCGTCTTTTTCGCTCAACCATGGTGGTTAGTGCCATGACCATGCTCTCTCGCATCTTAGGTTTGTTGCGTGATGTTGTTTTGATGGGTGTATTTGGTGCCGGTGGGTTGATGGATGCCTTTTTGGTCGCCTTTAAAATCCCAAATTTTTTGCGTCGTTTATTTGCCGAAGGGGCTTTTAGCCAAGCCTTCGTCCCCATCTTATCCGAATACAAGGAAAAACGCACGCTCAACGAAGTTCAGATACTCATCAGCCGTGTCTCAGGCGTGCTAAGCGTTATACTGCTTACTTTAACTGTCATTATCATCGCCATCGCACCAGTTATCATTCATCTGTTCGCTCCTGGGTTTAAAGACAACCCCATCAAGTTTGTGGCAGCTACCGAACTATTAAGACTGACATTCCCCTATCTGCTATTTATTTCTATGACGGCATTTTTTGGCAGTATCTTGCAAAGCTATGGTCGTTTTGCTACTCCTGCTTTTGCACCTGTATTGCTTAATGTTTGCATGATTTTGGCAGCACTACTCTTTGCCCCAATGTTTGATACACCCATCATGGCATTAGGCTATGCAGTTGCCATCTCTGGGCTACTACAACTTTTGATTCAACTACCGCAGTTGTATCGCCAAAAGCTACTCATCGCCCCAAAAATAGAATTCAAGCACGAAGGCGTGGTACGCATTTTAAGACTAATGCTCCCTGCCATCTTTGGCGTATCCGTTACTCAAATCAACCTACTGCTAAATACTGTTTTTGCTTCGCTGATGATTGGCGGTTCGGTATCTTGGCTTTATGCTGCCGAACGCTTAAGCGAGCTACCGCTAGGACTAATTGGCGTTGCAATTGGCACAGTGATTTTGCCAAGTCTGTCCGCCAGTCGTGCCAAAGCCGATGATGACACCTTCAAAAAAACACTCGACTGGGCAGCAAGGCTGGTTGTTCTTGTGGGACTACCTGCTTCACTTGCCATGTTCATGTTGTCTGATGTGCTGATGAATGCCTTGTTTGTGCGTGGCGAATTCACCCAAAATGATGCTCTGATGAGCGGTTTTGCCCTAAAGTGCCTATCAGGTGGCATCTTAGGCTTTATGCTCATCAAGATTTTTGCCCCCGCCTTTTTTGCAGGGCAAGATACCAAGACCCCCGTTAAGATTGGCATCATCTCTGTATTTGCTAACATGATTTTTAGTGTACTATTCATTGGTATTTTTTATTTGATGAAGCTTCCACTACATGGTGGCTTAGCATTAGCAACCACCGCTGCCAGTTTTGTTAATGCAGGGCTTCTTTACTATTTCTTACATAAGCGAGACATCTTTCGCTTATGTAAGCATTGGCAAAAGATGGGTTTACAATTTGTTATATCAAGCCTTGCAATGGTGCTGGCATTATCCATGCTACTGCCCTATTATCCAACCGATGGCGGTACATTGATGCGAATCTTTACTCTTTTGGGCATCTGTGTGATGGGTGCATTGGTCTATGGCATAGCATTGCTTAGCACAGGCTTTCGCCCACGCCATCTCAAGCATCACTAATGGTTCGTACTTAGTGTGCTAATTCTACACAAAACAACTCATATCGTTACAGCTTAGTTACATATCATGTACAATAATGGGTTGTATATCATGTACAATAAATTGATATATCACCAACCCATTTAAAAAGGAAACAAATCATGATAAAACCAATCTCTCAGCCCATCGCTAAAGACTTCAATCCAAATCTAGACCTTGAACAAGTCCGTGCCGAGTGTCGCACTCTTGCCAAATCTCGTGCTAAAATCTCGGCAGGTGTCGCCATCATTCCTGTGCCATTCATAGATGTAGCGATTGATGTTGGCATGCTGTCCAAACTCTTGCCTGAAATCACCAAAAGATTCGAACTGCAAGAACCGACAGACCCAAACAGTAGCGTCAGCGAACAAGACCGCAAACAAAGCATTCAAAACCGTATCGTTGCCATTGGTGGTCTAGTGGCAACTCGTGGCGTGGTAAATAAGACCATTCAAGGGTTTGGTGGTCGTATCATTGGTAAGCAAGTTGCTAAATATGTACCACTTGGCGGTCAAATGGTCGCTGCCACCATTGGTTATATGATTTTCAAAAAAATCGCCTTTGAACATATTGATCATTGCTATCAAGTCGCCAAAGAAGCTCAGCTAAAGGCGAACTGATATGCATCAACACACTAAACCCATCAGCAATCTATTTGCTTATCTAAGTTTAGTTCACCAATGTCATCAAAGCGTCATTAAGCCAACATGGGTCATCATCTTGCTTAATGACGCTTGCTATTTGCAGTTTTCATCAATCATTTTTCTATTTTGGCATAATAAAATGACAGGTTTTGTTTGAGAAAATCTCATAAACAAGTTAAAATATAGCTCGTTTTATACATGCCCATACATTGTGCATTTTTGATAATAAACTTATTGCTACCTGTTAGCCATTTTTAGCCAAGGTACTCCCATGACTTTTGTTGTAACCGATAACTGCGTGCTGTGCAAATATACCGACTGTGTGGAAGTTTGCCCTGTGGACTGTTTTTATGAAGGTCCGAACTTTTTGGTCATCAATCCTGATGAGTGCATTGACTGTGCACTGTGTGAGCCAGAATGTCCTGCCAATGCCATTTTCTCCGAAGATGAAATCCCATCAGGTCAAGAAGAATATCTCGCCCTAAACGAAGAGTTATCACAAATTTGGACTAACATCACCGAGAAAAAAAACCCAATGCCAGAGCATGAAAAGTGGGACGGTGTTGCAGGTAAGATTCAATATCTTGAGCGTTAATTAGCAATATTGACGGTATATTCTTTAAAAAGCCCATTGTGATGGGCTTTTTTATACCCACTATCTTTACCCCCAGCCATTCATTATAAAAGATCATAAGTACCCATAACTACCAAAGTTTACATAGAACGGGTCTATACCAATACCCAATCAACACGAAACCTAGCCAAACAAAAAGACCTGCCACAATAGCAGGTCTTTTTTATTATACAATTACCAAATATCAGATTTAATTTTTGCTTTAAGCTCTGGGTAGTTATCCAGTTTAAACTCTGGCTCTGCTACGCCTGCCTTGATTTGCTTGGTATAATCTTTGACAAGCAAGAATACATATCTTGATAGCAGTAAAATGGCAATTAAGTTGATGAAAGCCATAATTCCCATGGTCAAATCACCCATGTCCCAAACAACTGCCACTTTTGTTACCGCTCCAAAATATACAAAGCCAAGCACCAACAAGCGGAACAGCGTCAATACCGCAGGGTTATTTTTCAAAAATTGCATATTTGACTCTGCATAAGCATAGTTACCAATGATGGTTGAGAATGCAAACATGAACAAAATTACCACTAAGAAATATTGACCCCAACTGCCCACATGGCTCTCAAGGGCCGCTTGGGTAAGCTGTACACCAGATAGATCGGCTGCGTTTTCTGGCATGGTCGCAAGTAAAATCACAAATGCCGTACAAGAACAGACAATCAGCGTATCAACAAATACACCGAGCATCTGAATAGTGCCTTGCTCCACAGGATGTTTAACACTCGCTGCCGCTGCCGCATTTGGGGCAGAGCCTTGACCTGCTTCGTTAGAATACAGACCACGCTTAATGCCCTGCATCATTGCCATTGACACCATAGAACCAAGCAGACCGCCACCTGCCGCCTCAAAAGCAAACGCCTTGCTAAAAATCAGCGTAATAACACCAGGCAGGTCGCCAATATTCATCAAGATGACATAAGCCGATACCAATAGATAGATTGTCGCCATCACAGGAACAATCACTTCAGCAATCTTTGATACTCGCTTAATACCACCAAAAATAATAGGGGCAGCCAATATCACCAATACCGCACCAATGATGTGCTTATAAATCTGCCAATCACTCTGACACGCATCATCTTGAGCAGTACAACCTACCGCCGATTGAATTGACAGCGTAATGGTATTTGATTGAATTGACTGATACACAAAGCCAAAGCACACAATCAAAGCCAAGGCAAACACAAGCCCAAGCCACTTTTGACCTAGTCCTTGCTCAATGTAGTAAGCAGGACCACCACGAAACCGTCCTGTTGCTTCATCTTTAATCTTAAACAACTGAGCCAGACTTGATTCTGCCAATGCTGAACACATACCAATCAAGGCAATCAGCCACATCCAAAAGACCGCCCCTGCACCACCGATACCGATGGCAAGTGCCACCCCTGCGATGTTACCCACACCAACACGGCTTGCCAAGCCTGTAGCAAAAGCCTGAAATGCAGAGATTCCCTGACGCTCATCATGACCTGTGCGACTACCCAACATGGTCTTAACACTGCGACCAAATAGGCGAAACTGTGCAAAACCTGACATCACGGTAAAAAACAAACCGGCTATAATCAGTAGCCACAGCAAGACATCCCAAAGCGGTGCACTAAACGCATTTACCACACAATGCAGACCTTCAACGAAAGTTGGCTGTGCAGTACAAGAAAATGGATTATCATACATGATTGACCCCATATTTTTATTTTTGTGAATTTATAACCATACTAAATCAATAGCACTAAGTACGAAAAAAGGCGACAACTCATCGTGGCTGCCGCCTGTTGCCATCAAATCACTTGATACATTAGCAATGGATAGATGTACTTATTATAAGGCTTTTGTTACAAATATGCAAACCTTTTGTAAATATCGTTATCCATCAAGCAACAATTGCGGTCAATTTTTAACCATCAATGAGCTTGCTCTGTCTTTGTTGCTTCTTTTAAACTTAAAAACCAATTCAGCAAGATGGCAGCGAAAGTTGCTGTACCAATACCACCCAAATTAAACTCGCCAATCATTAACCCAAAATCGCCTGTGCCCAAAATGATGGTGATGGCAGCAACCATGAGGTTTTTGTTATTTGCAAAGTTTACCTTATTATCAATCCAGATTTTTGCACCTGCAATGGCAATCAAACCAAATACCACGATGGAAGCACCTGTCAAAATCGGTGCAGGGATTGTCTGAATGAGTGCACCAAATTTTGGTGATAAGCCCAAGAAAATTGCAAACACCCCTGCAACCACAAAGATGATGGTTGAATATACACGAGTTACCGCCATCACTCCAATGTTCTCGCCATAGGTCGTCATGCCTGTACCACCCACACTGGCTGACAATGCGGTCGCTACACCATCTGCAACGAATGCCTTGCCCAAATGTGGCGTTAGGTTTTCACCTGTCATCGCACCAACCGCCTTGATGTGTCCTAAGTTCTCTGCAACCAAAATGAACGCAACAGGTGCAATGATGAGCATGGCATTCATATCAAATACAGGCGATGAGAAGCTCGGCATACCAAACCATGCCGCTTGAGCAATAACACTAAAATCAATCGGTGCACCAAACCCCAAACCGTTTGCTACGATGGCATAGATAATGTAGGCAAGCACCAAGCCAAGTAGTAGTAGCAGACGCTGCATGAATCCTCGTGCAAATACTGCAATCATGCCCATACAAAGCACAGTTACCAAAGTCATCCACAGTTCAAATGGTTTGCCAGCAACAGATGAGACCGTAACAGGAGCAAGATTTAGTCCAATAATCATCACCACCGCACCAGTAACCACAGGTGGCATCAGCTTCTCTATCCACTTGGTGCCTGTTGTCATCACCAAAAACCCAATCACCGCATACAAAATACCGCAAGCAATGATACCGCCCAATGCCACACCAAGATTAGGATTTGCACCAGAGCCAGTGGCGTGAGCAGTCGCTGCCGCCACTACCCCAATAAAGGCAAAAGACGAACCCAAATAGCTCGGCACACGCCCGCCTGTCATCAAAAAGAACAAAATCGTACAAACACCGCTCATCATGATGGCAAGATTGGCATCAAAGCCCATCAAAATCGGTGCTAAAACTGTCGCCCCAAACATCGCTAGCACATGCTGAATGCCGAGCATGGCAGTCTGCGTAACAGGCAGGTATTCATTCGTGGCGACAGGCGTAGTATCAAGATTGCCCGTATAAGGTCGGTATTTTGGAAAAAACGACATAATATTACCCTTATTTTATTGATTTTGGAGTAATAAAAAACCAATAACGATAAGGCTATTGGTTATTTTAAAAAAATAGATATTTTTCAATGACTTATTTAGCACCGTTACTAGGCGGTATGCTGATTGATTGCTAAAACAGTTTAGAACATTAAAAGTCATTATGGCGTACCGATTAAAAAAATCGCAAAATTATAACAAAATTTTACAAAAATTGCCATATTTTTTATCAATTTTAGCTGATGTTATCGACAATAAAAAAACCACAAGAGAGTAAAAGTATGTTATATTAACTCAGTGAATACCAAAACAAGGCTGCTAGACTTGGCAACAATCATATAATTGCAATCGCATAAAAATAAGAATTCATGACAAGAAGTCGGTATTTTACCCCAATGGATATTGCAACACAGCTCATCTATGACATCACCCGTTTAATGCCTATGGCTTAATAAAACCATAGCATTTACACCAAAGTTTGCATACAGCTAAGATAAGGTGCAAAACACCCCAAGGGAGAGAAGATGAAGCATAAAGATTTTTATCTCTATCAATTTACAGAAACTCTACTCAATACAAGCATCAGAACGATCGGACTTTTATTTGTTTGGCTCATGCTCACCACCTTTCATCAGTCTGAACATTTGGGCGTGTTTATTGGTATCTCTTGGGCGTGTCAGGTATTGGCGTTACTCTTATTTTCTTGTATATACCATCAATCGTCATTCACCATTCACAGCAAAAAGACCCTAATTGGCTTTTGTTTGATTTGCCTGCTGTCTTTTTTAGCATTGTCATTTGTGCAGCATTATTTTATTTTTGGCATGATTTTTATCATCAGTCCGATGATTAGTATTCTTTTAAATCCGCTGGGGACAAGCCTTACCAACGATTTGTATCTTGATGATAACAAATCGCACGCTTTTAAGGTGCGGGGCTTTGTCAATGCCATCAATACCATCTTATCCCCTGCCATCTCTGGGTTTGTCATTCATTATTTTAACGCCCAGACAATCATCTTATTTTGTATGATTTTCTCCTTAATAAGCAGTCTCTTATTTTATGGCATAAAAGACATCAAATTAAAACAAAGCCCAGAACACCCATCAAAAAACACTTTTAACATCCTGCTTAACAATCCCATCGAAAGACTGATGGTTTTGGTATCATCATTGACAAATTTTATCATCACGCCAATCATTGCTTATATCGTTCCCTATAAGATTGCCTACCAATTCAAATTACCTGCGTTTTATATTGGCATTGCCGAAAGTTTTTTGGTATCGGTATGATGGTTGGCAGTGCTTATTTGTTAAAAATAGTTAATCAATCACTTGGCAAGCAAAGGACTGTCGCATTCAGCATCTTATTGGTGGCGGTTGGGATTGTGCTGTCTGTGGTGGATAATTTTTATGGCTTTTGTATTGCACTTGCGATGATGGGTGTTGGCGTGGTCATGTTTAATATCAGCAGTATGCACATTCGCTGTACCGCTACCCCAAAGCATGTTCGCACCAGTTTTGAATTTGTCTTTTTGGCGTGTTGTATTGCGTTCATTCCTGTTGGGGTGGTATTGACGACTTGGGCGTTACGACACGATGTGTTGATTTATTTTTATGGTACAGTAGGCTTTATCATGCTGATATTGTCTTGGGTAGTCATTAAAAATACCACCATCGCTCACATCTATCAAATTGGCGATGAGAGATTGGATGGTCATTATGGCACGCTTTATCCCAAACTGTATTCATAAACACCGATTGCAGTATTTGGGGCAAGTTTGTCTTTATAAAGCCTGTTTTTTGGGGTATAATTAGTATTTCTCTTGATTTTAGAGCCAATAAAATGAGTCAGCCAACCAATCCAGCCACCGACTACAAGAACACCCTAAATCTTGCCGACACCCCATTTCCCATGCGTGCCGACCTTGCCAAAAGAGAGCCAAAATGGCTAGCCGAATGGGAAGCAGACAAACTTTACAAAAAAGTTCGTACCGCCAAAAAAGGCTTACCAAAATACATCTTACATGATGGCCCCCCTTATGCCAACGGTCAAATCCACTTAGGTCATGCCGTAAATAAAGTATTAAAAGACATCATCACCAAATCCAAAAATCTCTCAGGTTTTGATGCGGTATATGTGCCAGGCTGGGACTGTCATGGCTTGCCAATTGAACAAAAAGTAGAAGCCAAAGTTGGTAAAGTTGGTCAACAAGTTAATGCCACCGAATTTCGCAAGCATTGCCGAGACTATGCCAACAGCCAAATCCAGCTACAAATGGCAGACTTTAAGCGACTGGGCGTGCTAGGGGATTGGGACAACCCCTATTTGACGATGAATTTTGCCACCGAAGCAGGCATTGTGCGTGCTTTGGGCAAAATTTATGACAATGGGCATATTGTGCGAGGTTTAAAGCCTGTCAATTGGTGCTTGGACTGTGGCTCTGCCCTTGCTGAAGCCGAGGTGGAATATCAAGACAAACAATCAGACGCCATCTATGTTGCTTTTGATGTTTTAGGTCGTGAAAACTTAGCAGTAACCGCCGATTTATCAGGTACGCTGCAGGCTGTGATTTGGACAACAACCCCTTGGACTTTGCCTGCCAACCAAGCGATTGCTGTCCACAGCGAGCTTAAGTATGCGTTTTTGACAACTGGCGATAAAATCTATATCGTGGCAGATAGTCTAAAAGATGATTTTGCCAAATCCATAGGGATTGAGAATTATACTACCTTATTTAGCATCAAAGGCGAACAACTAACCGCCCTAAAAGCCCAACATCCGCTCATCTGTGACCGCCAAGTTCCGTTTATCATAGGTGAACATGTAACAGCTGATAGTGGTACAGGTCTGGTACATACCGCTCCTGCTCACGGCATGGACGACTATAATGTTGGGCGTGCCAATGACCTACCGACCGAAAACCCAGTCGGAGTGAATGGCGTTTATTTGCCAGAAGCCACAATTTTTGTCGGTGAGCATATCTATAAAGCGCAGCCAAAGATTATTGCAAGTCTAGAAGAAAGTGGGCATTTATTAAACCACAAAAAAATCACCCACAGCTATCCGCACTGCTGGCGACACAAAACACCGATTATCTTTCGTGCCACACCTCAGTGGTTTATCAGCATGGAGCAAGGCGGACTGCGTCAAAAAGCTCTAGAAGATATCAAGAAAGTCGTTTGGACACCTTCATGGGGGCAAAACCGCATTGAGGCCATGGTGGAGAGCCGTCCTGATTGGTGTATCTCTCGCCAACGCACTTGGGGAGTGCCGATTGCCTTTTTTATTCATAAGGATACGGGTAAGCTACACCCAAATACTAGCGAGCTGATCGAAAAAGTTGCCCAAGTGATTGAACAAGGTGGTATTGAAGCGTGGTTTGACGCAGATGCTCGTGAATTCTTAGGTGATGATGCCAATACCTATCAAAAAGTTACTGACACGCTAGATGTTTGGTTTGATTCTGGAACAACGCATTTTACTGTACTTGGTCAAGATGACAGCTTAACCAACCCTGCTGATATGTACCTAGAAGGTTCGGATCAACATCGTGGCTGGTTCCAGACCTCTTTGTTAACCTCTGAAGCCATTTATGGGCGAGCACCGTTTAAGCAGGTCTTGACACATGGTTTTGTGGTTGATGAAAAAGGCCATAAAATGAGTAAATCCGTGGGCAATATCATCGAACCACAAAAAGAAATCGATAAAACAGGGGCGGATATGCTCCGCCTATGGATTGCCTCTGCCGACTATCGCTACGAAATGAGTGCAGGACAAAAAGTCTTTGCAGGGGCGGTAGATAACTATCGCCGTATTCGCAATACCATGCGATTCTTATTGGCTAACACGAGCGACTTTAATGTGGCGACCGATGCTGTGGCGATTGACGATTTGGTCAGTGTTGATAAATTCATCTTACATCTTGCTAGTCAAACCCAACAAACCGTCATCAAGTCGTATGACGACATGGACTTTCACCAAGTGGTGCAAGCCATTTCCATGTTCTGTTCACAAAGCTTGGGTGGTTTTTATCTGGATATCATCAAAGACCGCACCTACACCACTCGTGCAGACGGTCAGCCAAGACGCTCGGCCCAAACCGCACTTTATCATATCGCACAAGCACTCATTCGCTGGATTGCACCAATTTTACCATTCACCTCCCAAGAAGCGTGGGAACTGGTTCGCACCAACAAAGATGATGACAAATATGTCTTTACTCAGCTGTGGTACGAGCTACCAACGCCCGCCATGCACGACATCACAGAAGATGACTGGCAAGCGATATTATCCACTAAAGATTTGGTTAATAAAGCCATCGAAGATGCTCGCACCGAGAAGCTAATCAGCTCAAACCTGACAGCTAAGGTTGCCATCAGTGCCGAAGAAAAAACCCATCAAGCCCTAGCAAAACTAGGCGATGAGGCACGCTTTGTCTTTATTACCAGTGATGCCACCATCTCTCAAGGGACAGAGTTGAATATCGCCATCACGCCTGCCGAAGGGCAAAAATGCACCCGCTGTTGGCACATTCGTACGGATGTTGGCACACACAAAGCACACCCTGAATTGTGTGGTCGCTGTATAACCAACATTGAAGGTGATGGAGAAGTGCGTCATTATGCCTAATATCACCCCATCCAATAACAACGCGATGAAATATTATCTCATCGCTCTTGTTGTACTCATGCTTGATCAAATCACTAAAATATACTTTAATAGTCGTTTTGAACTGTATGAGACAGTAGATGTCATACCGCCTCTACTAAATTGGACTTTAGCCTATAATCATGGTGCAGCATTTAGCTTTTTGGCTGACCAAGCAGGCTGGCAAAAATGGTTTTTTGCTGTTTTGGGATTAGCAGTAGCAGTATTTCTCACGGTTTATATACGGCAAGTTCCACGCATGGCTAAAGCATTATCGCTCGGCTTGGCATTGGTGCTAGGCGGTGCAATTGGCAATGTAGTTGACCGTTTTCTTTATGGCTATGTCATTGATTTTATTCATGTCCATTATGCTGATATTTGGCATTATCCGATTTTTAATATTGCCGATATTGGTATCTGTATAGGCATGGTATTGGTTGTTTATGATATGTTGTTTTTAGAAAAAAAACGGCAGCCCAAAACACTTTAGCGCCTTTATGATGCCAGCATTAAAAAGGGTGTGGTTTTTCGCCCTTTTTTATTATGCTTATAAAATTGATTTAGCACAGCCTTCTAACGCTCGTTGGATATTTTACTATCAATTACGCCTATGATAAACTAAGCAAATTTAATCAATATAGGCTAAGCAACCCATGAATCCAATTCTACCTAATGAAGAGATTCGTATCACCCACGGCAGTGTCGTCAGTCTGCATTTTGAAGTCAGCCTACCCAATGGCACAGTGATTGACTCAACCTTTGGGCGTCATGAGCCTGTCAGCCTAACTGTTGGCGATGAGAGTCTACTTTTAGGCTTTGAGCAGGTTCTCATCAATCTAAAAGCAGGCGATGTCAGAACCGCCCACCTACCACCAGAACAAGCCTTTGGCGTGTGGAACAGCGACAATGTACAAACTTTCCCTCGAGCCAAGTTTTCCTTATCTGAGCCGAATCCTGCAGTCGGAATGATGATGGAGTTTAATGATAAAGGCAAAAACTCGCTTGTTGGGGTGATTAGCAAGGTTGGCGACGATGAGGTTGAGGTTGATTTTAACCATCCATTAGCAGGGCAAGAGGTGCTGTTTAAGGTGCAAATTTTTAAGGTAACGCCAAAAGGCGAAAGCAGTCTAAAATTTGTCTAATCAATCATCACTGAACTCTTAGGCGGTCTAGTCATCAAAAAAAACAACAAAAACAATCATTTGTTTTTGTTGTTTATCATCCTTAGTTGGATTTTAATACCCTTTTATGTAATTCCGCCAATCCCATCTCCATCACCTGTTGTAACTCAGCAGTTAGCTCATTTCTCTTTTTATTCTCTGGAAATATTGGATCTAGCGGTAATACATAAGCAGTAATACCACTACTGTCAGCAACTCTCTTTAAGCTTTGTGCCATCGTACGCTTACCATAATAAGCAGCATCATCCGACAACTTGCCATCTTGATCCACATAAGCAATAACCATCGGTCGGATGGGCAATCCTGTCTGTATGCTAGCCTCCAATAGCTTACCATGAATTTTTTTGATTTGTTTGCCATCTGTGGTTGTTGCCTCAGGAAAGAACACCACTGATGAACCACCACGCAAAAAGTCAGCAATCTGTTCACTCACACTGGCAGAATCCCCAGACCCACGCTTAATAAATAGTGTACCGCCTGCCTTAGCGAGACGACCAAAAATAAACCACTCACCAATCTCCGCCTTCGATAAGAAAAACACAGGAGCAACACTACCTACCACAGGGATATCAAGCCATGAGACATGATTGCAAACCCATAGCCCTTGCATCTGCGGAACACGCTCAACCTGCACCACCTGCACACCGAATGAATTTGCCATCTTTTTGCAAAAGGTTTGAATGTACTTAGGCAGGACATCTCTAGGTGGCACCTCGCCAAATGCACCGATACGCTTAGCAGCTCGGTATCCACCAACAAGTGTCAGCCCCATGCCTGTGATTTTTTTTCCACGATTAAATTGAGTTTTTAAAAAACCTGCCATAATAATACTTCTTACCAATTGATTTTAGAAAATAAAAATAATCATGCTATAAGACTTTTGGTAAAATTGCAAGCATTTTTAGTGAACGAGTGTTTAAATTTAAAAAGATTATTGGTAGAACAGATTGACAGGCAATAAAAAACAGCGTCATAACGACACTGTTTTTTATTGCCATGGTTAAGCAGTAGGTAATGGTGGCGGTAGCTCATCAAATGGCGATTTTGGTGCACCCACAGTAATGTCCAGCACTTCATGCTGATATTCTTTTGGTTCACGAGGTTCTTCGCCATTCATGATTTGCAAAAACTGCTCACGATCGATGGTTTCCCACTTCATGAGTGCATCCACCATGGCGTGCATCTTGTCATGATTATCATCAATGAGCTTGTATGCCACATTATATTGTTCTTCTAAGATACGGCGAATCTCATCATCAACTTTTTGTTGTGTCGCCTCTGAGATGGTGCGAGTTGAACCACCGATATAACCACCATGCTCTTCAGCCTCATAGACCATGATGCCCAGATTATCACTCATGCCATATTTAGCAACCATCGCACGAGCCATTTTGGTAGCACGCTCAAAGTCATTACTCGCCCCTGTAGACTTGCGATTCACAAAAATCTCTTCAGCGATACGACCTCCAAACAAGATGGAAAGCTCGTTTAGCATCTTATCTTTATAGTTGCTAACAGCATCTTGTTCTGGCAACTGCCATGTTACGCCCAATGCCCAGCCTCGTGGCATGATAGTAACTTTATGCACAGGGTCAGTACCTGGTAACAGCTGAGCAACCAAGGCATGACCTGCTTCATGATAAGCTGTGGCACGGCGTTCATCTTCACGCAACACCATAGATTTTCTTTCTGGTCCCATGTAGAGCTTGTCTTTGGCATCCTCAAAGTCGTTCATGTCCACATGCGACTTATTGCGACGAGCGGCAAATAAAGCAGCTTCGTTAACAAGGTTGGCAAGCTGAGCTCCACTAAATCCTGGTGTACCACGAGCAAGTGCATTCACATCGACACCAATGGTCTGTGGTAGTTTTTTTAGATGCACATTTAAAATCTGCTCACGACCTTTAATGTCAGGCAACCCAACAGATACTTGGCGGTCAAAACGACCTGGTCGCAATAAGGCTTTATCCAACACATCAACACGGTTAGTCGCTGCAATAACAATAACACCATCATTACCCTCAAAACCGTCCATTTCAACAAGCAACTGGTTAAGAGTCTGTTCACGCTCATCGTGACCGCCACCCATGCCAGAGCCACGATGACGACCAACTGCATCAATCTCATCAATAAAGATGATACAAGGGGCATTTTTCTTGGCTTGCTCAAACATATCACGCACACGGCTAGCACCCACACCAACGAACATCTCCACGAAGTCAGAACCCGAGATTGAAAAAAACGGCACTTTTGCTTCGCCTGCGATGGCTTTGGCAAGCAAGGTTTTACCTGTACCAGGCGGACCTACCATCAGTACGCCTCGTGGAATGGTTGCACCAAGCTTGGTGAATTTGTCAGGGTCTCTTAAAAAGTCAACAATCTCCACAACTTCTTGTTTGGATTCTTCACAGCCTGCCACATCGGCAAAGGTAACTTTAATTTGATCTTCAGACAGCATTTTAGCCTTAGATTTACCAAAGCTCATAGGGTTTCGCCCACCCATGCCGCCGCCTGCACTACCACCACCCATGCCACGCATAAATAGCCACAGCAAACCAATAATCAAGAGAATGGGAAAGGCGGCAATCAATAGCTGAGAGCCTAGACCTTGACGCTCGGGCAAAGTTCCTTGCACCTCCACATTATGCTCACGCAACAGTGGCATTAACTCATCATCACTGATGGGGGGACGCACTGTCTCAAATTCCGAGCCATTAACTTTGGTGCCCGTAATCTCTTCGCCATCAATCTTCACTTCCTTGATTTCGCCTTTGGCAACGGCCGTTACAAATGATGAATAATTCAACTGGTCAGCATCGGCATTGGTACGGTCTAGATTGCTAAAAATCGCAACCACCACGCCAATAATAACCAGCCACAATAAAGTGCTTTTTACCATGTCGCTCACTAATTTTCCTATATTACTTAGCGTTATTCGCTGATTTTTAGGGGCTTGCCCTGTTTTGCACCATGTGCAGTTTTAGTTAATATGCGGATTGTCTTTAAAAATTCAAGCCAGATTATCTATTTAATCGCCACCCAGAACATTTCTTTTGATCGTGGTCGGCTAGCAGCAGGCTTAATACTTTTAATTTTACTGAACTTTTTTTGCATTTGGGCACGAAGCTCAGGCGAACCTTCACCCTGAAAAACTTTCATGATAAGTGCACCGCCTTCTGGTAGCACCTTTAAAGCAAAATCCACCGCCAGCTCACACAGATACATCATGCGTGGCATGTCCACTGCCGACATACCTGAAGTGTTTGGTGCCATATCAGAGAGTACCACATTGACGCTTCGCCCATCAACCTCAGCCATGATTTTATCAAAAACTTCCTGTTCACGAAAATCACCTTGAATAAAGGTAACATTCTCCAAAGTATCCATCGGTAAAATATCAGAAGCAATCAGCACACCCTCATCACCCACAAGCTGACCTGCTACTTGCGACCACGAGCCAGGGGCAGAACCCAAGTCCACCACCGTCATGCCTTTTTTAATAAGACCTGTCTTTTCGTTAATCTCAAGCAATTTATAAGCCGCTCTAGCACGATAGCCATCTTTTTGGGCTTTTTGCACATAAAAATCATCAATATGCTCTTTCATCCAAGCACGACTAGATTTTGAAAATTTCTTATTGGTGATGCGAGTTGCCATGATGCCTTAATAATCCGTAACAACGACGGTAGCGTTCAACAATCACCGTCATGTCTATGATAAATTTTACTAAATAAATTCAATAACGCTCTAGTTTACCATTTTCTCAGATAATTTGGGATAATTTCTGCTATAATGTTCATAAAATTCGCAAATTTTTCACTTTGGAAATATTTATGAGCAACAAAAAAGCACAAAAACAAGACCTAAAAGAGTTGCGTGGCATCGGTCATCGCCTAAATCCTGTTGTCATCGTTGGTAGCGATGGTCTTAGCCCTGCTGTTATTGAAGAAGTTGGGCGTGCCTTGCATGACCACGAACTCATCAAAATCAAAATTCCTGCAGGCTCTTCTGACGCAAGAAAAGAGTGTGCAAATACACTGGCAGAAGCAACCGAGAGTGAAGTCATTCATCACATTGGACGCATGGTACTGTTACTTCGCAAAAACCCAGAACCCAATCCTAAGCTGTCTAACTTAGCAAGATTTGGATACTAATCATCAAAAAGTCGTTTGTATAAGCGACTTTTTATTTAAGCAATTCCATCTTAGTCATTTAGAAAAATCATGACCATACATTCACATCACCTGTTTTTTCATCGGTTGGCTATACCATCCACGACAAAACGCTTTATACTCACACCCACTACAGATGACGCCCCAAAAATACAAGTCATCGTCAGCACCCAAAAAGACACCCTACAATTAAGCTATTATATTGAGCAATGCGACTGGTTAGATGTATCCTACCACCCTACTGACAAACTAGAACGCCAAGATTTTTTATGGGAAGAGCATTGCCTAGAATGCTTTTTTGATTTGCAAGGCGGTGATGGCAAATCTTACTTTGAGCTGAATTTTTCGCCAAATGGTGCATTTAATCTGTATCGCTTTGATGATTATCGCTCACCAAGCACGCTACCGCCCATGCGAGCAGATGGCTCTGTAACAGTCAATAAAAACGAACATATTTATCAAAATCAAATCACAATTAATGTCTATCACTTAGGCGTTACACTCGATGGCATTAAGCAGATGAACATCAACAACATCAATACTACCGCCACCTTATATCATAATGGCACACCCATTTTTTATGCTTCTTGCCATGCAAGCCCACCCGACTTTCACAACAAGGCATTTTGGCAAACTCTAGTTCAAGACTAACTCAAAACTCCACCCCCATCAGACACCCTGTGCAAATAAATCTCTTTGAGTGCCAAAAAAACCGACCTTATTGGTCGGTTCTATATCAGTTCATCGTTTATTGTTCATTTAAAGCCAACATAATGCCTGTGTCTGCCGATGCATCCGCATGACGCATATCACGCCACACGGTATAGCCATTATGTGCACTATATGGGCTGAATTTTGGTTGGCGATAGTCAGAAACCCATTGATTGCCATCATAAATCTGAATATGACCGTGTGGGTTACGAGCAGTGCGGTTAAATACAACCACATCACCAATCTGCGGTTGATAATTATCATTGCTGATTTTGGTAAATCCTGCACTTGCTAATGTGCCATTTGCATACTGATACGCTGATGGGTTTGGAGTAAACTCATAACCTGCTGATTGCAAGGCCTTTCTAACATACAAAGCACAGCGACCCATACTCTTACCATGTGCCACTCTTGAAGCAGCCTTAGCAGCAATACTTGGTGCACTATTTGCAGTGAGCGGAGCAGGTTTGGCTAAAGACTGGTAATTACCACTAAGATTTGATGCGTTTGAATATTGGTTGGTGTATGATGTTGGTGTCGCTGACTGTCTAGCAATCAACTGGTTGATGGTATCATCAATATTTACCACATCAACATTCGTATAGCCCACTTGATCTACTTGGATGCTATTTGACTGGGCAATACTAGATTGTCCAAAAGTCAGCCCAACTGCTGACATCAACCAAAATACTCTTTTCATAGATATAGTCCTTGCACGCCCAAAACATACTTGGCTTAGCCCCTTTGTTTGGTCGGCCTTAATTGGGTTTTGATTAAAAGCTTGTGAACAGCGATACACATCCGAATGCACCAAGATTACCTAACACAATACACATACAACAAAAAACAACACAGCTTAACAGTCTTTTAAAAAGCCATACAATTTTGTTGGTAATCTACTCGTAAGGCATGATACACTTGCTCTGTTGGACACCATGTCCATGGTTTTTTGGCATTATAATAGGTAAGAGTATGTCCGATTTAACAAAACCAAAGCATATTGATGATTTGTTGGTCAAAAATAACACCC
This sequence comes from Moraxella sp. ZY200743, assembly GCF_050885545.1. Taxonomy (NCBI): domain Bacteria; kingdom Pseudomonadati; phylum Pseudomonadota; class Gammaproteobacteria; order Moraxellales; family Moraxellaceae; genus Moraxella; species Moraxella sp. ZY200743. The sequence continues at coordinate 454,654 of NZ_CP091313.1, read as the reverse complement.
CAAACCACTTAGCAAGCACGCTTGAAAAACAAGCCGCCGCTGGTGCAAGCATTCCCAAACACCTTGCAGAGCAGATAGAACAACGGCACTCTTATGGTATTTTGGTAAAAAATGCTTTACAAGCACTGTTTCCAAGTGAGCTACTTAACGACTGCATCATTGCTCATGTAGACAAGCATCGCCTTACAATAGCTCTACCTTCAACAACCGCTGCCAATCATATGCGCTATCTTACCGATAGTTGTGTTCAAGCTTTGCGTGCATATGATAAACGGTTTTGTTTTTTAGAAGAGCTTAGCGTCATAGTAACGCCAAAAACTCAATCATCAGACTCTCGCCAATTCAGTTCCAAAAAAACCTTAAGCGAAAACACGAAGCGTATTATAAACCAAACCGCAACGACTGTCATCACCCATGAAGGGTTAAAGCAAGCACTATTGCGTCTGAGTAATGACTAATCAGTGAACGACTGTTTATTGTCATAGTTTTGTGAATAGATGGGTAAATATTGCCTAGTTTTGTAAAGTTATGTAATCAAAAAAACCAAAATCAGACCATCATGCCAACATCAATCAATGATTCGTATTCTACGATAACTGATGGCTCGCCATTGTTAAAGCCTAGAATCACAAAGGCTTATCAAAAGAAAAACCGCCTGATGCTACAATTTGGCGGTTTTTCCTTGATTGTAATAACCAGCTTGATAATGCAGTTGGCAAAACCCATCCAATCTTACTATTTAATTGCACAAAACTTACTTATTATTGGTTATTTAGCAAATTTGACTTAATTTTTGATAGAAAAAACAGGCTCTAAATATTCAATGGGTGCGTTTTCTTTGTTACAAAAACTTACAATTTCATAGCAACTTGGGTCAGCAAGCACGGCACGAATTAGCATATTATTCACCGCATGGCCTGATTTATAAGCAGAAAAATGTGCCAAAATCGGATACCCGATAACAAATAAATCACCCACTGCATCAAGCATCTTGTGACGGACAAATTCGTCAGGATAACGGAGACCTTCTTTATTTAAAATCGAAGTGTCATCAAGCACCACTGCATTATCCAAACTACCGCCTAGGGCTAGATTTCTGGCTCTTAGGTACTCCAAATCCTTTAAAAATCCAAAAGTACGTGCCCTGCCGATTTCTTGGGCAAAATTGGCAGTATTAAAGTCTAGACTAATTTTTTGGTTGGTAGCTTTGATGGCTTTATGATCAAAATCAATCTCAAAATCCATCAAAAACCCCTTATCATAAGGCTCAAACTGTGCCCATTTATCACCATCAGTAACACGCACGGACTTTACAATCTTTAAGAACTGCTTGGGGGCGTCTTGCTCTTGAATGCCGGCCTGATGAATCAGATGCAAAAACGGTGCTGCAGAGCCATCCATGATAGGCATTTCGGGAGCATCAACCTTGATGACAAGATTGTCAAGACCGCACGCCGCCACTGCCGATAGCAAATGCTCAATCGTACCGACACGAGCCTCGCCACAAACCAGATTGGACGACATCATGGTGTCTTGTACCAAACTGGCACTCATCGGAATATGTGCATTATTCAAATCCATGCGTTCAAAGACAATACCCGCACCAGCTTCGGCAGGCGATAAGGTCAGCACCACCTGCTTTCCACTATGAAGTCCGATGCCAGTCGCTGTAATCTCTTGAGCGATGGTGCGTTCATAAATCATGGCTATTCCAAATGTTACAAAATATTTAACAAATAGTTTATCACTTCATCACAACTTTGTCATCCACTGACAAATCAAATCCGCAAAATTTCATCTTTAATTGCTTGACTACATTTAGTTTACTTAATAAAAGAATCACCACTTACAACAAATATAAAGAAGAACCCCTGCAACCATTACGGTTACAGGGGTTTAAATATGGTAGGCGTAAACGGACTCGAACCATCGACCCCCACCATGTCAAGGTGGTGCTCTAACCAACTGAGCTATACGCCTAAAAAGTGTTGATTATTTTATCAATTTTTGAAAATTTTGCAAGCACTTTTTTACTTTTTATTCACGATACAGATTAACAGGGGTCTTATAGGGCTTGTTAGGCAGTTCCTGAACTAGCTTTGGCACCAAATATCCTGACAATCGCTCAAGCATCTGCCAATAAATCTCCACCACTCGAGCAATAGGCACATCAAAATGAGCCGCCCCCTGCACCTTATCCAGTACATGCAGATAATACGGCAACACCCCTACCCCAAACAACGCATGACTCAGTTTGCATAGCGTATCTACATCATCATTCACACTTTTTAATAGCACAGTTTGATTCAATAGCGTAATACCCGCTTGTTTTAAGGCTTGGCATTTATCCTGCAAAACCGTATCTATTTCATTGGCATGATTGATGTGCAACACCATGACAATGTTCTTAGGCGAATTTTTTAATAAGGTTAGTAACGCATCATCAACACGGCTTGGCAACACTACTGGCAGACGAGTATGAATGCGAATGGTTTTGATATTGGGCAGAGCATTTATCATCTCAAACCATAATGCCAAACGGCGATGACTTAGACTTAATGGATCCCCACCACTAAAAATCACTTCATCAATGTCATCGCAAGCGGCAATATAACTCCCAATTTCTCCCATTTGAGCAGCTGTTGGCATATTCGCCTGATAATCAAAATGCTGGCGAAAGCAATAACGACAATGCACCGCACACGCCCCTGTGGTCGTAATCAACACACGGCTTTTATATTTGTGCAACAACCCCTTAATGGGATTATGTTCATGTTCAAGCAAAGGGTCGTTGCTGTATCCTGCCATCGCTATTGTCTCTTGCGTATCTGGCAATACTTGCAAGAGCAAAGGGTCGTTTAAATCACCTTGCTTCATCTTACGAACAAAAGCTCTTGGTACTTTTAGCCCAAATGACTTAGGGGTGTGTATTTTAGTACAATCAAGACCCAAAATCTCATACAGCTCATGGACGCTACTGACCGCTTGACCAAGCTCCTCTTGCCAAGTAGTACTTTTTAATTCATCAACCACTGGTATGGCGGAATTTTTCATAAAATCGTTCATTATCTTTTGACAACATTCAATAAAACTATATATAATGTGCTGTTTAGCGACATTTTCGGGCGTTTTATTATACCGCACTTTCGCCCCAGTTTGTTTTTTAACAAGTTTTTCTTTTTTAAAAAAGGTAATCATCATGGCAAGTTATTCTACCAATGATTTTAAAGCAGGTCTAAAAGTTATGCTTGATGGCAACCCCTGCTCCATCATCGAAAACGAATATGTAAAACCAGGTAAAGGTCAAGCCTTTAACCGTGTAAAACTTCGCAATCTAAAAACTGGTAAAGTTCTAGAACAAACCTTTAAATCTGGCGATAACCTAGAAGGTGCGGATGTGCTTGATACCGAAATGAACTATCTGTACAATGATGGCGAGTTTTGGCATTTCATGCACCCAGAAACCTTTGAGCAAATGTCTGCTGATAAAAACGCCATGGGCGATGCAGCACAATGGCTAAAAGAAAACTCAAACGCACTTTGCACCATCACCCTTTTTAACGGCACACCATTGAGTGTTACCCCACCAAACTTCGTTGAACTACAAATCGTTGAGACAGACCCTGGTCTTCGTGGCGATACTTCTGGCGGTGGTGGTAAGCCTGCACGCCTAGAAACAGGTGCTGTCGTTCGTGTACCACTATTTGTACAGCAAGAAGAGATTGTCAAGGTTGATACTCGTACAGGTGAATACCTCTCTCGTGTATAATCCTAATAAAAAATCCCCAATTTTGGGGATTTTTTATTACCATATTCAAGCCAAAGCCTTATTTATTTAGCAATCATCGATAGACACTCAGATACCATCACCATACCCACCACGCTTGTTACCGCCACCGCTGAGCCATAACCACCACAGTTTAGACCACTTTCACACACTGTCGCCAATTTTAACTGCTCAGCAGAATAAACACACTTGATGCCAAATTTACCCTTTTTATTTTGACTGATATTTTTCTCTTTAAGGCGAACTCGCAGCTTAGCAAGTAGTGGGTCTTGACTCACATCTTTTAGGTCGGCAACCTGAATCTGAGTTGGGTCAATTTTACCGCCTGCACCACCTGAGACAACCAATCTTATTTTATTAAATCGGCAGTGCAAGGCGATGGCAAGTTTGGCACTCATGTCATCAACGCAATCAAGCACCACAATACGGCGACCCATCGCTAAGGCATCTTGCACCATCTCTTTGGTAGGCAGTATGGTCTTAATGTTGTCAGGCGTAACAAAATCATCAACCAAGTTTAGCACAAGGTTAGGATTGATTTGTTTTAGTCGGTATGCCATCGCCTCTATCTTTGACTCACCAAGCGTCGAAGCTAAGGCGGGTAATTGTCTATTGATATTGCTCTCAACAAGCACATCCAAATCCACCAAAGTAATCTCACCAACGCCCGTTCGAGCAAGACCTTCGGCCGCCCAAGAACCTACACCACCCACACCAATCACATAGACATGAGCCTGACAGAATTTCTCAAAATTTTGACCATACAGCGTACGAGTGCCAGTAAATCCGCGAGCACTCAACATCTCATCATTCATGATTTATAAATCCAATTTTGACGCAAAGCTTCGTTCGTATTTTGCCACAGTTGCCTTGCCAGTACTTCTTTATCCATCTTAAATAGGACTGCCAACTCGTCAAGCACATAGGTCAAATTGGCAGGTTCATTCAAAAATCCTTGGTGTTGGCAAGGCACTGGCATCATATCGGGGCAATCAGTCTCAATCACAAAAGGCGATGTTCCAAATTGGCGAAATAACATCATGACCACTCGGCGTAATTTTTTCGCATTGGGATTGGTGATTTGCCCTGTAATACCCAATTTAAATCCCATTTTTACAAAAGCAAGTGCTTCTTGCTCACCACCACTAAAGCTATGAGCAATACCACCTAGTGCCTTAGCAGAATATTTTTGTGCTTTTAGAATCTGCAATGCTCGCCCATGTGCCTTACGAATGTGTAAAATGATGGGCAGGTCATGACTTTGAGCAAGCTTAATTTGTTCAATAAAAAACCGCTCTTGTTTGGCAAATATCTCAGGTATCGCCAACGACTTATCAAAAGTATCCAACCCAATTTCCGAAATAGCAATATTTTGATGAGCAGATAAGTACGCATCAAGCATTGATAAATCTTCATCACAATGTTCAAAGATGTATAAAGGATGTAGTCCAAATGCCAAATGAGCTTGAACCAACTGCTGATTAGATACCAACTTATGCACTTTAAGCATCCGTTCAAAGTTTTTTGCCGTAAGACCAATAAGCAACAAATGACGCACACCAACATCGTAGGCTCTTTTGGTGAGCATATCTCGCGTCATATCATAATCAGACACATCAAAATGTGTATGGGTATCAATCAATTCAATGGTCATTTTTTAGGCTACTTCATCTTGGTAACAATAATAAAATGACAACAACGAAGTTTTAACCGTGTTGTTCTTTATGATTTTTTCTGCGCACATGGATTAACCGGTTGAAAAACTTGGCTGTCTAAAGATTTAGTCAATTCATTAAGTGGAGAAGTAGAGTGATATGGCACTAAGGCAGATGGTACCACACTCCGTGCTGCATTAATATGCCTGATGGAATCATCAAAAAAAATATGCGGAGCAAAAGTTTTTAGTACCCTAGTTTTACCAAGCCCACCCAAAAAGAATGCCACATCAACACTTACGCCCCATTCACGCAAAGTTTTAATCGCTCTCATATCCGCAGGGGCATTTCTAGCGGTAACCAAAGCAATACGAATTGGGTTGTGCACCGCATCTTCAGTCTCATTGGGCAATTTATTTTGCAATTTAGACAGCTTAATCAAAAAATCCGCATAAGGGCCTTTTTGCATGGGCAAATCCATTAACTCATCTTCATGATGATGGAATGCTTGCAGACCTTGTTGTTGAAATACCAACTCACCAGCTTCATCAAACAGCACCGCATCACCATCAAAAGCGATACGCACTTGCTCAGTATCTAACTCAGAGATATCAATAGGGGTTGCATCTAAAATCGCACAAGCACAAATTTTAGCATCAGCTACCTTTTGAGCATCCTCTTGATTGGTTGTTAAAAATAAATCCACATCAAAGTCTTTGATATAATCTGCCACCGATGCTCCTGATATAAAGGCAGAACGAGTAATACCCAAACCGTGCGTACGAATTGCATTTAACACTTGTATACCCATATCAGGCGTGGACTTAGAAACAATCACAACCTCTACAAAAGGCGATTCATCATGATAATCCTTTGATTGTTGATACTTATTGAGATTTAATAAGGCACGAATAAGTGGGTAGCCTGCACCATGTTGCAACGGCTCACTTTCCTGAGATTGCATATACTCACGAAAACGCTTAGCGGCAGTTTTTGCATTCTGTTGGGTTAATGTAAGCAATTTATCCTCAATGGCAGATAAATCAAATAATGCCGATGCTGAAATTGCCACAATCAAAGTCTGAGAAAAATCCACCGCCATCTAACCACCACCTAACAACCAATCTCAATCATGTCGCCTTGTTTTAAAGAAACCACGCCGTGAGCATTAATCACTACTTGAAAGCTGTTCTGCTTATTATCAGCAATATTACAATATTTAATATGTCCAAAATTACCACGGGGTTTACCTGTATCACCCATGAACTTCATGTAATCTCGACCTAGCGAAGCACGCATATCGATTATACCATATTTTAAAATTAATGGTTGGCTGCTAACAATATCGTCTTTTATGTCAAACTGGTTGTTATGATTGTTATCCAAAAATACCACAAGCCTCTGTTGAGCCACCTTGCTGCACTGATCTGATGTATTCATCGCACAAATAATCACATCCTTGTCTTGTACATAGCTTTCTATTTTTGCCACACGAATAGACTCATAAATATAGCGACGCACCGCATTAGATTCAAATCTTTGCGCCAATACTTCATAATAAGGATAGGCAAAAAATAATAAGATGGAAATGATGAATAGCACAATCATCATCTCAAACAACCCAAATCCTTCTTGATGCTTTTCAATCATGAAACCCAACCCCAAACATAAACCCCCCACATCTTCCAATGTGAGGGGTTTGAAATAAGATGCTGACGATGACCTACTCTCACATGGGCGAACCACACTACCATCGGCGCTAAGACATTTCACTTCTGAGTTCGGGAAGGGATCAGGTGGTTCCATCTTGCTATTGTCGTCAGCGTAAAAGGATTAACAACGCTGTATGAGTCTGTTTTTTTATTTTTATTCAAGATTGATTCAAGCTTGTTAGGTAAAATCTTTACACTTACTTATACAACACATGAAATGGTTTTAAACCACTTGGGTGTTGTATGGTCAAGCCAAACGAGCAATTAGTATTGGTTAGCTACACATGTCACCATGCTTCCACACCCAACCTATCAACGTCGTAGTCTACAACGGCTCTTTAGGGAAATCTTATCTTGAGGTGGGCTTCCCGCTTAGATGCTTTCAGCGGTTATCCCATCCGAACGTAGCTACCCGGCAATGCTTCTGGCGAAACAACCGGAACACCAGAGGTTCGTCCACTCTGGTCCTCTCGTACTAGGAGCAGATCCTCTCAAATTTCCAACGCCCACGGTAGATAGGGACCGAACTGTCTCACGACGTTCTAAACCCAGCTCGCGTACCTCTTTAAATGGCGAACAGCCATACCCTTGGGACCTGCTTCAGCCCCAGGATGAGATGAGCCGACATCGAGGTGCCAAACACCGCCGTCGATATGAACTCTTGGGCGGTATCAGCCTGTTATCCCCAGAGTACCTTTTATCCGTTGAGCGATGGCCCTTCCATACAGAACCACCGGATCACTAAGACCTACTTTCGTACCTGCTCGACTTGTGGGTCTCGCAGTTAAGCGCGCTTTTGCCTTTATACTCTTTGAACGATTTCCGACCGTTCTGAGCGCACCTTCGTACTCCTCCGTTACTCTTTAGGAGGAGACCGCCCCAGTCAAACTACCCACCATACATTGTCCTCGATACTGTTATATCTAAGTTAGAACCCCAACATAACCAGGGTGGTATTTCAAGGTTGGCTCCATGGCAACTGGCGTCACCACTTCAAAGCCTCCCACCTATCCTACACAAGTTAGGTCAAAGTTCAATGTAAAGCTGTAGTAAAGGTTCACGGGGTCTTTCCGTCTAGCCGCGGGTACACAGCATCTTCACTGCGATTTCGATTTCACTGAGTCTCTGCTGGAGACAGCGCTGCCATCATTATGCCATTCGTGCAGGTCGGAACTTACCCGACAAGGAATTTCGCTACCTTAGGACCGTTATAGTTACGGCCGCCGTTTACTGGGGCTTCGATCAAGAGCTTCGCTTACGCTAACCCCATCAATTAACCTTCCAGCACCGGGCAGGCATCACACCCTATACGTCCACTTTCGTGTTTGCAGAGTGCTGTGTTTTTAATAAACAGTTGCAGCAGCCTGGTATCTGCGACTGCCAACAGCTCAAAGAGCAAGTCTTATCACCATCGGCAGCGTACCTTCTCCCGAAGTTACGGTACCATTTTGCCTAGTTCCTTCAGCAGAGTTCTCTCAAGCGCCTTGGTATTCTCTACCTGACCACCTGTGTCGGTTTCGGGTACGATTTGTTTATGACTATCGCTTAGAAGCTTTTCCTGGAAGCATGGTATTTGCCACTTTGCCAGTAAACTGGCTTGCTATCAGATCTCAGTAATAGTCTAGCGGATTTGCCTACTAAACCTACCTACATCCTTCCACCTGGACAACCAACGCCAGGCTGACATAACCTTCTCCGTCCCTCCATCGCATCATAAACAAGTATTGGAATATTAACCAATTTCCCATCGACTACGCCTTTCGGCCTCGCCTTAGGGGTCGACTCACCCAGCCCCGATTAACGTTGGACTGGAACCCTTGGTCTTCCGGCGTGCGAGCTTTTCACTCGCATTGTCGTTACTCACGTCAGCATTCGCTCTTGTGATACCTCCAGCATACCTTACGATACACCTTCACAGGCTTACACAACGCTCCCCTACCACTTAATTGAAACAATTAAATCCGCAGCTTCGGCTCCTAGTTTGAGCCCCGTTACATCTTCCGCGCAGGCCGACTCGACTAGTGAGCTATTACGCTTTCTTTAAATGATGGCTGCTTCTAAGCCAACATCCTAGCTGTCTGTGCCTTCCCACATCGTTTCCCACTTAACTAGGAATTTGGGGCCTTAGCTGGCGGTCTGGGTTGTTTCCCTCTTGACGACGGACGTTAGCACCCGCCGTCTGTCTCCCGGATAGTACTCATCGGTATTCGGAGTTTGCATCGGTTTGGTAAGTCGGTGTGACCCCCTAGCCGAAACAGTGCTCTACCCCCAATGGTATTCGTCCGAGGCGCTACCTAAATAGCTTTCGGGGAGAACCAGCTATCACCGAGTTTGATTAGCCTTTCACCCCTATCCACAAGTCATCCCCTGGCTTTTCAACGACAGTGGGTTCGGTCCTCCGGTGCCTGTTACGGCACTTTCAACCTGCTCATGGATAGATCACTCGGTTTCGGGTCTATACCCTGCAACTAAGACGCCCTATTAAGACTCGGTTTCCCTACGGCTCCCCTAAACGGTTAACCTTGCTACAGAATATAAGTCGCTGACCCATTATACAAAAGGTACGCCGTCACGGAACAAGTCCGCTCCGACTGCTTGTATGCACACGGTTTCAGGTTCTATTTCACTCCCCTAACAGGGGTTCTTTTCGCCTTTCCCTCACGGTACTGGTTCACTATCGGTCAGTCAGGAGTATTTAGCCTTGGAGGATGGTCCCCCCATCTTCAGACAAGATTTCACGTGTCTCGCCCTACTTAATATGTCTCATAAACAGTTTCGCATACAGGACTATCACCTACTATGGTTGGCTTTCCCACGCCATTTTGCTACTGTAAATTTGATCGGCTCCTCCCCGTTCGCTCGCCGCTACTTGGGGAATCTCAATTGATGTCTTTTCCTCGGGGTACTGAGATGTTTCACTTCTCCCGGTTTGCCTTCTATCCAAAGAATAGAATACCTATCTTATGATAGGTGGGTTTCCCCATTCAGAAATCGCCGGGTCACAGGATATTGCCACCTCACCGACGCTTATCGCAGGCTATCACGTCTTTCATCGCCTCTGACTGCCAAGGCATCCACCATGTGCACTTCATTACTTGACCATACAACCCCAAGGGGTCTTATGGGTAATGTGTAACGATTTACCTATGTTTACGCTTGATTCAGTTCTCTTTACTTTATCCAATCACCTTCTATAAAAGAAGTGGAGTGTGATTGGAATGGTTAATTATTTGTTGGAATTAAATAATTAACCCAGACTCATATTTTCGTTGTTAAATAATGATATGAACTTCGTCAGTTCATAAAGTTAAAGCATAAATAAGAAATCTCTTATCAAATTGCTTATGTATGCTTTTGATGTTTAAATATGGTGGAGTTAAGGAGAGTCGAACTCCTGACCTCCTGCGTGCAAGGCAGGCGCTCTACCAACTGAGCTATAACCCCAATATGGTGGGTCTAATAAGACTTGAACTTATGACCCCCGCGTTATCAACACGGTGCTCTAACCAACTGAGCTATAGACCCGTTTTAAACATCTTACTAAAGAACAACTTGTTGTGAATTCTTGCTAATCAGATAATATCGTTAAGGAGGTGATCCAGCCGCAGGTTCCCCTACGGCTACCTTGTTACGACTTCACCCCAGTCATCGACCCCACCGTGGTGATCGCCCTCTTGCGTTAGGCTAACCACTTCTGGTGAGATCAACTCCCATGGTGTGACGGGCGGTGTGTACAAGGCCCGGGAACGTATTCACCGCAGCATTCTGATCTGCGATTACTAGCGATTCCGACTTCATGGAGTCGAGTTGCAGACTCCAATCCGGACTACGATAGGCTTTTTGAGATTGGCATCACATCGCTGTGTAGCAACCCTTTGTACCTACCATTGTAGCACGTGTGTAGCCCTGGTCGTAAGGGCCATGATGACTTGACGTCGTCCCCGCCTTCCTCCAGTTTGTCACTGGCAGTATCCTTAGAGTTCCCGACTTAAATCGCTGGTAACTAAGGAAAAGGGTTGCGCTCGTTGCGGGACTTAACCCAACATCTCACGACACGAGCTGACGACAGCCATGCAGCACCTGTATCAGAGTTCCCGAAGGCACTAAGCTATCTCTAGCGAATTCTCTGTATGTCAAGACCAGGTAAGGTTCTTCGCGTTGCATCGAATTAAACCACATGCTCCACCGCTTGTGCGGGCCCCCGTCAATTCATTTGAGTTTTAACCTTGCGGCCGTACTCCCCAGGCGGTCTACTTATTGCGTTAACTGCGTCACTAAGTCTTCAAGAGACCCAACGACTGGTAGACATCGTTTACGGCGTGGACTACCAGGGTATCTAATCCTGTTTGCTACCCACGCTTTCGAACCTCAGTGTCAGTATGATGCCAGGAAGCTGCCTTCGCCATCGGTATTCCTCCAGATCTCTACGCATTTCACCGCTACACCTGGAATTCTACTTCCCTCTCACCTACTCTAGCCACCCAGTATCAGATGCAGTTCCCAGGTTAAGCCCGGGGATTTCACATCTGACTTAAGCAGCCACCTACGCTCGCTTTACGCCCAGTAATTCCGATTAACGCTTGCACCCTCTGTATTACCGCGGCTGCTGGCACAGAGTTAGCCGGTGCTTATTCTGTGGGTAACGTCAGGGCTAGCTGGTATTAGCAACTAGCTTTTCCTCCCCACTTAAAGTGCTTTACAACCAAAAGGCCTTCTTCACACACGCGGCATGGCTGGATCAGGCTTTCGCCCATTGTCCAATATTCCCCACTGCTGCCTCCCGTAGGAGTCTGGGCCGTGTCTCAGTCCCAGTGTGGCTGATCATCCTCTCAGACCAGCTACAGATCGTCGCCTTGGTAGGCCTTTACCCCACCAACTAGCTAATCCGACTTAGGCTCATCTATTAGCGAGAGCTAAAAGCCCCCTTTCTCTCGTAAGACGTATGCGGTATTAGCGTAAGTTTCCCTACGTTATCCCCCACTAATAGGCAGATTCCTAAGCATTACTCACCCGTTCGCCACTAATCTTCTCTAGCAAGCTAGAGCGTCATCGTTCGACTTGCATGTGTTAAGCCTGCCGCCAGCGTTCAATCTGAGCCATGATCAAACTCTTCAGTTTAATCTTTCTAAGTAACCCATTAAGTGGGTCAATCTTGGCTCATTTATTACTAGCAAATTTGCTCATCGTGTAAATGAATTAACTTTGAGTATTTTTGCTTGATAAATGATAATTTTTGTATTATCTTGTATTAGCAAAAATCCACACAAGTTGTTCTTTAGTTTGGATTTTAAATAGTGTCATTCGTTGTCGTCCAGCGAATGAGTGCGTATTATACGCTGTTTTTATTTGGTGTCAAGCTTTTTTTAAAAATTTTTGAAATTTGTTTTTAATGACAATTTTCAGATTAAAAAGGCTTGATTTGGCTTGCTTTTATATTTGGTTTCAAACTTGTTTTTTGTTGATGTTTTGTAACCAACCATCGTTCGAATGAGTGCGTATTATACAGGGAAATCATCTAAGGTCAATAGGTATTTTTGAAAAAAGTTAATTAATTTTTTAGGTTGTTGATTTTGTTGGGGTTTTTTGTTGAAAAATCAGTATTCTTTTAACAAACCATTGATTCATCACGATGGACTGTTATCAAGTACTTCAATTTAAGAAGGAATTTTAAGCCACTTTGCTTAAGATTCCTTCTGATTTTTTGATGTTAGCTCTATATAATGCCATTAATATAATACTATAAAACTAATTTTGCCTGATTAAATTGACCAAATCTACAACATCTTCTTTTGTGGTATCAAAGCTACACATCAGACGCACTACTCCTTGAGTATCCCAATCATAAAAGGCATATTTTTGGCGTGCGTATTTAACAGCCTTTTCTGAGAGTTTGACAAATACGCCGTTTGATTGCACTTGGTAAATTGGATTGATATCAAGCTCCTTTAATTTATCCGCTAATAAAGTCGCCATATCATTAGCATGCTTAGCATTATGCAGATACAAATCATTGCTTAACAGCTCAATAAACTGAGCTGAGATAAAACGCATTTTAGATGCGGTCTGTAGCCCTACTTTTCTAAGAAATTTTAGCGACTGTGCTAACGATTCGTCAAAGGTGATAAGACACTCGCCCATCATCAGTCCGTTTTTTGTGCCACCAAACGATACCATATCCACGCCTGCTTCAAAAATCATCTCTTGAAAATCAACGCCCAAGTAAGCTGCTGCGTTTGACAACCTTGCTCCATCAACAAAAACTCTCATCTGATGCTCATGAGCCACCTGACAAATTGCACGAATTTCATCAACCGTATAACAAGTACCAAATTCGGTTGTCTGACTGATGTACACCACACTCGGCTGAGCTCTGTGCTCACTGCCGATATTATACATCTGCGTCCTTATCAACTCTGGGGTAAGCTTACCATCACTTGTTGGGATTGCTAAAAGCTTCAATCCACCCACAACCTGCGGAGCAGTACTTTCATCTTGATGAATGTGTGCTGACTCAGCACAAATAACCGCACCCCAACGCAGGTTAAGGGATTGCAGCTCTACTACATTTGCCCCTGTCCCATTAAATACTGGTAGAGCATGAGCTTTATCACCAAAATGCTGGCGGACAATCTGCTGTAAAGAATCGGTATATTCATCATAACCATACGCCAGCACATGTCCGATATTGGCAGCAGCCAGTGCTTGCATGACATTTGGGTGCACCCCTGAATAATTGTCCGATGCAAAATTTCTCATGAAAGTTCCTTATACTTCTGTTTCGTGTACTAATTTTCTTAAGAAGCAGTTGATTGGGGCAAGTTACTGTTAGATACGCTTTTGTTTGAACTTAGCATATATTACCGCTAATATAAATACCAGTGCCTGCAATAATACAATGGTAGCCCCTGTCGCTGAATCTAAGTGAAAACTAATGATGACACCAAAAAAACTTGTCAAACAAGAGCTTGCCACAGCCACAGCCAACATGGTATAAAAGCGTCTGCACAGCACAAAGGCGGTAACCCCTGGTGAAATAAGCATTGCCACCACCAAAATAACGCCCACCGCCTGCATGGCAACCACAATGGTGGCGGATAATAAGATAAGCAATCCATAGTGCAAGAACTTAGGCGATAATCCCGCCACTTTTGCATGATGTGAGTCAAATGAATACAGTAGTAAATCTTTGCTTTTTAATAGCACCACAAACAGCACTGCCCCACAGATGGCAAGGGTCTGCATAAGAACAGCCTTATCAATACCCAAAAGATTGCCGAACAAAATATGTTTTAAATGCTGGTCGGTGTCAATTCTGGTAAACATCACAAGACCTAATGCAAACATCCCTGCAAAAACAATCCCCATGAGCGTATCTTCCTTTATGCGAGTATTATTCTTTAAGAACCCCACTAAAGTCGCACAAAGCAATCCTGCCATAAACGCTCCGAGTAATATCGGCAATTCTAACCAAGCAACCACAACCACACCTGGAAATACAGCATGGCTGATGGCATCCCCCATAAGACTCCACCCTTTTAATACCACAAAGCAGGATAAAATGGCACACACCGCCCCCACTGCCAAAGCCGAGATGAGTGCGTGCTGCATAAAAGTATGGGTAAGCGGACTGGTTAATAAATCTAGCATTGGCATGATGTCATCAGGCTATACAATAAAATTGGTTAATTAGGTAAACTTTAGGCGTGTATCGCACTTTGTTGGGCTTTTTTTCTTTTTAGTCGCTCAGTAATGATACCAAACTTTGGCGAAAACAAAAAAGCCAAAATGAACGCCAAAGTCTGCAAACACACAATAATCCCACCTGTCGCCCCATCAAGATAATAACTCAAATACACACCCACGCCACCTGTCATCACCCCCAAAAACCCTGCAATCAACAGCATGGATGCAAAACGGTCGGTCAGTTGATAAGCGGTTGCTCCTGGCGTAATCACCATCGCAATGACCAAAATCGCCCCCACTGTCTGCAAGGCCGAAACCACACAAGCTGACAATAAAATAAAAAATAGCACCTGATAAACTTTTGGGGATAACCCCACCGACCTAGCATGAATCTCATCAAAAAAGACCACAAGCAAATCTTTCCAAAAAATGAGTAAAAAAACAAGTGCCATGCCCATGACAATGCCAACTTGTATCATATCCCCATCAGAAATACCCAAAATATTGCCAAAGATAATCTCTTGGACATTAACTGGGGTGGGGCTGATAGAGATGATGAACAGTCCTAAAGCAAAAAAAGCAGTAAATATAAAACCAATGACCGCATCTTCTTTAAGCTGAGTTAAAGACTTTACCCATAAAATTGATAAAGCCGCCAAAATGCCCGAAAAAAATGCTCCCACCGCAAAAGGCAACCCCAATGCGTACGCAATCGCCACACCAGGTACAACCGCATGAGACAAAGCATCACCAATAAGCGACCAGCCTTTGAGCATAAGATAAGCAGATAGCAATGCACACACCCCACCAACCAATGATGACAACGCCATTGCCTTAAGCATGTATTCATAAGCAAAAGGCTCAGTCAGTAAGGAGAATAATTCAATCACGATTCTCTCCTTGAGTCACTGATGATATGGTTGTGTTCGCCTTAGGGTTAAATAGTTGCACGCCGTCGTTTTTGGGTTTTTTGGGCAGGTTCATATTTACCTGACCAATACGGCTCGCCTGACTTGCTTGACTCATCTCACTGGCGGTGCAGTGGACACTCTCTGGCGTGCCTTGCTGAATACCATAAAACACCGCTGGGACTTCATCATCTGCCAAAATCGTTACTGAGCGATTATCGTCATCATCATGCAAATCCTTGCCAGATAAACGAATTTGCCTTAATACGCCACCAAAAACCTTTTCTAGATTTTCTTGGGTAAAAGTGTCTTTGGTTGCCCCTTCTGCCACAATGGAACGATTTATCATCACCACCTGATCACAAAACTCTGGAATCGTCCCTAAATTATGCGTTGAGATTAAAATCAGATGCCCTTCAGCTCGCAAATCATCTAGCAATGCCATGATTGCTTTTTCGGTTTTGACATCCACGCCTGTAAATGGTTCATCTAATAGGATAACCCGACTTTCTTGGGCGAGTGCTCTTGCTAAGAATACTCGTTTTTTTTGACCGCCAGACAACTCACTGATTTGGCGGTGTTTTAGATGGCTAATGTCCACTCTTACCATAGCGTCCGCCACTTTTTGCTTATCAATGCTTTTGGGCAATCGCAAAAAATTCATGTAGCCATAACGACCCATCATCACCACATCATAAACTGACACAGGAAACTGCCAGTCCACCTCCTCACTTTGAGGGACATAAGCGACCAAATTTCGTTTTAGGGCTTGGTGAATTGGCATACCGCAGAGCAAAATCTGCCCTGTCTGAGGTTTAATCAACCCCATAATGGATTTAAACAATGTGGACTTACCAGAACCATTAACGCCGACCAAAGCACAAGTCGTACCACCTATTAGGGTGAAGTTAACATCATCAAGAGCGTGATGCCCATTGGTATAACGGACATTTAACGCCTTAACATCAATACTGGCAACCAAACGAGAAATTTTTTCCATAAATCATTAAAAAACAGTTAATTTAACAAATATGGCAACAGGCATAACGGCGATTGTCATGTTTGTTAAATCAAAAAAGAATAATGACGATATTCTTTTATTTAAAAAAGCATCAAAAGACTGCAACTGGCAACTTTTCAAATATAAAAAACCCTAACAGAAATAAGGTTTTTATATTTTAAACCACAAGTTTGACTTTTAAAATTTATTTAAAATAAGATTATTGATTGAAAAAATCAATCAAAACACACTTAATCATCTAATAGCTCAATAAATTAACAATGCTATAGATCATCGGGCATTTTTCAATCCAATCATGATTATTGTACCGATAAATATCCAAAATTACAAAAAATTTGGCAAGACTACTATCCTGCCAAATTTTAGAATTGTTTTGCTATTTTTTTGCCTTATCAAAACCCTGCACAATGGTAGAAGTTGTTACATCTAATAGGTCAAGGTATGTTGGCACTTTACCACCCTGCTCGGACAGACTGTCAACATACAGCACGCCACCATAAGAAACACCTGTCTCTTTAGCGACTTGCTTGATAGGTTTGTCACTGATGGTGCTTTCACTAAACACCACAGGAATCTTGTGAGTTTTGATGGTTTCAATGAGCGTTCTGACCTGCTTAGGAGTGCCTTGCTGTTCAGCATTAATATCCCACAGATACGCCTCATTAAGCCCATAATCTTTTGCAAGATAGCTAAACGCCCCCTCGCTTGTTACTAGCCAACGCTGAGCTTTTGGAATGCTTGCAAATTTAGCACGCAGCGGTTCATCTAATGCTTTGATTTTTTGGCGATAAACTTCGGCATTTTTAATATAAATATCTTTATTTTTTGGGTCATGAGCAATCAGAGCATTTTTGATGTTTTCTACATAAATCAGTGCATTGGTTGGCGACATCCAAGCGTGCGGATTTGGCAAATCCTTATAAGAACCAGCCTTAATCATCAAGGGCGTGATGCCTTCGGTAACAACCACCTCAGGCGTATCTTTGGCATCTTGGTAAAATTTATCAAACCAGCGTTCTAAATTCATGCCATTATGCAAGATTAAATCCGCCTCCTTAACCTTAGCAATGTCCTTTGGGGTCGGTTCATAATCATGAATCTCCGCCCCTGCTTTGGTGATAGATTCAACATCTGCCACATCTCCTGCCACATTTTGGGCAATGTCAGCAATGATGGTAAAAGTCGTTACAACCATCATTTTATCCTTTTGAACAGACAAGGTATCCTTGCTTTGTTCAGCAGGCTTATCAGCACCGCAAGCGGTTAATAGTAGTACCGAGCCAATGAATGCAGGGAGCATTTTTTTTAGGCTGTTATTTATCATATATCCTCTTTTTTTAAGTTGTTTGAATTTGTTGCACTCTTAATGATAACATTGTATATGATAATAATAACTGTTTTTATTTAATTAGTCAAGTGATTGCATATCATGATGACATCAGCAGTATATCAAAATCCCTTGTTTTTATTATTCAAAAATTTGTTATAATAGCTCTTTTTATCTAGCAAACCAGATAAATCTTTTTGTTTTTTTAAAATCCACTGGTAGCGGTCAAATATTTGATGGTAGCAAATATCACTGCCAACGCCAATTTTAGGAGTACTCTTATGGTCGCAATCACCCTTCCCAATGGCGATGTCAAGCACTTTGACGGTGCAACAACCGTCATGGACATCGCTCAATCCATCGGTGCAGGTCTTGCCAAAGCCACCGTTGCAGGCAAAGTAAATGGCAAACTTGTGGACGCATGCGATCCCATCACCGAAGATGCGACCGTACAAATCGTTACGCCAAAAGACGCTGAGGGCGTAGAAATCATCCGCCACTCGTGTGCTCACCTTTTAGGACACGCTGTTAAGCAACTGTTTCCAGAAGTTAAAATGGTCATAGGACCTGTGATTGAAGATGGCTTTTATTATGACATCTATAGCGATAAGCCCTTCACCCAAGAGGATATGGGAGTGATTGAAACTCGCATGCATGAGCTTATCAATCAAGATTATGATGTCATCAAAAAAATGACCCCAAGAGATGAGGTCATTGAAGTATTCAAGGCTCGTGGCGAAGAATATAAACTTCGCTTAATTGATGATATGCCAGATGAGACGGCGATGGGACTGTATTACCATCAAGAATACATTGATATGTGTCGTGGACCACATGTTCCTAATACTCGCTTTTTAAAGGCATTCAAACTGACCAAAATGAGCGGTGCGTATTGGCGAGGCGACGCTAAAAACGAGCAGTTGCAACGCATCTACGGCACGGCATGGGCGGACAAAAAAGAACTTGCCGCTTACATCAAACGCATAGAAGAAGCCGAAAAACGAGACCATCGCAAAATCGGCAAAGCACTTGATTTATTTCACTTGCAAGAAGAAGCACCAGGCATGGTGTTTTGGCATCCCAATGGCTGGACGGTATGGCAAGTGCTTGAGCAATATATGCGTAAAGTACAAAAAGACAACAGCTATCTGGAAATCAAAACGCCACAAGTCGTGGACAGAAGTCTGTGGGAAAAATCTGGACATTGGGAAAATTATGGCGAAATGATGTTCACCACATCAAGCGAAAAACGAGATTACGCTGTCAAACCAATGAACTGCCCTTGTCATGTGCAAGTATTTAATCAAGGATTAAAGTCCTATCGTGATCTGCCCCTACGCCTTGCCGAATTTGGCTCGTGCCACCGTAACGAACCATCAGGCTCACTACATGGCATCATGCGTGTGCGTGGCTTTGTGCAAGATGACGCCCATATTTTCTGCTCGCATGAACAAATCCGAGATGAAGCCCAAGCCTTCATTAAACTCACTCTTGCCGTCTATAAAGATTTTGGCTTTGATGAAGTACAAATGAAACTCTCCACTCGCCCAGAAAAACGAGTTGGGGCGGATGCACTGTGGGACGATGCTGAAAAAGCCCTAGCATATGCTCTTGATACTGCAGGACTTGCATGGGAGCTACAAGAGGGTGAAGGAGCGTTTTATGGACCTAAGATTGAATTTAGCCTAAAAGACTGCTTGGGTCGTGTGTGGCAATGTGGCACACTCCAACTAGACTTTAACCTACCTGATCGACTAGGGGCAGAATACATCAGCGAAACAGGCGAGCGAGTCCGTCCTGTGATGCTTCACCGTGCGATTTTAGGTTCATTTGAACGCTTTATTGGCATTTTGATTGAGCATTATGCAGGTTGGTTCCCTGCATGGCTTGCCCCTCAACAAATCGTAGTAATGAATATCACAGATAAGCAAGCCGATGCTGTGGCAGACACTGTTAAAACCTTAAACGACAAAGGTTACCGTGCCATGAGTGATTTGCGTAACGAAAAAATCGGCTTTAAAATCCGTGAACGCACCCTTGAACGCATTCCGTTTATGCTAGTTCTAGGCGATAAAGAAGTAGAAAGTGGCACGGTCAATGTCCGCACTCGTGAAGGCGAGAATCTAGGTAGTATGTTGCTTGATGACTTTATCAAAGTGTTGGATACAGCGATTGAGAAAAAAGGTAGAATTGAGCCGAAGGCAGATAGCGAATAATTTGGCTTAATTAAAAAATCCATCCAAAGGCAATTCTGGGTGGATTTTTTAAATTAACACTTAATTTGAGTGTTCACAAATACTCCAAATCTCAATCAAATCCTTACAGATTTAAAAAATAGCTTTATTTTTAAATCATGCTTTTTTATTAACCAGTCACATACGGTGAGTAGATATATCAGTAAGTGGCTTTATTATTCTTTGTTATGAAAATCATCACACCATCATTATATATTTCACTCGCTTTTTTGGTCGTACAACAAGTGATTGTCGGCTTATCCACCTATTTCATTGCCAAGCTTGCCATAGACATCGCTCAACATCAGGACTTTTTGATCAATTTGATTGGCTTCGTTGTGTCATTGGTCGTTGTGTATGTTCCTGCTTATTTGGCAAGTGTTTATTTGGAAAAGTCAAAATTTGAGTTGTTAGATGATTATGTGCAAAGATTTGTTAAGATCTTTTGTGGCAAAACTTTTTTGTTAAGCGACAAACAATTAAAAGCCCAAAGTACGGTCTTTGTCAGCCAAGAGGGTAAATCTGTGATTGATGACACGCTTGATTTCGTCTTTGATGGTGTGGCATTGATTTTAAACTTATCAATCAATGTGTTGATTTTGGGATTTTTTCTCGATCGTTACCTACTGATGGCTTATGTCTGTGGGTTTTTGCTTGTGGAGATGTTTATTTTTTATCATCAAAAGAACATATCAAGACTGTCCACCATGTCTCAAAAATCCAGAATCTCTTTCATCGCCACCTTAAATAGAATCTGGGACCATGTCGTCATTTTTAATCGATATAACATGGGCATTTTTACTAAAATTTACCGACATCATTTTGAACGCTCAAAAAAACTTCAAGTCGCCAACCAATCGTTCAATCATCTGATTTCAAGTCTTGACATGATATTGTTCATGTTGCCTGTACTGGGTTTTATTTCGTATCTGTTCATTCAAAATCATGAAGATTATGTATTTTTGGCGTTGTTGGTGGCGACACTACCAAGACAAATCCAGCTTCTGCAAATGGGGCAAGCACTTGTTTTTCATCAGACCAATTTTTCTAGCATCAAAGCCAAATTGACTGGCTTGAAGCATTCTTTAAATGCACCTGATGTCGATGTATTAAGCAGGATTGATTTTCAGCAGATGGTTATCAACGACATTCCACTAAGCGAGTTTGATCTGAGTGATTTGCCAACAACTGGCAGAATGACGATTAGGGGGTGTAATGGTGCTGGCAAAAGCAGTCTGTTGCTACACTTAAAGACACGGTTGTCAGGCAGGGCTTTTTATCTGTCTGTCAGTCATGATTTGTTTTTTCGTCAAAATGATCAAAAATCAACCGGTCAAAAATTATTTTCACAGCTGATTGAGATTGAAAATCACAAAAACGATGTCGATGTCATCATTCTTGATGAATGGGACGCCAACCTAGACAAAGAAAATAAAGCCACCCTTGATGAATTGATTGATGAAATCGCAACAAGTACATTGGTGGTGGAAGTCCGACATTAGGACAAAACTCTTGCAATTTTATTATTGCTTAAGTATAATGGGGTGATTTTTTATTTTTGGAGTAACCATCATTAAACCGTCAAACCGTTTAAATATCAATGAAGATATTCGTGCCAAAGAAGTTCGCTTAGTCAAAGAAGATGGCGAGCAATTGGGTGTGGTAGATTTAAAAACTGCTTTAAAAGCCGCCAGCGACGAAGGACTGGATTTGGTTGAAATCGTCCCTGATGCCAAGCCACCCGTTGCTAAAATTATGGATTATAAACGCTATTTGTACGACCAAAAACAAAAAGCAAAAGAAGCCAAAAAGAACCAAAAGCAAACCCAAGTTAAAGAAATCAAGCTTAGACCAGGCACCGAAGAAGCAGACTATCAGGTTAAGCTACGCAAGATTGTGGAATTTTTGGAAGATAAAGACAAAGTCAAGGTTTCTATCCGTTTTCGTGGTCGTGAGATGGCTCACCAAGAAATTGGTAAGGCTCAGCTAGAACGCATCATCAAAGACACCGAAGAAGTAGCAACTGTGGAACAAGCCCCTAAAGTTGAAGGTCGTCAAATGGGCATGCTATTAGGTCCTGCCAAAAAGAAATAACCGACCATGCTTTAGCAAAAGAGCATAGATAGCAAGAATATTTACTCTTGCTATTTTTATGCCATTTTTTCATATTGATGGTTATTGATACTCGGCTGATGACAACTCCTTTTGCATGATTAAAGCATCAACCACCCCCCATTCATCTTTATAATAACCCACTCTAACATCTATCTGATGAAAACCCTGCCTTGTATATAAGCGTATTGCAGAGGTGTTATCAGCTTTCACCTCCAGCAGTATTCTTTCCGCCCCCTTATCCTTGCACAACACATCAAACTCATCAAGAAGCATCTTGCCCATGCCTTGTTTTTGAAAACCAATATCTGTCGCAATGCGTAAGACCTCCGCCACCTCAAAGACAATCTGATAAATCAAATAACCCACCACTTCATCTTCATCATTCAATGCGATCAAAAGCCCAACCCCAAACTGCGACAGCATTGAACAGACCGACAAACTGTCCCAAGCATCAAAAAACAGCTCACGCTCAATGCGAGCTATTTGACTGACATAACCACCCTGCTCAGCACGGCGTGCGTCATCAATTTGAAATACTGTAGCCATCATATTTAACTAAAAATTTCCCTTAAAAGTGTGATATGATAAACGAAAATCTATTTTATTTTTAGTAAAATTGTAAAAATTTTGATGAGAAGTTTATGAAAAAAAATCAAACAACACCTATCTGGAACGACCCCAATGCCCACGATGAGGCAAATAAATACCAAAACCCCATTCCTTCACGCCTGCTTATCCTACAAACCATTGCCCAATTAAATAACGACAGCAAACCTGCCACAATGGAAAGTTTGGGACTACATTTTGAAATTTTGGGCGACGAAGAGAGATTTTTTGCCCTAACCAACCGCTTAAAAGCAATGCTAAGAGACAAGCAATTAGAACGCACTGATGGCATTCATTTTAGCATTGCACCCTTACCTACCACCATAACGGGCAGAATCATCGCCAATCCTAAAGGCTTTGGTTTTATCACACTAGATGACATGCCCGACTTATTTGTCCATGAAAAACAAATGCGTGTGGTCTTTGATGGTGATGTGGTAGAGGCTGTGGCAAGCGAATTTCGTGGCAACCCAGAGGCTCGCATTACAAACATCATCAGCCGAGCCAGTACTGAGTTTGTTGGTATCATACAGCGTGATGATGACGGCTACTTTGTTCAGTTATCAGGAGCAAATAGTCATCAACCCATCACACTGACCGATGATGAGGTGGCACGCTTTGGCGTGGGTGTGGGCGATAGCGTCAAAGTGGCAATTATTGATATGCCCACTTATCAAGAATACGCCACAGGCAAAATCAGTGAGGTTCTAACCCACCTAAACGACCGTGAATTAATCATTGAGACCACCTTACTAAATCACGGCATACCGTTTGAGTTTAGTAAAGCTACACTAGAACAAGCAGACAGCTATGGTGAGCCAACTGTGGCAGATTGTGCAGGGCGAGTGGATTTGCGAGATTTACCACTCATCACGATTGATGGCGAGGATGCAAGAGACTTTGATGATGCGGTCTATGCGTGCAAACGGGCAGGAGGCAACTACCGTGTGGTGGTTGCCATCGCTGATGTCAGCCACTATGTAACCCCCCAGTCGCCTCTTGATATAGATGCTTATGAGCGTGGCACAAGCGTGTATTTTCCCCACCGTGTAATTCCCATGCTCCCAGAGGTACTGTCTAACGGTCTATGCTCACTCAACCCCAAAGTAGATCGCCTTTGTATGGTGGCGGATATTAAGCTATCTAAAGCAGGCAAGGTAACAGGCTATGAGTTTTATCCTGCTGTCATGCATTCGCAAGCTCGCTTGACTTATAATCAAGTAAATGCTTATTTTGACGACCCCACCAATGAGACCTTGCCTGATGATTTGGTCAAGAACCCTGCTGTGTGTAAATCGGTAGATACCCTGTATCAACTTTATCAAATTTTGGATAAAAAGCGTACCGAGCGTGGTGCAATGGCGTTTGAAACAGCGGAAAGTTACATCGTCTTTGGCAAAGATGGCGACATTAAAGACATCAAAAAACGCACTCGTGGCGATGCTCACAAACTCATTGAAGAGATGATGCTACTTGCTAATACTTGTGGGGCAAATTTTGCTCTTAAACACGATTTACCTGCCTTGTATCGCAACCATGACAAGCCATCCGATGAAAAATCCGCCAAACTTTCTGAATATCTTAAATCCTTTGGCTTATCCTTCCCTGATGAATCGCCCAGTCATGCCGACTATCAACGAGTCATCAAGGCGACCGAAGGACGAGCTGATACCCAAAGCATTCACTCTATGCTACTGCGTTCTATGATGCAGGCAAATTATAGCCCTGATAATATCGGTCATTTTGGTTTGGCGTATGATGAATACAGCCATTTTACCAGTCCAATTCGCCGTTATCCCGACCTTATGCTCCATCGAGCCATTAAGGATAAAACAACAGGAAAAAAATCTAAAAACACGATTTATAAAACCTTAGATGAAGCAGGTGAACAAACTTCCATCACCGAACGCCGTGCTGAAGAGGCAAGCCGCCATGTAGAGGCATGGTTGAAGTGCCATTATATGCAAAAGCACTTGGGTGATGAATTTATGGGAACAATCACCACCGTAACAAATTTTGGGCTATTCATCACACTCAATGATCTATTTATCGATGGGCTAATTCACATCTCAAATCTATCAGCTGAGTATTATGAATACAATGAGCGAGAGCAAGCACTCATTGGCGAGCGTGGTAGTATCTTTAAACTGGGCGAACAGCTTTTGATTAAGGTTGCTGGCGTGAATATGGATTTGTTGCAGGTGGACTTTGCATTGGTAGAAAAGACGGACAAAACACCCAAAAAAACCAAAACCAATAAAGGTAAAAAGAAAAAATCCTAAACCACTCAACCTAACCGTAAAAGTCATTGGAGTATTCATCATGAAACAGGCACAACGATGAGTCGAATACTTTATCAACACGGCAAAATCACCAAAGCTGAACGCTACGACCATACAGGAAAACTCATTAAAACTTTGGATGTGCAGTAAAATGAATCATTTTCGCAAACTCGCCCTAACCTTAAGTCTTACCCTACTTGGGGCAAACTTATCCGCCTGTGCCAAACCCAGCACCGAACACACAAGCTCAACCAGTCAGTCCATGCGTGAGCGGTTTTATGCGTTCAGCGAGCTTGATTTATCTGAAGTGGGAGTTGCCAAACAAATCACCCTTGTTGATGACACCAGTCCACTCATCATCAATGACAAAGCCGAGCTTTGGCAAGTGCCACACCCAGACAAACCAATCAAACTCGCTAAGGGCGTATCATCAAGCGTCTCCGCTGTGGCAAAGTTTGATAAAGTGGCTTTTGCCGACAAAGATGGTTACTTTAACCTAATCCAAAATGGACAGCGTTACCACTCATCCATTCGCCTATCGCCCCACTCCGCCATGCTCATGCTACCTTTGGCAACCATTGCTGTGGAGGCTCATGATGACGGTACGGCAAGCCTTGTTCGCCTTGAAGTGGTAGGAAATCGTGTACAAGCAGTTGCTCGCTTTGGTTCTGTCATGCCAGACGCTCGCCCTGTACAAATCAATTTTACAGGCGATAATACCAACGGACACATTGCCGTCCTATCCCACCCAGACAGCAGAACTTATCGGCATGGCGTACTAGGCGATGATATTGAGGCAAGGCAGGTGCAATTTTTAGAACGGCATAGTCTTACACCGCTTAGCAAGCCCTTAACGGTTAGAGGCTTGGTTTTTGAGGCAAATACCTTTGAGATTTTACCTCACAGCAAGGGCAATCATTTGGTAACAACCATTGCAGGTGGTGGGTATGGAGCAAGCACGGTTGTTATTGGCAATGTAGATAACCAACTACAAATCATTGCCCAAAGCACGCCTTTATCAAACAATCGCTGGCAGTCACCTTTTGTGTTTGGTGATAATCTTTATGCCATACAAATGCCCCATTTGGTCGGACGGTTTGTCAAATACATACAATCTGGCGATCAACTGAATGAAAAAGTCTTGGGCGAAGGTTACTCTAATCATGCGATTGGTGAATTTGATACCAATATGGTGGCAGGTCGTAACAATTTTGCTCTCATTCCCCATAAAGGCTATCGTCAAATCAGTATTTTGACCACCGAGGGCGATATTGTATCTTTATCTGATAACTTACCAGCACCAATCATCAAAATTCTCTCCAATGATAATCAAGCCTATCTACTACTTAGCAATGGCACAATTTGGGTGTTGAATGCTCAGACTCAATAGACAAAATCCCTGCTCTGTCCCACTCAAAGTCTGATGCCATATGGTTTTAAATAGGTTTTATGGAAATTAAAAAACATGCCATAACCATGACTCTACAAATACCAAGAGCAATGGTAAAAAACAAGGTAAGCAAGAAAGACGGCGTAGGAATGTTTTTTGGTATTTTGTTGAGAGAGCTGACATCAGCAATGATCAAATTTGGCAAGAATACACACAAGGAAAATAAACTTATAAACAGCTTGCTAAGAGGCACAACCTATCAGTCAGAACCACCATGCAAAAACGACTTGATAAGGTATCAGAAGGACTGTTTAGTCATGTTAAACAGTCCTTACACTATTATCAAAGACCAATCAAACACAAAATACAGAAGTTTATTGGGAGTTTCTTGCAGGGTTATACTCAACCCACCCCCCACTTGATATTCCCTTTTCTGCAAACAGGAAAATATCCATTAAAGAATAGGGTGGGGATTGTAGTGAGAAGGTATTTATTGTGCTGTTTTTAATAACACCCCATTCAATGATACATATCTTAGGTATTCATCAGCGGTGTTTATCGCTATACTCCACCCAAAAATCTGCATTTTCAATACCCACCTTTCTGGGATCAAATACTGGATCTAAGCCTTGCTTCATCTGATTATCATAGTCTTTTAGAACCTTGAAAGCTACTCTGCTTAGCAGCAGGATGGCGATGAAATTTAAATAACACATAACACCAAAACCAATATCGCCCAATGCCCACATCATACCTGCTGATTGCACGCTACCAAAGAAACAGATTATCAAAAATACGACCTTAAGTACAGTTTTTAAATAAGGATAACGCAATTGATTATCCAAGTATACCAAGGCTGTCTCGGCAATATAATAATAGGCAAGCAAGCAGGTCCAGGCAAACAAGAATATAGCCAATGCAACAAATGCTGGTCCAAAGTCAGCAAAAATAGTTGAAACCGCCGCTTGGGTAAATGCTGTACCAGCGGCAACACCAGGCATATTTTCAACCAACATAGCGCCATCTGGACCTTGAACATTATACATGCCTGTTGACAAAATCATCAATGCTGTAGCGGTGCATACAAGCACTGTGTCCACATAGACAGAAAATCCCTGTACGAGACCCTGCTTGGCAGGATGTGAAACTTCTGCAGCAGCAGAACTGAATGTCGCCTCGCCTGCACCAGCAACATTAGAGAAGACTGCACGGCGAACACCCCAAGAAATTGCCATACCAACGATGCCACCAAACACAGCATCCATACCAAACGCACTTTTTACAATCAAAGCAATCATACTAGGAATGGCAACGGCATTAAAGGTTAAAATCACCAACATCATAAGAATGTAGAAGATTGCCATAAAAGGAATGACTTTGTCGGCAAATCTAGCAATACGCTTAATGCCACCAAAAATGATAAAAGCCAAAGGCACAATGACCATCAATCCTGTCACTATGGGCGATAATCCAAAAGCGGTTTTGAATGAATCACTGATGGTGTTTGCCTGCACGCCTGGCACAAGTACACCGTACGATAGGCAAACTACAGCGGCGACAAATATCGCAAAAGACTTCATCTTTAAGCCTTTTTCAATATAATAAGGCGAGCCACCACGATACTGCTTATCTGAGCTTTCTTTATAGACTTGTGCTAAAGTAGATTCAATAAAAGCACTGGCACCGCCCAACAGTCCCATGACAATCATCCAAAAAACCGCCCCTGGACCACCAGCTGCAATCGCAGTAGCTACGCCAGCAATATTACCCACGCCAATACGACCAGATAACGCCATACAAAACGCCTGAAATGAAGTAACACCTTGATCTGAATTATTCTTATCAAACAATAGACGAATCATTTCTTTTAGATAGCGAAATTGCACACCTTTTGTAGCGATGGTGAAGTAGATGCCTACAGCCAAAGCCAGATACACCAGAGCATCACTCCAAATATAACCTACTACGGTATTGATGAAATCTTCCATATTCATTTCCTTGAGTTGTATAAACCCCGCCAATGGAATATGCATCCCAAAGGTTTTGCATTTAATGCATGGTAGGGTCTTGAATGTCCTTATTACTTAGCAAATCACCCAAATGGTCTTGGTTTGACAGTATTGCTCCAACGCCTCAATCCCATTATCTCGACCACCAAATCCTGATTGCTTATAGCCACCAAATGGGGTTGTGATGTCACCCTCTGAAAATCCATTAATAGATATTGTGCCTGCTTGTATTTTTCTGGCAACCGTCAATGCACACTTAAGACTTTGGGTATAGAACGATGCAGCTAGACCGTAACTGCTATCATTCGCCAAATTGATAGCTTCTTCCTTACTCTCAAATGTCGTCACAGCCAAAATAGGACCAAATACCTCCTCTTTAAACAAAGTCATGTCAGCAGTCACATTATCAAAAATCGTCGGCTCGATATACCATCCACTACCCAAGTCTGAAAGCAAATTGCCACCCGTTACCAGTGACGCCCCCTCTGATTTGGCGGTTTCTAGGTAATGAACCACCTTGTCCAAGTGTGCTTGTTCAATCATGGGTCCTAAGACAACATCGTCATGGCGTGGGTCGCCAATTTTCCAAGCAGACAAGCCTTCAATCAACTTTTCAAGTAGAAGCTGCTTTTTACTGCTATGCACCAACAATCTAGAGCCACAGCTACAGTTTTCACCCATATTCCAAAATGCTGCAGATAGTACATTGTTAATCATATTTTCATCAATGATAGCATCCTCAAAGATAATCTGCGGACTTTTACCCCCACACTCCAAAACAATCTCTTTAAGATTACTTTGTGCCGAATACTGCAAGAATAAACGCCCAACTTCGGTTGAACCAGTAAAGGATACCATATCAATATCCATATGCTTGCCAATAGCAGCACCCACCACTTCACCTCGACCACAGATCATCTGTAGGGCATCTTTTGGTACACCTGCCTCATAAGCCAATTCAATCATGCGGTACGCTGAAAGACTGGTAAGCTCAGCAGGCTTTACAATAACGCTGTTACCCATGATGAGTGCAGGTGCTACTTTCCATGCAAACATTTGAGCTGGAAAGTTCCATGGTAGTACAGCACCCACCACACCAATCGGCTCTTTAACAATCCATGAAACAACACCATTATCCGTTGGTGCAACTTCGCCAAAAACCTTATCAATCGCCTCAGCATACCAATCAAAAGTGTCTAGCGTTGCTGGCATATCGGTATTGATGCACTCACTAATTGGCTTGCCTGCATCAATACAGTCCAATGCCGCCAATTCTTCGACATGTTCTTTTAGTAGAGCCGACCATGCTTGCATAATCTTCTTTCGTTCAGCAGGATGCTTATCCCTCCAAGTACCTTTATTAAAGCAATTACGAGCTGATGCCACCGCTTGATTGACATGTTCTTCGGTGGCATCGTCAATTTTACCAATGACACTGTTGTCAATTGGAGTAGTGTTTGGCATTGTGGCTTGACACGGACTGGCATCAACAATTAAATTGCCTGCATACAATACACCCTGCTTTGCTGCCTCAAAAACAGCTTCTTTATTTTTTGCCATCATAATACACAACCTTAACCATTTAACAATGATAAAAACGCTTGTTTATCTTCATCACGAACATCAACCAATGGCAAGCGTACGCCACCAACATCAATTGTACCTTTCAAGCAACCAATTTTGGCTTTTTGATTATAATCGCCAGATTCCATTGAATGAATGGCGGGATAAATCTCTGTCATAATATGGCGTGCCTCATCCCAATCGCCATTGCAAGCAGCTTGATAAATCGCAACTTGCTCTTCTGGAAAGACATTAGCAGCCCCCGCAATCCAACTTCTTGCCCCCCAAAAGAAGAAGTCAACAGGCTGATCATCACAGCCACAAACAATCTCAAAATTTTCAAACTTAGCTTGTAGCATACGAAGTGCGTGGCTAAAATTACCACTACTTTCTTTGATGCCCACAATGTAAGGATGCTTAGATAAACGCTTAACAGTTTCAAATTCAATATTCACACCCACTCGAGCAGGAAAATTATACATAATGATTGGCAGTTTTACCGCATCGGCCACTTTTTCAAAATGAGCAATAATGCCTGCTTGTTCCGGCAGACTATATGGGTTTGCTGATAGCATTAACCCCTCATAACCCATCTCCTTGGCTTGATGAGCAAGCTCAATGGTGTGGTCAGTTGACAAGCTATTCACCCCAGCAATCAGACTGACTTTGCCTTTGGCATACTTGGCGATGGTTGTCATTACCACTTCACGCTCTTTTTGTGATAGGGTGTAGTATTCACCAGTTGTACCGCAAGCAACGATACCAGCCACACCTTTGTCAATAAAAGAAGTAACCAACTTTTGCAATGTTGGCACATCCACTGCACCATTTTTGTCAAATGGAGTAACAATTGGCACCAAAATACCATGGATATTCATATAGCTTCTCCTTGATTTAGCTATGTTTAATTAAATTAACTGTCAATCAAAATCACCTATATTAGAGCGACCAAATCGCTCTAGCTTATACGGATTGCGATCAATAGCTGATGGTTGATTAAAGTACAAATCACTAATTAGTTGTGCACTGATCACTGCTTGTGTTAGCCCTAAATGCTGATGTCCAAAATTCAGATAAACCCTTCCAAGCTTATCAATAACAGGTAATGAATCTGCTGTAGAAGGTCTAAATCCCATCCAAGGTTCAGATTGTGAATCATCTAAATTTTGCTTAAACATGGGGTTGGCAAGCTTAAGCAGGTTATAAGCACGCTGCATATTGGCCGGCTTTTTAAGCCCTGCAAATTCAACCGTACCCGCCAATCTAAGTCCTGCATGCATCGGCGTCATAATAAAACGACGGTCCATGCTTGTTACGGGCACGCAAAGACGGCTTGATTCATTGGGTAGCATCAAATGATAGCCCCGCTCTGTATCCAGTGCAACTTCAACGCCTGTCGCTTGCATTACCAAGGGTTTTGAGAATGCTCCTGCACTAATTATAATGTGCGGAGCAAGAATCTCACCCTTAGTAGTTATCAAACGCACAGTCTGTTCTGTGGCGTCAATTTTATTGACCTTACAATTCTCGCAAATGACACCACCCATCCCAACAAAGTGAGTAATCAATACTTTGTATACCCCCTCTAAATTACTGATATGACCGGTATTAGGGAAAAATAACGCACCTAATTGATTGCTTGCCAATGCAGGCTCTCGTTCTGCCAGCTCATCTTGAGAAACAAAGTCATTTGCCACACCAAGAGCAACTAATTTCTCACCATGTTGCTTTAGTTGCAATAAAGAAGATTGGGATTCAGCTGTCAGCAGAGAGCCGTGAGTATGAACCCACTTATCCAAGCCCCACTTGTCTGCAAAATTCTGCCAAGCAGATAGGCTAACACCATTTATCTGCTTTAACGCCTCATGAGTTCTTTGAAATGACTCATCTCTCATAGATAACAACAGCTTGATTGCCCACGGAAACAGTTTTGGCAAATAAGCCCAATCCAATCTCAACGGACCAAGCGGATCAAAGAGCATTGAGGGTAGTTGCTTAATAACGCTTGGATCTGCAATGGGAAAAACCTGCTCCGTTGCAATATGTCCTGCATTGCCCAAAGAAGCACCAGCACCTACCGTACCAGCCTCCAAAATTACCACAGACTGACCTTGAGACTGCAATCGCATTGCCGTACACAATCCAATCACACCGCCACCAATGATATAAAAATCAGCATCAGTCTTAATTTCACTCATTTTAAAACCCCCAACGAAATGGATCATCCGCCTGCATTACAAGTTTGGTTTCAGCACTAATATACGCACTTCCTCTGATTGTTGGGATAATTGTTACGCTTTCAGATTGATTATAGCCATCATCACCAAGCTCATAGCTTGCCAAAAATACGCTACCAATGATACTTTCCTGCCGCCAAATGGTGGTTGGCTTAAGTTTATTATCAGCAACCAAACAAGCAACTTTGGCACTAGTGCCTGTCCCACAGGGTGAACGATCATACGCCCCACCTGGACAAAGAACGAAACTTTTGCTATCAGCGATATTAGATTTGCCAAACAGTTCAATATGATCAATCTCGCCACCATCATCACCTATAATACCCTGATTTTTAAGTGCTGATTTAATTTTTAGACTCACTTGCGTTAATTGCTTGATATTTGAAGGTTGCAAATCTTGCCCATGATCATTGATTAAGAAGAACCAATTACCACCCCATGCGATATCACCATGGATAATGCCTAGGTCAGGTACATTTACCACCACTTGTTTGCGGTAACGATAAGATGGCACATTACGAATGCTACAACTACCATCTTCATGCAGTGTTGCTGTAACAATCCCAACTGGAGTTTCTAATCGATGATCGCCAACACCAATTTTCCCTTGATAGGCCAAAGAAGTAATCACGCCAATACTGCCATGTCCACACATGCCAAGATATCCTTCATTATTAAAGAAGATAACACCTGCCACAGCAGAATCATCACTTGGCGGCACAAGCAAGGCACCAACCATCACTTCGCTACCACGAGGTTCCAAGATAATAGATCGGCGAAGATGGTCATAATTTTGTTTAAAATCCTTCAACTTCTCAGCAACACTCCGTCCAATCAATTCAGGAAATCCCTTATAAATCATGCGTGTAGGCTCACCTCCTGTGTGCGAGTCAATTAGGTGTAGAGAAAAATTTTGATGACTCATAAATCTTATTCCTGTTTTAATGCCTCAATTAATCCTTGAGTTTATGTTAGTGATTTTTTAAAAACCAAGCTTGATATATTTCTTTAAAAAAACGCCGAATTTAGCACAATTTGCATACAATCAATCATTCAGATTTGATACAATGCACCATACTTTGGAGCAAAAAGCATGCACACATACGCCTTACCCCAATTACAAATACTAGGGTTTAATAAAAATAGTGCCGATATCCAATATCTGGTTAATGATTTTGATAGCTTCATCACCAGTATCCAAGCCATCATTCCCCTTCTTGATCTGCTAAGCTCAACAGTGTTTTTTATAAAAAACACTCAAGCACAATACATGGCGGTGAATCAAACGTTAAAAACTAGACTAGATGTCAATAATGATGCACAAATTATTGGCAGAACTCCTACTGAGATGTTTGGCGACAAACAAGGGAGGGAGTATATGATACAAGACCTAAAAGTTTTGGAAGGCTCTCCCATCGTAGACAGGTTAGAACTACATACTTATCCATCTGGCAAGCTAGGTTGGTGTATTACACACAAAATCCCAATTTATAAGAAAACAAATGAAATCATAGCAATGGTCGGTGTTTCCATTGATATTGACAAGGATAATAGCTACAAATTAAAAGCCCATGAAAAGCTTGCAGTAATCATTAATTATATGCAAGACAATGCTGAGCACAAAATTACCATCAATAAACTTGCAACCATAGCAGGACTTAGCATTTCTGGACTGGAGAGACTATTTCGTTCAGTATTAAATCTATCACCACAGCAAATGTTGCAAAAAATTCGTCTAGAAAAAGCTGTCAAATTACTACAAAACCCCAATGAATCGGTGATTGAGATTGCCATTCAGTGCGGATATACAGACCACAGTGCATTTAGTAGACAGTTTAAGCAGCTTACAGGTTTGTCACCCAGTGATTTTCGCAAAAGGATGATTTAGCTGTACTTATAGCACTTTGCCATACATTGCTTTTATATCACAAAATTGAAAAAGCCGTACTATGATTAACACGAGCCATTGCATCATTTTGGCATTTGCAGGATAAGCGGGGATGATTATATTGCTCATCACCTGATTTCAAAGTCAAGTTAATCTATTAACTTTTAATACAGTTATTAAACTATTACCAGTAGAGTAGACTTGTTGACACAAGGCATTGCTTATCTACTACTTAGCAATGGCACAATTTGGGTGTTGAATGCCCATCAAAACAACTAAATGCCGTCCAATAAAAAAGAGCGAATCATCTCGCTCTTTTTTATTGTGCTTATTTATCCAAAAAGGTCTGTGCTTCTGATAAATCCAGCGTCCCTTCATAGATGGCACGCCCTGTAATCGCCCCAAGCAAATACTCACTGTGAGGCTTTAGTTGCTCAATGTCTGACATATTAGTTACCCCACCAGATGCAACGATGGGCAAGCCACAAGATTTAGCAAGCTTGACTGTTTCATCAATATTAACACCCTGCATCATGCCATCTTTGGCGATATCGGTATAAACGATGGACGACACACCGGCATCAGCAAATCGCTTGGCAAGGTCGGTGGCACGAGTATCGGTAACATTTGCCCAGCCATGTGTCGCCACATAGCCATCTTTAGCATCAATACCAACAATGATATGCCCTGCAAACTCACGGCAAGCTTCATCAACAAATTCAGGATTTTCAAGAGCTTTAGTGCCAATAATGATATAGTTTAGCCCCACCTCTAGATAATGGCGAATGGTCTCAAGACTGCGTACACCGCCACCCAACTGAATGGGCAATTGTGGATGAGCTTTAGCGATGGCGGCAACCACCTCTTTATGTACAGGCACGCCATCAAACGCCCCGTTTAGATCCACCAAATGCAAGCGTCTTGCCCCTTGTGCCACCCACTGTGTCGCCATGGCAACAGGGTCATCACTAAATACCGTATCATCCTCCATGCGTCCTTGTTTGAGACGGACACATTTACCATCTTTAAGATCGATTGCAGGAATAATTAACATAGACATAAGACACTCTTTTTTCTTTTCAAATAACAAAAAACAACCAAAATGATTAGCCCTGCGATTGTAACAAATAATAATAAATTTAGGCAATATTTTTAATTTTTTATACAAAAATTTTAGATTAACTGAAAAATCATTAAATATCATGGATTTGATGAACTTTTTGACAGCCAAATCACTAAAAACTCTGTAAATTTTTGATAATTTAGCGTATAATTGATAGGATTATTGTATGAATTGGGGCAACTTGGTAAAGTTTTAGCAATAAAGCACATACCCACTTTTACCCACACATACACACCTTTAGACAAAATCAACTTACCAGCTGGCATGACCACGCCAGTAAGTTTTGGATGTTTTTAGGATCTTGGTAGCCAGCCTTTGGGCAGCCACAACAATACTTGATGTTGGATTTGCCTGTGCTGGTGTGTTTTGGTCTTAATTTAAGTATGCGCTTATGATTACCATCAAAAAAGGCTTGGACCTGCCCATCATGGGCGAACCCGCCAAAGAGATTAGTGAGCACACGCCAACTCAAGTCGCCCTTATCGGTTATGATTACATCGGTATGCGTCCGACCATGAGTGTCAAGGAAGGCGATATTGTTGCCAAAGGACAAGTGCTGTTTGAAGATAAAAAGCGTGCAGGTGTCAAATACACCGCCCCAACCAGTGGTCATGTGGTGGCCATCAATCGTGGCGAGCGTCGTGTCTTTGAAAGCATCGTCATCGCTGTTGATGAAGCGACGGCACCAGAAATCACTTTTAACGCCTATTCTTCTAAAGATTTGGCATCTATTGATACAGAAGTTGTTAAAGAACAATTGGTTGCATCAGGCGAGTGGACAGCATTTCGTACTCGCCCATTTAGTCGCACACCAGAAATTGACAGCACACCGTCAGCGATTTTTGTTACCGCCACCGACACCAACCCATTATGTGCCGATGCCAGCGACATCATCAATGCTGATATTGAGGCATTCAATGACGGCTTAGCAATCATCTCAACCTTATCACCAAAGACATTTGTCTGCCATGGTCAGACAGCCCCAGCCAAAGCAACCAATGTCGCTAACAGCACCGAATATCACAGCTTTACAGGCAAACACCCAGCGGGTAATGCAGGTACGCATATTCACTTTTTACATCCACTGGCTCGTGGCGTACAAGTCTGGACGATTGGTTATCAAGATGTGATTGCTATTGGTAAGCTATTTACCACAGGTAAAATTTATACCGACCGCATCATCAGTTTGGCAGGCCCTGCAGTCAAAAACCCACGCCTAATTCGCACTACTCGGGGAGCAGATTTGGCAGAATTGACTCGTGGCGAGCTGACAGATGAGGTAAATCGCATCATCTCAGGTTCGGTGTTATCAGGTCGTAAGTACAGCTCTACTGTTGCTCATTTAGGTCGCTTTCACAATCAAGTATCCGTCTTAGCGGAAGGTTTTGAACGCCCCACCATGCACTTTTTTACTTTGGGAACAAACCGCTTCTCATTCTTGCCAATCTACTTATCGCAATTTTTCAAAGGCAAGAAATACAAGTTTACTACCACCACCAACGGCTCACCTCGTGCAATGGTGCCGATTGGCTCTTATGAAAAAGTAATGCCTCAAGATTATCTACCCACCCAGCTACTGCGTGCATTAATCACAGAAGATATTGTAAAAGCAGTGGAGCTTGGAGCGTTGGAGCTTGATGAAGAAGATTTGGCGTTATGCACTTTTGTATCGCCTGGAAAATATGAGTTTGGCGACATTTTGCGTGATAACTTAACTCGTATTGAAGCTGAAGGCTAGGACATAACAACAAGGAAAAAGAAGCGATGAAATTTATTCACAATATCTTTGACCGTATGGAACCGTCCTTTACCAAAGGCGGAAAATACGAAAAATACTATGCCATTTTTGAGATGTTTGACACTTTCTTTCGTCAACCAAGCTCTCAAACTTATAGTGCCTCTCATGTCCGTGATGGCATTGACTTAAAACGCATTATGATTACCGTGTGGCTATGTACTTTCCCTGCGATGTTTTGGGGTATGTACAATGTCGGCTTTCAAGCATTGACCTACATGGCTCACGCTGGCATTACTCCTGATGGCTGGCGTACCATCATTACAGGGCTTTTTGGCTATGACCCAAATAGCATTTTGGCGTCTTTTGCTTATGGAGCGATGCAGTTTTTGCCAATTTATGCCGTAACCTTTGTGGTGGGTATTTTGTGGGAGATTATTTTTGCAGTCGTGCGTGGGCATGAAGTGAACGAAGGTTTCTTTGTAACTTCAGTACTCTTTGCCCTATCGCTACCACCAGACACGCCACTATGGCAGGTTGCACTTGGCATTAGCTTTGGTGTGGTCGTTGCTAAAGAAGTCTTTGGCGGTACAGGTAAAAACTTCCTAAACCCTGCATTGGCTGGGCGTGCGTTCTTGTATTTTGCTTACCCTGCATCTATGTCAGGCGATGCGGTATGGACAGCTGTGGACGGCTTTTCTGGTGCAACCCCACTAGGGCAAGCAGCAGTAGGTATCACAGCGGACAAATTTGTTGATGCTTATGGCAATACCCTATCTTGGGGTCAAGCATTCTTAGGGCAAATGCAAGGTTCTATTGGTGAGGTTTCAACCCTTGCGATCATTATTGGCGGTATCGTACTTTGCTATATGAAAATCGCCAGTTGGCGAGTGATTTTAGGTTCTATCATCGGTCTTGTGGTTACTGCCTTTATCTTTAATATGATTGGCGGTGAGAATCCAATGATGGGGCTTGCACCTCATTGGCATTTGGTTGTTGGTGGATTTATGTTTGGTTCAGTATTTATGGCAACTGACCCCGTATCCGCCGCACACACCAACACAGGACGCTGGGCGTATGGACTACTTATCGGCTTTATGACAGTGGTCATTCGTGTGATTAACCCTGCGTTCCCAGAGGGTATCATGCTGGCGATTTTATTCGCTAACTTGTTTGCACCTTTGTTTGATTACTTTGTAACCCAAGCCAACATCAAACGCCAAACAGCACGGAGAATGCATTATGTCTCAAAATGATATTGATAAAGCAAGGGCGAACGACCTTATCACACCAAGTGGTCAAACCAACGACTCTCTACCAGATGAGGTAAAAGCAGACGAAAATGCCAATGACGAAGCAGTGTTAAAGACGAACAACCAAGAATCTAGTATTGCTCAAAGCGAAGATGTGCAAGACAACCAAGCAGATGCTCCGACCCCAAAAAAAGGCGGTAATGGTCAGACTCTAATGGTTGCCTTAATCTTGTGTTTGGTCTGCTCGATTTTGGTATCGGCAGTCGCTGTTGGTTTAAAACCAAAACAACAAGCCAACCAAGCCCTTGACCGCAACAAGAACATCTTGATTGCAGGTGGTTTGGCAGAAGCAACTGCCACAAGCAGTGAAGTTGATGATAAGTTTAAAGACTTTGAGGTTAAGTTAGTCAACCTTGCCACAGGCAAATACGCCACCAGTGAGGAATTATCATCTGTGGGGATTGGCGATGTTAGTGCTTATGATGCCAATGCAGCCTCTAAAGACCCAAAACTTAACAATCCGTTAACAGAAGATCCAGCAGGCATCAAGGCAACTCCAAAATTTGCCAAGATCTATGTCAAGCCTGATGCAGAAGGCAAGCCAGAGCTTGTGGTACTGCCTGTGCACGGCTACGGTCTTTGGGGCACGATGTACGCTTTTTTGACCTTAGAGGGTGATTTGAACACCATTAAGGGCATTAGCTTTTATGAGCATAAAGAAACCCCAGGTCTAGGTGCACTTGTGGCTGAGCCAAAATGGCGTAATCAGCTGGTAGGCAAGCAAGCCTACAATGAGAACGGTCAAGTGGCTACAGGCGTTGTCAAAGCAGGCACACCCAAGCCAAATCCAAACTATGTAGATGGTGTGAGTGGTGCGACTTTGACCAGTCGTGGTGTGCATAACTTGCTACAATTTTGGCTTGGCGAACAAGGCTATAAGCCATTTTTGGACAATCTGAAAAAAGGAGGGGCATAAAATGGCTAACACCAAAGAAATCTTAACCAAGCCGATATTTAATAACAACCCCATCGCACTACAAATTTTGGGCATTTGTTCGGCACTGGCGGTTACGACCAGTATTAAAAACGCATTGATTATGAGTATTGCCTTGACTTTGGTAACGGCATTTTCTAGCTTTTTTATCTCAATCATTCGCAACAATATCCCATCATCTATCCGTATCATTGTACAGATGGTTGTCATTGCCTCGTTGGTGATTGTGGTTGATCAGATCCTAAAGGCAGTCGCTTATGACACCAGCAAGGCTCTATCGGTATTCGTTGGTCTGATTATCACCAACTGTATCGTCATGGGTCGTGCCGAAGCCTTTGCCATGAGTAATCCACCAATTCCTAGCTTCCTAGATGGTATCGGTAATGGTCTTGGCTACTCAGCAGTGCTGATTTTTGTGGCAGTGATTCGTGAGCTACTGGGCAATGGTTCGCTCTTTGGCATTGAGATTTTAAGCAAAGTTACTGATGGCGGTTGGTATGTGCCAAATGGCTTACTCCTTCTACCACCATCAGCATTCTTTATCATCGCTCTGTTTATTGCCATCATTCGTCTTGGGAAACCAAATCAAGTTGAGCCTGCCGAATTTGTCATCAAGCCAAATTCTAAGGGAGGAGCACACTAATGGGACACTATCTAAATTTATTTATCACTTCGGTGTTTATTGAGAATATGGCACTTGCCTACTTTTTGGGCATGTGTACATTCATCGCCATCTCCAAGAAAGTCTCAACAGCGATCAGTCTTGGCATTGCAGTCATCGTGGTCATGGCAATCACCGTACCACTGAACAACCTGTTGTATCAATTCCTACTAAAAGATGGAGCACTTGCGTGGGCAGGTTATCCTGACATGGATTTATCGTTCCTAGGACTACTCTCTTATATCGCCTTGATTGCAGCGGTAGTACAAATCATGGAGATGTTCTTGGATAAATTCATGCCAAGCCTATATAACGCACTGGGTGTATATCTACCGCTGATTACCGTAAACTGTGCCATCATGGGTGGCGTACTGTTTATGGTGGAGCGAGACTATAACTTTGGCGAGTCCATCGTCTATGGTGTGGGTGCAGGTACTGGCTGGGCACTTGCGATTGCAGCACTGGCAGGTATTCGTGAGAAGCTCAAATACTCTGATGTGCCAGCACCTTTGCGTGGTCTTGGCATTACCTTTATTACCGTAGGACTGATGTCGCTAGGCTTTATGTCTTTTGGCGGTATGTCGTTATAAGGGGAAAAGAATGGAATTTGGAACAGCAATATTTGGCGTAATAATGTTTACCGCCATTATTATGGGCCTTGCGGTGGTGATTCTCATCGCACGCAGTCGGCTTGTCAGTACAGGCAATATCAACATTAATATTAACGAAAACCCTGATAATAACATCTCGGTCGAAGCAGGCGGTAAACTTCTACAGACCCTTGCCAATCAAGGCATA
This sequence comes from Moraxella sp. ZY200743, assembly GCF_050885545.1. Lineage (NCBI taxonomy): Bacteria > Pseudomonadati > Pseudomonadota > Gammaproteobacteria > Moraxellales > Moraxellaceae > Moraxella > Moraxella sp. ZY200743. The sequence goes on along the minus strand of NZ_CP091313.1, from coordinate 413,673 downwards.
TTCCTATCATCAGCTTGTGGTGGTGGTGGCACTTGTGGTCAGTGTCGCTGTAAGGTCATCTCTGGCGGTGGTGATATTTTGCCTACCGAAGAAGGTCATTTTACCCAAGGCGAGATTCGTGATGGCATGCGTCTGGCGTGCCAAGTGGCGGTCAAGCAAGACATGGCGATTGAGATTGACCCTGAATTCTTTGATGTTAAAAAATGGGAATGTGAGGTCATCTCAAACGACAATGTGGCAACCTTTATTAAAGAGCTTACCCTTAAAATCCCAGAGGGCGAGGTTGTCCCATTTCGTGCAGGTGGCTATGTGCAACTAGAAGCACCACCACATACCGTGCATTACAAAGATTTTGACATTGACCCAGAGTATCATGAAGACTGGGATAAATTCAACCTATGGCAATACACCTCAAAAGTTGATGAACCCGTGATTCGTGCCTACTCTATGGCAAACTACCCAGAAGAAAAAGGCATCATCAAATTTAATATCCGAATCGCCAGTCCCCCACCTCGTGGTGGCGAAGGCATTCCGCCTGGCAAGATGTCATCTTATGTATTTAGCCTAAAGCCAGGCGATAAGATTACCGTATCAGGTCCTTATGGTGAATTCTTCGCCAAAGACACTAAGGCAGAGATGGTCTTTATCGGTGGTGGTGCAGGTATGGCACCGATGCGTTCGCACATCTTTGACCAACTAAAACGCCTAAAATCTGACCGCAAGATTAGCTTTTGGTATGGGGCTCGCTCCAAGCGTGAGATGTTCTATGTTGAGGATTATGATGGTCTAGCGGCAGAATTTCCAAACTTTACTTGGAATGTCGCCCTGTCTGACCCAATGCCAGAAGACAACTGGGAAGGTTATACAGGCTTTATTCACAATGTTCTGTATGAAAACTACCTAAAAGACCACCCGGCTCCAGAAGACTGTGAGTTCTATATGTGTGGGCCACCGGTCATGAATGCTGCTGTCATCAAAATGCTCAAAGACTTGGGCGTAGAAGATGAAAATATCTTGCTTGATGACTTCGGGGGCTAATAATCAGCTCAAAAAACCCGTCCTATTTGGACGGGTTTTTTATTTCAATCAAAATCATCAAATCCACTTTTCAATCCAAATAAGCAATCTTATTTGCTTGGCGTACTTGATGGGCCTTGGATACCACTTAGTCCATGGGTGTATGAGCAAAGTAAACTTCGTCTCTAAAGAGCTTTTATTATTTTAAGAGAACCAGTGCACCAATATCAGCTTAAACCACCCATTGACTTACGACAATCAAACAAACCATTTGCCACGAACAACATAGACAGCCATTAAATAAAAAAACACCTCAACAGCCATTAGTGTTTGGGGTGTTTTGCTAATCAGTCAGTTTATTAATGATGATGTCCGCCCACACCATGTGCATGACCGTGAGCAATTTCATCTGCGGTAGCAGCACGCACTTCTACAATCTCTACATCAAAGGTTAGCGTCTGACCCGCTAGCGGATGGTTACCATCAACCACCACTTCTTCGTCCGTGACTTCTTTAACGGTAACAAGCATCACATGACCATCATCAGTCTGCGATTGAAATTGCATGCCCACTTCAATATTATCCATACCTTGGAAGTTAGCACGAGGTACAGATTGCACCGCTTCTGCCAAGTATTCACCATAAGCATCGGCTGGAGCAACAGTAGCAACGAATTTATCGCCAGCAACTTTACCTTCCATTTGAGCTTCTAAGCCTGCAATGATGTTATGATGACCATGTAAATAAGCCAATGGCTCGCCACGAGACTGGTCAAGAGTTTCGCCTTGTTCATTGGTGAGGGTATAGTTAAACTGAACAATGGTGTCTTTGCTGATTGCTGTCATAAAAGTTTTCCTTTAAAAAGATTCATTGGATAGTGGCATCACTACCACAAACATATTCCCACCCATTATAACAGACTTTTGGCAAATTGTTTGGTAAAATTGCAAAAACCTGCTTTTGTGCTTATCACTTTTAAGCTCACACCAAAAATGCTATGATATACCAAACCAACCATCATGAGAAAATAAAGATGAACTATTTAGTTAATTTTCGCCGTTTTTACGCCCATTTGGTGGATGTATCACTAAGTTTTGTGGCGGGCGAGGATGCACCGATACTGTGGCTACCCACTTGGATAGCAGGTAGCTACATGATTCGTGAGTTTAGTAAAAACATCACTTTGGTGCAGTATGAACATAACGGCAAACTGTGCGACTCTCTCAAGTTATCCAAAAACAGCTATCAGCTGAGCCACATCAAGGCAGGCGATGAGGTCAAGGTGCATTACGAGGTTTACTGTCATGATTTGTCAGTGCGTGCAGCTTTTGTTGATAATACTCGCTTGTTTGGTAACTTTAGCTCACTCTTACTCATGGTGCAAGGGCGGGAAAACAATCTTGCCAATATCACCTTGCAAGTGCCAAATGCTTTTTATGCCAAAAACCCCAACGCAACGCTTGCTTGCGGTCTTGGTCATACCAAGCATAGTGATGATGATTTGGTATCTTACCAGCTTTCTCCCATAACCGCCTTTGAATGCTATGATTATCCTTTTGAGATTGCCAGTCAAGATGAGTTTGATTTTGTGGTGCATGATGAGCATGGCACAGCTTTACCACACCGCTTCTTTATTGCAGGCAAGCATCGTGGCAATCTTGAGCGTCTAAAAACAGATGTCGCCAAAATCTGCCAAACCTACCTAGATGAACTGGGTACAGCCCCTTTTAATGACTATACCTTCATGACAATGATTACAGGCAGTGATTATGGTGGATTAGAACACATCAATTCAACCGCCCTAGTCAGCCCACGCACCGACCTGCCCACCGCCTTTGAACCTGCCATACCAAGCGATGATTATCAGCGGTATTTGGGTCTGTGTAGCCATGAATATTTTCACGCATGGTGGGTTAAGACTGTGCGACCTGATGTCATGATGACAACAACCCTGCAAACAGAAGCTCCTACGCCATTATTATGGGTGTTTGAAGGCTTTACCAGTTATATTGATGACCTTATGTTGCTACGCTCTGGCGTGATTGACAAAGTCTCTTATTTAAACCGCTTAACAGCAGCAATCAATCGCTACTATCAGACTGAAGGTAGGGATTTGCAAAGCGTGGCAGAATCTAGCTTCGATGCGTGGATTAAGCTATATCGTGCTGATGAAAACTACACCAATCAGGGCGTCAGTTATTATAATAAAGGGGCACTGATTGCCTTGTTGCTTGATTTAACCCTTATTAAGCACTCAAATGGCAAGTATCGCTTGTTTGATGTCATTAAAGCCTTCTATCAAAAAGCCCTTGCCCAAGATAACAAGCGATTTGGCATGACACATGAAAACTTAGGCGAGGTCATCACAGGCTTTATTCCTTATGCGGTATGGCAATCATTCTTTGATGATTATGTGGTTGGTCGTGTCGCCTTGCCAATTGAAGAGATGTTAAGCGACATTGGCATCACCATTCAAGCCCAAACCACCCAAAAGCCTTGGGGTATGACTTGTGATGAATCTGGTGTAGGATTGACCGTCAAGCATTTGGTGCGTCACGGTGCAGCAAGTTTGGCAGGTATATCTACAGGCGATGTCATCATCGCCATAGATGGTATCAAAGCCAACCAAAAACAGTTACAAACCGCAAGCAAACATCAATCTTGTCACCACCAAAGTGTCAGCATACACGCCTTTCGCCGTGATGAGTTGATGATATTTGAAGTAGGCTTCGACACCTATGAATATCGTCAATTTACATTACAAGAAAACCGTCCAAACCAATGGCTTGGTTAAACTTGATTTTCAAGCCGTCCACTTTACGATAAAGCGGACGGCTTTAAAGGTTTTGATGAATAAGCACCTTTATTTGTCTTGTGCCTTTTGTGAGAAGCGGTAACTCTTTTGTTGTATTTTATGCGACCGCTTGGCTTATTTTTGGGATTTGATGAGCCATTATCAAGGGTGCTAAGACCTAAGCGAGCCATTGTTTGTTTATCCATGGTAATTTCATAAGATTCGCCCACACCGAGCTGACAGCCACCCCAAGCCAGCGACCACACGCCAATCTGGTAACGAATAAGCCTAAGACACGGCAGACCCACATGAGCAACCATGCGGCGAACTTGGCGGTTTTTACCTTCATAAATGGTAATGGAAAGCCATGCCGTTGGTATTGCTTTTCGTTCACGAATGGGTGAGTTTCGCTCCCATAGGTTAATGGGCAACTCATCTAGCAGTCGCACCTGACAAGGTAGCGTCCTACCATCTTTTAGCATAACCCCTTGTTCTAACTGTGCTATCTGCTCAGCAGTCGGATTATTCTCTACCTGCACCAAATAAGTCTTACCAAACTTTTTTTCGCCGCCTTTGTGCATTGGCGTGGTGATGGCATGATTAATACCACCGCTGTTGGTTAAGATAAGCAGACCTTCACTATCTTTATCCAATCTCCCTGCGACACGCAAACTCTTATCATCAAAAAAATCCGCCAAAGTCTGCATCTGGTCATGCTCTTTACGAAATTGACTATGCACCCCATACGGCTTATTAAACAAAACCAACTTTTCCATCACCAATTAAACCAACACGCTTATAAAATCAATAAAAAACCAGATGATAGTTTAACATCATCTGGTTTTGATTGCTTGGACAAATCACCCAAACTGAATTTTCCAAACTTAATTTTCTAAATTCAGCCCTTAAGCCTAACAAGTCATGGACAAATCCATCAATTATTTTTTGTCAGTCTTAGCCTCTGATGCTTGATTGGCTTGTGCTTTTTTGGTTGCTTTACTGGTGGGTGCGTTACCCACTGCTGCAATTTGCTCGCCTGCTTGAGATAAAGTAAACTCAATACGGCGGTTCTGGAAGCGACCTTGTTCGGTAGCATTTGAGGCTACTGGGTGGTCATAACTGGCACCTTCAATGCTAAGACGCTCAGCAGGCACACCTTTTGATACCAGATAATCACGGACGGCGGCAGCACGCTGTTCTGATAGTGTTTTGTTATATTCATGCGATGCTTGATTGTCAGTATGACCGATAATTTTTAGGGTCAGCTCTGGCAGGTCTGCCATTTTCATGGCTGCCAAATCAAGGATTTCTTTGTTCTCGGCGGGGATTTCGTCTGAATCAACCTCAAAGTTGATGATTTGTAGGTTTAAAGCACGAATAATATCATCAGTCGCTGTTTTATCGCCAAGTCGAGAGATAATCTCTTTAGCTGAATTGATACTTTCTGCCACAGCAGCCGCAATATCAAGTTTTGGCTCTACTTCTACAGTAAAGTCAGTCGGCAAAATACCCTTAGCACCATCAATTAACTTTTGAATATCGGCTTCATTAGCTGCATTAAAGCGAATGACCTTATCAGCGATGCTCACGCTTGAGCTTGGCACACCTTTCATTAAACCCAAGATGGCAGGTAGATGCTCTGCTGTTGGCATGGTATCAGAATAGCCAGTTGCTGTTTGTAACTTGCATTTATCAACACCAAACACACCTGCAATGGCGATGCGGATACTACCAAGAACACTTTCTGTACCCGCCTGACCATGACATGAATAGATGGCATCGCCAGTCTCATCAACAGCAATATTTAAAGTGGCAGGCGTAGCATCTGTTGCCACAGTGGTTGTAGGAGCTGACTCGACTGGTTTTTCAGCAGGGGCAGCTACAGGCACTGGTCTGTCTTGGCAGCTGCGTAGTAGCAACCATGCCAGACCTGCCAAAATGATTAGTCCAATGATTGGTAATAAGCTCTTTAAGAAACCGCCCTTTTCTTGCTCATCATGCCCCATGTGCGTGGTTGTTACAGGTTTGGCTGCAATGGTTTCAGGAGCGACTTTTTGTGGCTCAACAGGCTTGGCGTCCAACTGGCTTGCAACGCTCTTTCCACCAAATAAACCAACAGGCAATAAGGCATACGCCCATGATGGAACAAGTGAGCTAAACGCAGATGAATTGTCTTTTAAAAACACTGGCAAAACAGCAGCGTCCGACAGCTCTTTTAGCTTTTGTAGGATAAGTGGTGCTGATACAGCGGTTAAGGTACTGGCGGTTGTTGCAGGTAGGTTAAACTCGGTTGCTAGTTTGTCATTGAGACTGGTGGCGTGATTGACATCGTTGTCATTAAACACCACATCAAAAACAGTACGACCATTATCTAAATCCACAGGACTTAGTGCCAATAGGCGATTATATACAGCTTCATCTGCTAGGCGTGAGACAAAGATGGCGTAGAATGCAGAAAGTAGTTTTGATTTGGTGGTATTATCTCCTGCGTGAGTTGCAGTCGCTGCTAAAACATGCGGAGTAACCGATTGGGAAAGGGTATTGATAAGACTCATAAAAACTCCAGTGGATTGATTTGGCGTATTCATATTATTAGTGTATTTAACAAACAATTCCACACACCGCTAAAAATACACTGTGCAGGAACAAATTTGTTAATATCGCTATTGTGACTTAACTTTCGCCAATAATAAAGGGCTGGCAACAATACTCAAACAAAACTATCATCAATCTCAATATAAAGTCGATTTTTTTACACAAAAGCTGTACCGCACTCCATTAGTTATCTAAATATCTTTTGGCTACATCAGCTTATCTGGCTTGTTTTTTGGTATTGCAAGTTTGCAATTTGCCAAATTGATTTAACCTGTTATACTTATACTATTTACTTATGCTCTTTCTACTTGGCAGTCTTTTTATCATTATGCCAATATTTAGCCAATTTATTTTCCAGTACCAGTAACACCACATGAACCATACCACCGCTATCATCGCCATTACCGTCATCATTAGCCTGCTTGCATGGCAAAACAGAAACATCATGGGACGGCTGATTTTTGACCCCATTTCGGTCAGTCGTTTTAAACAATATGACCGTTTTATCACGCATGGCTTTATTCATGCCGATGGCATGCACTTATTATTTAATATGTTTACGCTGTACTTCTTTGGTCGTGTGATTGAGCGTTTTTATATCGCCAAGTTTGGCTCTTTAGGTTTTGTGGCATTTTATGTGCTATCCGTCATCGTTGCCATCATACCCACTTATCTAAAAAACAAACATAACACTCGCTACCTAAGCCTTGGTGCATCAGGGGCAGTATCAGCGGTACTGTTTAGTTTTGTTTTGTTTGCACCGTGGGAGACTTTGTATTTCTTTGGTGTTTTACCAATCCCTGCCATTATTTTTGCTGTACTATATACCGCTTATAGTCTCTATGCTGACCGCCGTGGCATGGGTAATACCAACCATTCAGCACATCTATTCGGTGCTGCCTTTGGTGTCATCGCCACCATCGCTATAGAACCTGCGTTGTTACTGCACTTTATAAATGCCCTATTAAGACCAAACTTTTAACGGTGTGATCAGATAGAATAATGTTTATAGCAGTGTTGATAATAATGCTTAAAGCGTGATTTTTTGCATTGGTATTGAACAATAAATCTTTAAAAAACAATTTGGCTGATATATTTTGATATGATTTACGACATTATTGGCGACATACATGGTCAAGCAGACAAGCTACAAGGGCTGTTAAGTCAGCTTGGCTACCAGCATGATGGCACAAGCCACATCGCCCCGCCCAATCACATGGCGATATTTGTTGGCGATTTGATTGACCGTGGGCAATTACAGCTTGAGACGCTAAGCATTGTTTTTGATATGCTAGATAATCATCAAGCCTTAGCCGTCATGGGTAATCATGAATATAATGCCATCGGTTATGCCTCAACCGATCAAGCAGGCAAGCAAATCTATACACCCACCCCACGCCAAAATGAAGTACATCAGGCTTTTTTGGACGCTGTTGGCGAAGGTTCGCCACGCCATCGGTATTGGCTGTCTCGCTTTTTTGAGTTACCGCTTTGGCTTGAATTTGATGAATTCATTGTCGTTCACGCCTGCTATGATGCCCGTGCTATTCAAGCACTTACTCCCCATCTGTATAATGGGCGACTAAGTCAAAATAACTTTGAAAAACTACCCAAAGAGACTCGCCACCACATCTTAAAACTGTTAGCAGGCTTGCAGACAACACTACCTAATGACATCTACATCAAAGATAGCATGGGTCATCTTAGACAAGATATCCGCATTCGCTGGTGGGAGAACGACCTAAAACAGCCCATCGTTAAGTTATCTGCTGCCAGTAACTGCGACATATCCGACCTACCTGATGATTTGGTCTGTCCGATTGATTTTTATCTAGGCACAACCAAACCCATTATCATCGGACATTATTGGCTGACAGGCGAACCCCTGCCTTTATCTTCTCAAGTTGTCTGCACTGACTATTCGGCAGGTAAAGATGGGTATTTAACCGCTTATCAATTTGACACAGACAACCCTACCATTAGCTTAAATAATTTTGTACAGTTTATTGGTTAATACAACACACTGCCAAGTCGTTCACCAAAAACAGCGATTTATCCCCTTTGGCATGAATGACATCAATTTTTCGCTAACTTTGTGTAAAACTTTGATATAATAAATCGCTTCATAGCACCATTTTTAAGGAAAAAAATATGTCTAGCCAAGCACAACCTGCACCCATCGCCTCGCCAGATGGCATACCTAAAGTTGGCATCATCATGGGCAGTCAGTCAGACTGGGCAACCATGATTGAAGCCGCCCAAGTACTTGCCGACTTTGGCGTGCCTTTTGAGTGTCAGGTCGTCTCAGCACATCGCACCCCTGACAAGCTTTTTGACTATGCCAAATCAGCCAAAACTCGTGGGCTGTCCATCATCATCGCAGGGGCAGGCGGTGCAGCACATCTGCCAGGTATGTGTGCTAGCCAAACAGATTTGCCTGTGCTTGGCGTACCTGTCAAATCAAGCACACTTTCAGGTTGGGATAGCTTGCTTTCTATCGTTCAGATGCCTCGTGGTGTCTCGGTCGGTACGCTTGCCATCGGTGGGGCAGGTGCATATAATGCAGGATTGCTAGCTGTGCAAATGCTTGCCATCACTGATGAAGCATTGGGCAAAAAGTTAAGTGAATTTCGCACCAAGCAGACCCAATCTATCCTAGATAACCCAACACCTGGTATTATCAATTAAAACACAAATAATCGTCCCACCTAGGGGCGATTTTGCTTAATATTTAGTCACTTATCCGTTAAACAATCAAGCAATCATCAACACCACAAACAAGTTACGCACAAGGTTAAAAGGTTTACTATGACAACACTCGCCCCCATTCGCACCATCGGCATCTTCGGTGGTGGTCAGCTTGGTCTTATGCTAGGTAATGCTGCTCGCCCATTAGGCATCAAGACGGTATTTTTAGAAGACGCACCCAATCCGCCTGCATCACTGGCAGGGCAAGTCTACACAACCGCCCAATTTGATAACTTCGCCAAAGCGTGCGACCTTGTTACCCTAGAGTTTGAGAACACGCCTTTAGATGTCGCCCAACGCCTAGAACAGCAGACACTTTATCCACCATCACAAGCATTATTCATCGCCCAAGACCGCCTAAACGAAAAAAATCTGTTCAATAAACTGGGCATCACTACCGTGCCATTTTTGGCGGTCAACTCCCAAGACGAATTACAACAAGCCTGTGATGAACTAGGACTACCCTTAGTACTAAAAACCTCTCGGGGTGGCTATGATGGCAAAGGGCAATTTGTCATCAAGACAGCTGACGACATCAACACCGCTTGGGGCGAGCTTGGTCAGGCGTGTGCGACTGCCCCACTCATCGCTGAAGGCTTCATCAACTTTAGTCGAGAAGTCTCCATCATCGCTGTGCGTTCACAAAGTGGTGAGATTCGCTACTATCCTCTTGTAGAAAATATCCATAAAGATGGCATTCTTGCCAAAACCATCGCTCCTGCCCCAGACGCCCAACATCTAACCAGTCAAGCCCAAGAAAACATCAAAAAATTGCTTGAACATCTCAACTATGTCGGCATTTTAACCTTAGAACTCTTTGTAACAGAACACGGGCTGATTGCCAATGAAATCGCCCCACGAGTACATAATTCTGGGCATTACAGCATTGAAGGGGCGGTGTGTAGCCAGTTTGAAAATCACATGCGTGCAGTGGCAGGCTTACCGCTTGGCGATACTAGCATGATTAAGCCATCTGTGATGCTCAATGTGATTGGCAGCTATCCAAATTTACAAGAAATCCTTGCTATTGATGGCGTGTACTTTCATCACTATCACAAAGATGAAAGAGAAGGTCGTAAAATCGCCCACATCACCATCATGCCAACCGACAGCGACCAACTAGACGAGACAGTAGCAAAGGTTGTGTCATTGCTACCAAATAAGCTAGGTCTGGATAACTAAGACCCAACTAACGATAATTAGCCTTGCTTTTGGCGTGTTGTCATTGCCTGTTTATAGTCATTTGTATGTTGTATCAGACGACAAAGGCTTATTTTCATACTTTATCTGTAGTCATGAGCCAATAAAACAGACTGACAACCCCATCAAGTCATCAAACGCCACAGCATACATTACCAAGCTAGTACCAGACTCATACCAAGCACCGCACCATGAAAATCTACATAGACGCAGACGCACTCCCCATCATTGCCAAAGAACTCATCATTAAGGCTGCCAATCGCACAGGTGTAGAAGCTATTTTTGTGGCAAATCGCTTTATTAAATTACCCCCATCTCCTCGGTTGCACATGATTGTGGTTAATCAAGGTTTTGATAAAGCCGATGAATATATCGTCAGCAATGCCAATCAAGGCGATTTGGTCATCACAAGCGACATTCCACTTGCTAACGATGTACTGGGCAAAAAAGCAAAGGTTTTAACCAGTCGTGGCGAAGAATTCACTTTAGACAACATCAAGCCCAAACTAAACGCAAGAGATTTCATGGAAACCTTGCGTGGAACAGGCGTACTAGACCCAAAACAGATGGGCGGTCAAAAGCCTTATGGCGATAAAGACAAACAGGCCTTCGCTAATGGACTAAATAGACTGGTAATCAGCAGTGGTGGTAAAGGTTGATTCAGCTTTAAGATACCACTTAAATTTTAGCAACACAAATATGCAAAAAACCACAAAAACCTCAAGCACAATGACAAAAAATTTGGCATAATAAAACTCATATTTTGCCACCTGAACACACCTCTCATGCTAGAAACTTGGACCAAAGAAGCCGCACTACAACGCCTACTCGCCCTAACCTTGCTTACCATCTTAATCATCTTATGCTTTCAGATAGTCAAGTTTTTTATTTCGCCTGCCATTTGGGGGGCGATTTTGGCGTATATCACCTTTCCCTTGTACCGATTTTTTCACAAAAAGGTTCATCTTAGCCCAACGCTAAGTGCACTCATTATGACGGTTGGCATCTCTTTGGCAATCGGCGTACCACTGGTGGCAGGTGTTTTTTTCTTACAGCAAGAAGTCATCAGTTTTTATAGCATGGCAATTCATCGCTTGCAGGCAGGCTACATTGATTTACCCAACAACATCAAAAACCTACCTGTCATCGGTCAGCAGATTAAAAATATCCTATGGGAAATCAATAAAGACCCAGAAGCATCAATGACAGCAGTGCGTACGTGGGTGCAGTCGCATCTATACTATGGCAAGATGGCATTTGATGCCATACTAAAAAATCTTGCCAAACTTGGCATGGCTTTAATGACTTTATTTTTCTTTTATCGAGACGGTCATATTCTAATGAAGCAAATTCGCCAAGCCATGCGAAACATCATCGGCGACCGCATTGATAACTACATTGACTCTGTAGGAGCAACAACACAGGCTGTCATTTATGGTATCGGTCTTACAGCAGTGGTACAAGCCCTACTAGCAGGAGTGGGCTATGCGATAGCAGGAGCACCAAACCCCATCTTACTTACCGTCATTACCTTTGTGGTGGCACTCATTCCTTTTGGTACGCCATTTGCTTGGGGTGGTGTCGCTTTATGGCTACTGTCGCAGGGTCATACCACCGAAGGCATCGGACTTGGCTTATGGGGAATATTGGTGATTAGCTGGGTGGATAATCTGATTCGCCCTATCGTGATTAGTGGTGCAACTAAGATTCCTTTTATCATCATCTTTATTGGGGTGCTTGGTGGATTGACAGCGTTCGGATTTGTGGGGTTATTCATCGGTCCTGTGGTGCTTGCCATTGGACTTGCCGTATGGCGTGAATGGGTAAGTCAGCACAAAAATGAAATCTTCGCCAAAAAAGATGGCGAACTCGTTGTAGGTGATGGTGCAGGACTTTTGGTTGATATCAATCCTAAGCACACACCAGATGATGGTCATTAGCCAGCAACCAGATAAGAGTATTGACACCATGATTACCATCATCGCTGATGAAAATATTGCCAATCTAGATGACTATCTTGTTCATCATGACATTCGTCTCATCAAAATGAAAGGGCGTTGCATTAATCAAGTCGCTCTTGATGAACACCAGCCTGACGCTTTATTTGTTAGGTCGGTAACCCCCATCAACCCACAAACCATCAGCGATTTTGGTAAGATTCGCTTTATCGGTTCAGCAACCATCGGCACTGACCACATTGATATTGATTATCTACACCGTAAGGGTATCTGCTTTGCCAATGCTCAAGGATCAAGCAAGCACTCGGTCGCTCAATATGTCATCTGTGCCATCTTGCACCTACGCTCACACTCTATTGACACACCCACCACTCTTGGCATTATCGGGCTTGGCAATATTGGTAGCACCCTTGCCAAATACGCACAGGATTTGGGCTGGCAGGTATTAGGATATGACCCTTATCTACCAAAATCACAGTTAAATAACAGCGAATTATACGAACTGTTGGCACAAAGCGACATCGTCTCCATACACACACCACTCACCCACACAGGCGATTATCCAACGCATCAATTATTTGATAAAACCGTCTTATCTCACCTAAAAAGCCACGCCATACTGATTAATACCGCTCGTGGCGAGATTATCAATCAGGCGGATTTACTGCTTACCATTGCCGACAAAAAGCTACGCACAGCCTTAGATGTCTTTCCATACGAGCCTAGCATTGATGCGGTATTACTTAATCAGATTAGCCTTGCTACACCACACATCGCAGGCTATACGATTGAAGGTAAAATGCGTGGTACAGACATGATTTATCAAGATTTTTGCAAAGCATTTGATTTACCAATCATACAAAACCTTGAAGCCTTGCTACCACCTAATTGTTATCATTGGGCAAACTTTAAAAAAAGTGTCACACAAGACAGTCAAAGCACGCTAAGATATTTTTATGATATATACAAAGATGACCAAAGTCTAAGAGCGGTCAATAAGGACGGTGTATCCGCCCAAGATTTTGATGCCCTACGCAAGCACTATGCTCTACGCCACGAATGGCAATACTAAATCATATTTTTAAATCAATATTTTCATCATGACATATCAACCCACCCAAAGCCTAGTCCACGCCCAAAAGCGTGCCGTCCTGCTTGCCAAGATTCGCCAGTTTTTTTCCGATAAAGGCGTCCTTGAAGTTAGCACCCCATTACTGTCTCATACAGGCAACACCGATGTATTCATTGATTCTGTATCCGTTAATTTTCATCAAGCAGGTAAGGCAACAACAGGCTATCTACACACTTCACCAGAGTTTGCGATGAAACGCCTACTTGCCACTTGGCAAGTACCGATTTATCAGATATGCCCTGTCTTTCGAGATAATGAGAGTGGTCATAAACATAACATTGAGTTTACCATGCTAGAATGGTATCGCCCACACTTTGGGCTTGATGAGCTTGCCTGCGAGCTTAGGGAGCTTATCAGCTTGGTATTTAATCAACCCATCGCACTCAAAAAAACAAGTTACCGCCAAAGTTTTGAATCACTAGGCATCCACCCTTTTTTAAGCAGTATTGATAAGATGCGTGATTGTGCCAAAGCACACAACATCACACTAGACATGGGTGATGACAGACAAGGTTGGCTTGATTTATTATTTAGTCATTTGGTTGAGCCACATTTGGGCAAAGATGCACCAACTTTGGTAACAAACTACCCGCCTGCTACCGCTGCTCTTGCCAAAACCACCCGTGATGATGAGGGCTTTCTAGTCGCCAAAAGATTTGAATTGTATATCAACGGCATAGAAATCGCCAACGCCTACGATGAGCTAGCATCAAGCGATGAACTGCTGACACGCTTTTATGCAGACAACGCTGAGCGAGAGAGATTAGGTCGCCCCATCATGTCGATTGACATGAACATGGTGCGTGCCTGCGATGATTTGCCGCCATGCAGTGGTATCGCCTTGGGTGTGGACAGACTGCTGATGGTGAGTGCCAATCTATCTGATATCACACAAGCCATCGCCTTACCTACTGAGCGTGCTTGATACAAATAGGTGGTTTATTTTAATCAACTGATGCCTTATCTGGTGGTAGCCCTAGCAGTTTTTTCGCCCAATCAATGACAGGCAAGTCCACCATCTCACCCTGAACTGAGAACACCGCCCGCCCTGTTTCTTTATGTGTCGCCAATACTTTTTTGGCAAAATTCATCACCTCATCGCTAGGGGCGGTGGCACGCTGTACAGGGATAACTTGATTTGGGTGTATGAGCAACTGTCCGCCAAAACCGAACTCTTTGGCATATCGAGCAAATCTCTCCACACCCTGCCCATCATGAAAATCTGCAAAAATCGTCTCAATCGGTGCGGATAACTGATTGGCAACCGAATGCAGTAGCAGTTCTGTGCGGATTTTATCAAACACCACTTTCGCTGATGGCGTTTTTGGTAGTAAGCCTAACGACTTGCTCAAATCCAAACAGCCATAAGTCATGGCAAATAGCCCTGTAGCGGTAGCAATCTGCGGAATGTTTAATACGCCCTTAGCCGTCTCAATCACAGCAATAATAGGCAACGATGTCGCCTGATGCACAGCGGTAACAGACAAGGCAGATTCCGCCTTTGGTAGTAGCACGCCCTGCACATGATTTAGATCATTTAATAGCTCAATATCATGAGCATAATCATAAGTATGTGCCGCATTGATACGCAACCAATACGGCCGATTACTTTGGCGATCAAAATCCTTTAGGTTGGCACGCACCTTTGCTTTATGGCTTGACTCTACAGCATCCTCTAAATCAATGATGATGTGGGTCGCACCACTATCCATAGCCTTAGCCACTCTATCTAAGCGAGTGGCAGGGACGAACAGATAAGTTGAAAAGCAGGCTAATTGCATGAAGCCTCCCCAAAAAACTCATCAATATAGCCAGTCGGCATATCAGATAGAGTATATCGCCAATTTGGGTTTTTATCTTTATCAATCAGCAAGGCTCGCACACCCTCTTTAAAGTCGCCCTTTTCTACGCAGGCAGTACCGATGATGGTCTCTAGGTCAAAGATTTGGCGTAATGAATGGTCTTTTTTACCAGTTTTTAGGTCATGATAAATCTTAAAGGTAATCGCCTTAGTTGTATCCGAACCATGCTTATACAGTGCTATGGCAGATTTAATGAACTCATCATCACCTTGATAATCCTTTAAAGCCTTATCAATATCCGCCAAACTTCCTGCATTCATCAGTGTATTGATGTCATCAAACGCATTTAACAATCCGCTGTCTGCTAGGATAGAGATGTCGTGAAATTCATTCAAACAAGCTGATAACAAATGGTGATTGGTTGCATTATCCTGAAAGTCAATTTGGCAAAGATGGGTTAATACATCGTCAAATCGCTCATGACTAACCGCAAAATCCGCCACACCAAAAGCATAAGCATCCGCCCCTGTAAACCTTGCACCTGTCAAGCCCAAAAACAACCCAACCTTGCCTGCCAAATGGTTTAAAAAATAAGACGCTCCTGCATCAGGAAACAATCCAATAGACACCTCAGGCATTGCCATCAGCGTATTTTGGGTAACAACTTTATGGCTAGATGCAGTAAACAGCCCCATACCGCCACCCATCGTGATGCCACGCCCCCATACCAAAATCGGCTTAGGATAAATGTGCATGGCGTACATCAGCCCATATTCATGCGTAAAAAATTCGTGAGCAGTTGTACCGTCCGTATCGCCATACAATGCCTTGATATCACCTCCTGCACACAGCCCCTTCTCGCCAGCTCCATGTAGCACAATCATCGCCACCGACTCATCATCTCGCCACATATTTAACAGCTCATGGGTACGCTTGACCATCGCTAGGTTCTGGGCGTTTAGAGCTTTTGGGTTGTTCAATGTAATCACAGCAACCGCCTTGCCTTGCGTAGTAGGCATCAAGCGAAATAAAACAAAATCCGTCATAACCGCTCCTTATTCATTCATATCAATCTTATTCATCAGTGCCAATTTAGCATAACAGATTTTATGGGGGCAATCAATGATAAGGCACCCAAATACATGAATTGGCAATTTTAACTTTGTATTTTGATGGTTTTTACCTATAATATAAAGCAAGTAACACAACAAGCACCCCATAGGATTGCCCATGTATTTTTTATTATCTCCTGCCAAAAACCTAGATGAAAAAACTGCCCTGCCCATTGATGTTAGCGACCATCTTAGCCAGCCTTCTTTGATTGAGCACGCCATTGATTTAATGAAGACACTCAAAACCAAAGATGTCTTAGACTTACAAGAATTAATGCACATCTCTGCTAAGATTGCCGAGCTTAATGTCGCAAGAAATGCCGATTGGGCATACCCTTTTAATAACTTGGCTAAACCTGCCGTCTATCTGTTTGATGGCGATGTCTATACAGGTTTGGACGCTTATTCACTAAATAAAGATGAAATCTTATACCTAAATAAGCACTTAGGCATCTTATCAGGGCTGTACGGACTGCTAAAACCACTTGACAATATGCTCGCCTACCGCTTGGAGATGGGCACAAAATTAAAAACGCCAAACGCTGACAACCTTTATCAATACTGGGGTGATACCATCACCGACCTAATCAATGAGCGTATCCAACAAAGTGGTTCTAATGTACTCATCAATCTTGCTTCCACCGAATACTATGGAGCAGTCAAGCCCAATAAAATAGACGCCACCATCATCACACCAAAATTTTTAGATCAAAAAAATGGGCAATATAAAATCATCAGTTTCTATGCCAAAAAAGCTCGTGGCATGATGGTAAACTATGCCTGTACACACAATATCACAGACCCCAATGAACTCAAAAACTTTGATACAGACGGCTATTATTTTGATGAAAACGCAAGCAGTGATGACGAATGGGTGTTTAAAAGAGCTGAACGGACATAATCCATCATTCAACCAATCAACATCATCACAAAACAAAAAATCCCTGCTATGTAGCAGGGATTTTTATCAGATTCACATCAAAGCCGATTAAGCATCGATGGCCTGAATGGCGGTCAAGGCGATGGTATAAACAATATCATCTACCAAACAGCCACGAGACAAGTCATTGACAGGCTTATTAAGACCCTGAAGCATTGGACCTACACTGATTACATTACCTGTACGCTGTACCGCCTTATAGGTGGTATTGCCTGTATTTAGATCTGGGAAGATAAAGACATTTGCCTCGCCTGCTACTGCAGAATTAGGAGCTTTTTGTTTGCCCACAGATGGCACACAAGCTGCATCAAACTGCAAAGGACCATCTACTTTTAAATCTGGTGCTTTTTCACGCACGATGGTCAGAGCGTTTTTAACCAAATCCACATCCTCGCCTGCACCAGAGTTCATGGTTGAATAGCTGATGAGTGCAACTTTTGGGTCAATGCCAAAGGCTTTGGCGGATTCTGCTGATTGAATGGCAATTTCAGCCAACTGCTCGGCAGTCGGATTTGGATTGACCGCACAGTCGCCGTATACCACTACAGAATCAGGCAGTAGCATAAAAAACACACTCGATACTAAGCTGTACTCAGGAGCGGTCTTAATCAGCTGGAATGCTGGGCGAATGGTATCTGCGGTCGTATGTACCGCACCTGAAACCAGACCATCTACATCGCCAACTTGTAGCATCATTGTGCCTAGATAAACAGAGTCCTCCAAAGCAGATTTTGCACCTGCTTCATCAATCTTACCCTTACGGCGCTCTACCATCGGAGCAACATATTTATCAAGAATGGTTGTGGGGTCAATGATTTCTATGTCGTCAGGCAAAGTTACGCCATGCTCGTCCGCCACCGCACGAATCTTGTCAGGATTGCCAAGTAGCACACATTGAGCAATGCCACGAGACTGGCAAATCGCTGCAGCTTCGATGGTGCGTGGTTCATCGCCTTCTGGTAGGACAATGCGTTTTTTGGCGACTTGTGCTTTTTTGACCAACTCATGGCGAAATGCTGATGGAGATAGATTTTTTGCACGAGTGCTTGGCTTGATAAGAGCCGTCAGTTCACCATCTTCGCTCACTTGCCCAATAACACGCTCAGCAAACTCTGCCTTAGCAATATTTAACAGTGCTTCATTATCACCTACCAAAATCACATCAGCATCAAGTGCTTTTGCCAAGTCGCCATTCACACGGCTAGCGTACGAATGCTGAAGGCTGATGCCTTTCACTAGCTGAATGTCATCGCCATTTTCTTGAACTTTGGCATATACAAGCTCAAGCAAATCGTCCAAGTTTTTGTTTGCTAAGGCAGATTCAAACTCAGACTGCCCAAAAGTCGCCAATGGATCAAAGGCAACTTTGTCCGCTTTGGCAATCAAGCCGTCAAGATTAACATCTTGTACTGGTACTAATAAAATTGTCGTCATAATCATTCCTTAAAAATACCAATCACAAACCCAAAGCAACTTTCGTCTCTTTGGCGATTTGGAATTCTTCATCGGTTGGGATTACCCAAAACTCAAAGGTGGAATCTGCAGCATGAAAACTACCCTCTGCACCCAGTCTCAAGGCTGCATTTTTATCGCTGTCAATTTTTGCACCGATGTGTTTTAGATGACTGATGATTTTTTCACGCATGGCAGTACCATTCTCGCCCACACCACCTGTAAAGGCAATCCCTGTTAGTTTTGGCAAAGCAGCGGTCAGACCAAGTAGGTATTTGGCGGTGCGATAAGCAAACATATCCAGTGCCAATGAAGCATCGGCATTGCCCTCTGCGTCAGCCTGCTCAAGGTTACGCATGTCATTTGATATGCCAGAAACGCCTAGCAGACCACTTTTTTTGTTCAGTAGTGTATCAATCTCTTCAATAGACAGACCTAAGGTGCGATGCAAATGAATGTGCATACTTGGGTCAATATCCCCAGATCTAGTGCCCATCATCAAGCCCTCTAACGGCGTGATACCCATAGAAGTATCTAAGCTCTTACCATCATAAATCGCTGTAGCAGAACAGCCATTACCCAAGTGAGCCACAATCCAACCATGCTCGCCTGCCGCCTCTGTCAGCTCGCTAGCACGGCTTGATACATAGGCGTGCGATGAGCCATGAAAGCCGTAACGACGGATTTGATGCTCGGTATACAATTCCTTTGGAATGGCGTAGCGATAAGCGTGCTCAGGCATACTTTGATGGAACGCAGTATCAAAAATTGCCACCTGTGGCAAATCTGGATAGATGGCAGATATCGCCTTGATGCCTGCTGCATTAGCAGGATTGTGCAGTGGTGCTAGCGTCGCTAGTGATTCAATCGCCTCTAGCACCTCTTGGGTGATGATGGTCGCTGATTTAAACTTATCACCACCATGTACAACACGATGACCAACCGCTACAGGCTTATACTCACTGATTAGGTCATTTAAGATGATTTGTAGAGCTTCGGCATGAGCACCTGAATTTGGAATATTGATTTGGGTTTTATTACCATCTAGGTCTTTGTGCTTGATACGAGCATCGCTATTGCCCAATGCTTCTGCCAAACCTTCGATACGGCTTTCGCCATCTTCGCTGATGAGTGCATATTTAATAGATGAAGAACCGCAGTTAAGCACTAAGGTTGGATTATTTAATGACATTATTTATTTCCTTATCCTAAATTTGGATGGGTAGAAAATCTTAGAGCTTGTATCGCCAAATATTAGGAATACAAGCCCCAAGAAAGCCAAATGCTTTCTTTGGCATTATAGCAATAAATCACCCAAAAGTCTTTAGCAAATCTTACCAAACCCTGTCAGTGATTATCAAGATACCACCAACTTTTTTCCTTTAAATTCATCATCTTAGACTAATTTTTTGAAAATTAATTGGTATTTGGTTAAAATTTAGGTAAAATAATTTTTCAATTCGTAACAAAAAAATCAACCATGAAAGCCACTTTAATCCCCACCTTACTCTGCACACTTCTTGCCATCAGCCTGACTGCTTGTGGTCAAAAAGGGGCATTATACTTACCCGAAAAACCCCAAACAATCCCAACCACCCAAACCCAAGAACAATCAGCCGCCACCAGCCCAAACGATTACTAATCGGCTTAAATACTCTCGCTTAATTATCGGCATATTAACGCTTGATACAAATAACCTGCCAACTCCGATCACTTTTATTATTTTATTACTTTTTATTTTTTTTGAGAATGTATGATGACTTTTAGTACGGTAAGCCAAACCACCGATGGCACGCTTCATATTAACGCCACCCAACTTGTTGATGCCCTGCCTGCCCTTGACTATCAAGACGGCATACTCCACATTGATGGCGTGAATGCCCATGCCCTAAAAGAGCAGTATGGCACACCGCTTTATGTATATTCTAAGAACACTTTATTGGCCAATTATACTGCTTATGTTGAGAGTTTTAGTGCTTTAAACGATGTGCATATCTGCTATGCAGTCAAGGCAAATTCCAACCTTGCAGTACTATCCACTCTTGCTAAAGCAGGGGCTGGCTTTGATATCGTCTCAATCGGTGAGTTGTCTCGTGTGCTAAAAGCAGGTGGTCAAGCCGACAGCATCGTTTATTCTGGTGTTGGCAAAACCAAAAGCGACATTGCTCAAGCCCTGCAAGCTGGTATTGGTTGCTTTAATGTTGAGGCCATGAGCGAGCTTGATACCATCAATGAAGTCGCTCAAAGCATGGGGGTAAAAGCCCCCATCGCTCTACGCATCAATCCTGATGTTGATGCCAAAACACACCCTTACATCTCTACAGGCATGAAAGATAATAAATTTGGTATCTCACATGACATTGCCATCAGTGCTTATGAATATGCCAAAACCCTGCCCCATCTTGACATCATCGGCATTGATTGCCACATCGGTTCACAGCTAACCGAGGTCAAACCTTTTGTTGATGCTTTAGATAAGATGATTGAGCTGATTGATGAGCTTGCCAATCGTGGCATTAAACTAAAACATCTTGATTTTGGTGGTGGTTTGGGCGTACGCTATATTGACGAAAGCCCTGTTAGTGTGCATGAGTTTGCCGAAGCTTTGCTCCCCAAGCTACTTAGCCTACAAGCAAAATATAATCTTGGGCTACACCTAGAGCCTGGACGCAACATCGCCGCCAATGCAGGGGTGTTATTGACCAGTACCATTGCCCTAAAGCCCACTGATCACAAAAATTTTGCCATTGTTGATGCGTCCATGAGTGAACTCATTCGCCCTGCTCTTTATGAATCAGTCATGGCAATCATTAACACCGCCCTTGATGACAACAAACAGGCACAGA
Source organism: Moraxella sp. ZY200743 (assembly GCF_050885545.1). NCBI lineage: Bacteria > Pseudomonadati > Pseudomonadota > Gammaproteobacteria > Moraxellales > Moraxellaceae > Moraxella > Moraxella sp. ZY200743. The sequence goes on along the minus strand of NZ_CP091313.1, from coordinate 392,077 downwards.
CTTGGGATATTGTTGGTGCAGTGTGCGAGTCAAGCGATTTTTTAGGCAAAGACCGTCATCTTGCCCTAGAAGTGGGCGACTTATTGGCAGTAACAGGTGCAGGAGCTTATGGCTTTACCATGTCAAGTAACTACAACAGTCGTCCACGCCCTGCTGAGGTTATGGTTGACAATGGCACGCATCGCATCGTACGAGAGCGAGAGACGCTTGAAGACCTATGGCGTGGCGAATCCATCTGACCACCCATCAATCCAAAAAGCACTCATGAGCGAGTGCTTTTTTTTGATGAATGACCAAATCAAAAATCAATAAAAAAACCAGATTATTACCGTTTTTCATCAGTTCATTGAAATTTGTGAAATTTACTAGGCAAATTCTGATACATCATGATAAGATAGTCATGCTATATATGGATAGATTTTAGGTAAGGAATGCCCATCTTGATGCTTTAAAGACATAAGGGATAACAATGCTAATCGAATTTACCAAAATGCACGGTCTAGGCAATGATTTTATGGTTATTGACCTAGTAACACAGCGCATGACTCTCACCACCGAACTGGTGCGTCTATTGGCAGACCGCCATCTGGGCATCGGTTTTGACCAGCTACTCATTGTTGAGCCACCAAGTCGCCCTGATGTGGATTTTAAATATCGTATCTTCAACGCCGATGGCACAGAAGTTGGTCAATGTGGCAATGGTGCTCGTTGCTTTGCATCTTTTATACAGGCTCGCAAACTATCTTTTAAACAAAGACTTCGTGTTGAGACCGCCAGCGGTATCATCACTCTGACCACTGACCGCTATGGCTGGGTACAAGTTGGCATGGGCAAACCAAAATTTGAACCACACGAGATTCCTTTTACCCCCCAAGCCATTACCAAAATTGGCAACTGCTACCGTCTAAATGTTGATGGCGAACCGATTGAACTTTACATCGCCAACATGGGCAACCCCCATGCCATCATTAAAGTTGATGATGTGCTTACCGCCGATGTAGAACGACTTGGCAAATTAATTGAGTCACACAAGGCTTTTCCTGAGCATGTCAATGTTGGCTTCATGCAAATCGTCAATCAAAGACACATTCGCCTGCGTGTCTATGAACGAGGGGTGGGAGAGACCCAAGCCTGTGGCACAGGGGCGTGTGCGGCAGTCGTAACAGGCATCAAAGAAGGCTGGCTTGATGAAGGCGTAGATATTCGTGCTCAGCTGTACGGTGGCAGTCTTGCCATTCGCTGGCAAGAAGGCTATCCTGTCATGATGACAGGTCCGACCGCCTTTGTCTTTGAGGGCGTATTTAGCCCAGATGGGTTATCAGCCCAAGCAGGCATCAGCACAGCACCCAATACAACAGGCGACTACTCATCATGATAGCCTTGATTGATTAACCCTGCCAAAGGTAGGTTTTCTACCTTTGGTATCGCTCTTATCTTATGCGTCTAAACAACCTACTAAACCAACTCATCAGCCCCCCTGCCGAACAAGATACCCAACTATCCAAAAATTGGAGTATCGTTCAGGCATGGCTTGATGTATTATCAATACAAAACTATTCAGCACACACCATCACCGCTTATACCACCACTTTGATGCGTGTCATGAACTTCATAGAAAAAGATGTCAGACTACAAGGCGATTACTTATTGTTTGATCAAAAGGATTTAACCCGCTATATCACCCAACGCCTAGAAAAAGACAATATCAAATCCACCAGTGCAAAACAAGAGCTGTCCGCCATTCGTAAATTCTACGCTCATCTCATTCAATCAGGTCAAATCAAACATAACCCCACCACAGGCTACCGCTTAAAAGCACAGCCTAGACCATTGCCAAAACTTGGTGATGTGGACATGATGATGCAGCTGCTTGACCAACCCATGCCTGACGATGCCAACAAAGCAAGGCTATGGATACGAGACAGAGCAATGTTTGAGCTTATGTATAGTAGCGGTTTGCGTCTGTCCGAACTTTCCAATCTTGATGTTGGTGATATTGACCTGCGTGCAGGCATGGTACGCATCTTGGGTAAGGGTAATAAAGTACGCTTAGCTCCTGTAGGTCAAAAAGCCATCGATGCCCTAAAGATTTACCTACCGCATCGCACTCTGTGGCAAGAAGGCACGGACGCCTTATTCATCAGTGAGCGACATGGCACAAGGCTTAGTAACCGAGCCATACAATTACGCTTAAAAGTCTGTGCCACCAATGCAGGCATTGCCCAACATCTGCACCCGCACTTACTCAGGCACTGTTTTGCTTCACATATGCTGTCATCAAGCGGTGATTTGCGTGCAGTTCAAGAGATGCTTGGTCATACCAATATCAGTACCACTCAGATTTACACCCAAGTTGATTTTGGAGCACTTACTCGTGTCTATGACAAAGCACATCCTCGAGCAGTGGCTCATGTGCTAGATAGCATAGATGATTGATTGGTTTAACTTCATCAATCAGCCAAGACCAAACACCCACAAAATCAGCTCTATCTTAGCCTAACTTAATCCCAAATCCGCCTTAGACCACACCATCTTTATTACCGCCTCTGGCAGGTATGAGTTTTTAATCGCCCAAAAATCGTAGATAGGTTTTGACCGGTCTATATTTTTTATCAAAGTATAAAATAAAAAACCACCCTGTTAATAACAGGGTGGGTGGAGAAAAAACCTAAAAAACTATTCAGATTAGTAAGTGAAGTTCACGCCAATACGGTATTCACGACCTACAGCAGGAAGTGCCACACCAGAACTAGAAATATGCGAAGTGTAATATTCATCAGTGATATTATTAACCGACATATTAACATTGACTTTGTCGTTGCCTAAAGGTTTCCAGTTGGCGAACACATCTGTGGTATTGTAGCCAGGACGCAGTTTCTTAGGGTCGTGATTTTTTCTTGGGTCAGTACTAACAACTTTACCTGTCCAAGCTGAATCACCAATAACATCATCAGCACGGCGATGACGCACGCCTACCTCTAGGTTTGGTTGGGCGAAACGATAAGATAAAGCTGCCGTCCAAGTACGACCGAGTCGTGATGCATATTCACGGTTGCTAAAGTTTTGCGAACTGTAGAATTCAGGCTTACTGTCCGATATACCCACGCGAGCGGTTAGACCTTGCCATTTATAGCCAGCATTTAACTCATAACCTTTGTTTTTGGCATAGCCAACATTTTTCATTTCATCAATACTTGTGCCATTCTCATGCTTGCTACCATTACTTGCACTTTTTAGCAGGTTATTGATACTCTGCCAGTAATAGCTACCATTAACAAAAGCATTGCCTTGATTGAAGTTGAAACCAATCTCAGTGTTTTGAGCTTTTTCTGCTTTTAGACTGTCGGTTACTTTAACCACAGCACGATATCCGTGAGCTGTCAAAGCATCATACAATCTTGGGCTACGAGTGGCATAACTGTGGTTGGCACTAAAGCTAAGACTTGGCGTTGCCTGATAAATTAAACCAACACTTGGATTTAAATTATCGCCTTTAACACGCCCACCTGTCATATCTTTGATATCAAAATGATCATAACGAAGCCCTGCTGTAGCGGTCAACTTACCAATATCAGCAATTGCTTCTACATACAAGCCCGTATCTGTTTTTTCTTGATTGACGATGCCAGCTTTGTAGCGGTTTGGCGTGATTTCTTGTTGGCGGTAGTTTACACCATATTTTAGCAGAACATCATCATTGACCTGGCTATCAAGATTAATGTTCAAACCTTTAGTGTCAATCCTAGACTTGCTTGAACCCGCTAACTTTCCTGCGTAGCCTGCCTTACTATCGTCTGTAGTGTAGCGAGAATTGACGATGTGATACACATTGGCATCTACCCCACTAACCACGCCCAAATTCTTGGCATTCCATTGCAAGTTGGTATTCTCGGTCTTCACTTTACGATATTGAGGATCTTGCGACTCTGTATTAAAGTTGATGAATTCCTCACGAATTGGACGAACACCTTTGTTTTCTTGACTTAGATGACTAAGTTCAAAACGATGATTACCAAAATTTGCTCCGACTTTTGCCAAATAGCTAGTCTTATCTAGGGCAGTAAAGGCAATTTTCTTATCTTTGCCTGCTGTATAGTCATCTTGGTCAACTTTGTTTGCACTTAATAGAAAATCAACATTGTCCGACTTACCATAAGCAGCCGCATTATAAGAATGTTCATCATTAGAGCTATAGCCCGCTCCTACTCTAAAGCCGATATTTTGACCATTTTTTAATAGGTCATCAGCACTCAAAGTCTTAGCAATAATCGCTCCATTGGTGCCACCGATGCCAGCTGATGCTGAACCAGCACCTTTTTGAACGCTGACAATTTTCACCATTGATGGGTCAAGCATATGACGACTTTGGTGATAAAGGATTTGGCTGTCGGTATAAGCACCGTCAATCTTAACATCTACCGAGTTTTGACCCATGCCACGAATAGCGATGTATTGAGAGGTACCATTACCACCACCAAAATCAATGGCAGGCTCTTCTTTTAGCAAGCCACGCAAGTCTGTTTCAGTAGATTTATCTTTTTCTTGCAAGGTTACAACATTTGTTTTAACCTTAGCACCTTGACGGTCCAGCGTTGCATGAATGGTGTCCAATACAACTGACGACTCATCTTGAGAGACTTGAGCAACAGCAGACTGTGTGCCAAGTGCACTTAATATAGCCACAGCAAGTGGCAGACGCTTAAGAGTCTTATTCATATCATACCTTATGATGTCTAAAAACAATAAAGTGCCAAAATTCTAAATACATTACAAAATTTTAGCGTTTGGTAAGTAAGTATTAACAATTATACATAACTAAAAATAAATTTGCAAATAAAAATTGCTATCATTTATGTTTTTATAACAAAAAAATATCGGCAATATTTTTGGGTAAATCATCACTTAAGCACAAAAAAACAAAACCCCATCTGTAGATACAGCTGAGGTTTTGATTGATTTATCTGATGACTGCTTAGCATACAAAACCAAGCAAGACTGTTAAGACACATCAAGGCGTTGTCTTGTCATCATTATCAAGCTTATCAAGCCATTCATTGACTTCTTGAGCGATGGCATCTTTTGCCTTGCCATAACGCTCTTGAAGCACACCAATAAGACTGTCCGTCTTGCCGTCCAACTTGACAACTTCATCATCAGTCAGCTCGCCCCATTGTTGCTTGATTTCGCCTTTTAGCTGCTGCCATTTGCCTTGTAGTCTGTCATTGCTCATCACATTCTCCTAAGATTATTTATTAAAAGTTTTTGCCCTTTATCAAATCAGTGCTTAATACATTCTTGATTAAAATACAAAACGGCATTGGTGTTGATATTTAACTGTATCATCAGTGTGCGACATTTGTCAATACAAGAGTTCTATTAGAGTTTTTTTGGGACAATGACCACACTACAGTTCGCCAGACTTAAATCAACCAAGCCAAACTACTTTCCCCAAATTCGCTTATATTTTGCCATCAGCTCGTCTGTGGTTTCCAAACGAGCATCATCTTTGATGATACAGTCAATCGGGCAGACCTTATCACAGGTCGGCTCTTCATAAAAGCCTACGCATTCGGTGCATAAGTCTGGGTTGATGACATAGGTTTTTTGCCCTTTTTGGTCATAAAAAATGGCTTCGTTAGGGCATTCTGGCTCGCAAATGTCGCAATTGATGCAATCGGTGGTGATTTTTAGTGCCATTAAAACAGCTTATCGGTTGCCTTAATCATCTTTTTTATCAAGGTGCTTCACAGCAAAGCGTAAATTATCCCACAATAGATCTTGTTGATCATTAAAGGCATTCCATAATGTATCTTCACTCATCACACTGTATTCGCCATCTGTTGTCAGATCAAAGTTTTCGCCGTTTTCAATGGCTTCATAAATCTCACGCCATTGCCCATCAAAATAAAAATCTTCTAACTGACTCATCAGTTCGGCACTTTTTGCCAAGTCTTGTTTGGCGGTCTGTAGTCTTTCAAAGACAGTCAGCCACTCTTTATAGATGGCTTGGATTTCGTTAATTCGGTTTTGGGTGGTCATCGGTTGTTCCTAAGTTTGTGATTTTGGTCATTATAGCATATCATTCACCACCCACCAAATCTAAAGCCTACTTGATGATATAAAAATTGGCAAGATATAAAAGGACGACTTAAGATCATCTTTTAAGTATGGGGTGATTTCATGTGTTGGTGAGTTCATAATTTTTCTTGATTGGCATATTGTTCTTTCATAAAAAACGCCATAATAAAAAATCACGGCGTTGTTGTTTTTAAGTAAAAACCGGCTCATCTACTGTTTTCATCACAAGGGCAAATTGCAACACATCAAAACCCAACTCAGTAAAAGGATTATCAATTTGGCATATCCAGCCAGAACCTAAGGCGGCATCTATTTCATTGCCTTTTTTATCCCATAGTTTATCAAGGCGATAAACGATATTGCCTTGCGGAGTCATAATCTCAATCTCATCTCCCACGCTGAGTTTATTTTTGACGGTCAAAGTTAGTTTATCGTCTGTAACATCAAGCACTTCTGCTACAAATTGTTGGTGGTCTGTTTTTGATGAGCCGTATTCATAATTTTGATAGTCAGAATGCACATGCCGTCTTAAAAAGCCTTCAGTATAACCCCTATTTGCTAGCCCATCTAAGGCAGTGATTAAACTGGTATCAAATGGTTTGCCGGCAATGGCATCATCAATGGCACGGCGATAGACTTGTGCGGTGCGAGCCACATAATAATGTGATTTGGTACGCCCTTCAATTTTTAATGAATGCACGCCCATTTGTGTTAATTCTGGCACAAGCTCCACCGCACGCAAATCTTTAGAGTTCATGATATAGGTACCATGCTCATCTTCATACATCGCCATCAATTCGCCTTTGCGACCCTGCTCTTCCAATAATACCACTTCATCAGACGGTTTCTCCACATACTCATCGCCCATGACCACATCACCATTTAAATTCACATTAGCAATGCTGTTTTCGCTTTGGTTAGGGATAAATACTTCGGCATTAGAGATGGCATTTTGTTTACTGTCTTGCATGACAGGCACAATGTCGCCTGTTTCATTTTCGGTTGCCTTATAAGTGTTATAAGACCAACGACACGCATTGGTGCAAGTGCCTTGATTGGCATCTCGTTTATTGATATATCCTGACAACAAACAGCGTCCAGAATATGCCATGCATAACGCCCCATGAACAAACACCTCAATCTCCATGTCAGGAACCTCAAAGATGATTTGTTCAATTTCTTTCAAGGATAATTCACGGCTAACAATCACACGGCTCACGCCCATTTGTTTCCAGAACTTGACCGTCGCCCAGTTTACGGCGTTGGCTTGTACTGACAGATGAATGTCTTGATGGGGAAAATGCTCACGCACCATCATAATCATGCCTGCGTCCGACATGATCAGTGCATCAGGATTCATCTCAATAACAGGGCGAATGTCCTCAATGAAAGTTTTTAATTTGGCATTGTGGGCTTGAATATTCACCACCACATAAAACTTTTTACCCAAAGAGTGGGCATAGTCAATGCCTTTTTTTAGATTGTCTTCATCAAAGTCGTTATTGCGTACTCGCAAAGAATAGCGTGCCTGCCCTGCATATACCGCATCTGCTCCATAAGCAAAAGCGTACTGCATATTTTTAAAGGTGCCGGCAGGGCATAGAAGTTCAGGTTTGCGATTCAGTTGGCTCATAGGTTTGGCTATTTTGTGTTATTGATTTTGCTTTATTATAGCAAATTTTAACAACAAAAATCATAGTAAATTTGTAGGATTTAACCATTGTTTTATTAAAATCCAAAGACAATAACAACTCTTAAAAAACCGAATGCCAACACGCCTTTTATAATCATGATAATCAATCTAAAAAACCTCCCAAGCTCACGCTTGGAAGGTTTTATTGAATGACTGGCAAGGATTACATCATACCGCCCATGCCACCCATACCGCCACCCATTGGCATGGCTGGCTCTTCTTTTGGTAGCTCAGTAATCATCACTTCGGTGGTTAGCATCAGACCTGCCACAGATGCGGCATGTTCTAGGGCTGAGCGAGTTACCTTAGCAGGGTCAAGAATACCCATCTCTAGCATATCGCCATAGCTACCAGTCGCTGCATTGTAGCCGTAGTTGCCAGAGCCATTTTTCACTTCATTCACAACCACAGAAGCCTCTTCGCCTGCGTTGGTTACGATTTGGCGAAGCGGTGCTTCCATTGCGCGTCTTAGAATGTTAATGCCTGCGTTTTGGTCGTCATTGTCGCCTTTTAGGTCAGCCAATGCCGTCAATGCACGCACCAACGCCACACCGCCACCAGGTACAATGCCCTCTTCCACAGCTGCACGGGTGGCGTGCAAGGCATCATCAACACGGTCTTTTTTCTCTTTCATCTCGGTTTCGGTGGCTGCACCAACTTTAATCACAGCAACACCGCCAGAGAGCTTAGCAACACGCTCTTGTAGCTTCTCTTTGTCATAATCAGAAGTAGACTCTTCAATTTGGCGTTTGATGGCATCTACACGGCTGTCAATTTGAGTTTTGTCGCCTGCACCATCAACAATCACTGTATTTTCTTTGCCCACAGTGATTTTTTTGGCTGTACCCAAATGCTCAAGCGTCGCTGTTTCTAGACTTAAGCCAACTTCTTCTGAAATCACAACACCGCCAGTCAAGATAGCAATGTCTTGTAGCATGGCTTTGCGACGATCGCCAAAACCAGGAGCTTTTACTGCACAAGCTTTAAGACCGCCACGCAAGTTATTCACCACAAGCGTTGCTAACGCTTCATTTTCCACATCTTCGGCGATGATCAGTAGCGGACGGCTAGTTTGCATGACTTGTTCTAATAGTGGCACAATCTCACGGATATTAGAAATCTTTTTATCCACCAGTAGGATAAATGGGTTGTCAAATTCGCAAGTTAGACTGTCTTGCTTATTAGCAAAATATGGGCTGATATAACCACGGTCAAACTGCATACCCTCAACCACTTCTAAGGTATCTTCAAAGCCTGAACCCTCTTCTACAGTAATCACGCCTTGTTTGCCGACAGTTTTCATGGCTTCTGAGATAAGCTCGCCAATTTTACTATCAGAGTTGGCTGAAATTGAGCCAACTTGAGCAATCGCCTTAAAATCATCTGCAGGGGTAGATAAAGCATGGATTTGCTCAACGGCAACACGAGTTGCCTTGTCAATACCACGCTTTAGATCCATTGGGTTCATACCGGCAGCGACAGTTTTCATGCCTTCAGTTAAGATGGCTTGAGCAAGTACGGTTGCAGTGGTTGTACCATCACCTGCCACATCGTTGGTTTTTGATGCTACTTCACGCACCAACTGAGCACCCATGTTTTCAAACTTATCTTCAAGCTCAATCTCTTTAGCAACGCTTACGCCATCTTTGGTGATGGTTGGCGTGCCAAAAGACTTGTCAATCACGACATTGCGACCTTTAGGACCTAAGGTTACTTTGACGGCATTTGCTAGGATATTTACGCCATCAATCATTTTTTCACGGGCAGATACACCAAATTTTACATCTTTTGCCATTTTTAATACTCTCTTAAATTATTGAAATGCGATTGTTTACAATTTAAACCAAAAAACCATTAAGCTACCAAATCGCTTTTAATCAGCTTGGAAAAATCACGGTTTTTTACTGTGTGGACAGCTTAAGTGGCGGAAAATCAATTATTCCAACACACCCAACACATCAGATTCTTTCATGATTAGCAACTCTTCGCCATCAACTTTAACGACCTGACCTGCATATTGACCAAACAATACTTTGTCGCCCACTTTGACATCTAAAGGACGCACACCATTTGAGAACAGTCCAGTATTCTCAACATGATAACCATTGCCCACAGCGATGACTTCGCCTTGTTGCGGTTTTTCTTGGGCAGAACCTGGAAGTAAAATACCGCCTGCAGTTTTTTGCTCTTCTTCGGTACGGCGGACGACGATGCGATCATATAAAGGACGGATTGACATAAGAATTTCTCCAGTTTTTTTGTTGATATAATAAAGATGACAAGGCAATGTGGTCAGTGCCAGCTTTGCCTTGCGATACCATCAAAATGGATCGGTTAAAAAATGGTGTTATGCACAAAGTTTTTCAAGGGAAAAATTAAAATTTTTTTTAACCAAAGTCTTTTATACTGCACACTTTTTAAGAAATGCGGTGCTTTTGATGCAATCAACTTAATTATCGCAATCAATCAGCACCGCAACATTTGATTACCAAAGCGTTTTGGGCTTAGCACATCAAGAGCTTTTTGCCAAAGTCCATCTTAGGATTTAGTAGATAATCACTAACATGCTGATCCACGCAAGCATTCGCCCCAAATAGACTGGCTGTATGCCCATGCTTACCTAAAATCACAACGAGCGGATCGTCAAAGCGTTGTGCCATCGTCTTGGCATTGGCATACGGTGTCGCTAGGTCGTGTTCATAAGAGACGAATAGCAAGTTTGGCGTTTGGTCATTGACCAGATGCTCATCTTGGGCATCGGTTGCCTGCCATTGCCAATGATAGCAAGCATCTAAATATTCCTCATCACTTTTGGTCTCAAGATTATCAAAGGTGGCGACACCATCAAGCTGTTTGGCAAAGCCTAGATAGTCCTCCCTACTAAGCCTTGGGGCAGAGTCAGCACAGTTAATCAAACTTAAAGCATCTTCATTAAAGCCAATATTACCAAGCTCACTATATAAGGTCAGCGTCTTATAAGTATCTGTTTTATTTTCATTTAATTGTGCAAACATCGTGCGTAAATCCGCCCAGTTATCTCCATTATTTAGATTTTCAATAAACACACCAAGTAGGCTTGCAGCATCAATTGGGTTGTCTTTGGCGTCTTTTAGATTTTTATTTTCTATGGTTTTTAGGGCTTGAATAAAGCCTTGACTGCTTTTATCAGCAAAAGGACAATCCTCTTGGCAAGCCTCCATAAAATCCTCAAAAGTTGCCTGTGCCTGCTTATTGTGGTTAATCAAAATAGTCGTCAAAGATTCAGCGGTATCCACCACACCATCGGCAACGCCTGCTCTTAGGTGGGTTGGGTAGTATTTGGCATAATTGGCAACAAGTTTAGTGCCATAAGAATAACCAATCATCGACCAAGTCTCTTGTGCTAGCTTTTGACGAATGTTGTCCAAGTCTTTGATGACCTCTCTTGAACTGATGAACGGTAAAATATCCGTCCCCATCTCTGCAATACAGGCATCCAGATAGGTTTTGGCATCATCATCTTCTGTGGCTTGACCACAACTAATGACAGGACTGGCAGGAGCAATGCCTCTGGGAGTGTAGCCAATCAGATTAAAATTATCTTTGATACGCTGACCGTATTCATCATCAGCAATGAGTGTATCGCTCATGTCTAGGCTATGCCCTCCTGGTCCACCATTTAGGATTAACAAATCACCAATCGGATTGGGTGTTTGGCTAGGCAGGCGAGTCAGTGCAAGCTCAAAAGTTTTGCCATCAGGTTTATCATAATCTACAGGCACAACAACGGTTGCACATTGTAACTTGACAGATGGCGGTATCACAAACCACGACCAGTAACTGGGGCGATAGCAAGAATGCCAAGTAACATCGCCTTGTTGGACTTGTTTTGAGATTAAATATAAATAACCACAACCTAGAACAAATACCACACCCAACAACAAAAAACCCAAATATTTAAAAAAAGATTTAATCATCAACAAAATCACCACAAAAGACAAACAACAAAAATAGCTATATTATAACAAAATAATGACATGACGACAACATCATCATGTCATAAAAAATAATGAATAATATAACAACTCACTATCATTAACATCACTGATTGCCATCGGCTTGAACTTTGATCGCTGTTCTCAACAAAAATATCACTAAGATAATCTACAAAATATTCACACATTTATCTTGAAATTGTAACAATTCTTGTCTATTATCATATGACACTATCATCACAGATTGTAAAAATTAAAAAGGAATCATTCATGAGTTTATTTACAAAATTAACAACAACAAGCAAAAACACCTATATCGCCATCTTAGGGCTAGGTATATCAATCAGCGGTGCTACGGCTTATGCAGCTGATTTGTCAGAATTTTCAGCGACTTATGCCATCAAAGCTCATGGCAAGAACGGCACCGCCACTCGCACACTCACCAAATCTGGCAATGGCTATCACTATAGCGTCAAAGGACTGGCTGCAGGCATTGCCACACTTAGCCAATCGGCAAAATTTAACCTGTCAGGTAATAAGATTGCCCCATCAAGCTCATCCATGTCGGTGAAATTTTTGGGCTTGGGAAATACGCACAATATTACCTTTAATAACAACACAAAAACCGTCAATTCTACCTATAAAGGCAAAACCAGTACCTTTAAGATGGGTGAGCAAGCCTATGACGACCTAAGCCTAGAAGCCCAAATTCGCCACGAACTCATCAATGGTAGGTTTACAGGCTCTTATTCATTAGTCAAAAAGTCCGGCATAGAAACCACCAAATTCAAAAAATCTGGCACTTCAAAAATCACCGTCCCTGCTGGCACTTATGAAGTCGTTAGAATTGACCGTGTGCATGATGGTCGTGGTCGCACCACCAGTTTTTGGCTCGCCCCAAGCTTAAGCTACCTACCTGTTAAAGTCAGCCAAACAAGCGATGGCAAATCCATCTCAATGGAGCTAACCAAATTCAACTAAAACCCTACCAAGTCATGCACTCTGGCTAAACAAATAGCCAAACAAAAAAAATCAAAGCCCTTAAAGGCTTTGATTTTTTAGCTTTTATCAAGCAAGCATACTTAAGCCAATGGCATCAAAAACAGTACGCCTACAATCCATACACTCACTGCCTATGCATGGGTGGTAGACATCTTAATAACACAAACAAATAATACAAAACTCCACCAATCAGCACAAATTCCACCAGTCGCCCACCCCAAATCAATACAGAAGCAGACTCATAATAACCAATCAACACCAAAACACCTGATACCCCCAAATAGACAAGTAGTACCAAACTCACCACAATCAACGCATAAGGCGAGTTACCACGCAAGACATAGGGGGTAGAGAACAAAGCAGGTAGCAATATTAGCATCTGTATCAGCACACCACTCACCAATGACACACCTGTCGCCACCGCCACCAACACAGGATAGCCAATGATGGCAAAAACAAGCCAAGTCCACAAGCAGGCGATGAGCTTGATGTGGATAGGCTTGATGGGTTTGGTGGGTTTTTGAGTTTTGTTGGTTTTCATGTCAAATAAGATGTCTGGTGAATGTGATTGGTTAATTGTCTGTAGAACAGATATATGACTGGCGTTAATTGGTGTTGTTAATCAATCAACTTTTGAGCAATACAAGCCAGTCGCTCGCCTTGATGAATCGCCAGCACTCGTTCATCTGCCATCATGGCAAATTCGTGCGATGACCCAACCACGCTTGTCACCCCATAAGGCGTTCCACCACGAGTAGTACGACTCAGCTCTGCGTGTGCATAAGGCAAGCCCACCATCAGCATACCATGATGCAAAAGCGGTATCATCATGCTCAATAAAGTCGCCTCATTGCCTCCATGTAGCGTACCTGTACTACTAAAGACACACGCAGGCTTGCCCTGCAGACGACCTGATAACCACTGGGTTACCGTGTTATCCCAAAAGTACTTCATGCTAGCTGACATATTGCCAAAGTGAGTCGGACTGCCCACCGCAAGCCCCATACAGCCTGACAGCTCATCTGCCGTACAGTACAAATCTCCATCATCAGGAATGCTAGGGTCAAGCTGTTCTGTGCGTGCTGAAACTTTTGGCACTCGGCGTATCTTGACACTCACGCCTGCATTCATTATCCCCTCTGCAATGGCGTAGGCGAGTTCTTTTGTGCGGTTTTGATTGGTATCATATAGCACCAAAATATAATGTTCACTCATTATTCTCTCCATCAATTTTTGTCAGCTTACCTTGTCTAACCACCCTTCATTCAAGCAAAATCTTAGGCGATAAAACAACCAGACCACCATCAAGACCATCAGGCTTTTTGCGTCATTCATTATAACGCAAAAAGCCTAAAAACCACACGCCAAATCAATCAGAATTTAACAATCATCACACCCAACACTAGCAAAAATTTACCACATCTTACAAAAAATACTTTAAAAATATCAGATATTTGTTACACTAATCAATCATAATTTTTTGTAACAGCAATGCGAACACGGAATGATTTATGACGAATTTTTTAAACAAACTGCCTTTTGCTCATCATGGCTGGTTCATGTACTTGCGTCTACTAATTCGGCATTTTAACGAAGACGACTGCCTTCAAAAAGCAGCTAGCCTAACCTACACAACACTGCTGTCGCTTGTGCCGATTTTAACCGTGATTTTGGTGGTGTTCTCTAGCATACCTGCCTTATCAGGCATGAGAGAGCAGCTACAGTCAATGATTTATAACAACCTTTTGCCATCATCAGGTGCACAAATTAGCGAGTATTTTAATAGTTTTGCTGAAAAATCAAGCAATCTGGGCGTTGTGGGTGTGCTTGGCTTATTCATTACCACCATCATGACACTCATCACCATAGAAACCGCCTTTAATCAAATCTGGCGTGTCAAAGAACGCACTGGCGGTACAGCAAGCATCATTCGCTACTGGACACTCATTACACTAGGTCCGATTGTGCTTGGTGTGGCATTTGGTGCTTCTAGTGCCATTCAAAGCGTGGATTTTTTAAATCGTCAAATTGCCGGTTATGGCATTAACTGGTCAATCTGGGCATACATCATCTCTGTGCTAATTACCACCGCAGGCTTTATTGGCATGTATTGGTTCATTCCAAAGGCTCAAGTTCCCCTAAAAAATGCCGCCATCGCAGGTGTCATCTCTGCGGCACTCTTTGAGATTTTACGCAGAGTATTTGGCACTGTGATGACCAATTTCACTAGCTATGAAGCGATTTATGGGGCATTTGCCGCTTTGCCGATTTTTCTACTTTGGATTTATCTTTCGTGGAACATTATCTTGCTTGGTGTGCAGATTAGCTATACATTGACCATCTTTGATACCAAAGAAGTGCCTACACGCCACCCACTCCTTAGCTTGCTTGATATGCTAAACCTAGCTTACAAACGCTACAAAGAAAGCAAAACCGTCAGCGAGCATGAATTGCGTGAAGTGCTAGGTCGCCGTGAGTTGCCAAAGTGGAGCTTATATCTTGAGCAGTTGGTTGACGCTGATCTAATCACCCACACCAAAAATGATGAATATATCCTAAAAACAGACTTAAGTAGCATCAGTTTATGGCAATTTTATAAGACTCTACCCTATCCTTTACCCATCAAAGATGAACTAGATATGCTAAAGGCGGCGGATTACGACCCTTGGTTTGTTGAGATTTATAAAAACTTGACCAAAATTGAACGCACCGCTAAAGGCGAGCTAGATGTCAGACTGTCACATCTATTTGATATCACTCCTTTGCGTCAAAAAGACAAAATCGTGCGCATTGTTGATGAAGATGCAGACACCAAGAGCGATGCAGACGGCTTTTCTAGCAGTACCCACCGTGAGATAGATAACGATGGCGACACCATGATTATCCCCAATGGCAAAGCATCATTCACCGAAAGTCGTCTGACCAAAGCTGTTCGGCTAATCAAAAAAACCCGTCATTTCTTTGGTAAGGGTAAAAAACCAAAGACGACATCAAGCAAGGGCTAAAATAGCAAACACCCCTGTTGTCAGTCTAAACAACCCAAACAAAAACCGCTCAACATCAGAGCGGTTTTTTAATGATGATGGCAACAACATCACACATCAAAGAAAGTCTGCACCACTTTTCCGGTCAGCTTTTGCCCCAAAAATGGCGTATTCTTACCTGCTGACAGCATGGTGTCTTTATTTACCGTCCAAGCATGGGCTGGGTCTACGAGTACCGCACCACCAACAGCTTGGTAGTCTTGAATGCCTGCAATCTTGGCAGGGTTGAGACAGATTTTATCCACCAGTTGCTCAGCGGTCAAAATACCGTCCGCCACCAGTTTGCACCCAAGCGAAACAAAGGTATCAAAATTACTAATACCTGGCATACTCTCAGCAAATGGGGCTTGCTTGGCACTGCTTGATAGTGGCTCATGATGAGAACAGATGGCATCAATCGTACCGTCTTGCAGTCCCTTGATGAGTGCCTGCTGATCGGTATTAGAGCGAAGTGGTGGCAGAACATAGGTGTGGGCATTATACCCTTCTATGTCGTCATCGGTCAGATGAAGCTGATGCATGACGACATCACAGGTAATCGGCAAGCCCTTAGATTTTGCCCAACGAATCAGCTCTACCGAAGTACGGCAAGTAATCTGGCTAAAATGAGCTGTAAGCCCAGTCTCCTCCACCATCAAAAGCTGTTTTGATAGTGCGATGGTCTCAGCTAGCCACGGAATGCCTGCCAACCCATGAAACGAAGCGATATAGCCATCGTGTGCCACACCTCCAGTAGATAGGCTTGGCTCATCAGGATAAAAAAACACTTTCAAATCAAAAGTAGAAGCATACTCCAAAGTACGAAGCATGACCAAATCAGAATCAAATCCTTTGGCGGTATTGGTAACACCAATAGCACCGCCATGCTTTAGCCCTGACAGATTGGCTGGTTGCTTGCCATCTAGCCCTTGCGTCAATGCCCCCAAAATATGCAGATACACACCGCCATCTTGAAAGGCTTTTTCACGCAGACCCTTTAATAATGACCCACTTTCTAGCACAGGATTGGTATCAGGTGGTAATACGATATGCAAAATGCCGTTTTCTCTTGCCGCCCTACCCTCGCTTGCCAATGTGCCATGCGACTGATGACCTGGTTCACGCAGGCGTGCACACAAATCGACAATCGGTGGAATAAGCCATGCATTGCTAGTATCGGTATCTTTTAGAAGCTCAGTATTAAATTGCCAATCATTTGGGAGTAGGTTTTTCATTATCTTTATCCTAATCTTTATCCTAAAAAATTAAATGTCCTGCCTGCGAAACGCTCTATATAAATATGCCATCAGAGATAAAACCCCCTAAACACCCCTTAATGACTGCTGTCCATGCATCGCCATTGCCATCACCGCCATACGCACAGCGATGCCATTATTGACCTGCTTTAAAATCACAGATTGCTTACCATCAGCCACGCTTGACGCTATCTCAACACCACGATTCATCGGACCTGGATGCATGACAAGGGCGTTTGGATTGGCAAGTTTGACACGATCCTCAGTGATGCCATATACCTTAAAATATTCTGAAGTTGATGGCAGTAACGGCGAGCCGATACGCTCGTTTTGGATACGAAGCCCAATGATGACATCAACACCCGCCAGACCTTCTTCCATATTATCAAAGACGCTTACGCCATACCGCTCAATGCCCTTTGGTAATAGCGTATGCGGAGCAACCACTCGAATGTCTTTTACCCCAAGTGTGGTCAGTGCCGAGATGTCCGAGCGTGCCACTCGGCTGTGCTTGATATCGCCAATGATGGCAACAGACAGCTCGTCAAACGATTTATTATGTTTTAGGCAGAATTCACGATGAATGGTCAGCATATCAAGCATGGCTTGGGTGGGGTGGGCGTGCCAGCCATCGCCTGCATTGATGATGGCAACATTTGGTGTAACCTCAGTCGCCATAAAGTGAGCCGCACCACTAGATGAATGACGCACCACGAACATATCAGCACTCATCGCCTCTAGGTTCCATAGTGTATCACGCAGGCTCTCGCCCTTGTTGGCACTTGATTTGGCAATGTCAAGATTAAGTACATTAGCACCGAGTCTTTTTTGTGCTGCCTCAAATGTGGTGCGTGTGCGAGTAGAATTTTCAAAAAACAGATTCATGACTGTCTTACCGACCAACTCATCGGTATTAATCAGTCGTCCATGACCATCAAAATATCCCATCGCCTTATCAAGGATACTTTCTAGCTGAAGGCGAGACAGCCCTTCCACACAGATAAAATGACAAATACAATCATCAGTCAGTTGTGGGCGAGCCAAAGATTGCTGTAGACGAGTGCAAATGTCAAGGTCCTTCATGGTGTCTCCTATTTAAATATGGTTTAGATACAGCAAGAATACAGTAAAAATTGATGCATTATACTACATTATACTGGTTCTGCCCATATTTGCCAAACAAAAAACACCTAACCTTTACCGACCGCTTAGCAACCATCATGATGAAGATGATTACTAAGTGATTTAATTACCACTATTATAGCCGATGTTTAATGTATGAACACCTGGCTTGGCAGTGTTTAGATCCACGCTCGCCTGCACCCCTACGGTGAGAAGACAATAAACCCAACCCTCTCCTCCTCTTGCCTTGGCATAAAAAAAGCCATTTCGTGCTCTGGATACAAAATCAACCGTCATGCTTACGCCGTTACCAACCTCAACCTGTTTGGTGGCAATTTTATGAGTAAAGAAGTCTATCTGTTGTGGCGGAATAACAGGGCTGGCAGGCTGACCATTGACCGTAAACCGATGAGCATTTTGGACCAGATAGTCTCTCATGGTTCCTCGATAATTACCATGATTAGGTCTTGATAATCCTTGACAACATTCGTTAAGAAAATCTCGGTTCCTACTCTTATCTCTAAGGGTGGCGTTTCTTGCAAAAGTAGCAAAATGAAACGCTTCTTGTAACGAATCACGCAAACTTTTCGCCTCTTTAAAGACATGGTTCTGTGAAAGCGGTGTGTCAGGAAAATCAGGACCGGTCACCTCCACAGAGCTTACGCTAAAGTCTGCCACTTTTGTGGTTCGCCCCACGCCGATTGCCTGACTATCTCCCCTGATGATCACATTCTCAGATACATTGATTTTTCTTTGCAGTGCTGCCAAATTGATATCACGAAAACAGCCATAGATTGTAACACCATTATGATTGCCAACTTCGGCATATCCGCTGATTACCCTGCCATTATCAATATCTGGATCACTATAGCAGTCCCCTGCATAAGCCTGCGACATCGTCAAAAAAGACAATACACCCCATATCATCGTTGATTTTTTTGGGGAAAATGTTGCAGGAAGTGTTAAAAAATCTGTTAGCTTGTTCATCGATATCTCGCTTCAGTTGATGCTGCGTCTAGCACCACGCCAAGAACATAGTCATCTACCACGACCACTTGCTTAGGGGTATGACCATCAGCACGAATGATATACTTACCCTTTGGCAGTCCATCTAATAAGAAATAGTCATTTTTATCGGTCTTAGTATGAGCCATGTTTTTATCATCTTTCCATGCTTGCACCTGTTCGCCACCAACCGAAATGCGACCACGAATACCATAGGACTGGGTCATCTGCCACTGAATATGGGTAGGCAAGCGTGCATCTATCTTTGCCACCGCCTTATTTGGCAAGGCGTACTCAATCGGTATGTTGCGTCCGTCTAGCTCAATCTCATACACGCCTTTGGGTAGGTCTATCAGATAGGTGCTTTTTTTGTTGGTGCTAGACAGCAGATTGGCTGATGTCAGTTTGTTATTCACATTAAAGAACATCGGTTCATCAGGCGTTATTTTAAAATCTTCATAGTCATGCAACAAGGTAATCACCGCCTGCCCACCAGCATTGCCACTGGCGACATACCTGCCCAATTTTGGCAAGCTAGCAGGGGGTTTGTAGGTATTTAGGCCAATACGCAAGAACCATTCGCCTTCACTACGCTTAGTGTCGCTAAGATCCACCTTGCCGATGCGGTTCTCATAAGACCCACGCCAAGCATTACCGCCATGGCGATAGCTTGCACCGATATCAATGCCTTTTTTTGTGCGGTGTTGCCAATAAAACTGCAAAGCAACATTGTCTTTTTTGGTCAAGTTATGCCAAGACGCACCCACAGACAGCGATTGATGGTTAGATAGGCGGTGTTGCAAGCTACTTTCAATACCAAAGGCTCGTTGTTGTCATGCGTGCTATTACCACTATGCCCTACATACACCCCTGACTGTAGCGTGGTTCTGTCTGTTAGGCGTAGCGATGATGACAAATGGTGTTTATGCGGATCAACGCTGTATTGATAATTGCTATTAAATCGGCTCTGTAGATGGCGATAGCTAGCATGATAACGCCAATAGTCATTATGCGACTGATACTGCAAGTCATGACTTAACCGATCGCTTAGATGAAAACGAGCATATGAACTGGTATTATCGCCATCTTGGGTAACTGACATGTGCGTGCGTTCATTGGGGGTGTAATACAGTCCTAGATGATGGCAGTCATCATAAGTGGAGCGAGCGTAGCGATAGTTCGCTCGCCACACTTCTTTCTCGTAGCGAGCATCTACACGAACATTACCATCACGATGATAGTCCACATCTATGTTGGTGTAGCGGTTCGGTGCTATGTTCGCCCCACCTGCCAGTCGTTATCTTGATTTTGCTGATGCTTTAGCCCTGCTCTTAGGCTAAGTTTATTATGCAAGCCATAAGCAAGGTGTGCGTAAGCGGTCTGTTCGCTATGCTCATCAAACACGCCCAGACGACCAACACCGGCTTGCACCAATAGCTCATTGGTCGCCACTGAGCCATAACGCTTGCCCAAAGACACACGCTCTACACGCATAGGCACAGCCGATAGCGGATTGTCAAATATCGCCACCTCAATCAGACTGTGGCGGTCAATGGCTGACATATCCAGATTTAAAACTCATACCGACCATCAAGCAAACTTTGTACACGAGCCACCGTCCTGCCGTTGATACGAAGTTCTGCCAGACCGCCTGCCACACCCACACCTTTGATGTGCTGATAATCATGGCTAGGTGCGTCTATCAGCGCACTGGTTTTGCCATCTACATGACCTGTTAGATGTCTTGCGATATTGGCACTGCTAAAAGCCACATTCAGACCTGTGATGGTATTAAACACGGTATTGGTGCTACCAAGTCTGATGGCCGTCTTGGGCGTTGATGTTAGCCAGTAGGCATTATCAAGTTTGGTTTTTTCGTCATTGTCTTTACTGACTGATACGCCCCAAGTACCGCCCAGTGCATAACCAAAAGCATCTAGCTGATGATGATCACGCACCTTATCATCGTTGTTCATACGACCTGATAGCTGAGTGTTCATCTGCAAGCCCTGTAATCCTGCCACACTTGGCGTGTGCGTAACAATGGGGCGTGGTTTTGGGGCGGGTTGTTTTTTGGGTAGGGTTGCTACCATCAGATGAATCTGTAAATCCGATGGCAGATACTCTGCCGTAATGCCTAGTAGCTTTAGTGAATCAAACGAAATATACGCCAAGCCATCATGATACACCAGCTCATCAAAAGCAATCTTCGCCTCTCCAAGCGGTGTCTTAAATAGCATACTCTCTTCTTGGTCGTCAGTGGTGATGTCAAGCACAGCCAAATCAGACACACTGACATAATAACGCTCATCATGCCACAGTGCATCAATACCACCTTTGTCTTGGTGGTTAATCTTTAGACCGACCAACTGTAGCTCGCCTGCCCATGCAGGCAATGCCACAGCCCCTGTCATCGCTACAATGATCGCCCCACGAAGTACTCTATTTATCATAGCCACGCCTCAACCCATCATCTGTCATCAGCGGTGCATGATACGAATGGGCAACTGATACTGCGAGCCGATTTTTACCACCGCTGACGACTCTGTCTGCTCTACGATGGGGTTTTGGATTTTTTGATTGATGACCAATAGTCCACAATGGGTTGTTTTGGGCAGGTCAGCAGGTGGGCGAAACGACAGACGAATGGTCTGATAGCCCCCAGATGGCACCGTGAATGACTGCGGTGCGACCACAGTTCAACTTTGTATCTTAGCCCCATCTTCTATGGCTGTCAGCTGTTCATCAGCGTCTAGCAAAGACAGCTCTATCAGCTTAGGCTCTTCGCCATAGTTATAAAAAGTAACCGACTCATCAACCCTGCCGTGAGCCATCACGCTGATACTCGGTGGCGAGATGCCCACCAACTGGGGTGGTGGCATGTCTATCTCACGCCCATGTGCGTCTTTTTGTATCACGACCAATCTTGAACCCTGTGCGTCTCGCTCTACGGTGGTCTGCAAGCTAGCAGCGTGGCTGGTCATGCCAAGTGTCGCCACGATGGTGGTCATGATGGCGATATGGATGTACTTTATGCGTTGTATGGTATTCATAGCAGTTACTCATCTACTTCATCAACTGTGCCAACTCTCAACAATAGCATTGGCATTTTAACAAACTCTTTGAATAAAAAGCATAAAACACCGGTGTTTGATGCTTTTTATTTAAGTTAATCAGGATAGATTAGGATCGAGGTTATTGTCTAGCTTCCAGTTTCAAGAGAAAAGTCTGCCCATCTGATTTATGCAGCCCTGTTTTTTTACTTGTTCAAAATTTAAGTCAAAAGTAATATCACCTTTGGTAGGAGTCCATTTAGAGTCTACCAAATCAATTGAGGGTCCAGACCCCCCATTACTTTTAACCTTAACATTTTCAGTTTTAACTATAGAAGTTGGATCTGAATCGCTCTTATGTGTGTCATCTGAATTCCAAATGCTTAATTTGACGCCATTTTCTGATATACTGCGTACCGCCCACGCATCTTTTAGAGTAACCGAAATTTTGTTTTCACTTTTAGTATTAGGGGTACTGGTAGTAACTAGTTGGTCATCTGTTAGATCTGCACCATTTATTGAATCATTATCCTTAATTTCAATATCCGGTCTACCAAAATTACCAATGCCAGTGCCACAACCTATTGCCACATTTCGGATGGCAGAATGAAACTCAATACCTACAGTTTGCCAGTGATACAATACGAGCACATCAGGTAGCTCCACCTGCAAGTCCATAGAACCAGAGATAGAATTTACTTGAGCTGTTGCCACAGATACACTAGCACCCAATACCGCCATGGGTCGCAATTTTTTTAACATTTTAATGATCTATAATCCGATGAAAAAACGGCCCTGCGGTCAGCACGGCCTATAAAATATAAGTGGGTAAGAATACACTAGGACAGCCCATACGCTCTACCAGCCTATTATGTGCCATTATACGCATGGGGAGGGGAATGAAATCTTTTTTTTGTAAATATTTATATATTATTGTAATTTTATGACTGATTTGTTACTAGTTTTATATTTTATGTATCAATGATAGGCTAAATTAATCAACAACCCAAAAAAGCAATAACCCCAAAACCAACTCATAAAAGACACCCATCAAGCAAGATTAACAACCAAACTAAAAGGACTAAGCCCTATTGATTAAGAAACTTAGTCCCCATTTTCGCCTTAAGTAAAACCACTGAAGAACACCCTAGCCCATCATCTATTATCTAAGATTTAGGGCGTGGTTCAATCCAAGCAGTCTTTACCATGGTGCTTGGCAATTATAGCTTAGCAGTTACATAGTCAATGGCTTTTTGTACGGTGGTCAATTCAGCAGAATCTTCATCAGGAATGGTAATACCAAAGTTGCTTTCAAATGCCATCACCAGTTCAACCAAATCTAGAGAGTCAGCACCCAAGTCATCCATAAATGATGCTTCATTGTTGATGTCAGCAACATTTAGACCAAGTTGCTCAGCCACTGCGTCTTTTACTTTAGCTTCGATATCGCTCATGAGAGTTTCCTTTTAATGAAATGGATAAACGCCAGTATCGACACCATGCCGAACTTAGCGACTTATCTTACAATAATTTTTTCAATGTATATATCATAAAACATTTTTGCCGATAGTGCAAGTTTTATGGATACATATGTTCACAATTTGCACTCAATGATAATCACAAGCTCGTCATTTGTCAATGATTTTATCCATCGTCATTGCCATCATGATGAATGCCAAATTTGATTATCACTGTATCATGCCTTACATATACATACCACCATTGACAGCAAGTACCTCGCCTGTGATGTAGCTTGCTTCATCACTTGCCAAGAAAGTAACGGCTGCTGCTATCTCTTCAGGTTGAGCCATGCGACCAAGTGGCACAGCATCAAGCATGGAGTTAATCAGACGCTCATCAAGCTCTTCGGTCATGTCAGTCTCCACAAAACCTGGTGCTACACAGTTTACTGTAACGCCACGAGAGCCTATCTCTCTTGCCAATGCACGAGTAAACCCCTCAACACCTGCTTTACTGGCAGCGTAGTTCGCCTGACCTGCATTACCCATCTGACCCACCACCGAAGTGATATTGATGATACGACCAAAGCGAGCCTTCATCATGCTACGCACCGCACGGCGAGAAGTGCGATAGATAGATGTTAAATTGGTATCAAGCACATCAAACCAATCTTCATTTTTCATACGCATCAAAAGCCCATCTTTGGTGATGCCTGCATTGTTCACCAACACATTCACGCCACCATAGACGCTATCAATCTCTTCAAACAGTTTATCAATGGCTTCATCATCGCACACATCAAGCACACGACCGATACCACCTGATTCACTCAAATACTCTTCAATGGCACAAGCACCTTTTTCGCTCGTTGCTGTGCCGATGACAAAATGACCCTCATCAGCGAAACGCTGAGCGATGGCTCGACCAATGCCACGACTTGCACCTGTTACTAAAACAATTTTTCTACTCATGCTAAATTCTCCAATTTCTCAATACGATCCAGTTTATCACTTGGCAGTGCGGTGATTGGCTGTGCTTGGCGTTTTGCAAGATTTGACAGAGCATTACCTGGACCACATTCAATCACAACATCAATATGCTTATCCGCCAGTTTTTGCATGGTTTTTGCCCATTGTACAGGCATGGACAACTGCTCAATTAGGGCAGTTTTAATCTTACTGATACTCTCATGAACCTGTGCATGGCGGTTTTGTATGACAGGAATCTGTGGCAGATTGAATGTCGTTTCGCCAAGCAAGGTCGCTAATTTATCGGTGGCAGGATTCATCAACGCACAATGCGATGGCACGGATACCTTAAGAGCGACTGCTTTTTTACCCAAATTCTCAACCGCATCCAGCACATGGCAGACACCCACCTCTGTACCTGCTACGACCACCTGAGCTGGACTATTGAAGTTGGCAGGATTGACGATGCCTGCTTGATTGGTTGCGTCTTCGCATAGGCTAACCACTTGCTCATCATCTAGCCCAAGCACCGCCGCCATCTGCGTATCAATACCAAGAACCGCATCTGTCATATATTTTCCTCGTTCATGCACAAGTTTAACCGCATCAGATAAACTTAATACGCCACTTGCCACCAACGCACTGTACTCACCCAAAGAATGCCCTGCCAAACACACAGGCGTCAAACCTTGAGCAGATAATTTTTCACTGATAACACGCCAAATGGCGACACTCGCTGCCACCAATGCAGGTTGTGTGTACTGTGTCTTGTGCAGACGCTCTTCGTCTTGAGTGATCTCCCAGAGATCAAAACCCAAAGTTGCACTCGCCTCATCAAAGACCGCTTTAACTACCGAAAAATGCTCTGCCAACTCATTCATCATTCCCACAGTCTGCGAACCTTGACCTGGAAAAACAACGGCAATGCGTTTGGCTGTATTATTTTCTGTCATAAAACACCTTGTTATGGATTTTTAATCACTGCATTTAAACAATTAACATAAAAATTGATGTGCATTTTATCATAAAAAAATAAACATTTGTTTACTAATTTTTGTGTAAATTTTTAATATAACATAACAAAATCTTGCTCATCGTAAGCACAAAAAAGCCAAGTGTATTGATGAACAATACAGCCTGGCTTTTGCAATCATAATCTACCGATTAGCTGTTTTGGCTTACCTTGAACAGTTGGCGACCACGGTAGAAACCATCTTTGGTCGCATGGTGGCGAAGATGTTTTTCGCCAGTAGTAGAATCAATGCTGATAGTGCTCACTACCATACGGTCGTGTGAACGACGCATGTCGCGGCGTGAACGGCTTTTGCGGTTTTGTTGAACTGCCATGATAGCTCCTAAAATTCGTCAAATTAAGGCAATTTAACACCTAAATCGCCAAATAAACAATAAAAATGGTCGTGCGTTTTATGGATGACCGTTGCATTAACACAACTCAAAGCATAGCACCTTTTGCTTTGACATCTTTAATAAGCACAATAAACGCTGTATTATACTAAAAAATTTCACTATTTTCAAAGCATAAACGCAAAAAATTACAAAACTTTCTATTTTATGCCAATTTATGCCAAATAATCTTTTAATTAAGCTTGCCTTTTAATGCAACCAGTACCGCAAATGGGTTATCCGCCATCTCATCATCGTCATTGGCATCTACCATCTCAATCGGCATCTCGCATTCGCTGTGGCGTGGCGATAGTGGCAAGACAAGTAGCAGCTCATCTTCAAGCAAATCTTTAATGGGTAGCATTTTTCTCACCCCTTCGCCATTGATTTCATCAACCAGTACATATTCAGCGTCTTTTACCTGCTCAATTTGGCTCTCATGCGATAAAATCGCCAAACGATACTGATTGATTATGTCAATATTCATATCCTCCAAACAACGCTGGCAGGACACGATAAGCTCACCAACAACATCAAAAGTTAGCCACAAGATGCCTAAAGTTTTTTGTAAATTAACCTGAACGGTCAGGTTCTTATGCTGTCTTGTTTGATTGGTTAGATTAACATGAGTGGACAGACGCTCAAAGCTCGCCACCGCCACCTCGCCAGACCACACAAAACCAATATCCGCCCACTTTTCAAGCACGATATTGGCAGGAAATTCTTTATTTGCCAAATCTAAAGATGGGTTTGTTGCCTTGTTCATTATAAATTCCTAATTCGTATTGCCTTATTATTTCATAAAATCAATAAATTTTCACGATAATTTTTATAATGCTTGATTACACTTGACTGACAAAATTATCCTCAACGCCCATCAAATAAATAATGCTATAATAACAAACAACAAAATTTCATGGTGTTTTTTATGCAATCTGTTGATTTTAGCACATTATCCCCAAATCTTAATATCAACCCATCTGACCAAAAAATACACATTCAATCACTATGGCAACAGTTGTTTTTTGATGAATCTCTCACAAAAGACATTGCCAAACTCAGTCAAAACATTGATGCCACAGCATGGCAAACATATGCCTCACACTGGCAGAGTATCGATAAAAATGATGATAAGGCACTCACCGACTGGCTCATCAGTTTATTTAATCACTTATTTAACCAACCCGACATTGGCATGATGCCCACCACGCTCGTTCGGGGCGATGGCGAACCTGAATATTTCCCTGCTGACGACAAAAATCCTGCAAGAATTGAGTTTGCTCATGGTTTTTTTGCCAGTAGCCTGCACGAAATCAGTCATTGGTGTATCGCCGGCAAAGCAAGACGCACTCTCAATGACTTTGGTTATTGGTATGAATCGGACGGACGAAATGAACAGACCCAAGCCATCTTTGAACAAGTAGAAATCAAGCCCCAAGCCATTGAGTGCTTACTCAATCAAGCCTGTGGACGCTATTTTTATGTTTCTCAAGACAATCTGAATGCAGATTTTGATACCAGTAAAAGCACTTTTGCCACCGATGTTTATGCTAAGGCACAAGACTATCTAAGCACGCCAAACACCCTGCCTAGAGATGCCAAAAGGTTGCTGTGGATATTGCTACGCCTTTGTCAAGGATTTACACCAACCCACTTTCACTAACAATACAAGAGATAAGTCATGCAAACACTTTATTTACACCCAAAAAATCCACAAACCAGACTACTAGAACAAATCGCCAATACATTAAAAGAAGGCAAAATTATCGCTTATCCAACCGAATCAGGCTATGCTTTATTGACACACTCTCAGGCTAAGCATACAACAAATCATCTTGCTCATATCAATCAAATCGTACAAAGTGAGCCATCAACGCTGATCTGCAAAAACATCAGCGATGCGACAAACTACGCCAACATCAACAATGCCCAATTTCGCCAAATCAAATCATGCGACACATCTGCCAAACGATTTATTCTAGAAGCAAGTAAGCAGACACCCAAGCACCTGCTCAACAAAAAGAAGTTGATTGGCATACAGTTTAGCGAATACACACCACTTGCCTCCCTACTTGATATTGTTGGCGAACCTTTGGTCATCAGCGACCTAGATGGTCAATTGATGAACACCGAGACCCCCTATGACATTGAAGATGTATTAAGCAATCAAATTGATGTACTGGTCAATATTGATATGATTGAAAATATCCAAACAATAGAAGTCGTTGATTTGAGTGATTTATCAGATTAGATCGCTTTGACATACATGACATACATTTTAGCGGTAAATGCAGATACAATAAATTCAATCCAATCAAATCACCCAACCGTCATAAATAACAATCCAAGTCTCATCATTTAAAATTTAAAGCACCAAAACAAAAATCCCAGTCTAGACTGGGATTTTTTTGAGTAGAAAACCGATTATGGGCGGTCAACTAGCTCAACATATGCCATCGGTGCATTATCGCCATCACGATGACCGCACTTGATGATACGCAGGTAACCACCTGGGCGAGTTTTGTAACGAGGACCTAGTTCGTTGAATAGTTTACCAACAATTACCTTGTTACGAGTGCGGTTAAATGCCAAACGGCGGTTAGCAACACTATCTTCTTTCGCCAATGTGATTAGAGGCTCAGCTACACGGCGTAGCTCTTTTGCCTTAACCAAAGTGGTTTTGATTAGCTCATGTTCAAACAAAGAATTAGTCATGTTTTGGAACATTGCCTTACGATGGCTGCTGGTGCGACCCAGCTTTACGCCACTATTACGATGTCGCATGGTCAGTATCCTTTAAATTAACGGCTACGATAAGAAAAACGATCATCAACTCTCAAATCGCTTGGTGGCCATGTCTCTAAACGTATGCCTAACTCCAAGCCCTTAGACGCAAGTACGTCCTTGATTTCGGTCAATGATTTCTTACCAAGATTTGGGGTCTTAAGCAGTTCAGTTTCTGAACGCTGTACCAAATCGCCAATATAATAAATGTTTTCAGCTTTTAAGCAATTTGCTGAGCGAACCGTTAGTTCAAGATCATCCACTGGGCGTAATAGCACAGGGTCAATCTCTTCTTTCTCTTTGACAGGCTCAACCACTTCTTCTGCTTCCAAATCCACAAAAATTGCGATTTGTTGTTGCAAAATGGTTGCCGCTTTACGAATTGCTTCTTCTGGATCGATGGTACCGTTAGTCTCAAGCTCAATGATAAGCTTGTCTAGGTCGGTACGCTGCTCAACACGAGCATTTTCAACATCATAAGCAACACGCAGAATTGGGCTAAAACTTGCATCAAGTTTTAAGCGACCAATTGCTTTAGAGTTTGCATCTTCACGGCGTTGGTTGGCAGGCTCATAGCCACGACCTGTTACTACACGCAAACGCATCTTCAGATGACCACGCTCACTAAGAGTTCCTAACACCAAATCAGGGTTAGCAATCTCTACATTGTGTGGCAACTCAAGATCAGCAGCAGTAACAACACCTGCACCTCGCTTGTCCAAAGTCAGATAAGCTTCATTTTGGTCATGCAGTGTGATTGCCAAACCTTTTAGGTTTAAAAGCAAATCAAGCACATCTTCTTGCAGGCCTTCAAGTGTAGAATATTCATGATCCACACCTTCAATCTCTGCTTCAATAACTGCAGCACCAGACAATGAAGAAAGTAGAATACGGCGAAGGGCATTACCTAGCGTATGCCCAAAACCTCTTTCTAACGGCTCGAGCGTGACCTTAGCAGTCGTTTCATTAACCGCATCCACATGAATGGTGCTAGGTGTTAGAAACTCAGTTGCATTTGTCATAGTGTCACCTCGATGATTAATTCGGATTATTTAGAATATAGCTCAACAATCAAGCTTTCGTTGATTTCAGCAGGTAGTTCACTACGCTCTGGTGCAGTTTTGAAAGTACCTTGAAGTTTGCTGTGATCAACTTCTAGCCATTCTGGAATACCGCGTTGAGTCGCAAGTTCAATAGCATTTTTGATACGCAATTGCTCTTTTGACTTTTCGTGAACAGCGATTACATCACCATCTTGTACTTGGATTGATGGAATGTTCACACGAACAAACTCATCACGACCTGCTTTTTTAAGCAAGATTGCACGATGGCTAACAAGCTGGCGAGCTTCTGCACGCGTTGCACCAAAACCCATACGATACACAACATTATCTAAGCGACGCTCTAGCATGCCTAATAGGTTTTCACCAGTTGCACCACGCATACGGGCAGCTTCTTTATAGTAGTTTGAGAATTGACGCTCAAGCACGCCATACATGCGTTTTACTTTTTGCTTCTCACGAAGTTGCGATGCGTATTCAGAAGTTTTATTTTGGCTGTTGCCATGCTGACCAGGTGCACGACTAGCTTTCTTAGTTTTCACATCATAAGGCTTTACACCTGATTTGAGCTGCAAATCAGTACCTTCACGGCGTGATAATTTTAATTTTGGACCAATATAACGGGCCATGTGTCTTTCTCCTTAAACGCGGCGTTTCTTAGGCGGGCGGCAGCCGTTGTGTGGAATTGGGGTTACATCACTAATGCTGTTAATTTTATAACCCAATGCACCTAATGCACGAACCGCAGACTCACGACCTGGTCCTGGACCTTTAACCAAGACATCAACATTTTTAACACCATAGGTCTCTTGAGCTGCTTTACCAGCAACTTCAGCAGCAACCTGTGCAGCAAAAGGTGTTGATTTACGTGAACCACGGAAGCCTTGTCCACCTGAGGTGGCCCAAGCCAATGCATTGCCTTGACGGTCGGTAATGGTTACAATGGTGTTATTAAAAGACGCATGAATATGGGCGATACCTTCAGATACCGAACGGCGAGCCACTTTTTTGCGGCTACGGGTGTCTTTTGCCATCTTTTAGCTTCCTAAATAGTTACTTTTTAATTGCTTTGCGTGGACCTTTACGGGTACGCGCGTTAGTTTTAGTGCGTTGACCATTTACAGGTAGACCACGACGGTGGCGAAGACCACGGTAGCAACCCAAATCGACCAAACGCTTGATATTCATTGAAATTTCACGACGAAGGTCACCTTCAGTAGTGTAATTTGCAACTTCAGCACGGACAGCATCTAGCTGTACATCATCCAACTGACCAATTTTAGTGGTTTCGTTGATACCAACAGTAGCAAGGATTTGCTTAGCTGTAGTACGACCTATACCAAAAATGTAAGTTAGTGAAATCACAGCGTGTTTGTTGTCCGGAATGTTTACACCGGCAATACGAGCCATTAACTTCTCTCCATTAGCACAAATACAATTGTATTTGCTAGGTTTACTCTAACAATCTATTCAAATAACAGATTGATATGGCAATTAGCGGATAATACATTATCCGCTACTAATTTGCAAGGATTAATTTGTAACAATTAACCTTGGCGTTGCTTGTGGCGTGGCTCTGAGCTACAGATAACTAGAACCTTGCCTTTGCGACGAACAATTTTGCAACTGCCGCAAATCTTTTTAACTGATGCTTGAACTTTCATGTCATGCTCCTAAAGTACACCAACTATTGGTTGTTTGGCGATTTAATTAAAGTCTGATTATGATATTGATGAGTCATCAAATGTGCTTGAATCTGAGCAATGAAATCCATCAAAACAACTACCATAATCAATAAAGATGTACCACCTAACGGAATGGCTTGACCAAATGATGATTGTACAATCATTGGCATCAAGCAAATGATTGCCATATACATTGCACCAATAAATGTTAGGCGATTTAAAACAAAGTCTAAATAACGCTTGGTCTGTTGTCCAGGTCTAATACCTGGGATATATGCACCACTACGCTTTAGGTTTTCAGCAACCTCTTTGGGATTGAACATCAAAGCTGTATAAAAATAACAGAAGAAGATAACCATCCCACCAAAAAGCAGTAAATAAAGCGGTGCATCAGGCTGCAAAACCAAAGAAATATTTTGAATAAAACTTTGGAACAGCGTTGGGTTTTCAGTTGGAGTTGAAAAATGTCCCAAACTGGCTGGTAACATAAGCAAAGAACTGGCAAAAATTGCAGGAATCACACCCGCCATATTGATTTTTAATGGCAAATGAGATTGCTGCTGAGCATAAACCTTGCGTCCTTCCTGCTGTTTTTGAGCATAGTTCACTGGCACTCTGCGTTGAGCTCGTTCAATAAAAACGATAGCAGCAGTAACAGCAATACCCAAAATGGCAAAAACGAAAGCGGTTAAAAGCTCCTTACTGCCACCTGTGCTATTAGCAAAGATGCCTCCAATCATGTTTGGTGCACTTGCCACAATACTGGCAAGAATCAGCATAGAAATACCGTTACCAATACCACGCTCAGTAATTTGTTCACCCAACCACATCAAAAACATGGAACCTGCAACAAGAGATGTTACCGCAGGAATATAGAAACTCGAACCTGTCGATAGAGTTAGATTCTGTGAAATTAACCCTGCCGACATACCCACCGCCTGCACAAAAGCCAATGCCAAAGTACCTTGGCGGGTATATTTATTTAATGTTCTACGCCCTGCTTCACCTTCTTTTTTAAGTGCTTCCAAAGAAGGCACAACAGCCGACATCATCTGCACCACAATCGATGCTGAGATATAAGGCATGATTCCAAGTGCCATAATGGACATACGCTCAAGAGAACCACCAGAGAACATGTTAAACATGCCCAAAAAAGTATTCTCACCAGCTTCAAAAAACTCAGCCAAGCGTATTGGATTCATGCCTGGTACAGGTACATGTGAACCTAGACGATAAACAATCAACGCACCAATTAAAAAAAGAATACGATTCCAAAGCTCGTCGTATTTACGGATAAACACGAAAGGATTTAATGGAATATTTGATTTGGACGCTGAATGTTTTGACACGACATTACTCCTCGATGCTACCGCCAGCAGCTTCGATTGCTTGTTTTGCACCTTTAGTTACTTTTACACCTTTAAAGGTCAAAGCACGGCTAATTTCGCCAGATAGGATGACGCGAGCACGCTTCATATCGCCACGGATAATGTTAGCAGCTTTTAGAGTGTCAACGCTAACCACATCGCCTTCGATTTTATTTAGCTCAGACAGACGAACTTCAGCAGTAGTTAGTGCTAGTTGGCTGGTGAAACCAAATTTTGGCAAACGGCGATAGATCGGCATTTGACCGCCTTCAAAACCTGCTGGAATGCTTGAACCTGAGCGTGAAGTTTGACCTTTGATACCACGACCACCAGTCTTACCAAGACCAGAACCGATACCACGACCACGACGCTGGGCGGTCTTTTTTGCACCTAGTGCAGGTGCTAATTCATTTAAACGCAGACCCATTACGCTTCCTCCACTTTAACCATGTAATTTACACGATTTACCATACCACGAATTGAAGGAGTGTCTTCAACTTCAACAGTATGACCGATACGACGTAGTCCTAAACCTTTTAGGCAAGCTTTGTGGCTTGCTAAGCGATGACTACTCGATTTTACTTGAGTAACTTTAATTGTTTTCATCGTAACTTACCTACTTCTTAACCCAAAATTTCTTCTATAGATTTACCACGCTTAGCGGCAACTTGTTCTGGTGAAACCATGTCACGCAAGCCTTTGAAAGTCGCTTGTACAACATTGGCTGCATTAGTTGAGCCGTAGCACTTAGCCAATACGTTTTGAACGCCTGCAACTTCAAGAACTGCACGCATTGCACCACCAGCAATAACACCTGTACCTTCAGATGCTGGTTGCATATACACTTTAGATGCACCATGGCGTGCGTTGATTGGATGTTGTAGGGTATGCCCTGCCAATTCAACAGTAATCATGTTACGCTTGGCAGCTTCAAGTGCTTTTTGGATAGCAGCAGGCACTTCACGGGCTTTACCACGACCAAAACCTACACGACCATTACCATCACCAACTACTGTTAGAGCAGTGAAAGAGAAGATACGACCGCCTTTTACAACTTTTGCTACACGATCAACAACAACCAATTTTTCTACCAAACCGTCAGTTTGTTCAACTTTTGCCATGATTAGAACTCCAATCCATTTTCACGGGCTGCGTCTGCTAGTGCTTTTACGCGGCCATGATATTTAAAACCACTACGGTCAAATGCAACTTTAGTGATGCCTGCTGCTTTTGCACGCTCAGCGATGAGTGCACCAACAGCTTTTGCTGCTTCAACATTACCAGTAGCACCAGAACGAAGAGTAGCATCTAAAGTTGAAGCCTGAGCAACAACGACACCACCTGTTGGTGAGATAACTTGAGCATAGATATGGCGTGGAGTGCGAGTGACAGTCAAACGATTAACGCCTAAGTGACGGATGTGTGCACGGGTTTTTTTCGCTCGGCGAAGACGAGCTGATTTTTTATCGAACATGTTTGCTCACCTTACTTATTTTTTCTTAGCTTCTTTGCGAAGAACCACTTCGTCGCTATAACGAACACCTTTACCTTTATAAGGCTCAGGCGGACGGAAGCTACGAATTTTTGCTGCTGCTTGACCCAACTTTTGCTTGTCGCTTGATTTCAAAACGATTTCAGTTTGGCTTGGGCTTTCTGCAGTAACGCCTTCAGGTAGCGTATACTCGATTGGATGAGAAAAGCCTAGGCTTAGGTTTACTTTGTTACCTGCAACCTGTGCACGATAACCAACACCGATAAGTTGTAGGCGACGCTCAAAACCATTACTTACACCATGAACCATGTTGTTGATTAATGCACGCACTGTACCAGTGTGCATCCACGCTTCTTTAGTGTCAGCAATAGGAGAAAGCGTAACAACGCCATCTTCTTGTTTTAGCTCGACCAAATCATGCAGGCGTAAAAACAAAGAACCGTTCTTGCCTTTAACTTCAACCTGCTGACCGTTCAAAGTAACGCTGGTACCAGCTGGTAGCGTTACAGGGGCTTTAGCCACACGAGACATAGGAGTTTTCCTTAAATGATAATAAAACGCCATCAAATGATGGCAATGAAACCATGCTTTTTTAAATAAAAATAAAAGTTTTGTACATAAAACTTAGAGATTATTTAAATAAGCAAATTATTATAACAGAAAAAATCCTTGGCGTAAACCAAGGATTTTTATCTTTTTGTAATTTTATCAGTTGTTTATTAGGCAACCAATGCTATTACTTCACCACCAATACCAGCAGCACGAGCAGCACGATCACTCATGATGCCTTTGCTTGTAGAAATGATGGCAACACCCAAGCCTTTTTGAACACTTGGTAGCTCATCTTTACCACGGTATTGACGAAGACCAGGACGGCTGTAGCGTTTTAGAGTCTCAATAACGCCTTTTCCTTGGTAGTACTTAAGTTCTACAGTTAGAACTTTTTTGCCATTCTCAATGTCACTAACTTCTGCACCAGCCAGGTAACCTTCTGCAACCAATAGGTCAGCAATAGATTTACGAAGCTTAGAAGCAGGCATTGCAACAGATGGCTTGTTTCTTGATTGTGCGTTGCGAATGCGGGTTAGCATATCAGCAACAGGATCTTGCATACTCATTGCGATACTCCTTACCAGCTTGCTTTACGAACGCCAGGTACATCACCTTGCATTACACGCTCACGCAATTTATTTCGTGATAAACCAAATTTACGGAAATAACCATGTGGACGACCAGTTAAGCCACAACGATTGCGTAGGCGTACTGGTGAAGAATTGCGTGGTAGTGTTTGCAGAGCAAGCATTGCATCTAGACGCTCTTCATCACTTGCATTGATGTCACTGATTACCGCTTTTAATTTTGCACGCTTTTCGGCGTACTTAGCAACTGTTTTTTCGCGTTTTAGTTCGCGATTAATCATGCTTTTCTTAGCCATAACGTTTACCTTATCTAAATGGGAAGCCGAATGCTTTTAGCAATGCACGACCTTGATCATCATTAGCAGCTGTAGTAGTGATAGTGATGTCTAGACCACGGATGCGATCAATCTTATCAAAATCAACTTCTGGGAAAACGATCTGCTCTTTGATGCCCAATGAGTAATTGCCACGACCATCAAATGCTTTTGCTGAAAAGCCACGAAAATCACGAATACGAGGAATCGCAATGGCAATAAGACGATCTAAGAATTCATACATCTGTTCGCCACGAAGAGTAACTTTACAACCAATCGGCCATTCTTCACGAATTTTGAAGCCAGCCACTGATTTGCGTGCTTTGGTTACTACAGGCTTTTGACCAGCGATTGCGGTCATGTCAGCCAACGCACCTTCTAATAGTTTTTTATCCTGTGCCGCACCGCCAACACCCATGTTTAGAGTGATTTTGGTGATTTTTGGCACTTGCATTACATTTTCCAAGCCAAGCTCATCTTTGATTTTTTGCTTTAGCTCGTCATTGTATAAAGATTTTAATCTTGCCATTACTATATACCCTTGGTCTCTTATGCAGTCGCCACTACTTCACCAGTAGAACGATAGATACGGACTTTTTTGCCCTCTTCGTTTACTTGGTAAGCAACACGATCTGCTTTTTGGGTTGCTGCATTATAAATTGCAACATTTGAAATGTGTAAAAATGCTTCTTGCTTAACAATGCCACCTTCTTTACCTAGCATTTGGTTAGGTTTTTGGTGTTTGGTTACAATGTTGATGCCTTCAACTTTTACACGGTCTGCTTTAACCGCCAAAATTGTGCCTTGCTTGCCTTTATCTTTGCCAGCAATCACAACCACGGTGTCGCCTTTGCGTAACTTTGCCATAATAGCCTCTAAAAGGTTACAGTACTTCAGGTGCTAGTGAAACAATTTTCATGAATTGTTCACCACGTAGTTCACGGGTAACAGGTCCAAAAATACGAGTTGCAATTGGGGCTTTGTTATTGTTTAGAATAACCGCCGCATTGTCATCAAAACGTAATACAGAACCATCTGGACGACGCACACCTTTCTTAGTGCGCACAACTACCGCATTCATCACGTCGCCTTTTTTAACACGACCACGAGGAATGGCTTCTTTAACCGTTACCTTGATAATGTCGCCAACTGATGCGTAACGACGATGCGAGCCACCCAGTACTTTGATACACTGAACGCGTCTTGCACCACTGTTATCTGCAACTTCCAGCATTGTTTCAGTCTGAATCATCGCATTACTCCATAATAAATAAAGCAATAAAAGCCATTCGCCATTAAATATGCACAATGCTTGTACATATTTAATGGATGAACATCTATAAAGATGTACATTATACTAGTAAATGACTTTTAATGCAAATCACTTAAATTTTTACCGCAGTCTCGACCACATCAACCAAAGTCCAAGACTTGGTTTTTGAGATAGGACGAGTTTCTTTGATACGAACGATATCGCCTTCTTGACAAACATTATTCTCGTCGTGAGCTTTTAGCTTGGTAGAACGGCGAACTTGCTTGCCATACATTGGGTGGCGAATTTGGCGTTCAACAAGGACGGTAATAGATTTGTCCATTTTGTTGCTAACAACTTTACCAGTTACAACGCCAACTTCTTGAGTTTGGATGTTCTCGCTCATGCGTCGCCTCTTTGTTTTTCGTTAATCAAAGTCAAGATTTTTGCAATCGTACGACGATTTGCCTTAACTTCGTGAGTATTGCCCAGCTGACCCGTAGCTTTTGCCATACGCAGACGGAATGCATCAAGCTGCTTTTCGTCAAGCAATTGAGCCAACTCTTCTACTGATTTTTCGCGTAATTCGTTGGTTTTCATTACATAACCGTCCGTTTAACAATAGTTGTTTTAAAGGGTAGTTTTGCCGATGCTAAAGTTAGAGCTTCGCGCGCTAATTCCTCGCTGACACCTTGGATTTCGTATAGCATTTTACCAGGCTTAATCTCAGCTACCCAGTACTCAACTGGACCTTTACCTTTACCCATACGAACTTCTAAAGGTTTCTCGGTAATTGGCTTGTCTGGGAATACACGAATCCAAATTTTACCGCCACGCTTAATGCGACGAGTAATGGTACGACGAGCTGCTTCAATTTGGCGAGCAGTCATGCGACCACGACCGATAGATTTTAGACCAATTTCACCAAATGCAACGGTGTTACCGCGTTGAGCAAGACCTGTATTACGGCCTTTGTGCATTTTACGGAATTTGGTACGTTTTGGTTGCAACATAGCTTACCCCTTGTCTGAATTACGACGGCTGTTGGTACGGCCACGGCGTTTTGGTGCACGGGCTTTCTCTTCAACCACTGGGTTATAGACGCTGTTCATGCCATCTAGAATTTCACCACGGAAAATCCAAACTTTTACACCGATGGTACCATAAGTGGTTTCTGCACGCACTTCTGCGTAATCGATGTCAGCACGAAGAGTATGTAGAGGCACACGACCTTCACGATACCACTCAGTACGAGCGATTTCTGCACCGCCTAGACGGCCAGATAGCTCAACTTTAATACCTTGAGCACCTGAACGCATGCTGTTTTGTACCGCACGCTTCATCGCACGACGGAACATCACACGGCGTTCTAGCTGGTTGGCGATACCAACAGCAACCAAACGAGCATCTAGGTCAGGCTGAGTGATTTCCTTGATATTAACTTGTGCAGGAACACCCATGATTTTGGTAAGTTCTTTTTGCAGAGCTTCAATATCCGCTCCTTGCTTACCGATAATCACGCCAGGACGAGCTGAGTGAATGGTAATCTTAGCAGCACCCGTAGGACGCTCAATACTAATATTACTTACCATTGCCTCTTTTAGCTTGTTGCGTAGAAAATCACGCACCTTAAAGTCGTTTAGTAGGTATTCTGAGTATTGCTTTGGACTTGCGTACCAGTTTGCATTGTGCTTTTTGACAACGCCCAAGCGAATACCAATTGGATGAACTTTTTGACCCATGATTATGCTCCTACTTTAACAGTGATGTGACAAGTGCGTTTGCTGATGCGGTCAGCACGACCCTTGGCACGGGGCATAATACGCTTCAAAGTAATGCCTTCATCAACATAGATGGTGGAAACACGCAAAGTGTCAATATCCAAGCCATTGTTGTGCTCAGCATTAGCAATGGCTGATTGCAAGCATTTCTTAACCAGTTTAGCACCTTTTTTATTACTAAAGGTCAAGATATCCAAAGCGCGCTCAATTGGCTTACCACGAACTTCGTCCGCAACCAATCTTACTTTTTGTGCCGAAATAGCAGCACCACGTAATTTTGCAGTTACTTCCATGGTAGCACCTTATCTCTTAGATTTCTTATCAACGCCATGACCACGATATGAACGGGTTGGGGCGAATTCACCAAGTTTATGGCCAACCATTTGCTCGCTCACAATAACAGGTACATGAGTACGACCATTGTGAACTGAGATGGTTAGACCTACCATTTGTGGCAGAATCATCGAGCGGCGTGACCAAGTCTTGATTGGTTTGCGACTGTTGCTCTCAAGAGCATCTTCAACCTTGGCAAACAAATGCGCATCGATAAATGGGCCTTTTTTCAATGAACGAGGCATGAAACTTTTCCTTTATTTCTTGGCACGACGGCGACGGATGATCATATTGTCAGTACGCTTGTTAGAGCGAGTCTTAAGACCCTTAGCTTTCTGACCCCAAGGACTGGTAGGATGTTTACCAAAATTGCGTCCTTCACCACCACCGTGTGGGTGATCAATCGGGTTCATTGCCGTACCACGAACGGTAGGACGAACACCACGCCAGCGTGCTGCACCTGCTTTACCAAGTGATTTTAGGTTATTTTCAGTGTTGGACACTTCACCAATAACCGCACGGCAATTAGCGTGAATACGACGGGTCTCGCCCGAACGCAAACGAACAATCACATAAGCACCGTCACGACCCAACAGCTGAACTGCAGCACCAGCAGAACGAGCGATTTGTGCACCCTTGCCAATTTTTAGTTCGATGTTGTGAATAACAGTACCCACTGGGATATTTTTAAGTGGCAAGCAGTTACCTGGACGAATTGGAGAATTCTCACCAGATTGAACCTGATCGCCTACAGCCAATTTTTTAGGTGCAATGATATAACGACGCTCACCATCTGCATACTTTAATAGAGCAATGTGTGCAGTACGGTTTGGATCGTATTCAATGCGTTCAACAGTTGCAACGATACCATCTTTATTGCGTTTAAAGTCAATCAGACGGTAATGTTGTTTGTGACCACCACCAATATGACGGGTAGTGATACGGCCGTTGTTGTTACGGCCACCAGTTTTTGCTTTTGATTCAACAAGTGGTGCATAAGGACGACCTTTATAAAGGTGTGGATGCACTACTTTTTCAACAAAGCGGCGACCTGGTGATGTAGGTTTTGCTTTTACGATAGGCATGTCTTGTATCCTTATTCGTTAGTCGCTGTTTCACTAGTGACTTCCTCACCAGCACCGATTTGTACGCCTGAACCTGATTTTAAGGTTACATACGCTTTTTTAACATCAGAGCGTTTGCCCA
Source organism: Moraxella sp. ZY200743 (assembly GCF_050885545.1). Lineage (NCBI taxonomy): Bacteria > Pseudomonadati > Pseudomonadota > Gammaproteobacteria > Moraxellales > Moraxellaceae > Moraxella > Moraxella sp. ZY200743. The sequence continues at coordinate 351,624 of NZ_CP091313.1, read as the reverse complement.
CAACACGACCAAAACGCTTAGTTTTACCTTTAGTATTTAGGGTGTTTACTTTAACAACCTCAACACCTTCAAACATTAGCTCAACAGCTTGTTTGATGTCGCGTTTTGTTGCATTGCTGTCAACTTTGAAAACTTGAACGCCCAAGCTGTCGCCAAGACGCTGAGATTTTTCAGAGAATACAGGGGCTTTTAGCACTTGATATAATCTTGCGTTACTCATGCTAGTGTCTCCTCAAATTGTTTGGCAGCTTCCACAGTCATGATAACTTTATCAAAAGAAACCAAGCTTACAGGGTCAACCTCACGAGTACCCAATACATTTACATGTGGGATATTGCGAGCAGCTAAGTACAAGTTCTCATCAACTTCATGAGTAACAATCAATGCGCGTGGTGCATTTAGCTCTGCTAATTTTGCAACCAAACCTTTGGTTTTTGGTGCATCAACAGTGATGTTGTCAACCAATACCAAACGCTCTTGGCGTACTAGCTCTGCCAAAATGCATTGCATTGCACCGCGATACATTTTTCTATTTACTTTTTGTGACCAGTCTTGTGGTTTTGCTGCAAATGCACGGCCACCACCAACCCAAATTGGGCTACGGATAGAACCAGCACGAGCACGGCCAGTACCTTTTTGACGCCATGGCTTTTTACCACCGCCAGAAACTTCGCCACGAGTTTTTTGTGCACGAGTACCTTGACGAGCACCAGCTAGGTATGCAGTTACGACTTGGTGTACCAAGGCTTCATTGAACTCACGACCAAAAGTCGTTTCTGATAGTTCAACCGCCGCACCTGTAACAGTTTTTAAATTCACGTTAATCCCCTCAACTAGGCTTTGACTGACGGACGGACGATTACATCGCCACCATTAGCACCTGGAAGTGCGCCTTTGATAACCAGTACACCTTTTTCAGCATCAATAGACACGATTTCAAGACCTTGTACAGTAACACGCTTGTTACCCATTTGTCCTGGCATCTTTTTGCCTTTGAATACTTTACCTGGAGTCTGGTTTTGACCAGTAGAACCAAGTACACGGTGTGATACAGAGTTACCGTGAGTTGCATCTTGAGTGCGGAAGTTGTGACGCTTTACACCACCTTGGAAGCCTTTACCTTTAGACTGGCCAGTAATATCAACTAGCTGACCAACTTCAAATAAATCTACCAAAATGTTTGCACCGACTTCACGACCTTCTAATTCGCTCTCGTCTGCACGGAATTCCCAAACACCACGACCAGCGGCTACGCCAGCTTTTGCGAAGTGTCCCTTTTGGGCAGCAGTTACACGGCTGTCACGACGCACACCAGTAGTGATTTGAATTGCGTTATAGCCATCGGTGTCTACTGTTTTGATTTGAGAGATGCGGTTTGCGTCAACCTCGACTACTGTTACAGGGATAGATACACCTGCTTCAGTAAAGATTCGGGTCATGCCGCATTTTTTACCGACTAAACCAATCGCCATTTTAGACCTCTTACTTTAATAATAGTTTATATTAAACCAGTTAAGTTCAATTAGCCTAGGGCGATTTGAACATCAACACCGGCAGCCAAATCCAATTTCATCAATGCATCTACTGTTTTATCAGTAGGCTGTACGATGTCAATCATGCGTTTGTGGGTGCGAATTTCATACTGGTCGCGAGCGTCTTTGTTGACGTGTGGTGATGTCAATACATTGAACCGCTCAATACGAGTCGGCAAGGGAACAGGGCCACAAACTTGTGCGCCTGTGCGCTTTGCAGTATCGACAATCTCTTGTGCCGACTGGTCAATCAGACGATGGTCAAAAGACTTTAGTCGGATACGGATTCTCTGGTTAGCCATGCCAACAAGCTCCTAAATTAAGTGCTTTATAAAACTTCCATCATCACAAGATGACTTCAGCTATACCATTTTTTTCAACTCTTTTGTCAAAAGCAATGCTTTTAGACAAAATAATCCAATCCCTGCCCGTCATGTAAAAATACTAGACAGCAGGGGTGTTGTTATAGTGCCAAAAACGATGCTTCGGCTGTGGCGTTGTCCTTTTTAATTCTCTATCATTTTTGTAGAGAACAATTTTTATCAAATTTATTCTTTTCAATCACGATAAAGCGGATCAAAAAGCGCAACGCTAAAATATAATGAAACCATATTATACATTAAAAATGACTTAATGCAAGTTTTTTATTCAGTTTTTATGGGTGAATGACAATATTTTTATTGGATATTCTTCGCTTATTGGCTCTTGTGTTTTTGTGACAAACATACCCCAATCTTTTGGGCTTATCTCATTAACCATACCAAAAACAACGTCAGGCTCATTTATTTTTTCAGCTATTTTAACATCATCTTTTAAAAATAATCAATGATGGCTGATGGCGTACTGCTCTTGATGATAGTTGGTGGCAACTTTTAGTTGTATTTGTGCATTGAGCGTATGCTCCAAGTGTTGCACCATGCTTTTTTCATGGACAGCTAAATGGTCTATCACCACTGGGGCAGCAAGAATATCAATGACAATAGGCTTGTGAGCAGAACACCCGATCGTCTGCACAATTTTGCGAATAATCTCAAAAGCAACCGTCTCGTTACTTTTTACCATACCAGTACCGCAACACGCCTCACAAGGCTGACAAAGCTGCTGAGCAAGGCTCTGATGGGTTCGTTTGCGTGCCATCTCAATCAGCCCCAATGGACTTACGGACATGATATGCGTTGGCGTCTTATCACGGCTTAGTTCGTGCTTTAGGGTGCTTAATACCGCATCTTTATGGTGCTGTGCTTTCATGTCAATAAAATCGAGAATGATGATACCGCCAAGCTGTCGCAAACGAATCTGTCTGACAATAGCCCAAACCGCCTCTAAGTTAATCTGATAGATGGTCTGTTGTGGCGAATGCTTACCCACATATGAACCCGTATTGACATCAATGGTTGTCATGGCTTCGGTTTGGTCAATCACCAAATAACCGCCTAAAGGCAAATCAACCCTACTCTTTAGTGCCTGCTGAATTTGTTCTTCTACATCGTACTTATCAAACAGTGGCTTATGGTGGGCGTACCGATGAAGCTGTGATAGACCAGATGGCACAATTTGCAAGAAAAAATCCTGAATACTGTGATACATCTGTTCATCATCCACCCAAATTTGCAAATCATCAAACGAACTGTCTCTTAGATGGCGTAAAGGCAAGGGTAGCTCTTGATGGATGAGCTGATGTTTGAGCTTGTGAGTTTTAGCTTTGGTGAAACCATCGCTGAGTGCCTGCCAAAGATGATACAGACGATTTAAATCCCCATCTAGACCATCTTCATCCATCTTGGTCGCTGCCGTACGCACAACGACACCCCCCATCACGCCTTTTTGTGTTATTAGGGTGGATAGCACATGCTTTAATCGTTGGCGTTCTTTTTGTGGTTTAATGCGTGATGACAAGCCAACACCCACACCCAAAGGGCGATAGACCAAATAACGACCGACCAATGCAATGTCCGTGGTCAATCTTACCCCTTTATCCCCCACCCCACCTTTGATAATCTGCACCAAGATACGCTCACCCTGATAAAATAACTGCTCTATCTTAAAGTTAGATTTTTGGGCGGACTGTTTCACATCATCAATGTGCAAAAAGGCTGTACGAGCCAAACCAATATCCACAAAGACCGCCTGCATACCTGTCAAAATACGCACCACCGTTCCCAAATAAACATCGCCAACTTGTCCTAGCTGACGATGATTTTCAATGTATATCTCATCAAGTACGCCATCTTGTACCACAGCAAGGCGTGTCTGCATGGGCAGATGATTGATTAAAATTTCTTTGGTCATGCTAATTGGTCTTTTTAAGTTTGTTTGTAAATTGTATTTAAATACGATTGGTTTTTTAATGAGTGATATTTTGGTTTTAATTAGTACAATCAGTTTTCATCATATCCACCACCTGAGTCATCAGCTCTAGCGTTTGAGCAAGGGGTAACCCCACCACATTGGTATAACTGCCGTTAATTTCCTTAACCCACGCCATCGCACCGCCCTGAATGGCATACGCTCCTGCTTTATCCGCAGGCTCGCCTGTCTGCCAATAACGCACCATCATCTGATTGCTCAGTTTCACAAAGTGGACTTGAGTACGGCAAATCATGCTCTGCCTAGCAGTCAATCGACCACCTTGAATACCACTGACACACACCGCCGTCCAAATCTCATGTGTCGCCCCTGATAGCTTAGCCCACATGGCAAAAGCATCGTCTTTATCGGTGGGTTTAGTCAGCACCTGACCATCTTCTAACACGCCAATGGTGTCTGCAGTAATAATAAGTGCTTCATCATCACCCATCAGCTCAATCGCCCTATCCGCTTTGGCATGCACCATACGCATGGCATAATCTGTCGCACGCTCGTTGTCATAGCAAGATTCATCAATCGGTGCATTCATGATATCAAAATCCACACCTGCCACTCTTAGCAACTCTTGACGGCGTGGCGAAGTAGATGCTAAAATCACAGCATACCAAACCCTCTAATCTATCAGTACCCATGACCAACCAGCTTTCATTTAAAGTCTTAAAAAAGCACGACAAGCTCAAATTATACCTTATTTCACACCCAAAAACCCCAAAAACAAGTAAGACACATGGTTTTTTTGGGATTTTTATGGTCAAGTTTTGAGCAAAATAAGTGTTAAAGATGTTGTCAATTATCAAGATATGTTACAATAAGCACCATTTTATACAACCGATACCAAAGCATTTTTCTACTAAATAAGTCAGCAAATAGGATTAATCATGAGCAATACCCTAACCAGTACTGATATCTTAAATGTCGCCAAACTCTCTCGCCTTGCCATTGACGATGTCAAGTGCGACAGTTACGCTAAAGATATTGGCAAAATCTTATCCATGATGGATGTACTATCACAAGTGAACACTGATGATATTAAACCCCTGACCAATGTTCATGATGGCGTGCAAATGCTACGCCCAGATGTAGTGGACGCAAACGGTCTTGGGGTCAATCGTGAAGCCAATCAAAAGATCGCCCCCGCTGTACAAGATGGGTTATATTTGGTTCCGCAGGTGATTGAATAGCACAATGACTAAGCCCCATGAAGCAACCTAAACCTTGTCGCCAACAGTGCATCTTGTATCACACAGATGGCAATAAGAAGCATATCACAGGGGCAAAACTTGATTTGGTAACATTTGAGCCATAAGGGATAAAAACTTGGAGTCTTAAACACAGACCCCATCCAATATCTCAAACATGATCAGTGTTTGGGCAGATGATAGAAGTTTTTAAAATACGCCAAAAGTATTAAAACTTTATTTTTATAAGCTTAAGCATCAAAAAGAACATCGCCCACACAAAAACTTTTTTAAAGACCATGCGTCAAAAGGTCATACAACCCCAAATCAACAAAGCAATAGCCCAAGATTACTTACTTTAAAACATACCAATTAAGAGAAAATCATGACAAACTTCCACACCCTGTCCGTCCGTGAACTTGCCGATGGTTTACAAACCAAACAATTTAGCTCGGTTGAATTAATCCAGCACTTTTTAGACCGTATCGCCACCCACGATAAGGCAATCAATAGTTTTATTACCGCAACGGCTGAATCTGCCCTAGAACAAGCCAAACTTGCCGATGAGTTAAGAGCAAATGGCGACACTCGCCCCCTATTGGGCGTACCGATGGCTCACAAAGACAACTTATGCACCCAAGGCGTTTTGACCACTTGTGGCTCAAAAATGCTGTCAAACTTTGTCGCCCCTTATAATGCCACTTTGGTAGAAAATATTGCAAATCAAGGATTTATCAGTCTTGGCAAGCTCAACATGGACGAATTTGCCATGGGTTCGGACAATGAAAAATCCTACTTCGGAGCAGTACACAATCCCTATGACTTGGATCGAGTGCCTGGCGGTTCGTCTGGTGGCAGTGCTTCTGCGGTAGCAAGTGGCTTTGTGCCTGTTGCTACAGGCTCAGACACAGGTGGCTCAATTCGCCAGCCCGCCAGTTTCTGTGGGGTAACAGGCATCAAGCCCACTTATGGGCGAGTATCTCGCTTTGGCATGGTGGCATATGCATCAAGCCTAGATCAAGCAGGAGCGTTTGGGCGGTCAGCTGTAGATTGTGCCTATCTTTTACAGGCGATGGCAGGCTTTGACCCAAAAGACAGTACGAGTGTCAATTTACAAGTACCCAACTGGGTGGGCGAGCTTGACAAAGTACCAAGCGACAAACCACTTAGCGGACTAAAAGTGGGCATACCTCAAGAATATTTTGGTACAGGACTAAATGCTGATGTCAAAACCAAAATTGAAGAAGCCTTACGGGTATACCAAGATTTAGGAGCAACTTTGGTGGATGTGCATTTGACCGATCCACAAATCACCCTAGCCACTTATTACTTGCTCGCCCCTGCCGAAGCTTCCTCTAACCTATCTCGCTTTGACGGTGTTCGCTATGGCTACCGCTGTGAGAACCCTGCCGATTTGCAGGATTTGTACACTCGCAGTCGCTCAGAAGGATTTGGGGCGGAAGTGCAACGCCGTATCATTATGGGAACTTATGCCCTAAGTGCAGGTTATTTTGATGCCTATTATGTCAAGGCTCAAAAGGTAAGACGATTGATTTTAAACGACTTTTTAAAAGCCTTTGAAACCTGCGACATCATCGCCACGCCAACCGCCCCAACGGTTGCCTATAAACTTGGCGAAAATCTCTCCCCTGCCGAAATCTATATGGGCGATGTCTATACCATTGGCGTGAATTTGGCGGGCTTACCAAGTTTGTCGCACCCTGTGGGCTTTGTTGGTGGCTTGCCTGTGGGCTTACAGCTGATTGGCAAACATTGGGCGGAAAGCGAACTTCTAAAAACCGCTCATGTGTATCAGGCGAATACCAAGTTTCATCAAGAGATGCCGGATTTGGTGAAGTGATTTTGGATTTGGGATAAATGATAAATTTATCCCAAGCAATAAAAGGAGATAATGATGCAACGCCGTCATTTTTTACAAAAAACCTTATTGGCACTACCTATTATTTTTTCTGGCAATTTATTAACTGGATGCAAAACGAGTTTATCCAATAACCATTTACCTAATGACAAGATAACAAAAAATCCAAATTTATTACAAAATAAATTAAAAGAAATATTGCCAATTTGGGAAAATAAATTTAATGCCAAAATTGGTATGACGATTATTGCTGACAGTGGTGAAATATCCAGCCATCGTGGTGATGAATATTTTCCTGTTAATAGCACCATTAAAGCCTTTATCGCAAGCCATATATTATTACTTGTAGATAAAGGAAAATTGGATTTAAATGAAAAAATCATTATTAAAGAAAGCGATTTGATAGAATATTCTCCTGTCTGCAAAAAATACTTTAATGAAAATAAACCAATTTCTATTAGTGAATTGTGCGAAGCTACCATAACACTGAGTGATAATGGCTCTGCCAATATCTTGTTGGATAGAGCTGGGGGCTTGACTGCATTCAATCAATTTTTGAAAGAGATTGGGGCGGATATGGTGTTAGCAAATAATGAACCTTTACTAAATCGCTCACATTATGGTGAAACCAGTGATACCGCAAAACCAATTCCTTATACAAGAAGCCTAAAAGCATTGATTACAGACAATATCCTATCCAATCAAAGCAAAGAACAGTTGATAACTTGGCTTATCAATGATAAAGTTGCTGATAATTTATTGAGAAAATATTTACCAAAAAATTGGCGAATTGGCGACAAAACAGGCACAGGTAGTGAATCAAAAAATATCATTGCTGTGATTTGGAATGAAAATAATAAATCTTATTTTGTCAGCTTATTTATCACTCAGCCACATGATGGTAAATCCCTTGATTTTAAAAATCAAAAAGATGAAATAATGGCACAAATTGGTAAAGAAATTTATCCATTTTTATAACCCATTAAATTTTTATAGTTAATAGGAAAATTTATGACTAACCAAGCCCCCCTAATTGACGGCTATGAAGTTGTTATCGGCATTGAAATCCATTGCCAATTAAACACCGCCACCAAAATTTTCTCGCCCGCCAGTACCGAATTTGGGCAAGAACCCAACACACAAGCCAACATCATTGATTTGGCAATGCCCGGCGTATTGCCAGTGTTGAACGCCGATGTCGTTGAAAAGGCGGTCAAATTTGGCTTAGGGGTAAACGCCCAAATCGGACAAATGAACGCCTTTGACCGCAAAAACTACTTCTACCCAGACTTACCAAAAGGCTATCAAACTAGCCAAATGGCACACCCTATCGTAGGGCAAGGTTATATTGATATCCTTGTAAACGCAGGGGCAAAAGATGAATACACCAAACGCATTGGCATCACAAGAGCCCACCTTGAAGAAGACGCAGGTAAATCCGTACACGATGCCGTGCCACAGATGACAGGCGTGGACTTAAACCGTGCTGGTACACCACTTATTGAAGTCGTCTCCGAACCTGACATTCGCTCAGCAGACGAAGCAGTTGCCTATGTTAAAACCATTCACGAACTGGTTACATGGCTTGGCATATCAGATGCGATTATGGCAGAAGGCAGTTTCCGTGCTGACATCAATGTCTCAGTGCATAAGCCGAACACACCCTTTGGCACTCGCTGTGAATTAAAAAACCTAAACTCATTTCGCTTTATTGAACGAGCGATTAAGTCAGAAATTGAGCGTCAAATTGATGTGCTAGAAGATGGCGGAAAAATCATTCAAGCCACAAGGCTTTATGACCCTCAAAAAGACGAAACACGAGCAATGCGAACCAAAGAAGAGGCCAACGATTATCGCTATTTCCCTTGCCCTGATTTATTGCCTGTGCTGATTAGCGATGAAACATTACAAGCAATTAAAAAAGCAATGCCAGAGTTGCCAAGCGTGCGAAAAGAACGCTTTGCCAATGAGTTAGGTCTATCAGCTTATGATGCCAATGTGTTAAACGGCAGCCGAGAATTATCTGATTATTTTCTAGAAGTTATTGAAAAAGTCGGTAAGAATAATGCCAAAATTGCAGCCAACTGGATCATGGGCGATTTATTAGGCTCATTAAATAAAAACGAGCTAAGCATTATCAATTCACCCATCAATGCCGAACGCTTAGCAGGACTTATCGCCCGTATTTTGGACAATACCATCAGTGGTAAAATCGCCAAAGAAGTGTTTAATTATCTTTGGGAATCTGATAAAAGTGCCGATGGCATTATTGATGAGCAAGGGCTAAAACAAGAAACCGACACAGGGGCGATTGAAGCGATTATTAAAGAAGTTTTGGCAAATAATCAAGCAATGGTTGATGAATATAAAGGCGGAAAAGAAAAAGCCTTTAATGGACTGGTCGGACAAGTGATGAAAGCCAGTCGTGGTAAAGCCAATCCAACACAGGTGAATGAATTGTTGAAGAAGTTGATTGGTTGATAAAATAAACCCCAAATATCGTTTGGTGTTTGGGGTTTGTTGCAAAATATCATATGAATGAGGTGTGCAATTTGAGCAAATTAAATCCAAACATTAAACTTATTAATGGTTACAACAGAATTAAGCATTCCAAAGCATCAGAAGAGTATATTCATGTTGAGTTTCAATATGAATATACTATTTGGAATGGGTGAGTACCTGTTGAATATCGTAGAACAGGTGTTTCTATTCAAGATAACCCCAATGATAGAAATGAAATTCACGCTTATCTAAATTTGATTTATGAGAATATGAACCCCAACAACCACCAAAATTGGTTGAAAGAACAAGATAATTTTTGGCAAGATAAAAAAGCAGAAACCACAAAATCATTTTTTGATGGTTTAAAAATCGGTGGTTGGAAATGTATTAAATGTACATTACCAAATAATCCAAACTTCGCTCGCAGAATACAAGATTTAAAAGAAATGGGTTATACGATTGCAACTGATACCAAGCATTTTTGTAAAACTTGCAAAGAAAATACCACCCACTTAATCATGTTGCCCATAGCAAGGGGGAATTTAACAGGTAATGGTTACGAAACTTGGAGTAAAGAACTGCGAAAAAGAATATTAAATGTACTTAATAATATTGATGTTTATGAAAATAAACCCAATAGTCATGTATTACCGGACCATAAATTTTCTGAAATTCGCTGGGATGATAATACCAAAGAAGAAAATTTAGATACAATGACTGATGAAGAAATTCGTCAAAAATTTCAATTATTAAGTAACCAACGCAATCAACAAAAACGAGAAGTATGCAGAACCTGCTTTCAAACTGGCAAGCGTGGTATTATTTTTGGTATTCCATTTTTCTATCAAGGTACAGAAGATTGGGATAAGTCTATTCCAAAAAAAGGAAAAGAAGCGGAAAAGGGCTGTGTTGGTTGTGCTTGGTATGATATTGAAACTTGGCGTAATGAATTGATTAAAAAATTAAAATAAAAAATCATGTACAGAAAATATATTTTCTGTACATGATTTGCGACTCATAAACCTAATGTGTAATTTACACTGTATTTACCACGCTTCTGAACCAATGATTTTTTTTCAATTTCTGCTAACGTTTCTTGTGAAGAAATTTCCAGTAAGACCTTTTCAAGCCGTTGGTTTATTTTGATATTTCTTTCATTTTTTCTTCTAATAATGCCATAACATCCAGTAGGAGAAATAAAAATATCATCAGGAGCATCAGCAGAAACAATCTGGTACATATACCCAAAAGTCGCATTTTCAGGAATTTCGGTACAATTTAAAGCAATTTCATGATTTAAATGGACAATACCATTACTTAAATCATAATATTTTGCTTCCAAAATTTCTTGTTCATTGGCAAAAATAAATTGATGATATTCTGCTAAATTAAAAATTTCAGGCTGCCTGAAACGTTCCCCAATCCATTTTACAACAGGGATAGCCCATGAATTGCCAATCGCTTGGTATCTATTGGTTTTTCTTGCTCCATTGATTAAAGTGTAATCATCAGGAAATCCCATTAAACGTTCGCATTCCAACGGCGATAAGCGACGTAATTTATTATTTTGTGCAATAAACAATGAGCCATTATAAGCAGCCGCATTACCATTCCATTTTGTACCATAGGCAGAGTACAAACAATCAGTAAATTCACGAAAAACTTCAAATTTCACATTGTCTTTATGAAAAATCAACTCACTTTTGGGAAATGAAATATTGTTAATGTGATTATTTTTGGGGTCATGTAATTCAAATAATATATTTTCAGGAAAAAAGTTTGTATCTGTGGCAACGACATACAATCGTCTACGTTGTTGTGGTAAGCCAAAATATTTGGCATCTAAAATTCGCCAAGCAATGTTTCGAGTTTTACCTTTTAAAATACCAGCCGAAGCCCATTTTTTCTTTTCAATAACCGTATCCAAACCCGCCAGCGATGAAATAAAACAACCGAAAGCGTTGGTTTTATCAGTTAAAACCCCTTCCACATTTTCCCAAAAAACAACTGTACGGTTTTGACCATTTTGTAAACGAATTTTGTCATTTTCATCAATAATATCGATGAATTTTAAGGTTAAATTACCACGTTCATCATCTAAACCATTTTTGATACCTGCCAAAGAAAATGCTTGGCAGGGCGTACCGCCACAAATCAAATCAGGAGCAAAAATTTGATTGCTTTTTAATAAGTCAGGAATATTTGACATATCTCCCAAATTGGGAATATGGGGATATTTTTGTTTTAAAATATCAGATGGAAATTTGGCGATTTCAGAAAACCATTTAAATTCAAAATTGAAATCTTGCCAAGCTAATGAAGCCGCTTCAATACCTGAACATACACTACCTACTGTTTGAATTTTAAGCATATTTATTTATCCATTTCTTGATGGCTACTGTGTGTTTCTGCCAAACGTTGTTTGGCAATCGTAGTAATAAAACTTTTTTCAGCCAACCATGCAATTACGATATTTCTGACAATTTCAGCATCTGTTTCGCCTAATTCACCTTTAAAATGTTCCAAAAGTTCCATTTGTTTATCAGAGAATGAAACTTGAATTTTTTTAGCCATATTGCACCATAAGATTGTATAAATAATCCTATTATAATCTAATTGGATTGATTTATCAATATTTTTGTGGTTGTACTAGAATAACAACCATATTTATTTAGCAAAACCCTAATCCGCTCCGCCGATAGCCTGCTGATTAGTGCAGGGGCGGGCATGGGCGTGGATTCTGGCTTACCTGACTTTCGGGGCAATAGTGGTATGTGGCAAGCCAATCCAGCACAGGTGAATGAATTGTTGAAGAAGTTGATTTAATGCGATAAAATTCAAATACCAAATTGGTGTTTGAATTTTTTTAAAGTTTTTAAGTAAATTCAGGAGCGATGCAATGGCAGAACTCACCGTTAATAAAAAATCCATTAGTGAATTGTTTACAAATACACATTTTTTTATTCCAGATTATCAAAGACCTTATGAGTGGGATATTGAAAATTGTGAAACGCTTTGGAATGATATTATTGATTTTTTTAATAATCAAGAAAGTGATGACGATAATTATTTTTTGGGAACAATTGTCTATTATCCAAACAAAAAGCAATCTGAACTAATTGACGGTCAGCAACGAACCACATCGCTGATGTTATTATTGAGAGCATTTTATAAGCAATTAGAAGAAATGCAAGAAGATGAACAAGTTATTGGTCTTAAAAACCAATTAGCTCCTTGCCTTTGGGATATCAATAAAATCTCCCAAAAAGTAGATGACAAAAGCAAAATTCACATCGTCTCAGAAGTCATTACCGAGCAAGACAACTTAATATTTCGTGATATTTTAGAAAATGGTATCGCCAACCAAAATAACAATGACAATTATTCAAAAAATTATTTGTTTTTTCAAAAAAAGTGTAATGAGTTTGCACAAAAAAGTCCAATGGCTTGGAAAGAACTGTGCATTACCATTATTAGCCAATGTATTATTTTACCGATTGAATGCGATACCCAAGATACTGCACTCACAATTTTTTCCACATTAAATAATCGTGGTTTACCGCTATCTGATGCAGATATTTTTAAGGCTCAACTGTATAAAAAGAGCAAAGATAGAAAAGACTTTACCGATACTTGGAAAGAATTAACGCAAATTTGTAAACAAGCCAATATTAGTATTGATGATGTGTTTCGTTATTATATGCACATTTTAAGAGCAAGGGACGGTAATGCTGGAAAAGAAATTGGCTTGCGTAGATTTTATACAGAAAATAAATCCACACAGCTTGATAAAGTTAATATTTTAGAAATTCTTGAATTAGCAAATTTTTGGAAGTTTATTTTTCAAAACTATAAAGATAGTGGTGTTAATTACAAATTTTCACTCAATTCAAAAAAATGGTTAAATTGCTTTCGTCATTACCCCAATGACTATTGGAGATATGCGGTAAGTGTTTTCTTTATGAAATATAAAGATGATGAAAATTTTGAAAGTCTTTTTGAACAGATGTTGGAAAATTTATTGTCATTTTTATTTGCAAAATTTATTGATAAGCCCACCGTCAATGCAATTAAAGATAATATTTTTAAAGCCTGTGTTGCATTTGAAAAATCAACCAATCATCAATACCAATATGATTTTGAATTACATAGTGATTTGTTTTTGCAAAGAATTAGTGAGCATTCATCATCAAGAATAACAAGAGCTTTATTGATTTTACACGCTTATTTAAATAAAAATCAAAAAGACTTAATAGATGGTAATTTTGATATTGAGCATATTTTTCCAACCAAATGGCAAAACACCAATTACAATGGTTGGAACAAAAATGATGCGGATACTTATTTGAATAATATTGGGAATAAAATTGTTCTTGAAACAAAACTAAATATCCAAGCAGGTAATGGTTATTTTGGTAAAAAGAAAGAAAAATACAGCCAATCAAAAATTACTGTTATACAAGAATTGGCAAATTATCCAAAAGATGACTGGCTAAAAGAAGATATTACCCAACGAGAAAAGCAAATCAAAAAAGACTTAATTGCTTTTTTTGATAAACATAAGCATTAAATATTTGCTATAAAAAACAACTACCCAAAACAACAAACCCCAAAATAACTTGGGGTTTGTTTTATTTGTTAGGAGTACTTAGACAGTCACACTTAAATAACAGCCTTATTCCGCCAAAAAATCTTAACTTGCGATAGAATGTCATTTAGCTCAAAAAGCTAAAAACCCCTTGATGGCAAGATAAGGCTTGATGAAAGCTATTTTGGTGGCATTCATAAAGGCATTTGAGCACTTAGCAAATACAATGGTATTAACAAGAAAAACTTTTCATCTTTTTATCAAAGAATGTGAGTTTAGATTTAATTACGGTACATCATCACAGCAGTGATTGCCATTCACAATCCCTTTAATGGCGAATTTTTGGGAAATGTACCTGATTTATCTGCCGAAGAAGTCACCCATTCGGTAACTGCCGCCACAAATGCCCAAAAAAACTGGGCAAAACTCACCGCCGCCGCACGAGGTAAAATTTTGCATAAATGGGCAGATTTGATTGATGTCAATCTTGATGACCTTGCCCGCATTTTGACCTTAGAGCAAGGCAAGCCCTTAGCTGAAGCAAAGGGTGAAATTAACTACGCCAACAGTTACATTCGCTGGTATGCCGAAGAAGGCAAGCGTGTCTATGGCGATGTCATTCCCGCTCCAAACCCAGCCTTGCGTTATACCATTTTAAAACAGCCCATTGGCGTATGTGCCGCCATCACACCATGGAATTTCCCATCAGCAATGATTGCTAGAAAAGTCGCCCCCGCCCTTGCAGCTGGCTGTACGATGATTGTTAAGCCTGACACCCAAACACCCTTTTCCGCACTTGCCCTGATGGAACTGGCAAGACAGGCAGGCTTACCTGATGGTGTTTTGCAAGTGGTGACAGGCGATGCCAGTACTATAGGTGGCGTTTTAACATCCGACCCACGCATACACAAACTTTCTTTTACAGGCTCAACAGCTGTTGGCAAACTCTTAATGTCGCAATGTGCCAACACAATAAAAAAACTATCCTTAGAGCTTGGTGGCAACGCCCCCTTTATCATTTTTGATGATGCCGATCTTGATAAAGCTATTGATGGTTTAATGGTATCTAAGTACAGAAATGCGGGGCAAACGTGTGTCTGTACCAACCGTGTTTATGTGCAGGCAGGCATTAAAGACGAATTCTTAAAACGCTTTGCAAATAAACTTAACAGCCTAACAGTCGGCAATGGCTTGGACGAAAATATCACCATCGGACCACTGATTAATGACAAGGCAATGGAAAAAGTACAAGGTTTATTAAAAGATGCCTTAGATAAAGGGGCGACACTCATCGCAGGGGGCGATAAAAATCCTATTAGCAAGCTCACCTTTAACCCAACCATCATCACCGACATTACATCCAATATGGATATTTTTAGCCAAGAAATTTTTGGTCCAATCGCCCCTGTGTTTGTTTTTGACACCGAAGAAGAAGTACTTCAACAGGCGAACGACACCATCTATGGCTTGGCAGCGTATTTTTATACTAATGATTTGGGAAGGTCATGGCGTGTGTCAGAAAGGCTAGAATACGGCATGGTTGCCCAAAATACAGGGCTGCTTTCAACGGAAGTTGCCCCATTTGGTGGTGTCAAGCAGTCCGGTTTTGGACGTGAAGGCTCAAAATACGGTATTGAAGACTACATTACCATCAAATATTGGTGTGCAGATGTTGGTTAATTGATCATTTCTAAATACGATTTTTTCATAATTTTTTAGCCAGATACATAAGGAGTATTTTTATGGCAACTAATCAAGACTTATTGGCACGCCGTCTCAAAACCCTACCCAAAGGGCTTGGTGTTTCATTTCCTGTCTTTGCTCAAAAAGCCAACAACAGCGAAATTTGGGATGTGGACGGCAAACGCTACATTGACTTTGTAGCAGGTATTGGTGTGCTCAATACAGGACACAGCCACCCCAAAATTGTAGAGGCAGTCAAGGCACAACTGGACAATTTTTCCCATACATCAGGGCAAATAGTAAGCTACGAAAGCTACGTTGCCTTGTGCGAAAAATTGTGCGAAAAAGCCCCCATCAGTGGCGACAAAAAAGCATTTTTGCTAACCACAGGTGCTGAAACTGTTGAAAATGCTATTAAAATTGCTCGTGCCAAAACAGGGCGTGCAGGCGTCATTGCCTTTGTTGGTGGTTGGCATGGCCGCACACTTTTGACAATGGGTTTGACAGGCAAGGTCATTCCCTATAAAAAAAGCTTTGGTCCAATGCCCGCTTCCATCTTTCATGCATCATTCCCATCGCCAGCAACAGGTGTTAGCGAAGAAGCTGCCTTAAAAGATTTGGAGATGATTTTTAAGGCGGATATTGACCCATCTGAAGTAGCAGCCATCATTGTAGAACCCGTGCAAGGCGAAGGAGGCTTTCATCAATTGACCCCAAGCTACGCCAAAAAACTGCGTGAAATTTGTGATGAGCATGGCATTGTATTGATTTTTGATGAAGTGCAATGTGGTTTTGGACGGACAGGTACGCTGTTTGCTGCCGAGCAACTTGGCGTTGAGCCTGACCTGATTACCAGTGCCAAGAGTTTGGCAGGCGGCTATCCAATTTCAGCACTCATTGGTCGTGCCGATATTATGGACGCACCGCAAGCAGGCGGATTGGGTGGTACTTATGCAGGTAGTCCTTTAGGTTGTGTGGCGGCATTAAAAGTATTAGAAATTATTGAAGAAGAAAATTTGCTAGAAAAAAGTTGTCAAATTGGCGAAAAAATCGCTACTTTCTTAGCAGGATTAAACCACCCTAAAATCGCCCATATCCGCCACAAAGGGGCAATGCTCGCCTTTGACCTTGTGGATAAAGATGGCAATCCTGATGCGTCGGCGGCGACAACACTTAAAAACAACTGCTTTGAAAACGGACTAATGATTGCCACCTGCGGTATGTATTTTAACAGCATTCGTGTGATGGTGCCTTTGACTATACAAGATGAAGTATTGGACGAGGCATTGGCAATTATCTTTAAATCTTTGCCGTAAATAAGGTTGTGAGGTGTGCGGCATTGAATTGGTCAATGCATTGCATACCTTCAAATATAAGGAATCATTGTGGTAAATACAACTTACCATAACAGCAAGGAGATACTATGTCACAAATACAATTTAGAAAATCTTTAAAAACCAGCGATGTCATTGCCTTAGCATTTGGGGCAATGATTGGTTGGGGCTGGGTCGTCTTGGCAGGTGGCTGGGTGCAGTCAGCAGGGCTCATTGGAGCAATTTTGGCAATTTTTTTGGGTGGTCTGGCAATGTTATTTATCGGTTTGACCTACGCCGAGCTTGCTGCATCGATGCCTGTTACAGGTGGTGAACATACTTATACACACCGTGCGATGGGCATTCACATTTCTTTTTTATGCTCTTGGTGTATGCTATTTGGCTATTTAGCAGTGGTAGCATTTGAAGCAGTTGCCCTGCCAACGGTGGTTGAATATCTGATTCCAAACTATAATCAAGGTTATCTTTATAATGTCGCAGGCTGGGATGTATATGCCACTTGGGTGCTGGTTGGAATTATTGGCTCTATTTTAGTCACTTGGCTGAACATTCGTGGTATTGAAGTAAGCTCATGGTTTCAAAAATTGACTGTCTTCGGTATTTTATCAGTAGGTATTATGCTGTTTATTGGGGCATTACTTTTTAATCCAGAAGCAGGGTTTGACAGAGTACCGACCTTTACGGAAAACAAATGGTCGGGTATTATGAGCGTGATGATTATGATTCCATTTTTGTTTGTTGGCTTTGATATCATTCCCCAAGCTGCCGAAGAAATTGACCTAACTCGCCCAAAAATCGCCCTGTATTTGATGATATCACTCATTATTGCAGTGGTTTGGTACATGGGTGTGGCGTGGAGCGTTGGTTCGGTACTGGATATGACCCAAGCCACTGAGTCCAAACTGGCAACCGCCGATGCCATGACTTTGGCATGGAATGGCAAATGGGCAGGTACATTGCTTGTTATTGCAGGGATTTTGGGCATCTTGTCTAGTTGGAATGCGTTTTTGATTGGTGGCAGTCGCTTGATTTATGCCATGTCAAAATCGTATATGCTACCTGCTTTTTTAGGCAAATTACACCCAAAATACAACACGCCCGCAACTGCCATTTTGCTACTTGGTAGCCTAGCGACACTTGCCCCATTATTTGGACGTAAAATGCTTGTTTGGCTGGTGAATGCAAGTGGCTTTGGGGTTATCATAGCTTATATGTTGGTCGCTTTAGCATTTTTGGTGTTGCGTATCAAAGAGCCAACTTCTATGGTGCGTCCTATCATCATTCCCTTGGGTCAGACGGTCGGTGTGATTGCTGTTATCTGTGCAATCGCAATGGCATCTTTGTATTTGCCTGGTAGTGCTTCCGCACTCACCCCTATGGAATGGGCAATTTTTGCAGGATGGATGGTATTGGGCGTCGTGTTGTACATTTATGCTTTAAACAAATTCCCTGGAAAATCTCAAGCCTTTATGGATGAAGAAATTCATGCCGTCAAAACAAAAAATCAACAATGGTTAAAAGAGCAAGGAATACCAAGTCGGGCATTTGAAAAATAATGCCCAATCAAACCAAACCGCACCCCAAAATTTTATAGGGCTTTGGGGTGTTTTTGATACTTAAATATACAATCTAACTACAACAAATAAAAAAGACTTCCCTATTACTTTATATCAACTGAACCCAAAAAACCACCACAAATCCACATAAAATAAAAGAACAACTTGTTAAGGCAATCCAATATCCAATCTTGCCGAATCCCTCAATCTGACCTCAAAACCACTTAATGAAGCTTAAGTTGGGTGAGTATGTCATTGGTGGTCTTTTATGATTTACTGCTAGGTTGGTATTGTAGTATATTTGGGTTTCGGTTGGTATATAAAAACCCCCAGAAAAACACGCCCATTATGAGCGTGTTTTGATTTTATTATCAATCAAGAATTCATCATTAGATATTCAAAGGCAGACAAACCTGCTTTTGAACCTTCACCCATTGCAATATTAATTTGCTTATACGGCACAGTGGTAACATCGCCACAGGCAAAGATACCTGCTTTATTGGTACGGCATTTGGCATCAATTTCAATCTCACCTTGCGGTGTGATATTAACCAAATCTTTCACCATCTCAGAACTTGGCACCAGCCCAATTTGTACAAATACCGCATTCAAAGGCAATGTTACATTTTCACCAGACACTCGGTCTTGGTAAATCAAGCCGTCCACTTTGCCACCATTAGCAGTAATTTGCTGTGTGGCAGCATTTTTGATAATAGTGATGTTATCACGAGCTTCAGCCTTGTCAATCAGCACTTGGTCAGCACGCAATTTGTCGCCAAATTCTAACACCGTAACATGCTTAACAATGCCCGCCAAGTCCAGTGCTGCTTCCACACCAGAGTTACCGCCACCGATGACCGCAACCGGCTTGCCTTTAAAGAATGGACCATCACAATGCGGACAATACGCCACACCATTACCAATATTTTCATCTTCGCCAGCCACACCAAGTTTACGCCATTTCGCTCCTGTGGCAATGATTAGCGTGCGTGAAGTCCAGCTCATGCCTGTATTTAGTGTTACTTGATAACCCTCTTCAACCTCTTCAATGGCAGATACACTCACATGCTCTTTGACAGTGATGTCATATTCTTTGATATGGGTTGAAAGATTTGCCGCCAAAGTATTACCATTGGTCAGTGGTATAGAAATTAGGTTTTCAATGTCTTGGGTATCTTTGACTTGCCCACCAATACGGTCAGCAACCAACGCTACTTTAAGACCTTTACGAGCGGTATAGATGGCAGCAGCCGAACCTGCAGGTCCACCACCAATGACAGTAACATCTTGAGTTTCAAGCTGTTCTGTCACACCCTTCGCCAATAGGTCTGGATACTCAGCTTGTAATTTATCAATGATGCGTGCGGTATCTACCTTACCATTTAAAAACGGCTTACCATTTAAAAAGACTGCAGGCACACCCTGAATGTTATTATCTGCCACAAGCTCTGAGAAAACACCGCCATCAATCATTTCATTGTCAATGCTAGGATTAAGCAGAGCAAACTGATTTAGGGCTTGTACCACATCAGGACAATTATGGCAAGACAAAGAAACAAAGGTCTGGAATTTTAGTGGCTGTTGAATACGCTTGACCAAATCCTGAATACTCTCATCCAATTTTAGCGTATGCCCACCCGCCTGCAGAATTGCCAAAATCAATGAAGTGAATTCATGACCTCCTGGTATGCCACTAAATACGATGCCTGTATCTTTATTTTCTGTGGTGATTTTAAAGCTCATGGGCGACAAATCAATATCCACAACCGATTTATCAAAACCGATTTTATCCGAGCAATTAGCAATCTGCTCAAGAAAATGAATCAGTTCAGCACGCTTAGCGTGTTCAC
The DNA here is from genome assembly GCF_050885545.1 of Moraxella sp. ZY200743. Lineage (NCBI taxonomy): Bacteria > Pseudomonadati > Pseudomonadota > Gammaproteobacteria > Moraxellales > Moraxellaceae > Moraxella > Moraxella sp. ZY200743. The sequence continues at coordinate 331,155 of NZ_CP091313.1, read as the reverse complement.
CTTGACCAATGACCATCTGGATTGGGCGACTCATATTGGCACTATATGTAGTAACAGCATCAAGTAATGATTTATCTAACATGGTATTTACCTAAAATTGAATTTATATTGATAAAAAAGCAGTATCATCACATTATAAGGTTATCCGCCCAAAATGTAAATTTAGATTTTTAAACACTATTTTTCAAGTGTCCATACCGCCCATTTTATGCACTTTTTAACCCTTGCTAAAGCAGGGTAATTTTGATAAGATACTTTTACACCCCAAAAAATAGGGTGTAAAAAACCAATGAAACCCAAGGAGAATGTCATGTTCCCAGAATACCGAGAACTTATTACCAAATTAAAAACTGAAAATGACCTGCATTTTATCAAGCTTTTTGATGAACACAATAATTTAGACGAAGAAATCACCAATCTAGAAAATGACCCTGTGGCAGCTGCTAGCCGTGCTGAAGAGATTGAAGGTCTCAAGCGTAAAAAACTTGGACTCAAAGACGAGCTATATAAATACCTACAAACCAAAGCATGATTGGTCATTAACCATCACTGCTTATGCTACAAGCCCAAGTTGTAAGACTTGGGCTTTATTTTAAGTCTTTGTTATACCTAAATCATAAAAGCAATAAAAATCGCCCCAAACGAGACGATTTTTATTGCTTTTATGCTAGCTTAGATACCAATTTGGTTGATTTTAAATCCCAAGATTAGATTTTACCAACCAAGTCTAGGCTAGGCTTCAAGGTCTCTTGACCTGCTTCCCAAGCCGCTGGACAAACATCACCATCATTATCACGCACATACTGAGCAGCTTTTACTTTACGAATCATGTCTTTAGCAGAACGACCGATACCTAAATCATGAATCTCAGCAACCTTAATCAATCCTTCTGGGTCAACCAAGAAAGTGCCACGAAGTGCAGCGTGCTGACCTTCAATCATGACATTAAAGCCACGAGTAATCGCACCAGTGCCATCACCTAGCATCGGGTATTTTACTTTACCAATCGCAGGCGAAGCGTCGTGCCATGCTTTATGAACAAAATGTGTGTCGGTAGATACAGCATATACTTCCACACCAAGAGCTTTTAGCTCTTCATAATGATCAGCCATATCTTCTAGTTCTGTTGGGCATACGAAAGTAAAGTCGTGTGGGTAGAACATGAAGATTGCCCACTTGCCTTTAACATCGGCAGTAGAGATGGTTTTGAACTCTCCATTAACGAATGCTTCGGTAGTAAATTCTGGGATATGTTGATTGATGATTGCGGTCATAACTTCACCTTTTTTATTGTGGGTTGAATTATGCAGTAGCAATTTACTGCCTACTTTGTTATTATAACGAAAAAAGCCGAGCGTTTCCACCGTTAAAACTGCCAACGGTTTTATTTTGCTTTAATATGATCTAGGTGCACAGACTTTGCATTTTAACATTTAAAAAAGGTATTTTATGATTACCCTACGCCAGTTAGAATTTGCACTTTCAGTTGCCAAATACAAACACTTTAAGCGTGCCGCCGAAGAATGCAATATTTCTCAATCCGCCTTGAGTCTAGGGATTGCCGAACTTGAAAAACAGTTGGATACACAGATTTTTGAGCGTAATAACAAGCAGGTACTCATCACACCCATTGGCGAAGAGATTTTGGACAGAGCACAGCGTATCTTTAGCGAGATTAACGATTTGATAACTCGTGCTCATAGCCATCAATCGCCACTCGCCTACCCCATGTCCATCGGCATTATCCCAACTGTCGCCCCCTACCTACTGCCAAAAGTATTACCCACCTTAAAAGAACAGTATCAAGATTTTGAACTGTCCATCACCGAAAAACAAACCGAACGACTCATCGAGCAGGTACGCTATGGGCATATTGATACCGCCATCATCGCCCTACCTTATCCCATAGAAGGATTGCATGTATTTGAGTTTTGGGCGGAGGACTTTTTTGCAATTTTCCCAAAAGGCAAAAAACATATCGATGCCAAACACATCACAAGCGATGAGCTATCCAAGACCAATCTATTATTGCTGGGCGAGGGGCATTGCCTAACCGATCAGGTGCTGTCGGTGTGTCAGATGAATAAAGCAGAGATAAGAACAGGTTTTTCTGATGCTAGCCTAAACACAATCATACAGATGGCATTATCAGGCATGGGTACGACACTCATACCAAAAATGGCACTTGACCAACTGTCTAACACGCATGATATTAATAGCATGCCCTTAGCCGAGAAAGGTCCACATCGCCGATTGGCATTCATTACTCGTCTCAATTACGCCAGAGTTGATGATGTGCGTCTGCTTAGCGAGATATTTAGTAAAACCTTGTCTGCTGATGCCAGCGACTCACAACAAGCGTAAGAGCAATATTTAACCATCAATACGACCCCTTAAAAGACCATGCCAACGCTCATAATCTGGCATGGCTTTTTTTACTTCTTGCCAAAAGTATTGCCCATGATTGGCATGAATCAGATGGCATAGTTCATGCACAAAGACATATTCAGTGCATTCATAAGGATAGGCCGGCAGATAAGTAGAAAGCCAAATTCTAGCATCACGAGTATTACAGCTTCCCCATCGGGTTGTCATGGTTTTGATACGCACCTCTTTGGCACTTTTGCCAACGATGGGGTGCCATTTTTGCATCAAGGCGGGGATTTTTTCGGTCAATGCCTGACGATACAACACCAGCACCACTTCTTGATCTAAAGACCAATCAACCGTCTCACCCCACAGCGTCATCAAACCAGACTGCAAGGATTCCTGTCTTTGCTTTAATTTATTACTGGCATGGTATGCCCAAGTTAGACGGCCTTGCACCGCCTTAATCACCACCATCTCATCTGCCAAATATGGTACGCTTACCAAGCACTCGCCTGATTTAATACGAAAATTGATGTTCTTCACCGATTTTTTGGTGATGACAAGGCGAATGCCATGCTCAGCATACAGCAGTGTTAAATTGGTTATATCCATGTGCGTTTTGCTTAATTAAAAAAGGATGCCACAAAGGTCGGTTTAAGGTAAAGTCTAGTTACAATTATACCAGACACAATAAACAATCCACATAAAATAAAAACAGATTGGTATTGCCCAACCTGTTTTTTATTATTCTATGATAATTACAAAGTCTCTAAACTGATTAATTGAGACTTTTTGGGGCGATAATGGTTAATTCAACACGGCGGTTTGGCTCATAACCATTGCCAAACTGGGTGGTTACGCCACGACCGATGGCAGTGATGCGGCTGGCACTTACGCCACGATTGGTCAGATAGTTCGCAACGGCATTGGCTCGGTTTTGTGATAAAATTTGGTTGGCACTCCGACTACCCTCAATAGACGCATAACCATTCACAACCACATTGGTCTGATGATACTGATTTAGGGTGGCCGCCACTTGGTTTAGAGTACTGTATGATCCTGGCTTGATGTCATAGCGACCCACATTAAAAGTAATCGCCTCTGGGATTGATAGATGAATATTATTGGTCATGGGGTCACGAGTAACTCCAATGCCCGTGCCTGCGGTCTGCTGTTTTAGGCGAACTTCTTGCTTGCTCATATATGCACCAACGCCTGCACCAACCACCGCACCAATGGCAGCATCACGACTTGTCTTTTCACCACCTGTAGCCTTAGAGATAACCAAGCCACCTAAAGCACCTGCCAATGCACCAATACCAGCTTTTTCGGCATTGTCATTAACTTGGACAGCTGTACTGGCACAACCTGCAATGACTACGCTAGATGCTACAGATACTGCCAATAGTTTCATTTTGATGTTCATGATAGACTCCTTAAGGTCTTAAAATCAATTCAAAGCAATCCACATGAACCCAAATGTACATTGGGACGCTTATTGTAATGTATTATGAATGAAAAAACCTACTTATCTGTTATAAGTCTGTATCTTATTGGTGTAGTTTTTATGGAGCCATCTACTTCCTACGCATAACCTTCTCTCATTGTTCATCATTTTATAAAATCACACCCAAATTTCACAACACCTGCCATCCTACACCAATCATCTGTTAATTAAATGACGATAAATTATCATCAATATTGTATCAAAAAGTTTCAACAGCGGTTTTCTGCATCATTTAAGAAACATTTATTCATCTTTTTAATAAAAATTTGGTAAAATAAATGTAATTTTCTTGCGGTGGCATATTTTGAATATTTTATTGCATCATCGGTAATAATAAATGCAAAAACACTCAAAAACAAGCTCTAGATAAGCCATCAAAATACCAACTCGGATAATCTTATGAATACAGCCACCCAAAAAAAACAACGCAGTACTTTGCCCTTTTTTCAAAAACTATATGACACATCCCCAAAACTTGCCCAAAAACTCTCATTTGCCATCGGTGCAGGCAGTATTGTCGCTAACAGTGTTGGATTATCCATCCCTTTATATACTGCAGGTTTAGCTAAAATGCTCAAAAAATCCAAAATCGCTGATAAAGCCGTCATCGGCATGGCAAATTATTGGATTCATTCAAACAACCTAATCATTGATAAAGTTTTGCCCGCCAAAGACTGGCGTATTAGCGTGCCTGACGACCTAAATCCAAACGGTAAATACCTATTGATTTGTAACCATCAGTCATGGGTGGATACAAGTATTATTCAGTATGTTAGTGAAGGCATCTTGCCCATCACGAGATTTTTTGCTAAGCATGAGCTCATTTATATCCCCATCGTTGGGCAGACCTTTTATTTTCTTGACTTTCCGATGATGAAACGGCACACCAAAGAACAAATCCAAAAAAACCCCGAACTTGCCAACCGAGACTTAAACGAAGCTCGCCGTGCCTGTGAGCTGCTTGCTGATAAGCCCTTTGTGCTACTTAACTATTTGGAGGGTACACGCTTCACCCCTGCCAAACATACTGCTCAAAAATCCCCCTACAAACACTTATTAAGACCTAAGGCAGGCGGATTGGCACTTGCCATCAGTAGTCTTGGTGATAAAATTGACGGCATCTTGGATATGACCTTAGTTTACCCAGATGGCACACCACAATATAGCGACCTATGGCAAGGAAAACTGTCTCGCCTTAGCGTAGATATTCGTCATCTAAACATGGATGGTGAGCTGTTTTTGGCACTAAAAGATGGACAATACAACCAAAATGATGAAGTCAAAGCCAATCTGTTTGCTTGGCTTGATGAGATATGGCAAGCCAAAGACCGCCGTATTGATGCTATGCTCAATGAATTTGACTAACAGTCTTTTAAGATACGGCCTGACAGCCCATCATTGTGCACATCAGATCACTGTCATTTCACCAATAACCAACTAAGATTACCATGCGACAAACACCCCAGCTAGACGAGTTGAGCATTCCACAGCCACACGAAGTTCCACAAGATGTCATACCATTATTTGGTGGTGAGCACCAACAGCGTCCCAGACATCTAAAAATCGCCTACGACATCATCATGCTGGCGTTGCTTGTGGTGGATTTGTTGTTGATTTTTGCCGACAACATTTTAATGAGTGCGTTGAGCGGTTATATTGCCAAATGGACAGGGCTTGAAGGATTATTGATGACTTATCAACACCATCATCATGAGCAACTGACACTCATCGGCGGTATATTTACTGCATTTTGGGTGATTGAGCTGTCTATTCGCTGGGTGCTTGCGATTGTCGATCATACTTATCATCGCTGGTTTTTCTTTCCTTTTGTGCATTGGTACGAGACACTTGGTTGCTTTCCTGCGTTGCGTGCGTTGCGTCTTTTGCGTGCAGGTGTCATCATCAAAAGACTGCATGATGTTGGCATTCAAATCATTCCAAAACGCTGGATTAACTCGGGAAAATTTTATTATAGCGTGGTACTTGAAGAGCTGTCTGACCGTGTCATCTTAACCGCCACTGATAATATCCGTGAACAACTGCGACACTCAAACACACACGACAAACTCATTCAAGACACCATCAATAAAAATCGGGATACCTTTGAGGCCGCCTTGCTTGAACTGTTAAGAGATGAGCTTAGCCCTAGACTTCAACAGGCATTTATGCACCAAACAGGCGAACAGCTATCTAGTGATATTGGACTTGCGGTTGAACGAGCTCTTATAGACACACCCGAGTTCCGAAAATATCTTAAACTCATTCCGATAGCAGGACATCTGATTGAAAATCAAATCACTCATATTGGCAAGCATATCGGTGAAAATGTTACCACCGCCATCAATGCTCATCTGTTCTCACCTCAGACGCTAGATGCCCTGATGGTACAAATCGCCAAAGGCGTCTCAAGTATTGACACCGACCGAACCGCCTTGCAACATCTGATTTTCAACATTGTTGAAGATAGCATCACTGCCTTTGAGCAACAAATTAAAATTCAGCAATGGAAACACAGCGTGCAACTAAAAACAGCCGTGTCAGAACATTGATGGGATTCATAAAAGATGACCAATGCAAACAGCCTGTAAAATAATGCCTGAGCGGTGTTTTTTCACCATTAAAAAAATGCTACAATCTTACTTTTAATAAAAGCATTGTTGTATTCTAACCAAACAATTAACGGTTGATTATCATGAGTAAAGCCATTCAATTATTCGGAAAAATGCTAACCTTTAGCCGAATCAAAATCAATACTGACAACTTGGGCGATATTCAAAAAGAATTGACCAAAACACTACAAGACAGTCAAATCACCAAGAATATTCCTGTCATGATTGACAGTGATACCGACTTAGATTTGGATAAATTGGTTGAGCTGTTATGGAAACTTGGTGTACAGCCTATTGGCGTGGTCGATGGCGCACTCAACAAGCAAGCAAAAAAACTGCGTCTTGCCATCTTACCTGCTGATGGTAAACGCCTAGATCAATTAGCCACCACCGAAAAACCCAAATCGCAAAATACACAATCAGCCAACAAAGCTGACCACCCTGACCTACCTGATGAGACCATCAGCACCCAAAATCTGCATGAACAGCTGATACGCTCAGGACAAAGCGTCCATCACTTCGGTGGCGACCTAACCATCTTAGGTGGTGTCAATCAAGGTGGAGAAGCCATTACCGACAGCAATCTACATATCTACGGTCATGGTTTAGGTCGCTTGGTGGCAGGTGCGACAGGCGACAAGGATGCACACATATTTTGTCAAAAATTCAACCCAACCCTAGTTGCGGTCGCAGGCACTTACTGCTTATCTGAAGATATCCCTAGCGAGCTAATTGGCAAAGCGGTCAAGGTCAGCTACGATCAAGAAATAGGCTTGGTATTTAACAGACTACCCGATTAAGAAAATAAAAACCACCTACTAAGCAGATAAAGCTTTTGGTGGTTTACCCATGGTTGTATTGCAAATGGTGGTCATCTTAGCAACCGATGGTTTGATATTGTGCTTTTTATCTAGCCATCAGATAATCTATGATAAAAAAGCAAAATGTGCTATGCTAAGCTAATAAAATTTAACATTTTTTTGTCAAATCCATAGGCTTATCCACCATAGGTTTTGACAGTGTGCTATTTTGGATAATAAGGAGTGCCACTGTGGCGAAAATTATTGTAGTTACTTCAGGTAAAGGTGGCGTTGGCAAGACCACCACAAGTGCATCATTTGGTGCAGGTTTGGCGAAGCGAGGTTACAAAACTGCCATCATCGACTTCGATGTGGGTCTGCGAAATCTTGATCTGATCATGGGCTGTGAGAATCGTATCGTTTATGACTTTGTTGATGTCATCAGTGGCAATACCAAACTAACTCAAGCCCTAGTCAGAGATAAACAACTAGAAAACTTATATATCCTACCTGCTTCACAAACCCGTGATAAAGATGCTCTGACCGATGAAGGCGTAGCAGATGTCATCAAAGAGTTATCAGAAGACCTAAGTTTTGACTATATCATCTGCGACAGTCCAGCAGGCATTGAGCGTGGCGCACAGCTTGCCATGTACCACGCCGATGAAGCACTCATCGTAACCAATCCAGAGGTATCGAGCGTGCGAGACTCTGACCGCATCATCGGTATTTTGCAATCTCGTACCAAAAAAGTTGAAGAAGGTTCATCAGTGCGTGAGCATCTCGTAATCAATCGCTACAATCCAGAGCGTGTCGCTCAAGGCGAGATGATGGATCTTGACACCATTGCCAACGAAATTCTGCGTGTGCCACTCATCGGTGTAATCCCTGAAAGCAATGCCGTGCTAGAAGCATCAAACCATGGTCAGCCCGTAATCCACTACCCAGAATCAGCCGCAGGTCAATGCTATGATGACATCGTAGCAAGATTCTTAGGTGAAGAACGTCCACTTCGTCATATAGAAGTGAAAAAGAAAGGTTTTTTTGCTAAGCTATTTGGGGGTTAATCCATGAAAAAAGGATTTTGGGCATTATTATTTGGTGGTAATGAAACACCAAGCAGTGCTGATATTGCCAAAGACCGCTTAAAGGTCATCGTTGCAAGCTCCAACCGTCTAAACACTCGCCTAACTTCTGACCGTATCGAACAAATGAAACGAGAGATTTTAGAGGTGGTCAATAAATATGTCAATGGCGTACAGTTGGACAATGTCAATATCAATCATCATTACGAAGATGATATTGATATGCTAGAGATGAGCATCAGCTTACCTGACCGCAAATAATCTATTGTAGCCAGTTGATACAGCAGTACCCGTCTGTGGTACTGCTTTATTTTAACCGTATTTGTACTTTAGACAACTTAAAACAAAAAAAACAGCCATCATGATGACGGCTGTTTTTGATTCTGTTCTAATAAACTTATTAGATTAGAATTTTAGGTGAGCACCAACACTACCCATGTTAGCATTTGAATTTAGGTAGTTAAAGCCTGCTTCTAGGCTAACATTTGGTGTGGCGTTAAAACCAACTGCAACACCACCTGCTAAACCAGTGGTATTTGATTTAACAGTGCTAGCACCATTAAGTTGTTTCTTCTCTATATCAGTTTTTGCCAGACCTAGCTTACCTTTTGCATAAACTGGTGTATTGTTGAAGTTATAACGGTAAGTACCATAGATACCATAAGTTTTGGCATCAGCTTTGTAGCTGCCTGCACTTGTAGTATAATTTTTGTTCTTAGAATCGATATATTCTACTTCTACACCCAAGTTTTGATCAAAGTTGTAGCCACCATAAATGCCATAAGCAGTCGCTTTACCTGGAACGCCATCGATATCAATCTGACCAGCTTTCAAACCAACATAAGGCTGACCTGATGTCAATGAACCATAAGTGATGGAGGCGTTTGCACTTACTGCCAAAACTGATGAGATGCCTAGTGCTAGGATTGCTTTATTTAGAGTTTTCATTGAGTTCTCCTAAAATGCGGTTAAGCACCGCTTGCTTTTGTTTATAAAGTTTTTAAAATACGCCAAGAGCTAAAACTTACGCTCTGTGGCATTGAGACTATAGTAACAGAATATTTCTTAATAGCTGTATGTGTTTATAGATTAAAATGTAAATTTTTGCAAACATTATTCCCATATTAACAACATTTTCTCATTTCTTGCAACATTCCGTTAGCATTTCTAGACCCGCCGTCATTTTATTCAAACAATAAGATTGTCAATCCAAACAACGATAGGCAGATTTTTAGTCATTCGTTCGGCATGGTTGATGGTAAATGGCTATTTATTGCACCATTGGTAAGTTTTTTAAAAAAATAATTTATGCTACAATGCCTAAATAACCGCCCAACCCATCAAAATGATAAACCAACTGTCAGCATGGTATGTTTGATGCCAGTTGCGTCATTTTTAGTTTTAAGGTCATTGACCAAAATCATTAAAAAGACCAGAAAAATGAATACCACCCCAAAATCACTTGTTATCTTTGACCTAGACGGCACACTCATTGACAGCGTGCCTGATTTGACAGACGCCATTGATAAGACTTTGCTAATCTTGGGTAGCTGTACTGCTGGCGAAGAGCTTGTACGGACTTGGGTGGGCAATGGTTCATTAAAACTGGTTGAGCGTGCCATCAACTGGGCAGGTATCACTCTCGAGCGATTAGATGAAGCTCATGAGTTATTTTTGACAACTTATCACAACTGCCATGACAACACAACCGCCTATGCCAATGTCAAAGAAGGACTGATTTGCCTAAAGCAACAAGGATTCAAGCTCGCCATCTGCACCAACAAACCCACCCAGTTTTTACCACAGATTTTGGCCAATATGGGCTGGTTGGATATGTTTGATTGCGTGGTTGGTGGTGATACCCTATCCACCAAAAAACCCAATCCCAATCCGCTATACCACATTTGTCAAACACTAAGTATTGATGTCTGTCAGTCCATCATGGTAGGCGACTCAAAAAATGACATCTTAGCAGGCAAAAGTGCAAACATGACAACGCTTGCCCTAAGCTATGGTTATAATTACGGTGAATCAATCGCAATCAGCAAGCCTGATGCGATTTTTGATGACTTTGGTTCGTTGGTAGCGTTTATTCTAAACCACCATCGTGATGACTGACCACCTGCACTGTATTGATGATGCCGTCTGCTTATAGCAATTACATGAACGACATCAACAGGTAATATGGATAGCCAACAAAGTTGCCAGTTTACCGCTTTGTTAGGCCTTTAATTATTCATTATTACTCATTTTAGCCACGATAGCTCAATGCTTCAGCCACATGAGTCACACCAATCTCATTAGCATCTGCCAAATCCGCCAAAGTGCGGGCAACTTTTAGGATGCGATGATAACTACGAGCAGATAGATTTAATCTGGCTTGGGCAGTCTTAATCAGCATCTGCTGCGACTCGCCTAGATGGATAAATCGATCCACCTCGCTGGGTGATAGCTGACTGTTTAGCTTGCCCTGTCTGTCTAGCTGTCTTTGATGAGCCTTAACCACACGAGCCCTAACACTTGATGAACTCTCTCCTGCAGGAGCGTTTTGCAGATCATCTAACGGCAATGCAGGCACATGGATATGTAAGTCAACTCTATCAAGTAGCGGTCCTGACACCTTATCTTGATAGCGACGCACCTGATCGCTCTTGCAATGGCAACGATTACTTCCATCACCATGATAACCACACGGACAAGGATTCATGGCGGCGATAAGCTGAAAATCGGCAGGGAACGCCACCTGACTGTTGGCACGACTGATGATGATTTGTTTAGATTCAATGGGCTGTCTTAGTACTTCTAGCACTTTTTTATCAAATTCTGGCAATTCGTCTAAAAAAAGCACGCCTTTATGAGCCAACGAAATCTCTCCTGGTTTTGGGCGTGAGCCACCACCAACCAAGGCCACACCAGAGACCGTATGATGAACCTGCCTAAATGGACGCACGCCATAATCACAAGGCACACCTGCCACCGAATACACGCTCGCCACCTCCAAGGCATCCACATCCATTAACGGTGGCAAAATACTGGGTAATCTGCTTGCCATTAAGGTCTTTCCTGAACCTGGTGGTCCTTTAAATAACAATGAATGTCCACCTGCCGCTGCCACCTCAAGTGCTCTGCGTGCATGGTTTTGACCCTTGACATCTGCCAAATCCAACGGATAAACCGCCTCATCTTGAGTTGGCTGCACGATAGTCGGTGCAATCAAATCACTCTGCTCATGACTTATCCCACACACTACATCTAAATGGCGACATACCGCCTGCAAACTGTCCGCCCCAAGCACCACCACCCCAGACACCCTAGTGGCTTCTTGTGCATTATCTTTTGGGACGATAAGCACTTTTGGCTTGTCCATCTGCTTGATGGCAAGAGCAATCGCCAACGCTCCAGAGATGGGGCGAAGCTCTCCATTTAGGGCAAGTTCGCCCACAAATTCAAAATCCTTTAAAATCCGTTCATCAAGCTGACCACTTGCCGCCAAAATACCAATCGCAATCGGCAAATCAAGCCTTGAGCCATCTTTTGGCAAATCTGCAGGGGCAAGGTTAATTGTCAGGCGGCGACTAGGAAAATCAAAATCACTATTGATGAGTGCTGAACGCACACGATCTTTACTCTCACGCACTGCCGCCTCTGCCAGACCCACAATCGTCAAAGCAGGCATACCCTGAGACAGATGCACCTCCACCATCACCGATGAAGCGTGCAAACCAACGACCGAACGAGTAAAAACTTGTGCAAACGACATGATATTCCCTTAAATAGATTTTCATCAGCCATGGTTGATAGCCTGTCTTAAGATGACTTTTCTTAAGATAATGTTTTAAATCGCTAGCCATTTCATTGATGATAACCATGAATGGCAACATGGCTATTAGGCGATGACTTTTTGATAATAAGAAGACAGCTCTTGTAAGTCCACTGTGTATTGTACTTGGGTGTTGTATTTGCCCACCACTTCTTGCAGGTTTTTTAATACCAAAGCAACCAACTCGTGTTTGGTATTTTCACTACGCCCAGCCATGATGGCAAGGCGTGCTGAGACAAACAACAAACCATCATCACCAAGTCCAATCAAGCTGGCATCAGTGCGATGAATTCGACTTTTGATGTCTTTAGCTGCCTTAAATTCTCCTGTTGCAAACAGGGCTTGATTCAGATGCATCAGTAACTGAGCCTCGTCAATCTTTAGGTCTTGACTAATCTCTATGGTTAGATGTGGCATGGCTTTTCCTTAAGGTTTTTTGTGTCTTAGTAATACAACAATTAGCTTGGTTTAACACACACCAACACACGAATACTATCAGGCACCAAAGAAAGATTGCTTAATGCCTCTACGCCCTGAGCAAGCATTTTCTCTAATGCCAAAATCTCATCATCTCGGACATTGGGGTTGACCTGCTGAAGTCGTTTTAGGCGACCAATTTCCTTATTTAGATACTCTTGATAGCTTGCGATGCTCTCTTGGGCGATAGTAGCAAGCTGATTTTGGGCGATTTGTTTTGCCTTATTTGCTTGTGTTTCAATAACAACGGTGCGTGCTTTAATGACCTGTCTGGCTCGAGATTTATCCAATCGCTCAATGAGTGGCATGATTTTTTCTGGCGTGGCAAGTGTCGTCAAGTCATTGCCCTGCTCGGTCAAAAGCACTCTTAATACCTGCTGCGGCAAATAGGCAGATAGGTTTAGGTGCTTAGGTGCAACCACCTCCACACGGAAGTGATTTTCCACCAAAATCATGCCCTGTGGCATAGCGGCCGATTTCAGTAAAGCAACCTGCGTATTGCCAAAAGTGCTTGTTGTAACAAGCTCAAGAATACCAGTAACAAGCGGATGTTCACAGGTCATATAGTCCATGTCTTCACGACAAAGTGCCTGCTTGCGATTAAAGGTTAAAGTCATGCCATCTTCGCCAAAAGGCAAAGAATCAACACCTTCAATGTCTGCTTCTTGACTGTCAATAGGATGCACTACCCATGAATCATCACGCTGTATGCTATAGTCAATGTTCACCGCTTCAAAATAACGGTCAAGGAACATCGGTAGTAGCTCCGCTTCATCAAGCTCTGCCATCGCCTGCTCAATGCGAGATGCCACATTCGGACGGCATGAGTTGTATTCAAGCAGTCTGTCTCTGCCCATTTGTAGCTCTTCTTCTAGCTCGGCACGCAACACCGAGCCTTGTGCAATAAGCTGAGCAAGTGCTTCGCAACTCTCTTTGTCATTGCCACTTTCAAGCAAAGGTTTTAGATCAGCAATAAAATGCTCTTGCACAGTTTGGGCGGTTGGGCTGATTTGATTAAAGATATTTAAAGCCCCGTCATACCAATTATACAAGCGTTCTTGGGCAGTCCCTGCAACGAAAGGCACATGCAGATTAATCTTGGCAATCTGCCCAATGCGATCAAGACGACCGATTCGCTGTTCTAGCGTATCGGGATTGGCGGGCAAATCAAACAATACCAAATCCTGAACAAACTGAAAATTACGCCCCTCCGAGCCAATCTCTGAGCATAGCAGAATCTGTGCACCATCAACATCGACAAAATATGCCGCCGCTTGATCTCGCTCCAACAAGCTCATCTGCTCAGTAAAAATTGCCGTACGAATACCTGCGTGCAGTCGCAACACCGCCTCAAGACTCTCAATCGTTGCTCCACTTCTGGCGATGAGTAGCACTTTTTTGTGGCGAAGTTTTTCTTTTAATAAGTCAATCAACCAGCTGACTCGTGGATCAGATTCAAGCCAAGAGCCATCTGGATAGTTTTCCTCGCCCCACAGCTGCTCACGCAATTTACCATGCGTGTAATGTGTCCCCTGCCAAGCAGTCGGTAGGGGCAGTGGATACGGAATACTGGTACGACCATAAAAACCTTGCACACTATCACGAGTATTACGAAACAGCACACGCCCTGTGCCATGACGATCCAGTAGCTCGTTGATGATGTGCGTGCGAAGTTTGTCGTTATGATTGATATCGGCAAGCTGAGCCACCTCAAAGCCAAGCAGCCCTGCGACCGCTTTGATTTGCTTATCGGATAATGACTGACCCTCGATGAGTAAGTTAGCAACCATCGCCACATCAGCAAAAGCCTCTTGCGATGCAATAAAATCATCTAAATCATCAAAACGATGCGGATCAAGCAATCTTAAGCGAGCAAAATGACTCTCTATACCAAGCTGTTCTGGCGTAGCGGTTAATAACAGCACGCCTACGGTGTGATTGGCAAAATCTGCCACCAATTCATATTTATCATTGCCACCGTTGTCACTGCCCCATTGCAAATGGTGTGCCTCATCCACCACAAGTAAATCAAAACCTGCAGCAAATGCCTGCTCATACAAGTCATGATGGTCTAATAAAAGATCAATACCTGCAATGATGAACTGCTCGGTCGCAAAGACATTTTGTTCAGGGTTATGCTCTTTAATCGATGCCGTACACACCAAATCAAAAATCGAGAAATTCAAATTAAATCGGCGTTTTAGCTCAATCATCCATTGGTATTGTAAGCTGTCAGGCACCAAGATAAGCACACGACCTGCCTTGCCTGTGATGATTTGTTGGTGGATAATAAGCCCAGCTTCAATGGTCTTGCCCAGACCCACCTCATCTGCCAACAACACCCGAGGCGATAGGCGTTTGCCAACTTCATGAGCAATATAAAGCTGGTGGCGAATGATGTCCACACGAGCCCCCATTAAGCCACGCAAGGGATGGCGTGATAGCATGGCTTGTAATTTTAGGGCATCTTGGCGTAAGTCATATCGCTCGCCATTTTCAATGCGACCTGCCAACAGTCGCTCCAATGGCTTAGCAAGGGTAATGTTCGCCGCCAAACGAGTCTCCATCAGCGATTTACCGCAAGTGAGATGATAACGCATGACCCCAGAGACATCTTCACAGTGTGCCACAACATACTGATTGCCATCTTGGTCACTGATTGTATCGCCAGCACAAAACACCACACGAGACAGTAAAGCAGATGCTTTGGCATAGACACGAGTCTCTTCAGACTGCGGAAATAACACTGATACGCAACGGTCATTAACATCAATGACAACCCCAAGCCCAAGATTACTTTCAGAATCCGACAGATAACGCTGACCGATGGCAAATTGACTCATACAACACTCTTTTTAAGGTTTATGCAAAATTAAATTATCGTTATAAATAAACTATTTTACTAAAAATTTATACATTTAGCACTTTGTTTATTGATGATGGCGATTTCAATGATTTCAAGTGGTTGGATTTTGCTAAAATGTTCATCAAAGGATAAACCAACTTCGTTTGATATTTATTAGATTGTACGATATGATAAACCATCTCATCAGTCACTATGATTAGCACACCATCTGTTCATATTAAGGCACACCCATGAAAGCTGTATTTTTAGACACCGACACTTTTTCAAACAAGACCGATTTGTCCTTACCCATATCCGTCAGTGAATATGTCCGCTATGACAACACACCTAATGACGAAGCAGTCATCATTGAACGCTGTGCTGATGCCGACATCATCATTACCAACAAAGTTAATCTCACCGCCAACATCATCAAAAGCCTACCCAATCTTAAGCTCATTCATATAACCGCCACAGGCATCAACAACATCGATACTAAGACCTGTGATGAACAAGGTGTGGCATGGCGAAATGTTACAGGCTATTCAACCGTAACCGTGCCAGAACATACCTTTATGCTCATGCTTAATGTCATGCGAGCCGCCAGCACCTATCACAAGCAGGCGACCGATGGTACTTGGCAGGCAGATGGGCGGTTTTGTTTGATTGATGAACCAATTTTTGATTTATCGGGCAAGACCTTAGGCATCATTGGCGGTGGTAATATCGGTCAAAATGTCGCACGCATTGCACAAGCTTTTGGCATGACAGTACTACTTGCCGAACGCCGTGGCAAACCACCAAGAGATGACAACTACACCACCTTTGAAGAGGTGTTGGCAGCAGCCGATGTAATCAGCTTGCATTGCCCCTTAACTGACGATACAGCATATCTTATCAATCATGATACCATCGCCCTAATGCAAAAACAGCCCGCCATCATCAATGTTGCACGCGGTGGTGTGGTGGATAGTCATGCCATCGCACAGGCATTAACACAAGGTCAGATTTTAGGTTATGGTGCTGATGTGTTTGGGTCCGAACCGTTCACTGATGATGACCCACTACTCACCCTAAAAGACCACCCCAGAGTCTTTTTTACACCGCACAACGCATGGGGTAGCCTAGATGCACAAGCAAGGCTGTGGCAGATTCTTTGTACGCAGATAGATGAGTTTATCAAAACTTATACAGTCTAATGATGACCCTTTCAACACCCAACACAGATACAGTCGCCAAATCAAAAACTGTGCTATACTATGTGGTTTTGCACAGTTTTTATTGATTTTATTGACAATATTTCATCACTTATGACCACATCTATGATACAGTTGCACCAAGTCAGCAAGGTATTTCACATTCAAAAAGATGGGCAGTCCACCAGCTTCACCGCCGTACAGCCAACCGATCTTACGATTAAGCAAGGCGAGATTTTTGGCATCATCGGTTCATCAGGGGCAGGTAAGTCCACTCTCATCCGCTGCGTCAACTTACTAGAGCGACCAAGCTCAGGTACAGTAACGGTTGATGGCGTAGTGCTGACCAACTTATCTGAAGCTGAGCTAATCAAGGCAAGACGAAAGATTGGCATGATTTTTCAGCATTTCAACTTGTTGCACTCTCGCACAGTCTTTGAGAACATTGCCCTACCACTTGAACTATCAGGCACGCCCAAAAGTATGATTCGCCAAAAAGTGGGCGAGCTGACCCAACTTGTCGGATTAAACGATAAGCACGACACCTATCCTGCCAATCTGTCAGGCGGTCAAAAACAGCGAGTCGCCATCGCACGAGCTTTGGCATCAGACCCTAAAGTGTTGCTGTGCGATGAAGCAACTTCCGCTTTAGACCCTGCTACCACACAAACCATCTTAGCATTATTAAAGCATATCAATAAAACGCTTGGCATCACCATTTTGCTCATCACGCATGAAATGGATGTGGTCAAACGCATCTGCGATAAAGTGGCAGTGATTGACAAAGGCATGCTAATAGAGCAAGGCAAAGTAAGCGAGATTTTTGCCAATCCAAAAACACAAGTCGCCAAAACATTCATTGATTCCACCTTTCATCTAGGATTGCCCGACGAGTTCTTAGCAAAGCTACACACCAAACCCAGTCATGATACCGCTTATCCTGTGGTGAAATACGAATTTAGTGGCAACTCTGTGGACTCGCCGTTGTTTTCGCAAGCGAGTAAGCAGTTTGGTGTAGAATTTAGCATCTTAACTTCGCAGATGGATTATGTAGGTGGTGTGAAATTTGGTTTTACCATTGCCGAGCTAATGGGTAGCTCAACCGCCATCATGCAGGCAAATGAATACTTGACGGCACACGGTGTAGGTTTGGAGGTTTTGGGTTATGTGGGATAAGATTTATACCGATTTTATGACCGAGCTACACCCCAAGATGTGGCAGATGGTCGCTCAATCCACCTATGAGACCATCTATATGGGTCTGGTGGCAACTTTGATCGCCGTGCTGGTGGGTGTGCCATTTGGTTTTGTGGCATTCTTAACAGGCAAAGGAAGAATTCTACAAAACATAGCTTTGTTTCGCCTGCTTGATGCCATCATCAACATTGGTCGCTCTGTGCCATTTATTATCTTGCTTATTGTATTGATGCCTGTAACACGCTTTTTGGTAGGAACAACGCTTGGCACAACCGCTGCCATCGTCCCATTAAGTGCTGCCGCCATTCCCTTTATGGCACGCCTAACCGCTAACGCACTTGCTGAAATTCCCACAGGGCTGACCGAAGCAGCACAATCAATGGGGGCAACACATTGGCAGGTTATCAGCAAATACTATCTGCCAGAGAGCCTGCCCATGATTATCAATGCCATCACTTTAACACTCGTTACACTCATTGGTTATTCAGCGATGGCAGGTGTGGTCGGTGGTGGTGGACTGGGTAATCTTGCCATCAGCTACGGCGAGCATCGTGGCATGGTTTATGTTAAATGGATTGCAACCATCATCATTGTTGCGATTGTCATGATTTGCCAAAAATTAGGTGATGCTTTGGCGACACGGGTTGATCACCGATGATTGACAATAATCCATCAAATAACATATTCCAAAAAAGAATAACTAAATGATTAAACTTTTCTTCATTGCATATTGAATTGCATTGGCGATTTGTGGTTTAATATGCCAAAATGTTATTTTTTATAGGCATTTTTATCATCATCCATTTTACCATACAGGGTAATCATCATGAAATTAAATAAATTTTTTGGACTGTGCGTCCTAGCTTCTAGCATCGCATTGGTCGGTTGTGGCAACGACAGACAAGCTGAGCAATCCGCCCCTGCTGACGCTCAAACCATTAAAGTAGGCGTAATGAGCGGTCCTGAACACGCTGTGGCAGAAGTAGCTGCTAAAGTCGCCAAAGAAAAATACGGTCTGACTGTTGAATATGTTGAATTCAACGACTACGCCTTACCAAACGAAGCTGTCTCCAAAGGCGATCTAGATGCCAACGCCATGCAACACAAACCTTATCTTGACGAAGACAGCAAGAAAAAAGGACTGACCAACCTTGAAATCGTGGGCAATACTTTCGTATATCCATTGGCTGGCTATTCTAAAAAAATCAAATCACTTGATGAGTTACAAGACGGTGCAACCATCGCTGTACCAAACGACCCATCAAACCTAGCTCGTGCGTTAATTTTGCTTGAAAAACAAGGTCTGATCAAGCTAAAAGACAACACCAACCTACTTTCAACATCGCTAGACATCATTGAAAACCCAAAAAATTTAGTCATCAAAGAAGTAGATACTTCTGTGGCAGCTCGTGCTCTAGATGATGTTGCCCTAGCAGTTGTTAATAACAACTATGCAGGTCAGGCAGGCTTAACCGCTCAAGACGGCATCTTTGTTGAGGCTAAAGATTCACCGTATGTCAATATCATCGTGGCTCGTAGCGACAATAAAGATTCAGAGGCGGTACAAAACTTCGTTAAAGCCTATCAAACTGATGAAGTGGAAGCTGAAGCGAAAAAACAATTTAAAGACGGCGTGGTTAAAGGCTGGTAATTCAAGCCTTATCCCAAGCAAAACCCCTTTGAGTATTCATTGCTCAAAGAGGTTTATTTAAATGATTTAGGTAAATCAAATTGTTGAAGGCAGCCAATATCTAATCATCAAAGAATGCCAAACATTATGTTTGCTCACTTAATCACTTGATCGCCCATCAATCTCACTCATTGGTACAGCAGGTGCAAACTGTTCACCGCTGACATCCGTGCCTTGTGCTGCGTGTTCTTGCTTGAGAGATTTTGCTACTTCTGGCGGCATATAGTTTTCATCATGCTTGGCAAGCACTTCTGACGCCACAAAGACACCGTTTTTTAACTCGCCTGTTGCCACAATACCAGAGTTTTCGGCAAACAAATCAGGCAAAACCCCACGATAGGTTACAGGCACGATTTTTTTGTAGTCAGTGATCTGAAACTGAATGTTTAGCTGATCGACTGGGTCTCGCTTGACACTACCTGCCACCACCATACCACCTGCACGAATACGCTTTGCTTCAGGAGCTTGCCCTGTGGCGATGGCAGTCGGATCAAAATAATAGTCAGTCTGCTGGCGAATGGCGTATAAAATCAGCCCAACTGCAATGATTGTCCCAATAAGCATGGCAATCACCCACATCAGTTTTTTTTGTCTTACATTGTTCATGACGGTATCTTTTTTTGGATTGTCTGTTTGTATTGCTATCGCACTTAAAAATCAGGATTGGCTAGCGTGCTGATTACCCAGTGCCTTTCGTTGTTTATTGGTTAGGCGATCATTTTTTTGATGAGATCCTGATTGTCGCTTTAGCCTAATTAAAGTGTTTTTGCGTTCAGAGATGACATAGATAATCAATGCAACGAGCGATAAAAAAGTAATGCCATAGCACAGCCATACAAATGCACCATGCCCCTGCATATCAATCAAATCACTAAAAGTTGAAAAATATGGTGTCATCGCTTGCTACCTTATGATGAATGGTTTGCTGGCTTGTTGAGTAGTTTTTGTACCCATGCTTTATTATATTCACGGGATAAAATCAAAGAGTTGGTACGATAGATGGCAAGTGCCGCCACCAAAAAATACATACCAAGTAGCATCACCAATAGTGGCACCCACATACTTGGCGACATCTTTGGGGCGTTGGTGATGGTAAAAGTCGCCCCTTGATGCAAGGTATTCCACCACTCTACCGAATATTTGATGATGGGTAAATTAACCGCCCCCACAACGGATAAGATTGCTGCTGCCTTACCACGGTTTTGGCTATGTTCAAAAGCGGAGAATAACGCCATAACACCCACATACAAAAACGCCAAAATAAGCATACTGGTTAAGCGTGCGTCCCACACCCAATAAGTACCCCAAGTGGGCTTGCCCCAGATAGAGCCAGTCAGCAAACTTAGCACACAAAAGATGAATCCAATAGGGGCAATGGCTTGGGCGACAATGTTGGCAGTTTTGATTTTCCATACCAAAAAAATCACACCAAGTGCTGCCAAAGCAAAATAAATACTCATCGCAAGACTGGCCGCCGGCACATGAATAAAGATGATGCGATAGCTGTTGCCCTGTAGATAGTCAGGTGGTGCAAAACCCAGACCCCAAACCGTTCCCACACCCAACAGCACTACTGCAATCACAGACAGCCATTTCACCCATGGTGAAAAAATATGAAAGAACCGCTCTGTGCCAACTGTCGTCAAAAAACCTTGCCACAGACGACCAAAAAAACCTGTTTGCACACCTCTATTGCGAGTGTTATCAGACATGGGATATTACCACTTGATTGGATAAAGAAATCAAAATACTGACCATAAATCACCTAAATTATATCACGACTTGACCAATTGGGGAATATACCTACCAAAAACAAGCAATTTTTTTGATGCAAAAAATTCTTGTAAAATCATTCATTTATCCGCATAATATTATTAACTATACGATATTATTCTTCGTATGATATTATCAATTTTAATCATTTATTCAATTAAACCGAGGTCAAAAGTTAATGTCAAACACCGTCCCACTTTCTAGAAAGTCTCGCAAGTCCTCTCACATCTCACTTGTTCTACTAGGTGCCAGTGCCATTGGGCTTAGTGCCTGCTATCCAGCTCCAAACGATACCCCAAAAACCAATGAGCAATTATTGGCAGACGCTGAACGAGAGCTTGCTGAAGCCCAAGCACGCCTAGCTGCCGCCCAAGCACGCCAACAAGCAGAAGCCGTGAATACCGCTGCTGCCGAACTAGAAGCACAAGCAACAGGAATACTACCCCAAGAGCAGGTCGATGAACAAGCTACAACAAGCGAAGCACAAGATGGCATGGGTGCTGGTACGGCTTTGCTGGCGGGAGCAGCGGCAGGTGCAGCGGCAGGCTACCTTGCAACCAAAGCCGCCAACAACCGAGTGGCGGACGCATCTCGTGCCTCTCAGACACCAACCACCACACAGCAACCAGTCAATCGTACAAATACCAACACCGCCAATGCCAATAATGCTATCGGCAATCAAAACACAGGCACTCGCCAAAGTGCCGCCCAAAGCACACAAAATTATCAAAGTCCCCAAGCTCAGAACCAAGATGGCACAACTCGTGGCGGCTTTGGCAACAGTGCTTCAAGCTCAAGCGTTGGGGCAACCTCGTGAAACGCATCAGTATCACCCCACGCCCCAACTGGCAAGATGAGATGAATCGCATCGGCTTTGATTACCACAGTGTTGATGGCAACTACTGGCAAGAAGATGCGTGTTATGTGTTTAGCGAGTCGCAGATTGATGAGCTTGAGCGTGTTACCGAAGACCTACATCGTATGTACTTTGCTGCCACCAATCACATCATACAAACAGGCGATTATGATAAATTGGGCATCAATGATCACACCGCCACCTTAATTGAACAGAGTTTTAAGGCACGCCTGCCAACTCTCTATGGTCGCTTTGATTTATGCTATGATGGCACCAATCCACCCAAAATGTATGAGTACAATGCCGACACACCCACATCACTTTTTGAAGGTAGCGTGGCACAGTGGTATTGGCTACACGCACGAGGTAGCGAGCTGTCTGACGCTGACCAATTCAACAGCATTCACGAGCGTCTTTTGTTGGAATTTCAAGCCCTAAAAAGTGAGCATCCATTATACTTTACTGCTGTTGCCGGTAATCAAGAAGACTACATTACCACTCGCTACCTACAAGATGTGGCGATACAGGCAGGTCTTGATACACAGTTTATTGATATTCACGACATTGGTTATCGCCATCATGATAAAGCATTCGTAGATCTACAAGAAAACTCCATTCATCAGCTGTTCAAATTATACCCTTGGGAGTGGCTTGTTGAAGAAGAGTTTGGACAATACATTGCAAACAGTAGCACCCAATTTATCGAACCTGCTTATAAACTACTGTTTAGCAACAAAGCTCTGCTTGCTGTACTATGGGAGCTATTCCCCAATCACCCAAATCTACTGCCTGCTTATCTTGATGAAAAAATGCTTGGTGGCAATTATGTCAAAAAACCCTTTTTTTCTCGTGAAGGGGCAAATATCACACTGTATCATGATAATAAAACCGAGCAAACTGAGGGTATTTATGGCAAAGAAGGTCATGTCTATCAGCAAGCACACGCCCTACCTACCTTTACCAACAATCAAGGTCAAACCATGCATACTTTAGTTGGCAGCTGGATTGTTGGGCATGGTGCAGCAGGCATTGGCGTACGAGAAGATTATACTGCCATCACCAAGGATACCAGTCTTTTTGTGCCACATATTTTCCGCTAATGTCTTAATTTATGCGTTTAAACGAACGCATAATCAGCACTCAACCAACAAAGGTTTGTGACACCCACAAAGCAATCATATTATCAAAAAGGTATCCAAAAACAAAAAAACAGCTGAAATACAGCTGTTTTTTTGTTATTACTGCCAGTCTTGATGAATTAAAACGGCATGTCATCATCTGCCACCACCATAGAAGGTGTTGGCTTACTGGCAGCAGGTGGTGTGGATTCTGGTTTTGCCATACTAGGCGTACCAAAAGAATTGTTTTGTGCCATGTTGTTTTGATTGGCGTTTGGACTTTGAATTGGTGGCTGTCCGCCCTGATTGGCTTGGTTGGCAAATCCATTTTGATATTGAGTATTCGGATTGCCCTGATTACCAAAACCCTGATTTGCCTGTGGGTAATCTTGGTTGTAATTATTATTAAAATTACGATTTTGGTTATTGCCCCACTGTTGGTTATTTTGGTTTTGGTAGCCACCTTGATTGCCGTAGTTGTTACCGCCGTTATAGTTATTACCAAAACCGCCTTGATTGCCTCCAAAGCCACCTTGCTCATTATTTGAGCTTAGCATACGCATCTCTGACGCACGAATCTCTGTGCTATATCGCTCAATGCCTTGTGAATCTGTGTATTTACGAGTCTGTAGGCTACCTTCAATATAAACCATACTGCCTTTACGCAAGTACTGAGCTGCAATCTCTCCCAAGCGGTTAAAGAGACTGATGCGATGCCATTCTGTCTGCTCTTTACGCTCGCCTGTATTTTTATCTGTCCAACGCTCGCTTGTCGCTACTGAAATATTCGTAACGCCGCCGCCATTTTGAAAAGAACGCACTTCTGGGTCATTGCCCAAGCGACCAACAATGATTACCTTATTCACACTACTCATAAGCTACTCTATCATTAACTAATATAAATATAAAACACCTATTACACAGACCATTCTTGTTATTCAACTAAGCCTGTATGCCTACTTTAACGAAAATTTCGCAAAATTACCAGTCTTTTTTTGCTCGCCTTGTGCATCTTTGGGAATTTGCTTTCATGGTAGCAAATTTAATCAAACACCCATCATGTTTCTGCTCCATCATGACGATAGCATAAATCATCATCGCTACCGTCATCAGATGCACAATCAACCATCAAAAATTTTGCTACTTATCCCTTTTCAAGCACACCTTTTAAAAAACGCCCTGTATGAGATTTCTCATCTTGTGCCACCTCCTCTGGCGTTCCTGTCGCAACAATCATGCCACCGCCATCACCACCTTCGTAGCCCAAATCAACGATATGGTCAGCAGTCTTAATTACATCCAGATTATGCTCAATAACCACCACCGTATTACCCTTATCTCTAAGGGTGTGCAGGATATCAAGTAGTTTTTTGATATCATGAAAATGCAGTCCTGTGGTCGGTTCATCTAGGATATATAAAGTCTGCCCTGTGTCTCGTTTGGCAAGTTCTTTGGCAAGTTTCACCCTTTGGGCTTCACCTCCCGATAATGTCGTGGCAGATTGACCAAGCTGAATATAACCCAGTCCCACTTGCATGAGTGCTTCTAATTTGCGATGAATCGCAGGAATCGCCTCAAAGAAACTAAGTGCATTTTCCACCGTCATGTCTAGCACTTGACTGATGGACTTGCCTTTATAATGCACCTCTAGCGTCTCACGATTGTAGCGTTTACCATCACAGACATCGCACGGCACATACATATCGGGTAAAAAGTGCATTTCCACCTTAATCATGCCATCGCCTTGACAAGCCTCGCAGCGACCACCCTTAACATTGAAGCTAAAACGCCCTGCTTTATATCCCCTAGCTCTTGCCTCAGGCGTTTGGGTGAATAGGTCTCGTATGAGCGTAAACACCCCTGTATAAGTAGCAGGATTAGAACGAGGGGTACGACCAATGGGGCTTTGGTCTATATCCACCATCTTATCAAGATGCTCAAGCCCTGTGATTTTATCGTAACTTTCGGGTACTAATGTCGTGGCATTATTTAGGTATGTGGCAGATAGTGGCATGAGCGTACGATTGATGAGCGTAGATTTGCCAGAGCCTGACACACCTGTGATGCAGGTCATCACACCGATGGGAATTTCTAGATTAACATTTTTTAGGTTGTTGCCTTTTGCTCCTTCTAGACGGATATATAAAGGCTCAGATACCGTCTTTTTGCCTTTTTTGACCTCACCCATCTTGGCAGTATGACGAACTTTAGGGACTTCAATGCGTTTTTTACCTGACAAATACTGCCCTGTTAAGGAGTCATTATTTTTGGCAATTTCATCTGCCGTTCCTGCAGCAATCACTCTTCCGCCATGCACGCCTGCTCCCACACCAATATCAATGATATAATCTGCCATACAGATGGCATCTTCGTCATGCTCCACGACAATAACCGTGTTGCCCAAATCCCTAAGATGCGTTAGAGTGGATAACAAACGGTCATTATCTCTTTGGTGCAGTCCGATGGACGGCTCATCAAGCACATACATGACTCCCATGAGCCCTGCACCGATTTGACTTGCCAAACGGATTCGCTGTGCCTCACCTCCTGACAATGTCTCAGCAGAACGAGCAAGGGTTAGATATTCTAAGCCCACCTTAGTCAAAAATCCCAACCGTTCACGAATTTCTTTAAAAATCTTATCCGCCACCTCGCCTTTATGTCCGCTAATGTGCAGATTTTCATAATATTGCCATGCCTGACCGATGGGAAGATGAATGATATCCCCCACGCCACGACCGTCCACTTTGACATGACGAGCAATGTCGTTTAGACGCACACCATTGCAGACATTACAAGTAGTATCCGAAAGGTATTGAGCCAGCTCATCTCTCACAATGTTACTAGTAGTGCTATGATAACGGCGTTCTAGATAAGGTAAAATCCCCTCAAACGGTACGGTCTTAGTTGTCTTACGCCCCCTTTCATCGGTAAAATTAAAGACAATCTTTTCTTTGCCAGAACCGTTTAAGATGATGTTTTGCTCTTTTTTGAGTAATTCCTGCCACGGCTTATCCATATCAATACCAAAATGCGTACAGACTGTGGTCAACAGCCCAAAATAATAAGCATGGCGTTTGTCCCAACCATGTATTGCCCCTTGATTGATGGATTTTGCAGGCTCGGTAACAATCCGCTCAGCAGAGAAATACTGACGCTTGCCCAGACCATCACACGATGGGCAAGCCCCAGCAGGATTATTAAAACTAAAAAGGCGTGGCTCTAACTCACTAACCACCCTATCACAGACAGGACAAGAATGCTTAGCGGACAAAACAGCTTCATCAGCTCCGTCCATATGATGGACGATGACAATGTCATTACCCAATCTTAAGGCGGTCTCCAAACTTTCTGCCACTCGATTACCCAAATCATCTCGCACCTTGAATCTATCCACCACCACCTCAATGGTGTGTTTGTGCGTCTTAGCAAGAGTGGGTAGCTCGTCCACATCGTAGACCGCACCGTCAATGCGAAATTTGGTAAAACCTTGTGCCTGCAAACTCTCCAACAGGGCAAGATGCTCGCCCTTTCGTTCACGCACAACAGGTGCTAGAAGCATCAGTTTTGTGCCATCAGGTTTAGCAAGAATATCATCCACCATTTCACTGACCGTTTGGGCGACCATTGGCAAGTCATGTTCTGGACAATGGGGTGTACCAACTCTTGCAAATAGTAGGCGTAGGTAATCATAGACTTCGGTAATCGTACCAACGGTAGAACGAGGGTTGTGGTTGGTGGATTTTTGTTCAATGGCGATGGCAGGAGAAAGACCCTCAATACTATCCACCTCAGGCTTATCCATCTGACTTAAAAATTGGCGAGCATAAGCGGATAAACTTTCTACATAACGGCGTTGCCCTTCAGCATAAAGCGTATCAAAAGCGAGCGATGATTTTCCAGAACCTGAAAGACCTGTAATCACCACAAGCTTATCTCGTGGAATGTCCACATCGATATTTTTTAGGTTGTGCGTACGAGCACCTTTAATGCTGATAAATTCGTGTGCCATAGGTTGCCTTTGATGGATTATCTGATTGATATTGACTTAATGGGGTAAAGATGTGATTTTTAAAGCAACATTAAGGTTTATTTAAACAAATTATCTCATCAGCACTGATGATTACTCAGGCGATGGGCAATCATCACACAGGTTATGTTCATCGTTTTTATCATTTTGTTAATTTATCGCTCTTTTTCAACATTCAAAGGCTAGTTACAAAGCCCATCAAAGATTAACCTCTCTTTTTTTCCTTTCATAATAAGACGGAAGGCTAGGTCATTTGCCACTCTAACCAACTTCTGCTACACTAGCACAAATCCATTTACCCAATCAGCCATGACCATTCGTGCCTTTCTTGGTGGCTCCTTTGACCCTGTGCATTCATCACATCTATCAATGGCAATGAGCGTGCATAATGCTTTAAGTCAGGCTGCCACCGACCCCATCAGCGTCTCGCTCATGCCCACCAAGGGTAACCCATTTAAGGGTAAGCCTACGACTGATGAGCATCGCCTTACCATGTTACGCCTTGCCACCGATGGCACGCCGATTGGCATTGAGACCTGCGAACTTGACCGTACACCGCCCATCTACACCATTGATACCGTGCGACTACTTAGGCAAGCCCACCCTAACGACCAACTGATTTTTATCCTAGGGCAAGACAGCCTGTACACTCTACCGACTTGGAAAGATAGCAATGAGATTTTAGATTTTGTCAAAATTTGGGCATTTTGGCGTGGTGATTTTATCCAACATGGCGAATTTAGCCCACAGATTTTGGAGAATTTAACCGATAATCTGGGTGATTTTTTGGATAACAACGGTAAAATTTATCAAGACCACACCCCCATTTATGCCATGTCATCTGGCCAAATTCGGACACAGATTGCCAAAAAAGACCCAAAAGCAGGCGAGGGCTTAGCCCCCAGTGTGCTAGATTATATTTACCGCAACGCACTTTATGGCGAAACTGATTAAAATGTGCTATAATAATCAGTTTATCTGGTAAAAATTTTAAAGTATCTACAATGACAAACCAAACCAACACCCAAAAACTGACTTTAGATGAACAAGTCGCCCTTGCTACCGAAGCACTAGACGACCTAAAAGCTACCGAAATCACCGTGATGACAGTAGAGCATTTAACCGAAGTAGCTGAACACATCATCATCGCCAATGCCACCTCCAAACGCCATGTTAAAGCACTGGCGGATAAGCTCGGAGCAAAAGCCAAGGAATCAGGGCTTATGCCACTAGGTCGTGAAGGCGACAAAGACAGCGATTGGACGCTTGTGGACTTAGGAGCGGTAGTCGTGCATATCATGACTCGTGAAGCCCGTGAATTCTATGACCTAGAAGGCTTATGGTCATCGCCCGAAGCACTGCAAGCTTTGGCTGTACAAAAAGCATGATTTGACTTTCAGTCAAACTGCTTTAAGATACATCATGCTTAAATCATAGATAAAACCGTTCTTGATGAGCGGTTTTTTTATTGATCGGTCTGTTTGGTTTGACCGATTGCCAAAAAGATTGTTCCACAGTTAGTAAATCCTTTATAATACCCCAAATCCACACATATTTTAGGGCAGATGTAAATGAATCTTTATGATTTGACCAACCCTGACATCTTAGACCAATTAACCACCTTTGACCGTACACATCTATGGCATCCATACGCCAGCTTACCACCAAGCTATGACAATCATCTCATTAGCCATGCCAACGGCGTGCGTCTGTATATGGCTGATGGCACATCACTGATTGACGGCATGTCATCATGGTGGGCAAGCATTCACGGCTACAATCACCCTATTTTAAACCAAGCCGTAACAGAGCAAATCGGTAAAATGAGCCATGTAATGTTCGGTGGGCTGACTCATACGCCCGCCATAGAGCTTGGGCAAAAACTGCTTGGCATCACCCCAAAAAACCTAACCAAAATTTTTTATGCTGATAGTGGTAGCGTGGCGGTAGAAGTCGCCCTAAAAATGGCACTACAATATCAAATGGCTCGTGGCACACCACATAAAAATGCTTTCGGTAGCACACACTCTGGCTATCATGGCGATACTTGGCACGCCATGAGCGTCTGCGACCCTGTGAACAGCATGCACACCCTGTATGGTAGTCAATTACCTGTACAGTACTTTTTGCCAGCACCGCCGATGGGATTTGATACACCCCTAGATGATGATACTCGCTTACAGATGGATAATTTTTTTGGGCGGTATCATGACAAGCTAGCAGGATTCATCATCGAGCCTATCGTGCAAGGTGCAGGCGGTATGCGGTTTTATTCACCCCAATATCTAGCACATCTGCACGCCTTGTGTCAGTATTACGATGTATTACTCATCTGCGATGAGATTGCCACAGGCTTTGGACGAAGCGGACAGATGTTCGCTGTCAGCCACGCTAATATCTGCCCTGATATCATGACACTGGGTAAAGCATTGACAGGGGGTTATATGAGTTTTGGAGCAGTAATGAGTACAGCCAAAATCGCCGACACTCTACACAATAGCCCCTACCCTGCACTCATGCACGGCCCAACTTTTATGGGCAATCCGCTTGCTTGTGCGATTGCTTCTGCCAGCATTGACCTAGTATGGCAGCACGACAGTGCCTATGTAGCACAGAAAATGCAAAACAAACTAAACACCCACCTACAACAGCTAATTTCATGGAAGGAGGTCTATGATGTGCGAGTACTTGGAGCAATTGCAGTCATTGAGATGAAGCAGATGATAGATATGCCAACCTTTCAGCGACTATTGCCCAAATATGGCATTTGGGTGCGACCCTTTGGCAAACTCGTTTATCTCATGCCTGCTTATGTTATAAGCGATGAGGACTTAAAGATGTTATGTGCCAATCTCATCAAGTTACTGCACGAATATTTTAACCACCAAAGATAAGGTTAATCATGACCACCTACTTCATCACAGGCATAGATACAGATATTGGTAAAACCTATGCCACAGGCATACTGGCTCGCCACCTAATGTTACATGGCAACTCTGTCATCACCCAAAAATTAATCCAAACAGGTGTAACAGGCGACATTGCTGATGACATCATAACTCATCGAAAGCTGATGGGCATAAAACTGCACGAGCTTGACATAGACGGCACAACTTGCCCCATTGTCCTGACCAAGCCCGCCAGTCCGCATCTCTCAGCACGCCTAGAAAACCGCTCTTTAAATACCGACATCATCACACACGCCACCAAAAAACTACACACTCACTTTGACATCGTACTACTAGAAGGAGCAGGTGGTGTGCTTGCACCAATCACCGATAATCTGCTCACACTAGACTACATTGCCACACAGTGTTATCCTGTCATCGTGGTAACATCGGCACGCTTAGGCAGTATCAATCATACACTATTGACCCTTGAAGCGATACGCTCTCGTGGACTTACTCTGTTTGGCATGGTGTTTAACCATCACTTTGACACCGACCCAGACATCAGTAGTGACACTTTAGCATTTTTACAAAAATATGTGGCGGATAATTACCCAGACACCCTATTCATGCGACTGATTGATGGGCAGATGATTGGATTTGAGAGAGTGATAGGAAAATAAATTAAACTGAATTAAAACACAGATACACGCTTTACGCAAATAAGAAAAAGACAAATCACCAATATGATTTGTCTTTTTTATGGTAAGTCTAACTCATCTCATTGTTACAAACTCTTCACTCCCTGTCGGATGAATGGCAACAGTATCATCAAAGTCTGCCTTGGTTGCTCCCATCTTGATCGCCACAGCAAAGCCTTGAATCATCTCATCCACCCCAAAGCCCACGCCGTGCAGTCCTACGACTTTTTTATCATCACCTGCACAGATAAGCTTCATTTTGCAAGGTTGACGATGACTGGTGATGGCAGATAGCATTGGTGTAAAGGTAGAGGTATAGACTTTAACATCATCAAATTGGGCTTTTGCTTCTTTTTCAGACAAGCCCACTGTACCAACAGGCGGATGACTAAAAATTACGCTAGGGACATTATGATAATCCAAACGCTCGTTCGGTTTGTTGTTAAATAGTCGCTCAGACAGTCTGCGTCCGGCCGCTACCGCTATGGGGGTAAGCTGTATGCCATTTTGTATGATATCGCCCACCGCAAAGATATTATCTACGCTTGTGTTTTGATATTCATCTACAATGATTTCGCCTTTATTATTGGTTTTTACCCCAACTTTATCCAAATTCAACTGATCCGTATTGGCTTTTCGCCCTGTTGCCCAGATAAGTTTTTCAGTTGTAATGATTGTATCGCCACAGTGAATGGTTAATGAATTGTCATCATTCTTGTCAATCTTACTTGGTTCTTTTTGATAATGAAAAATAATGCCATCATTTTGCATAATATGACCAAGTTCATCAATGATTGCTTCATCAAAATTCTTTAAGATTCGATCGCCTCGCACAATCAAATGCGTCTCTACCCCAAGAGCATTTAACACTCCTGCAAGCTCTACGCCGATATAGCCAGAACCAACGATTGCAACTGATTTTGGTAAATTTTCCCATTCAAAAAAATCATCAGAAGTCTCGCCAAATTGAGCCCCATCAATATTGGGAACCATCGGCTTACCCCCTGTGGCAATGAGAATATGGCGAGCGGTAACCGTCTCTTTTTCACCATTACCCTTATCAATCTCAAGAGTGTGCTTGTCAATAAATTTAGCAAAGCCACGAATGACGGTAACATTGTTTTTATCAAAGCCTTTTTGATAGGATTGATGAATGCGATTGATATAAGCGGTGCGATTATCCACCAAAGTTTTAAAATTAAACTCTTTTACAGTTAACCCAAAGCCATAATCGGGTGCGTATTTATGGATATGCTCCGCTAGATTCGCTCCATACCACAAGACTTTTTTTGGTACACAGCCGACATTCACACAAGTACCGCCAATGTGCGTACTTTCAATAATGGCGGTTTTTTGTCCGTACATTGCTGCACGGTTGGCAGAGGCAATGCCACCAGACCCACCACCAATAGCGATATAATCATAATCAAATTGCACATCAAAATCAGTTATCATGATACTCTCCATCTAAATCATCTTCTTTGTATTTTACCAAGAAAAGTACTATAAAATAAAAGCAATCTTCTAAGTCTGCGTTTAGAATAAAACACGCACCTTAATGGTTTCAGGCACAGCACGCAGACGCTCCATTGCCTTGCATGAATCGTTGTCATCGACATCCATCACCAGATAACCGATATCGCCTTTAGTCATCAAAGACTGTGCGGCGATATTAATGCCTGCATCAGCAAATGATGCGTTAATCTGAGACAATACGCCTGGAACATTGCGATGAATGTGTAATAGGCGGTGCGTACCTGTGGTGAATGGGATAGAAACATTCGGGAAATTCACCGCACTGGTGGTGTCGCCTTGATCCGAATACTTCACGAATTTTTCGGCTACTTCAAGACCAATGTTCGCCTGTGCTTCTTGGGTTGATCCACCCACATGCGGAGTTAAGATAACATTATCAAACTTACGCAGTGGCGAGGCAAACTCTTCATCAGCTGACTTTGGTTCTTTTGGGAAAACATCAATCGCCGCCCCTAAGATTTTACCGCTGGTTAGTGCATCAGCCAATGCATCAATATCCACACATCCGCCACGAGCCGCATTGATAAACAACGCACCGTCTTTCATCTTGGCAAATTCTGTCTTGGTCATCATGTTGCGAGTGCTTGGCAAATCAGGGACATGCAGGGTAACAACATCTGCTTGAGCAAGCAGTTCATCAAAACTACCCACCTGCGAAGCATTGCCCAACGGAAGTTTGGTAACCGCATCATGATAAATCACTTTCATTCCCAGTGCCTCACACAGCACAGACAGTTGTGAGCCGATAGAACCATAGCCGACAATACCCATCGTCTTTCCACGCACTTCATAACTGTCTTTGGCAGACTTATTCCAACCACCACGATGCACAACTGCATTTTTTTCAGGAATGCCGCGCATGAGCATGATGGTCTCGGCAAGTACCAGTTCTGCAACCGAACGCGTATTTGAATATGGTGCATTAAACACAGGAATACCCAACTCAAGAGCTGCATCCAAATCCACTTGGTTGGTACCGATACAAAAACAGCCGATTGCAATCAACTTTTCGGCAGATTCTAGCACCTGACGAGTCAGCTGTGTGCGAGAACGAATACCAATGAAATGCACATCTTTGATTTTTTCAATCAAAACGGCTTCATCAAGTGCTGATTTAATGTATTCAATATTCGTATAGCCTGCATCATTTAGCACCTTTAGGGCATTTTCATGCACACCTTCTAATAATAAGAAGCGAATTTTGTCTTTTTGGAGTGATAAGGTCATAAAAAACTCTCAACTAATAAGGTAAGCAAAAAGTATGTCACACATCAGATATTGATTGCAAATTATCTTCGCTTAAATATCCATAAAACTGGCGATACTAATTCAGATAATTCCAACTTGTGATACCGCCTTAAATACCGTTATAAACAAAAAGCCCACCACATATGATGAGCTTTTTGATGAGCTGATTAGCTGTTTTGTCCCAATT
This sequence comes from Moraxella sp. ZY200743, assembly GCF_050885545.1. Classification (NCBI taxonomy): domain Bacteria; kingdom Pseudomonadati; phylum Pseudomonadota; class Gammaproteobacteria; order Moraxellales; family Moraxellaceae; genus Moraxella; species Moraxella sp. ZY200743. The sequence continues at coordinate 297,222 of NZ_CP091313.1, read as the reverse complement.
CATCAGCGAAGGCTTTAGCAAAGCTGTCTTCTGTTGGCAAAGTTTCAATAGGAGTGAGCAGTTCATCGCTCAAGCCAATATCTGCACTTGCCATCTCAGCCTCTTTTTCTAGCTGTGCTTTGCGTTGGCGGTTTTGATGATATGCCAAACCTGTACCTGCCGGAATCAGACGACCAACCACGACATTCTCTTTTAGACCTGCTAGGTCATCGACTTTGCCCATTGTTGCTGCTGCTGTTAGGACACGGGTAGTCTCTTGGAACGACGCTGCTGAAATGAAGCTCTCCGTTGCAAGCGATGCCTTGGTAATACCTAATAGCTGACGCTCATACTGTACTGGGAACTTGTCATTGGCTATCAATTCCTCATTGAGAGCACGAATCTTGGTATATTCAGCTTGGTCGCCTTTAAAGTAGCTAGAATCACCGCCATCAACAATCTCAACTTTACGCAACATCTGACGCACAATAACTTCAATGTGCTTATCGTTAATCTTAACACCTTGTAAGCGATACACTTCTTGCACTTCATTTACAATGTAGTTCGCAAGTGCTGTTTCACCTTTCAGGCGTAAGATGTCATGGGGATTTAGCGGACCATCAGATACCACCTCGCCACGCTCAACCGTTTCACCTTCAAACACATTGATTTGACGCCATTTTGGAATAAGCTCTTCATGGACATTGCCATCTTCATCGGTGATGATAAAGCGGTTTTTGCCTTTAGTTTCTTTACCAAATGACACCACACCACTCATTTCTGCCATGATTGCATGATCTTTTGGACGGCGTGCTTCAAATAGGTCGGCAACTCGTGGCAGACCACCAGTAATATCTTTAGTACCAGAAGTGGCTTGTGGCACACGACCAAGCACCGAACCTGCTGTTACTTGCTCACCTTCTGATACACGGATAACCGTCTCGGCAGGCAGGAAGTAAACCACTTCTTTGCCTTCTTTAGTATCCAAGATAATCGCAGGACGCAAGTCTTTGGCAATACTTGGGCGGTCTTTACTTGCCAAGATTTCAAAAGAGCTCATACCGGTGGTTTCGTCCACTTTTACAGTAGCGGTCATGCCATCAGTGATGTCGCTAAAGCGTGCTGTACCTGCAAACTCGGTGATGATTGGGTGGGTGTGTGGGTCCCATTTGGCAATGACATCGCCTGCAGCCACTTCTGCACCATCACGAAGCAAGATATTTGAACCATAAGGCACTTTATAGCGTTCACGCTCACGACCTTGACTGTCTGCCACACCGATTTCAGCTGAACGAGAAACAACCACCAGATGACCATCAGCATGCTCAACAGTCTTCATGTTATGGAAACGCACAGAACCATTGCTACCTACCGATACACTGTTATCAACAGCTGCTGCCGATGCCGCACCACCCACGTGGAATGTACGCATGGTCAGCTGTGTACCAGGTTCACCGATAGACTGTGCCGCCATGACACCCACAGATTCGCCGATATTCACAAGGTGTCCACGAGCCAGATCACGACCGTAACACTTAGCACACACCCCATGTCCTGACTCACAGGTAATCACCGAACGCACATAAACTTCATCAATGGCATTGGCATCTAACTTTTCAACCATACGCTCATCAATCAAAGTACCTGCCTCTGCAATCACTTGATTGTCAGCATCAAGCACATCTTTGGCAATAACACGACCCAATACACGGTCGCCTAGACGCTCAACAATCTCGCCACCATCAATAACAGGAGTCATACGCTGACCTGCCTGCGTGCCACAGTCATCAGTGGTAATGACCAAGTCTTGTGCCACATCAACCAAACGGCGGGTTAGATAACCAGAATTCGCTGTCTTAAGTGCGGTATCAGCAAGACCCTTACGCGCACCGTGCGTTGAGATAAAGTACTGAAGTACCGTCAGACCTTCACGGAAGTTTGCTTTAATTGGTGTCTCAATAATCGAACCATCTGGTTTTGCCATCAGACCACGCATACCAGCAAGCTGACGAATCTGCGTGGCACTACCACGAGCACCAGAGTCCGCCATCATATAAATTGAGTTGAAAGATTTTTCACGCTCAACTTCACCCTCGCTGTTCACAACTTCATCGGTTGATAGGTTATCCATCATCGCATTGGCGATTTTATCAGAAGTTCTAGACCAGATATCAACGACTTTGTTATAGCGTTCACCTGCAGTGACAAAGCCTTGTTCAAACTGCTGTTCAATCTCACGCACTTCTGAATCGGCAGCATCCATGATCTCTTTTTTGGTTGGTGGAATGACCATGTCTTCCATACCAATAGAAATGCCCGACAAGGTCGCTTGGGCAAAACCTAGATACATCAAATGGTCAGCAAAAAGAACCGACTCTTTCACACCCAGTTTACGATAGCATGAATTAAGTAGCTTAGAGATGTTTTTCTTGGTCATCTCAAGGTTGCATTCACTAAATGCCATACCTTCTGGCATGATATTCCAAATCAAAAGACGACCTGCAACAGTGTCTTTAATTTCGGTTTTGGTGGTTCTTTCATCGGTTCTTTCATCAATGATGGTCTCAGTAACACGAACTTTGATTTTAGCATTGACCGACAAATCTTCTGAGCCAATCGCACGCAGTGCTTCATTGACCGTACTAAACACCATGTTCTCGCCTTTAGCACCGATATGGCTACGGCTGATATAATACAATCCTAAGACCACATCCTGAGACGGTACGATAATTGGCTCACCATTAGCTGGCGATAGAATGTTGTTCGTTGACATCATCAGTGCACGGGCTTCAAGCTGAGCTTCTAATGTCAATGGCACATGCACCGCCATCTGGTCACCGTCAAAGTCGGCGTTAAATGCCGCACAGACAAGAGGGTGTAACTGAATTGCTTTACCTTCAATCAGCACAGGTTCAAATGCTTGCAAGCCCAAACGGTGTAGCGTTGGTGCACGGTTGAGCAATACAGGGTGTTCACGAATCACGCTCGCCAACATATCCCAAACCGCAGGCTCTTCACGCTCTACCATTTTCTTGGCGGCTTTAATAGTCTGAGCAATATTATTTTGTAGTAGCTTGGCGTAAGTAAATGGTTTGAACAACTCAAGTGCCATTTTCTTAGGCAGACCGCACTGATGCAGACGAAGAGTAGGACCAACCACAATCACCGAACGACCAGAATAGTCTACACGCTTACCCAATAGGTTTTGACGGAAGCGACCTTGCTTACCTTTGATCATGTCAGCAAGTGATTTTAGTGGGCGTTTATTTGAGCCAGTAATTGCACGACCACGACGACCATTATCAAGTAATGCGTCCACTGCTTCTTGTAGCATACGCTTTTCGTTACGCACGATAATATCAGGGGCGTTTAGCTCAAGTAGGCGTTTTAGACGGTTATTACGGTTAATAACTCGGCGATACAAGTCGTTCAAATCAGAGGTAGCAAAGCGACCACCTTCAAGTGGCACAAGCGGACGCAAATCAGGTGGCAATACTGGCAAAATGGTCATTACCATCCATTCAGGCTTGTTGCCAGAATCACGGAATGATTCAAGTAGCTGTAAGCGTTTTGCCATCTTTTTTAGCTTGGTTTCAGAGCTGGTTTGTGGAATCTCCGCACGCAACTCATCAATCTCACCATCAACATCAATATCTTTTAATAGGTCTTGAACCGCTTCTGCACCCATTTTAGCAATGAATTCATCGCCATATTGTTCAAGTGCGGTAAAATATTCTTCATCATCAAGCAATTGATACTTTTCAAGAGCAGTCATGCCAGGATCAGTAACGATATAGCTTTCAAAATATAGAACACGCTCAATATCACGAAGCGTAATATCAAGTAATAGACCGATGCGACTTGGTAGTGATTTTAAGAACCAGATATGAGCCACAGGACTGGCAAGCTCAATATGACCCATGCGATCACGACGCACTTTAGCGGCAGTAACTTCTACACCACATTTTTCACAGATGATGCCTTGGAATTTGCGGCGTTTGTATTTACCACACAGACATTCAAAATCCTTGACAGGCCCAAAGATTTTGGCACAGAATAGACCATCACGCTCAGGTTTGAAGGTACGATAATTGATGGTTTCAGGTTTTTTAACTTCGCCATGCGACCAAGATTTGATGGTATCAGGGCTTGCCAAAGAAATCTGAATACTGTCAAACTCTTTGATGCCTGTATCGGCAGGGCCTTTCATGATGTCTAATAAATCTTTCAAAAGGATTCTCCGTTATATTCGTCAATTCGGTAATCCAGACACCCTTGTGTCTGGATCAATGCTCATCTTTTAGGCTTGGCTTATTTTTTCTTTTCTTTTAAGTCAATGTTAATGCCCAGTGAGCGAATTTCTTTGGTCAATACATTAAACGACTCTGGCATACCTGGGTTCATGTATTGCTCACCGTCAACGATGTTTTTATACATGCGTGTACGACCTTCAACATCGTCCGACTTCACAGTCAACATCTCTTGTAAAGTATAAGTTGCACCGTATGCCTCAAGTGCCCAAACCTCCATCTCACCAAAACGCTGACCACCAAACTGTGCTTTACCACCAAGTGGTTGTTGTGTTACTAGTGAGTATGAACCTGTTGAACGAGCGTGCATCTTATCATCAACCAAGTGGTTCAATTTAAGCATATACATATAGCCCACCGTAACAGGACGGTCAAATTTCTTGCCCGTTCTTCCGTCATACAGTGTTTGCTGACCTGATTTATCAAGACCTGCCAACTCTAAAAGCTCTTTGATTTGACTCTCTTTAGCACCATCAAAGACGGCTGTACCCATCGGCACACCAGCACACAGGTTCTCAGACATTGCCAAGATATCTTCATCTGACAAGCTGTCTAAATCCACCTGCTCGCCGCCAACTTTGTTATAAATCTTATCCAAGAATTCACGAAGTTCGCCTACAGCTGCCTGAGCACGCATCATCTCATTGATTTTGTCGCCAAGACCACGAGCCGCCATACCTAAATGCGTCTCTAGCACCTGACCGATGTTCATACGAGAAGGTACACCCAGTGGGTTTAGTACGATATCAACAGGATTGCCTTTTTCATCATACGGCATGTCCTCAACAGGCATGATGCGAGAAACAACACCTTTGTTACCATGACGACCTGCCATCTTATCACCAGGTTGAATACGGCGTTTCACTGCCAAATACACCTTAACGATTTTTTGTACACCATGTGCCAGATCATCGCCTGCGGTCAATTTGCGTTTTTTCTCAGCAAATTTGTTATCAATCTCTTTTTGCTTGTCAGTCAGATATTCAGAGATTTGGGTCAAACGCTCAGAGACTTCCTCTTTGGCGGGTTGAATGTCCAACAAACTTTCAAGAGATAAATTCTCCATATCCACTGCTGTCAATACTGTACCTGCCTTAAAGCCTGCACCGCCACTTACTACCTCGCCATCAAGCAGATGTACGATACGACCACGAGCCGCCGCTTCAAAAATCACCAACTCTTCTTTTAAGTCTTTGCGATAGTTGTCCAACATTGCCTTTTCAATGGCTTTGGCACGACTGTCTTTTTCTAAACCATCACGAGTAAATACCTGCACATCAATTACTGTACCCTTAGTTGATGATGGTACACGAAGTGAAGTATCTTTAACATCGGCTGCCTTTTCACCAAAGATGGCACGAAGTAGCTTTTCTTCTGGGGTTAGCTGACTTTCGCCTTTTGGTGTTACTTTACCGACCAAAATATCACCCGCATCCACTTCAGCACCGATATAGACAATACCTGCCTCATCAAGGTTGGCAAGCGCTGCCTCACCCACATTCGGAATATCGCCAGTGATTTCTTCGGGGCCTAGCTTGGTATCACGAGCCACACAGGTTAGCTCTTGGATATGAATGGTGGTAAACCGATCTTCTTGTACCACTCGCTCGGACAATAAGATGGAGTCCTCAAAGTTATAGCCATTCCACGGCATGAACGCCACACGCATGTTCTGACCAAGTGCCAATTCACCCAAATCGGTCGATGGTCCATCAGCCAAGATGTCTCCTCGAGCAATCACATCGCCTTCGTTGACAATAATGCGTTGGTTAATACAGGTATTTTGGTTGGAACGGGTGTACTTAATCAAATTATAAATATCAATGCCCGCTTCACCAACGGTCATCTCGCTCTCATTAACACGCACGATGACACGGCTGGCATCAACTTCTTCAATCACACCACCACGCTTAGCGACCACACACACACCACTATCACGAGCCACATGACGCTCCATGCCAGTACCCACAAGCGGTTTATCAGAACGCAAAGTCGGTACAGCTTGACGCTGCATGTTCGCACCCATCAAGGCACGGTTAGCATCATCGTGTTCAAGGAACGGAATCAAAGACGCTGCCACCGAGACAACTTGGCGTGGCGATACATCCATATGGGTAACCTTATCCACACCCATACGCACCGATTCACCCTGATAACGCACCATGACCATCTCTTCGGTCAGTTCGCCATTTTCGTTCATTGGCGAGTCTGCCTGTGCAATCACCGAACCCACCTCTTCAATGGCTGACATGTATTCAATGTCGTCAGTTACCTTGCCATCGATAACACGGCGATACGGCGTCTCCAAAAAGCCAAAGTTATTGGTCTTAGCAAATACTGCCAAAGAGTTAATCAAACCAATGTTTGGACCTTCAGGTGTCTCAATCGGACAGACACGACCATAGTGCGTATTATGCACATCTCGCACCTCAAAGCCTGCACGCTCACGAGTCAAACCACCAGGACCAAGTGCTGATACACGACGCTTATGGGTAATCTCTGAAAGCGGGTTGTTTTGATCCATAAACTGTGATAACTGCGATGAACCAAAGAATTCTTTCATCGCTGCTGCCACAGGTTTTGAGTTAATTAAATCTTGTGGCGATAGGCTATCTGACTCTGCAGTTGTCAGACGCTCTTTAACTGCACGCTCCACACGAGCCAAACCAATACGGAATTGATTCTCGGTCATCTCGCCCACTGAACGGATACGGCGGTTGCCCAGATGATCAATATCATCCACTTCGCCACGACCGTTGCGAATTTCAATCAGCTCTTTTAGTACATCAATGATGTCTTGATTAGATAGTACGCCTTGTTCACGCTGTACATCAATGTCATCAGTATCGATAAAATCACGACCCAAACGGCGATTGAACTTCATGCGACCGACATTGGACAAATCGTAACGCTCTTGGCTAAAGAACATTTGTTCAAACAATTTTTCAGCAGTTTCTAGCGTTGGCGGCTCACCTGGACGCATCACCTTGTAGATCTCAATCAATGCCTCTTCACGAGACATCACGGTATCAGCACGCAAGGTATCGGCAATGTACGCACCATGGTCAATGTCGTTAGTGAACAAAATCTTAAAGCCTTTAATGCTCTTGTCCGCCAATTTTACCAAAAGATCGTGGTCGATTAAGGTATTGGCACGGGCAATCACTTCATCGTGATAAACAATGTCCTCTGCCAAAATACGCTCATATAGATACTCGTCAGGCACAGCAAGTTTTGTCATACCAGATGCTTGGATTTCCTTGATACGGCGAGCATTAATACGCTTACCTTGCTCAACAATGACCTTACCTTCAGGCGATACAATGTCAAATTGAGCCATTTCACCTTGCAAGTGTTCAGCAATCAGCTCAATTTCAAACGATTCATCACCTTTATAAACCTCAACCGTTTCAAAGAAGGTAGATAGAATGTCTGCTGTCTCCATACCGATTGCACGCAAAATAATGGTGGCAAGCAACTTACGGCGACGGTCAATACGCACATACACCAAATCTTTAACATCAAACTCAAAGTCAAGCCAAGAACCACGATAAGGAATGATACGAGCATTATAAAGCACCTTACCACTTGAATGCGATTTGCCCTTATCATGGTCAAAGAAAACACCTGGCGAACGATGCAGCTGCGATACGATGACACGCTCGGTACCATTGATGATGAAAGTACCATTGTCGGTCATCAGCGGAATTTCGCCCATAAAGACACTCTGCTCACGAATGTCTTTGATTGCCGCCTTGCTATCTTTATCTTTGCTGTCCTTATCTTTAATGACCAAACGAATTTTTACACGCAGTGGTGCAGCAAAAGTTGAGCCACGCATGATACACTCACGCTCATCAAATTCAGGTTCACCCAAATAATACTCAACAAACTGAAGCTCAGCGTTACCAGAGTGGCTAGCGATTGGGAAAATTGATGAAAAAGCAGCTTGCAGACCAACATTAGCACGCTCTTTTGGCTTTTTGTGTTCTTGTAAGAACTGCTCGTAAGAATCTACTTGGATTGCCAATAGATACGGTACATCCATGACGTCTGGAAGTCTAGAAAAACTTTTACGAATGCGTTTCTTTTCGGTATAAGAATAAGCCATTAAGATTCCTTACGTTAATTTGGAAAAGCCCATTGCAAAAACAAGAGCCAACCTTCAAAAATGAAATACTGTCAATAAAGGGACGGCTGTCAAACGCCCATAAAACCCACGCAATTTGTCAGATACGCCCCTACTGCATATCAAACAAACACGACAAAATGCCAAATACCAAGCGATATTTAGCCATTTCTTTGGTTAATCACAAATTAAGTCGTTTTGCATAGGGTATGTTTGTCCTTTTAGTTTGTGTTTTCTGCTTGACAAGAACAACTAACACAAAAGGTCAAATAATAAATTCTAACAAAAATAATCATAAAAAGCAAGCATAACATAAATAATTTGCATCAATTTGGGATAATCCAGCTAGGTAGCCAATCTAACAATCTGCAAATATATCAATCAAACAGTCGTTGTCTAAAATACTGCATATTTTACAATAAAAATTATTTTCAAGTATGACAAAACCACTTGCCATCAGATGAACCAAAGCAAGATAACGCATGATAGATTTGGTATATATACCAAACCTTGATTTAAAAGCAATAAAAAAGCCAAAATTGCAAATGCAAAATTGGCTTTTTTTAAATAATTTTAATCAGACCATTAAATCATCAATGGCAACTGATGACTAAAATTACTTAAGCTCAACGCTTGCGCCAGCTTCTTCAAGTTTCTTCTTAAGCTCTTCAGCTTCAGCTTTAGATGCACCTTCTTTGATAGTTTGTGGAGCACCTTCAACTAGGTCTTTAGCTTCTTTTAGACCTAGACCAGTTACTTCACGAACTACTTTAATAACAGCTACTTTCTTGTCGCCGCCAGAAGTTAGAACAACATTGAAGTCGTCTTTTTCTTCAGCTGCTGCTGCTTCGCCGCCAGCTGCTGGAGCTGCTGCTAGAGCTGCTGCAGACACGCCGAATTTTTCTTCCATCGCAGAGATAAGCTCAACGATTTCCATTACTGATTTTTCTGCGATTGCATCTAGAATTTGTTCGTTAGTTAGTGACATAGCAATTGTTCCTATGAAATAAGAGTATAAAATAAATTAAACGGATAATTTTTAAAATATTTGGAAAAATTAAGCCGCTTCTGCTTGCAGTTTGTCTCGAAGTGCAGCCAAAGTACGAGCAAGTTTGCCAGCTGCCGCTTCTTTCATTGTACCCATCAAACGAGCAATAGCTTCGTCGTAGGTTGGTAGTGTTGCAAGTTTATCGATTGATTTTGCATCAATAAATTCGCCTTCAAAAGCTGCGCCTTTGATTTCGAACTTGTCGTTGCCCTTTGCAAATTCTTTGAACAAGCGTGCTGCTGCACCTGGGTGTTCATTTGAAAATGCAATTAGAGTAGGACCAACGAATGTATCGTTCATGCAAGCAAAATCGGTATCTTCTAGGGCACGGCGTAATAAAGTATTACGCACGATACGCATATCAACACCTGCTGCACGAGCCGATTTACGAAGTTCGGTCATCTGTGCTACTGTTACGCCACGAGAATCGGCAACAACAGCAGAGAGCGCACCTTTGGCAGCTTCATTTACTTCAGCAACAATTGCTTGTTTGTCTTGAAGATTTAGTGCCATGGGTTGTCTCCATATTTATTATCCATGCGGATAATAAGCAAGTTTTATAGATTTAAAAAATCTACACCAAAATACGGCGACTTATCGTCTTTCCGTCTGCGTAGGCTTATGGTTTTATTCATAATTTAGGTAATTGCTTGAAAACAATCAATCACACCTACGGTCTTAGACAGCACAACCCGCTGTGCTGAACTAAAAATATGGCGTTGCTAATTTTGATAACGGGAAAACTAGCAACAAAATTGAGTATTATAAGCAAAACGCCGAAAAAATCAAGAATTATCTGACTAAGCGTCCGCCACAATTATCTCTTACTTGTTCGCACGGTGCGGTACTGGATCGATGGCGATGCCAGGACCCATGGTGCTAGACAAGGTAATTTTCTTAATATAAATACCTTTAGAGGTCGCTGGTTTGGCACGCTTTAAATCGTTCAATAAAGCAGTTGCGTTTTGTTCGATTTGCTCACCAGTAAAACCAACTTGACCGATAGAAGCATGGATAATACCTGCTTTATCAACACGGTATTGTGCCTGACCTGCTTTGGTGTTTTTAACCGCAGTAGCAACATCGGCAGTTACTGTGCCAACTTTTGGGTTTGGCATGAGACCGCGTGGACCAAGTACAGTACCCAATTGACCAACCACACGCATTGCGTCTGGAGATGCGATTACCACATCAAAGTCAAGGTTGCCAGCTTTAATGCTTTCTGCCAAGTCTTCAAAACCAACAACATCAGCACCAGCTTCTTTAGCAGCTTCAGCAGCCGCACCTTGAGCAAATACTGCAACACGCTTAGTTTTACCAGTACCTGCAGGTAGATTGGTAGCACCACGAACAACTTGGTCTGACTTACGAGGGTCAACACCTAGATTGATGGCGATATCAATAGACTCTTTGAATTTTGCTGCTGGCAAATCATTCAAAATCGCAACTGCTTCTTCGATGGTGTATAGTTTTTTAGTATCAACTTTCTCGTTGATTAGCTTTTGACGCTTAGTTAGCTTAGCCATTATACACCCTCCACATTTAGACCCATTGAGCGAGCAGTACCTGCAATAGTACGAATTGCCGCTTCAAGTTCAGCAGCGGTTAGGTCTGCCTCTTTGGTTTTTACGATTTCTTCTAGTTGTGCACGAGTTACTGTACCAACTTTGTCTTTGTTAGGTATACTAGAACCTTTAGCAATGCCAGCTGCTTTACGCAGTAGGACTGCCGCAGGTGGCGACTTCATGATGAAAGTGAAAGACTTGTCGTTAAAAACAGTGATAACAACTGGGATTGGCAAGCCTGGCTCAAAGTTTGCAGATGCTGCATTAAACTCTTTACAAAAAGCCATGATATTCACACCTTTTTGACCCAAAGCTGGACCAATCGGTGGTGATGGGTTTGCCTTACCAGCAGGCACTTGTAGCTTGATGTAGCCATCAATCTTCTTTGCCATGAGATTCTCTCCAATGGTGGGTAATAACGCTAAAATAGCTCCCCAGGGTTAAGAATTAAATCAATATTTAATTCAACGAAAAGCCCTAAGCAACGCCTAGAGCAAAAATTAAATTATATCAAAACTAATTAATCTTTTCAACTTTAGTGAACTCAAGCTCAACTTCCGTTGGGCGATTGAACACGCTGACAGTCAAATGTAATTTTGATTTATCGTAATCAACTTTTTTAACCAAGCCTTTAAAGTCGGTAAATGGACCATCAATCACCAGCACTTCTTCGCCAGGTTCAAACATGGTTTTTGGACGAGGGGCATCACTACCCTTTTGAATGCGGTTTAAGATACGGTCAGCTTCAGCTTTGGTAATAGGTGCTGGGTTTTCTGGAGTGCCTCCGATAAAACCTGTGATATTCGGACAGCTTCTAACGATATGCCAAGTATCTTCGGTCATCTCCATATTAATCAAGACATAACCAGGGAACAGTTTGTGCTCAACTGTGCGTTTTTTACCGTCACGCATCTCGATAACTTCTTCGGTTGGCACAAGCACATCACCAAAAGATTCAGCAAATTCACTGCGTTTGATACGCTCAATCAAAGACCTTTGTACTTGCTTTTCATAACCTGAAAATGCTTGGATAATATACCAACGCATCGCATCACCCTTGAATCAATTTAAAAATGAATTAATTTAAAATAAAACCAACAATTTTGTTAAAAACATTATCCAAAAGCCAAATGACTAGCCCAAAAATAATTATTGCCAAAACTGTCTGCCAAGTATAGCGAATGGTTTCGTCTTTACTTGGCCAAGTTACTCGTCTTAGCTCAATGCCTGCATCTTTTAGCAAGGTCTTAAAAGCTCTGCCTTGATGAGTAAGTGCTAAACACACAATAGCAAAAACAACCAAAACCACCGTAATTCCAAGCTGAATCCAAATGTCATTTGCATAAACCCAGTATCTTGGCAAATATTCAGGAGCAAGGGTTGCACCAATCAACACAACAATCGCTAAAAGCCAAAGAATGTAGTCTGTTCCCGAACGCTTTTTTGCAACTTCGACAACATTTTCTTTGGATATGATAATTGGTTTTTTTTGCTGGCCTGAGCTATTTGACGCCACAGTTTCAGCTTGTGAATCAAAATGTTTATTATCGCTCATGCAGAAGATTGCCTTGGAGTGACCAATTTTTTATGATTAAAAGAATGGTATGGAAAGATAAGATGGCAGGCGATGAGGGACTCGAACCCCCAACCCTCGGTTTTGGAGACCGATGCTCTACCAATTGAGCCAATCGCCTAAGGTGTTAAGGACTGCTATTATAGCAGGTTTTTTTAAAAATACAAGTCTTAATTATAATTTTTTACCACCCAACCAAAAACCCCCATCATCTCTGGCAGGGGTTTTGGGTTAAAGCTGATGCTTTGTTTTGGTTTGTGTTGGTTTGTTAAAGATTAGCCTTTAACATTAGCAACAACACCAGCACCTACAGTACGACCACCTTCACGGATAGCGAAGCGTAGACCTTTGTCCATAGCGATTGGGTGGATAAGCTCGACACTCATCTCAACGTTGTCGCCAGGCATAACCATTTCAGTACCTTCTTGTAGAGTGATGGCACCAGTTACGTCAGTAGTACGGAAGTAGAATTGTGGGCGATAGCCATTTAGGAATGGCGTGTGACGACCACCTTCTTCTTTTGATAGTACGTATACTTCTGCGTCAAATTGAGTGTGCGGAGTGATTGAACCTGGCTTAGCAAGTACTTGACCACGCTGAACTTCTTCACGCTTAGTACCACGAAGTAGTACACCACAGTTCTCGCCAGCACGACCTTCGTCTAGTAGCTTACGGAACATTTCAACACCAGTACAGGTAGTCTTAGCAGTGTCTTTGATACCAACGATTTCAACTTCATCACCAACTTTGATGATACCAGACTCAACACGACCAGTTACAACAGTACCACGACCAGAGATTGAGAATACATCTTCGATTGGCATTAGGAATGGACGATCGATGTCACGCTCTGGCTCTGGGATATAGCTGTCTAGAGTGTCTAGTAGCTCAAGGATAGCTGGTTCGCCATATTGACCTTGATCACCGTTTAGACCTAGTAGTGCAGAACCTTTGATGATTGGTGTGTCATCACCTGGGAAGTCGTAGTCAGATAGAAGTTCACGCACTTCCATTTCTACTAGCTCTAGTAGCTCTTCGTCATCAACAAGGTCACACTTGTTCATGAATACCATGATGTATGGTACGCCAACCTGACGAGATAGTAGGATGTGCTCACGAGTTTGTGGCATTGGGCCGTCAGTTGCAGCAACAACCAAGATGGCACCGTCCATTTGAGCTGCACCAGTGATCATGTTTTTAACATAGTCAGCGTGACCTGGGCAGTCTACGTGTGCGTAGTGACGAGCTTGAGTGTCGTATTCAATGTGAGAAGTGTTAATGGTAATGCCACGTGCTTTTTCTTCAGGAGCTGAGTCAATAGCAGCGTAGTCTTTAGCTTCACCACCGTGGTGCTTAGCAGCAACAGTAGCGATAGCAGCAGTTAGTGTGGTTTTACCGTGGTCAACGTGACCGATGGTGCCTACATTTACGTGTGGTTTGTTACGTTCGAACTTGGCTTTGGCCATAAGTATATCCTCATGTTGTTTAAAAAATAAAATAATGATTGCCCATTATTCTATCGAGCCATCTAGCAAATTATTTGCTATATCTCTTCTATTATAACACACAACCAAGTGTTTGCAACCATCAAACAGGTTTTACATGGCTTTTCTTCGCATGGCGTGGCTCACAAAAATCACCATCACCCAATCTGTATATCAGTCAGCAACAGCAAAGATGCCCCATAAAACCCCCACATCATCATTTCTCACAAGCAATCAGTACACCTACTAAATAAAACATCATCACCAATAAACAGTCAAGCCAAATATCAATTTAACATCCTTTGTGCATTCAGAAGTTAGTCAATATTTGCTGTTTTTGGTTGTCATCATTGCGTGCTTTGATAGCCATTTTGTTGCACATATACACCCATTTGGTGCAAAACTACAGGAGAACTGTTCTAAAGTCATAGAATAAGATGGGCATACAGCCAACATACACTTAGTATAATCGCCATCAAAAGACAAACCCAACACCAATAAGCGGTATTGCTTTATTGTAGGCTTTCATCTGCATGAATGACGGTTCTTGTCTCACCAATAATTACCATCATTTGCCAAAATTTGCCTCTGGCATAAAGTTGGCAATATGGATTTTTTAAATACAAAAAAATCCATATTCTAGCTAAGAATACAGAAAATAAAAATCTAAATGACAAGTAAATCTAACGGACAAACTTATTAAAAAGCTAATAAAAATGGAGCTCTTATCGAGAATTGAACTCGAGACCTCTCCCTTACCAAGGGAGTGCTCTACCGCTGAGCTATAAGAGCAAAATGGAGCGGGTGGCGGGAATCGAACCCGCACCATCAGCTTGGAAGGCTGAGGTTCTACCACTAAACTACACCCGCAGGGCAGCAAATATAAGGTAGGATAAATATGGTGGTGGGGGAAGGATTCGAACCTTCGAAGCTTTCGCGACAGAGTTACAGTCTGTTGGGTTTGACCGCTCCCCAACCCCACCAATTTGGTACAGATATATCTTTTAATAGTCATTTAAAAGATTAAGCCCAACAACAGGGCTATATCTGAAAGATTTCTTAGGAGTGGTGCCGGCTGCCGGAATCGAACTGGCGACCTACTGATTACAAGTCAGTTGCTCTACCAACTGAGCTAAGCCGGCGGTGTTTCCTAAGTGGTGCGTATAATAACATAAATTTCATATTGTGCAAGTTATTTTTTTATTAATTTTAAAATAATTTTATAAGCTATTGTTTTTTATTGATTTATTTTATCAAAGATTCTTAATATCCAAATCATGTTTCAATGTCAGGTATTTCACTGCCACCGCCATATCTGTATTTTTTATGGGTAATCGTCCCATTTTAATAATGATAAGGTTGTCATCAATTAATTTTTAATTTAAAGAACAAATCTTATTATTACGGACACAACCTGTCCATCATATGATTTATTCTATACAAAGAATCAGTTCAAGCCCTACCCTAGGGTCAACATTGAGAGCTTGGCAATATTGAACAAATTCAACCATATCCAGACGACGATCGCCATTCTCTACCCGTTGGACGAAGGAGTGAGGACGACCCAATCGTTGAGCAAGTGTACGCATGGATAGGTTTTGAGCTTTGCGTTCATGATACAACCATGTTCGCAGACTCATCATTTGAGCGGTGTGAATACTTTTAGTCATAGCCGACTTATTTACATCATATTGCATGATTTACTCAAAATGAGTACAATTTTTTCATGCAATTATTGGCGTTTTGCTATATATTAACAAGGCAACAAACGATTATAAAACACATGAGCAATAAACACGAACGATTGGCAGACAGATTTGCCGATATTTTTATCCGTCTAAACAGCAACGAGAAGCTAAGCACTAAAGCGATAGCGAAAGAATACGATGTTTGTGATAAGACCATTCGCCGTGATTTGAATCGCATGGAATGTTACCTACCTCTTGTGCGTGAGCGAGGGGTCGTTTATCTGGATAATACACGACGGTTTAATTTAACTCACAAAGAATTTAGCGAGCTTTTAAAACTCATCGGTGTTCACAACCTGCTACCAAATATGGATATTGGGTTTTTAAGAGAACTGATTCGGCAGAATTCAGACAGCCCATATCACATTCATCATCATTCCTATGAAAACAGTCAAACGCTCAATGAAATGATGAAACAGCTAGATCATGCCATTATCCATCGCCAAATCATCCACTGTCATTATGACAACAAAGAACGCAGTATCCATCCCTATAAACTGATTTTTAAAGAAGGGTACTGGTACTTAGTAGGCATGGAAAATGAAAAATTAAAAAGCTATCGATTGGGCAAAATTCACAGTTTAAGTATCAGCGCAGACCACTTTGTCAAGCATGGCAACATTGAAGCAATTATTAGAAGCGATGCTAGTATTTGGCTTGGGCAACAAGAAATAACCGTTCTGATCAATGTTAGTCAAAAGGTCATATCCTATTTTCAGCAAAGGCAAATTTTACCCAAACAATCCATCATCTCTGAGCAAGCCGGTGGCAACTGGCTCGTACAAAGCACCGTTTGGCATTATGACGAATGATCGCCCATTATACGATGTTGGATACCGCATTTGACCATTATCGAGCCAAAAGAATGGCAAGATAGGCTTGAGAGTGAATTAAGGTCATATTTAAATTAAATTTATTTTAAACCCGCTGATTATCAGCATTTTTTAAGGAGACGAACCATGCCATTACCACTTATTCTAGGCGGTCTTGCTGCGGCAAGTACTATTTATGGTGCTAAAAAAGCCTAAGACGGCTATCAAGACAAAAACACCGCGATGAGATTCTTGAGCGTGCCAAAGATCAATATGAGTCTAAGAAAGCCCAACTAGAAAAAGCCGATAAGCGTGCTAAAAAAAGATTGGACGATCTAGGTGAGCTTTACTTGAAAATTGGGCAGGACATACATCAGTCTCAAGAAATTGCAGATGAGCTATTGGGTAAAATCAACAGCAATAAGAAGCAACCCTTGACTATTGATCTTCCAGAGTTAGAATTACAAAAAATTGAAGCCATCTCTATGAACGCCATTGCTTATGCAGGCAAACTTGTTGGCGGTGTAGCAGGTGGTAGTGCAGTAGCTTACGCTGTTTATGGTGGCACCATGGCATTGGCAGCAGCTTCTACAGGCACACCGATAGCCGCTCTATCAGGTGTAGTAGCTTACAATGCAACCATGGCAGCCATTGGTGGTGGTTCATTGGCAGCAGGTGGCTTAGGTATAACTGGAGGCCCTATGATTCTAAGTGGCGTGGTTGCAGCACCTGTGATTGCCATAACAGGTTGGGCTTTTGCCTCCCATGCCGAAGACGCTCTAGAAAAAGCAAGGTCAATCAGACAGGAAGTAAGAGACTACACCCAACAAGTAAATAAATCATGTGCTTATTTAAAAAATTTGACTAGCTATGTCGAAGTTATCACCAAAAATGTTGATGACATTTATGGAGAGTTTATATATTACTTAGATGATTTAAAAGCCGTAGCAGAACTCGTGAAAACCGACAGGCTTGACATCATTGAACAAGACAAGGCTATTCATCGAGAAATTGAAAATGGTTATACCCTTGCTAGCATACTAGCAGATGTCATGACCATACCCATATTTAAAATCAAAACAAGCGATGGCGAGATCATCTATAATGAAAACGGCTCGCCTGTATTACAACAAGAAGATGGGTTCAATGTCCTAAATGATGAGCAAATGCAAGAGGTTATGGATGAAGCAGTCATAGCCAGTAAGCAATACGCATCATAAAAAATACTCAATCTCTATCATCCATCAGTCATTTTGGATACATTTAAAATGACTGATGGCACCTTAATTTGGCAGGTAGCAATGATAACAACAGAAAAGTTTGATTGGACAGGCGAGCTGAACAGGACTGTTACTCATAGCCTTGTAACCACTTTTGGCTTGGATTTTTTACTATTTGAAGATAAAAAAGGCGGTGATGTAGATACCATTCACAATGCCCGTCAAGGCATATGGGCAACTGATGAAGCTCGGTCTACCTATGAAAATCGGGGAGACTATGATGCTCATGCTTATCATTCACATAAAAATTATATCAACAAAGGCAGAGAAGATAAGCAAAAACATCAATTAGGTGAATTGCATGATGCCTATCGCAATACAACAATGAAACAAGGTGAGAAGCGTCATCTTGACCATATTATATCTGCCAAAGAAGTTCATGATGACGCAGGCAGAGTTTTGGCAGGTCTAGATGGTCCAGATCTTGCCAATCAAAATAGCAATTTTCAGTCCACATATGACAAAATTAATATTACCAAAAGCCAACATTCTATTGAAAAATATTTGAATGAAACTCTCCCTAAAACCATCAAGAATTGCGAGCAAAAAAATCCAAGATAACAAAAAAAATTGGCTAGCCTACCACCGGATGCTCATGGTCAGGAGGTCTTAGATTTAAAACAAGAAATACGCAAGAATGAAGAACATCTCAAAGCCCTAAAAAGTGTTGATAAAAACGCAATAATGGAGGCTGATAAACAAGCACGCCGTGTATATAATAAAGATATTAATAAGGCTTATTATACCAGTAGCAAATTTCTTAAAAATGCAGGGCAAACCGCCATTAGCCAAGGATTTCGCATGGGGGCAAGGCAGGCTATAGGACTAATACTGGCAGAAATTTGGTTTGAATTACGAAAAGCTATACCAGATATTTTAAAGAAATGCTAAACAGATTTCAGCCTTGAGATGCTTTGGGGTAAATTAAAGAGTGCCTTGAAGAGTATTTTCAACAGAGTCAAATTAAGATTTCAAGATGTATTGAATGCCTTTAAAGATAATTTTATTGCTGGCATCCTAAATAGCATCACCAAAACTGTTTTAAATATTTTTTCAACCAGTACAAAACTGGTGGGAAAGCTCATTCGTGAATCTTTTAGCAACTTAGTACAGATCGTCAAACTTTTGGTGTTGAACCCTCAACGGTTAACATTTGGCGATTTGGAGAGAGATTACCCAACTTATCCTTGCAAGCATTGCTACCATACTAGGCGTTATGCTTCATCAGAAATTGGCAACAATCTTAACCTTCCCTTTTGGCACAGAGGTTGCCGCTTTTATTAGTGCGTTATTCACAGGTCTTTTAATGATGGGTATTCGTTACTTGATTTATCACAGCCCCATCATGCAGAAAGTGTGGCAATATTTAAATGGTTTCAAAAATAAATACGATGCCTTTTTGGATCATATGAAAGAAATCAATGCCAAACTAAACATCTATGTTGCCAATCTTGCTAAAATAGAGTTCAATCTCAACCCTCAGGAACTAAAAGATCTATCCAATGCTCTTAGCTACGCTAGCAATGAAACTGAAAAAGGGCAAATCTTGCAAGCCGAAGTAGATAGGCGTGGCATAGACCTACCCTATAAAATGGGAGATAGTGCCAGTACCATGTCATGGCTACACAACAAAGCTAAAAAATTACATGGATAATCTTACGCCTTTTCCATGCACTTCCTGTGGCAAATGCTGTCGCCATGTCAATTTAAGTGAGCATACCGCTTATTTGAATCGTGGCGATGGTGCTTGTCGGCATTTTGATGATGGCACCAATTTATGTTTAATTTACGACGATCGCCCGCTTATTTGTCAGGTAGAAAATTATTATAAAGAACATTTAGCCAAACACATCGCTTGGGACGACTTTGTTCAGCCAAATTTACAAATCTGTGAAAAATTATAATTAAACCGCAAGCCCACCACACGCCATCTCAACCGCTTTGACGATGGCTAGGGCTTTTTTGTTGGTTTCGTCCCACTCAGCCGCAGGGTTGGAGTCAGCGACCACCCCTGCCCCTGCTTGAATATGGACTTGACCGTCTTTTAGTACAGCAGTACGAATGGCAATGGCAGTATCCATGTTGCCAGACCAACCCAAATAACCGACCGAACCACCAAATACACTACGGCGAACAGGCTCAACCTCATCTATGATTTGCATGGCACGAATCTTGGGAGCCCCTGAGAGCGTACCGGCAGGAAAGGTAGCACAGAACACATCTAACGCATCTTTATCCGCCGATACCACGCCCTCAACATTGCTGGCGATGTGCATGACTTGCGAATAGCGTTCAATGAACATTTTATCTGTAACTTTTACCGTACCGATGTCGCACACTCGCCCAATGTCATTACGCCCCAAGTCAATGAGCATCAAGTGTTCAGCAATCTCTTTTTGGTCAGCTAAAAGCTCTGCTTCCAACGCCAAATCTTCCGCCAAATCCACGCCACGCCGACGAGTACCCGCAAGCGGTCTTACTGTTACTTTGCGTTCATCACCCACTGTCTCAATGCGAGACAAAATCTCAGGCGATGCACCCACAATGGCAAATGACTCATCACCAGAAGTCTGAGCCTCAATTAAAAATAAATAAGGCGATGGATTTAGATAACGCAAAGCTCGATACACCGCCAATGGGTCGCCATCAAACTCACCTGACAAACGCTGAGCGGGTACAACCTGCATGACATCGCCTGCCTTGATGTATTCTTTGATGCGATCCACATCGGTACAGAATTTATTTTGCCCAGTTTGTGAAATAAAGTGTGGCAACGGTTGTTTTTTTACCGACAAATCAGGTTTATGCGAAAGCAAGTTTTCAATGACATCTAGGTGTCTTAGTGCTTTTTTGTAGCCATCTTTGGCTTTGGCGTCGGCGTAAACAACGATGGATAAAGTATGCTCTAGATTATCAAAAACCACCACCGATGATGATAAAGTCAACCACATATCAGGCAACTGCAAGGGATTTGGGGCGTGAGACGCTCCTACAGACGGCTCAATCACTCGTATCATATCATAACCAAAATAGCCCACAAGCCCTCCGCTGAATGCAGGTAATTCGGGCAGTTCGTTTTGGCTTGGTGTTTGGTAATTTGCCATAAATTGACGAATAAAATCAAAAGGATTTTCATCGTAGGTACTAACAGTATCAGCACGAGTGTCTTTTAATACCACCTTATCATCAAGGTATTCAATGATAATATCTGAGCCCAATCCAATCATCGAATATCTTGCCCAGCGTTCACCGCCCACCACCGACTCAAACAAATACGCTGATGTAAAAAATTTACGCAAATTAGCGAAGACTGACACAGGGGTTGCATCATCCATCAGGCGTTTTTTGACAAGGGGAATGTGCGTATAGCCCTGCTCTGCTAAGCAATCAAACTTGTGTTGGCTAATCATGATAAGTCCTTGAATGAATTTTTGTTGTTAATCGTGCATCATGGCGGTGTTTGATGGCTATTTTATCATAAATCTACTAAGGTTGCGATTTGAAAATAAAAAAGCCCTATTGGCAAATAAGGCTTTTTATGGCTATTTCATCAAATCTTTCTCAATGGTCTTGCATTCCACCAACCATCAATCTAGCCCATCAATGAGCCTCGTCCCAATTTTGCCCCACACCAATCTCCACCACAAGTGGTACGGCAAAATCCACCACCCAACCCAACTTTTGGGCGGTGTCGGTTAGCACATTTTG
Organism: Moraxella sp. ZY200743; assembly: GCF_050885545.1. Classification (NCBI taxonomy): domain Bacteria; kingdom Pseudomonadati; phylum Pseudomonadota; class Gammaproteobacteria; order Moraxellales; family Moraxellaceae; genus Moraxella; species Moraxella sp. ZY200743. The sequence continues at coordinate 275,586 of NZ_CP091313.1, read as the reverse complement.
CATGGCAGTTTTAATCAGCTCTCCAATCTCATCTACCTTATCACTATCCACCTCAAAGACAAGCTCATCGTGGACTTGGAGTAGCAGTTTGGCATGGTCTTTGGGTAGAGTCTGATTGACCGCAATCATCGCAAGTTTGATGATTTCGGCAGCGCTGCCTTGCAAGGGGGCGTTAATACTGGCTCTCTGTGCCCCTTGTCTTATCATTGCATTAGATGAGTTGATATCAGGGGTGTAGAGTTTACGACCCAAGATTGTGGTAACATAGCCCATCTCTTTGGCATGATTTTTTGTGTTGTCCATATAGTCATTAATCGCAGGATATCTGGCAAAGTAGCGTTGGATATAATCTTTAGCCACATCATTGGTTACGCCAAGCTGTTTGGCAAGCCCAAACACACCCATGCCATACAGTAGCCCAAAATTCACCGCCTTAGCCGAACGCCTCTCAATGGATGTAACCTCATCTAGATTTTTACCCATAATCTCAGCAGCGGTGGCAGTGTGAATGTCTAAATTATTATTAAAAGCACTAATCAGACTCTCATCGCCACTAAAATGAGCCATAAGCCTAAGCTCAATTTGTGAATAATCCGCCGCCAGTATCACACACCCCTTTGGTGCAACAAAGGCCTTACGAATCTGCCGACCTGTCTCCGTACGAATGGGGATATTTTGTAAATTAGGATCTGATGATGACAACCGCCCTGTACTCGTCAAAGCCTGATGATAACTGGTATGCACTCGCCCACTCTCATCGCAAGCCTTGATGAGTGCATCTGTATAGGTGCTTTTGAGTTTGGACAAGCTTCTATGTTCTAGCACAATCTCTACAAGTGGATGATCTATCTTGGCAAGGGTCGCCTCTGAAGTAGAATATTGCCCTGTTTTGGTTTTTTTACCACCTGATATGCCCAATTTACCAAACAAAATTTCTCCAAGCTGTTTTGGACTGGCAAGGTTAAAAGCCTCCCCTGCCAACTCATGGGCTTTTTGCTCCAAGCCATAAATTTGATTATCAAATGTCAATGACAACTGATTTAAAAATTCAGGCTTAATTAAAATGCCGTCATATTCCATTTGGGCAAGTATTTGGGCGGTGGGAATTTCTAATTTTTCAAGCAAATCTTTGGCATTTTTATCTTGCTGTAGATATTCATCAAACACACTAAATAAACGATAAGTAATGTCCGCATCTTCACAAGCATAGTCGCTTGCTTTGTCCAGTGCTACCTTATCAAAACTAATCTGTTTTGCCCCCTTGCCTGCCACCTCCTCAAAAGTGGTGGTATTTACACCCAGATAATGACTTGCCAAATCATCCATGTTGTGCCGAGTGGCGACACTGTTAATCACATAGCTGGCCAACATGGTATCCATCTGCCAGTTAATAATCTCAATGCCGTATTTTTTTAAGATGTGGCTGTCGTACTTGATGTGCTGACCGATTTTACCAATCTTAGGGTCTTGTAAAATAGGCTTTAGCTCATTTAGCACAAATGCTATGTCTAATTGACTGTCTATCAAAATATCAAAATCACCCGTATGCCCCACAGGGATATAATAACCTTCATAATTGGCGGTGGCAATGCTAATGCCAACCAACTTCGCCTTTTGCCAGTTAATGTCGGTGGTTTCGGTATCAATGGCAAAATAAGGACTGGATTTTAATTGACCAATCAAGACATTAAAATCATCAAGAGTAGTAATGGTGCGATACCCACCATCTTTGATGGGCAAAGGCTTAACGCCCAGTCCATCTGACAAATCACGGATTAATGCGTCATCATTTGATTGATGATTGCCAAAATCATTATCGGTGCTGACCAGTACATCTTTCTTGACAGATTCATCAGCCAATCTTAATAACGCCGCTTGCTCTGCCATTTCTTTTTTAAATTCTAGCTCATTGAATAATTGGTACAGTGCTTTGGCTCGTTCTAAGCTGGCACTTTGGCTATCGTCCAACTTTAATTCATCAAACGACATAGGCAACTTTAAATTAGTAACAATCGTAGCAAGCGTACGATTTAGGGGAATGTCGTCTTGATGTTCGGCAATGTTCTTGCCAACCACGCCTTTAATGTTTGCCAAATTCGCCAAAATACCATCAATATCACCATAATCGGTAAGTAGCTTACTGGCGGTTTTTGCCCCAACTTTAGGAATGCCTGCAATACCATCTGAGGCATCGCCCATGAGTGTTAGATAGTCGGCGATTTGGGTGTTGTGTACACCGAACTTATCAAGCACGCCTGCCACATCGGTGATTTTATCCTTAAAACTATCCTCCAAAATCACGCAATCGTTCACAAGCTGTGCCATGTCCTTATCACCTGTGGAGATAATCACAGGATAGCCGTTCTGACAAGCGGTGTGGGCAAGCGTACCGATGATGTCATCTGCCTCAAAACCATCAATTTTGATGAGCGGTATGCCCAATTTTTCAATCATCTGATGAACATAAGGAATCTGCACTCGCAAGTCGTCATCCATTGGCGGACGGTGAGCTTTATAGGCTTGCGACAACTCATGACGAAAGGTAGGTGCTTTGGTATCAAAGGCGACCGCCATGTGAGTAGGATGATATCTTTTGATGAGTTTGCCTAAAGCATTTAGGACGCCACGAATGGCATTGGTGGGCAAGCCGTTTTTGTTGGCAAGCGGTGGCAAACCATGAAAGCAACGAAACAGGTAATACGAGCCATCCACCAACACCACAGGGGGACGGTTTTTGTCAATGTTTGTGGTGTCAAAGGTGGCAAGATTTGGAATGGTGGTGTAGGTCATGGGTATTAAACATAGGAAAAATTTATTCTATTATACCCAAAATTTCTACCGTGATGGTAACTTTTGATAAGCTAACAGTAAACACAATGACTTTTTTAAGTACCAAAAACCGCCATACCCCACAGCACCGCCACCAGTATGAGTGCCAAAGACTGAGCTGACGAACCAACATCTTTGGCGATTTTGGCAAGGGGGTGGATTTCCATGGAAGTATGGTCAACGGCAGCTTCCACAGCGGTGTTAATAAACTCCACAATGAGCGACAAAAACGAACCAACGATTAACACCATCTTAACCGCCAAAGTAAAATCAAGCAACAGTGCCAAGCCTGCTAGGGGCAAATGTAACAACAAGAGCTGAAAAATAGCAGGTTCTTTTAAAGCAACTTTAAAACCATCTTTAGAATAAGATAAGGTTTTCATGATGCGTTTTATACCTTTGGTTTTGTTGAATTCGGACATGAACTTTTCCTATGAGATAATGGCTGATTATAGCACCGATCAATTCTATCACAAAGCCAACATCTGAAGTATAAGATGATTTTTTCGTGTTCATCTGGAGCGGTTTTTTAGCTTGATAAAAAAGGCAAAGGGAGCCACCCATCACTTAGCATCACCCAAAATCATTGGGTGATGCTAAGTGATTAGCCACAGTTATGATATTTAGCCAGAACCATCTTATTTCATCTAAAACCTGCATCACAAATGCAGGTTTTTCTTAGCTGTGCTATAATTGCCCAAATCAATCGCATTATTTTTTGGTAATTTTTATGAAAAAAACACTAGAACAGATCCAACAACGACGCACTTTTGCTATTATTAGTCACCCTGACGCAGGTAAGACCACAATGACCGAAAAACTGCTATTGTGGGGACAGGTCATTCAAAGTGCAGGCGAGGTCAAATCTCGCAAAACCGACAAACACGCTACCTCAGACTGGATGAGCATGGAACAAGAGCGTGGTATCTCTATCACCACATCGGTCATGCAGTTTCCTTATGCTGATTGCATGGTAAATTTGCTAGATACACCCGGACACGCTGATTTTAGTGAAGACACCTATCGCACGCTGACGGCTGTAGACTCTGCCTTGATGGTCATTGATGGGGCAAAAGGTGTGGAAGAACGCACCATCAAGCTGATGGAAGTCTGTCGCATGCGAGACACACCGATCATCAGCTTTGTTAATAAGCTGGACCGTGAAATCCAAAATCCACTTGCCTTGCTTGATGAGATTGAAAGCGTACTAAAAATCAAATGCGTGCCATTTTGCTATCCTATTGGCATGGGGCAGGATTTTGTCGGTGTGTACAGCTTTTTGGACGGCAAAACTTATCTTTATAAAAAAGGCTTTGGCACACAAATCACCGCCATTGAAAGTTTGGACGGTTATAACCACGACAGTATCAAAAACCGTCTGGGTGAGCTTTTGTGGAACGAGTTTGTTGAGGGAGTAGAGCTTGCTGAAATGGCATTCGGTGATTGGGACGAAGCGGAGTTTTTGGCAGGACGACAAACGCCAGTGCTATTTGGTACAGCACTGGGTAACTTTGGCGTCAATATGGTGCTAGATACCCTAACCAAATATGCTCCAGCCCCAAAAGACCATACCGCTGTAGAGAGAATTGTTCGTGCCGATGAGCCAAGTTTTACAGGCTTTGTCTTTAAAATTCAAGCCAACATGGACCCCAAACACCGAGACCGTATCGCCTTTATGCGAATTTGCTCTGGCAAATACGAAAGAGGCATGAAAATGAATCATGTACGCATTGGCAAAGAGGTGCGTGTCTCGGACGCATTGATGTTCCTAGCAGGCGACCGTGAAAGCCTAGAAGAAGCATACGCAGGCGATATTATTGGTCTGCACAATCACGGCACAATCCAGATTGGCGATAGTTTCACCAGTGGCGAGACCTTAAATTTTACAGGCATTCCACACTTCGCTCCTGAACTATTCCGCCGTGTGGTGCTAAAAGACCCCCTAAAATCCAAGCAATTACAAAAAGGCTTGCAACAGCTCTCCGAAGAAGGAGCAACACAAGTATTTATGCCCCAAATCAACAACGACCTTATTTTGGGTGCGGTAGGCGTGCTACAATTTGAAGTAGTGGCTCATCGCTTGGCTGAAGAATACAAAGTACAATGTGCGTTTGAGCCGATTTCTATCGCAACGGTGCGTTGGGTACATTGTGATGATAAAGTGGCGTTTGAGAAATTCAAGAAAAAAGCCCATGACCAACTGTCGGTGGACGGTGGTGGTTATTTGACTTACCTTGCTCCCAGTCGTGTCAATTTACAGCTCATGCAAGAGCGGTATCCAGAAGTGGAGTTTCGGGCGACTAGGGAGCATTGATTTTGAAAGCATAAAAATTGGTGTATAATGGACAGAATTTGTGAACACAAGTTCTGTCTTATTTTAAATTTGGTTAATTTTAGGAAAAAGCAATGACACAGCCTATTCAAAAAATCATCTTTGGTAGCCCCGGCACAGGGAAAAGCTATTTGATTAAAGATGAAATCATTCCTAATGAATTAGGAATAATTGAAAAAACAAATCCTGAAAATGTAATTAAAGCAGTATTTCACCCTGAATACACTTATGGGGATTTTATGGGGAAGTTATTGCCAATTACAAAAGATAAAGATGTAGAATATCGTTTTTATGAAGGGCATTTTTTAAAGGCATTAGCTCGTGCTTATAAAAATATATTAAATGTTTATGATGAAAAAAGCAACCAAAAGGTTAACGAACAAGGTCAACCGTTAACACCTGAAAATGTTGTTCTAGTTATTGATGAAATCAATCGTGGAAATTCATCAGCTATTTTTGGTTCTATTTTTCAATTATTAGATAGAGATGATAATGGTTGGTCTAGCTATGATACAAGCATTAATGGTGTTATGTTTGATACCTTATATAAATTAATAGGCGGTACAAGCTATAAAGAGGGCGAATCCGATAAATACATCCTAGCTCCATACAATAAATCTGGTGGAGTTTTATTAAAAACCCTAAATAGCAAGGTTAAAGAGATTCTAAATTTTGATTTAGAAAATAAAACAATCAAAATCCCACCAAATCTCCATATTATTGCCACAATGAATACTTCGGATAATTCCATTTATCATATGGATACCGCTTTTAAACGCCGTTGGGAGTGGCAATTTATTGATGTTAATTCTGAGTTGGTAAAAACGGACGGCATTGCTTTTAAATCTGAAAGCGATTGGTTTGATTTTATCGCCAAGCTTAATCAATTTATCAAATCCAACCATAGCTATATTCGTGGTATTGAAGATAAGCAAATTGGTAGATATTTCATTAAAGCTAATTCTCAAAATCAAATTGAATATTCTATCATTCAAAGTAAATTGATGTTTTTTATTTGGGATAGTGTATTTAATAGAGATAAAAAGCCTTTGTATGAACTTTTGGATATGGATAAAGATGAATTGGTTACTTTTGGTGATTTTGCCATAAAGGTCAAGGAATTTGTTAAAGCCATACAGGAAAGATAATGTTTAATTTTAATGAATTAGCCATTGTTCAACCAAATGAGCCAAATTGTTATCGTGGCTCATTTGTTGGCATTCGCAAAGATAAATATTTGGGCAAAATGGCATTTACCTTACCCAAAGGGTTTGAAAATTTTAAAGTTAATTATGATAATGTCAAAAATTTATTTTTTGCAATGTATCGTACTTTTGAAAAATTCCGTCAAAACAAAGAACGGTATTTGGATAAAGATGAACAAAATAAAGATAATGCCAAAATTGAAAATAATAATGGGGCATATATTTTTACCGATGAAGACAATAACGAAACTGTTTTGTATAGCAAAATTGATTTGATTGATAAAATATTCAAAACTTATCAAGAGTTAGAAATTGAATCTTTGATCCAAGAGCTAGGCTTGATTGAAGAGGTGGATTATTCCAAAATTGAAAATTATTTGGACAAGGGAATTTTTCTAAGTAATCACGCCATTTTTATTGAAAATATGGTTGGCTATCGTAACATTGTGCGTGGCGTGCCGTCCGAATTGATTGAATTATTTTGCTATATCTATAAAGAATTAGCAAGTGAGTTGGAGAAAGAATTATCTGAACAAATCAAAGAAATTTCCTTTAACTTTTCTTATAAATACCTAAGCCCAGAACAAAGTTTATTTTCCGAGCATTCTTTTGAATCAACAATCAGCATTCTAAAAGATTGCTTGGATAATATTCACAAAACAACTGCCTATAAAAATTACCAATATTGGGACATTTATGAGTCGGTAGAGCATTTTTTGTATGGAAGTTTAGAGTTTGATGGGGATAGTAACCAAGGGTTTTGGGGTATTAATAATTTTAGCTATATTTGGGAAGATATGTGCAACTATATGGTTGCCAATCACAAAGAATATAATATTCTATATTGCGATAGTACATTACCATTAAATGAATACAAAAATAATTTAAGTAAAGATTATGTATGGATTGATAAAAGCATCATTCCAAATAACCCATTTTACCTTGATTTTAATGGGTTTAAGCGTTGGATTAGACCTGATATTATAACAAAGCCAGTTCTAAATAGTCAATTTAATGAAAATCCATTAAATATAGCGATTGCTAGAAAAATTTTATTGATTAAAACAACGCCAGTAAAATCAATCATATCTTTTGGTTCAAATCGCTTAAATGTAGATATTTCTTTTAATAAAAATATATCAGAAATCAACACTTCAAATATTACCGAAGTTTCGGAAAGAATTTTTAGATTATTTGCAGAAAAATTTTCCAATCTTTATCGCACAAAAGGTATTATCCAAAGCTCACTAAGAGGCTATCAATATATACCAAATGGCAGATATGGATTTAGTTTAAAGAATATACCAAAAGACACATATGATGAAGTGTATCAAGATGTTTTTGGCAGATGGAAAGGGAATCAACAACAGGAAACCGTATTTGTTATTGATTGGAAATATTATTCTCACAACATTTTTGATAATCAAAATTACAGAAGTAACGATAGAGTAAATACAAGCATTATCAAATCATTGGCTTATGAATTTTGTTTATCACAAATAATTGATGAGACAATCAACAATCAATTTCGTATTCCATTTTATGATATAAATGAGAATGATGTTGTTATTGATGGAAAAATCCTAGACTGTAATATAGGATTGGTTAGAATGAACTTTATTAAGATTCAAGAGATATACTTAAATGGTTGAAAAATTTCAAAGTAATTTTGTTTTTGGGTTGCAAGGAAATCTTTATCAAGATTTTTTGAATAGTGTTGCTCACCCAATTATTCAGAATATTATTGGAACTGCTGTCTACGAAGTTGTTGATTTTGATAAACATTTGTCTCTACTTGATTTTGACAAATCTAAAAGAAAGGAGAGTATTTTTCCAGAATTTTACCTGAATTTTTTGGGAGATATTATTAAAGAGTCCAATAGCGTATCCTTTAAGAAAAAAGTGTGTATTACTCTTGATGAAAGGTTGTGTAGGGATATTTGTCCTAATACAGGTCGTAAAATAACTACCATAAAAATTGGTGGGGTGGATTTGGCTTATTTTATTTATTTTGATATAACAGAGTTTTTTGATTTTGTTTATGGCAATGAAATTCAAAAACACCATTCACAAAAAGATGAAAATATTAAACCTGAAAATGATAGTAAATCAAATAATGAATTACTAGATGATAAAGTTGAAAATATAGAAAAATTTGATGATAGCAAGTCAACCAAATTGGTTTTAGACGAAAGCATTATAACAAAACTTTTTTCTGGCAACAAGAATAATGAGAGCAATTTAAATATTGCAAATTATGATTATATAGAAAAAATTGGCTATATACACAACATCAACAATGAGCGTGGACTTAGTTTTATTCATGAGACAAAAGATGGTGATATAGGTTTTCCGATTTATTATCAAGACTTTCCAGAAGTTGAAAAATTTCCTATTGGAACACCAATCAAAGCATTTGGGTATTTACATAATGATAAATTTTATGTAGATAATTATGAGGTTGTTGATATAGATGAACTACCATTCCAACTTATGAGGTTAAGTGGAACTTTAAAAATTGTTGAAAACTCTTTTGCTATTATTAGGACAAGTATTGGAGGTGTGTACACATCTCTTGACTTGATTCAAGAATACACACCGAAACATCAGGTAGAGTGTGTTGCAATAGAGGCGTACAACCACAAAAGACAGGAAAATGGCTGGAAAGCCATTTGGGTTGGAAATAGTTTATGACCCCAATTCCCACCAACCAAGAATTAACCCAAAGCATTATCACACTCATTCAAACCAGCAAACAAAACCTTGCTGTTAGTGTTAATGCTGAATTAACTTTGCTGTATTGGCATATTGGCGAGCGAATTTCTACGCATATTTTGCAAGGCGAGCGGGCTGATTATGGCAAAAAGTCATTCAAAATTTAGCCAATGATTTAACCGCTTAATTTGGTAAGGGGTGGAGTAAACGCAATTTATTACAAATGATAAAATTTTATCAAACTTTTCCACAAAAACAAATTGTGCAGGCACTGTCTGCACAATTAAGCTGGATACATTTTGTGCAATTAGCCAGCGACAAAGCGAGCAAGATTAAGGTTTGAGTAATGGGTAAACAACAAGCCACTCAAATTTATAATGAGTTAATAAATGGTAAAATCGTCTTATTAAACCCACCAAGTTATGATGACGATAAAGAATTTTATCAAGAGTTTAAAACCACCAACCGCCCATAAAACAAATAACACAACCAACATTAATAATACCCATGATCATCTGCTCCATTTGCCACACCGACTTAAACTTACAAGGCAAAACTTACACTTGCCAAAACCGCCATTATGACAGCGTCCAAAACGTATAAAAACACTGACATCGGCAAACACATCACTTGGTGGTGGGTACAGGTACAGTGTTGCCTGTAGCAGATGAAAGCATGGATATTTGCACAAGTCTGTTTAGCCCTTTACCAAAAAGTCAGATGGCAAGAGTGCTAAAACCAAACGGTTATTTACTCATCGCTACGCCCGCCCCACACCATCTGTACGCCATGCGTCAGCAGTTGTTTGAGCGTGTCAATCTACATGAGCCCACCAAATTTATCGCAGAATTATCGCCAGAGTTTACGCTGATAGATGAGTGGCAGATTGACGCACCGCTATGCTTGGACAGCCAGAGTCTATCTGATTTGATAGACATGACTCCCTACACCTACAAGGCCAAATTAGACAAAAAAACCACCCTAAAAACCCAAAATAATTTTAAGGTTACCGCCTCATTTTGTTTATATCTTTTTCAAAAATCCTAAAAAATAGCATCACAATAAGACAATCATTAGGTTGTCTTATTTTTTATCTCCATTACCTAAAAGATATGAGATTTTGGTATAAAGGCAGTAAGCCGATAGCCCAATAAAACAAAAAGCCAATCAGAACAGATTGGCTTTTTGTTGGTTTTTTATTATGCTTGACCGTCTTGGACAAAACATCTTTGGTAGGTTATCTTGATAGATGATGATTAATCTTGTACCCACTTGCCATCACGCCACACCAAAGCAAAGCGAGTTGCCTTGCCATCTTTTTCTGAACCGATATACTGTTCAGCATTTTTGCGAGACCAGCGAAGAATGGTTGGGTTGCCTGCATCATCAACATCAGGAGCATCAAACAGATAAGCAAATTTTGGCTCAAGCTCATCTTTGATGGGGCGAAGCTCACTTAATTTTGGCGGACGGGTTTCACGGATTTTTGGGAATTTACTTGCTGCCAAAAACAGTCCCGCCGCTCCTTCACGCAACACATAGTGATCATCAAATTTTTGAGAACGCAGGTTTGGCATACTAATCGCCGTCATGCGTGGCGGAGCCGCTTCACCATTTTTTAACACCTTTCTGGTATTATCGCATTGATTGCACGCAAAATATGCCCCAAAACGCCCTGTCTTTAGCGTCATATGCCCATCACATTTATCGCAGTCAATGGTCGGTGCCGCTTGATTATTATCCGCACCAGCCACTTCAAAAACACCATGTTCAAGTACATAGCCATCACAGTCAGGATTATTGCCACAAATATGTAACTTACGACCGCCATCAACGACATAGCTCTCCATCGCCGCATTACATTTAGGACAGCGTTTTTTCTCCATCAGAGCATTGACCTCTGCTGATTCATCATCAGCATCAAAGATAAGTGCCGATACTGGCATGAGATTTTTTGTGCCTTTACAGCGTTCTTTAGGGGGTAGATTATAGCCTGTACAGCCCAAAAACACCCCTGTTGACCCCGTGCGAATCTGCATAGGACGACTACACAAATCACAATGTACATCTGGAATATTAGTTGGATTGTTCGGACGCATGCCGTCTTTGCCTTTGGCAGTATCTAGTTTGCCCTTAAAATCACCATAGAACGCATCAAGCACCACCTTCCAGTCTTGATGACCCTGAGCCACTTCATCAAGTTTATCTTCTAATCCTGCAGTGAACGCATAGTCCATCAAATCAGGAAAACTCTCAATTAATCTTTCAGTAACAATATCACCCATCTTTTCGGCATATAGGCGTTTATTTTCAAGGCGGACATAGCCACGCTCTTGAATGGTAGAAATGATGGACGCATAAGTTGATGGTCGCCCAATACCACGACTTTCAAGCTCTTTAACCAAACTGGCTTCAGAATATCTAGCAGGTGGCTTGGTGAAATGCTGACTAGGTTCAATGTTGATGAGTGGCAGTTTTTCACCTACTTGCACATTTGGCAACAACACATCATCACTTTTGGCAGGTGGCTGAACTTTGGTGTAGCCATCAAAAACAAGTGTCCGCCCTTTTGCTTTTAGTTCCACACCGCCGGCGTCCACCAGTAGATTTACCGAACGATAGCGAGCAGGCGTCATCTGACACGCCACGAATTGTCGCCAAATCAGCTCATATAGACGCTGAGCGTCTCTTTCCATCGCCGTCAGTTGGCTTGCTTTGATGGCGACATTAGAAGGACGAATCGCTTCGTGTGCCTCTTGAGCATTTTGCTTATTGCTATAAAAATTAGGCTTGTCTGGCAGATATGCCGACCCAAAATTCTCTTGGATATAGCCACGCACTGCCATCAACGCATCTTGGCTCAAAAAAGTTGAGTCAGTACGCATATAGGTAATAAAACCTGCTTCATACAAACGCTGAGCCAAAATCATCGTTTTTTTGACGCTAAAGCCTAAGCGAGTACTTGCTGCCTGCTGCAAAGTTGATGTGATGAACGGTGCAGATGCCTTTGATTGCGTAGGTTTTTCTTCAATGGCAGAGACGGTAAAATCGGCACAAGATAGCAGATTAACGATGGCGGTCGTCTCATCTTCATTGGCAAGTTTTAAGGTCTTACCTTGATGCTTGACTGCCTCTAATCGCAAAGTCTCGCCACCTGCCTGATTATTGGTATGAATCTCCCAATATTCCACAGGAACAAAGGCACGAATTTCTCGCTCTCGCTCAACCACCAGACGAGTTGCTACGCTTTGGACACGCCCTGCTGACAATCCACGAGCCACCTTCGCCCACAGCAACGGCGATACCATAAAGCCGACCACACGATCCAAAAAGCGTCTTGCCTGCTGAGCGTTAACACGGTCAATATTCAGCTTGTCTGGGCGTTCAAAGGCGTTTTGTACAGCAGCTTTAGTAATTTCGTTGAACACCACACGACTGTATTTGTCATCACTACCGCCGATGACTTCTTTTAGATGCCACGCAATCGCTTCTCCTTCTCGGTCCAAGTCGGTTGCTAGGTAGATGGCATCTGCATCTTTAGCCAGTGCTTTTAGCTCTTTGATTACTTTGGTTTTGTTGGGCAAAATCTCATAGACCGCCGCCCAATCATGCTCTGGATCCACCCCCATGCGTCTAACCAAGGCTCGCTGCGACTTTTCTTCACGAGACAATCCTGTCTCATCGCTTTTGGTTTTTTTGGTCTTATCTGTACCACTTACAGGCAAATCTCGCACATGACCCACGCTAGAACGCACAATAAAATCATTGCCCAGATACTTATTGATTGTTTTGGCTTTGGCGGGCGACTCCACAATAACCAGTGATTTACCTTTGGAAGAGACTTTTGGGGCGGTCTGACTGGATTTTGTGGTTTTTTTGGTGGATGATGCCATGAGTTACCTTTTAAACTTTTTTATAAAATAAACCAAACTGTCTTGGCTTGATGATGTGTTTAAAATTAAGCGTTTATCTGTGGGCACGATGCCCAAGTATCGTTTTTTATAAAATAACACACAATTCCCCATCATGACAAGATGGCAGCGTAATTTGTATCGCTTATCCTAATTGCTGTTGGTCTTTTAGGTTTTGATTATCTATGTTTTGATATCTTATCTATCATGCACGCTGATTGAGTTGATTGCCAAAATCTAGCAGGGCTTGCTTGAGTGTTTGTAAGTCAGCTTGGGCTAGCTTTTTATCTAGTTTTTGTACCCCTCTTGATGATTGATAATGAACATCTTGCCAATACAGCACAACACTGTTCGCTTTAACCTGTAGTCCTAAAGCGTGGCTCATTATCTCTACTGGAAGTGTCACGCCATCGGCTTTATCATAAAGAATCCCCTTGTCAGCATCCACCACGCACCACTTACCATCTTTGACAATCAGTCGCACAAAAGACAATCGCCACTCATCACAAACAACACCATAACTGACCACCAAATCATTTTTTGGAGCATGATGACTGTGTTGTTGTACTCTGGTGGGTAGCCAATCTGGTCTAGAAATCAATTTAGGGTTAAAGCCATATGTTCTTGCTAGCAGACGAAAATCCGCCACTCGCACCTCTCCTGCCTTCGGCTTTAAGGCAAATATATTGCCAAGTAAAAACCCAGCCACACCAAGCACCACAATGAGCGGTAAATAACCTTGCAAATCCATCCTTACTCCAAACCAACCTTTTATTCATCAAGACCGCCCAAAAAATTTTTAATCACAAAGGTCAGCCAACCACAACACTTATTTACGATGGGACTGCATTTGTGCATACAGATAGCACTACATGAGAATTTGGCGTTTGCCGGTATTATCAGCAGCACTTACCACACCTCGCTCCTCCATCATATCCACGATGCGAGCAGCACGGTTATAGCCGATGCTAAATTTACGCTGTAATGCAGAGATAGAAACCTTGCGAGTATCCAAAATGTGTGCCACCGCCAAATCAAAATACTCATCATCAATGCCGCTGCCACTATCGCCAGACCCTTCACCTTCAAAAGTATAACTTTGGCTAAGGTCAATATAATCTGGCACACCGCGCTCACGCCAAGCATCAGTAACACGATTGACCTCATCGTCTTTAACATACGCTCCGTGTACACGCTCTGTCTCAATCGCACCAGGTGCTAAAAACATCATATCACCATGTCCAAGCATATTCTCAGCACCAGACTCCTCAATGATGATGCGACTGTCTGTTGCCGAGTTGACACGCAAAGCAACACGCACAGGAATGTTGGACTTGATAAGACCGGTAACAACCGTCGCCACAGGTCGCTGTGTCGCCAAAATCAGATGAATGCCTGCAGCTCGAGATTTTTGGGCAAGGCGAACAATCGGCTCTTCAGCAGTCTTGCCTAACTGCATGATCATATCAGCAAATTCATCTGCCACAACGACAATTTTTGGTAGCGGTTTTTGGCGTGGCACAGTACCACTTACATGCTCGGACGCACTCCATAATGGATCTAAGATAGGCTCGCCCAGTCTTTCAGCTTCAATGATTTTTTGGTTAAAAGCAGCAATATTACGCACACGCAACTTACTCATCAGTCGATAGCGATGCTCCATCTCAGTAACACACCAGTTCAATGCAGCGGTTGCCTCTGTCATATCGGTAATCACAGGCGTAAGCAGATGCGGAATGTCAGCATAGTTGGCAAGCTCAAGCTGTTTTGGGTCGATCAGCACCAGTTTTAACTCATCTGGCGTATATTTTAATAACATGGACATCAAAAATGAGTTCACCAGTACCGATTTACCAGAGCCTGTCGTACCAGCAACCAGCATATGCGGTGCTTTGGCAAGATCCGCAATAATCGGTTTTCCGCTAATGCTTGCACCAATGGCGATACTAATGCCTGCTTCTGGATCTTGATACTCTTTGGTATCTAACAACTCAATCAAACCAACGATTTGGCGTTTGCGATTTGGCACTTCAATGCCGATGTATGATTTGCCTGCAATCACAGGAATCACACGCAAAGAAGTCATTCGCATGGAGCGTGCCAAATCCTGCGAAATTTTAATCACACGACTTGCCTTAACCCCTGGTGCCAAATCCACCTCAAAGCGAGTTACTACAGGACCAACCATCGCCGAGACAACGCTGGCTTTAATATTAAATTCCTGCATTTTAATCTCTAGCAACTCAGAAAGCTGTTGCAACTCTTCTTGCGTATAGGTGATGATTTTTTGAGATCTTGGATCCAAGATATCAAGAGATGGCACAGGACTTAGGCTCATGCGATATTCAAGCTCGCTCATGGCGTGCGACTTCGGTCGTACCGTACCTGACGCCACGCCTGCCATTTTATTCACCAACGGTTTGGCAGGTTCTGATTCATCTTTGTCATCAGGGGTGTCATATAAACTGGTCAAAGAAGCCATGTCCACTCCGCCAAAAGCGGTGGGTTCATCTGACCGCTCTATGACACCAATAGCATTGTAATCAATATGCTCAATTGTTGCCACAGCATCAGCATCAGCATCAGCATCAGCATCAGCATCAGCATTATTTCTATAAATGTCTTGCCGGTCAAGCTGATCATCGGCTTGATGGATTGTATCATTATAAGGCTGATACTCTAATGGGTCAGATGGAGAATCCATCACATCACCAGCTTGAGAATCTATCTGCACATCCTGAACAAAAACATCATCTTGTTCATCTTGAGTTTGCTCAATACCATCGATACTACCATAGTCTTGTACAGCAAACTCGGCTTGTTTTTGAGCCTCTACCTGCTTTTGAATCTCTTCTTGTTTTTTAGCTTCTTCTTGTTTTTTCGCTTCCTCTTCGGCTTGTTTTTTTGCCAGTAGCTCATCACGCAGCCCAGAATTCACCAAGAAGCTCTCAAGTGCCCCCTCGTGATTATGTGGTTGATAGGCTGGTACTTTTGGTTTTACTTGACTAATAATCAGTTCATCATCACCCCAGCCCTCGTCTGTCTGTGGCGATGATTCATCTGTCATGTCATCATTACTTGGGGTATTGCGAAATTGTCGCCACAAAGACAACCAATGAATATCAAAGGTTAAAGTTGCCACAAGCAATGCCATCAACACCAAAAAGCCCACCGATACTGGCACGCCTAGCACACTTGACAGCGATGCCATGAACTCATACCCTAAAACACCACCAAAGTCTGCCGCCTTGTCTTGCCACCATGCACCTAGCTGTGCGGCAATACCACTGATACACGCCAACAAAAACGCATAAGCCAATACACGCAAAACCCATACAACAGAATTACGACCCCACCACAGCTTGGCAAGTTCATAAGCTGGCACAAGCAATAAAAACCACGCCCCAAAACCAAAAAATGACAATAAAATATCAGAAAGCCAGGCCCCCAAACGACCGCCCACATTGCTAACCTCTTGGCTACTACCCATATGCGACCATGCAGGATCGGTTGGGTTGTAAGACAACAAAGAGATGAACAAAAATGCCAAAATTGCCATACCAACCACACTAAACAGCAGACGCTGTACCAAAGGCAACCTACCTAAGAGTTGATTGATGGACTCATTTTGTAACAGCTGATTTATTTTCATGGCAAAAAATGATGATAGATGAATAAACCAGATATTATATAGGATAACTGCTTGATATCGCAAAATATTTCACACCATTTTACAAAAGCACTCACAACACCCCCAACAACGCAGGTTCTAATGTATCATTTACTCATTTTTGCCAATAAATCAGCAAATTTCATGATTCCATCTTGTTTTTTTGTCCCACCTCCCCTATACTTTGGCAAACTGCTTTAAAACGCTTTTTAAGGTTTATTGGATTTATTCAGATATTGGCTCATTTGGAATTATCATGGCACACCATCAACTCATCATCCTAGGCTCAGGTCCTGCTGGCTATTCAGCAGCCGTCTATGCCGCTCGTGCAAATCTCAATCCCGCCATCATTACTGGCTTGACTGTCGGCGGGCAACTGACCACCACCACCGAGATTGATAATTGGCCAGGTGGTCGCCATGGTCTGACCGGTACAGCACTGGTCGAAGAAATGAAAGAACATGCCGAACGCTTTGGCACACAGCTCATCTACGACCACATTTCTAGCGTGGATTTAACCAATCGTCCCTTCACTTTAAATGGTGGCAGTGGCAGTTATACTTGTGATGCACTCATCATCGCTACAGGGGCAACTGCTCAGTATCTAGGATTAGAAAGCGAAGCCAAATTCATGGGGCAAGGGGTATCAGCCTGTGCTACTTGTGATGGATTTTTTTATAAAAATCAAAAAGTGGTCGTCATTGGCGGTGGCAACACTGCTGTTGAAGAAGCATTGTATCTATCTAACATTGCAAGCCATGTAACACTCGTGCATCGCCGTGATAGCCTGCGTGCCGAAAAAATCATGCAAGACCAACTGTTTGAGAAAGTCAAAAACGGCAACATCTCTATTGAGTGGAATAGCTCCGTCAAAGAAGTCGTAGGCGACGAGATGGGCGTAACAGGCGTTATCATTGAAAACACTGATGGCACTACCAAGCAACTAGACGCAATGGGCATGTTCGTTGCCATCGGACATAAGCCAAATACCGCCATCTTTGATGGTCAACTCACCATGAAAGATGGCTATATCGTGGTAAACAGTGGACTAAATGGTAATGCCACTGCCACCAGCGTATCAGGGGTGTTTGCTGCAGGTGATGTTGCTGACCACATCTACCGCCAAGCCATCACATCGGCAGGTACAGGCTGTATGGCAGCCCTTGATGCCGAAAAATACCTAGATGGCTTGTGATTACCGACATCTTAATCACTAACAAATAACCAAAAAAGGCGTGTTTTTAACTCGCCTTTTTAGTGATTCTAAGCACACCAATTTTGTGTTATTATTTTAAAGTCTTAATATCGCCAATCAAACCAACCCAACGATGACCTCCATGCACCTCCCAAGCCTTACTGACTTACACGCCATTGCTGATCGCTCTGCCTTTGATTTTAATAGCGTGGTAGATATGGCTGATGAAAATGGTTTTGTGGGTGCAGGGGCAGACTTATCCACCGCCACCCTGCTCAATGCCTACCGCACAGGGGTATTTCCTTGGTATTCAGATGGCGACCCTATTTGTTGGTGGTGTCCGCCCACTCGCTGTGTGCTATACCCAGATGAATTCCACCCAACAAAATCACTCATTCGCACCGCCAAAAAGAATGCTTGGCAAATCAGCACCAACCTTGCTTTTAGGCAAGTTATGCGTGCCTGTGCAGCTCCAAGAAGCTACGCTAACGACACTTGGATAAACGATGAGATGCTAGATGCCTATGCACGCTTACATGAACTTGGTGTGGCAATCAGCGTAGAGATTTGGGAAGGTGTACCAAAAGACAGTGAGCTGATTGGCGGACTGTATGGCTTGCAGTTTGGGGCAATATTCTGTGGCGAGAGTATGTTTCATACTCGCACCGATGCCTCCAAGATTGCTTTTTGGGCAATGACGATATTGGCAAAACAAGCAGGTGTTAAACTGATTGATTGCCAACTTGAAAACCCCCATCTAATCAGCCTTGGGGCAGATTTGATTCAAAAATCTGATTTTCTTGATAGGCTTACCACCTTAAACCACACCGACACACCCCATATGACAGGAAGCATGGTGGTCAACGACTTAGTACAACTCACAACAACGCAATAAAAAAACGCACTTCTTAGGCAATACAATCTGCGGTGGTTATTTACTTTTTGGTCTTAGTAACCATCACCAATCCACCCCTATCGCCTCACTACACACATAAGCACTCGCCCAAGCCCATGCGAAGTTAAAACCACCCAAATGCCCTGTTACATCAAGTACTTCACCGATAAAATACAGCCTATTGCATAATTTGCTCTCCATTGTCTTGCCCTTAACCTCATCAGTATTCACACCACCACGAGTAACCTCCGCCACACGATAGCCTTCTGTGCCTGAAGGCTTAATCTGACATGCGTTGATGCGTTTAGCAATATCAATTAAGTCCTTATCTTTAATATTAGCCAGCTCAATATCGCAAAATTTCTCCCAAAAGATGGCTTGTAGTACCATTAACAGCTTTTTTGGAAAATGTGGTGCAAGCACGGTACGAATGTGCTGTTTTGGACACATCTTTTTGGCGGTAATCAGCAACTCCGATACATCACAAGATGGCAACAAATCAATGCCAATCATCTCGCCCAACTGCCAATAATTTGATAACTGTAGCATGGCAGGCCCTGACAACCCACGATGAGTAAAGAGCATGGGTAACTGAAAGCTCGCCTTATCATTAAAAGCAGTAACCTCAAGGCTAAGTCCTGCTAGCGTCTTCATCAACTCACCCAACTGGTCAGTAAAGGTAAATGGCACAAGTGAAGCCTGAGTAGGCATAATCGTATGTCCAAACTGCGTGGCAACTTGATAACCAAAGCCACTTGCCCCTAGAGTTGGAATCGACAACCCTCCTGTGGCAATCACCAACGAACGGCAACCAATCTCATAAGATTTACCAGCTTTTGTCGATACGCTCAGATGAAAGTCATCACAATCAGTGTCTTTTTTAATGTTTTGTATTGCTGTGTTTAAGCGAATCTCCACGCCTGCCGTGCTACATTCATTAAGCAGTAGATTTAAAATATCTTTAGACGAATTATCACAAAACAGCTCACCTCGTGCCTTTTCGTGGTAGGTGATGCCATGTTTTTCCACCAATTTAATAAAATCATCACTCGTATAACGACTAAGGGCAGATTTGACAAAGTGGCGATTTTGACCGATAAATTCATTAGCAGACACATGACGATTGATGAAGTTGCATCGCCCACCGCCCGACATGAGAATCTTTTTACCTGCTTTATTGGCATGGTCTAGTACCAGCACTCGCTTACCATAAAGTGCAGTCTGAAATGCACAAAACAATCCTGATGCCCCCGCTCCGATGACGACAACATCTATATATTCATCAGCCAACTTAGTCATGGCGATTGTCATTTGTGGTGCGTGTTAGCATATCGTATTTGGCATCGTACTCCAACTTTTCACGACGATAAATCTCAAACACACACATCTCCTCACAACCACTGTTGCAACATTCATCATCTTCTGGTGGCTCTGGTGGTGGCGGAATATCAATCATATCTGTCATGGGATTACCTTTAAAAATCATGAGAAGTTTTGTGCTTTTTTGTAGCTGGTACTTGTATTTTGATTGGCTTTTATTATAATTGAATTGACATAAAAACGCACCTACTGTCTTTTATCCACCGTCTTTTGTTGCGATCAGTAAGAGTTATAATGAACACACCCACCCAAGATGCCATCATCCAAGCCATGCAAACCCTCCTACCCACCCATCTGTCGCTTGAGAACGAAAGCCACAAACACGCAGGTTATTTTGAGGGCAAAGAAAGCCATTTTAAGCTAGTGGTAGTCAGTCAAGGTTTTATTGACAAACGCTTGGTGGCAAGACATCAGATGGTGTATTTGGCAGTTCAACCACTTTTGATGGCAAATGGCGGTAGCATTCACGCACTCGCCATTCACGCCTATACACCAGATGAATGGACAGCATTAGGTCGAGCCCCCAATAGCCCCAACTGTGCAGGACAACATCTACATTAACTTGAATGGATATTAACCTGTAAATAACCAACCATCTAAACCAAATAGATGTCACTACCGCCAACTCAGCAAATAACACTTATCGCCTTTTGAGTAATCAAAACCAACCACAAATATAAAATACCAACCATGAGAAAAATAAGCATTACTCTAACAATACTCGCCGTAACTTTGACAGGCTGTGCCACCACCAACATTGTACCCCAATATATCAGCCCAAATAACTACACTACCCATGATTGTCATTACCTACAAAGTGAGGTGGCTCGTGTTAGCATACTTGCTGAAAAAACCCAAAATCAGCAGATTTCATTATCATCAACAGGAATCGGTATCGGTATTACTGGCGGTCGTAGTGGTATTTATCCAACCATCAGTTTTGGCGTAGGCTCTGGTTCATCAGCTCGCACTGCACGCACCAATACTCTTGCTCGGCTTTATGGTGAACATGATGCAATGCTCATCGCTGCTCGTCAAAAAAATTGTGCTTTTGCCCAAAACATCAAAATCTATGGCGAAAAATAACACAAAAACCATATAAAACAATAAAATTTTGACAACTGCATAAAAATCCCCCAAAATAAGTCGCATTTTTTACGGCTTATTTTTTTGTCATGTTTATCATTCCTGCTTGGTTTAATACTCTAAAACAACGCCCACAACTCATCAGCAATGACTTAATTGCAGGCTTAATGATGGCGGTACTTGTCATTCCCCAAAGTCTTGGTTATGCTACTTTAGCGGGCTTACCGCCCATCATAGGGTTATACGCTTCCATCGTCCCCACTTTGGTCTATGCCTATATCGGCTCAAGCAATGTCAGTGCGGTCGGACCGGTGGCAGTAACCGCTATCATGACCGCCAGTGCCTTATCAGGCTACACCCCAAATACAACCGAATATCTGGCATTATCCATCACTTTGGCGATGATGGTTGGTATGATTTTATGCTTTGCCAGTTTGTTTAGAATTGGTTGGATCATGCAATTTGTCAGTCGTGGTGTATCAAGTGGCTTTGTCAGTGCGGCGGCAGTCTTGATTGTCATTAGTCAAATAAAAAACATCACAGGATTGCCCATCATCGGTGGTAGCCTTATTGACATCATTGGCAACCTACAAGGAAGTGATTTTCACTTCAAATCAAGCACCGTATTACTTGGCATTGGCACGCTCATCATCTTGCTAGCAAACCGCTATGTTAGCATACTATGGGCATGGCTACCCAAGTCCAAAGCAGATTTCGCCAAACGAATGACGGTCTTTGTCATCACCATACTGTCCATCATCTTGGCAAATCAGTTCAACTGGCAAGCCTTAGATTTACGACTGCTTGAGCCGCTGCCCACAGGATTACCAAAGCTGAGTGTTCCCATCTTATCTTTTAGCGTCTTGATTGACCTTTTGCCGTCAGCACTGCTCATCGCATTGGTGGCTTTCATCTCAAGTTCAGCAGTTGCTAGCAACTACGCCCGCATTCATGAACAACCCTTTGATAACAATAAAGAGCTACTAGGGCTTGGCTTTGCCAATATTGCCAGCAGTCTATCGGGTGGCTTTACAGTGGCAGGCGGTATCTCTAGAACCAGCTTAAATATAGGACTGGGGGCAAAAACACCTTTTGCATCAGTGGTGTGTGCGATTGGCATTTTGATGATTTTGGTATTTGTTGGGCAATACCTTACAGGCTTGCCTTATGCGGTTCTCTCTGCCATCATCGTAAGCTCCGTCATCTCCATGGTGGATATCAGCACCCTAAAATCCGCCCTAAAACACGACAAAGCAGACGCTATTTGCTTTGTGTTGTGTTTTTTTACAGCGATTATCTTTGGGTTGAACATTGGGCTGATTGCCGGTCTTTTGATGAGCTTTATTTTGATGATTTATCGCTCGCATCGTGTGAATATCGCCATCATTGGGCAAATTGGCGATAGTGGTCATTTTCGAGACATTGCTCGGCACAAGGCCACTACTTTTGATGATTTACTGATGGTACGCATTGATGAAAGCCTATATTTTGGCAACGCCATTACCATTCACGATACCCTGCGTAAGCTCTACTACGCACACCCAGACTGCCGTAATGTCATCATTATCATGACTGCGGTTAATCACATTGATTTAACCGCACAAGAGATGCTGTTGTCTTTTAATCAAGAAATCAAAAATCAAGGCAAACGCCTGCATTTTGCTGAAGTTAAAGGTCCTGTCATGGACATTCTAAAAGACAGCGACTTATTAAACAATCTGTCTGGCAAGATATTTTTAAGCACCAAACTTGCCTTTGATACTCTAAAATACAAGGGCGATGACTGGGGTGGTATGTAATATTGGTCGGCGAGCTTTTATTCCTAATTGATAAAATTTTTGCTAATTTTTATTTTTTTGGAATAACCTTATGCGAAATTAACATTGAATCATGGTAAAAACTTCGCTAAGATAGGCACATCTTTTGATAGCTTGACAACCATTTATACGGATAATAACATGAACACCAACACCATCACCCTATATAAACAAATCTATCCTTGCCAATGCCAAGCTATTGCCAATCTTGGCTTTAAAAGCATCATCAATCTTCGTTTTGATGACGAATGTAGCAATCAACCGACAGCAGACGAACTGGAAAAAAGTGCCAACAGCACAGGGTTGGCGTACCGTCATTTACCGATTGATGGAGAAAGTTTGTCTTTTGATATGGTAACGCAGTTTGCCAAGATACTAGGTGAGCTACCTAGCCCTGTGATGGTCTTTTGTGGCACAGGTAGCCGTGCCAAAAGGCTATATCAAAGTGCAATAGTCAGCGGTCTATTATAAAACTTGTTCGCCCAGATACTACAGCCCATATACAAATAAAACTCGCATGAATATGGGTTTTATTTGTATCAGTCGCACCATTAAAATGGCACTTCACTTTGCCAGTTCATCCACGCCCCGTTCACTGGGTGTTTTAGGCGAAGTTTGTGGGCGTGCAGGTTTAGGCGTGGAGCAAGCTCTAAGGCCACGCTCTCAGCATAGATAGGGTCGCCTATCATCACATGACCAATATGCACCATGTGTACTCGTAGCTGATGACTACGCCCTGTGATGGGTTTTAGGGCAACTCGTGTAACAGGATACACATCGCCCTTGTTGTCAGTACGCAGTTCATGATGCAGTACTTGATAATGCGTCAGAGCATTTTTTGACCATGTGGTATCAACAATATGGCGTGGCTTAGTGCTTGGTTCATAACGCACAGGCACATCAATTACGCCTTGTTTATCATCCATTAGCACCGTACCAAACACCACCGCTTGATATTCTTTGGTGGGAATGCGGTCTATAAATTGCTTTGAGATATGGCTTTGGGCTTGCTCATGTTTGGCAAAAATGATAAGCCCTGAGGTATCCATATCCAGCCGATGAATCAGCTTAATGTTTGGATAGACCCTAAGTAGCCGTGATTGTAGGCTAACTTTCAGCACTCGCCCATCAACGCTCAACAGTCCCGCTGGCTTATTACCCACCCAAATATCTTCATCTTCATAAACGGTGATGGATTGAATAAAATCTTGAAAAAATCCGTCATTAAAACTCGTCTCTTGGGCATTCATGGCAATGATTTTATCATCGCTTAGGCGGTCATGCTTCTTAGTAATTTGATTCATCGGTACATTATTAGGATTGGTTTGGTGAAGTTAATGCTGATTATTGACAAATTTAATGGCAAAAACACTGCCTTTTTGGTAGATTTTTGTTATTATAGCACATTCAATGACTGCGATACTTGGCATTATCCAAGTATCGTATGCACCCAAAAGCATTGCAAATTTCGCAACCACCAAACTTGAAAAATTTGCCATACACACCATTTACTACTTACATTCACCCAAAAAAAAGGGCTTAATTATGTCTATCATTAACACCACTGACGCCAACTTTAACCAAGATGTTTTAGAATCTAAAAATCCTGTGCTTGTAGATTTTTGGGCACCTTGGTGCGGTCCATGCAAAGCCATCGCTCCAACCCTAGAAGACTTAGCGACAGACTATGAAGGTCGTGTCAGCATCGTTAAAGTCAATGTTGATGACAACCCAGAAACTGCTGCACGCTATGGCATTCGTAGTATTCCTACCCTATTTGTCTTTAAAAATGGCGAAAAAGTAGATACCATCGTTGGCAGTCGTCCAAAATCAGAACTTGCCGATTTGCTTGATAAGCATCTATAAACTTCCAAAGAAAAAAGAAAGGCTTGCTTTTTGCAGGTCTTTTTTTATTCGCCCCTTGATTTTATGACAAAAAACTCGTATTATTATGCACCAGTCGCACACATCTAGCGACATTCTCTATACTTTTCATATTTTTTGGTCGCCATACTATTTGACCATCTCTTTTATGACAAATCCCCAAAGACCTACCCATGAACCTAACCGAACTTAAAAGAAAGTCCGTTGCCGAGCTATTATCCATTGCCGAGCAAATGGGGCTTGAGAACATGGCACGCAGCCGTAAACAAGACATCATTTTTGCCATCTTAAAAACCCACGCCCGCAATGGCGAGCCCATCTATGGAGATGGCGTGCTAGAGATTTTGCCTGACGGTTTTGGTTTTTTGCGGTCATCAGAGGGTTCATATCTGGCAGGTCCTGACGACATCTATGTCAGCCCAAGTCAGATTCGCCGTTTTAACTTACAAACAGGCGACTCCATCGCAGGGCAAATCCGCCCACCCAAAGAACAAGAACGCTATTTTGCTCTTTTAAAGGTGAGTGAGATTAACTTTGATACGCCAGACCGCAGTCGCCACAAGCTAATCTTTGAGAACTTAACCCCTCTTTTCCCCACCAAACAGCTAACGCTAGAACAAGGCAATGGTACAACAGAAGACCTAACAGGTCGCTTGATTGACTTAATTGCCCCCATCGGCAAAGGTCAGCGTTCCATCATCGTCGCTCCGCCTAAAGCAGGTAAGACAGTACTACTACAAAATGTCGCCCAAGCCATCGCCAAAAACCATCCAGAGTGCTATCTGATCGTATTGCTTATTGATGAACGCCCTGAAGAGGTTACCGAAATGCAGCGTACCGTGCGTGGCGAGGTGGTCGCCTCTACCTTTGACGAACCGCCACAGCGTCATATTCAAGTCGCTGAAATGGTCATCGAAAAAGCAAAACGCTTGGTCGAGCATAAGCAGGATGTCGTTATTCTATTAGATAGCATTACCCGTTTGGCTCGTGCTTATAATACTGTCATT
This sequence comes from Moraxella sp. ZY200743, assembly GCF_050885545.1. Taxonomy (NCBI): domain Bacteria; kingdom Pseudomonadati; phylum Pseudomonadota; class Gammaproteobacteria; order Moraxellales; family Moraxellaceae; genus Moraxella; species Moraxella sp. ZY200743. Next base: position 249,660 of record NZ_CP091313.1, on the reverse strand, counting down.
CCTTCAAGTGGTAAAGTCCTAACAGGTGGTGTGGATGCCAACGCCCTAGAACGCCCTAAGCGTTTTTTTGGTGCGGCACGCAACATTGAAGAAGGTGGCAGTTTAACCATCATCTCAACCGCCCTAATTGACACAGGCTCAAAGATGGACAGCGTCATCTTTGAAGAGTTTAAAGGCACAGGCAACCAAGAAATCACCCTTGAGCGAGACCTTGCTGAACGCCGTATATTCCCTGCCATCAACATCAAAAAGTCATCCACTCGCCGTGAGGAAAGACTGCTTGATGAAGAGACGCTCAGACGAGTTTGGGTGCTTAGAAAACTGCTACAACCAATGGATGATTCGCAAGCCGTTGAGTTTTTGATTGATCGCCTAAAAGACTCAAAGACCAACGATGAATTTTTTAGCAACATGACCAAAAAAGCATCAAGCTCATCTTAAAAACACCACAATCTGCCCATCATGTCGTTAGATAAATACAGGGTATTTGCGATTGAGTGGGCTTTGTGTTATTATAAACAGCCGTATAGATTCTATTGATGCAAGAAAACAAACATCTATATGGTATATTTTTAGCTCAATGAGAGACAAACCCTTTAAGGCAATGTTGTAGAAATATTTTGTTACATTTTTACAACAATTCTCAAAGAATATTGTTTTTTATTTTTGCAAAATTACTATATAATTCACTTTACAACAAAGTATGCTAAGATATATGGAACTGAAAGGCAAGTGTATTTGCACTTGCCTAGATTTTTCTAAATATTTCATTCATACGATTGCCAACTCACTTAATCTATGGAGACTACCATGAAAACTAAACTAGCTCTAACTGCTCTTATCGCTTCTCTAGCTCTAACTGCTTGCTCAAAGCCTGCTGAAGAAGCTGCTGACGCTGCCGCTGCTGCACAAGAAGCTGCTGTAGAAGCACAAGAAGCCGCTGCTGAAGCTCCTGCTGACGCTGCTGCACAAGAAGCTGCTGCTACTGCAGAACAAGCTGCTGAAACCGCTGCTACTGCTGCCGCTAATGCACAAGCTGGTGCTGGCGAACAAGCTGAAGCTACCGCTGAAAATGCACAAGAAGCTGCTGAGCAAGCTGCTGATGCTGCAAAAGACGCTGCTGATGCTGCAGAAAAGAAATAATCTCTCTTTTCTCTATAAAAAAGAGCCTAATTTTAGGCTCTTTTTTATATACCAAAAAAACACACCATCAGGTCTATGGCATACTCGCAAAGCCACCAACAAACGACATTAGCACAACTTAACAATCCCTATCAAGAACCTACCAGCCAATTTACCATCAGTACACGCACGCTTCAAAACCAAAAACCATTAGGATATACAGTGGTTAAAACTTATCAATGTTAAATCGCCACAACTTTATTAAAAGAAGCTATAAAACACCCCAACGACCATAAAAACACCACAAGCACAAGATTACCAGATTACCAGATTACCAGATTTACCGGTCAAATTTACAGACCTTTTTTTATAAATTACCGATACGCCCTGATGCTAATTCCCATCAGTATTAATATAACCATATTGGCAAATGCAAATAATACCATATCAAGAAAATACAAACTTTGGTGCTGATAAAGCAATACCGAGACATTAGCCATAGATGCCAAACCAAATGAAAAACTCCAAAAACTTGGTCCTACACCTCCTTTAGCAATCCATGGTAATAATCGCAACAAAAACAACAACTGCAAAATACCGTAACCAAACAACATTTTTACAAAAATATCTACCGTGCCCACCACCGATATGTAGGCACTTGCTCCTACAAAAGCAGGGGCCAAAATAATACCAAAAGTAGCACGCAATTCTTTCACAACACTTTGAGTGCGAATATGTTGCAATAGCACAGGCTCAAACATCATCCATGCAAACATACCTGCACCAAAAAATAGCAATGCCAAATCCTTGTAACCCAGTAATGCTAATGCGTTAGCACTAATAAAATTACCTGCAATGGTGGGCAAATAAAAATGTGGCAGTGTGGTATTTTGAGTAAATGTATCGCCACGCCATAAAGAGCCAATCTGCCAAACATTGTAGCTTAGCTGTAGTAGAATTGAAGCAATAATAAACGCTTGACCAATATTAACATATCCCCATAAAACCCAAATTTCACCCACAACCATTGCACCAATTAGTATCAGCACTGGCAATGACAATCGTGCTGAATAATGCAATTCACCCAAAAAATGCTTGGGAGAAGAAACTGCTTTGCAAACATATAAAATGAATAAAAACAGCCAAATGGCAAACGCCCCCAAACCTAATGCAGTGCTAACATAATGACTAACCAAAAATACATTTTCGGCACGATACCACGCAATACTTAACGCCCCTAGACCCATTGGTATGCCAAAAAAAGCGATAGGTGGTAGCAATAACTTATCAAAAAACCCATGATTGGTGTGCATACACTTCTCTTTATTAGCCAATAACCCAAAAACAAAAACGCACAAAAAGATTTGTGCGTTTTTGATAAAAGAATATCATGCACCCATTTTGGCAACAGCTTCTTTGGTTGTCCAAAGGTCGTTGGCAATAATACGATAATTAATTAATGCCGCCAAATAACCATCACCTTCAGGAATGCGTGGTCCTGCGGTAGCATCTTTAACAACAGCGACCTCAAAACCCTGCTCTACAAGTTCACGCAAATGCGATTCAATGCATAAATTTGCTGCCATGCCCGCCAAAATGACTTGGTCAATTTTATGCTTGCGTAATTGCAACACCACATCATTAGTCTCTGGACCAAAAATTTTGTGTGGCGATGCGATGACAGTTTTGCCGTCATAGATATATTTTTTATAGCGTTCAACAAAATCAGCACCAGAACCTTCAAAACCTTCCATGGTATAAGCACCTTTGCGAGCAAACATATTGGTTGTGTGCATAAAATTTTCGCCCGGTGCCATAAACTGCCACTGATGGTCGGTGGGGTAATAGTAGTGTGGCGACACAAAGACAGGCATATCAACCTTTTTTGCAGCCTGAAACAGAGCTTCAATATTTTCTACGGTGTTGTTTTGTTGGATACTGTCTTTTAAGACTTCCCACATGACACCATTTGGGCTCAAAAAATCATTTTGTGGGTCCACAACCACCAAAGCCACTCGCTTAGGATTGATGGTCATACCAGATCGCTCTAGCCCATACTGCTTTGGTTCAGCATAAGGGTCGGCCACTATTGTCGCAGCTGTTTTGGCGTGAGCATGACCACCAATACCCAATGCACCCATCACACCAGCTGCCATTGCGACTGTACCAAAACCCAACGCATCACGGCGGTTTTGATCAATTTTTGCTCCATCATCTGGTAATTGCGATTGGTTGATGTCTGTATTTTGCATGACTACCTCTAAAATAACTACTTTTTAAATTAAACAATGTTGATAAAAAACAATCAATGACAAGACATCTTATTTGTGGGATTCTATCGCTTCTAAGGCTCGCAGTGAATAAGCATAAGCAGCACCTGCATTCAATGAGATGGCTGTTGCCAATGCCCCTGCAATTTCCGAATCAGTTGCTCCTGCAGCTAGAGCTTTTTGAGCGTGTACACCAATACAGCTTTCACAACGAGTGGTTATGGCAACAGCGATTGCGATGAGCTCACGAGTTTTTTCGTCCAGAGCTTCAGCGGCAGCTGCACTATCTAAAGCCTGATAGGCTTCTAGCATTTTTGGGTTGGTTTTACCCAGTTTGCCAAAAGATTGTTTGGTGTGGTTGGTGATGTGTTTCCAGTCAGCAAAAGACATGGGCAGTCTCCTTTATTAAAAATTAGTTTTTGATTGGTCGCAATATTAAAGTATAATTGCGTTGCGATGGTGCTATTATAAAGATATTTATTTGTTGTACTTATCTTTTTGTTTCAAAAAATAGTACAATTAATTCATTAGGAAGGTTTATGTTAGATAGCTTATTAACGCTGGCACAACTTCATGCAGGCGTACATATAGATTGTCGTTTGGGGGGTGAGTGGCAAATAGAACAACAGCCCACAGCAGGGCAAACCATGCTACACATCGTAACCAAAGGCACAGTACAGCTTGTGGTAAAAAACAAAACTTATATCTTAAAAGCTGGTGATATCGCCTTATTTTGTGGAATAAACCACTGCATACAAAATGTCAATACTGGTACGCATCGTTTGGTTGATACCACTTGTGCCATTCAAAGTATGTCAGGGGCGTTTTTGGTCAATCAAATTAGCAATCAGACCGATTGTACAATGCTCTGCTTAAACTTTTATGCAGATAAGCACAGTACCTTATTGGCAAGCCTGCCAGATTTTTTTATTGTAACTTTAAATGAACAAACGCTACATCCGTTAGTAGCATTGATGATTGACGAATCTCAAAATCCCAAGCAAATGGGTAATGCGTTTTTGGTTGATAATTTAGCTCAGTCAATACTCGTATATGTTTTGCGTGCCTTGCCTGCCGAAAAACTAGGCGGTGTATTAAGGGCATATCAGCATCCTAGATTATCAGAATTGATTGCAAAGATTGCTAGCAAACCTGACGATGATTTTAGTATATCTGCAATGTGCGAACAATTGCATTTATCTCGCTCAACACTCGTTAGGCTATTTCAAAAAACATTGGGAGTAGCACCACATACCTTTGTCAAAACCATGCGTCTTGAATATGCCGCAAAGCTTTTGCGTACCAGTCAGCAGTCGGTCTTACAAATTGCCATTGAGACAGGTTTTGGCTCACAGACACATTTTAATCGTGCATTTAAGGCACACTATGGCGTCTCTCCAAGTACTTATCGGCTCACATAGTGTGGCACTTCTCACAGATTACCACTTATAGGTCTTTGGCTAGACTAACATCTAGAACACAGTCCATTTGTCTTTTATCTTTACAACCAACAAGATGTTATTATACATTGAGCAAAAACTTAAAATGATTGCACATCAATAAACCACACCCATGAACCACACCTCACAATCTTAGATGGCACATTAAAGATTAGGTCGCAAAACTAAGACTAAGAACTAGATTGCTTGACTAACAAGGCTTAGTTTTTTAGCTTAGTTTTTATCCTTGCCTAATTGGTATCCGTGTTTGGCTTGACTGACTGGATAAAAACCTTGAAACATTAGCCAAAGCCTGCCAAATCATGTTAAAATAATCACATTCAAACAACCTGATTGTCCAACTAAGACCAACCCTAAACATAACAAATATCCAGTCTTTCATAAGCGAATGCTTGTGAGCATTTATACTGATGTATCTATATAAAGGACACTACATGGCCACCCTTGCCCAATACCTAGAAACCCACACCACTTCAGCGATTGCTAGCACCATGACTACGCTTGCTAAAGCCAGTATCGCCATCAGCCACCTGCTTGATAAAGGGGCATTGGCGGGTATTCATGGCGAAGCAGATGCCATGAATGTGCAGGGCGAAACCCAAAAAAAACTTGATGTCATCTCTAACGATCTACTGCTCGATGCCCTACTTGCCAACCCCAACTGTGCAGGTGTGGCAAGTGAAGAGCTTGACGAGATTAGCCCTGCCAATGCTGGTGGCACACTACTAGTCGCTTTTGATCCGCTAGATGGCTCAAGCAATATTGATATCAACATGACTGTTGGTACGATTTTTTCTATCTTGCCTTATCATAATCAAGGACAACAAGCAGTAGAGACAGACTTTTTACAAGCAGGCAAACACCAAGTCGCCTCTGGCTACTTTATCTATGGCACTTCCACCATGCTAGCAGTAACTTTTGGGTCAGGTGTGGCGATGTTTAGCCTAGACCCTGCCACCCAAAGCTACATACTCATTAACGATGATGTCCAAATCAGCGTACATACCGCCGAATACGCCATCAACGCTTCTAATCGCCGATATTGGCTACCGCCCATTGCACAGTACATTGAAGAGCTAACTCAAGGCGATGCAGGTGTACGCAACAAAGATTATAATATGCGTTGGGTGGCAGCGATGATTGCCGATGTGCATCGCATCTTGATGCGTGGCGGGGTATTTATGTATCCATTTGATACCAAGATTGCCGGCAAAGCTGGCAAACTTCGTCTCATGTACGAAGCCAACCCCATGAGCTTCATCATAGAACAAGCAGGCGGTGCCAGTAGAGATGGTGTACAGCGCATCATGGACATCACGCCTACCAGTATCCATCAGCGTATCCCTGTGGTACTGGGTGCAAAAGAAGAAGTGTCGTATGTCAAGGCACTACACGATCAGGCAGGAATTTTGGCAAATGGTGAGCCTGCATAATTGCAATCAACTTCATACAAATAAAAACCATCAATTTGTCGGTTTTTATTTTTTCAAAAACGGTCATCACAATGAACTTAATCACAAGTAAAGACAACCCCCTAATCAAAACCGCCCACGCCCTACTCACCGACCCAAAAAAACGCAAAAAATTAGCTCAAACGGTCATTGAAGGAGTGCATTTATTAGACGCTTACCTAAAAGCAAATAAAACACCCATCACCACAATCATCAGCGAAAGCGGTTTGGCAAATGCCGAAATCCAAGATTTGATAAGCAGATTCAATAAACAGCCTGTCATCATCAGCGACACTCTATATAAAAACATCCGCACGCTAGGCGAGTGCTTGCCAATCATGGCGGTCATCACGATACCAAATTTGACACTACACCAAAAGATAATCAAAGACTGTTTGATCATCAATGGCATTCAAGACACAGGCAATCTAGGCACACTACTTAGAACAGCCAGTGCCACAGGTTTTGATACTGTAATCTGCACCACAGGCACAGCCCACACCTACAATCCTAAGACACTTAGGGCCGGTATGGGGGCGAATTTTAGCTTAGATATCTATGACAATGTGAGTATTGATGAGATTTTTGAGTTCGTCAAAGTGCCATTATACGCCACGACCTCGCACGCAGATGGACTGATCTACCATAAAGACTTGACCCAGCCGTTGGCACTAATCATGGGGCATGAAGGTTCTGGCGTGGACAGGCTACTACTAGAGAGTGCCACCCCTCTCACCCTACCCCAATACGGACAAGAAAGCCTAAATGTCGGCGTAGCAGGCAGTGTATGCCTGTATGAGATACTGCGTCAGCGTCAGTTTGCCAAGCCACCCATCTCATCATAAAACATCATGAAATACAGACTAACCCCAAGATTACTGATGAGCTTTGTTATCTTAGCCGTCATCACACTCATCGCCATCGATGATAGACTCATCATCAAAGAATACCACGCTCATCAAGGCACGCCAGATGATCAGAGCATCACCGTCGCCATCATCACCGACTTACATGGTAATTTTTATGGCGATGGGCAGATTGAGTTGATTAAACCACTAAAAGACAGACGCCCTGAGATGATTTTATTGGGTGGCGATATTTATGATGATCAAATGCCACAAACGCACACCGATACTCTGCTTAGTCAGCTCACCGCCATCACACCGAATGTGTACTATGTCAATGGCAATCACGAGCTATATCTGCCAGCTAACGAGTATGCCAAGATAGAACAAAAAATCCAACGCTACGGCATTAAGATTCTACACGGTGAAAGTGCGGTTGTGCCGATTGATGGCAAAGCCAGTAATTTACGCATTCATGGCGTATCAGACCCTGTTCTGATAGAAAAATTTCATCAAGACTTACGCACGGTTGGACAGTCTGCCAATCCAAGCAACATCAATATCCTACTCGCTCATCGCCCTGAATATATTGATAGCTATCTACAGTACCCCTTTGATTTTATCGTTAGCGGTCATGCACACGGTGGTCAATGGCGTATTCCTTATGTGCTAAATGGCTTATTCGCCCCAAATCAAGGCTTGTTTCCAAAATACGCAGGCGGTGAATATCACTTTGACAACAGCCAATCTTACAGCCAACACAGCCAGTTCATCGTCAGTCGTGGACTTGCCACAAAATCCACACGCTTTATCCCCAGAATCTTTAATCGTCCAGAATTAGTATTTTTGACCATACCTAACGACTAACCAAAAAAAATCCCCATCATCCAAGATAGGGATTTTTGTTACTGATTCATGCGTGCCATATTGATGATCTAGCATCTTAATGGCTTGGCATTTTTAGCTTATTGTAACTTCTCGGTTTATAGCTTCTCAGTCAGCTCTGGCAGTGCAGTAAAAATATCAGCTTCCAAGAAATAATCCGCTACTTGAGCAATCGGTGCTTCTGGATCATTATTAATCGCCACGATGACCTTAGAGTCTTTCATGCCTGCCAAGTGCTGAATCGCACCTGAGATACCTGCAGCGATGTATAGATTGGGTGCAACGATTTTGCCTGTTTGACCAACCTGTAGATCGTTTGGTACAAATCCTGCATCTACCGCTGCACGGCTTGCACCCACTGCCGCACCCAATTTATCCGCCAGTGGCTCGATATATTTGGTAAAGTTCTCACCACTTGCTAAGGCACGACCACCAGATACCACGATACCTGCCGAGGTTAACTCTGGTCGGTCGGATTTGGCAAGCTCTTCTTTAATGAATAGCGATTTGCCTGCATCATTGCCAACATCGACATTCTCAATGCTTGCACTACCGCCAGTGGTAGCAGCGGCATCAAAGGCAGTTGTACGCACAGTTAGGACAATCTTCTCTTCTTCACTTCGTACAGTCGCGATGGCATTGCCTGCATAAATTGGGCGTTCAAAGGTTTTGGCATCAATGACCGCCGTGATGTCTGATACCATGCTGACATCTAAAAGGGCTGCCGTGCGTGGCAAAAAGTTTTTGCCTGTTGTGGTTGCAGGGGCGATGATGTGGCTATACACACCTGATAGCTCTACCACCAATGGTGCAATGTTCTCAGCCAGTTGATGAGTAAAAGCAGGGTTGTCCGCCAAAAGCACCTTGCTCACGCCTGCCACTTGAGTGGCGGCATCAGCGACAGCTTGTGCGTTTGCACCTGCCACCAAAACATGCACATCAGCATCAATTTGACCAGCTGCCGTGATGGCCGATAAGGTTGCAGATTTTAGTTCATTATTATCGTGTTCAGCATAGACTAATATACTCATATTTTTATCCTTTTTTGACCGACTTTGTGATAATCATACACCATCTTAGATGACTTTGGCTTCATTTTTAAGTTTATCAATCAGCTCATCAACACTCGCTACCTTCACGCCTGCACTACGCTCAGCAGGAGCTACTACTTTTAGAGTGCTTAATTTTGAACTCATGTCCACCCCAAAGTCAGCAGGCGTTTTGATATCCAAAGGTTTTTTCTTGGCCGCCATGATGTTTGGCAGTTTTGGGAAACGAGGTTCGTTTAGACGCAGGTCAGTTGTGATGATGGCAGGCAAAGACAGCTCAACCGTCTGCAATCCGCCATCAATCTCACGAGTTACCGTTACTTTATCGCCATTCACCACCACCTCTGAAGCAAAAGTACCTTGGGAAGCATTCATAAGTGCCGACAGCATTTGACCTGTTTGATTGTTGTCATCATCAATGGCTTGTTTACCCAACAAAATGATGCTTGCACCTTCAGACTCCGCCACACCTTTTAGGATTTTGGCGACTTGTAGCGGATAGGTCTTGGCATCAGTCTCAACCAATATGCCACGATCTGCACCCAGTGCCAATGCCGAGCGAAGCTGTTCTTGAGATTGAGTTGCCCCAATAGACACGGCGATGATTTCTGTTGCAATGCCTTTTTCTTTTAGGCGCACCGCCTCTTCAATGGCGATTTCACAAAATGGGTTAATACTCATCTTGGCATTGGTCAATTCCACACCTGATTCATCTGCCTTAACTCGTACTTTCACATTGTGGTCAACCACACGCTTTACAGCAACTAATACCTTCATGGTTCACTCCGTTTTTAGTCGTTTAAGAAATGATAACTGCTAAGAATATATCACATTTATTAGCTTTGTGCCATGACAGATTATCTAAAATTTATAATTTTTGGTCAAATTGTTCGTGTGAATGGGCGGTCATGATTCATAAATGACGCACCAAAATTTTTATCTTATTATTTCTTGTCTTATTGTCTCTTACGCCATCATCTCTTAAAGCACCAATCGCCAAGATAGCCCCAAATACATCTTAGCACCTAAAGCCGTCCCCTAGCCATCAAGCAATACCAACACATAAAATCTCCATACCAAAAATCACTCGCAAACAATGTCCATAAAAAAACACCCAAAAAATATTTGGGTGTTTTATAAAGATTACTTTATAAGATTAAAGTTTTTTAATCTCTTCAGCTTGTAGACCTTTTTTGCCTTCGCCTAGAATGAAAGCAACTTTTTGACCTTCAGCTAGGGTTTTAAAACCGCTGTCTACAATAGCACTGTAATGAGCGAAAACATCTTGACCGCCATTGTCTTGGGCAATAAAACCAAAACCTTTGGCTTCATTGAACCACTTTACTGTGCCTTGAACTTTGTTTGACATGAGAACTTTCCTATATATGATTGAAAATGGCAAAATTACCGAAAATAAATATTTATGTTGCCAAAACTGCAAAATAAGCCTAAATGTAGAAAGACGCTTACTCAACCAATACAATAAATCAAGCTATCACTAAGTTCAACAAGTTCACAGATGGTTCAAATACGCCCTAAAACCCACTTGTCCGCAAGTTTCAAAGTCGTTTTAACACTCGCCTAAGCGTTTGGTAAAAACAAAGATACATAAATACCACGACCGAAGTCAAGTTTAATTATAGCAGATTCTGCGGGGAAATTGGGGATTATTTTTACCGATTGCATATTTATTTGTAACCAAAGGCGGTGACAATGGGCAGTTTTGGCACCAAAAGCACAAAGATGCACAACGCCAAAAAAACCAATGCAAATGAACGGCTAAAATTAAGATACTTTTCAGGAATAACCAAATCCCTAGGGTCATCAATATTCGTTGCCGAGATGAGTTTGGCACTATAAAACCAGCCTGCCACACAGTACAGACCATAAACAGCCGCCACGCTCATTTGCAGGTTGTCCAGCTCCAAGAAAAACAACGCCAAGCCAGATGCCACAAACCATGCTGAGCTGATCAGACTGATGATAGCAAACGCACTCACTTCAGGAAGTTTGCCTGCATTTTTTAAGGTCCAGCTTGATTCAATCCACACCAACACCGCCACAACAGCACTTGCCATGACAAACATCTGCTCAAAACTTACCAACACCGCACACCCCTTTACTCATACATTTACACCCAAAAAGCCATTATTTTACATGAATTTTATTAAAATTTAACACAGCACATAGAATTTTTAATCAAAAAAACCAAAACAAAACAGCCGTCTTAAAGGACAGCTGTTTTGTCAATCAATCAAAAAAGATTAATTTTTCTCTTTATCAATGATTTTATTACCGCCAATCCAAGGCATCATCGCACGCAATTTGGCACCTGTTTTTTCAATTTCATGCTCGGCAGTGTTACGGCGGCGAGCGGTCATTGATGGATAGTTGAGTTGACCTTCAGCGATAAACATCTTGGCGTATTCGCCAGATTGGATACGCTTCAACGCATGACGCATGGCTTCACGAGATTGGTCATTGATGACCTCTACACCTGTTACATACTCGCCATATTCTGCATTGTTAGAGATTGAGTAGTTCATGTCAGCAATACCGCCTTCATACATCAAATCCACAATCAGTTTTAGTTCATGCAAGCACTCAAAATACGCCATCTCTGGAGCATATCCTGCTTCCACTAGAGTCTCAAAGCCCATTTTGACAAGCTCAACCGCACCGCCACACAGAACGGCTTGCTCACCGAATAGGTCGGTCTCAGTCTCATCTTTAAAGGTGGTTTCAATGATGCCAGAGCGACCGCCACCCACGCCAGAGGCATAAGACAACGCCACTTGTTTGGCTTGACCTGATACATCACGCCAGATAGCGATCAAATCAGGAATGCCGCCGCCTTTGACGAACTCAGAACGCACGGTATGACCAGGAGCTTTTGGTGCAACCATAATCACATCAAGGTCGGCACGAGGTTCCACTTGGTTATAGTGAATGGCAAAACCATGAGCAAAAGCAAGCGTTGCACCTTGTTTGATATTTGGCTCAATCACTTCTTTATAAAGCTGACGCTGAAATTCATCAGGGGTCAAAATCATCACCACATCAGCACCAGCGACCGCTTCGGCAGTTTCGGCAACTTTTAGACCAGTGTTCTCAGCCTTTTTCCAAGAAGCAGAGCCTGCACGCAAACCCACAGTAACATCAACGCCACTGTCTTTTAGGTTTAGGGCGTGGGCATGACCTTGCGAGCCATAACCGATGATGGCAACTTTTTTGCCTTGAATGATAGACAAATCACAATCTTTGTCATAATAGATATTTAAGCTCATACGAGTTTCCTTAAATAATGCCCGTAATTTAAGGGCGTGGGTTAATTAAAAACTTATTCTGTTTAGATAATTATTGACTTTTTTATCAAAAGAAAAAATTACGCTATTATCAATGATGCGATAAGCAATTAACAAGCAATCCACAGAAGTTTCTTTAAAAATTGATAAGGATTTTAGGATAACTGACTTATTTTCACTTTCAATCACATCATTTTCAAATAGTATCAAAAGTTTATCAGCAATCAATGCTCCGTCAATTTTATAAACGCTTTGTAATACGTGAATGACTTCATAAATGACGGCATTTAAACAAATCACATCATTATCATCAATGATTTGCTTGGCTTGTTGGCTTAATATATCGTGGTCTTGCAATAAAAAACACAACAAAATATTTGTATCAATCAATGCCATATTTTTTCCTGATTGCCATCTCTACCGCTTGTTCTTCTTTTGGTATTAAGTCAGAATTCGCAAATTGTGCCAACCCCCCCTGCAAAATCGGATTTTTTGGTTGGTTGTGATACATATTGATGTAAGGGCATTAAATGCACCTGCTCATCTTTGACAATGACTTGTAGTTGTTTTTCATCTTTGATGTATGCCTGCACCATTGGCGGTAGGTTGGCAAGCTCTATAATCATTTTATCTCCTTAAATCATTTTAATAGATAATCAATACTAATCATCTATCATGATTAACGGCTCATAATGTCGCTCTACATCAGCAGATACCACGCCCCACGCAGACAAACGCACACGAGCTTGATGAAAGTCGAAGGCTTCTTTGTTCACAAATTCTTCATAAACCCAAAACTTATCGGCATCGCTGTTGTCTTGTGTGATTTGAAATATTAAACAACCTCTTTCTTGACGTGTTAAGTCAATATGTTTTTTAAGTTCATCTAAAATAACTTGCCGATTGGTTTTAGGAATGATGATATGACCTTTTAAGACAACTTTTGCCATCACAAAGAAAGCGTCCGCTCGCCCCGTGCAATGCCAATCACGCCAGAGCGTACTACTTCTAGAATTTTATCACGCCCAACAACTTCAATAAAGCCGTCCAACTTGCCTGCATCGCCTGTGATAAGAATGGTATAAAGGTTTGCGGACACATCCACGATTTGGGCTCGGAATATATCCACCGTGCGATACACCTCTTCACGGTATGCCCCAGTTGCTCGCACTTTGATGAGCATCAGCTCACGCTCAATCTGATTACCACCAGAGACCTCAGATAGGTTTTGGACTTTGACGACTTCAATGAGTTTGTGCAGTTGTTTGGTAATCTGCTCAATCTTATCAGCGGTGGTAATCGTGGTCAAGGTTAGTCGTGATAGCGTAGGGTCTTCGGTCGCCGCCACATTGAGCGTATCAATGTTATAACCGCGCTGGCTAAATAGCCCAACCACACGAGACAGCGAGCCTGCTTCGTTTTCCATCAACACAGAAATCAGATGTTTTTGTACTTGTGCCATTAGGTACGCTCCCCTTTTGATAACCACATATCACGCATGGATTGTCCTGCCACTTGCATTGGATAGACATGCTCTGCCTTATCCACATAGACATCAATGAACACCAAGCCGTCCATCTCTAAGGCTGCTTTTAGCTCGGCTTCCATCGTTGCAGGATTGGTGATTTTGACGCCTTTATGCCCATAACTTTCGGCAAGTTTGACAAAATCAGGCAACGATTGCATATAGCTTTGGGCATGGCGAGCCTCATAGAGCATATCTTGCCACTGTTTTACCATGCCAAGCTGAGCATTATTTAAATTCAAAATCTTAACAGGCAGATTGTACTGCAAACAGGTGGACAGCTCTTGGATATTCATCTGGATTGAGCCTTCGCCTGTGATACACACCACCGTCTTTTCGGGGCGGGCAAGTTTGGCCGCCATCGCATAAGGCAAGCCCACGCCCATCGTGCCAAGTCCACCAGAGTTTAGCCATTGGCGTGGCTCGTCATATTTATAATAAAGAGCGGCGAACATCTGATGCTGACCAACATCAGATGTAATGATTGCCTTGCCGTCTGTCAGTTTATAAAGCGTCTCAACCACACGCTGCGGCATGATGGCGTGAATGGGTGCGTCTGTGTCAGCACCATAACGCAGTCCATGACGCTTACGCCATTCACCAATCTGCTTCCACCAATCATTCAGAACGTGCTCATCAAGGCGTCTGTCGCTTGATTTGATGACATTCACCATCTCTGTCAAGACAGGCTTGACATCACCGACAATAGGGATATGAGCGGTAATGGTTTTTGAGATAGAAGTTGGGTCAATGTCAATATGGATAATGGTCGCATTTGGGCAGAATTTTTTGACATTATTGGTAACACGGTCATCAAATCTTGCCCCTACCGCCACAATAACATCAGCATGATGCATGGTCATATTGGCTTCATAGGTGCCGTGCATACCCAACATACCAACGAACTGCTCGCTCGTGGCAGGATATGCCCCAAGCCCCATCAAGGTGCTGGTTACAGGTAGTTTTAATAGATTGGCAAACTCACGAAGCTCATCAGAAGCACCACCTTGAACCACACCACCCCCTGAATACAGTATAGGGCGTTTGGCAGATAGCAGTAAATCCACCGCCTTTTTGATTTGACCGGCATGACCTTTAAGGTTGGGCTGATAAGAACGCAGATTGACCGACTCTGGCATGAAGTAATCAAACTTATCGGCAGGATTGGTCATGTCTTTAGGGATATCAACAACCACAGGTCCGGGTCTGCCAGAGCTTGCAAGATAAAAGGCTTTTTTGATGATGGCAGGAATGTCTTTTGGGTCTCTCACCACAAAGCTGTGCTTGACAATAGGGCGAGAAATGCCGACCATATCACACTCTTGGAAAGCATCATCACCAATCAGCGTGCTTGGCACTTGTCCTGCCAAAACAACCATCGGAATACTATCCATAAAGGCAGTGGCAATGGCGGTAACGGTATTGGTTACACCAGGTCCTGATGTGGCAAGCACAACACCAGTACGCCCTGTTACACGACTATAGGCATCAGCCATATGTCCTGCTGCCTGCTCATGGCGAACTAGGATATGCTCGATTTTATCTTGCTTAAACAGGGCATCGTAGATATGCAGTACCGCCCCGCCAGGGTAGCCAAAAATGTGTGTTACGCCTTCATCTACCAAGGCTTGTACAAGTAACTCGCCACCACTCATGGTAACGGTTTCGCCACGAGCAAGTTTGGCTTGATTTTCATGAAATGCACTGTATGTCATGGTGTATCCTTTTTATCCAACATGGGATAAATTTACCAAATAGACATGGCTCGATACAGACCCAAAAGGACAAAAGGCATATAAAGACAGCCCCACAGGGCAAAGAAAGGATGAATTTCTACTGTCTTGCAGACCGATAAGTCCAAGCAATGTTAAAAAACGCACAAGCAAACGGTAATTTGTTCATGGTTTGATAACAAACGGAGCTGTTGAGTGAGCTACGCCGACTTTTATTGAATTGTTCAATAATTATCAATCAATAACTATTGTTTATAAAATAAATAACTTCTTGAATAATAAGTTATTAAAAATCAATTTGAGTATATTACCCTAAAATGAGCATTTTGCCAACTGCTTTTTATCTATTTTTAACAATTATTGAATACATGATTTCCATTTTAAATGCCAGATTAAGGTCAAATAATACCCACTATTTCATCATACTCCCAGCTAATCATGCTACAATAAACCCATCTAGTTACTCATCAGACCTTATGATAAGATATCTATCACTGCTTGCTATCTGCCTGTCCATGCACACATTCGCCCTGCCGATTTATTATAGCATTGGCACGCATGGCGAGCCTCGTTATAGTCAGCTACCGCCACAAGGTAGCTTTCAGGTTCTGCACTTTCATCACAAGACTCCAATCACTCACAACCCCATCAAACAGCAACAATGCCAGACCCTGCGTGATAACTTAGCTGCACTTAGTGCCAATGGTGTAATATACGAGATTGACGCTAAAGGCAGTCGCCACGAGATGACTGCCAAACAAATACATGACAGAAAAACCCAAACCGAACAAGCCTTACAAGCTCACTGCCAATAATCAAAACCGCTCACAATACTCATAAAAAAGACCGTTCTATAACGGTCTTTTTAATCTACGACTTATGCAGGAATACGAAGCACCTGACCAACATAAATTTTATCAGGATGCGTAAGTAGTGGGCGATTTGCCTCAAAGATTTTATTGTATTCATTGGCATTGCCGTACATTTCTTTGGCGATTTTAGATAGTGTATCGCCAGATTGTACGGTATAAAAACGAGACTCAGGCTCTGGCGTTGCCACAGTCAGCTGGTCGTCCACTTGTGCAACATGCTGTACATTACCTGCTGCTAGCACTGCTTTTTCACGGTCGGCTTGTGATGCTGCCTCACCTGTCAGTACCACCGTGTCAGTATCGCCATTGTAGCTGACCTTTAGGGCGTTAATATTAGCATTGGCTTGTATGCGAGCAAGTAGCAAGTTAGCAATTTCTTGTGCGGTTGGTTCGGTGGTTGCTGGTGTAGCATCAGTAGATACTTGTTCTTGTTTATTACGATTAAAAATCTTGTCGCCGATTTCTTTGGCAAAACTAAAAATACTCATGATAAAACTCCCATTTATTGATAAGACCACTGATAAATTCCAAACTTAAAGCAGTCTAAATTAAAATTATCTATCTATCAGTCAAAAAAGACTGTCAGCAAGAATTACACTGTCATCTTAACTCAATTTCATCACATAAATCACCAAGTTTTGCTATGAAATTGTTATAAAATGTATTTGCCATTAAAAACACCCCAAAGGTTAGTTTAGCATCTAACTTTTGGGGTGTGGTTTACAGCAAGCAGTCTTTTGGTTTTATTAAGTCAATCTCACTGCTTACCGAATCAGCTCCGATGGGATTTCCCCATCCACTGATTCTATGATTTCCTGCTCCATCTCATCTTGATCGGTCATTGTTAATGCTTGGTTGTTCGTATCAATATCTACAGTCTCATCATCAGTAGCAGGTCGTACAGTCGGCTCGGCAGGCTCGGCAGACATTGGCACAACCTCCATCATTTCTGCTTTTTCTATCGGCGATTCTTCTGTTTTTGAACAGGCACTCACCATAACCACCAAACTTAATACTGCATAAACAAACTTTTGCATCACCCTCTCCAAAACCAATCACCATCATCACTAAGGTGTCTATTTTATGATATCACAGCCCATATGGAAAGATGGCTTTTATTATTTAAATCAGCACATCAAAAAATAAAAACCAGACAGGCGAACACCCGTCTATTTATGGGTAATCAAAAAGATTGTAACCATCATTCCAAACGCCCTTTTTACAGCCCATTAAGAAATCTTGCCATGGCACTGCTTATATTTTAGACCGCTGCCACACGGACAAGGTGCATTACGGTTGATGTTTGGCGGAATGATGACATCTTCATCTGCCATACGCTCTGCTTGGGTTTCATCAATGGCAGTAGGCGTATGCACAAAGGTGATATTTTGAGTAAAGACAGGCTGTCCTTCATTAGATACATTGCGTGCCGTCTCATCACTCGCACCCGCCACTTCGTGTTCAAACTGCATTCGCATCTGTTCAATTTGTCGACGGCGTTCTTCTTCTAAAGCAGCCAATTCTTCTGGTGTTGGCACATGGATGCGAGCCAAGTCCTGCACCACATCTGATTTAATCGCACCAAGCATGGATTGAAATAACTCAAAAGACTCACGCTTATACTCTTGTTCTGGATTCTTTTGAGCATAACTACGAAGATGAATGCCCTTACGCAACTGATCCATCTGGGTAAGATGCTCCTTCCAATGGCGGTCAAGGCTTTGTAGCATAAAATGACGCTCAAGCTGAACCGCACTGTCCTCACCCATCTGAGCTCTTCTGTCCTCATAGCGAGCGATTGCCGTCTCCACCACTTTTTGACGCAAACCCTCTTCATCAAGACGGCGGTCAGCATCAAGCCAATCATTGATTGGCATATAAAAACGAAATGCGTCTTCAATCTCATCTTCTAACCCATCAATATTCCACTGGTCATCAACCGAGCCAGGCGGCACAAACTGTGCAATCAAAGCATTGTATACCTCATGGTGCATCTCTTTGATGGATTCTTTTAGATTGGCTTGACCAAGTAAATCATCACGCTGCGAATAAATAACTTTACGCTGTTCATTGGCAACATCATCGTATTTGAGTAGGTTTTTTCTGGCATCAAAGTCTCGTGCCTCAACCTTGCCCTGAGCACCCTCAATGGAGCGAGAAACCATCTTATGCTCAATCGCTTCATCCTCTTTTAGACCCATCGCACGGAACATATTAACCACACGCTCGCCTGCAAAAATACGCATCAAGTCATCTTCCAAAGATAGGAAAAACCTTGACTGACCAGGGTCGCCCTGACGACCAGCACGACCACGCAACTGGTTATCAATACGGCGAGATTCGTGGCGTTCTGAACCGATGATATGCAGACCGCCTGCTGCTTTCACCTGCTCATTCTTAATCTGCCAGTCAGCTTGTAGCTCAGCTTTTTGATTCTCAGTCAATTCGTGTAGATTTTCAACCTGAGCTTGCCAGTTGCCACCCAAAATGATATCCGTACCACGACCTGCCATGTTGGTGGCGATGGTAACAGCACGGGGTCTGCCTGCTTGAGCGATGATTTCCGCTTCTCGTTCGTGTTGCTTGGCATTTAAGACATTATGGGCAATGCCTGCTTGATCAAGTAGATGTGATAGCTCTTCAGATGCTTCAATGGTCGCCGTACCTACCAGTACCGGAGCACCTTTGGCAGTGATTTGCTGAATCTCTTTGATGATGCCTTGATATTTGCCCAGTTTGGTTAAGAAAATTTGGTCATCCATGTCAATACGAGCAATCGGACGATGCGTTGGAATGATGACCACATCCAAGTCATAAGTAGACTTAAATTCTGCCGCTTCGGTATCTGCCGTACCTGTCATGCCTGATAGTTTGTCATATAGGCGGAAGTAATTTTGGAAAGTGGTGGTTGCCATCGTCTGGTTTTCAGCTTGTATTTCAACCCCTTCTTTGGCTTCTACCGCTTGATGCAGACCTTCGCTCCAACGACGCCCTGGCATGGTACGGCCTGTATTTTCATCAACAATGATGACCTCACCTTCATGGACAATGTAGTGAATATTTTTGATGAAAATATGATGTGCTCTGATGGCAGCTTGTACATGAGCCAATAGCGGTAGGCGAGCAGGACTATACAAACTTTCTTTTTCGCCAAGCTCACCCACCTCTATTAAAAATTTCTCTATCTTCTCGTAGCCTTTTTCGCTAATCTCAATGGCACGGTTTTTCTCATCAATCCAAAAATCACCATCTTTATTCTCCTTGTTCGCCTCTTCATCTTCTGAGCGTATCAAGCGTGGCACGATGGTGTTGATTAGTGAGTACAGCTCGGCAGAATCTTCTGCCTGACCTGAGATAATCAGTGGTGTGCGAGCCTCATCAATCAAAATACTATCAATCTCATCAATGATACAGTAGTTCAAAGGACGCTGCTTTTTCTCATCAAGGCTAAATACCATGTTATCACGCAGATAATCAAAGCCGTATTCGTTGTTTGTGCCATAAGTGATGTCAGCACGATAGGCGTCAAACTTCTCATGTGGCGGCTGCTGACTATAAATCACGCCAACCGTTAACCCCAAGAAATTAAATAACGGGCGATTTAGCTCCGCATCACGGCTTGCCAAGTAGTCATTAACCGTAACAACATGCACGCCTTTACCGCTGATGGCATTGATGTACATGGCTAGCGTACCCATCAGGGTTTTACCCTCACCTGTCTTCATCTCGGCGATTTTGCCCTCATGGAGTGTGATGCCACCAATGAGCTGTACATCATAATGACGCATACCATTGACTCGTTTAGATGCTTCACGACACACCGCAAACGCCTCTGGTAGTAGCTTGTCTAAACTTTCACCGTTAGCATGACGCTCTTTAAACTCGGTGGTTTTTTGGCGTAATTCATCATCAGATAACGCAGAAATACTAGGCTCTAGGGCGTTGATTGTCGCCACAATCTTACGCATACGCTTTAGTTCACGCTCATTTTTAGTACCGATAACACTACCAATAATTTTACTTAACATGGTTAATCTTTCCAAATTGCATAGGGCAAAATTTTTTTATAATAATGATTGATGGTTATTGATGATAAAAAATCAAGGGAGACTCTACATACATCCATCAGATATAAGTCTCATTTTATCATTGATAAACCACCAGACTGCTTGACTTGGTAGCTCATTCTTAACCTGATGCCAATTCACCAAACGCCCTGTCAGCACATTCAATGGTTCGGTCCAAATCCTCATAAGTATGAGCAGATGACATGAACGACGCCTCAAAAGCAGATGGAGCAAGATACACACCCTGCTTGAGCATGGCGTGAAAAAACTGATTAAACCGCTTGGTATCTGCACCTGCCACATCGTTAAAATTCTTTGGCAAGGTATCATTAAAGAACATACCAAACATGCCGCCTACCGAACAAGTAGTAAAGACAACGCCATGTTTGTCCGCTTTTTCTTGCAAGCCCTTTAGTAGATACTTGGTTTTAGCGGTCAGTTCTTCGTAGAAGTTTGGGCAAACAAGCTCATCAAACATCGCCTTGCCTGCACGCATGGCAAGTGGGTTCCCAGAGAGCGTACCTGCTTGATACACTCCACCCAAAGGGGCGATATGTTCCATAATCTCACGCTTTCCGCCGAATGCTCCAACAGGCAGACCTGCTCCGATGATTTTGCCAAAGGTGGTCAAATCAGGCGTAATGCCAAAATGATGACTTGCCCCTTTTAATCCCACACGAAAACCTGTCATAACCTCATCAAAAATCAATACCACACCATGCTCATCGCACAGCTGACGCAAGGCATCATGAAACTCTTGAGATGGAATGACCATGTTCATATTGCCTGCAATCGGCTCTAAAATAACGCAGGCAAACTCGCCACCAAACTTTGCAAAGGCTTGTTTTAATGCCGCTACATCATTATAGGGCAAGGTAACGGTATGCTTGGCAAAGTCGGCAGGCACACCCTTTGATGTCGGTTCGCCAATATCTAGCATACCAGAACCAGCCTTTACCAGCAGGCTATCAGAATGACCATGATAACAGCCTTCAAATTTAACGATTTTATCTCGCCCTGTATAGCCACGAGCCAGACGAATGGCACTCATGGTTGCTTCTGTGCCAGATGACACCATGCGAATCAGTTCAATGTGCGGAATTAACTCACAAATCAAATCCGCCATTGTCGTCTCAAACGGCGTTGGTGCACCAAACGACAAGCCATCAGCAGCAGCCATCTTAACCGCTTCAATGACACTATCATGAGCATGACCCAAAATCATAGGTCCCCATGAACCAACATAATCTATGTAGGGCTTATCTTCGGTGTCATAGATATACGCCCCTTTTGCACGACTGATAAAAACAGGCGTACCCCCCACACCAGTAAAGGCACGAACAGGAGAATTAACCCCCCCTGGGATATGGCGTTTGGCTTTTTCAAATAATATTTGGTCGGCAGTTACTTGAGTCATTGCGTCTCCTTATGGCTGATTCAACTTCCACGAGTGAATTTCTAAGGCGATATAAAATAATGGTTAAGCATTAAGCCTTTTTTACGACAGATGATTTTAATTTCATCGCCCCAAAGCCATCAACCTTACAATCAATGTCATGGTCATCAGGTGCATCATAAATCAGGCGAATGGATTTAACTTTCGTACCAACCTTAATTGGCGTGGACGAACCTTTAACCTTCAAATCCTTAATCACAGTTACGCTATCGCCATCAGCAAGCACATTGCCCACCGCATCTTTGATGGTAGGTACATCAGCTTGTAACTCCCCTGCGATCCACTCGTGGCTACACATTGGACAAATCAACAGCTCTCCATCGGCATAGGTATAATCTTCATTGCATTTTGGGCAGGTAGGTAGGCTCATCGTCATTCCTAAATCATCATAAAAAAATAATCGTTTAGTATAGCAGACTTTAGCGGTTTTTTGTTAATACAAAATGTTAATCTTAACCTAAAAATGCTACAATAATAAGCACAAAAACCATGATTTTAATATTTTCCAATTTTCATCATCGCAGAAATAACACCATGACAACCACACATTTTCAAGCAATCACCCTAACAGGTCAAGATGCCGCTAAATTCCTACAAGGTCAACTGACCGTCAATGTTGATACGCTAAGCAAGGCATACCAAGCTTGTGCCATCAGCGATCTCAAGGGGCGAGTCAGGTTTGGACTGTGGGTCGCTCGCACCAGTGATGACACCTTTACGCTCATCACTGGTGCTGATTGTATGGAAGATTTGGTTGCCCATATCAACAAATACGGCGTCTTCTCCAAATTTACCACAACCAAGCCCATCGCCATTTATCCTGCCATCATAGACAATTTACCGACCTTTGATAACAATCCATCTTGTGCCGACTTTGATGCTTGGGCAGGCTTGAGCATCAAAACAGGCAACTATTGGATAACCACCTTCACCCAAGGGCTTTTTCAACCCCAAGAGCTTCGCCTGCATCAGCGCGGGGGAGTGGACTATGATAAAGGTTGCTACTTAGGACAAGAAATCATCGCTCGACTGTACTTTAAAGCCAGCCCTAAGGCATACCTACACCGTGTGCTACTAACAGCTAACACCCTAGACAACACAACAAACACAGTGATATCTGGCGAAAAAATCGGCAAAGTACACATCGTTAATGGCATTGCGGTAGATGGCGGTTACGACTGCCTAGTCATCGGCACACCAACAGATGTTGCCCAAGCAGGGCAACTGCTCGACCTGCCCAAGCCACTCACAGGTGGTGTATCTCGTGGCTAATGCCCATCAGACAGCCAAACCCAGTGTTACGGTACTCGGGGCAGGCGTTACAGGCGTTACAAGTGCATGGTATCTGTTAGAGGCGGGTTTTGATGTTACAGTCATTGACCGTCAAAGTCAGCCTGCAATGGAGACGAGTTTTGCCAATGGAGGGCAAATTTCAGTGTGCCATGCAACTCCTTGGGCAAACCCTAGCACTCCAATAAAAGCACTAAAATGGCTTAGCAAACCAAACGCACCGCTATTATATCGACTAAATACCAATGCTGAACAGCTACGCTTTATCTGGCGATTTTTGCAAGAATGTCGTGCCAGCCGTGCCGATGCCAACTTACAGCAAATGGTCAAATTGGGGCTATATTCTAGACGCACTCTAAAAGAGCTGATGGCAAACCTACCACTAGATTTTGAACAACGGTTGCAGGGCATCATGCATTTTTATACCAGTGTCAGCGAATACCAATCCGCTATCGCTCCCACCAAACGCATGCAAACACTAGGCTGTCATCGCACACTCATCTCGCCCAATGAAGCGGTCGCTCTAGAACCTTCCTTGTCCGCACTGGGCAGTACCCTTGTTGGAGCGACTTATACAGATGCCGATCTGTCTGCCAATGCCCATATTTTTACCAATAAGCTTGCCAGCTATTGTCAAAGTCGTGGCGTAACTTTTCTTTATGACACCCACATTGACAACATCGCTTTAGATGACAAACACATCAGCCACATCACAATTCGCCAAGGCATCACCCAACAGACCCATCAAAGCGACCACTATGTTATATGTCTGGCAAGCTATGGTAAACGCCTACTTGACCCAATTGGCGTACACCTGCCCATTTTTCCTGCTAAGGGTTATTCAGCGACTTATGCGGTGCGTGATGGCACTCGAGTGCCACAGATTAGTCTAATTGATGATGAATACAAACTGGTGATGAGTCGCTTTACTACTTATGAGCGTGATGTTTTGCGTGTGGCAGGCACGGCAGAGTTTAATGGCTATAATACCGACCTTGACCCGACTCGCTGTCAGGCACTAACTCAGCGAGTACAAGCACTGTTTGGTGATGCCCTAAACTATGACGAGCCGAACTATTGGGCAGGTCTGCGTCCGATGACCCCATCAAATGTGCCACTGATTGGGCGTGCTTATTTGGGCAATGTTTGGCACGGCAGGACTTCTGATAATCTGATTGATAATCTGTGGCTAAACACAGGGCATGGCACACTTGGCTTTACCCATGCGTGCGGTTCAGCAAAGGCGTTATCGTACTTAATGACAGGGCAAACACCGCCTGTAGATTTTGCTTTTGTCGGTCATAAATAGCACAAACAACCAAAACAATGACAGCTAAGCGAATTGGGGCGAGACAGACTAAAGAGACTACACTTCCAACAAAAAGTTAATTGGTCCATCATTGATGCTACTGACCGCCATCATTGCCCCAAATTCACCAGTTTGGACATTAGGGTAAACCGATCTGGCATAATCCACCAATTGTTCAAATAATGCTTTTGCATCACTTGGCGGCATGGCAGGAGCAAAATCAGGACGGCGACCCTTATCCGTCTTAGCCATCAGCGTAAATTGCGAAACCAGCAATAAACCACCTTGAACATCAGATACGGATTTATCCATTTTGCCCAATTTGTCAGCTTCGGTGGTATTTTCAAAAATTCGATAGGTCAAAATCTTATCAATGAGCTTGCGTGCTGTCTCATTATCATCTTCTTTGCCAATACCGATATAGGCAAGCACGCCAGCATCAATTTTACCGATGATTTGACCATCTACCGCCACATGAGCAGACTTGACTCGTTGAATTAAGGCTTTCATGTTTTCACCTTGTCAGTTAAAAATATTTGGTTAAGCAATCATTGACACTGATAGGCATACCTAGACGCTTAGCTTGGTGTGATACAAATAAAAATATCCATTATAGCAAATATCGGTTAAAATAAAACAATTTAACCAATTGGAAATACCATGAACCTATTTACGCTTGCCCAAAACATCGTCCCACAACAAACATTATCTAAAGTAGCAGGTCATCTTGCCAAAAGCGACAACCCCATCATCAAAAAAGCCTTTGTGCATGGCTTTGCCCGTGCTTATGGTATTGATTTGGCAGAATACGAGCGTGGCAGTCTTGATGATTATGACAGCTTCAACGACTTTTTTACTCGTGAGTTAAAGGCAGGTGCTCGTCTCATAGACAGCACACCAGATGGCATTGCTTGCCCTGCTGACGGCAAAATCAGCCAGATTGGAGCCATCAAACATGGTCAGCTGATTCAAGCTAAGGGGCGTGATTATGATGTCGGTCAGTTATTGGCAGATTTTGAAGTGGGCAAGGCGTTTACCGATGGCTCGTTTGCCACCATTTATCTTGCCCCAACAAACTATCACCGTGTGCATATGCCTTTTGATGGTCGACTAGTCGCCACACGCTATGTGCCAGGAACACTGTTTTCGGTCAATAACACCACCGCCTTACATGTACCCGACCTATTTGCTCGCAATGAACGCTTGGTGTGTGAATTTGAGACCAAATTTGGGCGTGCATTCGTCGTGTTGGTTGGAGCGATGATTGTTGCAGGGATTAGCTCAGTAGCAACAGGCGACATCAAACGCACGCCTTATATTCAGCACCGCACACATGACATCGCCCTAAAAAAAGGCGATGAACTTGGACGATTCTACTTGGGTTCTACCGCCATCATCGTCTTACCAAAGTCTGCCCATGCCGTATGGGGCGATGAATTCATTCATAGGTCGGTCGTAAAAATGGGGCAAAAGATTGGGCGGGTGAACAGCTTATACTAGTTTTATTATCTTTTTTTGCTGTCTTCATCTTAACCATATAAGATGATAAATCCCACAAGTATTTATTAATAATACTTAATCAATATAACACCAGTATTAATCAAAAAATCCGCCTTCAGGCGGATTTTTAATATTTTATATTTCTACATTATTATCAGCTTCTTTCAACATTCGTGCTACAGGACGACTCACCGCTATTAAAATTACGCCACACACCACTAAGAAAATGGTCAGTGTGGTGAATAGTTTTGGCAAGTTTTCAATCGTATCTGCCGATACCGAGCCACCAGAGAATGATGCCACAAGACTGCCCAATGCAATAGATGCAAAAAATAATCCCATCACCACACCCTGCATACGGTCGGGAGCAAGTTTGGTCATGCTAGATAGTCCCGCAGGACTTAACATAAGCTCACCAATTGTCAATAAAAACAAGCTACCTACAAGCCACCAAGGCGATGCTAAGCCACCGTTATTCACCACGCCTTGACTGGCAATAATCATTAGGACAAAACCTGCAGCGGCAAAAAACATACCTAAGGCAAACTTAACCATGCTGTTAGGCTGGATTTTTTTGGCAGCAAGTCTTACCCACATGATACTCACAATCGGTGCAAATACCAAAATAAACAAAGAGTTTAACGACTGAAACCATACAGTAGGAATCTTCATGCCAAAAGCATTTAAATCAGTATAACGCTCAGCAAATAAATTAAAAGAGGTTGGCTGTTGCTCAAAACTTGACCAAAAAAAGGTTGAACCAACCACAAGCAAAAAGCACACAAGCAATCGTAATTTTTCAGGTTTGGTAAAAACTGGCGACACAAAACAATAGGCAAAATAAAGGCTTACCGACCCTGCAATCACATAGGTCATAACAGATGCAATCAAAACAGGATTTAGCGTTATCACACCCATCATCACCAGTATGATAAATGCTGATAAAGCAATGACGCCAACCCCAACAAATTTACCAACATTGGCTCGCACCTGCTTGGGCTGCTCCCAACTGGCGGCTGTATTTTTAGCGTTAGCAAATTCGGTGAGATTTTTTTTACCAAAAAGTTTATAAATTGCCAAAGAGATCAGCATGCCCACACCGCCCACTGTAAAGCCTGCGTGCCACATTTGTTGCTCTTTAAAAATCCCTGTAATTAAAGGTGCTAAGAACGCCCCTAAATTAATTCCCATATAAAATAGTGTAAAGCCTGCATCACGCCTAGCGTCATTTTTATCATATAATGCCCCAACCATGACTGAAATACATGTTTTAAATAATCCTGAGCCAATGACTAAAAGCACAAGCCCCAAAAAGAAAAACTGAATAGACAAAAATGCTGACATACCAATGGACAAATGCCCTAACGCAATGATGATACTCCCCCACCACAACGCTCGCTCCTGCCCAAGCCAATTATCGGCAAGCCAGCCTCCTAAAATCGGCATCAAATACATTGACCCAGCAAAAATACCATAAATCGATGACGCATTGGCATCGTCAATACCCAAGCCACCTTGTGCAATGGCCGCCGTCATAAACAATACAAGAAGCGGACGAATACCATAATAAGAAAAACGCTCCCACATCTCAGTGAAAAATAAAGAACGCAAGGGTTTTGGGTGCCCCATAAAGGCGATGTCAAGCGTTTTAAAATCGCTTGATTTAGAATTTTCATTCATAAATTGTTTATCCCTAAATCAGTTGGTGAATTACAAGCACGCAAGGTGCAAAAGAATGCCAGACATTGTATCATAATCCAAAATAAAATCTGTAACTCCTTTTTATTTTTATAAAAATTTGGTGATGGTTATCGGCTTACTTTTGTATAACTATTTGCATTAAATCCTTAATAATCTTGGGTATAACAGCTTTAAAATCCGGTCTTGGCAGATGAAGCGAACTGCCTAATTTACGATAACAATGCAATTTTGACTCCAACAAACACTTTTTGTCACAATTAAATCTTAACATGCCGTCAAGATTGTATTTATACATCAAAACCATCCTCAGTCAATCTTACTAATGCTTTGACAAGCTGATAATCTTGCTGTATTTTTTATGATGTTTTGATGGAAACTTGCACTTGATTAATCATTGCATCAGCAAAGCTAACATTATCGTATTTATCTATCGGTTATTCATCATTCGCTCAATCTCATCATTTAGCCTAGCGGTGGCAATGAACAATAAAAGTATGATTATCAAAGTCAGTAACTTTTGCCATTTTGTTAATAAAAGCAAGGGCGTCATAATCTAAGGATACCGCCAAACCATCCATCAATTTATTATCCATCACTGTCGTTGCCAATGAATTTTAAGTTATCATCATTGGAGAATGCCCATGCTAGACCCACCAGATTGTTATTCTGCTAGCAAATGATGGCACTCAAGTTACATCTTATTAATTTTTCTAGTTTAGTCAGGCTAAATAACAAAAAAGCCTAAATCTTTTGATTTAGGCTTTTTAAGATTTGGAGCGGGAAACGAGATTCGAACTCGCGACCCCAACCTTGGCAATGTCAGCCACCTAAATTATATAAACCTATATTATATGTAAAGCTAGTATTTTAAAGGCTTTTGATGGAATTTTTTTAATATATTTTCATTTACTAATACATAATTTATTTAATTTTGTGTCGTTGCAGACACCCTAAATTTAGGGTAAAATTATACCAACCTAATTTTAATTGCACACAAAAAATAAAATCCGCTAACAAAAAAACGCACGTCAAATTGATAATTGTCCACGACAATCTGATAGTCCATCAACATGCAAAAAAGTGCTATCAATTTGTATTGAAAATTCTGCCAATCTACCACTCTCCACCTCTGACACTTCCTATATCGAAGTAGTTCACCGAGAGAGTCGCTATTACTTCTATACCAATTTTTCATCCTGCCTAAAAATAAAGAATGGGGATAAAATCTATGTCAAGGAAGTAACGCTTAGCGATAACGAAGTCAATAAGAAGGCTTGGAATCATTTGTTTGACGTGTTTCTTGTGTCAAATGTTAGTTTGCACATCTTCCCAAAATTACTGTCCGAATGCCCCTCTAGTACAGTTATTGATATACTCGGTGGCAAGCCCACCATTCAAAAAATTTTAACCAAAAAATATTAGCAGGAAAAGCTGGGATTACTATCTAGCCAAAGCCCCAAAGAACATCCCCATGCCCACCTTTGCTGATCTTATTGAGGAGAGTCTACATGGATGAGCATGATATCCGATTAGCATTGGCTCATTTATTGCCCAATAACAATAGTCACGCTTACTTATTACGGGAATATTTTTTGGCACTTGCCTCCCTGACTAATGTCGAATTCATGGGGATTTGCATCCCCCTTAAGAATGATAACCCCATAAGAGGTTATATTACCCCAAACTAGGAGTAATCTCTCATGACAAAACAGCGTAAGCAGTACAGCACCGAATTTAAACTAGAAATGGTAAAACTCATTGAAGAGCAGAATCAGCGTGTTGTTGATGTTGCTAAGCAATATGATATCGGTAAATCTACTTTAGAAAACTGGCTTAAACGTTATCGTCTTGAACTTCAAGGCAAGCCATTAGCCACAGGTCATGCTCTAACACCAGAACAACGAGAGCTTGAACGACTTCGTAAAGAAAATACCCAGCTAAGACTTGAGCGAGATATTTTAAAAAAGGCATCCGCTCTATTGGCTCAAGACAACTTACTATCCCGCTAATAGAGCAATTGATGGGGCAATACAGCATCAGTAAAGCAAAGCTGTGTCAGTTATTTGGTATTTACCGAAGTACTTATTATGCCAAGCAAAGAATCAGATTGCCAACACGCAAAGAGATTGAGCTACGCTTATGGGTAAAACAAGCCTTTGATTGCTCTAAAGGATCGGCAGGATCTAGAAGTATTGCTGCTATGGTCAGTCGTGCTCATCAGATTAAACTAACACGCTATAAAGCGCGTCAATTAATGAGAGCACAAGGACTCATCAGTCGCCAAAGCATCAAGCATCGCACTATCGTATGGCTGATCAAGCACATACAGTGCATGACAACTTGCTAAAACGACAGTTTGCACCAGCTGCACCCAATCAAGTGTGGGTATCGGATGTGACGTATATTCACAACAAAGCAGGATTTTGTTATTTGGCAATGGTGATGGATTTATATGCCAGACACATCATTGGCTTTGCCATGAGTGATCGTCCAAACATTGAGCTGACCACTAAAGCATTGGCTATGGCTTATACCATACGCTTTCAACCAACTGGTGTGTTATTTCATTCAGATCAAGGAACGCATTACACCAGTCGAACCTTTGCCGATGCTATTGCCAGATGTAAGATGACACACAGTATGAGTAGAAAAGGCAATTGCTGGGATAATGCACCAACAGAACGTTTCTTTCGAAGTTTTAAAACCGAATGGATGCCAAAACATGGCTATGAGAACATTCATGAAGCAAAAGTAGATTCGGCAAGTTATATCCATGGCTATTACAGTCAAATCAGACCCACAGCTTTAATAACTACCTAAGCCCTGTCGAAAAAGAACGACAGTTTTTTAACAAAACCTTCTTAGAGGTTGTTTGAAAATAGCTGGCTGGTACAGGCTGAATTTAGCTATGCTAATTACCTCACCTAACCTTAATTAATTTAAAAAAGATTTAATAGTCTGATTAAATACCTCTGCTTTCTCAACATTAGCAATATGCGAAGCCTCAATAATGGTAAGTTTGGCATTGGGGGCATGCTCCACAATAAATTCACCATCGGCGACAGTGGTTACAGGGTCAGCACTGCCCGTAATGACCAGCATTGGCACTTGCGAATCTTTTAGGTCATCACGCAAATCGGCAATCGCCAATGCTTCACAACAGTTGGCATAACCATCTTTGTCGCCTTTGGCAAGGTTTTGGCTAAGATGTTTGACATTCTCAGGGTTGTTTTTGATAAAAGTATCAGTAAACCATCGGCTGGGGGCGGTATCAGCAATGCCTTGCAAGCCATTAGCACGTACGCTGTCTGCTCGTTCTTGCCAAGCGGTTTGGTTGCCAATTTTGGCGGCGGTATTTGAGACGATGATCTTATTAAAGTAGCTTGGGTGATGAATGGCAAGCCAGATACCCGTCAAACCACCCATAGAAATACCACAAAAATTCGCCTGTCTAATGTCAAGATAATCCAACAAATCCACCACATCTTGCCCAAGTTGTGCTATGGTGTAGCTCCCCTCTGGTGTGGAGCTGTCGCCATGTCCACGTGTGTCATAACAGACAATAAAAAAGTCTGTTTGTAGAGCGTCAATTTGGGCTTGCCACATGTTTTGATTTGTTCCCAATGAATTGGAAAAAATCAAGACCGGTTTTGTCTTATCACCAAAAGTTTGGTAATTTAAACTGACTTCATTATTGGTAAAAATTGGCATATTGCACCCCTTAAACTCGCTCAATAATCAACGCAATCCCTTGACCCACCCCAATGCACATACTGCATAGAGCATATTTACCACCTGTCTGTTCAAGCTGATTTAAAGCAGTTGTTACCAGCCTTGCCCCTGACGCACCCAATGGGTGTCCTAAGGCAATCGCACCGCCATTGGGATTGACACGGCTATCATCATCAGCCAAACCTAACTCACGAGTACACGCTAGGGCTTGGGCAGCAAAAGCCTCGTTAAGCTCAATCACGTCCATGTCATCAAGACCAAGCCCAGTCATGGCAAGCAGTTTTTTAATGGCAGGAGCAGGGGCAAAACCCATAATGCGTGGCTCAATACCAACGGTTGTACTAGCAATAATTTTGGCTCGTGGGACAAGATTAAATTTTTCTACCGTTTCATCAGAGGCTATCAGTACCGCACACGCCCCATCATTGATACCTGAGGCATTGCCGGCGGTAACCGTGCCATCTGGCTTAACCACAGGTTTGAGTTTTGCCAAAGCGTCTTGGGTTGTATCGGCTCGTGGGTGTTCATCTTTATCCACCAAAATTGGCTCGCCCTTTTTTTGTGGAATAGACACCGAAATGATTTCTTTATCAAAAAAACCTTTATCTTGGGAGGTTTTGGTAAGTGTCTGGCTTCTTAGAGCAAATTTATCTTGGTCTGCTCGGCTGATGTTAAACTGCTCGGCGACATTTTCTGCGGTCTGTGGCATGGTATCCACGCCATAAAGCTCTTTTAGTTTAGGGTTAATAAACCGCCAACCCATCGTGGTATCTTCTAGTTGATGAGACCGCCCAAACGCCGTCTGTGCCTTACCCATCACAAAAGGGGCTCGGCTCATGCTCTCCACCCCACCTGCGATGATGAGATTCATCTCGCCTGATTTAATGGCACGATTGGCGGTTGCAATGGCATCAAGTGATGAACCGCATAGACGGTTTATGGTCGTTGCAGGTACCGTTGTTGGCATTCCTGCCAGTAGAGCAGACATTCTACCAACATTGCGGTTGTCCTCACCTGCTTGGTTGGCACAACCAAAAATCACATCATCAACCTGACTAAAATCTACATTGCCATTGCGTTCCATGATTGCCTTGATAACAGTTGCCCCCAAGTCATCAGCACGAATGCCTGACAATGCCCCACCATAACGCCCAAATGGTGTGCGAATGGCATCAATAATATAAGCGTTTTGCATCATAATTCCCCTTAATTTTTTATTTAAATGGTTGCATCAATCAGACTTGCCCCTGTGAGTCGTTGTAATTCCCCAAAAGCCAAACCTTCAATTTTTTCAATGACTTTTAGACCCTCCGGTGTAACATCAATCACACATAGGTCAGTGTAGATTCTATCCACGCATTTTTTGCCCGTTACTGGGTAGGTGAGGTTTTTGACAATTTTGGGGTCGCCCTTTTTGGTTGTATGTTCGGTTGCAACAAACACCTGTTTTGCTCCCACTGCCAAATCCATCGCTCCGCCTACCGCAGGAATAGCATCACTCTCGCCTGTGTGCCAGTTGGCAAGGTCGCCATCTTCATCAACTTGAAAAGCACCCAATACACAAATATCCAAATGACCGCCACGCATCATCGTAAACGAATCGCCATGATGAAAGAACGAACCACCTGTGAGCATGGTAACAAACTCTTTACCAGCATTGATAAGCTCTGGGTCTTCTTGCCCCGCTTCTGGGGGCGGACCAAAGGCGAGCAAACCGTTTTCAGAATGTAAAAAAATCTCTTTGTCTTTGGGTAAGTGGCTGGCCACTTTGGTTGGCAGTCCTATACCTAGATTGACATACGCCCCTTCTGGAATGTCTTTGGCGATACGGCTTGCGATTTGGTCCCGGCTTAGTTTTTGATAAGTCATGATATTTTCCCTTATTCTGTCATGGCGTGCGTTACAGAGGTTAGCTCAACGATATGCTGCACAAAGATACCTGGCGTGATGATGTGTTCAGGGTCAAGCTCACCAAGCTCTACCACTTCACCCACCTGAGCAATGGTAACATCAGCCGCCATTGCCATGATAGGACCGAAATTACGAGCCGATTTGTTGTACACCAAATTGCCCCAACGGTCGCCTTTATGGGCTTTGATAAGGGCAAAATCGGCTTTGATTGGGTATTCAAGCACATAATCCTTGCCCTCAATATGACGAGTCTCTTTACCTTCGGCAAGCAGTGTACCAAACCCTGTTGGCGTATAAATCGCCCCAAGCCCCATACCTGCCGCCTGAATACGGCAAGCCAAATTGCCCTGCGGAACAACTTCAAGCTCAATCTTACCGGCACGATACAACTCATCAAAGACATACGAGTCAGCTTGACGAGGAAATGAGCAGATGATTTTTTTCACCGCTCCTGTTTTTAGCAGGCGTGCCAATCCATAATCGCCATTGCCTGCATTGTTACTCACAATTGTCAAATCTTTGACATTACAATCAATGAGTGCATCAATCAGCTCGGTAGGCTGACCTGCCGGTCCAAAACCGCCGATGAGAATGATTGAGCCGTCTTTGATTTGACTCATCACCTGGGTGAGTGATTGGCTGGATTTATCAATCATTGTTTACTCCTTTTAAAAATTATATCAACAACACATACGCCCACAGCGTAACAATTCCAATAGCAACCCAGTTTAAGAAAAAACCGACCTTTACCATCTCTTTTTGAGCCATATAGCCCGTAGCAAAAGCAATGCCATTAGGCGGGGCAGCAACAGGCATCATAAAGGCACAAGATGCACCAATGGCAATAACCATCACCAAAAGCTCATTTGGCAAACCAAGCTGTGTGGCAACAGACGCAAAAATTGGCACCATCAAGGCGGTTGAACCTGTATTGCTGGTAAATTCAGTCAAGAAAATCATAAAACAAGCGGTCACAAAAATAATAAAAATCACAGGCATACCCGCCAAATGCGTGGCAAGTTGTTCGCCCAGCACCGCTGAAGCTCCTGAATGCTTCATCACATTTGATAAGGTAAAACCGCCACCAATCAACAATAAAACACCCCATTCGGTACGCTCGCTGACCTGTTTCCAAGTAGCAAGACCAAGTACCATCACACTTAAGGCTCCCATCATACCAATCATGGTGTCAGGGCTATCAAAACCAAAATACCCTGAAATCTGCTTACCAAAAATCCAACAGGTCGCCGTTATGACAAAAACAACAATCGTTAAAATTCTAGCAGGCGTCCAAGGAATTTCTTCATCACTAACCACGATTTTTTGATTCAAATTTGGTTTTAAAATCAAATACATGGTAGCGATCAAGGTGGGCAATAACACCACAAGTAATGGTAAAGCCACTTTTAGCCAATCCATAAAATCCATGCCAAGCTGTTTGGCAGCAATGCCATTGGGTGGTGAACCCACAAGCAGCCCAATGCCACCAATCCCTGCCGAATAGGCCACACCAAGCAAGATGAAAATGCAGGTATTTCTGTCTTTTTCTCTATCAAGCTGTGTAAGCAACCCCAGTGACAATGGCACCATCATCGCCGCTGTGGCGGTATTACTAATCCACATCGACAGTCCTGCGGTCGCCAAAAACATCATCATTACCGCTCGTCCCAAATGTCCATTTGATAGACGCATAATCCAAAGGGCAATTTTTCGGTCAAGTTTTTGCACACTTAACGCTGCTGCTAGCGCAAACCCGCCGACAAACACATAAATAATTGGATCCGCAAAATTAGCAAACGCCGACTTGGTATTAAATTCTGGCACACCAGCCAATACCGCCAAAACAGGAACAAACAGAGCTGTTGCGGTGATATGCACTGCTTCAGTCAACCATAACACCCCAATAAAAAACAAAATGGCAAGCCCTTTATTGGCATTAGCATCAAATGGTAAAATCACAGCATATAAAAGATAGGCAACGACTGCTGCTATGGAAATAATACCAATGCCACGATAGATCTTTTTTGGGGTTTTGGCAAAACCTCCTTGATACAAAGTTTCGTTTTGTTGCGCCATAATTCACTCCATTGCCAAATCATTTACCACATCAATAAATCAATCCTTTTTATTTTTACCATCTCAGCTTATAAAAATAAAAACTCGCCATGCCAAATACAATGCCCCAAAACACCGAACTTAGCCCAAACAAGCTCATGCCTGAGGCTGTTACCAAAAAGGTGATTAACGCAGGCTCTTTTTGTTCGCTGTGTTGCATGGCAATGCCAAGATTGGTCAATAATGCCCCAAGCAACGCCAAGCCTGCCAGCATGGCGATTAAACTTTTGGGAAGCATGGCAAACAAGCCCACCAAAGAACCTGCAAACACCGCCCCCACCAGATAAAACACGCCATTAAACACACCGCCGATGTAGCGTTTGTCAGAGTTTTCGTGGCAATCTTTGCCCATGCACAAAGCCGATGTTACCGCCGCCAGCACAATACTAATGCCCCCAAACACCGCCACAGCGAGCGACAGTAGGCTTGCACTATTGATGATGGGCTGGCTGGATACTTGATAATTATTAAGCTTAATGAGTGCCATTCCAGGTAAAAATTGCCCTGTTAAATTTAAAATCACCAACGGCAATGCCAAATTAAACACTGCCTGCCACGAGAATTCTAGGGCGATAAATATGGGCTTGGCAACACTCAATTCAAAAGCTTGGCTACCATTTATGAGTCCCAATAACCACGCCACCAAAAGCCCTATCAAAAGCACCCACACAATCGCATAACGAGGCAAAAAGCGTTTGGCAACCAAAAAACTTGCCAGCATGGCACAGGCTAACATCGGTTCACTGCTAAATGACAAAAACGCTCCCACGCCAAAACCAAACAAAATCCCTGCCATCATACCACCTGCAATGCCCTGCGGAATGCAATGCAATACCTTATCAAAATAGCCACTCATGCCAATGGCAAGGCTCATCACGCCTGCGATGAGATACGCCCCCACTGCTTCATTAAGGCTAATGCTGGGAAACAGGCTGACCAAAAGTGCCGTTCCAGGGATTGACCAAGCGAGCAAAATCGGCACTTTGTGGCGTAAAGATAAAAAAATACTGCCAACTGCCGAGCTAATTGACACCGCCCAAATCCATGAAATCATCATGGCGTTATCCACACCTGCCGACTGCCCCACCTGAAAAAATATCACCAACGGTCCTGCGTAAGAAATCGTTACCGCAAGCAAACCCGCCACCATTGCCGACAAAGAAAAATCTTGCTTAAAATCCCTAAATACGCTCATCATCCACACTCCGTGTCAGCCATATTTTTCCAGTGATGGGTAAAAAGCTATCCTTGATCGCCACCGCCCACAGGCATGACCGCGCCTGTCATATAGGACGACTCATCGGACGCCAAAAACAAAATCGCATTAACCTGCTCGTCGATCGTGCCATAACGCCCCAAAAAGGTGCGGTCAATGGTTTGTTCAACCACCTCTTGCATCCAGCGTTTTTCGTCCTCGCTTTGGGGATTGGTGTTTCTTGGGATTTTGCGTGGCGGAGCGTCTGTACCGCCTGTCGCCACCGCATTGACACGAATGCCGTCTTTGGCGTGTTCAAATGCCAAACTTGCGGTCAAGGCATTTACCCCGCCTTTTGCCGCAGAATAAGGAATGCGATGAATGCCACGAGTGGCGATGGACGACACATTGACAATCACGCCTGACTGCTGGCTAATCATACAAGGTAGCACCGCATGACAACACCACAAAGTTGGAAACAACGAGCGGTTGATTTCTTTGATGATTTCATTTTCGGCAAATTCCTCAAACGGCTTCATCCAAATCGCCCCACCGACATTGTTAATCAGCACATCAATACGACCAAATTTTTCAAGGGTTTGCTTGGCAACTTCTTGGGCTCCTGCATACTGTTCCAAATCGGCTTTGACGATGAGATGATCGCCCTTTTTGCCAGTTTTTTGTAATTTGGCAATCTCATCGGCGGTTTCTTGCACAAAATCCGAAAAATCCACCAGCACCACATTTGCCCCCTCTTTGGCGACTTGCAAAGCCACGCCACGCCCAATTCCCTGAGCTGCACCTGTCACAATCACCACCTTATCTTTAAAACGCTTGGTTCTCGACATGATTACTCCTGTTATACTTCATGTTGTCATGCTTTGATTTAAAATAGAAGGGTCTTTTAAATCCCTACATAGCGGCGTTAAACCGATTGCGCAGTCTTTTTAGGAATCATTACCAGCACTGCCAATGTTGCTAGTACACCAAAAGCCACCATCGTCAAGAGGGCATATTGACCTGCCAAATGCACGCCAGCATCCTTAAAGGTGCTAAAAATAGTCGCTCCTGTGGCGATGCCAAAGGACGCACCCAAAGCACTTGCCATTTTAAACACACCTGCCGCCACGCCTGCTTTATCAAGAGGTACATTGACCATCGCACAGTCCGCCGCAGGGGTAGAATAACAACCCAAACCAAAGCCAAACACCGCAAAAGACACAATGACCCACCACATATACACTTCATGCGACACAAAGGTCATGGACAGCCCCAATGCTCCAACCGCCGTGATTGCCGTGCCGAGCCACATTGGGGTTTTGTAGCCGAATTTTTGTAGCAGTTTTTCGCTCACACGAATCATAATCATGACCATGACGACATAGCCCAAAGATTTGACCCCTGCTTGAAATGCAGTCAAGCCATGTCCTTTTTGCAAATAGGTATTGATAATGATAATCGTGCCTGCCATGCAGTTTAATAAGAAGTTGGACAAACACGCCCCACTATAACCACGACTGTTGAACAGCGAAAAATCCAAAAATGCCTGATGTTTTTTCTTGATTTCGGTGCGAAAAAACACAATCCCCATCACCACCGCCCCAGCGAGCATGGTTAGCGTAAAACCATTCGTAAACCCAAGCCCAAACCCTTTGGTGATGAGCAAATTTAAACACAAAAGCCCAATCACACAGCTAAACAGCCCCACATAGTCATAACGACTGGTAGAAACCTCGTGCGATTTGCTCTCTGGCGTGCCTTTGATGAGAAGCATACCGACCACCGAAATGGCGATTGACAACAAGAAAATGCTTTTCCAGCCCATGCTCGTGGCGATTGCCCCACCGACAAAAGACGAAAGCCCTGAACCACCGAACGAGCCAATCGACCAAAAGCTAAACGCCCTTTGTCGTTCGGCTCCGTGATAATAATTTTTGATGATGGACAAAGTCGCTGGCATGATACAGGCGGACGACAGACCTTGAAGCACTCGCCCAAGCCCAAAGATGAAAGGATTGGTGCTAAAATACAGCACCAAACAGGCGATGATGTTTAGAGTAAAGCCCACATAAGTCAAACGCACTCGCCCAAATTTATCCGCCAATCCGCCCATTAAAATGATAAAACAGCCAGAAAACAGCGAGCCTAAGCTAATCACCGCATTGAGTGAGGTATCTGACATGCCCAAATCTTTTTGAATGGACGGCACGACATTAAACATCGACTGATAAAACAGCCAAAAGGTCAAAACCCCCAGCACCATGCCGATGAGCAGTTTGTCGTTGCCACGAAACCCATTTTGTGTTTGTGTTGTTGTCATAAAAAATCCTTTTTTTAAATCACTTCAAATAGTTTTCCACAAGACCACAAAAGTACGCCCCAGCCGTAGCGATAATCTCATCATTAAAATCGTATTCTGGGTGATGCACCATGCACGCAGAATCACCACCCCCATTGCCGACAAAGCAGTAATTGCCGTTGGGGTTAGCCTCTAGCATAAAGGCAAAATCCTCGCTTCCCATAAGCGGAGCAATGCCTGTATGCACTTTGTCCTCGCCCACCAAATTTTGGGCGACTTTGACGGCAAATTCGGTCGCATCACTGCCATTGACGGTGGGCGGACAGCCGTTGATATGTTCGACTTCGGCACTTGCTCCAAAACTTTTGGCTTGAAATTCCACCACTTCTGTAATGCGAGATAGCACCTTTTTGCGCACTTCAGCATTTAGGGTGCGAACGCTTAATTTTAACAGGGCAGAATCATTGACCACATTGGGGACATTGCCAGAGGTGAGTTGCCCCACCGTAATCACCGCTTGCTCAAGCGGACTGACATTGCGAGAGACAATGCTTTGGAGGGCAATGGCGATATGACACGCCACCAAAGTCGCATCAATGCCGTATTCAGGCATCGCCCCATGACTGCCCACGCCTTTGACATGGACATGCAAAGTGTCGGAGGACGCCATGACCGCCCCAGTTTTAAAATAAAACTCGCCTGTCGCTAGGCGTGGCATGTTGTGCATGGCAAAAATCACATCGCAAGGAAATTTGTCAAACAAGCCGTCCTCTAACATGACACGACCGCCATAAAGCAGCTCTTCAGCAGGCTGAAAAATCAAATGCACCGTACCATTAAAATTGCGAGTTTTGGCAAGCTGTTTGGCACAAGCAAGCAAAATGGTGCTGTGTCCGTCATGCCCACAGCCATGAAATTTGCCTGCGACTTGGCTGGCATAAGGTTTGCCCGTCTTTTCCACGATGGGCAAAGCGTCCATGTCGGCACGCAGTCCGATGACTTTATCGCCGTTACCGTTTTTTAGGGTGGCGACAATGCCTGTTTTGGCAAGTCCACGATGTAGCGTATAGCCCCATTCGGTCAGGTACTTGGCGATGAGATTACTGGTTTCAACCTCTTCAAAACCCAGCTCAGGATTTTGGTGGATGGTTTGGCGAATGTTCGCAAAAAACGCCTGTTCGCTCATCAAATCACTCAAATGCTGCGGGTTTATAGCAATGGTATTAGACAGGGACATATTTACTCCTTTTGATAGATGATGACAAATTTCAGCCATTAGGTACTGACCACTAGGGGTAAAAAAGATTTTAATGACTTTTATGAAATTTACAAGCAATCCATTTTGCCGCCATCTTAATTGGCTGAGAACTTCTCAAACAAGAAGTTTTGCGCCGTGATGTTCTGAACTTCCAACCAATCACGCACCGAATCAACCATTGCCACAGGTCCACACAGATAAATATCCACATCGCCGCCATTTAGCCAGTCATCATCAATATGAGCAGTGACATAGCCTTTACGCTCATGGGTGGACATCTCATTGACCACAACTGTACGATAATCAAACCAGTCATGTTTCGCCTTAGAGTCATCTAGCGCATCAATGCCGACCAAATCCTCATCATTGGTCACGCCAAACACCATGCGAATAGGAAAATCCGAACCTTTTTCGTCAAGCACTTTAAGCATGGATAAAAACGGCGCAATCCCCGTACCACCTGCCAAAAACAGTGTTGGGCGAACCATCGGACGCAGATAAAAACTGCCAAAAGGTCCTGTAAAGCTCATTTTGTCGCCCACTTTGGCGGTATTTGCCAAGAACGAACTCATCTTGCCATTGGGGACATTTCGCACCACAAAGCTGGTTTTGCGGTCGTTTGGCTTTGAACTGAAAGAATAAGAACGAGTTTCATCAGTGTTTGGAATTTTCACATTAACATATTGCCCTGCCAAAAAGCTGATTTCTGGTTCATTGTTATCCAATTCAATTTCAAAACAAATGGTGCTATCGGAGACTTTTTGTAAATCGGTCAGCGTACCACTAAAAGCATGGATTTGGGTTTTGCACACAGCAGAACTTGCCAAAATCTGAATGACCGAATCTGAAGTTGGATAACATTGACACGCCAAAACATAGCCTTTTTCAGCATCTTCAGGGCTTAGGGCGTCCTCAATGTACATGTCGCCATCCATGTCATAAGTCCCAGACTCATAAAAAGCTCGGCAAGTGCCACACGCTCCGTCTCGGCAATCTAGCGGAATGTTCATTTTTTGGCGATAAGCAGCATCAGATAAGACTTCCCCTTCCCCCACTTGAATAAAACGTGTAACCCCATCTTCAAACTGTAAAGCAACATTATACATGGCTAATATCCTTATCTTAAAAAAATTAATAAACTGGCAACTAGCTAGTTTTGGTAATAACATTAGATGACTAATGTTAGAATAATTATTTTAAAACAATTAAACAGCTTCATCAGTCTAAATACATCAAATGCTTCTGGAGTGAATGGGTCCAACTTAATTAACTGCACTTCTTGTCAAACCCACGCACCATTAAGAAGTATGTGGATTAGATATGATAAACATCAATCACTTGATGAATATAATCATTTTTTAATACAACATATTTACTTAAAATCTTAAAATCATCGTCCGAAATATCAATTTCGTAACGAGACATACCAAAATGCTGAGAAATCGTCTTATAGCGAAAACTAAGCGTATGCCAATTAAAGCGTACCGTTGCCTTGATACCTTCTACACTTTCTACCTCAATGTTGTTAATATTGTGGCTTGTGCGAGTATCGGGAATGGTTGCTGATGAACGCTCAGTTTTGATACGAAACACTCGGTCTTCTAACCCTTGACGATCTGGGTAATAAATCAAGGAAATTTCCGCCATTGGGTCTGTGATGAGGGTATCATCATCGTCCCATGCTGGCATCCAAAAAGATGCTTCTGGAGCATAACAGTTTAGCCAATCGTCCCACTGCTCATCGTCCAAAAAGCGAGCTTCTTGATACAAAAACTGACTGATTTTATTCTGTAATTCTGCTGATACTACTGGTACATTATTCATGCAACTTCTCCATGTTTTTCAAGCTTGCGTTCATTAGAAATGGCACGCTTCATCATTTCTATCCAATGCTCGTGCTGTGCT
The DNA here is from genome assembly GCF_050885545.1 of Moraxella sp. ZY200743. Taxonomy (NCBI): domain Bacteria; kingdom Pseudomonadati; phylum Pseudomonadota; class Gammaproteobacteria; order Moraxellales; family Moraxellaceae; genus Moraxella; species Moraxella sp. ZY200743. The sequence goes on along the minus strand of NZ_CP091313.1, from coordinate 207,405 downwards.
AAATACAATCCCTCATCTTCGGTTTTGACACCGCTTAGTTTAGGCTTTAATCCGATTTCATCAGCAACCTCATCAGGTCCATGCACCCAATGAGTTGCTCCACGACACATGTCATTCCATTCAAGCTCAATTCCGGCATAGCCCACCTGGCAAGAGCGGAACTCCTCTAGATCATCTGGGGTCGCCATACCTGATGCATTAAAGAAATCTTCATATTGGCGAATACGTCTTTGGCGAGCCTCTGCATCCTCACCCACAGGTGCGATACAATAAATGGTTACTTCAGTTTTATTAACGCTAATCGGACGCAGTACCCGGATTTGGGATCCAAATTGATCCATCAGATATACGTTAGGGTATAAGCATAGATTGCGAGACCGCTCAATCATCCATTTTGCCATCGCCTCGCCGTAGAGCTCTTTATAAGTGTCGTATTGGGCGTAGTTTGGACGGTCTTCTGGGTTTGCCCATTGTGTCCAAAGAAGCATATGCCCATGTTCAAAACCGTATGAGCCACCGCCTTGTTTGCCCCAACCGCCTGCACTCATGGCACGGATATTGTCCGCCCCTGCTTGTTTTTCTTTTCTTTGTTGGGTGGTGGCAGCGTAATTCCAATGCACCGCGGAAACATGGTAGCCGTCCGCACCATTTTCGGCGGTCAGTTTCCAGTTGCCCTCATAAGTATAAGTTGATGAACCACGAAGCACCTCTAAGCCATCTTGAGCTTGACCGACAATCATGTCAATGATTTTGGTCGCTTCACCAAGATATTCTTCAAGTGGCAGGACATCAGGATTTAAACTGCCAAACAAAAAGCCTTTGTAGCTTTCAAAACGAGCGACTTTTTTCAAATCGTGCGAACCGTCTTTATTAAAACTTTCAGGATAACCTGCGTCTTTAGGGTCTTTGACTTTTAAAAGTTTGCCAGAGTTGTTAAATGTCCAACCGTGAAATGGGCAGGTATAGGAGGATTTGTTGCCTTTTTTGTAACGGCAAAGCTGAGCCCCACGATGTGAACAGGCGTTAATCATCGCATTTAATTCGCCATCTTTGTTGCGAGCAATGATGATTGGTTGGCGACCAATATAAGTCGTATAATAATCGTTGATTTCTGGAATTTGGCTTTCATGTGCCAAATACACCCAGTTGCCCTCAAAGATATATTTCATTTCCAAATCAAATAAAGTTTGGTCGGTAAATACAGAGCGATGAACTTTATATTCGCCAGTTTCTGGATTTTCTACTAAAAGCTCGTCAATGCGGTCTAAATGACTGGTATTGACAACAGGAATCTTTGGCATTTTATTTTCTCCTTGCACAAGCTGGGGTCAAATACAATTTAAATGAAATAACAATTAAGGTTCATACACCTCAACGCCATTTGCGTTGAGCGAAAAACTCATCAAATCCCGTCCAACCTTTAACGCTCCTTGATAATTGGCACGAGTACGCTCAATCAATTCTTCGTCAGGAATACCGATGATTTTTGCCGATACGCCATTGACAACATGGGTATAAACCGCCATTTTTGGCTTGGTTTGGCTAAAAATCTCGCCTGCTTGGCGTGGGTTGGTATGATGAGCATAGACTTGCGGTAGGGCATTGGTGTCTTTAAATTCAGCCACTTCGTGAATGAGCAAATCTACACCTTTGCCGTATTTGATGACATTTGGCGAGGGAATGGTATCGCCACTAATGAGCACCGAACGCCCTGCATAATCCACACGATAGCCCAAGTTTGGCTTAATCGCTCCTTTGGTATCATGTGGCACATCAAAGGCGGTAATCACCACACCATTTTGGTTAAACACGACGCCCTCACCCTCAAATTCATGAGCAACAAGCCCCGTCGTTTCCGCTTTTAGTTCGCCATCAGCAACACGCACTTTAATGTCATCAGCATGGGCGATTTTTAAGCCTTCAACCAATGCTTTTGCCCCAGTCGGACCATAAACATTTAATGCACCGCTACTGCGACCACCAAACGCAGGAATATAACCCGTCATCCACAAATCGCCCAAACCATTGGTATGGTCAGAGTGATAATGGGTAAAAAATACCGCATCAATTTTGCCAAGTGGTACACCCGCTTGGGTCAAACGCACCGCATTGCCACGCCCTGCATCAATCAAAATATTAAGACCACCAGCTTGTACCAAAGTTGCAGGTCCATAGCGATGAACGCTCGGCACTGGGCTACCTGTACCCAATAAGGTTACTCTCATTTCACCTTCTTTTGGGGCAAGGCGTGCTGGGTGGGTGCTTGGTGCGTGTAGGTATTCAGGATTTGCCTGAACAGCCGATTGGGACGAAACCGATGTTGTCGAACACGCCATCAGACTTAGGGACAATGCCGACACCGCCAAAACAGACAATCCTTTTGTAACTTGATAACTCATTTACCACTCCTTTTGTAGGTTATGTTGTGGATTATGGGGATTGTATCTTAACCCTATTGCTAAGATACAATCTACCGATAACAACGATCAGCCCTGAGCTCGTCTTCTGTCCACTTCGGTAGTTGGGGCGGTTTGGGTGTCTTTGGTTAGTTTAAAATCAAAGGTGATGTGCTTAAATGGCTTATCAAGTCCATATTTTGCCAAATCCTGTACACTTGATTTGTCGGTCGCCACCGCCACTAAGCCTTCACGAGTACCGAACGCAAAGTCGTCCCAGAGGTATTTGTCGCCTTCGATGTTAAACTGAGTGGTGAGCTTACGGAAGCCGTCAGCCGTGATGAAGTAGTGAACATGCGATGGACGCTGACCATGACGACCTAGCTTGTCAAGCAGGGCTTGCGTTGGTCCATTCGGTGGACAACCATAACCAACTGGCATAGTAGTTTGGGCACGATAGCGACCGTTTTCATCGGTATAAATGGTACGGCGAAGGTTGAAATCAGATTGTGATTTATCAAAGAATGAATAGTTGCCCTGACCGTTAGCGTGCCACATTTCCACTTTGGCATTTGGTACGATGTTGCCATCCACATCAGTCACCACACCCTCAATGATGAGCGTGTCAATCTTGTCAGATTCAGAGCCATCGTCCATGCGGGCAAAGCCCACGCTCTCAGGAGCTCCCGCCACATACAGTGGGCCTTCAATGGTACGAGGTGTACCGCCTTGTTCTACGCCAGCTTGACGGTCTTTTTCGTCTTCAAGCAAGTCCATGAAGTGCTCTAAACCAAGACCAGGTACAAGCAATCCTACTTCGTTGGCCTGGCCCAAATCAGAAAGGTACTCCATGCCTTTCCAAAGCTCAGTTTGGGTGATGTTCAAATCCACAATGGCTTCAAACAAATCACCCAAAAGACGAACCACAATCTCTTGCACACGAGCGTCCACTTCACCTGTAGCGGTGTCCACATTCATTTTTTTAACCAAAGCATCAATTTCTTGACGGTTCATACTTCTTCTCCTTGTCATGGTGTAGCTGGCATCTCCAAATGGCTGGCTACGGTTGGGTTAATTGCTATGAGAGTGCATAGCCACTTTTGTAAATTAAAAATCAGCTGTCATCATCATGAATCGATGAAGGATGGCGATTTAAGGGCATAACCTCAATATTCATAAAGGGATAAAGCGGTAATCCCTGCAATATGGTGTGCAACTCCTCATTACTCTCCACATCAAAAATACTGATATTGGAGTATTGGCCAGAGATTCGCCATAAATGTCGCCATTTACCTTGTCTTTGAAGCTCCTGCGAGTAGGCTTTTTCAACCACCTTAATCTCATCGGCTTTTTGTTTGTCAAAGTCAACTGGGATGTTGACGTCCATTTTGACATGATAAAGCATAACGTCTCCTTATGTTTGTGTTTTAATACACTTAAAACTTATGAATGTCTTGTTAATGCCGAGATTTTTTCTTCATCAGGCTCAATGCCAAGCCCTGCACCCTTTGGTACTTTTAATTCAAAATTCTCATAAGCCAGAGGAGTTTTTAGAATTTCTTCGGTCAAAAGCAACGGTGCAAACAGCTCTGTACCATAAGCTAAACTCTCAAAGGTGCTAAATACATGAGCGGATGCAATCGTCCCCACCGCCCCTTCTAGCATGGTGCCACCGTACAAATCAATCCCTGCAAAAGTGGCAATCTTGCCAATGTCACATGCCTCAACAAGTCCGCCCGCTTGCTCTATCTTGACAGCAAACACATCAGCACAGCGATTTTTGGCAAGTGTGTAGGCGTTTTGTGGTGCCATAACTGCTTCGTCTGCCATAATCGCCACATCAAAACGGTCGGTTAGATATTTTAAAAGTTCGGTATCAAAAATAGCACAGGGTTGTTCAATTAAATCAATGCCACCATCTTGCAATGCTTGTATACCCTTAATGCATTGCATTTTACTCCACGCACGATTAACATCCACACGGATACTTACATCCCGCCCAAGTGCTTTTTTGATAGCGACAGCATGTGCCACATCTTCTTCTACCGCTTTTGAACCAATTTTTAGCTTAAAAATATTATGCCGACCACTATCAATCATCTGCTTGGCTTCAGCAATATCCTTGTCAGTGTCGCCTGAGGCAAGCACCCACAGCACAGGTAAGCTATCACGCATCCGACCACCTAATAGCTCACTGACAGGTAAACCTAATTTTTTACCCCAAATATCAAACAATGCTGTTTGTACCGCGCATTTGGCAAAGCGATTGCCAATGATGTTTTTATTAAGCATCTGCGTAATTTGAGCAATGTTCATCTCGCCGCTGATACTGGTTAATGAGGGAGCGAAATACATGTCCAGATTGGTTTTGATACTCTCAGGACTTTCTTCGCCATAGGACAAACCACCAATGGTTGTCGCCTCACCCCAACCCACAATCCCTTCAGCAGAGGTTATCTTCACTAACACAAGGGTTTGCTTTTGCATGGTTGCCACTGACATCTTATGTGGACGAATGGTTGGTATGTCCAAGATGAACGTTTCTAATTGATACACAGTATTCCCGATTATTTTTTTAACTCAATTTATATTGCCTTCCTTACTTGGGATGGGCATTTTTATACTCTAAAAGAATATAAATAAAAAAACAAATATCATTTTTGCATTTTTTTATACTTTATAAGTATAGTTATTGAGTATAAACACTCAATTTTTCACCAACAAAAAACCGCTTTAAAAGCGGTTTTTTTAGCATCCAAGTCTTACTTAGTGCTAGAATTTTTGATGTCCACCAAGAATATCGCCACTGCTGCAATTAGACCAGGAATTGCAATTGCCATAAAGTTCATTTGATGAGCAAGCTGCAAGCCAAGCAAAGCACCTGTAAGCACAGGACCAACGATTGCTCCAATCCTTCCTACACCAGAGGCAAATCCCATGCCTGTCGAACGTACCGCAGATGGATAGTATTGCGAAACAAAAGTATAAAGTAAAATTTGAGAACCAATGGTCGCTGCACCAGCAATGGCAATAAGTGTATATAATACAGGAGCTGGACTATTGAACCCCAACAGAATAAGTGAGGCCGCACCTAGCGCAAACATCGATACCAATACAGGCTTGATATGAAAACGGTCAGCAAGAACACCACCGCCAATCGCGCCAATCATACCACCGATATTCAAAGCAAACAAAAACAGCATACTCGCCCCCAATGAATACCCTGCACCAATCATCAGCTTAGGCAACCAGCTCGCAAGTGCATAAACCATTAACAGGCACATAAAGAAAGCAACCCAAAACATGATGGTGCTGACCGTTCTGCCCTGCTGAAACAAAGCTTTTAAAGGAGCAGAATCCTCTGAAGTTACAACAATCGGTTCAATCTCATAATCTTTATTAGCGTACGCAGGGTCTATTTTAGCAATGATCTTTTTAGCCTCTGCATCACGCCCCTTGCGTTTTAGATAAAATAACGATTCTGGCAACATCGCCCAAATGATTGGCAATAAAAGCACAGGAATACCGGCCAGCATAAACACAATCTGCCAACCATGCACTGGCACAAGAGCCTTACCAAGCAAAGCTGATGCCATGCCTCCAATGGCATAACCACTAAACATCACCGCCACTAGCGTACTTTTCATGCGCTTTGGAGCAAACTCGGTTGTCAGCGCAACCACATTAGGCATAACACCACCAATCCCTAGCCCAGCAATGAAACGCAATACAGCAAACTGTACGGGAGTCTCAGCAAATGCACCCAAAAAAGTAAACCCTGCAAAAAGCAAAATGCACAGCATAATCGTTTTTTTGCGCCCCAGCTTATCGGATAATGTCCCAAAGCCAATCGCTCCAAACATCATACCAAACAATGCAGAACTGGCAAGCCATCCAGCTTCCACCGATGTCAAACTCCATTGCTCCATCAACAAGGGTAGTGCCACCCCGTAAATAGCCAAATCATATCCATCAAAAATAATAATAAGTAAACACCACAACAACACCTTCCAATGAAATGGTGTAAATTTAGCATGGTCAATAAAATCATCAATACTCACCCGCTCGGGTTTATTGGCTACTGTTTGGAGAACCTGTTCACTCATAACCACTCCTTAGTTAAAAATATGGTAAAATTTTCAAAAAATCTCTTTACAATTCAACTAGCTAAATTTTGTCAAATTTTGACTAGCTGTAGGTGCAAATTTATTTGATTTTTAAACAAATTGCAAAATCAAATAAATATGGATTTAGACTATTTTGGTATAAAACCATACTTGTTTAAACAAGAAAAAATAAATATATTATGTAATTAATTGAAATTATTAATTTTTTTATTTTTTTCAATAAGTTTAAGATGAGCCTCCTATAAAAAAATACTTTAAAAATATAATATTTTTGATATCCTATAGATATAAATACAAAATTATGGAATTAAGACATGGATATTCGTCATCTTAAATACTTTGTTGCTGTTGTAGAAGAGCAAAGTTTTACTAAGGCCTCCGAACGACTATTCATCGCTCAACCACCGCTAAGTCGACAAATCCAAAATCTAGAAGATGAGTTAGGCTTGCCACTATTAGAACGCGGTAGCCGACCTATTAAGACAACTGAAGCAGGGCAATTTTTTTATCAATATGCCAAAAGAATTTTGGGCAATATGGAGCAGATGGTTTCCATGACAAGAAGAGTTGGACAAGCCGATAAAACCTTAAAGGTAGGTTTTGTCGGCTCGCTGCTTTTAGGGTTATTACCACAAGTTATTTTTGAATTCAGAAAACTGCTGCCCAACATCAATATCGAACTCGTTGAAATGGGCACTTTAGAACAAATCGAGGCGCTCAAATCGGGAAAAATTGATGTAGGTTTTGGTCGGTTAAAATTTAGCGATCCTTCCATCGCAAGAATTTTGCTCAGAGATGAATCCTTGGTGCTAGCAGTCAATGAATGCGAACCACGTTTTATCGGTTTTGACGGGGTATATTTGAGTGATGTCACTGATGAAGTGCTTTGGTGCTATCCAAATGTTGGCGACCACACCTTCGCAAACTACATTAAAAATGTTTTTGCTGAACACGGTCTTAGTCCAAAAGGCATTCGTTATATTTCCAACATCCAACTCGCACTTGGGATGGTCGCATCTGGCGAAGGTATATCCATTGTGCCACAAAACAGTAAAGCCATCTCAATGGCAAACCTAAAATATCTACCCATACTAGATGCCGGTGCAGTCAGCCCTATATTTTTGTCTTTCCGAAATGGGGATGATGGTGAATTCATTCAGTTATTACTAAAAACTATTGAAATAATCTACCAACAAATCGGAATTAATAAACAAATAACTTTAAACTGCCCACCCAACCCTTAGAATCCTTCCATGATAATTGGCTACCAAAAGAGCCTCTTATCACCTTAAGCCATCAAAGTACATGGGCAGATTGCCTGATGATGTGCTTTATTTATCAAACACACCAAGCAAATTAGACATCCCTTTGTATCAAAAGAAAGTTGCTGCAGGCTTCCCCAGTCCTGCTGAAGGGTATTTATCCAATGAGATTGACTTAAATGAGCTTTTGGTGACTAACCCACCTGCAACCATCATGATTCGCTGTGGTGGTTTGTCCATGCTAGATACAGGCATTGATTTAGATGATCTGCTTATTGTTGATCGATCGCCCATGGCAGAGCATAATGACATTGTGCTGGCAAATGTGAACAATGAGTTTACCATTAAACGCTTGGTAAAAGGTGCACATGGCTTTGAGCTACATTCTGAGAACAACAGTGGCGATTATCCTAACTTCATACCCAGTGATGGTGATGAATGGTCCATTGTGGGCGTGGTGTCTCATGTCATTAAAAAAACACGGGGCGCATGGGGTCGCTAGAATGTATGCCTTGATTGATGGTAACAGTTTTTATTATTCTTGTGAGCAAGTATTTAGACCTGCCTTAAAAGACAAAGCGGTTGTTGTTTTATCCAATAACGATGGTTGTGTGGTATCACGCACCGCACAAGCCAAAGCTTTGGGCATTAAGATAGGCGTGCCTTACTTTCAGGTTAAGCATCTGGTGTCTCAAGGCTCATTGTTTGCTTTTAGCAGCAATTATGAAATGTATGGCGACATGTCTAATCGCATGGTGAAAACCATTGAGGGTATGGTGCCTGCTGTTGAGATTTATTCGATTGATGAATGCTTTGCGCAATTAAGCGGCATCAAAGACTTACAAGGGCTGGGCAGACAGATTAAACAGCGTGTCATGCAGTGGGTGGGCATACCCACCTGTGTTAGCATTGCCCCGACCAAGACATTGGCCAAATTCTGCAATCACCTTGCTAAAAAATACTCTAAGCACTTTGGCGAGGTTGTGGTGTGGACTGATTGGTCTTTTGATGTGCAGCAGCGCGCTTTAAAAAGCGAGCCTGTGGGTGAAATCTGGGGAATTGGCAGCAATGAACATCCATTCAGCTTGGGATTTTGTACAAGCAGACGAAAGCTTTATTAGACATCACTTTAACATCACTGTGGCAAAGATACATTTAGAGATGAAAGGCTTATCCTGCTTGGCATTAGAAGAAGCACAAAGCAGACGTCATATTGTGCGCAGTCGAAGTTTTGGTAAGTTGGTTGGTGATTTACAAGCTTTACAGTCAGCAGTGACGCATCATGTTAAAAGCGGTGTGCAAGCACTTAGAAAAGAGCACAGTAAAAGCTCATACCATCAGTGTGTTTATCCATACAGACAGATTTAGACAAGATGAGCAGTACAGTGGGTTAAAAACCATCGGATTGCCTCATGCCAGTGATGATGTGATACGCCTTCATCAAGCAGCTCAAGAATTATTAAAGCAGATATACAAACCTCAATATCGTTATAAAAAGTGCGGCATTATGCTTGGTGGATTAAGCCAAGGACCTTTTGAGCAGTCATTGCTGTTTGATGAAGCATCTGACGATGATAGATTAATAACAGCTTGGGATGGGGTGATGACACGCTTTGGAAAGAACAGCATCACCCTTGGCACAGGATTATTAAACAAAGACTGGCAGATGAGAAGAGATCATTTAAGTCCTTGCTTTACAACGGATATTAATGGGCTGCTTGTGGTTAGATAAGTCTCTTTATTGCGTTCTAGCTTAACTATTTTTCAGAGCCGGACAACTCTTTATTAAGATATATTTTTATACAAAAAACAAGCGTTTTTCAGCCCTAGTACACGCTACATAAAACATTTCGGCATTTCTCCCCCAAAATCATTTTCCTGCAAAACAACATTTCTAAACTCCAACCCCTTGGTAGAATGTATGGTCATTGCAATATTCTGTGTTTTATCCAACTGATAAAACTGTTTTGTAGTATCAAGGTTGATGCAATCTATAATTTCTGAAAAATGACTGGGATTTATTATTCCAACATGATCATTTAATGATTTTAGTGTATCAATACATAGATCGTTTTTAAAGTCTTGTATTAATTTTCTAGCTATTCTTGTATGAATATGGGATAAGAACTTCTCCTTAAAGTATACTTCTTCTATTGATTTTGAGAAATACAATTTAAATAATGAATCTAAATAATTTTGATACTGCGAGTCTTGTTGGCTTTCAATAAAATCAGGAATTTTTACTAAAGCTAAATCAAGCTCCTTGATAATGGCTCGACTTTTTCCTGTACTCCAAAATAAAAAACACAATCCTTCATTATTAAATTTTTCTTCACTAAATTTCTCAACAAGTTTTTCAGCGGATATATCAGCAAATACTCCGTATGAAGTTCCATCCTCACAAGATATACTATTTGCTTGTGGGATAGCATAGCTTTTTGCACAACTATCAATTAAAGAATGGCAACGAAAATTTCTGCTTAATTGATAAACTTGGTCTTTGAAATATGGATTGTTTGCCATGCTTTTAAATTTTTGCGAATCAGCCCCTCTAAATCCATAAATGGCTTGTTGTGGGTCCCCAACCAAAACAACTTGTATACCATAAGATAAAAATAACTCTACAATTTTATATTGCAAGAAATTATTATCTTGTGCCTCATCAATGTATATTGCTTCAAATTTTATTTTTAAGTATCTTCTGATATATTTATTTTGTTCAAGGCATTTGATTGCGTATTCAAATAAGTAATCATTTTTTGACTTTCCACCATTAGATGTCATAATTTTTCTATCAATAACCTTACTTAACCACTCTTTTAAACTACTTGAGCTATTATCTGGATTAAAATCAAATAAGATTTTTTGGCTTCTAAAAGATTCATTAAACGCTAAAACATGATGCAACAAGAACGAATGAAATGTCATAGCAATAATTTGACTTCCATTTAATTCTTTTACTTTTTTCAAAATATCATCAGCACTTTTGTTAGTAAAACTAATAATTGCAATATTTTTCCAAGGTTTAATTCCTTTGGTCTGATTGATTGCTCTTCTAACCAATGCATTGGTTTTTCCCGAACCCACATTAGCAATAATCATGGCTGATGAAAATTGTTCTGGCTCAACGATATCTTTTTGCTCATCTGTTAGATTAAAATTATTCATCAACCAAATCCTTTAAGCATTTAAAGTTCTCATGATAAAAAATTTTCTTGGCTTCAGCATGTGTGGCATTTTTGGTAAATTCCCACATATTTATCCATTTTGACTCCTGCAAATCTTTAACAAATTTATCGTCTTTATCAAGGCATGTTGCCAAATCATGCTCCAAATCAATTTTTGATAGATATATTCCTAAGCGAGAAAACTCATCAAAACAATTTTTATTGCTTAAAATTTTGTTTCTAAAATCTTCTTTTGCTTCTAAAATGGTAGATTCTGATGCATCAGGTCCCAAGGCAATATTGTCTAACTTTTCTTTTTCTTCGCAATCACAGAGTAAATTGAATAAATCAATGCAACGATTAAATCCTAATGCGGTTAATTCATCTTTTCGTGAAACTTTAGTAATATCATTATCTGTTTTAATAATAATCTTAATACCTAATCCTTTTAATATTTGAATATACTTATCAAAATAGATGCCCGCAATACTTTGCACAATAATATCTGTTCTATCGCACCCTAATGTATCTAATACCCATTCAAAAAGTAATTTCTCAGATGATCCCTCAACCAATAAAACTCTATTAACAAATAAACATTGTGCTAAGTTTTCCATTAAAATATTTTTAAGGCTGTTGTATTGAGCTCCTATATTGGCAATTTCTGAATGAATTGCTATCTTTTGTTTTTGCTTAAACAAACGAATTAAATTAGCCTCATCACTAATTTTAAAAAATAATTGTGGTGAATGAGTGACCAAAAATAAATAAGGGCTGAATTCTTTATTAAAAATAGTTTTGGATAACTCAATCTGTGATGAAATAAAAAGATGATTTTCAGGCTCTTCTATTAATAAAATTGGAATCTTGCCATCGGCAGCTTGGCCCTTATTAAGCAGATAACTTATAAGAGAATACATTACCTTCCTGACTCTTCCATCGCCTGATGTGGGATATATTTTTGCTTCAACCCCATCTTCTGCATGCTTTGCATCAAACATATAAATATCTAAATTATTATGAAAATCACCGAAAGTATGATTTGGTGATATCTTTATTTGATAATTTTTATCAAATACTTCAAGCTGTTCATTTAAATCTGATTCCATAGTTTTTACTGTAGACAGCTTTGATATCTCAGCATTGATTGAATTATTTAAATTTCGTATTGTTTGCTCAATATCTTTGTCATCGACATGTTTCTCATGGCTGCCTAACAATTCTTTTTTAAATTCTTTAAATTTAGATGTCATGTCATTTTGCGATGGAATAAATACGCAATAAAAGATATCATCTAGCACGGTACGATTTAATCCGCACATGGGAATTGCTAATAAATTTTCATTCTCAGAACCCCAGTACAAATTGCTAATAAATTTATTATCTTCTAACTCAATAGACAATTTGATAATAAAATATTGATTATCGTCCACACTCGCATTTTCAGCCTTAGCAATAATAATATCATTAAATTCATTTTCTTCTGATATGTCCAAATAACAAGATATTTCTATAGGCTTAAATGTAGTACAGGCATGGAAATCTGTATCAAAAATTTGACTATTTCTCGTGCGGCGATCAAATAGTAAGCGCAAAGCATAAATTAAATTGCTTTTACCAACATCATTCATGCCAAAAATTAGGTTTTTATTTGACAATTCAATTTCACAATTATCAAAATTCCTAAAATTCTTAATTTTTAATTTTTTGAGCTTCATACATCACCTTTAATCTACCACAAATCAATGTGTGCCAATCTTCAATTCTATCATTTTACTTTTTTACCACAGAATAAAAATAGCACAACATCGACAATAGGGCTTTCATGATCAGGGCTGAAGTTCTCAGAAAAATCTATAAGTGAATAGCATCTCACAGATATGGCATTATATAGTATAATAAAATACCACTACTCTAAACACAGGAACCGCCATATCTGCCTTAACCGAACTCACCCAAAAATTATCCGAAATCTTTCAAATTGACCGTGCCGATTTGGACTTTGGCATTTACCGCATTTTAAACAGCCGAAACGAGCAAATTGAGCACTATCTCAACCACACACTTCCCCAAGTCGCCAATAAAAAACTCAAAGAAAACAGCGACATTCAAAACGCCGTGTATCGCCATTTGCTCACCTTTTTTGGGCGATTTATATGCAGACTTTCCGTGATTATTTATCCTATGAAGGCATAGATACCAGCGAAGTGATTACCATCTCTTTTGATACCAAGCCCAATTTGCCCAAAGATATTGCCCTAAAAACTTTGCAATTGGACGAAGCCTATAAAGGCAATCGTGAAAAAAGTTTTAAACGCCGTGAAACGGTAACGCTATTTGAAATTCCCCAAAAATACGCCAATATCAAAATGCCTGTGGCGGTTTTGGATTTGTATCCCAAAATCCAGGCGATTACCAGCCGTGATAATGCCCTAAAAATCACCGAAAACCAAAAACAAAAGGGCATTTAAATGCGTTTATTTTTGATTTTGTGAATTGGGATAAACTCTATTTGGCATTGTTAAACCACAAAATGTGGCAATCGTTTAATAATTTAAAATTAGATAAAGACAGATTAAAAACTTTTGCCAAAAAAACCGACTGGTATAAATTGTACATTCCCCAAAGTGAATTACAAATACAAAGTTTTGCCGACATTCAAAAACAAGAGAAAATCCTTTTGGATTTGCTGTTGATTTATGTGGAAGTCTTTTATAAAAAACTCAAAGGGGCATATGAAGGGCAATTTTATCAAATGCAAGAAATTGGCAATCATCATAAAGCCTTATTGGAAAATTATGTGTTTGAAATACACCCCAATGAAGATGATGGTGTGCCAAATTACCAAACCAAACTTAATGAATTAAAAAATTGGGTAGAAAGTGGAGATTTGGCAAAAGTAATGGGCTTTGAGAAGGACGGTAAGGACGGTAATGTACACGCCATTTGTTTTGATAGGCATTTGTTTTATCCAATCATCAGTCTTGCCGATAAAGACAATGTGCCATTTTCATTAAAGCCTTTGTTAATGCAAGAAAAAAGCGAAAAAATGTTTGTTACCGATTTGCAAAATGCACACGATACAGGCAAATTACAACAGTGGATAGGCGATAAAGAGCTGTATCTGCTTCGTAATGCGTCTAATAAAGCCAAAGGCTTGGGATTTGCACTGGCAGGCGATTTTTATCCTGATTTTTTATTGTGGCTGGTGGATAAAAACAGCAATGAACAATGGCTTAGCTTTATTGACCCCAAAGGCATACGCCAGTTGTCATTTGATGACCCTAAATTTATGTTGTTTGATGAATTAAAGAAATTTTCAGGCAGCCTAAATTTGGATAAATTGACTTTAAATAGTTTTATTTTATCCATTACCCCAAGCACCGATACAGCAGAAACAGGAGCATTAAATCATTTTGGTAAAACTTATCAAGACTTTGCTGATAAACATATTTTGTTTATGGAAAATATCAATGGCATAGATTATTTACAGCATTTATTCAATGCCATTTTGGACGATAGTTATTTGAATACAGTTACTTGGGAAACATAATGAACATTACGCCACACCAAGCCAAATATTTTGCCAATGCCATTTTATGTCAATCTGATACTGGTGTAGAACGCATTAGCCAAGGTTTGTTTAATGCCAAAGTGGATTTAAATCCACATCAGATTGATGCCGCCATTTTTGCCCTGCACAATCCGTTGGACAGAGGCGTTTTATTGGCGGACGAAGTGGGCTTGGGCAAAACCATTGAAGCAGGCTTGGTGCTGTGTCAATTATGGGCAGAACGCAAACGGCGATTGTTGGTCGTTTGCCCTGCTGTATTAAGAAAACAATGGCAAAATGAATTGGCAAATAAATTTGGTTTGCCCAGCATTATTTTGGATAAGCCGATATTAAAATCGTTTGGCAATGATGTTTTTCAATTCTTGTCTGATAAAGTGGGCAAAGAAATTGTCATTGTTTCTTATCAATATGCCAGTAAATTTGCCGATACTTTGGCAGGGCATTATTTTGATTGTGTGATTATTGACGAAGCTCATAAATTAAGAAATGCCCATCGTTCTAGCAGTAAAATGGGGCAAACCTTAAAAACGGCATTTAATGGGCGTAAGAAATTATTACTCACCGCCACACCGCTACAAAACAGTTTAATGGAATTATATGGTTTATCCACTTTATTGGACGATGAATTATTTGGCGATGAAAAAGGCTTTCGCCGTGAGTTTGTGGGTGGGCAAAACAATGCTGAATTAAAAACACGCCTAAAAACAGTTGTCAAACGCACTTTAAGAAAAGATGTGAGTGAATACATTCGCTATACCAAACGCCACACCATTACCCAAAACTTTTATCCCAATGACGATGAACAACAGCTTTATGAAGCCATTTCTGATTTTATTCGTAAAGAACACAGCATTGCTCTACCAAAACGCCAACGCCATTTGATTGGCTTGATTTTAAGAAAACTTTTGGCATCTAGCCCTTATGCCATTGCCGATACTTTGCAAGTGATTTTAGATAGACTGCTGGCAATTAAAAATCAATTACCGCAAAAAGATTTATTATCACAATTAGATAAAATTGAAGGAGATTTTACTCAAGAATTTGATGAATGGGAAAATGATGATGACAATCAAGATGTTTTTGATGAAACTGATGTTTCTCTTTTAAATCAAGAAATTGCTCAAATTCAATCTTTTATCAAGGCAACCAGTGCATTAAAAAATGACAGTAAAGCCCAATCCTTATTAAACGCTTTAAAAACAGGTTTTGATAAAATGCGTGAATTGGGTGCAAAACAAAAAGCCATTATTTTTACCGAAAGTGTGCGTACACAAGCCTTTTTATTTGAGTTTTTGAGTCATAATGGTTATGACAATAAAATTGTTTGTTTTTCAGGCAGCAATAATGACAAAAATAGTCAGCGAATTTACCAACAATGGAAAAACAATCCAAACAATGAACATAAAATCACAGGTTCAAAAGCAGTAGATGTTAGAAGTGCTTTAATTGATGAATTTGAAAATACCGCCCAAATTATGATTGCCACAGAATCAGCTTCCGAAGGCGTAAATTTACAATTTTGTTCTTTACTAATTAACTATGATTTGCCGTGGAATCCACAAAGGGTGGAACAAAGAATTGGACGGTGTCATCGTTATGGGCAATTATTTGATGTGGTGGTCATCAATTTTTTAAATCAAAGAAATGAAGCCGACCAACGCATTTTGCAATTATTAGATGAAAAATTCAAATTATTTGATGGCGTCTTTGGTGTATCCGATGAAATATTGGGGCGTATAGAAAATGGTATGGATTTTGAAAAACGCATTCATCAAATTTATGAAAATTGCCGTACTTCAGATGAAATCAAAACCGCTTTTGATGAATTGCAAAAAGAGTTAGAAAGCCAAATTCAAGCCAATTTAGAACGAGCTAACAGTCAAATTTTGGATTATTTTGATGAAGATGTGCAAGAAAAACTCAAATTACAATTATCACAAAGCCAAAGTCTGCTTGACAAAACCAGTCGTTATTTTTGGTGGGCAACGCTATTTGCTTTAAATGATAATGCCAATTTTGATACACAAAATCGTAAATTTTATTTACATAGGCCGCCACAAGATTTTCAGGCTGGTACTTATATTTTGCAAGCCAAAAATGGGCAGTAAGGCTATGATTATCGCTTAAATCACCCATTGGGCGAATATTGTTTGCAAGTGTGTCAAAATACCGATACGCCAATTGCTTCTTTGATATTTGATTATGGTAATCATCACAGTAAGCTGTCCATTATTGAGCAACATCAAGGGCAATCAGGTTGGCTTTGGGTGGATAAAGTGGGGTTTTATGGCGAAAAACAAACACATGAAGAAATTGTTTTTACCGCTCAAAATACTCATAATGAATGGCTTGATGATGATTTTTGTCGCAAATTATTGAGTGTTTCAGCAACAATGGGCGAAAGCATTTCTACAATGCCCAGCCATTTGGCTGACAATGCCAAACAAGCCATCTCTGCACTCACCGCACGCCACAGCGAAAGCCAGCGTGTGTTATTAAGTCAAGAAAGCCAAAGGCTGGATAAATGGGCGGAAGATAAAATAAAGGCAAGCGAACAAGAGATTGCCGATATTGATGAGAAAATCAAACAGATCAAACGCGATAAAAATCAAGCTAGAAATTTGGAGGAATTAGCACAAATTCGTGATTATCCCATGTTAAATCGTTGGTATCTGGCTTGGGTAAATTTGCCAAATAAAACGCATCTTTACCATGTTTGCTTTGCATCAACAGCGCATGAAAGGCACTGCCATCTTGTCTTGTGGCATTAGGTATGTAGCGACTGTAGACTTTAAAGAGCATCATGGTATTAACATGACCCATCTGCTTAGCTATCCACTCTGGTGCCTCTCCTGCTGCAAGCCATAGCGTGGCTGCTGTATGACGTGTCTGATAGGTGCTTCTTGCTTTTAGTCTTAAAAACCCTAAAGTAGGATGCCAGACCCTGCGATTTACATTGCGATAGCTGAGTGGTTCACCATCACGGGTGCAAAACACAAATTCAGACTTATCAAAGGTCACTTTCTTTTGTGCCAAGAGTGCCTCATACACAAATGGAGCCATGTCAATCTCACGAGAGGATTCGGTGGTCTTAGGAGGACCCATCACACCATTGACCAGCGCCTGTCTGATTTTGATTTGACGCTTCTCAAAGTCTACATGCTCCCATGTCAATCCATCAATTTCACTGGTTCGCATTCCTGTAAAGAATCGGACGATGTAGTAGTTTTTAAAGTCAGCTCTGACAGCACCAATAAAACGCCATACTTCATCAATACTTAGTGGCGTGATGTCACTTTTTTCAACCTTAAGCTGTCTGATGTCAACAGTAGGATCATTAAAGTTGTAGCGTTTTGACGCTTCTTTTAGTATCATGTACAAAGTTGCCATGATTGAGTTAATTCTGGTAGCTGACAGGGTGTGTTTGGTCGTTTTGTGGGTCACTTTGGCGAGAGAAGCACGAAACACCAACACATCCGCTCTATCTATTCTTGATATGGCACGCTTATCAAAGACAGGTATTAAATACTTATTGATGATGATTCTAAGCTTTTCTTGATAAGTTGCCCGCCATTCAATACACCTTTCATTAAACCATTGCCAAACAAACTCTCCAAAGAGTGGTACGCCACTTTGTAAGTTTTGTCGTCTTTCACCCAGATCTTCAAAATAGTCAACCTTGTCGCTTTTTGGGAAATACCGCTCATAGCAAAAACTACCAAGTAATATTTCAGCCTCCATTCTCTCTAGAATCTTTGCAAGCTTCTTTCGATTGGCAGGTGTGTCGGTTAGATTGGTTTTTTCTCGGCAGCGGGTGTTCATGTAACGAAAGTCCACAACAAGAAACCCGTAGCGTTCTCTTATACTGGCCATAATGCCTCCTATTACTGTAATGCCATACAAAGTGAAGATTGATTAAAATACTCCGCCATGTCTTTTTCGATTCGCTCCCAGATGTACAGGATTTTACGACCACCAAAGGGACATATGTAATGCACACCTTCAAGCAAAACACTGTCTTTTAATTGGTTGCGAATGGTTCTCTCATCATACTTGATGCGATGGGAAAGCTCTTGAGTTGTGAGGTAGGTTTGTGTCATAATGACTCTCCATTTAAGATAAAGTTTTCATTAGTAATATCTTTATTATCACTAATGATCATATTTTATCTTATAAAATTATCATTTGCAAGTATTTTTTTATCATTTATGGGATTTTTTTTGATGATTAAGCTTAATTTACCAGTTTTATTTGCCCAAAAAGGCATACGAGTAGCCGATGCAGATCGAATGTCAAAATTAGGACGATCTACATTGTATAGAATGTACAACAACGAAGTGACTCGTATAGATTTTGAATCTCTGAATGAGCTTTGCAAGTTGTTAGACTGCACACCGGGAGACATCATTATCTATGAAAAAGATGATGAAAATGAATAAAAAATAGGCGAAATGAAAAATGAGGGTTGGTGTCAATTCAGGCTTTTTAAAAAATATGAAATTTTCACGATGGTCACGTTTTGGTCACGCAAAGCTCTAAGCACGAATCGCCTCTCTTTCCCTGAGTAATTTTTTATAAATAAATTTTTATTATAACCCATTGAGTTTAAACAATAAAAAAGCCTAAATCTTTCGATTTAGGCTTTTTAGAATTTGGAGCGGGAAACGAGATTCGAACTCGCGACCCCAACCTTGGCAAGGTTGTGCTCTACCAACTGAGCTATTCCCGCATGAGTTAAGTGTTGCAATTTGGAGCGGGAAACGAGATTCGAACTCGCGACCCCAACCTTGGCAAGGTTGTGCTCTACCAACTGAGCTATTCCCGCAATTTAGTTTAACAAACTATTAAATCTAACAATCATTGTATGGGTGCGTATTATATAGATTTTTATTTTGTTGTCAATATATTTTTTTAAAAATATTTAAATTTTTCAAAAATATTATGGCGATTGCTTAATTGTTTATCTGGCAGTTGAAAAATACCATCAATAAGACGACCCCATCTTACTGATGGCAGTCCAAAAAAATACCAATTTCACCAAAATATACAAATAATTCGCCAAAAATGGCAGAAATTAAGGTATCATAAGCCACCAAAAACAACCGCATAGCCAGTCTAGTAAAGAGAAGTCCATGACCGACCATCGCCAGTCTAAAGACACTATTTTTAACCTGCCAAACAATCTCACCATCGCCCGCATTGTCATGATTCCGCTATTCATTGCCATTGCTTATTGGCCACCTGCACTGGGTATCGGTGTACCTGCCATCACCAATAACGCCATCGCACGGCTTGGTATGCTAGAATATAGCGACAGCATGCTTCGTCATTTTTTATTGACCTTCGTTTTTATTTTGGCAGCGATTACCGATTGGCTTGATGGCTATTTGGCACGCAAGATGAATATTACCTCAGCATTTGGTCGGTTTTTGGACCCCGTGGCAGACAAACTCATGGTGGCAGCCGCCCTTGTTACCTTGGTGCAATGGCACGCCAACATCGTTATGGCAACTTGTGCGATTGTCATCATCTCTCGTGAGATTGCAGTATCTGCACTGCGTGAATGGATGGCAGAGCTTGGAGCAAGAACAAGTGTCGCTGTGTCTTATGTAGGTAAACTAAAAACCACATTCCAAATGATAGCCATCTCAGTACTACTCCTAAATTGGCAAAGCCTAGAACTCATTGGTTATGTACTTATGGTGATTGCAGTCGTGCTAACCTTATGGTCAATGATGATCTATTTAAAGGCGGCATGGCCCTATCTCAAACAGCCCTGATACTACCAACTCAAGCCCAAAAATATCAAAAACCCATCTGCTATTTGATGGGTTCTTTATTTTAGTTGCCCATCACAATAACTTAGTCGTACTCACTACGCTGCCAACCGTATAGACCAACAATGGCGTTAATCTGATAAATCACTGTCTGAATGGCAAAAATAATATTACCCGACATGATATTGACAATCAGCCACACAAAATTCACCAAAATCCACAGCCACCAGTTAAATGAATATCGCAAAATCATCGCCACTTGTGCTGTGATGGACAACACAAAAGCAGCCACATTTATCCAAAAGAAACTGATCACACCCAAAAACCTACTGCCATCATCTTCAACGATGCCATAGCCTTGGGCAACAAGCCACTCATTGATAATCGGAAATAACATCAAGCCTGCAGCGATAAATACCGCCGTGATACTCCAAATGTATTTATTAGAAGACTTTGGCAACATCTCACCATCATCATTGGTGTATGCACACCAGTTAATCATACCGTAAGTGTGCGTAAAAAAGTTAAAAATAGGAGCAAGCATCAGACCAACCGCCCCTGCTGTACCCTGCACCACAACCTCTCCTGCTGTGGCAAGCATACCAAAGCCATTGCCCACGAAATTTTTGCGAAATGATAAACCCACCACGCAAAGTAGTCCAACAACAGATACGCCAAGATAAAACCAATCCAAAGTAGTTCGCTCTGTCGTTAGCCAAAAGCCTGCGAACAATGCACACACACCACAGACGAACCAACCAACTATCCAAGCTGTCGCCCATTTGTCCAATAAATTATCTAAAAATTGAATACGCATCTATTACCCTTAATAAGTTTTGTTTTTTAAAATATCATTGATGATTTCTGCCGTTTTTAAATATCTTTGATGGTAATCATCGCTATCAATGACATATAAAGGTCTGTCATAAGTGGCGTATTCATCCAACAACCTTTGGGCAAAAACACTTCGTTGATTACCAAGTCGCCTCATGCCATCAGCAACCCATTTGACATTATTATCCAAATAAATAGTATGGGTTATTTGAAAAGGGTTGTTGTCATCATAAAACTCATCAATAAAGGCATTAACGACAGGATGGGTTTTGTTTTCATAAACCTCACAAAAAACCTGCGTGGTAATAAAATCGGTATCAATAAGCGTCAAAGCACTTTGGCAGGACTGATAAATAGCAGTGGCATGATTGGTTGCGATGGCAGTATAATCACTGTATTGCAAACCCACTTCTGTTCCACCAAGATGCGTACCTGCATAAAGTCGCCCCATCTCTGGCACAACATCTGCCCCAAAATGCCCTGCTAATTTGCCAATCAGCGTGGTTTTGCCAGAGCTTTCTCCACCGACAATGGCGATTTTGGTGCTATAAAAATAACGACAAGCAGGGGCAAGCGTCTCAAAGTGGATCGTAGTTGGGGTGATATTATCAAAGAGCTGAGGACGGTCAAGGTTTAACACTTGACAAATGGCATCTGTATCAGCATTGGTCAAATTCAGACTTGCTAGTGTGTGAATGTGAATAAAACCCAAACCCTGATAGGATACTTGTAGCCAGCGGGCGGTGTCTTGAGCGGTAACGGTGGCGTGATTGGGAGCTAAAGCAACGATGTGTAAGGCATCAACCTTGCCTGCTAAGTCATTGATGAATTGTAGATGAGATTGGGTCAATGGGGCAAATCGCCCAATAAGAAGTCCATGTGCTGTCATAATATAATGTCATTGGTGAAGTTGGGTATGACTTTTGTAACAATAGGCGAATATACCCCAAATCGGCTTGTAAAGTGTATGGATTAACCGCATTGTATTATACAGACAATTCTCTAATTTAACAAAATAAATAAGGTTTTTATGGCACAATTGATTAAATCGCATCGTTTACATCGTCTGCATCGCTCAAAAAAGAACCGCCTGCTCGCTGGAGTGCTGGGTGGATTGGCAGAGTATCTAGGTTGGAAGCCTACCCATATTCGGCTTTTATTTTGGGCAATCATCATTTTTAGTGCAGGTGTTACTTTGCCAATGGCGACACTTACCTATCTATTGATGTGGCTGGTCATGCCCGAAGCGACTGCCAGCTCCTACGCCATAGAGCATCAGCCTTATTGATGCTTGATCAAATAAAAAAGTTGCCCTATCATAAGGCAACTTTTTTATTGATAATATCATTCCCAAAACTATTCGAGTCTTTTAATTTTCAGCGTCCAAATATGATTGCCAAAAGCACTAAATGCCACCAAAACCGCCATACCAATAGCGAACAAGGCAACAAGAAAAGTATCAGAAATGCTTGTAATCCCCAGCATTCTTAAAATCAGCCTTACCAACAGCGACACACCTGCAAAGTAAGCAAAACTTCGCCAAATTGAAAATTTAGATTCGCAAGTTGGACAGCTAAAAATGGCGTATTTACCAATGCTTAGATGGTAATCACATTGGCTTTGACATTCATGGCACTGATGCTTGGGTGGGTTTAGTAGTAGATTGCTCACAATCATTCCTCCTGCATTGCTTATCTTGACATTAAGTTGATGGCGTTTCATGGCTATCTAAATAGACCGTTTTCCATATATTCTACTCTGGGCGGAATTTGGCATCCTGTCCGACATTCTCTACGCCATTCCTTATATTGTTGCTCACTGTCTCTAATCTTTCTTTCTTCTTTTTGCTCATCCCATCTTTCTTTTTGTCGCTCAACAAAATGCTTGCCAACTCCATAGGTAGTATCTACAATTTCATAACCCCTACCAAAATGCCTTATTAGCTGTCCAATACCAGCAGCTTGGTGGGTTCTTGATAACCGACTGCCCCACTCAATCTTTCCTTTGCAAACGCATCATTACCCTCACCGAAAAATCGGTCGTTATAACCTCCAATATTTTGAACGCCACCAATACCCAATGGTATGTTATCTGATGCAAATGGGATTGTCAAAGATGAGATGGTAGTACTTGAATTATCGCTCAAGACAGAAGAGTCCGCATAAGATGTATTATAAAACAACATACCAAATAGAGCGATTGAAACTAAACTTAATGTTTTTTTCATACTTCATCCTTTGATAAAAACATTAGCTTATAACAGCAAATTTTAGTTTGCTAAGCAAACAAGGTTGTATTTGCAGCACCTAAAAAATCCATTTGTCTGTTCAATAATAATACCTACCAATAAAAAAATCAATCAAATTTTTAGAAATTTTCAGCATCATCCAAACAGCCTCATTTACCAAAAAGCGGTTGCTAATTTTACCGCTTTTGTGTACAGTAATAAGTTTTTTAATCAAATTATTTTTTACCAATTATTGGGTACTATTTATCATGACTTTCCAACAAATCATTCTAACTCTTCAAAACTACTGGGCAGAAAAAGGCTGTGTAATCTTACAGCCTTATGATATGGAAATGGGTGCAGGGACTTTTCACACCGCCACCTTTTTGCGTGCATTAACTCCCGAAAAATGGAACGCTGCCTATGTTCAGCCTTCTCGCCGCCCCACCGATGGTCGTTATGGCGAAAATCCCAACCGCCTACAACATTACTATCAGTTTCAAGTCATTCTAAAACCCAATCCTGCCAATATTCAAGAGCTGTATTTAGGTTCGTTAAAGGCTTTGGGGATTGACACCCTTACTCACGATGTGCGTTTTGTAGAAGACAACTGGGAATCACCAACTTTAGGAGCATGGGGGCTAGGCTGGGAAGTGTGGCTAAATGGCATGGAAGTTACCCAGTTTACCTATTTTCAACAGGTGGGTGGCATTGAGTGCTTTCCTGTAACAGGCGAGATTACCTATGGACTTGAACGCCTTGCCATGTACATTCAAGGCGTAGATAGCGTCTATGATTTGGTATGGACAGACGGTGAATTTGGCAAGGTTACTTATGGCGATGTTTTTCATCAAAATGAAGTAGAGCAGTCCACTTATAACTTTGAATATGCCGATGTGGATAAATTGTTTGAACTGTTTGATTTTTATGAAAAAGAAGCTGACCGCTTGGTGGGTGTCAACTTACCACTGCCTGCCTATGAGATGGTGTTAAAGGCAAGCCACAGTTTTAACCTGCTTGACGCTCGTGGGGCAATATCGGTTACCGAACGCCAAAGATTTATTCTAAGAGTACGCACACTGGCTCGTAAAGTAGCAGAAAGCTACACGATAGCTCGTGCCAAATTGGGCTTTCCACTTGCCGATGAAGAGCATAGAAAGGAAGCATTGGAGAAGTGGTTGCCAACGGAAAATAACGAATGAGTATGTAAAAGGAAAAACGATGAGTACCGCATCCTTTGACAAACAATTTATTGTGCGTGATGAACAAGCGATTGAACAGTTTTTGCATGACTTACAAAATGCCAAGCCAAGACCTATGCCGTCTGTTAGAAAAGAACAACTAAGCGTTGATAAATTTTTGTAAATTTTAGAAAAACGCTTAGCAAATAAATCACAATAAACCCAATTTGTCAGATATAAGTAAAAAAGGTCAAACAATGAACACAATCTTATTTGAACTTGGCTGTGAAGAATTACCGCCAAAATCCCTAAAAAACCTAGAAGCCGCCTTGAAAGCAAGCCTTGAAAAATCGCTTGCAGATACTCAAATTGCCTTTGATGGCATCAAAAGTTATGCTAGTCCACGCCGTTTGGCGGTGCAGATTTTTAATATAGGGGAGGTTACTCCTGACAAAACCGAAATCAAAAAAGGACCGGCACTCAAATCCGCTTTTGATGAGACAGGCGAGCTAACAAAAGCAGGTCAAGGCTTTTTACAAGGGCTTAATGCAAATGGTCTAAACCTTAGCAAGGATGATTTAATCACCTTATCTGACAAAAAAGGCGAATACATCGGCTACGAGCTGACAGTCAAAGGCGAAAGAATAGATGAGTTATTACCACGCCTTATCCAAAAAGCCTTAGATGATTTACCGATTGCCAAGCGGATGCGAAGCGGTGCTGATAAGCACGAGTTTGTACGACCTGTCAAATGGGTGGTGCTGATGCGTGATGATGTGGTGATTGACGCCACCATTCAAGGGTTAAAAACAGACAACAAAACCTGCGGACACCGCTTTCATGCTCCTGATTTTGTGGAGATTGCTCGTGCTGATGAATACGAAAGCGTACTTGAAGCTGGCTATGTCATCGCTGATTTTGCCAAACGCCAAGACAAGATTAGCAAGCAAGTTGCCCGCCTTGCCGATGAAGTGGGGGCGGATGCCATCGTGCCTAGCGACCTATTGGATGAAGTAACCGCCCTTGTGGATTACCCTGTGGCATTACGAGCGACTTTCCCAGAGCGATTCTTGGCAGTACCGCAAGAGGCTTTGATTAGCACCATGCAAGCTGACCAAAAATATTTTTGCCTAACCAAAGATGGTAAATTACAGCCTTATTTTATCTTTATTAGTAATATTGACAGCAAAGATAAATCTGCGGTAATTTTGGGCAATGAAAAAGTCGTCCGACCACGCTTATCAGATGCTGAGTTTTTCTTTTTGCAAGACCAAAAGCAACCCCTATTTGCATTATCCGACAACCTAAAAACTCGTGTCTTTCAAGAAAAACTTGGCACAATTTGGGAAAAGTGCGAACGCATTGCCAAGCTATCTGCCTTTATCGCCACACAAATCGGTGCTAATGTGGATAATGCTACTCGTGCAGCTCTTTTGTCAAAATGCGATTTGGCAAGCACACTCGTTGGCGAATTTCCAGAATTACAAGGCATTGCAGGCACTTATTACGCCCGCATTAGTGGTGAGCCTAGCGATGTGGCAGATGCGATTGGCGAGCAGTACCTGCCTAAGTTTGCAGGCGATGAGCTACCAAAAACCAGCATTGGTTTATGCTTAGCACTTGCCGACCGCTTAGATACATTGGTGGGGATTTTTGGCATCAATCAAGCACCAACAGGCTCAAAAGATCCGTTTAGTCTTCGCCGTGCTAGCATCGGCGTGCTTAGAATTTTGATTGAAAAGAAATTACCGCTGAATTTGACCAAATTAATTGAACAAACAATTTTGGGTTATGATGGCAAATTAGATAATGCAACAAAAACCCTGACCGATGTCATGGAGTTTATCCAAGCTCGCTATCGTCCAATGTACGAAGACAAAGGCGTAACGGTGGATACGATTTTGGCGGTGCAGGCGATTAATCCGCATATACCCCTTGATTTTGATGAACGCATTTGGGCGGTAGAGAACTTTAAGAACGAGCCGTCTGCCAAAACTTTGGCACAAAATAACAAGCGAGTGGGCAATATTTTGGCAAAAGCTGATGGTGAGATTAAGGCGGATATTGACGACAGTTTACTATGCGAACCTGCCGAAAAGACATTGTTTATCGCCCTTACCAATGCCCAAAATGCGTGCCAACCCCTATTAGGCAAGGCTGATTACCAAGGTATTTTAAAAACTTTGGTGAGTCTTGATGTGCCACTCACTGAATTTTTTGATACGGTGATGGTCAATGCTGATGATACGGCACTAAAAAACAACCGCCTTGCCTTGTTAAAGCAAGTGCGTGAACTGTTTTTGAGTGTGGCGGATGTGGGTGAGCTTGCCGTCTAATAACACTCACCACATAAAAAAGCCCTACTTGATAACAGGGCTTTTTTATGGTGTATTTTAAGAAAGTTTTTTGACGGAAAAACCAAGTTCGGTCATTTGCGATTCTTGCTCAAGCGGTGCAAGACTTGCTTTTGTGCATGGTTTATCTTTTAGATAAATGCGAGCCACTCGTTTTAAGTCATCGATACCGACTGATAAAATCTTAGCACGCAAGCTCTGCTGATAATCCTTATCTCTGCCGTGTAATATGGCAAAACAGGATTTGACCGCCTCGCCTGCTGGTGAACCTGGCTTATCCATACCTGCAATAATGCCCAAAATCGCCTCCTCTAGTTGCTCATTTTGATGCTCATTGTCAAGTAACCAGTCAATGCTATTGGTAAAATGCTCAAAAGTTGCTGCACAGTTTGGGTCTCTATAACTAAAGAACTTAAAGGCAGCGGCATTGCCATCAAAGGTCGCTCCACCGCCATACGCACCACCTTTCTCACGAATGGCAGTATGCAGATATCCATTACGCAAAAACAACGCCAACACCATAAGTGCGGCCGCATCAGGACCATCTGAAGTGGTGGCAGCATAGGCAGCGGCATTGTGGTAAACATTGGTTGAAATAAGCCAAGCAATGTCCTCATCATCACCCTGCTTAGCAATATCCGCCAGCTCATCAAAAATAATCGGTGCTAAAGTGGGCATAGCATCCAATGGCTTGGTATGAAGCGTACTTACTATCTTGCCTTTTAAAACATCGGAAGCTTCAGCTTCACAGACCAAAATCACATCTTTAGGCAAGGCGATGATGCGTGCGTGCAAGGCTGCCAATCGTGCCGATAAAATTGACCATTTTTCATCACCGCTTTCTGCTAAAAACGCCTTTAATACAGACAATGCAGGTAGCCCAGAGTAAGCATATTCAATCTTGGCAAGCTGACTCATGTTGCGACTGGCGGTTTGCATCGCATAGGCATGACCCGCTCCAGTCAAGCGAGATTGCCAACTGGTCTGTTTTTGTTGTAGTAATTCACGAATGCGATCTGATTCACCAAAAATCGTCTCATCGAGCACCTGACTGACCAAATCAATCGCCTCAAGTTTTCGGTTCAATGCTCGGGTTGCCACCACAAAATAACTACTCATCTTGTCTTTGTCTGCCACATCGGTACGCTGACTGATGCGTGCTGTTACGCCTGACGAATGGGCTGCTTGCACTGCCTGAAATGCTCTGGCATCATATTGAGTTATACCCACTTCTGATAGCAAGGTTAGATAAATTGGCAATAATGGATCGCCCAAAATCTCATCAGCATACCCACCAAGCTCTGACACCACTTGATAATAATAAAGCCCATTCGTACCTGCATGATATTCATACAAAGTACGCATTTCACCATCTAAAGCAATGGGTTGCTTATTAGCATGAACAAATGCGATATCACTTGGCACATCTGATAAATCTACTTTTGGCAACAAATCAACATCATCCGCCATCGCTTGGCGAGCTTGTAAGTCCATCATGCGTTGGCGAATATCTGTCTTATCTTCATCAGTTAATGACCGATCAAGTGCATCTATTGTCGCCTGCTCTTTATCAATGAGTGCTTGTGCCTTATCCTTGTCAGGTGATAAAGTCAAACGCACTCGGTGAGGGTTGTCAATTAAGTGTTTTTGGATGAGTGATGGCATAAAACTTGGGTCTGTCGCCTGTTGTCTTAACCAGTTTAGATGCTCGTCAATCTGCCAAACATCTAAAGGATCGCCATCATGCACCACTGTGCTAAACGCCTCAAGCATGAGTGTTAGCCCATAAGGCATACTATCGCCACCAATGTGTCGTTGGTCCAGCTCTATTTGATGTAGCACCGTTTCGATTGTCTCAAGATTCACACCATCTGCGACCACCTGCTGTAGCAGACCTAAGATGCCCGCCTCCACATCATCAGCATAATCAACATCCGAACCACGCACCCCTGCATAAAACACCATCTCATAATGACTGTCATCCAATCCTAGCAGTGGGCTAGGAGCGGTTGCATGGGCATAACTTTCTAGGTAGGCACGCAGCGGCGAGCCTGAATGCTCAACAAGCACCCCTTCCATTAGACGCATTGCCAAGCGTTCTTTTGGATCTTTGATACTAGGAAGTAGCCAAGACAGCACATGATGGGTTTTTTGTCCGCCATTATCATCAGCGGTATAAGTATCAAAAACTCTTACTGGCTCATCTAGTCGCTGTTCAAGCACAGAAGCGAATTTTTTGCCAATCTTAGGGCGACTGACATCATCAAATCGCACCAGTACATTCTTTTGTAGATGCTCTTGGATTTGGACTGCCTCAATGTTACCAAAGCTCATCACAATGGCATTTGATGGGTGATAATGCGCCTGATGAAATTTTAACAAATCCTCATGGGTTAGCTTGATGATATGCTCTGGATCGCCACCTGAATTATAATGATAGGTAGTTGTTGGGAATAGATGCGGTGTCAAAGCGTAGTATAATTGATCAATCTCACCACTCATCGCTCCTTTCATCTCATTAAAAACAATGCCGTGGTACTCAGGCTTTCCGTCATCATTGATCTCAACACGAATACCCTCTTGGGCAAAATCCAGTTCATGAATATTTGGAAAAAAACACGCATCAGCATAGACGGACAATAGATTAAAAAAATCATTCTTGTTCTGTGTCGCAAAAGGGTAAACCGTCCAATCTGCCGCCGTCATCGCATTCATAAAAGTCTGCAATGAACGCTTAATCATGCTAAAAAATGGATCTCTGACAGGATATTTTTCACTACCGCATAAAACCACATGCTCCAAGATATGGGCTTCGCCACGAGAAGTCATTGGTTGGGTAGCAAAGCCAATCATCAAAGCATTTTCATCATTTTGACAAGCAAGATGAAAATGCACCAGCCCTGTCTCTTTATGGCGATAATGCTCAACATCAATATCTAAGGCTTCGATTTTTGTGGTGCCAAGCCATTCAAAGGCTGGGCTTGGGTGTTGTTTAGGGGTATTGTCGGATTTGGTGGTTATCATGATTAATTCCTTGCTTTTATTATCTTAAGTTGCTTAAAAAATTGGTTACCAATTTACTGGTGAAACGATAAAAATAGCAGTAAAAAGCCATAGTTTAGCATAATTTAACCCAAAAAATGAATGCTTGCATGGTCTTATTGATATACATTTAAACATTCCAATCTTTGAATCATGAATAAAAACGCAATTAAAAAAATCGCAAGTCTAAAACCTGCGATTTTTTTTAATTAACTGCTTTTGGTATGACTGGTTGTGTCTAGGTTAGTCATCAAATTTACTTGAGATGACTTTGCCTGACTTAGCATCAACTTTGACATCATACTCACCTTGTGCAGTTATTATCTCTACATCAAAATGAGCACCGTACATTCTGTCATGGTCAAATTCAACTTGCTTAACAGCAGTGCCTTGAACATGAGCTTTGGCAATCTCGCCTGCTTTGGCGTGTGAGATATATTGAGCTTTATTTTGTTGATAGATGCGTCTGTCTTCATCAGCTGATGCAGTCGCAGTAAACGACATGGCAAATACTGATAATGCTAAGGTTGATATGATACGCTTCATCATCAAACTCTCCTTAAGACTAAGATTAACTTAAAAATTTATGCAGTTACAATAACAGCTTCACCCATCAAAGTCCATTATTTTTTCTTGTTATCTTGATTATATTAATAATTTGTTTTATTTATGCAATACTTCAAATACTTTTTTTACCCAATCTTGATAAATTCTCATAAAAAATTAACCCAATCTAAAAAATATCAAATGACACTCTGCATTGATTTTACTCCATCAATAAACCTGATCAAACAGCACCTGTCTTAACTCAGCATCACTTGTGCGATACAAATCAGCCCGCCTAACAACATAAAACAAAATACCAAGTAGCACCCATAGCACCAGCATATATCGTGATGGCAGGCTAAGAGCACCAGCTGAGTTCGGCAATAGCAACAATAATAAAAACCCTACCGAGATGACCATGCCTAAGATACCAATAATCCTTTGTGCATTGCTCTTTTGTTGAACGCTCATACCAAATACCGCCCCATCACGACCCAATTTATAAGCACAGGCACAAGTATAAAAAAAGGTAACAGCAATACCAACGCTGGTCATATCCACAATCCAAAGCAGTGCCGCACGACCAAACCAAGGACTAATCAGGCAGACTGCCATGACAACATAAAACGCATAAGATGGCGTGCCGTATATGGAGTGAAGTCGCCCAAGTGATGCAGGTAGCATCTGACTGCGACTTAAGGTCAAGATAACACGACTTGCCGCCACATAAAAACCATTCAAACCCGTCAAAACACCCATGCTAACCGACAAAACCATCAGCACCAAACCAAACCTACCCATCACCGATGAGATGGCATGACCTATCTCCCATGAACTACCAGCAAATGACGCCATCTGCCCACCTAAGGCGAATGCCGCCGACAAGATAACCGCCACATACAAAAAACTGGCACTGACAATACTGCCAACAAGCAGTCTCATGATTTTGTTTGCAGAAAAACGAAACTCGCCTGCCAGTTGTGGAATGCCATCAAAACCCACATACGCCCACGGTGCAAAAGCAACAATCGCCCCCACTGCCGACCAAAACCCCACACCATCAGGTGGTAGTAGCGGTAGTCGTTCTTGATGTGTAACATAATGGATACCAGTACCAAACAGCACAGTTGCCACCGCCAAAAGCATCAGCACGACCGCCAAGACCTGCACCCGTCCAGAGATAGCGGTATTTTTTATATTCAAGTAAGCAAATCCCACCAAAAACAGTGATGCCACCAAGACTTCAGGAGCATAGACAGTCCAACCTGAAATTTCATATAACGCACCTTGCATCATCATATCAGGAATAACAAGTCTTAATACCAAAGTAACCGCTGACGCATTCAGGGCGATGATACCCATATAGCCAAGCATGAGTGCCCATCCTGCAATAAAGCCATGCACTCTCCCAAAAGTCGCTAAAGCAAAAGCAATGCCACCGCCTGTTACAGGCAAAGACCTAGTGGCATAACCATAGTTGATGGCAATCACACCAACAAGCAGTGTCCCAATCACAAAGCCTGCAACAACCGCAATCAGTCCTGATGATAAAAGCCATTCGTAAGGCAGTACAAAAGCACCCCAACCAACCGCAGAGCCTACCGCCATGGCATAGACCCAACTGGCTTTAAATCCTTGATTTGATGTTTTATGAGATTGACCAGAACCACTCATCGCTTATCCTTAGTGCATTATCACAGATTTTTTAGCTGATAACATGGTTAGTTAATCACATAGTAAGGCTCATCGCCATTGATGGTAGCACGGTGCATGATACGATGGGCATCACCATAATCAAACAATGCCTTATGCTGCGTACAACGGTTATCCCAAATAGCAACATCGCCTTCTTGCCATTGCCAACGCAGATGAAACTCTTCTTTGACAGCGTGCTGTGTTAAAAAATCTAACAGCTCCTTACCCTCTTCTTCTGGCAAATCGTTAATCTTGGCGGTAAAACCCTCGCTCACAAACAAAATTGGCTTGCCTGTGTCAGGGTGGGTACGCACCACAGGATGTACCACCGGTGGGTTGTTATGATAAATCTCCTCTAAACGGACTTTTTCTGCTTCACTCACACCACCAAAACGCTCTTTTGGAAATGACAGGCGAATATCGTGTAGTGCGGTCAAGCCTTTGATTTTTTCCTGGATATCACCGCTTAGTGCTTCAAATGCTGCCGTTGCACTTGCCCATAGGGTATCACCACCTGATGGTGGGATTTTGACCGCTCTTAGTACACAGCCTAGTGGTGGCGTCTTACTAAAAGTAACATCAGTATGCCAAAGCTCATTGTCTTTTAGGTCGGTCTGATGGCTGTCTAGCACGATGACTTCAGGCACATTTGGCACAGTTGGAAAGACTGGATGAATATGTAAACTACCAAATGATTTGGCAAGATTGACTTGTGCGTCAGTTGTCAAATCCTGATTGCGAAAGAAAATTACCTGATGATCCAACAAAGCCTGCTTAATCTGAGCAAGTGCTTCATCGGTTAGCTCGTTTAAATTCACGCCCTCGATGATGGCACCGATGGTTTGTTTGATAGGCTTGATGATCAGAATCTGTGCTGTCATATGAAATCCTTGAAAATAACAACCAAAAAACTAACAAATAATGAAAAATATATAATCATAAGAAATGATTGACTCAATTATATTAGTGATAAATCATCAAAATTTAAAACACCAAAAAAGAATTAGTTAAGTAATTATCCGCATAAGTATGGCAAAATCATTCAAGTAGTCAAAAATTCATTTTTAATAGAATTTAGCTGACGGTGGTCAGGTTTTTTGTTATACTAAAATTGTACTAATAAGATAATCCTTTCATTAACGATAAATCATTCACCTTGAGCATCTGCTCATCAACCACAGGAGAGTCGTAATGTATCAACATGTTTTACTGGTAACGGATTTAAGAGATGATACAGACTTGGTTGCTACCAAGGCAAAATGGATTTTGGACGCATCGCCAAACGCCCAACTGTCTGTACTGCACATTGTCGAAGAGACCATGTTTGGCTTTGGCTATGAGCTGATACCGGCATCGGCACTGCACGAAGAGATTGATAATAAACGCTGTCAAGAAGCACGCTTCCGCCTTGCCCAAGTGCTAGCCAGAAACAGCCTTCACGCCCATAATGTTAAAATAAAAACCGCCATCTCAGGACGCAAAGGCATCGTGGATTACTGTAAAAATAACGCCATTGACCTTGTGGTCATCGGTCGCCATAAACGCACAGGGCTATCGGCATGGTTGGCAGGAGCGACTGCTGATAGCATCTTGCCTGATGTTGATAGCGACTTGCTTGTCGTACAGTTGGCCACTGAGTAAGTTTTTCATCTTTTATTCAGATTAAAGATGAAAAACTATCATGCACACAACCCCTTGATGATGAGTGCATTGGGCGTGATTGCCCTATTTTATTGACTGTCTTATCATTTTTACACTAAACTTAGGAACATCATGTTTGATATTGTTGCCATAGGTAATGCCCTAGTGGATACCGAATTTAAAATCAGTAACGAAACCCTAACCGCCACCACCTTAACTCGTGGCAATATGACACTTGCCGAATCAGACACCCAAAACACTCTATTTGCCACACTCACTCAAGCAGGCGACCACCCTGCCAAACAAGCAGGCGGTGGATCGGCCGCCAACAGCATGGTGGCATTTGCCTCTTTAGGTGGTCGTGCATTTTATAACTGCCGAGTGGGTGGCGATGACATGGGCGATTTTTATTTATCCGACCTTGAGCAATCAGGCGTTACCACCGATGCCAGTGTTGCCATCGATACCAACGGCACAACAGGCTCGTGCGTGGTACTGGTTACACCAGATGGCGAACGCACCATGCAGACACATCTAGGCGCAAGCAGTCAGATTAACAAGACAAATATCAATCCCAACGCCCTACAAGGGGCAAAGTGGCTTTACTTAGAAGGCTATCTTGCCATGTCGCCATCCATCACGGACGGTATCGCAAGCCTACGCCAGCAAGCAAAAGAGCAGGGTGTCAAAGTGGCCGTCAGTTTTGCCGACCCTGCAGTGGTCAAATTCGCCAAAGATGGGTTAGATGGCATGCTTTTAGGCGGTGTTGATGCCATCTTTTGCAACAGCGAAGAAGCCATACTCTACACAGGTGCAACTAGCCAAGAGACAGCCATTCAAGCTTTAGGCAAATTTGCCGATTTGGTAGTCATTACCAATGGCAACAAACCAACGCTCATCGCCCAATCTGGCAACATACTTAGCGTACCATCACTATCAATCGATAGCCCCATTGATACCAATGGTGCAGGCGATAACTATGCGGGAGCTTTCTTATACGCATTGACCAACGGTTATTCATTAGAACAATGTGGAAAACTTGCCACCCATGTTGCAGGTCGCATCGTCATGCAGTTCGGTCCTCGCCTATCTACCCAAGAGTACCAGTCCATTAAAGCCCAGATTTTAGGCTGATGACAAATATCACCAAAAAAAAATGACAAACTTTTGATTTTAGATGGCTTTTGATGAATATAAAAATGGGAGTAAGTACTTACTCCCATTCATCACTCTAAAGCGTTTGAATGATTGTAAATTATTTATAATACGCATTATCCAAGATGCTATGGTCGGTATCATCAACCACTTGGGTTAGCTCTGGGATTGATTGCTTTAGTTGCACTTCTACGCCCTGACGCAAGGTAACATCCACCGCTGAACAGCCTTGGCAGCCACCACCGAATTTCAGCACCGCTGTCAAGCCTGCTTCATCTTCAATCAAATCTACCAACTCTACCATACCGCCATGACTGGCAAGGTTTGGGTTAATCTCTGATTGTAGGACATAATTGATGCGCTCCTCAACACTGGCATCAGCACCGACTTGCGGTACTTTTGAATTTGGTGCACGGAAAGTTAACTGCCCGCCAAAGCGGTCTTTATTATAATCAATGACTGCATCATGTAGGTAAGGAATGCTTGGTGCGTCAATATGGGCAATGAATGCCTCAAACAAAATCTGCAAATCCGATTCATCAACCTCATCAGGCTGGCAATAACTCATACAGCATTCCGCACGAGGCGTACCAGGATACTCTACAAAGATGCGCACGCCAATGCCTTCAACTTCTTGTTTGGCAAGTAGCTCAGCAAGATAACCTTGTGCCGATGGCGTGATGATGATATTGCTACTTAATGGGGTATCTTGGGTGTCTTCTTGAATATCGCTCATGACTGTTCTCTGTATTGATATAAAAATGAGTTGATTGAGAAACCTAAAAAAGCTTAGACAAGTTGTCAATAATGATAATCTTGACCAAATCAGTCGGTTTATTGCCATTTATATGGTAACATAAAAGGACTTTATCAAGGTAGTTTGATAAACTTTTTTCTCATTTTATGGATTTTTCTGCTATTATTGAGTGGTTTTATGGCTGACGATAGGTATAATATATGACTGACACGAATGACGAATTTGACCATTTGGTTTTTATTGGACGATTTCAACCCTTTCATCATGGGCATGAATTTGTCGTTAAAAAAGCATTAAGCAAAGCTCGGCAAGTCATCATGCTCATCGGCTCTGCCAACAGTCCACGCACCATCAAAAACCCCTTTACTTTTGAGGAGCGTACCCAGATGATACTCGGTGCATTCGGTGATACTGACCGCAAAAGAATCCACTGCCTACCCATTGATGACACACTGTACAATGACCACAAATGGTTACAAAATATCCAGACTGCCATCGTGCACACCACAGAAGCGAACGCACGCATCGGCATCATCGGACACAATAAAGATGACAGTTCGTATTATTTATCGCTATTTCCAAATTGGGGAGCGATTGAACTTCCTAGCTTTGAGAATTTATCCGCCACACCACTTAGAAAGCTGTACTTCGCCGATGGTATCATTGATGAGCGTATGCCTGATGCCTCTTGGCAGTTTTTACAGGCATTTAAGCATACAACAAACTATGTTAAGCTATATGATGAATACCACCATATTCAAGCATTTAAGAAACAATGGCAAAACACCCCATATCCACCCATCTTTACCACCGCTGATGCTCTAATCGTGCAATCAGGACACATTTTGCTCGTTGAGCGTGGAGGTGAATACGGCAATGGGCTATGGGCATTACCTGGGGGATTTTTGGACATTGACGAGCGTTTGATTGATTGTGTGTTGCGTGAACTATCTGGAGAAACTGGACTAAGTATTAACCACAACACCCTAAAATCTCGCCATACTTTTGATGCACCTGACCGCTCTTTACGAGGTCGCACGATTACCACAGTATTTCATTTTGAATTGACAGGCGATGACCTACCCACCGTCAAAGCAGGCGATGATGCCAAAGGCGTGTTTTGGCTGCCCATTCATGCTCTAGATGGCAAAAAAATGTTTGAAGATCACTATAGTATCATCACCAACATTTTAGGAATTTAACTCTCAAGTTTTAATACGATAAACTTTAATACGACAGTTATAATTAAAAAGACAGCCTAAACAGCTGTCTTTTTAATTATACACACCATTGGTTATCCAATCAGTTAAAATACCATCTCCACACGCCCAAACACACCGACACGATGGTCTTTATTTTCAGACTTATTATTATAATAGCTAACATCACCTTGTAAGAACAGCCATTTACGCCATACAGGCTGACGATAGCTGGCATAAGGACCATAGATATTTAGGCTGACTTTTTTATTTTCGATATGACCACCTGCATAAATGCCGTAGCTAAATTCACGCTGACCGTACTTGGCTGACCAATGATGTTGCTGATAAAAACTATTTGCCCAGTTTAAATCCTCAACATCTTGATGGGTGTAATGCAAATGCGTACGGTTAATGAGAGTACGACTGTCTGATTGCGGTTGGCTAAATTCCAAAGTCGTCCGCCCATAGTGTTCGCTTTTTGAGCCATAGCGGTACATCTGCTCAAAATAGGCATTGACTCCTTGTGATAGCTCCCATCGCTTACCTGCACGCATTTTTAGATAAACATCATCAGAACGCACACCCAAATCAATGTCAGTCTCAATATTTTTGTTTTCTTGGAATTTTGACCATCTAATCCCAAGCGATGAGTTCTCTTGTCGGCTTTGGCGTCTGTCAAATCGCCGATTGGTGCGAGTGATTGCACGCCCATCATTATGCATACCACCTTTGGTATCGGTATCCAAATTATCATCACCAAAGACGACACTCAGCCGATTCTCTAGGGTAGGCAGTTTTAATTTGCCACGAACACGGGGTTTGATGGCTGTGCCATCATACTCATCCCAATGTATATCAGCCATCACTCTTAATGATGCATAGGCAGGATTACTTGGGTCGGTCTGCCCAAACCATCGGTCCAACTTATCAGCGGTCTTGTTTAGATAGTCTTTGGTATCGTAGCGTTTTTTATCCAGCCAAGTCGTCCGCATCTCATCTCTTGGCACAGATAACGCACCCATCTCATCGGACACCGTTTCTGGATTTTGGGCATAAACAACTCCTGCTAGCCCAGTCGTTATACACAGCGTGTATTTTAATAGATTCTTCATTTTGATGGATGCGTATTGGTCATTTTAGCAAGGATTGTAGCACATTTGATTGAAAAAACAAGCACAAAAAACCCGCATCATGCAGGGTTTTTTGGTTAATCATGTCATATGAATATGACACATGATACACATGCATCAATTACATAAATGGCAGTTTAGTAAATATCTGCAATACGATGGCGTTTACAATATCCACAAAAAACGCTCCCACCATCGGCACAATCAAAAATGCCTTGTGTGATGGCAAATAGCGGTCAGTGATTGCTTGCATATTAGCAATGGCCGTCGGTGTTGCCCCAAGTCCAAAACCACAATGACCCGCTGCAAGTACCGCTGCATCATAATCACGACCCATGACATTAAAGGTAACAAAAATCGCATACAGTACCATAACCACTGTTTGAATCGCCAAAATGATAAAAATTGGCAAGCCCAGACCAGCAAGCTCCCAAAGTTTTAATGACAACAGTGCCATCGCCAAAAATAGCGACAAGGCAGCATTACCAAATACATCAATGGCACGGTCAAACATATCAAAATTAAATATAGTGGTCAAGACATTGCGAATCACCACACCGCCAAATAACGCCCAAACAAAGGTCGGTAACTCAAACCAAGTACCTTTTGCTATGCCTGTCATGATATCGGCAAATGCCAAACACGCCGCAAACAATGCCAAAGTTTCAACCGCAGAGATGGCGGTAATCAAGCGAGTGCTATCTGCTTTTTCAAACATCTCTTCAGAAGCATAGTCCTTCTCATTGATGTTTGGCTCGCCATCTAGCGATTTGCCATGAGCGGTGTTCGCCGTCACAGCCTGAGGTTTGATTCCTAATCGATTGATGAGGCGTTGTGCCACAGGTCCACCAATAATACCGCCTGACACCAGACCATAAGTCGCACACGCAATACCCAATGTGGTCGCTGCCGCCACGCCATAGGTTTGCTCAAGTGTCGCACCCCATGCACCTGCCGTGCCATGACCGCCCGTCAATGAGATAGAGCCTGCCACCAGACCCAACATTGGATCAATGCCAAGTAGCATCGCTGAGCCTACACCAACGGCGTTTTGAACAATGATGAATACTGATACCAAAGCAGACAACACAAGCAATGGTACACCACCTGCCTTTAAACGGCTAAAGTCAGCTGACAGTCCGATAGATGCAAAAAACATCAACATAAAGGCAGTCTGTAGCTCTTTTTGAAATATAAAAGAATAACCAAAAACTGCGTGTAGCGTATAGATAACAGCTGCCGCCACCAAGCCACCTGCCACAGGTTCAGGGATATTAAAATGCTCCAAGAACTTAATATTCTTAACCAGTACCTTGCCAAGTAGCAAGACCAGCGTGGCTAAAATCAAGGTATAATAGCCATTTAATACAATTTCCATAACAA
This sequence comes from Moraxella sp. ZY200743, assembly GCF_050885545.1. Taxonomy (NCBI): domain Bacteria; kingdom Pseudomonadati; phylum Pseudomonadota; class Gammaproteobacteria; order Moraxellales; family Moraxellaceae; genus Moraxella; species Moraxella sp. ZY200743. The sequence goes on along the minus strand of NZ_CP091313.1, from coordinate 167,955 downwards.
CTCCAAAAACAAAAATCTCAAAAAAGGCACGCATAACATATCCATCTTAAAAGATATGGTTGCTACTTTCCAATACAATTGCCTTTTTAAACGGCGTGTATTGTAACAAGTTTACTCTGCGATTGCAAAATCTTACCCAACCCCATGTAGTACCATAAAACAAAAAAACGAACATATCAAGATGTTCGTTTTTAAGATAGCTCAAAGACTAACGAAGGAATGCACGAGCATTACGGAACAGACGCATCCACGCACCATCATTCTTCCATTCATCAGGCTTCCAAGAGTGATTCACCGCACGCAGTGTACGCTCTGGGTGTGGCATCATTAAAGTAACACGCCCATCAGTACTACATACACCTGTAATGCCCTGCGGCGAGCCGTTTGGATTAAGTGGATAATGCTCAGTCGGACAGCCTTGTGAATCCACATAGCGTAGTGCAATCTGACCATGACGAATAAGCTCATTCATCGACCTATCGTTCATCTGTGCATAGCCCTCACCATGTGCCACTGCTACCGGCAAGATACTGCCTTGCATGCCTTTTAGTAGGACAGACTTGGTGCGTTCTACTCTTACATTGACCGTGCGTGCTTCAAAGCGTGCTGATTGATTAAGAGTAAAGCGTGGAAAATGCTCTGCACCAATCATCAACTCTTTTAATTGGCTCATCATCTGACAGCCATTGCACACACCTAGAGCGAAAGTCTCTGGGCGATGGAAAAATCTAGCAAACTGCATACGAAGCTCATCATGGAATAAGACAGAATTCGCCCAACCAGAGCCTGCACCCAACACATCACCATAACTAAAACCGCCGCACGCCACCAAACCCTCAAAATCCCTTAGGTTAATGCGTCCGCTCATCAAGTCGCTCATGTGCACATCCACCGCATCAAAGCCTGCGCGCACAAAGCCTGCTGCCATCTCTAGATGACCATTCACACCTTGCTCACGCAAAATAGCAACCTTAGGCTGACTGGTGCGACTATTCACATAAGGAGCTTCCACCGCCAAATCCAACTCAAAATTCGCATCAGCAATCAAACCATGATAGTTGGCATCAGCAATCAAGGCAAATTCTTGGTCAGCACAAGCAGAATTATCACGCATGGAAGCGATGGCATGACTTACCTTACTCCATTCTTGTTGCAACTCGCTACGAGTGAAAGTCAATGACAGCGTTGAGGTGATGATATCAAGCGTATCTTGGTTTGCCCCACCGATTGGTGTTGCAAAAGTATGACCAATCACACTGAGTAAATCTGCCACCTGATGCGTCTTTGCCAGCTCAATCAGTCGCCCTTCATCTTGTGGTAGCACTTGAATGACCACGCCCAACTCTTCAGCGAACAGCTGCCCTAATAGATGATTATCTTCAAGCTCTAATAAAATTTTTAGCCGGCTTGCGAACTGCATCTCAGCAACCGTTGCAATCATACCACCATCACTGATGTCATGATACGCACAAATCACGCCTGCTTCATTCGCCGCTTGGATAAACGCAAAGAAATTGGCCAGAGTGGACGGATTTTCTACATCAGGACAATCATCGCCAAGCTGACTTAATGTCTGGGCAAAGATGGATGCACCCAAACGCAGTTTTCCGCCTGATAAATCCAAACGATACAAGCTAGCGTCCGCATTCGCAAGCTCAGGCGTCATGGTCTTGGCGACATCTTGAACAGGAGCGAAAGCTGTGATAATAAGACTCATGGGTGAGCTGACACTCTTTTCTATGCCATCATCACTCCAGCCTGCTTTCATGGATAGGCTGTCTTTACCGACAGGGATGGTAATACCTAAGGCAGGGCAAAGCTCTTCGCCGATGGCGTGTACAGCATCAAACAAGGCTGCATCTTCTTTGTCATCGCCACACGCTGCCATCCAGTTGGCAGATAGCGTAACCTCTGACACTTTATTGATGCGTGCTGATGCAATGTTGGTCAATGCTTCGCCCACCGCCAGACGAGCTGATGCTTTTGGGCTAATGAGTGCCACAGGCGTGCGTTCACCCATCGCCATCGCTTCGCCTGTATCAGCCAGTAGTCCTGACATTGTTACCGCACAGTCTGCCACAGGCACCTGATAGCGACCGACATACTGATCTTGGGTTACCATACCTGTGATGGAACGATCGCCAATACTAATAAGAAACGACTTGCTAGCGACCGTTGGATGGCGTAGTACATCTTTGATGCTTTCACGAACATCAACACCTGATACATCTAGTGGGCAAAGCTCGCTATGCGTGCGGTTAAAACTGCGTTTCATGCGTGGCGTACCACCCAATAACACCTGCATTGGCATATCCACAGGTTGCTCTGGCAACAGACTGTCATCAACTTTTAGTTCACGCACGGCTGTTGCTGTACCCAAGATGGCATAAGGACAGCGTTCTCGAGCACAAATTTCATCAAAAAGTTTCTCACTCTTTGGCGAGATGGCAAGCACATAGCGTTCTTGAGCTTCATTTGACCAAATTGCCATCGGCGACATGCCTTGTTCAAGCGATGGTACTTTTCTTAAGTTTAAGTGAGCACCCAGTTCATGATCATCGACCAATTCTGGCATGGCATTGGATAATCCGCCTGCACCCACATCATGGATAGAAATGATAGGGTTGTTATCCTCGCCATCTTTTGCCATCGCCCAACACGCATCAATCACTTCTTGACAACGACGCTCCATCTCGGCATTATCTCGTTGCACCGATGCAAAATCTAGCCCTTCATCAAGCTTGCCACTATCTACAGAACTGGCTGCACCACCACCCAGACCGATCTGCATGGCAGGTCCGCCAAGTACGATAAGCAAATCGCCCTCAGTAATGGCGTTTTTTTGCACTAAGTTGCGTTTAATATTACCATAGCCCCCTGCTATCATAATGGGCTTATGATAGCCACGCATCTGGCTGCCGTCCTGCTTGGCAGAAGTATCTAATTGAAAGCTACGAAAATAGCCGTTTAAATTCGGACGACCAAACTCATTGGCGAAGGCGGCACTGCCCAACGGACCATCAATCATGATGTCAAGAGCACTTGCCATGCGTTCAGGTTTACCGTAGTCTTTGGTAGAAACTTGACCTAAGACCTCCCATTTTTCAGGCATATTCGGCAGGTGCAGATGCGATACACTAAAACCCGCCAGCCCTGCCTTGGGCTTACCGCCACGACCTGTTGCACCCTCATCACGAATCTCACCGCCCGCCCCTGTTGATGCTCCTGAAAATGGTGCGATGGCGGTTGGGTGGTTGTGTGTTTCAACCTTCATTAAGATGTCAATTTGTTCGTCATGAAAGCCATACTGCGACTCGCCTGACGCATTTTTGTTGGGGTAAAAACGAGATGTCGCAAAGCCTGACATCACCGCTGCATTGTCCTTATAGGCAGACAAAATGCCATCAGCGTTTTTCTCGTGCGTATTTTTAATCATCTTGAATAATGATTTTGGTTGCACCTCACCATCAATCGTCCATTCGGCATTAAAAATCTTATGACGGCAATGCTCCGAGTTCGCCTGAGCAAACATCATGAGTTCTACATCGGTCGGGTTGCGTCCCAACTGCGTAAAATTATCCACCAAATAATCAATGTCTTCTTCAGACAAGGCAAAACCAAATTCAATATTTGCACGCACCAAAGCATCACGACCATCTTGCATGATGTTTACATACTCTAGGCGGGCAGGCTCACCATCAACAAACAAAGCCTTAACATCATCTAGCTCATACACCAAACTTTGGGTCATGCGGTCATGTAGGATATTTTCGGCAGTGGCGGGCAATTTAGCAGGTAGATTGTCACCTGATAAAGTAAAAACCACCACTCGCTCAAGACGATTAACCTTAATGCCACAATTATTGAAAATATCAGTTGCCTTTGATGCCCATGGGCTAATCGTCCCAAAGCGTGGCGATACCACCACTTGCATCTGACCCTTTTGGGCAGTCTTTAGAGCAACTTCATCGCCCTGATTAAGCAAATTGATGACCTTTTTATGGTCATCGCCATCAACGATATCATCAAAAACATAAACCTGCTGACTGTCTACCGCACTAATCTTTAGTCCTGCTTTCTCCTTAAGCTGTGTCGCCAATTTCTTGGCTTGAAAATCCGTTAAAAAACGATGTCCTGCGATGGTACTAATCATGAACAATGCCCTTGTCAAATGATGAAAAATAAATACTGCCATTATAACAGATAATCCAAGATATAACAGATGATCACTGATTTTTTATTAGGCAATCAAGGCAAATTGCCCATAAAAATCGCACAAAATTTCAACGCATTCTAAAAATCCATAATCACATTAAACCAGTAATTTAAATTGAGCCATGTGCTCATCATTCGGTGAATAAATATTACCTTATAGCTTACTGGCTTTTGGACAAACAACAAATCCAGTCAACACAAAAGCCCCATCTTAGACTACATTTTCCAATTCATTTTATTCTCATCAAGTACCTGCTTGGCAAGCTGTCCCTTTAGGTCCACCGTCCCCAAATCATCAAGTGCATCTATCAACGCACGATAGCTAGGACGCATACTCACAAAATGGCTAGCACTCACCTCTGTAATATCAGCTCGGCACCGACTCTCAAAGTCCTGTGCTGCCTGACGCAGTCTGGGTACACCTGTATATCGTGATGCCCCAACCATACGATGCGTAAGGTCGGCAAGCGTCTTTCTGTCTCTGTCTGCCCATGCACGCTCAAGCAACTGTTTTTCTTGCTCGGCATTATCAATCATCATGGTCAGTAGTTTCTCAGCAAGCTCAGCTTTATTTGCTGCACGACTTAAGGCATCTTGCCAGTCAATGTCCAAAAGCTCCATCGTGGCACTAGGCGTGGTGTTGATTGGTGTTGTCGTATGAGTCATGCCATCAATCTTATTGACAAATTTATCATCAAACAACTGCATCTCTTGATATGGCATGTCATCAGATTGCTGATTAAGCAACACCGCCTTATCCGCATCATCATGCCCAAGCCAACGCTGTAAAGTTTGCAGTAGCTGTTGATGACCGATAGGCTTACCCACATAATCATTCAATCCTGCAGCGACCAACCTGTCTTTTTCATCAGATAGCCCATGTGCAGTCAAGGCGATAATCGGCACAGGCTTAGACAGGTGGGCTTGTTCAATTTTGCGAATTTCAATACTTGCTTCAAGCCCTGACATTCTAGGCATTTGCACATCCATAAAAATCAAATCAATCGGCAACCCCTGCGATGTTGCAGTCTTGGTCATAATTTCAATGGCATCAAAGCCACTGCCCGCCATGACAACCTCCACCCCAAGCTCTCCAAGCAATGCCTCAAGCACAAGCAGATTTGGCAAATGGTCATCAACCGCCAACACACGAGTGCCTGTAAATCTCTGCTGTCTGATGGGTTTGGCGACCAACTGGTTGGGCTGATTTGACAACAGTTCGTACAGCTGTCTTTTATCCATCGGTTCATACAGAGCATTAGCATGATAGCGTTCAAGCAGTGCAGCATCCATACCCACCTGATAACCATACGCCATCAGTCTGCCATCATAGCGAAGGCGAATCTGCCTTAAAATCGCCCCAATATCATCTTGGGCGGCATCCTGTCCAAAGTTATCAACAATCACCCAATCAAATTCGTGCGTATCATCTAGCTGTTCAAGCAAATCAGCCAAACCAATCGCCTCTGTGATGACCACGCCTGTCCCTGCAAGACTTGCTTTTAATACTTGCACCGCAGGAGCATGGTTAATCCAAACCAACACATTGGCGTTCATATTTGGTTTACTAGCCATCATTTCGCCATTCATCTCGTCAGGAATATCTATGTTGGTAGGCATCTCAAACCAAAAAGTCGCCCCTGTTGGTGCGATATTTTCGCTGTTATTGTCAAAAAAGCCAATATCGCCACCCATCATCATGGTAAGTTGTTTAGAAATCACCAACCCAAGACCTGTACCACCATAACGGCGAGTTACCGACAAATCCCCTTGGCTAAAGCTCTTAAACAGCTGTGCTTTGTCCGTTTCGCTAATACCTTTGCCTGTGTCTTCAACAGCAATATTTAGATAGCCATCGTGAACATCAGATAAGCCGACACGCACCACCACACCGCCTGCGTCAGTAAACTTAATCGCATTGCCCACTAAATTGGTTAAAATCTGCTTCACTCGCAGACTATCGCCCACCACTTTGGTTGGCACATCATGATAAAATAACACCGCCAGTCGCAGGTGCTTTTCAAGTCCTGCTGGAGATAACATATCCACCACATCATAAATCGTGGCATACAGGTCAAACTCATGATGTTCAAGTACAAGTTTTCCTGCTTCAATCTTAGAAAAATCAAGCACATCATTCACCAAAGCCAATAGGTGTGCTGATGATTTTTTGATGGTTTGCACATATAGATTTTGTTCGCTTGTTAGTCCTTGTTTGCGAGCCAGTAGGTTGATAAAACCGTCAATACTGTTCAGTGGTGTTCTTAGTTCGTGGCTGATGTTCGCCAAAAATGCCGATTTGGCTTGACTGGTGGATACGGCTGCATCACGAGCATTACGAATGGAGATATTTTGCATCTCCATCTCGTCAAAGGCTTGTTGCAAATCCCTTTCCGTCTCTTCGGCATGGTTTTTTAGTTCATTAAAGCTGCCATCCAACCGTTTTAATGCCTTTAAAAAATCCTTCTGCAATAAAGAAAACTCACCATCTACATTAACTGAGGTGGGGTTTGATAGATTTGTTACATCAAGTCGCTGTAGATACAGTCGCATTTCATAAATTGGAGTAATCCAGCGTTTTGAGTAGCTGTTTAAAATCAATAAGAGCAACAAAATCGTCATCAATCCTGTGATGGACAAAGCAAGCCACACATGATAATAGGTCAAGGTCAAAGGCTTGTTGTCCATTTCAACAAACAACCAAAACTGCTTGCCATTGACACTCACAGGATTGCCATACGCCACACCCTGTGAGGTCTTAAGCCTTAGAACATGAGGTGCTGATACATCAAAACTTGTCCAACTGGCATCAGCATTCATACCAAATGAATGCAAAGGCTCTCCTTTATCATTCATGATGGCAAGACGCTGTACTCGCTGCTGCCGCATTTGATTTAGGCTTTCTAATGTATCGCTTAATGTCGTGGTTTTTTGATGGTTATGGGCATTATAAGGTAGTACCGCATTAACAAACACTTCATCAAAAAAAGCCTCTGCCTGTGTCAGTCCATATCGCTCTAATCGTGGTCGTGCCGCTGTCTCATAACGAAGCAATGCCGCTTGTGCCAGTATGTCTTGCTCAGATAAGACCGCACGACGCACCTCACTAAACACCAAATAACCACCAACCATCGCCAGTACCGCAATGGGCAAAAACACCAGTAAAATCAACTGCCCGTAGGCACTTTTTAGACCAAAACGCACTTTATTCATACACAAGCCATCATCTACCAACCACAGATTGTCTCTTGGGGTAGTTTAGCACGCTTTTGGCGTATTTTTGAAAAAAGAGTGTGTTATAATAGACTAATTTTTAGTCCGATAATTCTTCTTTGTCGTTTATAATAACAACAGGATTGTTTATGAGTAATTTCATCACCCAGACCACCATTTTGGCAGATTGTGTGGGGCATACCCCTTTAGTACAACTAAATCGACTGAACAAGGATACTAAGGCGACTTTACTTGCCAAACTAGAGGGCAATAACCCAGCAGGCTCTGTCAAAGACCGCCCTGCTTTTAACATGATTGACCAAGCCGAAAAGCGTGGCGATATTAAAGCAGGCGATACACTCATTGAGGCAACCAGTGGCAATACAGGCATCGCTCTTGCTATGGTAGCCGCCATGAAAGGCTATAAGATGACCCTAATTATGCCAAAAAACTCCACCCAAGAGCGTAAAGATGCCGTAACTGCTTATGGGGCGACCTTGATTGAAGTAGAGCAAGGCATGGAAGAAGCTCGAGATTTGGCACTACAAATGCAAGCAGATGGGCTTGGCATCGTGCTTGACCAGTTTAATAATAACGATAACAAAGAAGCACACTATCTGACCACAGGCCCTGAAATCTGGGCACAAACAAACGGTAAAATCACCCATTTCGTCAGTTCAATGGGCACAACAGGCACAATTATGGGGGTTGGCAAATTTTTAAAAGAGCAAAACCCCGCCATACAAATCATTGGTCTACAGCCTGACGAACATTCTAGTATCGCAGGCATTCGCAGATGGCCAACAGAATATCTACCTGGTATTTTTGATGCGTCTTTGGTGGATAAGGTGATGGATGTCAATCAACAAGATGCCGAAACCTACATGCGTAGACTTGCTAAAGAAGAAGGGGTATTTTGTGGGGTGTCATCAGGGGGTGCAGCTTGGGCGGCCCACCAAATCGCTAAAGACAACCCTGATGCAGTTATCGTCTTTATCGTCTGCGACCGTGGTGACCGATATCTATCCACAGGTCTATTCGGTGTAGTGGACAACTGACCAATCTACCAAACAAGCATTCACAAGGCACATTATGAACATGAATAATCCTGTTTTGGTCTTTGACATCGAAACCATTCCTGATATTAAGACAGGCAGACGACTTTATCCTGAACTACAGGGGTTAAATGATGATGATGCCTTGATTGCACTCACAGCCCTACGCCATGCCGAAGCAGGAAATGACTTTATGCGTCTGCCCTTGCATAAAATTGCTTGTTTGTCATTTCTTTGGGTGGAACATGGACAGTTTACCCTAAAATCTTTATCATTGGACAACAAAGACGAGCATGAGATTTTGGCGAGTTTTTTTCGTGCTTTTGACAAAAAACCCACTTTGGTAAGTTGGAATGGATCAGGCTTTGACATTCCTGTGTTGCTGTATCGTGCTTTACATCATGGCATCAGTGCTCCTGCATTGTTTAATGCCGACAAAAAACCCGACTATCTGTATCGCTATGGCGAGATGCACATTGACCTAATGGACAAGCTATCGCTTTATAACGGCTACAACAAACAAAAGCTAGACACCATCGCTTCACTGTGTGGCTTTGCAGGTAAGGGCGATATAGATGGCTCTCAGGTCATGCCAATGGTGCAAAATAACGAATGGCAAAAGCTAACCACCTACTGTGAATCTGATGTATTAAACACTTGGTTGGTTTATCTACGCTGGCTTATCTTAACAGGCAAGGCGGATACACAGCTTTGCCAGCGTATCAGCGAGCAGACACATGAGTTTGTTGCCAGTATCACCAATGACGATGGCACACTTCGCCACGAACGCTTTTTGCAAGCATGGCAAACCAACTAGACATCAACCAAAAAGCAGGTCATTTACCTGCTTTTTATTTTGTCTGCCCTGCCAACCCTAAGAGCCCCCATTCCACCCATCAAAACACACCCAATTTATCCACATTATCATAAATAATCTTAATGGCAATGGCACTAAGTAGCCATGGCATGGTAGCTTTTAACCATGCCATCGGCAGGCGGTTACGCAGTTTTACGCCAACCCATGAGCCAAATGATGCCGATAACGCCATCAGTACAATCAATCGCCAATGCTCAATGAAACTAAAACCTAAAATGATATAAACAATCAATTTAAAAACATGCACAACAGTCATCATCAGCGAACCTGTACTAACAATGACATCGTTATTATCATATTTTTTCATCAACATGGGTATATGCAAAGGTCCAGGAGCACCAACAAACAGCCCAATACCCACCTGCACAAAACCGATCAGATAAAAATTCTCTAAACTTTTTAATAAGCGATTGACAGTGCCGGACCACTGAGTCAAAAGGATATAAAAGGCAATAAATAACGGAATTAAGTCAAGTTTAACAAATTTTACCGCCATGCCAAAAAACAACACCCCTATCAATGCTCCCACAATGAATGGGCGAAAATAAGTCAGCACCACATCACGCCTGCCAAGCCAAACACGACTTACATTGCTTGCTAGCTGAGTGGTGGCATGAATAGGAATGATTGCACTGGCGGACAAAAACATGGGCATTAACCCAAGTAAAATCGTACCGCCTGCTAGCCCTGTGATGCCCGCCAAAGCCGAAGTAAAAAAATTAATGATGACCAAAATAAGATGATCTAACATAACAAACGCACCGATGATAGGGAGAATAATGTAGCAACATTCTTAAAAAAACACAAGCCAAGAAGCTCAACAACAAACAACACCGACATCAACTCTAAAAGCAAATACAACAAAAACAACACAACGCAAGTCTGTCTTATTTTATCTCAATCATGGCATATTTATAAAAATATTTTCTATTTTGTAATTGCCAAGCTACTTTTCTTTCCGCTATAATACATATAGTTTCAAAAAGACTAAAACGGCTTTTTACAGTCTTACTGCATACTTCCCAATAGATCTGAACAGCAGACCCATTGAGAATTCTTATATCTTATATCCGGAGTTGATATTATGAAACTATTTAAGCACGGTGCCATCACCCTATCTATTCTTGCCCTAGCTGCTTGCGGTGGCGACAAAAAAGAAACAGCACAAGCCACGGATGCTGCAGCTGGCACAGAAGTAGTGACACAAGCACCTAAACGCCCAGAGTGTATCGCTCCTGCCAAGCCAGGTGGTGGTTTTGATTTAACTTGTAAGCTTGCCCAATCAGGTCTTCAGGATTTAGAACTGATTGATAAACCAATGCGTGTTACTTATATGCCTGGTGGCGTAGGTGCAGTAGCTTATAACAAAATTGTTGCCAATGACCGTAAAAATGGCGATGCAATCGTTGCTTTCTCAACAGGCTCCATCCTAAATCTATCACAAGGCAAATTCGGTCAATTCACCGAAAAAGATGTGCGTTGGCTTGCAGCAGTAGGTACAGATTATGGCATGGTGGCGGTTAATGCTGACTCACCATACAAGAACCTAGCTGACCTAGTAGACGCCTTAAAAAAAGACTCTAAATCTGTAACTTTCGGTGCAGGTGGTAGCGTCGGTGGTCAAGATTGGATGCAAACAGCCCTACTTGCTAAAGCAGCAGGAATCAACCCAGATGCCATGGGTTATGTGGCGATGGAAGGTGGTGGCGAGGCGGTTACAGCCGTACTTGGCAATCACATCCAAGTTGTGTCAGCAGGTCTAGCTGAGGTGATGCCACATGTTAAGGCAGGCAAGTTGCGTGTACTTGCTGTGTTCGCTCCAGAGCGTCTAGAGGGGGAAGGCTTTAAAGATATTCCTACTGCCAAAGAACAAGGCTTTGATATTCAATGGCCTGTAATTCGTGGTTATTACATGGCACCAGAAGCATCTGATGCGTCTTATAACTGGTGGAAAGGTCAGTTTGACAAAATGCTTGCCGATCCGAAGTTTGCTGAACTTCGCACCAACCGTGAGCTATTCCCATTTGCCATGACAGGTGATGAACTGACGCAATACATTTATGATGAAACACAAAAGCTACACGCTCTATCTAATGAATTTAATTTGGTAAAGACCGCTGAGCAAGCCAAGTAACACCCCTGTTACCATTTCATCACAAACCAAATCCTATCTGTTAGGATTTGGTTTTTCTAAAGGAAAAAAGGAAACTGTATGGTTGACCGTATATTTTCAGGGCTCATGCTTTTGGTATCTCTCATTTTGCTTGTTATTGCATGGGGCTATACCGCACCAATTTCATATGACCCAATAGGTCCACGACCTTACCCTGTCATGCTATTGGTTTTATTGGCAATATTGACCGCCATCATCGCTTTTCGCCCTGCTAAATTTAGCGAAAAAATTCAGCTTGGACTAAATATTCCCATCATCAAAAATTTAGTACTATGTACTATTGCCATGATTTTGTATGCTGTTCTTTTTGAGATGTTGGGCTACATCATCGCCACCGCCTTGATGGCATGGGTTGTTGGCGTACTGTTTGGCGGGCATTGGCTAAAAGCCCTAATTGCATCAACCATTATGGCAGTTGCTACTTATTTTTTATTTAATGGTCCGCTTGAGGTCAGCTTACCTGCAGGTGTACTTGGGTCAATTTTGGGGTAAATGATGGAAACTTTTGATTTTTTAATGCATGGCTTTGCCATTGCTACTACACCTCAAAACCTACTGATTGCTCTCATCGGAGCATTCATTGGGACGATTGTGGGTATGTTGCCAGGTCTAGGACCAATCAATGGCGTGGCGATTTTATTACCGATTGCATATGCCTTAGGTCTACCACCTGAAAGTGCCCTAATCCTATTGGCTGCTGTGTATTTAGGCTGTGAGTATGGCGGTCGCATCTCGGCAATTTTAATCAATGTTCCAGGTGATGCAGCGGCAATCATGTCCACACTAGATGGCTATCCGCTTGCCAAGCAAGGCAAAGCCGGTATTGCTTTATCTTTATCCGCCTTAAGCTCCTTCATTGGCTCAATGATTGCCATCACAGGTGTGGTATTGTTTGCTCCACTCTTGGCAAAATGGGCGATTTCATTTGGTCCTGCCGAGTATTTTGCTTTAATGGTTTTTGCCATTACTTGCCTAAGTGGTCTGGTGGGTGATGCACCATTAAAAACAGGCATCGCCGCTCTTATCGGATTATTACTTGCAACCGTAGGGGTTGATGCTGTTACAGGTGTATATCGCTTCACTTTCGGTTCAGTCAATCTATCAGACGGCATTGCTTTTACTACGATTGTGATTGGTTTTTTTAGTGTGAGCGAAATTTTAATCATGCTAGAAAACACCAGTGCTGGTCAAAAGGCTCTAGAACAGGGCAAGCGTGGCATGGTAAACCTTAAAGAGTTTCTATTCTCTTTGGGTGCAATCATTCGTAGTGGTCTGACTGGCTTTGTGGTCGGTATTTTGCCTGGTGCAGGTGCTACCATCGCCTCTGCCATGACTTATTCCAATGAACGCAAGATTGCAGGCGAAAACGGCAAATTTGGTGATGGCGATTTGCGTGGTATCGCCGCCCCAGAAGCCTCTAATAATGCGTCTGCCTGCGGTTCGTTCATTCCCATGCTCACTCTTGGGGTGCCTGGCTCTGGCACAACAGCGGTCATGATGGGTGCGTTGACGCTTTACAACATCACGCCAGGTCCTCAACTATTTGCGGAGCAACCTGACATCGTGTGGGGTTTAATTGCGTCATTATTCATCGGTAATGTGATTTTGCTTGCCTTAAACTTACCACTTGTTAAGTTTTTTGCCAAGCTACTAGACATTCCAAACTACATCTTAATACCTGCCATCGCTGCGGTGAGCTTCGTGGGCGTGTATTCAATTCACAGTACCATTTTTGATCTGGTATTAATGATTGCATTGGGTGTGTTTGGTTACTTCCTGCGTAAACTACATTTCCCATTATCAGCACTCATTTTAGGCTATGTACTTGGTCATCTGATGGAATCCAACCTTCGCCGTGCATTATCCATCTCTCAAGGCGACCTAGGCATACTATGGCAAAGCCCAATTTCAATGGTGCTTTGGGCATTGGCAGTGGTGATGGTTATTTTACCAATTTACCGTGCCATTAAAGGCAAAAAAATCAAAAAAATTGCCTAACTCATAAAAAGCCCGCCGTCATGGTGGGCTTTTTTGGTTGCACCATCTAAATAACACAACCCTATCATCATGATTTTTATGATGATTTTGCATCATCATTTCATGCTATAATAACCGCAATTCATCAGTAGCTCTTTTAGCATGACCAAGCATCGCCCCATTCATCAGCACGCAAAAACCCAAACACAGCCTGTTATCCTAAACATCCATGCTTTAACACACGATGGGCGTGGCATCGCAAGCTATGACGACACACATGGCAACAACAGTGGCAAAAAAGTCTTTGTTGATTTTGCCTTGCCCAATGAAACAGTCAAAGTCGCCATCACAGGCAATAAAAAATCCTTTGATGAAGGACGAGCTATAGAAGTGCTCAGCCCCAGCACCAAAAGACAGATGCCTTTTTGCCGGCATTTTGGTGTGTGTGGTGGTTGTAGTTTGCAACATCTGCACGCTGATGAGCAACTAAAACATAAGCAGTCCGTGCTTGCCAATCATCTTACTCATCACGCCAAAGTTACCCCAAACCATTGGCTTACTCCTGTGGTCGGCAAGCGTACCGGCTATCGCACTAAAGCCAGACTTGGTGTTCGCCATTTACCAAAAAGTGGGCAACTCATTGTTGGATTTCGTAAAAAAAACAGCAACTTTCTCACCGATATTGATGACTGCCCCATCTTGGATAATCGAATTAACCATCATCTTAAGACGCTAAAAGCCACGCTCGCCCAGCTTAAAGGAGTTGGTGGTATTACGCACCTTGAATTTGCCACAGGTGATGAGTCATCACAAGTAGCAATGGTGATCAGACATACCCAAAAGCTCAACAAACAAGACAGACAATCACTCATCCAGCTCTGTCAACATCTAAACTGGCAATTGTATTTACAACCGCATGGTGAAAACAGTGTGCATCGTATTGATAGCAATGAATTGCCAAACACTCAAAGTACACCGCCATCAGGTGGGCTGTTTTATCAACTGCCAAATTTTGACATACGCTTAGAATGCTCACCGCTTGATTTTACGCAGGTTAATCTTTCGGTAAACTCACCAATGGTTCTGCTCGCCTGCGACCTATTAGACTTACAAAAAGGCGAGACCGTGCTTGATTTGTTCTGCGGTCTGGGTAATTTTAGCTTACCTTTGGCTCGCTGTGTGGGCGAAACAGGGCGTGTCATAGGTGTTGAAGGCAGTGCTGAGATGGTCAAGCGTGCTACCATGAATGCAGCACAAAACGGCATTTGTCATGCCGAGTTCTACACTCAGGATTTAAGCCAAGATTTCTCAGACAAGCCTTGGGCAAAGCGTGTTGATGCCTTGCTCATTGACCCACCTCGCTCAGGGGCTGCTACCGTCATGGCGTATTTAGGCAACTTTCAAGCCAAACGCATCGTCTATGTCTCTTGCGACCCCATCACGCTTGCCAGAGACACCGCTACCATCATCGCCCAAGGCTACCGTCTCACGCATACTGGCGTTATGGATATGTTCTGCCATACAGGTCATGTTGAGAGCATTGCTCGCTTTGAAAAAATCCACCCCATCAGCCCAACTCAAAACAACCAATCATAAAGTCAGCTCAAATAAAAAAGCACACCAATTGGCGTGCTTTTTTATTTGGGTTTTGTTAGTTTACTTGGAAGCGGCGTTTTGGTGCCCTATCTTGACGCTTAGAAGAAAATACCTCTTCTACCACTCTTGGCTTTTTCATGCCCTGATTTGGCGTCTTGTACAACTTGTTTGTTGGTCTATCTTGACGCTCATTGCGATGCTCTTGGCGAGAGCGATTGCGAAATTCGCCATGACTGCCATACCCTGATTCTTTATCAGAATGACGCTTAGGGCGTGTATTACCATGCTCATGCGTATTGGCATACAAGCCATCTGTGCGTCTGTCATGTTGTGGGCGAGATTGGCGACCATCTTGGTGGTGACTTTGGCGATGGTAGCTACGATTACCATCAAACTCACGCCCCCTACTTTCAAAGGTACACTCACGAGGAGCATCTGATGTATAATTTTCCTGCCGACGATCTTGACGCTTTGGACGGTCATGCCAATCTTGGCGTTCTTGTCGGTCATAAGAAGATCTCGCTTTTTTGTTTGTGCGGTCCTGACGATGACCTTGCTCAGCTCGTCTGCCCTCAAAACGGCGACCGTCTTTTTTTCGTGGGTTATTCTTACGGCATTCTTCTTGTTCAAATGGGGGACGCTTAGGCTCAAAACCTTCAATGGTCTCTTCGCTCATGGTGCGTTTTAGATAGCGGTTAATATTTCTTAATTGCCCACGATCATCAAAACTACACAAGTTCATTGCCACACCTGTACGCCCTGCACGCCCACAGCGTCCGATACGATGTACATAGTCTTCAACCTGACGAGGCAAATCATAGTTCACCACATGACTGATGGCAGAGATATCAATGCCTCGTGCCGCCACATCGGTCGCCACTAAAAAGTCGCATTTACCGCTTTTGACATCACTGATGATGCGGTTTCTTTTACCTTGTGGCAAATCACCATGTAAATAGCGTGCTTTTAGCCCTGCGTCAGTCAGTGTCTGAGTTAGCTGTTCTGTACTGCGTTTGGTGGCAGCAAAAATCACGGCTTGATTAATATCTTGATTGCCCAACAGCTCCAACAGAATCTTATTTTTGTGATGAAAATCATCACAAAAATACACCGACTCTTCAATATGTCCACTCTCAACCTTAATAGAGACTTTCTCAGGATTGTTAGTGAAACTTTCGGCAATCTTGCCCACTGCACCATCCCAAGTTGCTGATGACATGACGGTTTGGCGAGATGCCGGAGCATTTTGCAAGATGGTCTGAATATCATCAGCAAAGCCCATGTCAAGCATGCGGTCGGCTTCATCTAGCACCAACACCTCAAGTTTGGACAAATCCACACGACCTTCGTTCATGTGGTCAATCAGACGACCAGGTGTGGCAATGACAACCTGAACACCCTTTCTTAAGGCACGAATCTGACCACCATAAGGCGAACCACCCACCAAAGGAATGCTATACATTCCACGCAAATTCGCCCCATAACGGCGTACATTATCATGTACCTGTTGAGCCAACTCACGAGTCGGTGTCAAAATCAGTGCATAGATGTGCTTATCAAGACAGCTTTGGCGACTCAGTTTATCTAAGATAGGCAATACAAATGCCGCAGTCTTGCCTGAACCTGTCTGTGCTGACAGTAGCAAATCACGACCTGATAGTGCATGGGGAATCGCCCCTGCTTGAATGGGTGTTGGATTGGTGTAGCCGCTTTTAACCAGAGCTTTTAAGATAGGCTTATTGAGTGATAAATCTTCAAAAGTCAGACCATCTGACTCACTTTTTTCTTTGCTATTTTCAAGGACAGCAGAATCATTAGGCAGCGTGCCGATTGCACCTGCATCATCAAATTGGGGCATAAATAACCTTTATGTATTCTTGTATATATCAAACCACGAGATGAGAAAAAACATCAAGCCACCAAATCAATGGCGAGTTTAAGGCGAAATATTTTGGCATTTTGTCGGGGTGGGAATTGAGCAACAGCTCATCAAAATCATCGCGAATCAGAAAGGTATTTTTGCCACACGGCAGAGTAAGTGTACTTTTTTAAGGGTTTTCCCATCCAAGCACCGAACATACAAACTCAAAAAATGCGATGTCATCAATTATATATTGTCATCATTGAGCCATTGGCTAACAAGTTGACAGTTTGTTAATTATATCACAAAAGATACCAATTTAGAAGAAATATTAAAATATATTTGATGGATAATTACTCAATAAATGCACGCTAATTTATGGGATTTTACTTTCAAAAATATTCAGAAAATGCCATAATATCCCCACTGACACTCTAGGCGAACCCAAAATCAACTTTTAAGTAAGCTAGGATTGGTATTCGCCCTAAAACAACCAAAAGGACATATCGTGGTACAAATTCGTGAAGGCTTACCACTACTAAGCGGCGAAAATAGCGACACCGACAGTGCGACATTGGCGGCAAGTTTGGTTGCCAAAGAGCTACACCCAGATTTTAAGGCACAGCTGGCTCACCCAAAACTAAAAACCACTCTAGATCATTCCGAGCAGACGCAGACCCCTGCCACCATCAGTGAGTCCGACATTGATGTGGAAACTTGGTTATCCACCGTTGCTGAACGCATTGGCAAAGACGATTTGCCGATGCTTCGCCGTGCTTGCGACTTTGTTAGGGTGCAAGCAAGCAAGCCTCACGCTAGTCGCTCAGGTGCTTATGCCACAGGCATCGGCATGGCAGATATTTTGGCATATCTATTTCAAGATGAGAACGCCTTGGTTGCCTCCATGCTTTATCGCACAGCACGCCGAGAGTTGGTCAGCCTTGACACCATCAGACATAATTTTGGCGAAGACATCGCCCATCTGGTCGCAGACACACTGGCAATGGGGCGACTGTCTGAAAGTATCGAAGAGAACAAACGCCTAGAAGACTATTTTGAAAGCGAACAACGAGATCAGCTGTCCACTATTTATAGTATGCTCATCAGCACCACCAACGATGTTCGTGCCGTACTCATCAAGCTGGCTGAACGCACCTTTGCCATGCGTGAACTGTCTTTTGCACCCCCCGATCGCCAAAAGCGAGTTGCTCGTGAAGTGATGACCATCTACGCACCACTGGCACACCGCCTATCTATCGCTCAGCTTAAATGGGAATTAGAAGACTTAGCGTTTCGCTACCTTGCCCCTGACGAATACAAAAAAATCGCCAACCTACTTGCCGAAAAACGCAGCGAACGAGAATTCTACATTGAAACTGTTCAAGCTGATTTAAGTAACGCACTCATCACAGCAGGCATCAAGGCAGAAGTATCGGGGCGTGTCAAGCACATCTACTCCATCTGGCGTAAGATGAAAAAGAAGAACCTATCATTTGACCAGCTCTACGACATTCGTGCCTTGCGAGTGTTGGTTGATACCAATACCGAATGCTATCACACCTTAGGGATTGTGCATGGACTATGGCGACATATTCCAGAGCAGTTTGATGACTACATCACCAACCCTAAGCCGAACGGCTACAAGTCGCTACATACTGCCGTCATTGCCAATCATCGCACACTAGAAGTACAAATACGCACCTTTGACATGCACTTTGAAGCAGAGCTTGGCAAAGCGGCTCATGTGAATTATAAAGAAGGTCTAAAAGCCAAAAAAGACGACTATTTAACTCAAAAAATCAGCTCACTACGCCAATTACTTGGCAATGATAAACTAGAAAATGTTGAGTTAGATGACGAACTCGATTTAGAAGACAACGAACGCATCTATGTCTTTAGCCGTGATGGCGACATTACCGAGCTACCCAAAGGAGCAACCGTCCTAGATTTTGCGTATCATGTGCACACTGAAGTTGGCAACCGAGCTCAAGGAGCAAAGGTTAATGGACGCTATGTGCCACTCACACATCAGCCCAAGACAGGTGACCAAGTAGAAATCATCACCAAGTCCAACCGAGAGCCTAATCGTGATTGGCTCGTTGCTTCGCTTGGGTACATTCATACCAACCGTGCCAAATCCAAACTTCGCCAATGGTTTAACAAACAAGATAGAGACAAGAACATTGAATTCGGTCGTGCCATGTTCTTGCGTGAGCTTGATAGATTTTCCATCAACCCAAGTCAGGTAGAGCTTAGCGACTATCTAGAAGAATTTAATGCCAAAAATGAAGAAGATTTGTTCGTCTCCTTAGTGATGGGCGATGTGGGCGTGGTGCAGTTGGTTGGTAGAATCAGTCATCGCCTAAATCTCAACACACCACCTGTTGATGAAGGCAGCATTGAAATCAAAACGCCATCTCGCCCCAACAAATATCAAATTGACTTACAAGGGCTTGATAATGTTGAAATCCATCTGGCTGGGTGCTGTACACCCGTGCATGGCGAACCGATTGCTGGTTTTGTTACCGTGTCGCATGGCGTAAGCATTCACCACGCCAGTTGCCTTGAATACCTAAGATTGATTGATAAAGAACCTGAACGCCATATCAGTGCAAATTGGCAGACAGCTTTTGGGCGTTATCAGCCTGTAACCGTTCATGTCGAAGCTTATAATCGCAAAGGGCTACTTCGTGATTTGGTCAATATCATTGATAAAGAAAAAGTTAATATTCACCGTGCCGAAACCATCTCATCTGACGAGACCATCAGTCATATGAAATTTTATGTTGAAGTGGCAGGTTTGGCACACTTGTCACGCCTGCTTGCCAAGATTGAACAACAACCTGATGTTCTGCACGCCAGACGCAGTACCAACTAATAGTGATTGATATGCCAGAATTACCCGAAGTTGAGACCACCAAAAAAAGCTTAGACCCACTACTTAATCAAACCGTTGCCGCTGTTCATGTACATCAGCCCAAGCTACGCTACATGATGCCACATGATTTAGATGGCTTAATTGGCTTTCAATTATCCTTGGTAGAACGCCGAGCCAAATATCTACTTTTGCATTTTCGTCATAATGCAGATAATGCTAATAAGGTACTACTTGTTCATTTAGGAATGTCAGGTAGCTTGCAACAACACCCCATCAACAGCAATGCTCCCATCGCCAGAAAACATGATCATCTCATCATCAGCTTTGGCGATGTCGCCCTGCATTACCACGACCCACGCCGTTTTGGCATCATACTTTGGGCGGATAATGACGCACATCTTGATAATAAGGACAATGCAAAAGATAGATTCTTAGCTCATCTGGGTGTTGAGCCTTTAGATGATGCTTTTAATACTGATTATCTATATCGGCATATCCATAGACTCAATGATACCAATAGTCCTTGTGCTAAGCCCACTAAAGCCATAACCAAACCCATTAAAACTCTCATCATGGACCAAACGGTCGTGGTAGGCGTGGGTAATATCTATGCTGCCGAGAGTCTTTTTTTGTCAGGCATTCACCCTGCCAAACCCGCCCATCAAATCAGCAAAGAGCAAATTGCCAAGCTGGTCAAGCACATCAAGCAGATTTTGGCAGAAGCCATCAAAAAAGGCGGTTCAACTTTGCGTGATTTTACGGTAGGTGGTGGCAAAACGGGGTATTTTCAGCAGACTTTGCTTGCTTATGGCAATCACGGCAAGCCCTGCACCCAATGCGGTAGTATTCTGGAAAATCAAAAAATCTGTGGGCGAGCAAGCGTCTATTGTCCCACTTGTCAGCCATTATCCACAACCAAAGAATAGCCATAAACCACCAAAACTTAAGAACCATAGATTTTTATCACTCAATAGTCATCTATTTAAAAGCATGATATCATGCTTAAACTTACCACATCACCGCTCACCCATCTCAACTATGCTTATCAATGATACATAATAAATAAAAAACTGCCCATGAAACAGCTTATTCATGGGCAGTTTTTTAAGGATAATCAAATCAGTCTTTCTTACGACCAAGACGCTTGCGTTCATTTTCTGTTAGATAACGCTTACGAATACGAATTGATTTTGGTGTAACTTCAACCAACTCATCATCTTCGATGAATTCCAAAGCTTGCTCCAAAGTGTAATCCAATGCAGGTGTTAAGATGATTGCATCATCCGAACCAGACGCACGAATGTTGGTTAATTGTTTTGCTTTTGTTGGGTTTACCACCATATCATCAGAACGAGAGTTAATACCCACAATCATGCCTTCATAGACCTCAAGCTGTGGCTTAGCAAAAAGACGACCACGCTCTTGTAAGCTAAATAGGGCATAACCCAAGCAAGTACCTGTTACCATAGATACCAATACACCATTTTGGCGTTTTGCCACCGAACCCTCTTTGGCAGGTCCATAATGGCTAAAGCTTGAAGTCATGATGCCCGTGCCTGATGTCATGGTCAAAAATGCTGAGCGAAAACCAATCAGTCCTCGTGACGGCACTGTCGCTTCGATACGAATACGACCTTTGCCATCAACCTCCATATTGGTTAGCTCGCCTTTGCGTTCTCCCATCTCTTGCATAACTGCACCTTGATGCTGTTCTTCAACATCAAAAGTAACATTCTCATAAGGCTCGCACATCACGCCATCAATCTCTTTCATGATAACCTGTGGACGAGATACACCCAGCTCAAAGCCCTCTCGACGCATGTTCTCAATAAGCACAGATAGATGTAGCTCACCACGACCTGAAACTTTGAACTTCTCTGGACTGTCAGTATCCTCAACACGCAAGGCGACATTATGAATCAACTCACGGTCAAGACGCTCACGAATATTACGAGAAGTAACAAACTTACCCTCTTTTCCTGCAAAAGGCGAGTCATTGACTTGGAAAGTCATCGATACGGTCGGCTCATCAACCGACAATGCAGGCAACGCCTCAACATTAGATGGGTCACAAATGGTGTCTGAAATATTTAAACTATCCAAACCTGTTACACAGACGATATCGCCTGCTTGAGCAGAATCAACATCAACACGCTCAAGTCCATGATACCCCATGATTTTTAAGATGCGTCCATTACGCTTATTACCATCTTTATCAATCACGGTAACAGGTGTGTTGGTTTTCACCGAGCCACGCTGAATACGACCCACCCCAATAACACCAACAAAACTGTTATAGTCTAGGCTTGAGATTTGCATTTGGAATGGACCATCGGCATCAACCTTAGGCGATTCTACGATATCCACAATGGTCTCAAACAGTGGGGTCATGTCAGCCGCTAAATTATCTGGCTCAAGACCTGCAATGCCGTTGATTCCAGATGCGTAGACGATAGGAAAATCAAGCTGTTCATCAGTCGCACCTAAGCTGTCGAACAGATCAAACACTTGGTCAATCACCCAATCAGCTCGTGCGGCAGGCTTATCAATCTTGTTAATGATAACAATCGGCTTAAGTCCACGAGCAAACGCTTTTTGAGTAACAAAGCGAGTCTGTGGCATTGGACCTTCTTGACTATCAACCAGCAACAGCACACAATCCACCATCGACATCACACGCTCTACCTCTCCACCGAAGTCAGCATGGCCTGGGGTGTCCACAATATTGATGCGGTATTCAGTACCTGTGCGACCATCAGTCCAACGAATGGCGGTGTTTTTTGCCAAGATGGTAATGCCTCGCTCACTTTCCAAAGCGTTGGAATCCATCACACGCTCAATCTCACCTGAACGCTCGCCTAACGCACCAGATTGTTGCAATAGTTTATCAACCAAAGTCGTTTTACCGTGGTCAACATGGGCAATGATTGCGATGTTACGCAAATGCTTAATGTCGTCTGCCATAAATACTCGTATAAAATAAGGATTGCTAATTCAGCAAAAAATAACTTGAATGGGCATAAATTGCCCAATAGGGACAGTCTTCTTAGAACTTAAGTACAATAAGAAAAGTCAACTATTATATCATGATTTTAGCCATAGTAAAAGAAGCAACCCAAAATAAAAAAAGAACCGTCAATCATGACGGTTCTTTTAACCACTTAATAATCAAGGGATTGATTATCGAACAACCATATCTTTAGTTTGCTCTACAGTAGTTGATTTGTTGCCAGTAATCACAGCGATTACACGGCGGTTCAACGCACGACCTTCGTCAGTAGTGTTTGGAGCGATTGGACGGTCGAAGCCGTAGCCAATAGCACTTAGACGGTTAGGTGCGATACCAAACTCGTTAGCTAGCATTAGCTTAACAGCGTTTGCACGAGCTTCTGATAGGCGTTGGTTGTACTTAGCACTTGAACGGTTGCTGTCTTTAGATGCATGTCCTTCAATAACAGCAGTAGCATTCGGGAACTCATTCATAGACTGTGCAACTTTTGCAACTTCTTCACGGAATTGTGGTTTGATTGCAGACTGGTCACGGTCGAAGAATACGCGTAGTTCACGGCGTAGTTGTTCCTCTAGTACGACAGTTTGTGGGCAGCCACGTGCATCAACCACTACATTGCGTGGCGTATCTGGGCAAGCATCTAGGTGATCTGGCACACCATCAAAATCGCTATCAATGATAGTCTCAACAGGTTCTACAACAGTGATTTCTTCCACTGGCTCTTCAACCACAGGAACTACAGGCTCTACAGGTACCACAGGAACTACAGGCTCTACAATCACAGCAGCTGGTGCCAAGCGACCGCCTAGAGTTACTTCCAAGCCTGCCAAAGCTAGACCTTCCCACCATTTGTTGTCAAAGTTGTGGATCGCACGAGCCTCACCACGAAGAGCCAATGCGTCATTTACTAGGTAGCGAGCACCTAGACCGATGTTACCAATCGTATCTTTTGAGCTAGTAACTTTAGTGCCTGCAGCAACTTGTTGATTTTGAGCGATGTCGCCATAAGGTGCGTTTGCTGCGTCAGCAGTATAAGCTACTTGGTTCTCAACTTTAGTTTTTTGTTGACCAGCACCAATTAAAACATATGGCTTTAACTTGGCATTAGAATTACCCAAACCGATTAGGAAGTTACCGCTAATAGTTTGTTGCTCTGAATCAAAACGGTTTGCGGCCATTTCTGCTGATTTCTTAGAAGCTTGTGCATCCGCACTAGACAAACCATACTCAACTTGTAGTTGGGTAGATGGGGTTAGTTCTACGCCAAGTGCAGCACCTACCCATAGATCACTCTCAAGAGCAACACCATCAGTATGCTTTTGATTGGTCTCAAGTGTTTTACCAGTACGCAACACTTCACGCTGTTTGTCATGAGCCTCATCATTATAATGATAGCCTAGTAGTAGTGGGCTCACAGTTACGCCAGCAGAAGCTGCGGTCGTTGCAGTAGCAAGTACCGCTAGAGCGATTTTATTGAATTTCATAACTTCCTCCGAAGGAATGGTTGGTTTTAAAAAATTATGTAATATAACATTACCAATGTCTTATTCTACCATTAAGTTGGTCATCTGCCAACAGTTACTTTCGCAGACAACCCTTAATTTAAAGATAGATATATCTAGCTTAACGGCAATGGGTGAATTTTACAACCTTTTTTTGGATGATCGTTACATAACATTACATTAAAATGCTAATTATTTACAATGGCTCTTAAATTTTAAACAACCATTCATCAAAAAATAAGCAAATACTAAACAGCACTTATTTTAGCATACTTTAGCGTATATCAATAGGCTTTGAAGCAAAGGCCGTTTTCATTTCTTTGACTGCCTGGCCAATCCCCATGAATATCGCATCTGCAATGAGCGAATGCCCAATATTAAGCTCATGGATACCTTCGATACAAGCAATACTGGACACATTCTCTCGTGTCAAGCCATGCCCTGCATTCACAAGTAGCGTATCACTCTGCTCTTTTGCGTATCGCACCGCCTGTTTGATACGACTCAATTCATCACTGACAAGTTGCATATTACCCGACAGCCCTGCCTCAGCATACGCTCCTGTGTGTAGCTCGATGGCATCAGCACCACAGGCGATGGCAGTATCTATCTGATGAAACTCTGGATCAATGAATAACGACACCAAGATGTTTTTTTCTTGCAAGGCTTGAATGAATTCCGGCAATCTTCTTAGATTTGCCACATCAAGACCACCTTCTGTGGTAACTTCTTGGCGTTTTTCAGGCACCAAGCACACCCAAGTTGGCTGGACATCAAGGGCGATGGCTAGCATTTCTTCGGTTACCGCCATCTCAAGATTCATGCGAGTAGCTAGCCTATCTTTCATGGCATAGACATCAGCGTCCTTGATATGCCTGCGATCTTCACGCAAATGTAGCGTAATACCATCTGCACCCGCCTGCTCGCACAATAGTGCCACCTGTATCGGACAGGGGTAATCAACCCCTCGTGCATTACGAAGTGTCGCCACATGGTCAATATTAACCCCAAGCAGTGGTAAATTTGACATAAAACACCTTTTTCCTAACCATTTTTACATTAACATACACCAACACAACAAAGTTTGCCAACTATGATGACTGCTGATAAAATAAACTTTGTTGCCACAATTTTCGGCTGTGCAATGGTTTATAATCCAGCAGATAATTCATGACATCTCGTTGCAGTTGACCAAATTCTTCTATCTTTTGATAATAGATTTTCTCATCACCATCTGCCCGCCCCATGAGTAGCAAATCACAACCCAGATAAGACACTCGGCTCACTTTCTTTCCCTCACTTTGTGCTTGATGAATGATGGATGATGTAGTCAAGATAAACCCCATCTCTGGCACAAAACGATAATAAGCCTCTGCATCAATCTTCTTACCCACAGCATCATAGATAAAATCAATGCTTGCTCCAAGCTCATCAAATAACGCCCTCTCAAACCGCCGTAAAGACACCTTAAGATGACGAGTGTTGCCTGATGCCTCAAGATTGCCCAATGCTTGCAGTGCGATCACTTCTTCATGATAAACCTGCCAAAGCGTTGGACAAGGACTCTCCAAAGGCAACAGGCGACTTAGCACCTCATTCATATACAGTAGTGCGTATTGCACCTGCCCCATGACAGGCTTTAATACTGACCGTGCTGACAACTGAATCTGACTGAATGTCTTAAGCTCATTTTTTCCGCCAGCAAACAGCTCAAGTAACACAAAAGTAGGCATACCTCTTGCACCTACTCCGTGTACCAACCCAAATTCATGACTAAATAGCTGATAAATAGCTCGCTTTTCCTGATAGGGTCGTGTATGTAAAAGGTAGCCTGTCAGTCGCTGATTTTTCATGGTTGTCTAAGAACCTATGATTTAGGAATTTCTTGAATAAGAAACTATAAGAAATCTTTTTACCACCTACTTAAAAACTCATCATTCATTTGGTATTGCACAGTAGCCATGTGATGATGTCTAGGCAATACTTGATTCTCTTACCAATATTTGCACAAATAATGGGGCAAGCACACCTAGCATCATCAGCACATTCATCACTGCCTTAATAACCCAAACTTGTCAAGGCACGCTCATCATCTGACCAACCCTTTTTCACCTTCACCCATAGGGTGAGCATGATTTTTCGATCAAACAGTGCCTCCATGTCCTTACGAGCATCGATGCCGACTTGCTTAATGCGACTGCCTTTATCACCGATAATGATGGTCTTTTGCCCTGCTCGTTCAACAAATATGGTCGCATCAATAAAAGTCATCGCCTTACGCCATTTACCTGTCTCTGAGTCTTTATGAGCAGGCTCATCTTTAAAAGTATCAATTTGCACGGTCAAATCATACGGCACTTCATCGCCTGATTGACGCATGATTTTTTCTCGGATAATCTCACTTGCCAAGAACCGCTCAGAACGATCAGTGATTTGTTCGGCATCAAAAATAGGCGGACGAATGGGCAAAAACTTGCCAATTACCTCTTTTAGGCGTGGCAAATTATATCCACGAAGTGCTGAGACTGGTACAATATCCGCAAAATCAAAGCTCTCATTAAAACTTTCAATCACAGGCAACATCAGCGACTTATCCTTAATGGTATCTGCTTTATTGATAATCAGTACAACAGGCAGATTGGTCGCTGAAAGTTTTTCCAAGGTCAATAAATCATCTTCACGCCACTGCAATCCATCAACAACAAATAATACCAAATCCACATCAGACAACGCTGACACCGCCGCTTTATTCATGCGTTCATTAATCGCTTTGACCTCTTTGGCATGAATACCAGGAGTATCAACAAACACAATTTGCATCTGTTCATCAGTCAAAATCCCGTGTATGCGGTGGCGAGTCGTCTGTGGTTTTCGGCTAGTGATGGAGAGTTTTTGTCCAAGCAGATGATTCATGAGTGTGGACTTTCCAACATTTGGACGACCCACAATCGCCACAAAGCCAGACTTAAAGCCATCTAGATTTAATGTTGGTTTATCATCAAAAAATGCCAAAATCACATCATCATTATCGGCAGTCGAACGGTTGTCAGTCATATTTTTCCTTGTTATTCAAATTTGTTTAGCGTTAAAATCAATCAGATAAAGTCCATGCTATTAAAGCACAAAACCGCCCAATTTAAAAGGCGGGTTTAAAAAACTCATCAAGGTTTGTATGATGAAATGTGCCAATTTAAGCAGTTTGGGTTTTGTTAAGTTGATTTATCATCAACTCGGCACACTTTTGCTCAGCAATACGGCGAGACTCACCCATTTGTGTAATAGGCTTGATGTCCTCAATATTTACACAGCAAGTTACAACAAATACCTGATTGGGGGCATTGCCAATAATCTCATCAAGCTCATAAGTTGGCAAGGTCATGCGATTGCCCTGCAGCCACTCTTGTAGGCGAGATTTGGCATCTTTTAGTACTTTTTCCTCACCCACCTCCAAGATGAGCGATTCATACCAAGTTTTCACTAAATTTTTGACAAGCTTGATATCACCACTGTCAAGATATACCGCCGCAACGATTGCTTCCACCGCATCCGCCAAGATAGACGCACGATGACGACCTCCACCCTTTCGCTCGCCCACACCCAAAATCAAATGTCTAGATAATTCAAGCCGTTCGGCAATCTGCACCAAAGTCTCTTGGCGTACCAAAGTTGCACGCATACGAGTGAGCTTACCTTCATCATGGCGTGGAAAATGCAAAAACAATGCCTCTGCAATCATCATACCAAGTAACGCATCTCCCAAAAACTCCAATCGTTCATAACTTTCTTTGGGGTTATACGAACGGTGCGTCAATGCCCGCCTTAATAAACTTGGGTCATCAAACTCATAACCCAATTTTTCGCATAAAACAGGTAGCCCCTGTTCAAAATTGGCAAAATGCGTCAATTTATCTAACGAAGTTGCCTTGCGTCCATGGGTCATGATTTTATCTGATTGGTTCATTTATCGTCCTAACAATCCATATTATCAATCGATCGCACCCACTCGAGAAAAACTTGGTAAATTCAAGCCAGGCTTTTTATGCATCCAAATATAAGTCGCCTTACCTGATAAATTCTCCTCTGGCACAAAACCCCAATAACGAGAATCTTTGCTGCTGTCTCGGTTATCTCCCAATACAAAGTATTGATTTGCTGGCACTTGAATTGACCATTCTTTACCCTCTGAAGCGATGACCTCAGGTGCTACTTCTTTTAGAAAATCACCTTGTGATGATGAATTTAAATCACCCAGATAACGCACCAAATAGCGATGCTCGCCCAACGACTCTTGATAATAATGAGCAAATTTTTCTTCTTCACGCCCCAGTCTAGCACGCTCATCATCGCTTAGCACATAATTTTGAATCTGCTTAGGCATCAAGATATTTAAAAGTTCATCATCAATCCCATGCTCAACTTTCTTAGTAGCAACCTGTTCGCCATTAACAGACAAATTCCCATCTTTATAAGACACTGTATCGCCTGGTAGACCAATCACTCGTTTGATGTAGTACATATTTGGTTCTAAAGGATAGCGGAATACCGCCACATCGCCACGCTCTGGACTGCCTGTATTTAAGATTTTGGTGTGGGTAACAGGCAGGCGAAGGCCATAGGATGACTTATCAACCACCACAAAATCACCTGTATGCAAGGTTGGTACCATTGAGCTTGATGGAATGGTAAATGGCTCAATAACAAAAGAACGCACAATTACAATCAACAATAAGATTGGTAAGAATTCGTACGCCCAACGCACCAAGAAGTTCTCAGACTGCCCCTCTTTATCCACTTGAGCCAACAAAAGCTCTTGCTTAGCACGCTGATAAGAATTGTGTGCCTGCATCACTTCATGGGGTGTGGTTTGTGTTGGCACCAATACATCAATATCATCTGACAGCCCATGCTCTTTTAAACGGCCGTGCAAGACTTGCTTAGCTTCATTAAGCTGTTTTTGTACCTGCCTTAATTTTTTGTCCGACAACTTAATGACTTGATGTTGTTTTAGGACAAATTTATCCACCAACCACACCAATAAAAAGACGATGGTTACTGGTACCAGTATTAAATTGATGTCAAAATTCACAACAACACCCCAACTTTATTAATCAACCAAAATTCACACATCATATTAACTATCAACTTTTAGCACTGCCAAAAATGCTTCTTGCGGAATTTCTACAGAGCCTACTTGCTTCATGCGTTTTTTGCCTGCTTTTTGTTTTTCAAGCAGTTTTTTCTTACGACTGACATCGCCACCGTAACACTTAGCAAGAACATCTTTACGCATTGCCTTAACAGTGGAGCGAGCAATAATCTGACTACCAATGGCGGCCTGAATCGCCACATCAAACATCTGGCGTGGAATCAACTCCTTCATCTTCTCAACCAGCTGACCGCCACGACGGCGTGCATGTTCTTGATGGCAGATCATGGCAAGAGCATCAACCTTCTCACCATTAATCAGCACATCAACACGAGACAATTTATCTGCTTGATAACGCTCAAAACCATAATCTAGCGACGCAAAACCACGAGAAGCAGATTTTAATTTATCAAAAAAATCCATCACAACCTCGCCCATTGGGATATCAAAGATTACTTGTACTTGGCGAGCCATAAATTTCATGTCCACCTGCACGCCTCGGCGTTCGATAGCAAGAGTAATGACATTGCCCAGATGCTCTTGTGGAACAAGGATATGACATCTGGCAATCGGTTCACGAAATTCAGCTATCACGCCCACATCAGGTAGACGAGATGGGTTGTCAACATAGACAACATCGCCATTTTTCTTAACCACCTCATAGATGACCGATGGTGCAGTGGTAATCAAATCAAGGTCATACTCTCGCTCCAATCGCTCTTGGATAATCTCCATGTGTAGCATACCCAAAAAGCCACAACGAAATCCAAAACCCAAAGCATCTGAAGTATCAGGTTCAAAGAATAAGGCTGCATCATTGATTTGTAGCTTTTGTAAAGCCTCACGAAATTTTTCAAAATCACTTGAATCAATCGGAAACATACCCGCATAAACTTGCGGTGTTACCTTCTGGAAGCCAGGAATATTCTCCACCTCAGGGGTCTTAGCCAAAGTGATGGTATCGCCCACAGGTGCACCTTGAATGTCTTTAATGCCTGCGATAATAAAACCAACTTCGCCCGCCTTTAACACACCCGTCTCCAAGCGTTTTGGCGTAAATACACCAATAGAAGTTACCAAGTGGCTTTCACCTGTTGATTTAACAAAAATACGGTCGCCTGTACGCACCTCACCTTCACGCACACGCACTAGCGATACCACACCCAAATAATTATCAAACCAAGAATCAATAATCAAAGCCTGCAAAGGAGCATCTCTATCGCCTGTTGGTGCAGGAATGGTTTCCACTAAAGTTTGTAGCAACTCATCAATACCAAGACCTGTTTTCGCTGATACTCGAGGTGCTTCTACCGCCTCAATACCAATGATATCCTCAATCTCTTCAATCACTCGTTCAGGCTCAACCTGCGGTAAATCAATTTTATTCAGCACAGGCAGCACCTCAAGCCCTTGCTCAACTGCTGTATAACAGTTCGCTACACTCTGTGCTTCAACACCTTGAGCAGCATCTACCACCAATAATGCACCTTCACAGGCCGCTAACGAACGAGAAACCTCATAACTAAAATCCACATGGCCTGGCGTATCAATAAAATTTAATTGGTACTGCTCACCATTTGGGTGATTATAATACAAAGTAACCGACTGTGCCTTAATGGTAATGCCTCGCTCTCGCTCAATGTCCATACTATCTAAGACTTGAGCTTGCATTTCCCTTTCAGAAAGTCCGCCACACACCTGAATGAAGCGGTCGGCAAGTGTACTTTTACCATGGTCAATGTGAGCAATGATTGAAAAATTACGGATATGAGTAAGATCTGTCATGAGTAAGATGGGTCACAAAATAAAAAATAATAACAGGGTATTGTAGCAGTTTTTATTCAAAAAAGCACAGACAATTCAAAGATAAGAGATGAAATTATTCAGTCAACCCCCCAAACATAAACCCCCCACATCTTCCAATGTGAGGGGTTTGAAATAAGATGCTGACGATGACCTACTCTCACATGGGCGAACCACACTACCATCGGCGCTAAGACATTTCACTTCTGAGTTCGGGAAGGGATCAGGTGGTTCCATCTTGCTATTGTCGTCAGCGTAAAAGGATTAACAACGCTGTATGAGTCTGTTTTTTTATTTTTATTCAAGATTGATTCAAGCTTGTTAGGTAAAATCTTTACACTTACTTATACAACACATGAAATGGTTTTAAACCACTTGGGTGTTGTATGGTCAAGCCAAACGAGCAATTAGTATTGGTTAGCTACACATGTCACCATGCTTCCACACCCAACCTATCAACGTCGTAGTCTACAACGGCTCTTTAGGGAAATCTTATCTTGAGGTGGGCTTCCCGCTTAGATGCTTTCAGCGGTTATCCCATCCGAACGTAGCTACCCGGCAATGCTTCTGGCGAAACAACCGGAACACCAGAGGTTCGTCCACTCTGGTCCTCTCGTACTAGGAGCAGATCCTCTCAAATTTCCAACGCCCACGGTAGATAGGGACCGAACTGTCTCACGACGTTCTAAACCCAGCTCGCGTACCTCTTTAAATGGCGAACAGCCATACCCTTGGGACCTGCTTCAGCCCCAGGATGAGATGAGCCGACATCGAGGTGCCAAACACCGCCGTCGATATGAACTCTTGGGCGGTATCAGCCTGTTATCCCCAGAGTACCTTTTATCCGTTGAGCGATGGCCCTTCCATACAGAACCACCGGATCACTAAGACCTACTTTCGTACCTGCTCGACTTGTGGGTCTCGCAGTTAAGCGCGCTTTTGCCTTTATACTCTTTGAACGATTTCCGACCGTTCTGAGCGCACCTTCGTACTCCTCCGTTACTCTTTAGGAGGAGACCGCCCCAGTCAAACTACCCACCATACATTGTCCTCGATACTGTTATATCTAAGTTAGAACCCCAACATAACCAGGGTGGTATTTCAAGGTTGGCTCCATGGCAACTGGCGTCACCACTTCAAAGCCTCCCACCTATCCTACACAAGTTAGGTCAAAGTTCAATGTAAAGCTGTAGTAAAGGTTCACGGGGTCTTTCCGTCTAGCCGCGGGTACACAGCATCTTCACTGCGATTTCGATTTCACTGAGTCTCTGCTGGAGACAGCGCTGCCATCATTATGCCATTCGTGCAGGTCGGAACTTACCCGACAAGGAATTTCGCTACCTTAGGACCGTTATAGTTACGGCCGCCGTTTACTGGGGCTTCGATCAAGAGCTTCGCTTACGCTAACCCCATCAATTAACCTTCCAGCACCGGGCAGGCATCACACCCTATACGTCCACTTTCGTGTTTGCAGAGTGCTGTGTTTTTAATAAACAGTTGCAGCAGCCTGGTATCTGCGACTGCCAACAGCTCAAAGAGCAAGTCTTATCACCATCGGCAGCGTACCTTCTCCCGAAGTTACGGTACCATTTTGCCTAGTTCCTTCAGCAGAGTTCTCTCAAGCGCCTTGGTATTCTCTACCTGACCACCTGTGTCGGTTTCGGGTACGATTTGTTTATGACTATCGCTTAGAAGCTTTTCCTGGAAGCATGGTATTTGCCACTTTGCCAGTAAACTGGCTTGCTATCAGATCTCAGTAATAGTCTAGCGGATTTGCCTACTAAACCTACCTACATCCTTCCACCTGGACAACCAACGCCAGGCTGACATAACCTTCTCCGTCCCTCCATCGCATCATAAACAAGTATTGGAATATTAACCAATTTCCCATCGACTACGCCTTTCGGCCTCGCCTTAGGGGTCGACTCACCCAGCCCCGATTAACGTTGGACTGGAACCCTTGGTCTTCCGGCGTGCGAGCTTTTCACTCGCATTGTCGTTACTCACGTCAGCATTCGCTCTTGTGATACCTCCAGCATACCTTACGATACACCTTCACAGGCTTACACAACGCTCCCCTACCACTTAATTGAAACAATTAAATCCGCAGCTTCGGCTCCTAGTTTGAGCCCCGTTACATCTTCCGCGCAGGCCGACTCGACTAGTGAGCTATTACGCTTTCTTTAAATGATGGCTGCTTCTAAGCCAACATCCTAGCTGTCTGTGCCTTCCCACATCGTTTCCCACTTAACTAGGAATTTGGGGCCTTAGCTGGCGGTCTGGGTTGTTTCCCTCTTGACGACGGACGTTAGCACCCGCCGTCTGTCTCCCGGATAGTACTCATCGGTATTCGGAGTTTGCATCGGTTTGGTAAGTCGGTGTGACCCCCTAGCCGAAACAGTGCTCTACCCCCAATGGTATTCGTCCGAGGCGCTACCTAAATAGCTTTCGGGGAGAACCAGCTATCACCGAGTTTGATTAGCCTTTCACCCCTATCCACAAGTCATCCCCTGGCTTTTCAACGACAGTGGGTTCGGTCCTCCGGTGCCTGTTACGGCACTTTCAACCTGCTCATGGATAGATCACTCGGTTTCGGGTCTATACCCTGCAACTAAGACGCCCTATTAAGACTCGGTTTCCCTACGGCTCCCCTAAACGGTTAACCTTGCTACAGAATATAAGTCGCTGACCCATTATACAAAAGGTACGCCGTCACGGAACAAGTCCGCTCCGACTGCTTGTATGCACACGGTTTCAGGTTCTATTTCACTCCCCTAACAGGGGTTCTTTTCGCCTTTCCCTCACGGTACTGGTTCACTATCGGTCAGTCAGGAGTATTTAGCCTTGGAGGATGGTCCCCCCATCTTCAGACAAGATTTCACGTGTCTCGCCCTACTTAATATGTCTCATAAACAGTTTCGCATACAGGACTATCACCTACTATGGTTGGCTTTCCCACGCCATTTTGCTACTGTAAATTTGATCGGCTCCTCCCCGTTCGCTCGCCGCTACTTGGGGAATCTCAATTGATGTCTTTTCCTCGGGGTACTGAGATGTTTCACTTCTCCCGGTTTGCCTTCTATCCAAAGAATAGAATACCTATCTTATGATAGGTGGGTTTCCCCATTCAGAAATCGCCGGGTCACAGGATATTGCCACCTCACCGACGCTTATCGCAGGCTATCACGTCTTTCATCGCCTCTGACTGCCAAGGCATCCACCATGTGCACTTCATTACTTGACCATACAACCCCAAGGGGTCTTATGGGTAATGTGTAACGATTTACCTATGTTTACGCTTGATTCAGTTCTCTTTACTTTATCCAATCACCTTCTATAAAAGAAGTGGAGTGTGATTGGAATGGTTAATTATTTGTTGGAATTAAATAATTAACCCAGACTCATATTTTCGTTGTTAAATAATGATATGAACTTCGTCAGTTCATAAAGTTAAAGCATAAATAAGAAATCTCTTATCAAATTGCTTATGTATGCTTTTGATGTTTAAATATGGTGGAGTTAAGGAGAGTCGAACTCCTGACCTCCTGCGTGCAAGGCAGGCGCTCTACCAACTGAGCTATAACCCCAATATGGTGGGTCTAATAAGACTTGAACTTATGACCCCCGCGTTATCAACACGGTGCTCTAACCAACTGAGCTATAGACCCGTTTTAAACATCTTACTAAAGAACAACTTGTTGTGAATTCTTGCTAATCAGATAATATCGTTAAGGAGGTGATCCAGCCGCAGGTTCCCCTACGGCTACCTTGTTACGACTTCACCCCAGTCATCGACCCCACCGTGGTGATCGCCCTCTTGCGTTAGGCTAACCACTTCTGGTGAGATCAACTCCCATGGTGTGACGGGCGGTGTGTACAAGGCCCGGGAACGTATTCACCGCAGCATTCTGATCTGCGATTACTAGCGATTCCGACTTCATGGAGTCGAGTTGCAGACTCCAATCCGGACTACGATAGGCTTTTTGAGATTGGCATCACATCGCTGTGTAGCAACCCTTTGTACCTACCATTGTAGCACGTGTGTAGCCCTGGTCGTAAGGGCCATGATGACTTGACGTCGTCCCCGCCTTCCTCCAGTTTGTCACTGGCAGTATCCTTAGAGTTCCCGACTTAAATCGCTGGTAACTAAGGAAAAGGGTTGCGCTCGTTGCGGGACTTAACCCAACATCTCACGACACGAGCTGACGACAGCCATGCAGCACCTGTATCAGAGTTCCCGAAGGCACTAAGCTATCTCTAGCGAATTCTCTGTATGTCAAGACCAGGTAAGGTTCTTCGCGTTGCATCGAATTAAACCACATGCTCCACCGCTTGTGCGGGCCCCCGTCAATTCATTTGAGTTTTAACCTTGCGGCCGTACTCCCCAGGCGGTCTACTTATTGCGTTAACTGCGTCACTAAGTCTTCAAGAGACCCAACGACTGGTAGACATCGTTTACGGCGTGGACTACCAGGGTATCTAATCCTGTTTGCTACCCACGCTTTCGAACCTCAGTGTCAGTATGATGCCAGGAAGCTGCCTTCGCCATCGGTATTCCTCCAGATCTCTACGCATTTCACCGCTACACCTGGAATTCTACTTCCCTCTCACCTACTCTAGCCACCCAGTATCAGATGCAGTTCCCAGGTTAAGCCCGGGGATTTCACATCTGACTTAAGCAGCCACCTACGCTCGCTTTACGCCCAGTAATTCCGATTAACGCTTGCACCCTCTGTATTACCGCGGCTGCTGGCACAGAGTTAGCCGGTGCTTATTCTGTGGGTAACGTCAGGGCTAGCTGGTATTAGCAACTAGCTTTTCCTCCCCACTTAAAGTGCTTTACAACCAAAAGGCCTTCTTCACACACGCGGCATGGCTGGATCAGGCTTTCGCCCATTGTCCAATATTCCCCACTGCTGCCTCCCGTAGGAGTCTGGGCCGTGTCTCAGTCCCAGTGTGGCTGATCATCCTCTCAGACCAGCTACAGATCGTCGCCTTGGTAGGCCTTTACCCCACCAACTAGCTAATCCGACTTAGGCTCATCTATTAGCGAGAGCTAAAAGCCCCCTTTCTCTCGTAAGACGTATGCGGTATTAGCGTAAGTTTCCCTACGTTATCCCCCACTAATAGGCAGATTCCTAAGCATTACTCACCCGTTCGCCACTAATCTTCTCTAGCAAGCTAGAGCGTCATCGTTCGACTTGCATGTGTTAAGCCTGCCGCCAGCGTTCAATCTGAGCCATGATCAAACTCTTCAGTTTAATCTTTCTAAGTAACCCATTAAGTGGGTCAATCTTGGCTCATTTATTACTAGCAAATTTGCTCATCGTGTAAATGAATTAACTTTGAGTATTTTTGCTTGATAAATGATAATTTTTGTATTATCTTGTATTAGCAAAAATCCACACAAGTTGTTCTTTAGTTTGGATTTTAAATAGTGTCATTCGTTGTCGTCCAGCGAATGAGTGCGTATTATACGCTGTTTTTATTTGGTGTCAAGCTTTTTTTAAAAATTTTTGAAATTTGTTTTTAATGACAATTTTCAGATTAAAAAGGCTTGTTCGTTAGCTGAGATAACATTATATAATATATTAAAATTAAGTCAAGTATTTTTTGAAAAAATTTTAATTATTATCATTTGTAATTGGTGGCGATGAAGAGACTTGAACTCTTGACCTCACGATTATGAGTCGTGCGCTCTAACCAGCTGAGCTACATCGCCATTACAGGGTGCAAATTATACAGATAGTTTTAACTGCTGTCAATGCTAATTTTTGCAATTTCTTAAATATTTTTAAATATTTTTAAATATTTAAGAAATTAAAAAAGCGGGCAAACCGATAAGCCGGGTTCTGTCGTGGACAATCATTCATCTAGGCGTATCATCGCTAATACGCTCAAGCAACCTACCCGTGTCCCAAGCGGGCAACTCGTTGGACACCTATTTGGTCTTGCTACGAGTGGAGTTTACCATGCCATGAACTGTTGCCAGTCATGCGGTGTGCTCTTACCACACCCTTTCACCCTTACCCATATAAATATAGGCGGTCTGCTCTCTGTTGCACTGGTCGTAGGCTTTCGCCCCCTAGCCGTTAGCTAGCACTCTGCCCTATGTAGCCCGGACTTTCCTCCCCTTCTATATAGAAGTGGCGATTGTCTGGTTTGCCAAGTGGCTATTATAGCACAGTTTAGGCTGATTGTCCTGTTATTCTATGAAATTTTTGCAACAATGCCATCTGGTCTTCAAAGTGATCAAGGTCTTTTGGGATACAGTCTACAGGACAGATATCCACGCACTGGGGTGTATCAAAATGCCCAACACATTCAGTACACAAATTAGGGTCAATGACATAAATGTCATCGCCTGCTGATATTGCCTCGTTTGGACATACAGGTTCACATACATCACAATTGATGCACTCTTGTGTAATTTTTAATGCCATAAATTCAGCTTATCTTGTTAAAAACTTCTGTTCAAAACCTGCCAAGACACAAGGTGGCACAAATTTTGAAACATCACCACCCAACTTTGCTACCTCACGCACCAAAGTTGATGAAACGAATGAATACTCTTGAGATGGCGTTAAAAATACCGCTTCAAAATTCTCATCTAAACTGCGATTCATGTTCGCCAAACCAAATTCATATTCAAAATCTGACACTGCCCTAAGTCCACGAATGACTGCTTGAACTCCTTGCTCTTTAGCAAAATCCACCAAGAGTCCCTCAAAACCCACTACAGAAATCCTTGGATCGCCATCAAAAACTGACTCCACCAATGCCACTCGCTCATCAAAACTAAACAAAGGTTTTTTATGGTGAGCGAATGCTACGGCAATGACCACCTCATCAAACAATCTTAATGCTCGCTTGACAAGATCCACATGACCATTAGTTATGGGGTCAAAAGTACCAGGATAGAGAGCTTTTTTTTGGGCATGATTAGTCATGACACATCGCTTTTTAAAAATTAGGTGCTTATGCTACCAAAATTTTTATGAACTTTAAACCAATTTTGATAGAAATTTATAAGGATGCACCAACTTCCTAGCAAGTCGCATTTTATCAAACCATTACTCAATTATCCCATTCATCATGGCAGCTCGACCGTATATTCACTAACATCAGGTAGAGACTTAGTTAGACCTTGTTGTTGCATAAAATTCGCCATCGTCTCGTAGCGCGCTTTGTCTAACACCTTTGGATTATCCGCTAAATGTGGCAAAGTATCTGTCCACGCCAGACGATTTAATTCATTACCCAACTCGTTTGGCTTATAAGAAACGAACAATTTCCATGCTTCATCTGGATTGGTCTTGATGAAGTCTGTCGCCTGCTGAATGGCCGTCATAAAACGAGCCAGTTTCTCTTCTTGAATGCGTTGCTTATGAGCGACAAAAATCAGCTCATCATAAGCAGGCACACCGTGTTGTTCAGGATAGAATGCCAAACCTTCATGCTTTTCAAGTTTTAGTTGATTGAGTTCAAAGTTGCGAAGCGAACCAATCACCGCATCTGTCTGACCACTAAGTAATGATGGCGATAAAGACCAATTAACATTAACCAATTCAACATCTTTTGCATCAAGACTGGCAGAAGCCAACATGGTTTTTAACAAAAGCTCTTCAAAACCACTGACTGAATAACCAATCTTTTTACCCTTTAGATCGGCAAGATTAGAAATACCACTCTCTTTTAATACCACCAGACTGTTTAATGGCGAGTCGATGACCGTACCAATTCTTACCAAAGGCAGACCTTCTGCAACTTGCTGTTGAAGCTGTGGCTGATAATCAATGGCGATGTCTGCTTTTTGGGCTGCCACAAGCTTCGGCGGCATAGATGGGTCGGCAGGCTCAATAATTTCTACCTCCAAACCCTGATCATCAAAATAGCCTTTTTGCCTAGCAACGATAATGGCGGCATGATTGGGATTGGCAAACCAATCAAGTAGCAGTGATACTTTTTGGGTGCTTGGCATGGCGGTATCTGCTTGTTTATCCTTATTGGGAGTGCAAGCTGTCAGCACGCCCACCATCGCAAGTACCACCACACCTGATAAAAATTTAGAGATCACAATAAAACTCCTTTACTTTTTGGTTGTTGTAAACAAACATGATTAATGCATATGAGTCGCCCATGGAATTAGGCGTTTTAATAAACAATCGCCCGCAAAATACAACACCAACGCAATGATCAATAGTACAAATAATGCCACAAACATCAAATCCACCTGCATTCTGGCGTTGGCGTGTAACATAAGATATCCTAGCCCTTCAGATGAACCAACCCACTCGCCTACCACTGCACCAATCGGAGCAATAGAGATGGCGATTCTAAGTCCTGACGCCAATGCAGGCAAAGCAGCAGGCAATTTTACTTTTAAGAGCGTCTGCCATGCACTGATACGATAAGTCTTTGCTAAATCTAGCCAAGCCTTTGGGGTTTGGCAAAGTCCATCAAAACAGGCTGTCGTTACTGGAAAATAAATAATAAGCACAGTCATGACAATCTTAGATGCAATGCCATAACCAAGCCATAACACCAAAAGCGGTGCAATGGCAAATACGGGAATCGCTTGCGAAATGACAAGCAATGGCAACAAAATCGATGAAATTCGCCTTGAACTACTAAGAAGCAATGCCGAACACACTCCCATGACAGCACCAACCCCCAAACCCAATAAAATCTCAAGCAAAGTAACCTTGGTGTGATGCCAAATCAGCGGTGTATTGACCAAAAAAGTATCCAACACCATCATTGGGCTTGGCAGGATATAACGGGGCAACTCAAAGATACTTACCACAAACTGCCACAACAAGATGAGTATGAGTGCAATCAAGGGTATTTTAATCAGTTTCATCACCACCCCTAAACCGAAAGTTCACTCAAAAGTCGTGCGTGCAATACACCAAACTCACCATCGTCAAGTTGTCTGACAGGGCGACCACTTGGGCTAATTTTAGTAGAAATTACAGCAGGGGACTGTTTTAGCACATAAATATCATCACTTAGACGAATCGCTTCTTGGGGATCATGGGTGATAAGCAGGACAGTTTTTTGTTGTAGTAAGTCATAAGATAGAGCCTGTAACTCATGACGAGTTACCGCATCAAGAGCTGAAAACGGCTCGTCCATCAACACCAAATCCGCCTTCATCATCAAAGTGCGAGCCAATGCTACCCGCTGACGCTGTCCACCTGACAATTCATAGGTTTTTTTGTGTAAATAGGCATCCATCTTGACTTTTTTTAATAAAAGCAACGCCTCCTCTTTGGTGTGCGGTGTTTTTTGTCCTGACAAATGGGCGGATAACTGCACATTGTCCAAGACAGACAGCCACGGATACAAAGAGTCGTGCTGAGCCAAATAGGATAATTGAATGCCATCAGCAAAACCTATCCGACCAGTAAAATTCTGCTCAAGTCCTGCGATGATGCGAAGAAGGGTTGATTTGCCCACACCTGATGCACCCAATAGGCTAGTAAACCGCCCTTTTGGCAAGGTGAAATCAAAATCATGAAAAATAGACTGCTCGCCAAACTTGAACGATAAACCCACAATCTCAACACACATCATGGATTACCTCGCCAAGCAAAGCGGCACAAGGAATGATCAACATGGTTAGTTTCCTACGACAGCATTAACTGAACAGGTTCACGGGTATCATCTCAGCCATCTATGACAGCACCCCGACTAAACAAAATAACTATAATTTGAGCAATTATAAGCCAAGATAATTCATAAAACCACTCACGGTTAAATCATGACTATAATAATAAAGGTTTTGTTAGGCTAATCAGCGTTTGGCAAAACCTTGCTTTTGTAGGTAGTCTAACATGAAAGGACGCACTTCGCCACCAAATGTTGCAGCAATTTGAGCCTTCCAATCCAAATCAAGACCACGCCCCTGATAGTATTCACGCACCTGCTCATTATAAGTGGCAAGCACATCATCGCTAGCGATTTGATAAGTATCAGTAGAAACCAGCGTTTGTAGTGGCAAACGCGGTCTTTGTGATTGGTTAATCTTAGATTCCCAATCAGGATGCCCCAAACATAATCCAAACAATGGCACAACATGCTTTGGCAAGCCCAAAATTTCACCTGCACGCTCAATATCGTTGCGAAGCGAGCCAATATATACACCACCTAGACCTAAGCTCTCGGCGGCGGCAAGGATATTTTGTGCCATAAGTGCTGCGTCAATAGCACCAATAAGCGTCACTTCCATCCAGTCTGTCTGCACATCGGCAAGCTGATTGTGGCGATGAGCATCCATACAAAAAACCAAATATTCTGCACAT
Source organism: Moraxella sp. ZY200743 (assembly GCF_050885545.1). Classification (NCBI taxonomy): domain Bacteria; kingdom Pseudomonadati; phylum Pseudomonadota; class Gammaproteobacteria; order Moraxellales; family Moraxellaceae; genus Moraxella; species Moraxella sp. ZY200743. The sequence continues at coordinate 126,342 of NZ_CP091313.1, read as the reverse complement.
GACTCTACATAGCCATGACCCAATCGCTTACCCTCTGCCAATGCCTGAGTGTATTCCTCTTCACTCATGTCGCACGAAATCTGACGCAAAGCGGTACGCTTATTGGTATCAATCACACGAATGATACTGGTTGCCTGCAAAAAACTAGAAGTTGATACTGCACGCCCTGCTTCCAAGATGGTAGTTAACGCCTCATCAGAAATCGGCTCGCCTGTGTATTTGCGTATTGAGCGGTGATTGAGCAGGGTTTCAATGGTAGATGCACTGTTTAGCATGAACGCATTCCTTTTTAGTTTGTTAATTATCAAAAAACTATAAAAATCAATATAAGCTAGCATGGTATCAATTATCAACCACAAAGGCAAATTGATTTGACAATTTTTTGTATTTTGGGGCAGATTTTCACAATTAACAGATGGGCTACTTTATCTGCTAAGATAATTTGTTATAATACCAATCAAGATTAAACAAAAAATACAAAAACTGGACAATTATCATGGCAAAAAAACCAAGTAACCAAATCTGTGCCAACAAAAAAGCAAGGCATGAATATTTTATTGAAGAAACTTTTGAGGCAGGATTGGCCTTAGAAGGCTGGGAAGTTAAATCCATTCGAGCAGGCAAAATGACCATCACCGATGCCTATGTTATCTTTAAAAATGGCGAAGCATTCTTGTTCGGAGCACACATTCAACCGCTATTAACCAGTTCAACTCACATAAACCCTGACAACATTCGTACCAGAAAGTTGCTATTAAACCGCCGTGAGATTGACAAATTATTTGGCATGGTCAATCAAAAAGGCTATGCGGTCGTGCCACTGTCATGCTATTGGAAAGCATCACGAGTCAAATGTGAAATCGCTCTTGCCAAAGGCAAAAAACTACACGACAAAAGAGCGACTCTCAAAGAGCGTGATTGGCAAATGGATAAAAAGCGTGGCTTTAAGGCGGACTTACGCTAAATTAGCCTATTTACAACATTGACAACAAGCCATATCAAAGAGGCTGTGTGTTTAATCTCTTTGATATGCTAATGATGCCATCAAAAAAGTTAGGCAGGCTTGTTTTTATTACCACTGATGGTACTCATGCCTTGTACTATCAAGCATAAAATACCTGCCCAAATCAATCCATAGCTAGCTAGCATATCTAGTGTAAATGTACCGCCAAGCACCGTTACTGCCAACAAGAACAGCAACGCAGGTTCAAGATAGCCCACCAAACCAAACAGACTAACAGGCAGGAGTCGATTTGCTTCTAGATGCGATTGTAGTGCCAATATGCTAATCACACCCAACCCTACGACTTTTAGAAATAACCAACCATCTTGCAACACCATACTCACATTCTGATCATACATCAATAGGTATATCAAGCAAAATGGGGCGATTAGCACCGCATCCACAAACATGCCTGTGATGGCACGCACCTTTTGTACACGACGCATGACATAATAGATGGGGTAAGTCATACAGACCCAAAAAGTCGCCCAACTTAGCTCACCTGTCCGCATAATCTCCAATGCCACACCCGCCACCGCCAACAATACAGCAAGCCACTGAACCTTGGTCAGTTTTTCTTTAAAAAATATACAACCAAACAGCACCATCGCCAAAGGAAATAAAAAATACCCCATCGCCGTCTGTACGCCCTGCTGATTTAACGGTGCCCACATAAATAGCCATAGCTGACTACCAAAAATCGGGGTCGGCAGTAGCAACCACGCCCACGCCTTAACACCATGCACCGCTTTTAGGTCGCCGATAACGCTCTTGATTTGACCACTAAACACCAAAAAGATGAGCAGGCACCCCAAAATCATTACCATTCGCCACAAAAACACGCTCGTACCCGACAACGGCGATAGCCATTGACCATAAGAATAAAGCACACCAAACAAAACATTGGCAAAAACTGCCAGGACCACCCCTAGGATGAATTTCTGACGACTCGTGTTTGTGGATTGATTGATGGCGGTAGATGTGTTATTGCTCATGAATGCCTGCTTTTTTTGCATTAAATCATCGCACTTATTTTAAGGGAAGTTGTTGATAAAAATTTTGGATTTTTTATAAAATATGCTTTTATTTTGCAAATTTTTTATATTTTTGATAAAATTTCTCACAGACTAAAAGAATTGCGTAAAATTATTTTATGAATACTCTGCCATGAATCACACTCTAGACGATACCGATAAAGTCATCTTAAACCTACTACAAGATGATGCCACCACACCCCTAAAAATCATTGCTGAGCATGCACGCATCTCTATCGCTACCGCCCAACGCAGAATCAACACACTCATCGAACAACAAGTTATTGACCGTCAGGTTGCCATCATCAATCCACTGAAAGTCGGCTATGGATTGACAGTGTTAGTCATGATTAAAATGGCCACTTCTAATGTTTCCATGCAACAACGGTTTGAGCGGATCATGTCTGCTGAACCGCAGGTGATGATGTGCTATGAGATTTCTGGAAATTATGACTTCATGCTGGTAGTGAACAGTCAAAACATGCGGGACTACCACGCCTTTACACGCAGGTTATTGACCAGCGAAAACAATGTTAATCATTTTAATAGTCAATTCGTCATGAATTTTATTAAATCTGGTACAAAAATTACGCTAAAATAAACGCATTTTCACATTCTTATCACTCAAGGTTTATCATGAAAAAAATTCTAAGTCTTGGTCTATTGTGCTATCTGACTGCCTGCACACAACCTGAACCATTACAGACCACAAAAAGCACCACCAACGCACATAGTAGCCAAGCACCAACTGATATCTTATCTGATGCTGATGACGCCATCGAGTCACAGCCCATAACCACACCGGATGGTAAAATTCAAATCGACTGGTCGCTCATTGATACAAAAACACCCCGAGCCGACCTAGCAAACTATCCATACCCCATCGCCATTGATAGCCAAGCAGTCAAAAACTACGCCACTGCCCATAAAATCAGCGATGGCGAAGCACAGCACAGCATTATCGTAAGCATGGCATCCCCTGAAGCCTTAGGCAAACTACTTGACCAACTTGAGAACAGTTATCTAGGTCATGAGCTTGTAGATGGAGCAAATATGGCTCTCATTATCCATACCACAGACAATGTCATCGCTGATGAACGAGACTATATCTTTGCCGATAAATTTGGCGAAGGTCTGGTGCTACCCATCAAAATCACACCAAAACAATAATCCAATGAACAATTCAGCCAAAAAAGGAGTATCTCTTTTTTGGCTGATGGCAACATTAATGGTTTTTTGCCCCAAATGAACCTAAATAAATGGCAAGCATCACCAAAAATGCCCCACCCCATTGCCATGCGTTGATCGCTTTATCCAACCAAAAATAATCAATGAGTAGTGCTGCTACAGGCTCAGACAACAACAAAAGCCCTGTCAAAGATAATGCTAACTTTGGAATGGAATAACCAATCAAGCCCCAAGCCAAGCACTGCATGACAGCACCATAAACCAAAACCCAGCCCCACTCACTCATGGTCATTGGCAAAATTTGCCCATCATTCCACAAAAACATCATGGGCAAAAGTGCCATTGTTCCACCTGTACCAATGATGGTCATCATAGGCAATATGGCAACTTTGGCTACTTCATGTACACGGCGAATATACGCCATTGATAACGCCAAAAAACCGCCTGAAGCAATACCAGCAACAAAGCCCCATAATGCCGAATCATTGGTTGCAAACTCAGGGCTAGCAATGAATATCACACCAATCGATGCCATGGCAAGGCTCATCAGCTGTATTTTGTTTTGTTTTTCACCAAACCACAAAAAAGCAATGAATGCCAAAAAGAATATTTGTAAGCTATTTAACAAGGTAGAGATACCCGGTCCTACTGCATAGATGCTCTCATGCCACAATGCCAAGTCAAGCCCCAATGCCACTCCTGATGCCAAAGCCAAAGCAATGGATTTTTTGCTAGTGGGAAAGGCTTGACGACAAATCATGGAAAGCACCCAGAAAATACAGGCTGAGATGAACAGTCGCCAGAACGCCATCGCAAAGCCACCTAGACCATCAACATGAGCAACAATCAAACTCCCAAGTCCAAACAAAACACAACCAATCAACAGTCCAGCCATTGACAGTACATCACTTTTGCTTCTAGGTTGCGTATGCTGATTGCCCATCATTTGCCTTATTCATAACTTAATATTTATATTTGATAATCCATCATAACCATTAGTAAAGTCAAGCACAACACCATATTTGCTCTTAGTAGCATCACACACGCCCATGTTCACCAAGCAGAGCCAAGAACGCCTCTTCATCAACGATTTTTATGCCAAGCTCGTTAGCCTTAGCTAGCTTAGAGCCCGCCTTTTCACCCGTCAGTAGCACACCGGTCTTAGCAGATACCGAGCCTGATACTTTTGCCCCTAACGCCTGCAAATGAGCTTTTGCCTCATCTCGCCCCATCGCAGACAGCGTACCTGTTACCACCCAAGTCTGACCCTCAAGCGGTGTATTTAAAGCACTCTTGGTCATCGCCTCCCATGCCACACCTGAATTTAGTAGTGCATCAATGACCTCATTGTTGTGTGCACTATCAAAAAAATCATTGATACTATGGGCGGTGATGTCGCCCACATCAGGCACACCAACAAGCGTAGCAACATCCGCCTGTCTTAGTGCCTCAAAATCACAAAAATAGTGTGCCAAATTCAGTGCTGTTGACTCACCCACCCCACGAATGCCTAACGCAAAAATAAAGCGAGACAGTGTGGTATTTTTTGATTTTTCAATGGCATTTAGCATATTAGCAACGGATTTTTCACCCAAACCTTCTAGCGTTACAAGATGCTCTTGGTGATTGCTTAGCGTGTAGATATCCGCCACCGTCTTAATCAATCCCATTTCAAAGAATTTAATCAGCCACTGCTCCCCTAGGCCATCAATATCCATCGCACGGCGTGAGACAAAATGCACCAAAGCCTCTTTTGATTGAGCGGGGCAATACAAACCACCTGTACAGCGTGCCAAAGCCTCTCCTTCTGGCAACACCACCTCAGACTCACAAACAGGGCAACTCTTCGGCAGATACACAGGGCTAACATCAGCACCCCTAAGCTCAGCCAATACACTCGATACCTTTGGAATGACATCGCCTGCTCGGTGAATGCTAACCATATCACCAACCATCAGTCCAAGCCGTCCAATCTCGCCAAAGTTATGTAAAGTAACATTGCTTACCGTAACACCACCCACATTGACAGGCTCTAGCTTACCCACAGGGGTAAGCTGACCTGTACGCCCCACTTGCCATTCTACCGCCAAAAGTTTGGTTACGGCACTTTCAGCCGTAAACTTATAAGCAGTTGCCCAGCGTGGCTCACGGCTTAAAAAACCCAAATCACTTTGTAGCTGCAATGAATTAACTTTCACTACCACGCCATCAATCTCAAACGGCAAACTAGCACGAGTCTTGATAATGTGTTCATAGAAATCTTGCACACCTATGGGCGTGGCAGCCGTATCAAAAGGTGCAGTCTCAAAGCCGAGCGTCTGTAGATATTGCAAAGCCCCGCTTTGAGTGGCGATATTCTGGGGTAATCCTTGATTTACCGAGTAAGCATAGAACGCCAAAGGACGAGCAGCGGCAATGGCAGGATTAAGCTGGCGAAGCGAACCTGCGGCAGCATTTCTGGGGTTGGCAAAGACTTTTTCTCCACGCTCTTGGCTTTGGCGGTTTAATTTCTCAAAACCTGCCTTTGGCATTAGCACCTCACCACGCACCTCAAGCAAAGCAATATCTTGGCAGGCGGGCAATACCTGTGGTAAGTTACAAATAGTGCGGACATTGTGCGTAATGTCTTCACCAATACGCCCATCGCCACGAGTAATGGCTTGGGTAAACACACCATTCACATATTTTAAGGATACTGCCAGACCATCTAATTTCAACTCCATTTCGTATTCAGGATTCTGATTTTTAGCATCTAGGCGATCGTTAATACGATTCATGAAGGCGGATAACTCATCTAGGCTAAAAACATTGCCCAAAGACAACATGGCAAGGTCATGTGGCACCTGAACAAACGCAGGCAAAGGGGCATCACCCACTTTATCTGTAAGGCTGTCAGGCTGTTTTAGGGCAGGAAAATCAGTCTCTAGCTTAATCAGCTGTTGTCTTAGGCTATCATATTCATCATCCAAGATGGTTGGATTATCTAGTACATAATAGGCGTGATTGTGTTTTTTTAGGGCGTCAATCAAAAGACGCATCCGCCCAATAACGCCCATCTCATCAGATGCGTCTTGGTTGTTAGATTGGTCATTAAAGCTGAATAAATCTGTCATGGCTCACTCAAATATTGGGTTGATAGGTTTTGACGGTGGTTTGTGGCAAGGGTTGTCTTGGCAAATAACACAAAAACCGCCTTAAAAGACGGTTTTGCATCAATTCATTGATTATTGATAATTGGCGATATCAGCACGCAATTTAGCAAGTCTTTCATCGTTTAACAGCTCGCCTTGCTCATCGTACAAATCTGCGTCAATATCGCTAGCAATCATCTGTGCGGTCGATACCATGCTATCAAAACCACGCAAAGCGTAAGGATGTGGCAATGACAAGAACAACAAAATGGTATTAAAACGACTTTCTGATAAAGTGTTTAGGTCAAAAGATTGCACGCCTGCATCATTCGCCCCAAGCATACTAAACCACAAATCACCTGTGCCATTCTCATGTTCGTAACGATGGAACATCTCCATTACACCGTATTTTAGCCCATATTCACGCACCAGCCCCAAGATACTCTTACCTGGCAAGCCCGTAAAAAAATTGCGTGGCGTGATGACAATGGTTACAGTATCTTTAGCGTTTAATAATGGTCCATTGTTTTGATCAGAGCTGACTTCCTGAGATAAGTATCTGTCTATTAGCGGTGCTTTTTGTTCGCTAGCAGGCTGAGTCAATTCAGTTGCTTCTTGGAAGTCTGGCACATCCAAATCATGAACTTGCTCGTCCAGACCGCTCACCTGAGTGGAGTTTTGGTCAATTGGTGCTTCATAAATTGCTGACGCCTTAGTGGGCGACTCCGGCGTCCTATCGGCATTTACTACAGGCGATGATGCAGCGACCGCCGCCATATTACTTAGTGCATCTGTATCTTCATCATCTTGTGGCGTCGCTTTAGTGGCTGTTTGCGACATACGCTCATCTCTTGGTGTGATGGGCAAACCGTCCTTGTGCTGAACATCTGTTTCAACATCACCCACCTGCTTCGCCTTAATAAGACGCACTACCGCTAGCACAATCAAAATCAGCCCAGCAACCATAGCCAGTATGGTCATGAGCAATTGCACACTTTGTTCCATAATTACCCCAGTTTATTCGTCTTCAGATGAGACTCAAAAAGTCAGTCAATAAATACGCATAGTCTATCACGATGTGCTTGATTCGTCATCTATTTGTTCAGAAAATCAACCAATTTTATTGTATTTTAGCACAACTCATATAATCATTTCCCAAACACCAAAAACCGCCCCCATAAGGACGGTTTTTGAGCACATTGTAAAGCACAAATATGATTAGGCTTTTTTACCACGGCTTGCAAACGCACCAAAACGCTTGTTGAAGCTGGCAACACGACCTTCGTTAGATGCCTTGCGTTGCTCACCAGTGTAGAATGGGTGAGAAGCACTTGAGATATCAAGCGGGAAATATGGGTACTCTTTACCTTCGTATTCACGAGTTGCTTTAGTGGCAACGGTTGAGCGAGTTAGGAAGTACACATCAGCATTGGTGTCGTGAAATAGAACTTCTTTGTAATCTGGGTGAATGTCTTTACGCATGATAATTGTCCAATAAACCTAAGCACTAATAAAAACTGCCCGCAAAACCAATTCTTAGGCAATCAAACATAGCCACGCCATCACCAACCAACTTTGGTATGTCGCACCATGCCTTATCATCTATTAGCCAACTTAAGTGGGAAAAATGAACCGATATTATAACAAAGGCATACCCACTTTTCAACTAAAAATAAGCTAGCTTTTGCCCAGATTATTATTGGTGGTCGCTTTCCATCTCAACTCGAGTACGAAATTTTTGACCCGCCTTAAAAGTAACTACTCGCCTTGCTTTGACAGGAATGCTTTCGCCAGTTTTTGGATTTCTACCCGGTCTTGGTTTTTTGTCTTTTAGTACAAAATTGCCAAAGCCTGAGATTTTAACCTCTCTGCCATCTGCCAAATTTTGACTAATTTCTTCAAAAAACTTATCGACAATTTGCCTAGCATCTTGGCGAGTGATGCGTAGGCGAATGGTCAAGCGGTCAATCATATCAGCCTTGGTTAATGCACTCATGATTTTTCCTTGTTATCCCATTGTACCTTCAGTTGATGTGTTAATCAGCCGTCACGAAGCTGCACGCCGTGTTTGTCAGTTAAAACCTTGACGACATCATCCATTGCGGTCTTGATGGCTTCGTCTTCAAGTGTGGCATCGGCATTTTGAAATAACATCGCAAACGCCAATGATTTTTTACCCTCTGGTAAATGCTCGCCTTGATAGACATCAAACAGCCACAAATCGCTCAAATATTGCCCTGCCGCCCCACGAATATCCGCAATCAAATCTTGCCAGACCACCGAAGTATCCGCCAAAAATGCCAAATCACGGCGAACGCTTGGGAATTTACTTGGTGAATGAATGGTATTTTTTGCACGATGCAGGTCAATCAAACTCTCTAAAGCAAATTGTGCTACCCATACACTAGGCAAATCAAGTGCTTTGGCAATACTTGGGTGCAACTGACCAAACCAACCTAGTTTTTCTCCATTCACTACCAGATAAGCACTTTGACCAGGATGCAAGAACGCCAAATCCGCTCGTTGGTATTCAACTGCACTCTTATCTAGACGCTTTGGCAATAGACTTTCAATATCATGCTTTAAATCAAAAAAGTCCATTTCTCGCTTGTCATAAATGCCCTCATCTGCCACAAGACCTGTAGCAACGATAGCAAGACTTGGGGTCTGTACCAAATCTTTGATGTCTTGACCAATAAACGATAACCCTGTTTCAAACAGACGCACACGAGATTGTTGGCGTTTTAGATTATACGATACCACAGGCAACATACTAGATAGCAAAGTACGACGCATCACCGCAAGCTCTGATGAAATCGGGTTGGCAAGTGGCAGAACCGATCCCAACTGATCATCATTGAATAGTGCCTCAATCTTGGCATCGCTAAAGCTAAAACTCACTGCCTCAAAATAACCTGAAGTCGCCAATACTGCCTTGATGGCATAAGTCAAATCTGCCGTATCGTCATGACTCATGTCCACCGCAAAACTTGGTAAAGTCGCCTCAATCTTATCATAACCATAGATACGAGCCACCTCTTCAACCACATCTTCGGCAATGCTTATGTCAAAACGATGACTTGGTGGCTGACAGATAAGACCATCACCGTTGATTGTACTATCAATTCCCAAGCGATTTAAGATATCTAGCACTTCATCAGCAGATGGCTTAATGCCCAATAGCTGTTCAATCTTAGCTAACGGTAGATGAATTGCCTCACGCTTAGGCAGTTTTTGTGTGTTTTCAACGGTGGTAATCTGACCTGCCTCACCGCCTGCAATATCACAAATCAATGCTGTGGCACGGTTTATTGCCGTCAATGGCAACTCAAAATCCACGCCTCGTTCAAATCGCTGGCTGGCATCGGTATGTAGCCCAAAGCGTCTGGCTCGTGCTGCGATGGCAAGCTGATGAAAATGTGCCGACTCAAGCACGATATTGGTCGTCTCATCGCTAACAGCAGAACGCAGCCCTCCCATGATACCTGCCAAGGCAAGCACACCTTCATCATCGGCAATGACCAGCTCATCACCTGTCAAAGTAATGCTTTGCTCATTGAGTAGTACCACCTGTTCTTGTTTTTGTGCCAGTCGTACGACAATATCGCCTACGATTTTATCAGCATCAAAGGCGTGAAGTGGCTGACCAAGCTCTAATAGCACATAGTTGGTAACATCAACCAAAAAGTTGTGTGTACGCACCCCTGACGCTGTCAAATGCTCCATCAACCAAGCAGGACTTTTAACCGTGCGGTCGATATTACCAATATACTGGGCTAAATAGCGTGGGCAAGCATCATCACTGAGCACCTTAACGCTGGGAGTCTGGCTAATGCTTGGGGCAACCTGAGTGATGACTGGGTGATTTAATGACAAACGGTTAATCACCGAAATCTCACGAGCAATACCTAATGCACTAAAACAGTCGCCACGATTTGGTGTGATGGCAATGTCAAAAATCATGGCATCTAAATTTAAATATTCTCGCACACAGACACCGATGGGTGCATCAGGCGACAACTCAAGCAAGCCATCAATTTCATCAACCAAGCCAATCTCTGAAGCACCGCATAGCATGCCTTGAGATTCTACACCACGCAGTTTGCCTTTTTTAATTTTAAACTCTTTGCCGTCAACCGGTGGCAATACCGCACCCACTGTCGCTACCGCTACTTTTAACCCTGCTCGCACATTCGGTGCACCGCACACAATTTGTAGCAGTTCTGGTTGACCGATATTGACGGTCGTAACACGCAAACGATCAGCATCTGGATGCTGTTCACAGGTAATAACCTCCCCAACCACCACACTACTAAATGGCGGTGCAACCATCTGGGCATCATCAAGTTCAAGCCCTGCCATCGTCAGTTGTTCGCCAAGCTCTGCTGAAGTGTTGGTGGGGTTTACCCATTGTCTTAGCCAATTTTCGCTGATTTTCATAAATTTCTCAAAACTCTATTTTGTGTCAATATTCATCAAGATTGGGCCTGCCACTCATTTTGACCGCTTCCATTCATCAGTCGCCCAATTCTTAGGCGAATTGCTTTAAAAATCTGATGTCATTTTGGAAAAATAAACGCAAGTCATTCACACCATAATACAGCATGGCAAAGCGTTCAATCCCAAGACCAAAAGCAAATCCTGTATACTCGTCAGGGTCAATGCCACAGTTACGCAGCACCTGTGGATGAACCATACCACAGCCCAGAACCTCTAGCCATTTGCCATTGTCTGATAAGATATCCACTTCAGCAGATGGTTCGGTAAATGGGAAGAAAGATGGGCGAAAACGAACGGTCATCTGTTTGCCAAAAAAAGCATTTAAAAACTCATGAATCACACCTTTTAACTCAGCAAAGTTAGATGATTTAGAAATCATCAAGCCCTCCATCTGATGAAACATTGGTGAATGCGTCTGGTCGCTATCGGAGCGATACACACGCCCAGGGCAGATGATGCGAAGTGGTGGCTCCGATTTCTCCATCGTGCGAATCTGCACACCTGAAGTATGTGTACGCAGCAGATAATTGGCATCAAAATAAAAAGTATCGTGCATCGATCGAGCAGGGTGATGATCTGGGATATTAAGTGCCTCAAAGTTATAATAATCACTCTCCACCTCAGGACCTGTCGCCACGCTAAATCCTGCCTGAGTAAAGAACTGCTTCATACGCTCGGTTACCTGCGTAATGGGATGCAGTCCACCAATCGCCACACCTCGTGCTGGCAAACTGACATCAACTGTCTCACTGGCAAGTTTAGCATTTAGGGCGTTTTGTGCCAAAAGCTGTCCACGCTCATCAAATGCTACGGTTATCTTGGTGCGTAACTCATGCAAATATGCACCGTAGGTTTTTTTGCCATCAGCATCTAAAGAACCCATCTGCTTGGACAAGATGGTGATGTCGCTTTTTTTGCCTTGCAAGGCAACTTTAAGTTCTTGCAGCTCTGTTTCACTTTGAGCGTGCTGGATTAATGAGCAAGCCGATTCGCCAAATGTAGCAAAATCCTGCTCTGTAAGATTCGCTAAAGGCTGATTCAAGGTGGGTATTGTGGTCATAAATGTACAACTTTTATCAGATTTTTTATAGAAAAATAAACAACTTATTGTAAATAATTCATTTTCAAATATCAATAAGCGATTTGCTTTGGTTACAATAATTATTCTGCCAATCAACAAATACCAATGGGCACAACCACTCTTAAAAATCATTTTATGTAAAAAAATTTTACAATTTTTCAAAACCCTGTTGACATAATTGTCTTAAATTTGTATATTTAGATTGCATTTTTGATACTTTATTGTAGAATTGCAAATTTTTGCTGTCGCACTATTACACTTTTTGGACTAAAGTCACTGATGGTGCATGGATTATCAGCCACAAGGAAACACTTCTATGAAACATTCTGTTTTAGCTACTTCTCTCAAAGTCGCCACCCTAGCCAGCATTGCAACACTTTCTACTGTCGCCATTGCTGCCCCCGACATCTATGGTCAAATTCGTATGTCTTTTGCAAGTGAAAGTGCCGAAACCACCAAAAATGGTATTACCACCAAAGACTCGGCTCGACCCAAGTTTACAACAGGTAACTCTCGTATCGGCTTTAAAGGTTCAGAAAAGCTCAAAGATAAACTTGACCTAGAATATCGCTTAGAGTATCGAGTTGATGTCGCTGAAAGTACTAGTGCCAACTTTTCTGCTCGTCAAGGTTGGATTGCCTTAAACCATGCAGATTATGGCCGTCTACAAGCAGGTCGCACCATCTCAAAAGACGATGATCTTGTTACAGGCAATGCATGGCTATGGGGGACAGGCATTGGTCCATTTTCTGGCCATGCAGGTAACTGGGTAAATAATAGCTTTTTATATACTACACCAAAATTCAACAGCGACACTACTACCGCATTCATACACTATGGTATGGATGAAGGTAAAAAAGGTTCGCGCTCTTTTATTACTTTTAAAAATGGAGAGGAAAAATCAGTTGATCGTGATTTTGTCATTGTCGGTGCTCAATACACTAAAGATAAAACCTCACTAAATGTCGCTTATACTCGTGCAGGCAATGACCTAAATTCACTACTTGGTTCTGGTGAATATACAATTAACGACCAATGGTCGGTGCATGGCACAGCTCAATACACCGACTACAATAGCAATGATAACGAGCTTGCATTGTTTACTGGTGTAGCTTACAAACCCAAAGACTCTGTAACCACTTGGGCTGAGATCTCTTATACCGATAACTATAAAGGTTATGGTGATGGAGAGGTAGTTGGTCTGAATGTGGGTGCCTCTTATGATGTCAGCAAAAATCTACTTGGTTTTGCTAATGTCGGTTTTTCTAAAGAAGAATATAATAAAACCAAAGTTGATAAAAAAGGTGTTGAGTTAGGTGCAGTATATCGCTTCTAACACCCTACCATCATCTCCATAGGTAAAGTTAGAAAATAGCCCACTCATTGAGTGGGCTTGTTTATAGACCAATCATTCAAATAAGCAACTACCCACTTTCAAAACGCAGGTAAATAAAAAACCGCAACACGGAGTATTGCGGTTTTTAAATTTAGTCGAAACTAAATATATGCTTAGACTTATGCCAAAGCAGATTTTGCTTTTGCGCAGATTGCAGTGAATGCTGCTGCATCATGCATGGCGATGTCTGCTAGAATACGGCGGTCAATCTCAATGCTTGCCTTTTTAAGACCATTGATAAGACGGCTGTATGACAAACCATTTAGACGAGCACCTGCATTAATACGAGCAATCCACAGACGGCGGAAAGAGCGTTTTTTGTTACGGCGGTCACGGTATGCGTATTGACCTGCTTTCATCACAGCTTGTACAGCAACACGATACACACGAGAGCGAGCACCGTAGTAACCTTTTGCACGAGCCAGAACTTTTTTATGACGGCGGTTAGCCTGTACACCACGTTTTACACGAGCCATTATATTCTCCTAAATTAAATGTATGGGCACATACGGCGGATTGATGGAACATCAGCGACATGAACCATCACGCAACCACGAAGTTGGCGGATACGCTTAGGAGACTTTTTGGTCAAGATGTGGCGTTTGAAGGCTTGCTTACGCTTAAAACCATTAGCGGTTTTTTTAAAACGCTTAGCTGCACCACGCTTGGTTTTTAATTTTACTTTCATGGTAACCTCTTTGTTAAAGGTTGGTTGTCCAACCGATGAACCTTTTTGTCAATTTGTTCAAAACAAATAACGGAAGGTGGGAGCAACATTATAAAAGATAACAAAATAAATTGCAAGACTTGACTATGACAAATAATACAAACCAGCAGATGTTTTATCTCATTTAGATTAGTCAGATCATTAGATAGTGTGCTAAAATATCGCAAAATAGGAGATAATGATGAACTATCTTAACGCTCTACGATTTAATGCCGATGGGCTGATTCCTGCCATTGCCCAAGACCGTGATACAGGGCAAATTCTAATGTTGGCATGGCAAAACCGTGAAGCACTGACACTTACCGCACAAACAGGGCAAGCAGTGTACTACTCTCGCTCTCGCAATCAGCTATGGCATAAAGGCGAAAGCTCAGGTCATACTCAAATTGTTCATGAAATACGCACCGATTGTGATAAAGATGTCATCGTGCTAATCATTACGCAGATTGGTGATATCGCATGCCATACAGGGCGTCGCTCATGCTTTTATGACAAGCTAGATACCACTGAAGGCAGATGGATAACCGTGGATCAGGTCATCAAAAATCCTGATGAGATTTATGGTAGGTCTCACAGCTCAACAAGCAACCAAGCCGACCATGTTCACAACAAAAACACCACGGCCACTCTTTGCATAGATAACATCATCGCAAAACTAGATGATATCCTAGCAGAAAGAAAACTTGCTGACAAAGACAGCTCTTATGTGGCAAGTTTATACCACAAAGGATTAAACAAAATCCTAGAAAAAGTAGGCGAAGAAGCAACTGAATCCATCATCTCTGCCAAAGAACTGCAACTTGTTCGCACCCAAGGCGTTGATGATGACAAGGCGGCATCCGAGCTTGTCTATGAAGTGGCGGACACTTGGTTTCATGGTTTGGTCGCCTTGCACCACTTGGGCTTATCAGGGCAGGCAGTACTAGATGAGCTTGGCAGACGCTTTGGGTTGTCGGGCATTGATGAAAAAAATAGCCGTACAGTACAGTCATAACAGCCAAATGAGCTAAATTTTCATCATTTTATTAAAATTTTGTGTTAGACTATTTTTAAAACAACAAAGTAATCTTTTAAGGATGGGTTATGGGTAGTTTTTCAATCACGCATTGGATCATTTTATTATTGGTAGTGGTGGTAATCTTTGGCACAAGCAAACTTAAAAATGCAGGCAAAGATTTAGGTTCTGCTGTTAAAGGTTTTAAGGATGCTGTTAAAGATGAAGACAAACCTAAACTTTCTGACAGCGACAATAAACCCATAATCGCTGAAATCAAAGAAATCAAAAACGACAAGCCAAGCGACAGCTGATCACTTAGGATTTATTTGTGGCAAATCTTGGTTTTTTTGAGCTGACTTTATTTGGCATCATTGCACTCATCGTGCTTGGTCCTGAAAAACTGCCATTGGCAGCACGCACACTGGGCAAATGGTACGGCAAATTTCGCCGTATGTCAGCACGCCTGCAAAGTGAGTTTGTCAGCGAAATGCAGCTTTTAGAAGTTCAAGAAGAACTCAAAGCCGAGCTTGCCAAAATCAAAGAGTCAGAAGCGGCAATGAAACAGCAAGTAGTCAAGCTCCAACGCACCATAGATCAGACCGAACAAACCGCTCACACCAACAAACACCACATTCTAGAAAGCTGGCAAACAAGCACAAATGATGATGAATCACCAATCCACCATCACAACGCCCAAAAAACAGCAGTACTTGAAACCGCATTTAATATGCCAATGGTGAACCGCTGGTTCTTATTGGGCGAGTATGACAAAAAACGCCGTCTGCCACCACCGCCTTTTTTACCCAATCATCAAGCAGATAAACTGCTACATCAGGGGGGTGCGTGAGCGATTTAACCCCTGATATCAACATCTCCAAGCAACACACACCCAGTCATGAAGGCGATATGCCATTCATGGCACACTTTGCTGAGCTACGGACTCGCTTTATTCGTATGTTTTTGGTGGTCATCGTGGTGTTCTTGGCATTGATTGGATTTAGCCGAGAATTATATGATTTTATCTCAAACCCACTGGTTGCTCTATTGCCCAAAGAAGCCAGTCTCATCGCCACTGATGTCGCATCTGGGTTTTTAGCACCAATTAAACTAACCTTTTTTGTGTCGCTATTTTTGACTGTGCCGTTTATTCTTGCACAGATTTGGGGCTTTGTTTCACCTGCTCTTTATAAGCACGAAAAACGAGCCGCCTTACCATTACTATTATCTGCCATCATACTATTTTATGTGGGTGTGGCGTTTGCTTATTTTGTGGTGCTTGTTCCTGCACTCAAATTTTTTGTGATGTTTGCACCTGATAATGTCCTACCAATGACAGACATTCAAAGCTATCTTGATTTTGTGATTAAGCTTTTTGCTGTATTTGGAGTGATGTTTGAGATACCTGTGGCAATCTTGCTATTGGTGCTAATGCGTATCATCAGCCCAAAAGCGTTGGCGGATAAACGACGCTATATCATCGTTGGTTGTTTTTTTATTGCTGCCATCGTTACACCACCTGATGGAGCAAGTATGCTCATGCTTGCCATTCCAATGTGCCTACTGTTTGAGTTTGGTCTATTGATGGCAAAGATTTTGGTCAAAGAACCCTCCCCTAAAGACGCTATTTCTCAAGCAAACGATAAGCCATAATCTTTGTCAATCTTGACATCATAAGTCAAGCCGACAACCTTACAAAACTATGCTATAATGATGCGGTTTTGTCATCAGTTAATCTGCCCATGAGTTCAGCCACCACCTACGCACCCACCGATGAGCAGCTTGCTGCCTTACAGATGGCAATGACAGGACAATCATTCAAAATCGTTGCCTATGCAGGTGCAGGTAAAACCACCACCTTAAAACTCATCAGCGACCACATGAATGGTCGGGGGCTGTACCTAGCATTCAACAAGTCCATCGCCAACGAAGCTCAGAGCAAATTCCCAAGAAATGTACGCTGCCAGACCTTCCACTCTCTTGCTTATCGCCATGTTAATCGTGATGTAACCGCCAAGGTTAGTCTACCACGCCTAACGCCCAGCCGACTGGCTAGCGAGCTAAATTTATCCGCCATTCAAGTGGAAAGAAAGATAGACGGTGTTAACAAATCAGTTACGCTCACCCCCGCCAAACTTGCCAATATCGTCAGTGAAGGCTTGACCAATTTTTGTAAAACATCGAGTGCCTATCCTGCCCCACGCCACATCACTCCACCATCATGGCTAAGCCAAGCTGATGGTGAACACTTGCAAGAGCTACTATACCCTGCCCTAGAAATGCGATGGTTACAATCTATTGACCCACGCCATCAGTCAGGCATCGGACACGACATTTACCTAAAACTATGGACACTATCTAACCCCATCATTCCTGCTGACTTTATTTTATTTGATGAAGCACAAGACGCAGACCCCTTGATGATGGGTGCACTCATTCGCCAAGACAAACAAACCATTTATGTAGGCGATGCCCATCAACAAATTTATGAATGGCGTGGGGCATTAAATGCCATGAAACGCCTACCTTATCCACAGACCCTACTAACGCAATCGTTTCGCTTTGGTGATGAGATTGCCAAAGTTGCCAATATATTTTTAACCGCCCTACAAGAAGAAACCCCCCTAAAAGGCAACCCTGCCATCTCAAGCCGTATTGCCAAACTGCTTGCTCAGGGGAAAAAAGATGCGATTTTGTGTCGTACCAACGCCACTGCTATCAGCCATTTACTAACAGGGCTAAAAGCAGGGCATAAAGTCGCCCTACAAGCTGATAGTGAGCGAATTTTACGGTTTTGTCATGCCGCCGAGAGCCTAAAAACAGGTAAATCTGCCTATGGCGTGCCTGAGCTTGCTTTTTTTAAGCATTGGGGAGAAGTGCAAGAATTTAGCGAGACAGGCGAAGGGTCTGATTTAAAAACTTGGGTAAAGCTCATCGAAGAGCATGGCACACAGACAATCTCCAGTGCCATTAAAAGTCTAACCACCCAAAGCCACGCAGATTATGTGGTTTCCACCGCCCACAAAGCAAAGGGGCTGGAATGGTCTCGTGTACAAATTAGCGATGATTTTTTGTACGACATCAATCGCCACACCATCAAAATCTCTCCTGAAGAATTACGCTTACTGTATGTCGCTTGCACTCGTGCCAAAGAAGTCCTAGACATACACCATATTGGTGATTTGATGGCAAGTTTAGCACTTGATGATAAAAAATTGATTTATAAATAATTTTAGCCGACCCCATGAACACATTTTCACACCTATTCACCCACCCTGTTCGCCTACTTGCACCAATGGAAGGGCTGACCGACCCACTCATGCGGCGGATATTAACTGACATCGCCACACGACTTGGCACACCCTATGACTGGTCTGTCAGTGAGTTCATTCGGGTAACGCATTATCCTTTGCCTGCTCATGTATTCTACAAATATGTGCCAGAGTTACACACCGATGGCAAAACAGCAAGTGGCACACCCATTCATGTACAGCTACTGGGCAACAACCCTGACACCATGAGCCAAAGTGCTGCCACCGCCATCTCACTTGGGGCACACGCCATTGACCTGAATTTTGGTTGTCCTGCCAAGACAGTCAATAACCACAAAGGCGGTGCGGTGCTACTAGATGAGCCAGAGAGTATTCATCGCATCATCCATGCTGTACGCCACAGCACGCCTTCCTTTACGCCTGTTTCTGCCAAGATTCGGCTAGGCTATACCGACACCTCCAAGATGAAAGAAATTGGCGACGCCGTCCGCAGTGCTGGTGCCAGCTGGCTAACCATTCATGCCCGCACCAAAACACAAGGATATAAACCACCTGCCTATTGGGAGCTTATTGAACCTTTTACCACTTTAGACTTACCCATCATCGCCAACGGTGAGATTTGGACAGCAGATGATGCTCACCGCTGTATGATTCGCTCTAATACACCCCATCTTATGCTTGGTCGTGGTGCGGTTACTCGTCCTGATTTGATTGCCCAGATTCATAATCAAAACATTGAACTAAGCTGGCAGGCACTCGTTGACGCTCAAATTGAATTTTTAGATGACGACACAGACAATCAATCAGGCTTAATTGGTCGCTATAAGCAATGGCTTGGCATGCTCACCAAAGGCTATCTTGAAGCAGAAACGCTGTGGCACACCATCAAACGCCTAAAAAATAAAGACACCATCATTGACGCTCTAACAACAAGTCGCAATACATCTGACTGACTACTCGTCCCCCAAAATTAAAATCCGCCCATATGCTCTTGTCAAAGCAGGAAAATGGGCGTATAATGCTTTTTGAAGGTTATGTTATAACATTTATAAGGAAACATCATGCAAGTGCTATCTTCACTAAAATCCGCCAAAAATCGCCACGAAGACTGCCAAGTCGTCCGTCGTCGTGGACGCACCTTTGTGATTTGCAAATCAAATCCTCGCTTTAAAGCCGTGCAAGGTGGCAAAAAGAAAAAATAACAGCCCGGTAGGTAAGTTAAAATACCGCTTATATCAAGCGGTATTTATAAACCTTAAAACCACACCAATATTTACAACATTAACAAAAAAATACCGCCTTGACGGCAGTATTGATTACGCTTCAGCTAAATCTTGTGATAAACTTCAGCAAATGGCACACGAAACCTATCTCCCCAAACGCCCTTATCGCTCCGCACACCACAAGAAACCACCATGTTAATCTCGCTACTTTTTGGTAGGTTTAGTAGCTCCTTAATCACACGACCATCAAAGCCTTCCATCGGACAAGTATCCAAGCCCTTCTCGCTCATCGCCAGCATGAAAGTCTGA
This sequence comes from Moraxella sp. ZY200743, assembly GCF_050885545.1. Taxonomy (NCBI): domain Bacteria; kingdom Pseudomonadati; phylum Pseudomonadota; class Gammaproteobacteria; order Moraxellales; family Moraxellaceae; genus Moraxella; species Moraxella sp. ZY200743. The sequence continues at coordinate 106,484 of NZ_CP091313.1, read as the reverse complement.
GCAACAAGACCACAGCTTTTGTGCATGACGATACGCATATCATCAAACGAGATTTCCGACTGAATGGGGCGAAACTTACCAACCGTACGAGCCAGCGCCTCACGAGCTTTTGGGATAAATCGGCTTTGGTTGTACAACAGTGGCATCAAGCGATTATAATAAGTATCAAACCGCTTAATCCTAGAGGCGACTTTATCGACAGGGCTGTAGTTTTGAATATTTTGTTTTTCAAAATCAAACACCGTCTTAGCTCGTACTCGGTGCAAATCAGGACGAATAACAAAAACCACCAATTGATTGGCGGTGGCTGCTGCTCCTTGTGATAAGCAGGCTTTGGCAATTTGACCGAGCATGGCTTTATCTGTAATGTGATAAAACTCATACAACTGCATATTTGAACTGGTGGGTGCTAAGGTGGCAAGCTCAAGGCAATGCTTAACCATCGCATCGTCAATATCCACAGGCAAATAATCACGAACAGAACGGCGATATTTCAAAATATCATGCAGACTCATCTTATCTCCAATATCATAAGGCTTACATCAATACGATGCTCTAAGACTGCATCTATTCTAGTCAAATTTTTTACAATTTGCCATCACATTTTATGCTACACTAACGACCTTTTTTCAAATGAACCCCAACATCTTGATTTATCAGACAAATCATTGCCATGCCACAGCACACACCCTCCCCAACCCACCAGCTAAACCGTGAAGCCAAATGGTCAGTTTATCTCACCCTTTTATATCTTATTGGGTGGGTTGTTTTTGGCTATTTCATGCCTGATGGCACAGGATTTTTAGGTTTTCCATTATGGTTTGAGCTAAGCTGTATTGTCCTGCCCATCTTATTTGTTTTGATTAGCCTTGCTGTCTTAAAGACAGTATATAAAGAGATGGATTTGGAAGGTCATGACAAACTCAATGATGATAATGATTTAGGGGGTCATGTATGAACATCAACATTCATATTCTGATACCTTTTGGTCTGTATTTGTTTTTTGTCTTTGCGGTGGCGTGGCACGCTTATCAAAAACGCTCATCAGGCGAATTTTTGAGTGAGTACTATGTTGGCTCTCGCTCTATGGGTGGTTTCGTACTGGCGATGACGACAGTGGCGACTTACATCTCGGCAAGCTCATTCATTGGAGGACCTGGTGCAGCATATAAATATGGTCTAGGCTGGGTGCTACTATCTATGATACAAGTCCCAGCGATATGGCTAACTCTTGGCACGCTAGGCAAAAAATTTGCCATCTTGGCTCGCAAGACAAGCAGTATCACGATTAACGACCTACTCTATGCTCGCTACCAAAACAAAGTTGTGGTATGGCTGGCTTGCCTATCCTTATTGCTTGCATTCTTTGGCATGATGGTGGTACAGTTTATTGGTGCAGGTCGTCTCTTGGAAGCCACACTAGGACTACCTTATGAACTATCCATTGGTGTGTTCGCCTTCGTGATTGGGCTTTATACCTTTATTGGTGGATTTAGAGCGGTGGTCTTAACTGACACCGTGCAAGGTCTGGTGATGATGATTGGTACGGTGCTGCTGCTGGGTGGTACAGTGATGGCAACAGGCGGTATTGATAGTGCCATGACAACCTTACATAGCATTGACCCACGCCTGCTTATGCCCACAGGCGTTGATGATAAACTATCAGCGACCTTTATGCTCTCGTTTTGGGTGCTTGTGTGTTTTGGTTTGATTGGGCTACCTCACACCGCCATTCGTGCAATGGCATATAAGGACAGTCGCTCGCTCCATCGTGGGATATTGGTTGGCACGATGGTCATGGGTGTACTGGTCTTAGGTATGCACCTAGCAGGGGTGTTGGCTCGGGCTGTCATACCAGAGCTTGATGTACCTGACAAGGTCATTCCAACTCTCATGATGACGGTATTACCACCCTTTGTGGCAGGGGTGTTTTTAGCAGCCCCCATGGCAGCAATCATGTCATCAATTGACTCCATGCTGATTCAGTCATCAAGCACACTCATCAAGGATTTATACTTATCTATCAGACCTGAAGAGGTTCAACATGAAGCGAAAATCAAACGCTATTCCACTCTTCTGACGCTCATCTTTACCGTGATTTTGGCAGCTGTCGCCATGTTCAATCCGCCCGATATGCTCATTTGGCTAAATCTTTTATCCTTTGGTGGGCTTGAAGCGACTTTCTTGTGGGTGTTGATCTTTGGGTTGTATTACAAAAAAGCCAATGCCATAGGAGCTATTGCCTCCATGCTATCAGGACTGACCTGCTACATTATCTTTGCTTATTTTAAAATCAGCTTTTGGGATTTGCACGCTGTAGTGCCTACACTCATTATTGGGCTTGTGGCATTTTTGGTGGGCAATAAACTAGGAGAATAATGATAAAAAATTGGGTGGCTATTGATTGGTCATCAAGGCAATAGCCTAACATGGCGGTCGGTTCATCGTCCATCAACTCATCAAAAAGTATCAGCCACTATTGAGTGATGACAAAAAACGATTGGCTCAACTTAAAACTACTGTTAATTGTTAACCTAAAAATACAAGTGGCGTTGCAATCTTGATTTGGTTAATCACAACGCCAACTTTAAGACTCTATTGGCAAGATTTTAGATTGCCAGTTCAAATCGTGCGTTATTTGACACGCACACGATATTTGACGACCGCTGTCGCACCAATACCCAAATCCTCAACCGTCCAGCGTAATGCCTTGTAGTAGCTCAGTGGTAACTCTCGAACCTGTCCGTTGATGTTAGCACGAATCGGCATATGAACAAAACGCTGACCATCAGTGCTTGCCTTCACAATGGCAGGCTCAACCGCACCAACAAGCTCCACCCCCTCAGGAATGTTTAGTGTCGCTATCATGCTACGCACACGGTTGGTGTCTTGGTTGGTGAATAGCCCTTGATATTCCACAATCTCGCCACGAGCTACATTATCACTTGCGGTCAATGGTTGCAAGACTTCTTTTCCTGTTGCATCTTGATGAACCAAGAACGCATTCACTCTTTGGTCAATCTGTAGGATATCAGATGCCTGCTGTGCGTTTTTTGGCGTAGGCAACATGGCATGGGCAGAGATACCCATTGTTGTCAAGGCAACAGCGAACATGGTGTTAAACATGGCATTGCGTAATTTCATCATTTCTCCCCTCAAAAAAAGTATCATAAAAAATTGGTATTATCATACCATGAATTGCACTTGAAAGTCCGTCAAATTGTATCCTAAATAAAACAATCATGTATGATTTTTTTCACCATTACTCCTTTTTTTGCATACACCAATCATTAAGCCTAAGATGATAGATTGATAATTTTTTACAAACCATCTCTTCATAGACAGCAACACCAAACTTAAGCTCATAAAAAAATCCAAGCGACTGCTTGGATTTTAAGAAAGCCAAAATCATCATACTCGCTCAATGATGGTGGCGATACCTTGACCCAGACCGATACACATCGTTGCAAGCCCCAACTCGGTATCTTGCTGCTCCATCACATTTAATAAAGTGGTGGTGATTCGTGCACCTGAACAACCAAGCGGATGCCCTAGAGCGATTGCACCGCCATGATGATTGACAATGTCTTGGCGGTCGTAAAGATCCAAACCTTTTAATACCGATAGGCCCTGAGCGGCAAAGGCTTCATTCAGCTCAATCGTCTGAATGTCAGAGATATTCACGCCTGCACGCTTTAATGCTTTTTGGGTGGCAGGTACAGGACCATAGCCCATGATGGCAGCATCACAGCCTGCCACTGCCATGCCACGAAGGCGAGCTCTTGGGGTTAATCCCAATGCTTTGGCCTTTTGGGCGGACATCACCAACATGGCAGACGCACCATCTGAGAGTGCCGATGCCGAACCTGCCGTTACTGTGCCATTGGCAGGGTCAAAGACAGGCCGTAGTTTTTGTAAACTTTCTAAACTGGCATCAAAACGAATGACCTCATCTTTTGTACATAACTGCAAATTACCTGCTTCATCATGCCCTTCCACGCCCACAATCTCACGGTCAAATCGTCCTTCAACGGTGGCTTTGGCGGCTTTTAGGTGCGAATTTAGAGCAAATTTGTCTTGCTCTTCTCGGCTAATACCATTCATGCGACCCAACAGCTCTGCGGTCAGACCCATCATGTTTGACGCTTTGGCGATTTGCTTTGAACTGCTTGGGTTTAAGTCCACACCATGCATCATCGCCACATGACCCATATGCTCAACCCCACCGATGATGAACACCTCGCCTTGATTGGTCATGATTTGAGCGGCGGCAGTATGCAATGCTTGCATGGACGAGCCACACAGACGGTTCACAGTCTGGGCTGATACATGCTTAGGAATGCCTGCCAATAGACTTGCATGGCGGGCGATATTCCAACCTTGTTCTAAGGTTTGGTTCACACAACCCCAGATGACATCTTCAAGCTCATTAGGGTCCAGATTATTTCTTTTAATCAATGCCTTCATCAACTTAGCTGACAAGGTTTCAGCTCGTACATGACGAAACATACCATTTTTGGATTTGCCCATGGCGGTGCGTACACCATCAACAATCACCACATCTTTTGGAGATAGAGTTGTCATAATTTTTCCTTAAATTCTTCTTGATTCATCATTAAGCGTAAAATGTTTTTTTGTCTTTTGCCATTTGCTTAAGCAACTCTGGGGCTTCATACGCACGACCAAGATGTGCATATTGATCACAAAGAGCGACAAACTCGCTTACACCAACTTGGTCGATATAACGGCACGGTCCACCACGAAACGGTGGAAATCCCAACCCCATCAACATCGCCATGTCTGCCTCACCAGCACTGGCGACAATGCCCTCCTCTAGGCAACGCACCGTCTCATTACAAAACGCCACCATCAAGCGGTCAATAATCTCTTGGTCATCAAATGACACGCCATTTGTATCTTGCACAGGTTGTAGCAACTCATAAACAGTCGCATCAACTGATTTTTTTTGCTTGCCTTTTTTATCAAGCTCATACCGATAAAAACCAAAGCCATTTTTTTGACCCAAACGATTGTTGGCAAACATCACGCTCGTAGCAGTTTGATACTCTGGTTTCATGCGGTCAGGAAAACCGTTCGCCATCACTTCACTGGCGTGTACTCCTGTATCAATTCCCACCACATCAAGCAGGTAGGCAGGACCCATAGGCCAGCCAAATTTTTCCATGACTTTATCAATCTTCACAAAGTCTGCACCGTGCTTGATGAGCAAATCAAACGCCCCAAAATAAGGGAATAACACACGATTCACCAAAAATCCTGGGCAATCATTAACCACAATCGGCGTTTTGCCCATTTTTTGGGCAAGAGCAACAGTAGTGGCAATCGCTTCATCGCTTGTCTTTTCGCCACGAATCACCTCAACAAGTGGCATACGATGCACAGGATTAAAAAAGTGCATACCCACAAAATTCTCTGGGCGTTTTAGTGCAGTGGCAAGCTCAGTAATGCTGATGGTGGAAGTATTAGATGCCAAAATCGCCTCATCTTTAATCAGGCTTTCGGTCTCGGCAAGCACTGATTTTTTTACTTTCTCATTTTCAACCACCGCCTCAATGATGATATCAGGGGTAGCAAAGTCGCCATAATTGAGCGTTGGGCGGATTTTTGATAGTGTCGCACCCATCTTAGTGGCATTGATTTTACCTCGCTCAACTTCTTTAGAAAGCAGTTTGCTCGCCTCATTCATGCCCAAATCAAGCTGTTCACTCTTGATGTCTTTCATGATGATGGGTAGCCCTTTAACCGCCGCTTGATAAGCAATACCACCACCCATAATGCCTGCACCAAGCACTGCCATCTCATTGATATCATGGGCATCTTTAGATTGCTCTTTGGCACGCTTTTTGACAAGCTGATCATTTAAGAACACCCCCACAAGTGCCTGTGCTTGTGGTGTCTTGGCAGCTTTGACAAAATTGGCCGCCTCCACCTTAATCGCCTCATCACGGTTAAGATTGGCGTGCTTTTCTACCGCTTCTAAGGCAAGAGCAATGGCAGGATAATGCTTAGGGTTGGCTTTGGCAAAAATCGCCCCTTTGACAGAATTAAACGCCATGATTTGTTCGGTCGCATTTAGCTTAACAGGCTCCAGCTTCTCCGCTCGTTTTGCCTGCCAATCAAGCTCACCTTGAATACACTTTTTGACCAAATCTTGTGCCGATTGTTCAAGATACTCATCTGACACCACCGCATCAACCAAGCCCGCTTTGATGGCATCAGCAGGCTTTAGGGCATTGCCTTTGGCAATCAGCTCTAGGGCATTATCCACCCCAATGATACGGGGGGCTCGTACCGAACCGCCAAATCCTGGAAAAATACCCAACTTGGTCTCAGGAAAACCCACCTGACCTGATGCACCAATGACACGATACTCGCACACCAAAGTCATCTCACAACCACCGCCTAACGCCGCACCATTGATAGCACAGACTTTTGGAAACGGCAAATCCTCAAAGCGGTTAAAGGTGCGGTTGATATCAAGTAGCCATGATTCAATCTCGCCTGCTGAACGCTGAAAATGACCAACGAACTCGGTGATGTCCGCCCCTGCAATGAATACTTTTTTGCCAGATGTTACAACAAGACCTTGTATGTCATCTCGCCCCTCAAGCAGTTCAACCACTTGGGTAAATTCAGCATTGGTCTTGGCGTCAAATTTATTGACGCTTTGTGATTGATTATCAAAACACAAGTTGGCGATACCATTCACTAAAGTCAATGTTAGGCTATTGCCTTTAAAAATTTCAGTCATTATCATGGTCCTTTGTTGATGAATTTACTGATGGGTTTTACTAGAAAGTTATTTTAATATAACAAACTTTTTGTCATTTGCGGTAGGATTTTTTAAAAAATTGACTGACAAGTCATGAAAAAAGCCCTGCCACCATCTAAGCGTCAGGGCTTTTAAGCGATTTAGCTTAATATGCCAAAAAAGTGTGATAAAAACAACAATGCAAAGCCCGTCAAAAACACCAACCCTGCCCAAGACAGCACCCTTAGCCATCTATGGAGATGCTCTTGTTCACGAGCCAATGCAAAGTTTAGCCATGCAAATACAGGAGCAGAAACGAACGCCATAATCATGGCAAATTTTAGCATACTGGTCAATGCCGACCCAAAATATAAAATCAGCACCAAGCCTGCCACACTAAAAAAGCTCAGCCATGCACGCAAGGTGTGTTTACCAAAATGATGCTTCTTGCGAATCAATCGTACCGACTCAGCATTAAGACGAGCGTAGCCATCAATCACCGTGATGGTCGAGCCAAACATACACAAAAACGCAATGGACGCCACAAGTAGCCCAGACCACTCGCCGATGGTTTGGGTGTACATACCAATCAGTTGCCCAACATATTTACCACCCACCAACTGAATCTCTTGACCTGAACCATACTGCACCAACGCCCCAAGTGCCAAAAACACGATGGCAAGTATCGCCGATGCCAAAAAACCCACATTAAAATCAAGCAATCCTTGCTCATGGGTCAGCTTAGGATTCTCACGGCGTTTTTGTATGGTCCATAAGGAAGTAATGGCAGAAATCTCAATAGGAGCTGGCATCCAACCCATGAGTGCCACAATAAACCCCAATGCCGCCAAATTAAAAGGACTGGCAGGCACAAAATCAGGGGCAACCACTGATGGTTTTCCCATGGCGATGGCAACAGCCAAAATGGTGGTGATGGTCAATAAGATGACAATCCATTTGGTAGCACCATCTAGCAATTTATAGCGACCTGCCACCAAAAACAACCAACTTGCCAATACCGAAATGACCGACAGCATAGGGATAGACAGCGACCAACTCTCTGGCAACAACTCCCCCAAAATAACCGCACAGAGCATCGCCACCGCCCCTGTACTGATAATCCCTGAGATGAATGCCATCACAAAAAATAGATAAAGATAAGCACGGCTTTTTTGGGCATAGCCCTCTACCAAAGATTTGCCAGACTCATAAGTATAATCAACCCCAAAACGAAAAAAGGGATATTTAAATAAGTTGGCAAGCACGATAAAGATGGCAAGTTGCCAACCGTACAAAGCCCCTGCTTGAGTTGATGAAATTAAATGCGAAGCCCCAATGGCAGCCGATGCCATCAAAATACCAGGCCCAAAGGCTTTCCAATTCATTGTAATCACTGCATTACTCCTAACAATCAGGCTAATATTCATCCCAAATTGGCTATACAAAGCTAGGTGGCATAGGTCAGTTGCAATAATAAAAAAGGCTTGGCAATATTTATCACTGCAAAAAATACAACCATAAATAAGCCCCAGTTGAAAATCACCAACTAGGGCTTATGCTTAAGAAATCACAGGCTCTTTACCCTCGTCAATGACCTCACGAGTAACCGATACTTCATTGACACCCTCCATGCTTGGTAATTCGTACATGGTATCAAGCAGGGCATTTTCAATGATAGAACGAAGACCCCTCGCCCCTGTTTTTCGCTTCATGGCTTTTTTGGCGATGGCGGTTAGGGCTTCTTCATCAAAGTTCAGCTTCGCCCCTTCCATCTCAAACAGGTACTGATATTGTTTGGTTAGGGCATTTTTTGGTTCGGTCAAAATCTGAACCAACGCCTCTTCATCAAGCTCATCTAGCGTAGCGATGACAGGCAGACGACCGATGAACTCTGGAATAATACCAAATCTCACCAAATCCTCAGGCTCAACCTCACGGAACAGCTCGCTGATTTTCGCCTCTTTTTTTGCCTTGACGGTGGCATTAAAGCCCATGCCTGTCGTCTCAGTACGCTGTTGAATGATACGGTCAAGCCCTGCAAACGCCCCACCAACGATGATGAGAATATTGCTTGTATCCACCTGAATCATCTCTTGGCGTGGGTGCTTGCGTCCACCTTGTGGCGGAATATTCGCTACTGTGCCTTCGATGATTTTTAAGAGTGCTTGTTGCACACCCTCACCTGAAACATCTCGAGTGATGGAGACATTTTCACTTTTTTTGGTGATTTTATCAATCTCATCAATATAAATAATGCCTTTTTGGGTACGCTCGATATCATAATCGGCGGCTTGTAGTAGCTTTTGGACGATGTTTTCCACATCTTCGCCCACATAGCCTGCCTCGGTCAAGGTTGTGGCATCTGCCATGGCAAATGGCACATCTAGTAGGCGTGCTAAAGTCTGAGCCAGTAGCGTCTTGCCTGACCCTGTCGGTCCGATTAGCAGAATGTTACTTTTGGCAAGCTCAACTTTCTCTTTGCTTGTCGCTTCATCTTTTTTGGCGGATTTTAGTCGCTTGTAGTGGTTATAGACCGCTACCGATAAGGCTTTTTTTGCCGTGTCTTGACCGATGACATATTCATCCAGATGAGCTCGTAGCTCTTTTGGGGTTGGTAGCTTGGCATTTTCCCACGCATCGGCATCTTTGGCTGATGAGTCATTCAACGGCTCAGCGTCAATGCCGGCACCTGCAAGCATATCCCCACATTGTGCTACGCATTCATTACAAATGCTAGCACCATCGCCTGCAATTAGTTTTTTGACTTCGGTTTTTTTCTTACCGCAAAATGAGCAAGTATTTAGTGTATCAGTCATGACGCCCCCTTACAGCTGTGCTGGGCGTCTATCAAGGACGCTATCAACCAAGCCGTATTCTTGTGCTTCGTACGCATCTAGCCAATAATCTCGCTCTACATCTCGCTCAACCTTTTCAAGTGGTTGACCTGTACGCTCGGCAAGTATGCGATTTAGGCGTTCACGGATTTTTAGGATTTCACGCGCACTAATCTCAATGTCGGTTGCTTGACCTTGTGCTCCACCTGATGGCTGATGAATCATGACACGGCTGTTCGCTAAGGCATAGCGTTTACCCTTCGCCCCTGCCGCCAATAAAAACGACCCCATGCTACACGCCTGCCCCATGCAGATGGTCGATACATCAGGCTTGATAAAATTCATGGTATCAAACATCGCCATGCCTGCTGTTACGACACCACCAGGGGAGTTGATATATAGATGAATGTCTTTTTCAGGATTCTCTGCTTCTAGGAACAAAAGCTGAGCGACAATCAAATTCGCCATGTGGTCTTCTACTTGACCTGTCAAGAAAATCACTCGCTCACGCAGTAGGCGAGAGAAAATGTCAAACGAACGCTCGCCACGCCCTGACTGCTCAATCACCATGGGTACAAGGGCGGAGCGTGGTGCGTGGTAAGTATCCATCAGTTGATCATAATACGGATTATGTTTCATGTGGTTCATTGATTTTCCCATTATTTACTAATCATTCACTAAATTAAAAACGAAAAATTTCTGCTATTCTACCACTAATTAAAAAATACCCCAAACACTGTTTGGGGTATTTTTATGGATTTATTGTAAGCCCAAAGAGATTATAGCTGTGCTTGCTGTGCAGCTGCCAATAAATCTTGGTATTTCACTTCTTTATCGGTTACTTTTGCTTGTGAAAGCAGATAGTCAACCACTTGATCTTCTAGTACCACAGCCTCGATACCGGCACGCTGCTGCTTGTCGTTGGTGTAGTATTCGATGACCTCAGACGGATCTTCATAGTTCTCTGCTGCTTCTGCAATGAATGCAGTAACTCGCTCTTGGTCAACTTCAAGACCTTGTTTTTCAATGATTTGGCTAGCCAATACGCCCAAACGCACCGCACGAAGTGCTTGGTCTTCAAACAACTCATTTGGTAGCATATCTGCACCAAAGCTGTTTGGATTAGTACCGAACTGCTGAGCGAAGCGTTGTAGCATTTGTTCACGCTGACGGTTAATCTCTTGCTCTAGCATTGCTTTTGGCACATCAAATTCATTCTTTTCAAGCAATGCGTCAAAAGCAGCTTGCTTGACTTGGTTACGAGCTGCATTCTTGATTTCACGCTCCATGTTCTTGCGAACATCGGCTTTTAGCTTATCAAGACCACCTTCTTTAACACCAAACAGCTCAAAGAACTCTTCGTTTAGCTCTGGTAGTTTTGGTGTTTTAACTTCTTTAACGCTGATTTTAAAATCTGCTTCTTTGCCTTGTAGGTTTTCAGCTTGGTAGTCTGCAGGGAAAGTTACCTTGATGGTTTTTTCTTCGCCAGCTTTCATGCCTTTCATGCCATCTTCAAAACCAGGAATCATGCGACCTGAACCGATGACCAAGCGATAATCTTCAGCTGCACCACCTTCAAACTTCTCGCCGTCAATCGTACCTTCAAAATCAAAAGTCGCTTCATCGCCATCTTCTAGCGCACCGTCTTTGGTCTCGTAAGTTTGGCGTTGCTTTTGTAGGTTTTCAATCATCGTATCTACATCTTCATCAGATACGGTGGCAGTTTGGCGTTCTACTTTAATCTCGCTAATGCCTTGAACTTCTACCGCTGGGAAAGTCTCAACAGTGGCTTGATAAACCAAAAAGTCATCTTCAAGTTTCACATCATCAATATTTGGTACGCCAACAGCACGCACTTTTTGCTCACTCATGGCTTCAAATACCGTATCACGAATCACATCGTTGATGACTTCTTGTTGAATGCCTGCACCATACTGGGCACGAATGTGGCTAACTGGCACTTTGCCCTTGCGGAAACCGTCAATCTTGGCAGTCTTTGCCACAGAACGGATACGGCTTTCAACACGGCTTTGAATGGTAGCGACAGGGACTTTTACAGTCAGTTGAGTCTCTTTGTCCGACAGTACATTGACTGTGATGTCTAAATTGCTCATGGTAATTACCTTAAAAAATTATTAAAAATCAATAGCTTAAAACAAAAAAATACAAATCCAAACAGGCAACAGATGCCATAAAATTCTTAAAAGATAGCCATTATAGCTTTTTTCCATAAAAATAACAAGCAAAAGACAGGCCCCCAGTTTATCAAGATTGCATCACACCAAGAGCGATAAACATCATGCTGTATCTGTGGTAGCAGGTGGCTTGTGGACATCAAACCACCACCCATCAAACCCTTGATAACCAATCGGTCGAGCAGTTTGGCTTTAGCTTAACTTTTTAGCATTGATATCAGTGATTGCAATGCTTGACCTCGATGACTGATTTTATTTTTCTTGGCTTTGTCTAACTGTGCTGAAGTTTTTTGTAATTCTGGTAGCCAAAAAAGCGGGTCATAGCCAAAACCATGCTCGCCTTGTGGCTGTGGCAAAATCTGCCCACGCCACAGACCTTGTGCGATGATTGGCAATGGATCATCTTGATGGCGAACAAGGGCAAGCACACAAACAAAAAAAGCCTCCACCGTCTCGCCCTTTTCAAAAAAAGGTGCTAGCTCACAAAGTAGCTTGTTATTATTCGCCAAGTCATTGCCATGCTCGCCTGCAAATCGTGCCGAATAAATCCCTGGAAAATTCCCCAAAATAGGCACACACAGTCCACTGTCATCAGCGATGGCAGGCAGTCCGCTCTTACTGCTTGCATGGCGTGCTTTAATCAACGCATTCTCCACGAACGACAGACCATCTTCGATGGCGTCATCAATGCCAAGCTCGCCTTGTGGGACGATGGTCAGCCCCAAATTTGTCTCATCAAACAACACCTGAAACTCAGCCAGTTTGCCTTTATTATTACTGGCTAAGACGATTTTTTGACTATCCAACATGACTTCACTCCACAAAACCTAAAAAAATAGTTAACTTGTTAATTTTTGGGCTGTCTCACCTGATGATGACCTGCGATGACTTATGATAACTGACATCATGCACCATTGTAGCACAAAAACCTTGATAACACTGGCACAAAAGCTCACCCAATGACCGCTGAATAGGTCAAAGTTACACACGCATACCCCAAAATAAGCATTTATCTTTTGGAATAACATTGCTACAATATCTTTTATATGTTAATCAACAATACATACCGCCCAACAGTTGTTAGTTTAGCATTTGCAATAATAGACTTCACATCAATAGGACAGATTATGCATGACGACAATACCTTACTGACGGCACAGACCTCTATCACACCCAGATCATCAGCGACACCCAGCACACATCGCTTTACCTTTTATGGCAGTGGGTCGGCTTATTTTAAGATTTGGATTGTCAATTTGTTTTTGACCATCATTACCTTAGGTATCTATTCGCCGTGGGCGAAAGTGCGTCGTCTGCGGTATTTTTATGGCAATACTGAAATCGGCGGAGAGACTTTTGACTTTACCGCCAGCCCAAAACGGATTTTAATTGGACGAATGATTGCCATTGTGGTTTATTTAGTAATCAATATTTTTAGTAATTTTTCGCCAGAGCTTGCCATCGCCGGCTTTCTTGTTTTGTTTGTTTTATTTCCATGGCTCATTCGTTCTACCATGCGTTTTATGGCAAGAAACAGTCAGTACAACAACATTCGCTTTGGCTTTGGGGGTACGCTTGGCACTTTATATATGATGTGTATCGCCATTGTATTATTAAACCTTGTCAGTTTTGGTCTGCTCATGCCATTTAGTCTTTGGTTGTTTAAACACTATCAATTTGATAACACCTATTTTGGACAGCTCAAATTCAACTTTAACACCAGCGTACTGGATTATTATAAAGCCATGCTATTGCCAATAGTACTATTCATCTTGATGATGGTCATCTCTGCTATTATTGGTTTTGGTGGCTATATGGATATCATCTCTGATATGGATAACGATACGATGACATCTATATTTGCGATAATGATTGGGCTGTTCTATGTGGGCATACTACTCATCATACCGCTCGTGCAAGGCTATCTACATAAAGCCATCTGGGGCAAGCTGACTTTGGGGGATAATCGCTTTGAGTTGGTGAATTTTAGTGTGATGAAATTTGCCCTAATCAACCTAACCAATTACATCGCCATCATCATAAGTCTGGGTCTGCTTTATCCATGGGCGAGCGTGCGTTTGCACCGCTATAAGACAGAGACGCTCTCACTGGTCGCTTATGATGACTTTGAAATGCTCACCACGCCAAGTGCAGACCATGTCTCACCGATTGGCGAAGAGATTAGTGATGTATTTGATTTTGATGTCTCGTGGTAATCATGGCAGAAGCGATTAACATTCGTTATTTTGATGGCAAAATCAGCAAGCCTCATTTAGCACGCTTAAGCCCCATCTTTTATCAAGGGCAGGCGGACGGCTTTGTCATCACATGGCAAAATAAGCATGGCTCACATGAACAACGCTACTTCATCAAAGACTGTGAATACCTACCCGCCATTGACAACTCGCCCCATGTACTGATGTTTCATGATGGGGCAAGGGCTGAGTTGGCGGTCATTCCTGATTGGCTAACACTTGACAACAAAAAACTGTTTGGCAACATCAAAAAGATGGAGACTCGCTGGAGTTGGATAGGAACAAGTCTCATCGTGGTGTGCCTGTTCGTCTTTGGGCTATTTCGCTACGGCATTCCTACCGCCTCTCACCATCTCGCCCAGAGCCTACCTGCAGATACGCTAGTTAGGCTTGGTGATCAGGCAGAAGACTATGTCATGGAGCTCACCTTGCCAAGCACCCTGCCCCAAGCACGCCAAGACGAAATCATCAGCCTATATGACAAGCTAGATAGCAACCCAAAAGCCAAAATACTGGTGCGCCATGGCGACTCTCTTGGTGCAAATGCCTTTGCCATTCCCAACAACACCATCGTCATCACCGATGAACTCATCAAGCTAAGTGATGATAATAATGAGATTCTCGCCGTGCTTGCCCACGAACAAGGGCATCTGGTACACCGCCACAGTCTAGAACAAGCCATCAGTAGCTTGGGTTTGGGTGTACTCATCGTCATCATCACAGGCGACACCTCTGATATCTTGCTCGCCTTGCCTACGCTACTGACGAGCAGTCATTACTCCCAAAAAGCAGAACTAGAAGCAGACAGGTTTGCCATCAATGAGCTGACACGCTTGGGCATTTCTCCCAAACATCTCGCCAGTTTTTTTGAAAAAATGCAAAAAGAACACGGCGAACAAGGGCATTGGTCCATCATCTCCACCCACCCTGACACCAACAAGCGTATCGAGCAGGTCAATCAACACAGCAAATAAACCCATCAAAAAAACCGCCCAATTATTCCCTTGTGATAATTGGGCGGTTTTTTTAGGTCATCTCCATAAGACAGCCACCACTTCATTTAAGCGTGTGCCACCATCCAATCACTTGTCATCTTGTCAGACTTACTTGCCCACGCCTGTATAAAACCCTTTATAACTCAACACCTGCTCATCATCAAAGACATTTTTGGCATCAAATATCGGCAAGGTAAAGTTATTTAATCTGCCCATATCAATCAGCTCATTCTCCGACCAGTTGATGATGAATAAGGCGTGGGCGGTTGTGAGCGTGTATGGGTCGCTTAGCAGTTGGAATAACGGCTGATCGCCATATAGACTTTTTAGTTCATCGGCAGTATTGACCGCATAAACGCAAGTTTTAATATCATACGCCCAGCACAGTTTTAGTAAGGCATGAATGGCACTGCCAGTGGTCTTTGGGGTATTGGTGCGATAACCCGCCCCCCAAATCACCACCTGCTTATTCTCAATCCCACCATTAAAATACTGCCAAAACTTTCTAAATATCAGCTCTTTTTGGTCGCCATTGACATCTGCCACTGCTTTTAATAGCGAAGTGTCCACGCCATTATCATGGAAACTTTGGGTTAAGTGTGCCAATTCATTGGGCAAAGTTTTACCACCAAATCCCCAACCTGCTTTTAGATAATGCGAGCCGATACGCTTATCTAGCCCCATCATCGTCTCAATCTGCTTGATATTCACGCCGACACCATCAGCCAGTCGTGCCATCTCATTGATGAAGGACAGCCGTGTGGCAAGCATTCCTATGATGCTTGCTCTTGCCAATTCAACGGTCTTAATATCAGCAAAATAGTGCTTGTCGCTATTTTTTATCAAAGACGCCAACACATCAGAATGATCAACGCTGCCCTGTAATTTCTCGCCAATCAGCAATAATTCAATATGAAAAAACGCATTAAAATTGTTACCGTCTTTTAAAAAATTAAATGGCACATAATACACCCAGTTGGTCGCTAACCGCTCTGCAAAATCATCAAAAAACCCCAATGGCTTTGCACCGCTTAAGATGACCTGTGAGCTTGGATTTAGGTCAAGATTAAGACAGTCATTATCATGATGCTCATCAAAAAACAGCCAATAATAAGGGGTCGGCTTTAGGTCGGCTTGAATGATGATTTTGTTATCAGTTACATAAAACTGCCACAATAACGACAATTGACGGTCAAACTGATAAGGCATCAAGACTTCATCTATCTGTTGTTGGCTTGCCAAAATAGACACCTGCCAAGCATGACTTGCCAAAAATATGGCGGTATTGATACTCTCATGATTGATGCCAATGATTTGAATCTGTTTCATTTGTTATCCAAAATGACTTTTAGTAAATGATTGGTAGAGCCATCAAAGCTACCCATATTGCCATTTAGCACGCCAAACACGCTTTGTGCCATCACCTTGCCGACTTCCACGCCCCATTGGTCAAAAGGGTTGATTTGCCAAATCACACTCATCACAAAGACTTTGTGCTCATACAGTGCGATGAGCGAACCTAGCGTCTTGGGCGATAAAGCACTCAGTAGCAAGGTGGTGGACGGCTGATTGCCTCGATATTGTTTAAATTGGCTAAATTGATCATCATGATTTCTTAATTCATCAGGCAAGGCACGATTGCCGAACGCCAACACCTGCGACTGGGCAAGGCAGTTTGCCAGTGATAATTTATGCTGATTGTCTAATTGTCTGTCATGTGCTTGGTGGTTGTCGTAGCGGTTGATGGGCGTGATAAAGTCGCACGATACCCTTTGAGTACCTTGATGTAACAGCTGATAAAAAGCGTGCTGAGCATTTGACCCAATATCTCCCCATAAAATTGGGCAGGTCTGATAAGCCACTTTTTGACCGTTGCGTGCCACTGATTTGCCATTAGATTCCATTTCAAGCTGAGTGAGATAATTGGGAAAAAATTTCAGCCGTCCATCGTAGGGTAAGACAGCATGGGCATTGATTCCCAAAAATGTCGCATTCCACACGCCAAGCAGACCCAACAGCACTGGCAGGTTTTGTTCAAACGAGCTTTGGGCAAAGTGTCTGTCCATGTCGCTTGCCCCTGCCAACAGCTCATAAAAGTTGTCCATGCCCACCTTAATCGCAATGGCAAGCCCAATCGCCGACCACATAGAAAAGCGTCCACCCACCCAGTCCCAAAGCAGTAGTTGGTTATCGTCATGGATTCCCCACTCGCTCATCTTGTCAGGGCGAGTAGAAATGCCAATAAAATGATGGCGTAAAACCGTCGGTCTATGATCACAAAAAGACAACAGCCACGACAAAGCCGTCTGTGCATTAGCGAGCGTATCGGCAGTGCCAAAAGATTTTGAAGAGATGATGAACAAAGTGGTCTGGGGATTTAGAGTTTTTAGCAAAGTATCAAGCTGAGTGCCGTCCATATTAGAGACAAAATGCACACGAGTATCGGTATCCGCCCACTCATCTAAAGCGACACTTGCCATCAATGGTCCAAGATCAGACCCACCCACTCCGATATTGACCACATCGCTCATCGCCCTGCCAGAATAGCCACGCCATACTTTGGTGCGGATACGCTCCACCATCGTTGCACATTTTTCTAAACTGGCGTGGACTTGACCGCCCACATCAATGCCGTCCACCATCAGCGTCTCGCCTTTAGGCAGTCTAAGGGCGGTGTGCAGGGCTGAGCGGTTTTCGGTGTCGTTGATTTTTTTGCCAGTCAATAAATCATTAATCCTACTGGATAATTCAAACTCATCTGCTAGCGTCAATAAATCCGCCAAAATCTCATCATCAATCGCCTGCTTACTAAAATCCATAAAAATATCGCAAGCACTGGCACTAAATCTCTCGCTTCGCTTAGGGTCAGACCAAAACAAATCGCCCAAATCTAGGGGCGTGGTGGCATAAGACCAAAGAGATTGCCAAGTTGTTGAGTGTGTTGTATTGAGCATGATATTATCCTGCAATTCCACATAAACTTTAGGTCATGAACCAAAAGACAAGCGTGTCTCAAACAGACCACCAAAGACTTACCACCAAAAACCAAAAAAACAACACAAAAGATAATGCCATCTGACTTGATGACCGCCCAGAGAGCTGTTTTTGCAAACTGTTTTTTGTAAGCCGTTTTTAGTCAGTTGCTTTTTGGTGATTTACTTCTCGGCGAGTTGCTTGTTGGCGAAGTACATGAACGCACGCATATAACTGGTCATGTCGCCGGCATCAAAACTATCGCCCACCATGGTCGCCACATCCACACCACGACTGCCAATCAACGCATCGATGGCATCGGTCAGCTGAATCTCTCCGCCAACGCTTGGGACAGCCCCATCAAGATACTCAAAAATCTTAGGGTCAAACACATATCTACCCACGACCGCCAAGTTTGATGGAGCAACATCGGCGGTTGGTTTTTCTACAAAGCCCATGACAGCAAAGGACTGGTTTTGTTCGTCTTTTTGTAGGGTCTGGGCGTTATTGAGTTTGGCAATGCCGTATTTGTGAATGTCTTCTTTTGCCACAGGTTCAACCAAAATCTGGCTGCGACCTGTACTGGCAAATTGATCAAGCATATAAGCCAGATTGTGCATTGCATAGTCGGTGTGATAAGGATCGATGACCACATCAGGCAGTAGCACCGCAAAAGGACGGTCGCCCACCACCGCACGCCCCGAAAGCACAGCGTGCCCTAGCCCCAAAGGCTTGCCTTGGCGGACGCTGATGATTTGCACACCATCTGGCAACACAGTCAGCCCATCTGCCATGTCATCTTTGCCTTTTGAGCGAAGTTGGGTATCTAGTTCGCTGTTGGTGTCAAAATAATTTTCTATCGCACTCTTTTGGGCGTGATTGACAAGCACGATATTTTTGATGCCAGCACGCACCGCCTCCATGACGACATAGTGAATGGCGGGCTTGTTACCAAGTGGTAACAGCTCTTTTGGGATGGCTTTTGAAAGCGGGAGCATCCGTGTGCCAAAGCCTGCACAAGGAATGATGGCATAAGTTACTGATTTCATCTAAACTACCTATCACATCTACAATGGCTACTATGATTAAATAACAGCAATTCAAAAAAGTCATGACACCTTGAGCATCAGACCAGCCAAATGATCCATCATGACCATTCAACCTCATGACATTCAATCAATGTTTGATTATAACACACATCGCATAATGACAATGCAGGCAAATGACCCATCTCACCAATAATACATCCGCTCATCTTATGCACCCAAAAAATCCAAAAAAAAAATTTTTTATAGCAAGGCTTCAAATGATGCTAAAATATATTTGACACAAAAGCGATGTTTTGTTACCATAAAGCAAAACAATGTTAAAACATATGGCGATGGGTGCCCAAAAGCTACACACTGGGTTCTTATTTACCTTTCATCACAAATCAGATATCAGATAGGAGTTATCTTGTGAATAAAATCTTTAAAGTCAAACGCAACTCGCTTGGTCAATCTGTGGTTTGCTCAGAAATCGCCACTTCTCGTTCTAAAGGTCGAGTGGTTGCCTCAGCATTGGCGTTGACCGTATTGGCAAGTGCAACTGCCAGCCAAGCGTTTGCTCAAGATAGTACTGATGCTTCGTCAGAGCCAGAAAATCCACTCGAAGTAATAAAGGATCATTTCGACAATCATTTCGACAGTTCTCAGAATAAAGAGTATTTAAGACTGCTCTATAAGGTCGCTGTCAACCATGAAGCTGATTTAGAAAAATTTTCAGATTGGACTTATAGAACCGAAGCTGATTTAGACGACTTTTCAGAGTGGGCTCATAGAACCCAATATGACATCTTAAGTATGGCTGAACATGTTGATGCTGCTCTAGCGATCAAAGCAAATAAAGTTGATGTTGATGCTGCTCTAGCGACCAAAGCAGATACTGAAACTGTATTGACGCTACTAGGCAACCAAGAGAAGAATACTCAAGAAACTTTTGCTGATGTATTAAATCAAATCTCAACCAAAGCAAGCCAAGCTGATTTTGATACCTTGAAAGAAGAAGCACGAGTAGCCAAAGCGGTTGCAGATGATGCTGTCTCAGTAAACAACGAGCAACAAGGTAAAATCGCAGAAAACACCGCTGCCATCGCTCAGAACGCCAATGACATCGTTGATACAGTAAAATATGTCAATGCAGTTGCTGAAACTGCAGACACCAACAGCATTGCCATCGCTCAAAACACCGCTGCCATCGCAACCAAAGCAAATCAATCTGCTGTTGATGCTCTACAACAAGCGGATATTTACCTAGCTTCTATCGCAGGTACAAACCAAGGCAATATCGCTAAATTGCAAACAGAAGTTGGCACCATTGGAGCCGATTTGAAGAAAAAGGCGGACCAAGAGCAAGTGAACACACTTGGCAATAAAGTAGATGCATTTGACACCAAAATCAACACGCTACAGTCAGGACATCAAAACCTTAATGGTAAAATCAACAGACTGGACAAAGACCTAAGTGCCGGTATTGCAGGTTCTGTTGCTCTTGCCATGATGCCAGCACCAGCAGCAGGCAGCCAGTACATCACTGGTGGCACAGGCTTCTATAATGGCGAAAGTGCCATCGCACTTGGTTTTACTGGTGCTAGCGAAACTGGTAAGTTCACCTACAAGCTGGGTGGTTCATTGAACTCTTCTGGCTCTGGTACTTTCGGTGCAGGTGCAGGCTACCGCTGGAAATAATGCACGCTGTATTGTCTAACAATACTGGCAATAAAAACCGCTCAAATGATTTTGAGCGGTTTTTTTGTTGTGGACCTTTGTTGTGGATTTGCGTATTTGCGTAGTTGAGATGGACAGCATGACTTCTTACCATCACAACCAACCCAAATCCTAAAAGCCACACACAAGCCCATGTATAAAGCCATATACCAAGCTATAAAGCCACCAAGCCGTGTATCATTCAAGACAAGGTCAGACAAAAGTCAAGCACAAAAAAACACCCATTGTGTGGGTGTTTTTTGGATTTGCTATTTTGGCTCAGATTAGCGTTTTTTACGCTGAATGGCGTGAATCGCTCGACCATCTGCCGACAGTGCCGCTTCATGCACGGCTTCTGATACTGTTGGGTGAGCAAATGTCATCAGCTGCAAATCTTCAACGCTAGACACAAACTCAAGAGCAATCATGCCTTGATGTACGATATCGCCTGCACCCACGCCCACCATGTGCAAGCCCAACAGACGGTCAGTCTTGGCATCTGCCACAACTTTAATCAAGCCTTGACCTTCGCCTTGAGCTAAGGCACGACCGTTAGCAGCTAGGCTAAATGAGCCTGTTTTAACTTCATGACCTTTGTCTTTGGCGGCTTGTTCGCTCAGACCCACCCACGCAATCTCAGGGTGAGTATAAATCACGCTGATGATGGTATCGTAGTTCACTTGGGCTTTTTCGCCATGAATGCGTTCTACCGCCATCATGCCTTCTTCCATCGCCTTGTGAGCAAGCATCGGACCACGCACCAAATCGCCAATGGCATATACGCCATCTAGGTTGGTTTTGCATTGGTCATCTACCGCTACCAAGCCACGCTCGGTCAGCTCGATGCCACAGCCATCAGCCAATAGACCTTCGCTATACGCACGGCGACCCACGCAGACGATAAGCTTATCAAAGGTCTCGGTCTTAACCTCGCCTTTCATATCAGTCGTAACCACCACCTCACCATTCACCACCTCAGCGTTCGTAACTTTGGTGTCCACACGAATGTCAAGACCTTGTTTTTTAAGGAGTTTGGCAGCTTCTTTTGAGATGTCTTTATCAGCCACTGCCAAAAACTCTGGCATGGCTTCATACACAACCACTTCTGAACCCAAGCGACGCCATACCGAGCCAAGCTCCAAGCCAATCACGCCAGCACCAATCACGCCTAGGCGTTTTGGTGCTTCGCTAAACTCTAAAGCACCTGTGCTATCTACGATATACTCGCCATCAGTCTTAGCAACAGGAATCTCAATCGGCACAGAACCTGCCGCCAAAATCACATACTTAGCAGTGATGGTGGTCTCGGTGCCATCATGAGCGGTGAATTTGACTTGTTTTTCGGCAGATTTGCCATCAAGCAAAGTACCCACGCCTTGTAGCCAGTCCACACCATTGCCTTTTAATAGACCTGCCACGCCTGCGGTCAAGCCTTTGACGATACCGTCTTTGCGTGCTAGCATTTTGGCGACATCAATGGCGACATCGCCTGTGGTGATACCATGCTCGTCTAGCTCGTGGCGAGTTGCTTCATAGCGGTGTGAGCTGTCTAGCAGAGCCTTTGATGGGATACAGCCCACATTTAGGCAAGTACCGCCCAAAGCAGGCTCGCCTTTATGAATGCGTTTTTCGATACAGGCGGTGCTAAATCCAAGCTGAGCGGCACGAATGGCAGCTTCATAACCACCAGGACCACCACCGATTACAACCAAATCATATGAAGTTTTCATTATTATTCTCTCTTTTGTAATGAATGATGCCCACCTTGCGATAGGCATCTAAATAACAGATTAGATATCAAGAATTAGGCGTGCAGGATCTTCGATCAACTCTTTGATGGTTACCAAGAATTGTACCGCATCTTTACCATCAATCAAGCGGTGGTCATAAGATAAAGCCAGATACATCATCGGCAGGATAACCACTTGACCATTAACCGCCATCGGACGCTCATTGATGGCGTGCATACCCAAAATAGCAGTTTGTGGTGGGTTGATGATTGGGGTTGATAGTAGTGAGCCAAACACACCGCCGTTGGTGATGGTGAATGTGCCACCTGTCATCTCATCAATAGACAGCTTGCCTTCACGGGCTTTGGTGGCATAATCACGAATACCGCCTTCAATATCAGCCAGACCCATGTTGTCGGTATCACGAAGCACAGGCACAACCAAACCACGGTCAGAAGACACCGCTACGCCCACATCATAATAGCCGTGATACACGATATCATCACCATCAATAGAAGCATTAACCGCAGGGAAACGCTTCAACGCTTCGGTCGCCGCTTTAACAAATAGCGACATGAAGCCCAATTTTACGCCATGACGCTTCTCAAATTGGTCTTTGTACTTAGCACGCAAGTCCATCAAAGGCTTCATGTTCACTTCGTTGAAAGTGGTCAACATCGCTGTTTCTTGGGTTGCTGACAACAGACGCTCAGCGATACGCTTACGCAGACGAGTCATTGGCACACGAGTCTCAGCACGCTCACCCACCGCAGTGGCAATCACGCTACCAGAGGTGGTTTTTAGCGTTGGGTTGATCATGTCAGATTTGGTAACACGACCGCCACGACCCGAACCTTGAACATCGGCAGGATTAACACCTGTTTCTTTGGCGGCTTTACGGACAGCAGGCGATTGGTCTTTAAAATCGCCTTCATTGGTCGCTTTTGGTTGTACAGGGGCTGCCACAGAAGTAGGGTCAATGGTCGTGCCTTTAGCAGCTTCTGACTCGCTTGGCGTCTGTGCTGATGGTGCTGCAGCGGTTGCACCTGCTTCAAACTCGGCAATCACCTCATCAGATAGCACCGTGCTGTCCACACCTTTGATGATGCTAGTAATCACGCCATCATCAGGGGCAACGACTTCTAGCACAACCTTATCAGTTTCAACTTCAGCAAGCAGTTGGTCACGGCTGACCTGCTCGCCTTCGGCGATATGCCATTCAACGATAGTGCCGTCTTGTACCGACTCTGGGAATACTGGGGCTTTAATTTGAGACATGATGAACTCCTAATTATAATCAATAAAATATGGCAAAAGACCAAACCGACTTAGCATCGGTTTGGTGTATCAATCATTGTAACACTTCAGCATCAACACCCAATGCTTCGGCAATCAGGGCTTTTTGCTGTGCATTATGAATCTTTGGTGAGCCTGTCGCAGGGGCAGCAGCCGCAGGGCGAGTTGCCATTTCAATGGATAGGTTGGTATCCAAGTCGTACAGCTCTGGCATGATGAAGTAGCACGCTCCTTGATTTTTCGGCTCTTCTTGCGTCCACACAACAGATGTGGCGTTCGGATATTTGGCAAGTTCAGCCTTCACACGCTCAGCAGGGAACGGATACAACTGCTCCACACGCACAATGGCGATGTGATTAAGACCCAGTTTACGACGCTGGTCAAGTAGCTCATAGTACACCTTACCACCACACAGCACCACACGAGTTACTGCATGATTATCTAGTGCGTCAATCTCTGGTAGCACGGTTTCAAATTTGCCATTCGCTAGCTCTTCTAGAGTGGATGTGGCAAGTGGGTGGCGAAGCAATGATTTTGGCGACATGACAATCAGTGGCTTACGAGCAGGACGCACCACTTGACGACGCAACGCATGGAAAATCTGTGCAGGTGTCGTTGGGGTGATGACTTGCATATTATCCTCAGCACACAACTGCAAATAACGCTCCAAGCGAGCTGAAGAATGCTCTGGACCTTGACCCTCAAAACCGTGTGGCAATAGCATGGTAAGACCTGCCAGACGCTGCCACTTGGTCTCGCCAGAACAGATGAACTGGTCAATCACGACCTGTGCACCGTTAGCAAAGTCGCCAAACTGTGCTTCCCATACCACCAAAGCATTTGGCATGGTGGTGGCATAGCCATATTCAAAGGCAAGCACCGCTTCTTCTGACAATAGTGAGTTATAAGTAGCAAAACGAGCTTGACCTTCACGGATATGCTGTAGCGGAATGTACATACTGCCATCTTTTTGGTTGTACAGTTCGCTATGACGATGAGAGAAAGTACCACGACCCACATCTTCACCTGTGATACGCACCAACAATCCTTCATCAACCAATGACGCATATGCCAAAGTCTCTGCCGCACCCCAGTTGAGTGGCTCTTCGCCTGTCTGCATGGCAAGGCGTTGTTCTAGTACTTTGGCGACTTGGCGTTGTAGCTCAAAGCCCTCTGGCACTTTTGCCATCGCACGACCATAGGACTTTAATTTTTCAATATCAACGCCTGTATCCCAGTCATCTTCTAGCTTATGCCCAATATACGGCGACCAGTCCACGAACAAGCTAGTGTCTGGCTCCTTAGCCAAACCTTGTGCGACATCTTGACCGTTGTCTAGTGCCACACGGTAGTTGTCTTCAATTTGGGTGCTTTCATCTTTGGTGATAATACCCTCTTTCACCAATTTATCTGCGTACTGCGTGCGTGCGGTTGGCAGTTTTTTGATGATTTTGTACATGAGTGGCTGGGTTGCTGATGGCTCATCTGACTCATTGTGTCCGTTACGGCGATAGCAGACGATATCCAACACGATATCACGACCGAACTCGTTGCGATAATCCACCAGTAGCTGAGAAGCGAACACCACTGCCTCTGGGTCATCGCCATTGACATGCAAAATCGGTGCATGAACCATCTTCGCCACATCGGTGCAATACTCGGTTGAACGAGCGTCCTCTGGACGACTGGTGGTAAAGCCCACTTGGTTGTTAATCACGATATGCAAAGTACCGCCTGTCTTGTAGGCACGAGTCTGCGACATCTGGAAAGTCTCTTGGTTGACACCCTGACCTGCAAAGGCAGCATCGCCATGCACCACGATAGGCAGTACGGTCTTGTTATCAATCTCATAGCCGTATTTTTCCGAGCGTCTGGCTTGACGAGCACGCACCGAACCTAGCATGACAGGAGAGACGATTTCTAGATGCGATGGGTTATAAGCCAAAGCAAGGTGTAGCTCACCACCTTTGGTGATGACATTTGAGCTAAAGCCGTTGTGGTATTTCACATCGCCTGAGCCTACGGTTGGCTGAATTTTGCCATCAAATTCATCAAACAATGTTGATGGGTTTTTACCCATGATATTAACCAATAGGTTCAAGCGACCACGGTGAGCCATGCCAATGACCACTTCTTTGGCACCATAAGTACCCACACGCTGAATCATCTCGTGTACCGCAGGGATAAAACTTTCGCCACCTTCTATACCGAAGCGTTTTACGCCTGTGTATTTACGAGCTAGGTATTTTTCTAGACCTTCGGCGGCGGTCAAGCGATCAAAGATTTCAAGTTTTTTGTCTTTATCAAAGCGGATATGACCTTGATTAGATTCAATATAGTCCTCAAACCACTTTTTCTCGGTAGCAGTAAAGACATGCATATATTCATAGCCGATACTACCGCAATAGATGCGTTCGCAAATCTCGATGATCTCACGCAAAGTGGCTTCATTTTTGCCAATGCTCATCAAGTTGGTTGGGAATACCGTATCCAGATCAGCCTCAGATAAGCCGTGATATGCCAAAGTCAGCTCTTCAATGGCAGGACGGTTTTGTAGATTTAATGGATCAAGATTGGCCTTGCGATGACCACGGCGACGATACGCAGAGATGAGCTGTTGTACCGCCATCTGTTTAGGGTCGCATCTATCTGCACCTTGTGCAACAGGACGGGCATTGGTTTGGTTGCGAGCCAGTAGCAGGTACTGCTCTTTGATGGCATTATGCGGTGCATCTGTATCGGTGCGATAATTGGCGAAATAGGCTTGCCATTCTTCGCTAACATTATTTTTATCTGCCAAATAATCTTCGTACAACGCCTCAATATACGCTGCACCATCTGCTGCTAATTCGGTGTTTTGATATGCCACCGTGTCTTTACTGTTTGTCATAATGTTCGCCATTTTCTTGGTGAATTTTTAGGATAAAATCTCATCAATAAGTGAACCAATCGTCTAAATATTGACCTAAATATCTACCTATGCGTCCATGCTTTCAAATGAGACGCATATTAACCGTATAGTGTACGCCATTTAATGCAAGATAACAAGTTGGAATGTTTTTAAAAATGTGCATGGTCGTAAATTTTCGTAAAAATCAGCAAAACAACCATCATCATTATTCATTTTGTGATGATAATCAGCACTTATTTATAAAATTTCCTACTTTAAGCCATTTTGTGTGTCATTGGTTAAACTCATGACAACCACCCTGTTGGCTGTTCATCATCAGCTATTGCAAAGCAAAAGGTCTTATCTTTAGATAAGACCTTTGATACCGCCCAACGAGCAGTTAGCCTGCTACATCAAGCAACATATTACGGATATGACCGATGGCTTTGGTTGGGTTTAGACCTTTTGGACATACCGACACACAGTTCATGATACCACGGCAACGGAACAAGCTAAATGGGTCATCAAGACGAGCCAAACGAGCTTGGGTATCGCTATCACGGCTATCAATGATGAAACGGTAGCCGTTCAATAGTGCTGATGGTCCAAGGAACTTATCAGGGTTCCACCAGAACGATGGGCAAGAAGTAGAACAGCATGCACACAAAATACATTCGTATAGACCATTTAGCTTCTCACGGTCTTCGGGCGACTGCAAACGCTCTTTTGGTGGTGCAGGTTGGCTGTTGATTAGGTATGGGTGTACTTTTTCGTACTGGGCATAGAATTGGTTCATGTCCACAACCAAATCTTTAATCACAGGCAAGCCAGGTAATGGACGCACCACAATCTTATTTGGCAAGGTGTTCATGTTAATCAAACACGCCAAACCATTTTTGCCATTAATATTCATGCCATCAGAACCACAGATACCCTCACGGCAGCTGCGGCGGAAAGTAAGTGTTTCGTCCATCTTTTTAAGACGCAACAACACATCTAGCAACATACGATCAGATTCTAGTAGCTCAATCTCATAAGTTTGCATATAAGGGGCATTGTCTTTATCTGGATCGTAGCGATAAATCTCTACAATGCGAGTGCCTCGACTCATGGTACTTCTCCACAAAATTTTTTTTGATGATGGCTGAAATAATGACACAATGCTATGTTTTATGGGTCATTATTCCAACACATCTAAGAATATGAAACGAAATTAGAAAGTACGAACTCGTGGTTCACAATAGTCCACAGTCAGTGGCTTTTTACGAACAGGCTTATAAATCACACGGTTGCCTTCTGAATACCAAAGCGTATGCTTCATCCACTCATGGTCGTTACGACCTAGTGGTGCATACTCATCATCAGCAGGACGCTCGTAATCTAGCACAGAATGGGCACCACGGCACTCATGACGCAGGGCAGCTGACAGCATGGTCGCCTTAGCAACTTCATACAGGTTCGCCACTTCTAGTGCTTCGATGCGTGCGGTGTTAAAGACAGCTGATTTGTCTTTTAGATAGATTTGCTCAACTTTTGGTGCAAGTGCCAAAATCTTCTCAACACCCTCGTCCATCAACGCTTGGGTACGGAATACGCCTGCGTGAGACTGCATGATACTGCGGATTTCATCAGCAACTTCTTGGGCATTATAGCCCTCAGTAGAGTTTTGTAGCTTATCAAGGCGAGCTTGAGTGAAGTCTAGCACTCGTGGGTCTAACGGCTTGTAGCCATGGTCAGATTTTGCAAACTCATCTAGGATATGTTGACCTGCTGCACGACCAAACACCACAAGGTCAAGCAAAGAGTTCGTACCCAATCGGTTCGCACCATGTACTGACACACACGCACATTCACCGATGGCATACAGACCTTTGATGATGCGACCTTCAGTATATAGACCTTGTTCATCTACCTGACCGTCTAGTACAGGTACGGTTACTTGACCGTGAATGTTGGTTGGAATACCACCCATCATATAGTGAATGGTTGGTACAACTGGTACTGGCTCTTTGGTGATGTCCACATTAGCGAAGTTATGGCTAATCTCAAACACCGATGGCAAACGCTTCATGATTTCGGCATGACCCAGATGCGTCATGTCCATCACGATATAGTCGCCATTAGGACCACAGCCACGACCTTCTTTGATTTCTTGGTCCATAGAACGAGAAACGAAATCACGAGGTGCTAGGTCTTTTAGGGTCGGTGCATAACGCTCCATGAATGCCTCGCCGTGCTTGTTACGAAGGATAGCACCCTCGCCACGACAGCCTTCGGTCAATAGCACGCCAGCTCCTGCCACACCTGTTGGGTGGAATTGCCAAAATTCCATGTCTTGTAGTGGAATGCCTGCACGCACCGCCATACCCAAACCATCGCCTGTGTTGATATAGGCGTTCGTAGAGGCTTTAAAGATACGACCTGCACCACCAGTAGCCAGAACAGTTGTTTGGGCTTGGAATACAGAGATATTGCCTGTTTCTTGGTCTAAAGCCACCACACCGTTGATGTTGCCTTCGCCATCTTTGATGAGGTCAAGAGCAATCCACTCAACGAAAAATTGAGTGCCTTTTTCAAGGTTTTTTTGATATAAGGTGTGCAGTAGAGCGTGTCCTGTACGGTCAGCAGCGGCACAGGCACGAGGTACAGCTTTTTCGCCATAGTTGGCAGAATGCCCACCAAATGGACGCTGATAGATCGTGCCGTCTGCATTACGGTCAAACGGCATACCCATATGCTCTAGCTCATAGACGACTTTTGGAGCCTCACGGCACATATATTCAATAGCGTCTTGGTCGCCTAGCCAGTCAGAACCTTTGACGGTGTCATAGAAGTGGAAATGCCAGTTGTCATTGCTCATGTTACCCAATGATGCACCGATACCGCCTTGTGCTGCTACGGTATGGCTACGAGTTGGGAAAACTTTGGTCAGTACCGCCACTTTCATGCCGCCTTCAACCAGCTGCAATGATGCACGCATACCAGAACCACCACCACCAACGATGACTGCGTCAAAGTTGAGCGTTGGAATGTTATTAATTGTATTATCTTGTGCTGATGCCATGTTAATTCCTAAAATGTTATCAATGTATCAGTTGATGACTGGCAGATTACCAAAAAATCATCACACCCCAAAACAGGTAAACCAAAACAGCCACGATGACAGCTGCTTGTAGCACCAAACGCAGACCTGATGACTTAACATAGTCAGTAAATACCGTCCACATACCTACCCATGCGTGGAATACAAGCGATAAAATCGTCACCAAGCTAAATAGCTTCATTGGTAGGCTTGTCATAAAGCCGTGCCAAGCGGTGTAATCAACTTGATTGAATAGGAAAAATCCCACAACTACCACAGCATAAACTGCCAGCACAACCGCACTGATGCGTTGCAAGATCCAATCACGAGAGCCTGAACCAGTTAGACCTGTCGCACTTTTAATACCTGAATTATTTCTAGACATTAGAACATCACCCATACAAACGAAGCTACAATCAAGATTGCCGCAATCACAAAGCTGATGATGGCAGCGGTCTTCCCAGACTTAAATTCTTCATTCATGCCAAGGTCTGCAAGCAAGTGCTTAACACCCATCACAAAATGATAAGCGGTCGCCGCCACAAAAACCCATGCCACAAAACGAACCAAGACATTATCAAACACTGAGGCGAAACCCTCAGGAGATGACAATGAGACTTGCAAGAGATACAGCATCACAGGAACAAGTAAAAATAGCACAATGCCAGAAACACGGTGCAAGATAGAAGCCATGGCGATTGGTGATTTTGAGTTCACCGCAATCACTTGACTAAGAGGTAAATTTATCGGTCGGTTGCTTTTCACAGCGGGCATCCTCATCTAATTTACGCCGCAAAGGGCAAGGAGAGCTGGCTGACGGGGTGCATCATTTTAGATACAAATTCTTATTTCTTGGTTCAGTAAAATTAGTTAACGCAATTAGTCCAACAAAATCAATCAC
The DNA here is from genome assembly GCF_050885545.1 of Moraxella sp. ZY200743. Classification (NCBI taxonomy): domain Bacteria; kingdom Pseudomonadati; phylum Pseudomonadota; class Gammaproteobacteria; order Moraxellales; family Moraxellaceae; genus Moraxella; species Moraxella sp. ZY200743. The sequence goes on along the minus strand of NZ_CP091313.1, from coordinate 75,817 downwards.
TCTTATTTTTGTTATAAACCAGACAAGCCAAACAAATTTTAACCAAACTAAATAAAAAACGATGCAGCTAAAAATTGAAACGCCACACAGCGAACACCATAAAAAATACACTTTTATAAGATGAGCTTATCCAAGAGTTGGCAATCTGATTGGCGATTAAGCCCGATACCAAAAAAGTCTTGCAATGCAAGTGGTTATCATTTATAAAAGTAGGTTGGTAAATATCGGAATTATAAAACGCTTGATAAAATTTTACAAATAAATTTAGATCTTTTTATCAAAAATGTAGCAATTTTTTGTAACTAATAAAAAACAATCGCAATATCACAGCCAAATCTGCTTAAGATTGTTGCTATCTGAGCTTTTGCCATGAAATTTAGGTGGTCTTAGTAGAGATGTCTATTTTGATCACAAATTGTGTGGCGGGTCGTATCATTCGCCCATGCAATTCGTCCATACAATATTGTTACAAATAATGTCCAAAGGATAAAAACGCTTGTCAAAGCGATGAATTACCCCTAAAATCATGGAGATAAACTGTAGATGTCATTAGCTTTGATTTAACTAGCATGGTTATTTTGTTATTCTTAAAGTTTATCCAGTTTTAATCATCATCAAATACCCATCAAGCACCAAATATCACAACGAAATTGTGCTTCATGCACAAGCCAAACAAGCAAAATTTTCTGATGGGGGCTTGTAAGTTGTGCAAAGTTTTTGTATCATCACACCAGTTTGGTGTGTATTTTGAGAAGATATGCACAAAAAAGCTCAACAAGGATGTCGCATCTTGCGATTAAACGAATTAACGAAGATGCGATTCAACTCGTCATCTCTCATCTAGTATGATGCAGAATGGACGCTAACAACCAAAGAGGTTTATTATGTCAAAGCAAGTAAAATTAATTGTAGATGGCACAGAATATGAGATGCCAGTATTGGAGACAACATTAGGTCGCCCTGTCTTAGACATCAGTGCGGTCAATAAAGCAGGTTTTTGGACTTATGACCCAGGCTTCATGGCGACTGCCCCAGTTGAATCTAAGCTGACCTACATTGATGGCGATAAAGGTGAGTTGCTACACCGTGGCTATGCCATTGATGAACTAGCAGACAACGCTGATTATCTAGAAGTATGCTACGCCCTACTATACGGCGACCTACCAAACGCCGAGCAAAAAGACGAGTTTTATGCACGCGTCTCTAGCAAGATGGCGGTACATGACCAACTGCGTAAGTTTTTTGAAGGTTTCCGCCGTGATGCTCACCCAATGGCGATTATGATTGGCGTGGTTGGTGCATTGTCTGCATTCTATCACAATCACCTAGATATCTCTGATGTCAAGCATCGTGATGAGACTGCGGTAGATTTGATTGCAAAAGTACCAACCTTAGCAGCAATGAGCTACAAATATTCTATTGGCGAGCCATTTTTGTATCCAAGAAAAGACTTCAGCTATGCCGAAAACTTCCTATACATGATGTTCGCCACTCCAGGTGATGTGAATTATCGTCCAAATCCTGTATTGGTTGACGCAATGGACAAAATTTTCACCTTGCATGCCGACCACGAACAAAACGCATCAACTTCTACTGTGCGTCTGGCAGGCTCAACAGGTGCCAACCCTTATGCGTGTATCGCTTCTGGTATCGCAGCCTTGTGGGGACCATCACACGGCGGTGCAAACGAAGCCGTTCTTACCATGCTAGATGAGATTGGTAGCATCGAGAATGTCGCTCCATTCATGGAAAAAGTTAAAACCAAAGAAGCCAAGCTAATGGGCTTTGGTCACCGTGTTTATAAGAACTTTGACCCTCGTGCCAAAGTCATGAAAGAAACTTGTGATGCGGTATTGGGTGCACTTGGTGTTAATGATCCAAAACTACAGTTAGCGATGGAACTAGAAAAAATCGCTCTATCTGACCCATACTTCATCGAGCGTAAGCTATATCCGAATGTGGACTTCTATTCTGGTATCATTCTAAAAGCGATTGGTATCCCAACCTCAATGTTCACTGTAATCTTTGCTCTGGCTCGTACCGCAGGTTGGATTGCACACTGGACAGAGATGCACTCAGAAGCCTTCAAAATCGGTCGTCCACGCCAGCGTTATACTGGTGAGACCCACCGTTCTTTTGTTAAGATTGAAGACCGCAAATAATTTTGCGTACAAAAAATCCCCCACTTGGGGGATTTTTTTGGTCAATCATAAAGTTTTGGATTAACATTGGTGGGATAAAAAAATAAACCACCCTAAGATGGTTTATTTTAAAACATTTAGTTTATAATCCTGCTTGTTTTAGTAATGCCCCAAAACTACCCATTTTATCGGCTCTCTCTTGAGTTTTAGCAGATTTATCTGACTTGGTGGATTTGCGACCAGATTTTGGCTTATCTGCACGCTCTTTATTGGGTTTATCCTTGTTTTTGTTCTCTTTGTCGCTCTTATCATCATTGGCTTGTTCGCTCTTTGATTTCATGCTAAAGCCGATACGCCCACGAGCTTCATCTACCGAAATCACACGCACACTCACGATGTCTTGAGGCTTGACGACAGAAGCAGGGTTTTCTACGAACTCATCGGATAACTCTGAGATATGCACCAACCCATCTTGATGCACACCCACATCCACAAAGCAACCAAAAGCGGTAACATTGGTTACCACACCCTCTAATATCATACCAACAGATAAATCTTTGATGGAATTGACATCATCACGAAACTTGGCAGTCTTAAACTCGCCTCGTGGGTCGTGTGCAGGTTTGGCAAGCTCATTTAACACAGTGGCAAGCTGACTAAAATTATCACTGCTGTCGTTTAGCGACTTGGCAAGCGTCTCATTACCCAGTACTTCTGAGAGTGATTTGTCCGCCTTACGCAAAATTTCATACACCAGTCCATAGCTCTCAGGATGCACACCTGTGGCATCTAACGGCTCATTACCATCTTTAATGCGTAAGAAACCTGCCGCTTGTTCAAAGGTTTTTGCCCCTAAGCGTGGCACGGCTTTTAGTTCATCACGGTTTTTAAATGCACCATTAGCACGGCGATAATCAACAATCTGCTGAGCGACATTTTTGTTTAAGCCTGCAATGTGTGCCAAGATGGCAGGGCTTGCCGTATTGACATCTACACCCACTGCGTTCACACAGTCCTCAGTAACTTTATCAAGACTGGACTCAAGCTCGGCTTGGTTGACATCGTGCTGATACTGCCCCACACCGATGGCTTTTGGTTCTACCTTGACCAGCTCGGACAAGGGGTCTTGTAGACGGCGGGCAATCGATACTGCCCCACGCACCGACACATCTAGATTTGGCAATTCAGCAGACGCCAGTTCGCTCGCTGAATACACCGACGCCCCTGCCTCTGAGATGACCAATGCAGTGGCGTTTAGTTGCTGTTGTCCAATCACTTCTTTAATCAGCATTTCACTTTCACGACTGGCAGTGCCGTTACCGATGGCAACCAATGCCACGCCATGCTCTTTGATGAGTTTGGCAATCTTATCTTTTGCTTCATCAACTTTATTATAAGGTTCGAACGGATACACCGTTTCGGTTGCTAGCACATCGCCTGTGGCATCGATGACTGCCATTTTTACTCCATGACGAATGCCTGGATCCACACCCAAGATGACCTTGCGACCAGCAGGAGCGGTCATGAGCAGATGCTTTAGATTCTCAGCAAAGACATCAATGGCATCTGTCTCAGCCGCCACACGGCGTTCTGTCAGCAAACGATGCTCAATCTGAGCTCGCCACTTGGCATGCCACAACTTCTCTGCCGTCTGTGCCAAAAAGACACCATTATCCGCTGTCTCATTGATATTAAAGTGTTTTTTGATTTGCTCAACAAACGGCTCATCTTCGCCATCAACATGCAACACCAGTACATTTTTTTGGCGACCACGCAACATAGCAAGCAAACGATGATTAGACAGCTTAGCAAATGGCTCACTATGCTCAAAGTAGTCTTTGAACTTCTCGCCTACCTCTCGTTTATCTTCATCAATAAGCTCTGAGCGAATGCTGGCAGTCTTATTAAAACCTAAACGCACCGCATCGAGCAAATCTAAATCCTGCGCCCAAGCATCTAGGATAATCGCCTGCACACCTGCCAACTGCTTGTCCAAATCCTTAAAATCTGCCTCAAAAGTCTCACCTGTCTCATCAGTCAAAGTATCAGGACAGCTAAAACCAGTCAGGGCTTCTACAGGATTTTTGCCTGCTAGGATATCGTGTGCAACCGTCTCAAGTCCAGCCAATCTGGCACGAGATGCCACCGAACGACGACGGGGGCGATACGGCTGATAAATCTCTTCAAGCTCAAGTTTCGTGCTTGCCGTCTCAATGCGTGCGGTCAGCTCATCGCTTAGGGCGTTCTGTGCGGTCAACAGAGCAATGATTTTTAGGCGTCGCTCCGCCAAATCTCGCTCGGTCGCCAAGCCTTTTTCTAGCAAACGCAGTACCGCATCATCTAAACCACCTGTCTGCTCTTTACGATAACGAGCAATGAAAGGTACGCTTGCACCATCATCGAACAACTGGGCAAATGCCGCCACTTGAGTCGCCTTGATACCATGTTCTTTGGCGAGCTGGTCATAGATGGCTTGATGATTGATAGAAGTTAAAACCGAGTCTGTCATAAGCAAATTCTTTAAAATAAACCTAAAAATACCCCTATTTTATCACAGTATCATTGCCATAGCACTCCAAAAAGCACAAAATCCAACTTCGTTTACCGTCTCATCATATCTGGCGAAACTTGTGATTGTTTGCCAAGATTGCTTTGTTTATGGCTTGGGTGTGGCATGATGAGTTGTTGGTGTCAATTTTTTGTCAAAAATTTAATAAAGTCTCCAAAAACTTGTTACATTTTTTTGTGTGATGTTGTACACTAAATACAACAATCGCAAATTCACACACCCTAAGGATAAGACATGACAGAATTGAACGAAAATATCGCTCATCGCATCTTGGTTGTTGATGATGATGTTCGCTTGCGTACACTGCTTCAGCGTTTCTTAGAAGATGACGGTTTTGTGGTGCGTATGGCACACGATGGCAAGCAGATGGACAAACTCATCTCTCGTGAGATTTTCTCGCTCATCGTACTTGATTTAATGTTGCCTGACGAAGATGGCATCAGTATCTGTAAGCGTCTGCGTGCCGAAAATTCAGACATACCCATCATCATGCTCACCGCCAAAGGCTCTGACACTGACCGTATCGCAGGACTAGAATCAGGTGCAGATGATTATCTGCCCAAGCCATTTAACCCAAAAGAGCTACTGGCTCGTATCAAGGCTGTACTACGCCGACAAAACCGAGAACTGCCTGGTGCACCTAGCCAACAGGTAGAAGTCGTAGAATTTGGTCCTTGGGCATTAGATTTATCTACTCGCACCTTAAAGCGTGATGGCAATGTCGTTACCCTAACCACAGGTGAATTTAGCGTCCTAAAAGCCCTAGTACAGCACCCAAGAGAGCCTTTGACTCGTGATAAACTCATGAATTTGGCTCGTGGTCGTGAATGGGGAGCTATGGAGCGTTCTATTGATGTGCAAGTATCTCGCCTGCGTCGCTTGATTGAAGACAATCCATCGCAAGCTCGCTATATTCAGACCGTATGGGGCGTAGGTTATGTATTCGTTCCAGATGGAGCAGAAGGTTAAGACACAGCAAATGAAGAAGAGCAGGATTACCTGCTCTTTTTTTATTTATCAAATCAATACATCCGTCAAAACTTTCTTAAAAAACCACTCAGTTTAAGCAAAAAGACAGATTAAACAAAAGATAAAGGCACTGATTTTTTAGGCACGCCATGCTAATCCAACCAAGCCATCTACTGGCGTTTTTGTAAAAGATATATCCCCACTACCGTACTAATGATGATGGGTAATAGTGCCATAATAAAAGGTGAAAATTTGGTGGCTAAGGCGATAAAACCTGTCAAGTCGGTCAAATAGCTAAATAACAGTCCTGTCAATAACGACACAACGATACGAAGCCCCAAACCGTGCGAGCGTAGTGAACCAAAAACAAATGACGATGCCACCAATACCAAAGATAGCACCGCAAATGGCGAGAACAGTTTTTGCCAAAATTTTAGCTCATGACGAGCAGATGATATGCCTTGATGATTCATCAGCTGTCTGTGGGCATATAGGTCAGTCAGTGACATATCTTCAGGCTCACGAGTCAGCAGATGCACATCAGTCGGAGCGATAGGAAGCGTTAGCTGTCTTTTACTGTCATGACGCTGTTTGACGCCACTTTGTTGGATATTCACCACATCAACATCATTCATGGTCCAATTATAACGAGTGTCTGATTGCCCATCATAACTGCCTGATACTGCCCGCATGGCAACGGTCAGATTGCTATTATTATCCAATGTGTATCGCTTGATCTCGCCCAGTTTACCTTCGCTGTCAGCATAACTAATATAGACGATATCTTGCCCTGTATCATGCTCACTGACCGACCAATAACCATTGATAGAAACAAGCCTATCTTGGGTGTTGTGTGTCGTGATGGTGTCGGCTTTTTGGTTGGTGATGGGCAGAACAAACTGATTCACCGCCAACGAAATCACCACAAAGATACTCGCAGGTAACATCGCCCAACCAATGATGCGATATTTACTCACACCTGCTGCCTGCATACTCACCAGCTCACTATTGCCCGCCAGTAGCCCAAGCCCAATCACCGCCCCCAGCAATGCACCAGTCGGAATGAACTGCACCAAAAAATATGGCGAGCGATACAAAATAAAAGTCAATGCGTCTTTGACCGTATAAGTATCACTCAGATTCTCAAGCTCCCCCAAGTAGGCAAAAACCATCTGCAACAGCCATAGCCCAATCACCGCCCCTAACATCGCAAATAAGGCGGCATAAATCACATAGCGTGCCAAGATATAAGACTTCATGTGCGAATTCTCCGCCCTAGACGCAGTCGTGTCATGGTGCGTTCATGATAATTGATATATAAGGCAATCAAAAACAGTACCGCAAGCACCGCAGGATATGCCCAACCGCCCATCTTGCCTTTGGCAATACTCTCTTTTAGGGAAATGATAATGAGTACATTGACCACAAAAATAAAAATGGCAGGAATCAACTTCAACCACCGCCCCTGTCGTGGTCGCACCTGTGCCAAAGATGGTGCTAACATGACAGCGATGATGATAAGCCAAGGCAAACTCAGACGATAGCCAAGCTCAGCATGGATTTGGCTATCGCTTGGATTTGAGATGTTTTTGTTTAAATTGGCGAGCAGTTCTGGCGTACTCCAACCTTCAATTTTCATTGATTTTAGGTCGTCAGTCTTGCTCGCTGATAGACTGATGCGATAGCGTTCAAAACCAACTTGGCTGTATTTTTTGCTGGTTGCGTCAACTTCATAGCGTCGCCCTTGATGTAAGTCTAGTCGCACCACACCATCATCGCTTGCCACCTGCGTGGCAGATTTGGCAAAGATAATACTGTCTTTTTCGCTTAATAATTTGGTTGGAATCTGCTGAACGGCTACTTCAGCTTTGGCGGCGGTCTTGGTATCTTGACGACTGATGTCGCCAAATGCTGTGGCATCTATTTTTTGGTTGCTTGCCATCTGAATGACGATGACATCTTTTAGATATTCTCTATTTTTGCCAACATCGCCCACATACAGATGGTAATCACCGCTACTGATGAATTTTTTTGGTGTGATGAGATCAAACACCTCTAGGGCGGATTGCTCTTGCCAAATGTTGGTCGCTTTTGCTACACCCCACGGCTTACCCCAAATGGTGATGGCACTTTGGGCAAAAAATACAATCACCACCAAAGGCATCAGCAATCTTGCCACTCGTCCACGACTGATACCACTGGCATTGAAGACCGCCATCTCATGGTCAGCATAAAGTCGCCCAAAAACAAGCATAAGTCCAATAAAAAACGACAGCGGAAAAATCAACTCCAAAAAATATGGCAAGTTATAGCCAATCAAGGCAAACAATACACCAACATCTAGACCGCCTTCTGCTGCCATTCCAAAATAACGAATCAATCGCCCACCCAAAAGCATCACCACCAAAAACCCCAAAACTAAGGCGGTGGTCGTAGCAACTTCTCGTATCATGTAGCGGCGTAGAATCACAGCATTATCCAATCTAGATAAAATAACCTGTTATTATAGCAAAAAACCACACCAAAAAGGCGTGATTGTACCGTGATTTTGTTATTTTTAGCCATAAAAACGCAACGATTTATTTCATACCACCCATCATGTCATGCACACCTTGTTTGATGAATATTATTTTATGAATATCATTCCATAATGTATGTTAAATGTGCTAAACTAGGGCGTTTGTCATGCTAATTGCTCCATCAGCTTGACAGCCCCTTTAAACTACAAACGGCATCAAACAAGGATACATCATGTCAATAACACTACAAGTCAATCCAAAACTCACCCTAAAAAAACCCACCAAAACCAACCCACTACCGCAACTGGTATTTTTCGCTGACAGCGAAGGGGTAATACTGGGTAATCACAACAGCGAACATACAGAACACGCCAAAGCCTTAATCGCAAAGTCTGGCTTTAAAGCAACACTGGGCGATAGCGTCAGTGATTATGCCCTAGACAGCGACCGTGCCGGCATTACCATTATCGGCGTGGGCAAACTTGACAAGTTGGCAACCAACATTCAAAAGGTAGGGGACGCAACCTACAAAGCCATTAAAAACCAAAAATCCGCCGCCATCATCTGGGGCGATACAATCTGCCAAAAGCACTTCACACAGTTTGTGCTGAGCATTCTAAATGCCGGTTATCGCTTTGACCGCCACTTGAGCCAAAAAGCCGATGCCGACCAACTGACCGCCATCAACTTCATTAACAACAAAGACAGCGAAAGAGACTACAAAGCCGCTCTTGAGTACGCTCAAGCGACTTTTATCGGTCAAAGCCTTGCTCGTGATGTGGCAAATGAAGCACCCAATCTCCTAACCCCAAGTGCCATCGCCAAAGAAGCCAAAAAACTTGCCAAAGAATACAGCGATAAAGTTGAAGTTACCGTTTTAGGTGAAAAAGAAATCGCCAAACTGGGCATGGGCTGTTTCATGGCTGTTTCACAAGGCTCTGCTGAAGAAGGCAAATTGGTCATCATCGAATACTTTGGCAAAACCAAAAAGAACAAAAAATCCAAACTATCCAATCCTATCGCCCTAGTGGGCAAAGGCATTACCTTTGATACAGGTGGTATCTCACTAAAACCAGGTGCAGGCATGGATGAGATGAAGTTTGACATGGGTGGTGCAGCCGCCATGTTAGGCACAACCAAAGCTGTGTGTGAAGCAGGTCTTGAACTTGATATTGTTACCGTACTTGCTTGTGCTGAGAATATGCCATCAGGCACTGCCACTCGCCCAGGCGACATCGTTACTGCAATGAACGGCACCAGTGTTGAAATCCTAAACACCGATGCCGAAGGTCGTCTGGTACTGTGCGATGCTCTGTGCTATGTCCAAGACAACTATGAGCCACGCACCATCATTGATGCTGCCACCTTGACAGGTGCGTGCGTCATCGCACTAGGTGGCGTGCGTTCAGGCGTATTTAGTAATGACGAAGACACGCTATTTGCCCTAGAGTCAGCAGGCGAATACGCAGGCGACCTAATTTGGCAAATGCCACTAGATGATGGTTATGCCGCCCAACTAAAATCAAAGTTCGCCGACTTACAAAACATCGGCAGTCGTGAAGGTGGCTCTATCACCGCAGCGTGTTTTTTGAAGCATTTCATCAAAGAAGGTCAAGCGTGGGCACACCTTGACATCGCAGGTACTGCATGGATTAGCGGTAGCAATAAAGGGGCGACAGGTCGTCCTGTGCCAATGTTGATGCAATACCTAAAATCACAAGTCAGCTGATTGATGAGTGTTGAACAAACAAGCTAAATAAATAAAACGCCTCATGTGGGCGTTTTATTTTTGACAAAAACAGTCATCAACCATCTAAAAACTGCCTGTGATTTCAACAAACACTCGGTTCTTATCATGGCGATACAAGGCGATACTACTGTCAGTTTTTTGGTATTGCCAAGTTAGGCGTGGCATAAAGTTCTTGTATTTTAACTTATCATGCCAAAGGCTGACCCCAGCACCATATTCATCATTGACCTGCGTTTGCTTAAAAATAGGCATGGGTGCTAGATAGCGTCTTTTGGCATAGCTGACATTGGCACTCATGCCGACATCTTGCCACTGCTTGGTGAGTCCACCTGTCAGCCCAAACCTGCGGTACGAATCATCTTTATCTTTGGTTTTGACATAGTTAAAATCCGCCCCCACACTAAGCCAAGCATTACCCAAAGCGGCGTATCGCTTGCTAAAACTAGGAGAAATGCTCGTACTATGCCCATCTAGATGCTTACGAGTCTGATAGCGATTTTTGGCAATTTCTGCTTGGGTTGAGAATTGCCCACCATTATCAAGCATCTTATCAGCCCTAACACGCACACCCAGACTATCAGAAAAATGCGTCAGCTTGTGATTATCCTTACCTCCCCCCGCATAATAAGTGATTTCATGAAAAGGTGCGATGCTAAGACCACCTTTATCATCACGCAGACCAATCCCAAAAGATGAGCGTACTGCAACTTCATTATACTGCTTGGCATCACGGTATAACTTACTGCGAACACCAAGCTCTGGCGTGATTGATACACCCTGCTCTAGCAAGAATCGCTTGGAGATACCAACATTTGACGCCAAGCCATGTGCCGAGATGGGTTCGTTTGCTGTCCAACCACCACCCAAATCACGGCTCCTAGGTGCATTATTGATGTTTTTATCAATAATCAGATTGCCTCCGATACGAATGTTTGTTTTGCCCATCTCATCAATCGCCCTAACATAAGGTGCCATCTGCACCGCTAAGATGGGGTCGGTCGTGATGATGTCGTGTGCTTCTTTATACTGACGATGGGCAACTAGGCTTTGAACCAGTCGTGCTTTAAAAAGTTGGTTATCAGGATAGTCCTTAACAAGCTCTTGATATAAGGCAGTGGCCGTCCGATGGTCTTGCTTCTTGGTTGCTAAGGTCGCTCTCGCCCAGATAATCATTGGTGCTTCTATCAGCGTTTTCGGCTGTGCTTCATAGATGGGCAATAGCACCTCTACGCCATCAGCCTGATGATATACCAATGCTGACAGCATCGCTCTTGCTAATAGCTCTGATTGCTCTAACAATGCTTGTTCATCAACCATCATCGCCTGCGTTTTTGGGTTGGCGATAGGCAACTCTGGATCGGCAGGTACGGCAGGCAGAACAAAAGGCTGATAGGCAGATTGTCGCCTTCTGTCATCTTGGCTTTGCTCGTCAATCTGACTGGCATGAGCCTGCATCATCAATGACAGCATCAAACCTGATAACACCTTCACAGATGTTTTTTTTCCAACAAATTTTATACACATGATAGTTTCTCACATTTTTATCTGATATTACCTAAAAGCAAATAACGCTAAAGCCACCTAATAGACTTAGTCTACAACCAACAGTAAACTTACGCATTGGCAAAATTATATTGATGGTTCAATCTTGATTAGCAGTAACCATGAACAATAAAATACATCTAACACCCATCGTCTTATGCCACAAAAAAATACGCCCACTTTAGTATCGTATTGATGATATGGTGGGCGTACATAGGTCATATCATAAGCGTATGAGCCTTATTGTTTAGGCTTAATCTCTGATACGATGAATTAAGCCTAAGCTCTACAGCGATTAGTATTTCATCTCTAGCGATACAACAAAGTTGCGACCAGGGGCGGCATACTGATTGAACGAACCTTGCTCGTGTGCATTGCCAGAAGTGATAGAAGTCTGACGCAACGATTCCCAAGTGCTATAGCGATGGTTCAATGCGTTTTGAATGCTACCACGCACAGTAATATACTGGTTGGGGCGGTAGAACGCCGATAAATCTAGCGTCTGCCATTTGCCACTACGAGCGTTCGTTGCCCGTCGCTCATAACTTTCTCCACTTGGGACGAAAGCTTTTGTTTTTAGCTCGTCCTCATTTTTAGCACCTGTAAAGGTCCAAGTTGCTCCCATGCCCCACTTATCACTATCAGCAGCATAATCTAGACCCAAGACATAACGGGTGGGCGTGATGGTATCTAAGAAATATCCATCTGCATTAACAAACACATCTTTTAGCTTGTTAGATTTGACATTGGTTCTTAGATAAGCCAATCGTCCTGTCAATCCTGATGGCAGTTTGTCTGACAACGCATCAAAATACAGCTTACCGCCCAGCGTAAAGCCATTTAAATGCACATCTTGGTAGTTACGATATGCCCAAATGTTGTTGCTCGGCAACAGTGGTGTCGCACCAGGGAAACTTTTGAGCGTTAGGTCAATCAAATCCTCATAACGGTTGTCAAAGTAGCTGACCTCCAAATTACCCAAATTACCACCAAATACCGCCCCAATCTCTTGGTTCAAGGCTTTCTCTGGACGCACATTGGTTACCTCATGACGGAAAATTCTATCAAATGGTGGCGTTTTTGTTTGTTCTTTGGTTTGCCCATCTAGGCGATAGCCGAACAGCTCTTTGAAACTTGGGACACGATAGCCTGATGAGATGCGATACAGCAGTTCGATACGGTCAGTCGGTCTAAACGCCAAGCCAACATTCCAAGAAGTATTACTATATTTGCCAGTACCGGTCCAGTCATCATCAGTGTTGAACTTGTGCTTATCATGGCGTAGCCCAATACTCAAGTCAGTGCGCTCACCAAAGTGAATCGTGTCTTTTAAGCTAGCATAGGCATTATAACCTGTGATGACACTGTCGCCACATTTGCGAGCCTCACCCAGTCTCTCTGGCATATCTCGGCAGATATCAAGGTGGTCTAGTGTGGGTTTGTCCGCTGACCACACTTGGATAAATTCGCCGTCTTTGTTCTTTTTATCAGCTAGGAATTTGAAGTTTTGTAGGTATCTTCTGGTATGCAAATCACTAATGCCACGAGTCGATTTGAATTTATCAAAACCGACACCGCCTTGGATATTGTGCGTGATTTTTTCGCCATGCCAGCTTTTGGCAAAATTAGCACGAATCAAATTGTGCAATTCATTGTAAGTCGTACGGTTGGTCGATTCACTAGAATTTGGCTTATCAGGACTTGGCTTGCAATCTTTGTCCACATTTGGATAAACCGAGCAGGCTTTCGTGATGGCAAAGTTGTCAATATTGACCGACTGACGGTCAAAGCTGATGTTTGCCTTATCAAACACGCCCAGAACATCACCACCTTTAAGCTGATAGTCTAGACCCCAACGAGTCTTGTTGTGTCGCTCATTGATGAATCTGGCTTGAGCATATTGAGCCCCTATGAAGTCTGCTTTGACAAAGCCTTCATGATAGTTTTGACCTGTATAGACTTTTTTACTGTTCGCACTGGCGTTTAACGGACCGCCTTTGAGATTTGGGTGGTCCACCAAATGATACGCCTCTTTGGTCATGTCTCTGGTATCGTACTGCTGTTTGGTGTTTTCATAGATGGCTTCTAATCTTTGACCATCGGTGATGTTATAGCCAAATTTTGCCAAATAAGACCCCGACTCATAGTCCATCGGATCACCCATCACACGGCTTTTACCGGTGTAGTTTTTGGCACTCATGTCCTCTGAGACTGGCTTACTAGAGACAGTTGGTTTGGCTTGGCAGCCATCGATGTTATTTTGATAGTCTGCACATTCCTCAGCAATGACGAATTTGTATTTATCAAATTCAATGCCGCCGTTTTTAAAATCCTCAGGCGTGCTTGCCCAACGCCAGACACGATACCGGGTTTTAAGAATGTCTTTGTGTGGTTGCACCGAATCTTTGGTGCGGTCGGTGTATTGCACCAGTGCATCTACTTTGTCGCTACGAAAGGCAGCACCTACCGAGTGCATGATTTGCTTATCACGGTTGGCATACGCCCCTTTATAAAAAGTAGTGAACTTTTGGTCGCCATCTAGCACATCATCGACACTTTTGGTACGAAAACTCACCGCACCACCTAGTGCACCACTACCAGATTCTGTACCGCTCGCCCCTTGGCTGATTTGCACCGCACTGACATTCTCAAGCTCAATCTCGTTAATCGCACCACTGCCTTCGCGACCATCATCGTCCTGCCGTTTTTGTACCAAATAAGACTGTGCTTGGTTTAGACCATCTACCGTAACCGCCACACGGTTTTTATCCATGCCTCGCACGGTGTATCCAGAACTGGCTCCACGACCCTGTTCAACAACAGCCACGCCAGGGGTGTCTCGTACCAGATCACGAATCGATAGGATTTGTTTTTCGCTGATTTCTTCTGCGGTCTTGACCGTCTTACCAAGCCCTGTTACCTCTTCGCTTCTTTTGGTTGGGCGTTTTTTAATGACCGCAGCAATCTCATCTAGCACGATGTTTGGCGTGTTCACATTTACATTGGTGTGTTCATTTTTCTTATCATCATCAGCGATTGCCGGTGTGATGCCGCCGAACAACACCGCACACACCGCCAAACTCAGATGAGTCAAACGACAATTAACAGTTTTCATGTTTTTCCTCTTATCTTTATTTGATGATTGCTATTGGGTTATTGGGTTACTTTCTTTTTATCGTCTTGGGTGCCATAGAACACACCGCCACCAATCACAGTTTCTAAAGTATCTATTGCATCTTCAGAAGTGTTCGTACCATCATATTTGGTTAATACGCCATCAAAAGAAAAACCACCTGCTAAATGCTTAGCATCTTTACCATAAAAACTGCCTTGTAAATTATCACTCAGCACTGGATTTTGTTTAATCACGCCCCCTGCAATATCAAGATATTTATCTACATAAATACCTTTTTCATTGGCGATTGCTGTACCAGAGAAGGTATTACCCTCAATCTTGGCAGCGATAGTAAAAGTCGGATCATTAGATTTATTCTCAGTGAGCGTACCCTCTAATGTTTTTTTATCAAAATTAACATCAAACTGAGCCTTGGTCTCAGCTGGTGTAACGCTCCAACTGCGATTATTATGGATTCTGCCATACCATGCACCTTGATACTGAGCCTGCCCTGTCTTCGGAATCTCACTGGCTACTGTCTGCTCACCTAGAACATAAAAACCATTTAGCGAATCATCAATGGTCATGTCTCTTACCTGTGGCATCTTGAGCAGATAAACCATCAGATTATCCTTATTATCAACATCAGCCTTATCACCTGACGCAATCAGCCCAACCAGTGCTTTTTGTGAATCCTCAATATCATGCTCGAGTTTTTTCAAGATTTGCTGTTCCTGAGCTTCAACCCCACTTACCTTTGCCAACTCTTCTTTTGCTACTTTGACTTTTTCATCAATAGCATCTATAAAAGTCTTAATTTTCTTTTCAATGCTAGTATGGTGAGTATTACTATAATAAGTTAGAATCTTAGCTTTGATGCGAGCAGGTATGTCTTGTGCTTCCGAAGCATCAGCTAGACCATCCTCTAACAAAGCAAATGTATGATGCTCACTCAATATGTCGCTCAACTCCTGTTGATCTTGGTGAATCTTAGCACGCAACTGGTCTTGTGCGAGTCGAATCGCACCAGGACTATAATCATCTGCATTCTTTTTGTCGGTCTCTGCCAAAGCTAGGACTTCTTTATCTGCTTTAATCAGGTGTTGCCAGTTTTTCTCATCATTCGGATTGTGTTTTTCACCCTTCTCGAATATGGAAATAATTTTATCAATCACTGCTTGACTTTTATCAAATGCTTCATCACCTGAACCATCTTCTTCATCAAAATCGCTATTTTCAACCAGCTCGCCCAACAACTTCATAATTTGTTGCTCTTCTTGCGACCCATCTTGCTTGCCATAACCTGACAACACCTGCTTCAAGATGGTTTTGCTCAAAGCTTCTTTCTCTCGCCTCTCTTCTTCCGCCAAAATATATTCACTCAAAATATTACGCAATTCATCTCTTAAGCTCTCTACTTTATCCATAAACTGATCTTTGGCTTTTTGTTTAGCAGCGGCGATTTTCTCTTCCAGTGCTTTTTTTCTTTCTTCTGTCTGTGCTTTGTTCTCTTCGATGACCTGAGACAGTGTTTTTTGGTTGCTTATTCCTGTCTTGGCGATATGACCGACATTTAGCACGCCATCTAATGTGCCAAAGTTAGTGATGACCGCTTTTTGACCTGTGGGCAGTGCAACCGTTTTTTGTGAGACTTTCTTACCACCTTGTTGTGGTAATAAATCAATGACCTGCGAATTAACCACAAGCTGACTGATATCACCCAAGACAAGCAAGTCATTGATACTACTTACCTTTCTTGGATTGAATTTTTCGTCTTTGGTAATATCCACATACAGTGAATCATAGTGCTTGGCAAGCTCCCCAGCATCGCCTGTTTGCTTGGCAGCAAATACCCCAAACACCGACTCATCATCGGTTAAGAATTTACCTGCCAGTTCTTGAGCCTTATCCCCATAGAAGCCACCTTCTAAGCGATTGGTCGCATCTTTATTAAACAAGGTAAGATTATTGTCCTTTTGATCTTGTGGTACAGTCGCACTACCAGTAAAGCGGTTGCCTTTGATGGTGGCATCGATGGTGTATCTGTCCACATAGTACGGCTTTGCATCCTTATTGGTGGCATCTTTCTTTTGAGTGCTTAGCTTGCCTGTAAGTTTTTTGTTATCAAAATCTGCCTCAAATTCTGCTTTATGATGACCCTCTCTCGGTGCATATTCTGAAGGATAGGTCTCAGCAAAACTGGTGGCACCAAGATGGTCGCCAAACTTTCCATCCATGCCATATGCAGAACCACCGCCAATAAATTCTGCCTTTTTGCCATCACCACTATCTGTCTTTGTAAGTCGCACTCTTTTGGCATCGGTTGAAAAATCCCAATGTCCTGTATATTTCGCCTTGCCTTTAGCAAAGCCCATGGTTGGCTGTTCGCCATAATAATAGACATAGCCATCACCGATGTGGTATCTGGTGTTTGGCTTGTCTGTTGTTTCTGCATTAAGATCTGTGGCATAAAATTCAGAGAATAACCAACCAGCCTTGACAAACTTATAATTTTTATTAGTCTTAGTATTCTCATAGATTTTTTTATTAGGGTACTGCTTAGCCAGCTTCTCTTTGAGTGCTTTGATGGTGTCAGCATCTGCACCGCTGATGTCAGCGACACCAATGGCTTTTCGCTCTTCTTCTCCCTTTTCGGCATCAGAGTACACATTTCGTTTTGGAATGGCTGCGACACTGCCCACTGTGGGTTGAATCAGTGCCTGTTCAGGCGATAATTTCTCAACTTCTTTCTTGTCTGACGCATCTGGGGTTTTGTCAGACTTAGGTGCGACCAGTGGGTTAACGCCCGATTCAATATGATTAGGATTGCCAAAACTGCCACCACCACAGGCAGTTAATAAGGCTGTACTGATGGCAAGCACCAAAGGTAATGGGGTAAATTTTAGCGTATAAGTTGGGTCAGACATATCAAGCTCCAAGCAATAAAATAAACCAGAATTCAGTCAATACTTACGACAACCTTATCATTTTGTTATCCTATGTAATAAAAAAATACAAGATTGACATTAACTTTCTCAAATATCATTATATTTGATAATAAATAAAAAAACAATAACAATTATCAATAACAATTAAAAACAAACATCATTCCTGCACAACCATCAAAAAAACCGCTCTAATTTGAGCGGTTTTTTTGATTAGGTTAAGTTATCGCTTATTTATTTTAGTACTTCTGCCATTGCATTGGCGACATACTCAACATTCTTATTGTTCAAGCCTGCGATGCACATACGACCGTTTTCTACCATATATACGGCAAATTCTTCACGCAGACGCACCACCTGTTCAGCCGTCAGCCCTGTAAAGCTAAACATACCACGCTGTTTGGTAAAGTAGCTAAAATCTCGCTCAGGCAATTTAGCGGTCAAAGTATCTTGTAATTTTTGACGCATCTCACGAATGCGATCACGCATTTCATAAACTTCACTCACCCACTGGGCAAACAAAGTATCATCATTCATGACGATATCAACCACTGCGTTACCGTGTGATGGTGGGCTTGAGTAGATACGGCGTACGGTGAATTTTAATTGACCTAGCACTCGTTGTGCTTCTTCGGCTGATGGTGCAACCACCGACAAGCCACCGACACGCTCACCATAAAGAGATAGGTTTTTTGAGAATGAATTTGACACAAAAATCGGCAAGCCCAACTCAACAGCACGGCGAATGGCGTACACATCACCATTCATGTCATCGCCAAAGCCTTGATAAGCAATATCCATAAAGGCGATGAGTTTCTTGTCTTTGATGATGTCAAGCACAATGTCCCATTGCTCATTTGATAAATCCACGCCTGTTGGATTGTGGCAACACGGATGCAGTAGCACCACATCATTTTCATTTAAGCCCTTAAAGAACTCACACATCTTATCAAATTTGACACCAATGGTGGCAGCATCATAGTAAGGATATTTATCCACCTCAATACCAGCCCCCTCAAAGATGCTGATGTGATTGCCCCAAGTTGGATTTGACACATAGCACTTAGCAGTCGGAAACCATTGATGTATAAAGTCTGCACCTACTTTCAATGCACCAGAACCGCCCAGCGTAGCAATCGTCGCCACTCGACCTTCTGCTACCGCCTGACTGTCTTTACCAAACAGTAGTTCTTGACAGGCTTTTTTATAACCTGTCAGACCATCCATCGGCAGATAACCTCGTGGGCGTGGTGGATTGGCGATTTGTGCTTCGGCTGTCTTGACACACTCAAGCACAGGTAGCTTGCCATCTTCTGTATAGTACACGCCAACACCCAAATTTACCTTAATGTCGGTACGAGAGTCTTGTGCAAATTTATCCATCAAACCCAAAATTGGGTCGCCTGCATAACGCTCAACATGATTAAACATATCAATTTCCTTGAGTTAAAAGCCGATTGGCAAAGTTATCAAACAAAAAATAATAAAAAATTGTCATTAAAACCATCAAGCAATAACAGCAGATACAGTATAACTGAAAATACGCACTTTGTGCAGTTAAATTGGTATAATCAATACGCATCTGCCATCATTTAATCATCTAGCCTTGCTACTTAGGGTGGCTGACCAAAAACTCATGAGCATTTTCAATCAAAAATGCCTTAAACGCCATCGCAGCAGGGGATAGCGAACGGTTTTTGTGCGTGTACAACAAAAAATTTCTCTCTACCACAGGTTCGGCAATGGGTCGCATGACCAGACCGTTTTGTTCCACCCATTCGGCAGCATATAAAAGACACAAGGTAACACCTAAGCCCATTCTGGTCATGCCTAGTGCCGTGGACAAGAAATTCACCTCAAAGTCAGGATTAAAAATACGGCTAGAAATCGGGGCAGGTAGCTCATTTTGTAGCGACTTGATAAAAGGTCCATTTAAGGTAATTAGTCGTTCATTGAGCAAATCCGTCCAACGAACGCTGTCTTTATTGGCAAAAGGGTGCGACTTGGGCAGTACCAAATAAAATGGTGAGCGAAATAATGTATCCGTCTGCAAGTCGTTAGAATAGGCTCGCTCAGGAGCAACACCCAAATCCGCTTCCAAATTCTCAATGTGGTCAACCACATCATCAACCGAACAATCCGTCAAAGTTACTTGAATGTGTGGATGCAACTCACAAAACTTAGCGATGAACTTGGGCATCGTAGATGCTGAAAGCTGCTGCGAGACCGCCAAACGCACATGACCTTGATGCAAGGATTTAAGATTGGAGACTTTTTCATTTAGCACAGACATTTCGTTTAGCACACGGCGAGCCTGTGGCAGTAGTCGCATTCCTGCATCAGATAGGTTTAGCTTGCGAGTCGTACGGTCAAAGAGCTTGACATCTAGATTTTGTTCAAGCTCTTTAATCAAACCGCTTAGAGCAGACTGAGTCAAACACAAAGTTTCAGCGGCCTTAGTAAAGCTATTTTGTTCAGCAACCAAGACAAAAGCTCGTAGCTGACGCAGTGTGGTACTCACGATTATCAATCCTAGTAATATATGTATAAGTTATTATTATAAATCATAATCACCAAGATACAAGCAGTTACACAAAAAAATAATATCAATTTATTTTGAATGTTAATCACTACCTACCCATACAATGCACAAGCACAAAAACAAAAACCGACCTGATGATGGTCGGTTTTCTTATGATTGGCTTTTTAGCCCTTATAGTGGTATTTGGGGTCAGCCGCCGCCGTGAACAGCACATCGGTTGATGAATTTAACGCCGTTTCTGCCGAGTCTTGCACCACACCAATAATAAAGCCAATCGCTACCACCTGCATGGCAATGTCATTAGGAATGCTAAATAAATTGCTCGCCATCGGAATCAGTAGCAGTGAGCCACCTGCCACACCCGATGCACCACAAGCCGCCAAGCTACCAATGATGGCAAGCAACAATGCCGAACCAAATGACACATCAATACCTAGTGTATGAGCTGCCGCCAAGGTCAGCACATTGATGGTAATGGCAGCACCTGCCATGTTGATGGTCGCCCCCAAAGGAATGGTTACTGAGTAGGTCTCCTCATTGAGTCCAAGTTTGCGTGCAAGATTCATATTCACAGGAATGTTTGCCGCCGATGAACGAGTAAAAAACGCCGTTACACCTGATTCACGCAGACACGCCAACACCAGCGGATAAGGATTGCTTCGAGTCATGGCAAAGACAATGATGGGGTTTATCACCAAAGCGATGAATAACATACAACCCACCAACACCGCTAGCAAATGAGCATAGCCAAACAATGCTTCAAGTCCTGTTTCAGCGACGGTTACCGCCACCAATCCAAAGATACCAATTGGAGCAAAGGCGATGATCCACTTGACCACGCTTGTGATGGCACTGCTTAGACTGGTTGCCACTTGGCGAGTAGCCTCACTGACATGACGCAGTGCCAAGCCAATGAGTATCGCCCAAGTCAAGATACCCATGTAGTTCGCCTCTGCCAATGATTTGACAGGGTTTGCCACCAGATTCATTAGTAGCGTAGTCAAGACTTCCTTCAGATGCTGTGGTGGCGTCTGCTCCATGCCCTCTGCCGCTACGAGTGCAAGCTCTGTTGGAAAAGCAAAACTTGCCACAACCGCTGTCAATGCCGCAGTAAATGTCCCTACCAAATACAGAATAAACACAGGTTTGATGCGTAAATCGCCACCGCCACGATGAGAAGTTACCGCTGCAATCACCAAGAAGAATACCAAAATCGGAGCAACTGCCTTTAACGCACCCACAAAAATCGACCCCAAAATGCCGACAGCCGCACCAACCGAAGGCAACACCGCCCCCACAATCGCCCCAAGCACCAACCCTAAAATAATCATGGGTACTAGTCCTGCTTTTAGATAGGCGTTTACCAAAGCACGCATACAAACTCCTGCTTAATATTGATCAATGAGCCAACATGTACTCATTTACTTTTAAGTATTTAAAGATTCAAAAAACCCAACATTCTACCACATCAATCGTCATCCACTGCGTTTTCCATCATTGAGAAAATTCTGAACAAAAAACATCGTGTTAGGCATACCGATGGTCATTTGACAAAAAACACCATAATTATACCTAATTTTCTTTGATACATTGATACAAAAATACTCACCTTAGCCAAACTAATCGTCATGAATGACCGCCTACAACCAAAAAACGCCCTTATTTAGGCGTTTTTAGAGCAATTAACTAGGCATTGAAAATATATCTAAACTATCTATAATACTATAAAATAGATAGGTTATTAATCATGTATAAACCCAAAGAATTTGCTAAAAAACGGTGTGTCAGTATCTACATTGAGGCGTTGGGATAGAGAAAAACGCCTTGTACCACTTAGAACGGAAACCAACCACCGTGTTTATACTGATGATGATATATTTAAAGTCTTAAATCTTGAAAAGCCAAACAATCAAGGTAAAATCGTTGTTTATTGCCGAGTGTCAAGCCATGCTCAAAAAGACGATTTGCAATCACAACTAGAAGCCATGCAAACCTTTTGTTTAGCACAAGGCATCGCCGTTGATGAATGGCATAGTGAAGTCGGTGGCGGCTTAAACTTTAAACGCAAAATTTTTTTATCACTTATGGACAGAATAGAAATTGGTGAGATAAAAACTTTGTATGTCGCTCACAAAGACCGTCTTGCACGTTTTGGATTTAATTATTTTGAACACATGGCAAACCGCCATAACTGTCAAATTGTGGTTGCCAATCAAGAAAAACTATCGCCACAACAAGAGCTGGTTGAAGATATGCTTGCCATCATTCATAGCTTTAGTAGCCGATTGTATGGGCTTAGAAAATACAAAAAACAAGTCAAGCAAATGGTCAAAGAACAGCCATGATATTAGGACACATCATAGAGCTTGCTCCAAATAACAAACAAGCGACATATTTTAAAAAAGCTTGCGGAGTGGCTCGCTTTGCCTATAACTGGGCGTTAAATGAATGGCAAACACAATACGAAGCCGATAAAAAATACCGTAATGATTGCTTAAAAAATGGCATACAAGTTGACAACAGCAAACTTAAAAACCCAAGCCAATTTAAACTAAGAAAACAGCTTAATAGCATAAAAAAGCAAGCATTCCCCTTTATGAGCGAAGTTACCAAATACTCCCCACAAGAAGCCATTATTCAGCTAGGCAAGGCATTTGACAACTTTTTTAAAGGGCGAGCCAAATACCCACAATTTAGAACCAAAGGCGTGAATGACAGATTTAGCCTAACCAATGACCAGTTCAAAATCATTGGCAAAAAGATAAAAATCCCAAATCTAGGCTTTGTAAAATTAACAGAAAACTTGCGTTTTATGGGTAAATTGATGAATGCTACCGTTTTTAAAAAAGGCGGTAAATGGTTTGTGTCTGTTGGCGTAGAAATCAACAATCTACCAAAATTAAATACCAAAACACACAAAAGTGTTGGCATTGATTTAGGGGTTACAGACTTGGCGGTATTATCCAATGGCGAAAAAGTTAAAGCACCAAAACCTTTAAAAAGCAAACTTAAAAAACTACAAAGATTGTCAAAATCTTTATCAAGAAAACAAAAAGGCAGTAACAACCGTGAAAAAGCGAAAACCAAGCTATCACGATTGCACCATAAAATCAGTTGTGTCAGAAAAGACTTTTTGCACAAATTAACAAGCAAGCTTGTTAAACAATTTGATGTGATTTGTATAGAAAACTTAAATGTCAAAGGTATGGTAAAAAACCGTAAACTAAGCCTTGCTATCAGCGATTTGGGTTTTTATGAGTTTAAAAGACAACTGATTTATAAAGCCAATATACACAATAAAACCGTCAAAGAAGTGGGCAGATTTTATCCAAGTAGTAAAACCTGTTCATGTTGTGGTTTTGTAGTAACTAAAGAAAACTTGACATTAGCAACACGTCATTGGACTTGTCCAAATTGTAAGGCAAATCATGACCGTGATGTCAATGCAAGCTTAAACATTTTAAAACAGGCGGATAAAGTCTTAACTTTATCTTAATTTCAACAAGCGGTAGGTTCTACCGTGTTAGTCTATGGAGCTTATGTAAGTCTTAAGTCAAATGACAAGAGCAATGGGTGATGAAGTAGAAATTAAACGCTAAATTTGCCTTTGGGTAAGTTTAGATAGGTTTTAAGGAACAGTAAAGCATCAATCTGGGCAATCATAATAGTTTGATCTTAGAAACCAAAACGCCATTATTATCCGCATAGACATAGTCGCCCTCACAGATACTCACACCCCCAAAATTTAGAGTAATGCCCGTCTCACCCACACCTTTTCTGGTGGATTTTTTGGGAATACATCCTAATGCCTGCACACCCAAATCAAGCACAGCCAATTCATCAACATCACGCACGCACCCATAGACAATCACGCCTGCCCAACCCTGCTCTACTGCCCCTTTTGCAATCATATCGCCAAGCAATGCACAACGCATGGAAGCACCGCCATCAACGACAAGCACTCTGCCCTCACCTTTGGTTGCCAACAGCTCTTTAACACGAGAATTATCCTCAAAGCATTTTACAGTAACGGCTTGCCCGCCAAATGCCAACTTACCACCAAAATTCCTAAAACACTTACCGTCAATGCTTGGGCTGACAACCCCAATATCCTTATCCTCATTTTCGTCCAATAAATCACAAGTAACAAATTCGCTCATCGCACACTCCTTGATAACAATCTATGTCTCATCAATCATCCACCTGCCAATCTTGCCATCAGCTGTGCGGATTTTGCCACATTAGCATCTCCTAACACCTTTGTCAATCATACCTGCAAGCTAGAATTCCAACTGACGCTTCGACTCAAAAGCCATCAGCTCGCCAGTAATAGGATCAATAAAAGACAACGACTTTGCTAGCAGTTGCAACGGTGAACCAAAATCATCAGGTGCTTTATGGCGTACCGTAGGGTAATATGGGTCGTTTTTGATGGGAATGTCCAGATGACTTAGATGCACACGCAACTGATGTAACTTGCCTGTGGTGGGATATAGTTCATACTTTGCCCAGTCGCCCCTTGTCTGAAGATGGGTGATGTGCGTGTGAGAATTGGGCGTGCCGTCTGCCACTTTCATGGTATAAAACGGCTCTTTTCGCACCAGATGTAAGTGCAAATCCAGCGGAAACATTAAATCATGCCTAACAGGTGCTATGGCGTGATAGATTTTTTTGATGTTTTGGCTTTTAAATAAGGATTGATAAAGCCCACGAGTGGCAGAATTTTTACTGATGAGTATCAGCCCTGCCGTTTCTTTATCCAGTCGATGAATGGGCGATAACTTGGAATTGCCACTGTCTTTTTTTAGGCGAGTCAGTAGTGTCTGTTGTACATATTGACCACTGGGTGTTATGGTCAAAAAATGTGGCTTATCCACCACCATCAATTCTTGGTTTTCAAAGATAATTTCATGAGAAAACGGCACAATGATTTCATGTTTTAAAAACCGATAATAATAAATCGTCCGCCCATAGTCATACTCATCATCAATACAAGCAGGCACACCATCATCCCAAAACACCAACCCATCAACAAACCGCTGTCGCCATTCATCAACAGCAATGTGGGCGAACTTTTGGCACAAAAAATCAAAAAGACGCTTTGGTTGCACCACAGCATCCATTTTCCCTAGATAAATCATACTGGCGGATACACCGTCTAGCATGGGTAAGTCTTTGGGCTTGGCTGTCATTTTGTTTCTAATGTTGGTTTAGTTTTTGGCTTTAGCATGAGTAATAAAGAGTTGAACCAGTGGTCATCATGGGGGTATTATAAAGTGTTTTATCTATTTTGGGCAACGAGCTTGGCAATGCTTAGCATCTGGCATCAGCTTTTAGCTATATTTATGGCAAGGACAAGCAGGCTTGCCAAGATAGACACCACCGATGTGGTAAACTTCTTGTAAGCATTTTCTTACACAACTTTACGATATTAGCGTATTTTCATACATATCAGAAATTGGCATAATACGCACATCAGCAAGGAGATGGCAAATGGATACGCCACATGGATGAACGCTGATAAGTGATGGATTACAAACATGGAGTAGATGGAAAAGTAAGATAACATAAAGCCACAGGGTTTTCTCTGTGGCTTTATGTTTAATTATAAAATGATGATAAACAATTGCACAACCGCCAATATCTGCACACCTTGCTAATTTTGGCAGTTTTTTGATGTCATTTTTGATATAATGGCTCACTAATCACTCTCTTAGATTTGACCAAACATTAAAGGTATGTTATGAACGCACAAACCCAATCCGATGAACTTGATGTCAATTTTGATGAACTAGACTTTGATGTCATGCTAGGCGACTTTGCCGACAGTGCAGTCAGTGGCGGTTTTGACAGCGACACCGCTATTGATGATTGTGAAGGCGGTGCATGTAAAATCTAATCAATAACCCCACCAAAAAATCCTTTAAGATGCGAATTTTAAAGGATTTTTTTATTCTTCGCTCTCTTCGTCCAAAAGCAACCCATAAACCCCAAGACCACCGCCAAATTCACTCACTTTTTCGCTATCCATCTGCACACTCATCACGACATCAGCACCATAATCCACCGATAAAATCTCACCGTCCATTTGCCCAACCAAATAACGAACTTGGGCTTCGTGAGCAAAGGTGGTGGCAACGGTCAGCACAGATTTAGGCACAAAGATGGTCAGTGTCATCTCATCTACCACCAGTTGTGTTGCGGTCGCATAGGCTCGAGTCAACCCCCCTGCCCCAAGCTTAATCCCCCCAAAATATCGCACCACCACGACCAACACATTACCAATGCCCTTATGTTGCAAAACATTTAAAATCGGTCTTCCTGCCGTACCATTTGGCTCACCATCATCATCAAAGCCTGCCGATGTGGTGTTATGTGGATCACCGATGATATAAGCGGTGCAATGATGGCGAGCATCAGGATAGGTCTGGCGTAAATGTTCCACATGAAACATGATATCGCTTTTATTGTTAATGGGATAAGCAAAGGCGAGAAATTCGCTCTTTTTGATTTCATAGACAGCTTGGCAGGGGATAGCAGGAGTGTGATAGGTCATTTTTTATTTGTTAATCTGGGTAAATATGATAGACTAAGGCTATTTTAACCCATTATTTTACTTTATTTAAGCGATAAAAATCATGAGACTTGATAAATTTCTAAGCAAAGCGACTGGGCTGTCTCGTAGTGAGTGCAAAAAGATACTCCACCGAGGCGAGGTTACCATCAATGACGAAATCAACAAAAATGGTAGCACGCACATTGGCGTAGATGATGAAGTGTTGTGGGCGGGCGAACCCTTATCCGTGGCGGACGGCAACCGCTACATTCTGCTATACAAACCAGATGGATTTGAATGCACCCTAAAAGCCAAAGAATACCCCATCGTAACCGAGCTGATCGCTGTGCCAGAAGTATCAAGTTTACGCATCGCAGGACGGCTTGATGTTGATACCACAGGAGCATTGCTCCTATCAGACGATGGGGCGTGGCTACACCGAGTTACTAGCCCCAAACGCCATCAGCCCAAACGCTATGAACTCACCCTTGCCGACCCCATGACTGCCGATGAACAAGCGAACGCCATCAAGCAGGTGGCAAATGGCGTCTTATTAGAAGGTGATGATGTTAAAACTCGTCCTGCTCAGCTGTCTTTTAGCGATGAGACACACGCTACTTTGATACTCACCGAAGGCAAGTATCATCAGGTCAAACGCATGATGGCGTATTTTGGTAATAAAGTCATCGAGCTTCACCGAGCCAGTATCGGTGCAATCAACCTAGACGGTCTAGAGATGGGCGAATGCCGATTTTTGACAGCAGAAGAAGTGGTTCAGTTTTAATAGTCAATATCATCAATTAAACACTTACGCACAATATTTATTAGTAACACATATGAAATCTATGAACATCATCAAGTCTATACTTGCAAGTCTCATTATCATGGCAAGCATTCACACCGCCAACGCCGCACCAACGCATGACGATATCCGCCGTACGCTCTTTGATGCAGGGCTGATTGTACCGATTGCAGATATTAGCCCAAGCCCCATCACATCACTCACACAGATTCGTTTGGCAGGTGATCAAGAACCACTACTCATCACTGATGACCTAAGCTACATCATTGGTGGCAACATCGAACCAAACCCAAGCCCAATCACCCCCATCAATGGACAAATCAGCTCAGGAAAGGCAGGTACACCCATCAGCAACACCCATAAAACCGCCTTACTGAACAACATGACCGCTCTAAAAAACATCAATGAGCAAAGTATGTTTTATCACACAAATGTTGATGGACTACTGTGGGGCGTGTCAGGTAGTGGCACGACCTTTTTGGTGAGTAGTGATGGCAAATATTTCATCAATTCAGAGATTTCTGTCATCAAAAATGGTCGCTTAGCAGGTCTTGATGATGAGTTTGAACTCACCAAAAACCGCCATGTTTTTACCCAACTTGATGAGCAAGCCTTAACCACCTACCCTGCCAAAGGTCAACGCCATGCTACTTTATATGTGGCCACTGACATTCATTGTCCGTATTGCAGGATTTTTCATGAAAAAATCCATGAACTAAATAGTCAAGGCATCACCGTCAAGGCCATCGGCTACCCCATCTATGATGAGTCGCATGTTCCTATGGCTAGAATCTGGTGCGAATCTGATAATGACAAGCGAGCTGCACTATTAAGTGCTGCCATGAAAGACATTCACACCGCCCAAGATTGTCAAAGTTTAGACAACAAACTTGCCAGTAACCAACAGATCGCCCACGCCTTAGCCATTTTTGCCACGCCTGCCATTTTTCATGAAAACGGCACACTCTTTGAAGGACAGATTGACACAAGCGAGCTGATTGATTTTGTCAATGCCCAGTAGCTAACGATTGGTGATGTCATCAATCATCCAACGAACCATTGATGAATTGGGCATATTTTTTAATATGGCTGATAAACAAGCAACCTATTCACAACAGCCCGGTTGATTATCCTTTTGTGGTTTTACTGCTTGGTTCAACTTAGTCATTCACCAACTCAGCCTGTGTTGGTGAATGACACATCTACCCGCTTTGCTTCATTTTCATAATTTTCTTAATTTTTCTTATCATCTGCCTTGATAAAACAGACACAACCACCATTAAAGGCAAAACTATCTTGATATTGTGGAATTAACATGAGTAGAGATTTTTATACCGTCCTAGGTGTGGATAAATCAGCAGACGAGAAAGAAATCAAAAAAGCCTATCGCCGTCTGGCAATGAAATACCACCCCGATAAAAACCCAGACGACCCAAGTGCCGAAGAAAAATTCAAAGAAGCCACGATGGCATATGAGGTATTATCCGATGCCCAAAAGCGTGCCAGTTATGACCGCATGGGTCATACCGCCTTTGAACAAGGCATGAATAATGGCGGATTTGGTGGTGCAGGTGGCTTTAGTGGCGATTTTAGCGACATCTTTGGCGATATTTTTGGACAGTTCGGCGGTGGTGGTTTTGGCGACTTTTTTGGTGGTTCTCGTAGCTCTCGTGCTAGCAAGGGCAATGACCTATTATACCGACTGGCTTTAACACTCGAAGAAGCGGTTAAAGGCTGTAAAAAAGAAATCAACTTTAGTGCATCGGTCAGCTGTACCACCTGTCATGGCAAAGGGGCGAAATCAGACGCCGACATCGTTACTTGTACCAGTTGTGGCGGTCATGGTCAAGTGCGTGTACAGCAAGGCTTTTTTGTTATGCAACAGACCTGCCCTAACTGTCATGGAACTGGCAAAACCATCAAGAACCCTTGCCCAGACTGTCATGGCGAAGGCAAACAACAAAAATCTCAGACTCTAGAGGTATCCATTCCCGCTGGTGTGGACAATGGCGACCGTGTGCGTCTAGCAGGCAAAGGTGAGGCAGGCGATACTGGTATGCCAAATGGCGATCTGTATGTAGAGATTCATGTCAAAGATCATGAAATATTTACCCGCAACGGTGCGGATTTGCACATGGATATTCCTGTAGATATAGCCACCGCCGCCTTAGGTGATGAAGTTGAGATACCAACCCTAGATGGTCGCCTAAAAATCAAAGTTGCTGAAAGCACTCAAACTGGCAAACTGCTACGAGTGCGTGGCAAAGGTGTTACGACTGTACGCAGTGGCATGGTGGGCGATTTAATTTGTCGTATCATCGTTGAGACCCCAACCAACCTAAGTGATGAACAAAAAGAGCTGTTGCGTCAATTCAAAGCGAGTCTCGGCAAGGAAAATATTGCCAATGCCAAGAAAAAAGGCTTTTTTGATAAAATAAAAGATGATGTCAAAGATTTGTTTGACTAATCTATTGAAAAAGCACGGTAACAAGCCGTGCTTTTTCAATTTTGCAATCAGTCCATCACTCACCAAAAATCAATATGTGGACACTTATTGTTTATAATTTTTAAAAATAAAATCAAGGGTTTATCAATAAACAAAAAAAATATTGGTCTTTTTAATATATCACACCATAAACCTTGATTACATAAGATATTTTATATAAAATATCTAGTAGCACACCGCATAGGTGGCTTAGAAAAATATTGTTGAACACTTGGAGGTCGAAGCTAAAGAACGCAAGGCAAGAATTACTAAAATACAAGCCAAACAAATATTAATAAGAAAACAACATTATATCCTTAGGTAGCTTTGGTAACCGCACTTTATGCAACAGTGATTAAATAATTTTTACAACGCCGTCTATATCAATTTTAACTTGTAAAAGTTAAAATTGTTTGTATCATCTTTTTGTCGAGCTAACAGACCCCATCACTTCAAGCCCCAGCAATCGTTGGGGGGTTTTTACCCAATCTTTGCAAAAAGTGAAGTTTTACAGATTGTCTGTCTTGCTTTTGGGTATTTTTTATTGAATAATAACAAAAAATTTTCCCTAATAAGATTCAACAAAGGATTTTTTATGCTAAAACGCACCCTTCTTGCCACCGCCATTGCCAGCCATATTGCCCATGCTTCTAGTATTCGTGATGACATTGATTTGCAAACCTATCGAGATTTTGCCGAAAATAAAGGCGAATTTGTAGCTGGTGCAACCGACATTGTGATTCGCAACAAAAATGGCGACATCATCGGTACGCTACTGCCAGCAGGTGTGCCCGTGCCTGATTTTAGTGCCGCCAATACCAAATCTGGCGTGGTTACGCTCATCTCACCACAGCTAACAGGGACAGTACAGCACAATCCGACCCATGTACTGCTCGGGCAAGACCATCAACAATTTGCCAAAGATCGTTCCAACACCGCCGCTAGCAATTTGCAACTGGTGTACGATGGACTGAGCTTTGGGGCAAATGACAGTCATCACGCCCCAAAAAATCACTATTTTGTCGTCAAACGCAACGACATGGAAAAAGACCTCAATATACACGGTGTGCATACAAATCGCTACCCAGCAGGTTTTGACAATCGCAAAATCATCAAGACCGAAGATGAAGCAACTTCTAACAACCTAGAAAATGATTTTTGGGCATATTATAACATAAACTCTGTGTATGACATTGCCCTACCACGCTTGCACAAGCTAGTTACCGAAACCGCACCGACACCAAGCCTAGATGACATGGGCAACTTTAAGGTAGAAAATTACAGTGCTTTTGTTCATGTGGGTGCTGGCGTGCTAGAAATGGTAGACCCAAACACAGGTGATCCTGTATCATTCCAAGGCGTGTACCCACATCATACAGACTTGGGCACAAATACTTTTGTATATGAATTTTTGACCGCAGGTCTGCCCCCTGCCCTAAAACCAGAACTTTCTGTCAATTACAGCAAAAACAACACCGATGTCAACAATCTGTCCTTTTATCTGACTGGCGAAGACACCGATTATCGCAAATTTTATGATGCCAATGACACCCCTGTCGTCACACCAGATGGCAAGCGTCTGCCCCTAGCTGCTGCCATTCAGCCGGGTGATAGCGGCAGCGGTCTTTATGGATTTAACAAACTGACCCAGCAATGGGAATTGATCGGTTTTGTACAAAGTGGCAATGGCGGTGCGACCAACCAAGACCGCATCAACCGAGTCAATGCGTATAGCGACCAATACACCCTGTTTGACCCATATTTCAAACAACTGACCGAATACAATAATGCCATAGCCCCCCTTACATCGGACGCGCTGGTCTGGCAACAGAAAGAGGATGACACACAGCTTAACGAGACTTTGGTAGAAAAACACAAAGATGTGTACATTGACACCAGTGGTACACTAACACTTACCAGCGACATTGATCAAAAAAGCGGCTCACTTTATATTGGTACAGACGCACCAACCAACCTGCTCATCACAGGCGATAACAAGACGCACACAGGCGGTGGTATCTATGTGGGCGATGGTAGTCATGTGGATTACCAAGTTGGTATCAAAGAAAAAATCACTGTGTACAGCCAGCTTGGACAAACCGACGAATATCTTGCCAAGCTGGGTGCTGGCACGCTGACCATCAGTGGGCAAGGCAACAATCAAGGCGGCATCAGCGTGGGCGATGGCACGGTTGTGCTGGATAAAGACGGACAAGCTGCCAAATATGTAGAGCTGACCAGCGGTCGTGGTCAAGTCATTCTCAACCGTGCCAACCAAGTCAAAAACAACGATTTTCGTTTTGGACACAAAGGCGGTGTGCTAGATTTAAACGGTCAATCCATCACCACCGACTACCTGCACAATGTTGACGACGGTGCCAAAATCATCAATAACAACACCCAAGCGGCTTCTACTTTGACATGGCGTTCGTCTCGTGATTTTGTCTTTGGCAAGGATGAAAACGGACATTATGCCGTCATTGGCAATGCCCATCTGGACAGACAATCTGGGGCAAATACCGCCAACTACATCGATTTGGGCAGTGATGCCACGCAAGCCCAAAATGCCAAACAAGCCTTGCTGGACAGTCAAGGCGTGATGACCGCTTTTGCAGGTCAGTTGGGCAATACAGAACAACAAGGCGAGCTTAATGTCGTCTTTAATCCCACAAATAAACAGGCAAAATGGCTACTGACAGGCGGTAGTTTTGTCAATGACTTGACCGCCCAAGATGGCACACTTATTTTGGCGGGCAGACCCACACCAAAGGCGTTTGACCATCTTAGCCAAAAAGATTTTGACCCCAATAAAAACACTTGGGTAGAGACACAATATACTGCCAAAACCATCAACGCCAATAATCACGCCACCGTCATGTCGGCACGAGGGGCAAATGCCATCTATGCCAATTTGGTGGGGAAAAACAATGCCAAATTTGACATTGGATTTTTGCCAAACAGTCAGGGCAAACTGTGCGTTCGCTCAGACTATAACGGCTTGATTGACTGCCAAACGCTGTCGCCTACCGACCAGCAAACTCATCGAGTAGATACCGTCTTGAAAGGCGATGTCCATCTTGATGGCAACGCTGGGGCAACCTTGACCGCCACCGATTGGACAGGTTCTATCTTGGGTTCTCAAAACACCAATCTAAAACTCAATCATAGTCAATGGCAGATGAATCAAAATGGCACGATTGGCAATTTGACACTCAACAGTGGTGCCATCAAACTCAGCCAAGATGGCGACTTTCACACCCTAAATGTTTTGGGCGATTTGACAGGCAGTAGCCAGATTTATTATCGCACCCGCATCAAAGACCTACTGGGCGATCAGATTGTGGTGCATGGCACGACCGCAGGTCAGCACACTTTGCACATTGCCAATGACGGTGCAGAACCTGCCGCCCCAAACAGCAAGCTCACACTCATCAAGACACTGGGCAACCAAAACAACCCGACCATAACACTAGCGAACAGTGCTGTGGATTTGGGAGCGTACCGTTATACGCTGGGCAATGACGCACAAGCGTTCTATTTGTACAATCCAGAATTGGACAAACAAGCCGAAAAAGAAAGACTAGAAGCGGAACGCTTAGCAAAAGAGCAAGCAGAGAAAGAGCGTTTAGCTCGTGAAGCAGAAGAAAAGGCTAAGGCTGAACAAGCAGAGCGTGAGCGTTTAGCTCAACAAAAACAAGCTGACATCATCAGCCGTTATACCAATGCTGCGTTGTCAGATTTATCATTGCAGGCGTACGATATTTTATCGCTGAGTCATCGCCTAAGTCAGACTTTACATGGTAATTTGAGCGGTATCTGGTTGCAAGCTGATCATAGTCAAGGCACGCATCAAAGCAATTTATACCGTCCATATGACCGCAAAACCAACAGTCAACAGCTTGGCTTAAGTCGCCAAACGGACAATCTACGCTACGGCGTCGCCATCACGAAACAAAACAGTACCGCTCAACTGGCTGATAGTATGCATACTGAACAAAACAGCATGCTTGCTAATATTTTTGCCAAATATCATTGGCATGATACTGCCTTTATGTTGGATTTAGGCTTTGGTCGCACCAATGCCGTAGTGGCAAGCAATCATAACAAGCGTCATTTTTCAAGCGTTGGCATAGGCATTAATCATCAATTTGGCGAAAAAATCGTAATCTTACCAAGCGTCTATGCTCGCCATCACAAACTTGATGGGGCAAATTATCATCTCAATGGGGCAAATATCGCACTAGACCGCACGCATATCAACCAAATTGGTGGCGATATCCAGCTACAAACCGCCCTAAGTTATGGCACATTGACCATCACCCCAAGTATCGGCTTGGGTTATCAGCATAATCAAGGAATGGGTGTGGTATCGGTCAATAATCATCGCTTTGCACAACACTTTGGCGATGATAAATATGCCAATGTTGGTGTGATGGTGCAACGAGGATTGTTAAATGCCAGCGTGCAGGTTGAACAGCATTATGGTGACGAAACAGATAAGCAAACCAAAGCAGGTATCCGATTGGGCTATACTTGGTAATTGCCATTATCTCACCAAAACATCAATTTTGGCGAGATTTTTTGGTTTTTCATCGGTTTTTTCTTTACAGATACTGATGAAAAACCACACAAGGTTTGTTATAATCAAAACACATCAAATCATCTAATATAAGGACAAAGCATGAATAGCCTAAATATCGGCATCATGGGTGCGTCAGGTCGCATGGGGCGAATGCTACTACAAGCCACCCAAGACAATCCAAACACCACCCTAAAAGGTGCATTTGTGCGTGGTATCTCAAGTCTCATTGGGGTAGATGCCGGTGAGTTTATTGGGACAGGCAAAAATGGCGTTGCTCTAAGCACGCTGGATGTGTCAGGAATTAACGCACTCATTGACTTTAGCTTACCTGAAGCACTAGATGAAGTACTCGCTCAATGCACTACCCATAAGACCGCCCTTGTGATGGGTGTAACTGGTCTTAGTGATGAACAAGAAGCCAAATTACAAGAAGCAAGCAAAACCATTCCCATCGTCTATGCAGGCAACTTCTCAACAGGTGTCAACCTAAGCCTAAATCTACTTGCCACCACAGCCAAGGTATTGGGGTTAGATGCTGATGTTGAGATTATTGAGCATCACCACAAACATAAGATTGATGCACCGTCTGGCACAGCCCTAATGATGGCAAATTCGGTTGCCACCGCTCGTGGGCAAAGCCTAAAAACCGCCCTTGTTCATGGTCGTCAAGGTGCGACCAAACGCAGTCAAGGCGAGATTGGTATGCACGCCATTCGTGGCGGTGAGATTGTCGGTGAGCATACGGTCGAGTTCATCATGAATGGCGAAATCATCGAAATCACACACAAAGCAATGAGTCGCCTAACTTTCGCTGCAGGGGCAGTGCGTGCTGCCATTTGGGCAAGCAAGCAACCAGCAGGTCTGTACGACATGCAAGATGTCTTAGGTTTAAAAGCCAGTTAAATACTGGCTTGCACAGCTTTGACTAGGTTATCAAGTAAATAAAAAAGCGTTCATTATCAAAACGCTTTTTATTTACTCTTTAATTTTTTGCGGTTGATGAATAAGACCTACTTACCTGACAATTCAATCACCCATAGCTCTGACTGACTGCCCAAACGCAAAGGTATGCCCCAAAAACCATAGCCTGATGATACCACGATGTGTGTGCCATTGATGAGTCTATACCCATAAGCAACACGGTTTAGCATTTTTACAATAAAATTGGCAGGAAACAACTGCCCATTATGCGTATGTCCCGACACCTGCAAATCTATGGGCAACTTGACATTCTCATCGATCTGACTGGGACGATGATCAAGCAGGATTACAGGCTGTAACTGTTGTTGCTGACTAAGCTGACCATACAACTCATCACTGCTTTGTCTATTAAGCACATGATCATCAAAGCGACCAATAATAGAAAGTGGTACACCGCCTGCATAAATGGTCGCAACCTTATCATCAAGCAAAGTCGCTCCTGCCTCACGGATCGCCTGAACAATATCAAGGTAAGCATCGGTATCATACAAATCATGATTGCCCAAACTTGCTACTACGCCATCTGTGGTAGCTGTAACCACTCGTGCAAACGCCGCCGCCATATTCTGTTCGTCATAGGCTTTTGTATCATCGTCCATGATGTCGCCTGCCATGAGTAATAGGTCAACTCGCTCATCTTTTAATAACTCAGATAGTCTATCTAGTTGATTGGCACCAAACAGACTGCCCAAATGTAAATCTGATACCAACCCAATGCGTACAGGCTTTGCCATCGGTTTATCAATTTGCACCGACAGATATCGCACGGTCGGTGTATAGGCATTATAAACTGACAACCCCACCAACACACCAAACACCAAAACAGCAAATACCCTAATCACGGTAGAAAACCGCCCATCAAGCGATAACCTACGCAAGATAAACGATGCCAAAACCACCATCATCACGGTTAGCACGCCAAGCCACAACACCGCCAGATAGCCCACACCAAGGCGAAATTGACCGAAGAACAACACCGCCAAAAACACATTACTCACCACAAAGAACGCCGGCGTGATCCATCGTCTAGGCTTGGCGACATACGGGCGCACCAACCACTCAAGCCCACGACCGACAATAAAAGTAAACAGCTGAAATAAAATGACAATGACCACCAAAAATAGCATTCGCATCACACACAACCCTCAAAGAATGCCAATGCCCGCTTTGGAATATAATCCATACAAAATGCACGAGTAGCATAATCATAATCAATAAAGCCAATATGACCGCCATGCTCGGTAGTTAGCAGAACAACTTGTGATGAAACATCGCCACGCTCCGCCGTTACCCCCAAAAACGGATCGTCTTTAGCGGTGATGATGAGTGTCGGCTTGACTATTTCCTTTAAATAAGGCAAAGCGGACGCTTGACGATAATAATCATTTTTAGAGACAAAACCATGGCGAGGTGCGGTAAATATATTATCAAAATCACCCATACATTTAGCACGCTTTAGAGCAGTGATTTCATCAGCAGTAATCTGATTGTCCAGTGCTTTTTTAATAATAGGATTTAACAGATATGGCGTATAGATTTTTTTGCCAAGCAGTCGATCCATCGCAATCGACGCACTCGCCAAGTCCACAGGAGCAGACACCACCACCGCACGCTCACAGATGGCATCAGTGCCATACTCGCCCATGTATTTGGCAAGGGCATTACCACCTAAAGACACGCCCATCGCATAGATGGTCTGATATTGCTGTTTTAAGATACCTAAATAATGGTGTAACTCTGCAGTATCGCCTGCATTATAAAATATCTTGCCAGATACCGCCACGCCGCCACACGAGCGAAAATGAGGCACCACAAAATGAAAACCTGCCGTCTGCACCTGCTTAGCAAGCGTTCGTGCATAATGACTTTGGCTTGAACCCTCCATGCCATGAAACAGTACAACCAACGGTTTTTGGTATTTACCATCTACCAAGACATCATCCGCCAGTAGATAATCAAATGCCACATCACTCTCATCCAAACTGTCTTTGTAAAGATGGCGTTCATAATCAAGTGCATCTTTCACCAAAAATTTTGGTAGGATTGTTTGAATGTGTGGGTTTTTTAGCCAAAAAGGCGGAGCAAAAGTTGTATTCATCATCTCTCTTATCATTCCTTAAAAAACAAATCTATAAATCCATCAAGGCAAGGTTTTGCTAAATTTCAATACGCACCTAACCACAGCCGTCCATATCAACATGATACATCAGACACCTTGATTACAAACCATGCCTCCGCACCATCAATGACAAGTTTAACCTGCAAGCCATCTGATAACCCCTTAGGTAGCGTGGTGCGAATATTCCTACCAAAATGCACAAAGCCAACTTGTCCGCCATGCATAGCGACATCAGCACTAATGACAAGTACAGGCAGTGCTTGTTGTTTGGTGTGGCTTTGGGCTTGCTTGAACATCGTCCATGCTTTATCTATTAAGATTTTAGCATTTTTAAAAGCACCCTTATCATGCTGCCAATCATACTCCAATGTCTGCCAACGCCGCTCGGTGGCACGCATCAGCTGATGCACCTTGATTTGGGCTTTTTGTAGATTTGCCATAGCTGTGGGCGATTGTTGCAGTTTTTTTCCAATTTGATGAACCGCCTTGCCCATCACACTACAATAAATGGTGTGATAAGCATCATATCTGGCACGACTCTCCACATCTTTTAAAGTGGCATAGGCTTCATTGATAAGCACAATCTCACCACCCTCTCCCACTCTATCAGGATGATGGCGTGTGGCAAGTTTGCGATAAGCACGCTTTATCTCATCTTTGCTTGCTGACTTTGACACACCCAAAACCGCATAATAATCAACAGGTACATCATGTTTCATCACTAGCCACCTTGTTCTAATGACTGCTCTAAGCACTCAAGCTTATCCATCGCCAAAAGTAGTAACTCTTCTACCTCGCCAAGCTCAGATTGTAAATTAGATTGCTCAGATAACAAAGACAACAACCTCTCTTTATTAGCATCATCATATAGGCTTTGGTCGGACAAGGTTTCTTCAACACGACTCAGCTCATCAGAAAGTTTGTCTAGCTGTTTTTCCAGCCTTTCTATTTCTTTACGCAGTGGTGCAGTCTTGGCACGATTTTGAGCCGCCAGTTTACGCTTTTCTTCTTTGGACAGCCCTAATGTCTGATTGGCAACTTTGTTTTGCGTATTTAAACTGACCGTCTTAGCTTGCCTTTGTAATCTTGCGTGTCTTAGATGCTCAGCATAATCAACCATATCGCCAGCGAATTCTTCTGCTCGCCCATCAGCTACCAAGATGAGAGAATCACAAACTGAAGTAATCAATCCACGGTCATGCGATACCAAAATTAACGCCCCTTCAAAATTTTGTAGAGCAAGCATGAGTGCATCTCGCATCTGCAAATCCAAATGGTTGGTTGGCTCATCAAGCACCAGTACATTCGGACGCTGCCAAACGATGAGTGCTAGGGTCAATCTGGCACGCTCACCACCTGAGAAAAGATAGCACGGCGTATCAATCTTCTCGCCACGAAAATCAAAACTCCCTAAAAATGCCCGTAAATCAGCATCTGAGGTTGCCCCTGCTAGCCTACGAAGCAGAATCATCGGCGTGGCATTGCCATCTAACGCATCCATCTGATGCTGATTAAAATACCCAAGTTTTAAAGTTTCTGACACCTTGTATGCACCACCAAGCAATGGCAAATCGCCAACCAACGCCTTAATTAGGGTTGATTTTCCCGCACCATTTGCCCCCAAGATACCCAAACGCACTTCAGGCGTGATTTGTAAATTTACCTTTGTCATGAGCGGTTTGTCA
The DNA here is from genome assembly GCF_050885545.1 of Moraxella sp. ZY200743. NCBI lineage: Bacteria > Pseudomonadati > Pseudomonadota > Gammaproteobacteria > Moraxellales > Moraxellaceae > Moraxella > Moraxella sp. ZY200743. Next base: position 36,515 of record NZ_CP091313.1, on the reverse strand, counting down.
TAACCGATGGTGGCATTATCCAGTACAATCAATGGGCTTGCCATATGACTTGGCGGATAAAACTCAAAACTAAAAGCTGAATCCGCCATCACGGGGGCAATATCAGCCATACGCTCTAGCTGTTTGGCACGACTTTGGGCTTGTTTGGCTTTGGTTGCTTTTGCCCCAAAACGGCGGATAAAATTCTCCAAATGTGCTTTTATTGCTTGCTGTTTTTCATAGGCTTGTGCTTGCTGAGAAAGGCGTTCGGCACGAGTACGAATAAATTGACTATAATTGCCTGAGTACAGCGTAATCTTGCCCTGCTCAATGTGCAAAATATGTCCCACCACCGCATCCAAAAAATCCTTATCATGACTAATTAACAATATCAAGCCATCAAACTTAGCAAGCCACTCTTCCAACCACAAAATCGCATCCAAATCCAAATGGTTGGTCGGCTCATCAAGTAGCAAAACATCAGCACGGTGCATGAGTGTACGAGCAAGATTGAGTCGCATCCGCCAGCCACCAGAGAAAGTTGCCACTTCTCTAGTGTGATCACCATCGCTAAAGCCAAGACCTGAGAGAATCTGTGCAGCCTTAGTCGGTATACGAAAGCCATCAATCTCCTCAAACCGCCCATAAATAGGAGCAATCTCTTCGGCGGACAATGCCGATTGATTTTGTAATTTTTGATTTAACTCATACCATTCACCATCACCAGACAGCACATAATCCATCGCTTGTATCTTAGTTGCGTGCACTTCTTGTGCCATGTGAGCAATCTGCCAATCACTTGGCATCTCAACACTGCCCACATCCGTCTGATGCTCGCCCAATAAAGTAGCAAACAAGGTGGATTTACCTGTGCCATTATTGCCTGTCAGACCAATTTTTTGCGATTTGTGCAGCTGTAAATTGACATCGCTAAACAGCAACCTGCCATCACGGCGAACCGACACATTTTTAAAATCAATCATAAGATACTTCCAAACAGTTTGCCATCTATTATAACAGAGACATTCCTTGTATAATTAAAATCTTGCCGATTATGATATAATACCAACACAAAAACAATCAGAGACGACAATGAACAATCTCATGACACTCACGGACAATGCCGCCAAAAAGTTAGCAAAACTAAAGATGGCCGAAAATAATGATTCGCTCATGCTACGAGTCTATGTTACAGGTGGTGGCTGCTCAGGTTTTTCTTATGGCTTTGACTTTGCTGAAGAAGTTGAAGAAGATGATGCCACTTTTTTAAATGGCGATGCAATTTTAGTTGTAGACAGTCTAAGTTATCAGTACTTGCATGGCTCGACCATTGACTATATTGAAGGGCTAGAAGGTTCTCGTTTTGTGGTTAACAACCCTAATGCCACCACCACTTGTGGTTGCGGATCGTCTTTTTCAATTTAAGGCGATTTTTAGTCAAATTTAGATCAAAAATAAAACCTGCTAACTTGCAGGTTTTATTGATTTAATCATGAATTATTTACGCTCATCACGCAATACTACTGGTGAGACAGACAGTCTATAATTAGCGGCAGCTGTTCTTGCACCAATGATGCTTGCCAAGAAAGTTAATAGCGTGCTTATCAACCAGAAAAGACCAGAGTATAGAGCTGCTTTACGAGCAGTATCTTCGGCAACTTGCAATGCTTGTTTCATGGTTGCACGAGCATCAGCAACGGCTTGCTTAGTATTATCAAGATATTCGTGATAAGAAGCTAATGTTTCTTGTTGAACTTCAACAGCTTGAGCTTGATTTAGACCTTCTGCTTGTAAACGGTCAATCAATTCATCGCCAGTCAATACAGTCTCAATCTCATCTGCACGCTGTTTAGCATACTCATCAATATTTTTCCAAGTATCAAGATTGGTAAAATCCATTTGAGCGACATCATTGCGAGTTTTGTTTAACATATCTTCTAGTACATTCACCGTTGCATGTACTTGCGATTGATTAAAAGCATCATTATTCTTGGCAACCCATGCTTCAATATCTTGACGATTGATGTTACCAGTTGCTTTTTGATACAGCTCTTCTGCACGGCCTGCAAGATTGCCATCTGAATTAGCAGCTACCGCACCAGCACCGGCAACGGTAGCAGCTGTTGAGGTTACAGCACTAGCAGCCCCACCTATAGCACTTGCTGTCGTACCAACCGCATTTCCTGCAGTTCTTACAATACCTGATACGCTGTTCATTGCAAAAACAGAAGTAATCACCACGATCGCAGCTGCGGTCAGAATGCCTGTCAATGTTGCATCTTTTGGTAGAATGTCAGTACCATCACCAAATAAGGCTTCTGGTGCGGAGGCTTTGACAGCAAAGAAGCCAGCCACAAATGCACTCAATAAAGCGGTTACGGCAGCATAAATGCCCGCTGCAATACCTGCACCGCGAAGATCTAGCGATAAAAATGAGCTTAGCACCAATGCTAAGGCTAACATCATCATAGAAACCACAAGACCCATCAAAAGTCCTGCAAGAATACCACGCCAAGATGGGCGTCTAGCCACTGTTGTATGAATTTTCATAATTACTAAAACCTATAAAAAGTGAATAAAAACAATACCTTAGTATTTAATTCATTGTAAATGATTTCTCATGAATTTTCAGTATGCCTTTAGTACACTTAAAGTAACAATATGAAACCCAACCCCAAACATAAACCCCCCACATCTTCCAATGTGAGGGGTTTGAAATAAGATGCTGACGATGACCTACTCTCACATGGGCGAACCACACTACCATCGGCGCTAAGACATTTCACTTCTGAGTTCGGGAAGGGATCAGGTGGTTCCATCTTGCTATTGTCGTCAGCGTAAAAGGATTAACAACGCTGTATGAGTCTGTTTTTTTATTTTTATTCAAGATTGATTCAAGCTTGTTAGGTAAAATCTTTACACTTACTTATACAACACATGAAATGGTTTTAAACCACTTGGGTGTTGTATGGTCAAGCCAAACGAGCAATTAGTATTGGTTAGCTACACATGTCACCATGCTTCCACACCCAACCTATCAACGTCGTAGTCTACAACGGCTCTTTAGGGAAATCTTATCTTGAGGTGGGCTTCCCGCTTAGATGCTTTCAGCGGTTATCCCATCCGAACGTAGCTACCCGGCAATGCTTCTGGCGAAACAACCGGAACACCAGAGGTTCGTCCACTCTGGTCCTCTCGTACTAGGAGCAGATCCTCTCAAATTTCCAACGCCCACGGTAGATAGGGACCGAACTGTCTCACGACGTTCTAAACCCAGCTCGCGTACCTCTTTAAATGGCGAACAGCCATACCCTTGGGACCTGCTTCAGCCCCAGGATGAGATGAGCCGACATCGAGGTGCCAAACACCGCCGTCGATATGAACTCTTGGGCGGTATCAGCCTGTTATCCCCAGAGTACCTTTTATCCGTTGAGCGATGGCCCTTCCATACAGAACCACCGGATCACTAAGACCTACTTTCGTACCTGCTCGACTTGTGGGTCTCGCAGTTAAGCGCGCTTTTGCCTTTATACTCTTTGAACGATTTCCGACCGTTCTGAGCGCACCTTCGTACTCCTCCGTTACTCTTTAGGAGGAGACCGCCCCAGTCAAACTACCCACCATACATTGTCCTCGATACTGTTATATCTAAGTTAGAACCCCAACATAACCAGGGTGGTATTTCAAGGTTGGCTCCATGGCAACTGGCGTCACCACTTCAAAGCCTCCCACCTATCCTACACAAGTTAGGTCAAAGTTCAATGTAAAGCTGTAGTAAAGGTTCACGGGGTCTTTCCGTCTAGCCGCGGGTACACAGCATCTTCACTGCGATTTCGATTTCACTGAGTCTCTGCTGGAGACAGCGCTGCCATCATTATGCCATTCGTGCAGGTCGGAACTTACCCGACAAGGAATTTCGCTACCTTAGGACCGTTATAGTTACGGCCGCCGTTTACTGGGGCTTCGATCAAGAGCTTCGCTTACGCTAACCCCATCAATTAACCTTCCAGCACCGGGCAGGCATCACACCCTATACGTCCACTTTCGTGTTTGCAGAGTGCTGTGTTTTTAATAAACAGTTGCAGCAGCCTGGTATCTGCGACTGCCAACAGCTCAAAGAGCAAGTCTTATCACCATCGGCAGCGTACCTTCTCCCGAAGTTACGGTACCATTTTGCCTAGTTCCTTCAGCAGAGTTCTCTCAAGCGCCTTGGTATTCTCTACCTGACCACCTGTGTCGGTTTCGGGTACGATTTGTTTATGACTATCGCTTAGAAGCTTTTCCTGGAAGCATGGTATTTGCCACTTTGCCAGTAAACTGGCTTGCTATCAGATCTCAGTAATAGTCTAGCGGATTTGCCTACTAAACCTACCTACATCCTTCCACCTGGACAACCAACGCCAGGCTGACATAACCTTCTCCGTCCCTCCATCGCATCATAAACAAGTATTGGAATATTAACCAATTTCCCATCGACTACGCCTTTCGGCCTCGCCTTAGGGGTCGACTCACCCAGCCCCGATTAACGTTGGACTGGAACCCTTGGTCTTCCGGCGTGCGAGCTTTTCACTCGCATTGTCGTTACTCACGTCAGCATTCGCTCTTGTGATACCTCCAGCATACCTTACGATACACCTTCACAGGCTTACACAACGCTCCCCTACCACTTAATTGAAACAATTAAATCCGCAGCTTCGGCTCCTAGTTTGAGCCCCGTTACATCTTCCGCGCAGGCCGACTCGACTAGTGAGCTATTACGCTTTCTTTAAATGATGGCTGCTTCTAAGCCAACATCCTAGCTGTCTGTGCCTTCCCACATCGTTTCCCACTTAACTAGGAATTTGGGGCCTTAGCTGGCGGTCTGGGTTGTTTCCCTCTTGACGACGGACGTTAGCACCCGCCGTCTGTCTCCCGGATAGTACTCATCGGTATTCGGAGTTTGCATCGGTTTGGTAAGTCGGTGTGACCCCCTAGCCGAAACAGTGCTCTACCCCCAATGGTATTCGTCCGAGGCGCTACCTAAATAGCTTTCGGGGAGAACCAGCTATCACCGAGTTTGATTAGCCTTTCACCCCTATCCACAAGTCATCCCCTGGCTTTTCAACGACAGTGGGTTCGGTCCTCCGGTGCCTGTTACGGCACTTTCAACCTGCTCATGGATAGATCACTCGGTTTCGGGTCTATACCCTGCAACTAAGACGCCCTATTAAGACTCGGTTTCCCTACGGCTCCCCTAAACGGTTAACCTTGCTACAGAATATAAGTCGCTGACCCATTATACAAAAGGTACGCCGTCACGGAACAAGTCCGCTCCGACTGCTTGTATGCACACGGTTTCAGGTTCTATTTCACTCCCCTAACAGGGGTTCTTTTCGCCTTTCCCTCACGGTACTGGTTCACTATCGGTCAGTCAGGAGTATTTAGCCTTGGAGGATGGTCCCCCCATCTTCAGACAAGATTTCACGTGTCTCGCCCTACTTAATATGTCTCATAAACAGTTTCGCATACAGGACTATCACCTACTATGGTTGGCTTTCCCACGCCATTTTGCTACTGTAAATTTGATCGGCTCCTCCCCGTTCGCTCGCCGCTACTTGGGGAATCTCAATTGATGTCTTTTCCTCGGGGTACTGAGATGTTTCACTTCTCCCGGTTTGCCTTCTATCCAAAGAATAGAATACCTATCTTATGATAGGTGGGTTTCCCCATTCAGAAATCGCCGGGTCACAGGATATTGCCACCTCACCGACGCTTATCGCAGGCTATCACGTCTTTCATCGCCTCTGACTGCCAAGGCATCCACCATGTGCACTTCATTACTTGACCATACAACCCCAAGGGGTCTTATGGGTAATGTGTAACGATTTACCTATGTTTACGCTTGATTCAGTTCTCTTTACTTTATCCAATCACCTTCTATAAAAGAAGTGGAGTGTGATTGGAATGGTTAATTATTTGTTGGAATTAAATAATTAACCCAGACTCATATTTTCGTTGTTAAATAATGATATGAACTTCGTCAGTTCATAAAGTTAAAGCATAAATAAGAAATCTCTTATCAAATTGCTTATGTATGCTTTTGATGTTTAAATATGGTGGAGTTAAGGAGAGTCGAACTCCTGACCTCCTGCGTGCAAGGCAGGCGCTCTACCAACTGAGCTATAACCCCAATATGGTGGGTCTAATAAGACTTGAACTTATGACCCCCGCGTTATCAACACGGTGCTCTAACCAACTGAGCTATAGACCCGTTTTAAACATCTTACTAAAGAACAACTTGTTGTGAATTCTTGCTAATCAGATAATATCGTTAAGGAGGTGATCCAGCCGCAGGTTCCCCTACGGCTACCTTGTTACGACTTCACCCCAGTCATCGACCCCACCGTGGTGATCGCCCTCTTGCGTTAGGCTAACCACTTCTGGTGAGATCAACTCCCATGGTGTGACGGGCGGTGTGTACAAGGCCCGGGAACGTATTCACCGCAGCATTCTGATCTGCGATTACTAGCGATTCCGACTTCATGGAGTCGAGTTGCAGACTCCAATCCGGACTACGATAGGCTTTTTGAGATTGGCATCACATCGCTGTGTAGCAACCCTTTGTACCTACCATTGTAGCACGTGTGTAGCCCTGGTCGTAAGGGCCATGATGACTTGACGTCGTCCCCGCCTTCCTCCAGTTTGTCACTGGCAGTATCCTTAGAGTTCCCGACTTAAATCGCTGGTAACTAAGGAAAAGGGTTGCGCTCGTTGCGGGACTTAACCCAACATCTCACGACACGAGCTGACGACAGCCATGCAGCACCTGTATCAGAGTTCCCGAAGGCACTAAGCTATCTCTAGCGAATTCTCTGTATGTCAAGACCAGGTAAGGTTCTTCGCGTTGCATCGAATTAAACCACATGCTCCACCGCTTGTGCGGGCCCCCGTCAATTCATTTGAGTTTTAACCTTGCGGCCGTACTCCCCAGGCGGTCTACTTATTGCGTTAACTGCGTCACTAAGTCTTCAAGAGACCCAACGACTGGTAGACATCGTTTACGGCGTGGACTACCAGGGTATCTAATCCTGTTTGCTACCCACGCTTTCGAACCTCAGTGTCAGTATGATGCCAGGAAGCTGCCTTCGCCATCGGTATTCCTCCAGATCTCTACGCATTTCACCGCTACACCTGGAATTCTACTTCCCTCTCACCTACTCTAGCCACCCAGTATCAGATGCAGTTCCCAGGTTAAGCCCGGGGATTTCACATCTGACTTAAGCAGCCACCTACGCTCGCTTTACGCCCAGTAATTCCGATTAACGCTTGCACCCTCTGTATTACCGCGGCTGCTGGCACAGAGTTAGCCGGTGCTTATTCTGTGGGTAACGTCAGGGCTAGCTGGTATTAGCAACTAGCTTTTCCTCCCCACTTAAAGTGCTTTACAACCAAAAGGCCTTCTTCACACACGCGGCATGGCTGGATCAGGCTTTCGCCCATTGTCCAATATTCCCCACTGCTGCCTCCCGTAGGAGTCTGGGCCGTGTCTCAGTCCCAGTGTGGCTGATCATCCTCTCAGACCAGCTACAGATCGTCGCCTTGGTAGGCCTTTACCCCACCAACTAGCTAATCCGACTTAGGCTCATCTATTAGCGAGAGCTAAAAGCCCCCTTTCTCTCGTAAGACGTATGCGGTATTAGCGTAAGTTTCCCTACGTTATCCCCCACTAATAGGCAGATTCCTAAGCATTACTCACCCGTTCGCCACTAATCTTCTCTAGCAAGCTAGAGCGTCATCGTTCGACTTGCATGTGTTAAGCCTGCCGCCAGCGTTCAATCTGAGCCATGATCAAACTCTTCAGTTTAATCTTTCTAAGTAACCCATTAAGTGGGTCAATCTTGGCTCATTTATTACTAGCAAATTTGCTCATCGTGTAAATGAATTAACTTTGAGTATTTTTGCTTGATAAATGATAATTTTTGTATTATCTTGTATTAGCAAAAATCCACACAAGTTGTTCTTTAGTTTGGATTTTAAATAGTGTCATTCGTTGTCGTCCAGCGAATGAGTGCGTATTATACGCTGTTTTTATTTGGTGTCAAGCTTTTTTTAAAAATTTTTAAAGTTTTTTTGAGATTTGTTAATTCTCGTCTCAAATTTTTTAACTTATTGAATTTAAATAAGTTTTTTATGACTTGCTGTGCTTGAGTGGTGGGTATTATACCTTGATTTTTTTGGTTGTAAAGGGGTTTTTTTAAGAATGTGGTAGAAAGTTTGTAGGTGATTGGTTTTTATGGGGTTTTTTAAGGGGGGATAGCCCGGGTGTGGGCTGTTTTTTGTAGAATCAACATCGGCTTTTGACTGTCAGCCTTTAATTCTCTTAGTGCTGACGACTCGGCAATTTTTGTAAGCGATGCTTGAGTCTGAATCTTGTACCATCAAGCTAGACTTGTGGTAGTTGTTCAATGTCAAAGCATCGGTGCTGATGTTCCAGCTGTTCTCGTCGCCAAAATTGGTGTCTACATTATCCGATGCTGACAAGTTGATTGGCAAGAACCGAGTCTTACCGCCCAAACGAGCTTCGGCGAAAGTTGGCAGATTGTGCTTATTAAAGCCAAAATTGACCGTAACTCTGCCACCTGCGTTGCATTGGTAAGTTACTTGGCGAACTTTGGTTGCTGTCGCATCGGCTTGACGAGCGTCCATCGTTTGTGCGTGTGCAGTACCTGCAAAAGCCAAACCAAGGGCAAGAACTGGGGCGATTGTTTTTAGAGCTTTCATTATTGTTCCTTATAGTGACAATACACAGAATATGGAGCCTTACTGTTCCATGATGAAACTATAGGTCTAAAAAGCGAGGGTTTGTAGCACAATATGGTTAAAATTTATTGCTACCAAGCAATATTGGACCCCAAAAATCCCTTTTTTGCAAAAAATCATTACATTTTACGACGATGATTACAATTTCTTGGAAAATTTGCTATGCTTTGACTTTTTGCGATGGCAAATCATGATGAACGAGTTTCTACAACACGAATCCTTAGACTGGGCAAACATAGACAATCAGCCTTATTTCATCGGCATGATGAGCGGCACAAGCTTAGATGCTTTGGATGCGGTCTTGTGTCGATTCGATGATGAGCGTCCTGTGGTCATTGAAAGCCATAGCGTTCGTTTTCCTGACGACCTAAAAGCCGCCCTACTGGCTCTTACTGTACCTAATGGTGTGAGCGACTACATTCAGAAAAATTGTCTTGCTTTTGAAAGCGAGCTTGATGTATTTGGCTGGGCGAGTGTGTTTTATGGTGAGTTGGCGGCATCTGTGGTGCTGGAGCTGCTTCATAAGGCAAAAGTAGAGACCGAGAGCGTCTGTGCGATTGGTTGTCATGGACAAACGGTGCGTCATCGCCCAAAATGGCATTTTAGCCTCCAATTGCTCGACCCAAATGTATTGACTGAACGCACCGGCATCGCTGTCGTCAGTGATTTTCGTCGCCGTGATATGGCGGTGGGTGGTCAAGGAGCACCACTTACTCCTGCATTTCACGAAGCAATTTTTAACAACTTTGACGAACACGGCGAAAAAGCCGTGCTAAATCTAGGCGGTATTGCCAACATTACTTTATTATCTAACGGCGAGCGTGCAACCATTGGCTTTGATACAGGTTGTGCCAATCTATTGCTTGATGGCTGGTGTAAACGCCATACTGGGAAAGATTTTGATAAAGATGGCAACTGGGCAAAAACTGGGCAAATTATCCCCGATTTACTTGGTCAGCTATTAACCCACCCATTTTTTGGGCAACCTTATCCAAAAAGCACAGGACGAGAAGAGTTTAACTTATCATGGCTTGACCAAGAACTAAGTATCTTTGACAAGACAAATCCTATTCCCTACACCGCCGCTGATGTTCAAGCCACGCTCATTGATTTGACTGCCGTCAGCGTTGCTCATGCACTACTACAAATTGCCAAGCACGGCAAGCTGGTCGTTTGTGGTGGCGGTGCGTTAAACGACTATCTCATAGAACGACTTGCCACTCATCTGCCTAATTGGCAGATTCATTTGAGTGATGACATGGGTATTCCGCCCATGCTTGTTGAAAGTTTAGCCTTTGCTTGGCTAGCTCGCCAAACCATGCTCTTGCGTACTGGCAATTTGCCAAGTGTAACAGGTGCAAGTCAAAGTGTGGTGCTAGGTCAGGTGTGCTTTCCTTAAATAACTTATCGTTTCATAAAACAAAAACCGCATAACATAAATTGCGGTTTTTATTTTTAAGGCATGATGACAACTTTACCAATAAATAAGCCTATATTCACTGGATTAAACATGATTCTTAATGCAGTGAGCGTTGAACAAGCCATCATCTGATAATAAAGAGCATTCATCAAACTTATGGGCTGTCTCAGTTTGTCAAATACGGTCAAAACAGCTCAAACAATCAAGGGTAAAAGCAAGTCAAGTACTCATTAGCAGATACCCATTAGTCCTATCAATTCAGCATCTTCTAAATAACTCAATGGCTTATTGTCTTGTTTTCGGATAAAGCACGGCACAGACCTACGATATTTTATGCAACCAAACAAATAACATCAATAAAACCCATTAGCATAAAAATACACTTGTAAACTTTTCATCACTAAAAAATCATGCTAAGATAAGGCAATTTGTAACAAAACATGAATGCACTCTTGGCACTTGATGCCAAGTCAATTTTTAATGGAATATCGCCATGACACAAAAAATCATTTACTCCCAGCGTCCAGACCATCAGCGTGTCGTCATCACTGGCATGGGGGCTATCACACCAGTGGGCAATGACCTTGACACCATTTGGCATAACCTTACTCATGGTATCAGTGGCATTACTAAGATTGATGCTTTTTTTGATGGCACACCTGTTGAAGAACTACGCTCACAAATTGCAGGAATGGTGAAAGACTTTGATGCCAAAGAGCATCTAAACCCCAAAGAAGTCCGCCGTTATGATGAGTTCATGTGCTATGCACAGGTTGCCTCTGCACAGGCACTGCATCATGCAGGTCTGATTGACAGCACCAAAGGCGATCGCCTACCCATCAATGTTGGTGGTGAGCGTTTTGGCGTCGTGATGGGTTCTGGAATCGGTGGAATTGGCACCATTGAAAGCAGCCGAGACACCTTAAAAACACATGGAGTAAAAAAGGTCTCACCTTTTATCATTCCTGGTGCAATTGTTAATATGCCAGCAGGTCTGATTGCGATTCGCCACGGATTAAAAGGGGCAAACCTTGCCACCGCAACCGCCTGCACCACCTCAACACACGCCATCGGACTTGGAGCTCGTCTTATCGCTTATGGCGATCTGGATGCAGTACTGGTCGGTGGTAGCGAAAAAGCCTCTACACCTCTTGGCATGTCAGGCTTTGGAGCGATGCATGCCCTATCCACTCGCAATGACGAACCAACTAAAGCCAGTCGCCCTTTTGATAAGGACCGTGATGGCTTCGTTCTTGGTGATGGTGCTGGTGCGTTGGTACTTGAAAGCCTAGCTCACGCTAAGGCTCGTGGAGCGACCATCTTGGCAGAACTGATTGGCTTTGGCATGAGCGATGATGCAAGCCACATTACTTCCCCACCAGAGAATGGTGAAGGAGCACAGCGTGCCATGAAAAATACCCTAAATGATGCAGGTATTGATGCTAACCAAGTTGGATATGTTAATGCCCATGGCACCAGCACGCCTGCTGGCGATGTCGCTGAAAGTGCCGCCATTCAAGCCGTCTTTGGCGATGACATCTTGGTAAGCTCTACCAAATCCATGACAGGGCATCTGCTCGGTGCAGCAGGGGCGGTTGAAGCAATCTTTACGGTGCTTGCCCTACAAAACCAAACCTTGCCACCCACCATCAACTTAGATAATCCTGATGAACGCTGTACACTAGACTACATCGCTCATACAGCCAGACAAGTAAACAATCTCAACTACGCCATTAGCAACAGCTTTGGTTTTGGTGGTACAAATGGCAGTCTGGTCTTTGCCCGCTGGCAAAACTGATGACATTATTCAAAAAAGCCTATCCCACTGGCTATTGACCTAAATGAAAATGCACATCGGATGTGATGTGCATTTTATTTTTAATACTCTCTTGAGCGTTTATTGGTCCTTCTATGTGTGTTTGGCATTCCACCAAAAAACCATACACCCCATGACACCATCAATGTTCCACATGAAACATCAAAGTTGCCACTCAACAAAGTTGGATAGTAGTTTTAGACCTGCATCATGGCTTTTTTCTGGGTGAAATTGCGTGACAAACAAATTGTCTTTAATGACACTGGCACAAAATACCTTGCCATAATCACAAGTCGCCACGATGATATCCTTATTTCTCTCATCATCAAAATTAGGCTCGCAGTAGTAGCTGTGTGTAAAATAAAAGTGCCTACCAGCACATCCTTGCCACAGCACATGGTCGGTATCGGCATTTACCACATTCCACCCCACATGCGGAATCTTAATAGCCTGCCCGTTATCTGTCCAGCTGGCATCAAATCGCTGTACACTGCCTGCAATAACGCTTAGGCATGGCACTTGCCCACCTTCTGTTGAGTAATCAAACATCGCCTGCATACCCACGCAGATTGCCATGACAGGTTTTTCATTTAATGCCTTTTTGACCGCCACATCCACACCAGCATCCATCATGTAACGCATCGCATCACCAATTGCCCCAACCCCTGGTAGTAGCACCTTGTCAGAGACATCAATCTTGGCAGGCTCATTAGTAATGATGACATCTGCACCCACCTTTTTTAGAGCATTGGCAACCGAATACAGATTGCCCACGCCATAGTCTAATAATGCAATTTTTGTCATAAAAAAGTACCTTATAATACATTTTTGGTTGATGGCAACGCACCATTGGCTCGCTCATCAATCTCGCACGCCATACGCAATGCTCGTGCCAATGCTTTAAACACACTTTCAATCTGGTGGTGGCTATTTTTACCTTTTAGGTTATCAATGTGCAAAGTAATGGCAGCATTATTCACCAATCCATAAAAAAATTCACTAAATAAATCCACATCGAGCTTGCCCACATAAGCACGGGTGAACGGTATGTCCATGTGCAAACTTGGGCGACCTGAAATGTCCACCACCACACGACTTAAACTTTCATCAAGTGGTGCATAAAAATGACCATAACGGCGAATGCCTTTTTTGTCACCCAAAGCAATTTTTAATGCCTGACCCAAAGCAATACCAATATCTTCTACACTATGATGATCGTCAATGTGAGTATCGCCCACACATTTAATTTCTAAGTCAAACAGACCATGTCTGGTAATCTGCTCTAGCATATGATCCAAAAATGGCACACCCGTATCAAGTTTACTAATGCCTGTACCGTCAATGTTGATGGTCACAAAAATCTGCGTCTCGGCGGTATTTCTGGTAATCTGGGCGGTGCGTGGTGTTGTCATCATTATTCCTGATAAAGATATTTTTGGCTAAAAGACCGGTGAATGATACAAACTGATCATTTTACACAAAAATAAGCGACTTTTGGGGAAATTATCATCAATATAGCAATAAATTTTGCCAATCATTGGGCTTTGCATTATAATGGGACGATTTAATAAAAAATGAGCAGTTATTATGGCATTATTACCGATTTTAAATTACCCTGACCCACGCCTGCGTACGGTCGCCAAAGAAGTGGATAACATTGATGATGACATCAAGACCTTAATTCAGGATATGTTTGATACCATGTATGATGCACGAGGTATCGGACTTGCTGCCACGCAAGTGGACAGACATATACAAGTAGTGGTGATGGACCTTGCCAAAGAAGATGAAGAGCCACAACCAAAAGTATATATCAATCCTAAAGTTACCCCTCTGACCGATGAGCTTGTTCCTTATCAAGAGGGTTGTCTGTCCATTCCTGAGGTGTACGATACGGTAGAACGCCCTGCTCGAGTGCGAATCGAAGCACTGGACGAAAACGGGCAGGGATTTAGCATTGAAGCAGACGGTTTGTTAGCGGTGTGCATTCAGCATGAGCTTGACCACTTAAAAGGCATTGTTTTTGTGGACTATTTATCTCGCCTAAAACAAGACCGAGCACGAGAAAAAGTACGCAAAGTCATTACAAAAAAAGGCTAAGCTTACCACTCATAAAAAACACAGTCAAAAACGACTGTGTTTTTTATGGTTATGAAAAATCAGGCACGCTCGCCCCGCCTAAGCCATAACTGCTAAACTTACCAATGACAGCCTGTTCTACGGTTTGTTTTTCAATCATCAAACAAAAATCTTGCCCTGTGGTTTCGCTTTTTAGGCGGATAAACGGATGGTGTTTGGGCTGGGCTTTGTGTGTTTGGCAATGGGTCAAAGCCGTATCAAAATCAATACCCTTAAATTCGGCAAATTCTTGGGCGACTTTTTCCATGTTTTTGGCATGGTAGCGTTTAAAAATGGCGTGGCCATGGTTTTCAGGAACAGCTTTAATCGATTTAAAATGCAAAAAACCTTCCCAATTTTTTACATAATCATTCAAGCGATTTTGCAAATCCGCCATAAAAACCCCTAAAAGCTCTTCGTCATTAGCAAAAATCCGCAATTTATCACCCAAACTGGCAAAAGTTCTACCGTCTTTTTGTATAAAACGGTAATTGGGAAAGCTGACACCAATATTGTGAGTATTCATTTTTTGCATTGCTACCAATGAAAAATGCACTTGTAAATACAAAGCTGCCCACAATTCGTATAATGATTTTTCACCATCAATCAGCGTGATTTCAAGATAATAATTCATTATTTCTCCCGAATGTCTGTTACATACGCCAAGCCCTTCTTGCCCAAATAAAATGACGATACGCCTGCATTATCAATCATTTGTTTCAGCTCAATGGCTTTTTGTGGTTCAATATTTAAAATGATTTCCAGTTTCCCGCTTACCTTTTTTAAAGTGTGGTTGATTTTGCCTTCACCTTTGATAAACTCTTCACGCACATAGGGATTGCCATAAATTATTTTTTTCGCCCCTGTTGTGTATTTGTCCATAAAATCTTTGGGCGTAAAACCATTATTAGAAATGCCACTAATCCCACCCATTCTAGACTTGGCGGTAGTCATGTCAAAACGCTTTGCCAATCGCTGCATCTGCAAATACAATGCCGAACAATACATTGGTAAAATCAGTTGCAAGCCTTTAGTATTCAATGGCTTGTATTTATCAAATAAACTTGCTAATTTGTCTGACGCTAGTTTAATGACATCTATACAGTCCACTGGTTTGGATTTTCCAATGGTTCCAAGGCGATTTAAAATAGCAATAGGGTCAAGTGAAATTGGATTATCAATCTTAAAATCAGTAATTGCTTTATCATTGATAATAAAATCACATAATTCATCAATATTTAACGACAATACATTCCAAAATTCATAAGAATAATCTGACAAAAATATCGGGTCATTAACTTTAATCATACCTGTAAAGGCATTTTGGTCAGTACTGCCTTTCATATTGCGAATATAAGCAATTTCGTGATTGATAATGTTGGGATTATCTTTAAAATCAATAAAATCTTCCAAATCCGCAAAATAATAATCTTGGCTTTGCCGTGCTTGATACAATTTTCTTTGGTCGCCAATCAAACGACTTAAAATCCCCAACACCGTATTTTTACTAACTTCTCTGGGCAAAAAGCTTTCAGGCCTTTTCAATTCGGTCATTGAGCCAATAAAATTACGCCCCTTTCTGGGTAACGGCTCATCATTAGAGCCGTCCAAAAAAGAATTTCGCCAAGAGGCTTCATATTCAATGATAATTCGCATTATTCATCCCCCAATATCATTTGGCTTCAAAATAAACTGCATAATGACCTGATTGTTCTGGTTTGACTTCATTAGGACTGCGTTTAATTCGCATCATTTTATTGCTGTCATTATAATCCACTTCAATATTATCTACATACATATAGCCTTTGGCTTGACGAATTGCCAAATCACGAATCAGATTTAAAGTGGTATCAATCAAAATATCAATCGCCACATCGTCCAATAAAATACCCACTTCGCCTTGTTCATAAATCGTGCCTTTACGCACATAATTAGCGTGGAATGTGGCTTTTGGCGTGCGAGTATTATCCAAAGATTGAATAAAATCTTGGATTTGTTTGGCAATTTGTTCGCCTTGGTTGTCTTTAATAATCATGGCACAACGGTCAAATTTATTATCCAGTGAAATAAATTGTAATTGCTCAATGCTAATAGAACCATAAGCGATATATTCAGTATCACCAAAAGTGGTTTTGGAGAAAAACGATGAACTGTCTCTCTCGCCAGCTTGTCCAAATTGCTCAAAATTACCATTACCCAAAATATCCACAAAATCTTCCAACAATAATGGGCTGGTGCGTTTGCATTGGCTGGCCGGCACAACATAACCACGAATTAATCCTGTTAACGATGCCAATACTTTATCCAAGCCTTTGTCATTGGCAAAGTGCAAATCATAGGCTTGTTCACGGAATAAATGATGACGAATACAATTTTGGCTAATATATAAAGGCGTTTGTTTAAAATCAATATCGGTCGCTTCTTTTTTGTATTTGTAGCCTGTTTCATCTTTAATTTTGCCCGTTAAATTGCTATAACCACGCAATTTAGGCAAAGTGTGATTATCCACGGTACGCCCTTCACTGCTTAATGTAGTCGGACCATTCCAATTGACCACACCGTGTCCAAACGCTTGAATTTTAAAATCAACGCTTTTAATACCAGCAATTTTTTGCATTATTTGCTCCATTGATAAATAATAACGATTGAAAAAGGCAAAAGCCTTACCAAAGGTTGTATGGTAACACTCTGCCTTTCAAAAATAAATCCTTGATCGTGGTATTTTAGAAAAATATTTCAAAAGGTGCTAAAATACACGCAACTACCGCATAGGTAGCTTAGTAATTGATAGTGGTATTTTATGTTTCTTACACCGCATAGGTGGTTTCTTTCATTCTGCTTCATCCACCCCACCATCTTCGGATTGTGGGGTTCTCAATAACTGAATGGGCATTGTTCCCACAGGTTGCTTGGTTGATCTAACATAATACATCGCAAACTCATGGCGTTCTCGCTCTCCGCCAATCGGTTCTAAATCACTGGGCGTATAACTTAAATAAATTGGGTATTGGGGCGAACGAGCCAATTTTAATAATTCCCAATCAAATTTACTTGCCTTAATGCGATTATCGCCCAATTTGGTATTCATAATATTGTGATGTTTTTTGTGCATAAATGCCAATAGGTTTTTATTGCTGTCTCGCATTTCAAAACGCCCACCTTGAATGCGATTGATGCTTTCAGTCAGCCCAACAACAATTTCGCTATGGTCGGTATCTTCATCATAAGCATATTCATCAATAAATGTTGGTGTTAATTGATTGTCCACTTCACACACCGCCATTTGCACAAAACAATTATCGCCACGCAATGAAGTTTTAGACATTTTCATCACACCGTCTTTTGATTTTTTGTTTGCAGGCGTACTGATTGGGTCGGTAACTTTATCATTGATAAGTTTCACACTTTCTTTTAAAGCACCGAGTACATCGTTTTGAATTTTTTCTTGGCATTGTGCATTTTGATAAAAATTATCATAAACTTGATACAATTCATTGATGTAAACGGTATCTGTGTCTTTATCTTTTAAATAATTTTGTAAAAAATTCAGCCAAGCCACACTGCTGTACCAGCCATTCATATTGGCTAAAAATTTGGCGGTTTTACTGGTTTGTTTACCGCTTATGGCAGAATTTGGGTAAATAGTAATATAATCATTTACTTGTCCATTTAAATTAAAACGGTCAAGTCGCCCCATTCGCTGTAACCAATTTTCGGCGGTCGTCATTTCAGTCAGCATTTTTTCACAGCTAATATTTAATGACGCTTGTACAATCGGTCCACTACGCAAAATGTCATAATCGCCATTGCCATTTTGTTTAAAACATTCAAAAACTTGATAAAATAAATCCGCCTTATCTTGGCGAGTATATTTGGAATGCAATAAAATGGCATTTTCATCATTTTGATGTACTAAAAAACCGATTTGAGCATTTTGGGCGGTATTGCTAATCACAAAGGTTTTTTTCTGACTGTCCTGTTTTTGATGCGCCAATGGATTATTTTCACAAGTTTCGTCATAAGATTGCAAAGAAATACGATATTGAGCAGTATTAAAACTGTCTATTTTGACAATGTCGTTATTATCCAATTTCAATACATTTTGAATGAAATAATAATGCGGTGTTGCCGAAACCAGCAATGTATTGGCATGCTGTTTTTGGTGTTTTTTCATCTCAATCAGTTCAGCAAATAATAAGTTTAG
The DNA here is from genome assembly GCF_050885545.1 of Moraxella sp. ZY200743. NCBI lineage: Bacteria > Pseudomonadati > Pseudomonadota > Gammaproteobacteria > Moraxellales > Moraxellaceae > Moraxella > Moraxella sp. ZY200743. The sequence continues at coordinate 18,179 of NZ_CP091313.1, read as the reverse complement.
GGCAGGCTGAACAATTAATTCGTGAAACTCATCAAACACAATATGTGATTGCATAAATTTTAATAAGCCCGTAATTTTTTGATGAGAAATAATGTGATTTACCATTTGGTCAATGGTGGTAATCACAACATCCCCAGAAAAATAATCATTTGGGTTGGTATCAGATGCATCATCAAATGTTTGATGATTTGTTATAATCTTTTTGTATTCGCCCGTAAAAATTTCAATACTGGCATTTGGTAAATAATCTTTTCCTGTTAAATCTTGCAAAATCCCCAAACATACTTGCACTCTTGGACAAACCCAAATGATTTGTTTGGCGTCTGTTTTAAACGCCCATTCTAGGGCGATTTTGGTTTTACCACAGCCAGCAGGTCCTTGCAATACGGCGATATAATTTTTGTCAAAGCCTGTATATTCGCCAACCGACTTTAATTGGTCAGCACAGATTGTTTGTGCTTTATTTCTTTCGCTATTGGGGTGGTTTTTATTAAACTGATTTAAACAATGTTCAATATGTGATGATAATAAATTGCCATGATTTAATTCATTATCTAGGGCGTGAATTAAGGATTTTTCCGCCAAATATTCTGCCAAATCATCAGGCGACATTTTAGAGACCATTCTATCGGCACTAATTACCGCCATACGCACTAAATTATGTAGGGCATTATCTTGAATATTAACGGTAAATTCATCAATTTTATCGGCTAAATTATCATATTCTCTATAATCTGGTAGGTCATTGTCACTTAATTCATAATCATCTTTGAATTTTGGTAGGGCAATAGGATAATCAAAATGTTCAATATAAGATTGAATGTCTTTAAAAACAGCAGAAATTTGATTCTTTAATGGGGCTAATTTTACATATTCTTGCCATTTTTTATCAATACCACGAGCGGTTTCAAAATATTTTTCATCTTCTTTTTTACGATAAGGACGAGTGTGATGCCAATAAATGGCATGAAAGATTTGTTTTAATTGACTTTTATTTAATGATTTTTCATCTCTTAATAAAGAATTTGCCAACAACCAAGATATTTCGTGATGACGGGGATATTTTTCAAAACTAAATTTAGAAAACCCTTTATCATTACTGCTAATATGTACACCATCATCAGGCAATATGATATTATCCAACTCATCATCGCTATTGGGACTATATTTTTTTGTTACCCATTCTTGAAATTTGGGGTCAAGTTTGCCAATATCGTGCAATATCCCTGCGATAAATGCTGATTTTGATAAATTAGGGTTGTCTATATTTAATTTTTCAATAATATGATATGCCAAATAGCCCACCGCAAATAAATGCTGGCTTAATGGTTGTCCGTGTGTATTGGCTAAAATACCTTTGGTTTCAATTGGTAAATCCATAAAAACTGCCTTTTCTGTATAATTAACGGGTACAAACCCTTGTTCATTAAATTTGTCTTTATTGCCCACCATCCAAACCAGTTCCGTGCGATTTCGAGTGGCAATGCGATGGCAACTCACTGCCGTATTTTTGCTTGCCGATTGGCGAAGTAATTTTTTGACCATCGCCAAACCTTCTTCGGTAATGGCAGTTTGCCACGCATTACCGCCAATGCGGTTGGCATAAGCATCCAATACTTTGCGAGTACGATTTAAGGCTTTTTTCTGGCACTCTGAAATAAAGATAACATTCATTGCCCTTCTCTTTTTGAAAAATCCTTTGTTAATGCCATTTCCTTAACCGTATCAAACATAAAATCAAGTGCATGATAATCGGTAAAATAGTTTAATACTTCTTGGCGGAACTCTTGTTCGCTGGCATTGTCTTTTGCACAAATAAAAGCAAGTGGCAACACAATCGCATCTTTAATTAAATCAGCAATATCAAACACCAATGCCCCACGCCTTGTTTTACCATGCATCACCGCAAAGCCGTGCGGAATGCCAAGCACCCAAGTGGTGGTTGCCCCCAAACCATAGGCTAAATAATTGCCATGATTTAAAAACCGGTTGGCTTTATCAATGCCATCAACATCACGATGAAATCCTGCATTGCGGGTGCTTTGGGCGGCGATTTTATAAAGCTCTTTGGTCATTCGTCCTTCTAATGCGAGCAAATCATGATTACTGTCTTGTAATACAATCTCTTTTTGATATTGATCAAGCAGTTTGGCAACAAACTCATCCTTAATATCAAAACCATAAGATTTAAAGTCTTTATCTTTTTGCCAAACTTTTTGCAAAAAACAAAGTCGTGCTAATTGTAATTGTTTGGCGATGATTAAGCGTTTGTCATCATCAAACCACCACGACAACCAGCCTTGTACATATTCTGTTGGTCGGTATTCAGATTGCGGTGTGAGCCATTCTATTTCGCAGCCAGTAAAAAGAGGCGTGCCACCACCCCCACAAAATCCCACCAACACCCCTGCACTTGCCAATAGTCGCATCGCCGCTTGAGTTATGGAAGTACCTGTACCCAATAAAATACAGGTGGTGTTAGCGATTGGAATATTGTAATAAAGATTCTCGTTTTGACCTTCTGTCAGATACAATACCCGTCCGTCCTTTTGCATCACACGGCAATATTGCAGATAATAAATATTAGCTCGTTTGGAATGCAGAATGGCTTTTAGGTCAGTAGGTTTAAGGATGTCCATTATCCGCAACTCAATGTAAAGTTTTTTTAAATTCAACCACAATGATTGGTCCTTGTCAAGAAGGTTTGAATTATGAGCAAAGCTATTTTATAATCAAGTGTAAAAAGATGGTGATTTTCACCCTTTATTTTTGACACTATTTAAAAACTTAATAAAATCAATAAATTATAATTAGGGAAAAAATCATTGGTTTTTTAGCAAAAAATTTGCTAACTACCTTGAATTTTATTGGTTTTTTATCTAAAATATCTAGTCTTACACCGCATAGGTGGCTTAGAAATTAATAACAAAGCTGGCGGTTTTACCGTTGCTGTCTTACACCGCATAGGTGGCTTAGAAATTATCATCATTGTTTAGTGTCATAGATTCACCGTCTTACACCGCATAGGTGGCTTAGAAAAATGATATTGATATCCATAGACACAAGCATGAGTCTTACACCGCATAGGTGGCTTAGACAAATCTTAACAGTTTAAGTAAATTCCAAGCTATGTTTTTAGATCATATGTTTCATGTGGAACATATGATCTTTATATTTTAATTTTTGATGAATTGGCATAAAATATGACACCAAACCCCAACAAAGCAAGCAACCAGCAGGCAGGCAATGAAATTTTCAAGCTTCGGTAAGAAATTCACCAAAAATAGCGGTATTTTACAGCTGATGGACGATCTGGGCAAAGCCCTAGCAAGCGACAAACCCATCAATATGCTCGGTGGTGGTAATCCAGCAGTAATCAGGTCGGTTAATACTGTCTTTCAAGACACTCTTATTAAGATAGCAAATGACCGACACGCCTTAGAGAGCATGGCAAATTACTCCACCCCGCAAGGTGATGCCAAATTCATCGCCACTTTGGTAGATTTTTTTAATCGTCATTACGGTTGGGGGCTGACAGCGGATAACATCGTCTTGACCAACGGCTCACAAAATGGATTTTTTTATCTATTTAATTTATTTGCTGGGCATTTTGATGATGGTGAAAAGGCAATTTTGTTGCCTTTGGCGTCTGAGTATGTTGGCTATGCGGATACCCATATTGATGACACACATTTTTTATCCATACCGCCCATCATCGAAGAGATCAATCACGATGGCGAAGAAGGATTTTTTAAATATCGAGTGGATTTTGACAAACTTGAAAATCTACCAGAACTTACAAATGGCAAAATCGGAGCAATCTGTTGCTCTCGCCCCACCAACCCTACAGGCAATGTGCTGACCGATAAGGAAATGGCAAGATTAGACCGACTTGCAAAAAAATACAACATTCCGCTGATCATTGATAATGCCTATGGCGCTCCCTTTCCCAACATCATCCACACCCAAGCAACACTCAACTGGGATACACAGACGATCTTATGTTTTAGCCTATCAAAAATCGGACTGCCTGGCACCAGAACAGGTATTATCGTAGCAAATAGCGATGTGGTGCGTGCCGTGAGTGCGATGAATGCCATCGTCAATCTCTCGCCTGTGCGTTTTGGAGCAACGATTGCGACACCATTATTCGCCGATGATAGCATCGTACGCCTATCCAATGAGCATATTCGTCCATTTTATGCCAAGCAAGCCCAATTTGCCATCAAACTCTTAAAAGAGCAGTTTTGTGATTTACCGGTTAAAATTCATAAACCTGAAGGGGCGATTTTCCTGTGGGTATGGTTTGAAAATTTCCCAATTTCTACAACCAAATTGTACGAAATTTTAAAAGAAAAAGGCACGCTCATCATTCCAAGCGAGCATTTTTTCTTAGGCATTGATACCGATAATTATCCGCACGCACATGAATGTATCCGCCTATCTATCGCCCAAGATGATGACACCCTAATCAAAGGCATTGCTACTATTGGTGAAGTGGTAAGAAAAATTTATCAACAAGGCTAAGCACCACCCACACCCTTTACCAACCCAATAAAAACCCCTTGAAGCATTAAAATACATCAATGATTCAAGGGGTTTAGTTTAGCTAGGCAATTAAATCGCGGCAATGACCATGATTTCAATCAACCAATTTGGATTGACTAGCTTGGCCTCAACGGTTGCACGAGCAGGCGGTGTAACACCATCTATCCACTCATTCCATGCTGTATTAAAAGCATCAAAGTTGGCAAGGTCGGTAATAAACACCTGTGCTGATAGCATTTTTGATTTGTCTGAACCTGCCTTAGCCAGAGCAGCATCAATGTTGGCAAACACCTCTTTGGATTGACCTGTAATATCTAGGCTGTCATCATTGGGTACTTGCCCTGCCAAATAAACCATGCCACCATGAATGGCAATTTCACTTAAAGTGGCATTACTGTCTAGTTTGGTGATGGTTGTCATCATTCTCTCCTAATAAAATAACCAAATTTTCTCAATACCGTGCCAGCGACAACCCATCAAGGCTAATCTCAGGCATCTGCCCTGTGATGATGTCGCCAATAAGTTTGCCTGAACCACACGCCATCGTCCAGCCAAGCGTACCATGTCCTGTATTGATGAATAAATTATCAAACTTAGTACCACCGATGATGGGTGTGCCATCTGGAGTCATTGGACGAAGCCCTGTCCAAAAAGTCGCATTTGACAAATCACCTCCTGTAAATAAATCACTCACCACCATCTCAAGCGTAGCACGGCGAGCAGGATTTAGCATCAGGTTAAATCCGCTTAATTCTGCCATGCCACCCACACGAATGCGGTCATCAAAGCGAGTAATGGCAATCTTATAAGTTTCATCAAGTACAGTTGATACAGGGGCGTTGTCAGCATCAATGATAGGTATGGTCAGCGAGTAACCTTTTACAGGATAAATAGGTAAATCCAAACCCAAAGTTTGTCCCATTTCTCGTGAATAGCTACCCATCGCCAGTACATAACCATCAGCGGTTAACATACCTTCATCCGTCAATACGCCTGTGATGCGATTGCCGTTGTGATGAATGGCGTGAATGTTGTTATTCAACAAGAATTTTACACCCAGTCCTTTGGCAATGTCCACTAGGCGTTTTGTGAATAAATTACAATCACCTGTCTCATCATGGGGTAGTCTTAGACCCCCAACCAGTTTATCTTTGGCATGAATCAAGGCAGGCTCAGCTTTTACTAGGTCGTCTTTGTTGAGTAGCTCATAAGCCACCCCACATTCTTTTAAAACCTCAATATCACGCCCAACAACATCCAACTGTGCCTGCTTACGAAACAGCTGTAGCGTACCTTTGGTGCGGTGTTCGTACTGAATGCCTGTCTCATCTCTTAATGTTCGCAAGCAATCACGGCTATATTCTGCAACACGCATCATTCGCTCTTTGTTGATGGCATAACAAGACTCATTGCAGTTAGCAAACATTTGCATTGCCCAACTTGCCTGCCACCATGAGCCATCAGGTCCGATGGAAAATGGTGCGTGTTTTTGCACAAGCCATTTGGCGGCCTTGATAGGAATACCAGGGGCTGCCCAAGGGGTTGAATAACCAGGGGATATTTGTCCTGCGTTACCAAAGCTCGTCTCTTCAGCAACATCATGCTGACGGTCTATGACAGTGACCTCTACGCCCATTTTAGCAAGATAATAAGCGGATGTTACACCGATCACACCGCCGCCCAAGATAAGTATCTTCATAACAGTCCTTATATATGAACAATAATAAAACAAGGGGCAAAATAAAATAGCTTGCCAATAGCAAGCCTTACAGATATTCTATATCATACCCACAGCGAAAACAAGACATTTGCAAAAAATCAATCCAAACAAACCCAAGTCTAATCGCCCTAATCGCAAAGAGTGATTATATCATTTAAATTCAAAGATATATCAATCCACCCATTAGCACCGATTTGACAAATTTTTCAAGGTCGTCTGATTAGAACTCATCGCCTAATTTGACAATCTTCATACTTATGTTATAGTATCTTTTGTTATAATATTTCTTAATCCACACTAAAAAGCAAGACCGCCAAGAGCTGTTTTGTTATCCATTTTAAAGGTTATCTAATGAAAACTTATCACGCCATACTGACAATTTCTACACTCATCGCTTTAACCGCTTGTAGTCAGCCTAAACAAGAAGCAACATCTGACGCACCCGTTGCCACAGACACCGCCCAACACACCGAAACGGACAGCCATGCACATCATCATGCCGATAACGCACCTGCACATGCTGTAGAATACATGGAAGCCATGCAGGTCATGCACGATAAAATGACAGCCGCCATGAAGCACGCCCACCCTGATACAGCATTTGTGGCAGGCATGATTCCCCATCACGAAGGGGCAGTTGCCATGGCTCAAATCCAACTAAAATATGGCAAAGATGATGAGCTTCGAAAATTGGCTCAAGCCATCATTGACGGTCAGCAAGCAGAGATTGACATCATGCAATCATGGCTAAAAGACAATGCGTCATTAACCAGTGATGACAGCTCGCACATTCAAGATTATGAACAACTATCAGGTCATGACGAGATGATGAATGGCATCATGGATGAAAATCCTGACATCGCTTTTGTTAAAGGCATGATTCCCCATCATCAAAGTGCCATTGAAATGGCAGACATCGAACTAAAATATGGCAAAGATGCTAATATCAAAGCACTGGCAACTCAAATCAAAAACGCCCAAACGCCAGAAATCAAACAAATGCAAGATTGGTTAGCCAACACAAAATAAGCTTTGATACTGGGTAATACACCCATCAAAAATATAGACCTTTTCATAAAACCACACTCTTTGGGTGTGGTTTTTGTCCAACTTAAAGCACAAAACCGCCAATCAAAATCTGCTATAATAAAACCAATTTTTATAATAAACAGCCAAATCATGTCTTTATTTTCTTATTTTGAACGCAAAATCAATCCATATCCAGACAACGACATGCCCATCATGACCAAAGGTCAGCTCTTTTCATTCCTGTGGGCGTGTAGCGAAGGGGCGAGATTTTGGATTTTTATTCGCATGATACTATCAATTCTGCTTGGGGTATTTGGCTCGTTGCTATTTGCTTGGGCGGGTGATGTGGTGGATTGGCTGACTGTTTATACACCCACAACCCTTTGGCAGGAAAAAGGGCAGACCATCATCATGATACTGGGTCTGTGCATACTGTCAATCATTGGCGAATTTATCGGTAATCTGGTGCGTTTTCAAGTACTACAAGGCGTATTTCCCATGCGACTGCGTTGGTGGTTTCATAAGCACATGCTAGGACAATCCATGCAGTTTTATCAAGACGAATTCTCCGGACGAGTCTCTGCCAAGGTCATGCAGACTGCCTTGAGCGTGCGTGATACCATCATGACGATGGCAGAGATGGTGTCATTCGTCTTGGCATATTTGATTACCAGTGGCGTGATTTTGTTAGGGTTGGATATTTGGTTATTTGCCCCATTTGTCCTATGGCTGATTGTTGTAACAACAATGCTAAAGTTCTTTTTGCCACGCCTAAGACAAACCGCCAGCAACCAAGCAGATGCTCGTGCCTTAATGACAGGGCGTGTAACCGATGCTTATGCCAATATCAGTGCGGTCAAGCTATTTAGCCATTCCAACCGTGAACTTCGCCATGCCAAATCCGCCATGCAAGAGTTTATGGTAACAGTACACGCTCAAATGCGATGGGTATCCATGCTTAGTACCACCAGTGAAACAGTCTCATTATTCATGATTGTCGGTAGCACCGCCATTGGTGTATATCTATGGATGATGGGCGAGGTAACAGTCGGAGCGATTGCAGTTGCATCTGGCATCGCCCTACGCCTAAAAGCAATGATTCAGTGGATCATGTGGGAGGTAGCAAGCCTATTTGAACATATCGGTACAGTACAAGATGGCATGAGTACACTAACCACTATCCACGCCATTACTGATAAGGCAGACGCTCATGAACTTAGCGTTACTCGTGGTGAGATTGTTTTTGACAATGTGTCGTTTAATTATGGCAAAGATGACAACCAAAGCCAGTTGCTCAAGCAGTTTCATTTAAGCATTAAAGCAGGCGAGAAAGTCGGCTTGGTCGGCAGAAGCGGTGCAGGAAAATCCACCTTGGTTAACCTACTACTTCGTTTTTATGACATCAATAGTGGTGGCATCTATATTGATGGTCAAGACATCAGCCATGTTACCCAAACTTCCCTACGCAAGAACATTGGCATGGTAACCCAAGATACCGCCCTATTGCACCGCAGCATCCGTGAAAACATCGCCTATGGCAAACCCGATGCCACCGATGAAGACATCATCGCCGCTGCCAAAGCTGCCCACGCATGGGACTTTATCCAAACCCTACAAGATAAATACGGCAACACAGGGCTAGATACCCAAGTGGGCGAGCGTGGCGTAAAACTCTCTGGTGGTCAGCGTCAGCGTATCGCCATCGCTCGTGTAATGCTCAAAAATGCCCCAATTCTTCTTTTGGACGAGGCGACATCCGCCCTAGATAGTGAGGTTGAATATGCCATCACCCAAAGCCTAGATGATATGATGGTGGGCAAAACCGTTGTCGCCATCGCTCATCGTCTATCCACCATTGCAAGTCTTGACAAGCTGGTGGTGATGGACAAAGGACAAATCATTGAGATGGGCAGCCATGATGAACTCATCGCCAAAAACGGCGTCTATGCCAGTCTTTGGGCAAGGCAATCTGGTGGGTTTTTAGGTGAGATGGAATAAACCCAACCATTTTAACCACCAAAAACAAAACCCCAAATCATATACGATTTAGGGTTTTGTTTTTGGTGCAAACAGCCAGTCTTCTTGACAGAATCCATCTTTTTGATATAATAGATAATGATTTTCATTTAATAGGAATTATCATGACACTCAAAAAAGGCATCATCACAGCATATTTATTGGCAGGATTAACATTTGGCACTTATGCCATTGCCCAGACCCCTAGCGATACATCATTAGACCAATTGATGCAAGTTACTCATGCCGAGCAAGTTTTAAAAGATAGCATGAAGCTTGGTTTTACCAGCTCATTGACCCAATCAGCTTTACTCGGACCTGGCTTTCGACACCTGCCTGATGACAAAAAAGCACAGCTTGAAATTCTATTCAACGAATTTGGCGAAACCGTATGGCAAGACATTGATGACACCATCGAACTTTTTGAAAAGACCAAACAAATTTATCTACAGGTCGCCAAAAAGCACCACACCCAACAAGAAGTTGATGCGATGATTAATTTTTATCAATCCCCCATCGGTCAGGATATTGTCGTTAAAGAAAATATGATAATGAATGAGGTAAGCAACAAAGCGATTGACATTATCAGTAAAGATGCGAAGTTTTTACAAAAGGTTGAAGAAGCAACAAAAAAACACTTACCGGCATTTGAAGACAAAGTAAAAGAACTTCTTAAATAGCACCAACAATAAACCCCCTTATGATACAAGGGGGTTTGTTTATGGCGTTCTACAATGCCAAGACCATGATTATTCCCACTCAATCGTCGCAGGCGGCTTACTTGATACATCATAGACCACACGAGAGACATCGGCAATCTCATTCATGATGCGAGTTGAGATTTTATCTACTAAATCATAAGGCAGATGAGCAAAACGAGCGGTCATAAAATCCACCGTCTCCACCGCTCGAAGGGCAATCACCCACGCATAGCGGCGACCATCGCCCACCACACCAACCGACTTAACAGGCTCAAATACGGCAAAGGCTTGGGCGGTCTTATCATACCAACCGCTTGCACGCAGCTCTTGCATAAAAATATCATCCGCCACACGCAAAATATCGGCATATTCTTTCTTGACTTCGCCCAAAATCCGCACACCCAAACCCGGCCCTGGGAACGGATGGCGATAAATCATATGTTTAGGAATGCCTAATGCCACGCCAAGTTTACGCACTTCATCTTTGAATAAATCACGCAAAGGCTCAACCAACTCAAACGCCAAATCATCGGGCAAACCACCAACATTATGGTGAGACTTAATCACATGAGCCTTGCCATGCTTGGATTTGGCAGACTCAATGACATCAGGGTAAATCGTGCCTTGTGCCAAAAATTTGATGCCATCTAGTTTACGAGCTTCTTCTGAGAATACTTCAATAAACTCACGACCAATAATTTTGCGTTTGGCTTCTGGGTCAGTTACGCCAGCCAGTGCATTTAAAAAACGCTCTTCAGCATCGGCACGAATCACGCGAATGCCCATATTGTCAGCAAACATTTGCATGACTTGATCGCCTTCATTGAGACGCAGCAGTCCATTATCCACAAACACACAAGTCAACTTATCGCCAATGGCACGGTGTAAGAGTGCTGCCACCACCGATGAATCCACGCCACCTGATAGACCCAGCAATACTTGATTATCGCCAATCTGCTCTTGCAACTGCTGAATACGAAGCTCAATAATATTATCCGAATTCCACGCATTGCCACAGCCACAGATGCCATGCACAAAGTTGCTAATCAGCTGTTCGCCTTTTTCTGAATGGGTAACCTCTGGGTGAAATTGCACGCCATACAGTTTGCGATTTTCATCGGAGGCAGACGCAAAAGGACAGCTTGGCGTACTGGAGGTAACACCAAAACCTTCAGCAAGTTTGGTGACTTTATCGCCATGACTCATCCACACTTGCGATTGATTTTGTGCATCCGCCATGCCATTAAGCAAGCCATCGTTTTGGACAATATCAATTTTGGCATAGCCAAACTCCTTGATGTCGCCCGCCTCAACCTTACCGCCTAATTGCTCGGTCATCGTTTGAAAACCATAGCAAATGCCCAGTACAGGTACACCCAATTCAAACACCGCTTTTGGTGCACGTGGTGAGCCTGCCTCATGCACACTCTCAGGACCACCTGATAAGATGATGCCTTTAGGAGCAAAAGCACGAATCTCTTCATCCGTGATGTCATAGGCATACATTTCGCTATACACACCAGCCTCTCGCACACGGCGGGCGATGAGCTGACTGTACTGCGAGCCAAAATCCAAAATCAAAATGCGGTCGGTGGTGATGTTTGCGGTCATGGTGCGTCCTTTGTGATGCGTAAAGATAATATGGCTATTTTAGCATTTTTTAGAGAAAATGGCGACCACTACACCACTTGCCCACCCAATAATTCTGATGACAGCACCAAAAAAGCAATGCTTGGTGCTTCCCATCGCCATAAAAAAGCCCAAACATAAATTTGGGCTTTTTATTGATTTGATTAAGCATCCACTTCAGCGTTGAGTGCGTTCTCCTCAATGAATATACGGCGTGGCTCAACCTCATCACCCATCAAGCAATTAAACAGATGATCGGCAGCGATGGCGTCTTCAATGGTAATTTTTAACATTCGGCGATTTTCAGGATCCATTGTCGTCTCCCAAAGCTGATCAGCATTCATCTCGCCCAAACCCTTGTAACGCTGAATGGTCATGCCACGGCGTGCATCTGTCATCATGTATTCCCACAGATGATGGAAATCTTTGATGACCAAATCTTTATCGCCACGACGCAAGAACGCCCCATCGCCAAGCACGGTATTCCACTGGCTAGAAAATTTAAGCAATCGGGCATATTCCGATGAGTTTAGGAATGCTGAATCTAGCGTATAATATTGTGGCAAACGATGGACAAATATCGTTACTCGTGGCAGCCATTGTTGCTTTTGGGCATCATCACCACCTGTTACTTCAATCAACTCCACCTTCGGCGACAAATGCCCTGCTGATTGGTTTAGTTTTATTTGCAGCTCATCTACCCATGACTGCATGACAGCTTGATTGCCAAAATCAGCCGAGAATTTTGGGATGAGCGTCAGTGCATCTAGCAACTCTGATGGATATTTATTCTGCAAGCGATGTTTGATGACTTGTGATTGGTTGTAGTCATTAAGCAACTTTTCTAGTGCCACGCCCGTTACCGCAGGGGTATTTTGGTCCAAGAACAACTGATTATCATCAATGGTTGATGATAACAGATATGATTTTAATGCTTCATCATCTTTTAAATACAGCTCATGCTTGCCTTTTTTAACCTTATAAAGTGGTGGCTGAGCAATATAAATATGCCCACGCTCAATGAGTTCTGGCATTTGACGGAAAAAGAAAGTCAATAGCAATGTGCGAATATGCGAGCCGTCCACATCGGCATCGGTCATGATGATGATTTTATGATAGCGAAGTTTTTCAACATTATATTCATCAGCACCAATGCCTGTACCAAGTGCTGTAATCAGCGTGCCCACCTCAGCAGATGATAACATCTTGTCAAATCTAGCACGCTCCACATTTAAAATCTTACCCTTAAGTGGCAAGATTGCCTGCATCTTACGATTGCGACCCTGCTTGGCAGAGCCACCTGCCGAATCACCCTCGACAATATACAATTCAGACAAAGCAGGATCTTTTTCTTGACAGTCCGCCAGCTTTCCTGGCAAGCCTGCAATATCAAGCGAAGTCTTACGGCGAGTCATTTCTCGTGCCTTACGAGCCGCTTCACGAGCACGAGCAGCATCAATAATTTTACCTGCAATCGCTTTGGCTGCGGCTGGATTTTCAAGCAGATACTCGCTCAATCGTTCATGCATGGTGGCTTCAACCGCTGATTTTACCTCGCTAGAAACTAGCTTATCTTTGGTTTGTGAACTAAATTTTGGGTCAGGAACCTTAACCGAAACAATCGCAACCAAACCCTCTCGTGCGTCATCACCTGTTATCTGAGTTTTTTCTTTTTTACCAATATTCTCAGCTTCCATGTAGTGATTTAAACAGCGAGTAAGTGCTGAACGAAAACCCGACAGGTGAGTACCACCATCTTTTTGGGGGATATTGTTGGTAAAGCACAACACTTTTTCATTATAGTTGTCCGACCACTGTAGTGCTACCTCCACACCTATACCATCTGCTGTCTGCGCGGTAAAATGGAAAATATCATTGAGCGTTTGTTTACCTTCATTGATGAAAGTAACAAACTCAGACAGACCGCCTTTATGCTCAAAAACCTGCACCTTATCATCACGCTCATCAGTTAAGACGATGCGTACACCTGAATTTAAAAAAGATAATTCACGCAAGCGTTTGGCAAGAATATCATAATCAAACACCGTACCACTAAAAATTTCACCACTTGGGTAAAATCTCACTTGTGTGCCAGTCTTATCAGTAGGTTCAACCTGCTTTAAATCAAAGTTGGGCACACCATCAGTGTAATCTTGGGTGTACAAATAACCATCACGCCAGATGTTTAGGGTGAGTTTCTTGGATAAAGCATTGACCACCGACACACCCACACCGTGCAGACCGCCTGACACCTTATAGGAATTGTCATCAAACTTACCACCTGCGTGCAACACGGTCATAATCACTTGAGCTGCCGACACCCCTTCTTCTGGATGAATATCTACAGGAATGCCACGACCATTATCCATGACCGAAACTGATTCATCTTCATGAATGACAATGTTAATCTCATCACAATGCCCAGCTAATGCCTCATCAATGGCATTATCCACCACCTCAAACACCATGTGATGCAAGCCTGTACCATCATCTGTATCACCGATGTACATACCTGGTCTGACACGCACAGCCTCAAGCCCACGCAAAACTCGGATATTTTTTGAGCTGTATTCAGTATTCTGGGTATCGGTAGAATCACCGTGTTGTGGCTGCTCAATCATGAAACTTCCTTAAGATTTATGCTTAATTTTTTTGCCTGCAAAGGCATGACTAAAAATTAAAATGATTGTCTATTATAGCATTTTTTTTCGCAAAAAGTCATGAATTTGCACGGACGGCGGTTATATATCACTTCAAACCTAACCCATCTCCACATCACCCTGTTCCACATGAAACACCTTAAACTGCCCAGAACCCCTATTAAGATGTCGCAGTTTATCAGTAATTTTATCTTTGATGTCCATCTGCAAACTTGTGATGAATACCTGACAAGGCAGTGATAGCAAAACCCCAAGCAATAAATCCACCGCCTGCTCATCAAGCTCTGCATCAATATCATCAATCAGCACCACGGGCTTTATACCATCCAAATACTGACAAATCATCTGTAATTGTGAGAGTTTTAGGGCGGTAATCAGCAGTTTTTTTTCACCACGAGACAAGACATTAACCGCCTGCTCTCTGATTTTTTCGCCCTGCTCATTCGTCTGCTTTAACAGTATGGTAACATCAGCACGATGTGCTCCGATGCGTGTATATCCAAGCTCTCTATCTTGAGCAGACCGAGATTGCAGTATATCAAACAACCCCAACTTATCATCAAACCCTGCTTGATAAGCAAGATAAATCCGCTCTTGATAACTGGGTAAAAGTCGCCCCACCATCGCATCAAAAAAACCTCGCCACTCATCAAACACCGCTCGCCGATGCTTGTGCAAAACAGAAGCATAAGACGATAACTCTCTATCCCACGCCCCTAGCTCATTGATGGGTAGATAGGCGGATTTTAGCAAGGTGTTACGCTGTTTTAATAGACGCTGATAGGCTAGCCAAGCAGGATAAAACTTTGGTTCCACATGGAACGATAGCCAATCAAGCAACTGTCTGCGATTGGCACTACCCTCTTCTAATACCGCCATGCCAGCCGGATCAATCAATAAGGTTGGCAATAAAAATGACAAGACGCTCTGGCTATTGACCACGCTGTGATCAACTTTTAGTGTCGTGGTGGCAAGCGAAGCAGCATCCAGCTGCTTTTGGATGGCAATGGTCTTATCACCATCAATCCTTGCCCAAATGGTACAGGCTTTAGCGTGATGTGTGATGTACCGTCTGGGCTCATGATGGCGAAAACTTTTGCCTCGAGAAAGCAAAAACACCGCCTCTAAAAGCGATGTTTTGCCACTGCCATTTTGACCAATGATAAGATTGCAATCCGCTAATGACAGTGAAACTTGATGCAAGTTACGCAGTGTATGAACGCGTAATTGATGAATCATAACTATACACGCATCGGCATAACAACATATTGATAATTCATCTCATTACCCACTTGGTAGATGAGTGCAGGTTTTACCGACTCAGTCATCTCAATGCGAATATCGCCATGCAAGACTCTTAGTACTGCACGCAGATAGGTTTCATTGAATGATACCTCAAGTGGCTCACCTTGATAGCTGACAGAAAGATACTCCTCTGCTTCATCTTGCTCTCTTTGGTTGCGTACGCTTACTTTGACTTTATCAGCCTCTGCAAAATCAAACAGCACGCCTGGCGACTCTTTGCTGACCAATACCGACAGGCGACGCAATACCTCAACCGCCTCATCTTTATTAAATACCGCTGCCTTATCATAGCTTGGTGGCAACACTCGGCGATAGTCTGGGAACTTACCCTCAATCAAGCGTGCCACCATAGTTACCTGCATACCTACATAATCACTGTCACTACCAAATGTCAAAGATACCTGCAAAAACTGCTCATCAAAGCCTAGCGACACCACCTCATCTTCTGTAGACTTAACAATTTCACTCAGTAGTCTTTCAAGCTCACCCACCGCTTTACCAGGGATAATGACACGGCGTTCATCATAACTGGCACTCAATACTCTGTGAGCCACCGCCAATCTATGCCCATCTGTCGCCACAACCGTCAGTTTGTCTTGATGAATCTCAAACAGCATACCCGTCAAATAATGACGGACATCTTGGGTTGCCATGGCAAAACGGGTGTGATTAATTAAATCAAATAAGGCAGCACGATTAATATCAATAGCGGTAGCCACGCTTGGTGTGCCAATGCTTGGAAAATCCTTAGCAGGCAAGGTTTTTAAGGTATATTTAATCTTGCCACCAACCACCAAACAGCGTGAATCACCAACATCAAGCGTTACCACTTCATCAGACAACGCCTTACAAATCACAAACAGTTTTTCGGCAGGTAAAGTGGTCTCACCTGCTTCAATGCAAGCACCTTCTGGTAGATGCACCCGAGCGGTTAATTCAAGCTCCAAATCAGACGCCACCAAAGTCAACAGACCATCTTCTAAAACAAACTTAATATTTGCCAAGATAGGTCCTAAGCGGTGATGCTTATCTGCCGCCTTTGCCACAAGGCTGATGGCATTAATCAGGGTGTTACGATTGATGGTTAATTTCATTGCTACTTCCTAATTTTTAATGCATCTATGTTACTCATTTTTTAAGACAAACACAAGTTTTGTTTGGCTACAGCATTCATCATTCAAATTCCAATGTTGCTTTTAAGGCTTGATAGGCTTTTTCCACCTTTACATCACTTAAACGCAACTCTTCAATCGCCTTGCAAGCGTGCATTACGGTCGTGTGGTCTCGCCCACCAAAAAACTGTCCAATCTCAGGAAAGCTGTCTTGAGTTAACTCACGAATCAGCGCCATCGCCATCTGGCGTGGTCTTGCGATATTACGACTGCGTTTTTTACCCATCAAATCCTTGGCGGATACACCATAATACTGAGCGACCAAATCACGGATATTATCAGCATTAACCGCCCTAGCTCGTGCCTCAACATGATCCTTAATGGCGTGACGCACTAAGGATAAACTAACAGGCTCCTCTGACATGGTAAAACTTGCATGCACTTGATTTAACGCACCCTCTAAGCGGCGAACATCAGGGGCGACATTTTGGGCGATAAATAATGCACATTCCTTAGGCAGCCCCATGTTTAAGATACTTGCCTTTTTTTCCAAAATTTGCACCCGCATATCAATATCAGGTGGCTCAATCAGTAAGTTTAGCCCACCAGAAAACCGTGATTTAAAGCGTTCATCAAAGTTATTTAGTTGAGTTGGCTGTCTGTCCGATGCCAAAATAATGCGGTGTTTTTTATTTTTGCCAAATTCACTAAAAATTGTCAACAGTAGCTCAGATACTTGTGGTGCGGTTTTGGCGTTAATTAGATGAATATCATCAATAATCAGCAAATCCGCCTTACAAATCCTTTTGACCAACTGGTCCACTTTATTATCTCGAAATGCCTCTTTGGTGATGCGAAAAAAGTGGTCTTTGGTCAAACAACAAAACTTCAACCCAGCTTTTTGGTAACGGTGTGCCACCGCATGCATCAGATGCGTCTTACCCAATCCTGATGAGCCATACAAAAACACCAAAGGGTATAGACTACTCCCTGCCTTTTTTCCCAAATCATAGCAAGCATTATAAGCAAAGGCGTTAGACTTACCCTTAACAAAAGCATCAAAAGTATAATGCTCTTCTATTTGCTCACTTTCATCAATCTGCGTACTTACCTTGCTTTTTTTCAAAGTAAGCTTATCGCCTTTTGGTTCAACCTCAATTACCTTGGCAACCGCCAAACGAACCTCACCTACCTCTGGTGGAGCACAACGCTTGACAGCCTCTTTAATCAGCTCAAGATGATGCTTATTGACATGCTCTACAAAATAGTGATTGATGGCAGATAACACCAACGCACCGCCATCTAAGCTCGGCTGTAGTGGGGCAAGCCAGCTTGTAAAATCCACCTCTGACACCTCAGAAGACAAAAATTCTAAGCACTGTTGCCAAAACTCTACCGAAGTTGGTTGCGATTTAGGCAACTTAGGCGGGCTCTCCCCATCTTCATCAAACAAGTACAT